>JAFDXL010000006.1 GCA_018267955.1 Bacteroidota bacterium
AAACACAGTTCATTGCGAGAAGCGCAGCGACGAAGCAACCTCGCGGTATGAGTATTATATAACGATAAGTACGGTTGACATACCCTTATTTCGCGAGGTTGCTTCGGTACCCTCGCAATGACGGATTTATAATAATATCTGCATTCGCAGATACTACCTCGCAATGACGGAAAACGATAAATTGCAGAGCTATGAGAAAAGGAGGCGCAGTTTACATTATGTCGGCACCGGATAAAACAGCGTTGTATACCGGGGTAACGTCGAATTTGGCGGGGAGGGTATGGGAACATCAGAATAAAGTATACCCCGAAAGTTTCACCTCGAAATATAATTGCACTGTTCTGGTTTACTATAACTATTTTGATACTATAGAGCAGGCTATTGACGAGGAAAAGAGAATAAAAGGAGGCAGTCGTAAAAAGAAGATAGCTTTGATCGAATCAATAAATAAAGACTGGCTCGATCTTTCTAATAAGATTGAAAATTGATTCGTCATTGCGAGAAGCGCAGCGACGAAACAACACCCCCACCCGTCATTGCGAGAAGCGCAGCGACGAAGCAACCTCGCGGTATGAGGGTTGTATCACCATAGGTGTGGATGACATACTCTTATCTCGCGAGGTTGCTTCGGTACCCTCGCAATGACGATCATTTTTACTTTTTTACTTTTTAATTACCCAAAAGCGCAGCGACGAAGCAACAACCCCAGCCGTCATTGCGAGAAGCGCAGCGACGAAGCAACCTCGCGGTATGAGTGTTGTATCACCATAAGTGCTGTTGACATACCCTTATTTCGCGAGGTTGCTTCGGTACCCTCGCAATGACGAGTGTTTTTGCTTTTTTACTTTTTAATTAACACCGGTAGCATATAGTTGTTTATTGCTGGCATAAGTTTTATAGTACTAACCTCAACAAAAATGAACTATATGAAAAGGATACTATTAGCAACCGTGTTTGTACTGGCCCTTATGGTAACGGCCGTTACTACAATGCTGGCACAAAGCAACACGCCACAGCAAGACATGCAGCAAACAAAAATGCAGGACAAGAACGTTAAAGACCAGGTGGACAAAACACCTAAGGAGGCACGTAAAGAATCTAAGGCCGACAAAAAGGAAACCAAGATGGAAATGCACGATGCTGCAGGCCACGAACGCAAAGCAGCTAAGAAAAAAGAACGTGCTGTAAAGAAAGAAGACAAAGCAGACATAAAAGACGCCAAAGACAAATAAGGGCGTATCAATAAAAGCGGGCAAATCAAAAAATAAAGGGTAACAGCCATCCTGTCGAGGATGGCTTTATTTATGTAAAACAGCCACCCCTGTAAAAGGATGGCTGCGGCATTATTGCGGGTTCATAGGTCCGCATGAAGAGGTATGCTACACCCCAAACTGTCTTAGATGATGGTCCATGTGCATCCACGCAGCCTTGCCCCACTGGCGTGTGCTGATGTTGCCAAATGCTATATGCGATAATGTAAGCGGCTTCCTGTTGGCCGGGAACTTCATAATGGTTTTTATAAACTGCTCGCGCTCGTAATAAAACCGGGTATCGCTAATAGTACCGCTTGTATCGTTGGCAGGCGCGCCCTGCATATTCTTAGGGAAGCGGGGCACTATATACAGCGATAGTATGCGCAGCAGGTATTGTTTCAGGGTAGTCTTAGGCTGTGTGCGTTCTCCTTCCAGTATCTGTGTATTGGCAAGGTTGCAGTGTTTCAGCATTTCCGTTGCCGTCATCATACCCCAGCGGCCCTCGTCTGTGGGTTGTAATAATTGTACCCTTGATACTATTTGCAATGCAGCGTGCCTGTCTAAAATATTTTGTTTCATTATTATTAATTTTTGTGTGGTTGGTGGTTATTAAAATTGTATGCGGTAATTGATGCTTGGTGTAAAGCCCAGCTGGTTTTGTGTGCGTATCACATTAGCCCTGTTATCAAACCCCTGGCGGAAGGCATTTTGACTGTTAGTGATGTTTTGCAGATCCAGGTATATCTCCTGCATTACCTTATTGCCATTCCTGCGGTAGGTGAGCTTTACATCGGTACGGAAGTAATCATTAAACTGCTCCTCGTATGGCTTATCATTAAAGTACACCGCAGTGTGCGCAGCTACAGATGCAGGCAGGCTGATCTCTGTATAGCGTTTACCACCGGCAACCGTCATCTTAGCATCTATACATATAGCATTTGCCTTGCCTACTTTCCACTCTTTACCTCCCAATACATTCACCACATAGTGATTGTTGTACGCAGTATTATGCTCTATACCGTCGCTGCCTTTATACAAGGATTGAAACAGGGATGCGGTAGCCATTACATAATACCCGCGAGAGAAGGGCTTATCTATCGTCAGTTCTGCACCGTAGTTGGTACCGGTACCTTTATTTACCAGCCCGTCTTCTGTGGGGTTGCCATATTCTGCACCCAGGTTCAGGGCAGAGAAAGAAGAAGCATAACTGTTTACAGGTACATTGCTCAGCGCCTGGTAATATACCTCGGCCTTATAGTGCCAGCTGCCTGCCAGTGATTGCTCCCATCCTGACACAAAATGATCGCTGGTGGTAAAGCCCAGGTTGTGGTTGGTTTCTATATAGCTGCCATCGGGCTGCTGTGTGCGCAGGAAATACAGCATCAGGTTCTGCATCTGGCTATGCCTGCCATAGGCAAGGGTAAAGGCACCTGAAGGGCTCACCTGGTAACGCATACCTATGCGCGGCTCTACAGCGTAAGTATTATTCAGGGTAAGGTATTGGGCATATAAGCCTGTGTTCAGCGTAATAGCATCGTTAAAGCGGTGCTGCCATTGTGCATAAGCCTGCAACAATTGTGTGCTTCCTTTTTCCTGGTGCAATTGTTTTAGTGCGGCATCAGAACGGTTGCTATCGGCAAGCGAGTAATGTATATCATCGGCAGTGGCGCCTGCAGTAAGCCTGTCTTTGGCAGAGAACTTGGTATTAATTGTTTCGCTTACCACATACTTCCATTCGTTGGTATGCTCGCGGTAGGTAGCAAAGGCATCCCGGGCATCGTTCAGCGAATCCTGTATGGTCTTTACCTGTGTACCGGTAACGGCAGCTACGGTGCGCAGCGATGTATTGTTACTAAGGAAGTATGTATGTGATGCCCCTGCTACGCCGCTATTGCTTTTGAAGTAGAGGTTGCTGAACGGATCGTTATAGAAATTGGCAGTGTCTTTAATATCTCCTTTGAAGTCGATATTACTAAGGCCGCCAACACCAAAGAGCGTAAACTTGCCTGCCTTATTGGTAGGTATTGCTATTTTAAAACTCAGGTCCTGGTACTTAGGTATGGCATTACCGGTACCCATAGGTACACCCAGGGCTTTCAGCAGCGCAGGTACGCTATAGCGATAATCTACCAGGTAGGATGCCTTGCTGCTTTTGCTGAAGTACCCTTCTGCACCCAGCTCAAAACCGGTAAGCCCCATCTGCCCTGTAAACTCTCTTTTCTTTACATTGCCCTCACGCAGCTGCAGGTCAAAGACACCGGCAGTGGCATTACCAAACTGCGCAGGGAAAGCACCCGTATAGAAAGCAGATTTATCGAGGACGTTATTGTTGATCATACTCACAGGGCCACCTGTAGCGCCCGACTGGCCAAAATGGTTGGGGTTAAACACATCCACACCCTCTACCCTCCATAGCAACCCGGTAGGTGCATTACCACGGATGATGATGTCGTTGCGGCTATCGTTATTGGTAACCACACCTGCAAAGTTGCCGGCCATTCGTGCTACATCGTTACGGCTGCCTGCATACCTGCGGGTATCTTCTGCGTTGAAGATATGATCGCTTACGGTAGCCATTTGCTTTTCGGTCACCTTTACCTTTTTAGCAGTCACTACCAGTTCCTTATGCTCCTGTATCTTTTCCAGCAGTTCGGGGTTCAGTATGGTTTCCTTGCCTGATGCTACCACCACATCGGGCATCCATTGCTCCCCATAGCTCATATGGCTGATGTGTACGGTAACCCTGCCTACGGGCACCCCATCTACGGCATAGCTGCCATCGGCATCTGATACGGTACCTTGTTTGCTGCCATTTGCCATTACCTCTACCACGGCATTTGCCACCGGTTGCTTAGATTGCTGGTCGGTAATGATACCCCTGATGGTTTGGGTAACGGCCTGCGCCAGTACTTCTGATTGTACGGCTACTGCCAGAATAGCAGTTAAGCATAAGCGGGCTATTAAAGAACCCATGTTGCTGTTGCGGAAAAATTTCTGTGTCATGCGGATCGTTTTTGTGACACAAAGATGGTTGGGCAAAAAGGGCTGCCTGCTTCGTACAATTAGCCGGTACGCAGTATAGGTACGGATAAATTAGGCAGCCACTTAATTGTTTGATTATCAATAAAATAGTAAATCGGAACGTTTACAAAAGAGTTTTAATTTTTCAATAAATACGAACGCCTGCCCTTTGCAAAACTCAAAGCTTTTGTACTTTTACCAACATGCTGTTAACCATAGGCTTACAGGATATATTGCAATTAATACCCATCCTTGGCTGCATACAGGGCTATATCTTTTGTCTTATCATTTTCTTTAATAAGAAGCTGGATTGGCATAAATCTGTATTCCTGATAGCTCATATATTTTCGGTTAGCTCACTGCTGTTATTACCGTTCATAGAGCAGCAATTTGGCTGGCAACATTCCTGGATAACAGATTCTCTAATATGGATAGGTGCACCGTGTACTTATTTCTATATACACATGTTTAGCCACCCCGAAGCATTTAAAAAAGACCTGCTGCACCTGGTGGTACTTACCATAGCTGCCTATGCGCTGGAATACTGGTTTTTTGAATATAAAGCAGTGATACAGGTAGTAGATGGCCAGCAAGAGCTGATGCATTCTAACATTCACCTGGCTATTACTATTGGCAAATTCATCGTTTTCTTTGGTTACTTCTTCGCTGCCAACAACCTATATAACAAGCACCAGCATTTCATCAGGGATAATTTTTCCAATACCCGGCATTACAGCCTGCATTGGGTACGCATCATATTGGTAAGCAATATGATATTGATTGGTTATGCACTGCTGGCCTTTATACTTTCTTATATGATAGAAGGGTTTACGATAGGCAAATCGAACCTGACTGCTTACTTCCTGCTGATAGTGTATATATATTATGCATCCATCAAAGGGCTGATGCAGCGGGATATAAGCTTGCCAACAGCTTCGCCTGTTATTGAACCGGCTATAGAAGTACCGGCCCCAACGGTTGCAGTACCCGCAGCAACTACGGAAACACAGGAAACAGTAACCACTACAGAACCTGCAGAAAAAGCAAAATACCAGCGCAACAGGCTGGGCGATGCCGATGCCAAACGCATTGTAGATAACGCCATCACCGCTATAGAAAAAGAAGAACTATACCTGGAGCCCGAACTTACCCTGCAGCAACTGGCAGATGCCATCCGCGAAACACCCTACAGGGTATCGCAGGCATTGAACCAATCTGCTGGCAAGAGCTTTTACGAACTGGTAAATACTTACCGTGTAGCCAAAGCAAAAGAATTACTTACCGATGCGCGGAAACAACACCTTACCGTATTATCCATCGCCTTCGAGGCAGGGTTTAATTCCAAGACCACATTCAATAATGTGTTCAAGAAATTTACCGGCAATACACCCAGCGAATACATGAAACAAAACCGCGGAGCGGTAGCAGCGTAAATAAGATCATTCATAGCTTGTATCAAACTACTCTTACTAACTTTGTTTTATGAATCTCTTTATAATAAAATTAAGCTATCATAAAAGCCTCGAAGAGGTAGATGCACTGATACCACAACATGTACAGTTCCTCGATAAATACTATGCAAATGGCACCTTCCTGGCATCAGGGCGGCAGGTACCCCGTGTAGGTGGCATTATACTGGCACGTGCCGGCAGCAGGGATGCGGTAGAGGATCTTATCAAGGAAGACCCTTTCTATATCAATGATATAGCTACTTACGATATCACCGAGTTTCTCCCCACCAAGTATGCCGATAGCTTTGCTGTTATTATGGACTTACTTGATGAATAATACACCACCCTAATGAGGTGGTTTTTTATGCGGCAACTGTACTATTTTTCCTCGCTGAATGATCTATACCACAGATATACCACTGTTTGAAAGCTTATTGGAGGTAACGCTTGACAATACGACCATCGACCTGCACAATGACCTTACCTGCGTGCATTGGGCAAAAGATGATACTCATTATACATTAAGTTTTACCAACCAACAGGGAAAAACACTCCAAATTTCTTTTGGCGAGGTAGAGATCATAACAAATATATTGCCGGTTATCACTACACCATTAACACTTGATCAGTTTTATCGTGGCAGGTTTGTAGCGGATAACGTACTACAG
Organism: Bacteroidota bacterium; assembly: GCA_018267955.1. Lineage (GTDB taxonomy): Bacteria > Bacteroidota > Bacteroidia > Chitinophagales > Chitinophagaceae > Polluticoccus. The sequence continues at coordinate 6,394 of JAFDXL010000006.1, forward strand.
GAAACAAAAGACAATAAGGCCTATCTCTACCTCGATTTCTGCGAAGGGTATAAAATGGAATTATTTTCTGCAACCGTCAGCTATCATCTTACAAACACAGACTAATTTTTAACTTTAGTACATTATGCAAAAACTATCCCGCATTGTTTGCACCATCGTCCTCATTGCTATGGCATCTGTATCTACCTATGCACAAACCAAAGAACAGCGCATTGCATCGCTGCCACCTTTTAAGCTGGGCGTGGTAGATAAGATCAGCAGCAAGTATCTTTCAGAAACACGCACACTGAATGTGTACCTGCCCGATGAGTATTATAAGGATAGCGTTACCTGCTACCCGGTCATCTACCTGCTCGATGGCAGTGCTAATGAAGACTTTGTACACGTTACAGGTGTGGTGCAGTTCCTCACCATGATACGTTCTATGCCGCCTACCATAGTGGTGGGCATCGCCAATGTAGACCGCAAGCGAGATTTTACCTTCCCCACAACTATAGACAGCGATCTGCATTCCTTCCCAACAACGGGGCATTCAGAACCGTTTATACAATTCCTCGAGAAAGAACTGCAACCTTATATACAACGTGCTTATCGCTGCAATACTTCTAAAACACTCATCGGGCAATCGCTGGGTGGATTACTGGCAACGCAGATATTGCTGACAAAGCCTTCTATGTTCAACCGCTTCCTCATTGTTAGTCCTAGCATCTGGTGGGATAACAGTTCTATCCTCGCTAAAGCCAACGACCTGAAGAGCAAAAAGGCAGAACCGGATACACGTGTATACATAGCTGTAGGCAGCGAAGGCGAGCGTATGGAAAATGATGCACGCCACCTGGCAGACCTTATAAAAAGAGGAAGTAATTCCAATATCAAATTCAACTTCCACTATATGCCCGACGAAAACCACCTCACCATTCTACACAACTGCGTGTACCAGGCACTCATCAGCCTCAATGAAGATGCGGATTGGGAGAAGTGATTGGTTGAGTAGTTGAGTGGTTGAATAGTTGATTGCTTTAGGATTTAGAAATTAGTGCTTAGATTTTAAAGTGTCATTGCGAGTGCAGCGAAGCAACCTCGCGAATTAAGAGTGTGTCAACCGCACCCATTGTTACACAACACTCACACCGCAAGGTTGCTTCGTTGCTATCGCGCCTCGCAATGACACTTTAAAATCTAAGTACTAATTTCTAAATCCTAAAATCACCATCACGAAACACAAAAAAGCCGTATAGAAATACGGCCATTTCGCTTCACTAAAAAAAGTTAGCATTATTTGGTTGCAGGATAAATGATGTGTTAGCGCATAGCCACAGTAGCAGGCCTGTTGATGGCAAGGAACAACTGCACCTGTACAATATTATTCAGCGCATCTATATTACTGTAAGCACCCATCTGGTTCAGCGGTGCATCCAGTATTGTGTTAGCAACAGGTATCTGCACAGGGGCTGGCACGGCAGCATTATAATTGTTTACAGAGCTCTTCAACGCATTCAGCAGGGCAAGTTTATTACCATAGCCAAATAGCGCCTGCAGGCTTTGCTGCCTCAGATGCGCCAATGTATGGTCATCGGTACGCAGGGCACTATCACCGGTAGCTTCTTTCAGCAGGCTTAGCTTCAGTTCGTTACAGGCTGCATTTACATTCGCTGCCAGTTGGTTTACTGTAGCATTGCTTGCCTGCTTGCTCAGGTTGTCTAATAACAACTCGTTGCGCGCATAGGTATAGATATCTCCGCGTGTAGCAGGTGGCCTTAATGCAGTAAGTGTAAACTGCACCCCGAGGAAGCCGAGTATCAGCACACTGGTAACAATGGTATTCACCCTTGTCTCTGCCCGGCGCACACCTGCCGTAAAGTATAGCGGCAATACAACAAATGCAGAGAGGATCAGTGTAATGAACCATATAATACGCGCACCCGGCCAGTGCATTACGTTAAAGAGCATAGAGGCGCAATACAGGATGCCTGCAATGGTACCAAGCCCTAGTATCCATTTATCCCGTAGCTGGTTCATCTCTTTGGTCTTTAATACAAACACCATTGGCAGGAACAGCAGGGAGAATGCAAAGAAGGCAAGCACCAGCATTACGCTGGCACCGGGCCAGTGCATGATCTTGAAGAAAGAGCCTGCAATAAACGTTACTGCAGAAAACAGGCCACTCATCAGCATGAACTTTTTCATCTGGTAAAAATTTTTGAAGGTTAATAAATTGATGGTCTCCTCTTCTATCTCATGCAAGTCGTGCTTGTAAAACTGTCGCACGGTTGCATGGTAGAAGCGCTCAAAGTCGCCATCTTCTTCGAGCTGTTGCTCAATGATGCAGCAGATATGATCCAGGAGGTTTAACTGCAGGTCCTCCATTTCGATGCCGTTACGTCTAATGTCATCGAGGATATAATCTACTTGCTTGTCAGTGATGCAATACATTCTTAAGCAGGTTTTATTTGTATATCCAGCAATAACTTCATGGTCTCCATAAAGTCGGCCAGTTCGCTTACACGTTCTTTTGCTTTGCCTTTGCCGCTTGGGCTCAGGCTATAGTATTTACGCATCCGCTTACCTATATATTCGGTTTCGGTGGTCAGCAGGCCATCGTTCTCTAATGCATGGAGCGTAGGGTACAGCGCCCCCTCTGTAAGTTGTATGCGGTCTTTGGTCAGCTCTTTTACCTTCTGGGTGATCTCGTAACCATACATCTTACGGTTGTCTTCCAGCATCTTCAGCACTATGGTCTTCAAAGTGCCCTTTATCAGTTCTGATGAGTAGATCATGACATATTCTTCATTTACCTAAGACAAATATACATAAGATTCCAATGCATCCAAATTTTAGGCAAAATATTTTTTGACAAGAATATCGCAAATACACGAAAAACCCTACCCATGCAAACTTTCGTACTTTTACACCAATGCTATCTAAAACAGACCTCGTTACAAACACGCTAGCCAACCTGAATATCGATGCACTCAACGAGATGCAAGAGGCAACACTGGCTGCTACAGAGGAACACAACAACATCATATTATTATCCGCCACAGGCTCGGGCAAGACACTGGCCTTCCTGCTGCCAACAGTGGCCGCGTTAGATAAAGACAATAAAAAAACACAGGCACTTATTGTAGTCCCCTCCCGCGAGCTGGCACAGCAGATAGAAACTGTTTTCCGCCAGATGGGTACCGGCTTCAAGATCACCAACTGCTACGGCGGCCATAAAAGGGAAATAGAAGAAAACAACCTGGTGCAGCCGCCTGCTATTATAGTGGGCACACCCGGCAGGCTCTGCGATCACCTGCGCAGGGGCAATATCACGGCCGACAGCATTACCCACCTGGTGCTGGATGAGTTTGACAAATCGCTGGAACTGGGCTTTGAAGAAGAGATGACCTTCATCCTGGAATCATTACCCAATATTACCCACCGTATGCTTACATCTGCCACAGAAGCAGTGGAGGTACCGGAGTTCCTGGGGCTGGAAGCACCCCACCGCATCAGCTTCCTTACCGGCGAAGAAGCAGACCCAACCAAGCTGGCCATCAAAATGGTACTATCTCCCGACAGGGATAAGGTAGATACCCTCTTCAGGCTGATATGCTATTTGGGCAACCGTTCTACCATTATCTTCTGTAATCACAGGGAATCGGTAGAACGTACCAGCGAACTGTTGTCAGAAAAAGGCATCACCAACGAATTTTATCACGGTGCTATGGAGCAGCGCGAAAGGGATAGCGCATTAGCCAAGTTTCGCAACGGCAGTGTCAATGTACTGGTGACAACAGATATTGCAGCACGCGGACTGGATATACCTAACATACGCTACATTGTACACTACCACCTGCCATTTACAGAAGATATATTTACCCACCGCAATGGCCGTACAGCACGTATGGAAGCAAGTGGTACGGTGATACTCCTGTTATCTCCGGATGAAAAAGTACCCGACTATGTAAGCCCTGCACCGGAAGAGATAGAACTGCCGGAAGAAGCGGTAATACCGGAGAAACCTAAGTGGACAACACTCTTCATCAGCGCAGGTAAAAAGGACAAAGTGAACAAGGTAGATATAGTGGGCTTCCTGTCGAACAAAGGCGAACTGAAGAAAGAAGATATAGGACTGATAGATGTAAAGGACTTCTTCTCTTTTGTAGCCATACGCAGGTCGAAGGCCAGCTATACACTGCACCTTATCAAAGAACATAAGCTGAAGAATAAGAAATTAAAAATAGAAGTAGCCAAATAGGCTCATAACACCAACAAAACAACAGTACATTGAAATTTACAGAATTTGGTTTAGGCGAAGGGTTGATGGAAGGCATAGAGAGTATGGGCTATGACGAGGCAACACCTGTGCAGGAACAGGTAATACCGAAGATACTAGACGGACACGATATCATAGCAGCAGCACAAACAGGTACGGGAAAAACAGCCGCATTCCTGGTGCCGTTGATACAGAATATACTCTGGAATACCACAGATGACCACCAGGTAAATGCCATGGTGATAGTGCCTACCCGCGAACTGGCTACACAGATAGTACAGGTAATAGAAGGGCTCTCTTATTATACATCCATCAGCTGTATAGCGGTATATGGTGGTGGCGATGGTGCATTGTTTAACGCAGAGAAGAAAGCACTGAGCAAGGGCGCCGATATAGTAGTATGCACACCGGGCCGTTTGATATCCCACCTCAATATGGGATATGTGAACATCGGTAAACTCAAATACCTGGTACTAGACGAGGCAGACCGTATGCTGGATATGGGCTTCTATGAAGATATCATGAAGATCATCGACAAGATGCCCAAAGACAGGCAGAACATGCTCTTCTCCGCCACGATGCCGCCTGCCATACGCAAACTGGCAAACGGTATCTTAAAGAATCCTGTAGAGATCAACATCGCTATATCCAAACCACCGGAGCAGATAAAACAGGAAGCCTTCCTGGTGTTTGAAGAGCAGAAGATACCGCTGATAAAAAACATACTCACCCAGCGCGATTTTAATAGTGTAGTAGTGTTTTGCAGCAGCAAGATGAGTGTAAAGAAGCTTACTGCCGAATTACGCCGTGCCAAATTATCTGCCAACGAGATACACTCAGACCTGGAGCAGGATAAACGCGAACAGGTGATGATGGATTTTCGCAGCAAACGCCTGAAAGTATTGGTGGCTACAGACCTCATCAGCCGGGGTATAGATATAGAAGATATAGACCTGGTGATCAACTACGATGTACCACATGAAGGTGAGGATTATATACACCGTATTGGCCGTACGGCACGTGCTGCTACCACAGGTACTGCCTACACCTTCATTACAGACCAGGAGCAATATAAATTCCACCGGATAGAAAAGCTGCTGGGCCATGCCGTTACCAAAGCAGTAGTACCACCTGAGTTTGGGCCCACACCCGAACCCAAAGAGCCAAAAGCAAGGCCATCAGGCAGCAAAGGCAAAAAACGGTATGATAAGTTTAAAAGGAAGCCTAAAGAATAACTACCGGATCCATGCTATCGGGATAAATCTCCCGGTCGCAGGATCCAAACGAGCCTTATAGGAACCTAAAACGATCTTGTTGGATCCGGCCGGACCATTAACAGTACCCCCTATTGTAGTGCTCACAACACCGGCAATAGCCATCCCTACGACACCACCAGTCGCCAGGCCCAAAAATACGAACGGTGTAGGGAATGCGCCCGTCGGCGAATAATAATGATTGAAATGCACGTTTGCATAAAAGTCTCCATCCTCAAATATCATTTTTGCAGCACCAATACTGTCACCCACCCAGAGGTTCTTACCATCCGACACAGCGAAATAACTCCTGGCAGGCATCAATTTCCCTCTTTTACCCTTTTCGTTCTGATAATAGAAAGTAGTGATATTTTCTTCTCCTTTCAGATAAGACCATTTTATTAAAGGAGTGTCTACCGGCGTATTATTCAGGAATTGTTCGTTGGTATAATAAACTCCTTTGGTATAGCGCTTTGCTGCGTAAATAATATAAGAACCCTTCTCTTTATTACGTTTATCCATCGCCTCCTCCAATGAAAATATCCTGGCCCCAGCTTCATCAGGTAACGTAACTGAATACCGAGACAAGATAGAATATATTCTGCCGGTTGTCTTAGCAAGCAGTGTGTCCGTTACATGCCGTGGAGAGAATATCTCGTAGAAAGAATCAAGTTGCCCTAAAAATCTATATTGTCCATCAGTTCCTCTAAAGAAATCAGCGCTAATAGAAAGCGTGCCCATACCACCATCACTCTCGCCGGATCTGTCTACTGCACCCATATGATAAAGCACCATCACCAGTTCATCATCACCGAGCTTACTGCTATCTTTCATCTTATCGTAAGCATCCTGCAATACGATATCAAACGATTTCTTGGTAACAATAGGTTTCCTGTTTCGTTTTGATGTTTCCCAGGAATGACCTATACAACTCTTGTCTTTTCTCAGATCAATCACCTTCAGGTTTCTGCATTGATGTTCCCCAACAAGGTGTTTATTAATATGCATCTCATAATAAACTTGCTGGGCAGATAAATTCTGTAACCCCAAAAGGAAAATAACAATAGTGAACAGTAGCTTAAGGATACGCATAACTTTAGTAGTGATTATTTGTGGCTAAACCTGTCTATGGGTTTAAATTGTTTAGAACCCTAAGGGGTAACCTGGTGAGGTCGTGCAATTGGCTGAAAATAGGCGGTCGCAGGGTTTAATCTCAAAACATATTCAGCCCTGTCTTTTATTTCATCGTTCTTCCAAAATTCCTTCCTGCTTCTGGGCTTTATCACAGCAGTCCCTATTCTATAAGTGCCTGTATATGTCTGTGTAATAAACAGGTTCATAAAAAAATCCCCGTCGTGGTATTCCAGGGGTATACATTGCTCGCTGGATACAAGCCACCACGATTCGCCGCTGTAATAATATGCCATATGTCCTGCTTTTAAAAAGCTGTCTGTTTTTCCATGATCGCCGGAGAAAATAATCTTCTTTTTATTTCCGCTACCTTCCTCTGTTGCAGTAATATCGATACGGTTACTGTCACTTAAAAAATCCTTCTCCGTATAATATATACCTTTTCTCCATCGGGTTGTATCATAGATTGCCCGGGCCTTTTTCTGTAAGTATCGCACTTGAGAAGCCTCCTCTAATGTGTAGAACCTGCCTATCTTCAAATCCGGACCCTGACAACTATATGCCTGCAGATATGCCCACAATTTATCTTCTGCTTTTTCAACCAGGTCTTCCGTTACGTCCTTATCAGAACGTGCTTCGTAGAACGGATGGGTACTGGCTACAAATCTGTATTGACCATTTGCACCTTTAAAAAAATCAGCGCTGAAAAAAATGTTACCAACTTCCATACCGCCAAACCCCTGTGGCCTGTCCATTATTTTAAAATCATAGACAACCATCAGCAACTCGTCATCAGTAACTTTAGCAGGATCAATAGCAGAGGCATAAAATGTCTGCAGGAATTCGGGCAAGGGTTTGGAAGTCACAAGTGTTTTAAACTTATTAAAAGGCCCTGTACGCAGGTAACCAATATTAGTCTTGTCATTACGGTTATCTATTACCTTTAAGGTCTTGCATTGTCCGGCACTATCAAAGTGTTTGACATTTACGATATCAAACACTTCTTCATCCTGGGCATCTGCTTTTTGCAGGCAACAAAAGACAGTAACAATAGTGAAGAGTAGTTTCAGGGTACGCATTGGCTGTAGTTTTGATAATGATTATTTATGATTAAACCTGTCTACCGGTTTAAATTGTTTAGTAATGGGGTCGAACTTACCCGAATACAAGCTCCACTCTTTTTTAACCCGTCGAGCATCAGACCTATCTATACTTGATGCCACAAGAGCACCAAGTAAGCCAAAAGTTAGCCCCACACTGTAAGCTGCACTGCTGTAAGTACCTGCATATCTTTGGTTAAAAAATTTAGATGCATAAAATTCTCCGTTCTGGTAGCGCATAATGGTACAGTAATTAATATTAGGCACCCACCAGTTCTCCCCGTCATAAGCAGCAAAAAAAGTTGCCTCGTCAATTTGCTTTCCTGTTCTTCCTTTTTCATTCAGGTAATGCAGGTAATTTGTTTTAAGCCCATTGTCCCGTATGTACGTCTTTTTCACAAAAGATGTATCTATGGGCGTATTATTCAGGAATTGCTCTACAGTATAGTATATGCCTTTCTTAAAATCAATAGTATTATATATCGGGTAAGCCTGCTTATCTGTTTTACGCTTCGCAGATGCCTCTGCAATTGTATATACTTTATCATCAGCTATAGGCATTCCTGCATATTCTGCCAGCAGCAATTGCATCTGCAGCTCAGACCCTCGCAATAGCCTGTCGGTTATGTCTGTTTCAGTACGCACTTCGTAGAGAGAATCAAGGGATGCTATATAATGATAGTTGTCTCCGTTCCCCCTGAAAAAATCTCCACTTATATAAAATATGCCTGACTCATCATCTCCTACCCTATCCTTTATTTGCAGGTCATAGAGCACGAAAAGAAGCTGATCTCCACCCTTTTGGCCTCCTCGCATTTCATCATATACCGCGGGCAAATAATCATCAATTGATTGTCCTGTTACTAAAGCTAAGCGCCCCTTAAAACCACGGACTACATATCCTATATCTTTCTTATCAAGCCTTTGGTCTATTACCTTCAGGCTATTACATGCCGTACTGTCTTTAATAATAAGGTGTATGTCGATCTTAAATAGCTCATTATCCTGCGCAGACACATTTTGGGAACAATATAAGATTATCAGAATAGTGAAGAGTAGCTTCAGGGTATGCATTGGTTGTAGTTTTCGGGCACTAAATTAAGAGCCTATTACAATACATCAAAACCTATTAAATAAATATACCCTATCTTTGCCCTTTAATATTAATAGCTGACTTCCTACCTTGTTTACAATTAATTAGAATATTAAGCCGGCCTCTCAATTTTATAAATGAATTTTAAAGAATTAAATCTTGTAGCTCCATTATTGGATGCGCTGCAAACAGAAGGATATACACAACCTACGCCTATACAGGAACAAGCCATACCCATTATACTGCAAGAGAAAGACCTGCTGGGCGTTGCACAAACAGGCACCGGTAAAACAGCAGCTTTCGCTTTACCGATACTACAATTACTGAGTCGTCCGCCAATAGATAACGGACACAAAACAATCAAAGTATTAATACTAACACCCACCCGTGAGCTGGCTATACAGATAGGCGAAAGCTTTGAAGCCTATGGTCGCCACCTGCGTGTAAAGCATTTGGTAATATTTGGCGGCGTACCGCAAGGCAACCAGGTAAAGGGATTAAAAGCAGGTGTAGATGTACTGATAGCCACTCCCGGCCGTTTACTGGATCTTATAGAACAGAAGTTTATCAGCCTCAGCCATATCAACATCTTTGTACTGGATGAAGCAGACCGTATGCTGGATATGGGCTTTATACACGATGTAAAGAAAGTGGTAGCCAAATTGCCTCATAAAAGGCAATCTCTTTTCTTCTCTGCTACCATGCCTCCTGAGATACAAAAGCTGGCAGATACCATCCTGGTAAAACCGGAGAAAGTAGAAGTAACTCCTGTATCGAGCACCGCAGAAAAGATTGACCAGTACCTGCTGTATGTAGATAAAAAGGACAAGAAAAAACTATTGGCCTTTATGCTGAAGGACCCGGTGGTAAAGAGCGCCCTTGTATTTACCCGTACCAAGCACGGCGCAGATAAAGTGGTGAAGGACTTGTTTAAAGACGGCATCATAGCGGAAGCCATCCACGGCAATAAATCTCAGAATGCACGCCAAAGGGCTTTAACGCACTTCAAATCAGGACAGATAAAAGTGCTGGTGGCTACAGATATAGCCGCTCGTGGTATAGATATAGACCAACTGAGCCATGTTATCAACTTCGATCTGCCCGAAGTACCGGAAACCTATGTACACCGTATTGGCCGTACAGGCCGTGCAGGATTGGAAGGTGTAGCCTATTCTTTCTGCGACGAGGAAGAAAAGGACAACCTGAAAGGCATCGAAAAGCTAATAGGTATGAAGATACCAGTCATCGAAAAGCACCCTTACCCAGCCAGCGACTCAGGTTTGGTGAAGATCAACCTGCCCAAGGGCAAAGATGTGGTAAAACGCCCCGACGCGGTGCATACTAGCCAAGCGCCTAAAAAGAAACAGTTTAATAAAAAGAGTTATAAGAAGTGGTAAATGCTTAGTGTCAGGAAGAAATTCCTGATGCTGATCATATTTTTCCCGATTCTGAAAACCAAAGACAAGGATTAGTTTTTTCTTCGCGCACATTTTGTGTAATTACATGAAGAAAAAACTACTCCTTTTAGCGTCCGCAGCAGTTATAGGTAATGCAGCTCATGCACAGTACCGCACTCCTGCACAACAGATCATTACAAACGAAGATTCCCTGCATTCAGGCCTCGTTAAGCAAAAAACGGTTATCTCAGGCTACGGTAGCGCGTACTATACCCGCAATACCAACCTGCAGCAATCTACTGCCAGCCTAGACAGGGTGGTACTTTTCGTAGGGCACCAGTTCAATTCCCGCATATCATTCTTCTCTGAGATGGAGATAGAAAATGCCCTTGTTGCCGGTATGGAACAGAAAGGGGAGATCTCTATGGAGCAGGCTTTCCTTAAATTCAGCATCAACCCTAAAAATTATATCGTTGCAGGTTTGTTCATACCACGTATAGGCATCCTCAACGAAAACCACCTGCCCGTAAACTTTAATGGCGTCCATCGTCCTTTGGTAGAATCGCTGGTGATCCCCGCTACCTGGCGCGAACTGGGTATTGGTTTCTACGGAGGCCTTAACAGTGCGCCGGTACATTATACAATATCATTGATCAATGGGCTCAACTCTGCCAACTTTGAACATGGTACCGGTATTGTAGAAGGCCGTGCAGAAGGCGGACTGGCAACTGCCAACAACCTTGCAGTAAATGCTTCTATACAATATCAGCCCGGTAGGTTTAAGTTCCAGGTATCTGGCTATATGGGTGGCACGGTAGGCCTTAGTCCACGTGGTGCAGACAGCCTGAAGCTGAACAGCGGTGCATTCGGTACGCCTATCTACCTGGGCGAAGCAGATGTACAGTATGCAAATAAAGGATGGCAGGCAAAAGTATTAGGTACTTATATCAGCTTCCCTGAAGCCGATAAGATCAATGCTGCTTATGGCAAGAACACTGCAAAAGCTATGTACGGTGCGTATGCAGAGGTAGGTTATGACCTGCTGCACCTCTTTAAAGGATATAAAAAACAAGGGCAGTTAGTAGTGTTCACCCGCTACGAAATGTTTGATCTGAATGCAGAAATGCCAACAGCACCTGATGGCATCTATGATGGTACACTCAAGCAATCGCACGTTTTTGCAGGCTTTAGCTACCTGCCTATTCCTAACGTGGTAATAAAAGCAGATGTGCAGTTTGTAAACACCGGCGACCAAAACGCTGCGCTTATTATCAATCCAGCCCCTAATGCACTCCCGTATCAAACCACGAATACATTGTTGAACCTCGGTATCGGTTATTCATTCTAATGCAAAGAAGGCAATTCATAAAAACAGGATGTAGCTTTTGCCTGCTGGCAGCAGCAGGTAGTATGCTACCTACTATGCTCGCCTATGCGGGCAAAAAGAACAACGTCTATAAAACCACTATCAATGAGAACAAGCAGGCAGAGATACCGCTTTCTCTTTTCGAGACAGGCAACCTTCAGTTTGTTCGCATCAAACGCTGGTATTATGATATTGCCGTACATAAAGAAGAAGACGGCACCTATACCGCTATACTAATGAAATGCACCCATATGGACAACCAGCTTAGTGTTAACGCAGATGGATTTGAATGCAGCCTGCATGGCAGCCATTTTGATAAGAAGGGTGCTGTAACACAGGGCCCTGCCGAGTTACCTCTCACTACCTATGCTACCACAGTACAAGACCAGTCATTATTTATTTCTATACCAAACAGCGAAGAATAGAACAACATGAAAAACAAACTCGTTATAGCACTTGGTGCTACAATCATGCTGGTAAGCGCATGCCACAAAACAGAAGACCCCGCACCTGTAACTACAGACTTCAACACCATGAAGGAACAAGTGCTTATAGACTTCACCAACAAAGTAGCAGTGCCGGGATATAAAGACCTTGCAGATGCATCTGATAACCTGTATAGCACCCTGCAAACACTCAATGACAACCCTACGGAAGATAACCTTGCTGCAGCACGCACATCATGGAAGAATATGCGTACGATATGGGAGCAATGTGAAGGTTTTCTCTTTGGCCCCGTAGAAGACAATGATTACGATCCAAACATGGACACATGGCCTACAGATTATGTGCAGATGGATTCACTGCTCAACAGCAGCAACAACCTGGAAGTAAGCGATATACAAGCTGCAACACTATCTCTGCGTGGTTATCACCCGATAGAGTACATCATCTTCGGTAATCACGGCGATCGCAAAGCTGCAGACATCACCACACGCCAGAAGAAGTATATGATCAGCCTGGCTACCGACCTGAAAGGTACTTGCCACGATCTGTATCAAAGCTGGACCGCTGATCCTGTAAACTTTGCAAAGCAGGTAATAACTGCAGGCAATGGCAGCGCTAAATATGCAAAGAAGCAGGAAGCCTACCTTGCTATTGTAGAATCTATGATAGACATCTGCGATGAAGTAGGCGGTGGTAAAATGAAAGAACCTTTCGATACACGCGATCCGCAAATGGTAGAGTCTCCTTACTCAGGCAACTCTCTTGCAGATTTCAAGAACAACCTCGTAGGCTTGCGCAATGTATATATTGGCAAATACAAAGAGGATGGCTTAGGCATCAACGACCTGGTGAGCAGCAAGAATGTAGCATTGGATAACAAGCTGCAAACACAGATGACTGCTGCCATCAACTCTTTTGATAACATTACTGTATTCTACGAAGATGCTATCATCAACCAGCGCGTACAGTCGCAAAACACCATGAATGCCCTGAACGAACTGAAACAAACACTGGAAGGCGAACTGAAGCCATTCATCATCCAATACATTACAGACTAATATTTAAAGCCTTTGGGCGATATGAAAAAAACGACCGTACTACTTTTCATTGTCAGCATTACTACACTGTTCGCTATGTGCCGCAAAGCGCAGCCTTTCAGCGAAGACAGTTACGACGAGCGTTTGAGTGGCGGTATAGCAACTATTTTTGATGAAACCTCCCGGGCTTTCACACATGCTATATCCGGCCTTAGTGATAATGATATGCACGCACATGAACTAGGAGATGCGGCGTTTGAACAAACTTATGTATCGGCTCCCGCCCCTGTCAACAGCGGGCTGGGACCGATATTCAATAACGTATCCTGTATATCCTGCCACCACAACGATGGCAAAGGAACGCCTACAGCAGGTGATGTCACCTCTTCCCTGCTCTTTCGTATCAGCACATCAGATATGAATGATTTTGGTGGTCCTGCAGGTATGAGCGGTTATGGCGGACAGTTGCAGGACAACTCTGTATTCGGCAAACAGGCAGAGTGTAAAGTAAACATCAGCTATAGTAACGTAAGTTATACTTATCCTGATGGTGAAACGGTAACACTACGCAAGCCTACCTATACGATGCAGAATGCCTACATGCATATTACGGGCGCATACTCGCTTTCTCCACGCCTGGCGCCGCCTGTGTTTGGCCTCGGCTTGTTAGAGAATATTCCTGAAAGCACCATCCTGTCTTATGCAGATGAAAACGATGCAGACCACGACGGCATCAGCGGACGCCCCAACTATGTATATAATGCAGAAACTAAAAGAAAAGAATTAGGTCGTTTTGGCCTGAAGGCAAATACCGCTACTGTAAAAACACAAGTCGCAGGCGCCTTCAACCAGGATATGGGTATCACCAGCAGTATAGTACCTGTAGAAAGCTGCTTCGGCCAGCCGCAGTACGATGGCAGGGGCGACGATCCTGAACTGCCGGATAGTATATTAAACGCAGTAGCATTTTATGTGCGCACACTTGCAGTACCGGCCCGCAGAAATGTTACCGATCCGGAAGTAAAACACGGTAAAGACCTATTTAACCAACTGAACTGTTCCGGATGCCACAAACCTGTGGTACAAACCGGTGTTGATCTTACTCTACCTGCCATATCCAACCAACGCATACAACCTTTTACAGATCTGTTGCTGCATGATATGGGTGATGGCCTTGCCGATAACTACAGCGACTTCCTGGCAAGCGGCAAGGAATGGCGCACTGCCCCATTGTGGGGTATAGGCTTGTTTGAGAAAACAAACGGCACGCCCTACTACCTGCACGATGGCCGCGCACGTACTATAGAGGAAGCTATCTTATGGCACGGAGGCGAAGCAGAACAATCGAAAACAAAATTCTCTCAGCTTAGCAAGGCCGACAGGCAGGCAGTAATTAAATTTATTCGTTCGCTGTAACAGATTTAACATTTTTACAGCCTCTTATGTATTAATATTGTGCCTGATAAATGGCCGGTAAAGGTAAATTTCTCCTGGGGCTACTAGGGCTTGTCGTAGTGCTGTATTCTTTTTTACTGAATACGCATGTTGCCGATCTTTTGCTCGACCCTGCCAATGGTGAAGAGTCTGTTATACCGGTTCATCATCATCCTTCACATTTACCGGTAGCATATTTTCATAGTCATCATAATACTACAAAGCACTTACCTGCCCCGGTTCAGCAAAAACATTCGCACAATAAGCATAAATCTGCCAAACACGGTGGCAGCATTAAATGCACAATAGACCGTTACGAAATGGTTTATACACGGGTGCATCCAAACTGCGATATGCATACTGCGGGGCAAACGTCTTATCAATACGTCTTTTTCAGGGAGATAAACCCTCCTCCTCCCAAACTTTCATAGTAAATTAGTATATACAAGCCTTTTATTGTTGGCTATATAACTGCGTGTTTGCATACGCAGCCTACCCTATACTACTACAGCAGGATTTTTACCCTCAATTTTCATACATTTCCTTTGGCGCTCACCCGCGTCCAACACTTATTTATTTATGAACAAGTTCATTAAACAGATCATCCATTTCTCATTACGCCACAGGTACCTGGTATTCTTTCTTACCGGTGCCCTGGCCGTTATCGGGTACATAAGCTATCGTAACACCCCTATCGAAACCTTTCCGGATGTAACCAATACCCAGATCATTATCATTACCCAATGGCCGGGCAGAAGCGCCGAAGAGGTTGAAAAATTTGTAACCATACCGCTGGAAACAGAACTAAACTCCGTACAGAAAAAAGTAAACCTCCGTTCTACATCATCTTTCGGGCTTTCTTATGTGCGCCTGATATTTGATGATGGTGTAGATGACGCCTTTGCCCGCCAGCAGGTGTTTAGCCGCATCAGCAATATCGATCTGCCCGATGGCATCAAGCCAGATGTACAGCCTCCTTACGGTCCGACAGGTGAGGTCTATCGCTACACACTCAAAAGTAAGATCCGCAGCATACGCGAGCTGAATACTATACAGGAATGGGTGCTCGACAGACAATTTAAATCCATCCCCGGCATTGCCGACGTTAACACATTTAGCGGCGGAGAAAAGATATACGAGATCCAGGTAGATCCTGCCAAAATCCTTAACTACGGGCTTACATCGCTCGATGTATATAATGCCGTTGCCAAAAGTAATATCAATGTTGGCGGCGATGTCCTCACCAAGAACGGGCAAGCATTTGTCGTGCGTGGTATCGGTTTGTTGAACAACATCGACGAGATCAGGGACATCATCGTTACCAAGATCAATGGCGTTCCTATACTGATACGTAACATTGCCAACGTAGTGGAAACGGAAAAACCACGCCTTGGCCAGGTACACAGGGATAATGAAGATGATGTGGTAGAAGGTATCGTAGTAATGCGTAAAGGCGAGAATGCAGAAGAGGTGCTGAACCGTGTACACGATAAGGTTACAGAACTTAATAACCATATTCTTCCTAAGGATGTGAAGATCGTTCCATTCTATGATCGTACCACCCTGATGGAATATGCAACACACACGGTATTGCACAACCTGTTTGAAGGTATCATACTCGTTACGCTTATCGTGCTCATTTTCATGGCCGACTGGCGCACTACACTTATTGTAGGTGTAATAGTACCGCTGGCACTGCTATTTGCCTTTATGCTCATGCGGCTAAAGGGTATGACGGCCAACCTGCTCTCTATGGGTGCGGTGGACTTTGGTATCATTATAGATGGAGCCGTGGTGATGGTGGAAGGGTTATTTGTAGCATTAGACCACAAGGCCAAAGAAGTGGGCATGGAGAAGTTCAACAAGCTGGCTAAGCTGGGTTTGTTTAAAAATGTGGGCACAGAAATGGGTAAAGCTATCTTCTTCTCCAAGATCATTATCCTTACCTGCCTGATACCCATCTTCGCCTTCCAGAAGGTAGAAGGAAAAATGTTTTCCCCCCTTGCATTCACATTAGGTTTTGCATTGCTGGGTGCCCTTATATATACACTTACATTCGTTCCCGCGTTTGCCAGTGTATTGCTTAAAAAGAATGTACGCGAAAAACACAATGTAGTAGTTGAGTTCTTTGAGAAAAATATTGGCAGGGCTTTCAGGTATGTATATACACACCAGGTACAAAGTATTACTGCCGCGGTTGTTATTATGGTGCTCTCCTTCGCTTCCGCCAAGTTCCTGGGTTCAGAATTTTTGCCTGAATTGGATGAAGGTGCATTATGGGTAAAGGCACAGTTGCCTATGAGTGCATCGCTAGACCTATCTAACGAGATGGCCCGTAAGATGATGGACATGATCGCCAAGCATCCTGAAGTAAGGCATACCATGGCGCAGGTGGGACGTACAGTAGATGGTACCGACCCCAAAGGTTTCTTCAATGTAGAGATCGCTGTGGATCTGAAACCAAAAGAAGAATGGAAAAAGGGAATGACACCTGATAAGCTGGTAGATACGCTGAACAGCGAATTATCTAAAATACCGGGTGTACTGTATAACTATTCGCAACCCATACGGGATAACGTAGAAGAAGCAGTTGCAGGCGTACCTGCGTCTCTGGCAGTTAAGATATTTGGTCCTAACTTCAAAAAGCTGGATAGCCTTGCAGACGATGTAATGAACCAGTTGAGAACGGTGCAAGGCGTAGAAGATCTTGGTGTGTTGCGTAACCTTGGACAGCCGGAATTCCGCATAGAGCTGAATCAGAAAAAGATGGCGCTTTATGGTATCAATGTGCAGGATGCCAATGCAGTTATCGAAATGGCTTTGGGTGGTAAGGCAGCGACACAGTTATATGAGGGTGAGCGTAAGTTTGATGTACGTGTACGTTATATCTCAGATGCACGTAACACACAGGAGAAAATAGAACAGCTCCGTGTACCTACACAGGATGGCGCTAAAATTCCTATCAAGGAGATATGCGATATCAAAGAACTTACAGGCCCGTCGTTTGTGTATCGCGATAACAATGCCCGTTATATACCGGTGAAGTTCTCTATCCGTGGCCGCGACCTCGGAAGCACCATAGCAGAAGCTCAAAAGAAAGTAGCTGCACATGTAAAGCTACCTGATGGCTATACTATGACCTGGAATGGCGAATTTGAAAATGCACAGCGTGCCGGCCATACTTTAGCACAAGTAGTACCGCTTTGCTTGCTCGGCATCTTCATGATATTGTTTGTTACTTACGGCAATGTAAAAGATGCGGTGCTCACCATCATGAACGTACCGTTTGCATTGATAGGCGGCATTCTTGCACTACATATCACCGGTATGAATTTCAGTATCAGTGCCGGCATAGGTTTCATTGCATTGTTTGGTGTGTGTATACAGAATGGTGTGATATTGATAACCGTATTCCGTAAAAACCTGGAAGCCAAAATGCCATTGCGGGAAGCAATAGAGCAAGGTGTAATATCCCGTGTTCGCCCGGTGGTGATGACGGCTTTAATGGCGGCAATCGGTTTGCTACCAGCCGCTATAAGTACAGGTATTGGTTCCGAAACACAAAAACCTTTGGCTATTGTGGTGATCGGTGGGTTGATTACTTCTACCCTGCTCACTTTATTAATACTCCCTGTTATCTACTCACGCATATATAACATTATGCACAAAAGAGAGAACAGGAAGCTGTTGAAAAAACTAACGAACATCAGCTAACAATAAAGCCCCGTTATCTTAACGGGGCTTTACTTTTTCAGAACAGTATTTACATCTATGCTTGTTTCACTATCTGTACTTCTGCATGTATTTTTATTTCGTCGCTTACTACTATCTTTCCTGCTTCGGTAATGGCATCCCATGTTAGCCCGTATTCTTTACGTTTCACCTTACCATCTACAGTAAAGCCTGCTTTTGTTTGTCCGTATGGGTCTGTAACGATACCGCCAAATTCTACGTCCAGCGTTATTGGTTTGGTAGTGCTCCTCATGGTAAGGTTACCATGCAGTTTATAACTGTCTCCGGAACCTTCTACTTTTGTGCCCTCAAACACCAGTTGCGGATGGTTAGCTGCATCAAAGAAGTCTGCACTTTTCAGGTGTCCATCTCTTTGTTCGTTATTAGTGCTAATGGAATCTATGTCTGCTGTAAAGCGAACTTTGCTCGCCTTGGTAAAATCATCGTCCTCTGTTTCTACTTCCAGGTCAAATGTTTTAAACTGGCCTGTAACGGTTGTTATCATCAGGTGCTTAGCCTTAAAGGTGATCTCCGAGTGTGCAGGATCAATTTTCCATGTTGTTTTTTGCATAGTTTATGTTTTATGAATGTGATAAATTATTGTATGTACATTAATTAACCATACAAATGTATATACAAAAGTTGATAATACATGTGAAATTTTTGATAAGTTTTGGTGATATGCAAATAAGAGGCGACACAAATTGTGCCGCCCATCACTTTATTTATCTAAGAAGTACGATTGCTATAAATTATTCATCAGGTCGGTGAATGCATCAATATCCTTTTGGGTAGTATCAAAGCTGCACATCAACCTGGCTTCGTTTGTTTCCTCCCTCCATATATAAAAAGGATACTTTGCCTGCAATGGTGCATTCCATTCTCTTGGCAGCTCCGCAAATACAGCATTACCTTGTACCTGGTTATTCACTTTCACCCGGGGATAGCGGGATATGGAAGCAGCCAGGTATCGTGCCATTTCATTGGCATGGCTTGCATGCTTGTGCCAGGTATTATTTTCCAGCATCGCCCCAAACTGTGCTGCTATAAACCTCGTTTTAGAAGCCAGCTGCATGGCTTGCTTATGCTTGTAAGCAATTTGTGGTACCAGTTCTTTATTAAATACCACTACGGCTTCGCCAAACATCATACCGGCTTTGGTACCGCCAAGAGATAATATATCTATCCCTGCATCTCCGCTTATTTGGTCGAACGAACATCCTAATCCGGCTGCTGCATTAAAGAAACGGGAACCATCCATATGCACATACAGATCATGCTCATGCGCCAACGTAGTTAATGCTTTTAGTTCATCGGGTGTGTATACAGTGCCGTACTCCGTAGCCTGTGTTACAGAGAGCAACCTGGTTTGCGCATAATGCATATCACCTTTCCTCACCAGGCGTTGCCGTACTGCTTCCGGCGTTAGCTTACCGTTAGCGTTTGATGGCACCGGGAAAAACCTGCAACCAGTAAATGTTTCCGGGGCAGATGATTCGTCATTATATATATGAGAGATATCAGCGCAGATTACTGAATTAAAGGACTGCGTAGTACTGCTGATGCTCAATACATTGGCACCGGTACCATTGAATACAAAGAATACTTCCACATCTGCATGAAACACTTCGCAGAATAATTTCTTTACTCTTGCAGTAATTTCGTCAGCGCCATAAGATCTTGCGTGTTCGTGATTAGCCTTTTGTAAGGCTTCCATCACCTCAGGCAGCACACCTGCATAATTATCGCTGGCAAAAGATTTCATGCCGCAATATAAAGGTTTTACTATTTTCAGCTTATGAAAGCAGGACGTGCTTTTACATCATTTACCCGCACCGAAAGAATGGGCATCATTTCCCTGCTCCTATTGATAGCTATACTTTTAGCAGTAAAGGCTACCATGCATCTATGGGTGCATCCATCATACAACCGGGAACAGGAAGCACGGTTGAATGCTCAATGGCAGCAGCTAAAGGCAAGGACGACAAAAGAACCGCCTTTATATAACTATTCCCATACCGACACATTCTCCCCAAAACGAAACAGTCATCTTAGCGAAGTACCCAACAAGAAAAACGCTGCCGCGGAGGTCAAAATAAAAATGTTCGTATTCGACCCTAATACAGTCGATAGCATTGGATTACGAAAATTGGGGCTCAGGGAAAAGACTACAGCTATATTTCTGCATTGGCGCGCAAAAGGCAAGGTGTTCTATAATAAGGAAGAACTGAAAAAAGTCTATACACTGACACAGGAAGATTATGACCGGCTGGAGCCTTATATACAAATAGACCGGTCGAGGCTGAAATAAGCACCGCCATTAATGGTCACATTAGGAAAAAGTCGTAAAATTGCACCCTGATTTATTCGTCTACCATATTATGAATTTCAATTATACTGATACCCAGGTTAGCATTGCAGAAATGATCCGCGATTTTGCTAACAAAAACATCCGCCCACAGATGATGGAATGGGATGAATCTCAAAAATTCCCGATCGATCTCTTTCACAAAATGGGCGAGTTAGGTTTGATGGGTGTACTGGTTCCTACAGAATATGGTGGTTCCGGCCTTAGCTACTTCGAATATGTTACCGTTATCAGCGAGATCGCTAAGGTTTGTGGTTCTATTGGATTGTCTGTTGCAGCGCACAATTCATTGTGCACAGGCCATATCCTTACATTCGGTAACGAAGAGCAGAAGCAAAAATACCTGCCTAAGCTGGCAAGTGGCGAATGGATTGGCGCATGGGGCCTTACAGAAGCAAACACGGGCAGTGATGCAGGCAATATGCGTTGCACTGCAGTACGTGACGGTAATGACTGGATCATCAACGGTACTAAAAACTGGATCACACATGGTATCAGCGGTAATGTAGCAGTAGTGCTATGCCGCACAGGTGAACCTCGTGCTAAAAATAACGTGACAGCTTTTGTAGTAGAGCGCGGCACTCCCGGTTTTTCTGCAGGTAAGAAGGAAAACAAACTGGGTATGCGTGCATCCGAAACTGCGGAACTGGTATTTGATAATTGCCGCATCTCTGATGCTCAGCGCCTTGGCGAGGTAGGAGAAGGATTTAAACAGGCTATGAAAGTGCTGGATGGTGGACGTATCTCCATAGCTGCCCTTTCTCTTGGTATAGCTAAGGGCGCCTATGAAGCTTCTCTGAAATACTCTAAGGAACGCCACCAGTTCGATCAGCCGATATCTAGCTTCCAGGCAATCGCTTTTAAACTGGCAGATATGCTGGTAAAAATAGAAGCTGCAGAAGCATTGATCTACCAGGCTGCCGACAAAAAGAACAAGGGCGAAAAAATGACCAAGGAATCAGCGATGGCAAAATATTATGCTTCTGAAATATGTGTACAGATATCAACCGATGCTGTACAGATATTTGGTGGCTATGGCTATACTAAAGACTTCCCGGTTGAGAAATTCTACCGCGACAGCAAATTGTGCACCATTGGCGAAGGAACTTCTGAAATACAGAAACTTGTAATATCAAGAGATATACTAAGCCACTAAGAATCGTCGCTTAAGCCACTAAAAAAGCCCCGGAGAAACGGGGCTTTTTCTTTTACAATTGAGAGGAGTGTATGCTACTTCACCCACAGAGGTATCAACATTGGCATATAGCCATCTGAAATTTCTACTTAACTGATCCCCCAAACCTGAACAACACTAATACGATCATTGCCAGTGCGGCGGCCAAAACCAAAGCCGACCATACTGTGTACCTGCTCATTCTTGGCGATGATGTTTTGCGTGGGGGCGTCATCAATTCAAATGTAGTGCAGCACCCATTTTTACACAAAAAACGGGCGTAACTAAAACGTAACTAATAGGAAAATGCAGTGTTTTAGATGGTTTCGATGACCTGCTCTAATTCTTCATCGGTGGTGAGGTTCAGCTTTTTCCGCAGGCGATGCTTGCTCATCCGCACTGCATCGTTACTAATACCCAGTACCCCGGCCATCTCTTTGTTGGAAAATTTCAGTTTGCTTAGGGTGATAAAACGGGTTTCTGCCGGGGTGAGCGATGGCAGTTTTTCCCTTAAACGGTTCAGGTAGCCGGAGTGTACTTGTTCAAATAATGCACGGAAATCCTCCCATTGATCGTCTGTAAGAATCGTAGATCGCTGAAGTTGGAGCAATGTTTCCTGTTGGCTCACCTGGTCCTGGTCGTTAGATATGGCTTTGTAACGTTCTATCTCATTGCCAAACTTTTCTATAAGTTCATTCTTTTCCTTCAGACTGCGGGTAAAGTCTGCCAGCCGATGTTCAGCAGTAACCAGCTCACTTTCTGCACGCCTTTTGTCCACTTCCGCTTTCCATTTCTCCACTTCCAGCTTTTGCAATTTCTGATTATGCCTGATCTTTTGCCGGTTGATTACTAATAAAGCAATCACTGCAAGCAAAAGAATACCTACTATCAATGCGTCACGCAACAATATATTAAAATTTCTTTGCGACTCCGCTTCCCGCACCTTCATATCATACTTTTGTGTGGCCAGGTTCTGTTTTGCTTTGGCTAATGTCAGCGCATTTCTTTGACTACCAATACTATCGCGCACCCTTAGCGCAGAATCCAGGAATGCATAGGCCAATGCTGCATTGTCATTTTTAATATAAGCTTTGGCGAGTATTGGATATACATACTGAAGAAGATCATAATCAGTCCATTTATTATTGCTATCAATCAAATGATATGATTGTTGTAGCAGTTTCATTCCCTCGGCTTCTCTGCCTGTATTCAGGTATATATCACCAAGTACTGCTATTGATTTGGCAGTATTGGATACTTGTGTTCCCTTCAATCCAACTCTTATATCAGTTTGTAATAAAGGAATTGCCTCGTCATATTTACCTTGCAGATAATAAGTTATTCCAATATTTCCTGTAATAATGCCCATCCATACAGAATCTGGCCTTATGGCCATCTTATACGCTTCGTGAAAATAATATAATGCAGAATCATATATCCCAGTATTCCGGTAACATAATGCCAAGGCATTATAGATCATTTCTTTACGTGGTATCTTATATAACGGACGGGCAGCAATTGACTCCAGAAATATTTTCTTCCCGTCATCGTAATCCTTGAAGTGATAATAGCTAATACCCAGGTTGAACAGGTACATGGATTTCTTCGGAAATTGACTGGTGGAAAGGGAAGAATAAATATCATATGCGTTCAATCCGTTTTCAAACGCACCTAATGCAGTACTATAATTTTTAAACAGGTACAAGGAGTAAACATGGTATACCTGCGCCCGCAATTCTGCAGGCTTTCCCTCAAGGTCTGCTATTAATTTAGTAAACTCGGTATCCGCATCATGAAACCCCTTGATCTTATAAATATAATACTTCAGCTCTGCCAGCCTTGTACCATATTTTACATAATCACTTTTTTGTTTGGCGCCCCATAGCCTCAGATCCCTGAGCTTTTTCATGCCTTGAATGGTATCGATACTCGTGTAGGAAGTCCAGATAGAGTCTAAAGTAGAATCTACCACCGGGAACGGTTTATCCAGGATGTGTACGGGTTGTGCCTGGGTTGTATTGGTAGCAAACATGGCCAATACACATACTAATATTTGGATGTACCGCTTCAATCTAAAATAATCAAACTCTTACATCTAAAAGGGTTCAGTAGATAAAAATAAAAAAGCCTGTCATAAAACAGGCTTAAATATCGATTAAACATTTAACCGTTAGTAATCTCCCAGTGTTACTGGTAATTGCTCCAGTGCTTTTTCCAGTTGCACATCGCTTGGCGCTATGCCATGCCATTCATGCGTACCTTCCATAAAATCAACACCTTTACCCATAATGGTATGTAATAATATACAGATGGGCTTGCCCTTACCTGTTTCAGATTTTGCCTGCTCCAGGGTAGCAACAACCTGTGCCATGTCATTACCGTTAGTTTGCTCTATCACCTGCCATCCAAATGCTTCAAATTTAGCCCTGAGCGAGCCAAGATCAATTACCTTACTGGTAGGACCGTCTATCTGCTGGCCATTAACATCTATTGTAGCTATCAGGTTATCTATTTTATGATGCGCTGCAAACATTATAGCCTCCCAGTTTTGCCCTTCCTGTAGTTCACCATCACCATGCAGCGAAAAAACCAGTTGCTTATCTCCGTTAAGCTTTTTAGTAAGCGCCGCCCCGCAAGCTACGCTCATACCCTGCCCCAAAGAACCGCTGGCAATACGTACACCCGGCAAATGCTCATGTGTAGTAGGATGGCCTTGCAGGCGCGTATCCAGCTTGCGGAATGTAGCCAGTTCAGCAACATCAAAGTAGCCTGCACGTGCCAGTACGCTATAAAAAACCGGTGAAATATGCCCGTTAGAAAGGAAGAAGATATCCTCACCTACCCCATCCATTTTAAAATTGGGGTCGTGCTTCATGATCTGGAAGTACAACGCCACCAAATACTCCGTACAACCCAGCGACCCACCCGGGTGGCCACTTTGTACTCCGTGCACCATTCTAACAATATCCCTGCGTACCTGTGCTGCTATATCCTTCAGCTTGTTGATCTCCATCTAAAAACTAATTGTGCCGCAAAAGTAAATTTTAGTCTTCACTTTTTCGATAAAAAAATATACCACCTCGCCCCCTGTATGTAAATTGCATTCAATGGAAATATCCAAAGCTCAGCGACAATTTTTTACCCGCAACCTGATGTCCTGGCATCATACAGATAATGATCGCAACCTTCCGTGGAAATCAGAAAAAGATCCGTACAAAATATGGCTGTCTGAAATAATATTACAACAAACACGAGCCCTGCAGGGATTGCCTTATTATCAACGATTTACAGAATCATATCCTACCATCAGGCACCTTGCCCAGGCGCCCGATGAAGAAGTCTTCAGGATATGGCAGGGCTTAGGTTATTACAACCGGTGCAAGAATATGCTGGCAACCGCCCGCCATATTGCAGAGGAGCTGAAAGGTAAGTTCCCATCCTCTTATGATGAAATACTTGCCCTAAAGGGCATTGGTCCCTATACCGCGGCTGCCATATCCTCATTTGCATATGGTTTACCACATGCCGTGGTAGATGGTAATGTGTACCGTGTGCTGGCCCGTTACTTTGGCATTGACACAGCTACAGACAGCACCGAAGGAAAAAAGCTCTTCCATCAACTTGCCGGCGACCTCTTACACAACCAGGATTCAGCAGCATACAACCAGGCCATTATGGACCTCGGCGCTATGGTGTGCACTCCACAAAAGCCTGATTGCGAAAACTGTCCACTACAAAAACATTGTATTGCCTATCACAAAGGGATCATATCCCTGCTCCCGGTTAAGACAAAAAAGCTGGTTGTAAAAACACGCTACTTTCACTACCTGCTGCTAACTAATAACGATAAGCTTTGGATACACAAACGGGCAGAACAAGATATCTGGGAAAATCTATTTGAGCCCCTGCTTATAGAAACCAGTGATGAGGTTGATGATATCACGGCTACGGATCAATTCAAAAGACTGAAACTGAATGAAGGCCTGGAATATATAGGCAAAGCAAAGCAGCGCCTCACTCACCAATTGATACATTTTAGCTTTTACCGTTTGCATTACCAACCGGCAAATCATCCTTTACCGAAAGATGGGATTTGGGTACCGTTAAAAGAATTAAATAATTACGGCTTCCCTAAAACGATTGTTTCTTTTTTAGAAAAAATTTTTTATTTTTAATACTTAATAGATGTAGAATTATCATAATTGATTAAATACGAACAATCATGAGGGGCGTTAATAGGGTTATGTTGATTGGCAATTTAGGACGAGAACCGGATCTGCAATACCTGGAAGGGAATATAGCTGTTGCCAAATTTCCGCTGGCAACTACCGAAACTTTTAAAGACAAGAACGGTAACCTTGTATCACAAACCGAATGGCATACTGTAGTGCTTTGGCGTGGATTGGCTGAACTGGCTCAGAAATTCCTTCATAAAGGCAGCCTGGTATTCATTGAGGGCCGCCTCCGCACCCGCAGTTGGGAGGATAAGGACAAGAACCGCAGGTTTAGTACCGAAATTGTAGGCGATAATATGGTGATGCTGGATAAGCGTAAAGAAAACGGCGACGTACCACATCACGGTGAGGGAGAAACCCAGAATTCCGGAGATATTAACATATCTGCACCGGATCTTAGTTATGATCCTAACATTGGCCCGGTAAAAGACGACCTGCCTTTTTAATAAAATTTTACAGATGATAAAAAGGAAGCATTTTATTGGCTTCCTTTTTTTAATTTTGAAACAGACCAAACCAGTCATACCTTGGGAAGTGCTTCCGACGGAGAAACGATATTCTTCAATATATTCTTACAGGCCGCTCACGCGTTTTCAGCGTCAAACGCCACCATACTCATCATCATCATCCTTATTTTGCTGCTCTTCACTGCTATCACCGCCGGTGCAGAAACAGCATACTTCTCATTAACAGCTAAAGACATCAATTACCTGAAGCTAAAAGAGGAGGCAAGCGCGCGCCAGGTATTACAATTGCTCGATCACCCAAAGCTATTGCTCGCTACCATACTGGTGGCCAATAACTTTATCAATATCGCCATTGTTATTACTACCAACCTGCTTATTAGCGGTATTCTGCCACAGAATGTACCTTCCTGGGAGTCGTTCGTGGTGCAGGTATTGGCAGTAACATTCCTGCTCGTGTTGTTTGGCGAGGTATTGCCTAAGGTATATGCCACACAAAACAATATGCGCATGGCGCTTTTTTCTGCGCCTATACTGCAGGCAATGAACAAAATATTCCGCCCCATAAGCAACCTGCTGGTATCTTCTACCCATTACATAGAGGACAAGTTGGGCTCCAAGCCGACTAATATCAGCAACGAAGATTTTGAACATGCAATAGAGCTAACGGTAGGACATAGCGCCACCCGCGAAGAAGTAAATATCTTTAAGGGCATCCTGAAGTTTGGCAATATTACAGCCCGGCAGGTAATGCGCACCCGTATGGATGTAAGTGGTGTTCCCTTTGAATCTACCTTCCCCCAGGTGCAGAAAATAGCTATAGAGGTAGGGTATTCGCGCATGCCTGTGTACAAAGAAAACCTGGATAAGGTTGCCGGTATTATTTATATCAAGGATTTTCTGCCACATACCGATGAAGATAATTTTGACTGGCATAAACTGATACGCCCGGCTTACTTTGTACATGAAGGCAAACTGATCGAAGATCTATTGAAAGAATTTCAGCAGAAGCGTATTCACTTTGCCATAGTAGTAGATGAGTTTGGCGGTACTTCGGGTATTATTACGCTCGAAGATATTATGGAAGAGATTATTGGCGATATCAGGGATGAATTTGATGAAGACGATCTGCAGTTCAAAAAGATAGACGACAACAACTATATATTGGAGGGCAAAACATTGATAAATGATGTTTGCAGGCTTATCGGGCAGCCATCCGATACCTTCGATACAGTTCGCGGAGAAAGTGATTCACTTGCCGGCCTGATCCTGGAGATCTCCGGAAAATTCCCGGCGCTGAATGAAACCGTGAGCTATAAACAGTACGACTTTACAGTATTGAACATAGACAAGATGCGCATCCAGCGGGTGAAATTATCTATCAATAACCCCGATGACGAGGAAGATTAATTTAGTCGTGGGTATTTATATCAACCAGTATTTGCATTAACTGCTGCACTTCATCGGCACGCTGGTCGTCCCGTTTGTAACGATAACATAATGCCAGTTCCTCCAGCATTTTGTAGATCACCCGCTTAGATTGTAGGGGCGCATAATAATTTTCATCCTTGCCTGCATTTATCTTGCGCAGGTAAGACTCCACATCTTTTTGTGTATAGATGGTGCCATTCAGCGGATCTATAAAAAACTGCACTTGCTGCACCACGTCATCATCATCTTTATAAAAATGATGCAGCGTGTCTATGTATGCAAAGACAAACTGGCGGGGTATATTAACAGCAAATATGGGAATATCAAGCAGCTCGCAAAGTGCCAGGTATAATACCCCTAACGAGTAAGAATTACCCTGCTTGCTTTCCAGCACCTGGTTGATGAAGAAAAATTTAGGTTCTCGTTCCGTTAGCTCGTGCCCCTGCAGCTTGTAGTAATTGTACAGTATGCTGTTAAATACATTCACCTGCTCCAGCGGCGTCAGGTAATTATTCAGCTCCAGCCATATATTCCGCCTTATCTGGTCAAACTGGCTGAGAATAGATCCTATATTAAGATCGGGAAATTGATATTTGGCAACCAGTATTGCACCGCGCAATATTTCGGGGTTTCGGGATTGGCTCCATTCCAGCAACTCCTGTTGCAAGTCCTGGAAATGTACCCTATGGATCAAAGTTTCGATACGTTCCTGTACCGATTCATCCACAGTCACTTCCCATAGCTTTTCCAGGTTTGGTATGATCTCCTTACCATAGTGAACCAGTTTATCCGCTACGGTATCATATACCTCATTATCCGGGTCGTCTATCAAGGTCAGCAACGCCGCTATCTCCTTACTAGGCTGCATTTGTTTGTCTATTCTCTACCCTTAAGTTACGCCAATTTTATGATTTAGCCCTTTTGCCTCTTGCTGTTTTTTTAGGAGGATTTGCTTTTATCTCTTCAATAATAGCTTTTACCTCTTCTATCGTAAGGTCGGCAGCTGTTTCCAGTTTGTCCTTAGGAATCTTATAATTACGCAGGCCTTGTTTTATATAAGGTCCGTAAGGCCCTTTCAGTATTTTGATCTTTTCTTTTTCAAATACTTTAATAGTGCTTTCTGCAGCCGCCTTCCTCTTTTCTTCTATCAGCGGCGCTACTTCTTCCAGCTCTACCGTATAAGGATCCATCTCTTTTTTCAAAGAGTAGAATTTACTATCGTGCTGCGCATACGGTCCAAAGCGGCCAATATTCACCACTACATCTTTACCTTCAAACAAGCCAAGGTTCCTTGGTAGTTTAAAGAGTTCCATGGCCTCATCGAGGGTGATGGTTTCTATACTTTGATTGGTACGCAGTTTTGCAAAGCGTGGTTTTTCTTCATCTTCAGTACTGCCTATCTGCACCATCGGCCCAAACCGACCCAGGCGTGCCACTACCGGTTTGCCGCTGGCCGGGTCTACTCCCAGTTCATGCTCTCCTTTAGCCCTGCCTGCATGCTCCATAGTGTGCTCTACACTCTGATGAAATGGCTTGTAGAAATCACCGATCATCTTATTCCACTTCTGCTTACCGCCTGCTATCTCGTCAAATTCTTCCTCTATTTTAGCGGTAAAGCTATAGTCCATTATTTTGTCAAAGTGCTCACTCAGAAAGTCTGTCACCACCATACCAAGGTCGGTAGGGAACAGTTTATTCTTTTCTGCACCTGTATTTTCACTTTCTTTTACTTCTGTTATTTCATTGTTCTTCAGGCTCAACACTTCATATTCCCGCCTTACACCTTCTTTATCACGTTTCTCTACATAACCTCGTTGCTGTATAGTACTGATGGTGGGCGCATAAGTAGACGGACGACCTATACCCATTTCCTCCAGTTTCTTTACAAGTGAGGCTTCCGTATATCTTGGCGCAGGCCTTGTAAAGCGTTCCGTAGCCTTCATCTCTATAATATCCAATACCTGTCCTACTGTAAGTGGCGGCAGCATACCCTCATTTTCTTCTTCACCATCTTCTTCGTCACGGCTTTCTGTATATACTTTCAGGAAACCATCAAAACGAAGCACCTCTCCGGTAGCGGTCAACGGATCAGGCTGAGAGGAAACACCGATTTTAGCTATCGTACGTTCCAATTGTGCATCGGCCATCTGGCTGGCCATGGTACGTTTCCATATCAGGTCATACAGACGCTGTGTGTCTGCATCGCCTATAGATGCGGTAGCCATATCAGTTGGGCGTATGGCTTCGTGCGCTTCCTGGGCAGATTCATTTTTATTCTGAAATTTCCTTTGCTGATAATATTTATCGCCGTATTGCTCTACAACTGCTTTTTGTATATTCTCGTTTGCTGTTTCAGATAAGTTTACGGAGTCGGTACGCATATAGGTAATATGCCCGTTCTCATATAGCTTCTGTGCCAGCAACATGGTTTTGGATACAGAATATCCCAGTTTTCGGCTCGCTTCCTGCTGTAGCGTAGATGTAGTAAACGGTGCAGCAGGTGATTTTTTTGCCGGTTTTACCTGTATGTCATTTACGGTATAGGTGGCATTGATACAACGCTGCAGGTATGTTTTAGCAGTAGCGCTGCCTTTTATTTTATCAGGGCCTTCTGCCTTAAAGTTTACCTTTCTGTTATTGGCATCCGGCGCATTAAAGAAGGCCTCTATTTTAAAGCTGCTTTCTGCTTTAAATTTTGTGATCTCCCTTTCTCTTTCTACTATTACTCTTACGGCAACAGATTGCACGCGGCCTGCAGACAGGTTATTACGCATACTCATCTTGCGCCACAGGATGGGTGATATTTCAAAGCCTACAATACGGTCCAGTATCCTGCGTGCCTGCTGGGCATTCACGAGGTTCATATCTACAGTACGTGGCTTTTCAACTGCTTTTTTTATAGCGGGCTTGGTGATCTCGTGGAAAACAATACGTTTGGTAGTTGCCGGGTCCAGGTCTAGTACCTCGCACAAATGCCAGGATATAGCCTCTCCTTCCCGGTCCTCATCCGTTGCCAGCCATACATCGTCTGCTTTCTTCGCCAGGGATTTTAGTTCTTTAACAACCTTCTGTTTATCCTCTGATATTACATATTTGGGTTTAAAGTCATTGTTTACATCAATTCCCATATCCTCCTTCTCCAGGTCTCGTATATGGCCATAGCACGATTTTACCTCAAAATCACTACCCAATATCTTTTCAATCGTTTTCGCCTTCGCAGGAGACTCAACAATCAGCAGGTTTTTCGCCATTCTCTATAAAACTTTTCTCTAATAAGACAATACATTTTGCCCGACGCTGCTTTTTCGGGCGTTGCAATAATAAACTATTGTTTCCAAAAAAATAAAAAGGGTAACATAATTGTTACCCTTTTTACATTATAAATATTATTTATTAATGTGCAACTACGAAACGGTTTGTAGTACGCTGACCATTTGCTTCTATAGTGTAGAAGTATAGGCCATTAGCCAGGTTAGCTGTAGAGAAAGTTACAGAACCTGTATTTACATTACCAGCGTTTTGAGTAGCAATAATCTGTCCTACAGTGTTCATAATGCTAACATTTGTATTAGCTGCTTGTTTCAGACCAAATTTGATAGAAACTTCAGAAGTAGCAGGGTTAGGATATGCGTTCGCATTAATAACGTTAGAATTAACGTTAGGAACACTCGCAGGTACACAAGTAGGGCAAGTTACTTTTACACCCATATCAATATGTGCGCCATCATAGAATATTACACTTGGAATTGCAGTGTTATGACCATAAGGGTGGAAGCCTGTTGTATCAGATAAACTGTAGTTATATTTTGTTTGATTATTAACTAACAATCCGCTATTCATTGAATTGCCGCTTTGACCTGCTTCGCCCTTGCTGGTACCGGTACCTGTTAAATCATAAGTAGGTATCATGACAAAGTTAGCAGAAGTGCTTGGCGTATTCAAAGGATAAACTTTGCCTGCCAGCATAGTAACATAAACAACTAATACTTCACCGGCATTAAGGCTCATACCGCTGGTACCCAGTTTAATACCATTTAAGGCATAGTTTGACAAACCATTAGCATTGCTGTCTGCAAAAAATGCATCATCCATTACTTTTCTGATTTCAATTTTGTTTGCAGTTGGTACACTATCAGGCTGGTTGTTAGCCGGGTTGATAACCGGTGCAGCAGATGCTTTACCGCTTACAAAATGAATAGCAACAACACCTTGAGTATTGCTGGTGTTTGTCCTTAATGATTTTGTAGCAACAATCAACAGTGTATCAACAACAGAGTGGTCGTTACGGTGATACCACATTGGGAAGTTGATACTATCTACAGAATACGGATTGCTTTGAAATACTGCAAAGGAAGGAAGTTCAGTCAGTTTTGAGATGTAGCCTGCAGATGTATGGCCGTCATCGCCTCCCCTGAACACGCTGTCCGTAGGATCAAATGACATTCCAAAACCGTGTAACCAGGTGTTCTGAGCACCATTAGAATAAGTAACTTTAATGTTACTGTCAGGAGCCATACCCGCAACATAGTTTGCTGAAGTACCTTGAGCAAACATGAGGTTTACATACTCAAACCATTCACCCGCAGCACCCGAGGTACCTTTATTACCCGCATTATGCCCTATAGGCGCCACTATCTGCCTGGCAGCCGGAGCAGCCAAAAATGGCATGTTATTAGCCTTGTTCTTGAAAACAACGCTCTGCGATTGTGCAAAAGCAGGTGCCGTGCATACTGCCGCAGAAAGAAGTAAAAATAATTTTTTCATTGCAACGTTTTTTTTAATAAGAGTTGTAAAAATAATTAAAACTTAATTAAAACCTTTCAAAAATTTTGCCAAAAACCGGCTTTTTGTGGTTAATCCCATTTTTTATACACTGTCATGACACAATAAAAATATTGTTCCAGTTTCATGACATATATCATACGATTTCTTGGAATGACAAATGCCGTCTATTTTTGCACGTCAATATATATTATGGTCCCGGAGTTCGATAATACAGAGATCGCTTTTAAATACAGAACCAATAGTGAATTAAAACGCGCCCAGTTTTTATTTTCTTCTATGAGTTCCCCTACCCTTACCAGCCTGGGAATGGGTGTTACCAAATGGGCCATTAACTGGGGGCTTCCCATAAAAGGTATCATTAAGTCTACACTCTTTAGCCAGTTTTGTGGCGGAGAAACCATGGAGGAAGCATCGCATACCGCTAACCGCCTTGCTCCGTATCATGTGGGTGTAATCATGGATTACGGGGTGGAAGGCAAGGAGGGCGAAGCCGAATTTGATAAAGCGGTGCCCGAATTTGTGAAAGCCATAAAATATGCTGCCTCACAAAAAAACATCCCTTTTGTTAGCATTAAGGTTACAGGGTTTGCCCATTTTGCCCTAATGGAAAAAATAAATGCAAACCAGCAACTCGCGGATGCCGAAAAACAGGAATGGGAAAGGGTAGCAAAAAGAATAAGGGAAATAGGCAAGGCCGCATACGATAATAATGTAATGCTGCTGATTGATGCGGAAGAAACATGGATACAGGAGGCAGTGAATATACTGGCAGATGAGCTGATGGAGCAATACAATAAAGAGAAAGCCATCATCTTTAATACATTCCAGATGTATTGCCACGGTACGCTACCTTATCTCAAATCAGCTTTTGCAACCTCTATAGAAAAAGGTTATATCCTGGGAGCCAAACTGGTGCGTGGTGCATATATGGAGAAAGAACGTAAACGTGCAGAAGAAATGGGCTACCCGTCACCCATACAACCAGACAAGGCAAGTACCGACCGCGACTATGATGCGGGTGTACATTTCTGCCTCGAACATTTGGATAAGCTATCCCTCTTTATCGGCACGCACAACGAAAAAAGCTGCCTGCTCGCAGCCAAATACATGGAAGATAATAACATACCACATAATACACCAAGGGTTTATTTCTCCCAATTGTATGGCATGAGTGATAATATATCGTTCAACCTGGCAAACGCGGGATATAATGTGGCCAAATATTTGCCTTACGGACCTGTGAAAGATGTGATACCTTACCTGATGAGGCGCGCGCAGGAAAATACTTCCGTTGCCGGACAAACTGGCCGCGAACTGGGCCTGATCAATAAAGAATTAAAACGCCGCAAAGAAGCAGCGTCCAGGTAATATTCATTGTACAATAAAAAAGGGCTGTGAATCACAGCCCTTTTTTATTTTTCTATAATGTAGACATCTTCATTATCCCGCTTCAAATGGTATTGCTCGCGGGCATATTGTTCCAGCTTCTGCGGATTACCGGTAATTTCTTCCTGTTCTTTCTCCATTCTCGCTATTTCACCGTTCAGGTAAGCAATATGATCTTTAGTGCTCTGCAGTTCCTGCCTGCGCTCCTTCATAGAGATGATGTCATTCTGATCGAAGAACAACATCCACAGAGCAAATGCCACACCTGTAAGCACAAACTTATTAGCGACAATACTGAATACCTTTTTCATCCACTATGTGTTATAGCTAAGTTATAGCTTATTTACCAAATTTCAGTGCGTTAGACGGATAGTATGCAGAGGTAGCCAGTTCTTCTTCTATACGCAGCAGTTGGTTGTATTTAGCCATACGGTCGCTGCGAGATGCAGAGCCGGTTTTGATCTGTCCGCAATTCAATGCTACGGCCAGGTCAGCAATAGTTGCATCTTCTGTTTCACCGCTGCGGTGGCTCATGATCGTGTTATAACGTGCATGTTGTGCCATCGTCACTGCTTCTATTGTTTCAGTAAGCGTACCTATCTGGTTTACTTTTACCAGCAAGCCATTACCTACGCTTTCTTTGATACCTCTTTCCAGGCGGGTTACATTGGTAACAAACAGGTCATCACCTACCAGCTGCACTTTGTTGCCCAATGCATCGGTAAGCATTTTCCAGCCCTTCCAGTCGTCTTCAGCCATACCGTCTTCAATGCTTACAATAGGATATTTTTTGCACCATTTGGTCCAGTATTCTACTACTTGCTCGCTGGTCATTTTAGCGCCGGAGCTCTTGTGGAATATGTATTTCTTTGTTTTTTCGTCATACAGTTCGCTAATAGCAGCATCCATAGCAATAGCTACCTGCGTACCTGGCTTGTAGCCCGCTTTTTCTATAGCTTTCAGTACTGTTTCAATAGCTTCTTCATTGCTTTGGATGTCTGGTGCAAAACCACCCTCATCACCTACGTTCGTACTGTACCCTTTTTCTTTCAATACACTTTTTAATGTATGGAATATTTCAACACCCCAGCGAAGCCCTTCACTGAAAGAAGGAGCGCCAATAGGCATCACCATAAATTCCTGGAAGTCTATCTTATTATCCGCATGCGCACCGCCGTTCAGGATGTTCATCATAGGTACAGGCAATGTTTTTGCATTGGCGCCACCTACATAGCGATACAGGCTTAGGCCTGTAGATTGTGCCGCTGCTTTAGCACATGCAAGACTCACAGCCAGCATTGCGTTAGCCCCCAGTTTACTTTTGTTTGCTGTGCCATCCAGCTCCAGCATCATATTGTCTATACCCCTCTGGTCTGTTACATCCCAGCCAAACAGTTCCTCTGCTATTTTGCTGTTTACATTGGCAACTGCTTTAATAACACCTTTACCCATGTACAGTTTCTTGTTATTGTCGCGCAGCTCTACAGCTTCGTGTTTACCGGTGCTGGCGCCTGATGGCACCGCAGCACGGCCCAAAAAGCCATCACTGGTGTGTACGTCTGCTTCTACTGTAGGATTACCGCGGCTGTCAAGCACCTGGCGGGCAACGATGTTGGATATAAAACTCATAGTTATAAATTTCTATTTCGGGTGCAAAGATAATCGCTTGGCATTTATTTAAAAAAATGCCATCAACTATTAAAACAGGCAGGACAACACGATTGCCAGAAATAAAATAAAATTTATCAATACATCCAGACCGGTTATCTTTCTTCGTACACCTTTGTGGTACCATTTAGATTGCCGATAAGTATTAATAATAAAATATCCTCTCTTGTTGTATAATTTATTTACTATCCAATATACCGTTAGAAAAACAAACAGAGCTTTAAGAGATGTGACTGAATAATTGGACAAATATGAATTTATGCCCCTATTATTGAAAGCTGCAGATCTAACAACTTTAAACCGCTCATTATTGTAACCAAATAAACTAGCAAGAAAAACAGCTATAGATACATAATACCATGCTTTGAATGTTTCTCTGTTATTTAAATCGATTAAAAAGTCAAAGGATAACAATATTGAAGGTATACCAAAAGAATATATATAGAAAATAATAGCCGGTATATTAACAAGCAAGGATAAAAAGAGAAGGAATGCTCCAATTAATAATGCTATAATTATTAAAACCCTTTGTCGTTTAGGGATATTAGCCGTACTAAACATTAAGAAATATCATTGCTAATATACACCAGACAACCTAATTCATCCCTCTCCTGATAATACCGCCAGCTATTACATCGTCCCCTTCATAAAACACCGCAGATTGGCCTGGGGCAATACTATTTACCATATGGTCGAATTTCACACGAACCAGTCCTTCTTCATCATTATAAAGGACACTTTCCGCGCCTGCATCTTTATAGCGGATCTTGGTTGTAGATACCATACCATCGGTTATTGACGGGTATTTGATCATATTCAGTCCGCCCACGATCATTTCACTTTGTTGCAATTCATCTGCTTCACCCAATACAACCGTATTGGTTTCGGGTATGATCTTAGTTACAAATACAGGTTTACCCAGAGCTATATCCAATCCACGGCGCTGCCCGATGGTATAGAAAGGATAGCCTTTATGCTTGCCTACAACGCTGCCATCTGCCATTACAAAGTCTCCGCCATCAACCCGCTCTTCCAGGCCGGCAATATTGCGCTTCAGGAAACCACGGTAATCATTATCCGGCACAAAGCATATTTCGTAGCTCTCTGCTTTCTTAGATAAGGCTTCGTAACCAAGGTCGTATGCTATCTGGCGTACTTCTGTTTTTAGGTAATCACCCAGCGGGTACAAGCTGCGGCTCAGGCAATCTTGTCCCAACCCCCAAAGCACATAGCTCTGGTCTTTGGTAAGGTCTTTGGCTTTAGACAGTACAAATCGACTGTTTTCTTCCCTCACTTTCACATAATGCCCGGTAGCGATGTAATCACAACCAAGTGCGTTGGCACGCTTCAGCAGGGCAGACCATTTGATGTGCGTATTACAGAGCACGCATGGATTCGGAGTGCGGCCGGCCATATATTCCTCTACGAAGTTGTTGATCACATAATCCCCAAACTCTTCGCGTATATCCAGTACATAGTGTGGGAAGCCATGATCCACCGCTGCCTGGCGGGCGTCATTAAAAGAATCCAGGTTGCAGCAACCTGTCTCTTTTTTACCGCCACCGGATGTTGCATAGTCCCATGTCTTCATGGTAATGCCTACTACTTCATACCCCTGGTTATGCAGCATCAGCGCGGTTACGGTACTATCTATACCGCCGCTCATCGCCACCAATACCTTGCCATTTCTGCTCATAAGTGTGCAAAGGTACGAATAAGCTAAAAAGTGCCTATACCAGGCTAATAGATATTGCATTGTTGCTTATTATTTAAGTTGATAGGCTTAATTTTGACTACTGAGATGCCCGAATCGATCACATTTGGTACCGGTACGGTACAGTACCACTATAAAGCCAGGCTTACAGACCTGAAGGACATAGTTTTTAAAGAACATTGTGTCATTGTTACAGACAGCACGGTTGCCAGCCTTTACCCCGAGCTGGAAAGCATGTATCCCTGTATTGTGATACCATCCGGCGAGGAACATAAAAAGCTGAAGACCATCAATATTATCATCGAGCAGTTACTAGAGTACAAGGCTCACCGCAAAACAGTACTGCTGGGCATTGGTGGCGGGATGATCACTGATATTACAGGCTTTGCAGCCTCCGTATACATGAGGGGGATGCGCTTCGGATTTGTACCTACTACTCTTTTAGGAATGGTAGACGCATCTATCGGAGGAAAAAATGGGGTAAATTTCGGGCTTCAAAAGAATTTGGTCGGCACAATACAGCAACCACAGTTCATCTTATTCGATACTGATTTTTTAAGTACGCTGCCCGCGCTGGAATGGAGCAATGGTTTTGCTGAGATCATTAAGTATGGCTGCATTTTTGATGCCCACATGTTTGAGACCCTGCAAAAGCACCAGCTCGAATATTATCACTATAACCATCCCGTGCTCGATACCCTGATACATAAATGCGCCGGCTGGAAGAATAAAACCATTCAGGAAGATGAACAGGAAAAAGGACTGAGAAAACTACTCAACTTTGGTCATACAGCCGGCCACGCAATCGAAACATTATACAACCTATCTCATGGGCAGGCAATATCACTCGGTATGCTTTTGGCCTGCAAGGTATCAGAGGCTGTTACAGGTTTAGACAGCGAGGTATATTATCAGTTAGCAAACCTGCTGGAACAATACAAACTGCCGTCTGCACTAACACTGCATCCTGATAAGCTCATGGATATATTAGCAATGGACAAAAAGCGGAATGGTAACGAGGTAGACTATATAGTGCTCAATAAAATTGGCAGCGCATCCATACAAACCATACCGTTTGACGTTATTCGTACCGCGATAGAAAATTTTCCGCATGCAGGCAATCATTAGTCCGGGCAGGATAAGCGGCAATGTTACACCACCACCATCTAAAAGCATGATGCAGCGTGTCTGTGCAGCTGCATTATTAAACAGAGGCAAGACAATAGTTGTAAACCCCGGAACATCGAACGATGACAAAGCTGCATTGAATATCATACAGCAACTCGGCGCAAAGGTTGTAATAAAAGATAATTCTGTTGAGATATCATCTGATGGCTTAAAACCTATAACAAATACGATTGATTGTGGTGAAAGCGGGCTAAGCGCGCGTTTGTTCACTACTATAGCTGCACTGCATGAAAAACCAATAACAATTACCGGTCATGGCAGTTTGTTGCATCGCCCAATGGAGTTCTTTGAAAAAGTATTACCACAATTAGGCGTCGCAGTTACAAGCAATAACGGCCATTTACCGGTAACAGTTAAAGGACCATTGATCGCAAAGGATATTACCATAGATGGTTCCGCCAGTTCTCAATACCTGAGCGGGCTTTTAATGGCATATTGTTATCATCCTGTTGAACAGTTGATACGCATACACGTAGATGAACTCAAAAGCAAGCCCTATGCCGATCTTACCATTGAGGTATTACAACAGTTTGGTGCAGTAGTCCTTCACCAGGATCATAAATTATTTGCCATAAAAAAGGCAATACAACCCGGCAACGTTACTATAAACATCGAGGCCGACTGGAGCGCTACCACCAACTGGCTGGTGGCTTCTGCAATAGCCGGTGTGGTAACCATACACAATCTGAATCTCGATTCTGTGCAAGCTGACAAAGCTATTATCAGGGTAGTGAGTACTGAAAAAACTGCCTTTGAATTCGACGCTACGGATTGTCCTGATGCTATACCTATACTGGCAATTTACGCTGGCAACTGCAACGGCGATAGTGTCATTAAAGGCATACACAGATTAGTAAACAAAGAAAGCAACCGTAGCGAAAGCATATCGAAAATGCTGGAACAATTAGGAGTTCCTTATCAGATTAAAGATGATGCGTTTTACATAAAGGGCATTGAACAATTCAAAAGCTGCACTATCGAGTCCTATAACGATCATCGTATTGCAATGGCCGCAGCAGTGGCTGCATTGAATGCTGGTGGCGATGTAACTATAAACAATGCTGAAGCTGTAAATAAATCCTATCCCGATTTTTTCTCACATTTGTCTTCACTTGGCGCTAAATGTATTTTAAAGCATGAATAGTTTTGGCAGGATATTCCGCGTAACCATATTCGGTGAATCGCACGGCCCAATGATTGGTGTAACTATAGATGGTGTTCCGGCGGGCATATCGCTAAGTAAGGAAGACTTTTATGCGGATATAGAGCGTCGTAAAGCAGGAGCAGCGGGCACTACGCCCCGTAAAGAGGAAGATGAACCAAAGATTATCAGCGGTGTTTTCAATGATTTTACAACAGGTGCGCCGTTAACTATATTATTCGAAAACAATAACGTACAGTCTAAGGATTACGACGCCATAAAAGCTGTTCCCCGCCCCGGTCATGCCGATTTTGTACTGAACAGGAAATTCAAAGGGTTTAATGATTACCGCGGTGGCGGCCATTCATCAGGCAGGCTTACTCTTGCCCTGGTTGCGGCTGGCGTTGTTGCCAAAAAAGTATTGGGAGATCAAATAAAAATATCTGCTGCACTTACAGAAGCCGGAGGTAATAAAGATATAGAAGCCGCCATACAGGCCGCTATAGAAAACCAGGATAGCATAGGTGGCATTGTCACTTGTTCTGTTACCGGGTTGCCGTTGGGGTTAGGGGAACCATTCTTCGACTCAGCAGAATCAGTTATCAGTCATGCAATATTTTCCGTGCCTGCCATTAAGGGAATAGAATTTGGCAGTGGCTTTAAAGCTGCCGCTATGAAGGGCAGTGAGCATAATGATGCGATCATCAACGAAAGAGGCGATACCGCCACTAATAATGCAGGCGGCATTAACGGCGGTATTACTAATGGCAACGAACTATACTTTCACATAGCCGTAAAACCGACGAGCAGCACTCCTAAAGAACAAAAAACATGGAATGAGCAGACCAAATCCGTGGAATCGTTTACCGTAAAGGGGCGACATGATCTTTGCATCGCCTTGCGGGTTCCTGTTGTTGCTGAGGCTGCTACAGCTATCGCGCTTGCCGATCTTCTTCAGATAGTTAATTGTTATAAATAGAAAAATCCCCGGGAAACCGGGGATTACCATATATAACTCTTTTATTTCTATCGTGACCAAACAGATGGTGCTCCAGCATTAACACCGTAGTCATCTATTTTGTTACCATCTTCAGTATCCATGATGGTATAACGTACTGTTAGTGTACCATGGTTTGCATAGTATTCTTCATACTTCAGCGTACCTGTCCCCTGGATAACGTACTGTCCCACTTTTTGCTGAGGGATAGTAATATTATCTCCGCTGATGTTTACAGTAACAGGCAAATTAACTGCATTATGAAAACCATTAATTACCATCCTGGTAGGATCAGGACCATAATCTATGCTTATCTGGTATTGGTTCGCATCGGTATAAGTACCTTTTTCAAACACATTCCAAACGCCTTTATACTTGTCGGCTGTAACTATTTCGCACTGAGTGCCTTCGTAACCGGATTTGCAGATACAGGCTCCATCCTTACAAACGCCGTCGTGTGCGCACACTATAGACTTACATTTGTCATTATTACAAGAAGTATAGGTAACTGCAGTAAAAGCAGCTATCACAGACATTGCAGAAAGGAGAATTGTTTTAAAACGGGCTTTCATTAGCACTTCAAATTTTAACGAAGCTTAAAGATAAACGAAACAATTTTAAAATGCAACATGTCATCACAATTTCAATAACATGTTAATGAGCTTGTTAGGAATGACTTTTTACAGCAGATATATAACTATAAAAAACATTTAACCGGCAGTTATTTATTGCCGTTCTATTTCCCATTTATATTCCCTGATACCTCTGAAAATAGCTAGCGCTACTTCAAACTGTCCGCGCTCAGAATTAAGGTAAGTTTCTTCATCGGGGTTGTTTACATATCCGCATTCTACCAGCACTCCGGGCATTGCGCTACCAGCAAGCACCTCCAGTCCTTTCTGCAATACGCCACGGCTGGCGCGCCCCTGCTTCTCAAACTGAGACTGGA
Source organism: Bacteroidota bacterium (assembly GCA_018267955.1). Lineage (GTDB taxonomy): Bacteria > Bacteroidota > Bacteroidia > Chitinophagales > Chitinophagaceae > Polluticoccus. The sequence continues at coordinate 48,145 of JAFDXL010000006.1, forward strand.
TTTTAGTTCCCAGGTTTACACTGCGGCTTAGGAAAGACTGGGCATATTGCGCAACAATGATAGCTGTCATAGGGTCATTCTCATTCAGCATTCCCGGCTCTTCAGTAACCCCTTCGCTATATTCACCAATTGCACTTTCTTTCTGAGAGTTCCGGTGCAAACCTAATACGTAAGATTCGGTGCCATTTGCCTGCGTCACATGGTCGTAGGTTACTTTATATATTGGTTGCTTGTATCTTTTCTTACCTTTTTTTACGGTTCTATATCCTTGCAGCTCCCTGTTTTTATGAAACGGTGTTGAATTGATGTGCACAGATATAAAAAGATCAGCGTTGGCTTTATTGGCTATTTCATGCCTTTCGGGCAGTGTTGGGTACACATCTGTAGTGCGGGTATAAATTACCTGCACGCCTTTCATACTGTCATTTATGATCTTTCCCAGCTTTAAAACTATACCCAGCGTCAGGTCTTTTTCCGCAGAAAAACTACCCCTTGCACCTACGTCATGGCCGCCGTGGCCCGCGTCCAGCACAATTTTTGATAGTTTATTAGCGTTAGCATGTACTAAATATGGAGAGATACTTAATAGCAGTAATACAACTAGCGTTCTGATTTGCATGTTCTTATACGATACCGATTGGACTAAATATACGAATTCAATTTATAGGCTTACCAAAGCAAATAGCTATTTTTGTGCCCGTTCATGAAGCTGTGCGGTAAAATTATTTCAAAAATCTCACCCATCCATAACCTTGCCCACTGCTTGGTTATGATTTTTATGCTTGTTTTAACAAGTAGCGCTACCGCGCAGCGTGTTATACCGCCTTCTGAAACACATAAAACTAATATAGATACCAATAAACACTTATCTATCCCAGACTCCATCAATGCGAGCCTGCTGCCAGTAAATGAAGAGCAACCGGATACAACAATAAAGCTACAGGCAGCTGTTTTAGTTGATTCAACGAATCCCGACAGCCTGCAGGCTTATGAAGATGCATTAGATACAACTGCTATCCGCATCTCAACAGATGCGCTGCCGGATGTCGTAACAGCCAACGCAGCAGATTCAGCAGTGATGGATCTGAAACATAATGTCTTTAATCTTTATGGGGCAGCAAACGTTAAGTACCAGGATATGCAGCTGGATGCGCATGAGATCATCTATGACCAGAATCACAACGTGGTGACAGCCGCCCTTGCAAAAGATTCAGCGATCCTTGCCAAAGGCAAACCAACGTTCGTGCAGGGAAAGGAAAAGTTCACTTACGATTCTTTACAATACAATTTCAAGAGTAAACGGGCTATTGTCCGCAATGTACGCTCTCAGTACGGCGAGGGCTTTGTACATAGTGAGCAGGTGAAACGCAACCCCGATCAGTCTATTTATGGCTATCATAGCGTATATACAACCTGTGCATTAGATCATCCGCACTTTGGTATTGCTGCACAAAAGATAAAAGTAGTACCGGGGCGCGTGGTGGCTTCCGGGCCTGCCAATGTTGTCATTGCCGGGGTGCCTACCCCGCTGTTTTTACCCTTTGGCTTGTTCCCTATTTCCGATGGCCAACGTTCAGGGTTTAAAATTCCTACATATACTGTAGAAGAGCAACGGGGGCTTGGTTTACTGGGCGGTGGCTATTACTTCAACCTGAGCGAGAAAGCAGATCTGCTGGTAGAATCTAATTTCTATTCAAAGGGCAGCTGGGCCACCAATGCATTAAGCAACTATAACAACAGGTATCATTATAGCGGCGCTTTCGCGTTTAAATATGCTTATAACAAAACCGGGGAAAGCTTCGAAAGCGGTTCTTCCATCACTAAAGACTTCAATATACAATGGACACACCGTTCTGATCCTAAATCGCGCCCTGGCGTGAGTTTCAATGCCTCGGTAGATGCAGGTACCAGTACCTACAATGCTAACAATAGCTACACACAAAACCAGATATTACAAAACCAATACCAGTCCAATATCACTTTTACCAAGCAATGGGCCAATAAACCATATACTTTGTCGGTCAGTGCCCGCCACAGCCAGAACACACAAACAAGGCTGGTGAATGTTACCTTACCGGAACTGGCTTTTGCAACACAATTCAACCCCTTCCAGGGCAAGCACAGCACCGGAACTAAGTGGTACGATAAGATTAACATTGAATACCGGCTTTCTGCTATTAATCAAACCTCGTTTTACGATACTACGTTCAGCCTGGATCAAATTCCTAAATACAACTACCAAAACGGCATCCTCCACACGATTCCCATCAAAGCGAATTATACGGTTCTCCGGTTCCTGACCATGAACATATCAAGCAACTATAAAGAATACTGGAATACCGAACAGATCTATAGATATTATAATACGCAAACCGACAAAGAGGATAGCCTTATCAGGCGTGGCTTCTTCACCGCACGTGACTTTGATGCCCATTGGGGTTTCAACACGATGATATATGGTGTAAAAATGTTTAAGAAAGGAAAGATTGCAGGTGTCCGGCATGTGTTAACGCCCAATGTGGGCCTGGGTTATATACCGGATTATGCCGCCGCACCTTTTTACTACGGCTACAAAACGCGTCTTACTGCTAATGGCCCTGAAACCTACTTACCCGTGTATGCGGGGGCTGTACCCGGTGTGCCGGGTATGAACCAGTTTGGTAAATATCGCAGTGCCCTGGAGTATAGCCTTACCAACAACCTGCAAATGAAGGTTCGGTCATCCAAAGACAGTACCGGCTTTAAAAACATCCGCCTGATCGATAATTTTGCCATCGCGGGAGCTTACGATCTTGCTGCTGATTCTTTTAATTGGTCGAATGTAAATATGACATTCGCTACGCTGTTATTTAACGTTATCAATATATCGGCCAACGCCAATTTTGACCCGTATGCATACGATTATGAAAATAATCGCAGGTCTACACAAACACTCTGGCAGGCAGAACATAAACTTGTACGCTTCCAAACAGCAGGGGTCAGTATTGGCGGTAGCCTTCATGCAAAGAAAAAGGCGAATGCTGCTGCCAACAATTTATCTCCGCAGGCATCAGACCAGGTAGCCAGGATGATGCAATATGGCAGGTATAACGACTATGCCGACTTCAGCATACCGTTTAATATGAACTTTTCCTATTTGCTCAATATCAGGAAAGATGTAAGTGCTTTTTCTAAAAAGGATACATTGGTGTTGTCACAGCATTTTCTTGGCATCGATGGAGACCTGAACATTACTTCCCGCTGGAAGATAGGTGTGCACACAGGTTTTGACATCAACACCAAACAATTACAGCTTACATCTATAGATATTTACCGCGACCTGCACTGCTGGGAAATGCGCTTAAGCACAGTTCCTTTCGGCCCGCGTAAAAGCTATTTCTTCACACTGCAGGTAAAAGCGCAGGTATTGCAGGACCTGAAACTAACGCGACGAAGAGATTACCGCGACGCTTTATAACATCATATTATATTTATAGCATCTCAAAGCTTATTCATACTTTTGAGCCGCTTTTGATTATTTTTGCAGCACATTATTAATAACATAATATAACCAGCGCTAATATGGCAATTGTAGATCTTGTAATGCCGAAGATGGGTGAAAGTATCATGGAGGCAACCGTGCTGAAATGGCATAAGAAACCCGGCGATAAGGTAAAGATGGATGAAACTGTACTGGAAATTGCTACCGATAAGGTAGATAGCGAGGTTCCATCTACCGGCGAAGGCATTATCACAGAGATATTATTTAAAGAAAACGATGTAGTGCCTGTTGGTACTGTTATAGCAAGGATAGATTCTGCCGGCGGTAGCGCCCAGGCTGCTGCGCCGCAACCGGCTGCTGCGCCTGTTCAGCAAGCTGCACCTGTTACACCTCCGCCTGCTCCGCAACCTGTTGCTGCACCTGCCGCATCAGCACCTGCAGAGATCACCGGTGGCGGCAATCGTTTCTACTCTCCGCTGGTATTGAATATTGCAGCTAAGGAAGGCATCGGCATGGCCGAACTGGAAAATATACCTGGTACCGGCAATGAAGGCCGTGTTACCAAGAAAGACATACTGGATTATGTAGCTAACCGTGGCAATGGTGCAATGGCCCAGCCGGCAACGCAAGCGGCTCCTGCACCACAACCACAGGCAGCACCGGCACCTCAACCTGCTGCTGCACCACAACCTGCAGCGGCTCCTGCCACAAACTATGGCGGTAATGTAGAGATCATTGAGATGGACCGTATGCGCAAGCTGATAGCTGACCACATGGTGCGCAGCAAGTCTACATCTCCGCACGTTACCAGCTTTACAGAATGTGATGTTACCAATATTGTAAAATGGCGCGACAGAAATAAGTCTTCTTTCGAGAAGAAATATGGTGAGAAGATCACTTTTACACCCATCTTCATTGAGGCTATTGTTAATTGCATCCGCAAATACCCGATGATCAACTGCAGTCTTGATGGTGATAAGATCATTGTGAAAAAAGATATCAATATTGGTATGGCTACTGCGCTGCCTAGCGGCAACCTGATAGTACCTGTTATCAAAAATTCAGATACCAAGAACCTGCTGGGCCTTACCAAAGATGTAAATAGCCTGGCCAACGCTGCTCGCAGCAACAAACTGAAGGCTGATGACACACAAGGCGGTACGTTTACGCTTACCAATGTGGGTACTTTCGGCAGCCTGATGGGTACACCTATCATCAACCAGCCGCAGGTGGCTATCCTGGCAGTTGGCGCTATCAAAAAACGCCCGATGGTGCTGGAAACAGAAGATGGTGATGTAATAGCTATCCGCCACATGATGTACCTGTCACTCAGCTACGATCACCGTATTGTGGACGGTTCTTTAGGTGCCAGCTTTCTTACCGCTGTTGCCAACGAGCTGGAAGCATTCGACATCAATAGAGAAATATAATCTTCAATTGAATTATTATAAAAAGAGCAGCCAATTGGCCGCTCTTTTTTATTTATAGTATCATGTATTATAATCAAACTACCTACACCTCATTCTCATACACCCGCTTCACACGCTGCGATATCCCGGTCATCATTTCATAAGGGATAGTATCTGCCCAGGTAGCTAATTGCGTTAATGGCAGCTCAGGGCTAAATACTATTACATCATCGCCTTCTTTGGCATCCGCAATATCGCTCACATCTATCATGCACATATCCATGCAAACCACACCTACCAGCTTGGCAGGCTTGCCATGTACCAGCACATGCGCTTTCCCATTGCCCAGTGCCCTGGGGTAGCCATCTGCATAGCCAATGCTGATAGTGGCAATGCGCGTTTCTTTATCAATATGTGCCTTACGCCCATAGCCTACTGTTTCGCCGGCAGGTATAGTCTTTATTTGTGCTATCGTAGTTTTTAGTGTGCTTATCTGCTTCAGGTCGTCCTGCAATATACCACTGCCATCAATACCATACAAACCAAGACCCAAGCGCACCATTTCATAGTGCATCTCGGGGTGGCGCGCAATAGCTGCTGAATTACAAATATGCCTCAGCGGACGGTAAGATAATTTATTCAGCAGCGCATGGCTCATTTGTTCAAACTGCTTGTGCTGATGTACCGTAAACGAGTCCATTGTCGGATCCTCACTGGCGGCCAGGTGGCTAAATACGCTCGCTATATATACCTGGGGATTATTATCCAAATGCTCCATTAAGGCTTCCAGCTCGTGCGGCATAAAACCAAGGCGGTGCATGCCGGTATCCAGCTTTATATGCACCGGGTAGTTCTTTACCTGCAAAGTCTGCGCAATGCCGGTAAACAGTTCCAGCGAACGTATATTGAATATCTCCGGCTCCAGCTTCCACGCTATCATTCTATCAAACGAAATGGCATCGGGGCTCATCACCATAATGGGCATAGTAATACCCGCCTTACGTAAAGCAATGCCTTCATCTATATAGGCAACCGACAAGTAATCTACGCCTGAATACTGCAGCAAGTGTGCTATCTCGTAACTGCCGCTGCCATAAGAAAATGCTTTTACCATGGCCATCACTTTTACCCCTGGCTTCAGCATTCCGCGAAAAACATTGAGGTTATGGGTCAATGATGAAAGATTAATAGACAATACCGTTTGATGTACCTGTTGCTGCAGCAGTTTGTCTATTTTCTCAAATTCAAACATCCTCGCTCCTTTCAGCAATACCGCCTCATTATCAAAAGTGATATGATGAAACTTCTTCAGAAACTCGTCGGTAGATTTAAAGAAGATGCTACGTAGCTTTTTATGCTTCCTGAAAACTTCTTTGTGTTTATATAAAGCAGGCCCTACACCAATAAATCTCTGGATATTCTTCCGGCTGATGAGCTGCGCCACTTCCTCATACAGCTCTCCATCGGGCATGGCTATCTGCAGCATATCCGATAAGATAACGGTATGATTAGGGTGCTGCTTTTGCTGCTCCAGGTAATCCAGTGCTATCAGCAAAGAAGTAAGGTCCGAATTATAGCTGTCGTTGATAATCGTACAATCGTTGATGCCATGCCTTAGCTCCAGCCGCATGGATACCGGGTATAGATTGAACATCCTTGCTGCAATCTCTTCCTGCGCAATACCCAGCAGTAATAACACACACCAGCAGTGTATGGCATTCTCTACAGACGCTGCATCTGTAAATGGTATCGTAATAGCAACGGTATCTTCTTTATATAATGCTTTTATCGTTGCCTTACCGGCATGTATATCTACCTGTTCAACAAATAAGTCGGCTTCGTTTTTTTGAGACCACCGGAATAATTGTAATGGCTGCTCTCCATCATGATTACGAACATGGCTTGCATAGTGCCCGATAGCTTCGTTCAGCTCCGGATGATCTTTGCAATACACCAATTGTTTCACATGACGGAACAAGCCCAGCTTTTCATTGATCTTTTGCCTGATATTAAGGAAGCCTTCGCTGTGCGCCTCCCCGATATTGGTAAACACACCGATCGTTGGCTGTATCAGGCGTTCCAGCTTATTCATCTCATCGGGCTGAGATATACCGGCCTCAAATATGGCGACCTCGTGCTGTGGTTCTAACAACCATACAGATAATGGCACACCTATTTGTGAGTTATAACTTTTGGGGCTGCGTATGGCATTATAGCTTTCTTCCAGCAATTGATAAAGCCACTCCTTCACAATGGTTTTACCGTTACTGCCTGTAATACCTATCACCGGTATATGAAACCGCTTCCGGTAATTTCCAACAATCTGTTGCAAGGCAATCAGGGTATCTGCTACCTGTATAAAATTGCTGTTCTGAAACCTTGTAATATCAACCTGTTCTGAAACCAGGAAATTGCGGACACCTTTTTCGTAGGCGTCATTAATAAAACTGTGGCCATCCCTTCTTTGCGCTTTCAGGGCTATAAATAGGGTTTGTTCAGGCTCTGCTATCTTACGGCTATCTATTGCCAGTTCTTCTACTATGATATTGTTTTCATGACATAGCCATGTACCGTTACACCATTTACGTAACTGCTCCGCATCTGCCCGTTGTTGTGTACTACTGTTCATGATAAAGTATTAGCTTAAATTAATGCAAAACGGTGCAAAATGCACCGTTTATCCTATTTTTTCTTAGTTCCTCTTATTACATCCCCGGATCCTTTAGGAATATCGAATTTCAATTCCTGGTTCTCATCAGGCATATAAAATTCCATCCCGCGCCTGAACATCTTTTCAAAGGTGATGCTCTGTACTACGATGGTGTCTTTATTTCCGTCAACAACTGCGTAAAAACGGTCCGCATCGTATTTTGGAGGCACCCCCGGCGCCGGGCTCAGCATATTCTTACTCCGCCTGTTAATGGGCATCCAGTAAATATCTACATGGGTAGTTTTATTGTCTGTAGATGTTACATCCAGCGCTACACGTTTGGTTGCCGGTGTTACTAATGTATCCAGGCCAGGGGTACCATTTATGTAACCCTCACTGTTAGCATTTGCAAAATACTTGCTATACACCGTGGCGCGGCGCTCGTTAAACGGGTTACCTGTTTTCAGCGAGGGATCAATGATCACGTTGAATTTACCCAGTGATTCCTGCACAAATGTAAAGCTGTTCAATGGCTCTTGCGGGTATTCCACTTTTACCTGTTTCAGCTTTTCCTGGGGCACATCAAATACATTACGGTCCCGCCAGTCATTCATTTGGGTAGAATACCTGGAAGCTACATATCCATCCATACCGGGTATCACTACTACGTAAGGCTGGTCTGCGCCATCCATAAGCATATAAGAGCCGTTGGCATTGGCAACCTGGCCTGTTACATAAAACACCCTGATCTTATCGCCGTTTTTATTATACACTTCTACTTTTACGCCATGGCCGGCCAGTTCCCTGATCACGTTATCGTATGCGCTCTTGGGCACGGGATAAGATGTTGTTTGTCGCTTTAGTGTTTCCAGTATTACCTCTACAGAACCAGGCAATGCAGGATATTGCTTGTTTAATATCCAACCCTTATCTGTGCGTTCTACCAGTATGGTATTGCCTGCTTTATCTGCAAGAAATATTTTACCGATACTCGCGGTATCTTCTATTTTAAAATTGGAGGTATTGCCACTAAAAGCATCTTTGTCTTTAAACACAAAGAAATAAACGCCTATGCCCAGCACTGCCAGTAATACTATATATATAAGTGTTCTACCCATCTTTTCTTTCTTTAAATTTCCCTTCTATTTTTTCTCGTAACGTCGTTTGCGGAAGAATATAAATGCCGAAGCAAACAATAGCACCAATGCTACAGGGATACCAATATTAACAATACGCCATTTTACTTTTTCCTGAGTAGCGCGCTTGTTATCCAGTTTACGGATTACTAAGTCTTTAGCCCTTGCCTCCAGTATACCGCTAGGATCTGTCAGGTATTCCAGGCAGTTAAGTATAAACTCCTTATTCGAAAAGCGTGTGTTGATATATTTCCAATATCCCATTTCCATTGGCCCCTGCGATTGGGAGAAATCATTATCCATGATGTCTCCGTCAGATATCACGATCATGCTGGTGGCGCTGTCAGATACTGGTTTGTACTGGCGTTTCAATGAATCCTGAAGAATATGCAGGAACGATGGCGCAAGCCTGTGCTCGAAGATCGAATTAAATTTACCCTCCAGCAATACCGCTGCTGTGCGATATGGCTTTTTAAACATATCAGGCGTAAGCGGATATTTTAATATCGACAAACTAATACGCACGGGGAATTCTTCTACCCGGCTATATTGAGAAGACTGTAACAGGATCGTTTTCTTAACCCCAGGTGCGGCAACAGTATCTATACTATTTACGAACCTGCCCATAATAGCATTCAGGTTCTTCACTATAGGATGAGATGAGGTTGGCGTAAATACCGGGTAGTATATCCATGGCATATTTTGCAACTGTGGCCTGTTGTCGCCCTGCAAACCTACCTGCACAGGTATAGGCAGGCATTGCTGCAGGTCCTCTATTACATCCCTGTTGATACGCACACCCCATTTAAATAGTTGATCGTCCAACCCCAGGTCATAGTCCAGCGTCATAAAAGTACCACCGGCATTCAGGCTATCCATCGGGGTAAACAGTTGGTCTATTGCCCAAAGAATATGTCCACCACCCATCACGTACTGGTCTATCTTGAATTTTTCTTTATCATCCAGTGGCTCTGTAGGTTTATTGATGATAATGGCTTTATAATAGTTGGGAATGTACATATTGGCAGCCAGGTCGAAGGTATCTACCTTATACTTGTCTGTCAGCGTAGTTAGTAAGTCATACGTGTTCCATCCTATTGATTCTCCATGGCCAATGATGTATGCTATCTCTGGCTTGGCCGGTTGCATGAGTGTATTTAATGCATTGGCAAACTTGTATTCAAGGAGCGTTTCAGAAGTGCCCAGGTTCTGCAGCGGATTAAAACCTTTATTATTTTCCAGCAGCCTTACAGGCATTTCCCTTCCTTTGTACTTTACCAGTGCATACGGGAATATGATCTTTTCTGCATAGCCTTCTTCTTCATCTCGTGTTTGCAGGTTTACGCCATTTATATCTTTTGCTGCCAGTTGCTGAAAGATAGGCCCCTTCTCTTCTTCTGTCTTTCCTTCAAACGGGTCTATAAAACGGACTACAATTTTATTACCCGCAACATCTTTGAAAGACTGCAGGCGCTCGCGGGTAGATGCGGCCAGGCGTTGGAAACCTGCAGGAAATTTTCCTTTCAGATACACATCTATCACTGCCACATCGTCCATCTTACGCAGCAATTTCTTAGTTGGCTCAGATAGTGTAAATCTTTTCTCTTTAGTAAGATCCAGGCCGTAATGATAAAAGGCAGCTATCATATTGATGCAAACCAATATCGCAGCCATAATGATGATGCGTATAATGGATTGGCGCTTTTGCGACCTTGTTTTTTTTGCGGATGTGTTGGTTGCCATGCTCTATAAATCAATCCTGTTTAGCCGTATCCCATGTGCGGCTATTAAGTGACAAACGTGTAAGTGATATGAATAAAACAATTACAGACAAAAAGTAAATAACATCCCTGCTGTCAATAAGCCCGCGGCTGATAGAATTGTAATGGAACGCCATACCCACCATGGCCAGGTAATAGTCTATACCGTTTACAAAGGCCGGCACCTTACTCAGCGATTCAAACCCGCTATACAATAGGTAACATGCAAAAAGCGCGATCAGGAAGCCAACGATCTGGTTGTTGGCCAGCGAAGAGCAAAAGACACCCACCGCAGTAAACCCTCCGGCAAGAAACAGCAGGCCAATGTAAGAACCTGCAATACCTCCGCCATCTATTACGTGTATTAAGCTTTTGTCTATTTGCACAGCAGATAAGTTATCTATGGTGTATACATAGATCAGCGTAGGCAATAATGCGAATACAACCAGTGTAAAAGAAGCCAGGTACTTGCCTACGATAATATCTACATCACGCAATGGCTTTGTGGACAGCCATTCGATAGTGCCGCTTCTGAACTCATCGGCAAAAGCACGCATCGTTATCGCAGGTATCAGCAACATCAGGAACCATGGTGCCAGGTCGAAGAACACATCCAGCGTGGCATACCCATCGCTTCGCAGCACCGTGTATTCAGGTATCACCCACACAAAAAGCCCGGCCGTTACCAGGAATACAAGTATAGCAACATAGCCCACTATGGAACTAAAAAAAGAGTTCAGCTCTTTAATAAAGATACTGCGCATGTAAATGCCCGTTTTTACTTATGAAGTGGGCAAATATAGCAAAAGCATAGCCTTTATCAGTCATTTCATTGTGTTAAACTGCATCTAATACATTTTTTCAACATAAATATATGCCTGCTACTTTATACGTGCTGGTACGGATAACAGTTTACCAATATCGCTGTATTTCCACCGTGAAAACACACTGATAGTTTTACAATGAAAATTTATTTATGAAAAAAACCTATTTATTATCTGCCACATTCCTGCTCATCGCCATTGCCTGCAATAAGAAAACAGACGACCCTAAGCCGGTTAATAACACGAATAACAATACTTCTCCTTCCCTGGACGGAACATGGACAGTAAAAACATATGACAACATGGATCTGGCTACTCCCGCCGTTGGTATATGGAAGATTACATCCTCATCTGCTACTGCCGGAAATGCAGACCTGGATATTACGTTTGATGGCAACGCCCACTCAACGGAAAATGACACCTATACTTTTTCAAATAATAATACCAATATCACTTTCTCCAAAACCGGGGGAAATTTTACGGTTCTGAGCGGAGGTGGCACCTGGACGGTCGACTCGTTCACGACATCACTTTTCAAGATCAAAAGTCAATACGGCATGGTTATTAGAATGACGAAATAGCACATATTTAAGTCTGTGAGCAATAGTGCACTTGTACTATTGCCCCCTTGCGAAAGCAAAGCCGGGCCCTTTATGGGGCCCGTACTTTTAACAAAATGCTTTCCTGCTGCGATTTTTCTTATTAGCTCAAAAGGCTAATTTTACCGCCAAACCTCTTATTTGGCTCGGATCCGTAAATACTTCTACAACACTGATACGCACCGGTTTGAAAAACTGGAGGTTTCCTGGCAGGCAAAAGCGCTAAAGGTACTTGGCTTTGTTTCTGCCGCATTAGTTACATCCATCATCATTGTCGCGATAGCTTTCCACTTCCTGGATTCACCCAAAGAAAAAGATATGCGTTCCGAAATGAGGGAAATGCACGATCAATATGCCACATTACAACAGGAACTGATTGACATTAATAAAAGTATTGGAGAGCTGGAACACAGGGATAACAGCATCTATCGCGGTGTTTTTGAATCCGCCCCGCTGCCCGATAGCATTCGTGAAGGAAAAGAATATACAACCATAGACCCTGCTAAGTTTGCGTATACTTCAACAGAAGATATTGTCAGCAATATTAAAGACGGCATCTCGGTGCTCCAACACCGTATTGCAATACAAAAAAAATCGTACGACACTTTAGAAAGCCTGGTGAAGGCTAAGAAACAAATGCTGAGCTCCATACCTGCCGTACAACCCGTTTCTAACAAGAACCTGGAAAGGGTAGCTTCCGGCTTTGGTTATAGGATTGACCCTATATACAAAACGCCCAAATTACATACAGGTATTGATTTCACAGCGGCTATGGGTACGCCCATATATGCCACAGGCGATGGAGTGATTGAAGAAGCAGGCTTTGACAATGGTGGTTATGGCAACCATGTCATCGTCAACCACGGCTATGGCTACGAAACCTTGTATGGCCACATGGTAAAAATAAAAAGCCGTGTAGGTGAGCATGTAAAACGCGGCCAGGTAATAGGCTGGGTAGGCAGCTCAGGAAAAAGCACCGGTCCGCACTGCCATTACGAGGTTATTAAGAATGGTAACAAAATAGATCCCGTCCACTTCTTTTTCAATGATCTTACCGCCGCCGATTATGAGCGCATGGTACGCATAAGCGCCGCCAACAACCAGTCGTTCGACTAAGCGGCTATTTAAATATATTATTGATCGTACCGGCAAATACCGCTTTCTTCGTACCCGGTTCATAAAACGTGATTGGCCTTACTTCAAAACCGGCTTCGTCTTTTATAGGCGCACTCTCTTTGTACTCCAGCTTGGTTATTTTCTTTTCGTCCTTGGTTTCTATATATGCTTTACCTTCTTTCAGCAAATAGGCTCCAATATGTCTTTGCACCACGGGTTCCATGATACTTCCCTGCGCTTTGCTGCCTTGTATAATGTTGATGGTGGCTTTAATGCCTATCGGCAGGTCCATAAATTCTGCGTATTTATCCTGCACAGGTTTAGGCAGCTCCACAAAAGCATCTTTCATATCGCCCAGTGTCATATATATCATATAATTACCGCAGATCACACGGATATCCATCGGCCCTTCATATTGCATGGTCGTTGTTTGCGCATGGCTTAGTACGCCAACAAATAAAATATATAAGGTAAGCAGCAGCTTTTTCATTGGTTTTATTTTCGGCCAATTTGCGCATTTGGCTATTATTACACATCTTTGCACTTCAATTTTCAGGCTATGCGCAATAGTATCATCTTATCTTTTCTTGCTATATTTTTCTTTGTTTCCTGCCGCGATTCCCGGATACACGAAAAAAAGGAATGGGGTAAGTATTTTGATGCGGAAGGTGTACCTGATGGCTGCTTTATGCTCCGCGACAATAATCACGAGGCAATTTATTATTATAACAAAGAGCGTTGCCTGCAACGTTTCCTGCCGGCTTCTACTTTCAAAATATTCAATTCATTGGTGGCATTGGAAACTGGCGTTGCCCCAGATGAACAACTGATCATCAAATGGGATAGCGTAGTGCGTAAAGTACCTGAATGGAACAAGGATATGAATATGCGTGAGGCATTCAAGGTAAGCAATGTGCCGTATTACCAGGAGATTGCCAGGCGCATAGGTGCAGATGAGATGCAGCACTACCTCGATACCGTAAATTATGGCAACAGGAACATGGGCGGCAGTATCGACCAGTTTTGGCTCAACGACAGCCTGCAGATATCTGCAGACGAGCAGGTAGGTTTTTTGAAACGCTTATATTTTAATGAGCTGCCTTTTTCTGAACGTACCCAGCGCATTGTTAAAAGCCTGATGCTGCAGGAAGAAACGCCACAATACAGGCTCTATTACAAAACCGGCTGGGGTGTGCGCACTCAATCAAATGTAATGTGGATAGTAGGCTTTGTAGAAAAGCTGGAGCATGTAAAAGAAGACAAGAACTCTATGAACAAAAGCGATATCAGGATGTATCCTTATTTCTTTGCAGAGAACTTCAATGCTCCGTTGAATGATACTACAAAAGATTGGGCATCTATTCGCCTTAATATCCTGAAGTCTGTTCTGAAAGATTTTGGCGCTATACCACAATAGCAGTAAAAAAAAACCGCCACTATTTAGTGGCAGTGTATAATGTCGTGATCCCAAAGGTCAATGGCCTTGCTTTGGCATCTTTAAATCCGCATTTAGCCAGCGTTTCGCAAAATACTTTTCCTTCGGGGAATGCCATCACGCTTTCCGGCAGGTAGGTATAGGCTGTACTGTGCTTCGATACCAGCTTTCCCAGGGTCGGTAATATATACCTGAAGTAGAATTTATATATCTGTTTTATAGGAAACTTCTTCGGGTGCGAAAACTCCAGTATGGCAAGCTTTCCGCCAGGGCGCATCACCCTGCACATTTCTTTCAGGCCAGCTTCCAGGTGTTCAAAATTACGAACCCCGTAAGCACAGGTCACTGCATCAAAAGCATTATTGGCAAAAGGCATAGATTCACTATCTCCCGCCTGCAATGTGATCATACCGGACAATTGCTGCGAAGCAATTTTCTTACGCCCTACCTCCAGCATCTGCTCTGCAATATCCACCCCGGTGATCTTTTCCGGCTTCAGTTGAGATGCCGCTATGGCCAGGTCTCCCGTTCCGGTGGCTACATCCAGTATTTGCCTGGGATGCACTGCCTGTATTTCCCTGATGGCTTTTTTACGCCATCCTTTGTCTATACCAAGCGATAAAAAATGGTTCAGGAAATCATATTTACCGGCTATGTTATTAAACATATCGGCAACCTGATCTTTCTTGCTTAAATTTGAGCCCGCATCCGGCAAAATGTGCGCCGCCGGGTTGCTATGATTGTCTGGTTGCATTGCACGCAAAAGTACGGTAAGCTAAACGAATGGAAATAACATCAGCAAAATATTTGATAAGCAGCCCTAAGGTAGAGAACTGCCCCAAGCCCGATAAGCCGGAATATGCATTTATCGGCCGGTCAAACGTGGGCAAATCTTCGCTCATAAACATGCTGACCAACCAGACGAAGCTCGCCAAAACATCTGCCAGCCCTGGCAAAACCCAGTTGATCAATCATTTTATCATCAATGATTCCTGGTACCTGGTAGATCTTCCGGGTTATGGTTATGCCAAAGTTTCCCAATCTCAAAGGGCACAATGGGAAAAAATGATAGCCGGCTACCTGCAGCAACGCCAAAACCTGGTAACTGTATTTGTACTGATAGACAGCAGGCATAAACCACAGGAGATCGACCTAGAGTTTCTCAGGAAACTGGGCAATTGGGGTATCCCTTTCAATATGGTATTTACCAAGGCCGATAAGAGCACACAGAGAGAAGCACACCAAAATGCCCGCAGATTTATCGAAGAGATGAAAAAGGAATGGGAATTCATTCCCCGGAGTTTCATCACCAGCACGGTAAAATTCCTTGGCCGTAAAGAAATGCTAGGCTACATCGATGAACTGAATGAGGTTTACAAGCAGAACATGAAGGAAGGCACTTTATAATACCGCTCCCTATCAGATTGTTTTGTGGGTATACGGCAATATCTCTTCCAGGAACTTTCGCTCATTACTCAGGCGTGGCACTTTATTTTGTCCGCCCAGTTTACCTTTATCCTTTAGCCACAGCGTAAAACCACCTTTCGGCATAACGTGAACAATTGGCATACGCAGCGCTATATCTTTATGACGTTTTGCTTCGTAGTCAGAGTTTACCTTTTGCAAAGCGGCATCCATTTCTTTTACAAATACATCCAGCGGACAGGGAAGGTTATCAAACTCTATGATCCATTCGTGCGCTCCGTTAGTTTCACCGGTCATATACACCGGTGCTGCTGTATAATCGTTCACAACAGCGCCAGTTACCCTGCACGCATCCGCAAGCGCCTGGTCTGTATTGTCAACGATCACCTCCTCACCAAAGGCATTGATATAGTGTTTCAGCCTGCCCGTAACCTTTACCCGGAAAGGATTCCGTGAGGTAAACTGTATCGTATCTCCTACTAAGTAGCGCCACAGCCCGCAATTGGTGTTTAGCACGAGCGCGTAGTTCTTATTCAGTTCCACTTCCTTAAGAGTCAGGGTCCTTGGATTTTCCTTACCATACTCTTCCATCGGCATGAATTCGTAGTAGATGCCGTGGTTCAGGAATAGCAGCATACCGTCTGAGTCTGTACTATCCTGTGCTGCAAAAAATCCTTCCGATGCATTGTATGTTTCCATATAATGCATATTCGGCGATGGTATAAAGGTTTCAAACTGTTTTCTGTACGGCTTGAAGCTCACCCCACCGTGAATATATAATTCCAGGTTAGGCCACACTTCGTGCAGGTTTGATGCGCCTGCTATTTCCAGTATGCGTTTTATCAATACAATGGTCCATGTGGGCACACCCGCTATATAGGTTACATTCTCCTGCATGGTAGTATGCGCCATCATTTCGATCTTCTGCTCCCATTCATCCATTAAGGCGATGGAAAGATCCGGGGTACGTATTGTGCGTGCATATAAGGGCATATTTTGCAGCATCACCGCAGAAAGGTCACCAAAAAAGGAGTCTGCATGCAGTTGGTTGATCTGGTGACTGCCACCAATGGTCAGGCATTTGCCAGACATCATTTTAGAATCCGGGAACTGCTTCAGGTATAGCGTCAGTACGTCTTTTCCACCTTTATAATGGTTATCGTCCAGCGCTTCTTTACTGATGGGTATAAATTTGCTTTTATCGCTGGTAGTGCCGCTCGATTTGGCAAACCAGTTGATGGGTGATGACCAGAGTATATTCTGCTCTCCTTCCAGTATGCGTTGTATATATGGCTTTAATGTGTCGTAATCGTTTATAGGCACTCTCTGCTTAAAGTCTGCGACACTGTTTACCTGCTCAAAACCATATTTTTTGCCATATTCTGTAAACTGTGCCGATCCTATCAAATGGTTAAATACCTGTTGCTGCGTATCAATAGGATTATGCATGAAATTATCGATTGCGCTGAGGCGCAACTTCATGTATCCTTTTATAGCGGGGCTGATGATACTCATCTGTCTGTCCTGTTATATATTTCCTGCCTTAAGCAGCCGTCTTATTGTAAATTTGAATAATCTTTCCTCTTCAGTTCGAAATGCTGCCCCAGGTACACTTTCCTTACCTGTTCATCTGCAGCCAGTTCTTCTGCTACGCCGGCCTTTAGTATCTTACCTTCAAACAGCAAATATGCCCTGTCTGTGATAGACAATGTCTCCTGCACATTGTGATCTGTTATCAAGATACCAATATTTTTGAACTTTAGCCGTGCTACTATTGTTTGTATATCTTCCACCGCTATCGGGTCTATACCTGCAAACGGTTCGTCAAGTAGTATAAATCTGGGATCTACAGACAATGCTCTCGCTATCTCTGTACGGCGGCGTTCCCCACCGCTAAGCACATCACCCGGGCTCTTGCGCACATGTGTCAGGCGAAACTCCTCCAGCAACGATTCCAGCTTTTTCAGCTGTTCCGCCCTGGTAAGCTTGGTCATTTCCAGCACTGCGGCAATATTATCCTCCACAGATAGCTTCCTGAAAACAGACGCTTCCTGTGGCAGGTAGCCAATTCCCATTTGCGCCCTTTTATACATGGGCAGGGCGGTAATGTTCAAATCATTCAGGTACACTTCCCCCTCATCCGGTTTCACCAGCCCTACTACCATGTAGAAAGACGTGGTTTTCCCCGCACCGTTAGGACCTAACAACCCCACGATCTCCCCCTGGTTCACTTCAAACGACACGTGGTTTACTACCGTACGGTTACGGTACCTCTTTACGAGCCCACGGGTTGTTATGGTCATCTTATCCAAAATGATGCATTTTCCGCAAAAGTAATAAACTAGCCGCGTATACTAATTACATAAGAATCTAAATTAATACATAGCCATTTCAAACAATGGCAAAAAAAGATATTGGATTAACTATTTTTGTGCCTCACTTATTTTATGAAAGTAACTGATCTGCTGGCCAGCGCCACCAAGCCTATTATATCATTAGAAATATTGCCACCTACCAAGGGCAAGAGCATAGAATCTATATATGGCCATCTCGACCCATTGATGGAGTTCGGGCCATCTTTTGTGAATGTTACCTACCACCGGGCAGAGCAGATCATGAAAAAGCGCGCAGATGGCACCTATGAAAAAGTAGAGATACGCAAGCGCCCCGGTACCGTAAGCATTTGTGCGGCGTTGATGAATAAATATAAGATCGAAGCAGTACCACATCTTATTTGCGGCGGTTTCACCAAAGAAGAAACCGAAAATGCCCTGATCGACCTAAACTTTCTTGGCGTAAAAAATGTATTGGCGCTGCGAGGCGATGCCGCTGCCAATGAAAAATTCTTCACCGCCAACCCTAATGGCCACCGCTATGCGGAAGAGCTGGTACAACAGGTATTGAACCTGAACCATGGCAAATACATGGAAGAAGACATCATTGACGGTGTAAAAACAGATTTCTGTATAGGTGTTGCCGGCTACCCTGAAAAACATTTTGAAGCGCCCAACATCGAGACAGATACCTATTATCTGAAACGTAAAATAGAATTGGGTGCTGACTATATTGTAACTCAAATGTTCTTTAAAAACAGCCACTATTATAATTTTGTCAACCGCTGTAAGGAGAACAATATTAATTGCCCGATCATACCGGGATTGAAACCCCTGACATCAAAACGTCAGCTGACTACAATACCTAGCATATTCAACGTAGAAGTACCGGTAGACCTGGTAAACGAGCTCGTGAAATCAACAGCGCCGGATGCAGGCGACAGGATTGGCGAAGAATGGCTATATCAGCAGTGCGTAGACTTGTTGAAGAACAAGGTACCGGTACTGCATTTTTACACCCTCGGCAAGCCACAGGTAGTATATAATGTGCTGAAACGCTTGTTTTAAATGATTATCATCATAACTCCGCTCCAGGCAGGATCTCTTGCGGAAACTAATAAGCAAAAAAAATAACGCTATAAAAAATGCCCGCTTACCGCGGGCATTTTGCTTAATTCAGGTCAGGTTGCGGCGTGTAGCGCAAATATGGCTTCACGATACGCAATCCTTTCGGAAATTTCTTTTCTGCATCTTCCGTAGATACTGCCGGCACTACTATTACATCTTCGCCTTGTTTCCAGTCTGCCGGTGTTGCTACACTGTAGTTAGATGTCAGTTGCAGCGAATCTATTACACGCAGCACTTCCAGGAAGTTCCTGCCGGTAGATGCCGGGTAAGTAATAATTAGCTTTACCAGTTTATCCGGCCCAATCACAAACAGCGAACGAACGGTTGCAGTGGCAGATGCATTGGGGTGTATCATGTCATACAGCGTAGCTACCGTTCTGTCTTCATCCGCAATTATCGGGAAGTTTACGGTAGTGTTCTGCGTTTCATTAATATCGTTTACCCACCCGCTATGCTTATCCAGCGGATCTACACTCACTGCCATTACTTTTACGTTGCGCTTTGCAAATTCATCTTTCAGCTGTGCAGTACGCCCCAGTTCGGTGGTACACACCGGTGTATAATCTGCGGGGTGAGAAAATAATACGCCCCAGCTATTTCCAAGGTATTCGTGAAAGTCTATTTCACCTTCTGTTGTCTTTGCCTTAAAATTAGGCGCCTGGTCTCCAAGCCTTAAACTCATGGTATATTTTTTTAAGATGAAAAATAAAGATGTACACAAATTTAGATGCTGCTGTATTACAGAATGTTAAAGTTTGTTTATGAAACCATAAAGGTCTTCCCGACTCTATACTGTATATTCGTCCCCAAACGTTATCTTTGATATCAGGCACATGCGTTTACGCCAATTCATATATATACTGTTATTAACGATCTCGGCATTCTCGGCTCAGGCAAAGAGTATTGTCATCAACATGGCTGAGCACGATGATAAAGCTTACTACTTTGGTATCACAATGGGGTTCAATTACTCCATGTTCCGCTTTAAATACAGCAACTCATTTGCTCAAACAGACACATTCAAAAATATTACCAGCAGGTTTGGCCCGGGCTTCAATCTAGGCCTGATGGGTAACCTGCGCCTTACAAAGTTTGTTGACTTACGCTTTGTACCAACCCTGATATTCGCTGAAAAACCAGTATCCCTGATTGCTACCAGCAGTGTGGGTAACGACAGCAGTGTAGATCGCCAGGTGGAGTCTATATACATGCATTTGCCATTGCAACTAAAGTTTAAAAGTGAACGGATCAAAAACTTCCGTTTTTACGCCATCGGCGGTGGTAAACTCGATATTGACCTCGCTGCCAATGCGCGCTCTCGCAGGCAGGATGAGTTCATCAAAGTGAAACCTATTGACATTGGTTACGAGATAGGCGTTGGCTTCGAATTTTATTATCCAAACTTCATTTTCTCCCCGGAAATTAAGTTAAGCCAGGGACTAATGAACGCGCAGTATAAAGACCCAAAAATACCGCTCAGTAATGCGCTGGAAAATATGACCACGCGCATGATAGTCATATCCATCCACCTGGAAGGTTAGCGCTTTTCCTTTTTTCGAAAATCTAATTCCCTTTTTAGCAAATTACAGTATCGTGACAAACATAGTTTTGCTTGCATAAAACCATATTATGCTAAAGAATTTTGTTGCTATCAATTACATACAGTGTGTGCCGGAATACAGGGAACGTTTTGAATATTTATTTGGGTCAAGAGCGCGTGCTATAGATACTATGCCGGGATTTATAGAGATGCATGTACTTCGTCCGGCAAATGAAAAAGATGCTTACCTTGTTGTTAGTTATTGGGAAACGGAAGACGCATTCAATACATGGACAAAATCTCCGGAATTCATGGAGGGCCATAAGCGGGGCTTTGCCGATATTACAAAAGCTAAACAGGAAGGAACACCCTCACCGATGACCAGCGATTTCAAAACCTACCAGATCATTGCAGACTAATGAATGAAAAAGCTTCTTCAAACAGAACCATAAAGTGGATCCGAAAAATTGGATTCTGGGGCTTTTTATTCTTTCTTATAAAAGGCCTTTTATGGCTGGCTGCAGGTTATTTTATAATTAAGTAACCTCTAAACACAGGCATTTATCACTTGAGGCAAACACAACGGGGGTTAACATTAGCTTCATCTTTAGTTAACCCGCCGTACACACAGAGTTAACAGCAGAACGGCACTTTTGGGGCAATTAAATACCTTTTATGAGAAAGATTTTACTTGCTTCAATCGGCATGCTGACTGCCGGTTTAAGTCCATTTTATGGCTCAGCGCAAATTACCCTACAGAAGGATTATAAGAACTATAATTCTCCTGCTATCGCTACCTTCCAGGGTATCAACTTCAGGGAAGCCGGTTTTTCGGGCTTATATGCTATCCCCGGCACAGATGGTAAAGAATTCTGGACATGCTCCGACAGGGGCGTAAACATTGATGCAGGCAGTGCCAATCCTTCAGGATGTACTCCTACATACGACAAGATCTATGCATTCCCGAATTATGCTCCAAAGATCCATAGGATCCGTATCAATGGCGACTCTATCCAGATCCTGCAAACTATTGCTATCAGGCGCCCTAACGGCACTCCTGCAACAGGTATCATCAACCCTACAGGCCTTGGTAGCACGGCTGCAGAAGTAGCATCTACAGATACCGTATTAAACTGTGCCAATTTCAACCTGAAAGTGGCTGCTAAAGATACTTTCGGTATCGATTGCGAAGGTATTATTGTTGATAAAGATGGCTACTTCTGGCTTTGCGAAGAAGGCGGCCCTACTATCTGGAAGCTGAACAGGAATGGCGTTCTGGTAAAAAGGTTTACACCTTACGCTAACCTCGGTGGCGCACAGTCTGTTGATGTGCAGATAGACACTGCATACAGGTATCGTAAAAACAATCGTGGCTTCGAAGGTATTACGCTGGCGCCAAACGGCAAGATATATGCCATGATCCAAAGCCCGCTTTTATACCCCAGCAAAACTGTTGGTGAATCATCGAGGATGCACAGGCTGCTGGAAATTGACCCTGCTACCAACGCTACCCGCATGTTTGTTTACATGAATGATGGCGTTATTGGTACAGGTGGCAACCAGATCCGCTTAAAAGACTGGAAGCTGAGCGATATCGCTGCTATCAACGACAGCACTTTCCTTGTTATGGAAGCTGCTGCAAGAGGCACAACAGACATCAAAAGGTTATATAAAATAAGCATTAACGGGGCTACTGTTGTAACGTCCGGTTTGTACAATGGATCTACGGTCGAAGCACTTGACTCTGCAGGCTTGGTTACTAACAGCATCGTACCTGTAAGAAAAACATTGGTAATGGATCTGCTGGCAAACAACTGGCCATCAGCACTTGACAAAGCGGAAGGCGTTGCTATAGTTAATGACAGCACAATTGCCATCTGCAACGATAATGATTATGGACAATCATCTCCTGCAGAAAACGGTATCGCTACGGCATCCAACAATCTTAGTCATCTTGTGATCTATAGCCTGAAAGGCAGCAACAAATTGACAAACTATATAGCTACAAGCACAACTTTATCTCAGGGTGCTACCGGCATCAGCAGTAGCTCAACTCCTTACCTTGTACCTACGATACCGGGAGCATGGTATAAATCTATCCTTACTACAACAGACAAGGTGAATGGCTATATGATGGCCGGTATACCTGACGGTCTTGGGATATTTGACAACAACGATGGTACTTTTACTATGGTTGCCAACCAGGAATTAGGTAATACGCAAGGTGCTACACATGCATGGGGTTCTAAAGGTTCCTTTGTTTCCAAATGGATCATCAAAAAATCAGATCTCTCTGTTACTTATGGTGGCGACCTTACACAAAAAGTATTCCTGTGGAATCCGCTTACAAGCAGCTATGTAGCTTACAATGCGGCTTCTCCTTCTGCAAACGCAGCATTCAGCCGTTTCTGCTCTGCTGACCTCGCGCCTGTTTCTGCTTACTACAATGCAGCGACAGGTCTTGGTACGCAAGAACGTATCTTCCTTGATGGCGAAGAAAGTGGTGATGAAGGCCGTGCAATGGGCCATATACTTACAGGCGTTAATGCAGGTAATTCGTATGAACTGCCGGCTATTGGTAAATTCTCTCACGAAAATGAAGTGGCAAACCCTGCTACCGGCGACAAAACAGTTGTAGGCGGCATGGACGATGCTACACCTGGCCAGGTATACTTCTACATAGGCACAAAAACAAACTCTGGTACTGAAATAGAAAAAGCAGGTTTAACTAATGGTACTGTTTGGGGTCCTGTTGTTAACGGCATGCTTACAGAAACAAGTAGCTCTGTTCCGGCTCCGGGCACCTCATTTACAATGGTAAACCTTGGTGATGTAACTAACATGACAGGTGCTACACTACAGGCTAACAGCAACACCGCAGGTGTTACACAATTCCTGCGCCCTGAAGATGGCGCATGGGATCCTCAACACCCTGAAGATTTCTATTTCAATACTACCAATGCATTCAGTTCTCCAAGCCGTTTATGGAAAATGCACTTCAGCAATATCAATGATATGACGCAAGGTGGCACTATCACTGCTGTACTGGATGGTACGGAAGGCCAGAAAATGCTGGATAACATGACTATCGACAATTATGGTCATATCATACTTCAGGAAGACGTTGGTAACAATGTGCATCTTGGTAAAGTATGGCAATACGATATAGCTACAGATGTACTGACGCAAATAGGTGTACACGACAGTACGCGTTTCCTTGCAAATGGCTCTAACTACCTGACACAGGATGAAGAATCTTCTGGCTCTATTGATGCACAGGAAATATTAGGCCCTGGCATGTTCCTTACCACGGTTCAGGATCACCACAGCATCGCAGGTGACGCTGTAGAAGGTGGCCAGTTCCTTGCCTTCTTCAACCCTGATACTTATAATGCTAACCCTGAGGTGGATGTTCAGGGTAACAGCATCAGCATTATAAACGGTGACACTACTCCTTCAGCTACTGACTTCACCGATATGGGCAGCACAAATACTGGTGCTTCTATCGCCAAATCTTTTGTAATTAAGAATAGCGGTCCTGGTACGCTTAAGATATCCGGTATCAGTTTCGGCGGCGCAAACGCTTCAGAATTTACATTGGCAGGTTCTACAACCTTCCCGATAAACCTGGCTGCAAATGGTACACAAACTATCAATGTACAGTTTACACCTACTGCAGTTGGCGTACGCAATGCAAACATTACTATCAAGAGCAATGATTTCGATGAAAAGTCTTACAACTTTGCTTTGAAGGCTACTGGTACTACACCGGAAATCAACGTTACCGGCAATGGCAGCAACATTGCTGATGGAGACATCACACCAGGTGGTGGTAACAATACAGATTTTGGCAATATAGTTGTAGGCAGCTCTCAAACACGCGCCTTCACTATCCAGAATACAGGTTCAGGCCCGTTGACAATTACCGGCATTACATTCTCTGGTACTAACGCTTCTGATCTGTCTCTGTCTGGCGCGCCATCTTTCCCGTTGGTTATCAATTCAGGCGCTACTCAGGGTATCAACGTACAGATGAATGCGAAAGCTGTAGGCGATATTACCGGCACTATACTGATAGCAAATGACGATAATGATGAGAACAATTATGATTTCGCTCTGAAAGGTAATGGTACTTCTACAACAGGTATTGCGTCTAACGACTTCTACTCTGCGATGAAGCTGTATCCAAACCCAACAGGCAACGAAGCTATCGTTGAGATCACACTCATCAAAGCAGAACAGGTAACAGTAATGCTTACAGATCTGCAAGGCAAAACTGTAGCCCCTGCAATCCAAAACAATTTCGGTGCAGGTGACCAGAAAATTGCACTGAACACATCAAACCTGCCAAATGGCACCTACTATGTAAGTGTAGCTTGTGGCAGCAGCATTACAAAAACCAAACTGGTTGTATTGCACTAATCTTCAATAAAAACCAAACTCAACAGGGGTGCGCTTCTCAGCGCGCCCCATTGAGTTTATAAACATGAGCGTTTGAGCGGAGCATTAAGATTATGAAAAGACAGTTTACCATATTATTCGTCATAAGCCTGTGCATCATTGCACTGCTATCTTTTAAAACCACAAGCGACAACGACACTTACATTGCTACTTATAGTTCGTATATAGTACAAGCTATCAGCACACAGAAAGCAATCATTAGCTACCTCGACTCTGCAAACCTGGGAAGCGAAAAAGACGTAGCAAATCTAAAAGACCGCATTAACCGGGCAAGGCTTAGCCTCAAGGCTGCTGACTTCTGGCTGCGTTACCTGGAACCCACTGCTTATAAAAAACTAAATGGCCCATTACCTGTTGAATGGGAAACAGAGGTGTTCGAAAAATTTGAAAAACCTTATAAAAGAGAAGGCGCCGGCCTTACACTTGCGGCATTATACTTTGATGAAGAACATCCTTCAAAAGATTCACTCCGCAATATGGTACTTGCATCTATTAATACCCTGCCTACATACAGTACAGATTCTATTACTAATGAACTAAAAACTTACCATCACTTTTTTCTCTGCAACAGGTTATACGTGCTCAACCTTGCAGCTATTTATACAACAGGCTTTGAATGCCCGGAAACAGCGCAGGTAATACCGGAATTGAAGCAGATGATGAAAGATGTTCAAAACATATATGCTGCTTTCAATACCAGCTATCCCTCTACTCCATTAAGCAAGGAATACCTGGAGCTCTATCAAAAGACAATATCATTCGTTTCAGAACAACCTTCGGATTACACCAAATTCGATCATTATACTTTCATCAAAGACTATATAAATCCTTTGTTCGGTATGAATCAAAGGCAAATATTACAATACCATGTTATTAGCCATAGCATGGTCGATTATTCCCTTACGAAAACCTGCAATTCGATCTTTAACAAATCAGTTTATAACGGACAGAATGCAAAAGGCATATTCATCCGCATGGATGACTCTGCTGCGCTTGCAGAGCTGGATGCTTTAGGTAAATTGCTTTTCTATGATCCCATCCTTTCCGGCAACAACAAGCGTAGCTGCGCATCATGTCATAATCCCAAACAATACTTTACGGATACAGCAGTAGCAACCGCTCTTCAGTTCGATCATACTAACTTCCTGCCACGTAATACCCCAACGCTTATCAACGCGCAGTTCAACCATCTTATCATGCTTGATGGCAAGCATATCACACTGCAGGATCAAACCAAAGCTGTTATTACCAGCCCTGTTGAGATGGGTAGTAAGGAGCAGGATATAATAGACAAAGTATTGAGCTGTAAAGAATATCGGGAGGGCTTCAGGAAGTTGTTGAAATACACACCCCAGGAAAAAGAGATCACATTCAGCCATATCGCTTCGGCAATCACTTACTACTATTCAAGGTTTAGTAAGTTTTATGCACCATTCGACAATGCTATGAACAACGAATCACAATTATCGGTTGAGGCTAAGTCTGGATTCAATATCTTCATGAGCAAGGCACAATGTGCTACTTGCCATTTCGTTCCCCAATTCAATGGCGTGAAGCCTCCTTATATAGGCTCAGAGTTTGAAGTATTAGGAGTACCGGCAGACACCAGTTACAAATCCCTTAGTAACGACAAGGGCCGTTATCTCGTGAACCCTGCAATGGAAACCGCCAATGCGTTCAGAACTGGTACCATACGCAATACAGCATATACAAAACCGTATATGCATAATGGTGTTTTCAAATCGCTGGAGCAAGTAATAGATTTTTACGATGCGGGAGGAGGAACCGGGCACGGGCTGAAAGTAGATAATCAAACCTTATCATCTGACTCATTAAAACTCACAAAGCCTGAAAAACAACAGCTTTTGGCATTTATCAATTCATTAAATGAGAACATACGCTTTGAATCGGCCCCGGAACGACTACCGGAATCAAAAAACAAAGCATTAAATAATAGAAAAGTAGGAGGAGAATATTAATATGAAGCGTTCCATCATCATTTTATCTGCATTTTGTCTTTTAGCCGCCTGCACTACACAGAAGAAGGCTAAATATGAATTTCCTGAAGCTATGCAGCCATCTGTAAGGGCAGGCTTTAAAGAAATATGCGACAAAGGCCAGGTGCTCTATAATATTACCTGCGCTGGCTGCCATAATGTAAAAGTAAAGGGCAAAGAAAAAATTCCGGATTTTACGCTCGAGCAATTAAAAGGCTACGAAATAAGGATCACCAACGCCCAGCACGAAAGCAGTATGCCTGATGAAAAGGTTACAGCAGAGGAATTAGGACAAATTTCCACCTTCCTGATGTACAAAAAGAAAAGCGGGGTACCGTTTAAGAAGAAAGATTCCTAATCTAAATATTAAATGCCCGATCTTATTTGTTTAATAATATCAGCAAGAGCGTAATGAGTGCGGGTAATGCCTGTACAAAGAATATGCGCTTGCCGGCAGTAGCAGCACCGTAAATGCCCGCTACTGCTACGCAGCTTATAAAGAAGGTGGCAATATGAAGCGACCATACCTCGTCCGTTATTATTAAGCTCCATACAAGCCCTGCAGCAAGAAAACCATTGTACAAACCCTGATTTGCAGCCAATGCCTTCGTTGGGATAAATAAATCTGCCGGCAAATTTTTAAAAGTCCTGGGGCCGCGCGTAGTCCAGGCAAACATTTCGAGCCACAGGATATAAAGGTGCTCGATAGCTATAATAGCAACCAGTATTTTTATGGCTATTAGCATGGAGATACGTTTTCGTGGTATAAACTTAGGAAATTATGGTTAAATACTTATTTCGTTTGGCGGGCAACAAGTAAAGTTTAAAGTCCTCTGTGTAAAATGCATGATATAATATAGAAATCTCCTACAGGGCTATATATTGTAGTTAATTATAAGGTTTTACATTTGCTTTTCTTATGAAATTACTGCTACAATACTTATCGCGTCACAAATGGCTGATTGTGCTGGCACTTGCTTTGGCTGCTATCAACCAGGTATTTTCTTTACTCGATCCTTATATCTTCGGTAACTATGTGATCGATCCATTTGCCAAACAACCCGGCAAATGGACAGAATCCCAGTTTATACATGGTATCCTGGTTGGCCTCCTGATGCTTATTGGCACCGCTATGGTCAGCCGTATTGCCAAGGCTTTCCAGGATTATGCTGTGAATGTGATCATTCAAAAATTTGGCGCGCGGCTATACACAGACGGCCTTCGCCATGCATTGCGCCTGCCATACCACGATTTTGAAGATCAGCGCAGTGGCGAAACCCTAAGCATATTGCAAAAAGTGCGTGCTGATTGTGAGAAATTCATCACTGCTTTTGTCAATATCCTATTCACCACGATCGTAGGTATTGTCTTCGTTGTTATCGTTGCCCTTCGCCTGAAAAGTGGTACTACTATCATGCTCATCTACCTTGTAGGCGCAGCAATATTAGGCTGGCTTACAAATGTGCTAAGCAAAAAGATCAAAAGCATCCAAAAAAACATTGTAAAGGAAACCAATGCACTGGCAGGCAGCACCACAGAAAGCCTTCGTAATATAGAACTGGTAAAAAGCCTCGGCCTTACTAACCAGGAGATCCGCAGGCTCAATGCTACTACCATCAAAATACTGGGACTGGAATTGAAGAAAGTACGCAGCATCCGTAGTATATCTTTTGTGCAGGGGACATTTGTCAATTTCCTTCGCCAGTGCATTATGTTCAGCCTGCTTTATTTCCTTTTCCACAACACACTTACCTTAGGGCAACTGGTGATGATGCAATTTTATACCTTCTTCATCTTTGGACCACTGCAGGAAATGGGCAATGTGATATTGGCATGGCGTGAGGCGGAAGCTTCCCTGAACAATATGAAGGAATTAATGAACAAACCTGTAGAACATACCCCAGAGCATCCTAAACATATTAATGCTGTGGAAGAGCTGCGTTTTGATGGTGTGACCTTCCAGCATAATACTGCAACAAGGCCTGCGGTAGAGAACATCAGCTTTGATGTTAAAAGAGGTGAAACAGTGGCTTTTGTGGGCCCGAGTGGTAGCGGCAAAACTACCATGGTGAAACTGTTGGTTGGTTTGTATCATCCTAACCAAGGCAGTATTTACTATAATAACATCAAAGACAACGAAATTGATTTTGAAGAGCTTCGACACCAGCTTGGCTTTGTAACACAGGATACGCAACTGTTCAGCGGCACCATAAAGGAAAACCTGTTGTTTGTAAACCCAAAGGCTACGGACGATGAGATCAACGACGTACTGCAAAAAAGCGCCGCTGCCAATCTGCTGGCACGTGCCGAAAACGGAATAAACACCATGATCGGTGAAGGAGGTTTAAAGTTATCAGGCGGCGAAAGGCAGAGGTTAAGTATTGCACGTGCGTTGTTGCGTAAACCAAGGTTAATGATATTTGATGAGGCAACATCGGCGCTGGACTCTCTTACCGAAGAAGAAATATCTACAACTATCCGCGAGATCACAGATCAGCGCCAGCATATAACGGTGATGATCGCGCACAGGCTTAGTACCATTATGCATGCCGATAGGATCTACGTACTGGAAAAAGGCCGTATCGTAGAAACGGGTACACACCTTAACCTGATCGAAGAAAAGGGCCTGTATTACGCTATGTGGCGCCAGCAGATAGGTGAGCGTAAAGAAACTCGTGCAGCCGGCAACGGCATGGCAATGGCAAGATCTGCTAAGTAATAATATATCACCCTATTTATGAAAGCACCTGTATCATACAGGTGCTTTTCTGTTATACTAAAAACTGGAACGGATTTTGTTTTCATATAGCAATATTGAAAAATCAAAGCTCATGACAAAACCACTATTATCGTTATTACTACTCACCGCAATATTAGCATCCTGCGACCCTTCCAGCTCCGATACCTACCTTATTAGTAATGACGGCAGCAAACTAATAGTTGTGGAGCAAGGTGCAAGTAAGACTACCCATGATATACAACCCGGCCAGGAATATGCGGTCTATATAAAGTCTGGCATGTATGAAAGCAAAGGCATCGCAAATGACTACCTGCAAGAGGCTTCTATAAACCGCCTAGTAAAGGATACTTTAGTTTGTAAAAAAGATCCTAATAACAGCGATCACTGGTATACACAAAAAAATGGGAAGCGAATGTATACCCATACATTACATATTACCGATAGCGACTTTTAATTATAATACTATATTTTGTATCAGTTCGCTTTTTTGCGGGTAATCTGTATTATAATGCAAGCCCCTGCTTTCTTTCCTGAATTGTGCGCTTTTAACGATCAGGTAACCTATGGTTATCAGGTTACGTAGCTCGCACAATTGAGGCGATAATGTAGAAGTCTTGTAAAGTTCTTCAGTTTCGTCATGCAGCAGGTCAAGCCGATGCATCGCCCTGTCAAGCCTTATATCATTCCGCACAATGCCTACATAGTCACTCATTGCCTGCTGCAGTTCTTTCAGGCTCTGCGTTATCAGGATCATCTCTTTCGGGTCTGTAGTTCCTCCGGCATTCCAGTCGGGCACCTGTTCATTAAAGCTCAGGTTTACGATCTCTTCAGCAGCATCCTCAGCGCATCTATGGGCAAATACCAGGGCTTCCAGCAACGAATTAGATGCCAGCCTGTTGGCGCCATGCAGTCCTGTGCTCGCACACTCGCCACATGCGTATAAATGCTGTATGGAAGTCCTGCCTGCTTCACCGGTTTTTATACCGCCGCAGCAATAATGTGCAGCTGGCGCCACGGGTATCATTTGCTGTTCTACATCAATGCCTATACTCTGGCACTTGGCGTATATATTGGGGAAATGCTCTCTGAATTTATCCATAGGCATATGCCTGCAATCCAGGTATACATGCTCCGTACCGGTTCGCTTCATTTCGTTATCTATAGCCCGCGCTACAATATCCCTGGGTGCCAGGTCTGCGCGTGCATCATAAGACTTCATAAATGCCTCGCCATTCTTATTCCTTAATATGCCTCCATCACCACGTACGGCCTCTGTTATCAGGAAGGAAGGGCTAACCCCTGCTTCATACAAAGCTGTGGGATGGAACTGGATAAACTCCATGTTCTCTATCCTGGCCTTTGCCCTGTAGGCCATCGCTATACCATCGCCCGTAGCTATTTTAGGATTAGTGGTAGTGCGATATACCTGCCCAACCCCACCAGATGCCAGCAAGGTGATCTTTGCTAGTATCTTTTCTATTTCGTTGGTTTCTGTATTAAGCGCATATACACCATAACAATTTATATCAGGGGTAGACTTTGTCACCAACATACCAAGGTGGTGCTGGGTGATAAGATCCACAACAAACCAATGATTATGTATCGTGATATTGCTATACTTCTTTGCTTCAGCAACCAGTGCTCTTTCTATTTCAAAACCTGTAACATCTTTATGGTGCAGTATCCTGAATTCAGAATGCCCACCTTCCTTGCCACGCATATAATCGCCCTCTGCATCTTTATCAAACCTTGCGCCCCATTCTATTATTTCATTTACACGTTCGGGGCCTTCCTTTACTACTATCTCTACTATATGCCTGTTACACAATCCATCCCCTGCTATTAGCGTATCGTCTATGTGCTTCTCAAAGCTATCTTTCTCCAGGTCATTCACAACAGCAATACCTCCCTGGGCATATTTAGTATTTGTTTCGTCGGTGTTTGCTTTTGTGAGAATAGTAATGGTCTTGTCCGGGAAACGCCTTGCTGTCTTTACCGCAAAGGTGAGGCCTGCTATTCCGGAGCCTATTACCAGGAAGTCTGTTTGTAACATAAGGATACTATTATAGAAAAAGCGGCCCCGTTTGGGAACCGCTTACAAATTTAGTTGTTATACAGCATTTAGAATTGTGTTGTGATACCAAACTTCACGCCGCTGAAGGCCGGTTCGTAACGACAAACACCACCGGTACAGTTAATACCTTCCACCTGCTTCACATAAGAAAGGCTAAACCTGTGCGGGCCTTTGGTATAGGCAACAAATATATTGTAGTAGTTAAGGCCTGTAGCAGATGGTGCCAAAGGTCCCGGATTTACATTGTACATATCAGATACCGCGATCGACCACTTCGGCGCCACGTCAAATTCCACCAATCCAAATATCCATGAACCATAGTCCTGCGCTGTGTTTTGGTATTCCCATTCTGTACGGATAGATTTAGTATCGCTGATACTATAGGTAATCTCGAAGAATGGTATCCATGATATTACGTTCGGCACCAATGGCTTCACCTGGTAGATAGATTGGTTATAAACCATGTATTGCACCCCGCCGTTTAATATAAAGTTTTTAAAGCCATGATATTCACCTTCCAGGTATCCTTCACGATACAAGGTTACATTCTCCAGTGTATTAATATAGGTACCATTTAAAGTAATGTTCAGATTGTCGTTAGGTGCTATCAATACGTCTGCTCCCAGTGCCAGTTCTGAGATATCCTGCGATGCAGGAGTATAACGTGCCATCAGGCGTTGTGGCCTCAACCGTGCAACAATTGGCTGCCAGTTAGTAAGGCCCCTGTTCAATACTTCATTAGGTGATGTACGCATTACGAAGTTCTCTGTGCGCTTACCTGTAAAGTTGATGGCAATACCCTTGCGCGCATAGCCCAGCGTGGTATATTGTGCATTACCATCGGTATACTGTAGTATATTATCTTTCAAAATAGCCTCAGCTGTCTTATAAGCACCTTCTGCATACCATGTGAAATTGCCCGCAGTTAGTGTGGTATATGCCGAAAAAGCATAGTTGTTGTATTTAGGTACAAACCGTGTAGCACTATCCTGGCTGTTGATAGCAGACACAATAGTAGTCATATTGTCCTGGTCCAGTGTGCGGTTTACAATACCTACACCCGGCGAAATGTGCACATTGCCGATATTGAAATCACCCTCTGCATTAAAACCTTTGATGATAGGCTTATAGGTGCTAAACAAGAATTTTTGCTGCCCTGTAAATGCTTTGAAGTAGATATTATTAGTTACCTGGTATTTTAGGTGTACGCCTACCAATGCATTATCTATCAGCAGACCACGGTTTTCATAAGCTCTGAACAAAAGACCGCTTCCTATCTGGTCGTAAATATAGCCTGCGGTAATCGTCAGGTTTTGATATTGCTTGGATAGGGTCCATGCACCAAGGCCAAAGCCCGTCAGTGCTTGAGTCGGCACCCAAAGGTTAGAGTTATGAAACGCATCTACGCGTACCAAAGCAGTAAAGCCTTTATAATTATACCTTAGGTTCAGCCAGGCCTCACCTCCACTCAGGTAGTTATCATACAATGGATTACCTGCTGCCCTGATGGCGGTATCTCTCTGAAAGAAATTCGCATTTGCCATGAAGTTTCCCGATAAGGTTCCTTGTGCACGCACAGTGGATGATGTTAAAGCACACACTGCCATTAATAAAAGAATGGCCTTTTTCATTAATCGATTGTTAAATTTGGAAAATTTGTCGAATTTAGACTCTTTAGGCAACTTTGGCAAGATTTTCGATTATTTATATTTACAAAAACAGATTTGTTATGAAAAAAATGATGGCAACAATGTTTGCCCTGGTAGTATCAGGAAGTGCTTTGTTTGCTCAGGAGCTGCCTGACACTCAGATAAAAGACGTAAATACCAGCAAAAAGGTCCCTTTTAATAATACTATAGAAAAAGGTAAGGTAACCTTAATTAACTTTTGGGCTACATGGTGCGTACCATGCAAAAAAGAGATTAAAAATGTACGCGACAAATTAGCTACCTGGAAAACGGAGGCAGATTTTAATTACATGACAGTATCTATCGACGAATCCCGTGCTGAAGGCCTTGTTCGCAGTTATGCCAAATCTCAGGGCTGGGATTTTCCTTACTACATAGATGCCAATAGCGACCTGCAACGTTCATTAAATTTCCAGTCAGTTCCGTTTACTATTATCATCGATAAAAATGGTAAAGTAGCATACACCCATGCGGGGTATGAAGTAGGTGGTGAAGAGGAAGTATTTGCTAAGATAAAGGAGCTTAGTAAATCTTAATCTCAATAGTTATTTAGAAAAAAGCTGCGAGTTAATTCGTAGCTTTTTTATTGTTTTTCAGTTTGTAATCTCTTTGTAAAAAAAGAAAAGGCACCCATGAGTGCCTTTTCTTTTTATTATTTATCAGATCTTATTGATACATTCCCGAAATAGCAGGATAGTATGTTTTGCCGGAATTATAATCGTATAATATAGGTGAACTTTCGATCACACCGTTTACATTATACTTCCATTTGAGATGCCCTGATGTATCTAATTTATAAAGGTTCTTATCAAAACTTGCTGCGTATATATCTCCGTCAACATTCAATACAGACGACCTAAGCAGCGCATTAGTAGAATATTTCCATTTTACACTGCCATCCACAACATTCAAGGCATAAACCACACCATCATAGCCGCCAATGTATATCACGTTTCTATTTGCAGAAGGCGATGATATTACCCGATCTGCTGTTTTAAACCTCCAGCGAATAGTCTTAGCAACGCTGTCAACACAGTAAACATAGTTGTCGTTGCAACCAAATATCACATTACCACCGTAAACGATCGGCGAAGAATTAATGATATTACCGGCAGCGAAATTCCAGGCGGCAGCGCCATTGTTTAGATACAGCGCATATAAATTACCATCTGATGAACCAACATATAAATATGGATAGCTGATAGCCGGAGAGGAGAATAGCCCTACACCAGGAATTACAGGTACACTACCCGGTGTAGTCCATACCGGTGCACCGTTACCTGTAGAAATACAGTTAATGGTACCGTCGTTCTGAGCTACAAAAAGTTTATTCTGATACAATGTCAGTGAAGAATTTATGGTTGTATTGTAGCTGACAGTCCATGCTTTTGCATCATTGTTAGGATCTATAGCCATTACCAGCGATCCACCAGAGGCGTTGTTACTGGCTATATATACCAACCTTCCATCTGTAACTGGAGAAGATACAATTCCCTTAAAACTATCGCCCTGGTTGCTATAGAGTTGTTTGCCGGTATTTACATCCAGCTTATACAAACCGTCAACAGTAGGCGCATAAATGCAGCGTCCTACAACTACAGGAGTTGCCTGCGTAGTACCATGCAGGTTGAATTCCCACTTTTCTGTACCGCTAACCGGATCAATAGCGTATAAATATTGATTTTGACTACTTATAAATACGGAAGGGGTGTACACTGTGGGTAATGGCTCATCAGGACTATAGTTCTTTTTTCCGCAAGAGGAAACAAGCACACAGCCAACAGCAGATACCATCAAAGTTATCATCCAACGTTGCAGCATGATTCTCTAAGTTATTATTAAGTAATGCAAAATAGGCGTTTTACTCTTTTATTGCAATAGTCATATAAATAAATCCGGCCTTTTTTATAAAAAGACCGGATTTAAGATATTATCGTTTGCTATATACTAAGCGACTGCTTTTTGTTTTTGGCGTTTGATACGATTTACCATAGAATCGAACGCAAGATCAAAGGATTCTTCAAAGGTTTTGGATTGGTGTTTTACAAAGAAAGAGTGTTTCGGAACATACACCTTTATTTCCGCAACCTTGTCTTTAATATTATGTACTATATTATCTAATACCAGGTATACCTCTACGCCGATGATCTTATCGTGAAAAGTACTCAGCTTTTCGATCTTCCTGTTCACATGGTCCAGTAACCTGTTATCTGCTTCGAAATGAACTGCTTGAATTTGAACGTTCATAAGTAATCATTTAAGTGAAAAAATAAAATATTTCGTCGCTATCCTCGCGGATGAGCTGTTTTATGAATTTCCTTTAGCTTATCAATATTATTATGCGTGTACACCTGTGTTGCCGCTAAGCTGCTATGCCCTAAAAGATCTTTTATTGCCTGGATATTGGCCCCATTATTCAATAAATGCGTAGCAAAACTATGCCGCATCACATGCGGGCTCTTTTTAGACAGGCTGGTCAATGGCTTCAGATCGCTGCTGCCTTTGCCATTCAGGTAGTCATTTACCACCCGGTACACATAGACACCGTATACAGGTTTGCCGGTTTCCAGCACCAGTAAATGCTCATTATCAGCACTTTCCAGCTTTCGTTTCTCTTCAATATATATTTTTAGGTCTTCCATCAACCCCGGGTTCAACGGCACCAGGCGCTCCTTATTGCCCTTACCTAATATCCGTACCTGCGCCAGGCTCCATTCTATGTCTTTCTCCTTCAGGTTCACCAATTCGCTGCGGCGGAGGCCCAACTGGTATAGCATATCGCAAATAAGCCTGTCTGTAAAACCTTTAAAACCTTCTTCAAACTGTACCTCCTCCAATAGCTCATGGGTTTCGTCTTCCTTTAAATAAGACGGCAGGCGTTCGGGCAGGCGCATAGCGTGCAGCTGCCTTAATGGATTCTTAGCTAAAACCTGTTTACGAAGTAAGAATTTGAACAAGGAATTGAGCGCGGAAAGCTTCCTGTTGATAGAGCTGGCGACCAGGCCATCTTCCTTAAAGGAAGCCAGCCAGCTACGGACATGAAAATGAGATACAGAAGTAATATCTTCTATACCAAATTGACCTCTTATATATTGTTGAAATTGCGATAGATCCTTGCTGTAAGAGGATTGCGTATGGTTTGAATAACGCTTTTCAAACTTCAGGTATTGTAAAAAATCGCTGATTTGATCCTCTATCATATAAAAACCCGCTACTGTAAATATACATATTTACAGTAGCGGGTACAATAACTATTTTGTTAAAATACTAATCTTCTAATTTGCCGGTCAGCATCTGCTGGCGGTAGATAGCCTTTAATACTTCTGTACGACGCCTAACTGATGGCTTCGTATAAGACTGGCGATCGCGCAGCTGATTCAAAGTACGAGATTTCTCATACTTCTTTTTGTACTTTTTCAGCGCTTTGTCAATGTTTTCGCAGTCTTTTGAATCTATTATCAACATATTATTATACCCCCTTTTTGGTATTTGGGACTGCAAAGTTAGTATTTTTTGTGATTTGAGCAAACTTTTTAGGCTAGCTGCATGAAAACAAATAATTTTAAGTTCAGTACTACGTTATATAAATAGTGATTTTCAGCCGGATATATAAAACCCTTGCAGCAGCGTGCCTGATTGTGCCCATGTTTGTTTCCTGCAGCAAAACAACGGAAACAAAAACAGACAGCCGCCTGGATAGTAACAGGTACTGCAACGACCCCCAGGCGGTAAATTATAATGTTGGTTTCCCGGGGCTACCGGATAATACCCTGTGCTTCTTCCCCACCCAGCTTTTTAAGGGTAACTACCTGCTTATAGACTCCGTGTTGGATAAGGACCTGAAATTCAAGTCGGCGGATTCTTTTAATATTCAAATGATCGCCCTGAACAATGTGCGGATTGCCTTTGTAGGATTTTGCGGCAAAGGCTCTACAGATACCATATACTTTACTGCAAATAAATACTATAAAGCCGTTCCCGACTCTACAAACGGGCCATACGATACCAAACTGAATGGCTACCTGGTTTGCGGTGATGGACAATACGGGCCTGATACCCTTACCGGCTATATGCAGAAATACAGTACAGACTCTAATAAAGTACTGATCCGTTTTAATGTAAATATGGTTGATACAACTTTAAAGACCAATTACCATTACGGCACGGCGATAAAACAATAGCTTTGCACCATGTTTACAGGAATTATTGAAACATTGGGCCTGGTAAAAGAAATCATTCCTTCAGGCAGCAATATAGACATCTGGGTACAAAGCAACATTACCAACGAATTAAAAATAGATCAGTCAGTAGCGCATAATGGCGTATGCCTTACGGTAGTAGCCATTGATGGTGATGCATATAAGGTTACCGCAGTTGCCGAAACTATTAACAAAACCAACCTGGGTAAGTGGCTGGCCGGCTCTACCGTAAACCTGGAACGTGCCCTTAAGGTAGGAGACCGCCTGGATGGGCATTTTGTGCAAGGCCATGTAGATGCCACAGCAATTTGCACAGGTAAAGAAGCCCTGGAAGGCAGCTGGCTTTTTCACTTCAAATACGATGAACAGTTTGCCGCATTGATGATAGAAAAAGGCTCTGTATGCATCAACGGGGTAAGCCTTACTGCCTTTAACGTTGGCAGAGATACGTTTTCAGTAACCATTATACCATACACCTACGAGCACACTAATTTTTCTGCGCTGCAAAGCGGCGATATTGTGAACATAGAATTTGATGTGCTGGGCAAATACCTGCTCCGCAGCCAGTCTTTAAAATAAATTAAGCACACAGAACACATACGGATGCGTATAGCTTTTGATGCCAAAAGGGCCTACCAGAATACTACAGGGCTGGGAAACTACAGCAGGATGCTTATTAAAGCATTAGCAGCAGGCTATCCGCAAGACGAATTCTACCTGGCGGCCCCTAAGGAGACTGATCTGTTTACACCGGGATACCCGAACATTCATACCATCACACCAAACGGCTTACGTAAAAATATACGATCGCTATGGCGTAGTAACCTGGTAAAGGCCGACCTGAAGGAACACGACGTTGATATTTATCATGGGCTCAGTAATGAGATACCGAAGGGCATACAAGCTACAGGCATCAAATCTGTAGTGACTATACACGACCTGATATTTGAACGATACCCTAAACAATATGCAGCTATAGACACTGCTATATACCGATACAAATTTCGCTATGCTGCCAAACATGCCGACAAAGTGATTGCCATCAGCGAGCAAACAAAGCAGGACCTGATGCAGTATTACCAAACACCGGAACACAAAATTGCGGTATGCTATCAAAGCTGCGACCCGATATTTGAAGCGCAAAAAGATGAGGCTGCTATTGCAGCAACAAAGGTTATATATGGCCTGCCGGATAAATATTTCCTGTATGTAGGCTCGGTTATAGAGCGGAAAAACCTGCTTACTATTTGCAAGGCATTGGCAGAACTCAAAACCAGATTGCCGATCCCGCTGGTAGTAATAGGTAATGGCGGAAAATACCTGCAGCAGGTAAAAGAGTACATCAGTAAACAGGAGCTAACAGACAGGATACTATTCCTATCTGAGCAGGATACCGCACAAAAACCTTCGTTTAAAAATGCCGCAGATTTTCCTGCTATATACCAGGGAGCTACCGCTCTGATATATCCTTCCATCTACGAAGGCTTTGGCATACCTATACTGGAAGCATTATGGAGCAGGCTGCCGGTGATTACATCCAACCTTTCATGCCTGCCGGAAACAGGCGGGGATGCTGCCTATTATATCAATCCGATAAGCGTACCAGATATGGTCAAGGCAATGGAGCAAGTTGCTACAGATGATGCGCTACGCACTGAGATGATAAATAAAGGCTTGATACATGCAGCAAAATTCACACCAGCACAACATGCCGCATCCGTAATGAAGGTATATCAAAGCCTGCTGTAACTATTTGTGTGCATTGGGAACAAACTTTGGCTGCGGAGCAGGTTTTAATACAAGCTTACTGCTGATATTCGGGAACATCTTACGCCAGGCATCCAGTGGCTTATCTGTTGCATCTATAAAATACCATGTTTTACCCTGATCGGGAGAAAAGCCCATGAGCGTTGTCTGCGTAGTGAGCATTCCATTTGACAATTGTATTTTCATGTACTGAGGAATAGTGCATTGTAATTCACCGGCCGTATCAACAAAATTTGTAGGATCACCTGTCCATGCACGCACTATCTTGTTATCCTGCGCTTCCATACTTGCCAGTTGCTTTTTAAGCCCTTCTACGATCTTTTCTGCACCACCCTCTGTATTTTCTACCACCTTAGGGTAGGTTGTTTTTACAAATGTATTCAGATCCTGCTTTACCAGCGCATCATCCATTCGCCTGGTAGTTGCTTTCACAGCCAGCTTCCACTGCTTTTCTTTGGCGGAAACCGTTTTACTTTTTGATTGTGCAGCTAACACATTCCAATACAATAACCCAAGTGCTAATATGGCAATTCTTTTCATTCTGTATATTCTATGAGGCGGGTAAATATACAGAGCCCGCAACAGAAATGAGGCTTTCAAACGTTAAAATTCGTTTGGGATAGTCACTAAAGCGTGCGCACTAATTAGTGCTTCCCCATAATATATGCGCGATGCTGTATGCCCCATTTATTAAGCTCAGCAATGAGTTTCTTCAATGTCTTACCATATTCGGTAAGTGAATATTCTACAGTAACCGGCATGGAATCATAAACAGTCCTTGCTACCAGTTGATTCATTTCTAATTCTTTCAGCTCTTTAGATAACATCTTGGCGGTGATACCCGGTATTTCGCGTTCCATTTCCTTAAACCGTTTGGCACCAAATACAAGGGAAATAATAATAGGCAGTTTCCATTTACCATTGATAACATCCAATGCATCCTGCACTGCCATGATATTTTTCTTACACTCAGAATGCTCCATTGTAGGGCATTCCTTATCCGTTGCTGCTGTTTTTAGTTTAGCCATAATACATTACCCGGTTTCCTTTTGTATACTGCTATATAAAAGTATAGTAGTATATAAAGTATAGCAAATATACAGAGGTTTGTATCCATAAAAAAACAGGTTATGAAAAGAGATAAAATTCTGTATTGGACAACGACGGGCTTAGTATCATTAGGATTTCTTGCGAGCGGACTTATGTACCTGTCACAAGACCCGGAACTGATTGCTAAATTCAAAAGTATAGGCTACCCTGTTTACTTTGTTATGCTACTAGGCTTTGCCAAGCTGGTGGGGTCGCTGGCATTGATGAACCCATGGTGGCCAACCTTGAAGGAATGGGCTTATGCGGGCTTTACCTTTACGCTGGCCGGCGCTATATGGACACATATATCCACACATACGCCGGTAATGCCTCCGCTGTTGTTTTTAGTTGTGCTGGCTGCATCTTATTATTTCTATAAGAGAATACAGGCACCTGCTTTACGGCCAGCTCTACGGTAATGAAAGATCATCTTTAACAGGCGCATTATACAGACATGGTGCGCCTGTTTTACCAGGCCTTATTTTGCTAACCTTTGCTAACCTTTGACAACCTCGTGCTAACATGATGCTAACGCGTTGGCTAACGTAAAACAACAATCAATAATGGACATGCAGATTGATAAACAAGCAGTTATGAAGTAATTGCTAACCTTTGTTAACTTTTGCTAACCTTTGATAACCTGTTTTACTGAAACGGAAGATGGACGATAGTGAAATGACTTGTGTAAGGGCTTATATGTCAAAGAACTTGTGTTACAAAGTTCGGCAATAATGATGAGATGAAGAAAAAAATTAACCTTCCAGCGCGCTATCTATTTTCCTTATCATATCGGCCAGGTCTTGCTGCACAACAGGATTAAAAGCATTATCTATGGCTATATCAGCAGCATAGCTAACGAGGCACATGGCAATAAAATCCTGGTCGTCTTTGCCTGCATAGTGGCTGCGCAATTCCTGAATTTTTTCATCCGCCTGTTTCACAGCTTTACGTACCGTTTCTTCCTCATCGGGCTTGATACGCAGGCGGTAACTACGGCCTGCCAGCCATACCGTAACGGGGATCAGATCGTTTTGCTGCATACGCTATATTAATTAACCGCAGCTTGCGGGGTTCTTTTATGAATGAGTTTCTTCTGAAAGAATACCAATACCAATACACCAATGGATATAGCCGCATCCGCGATATTAAACACAGGCTCAAAAAATACAAAATCCTTACCACCTAATACAGGCACCCAGGATGGCATTTGTGTATCTATGATAGGGAAATAGAGCATATCGACCACCCTGCCGTGAAACAGCCTGCCATAACCCTGTCCCCATGGTACTAACTGTGCCAGGTGAAAAGTGCTGTCTGTAAATATTAACCCGTAAATGATACTGTCTATCAAATTGCCAAGCGCACCAGCCAATATCAAAGCGCCGCAAATAATAGCCCCCCTGCCGTAGCCCTTGTTCACTATACTTTTAAGAATAAAAAAGCCAGCGATCACCGCTATGAGGCGGAAGAGTGTCAGCACCAGCTTACCGATATCGGCCTGGCTGAGCTTCATACCAAATGCCATACCCTCATTTTCTATAAAGTGCAGCCTGAACCATTTACCGATCACATTTACCTCCTCGCCGTAATAGAAATGGGTTTTTATGTAAAATTTCAGCGCCTGGTCTGCAATTATTACCAGAAGCACTATCAAAATGGCATTTCTGTATTTCACTACTGTTTATTTCTGTGCGGTCAAAGATACATTTTGTACGCATTATAGCAGCATCGGTGCCTATCCACGAAAAAACCTCCCATGAGGGAGGTTTTTTATACAATATAGTTTTATGTTATTTAAGATTTACCTCTGCCGCCTGCACTACTTCTTTATCATCTGCTTCGTTGTTGCTGATGAATGCCACTAAAGCACAATTATCTGCATTCCAGTCTTTATTCACTGCAAAGCTGAAAGTACGCTCATATACACGACCGGCTTTTTTGGTGGCTATAGAGTCTATAACACCATCGCCATAGTATTGTGTAATGATATCGCGCAGCACACTCCTATGGGTGTAATTATCAACAATAGAAGTATCCGTTTTCTGTGCATCCAGGATATTACTTTCTACAATTGCAAGCGTAAGGCTTTGTTTCTTAGCTACGTCCTGCGTATAGGCGATATGGACTTTTACTGTTGCATTGCGCGTAGATTCATCATAACTGCTGGTAACCACAAGGTTTGCCGCAGGTTTTACACTTACATCTCCGTTAACGGCCTGGCTCCACAATGGTTTTTCGAACAAGAGCACATTATTAGCTGCCGTATTCTTTTTACGGTCGATACCACCGTTGGGTAAACTACCGATACCGCCAAAGATATGCGCACCTACATCCGTAGCATCCTGTGTTCTGAAATCAAATTTGGCATGGCCGTGTACGGGCTCTGCCTGCGGAAAGTTGAAAATATGGTATGCAATCACTGCTACCTGGTCGGGGTGCTGCTCTTTAATACCACCCGGGCCGTATATGATAAGGTGGCCCGAAGGACAAGGCGGACAGGAACAACCTGTAAATTCTTCTACCAGTACCACTCTTGATTGCGGCTTTTCCGCCTCGGCGGTGTAAGTAGTATCCACTGCTTTAGCGCCGCCGCCAAAATTGATAGCCGGACCTACTTCCTTGCAGGAAGCCATTCCTATCACTGCCGCAGTACCTGCAAGCAACCATATTTTATTCATTAGTATGAATTAAGCAGACGAATTTACAAACAATCTGATTTGTAACAAATTAAAACCCATGCGGGAGTTGGGCGTTTTCAATAACTTTACAATTGGCAAACAAAAGAAAATGGAAGAAAGTAAAAGGCAGAAACAAGTGGGACAGCTGGTGATGGAAGAACTGAGTGATATTTTCCAGAGGGAGGG
The DNA here is from genome assembly GCA_018267955.1 of Bacteroidota bacterium. Classification (GTDB taxonomy): domain Bacteria; phylum Bacteroidota; class Bacteroidia; order Chitinophagales; family Chitinophagaceae; genus Polluticoccus. Next base: position 91,860 of record JAFDXL010000006.1, read on the forward strand.
ATTTAATATTGTAGATGGCGGCATGGTATCTATTTCTAAGGTAATGGTAACACCGGATCTGCTGCAGGCGCGTGTCTATCTTTCCATCTTCCAGGTGAAGGACCCGGAGAAACTGCTGCACACTATAAAAGACAGGGCATGGGATATCAGGAAGCAACTGGGCCAGAGAGTACGTAATCAACTGCGCAACGTACCAGAACTGGTGTTTTATAATGATGATACGCTGGATTATGTGTTTAAGATGGAAGAACTCTTCAAAAAAATAAATGAAGAGCGCGACGAGCAGCAAAAAAACAAAGAGCAATAGATGAACAATTTGCTGGTGTGGCAATTGGCAATACGATACCTGCGCGGCAAACGCAGGGCTAATATCGTACCCGTACTGTCGCGCATCAGCATGGCGGCAATAGCCGTGGGTGCCGGTGCTATGATCGTGATGTTCTCCGTATTTAACGGTTTTGAATACCTGGTAAGAGACCTCTACAAAGCATTTTATCCCGAGATCAAGATATCGGCAGCGAAAGGTAAATTCTTTACCCCCTCGCCGGAAGTATATAATACCATCAAGAGCATTGGAGGCGTAAACACCTATACCAATGTAATAGAAGACCAGGTGATCCTGAACAGTGAGCAGGATACCCGCATCGCATCTATAAAAGGCATTGACCGGAACTACCTGGCCGTAAACAATGTAAAACCATACATTACAGAAGGCAGGGATTCTGTATCTGCATGGCCTGTAGCTACCGCTATTGTTGGCACCCAGTTACTGGCGGGGCTGGGGCTGGATGTGAACAATGTATTCAGCACCATGATACTCTACTACCCTAACGCAGACGCAGATGTGGCACAAAATCCGCTGGGAGCTTTTCAATCATTGAAGCTGAGAGCAGATGGCGCCTTTAAAATACAGGACGAGTTTGACGAGAAATTTATACTGGCATCGTTGCCACTGGTGCAGCAGTTATTTGGCCAGCCCGGCAAATATTCATCGATAGAACTGAAACTGGATAAAGATGCAGATGCTGAAGACATAAAACAAAGCCTACAGGCAAAACTGGGCAGTGCCTATAAGATAGAAACCCGGTTTGAGCAGAACAAGACCATATACATGGTGATGCGCACCGAGAAATGGGCTATCTATGCCATCCTGCTACTGGTATTGCTGATCGCATCCTTCAACATAGGGGGCACCTTGTCGCTATTGGTGCTGGAGAAGCAAAAGGATATGGCTATACTGAAAGCCATGGGCGCCGAGAACAAAACGATACGCAACATATTTATAATGGAAGGTATGCTATGGTCGCTGACGGGCGGGCTTATAGGGCTGACCATTGGCGCACTTATATGCGCCGGGCAATACTATTTTCACTGGATAAAACTAGGTGGCTCTTACATCATAGAGGCCTACCCGGTGCATATGCTGGCAACAGACTTCCTCGTGATAATAGCTACCATCATCGCCATAGGCATCCTTGCCGCATGGTTGCCGGCATCTCGGTCTGTAAAAGTATCGAGCCCCAGTTTAAGGAGTAATTAAGCTTACATTTTTTCCGGAAGGCGAATACCCAATAACTGCATGGCATTGCGCATTACCTGTGCCGTCATTACGATCAGCATCAGGCGGAGTTGTTTCTTCTCCTCGTTTTCGGCCTTGCTGATGCTGTGTTCATCATAGAATGAATTGAACTGCTGTGCGAGGGCAAAGCAATAGTTACACAGCAAAGAAGGATTGTATTCTGATCCTGCATTTTCGAGTATAGCCGGGTATTGCTCCAGTATCAGCAGCATTTTCTTTTCAGCAGGCAATACCGGTAAAGTTGAAGTAAAGTTGCTGAATGTTTCTGCCGGAGGAACCATAGGCACCTGTTCTTTACGAAGAATAGAGCAGATACGCGCATGTGCATACTGTATGAATGTAGCAGTAAAACCATGCAGATCTATCGACTCTTTAGGATCGAAGATCATGCGCTTTTTAGGATCTACCCTAAGCAGGTAGAATTTAAGCGCACCCAAACCAATGGTATTATATAGGGTAGCCAGTTCGTCTTGTGTAAAGCCTTCTGTTTTGCCTGCTTCCTCTGTTTGCTGCTGCGAGAGGGCAATCATCTCATCTATCATGTCATCGGCATCTACCACCGTACCTTCGCGGCTCTTCATTTTACCGGATGGTAATTCCACCATACCGTAAGAAAGATGGTAAACCCCATCTGCGCAAGGTTCGCCCAGCTTCTTCAATATCAGCTTCAGCACCTGCATGTGATAATTCTGCTCGTCGGCAATTACATAGATAGATTGATCGAGCTTATAATCGTTGTATTTCAATTGTGCAGTGCCAAGGTCCTGCGTCATGTATACAGAAGTGCCGTCGCCACGCAGCAGCAGCTTCTGATCGAGGCCTTCGTCGGTAAGGTCTATCCAAACAGAATTATCCTCTTTTTTGAACAGCACACCTTTTTTCAGTCCGTCTTCTACCAGCGACTTACCCAGCAGGTAGGTATCACTTTCGTAGTACATCTGGTCGAAGTTGACACCCAGGCGGCCATAGGTTTCTTCAAAGCCCTTGTATACCCAGCCATTCATTTGCTTCCAAAGCTCGCGTACCTCTGCATCGCCAGCTTCCCACTTACGAAGCAGGTCCTGGGCTTCCTTCATGATAGGTGCTTCTTTTTCAGCAGTAGCTTCGTCCATGCCATTTGCCGTTAAAGCCGCAACCTCTTCCTTATATATATCGTTGAACTTTACATAGTAGTCGCCAACAAGATGATCACCCTTGATGCCAGTATTTTCGGGGGTAGCGCCATTGCCATAACGCATCCATGCGATCATAGACTTACAGATATGTATGCCCCGATCGTTAACGAGGTTGGCTTTTATTACCTCGTATCCATTTGCCTGCAGAATGTTTGCAACCGCATATCCCAGGAAATTGTTCCTGAGGTGGCCAAAGTGCAGCGGCTTATTGGTATTAGGCGAGGAATATTCCACCATCACCCTTTTGCCATTCACCGGCCTGGCACCGAAAGAGGTATGATTGTATTCTTTTACCAGGAAATTGGTCCAATATTCGTCTTTGACGGTAAGATTCAGGAAGCCGCTTACAATATCATAAGAGACAAACAGATCTCCCTGCTGCACCAGGTAATCTCCCAGTTTTCGGCCCAGTTCATCCGGTTTTTGGCGTAAGGCCTTTACAAAAGGGAACAATACAAGCGTGTAGTCGCCAGTAAATTCCGGTTTTGTCTGGTTTACGGTTATCTGCGAAGGCTGGATATCAGCTTCGGGAAAAAGGGATTTAAGCGCCTGTTCTGCAACCTGTTTTATCTGAGCGGCAAGAGTCATTTCCTGTCTTTATTAGGCTGCAAATGTACTCAAGAAGCGGGATATTGGCTAGCGGCGGTAATTGCAGCAGGAAAGCAGGAAATATTAGTTAATTGCAATGAATTAAGAACAAACTATATTTGTATGGCCCTTGCAATGTTATAATATAAATAAATTATGCTTTTTTTCCAATAATAAGGGGCCACAAATCACAAATCCCAAATATTTGATTATCTTTGCCGTCCGAAAAAGTGTAGAATATTATAAAATTTTGATGCAAATGTCTCATTTATCAGCTGAAAAAAAGGCAAACATTTTCAAAACTTACGGTGAAAAAGAAGCAAACACCGGCTCTATAGAAGCTCAGATAGCTATGCTTACAGAGCGTATCAACCATATTTCAAATCACCTGAAAACTAACAAGAAAGACTTTTCTTCTCAACGTGGACTGATGCAAATGGTAGGTCGTCGTAAACGCCTGCTGCAGTACCTGACACGTAGTGACCTTGCGTCTTACCGTGCCCTGATCGAAAAACTGGGCCTCCGCAAGTAATATTAATCTTTACAACTATTCCCAACCTTGGTGTTGGGAATAGTTTTTTATGTACACATCTAATTTTTTATTATGATTCCAACACCCATTTCCGTATCCTTTAAGCTGGATGACGGTCGCGAGATAAGCATAGAGACGGGTAAACTGGCCCGCCAGGCAGATGGATCTGCCGTAGTGCGCATGGGTAATGCAGTATTGCTGGCTACCGTTGTAGCGAATACAGAACCTAAACCAGGACAATCATTCTTTCCGCTTACTGTAGATTACCAGGAAAAATTTGCATCTGCCGGTCGTATACCGGGTTCTTTCTTTAAGCGTGAAGGACGCTTAAGCGATTACGAAATATTAATATCCCGCCTGATAGACCGCGCCCTGCGCCCATTGTTCCCTGATGATTATTACTGTGAAGTGCAGGTACTGGTAACGCTGATATCGAGCGACCCTGAAGTAATGCCGGATTCACTGGCGTGCCTGGCAGCCTCTGCAGCGCTTGCAGTATCTGATGTACCTATACAGGAGATCATCTCTGAAGTACGCGTAGCGCGCGTCAATGGCCAATACGTTATTAACCCTTACCGCAGCCAGCTGGCAGAAGCGGATATGGACTTTATCATCGCCGCTACCGAGAAGAACATCATGATGGTGGAAGGCGAATCTAAAGAGTGCCAGGAAGCAGATGTGGTAAAGGCTATTGAAATAGGCCACGAAGCTATTCGTGCACAGATAAAGGCACAAGCCGACCTGCGCGACAAAAAAGGTGTAACCGGTAAACGTGAGTTTGCACTACCTTATAAAAACGAAGAACTGGCGCAGCATGTAGCTAAGTTTGCTTCTGATAAAATACTTGCCGTTGCCAAATCTGCACTGGGCAAACACGAACGCGGCGATGCTTTTAAAGCCATCCGCAAAGAGTTTGACGAAACAGTAAGCGCTAACGAAAACGGCACTTTCTCTGCTGCAGGCTTTGCAGCTGAACTAAAAGCTGAAGACCTGGCATTGCTGGGCAACATATTCCATGATCTTGAAAAAGAGATCATCCGCAATATGATGCTGGATGAGCGTGTGCGCCTGGATGGCCGCGGACTGGAAGATGTACGTGTGCTGACGATGGAAACAAACATCCTGCCTTCTCCGCACGGTTCAGCATTGTTTACACGTGGCGAAACACAATCGTTAACGACAGTAACATTAGGTACCAAGGAAGATGAGCTGCTGATAGAAAGCGCAGCAACATCTGACTATACCAAATTTATACTCCACTATAACTTCCCGCCGTTCTCTACCGGCGAAGTAAAACCTATGCGTGGCCCGGGCCGTCGCGAGGTGGGCCATGGTAACCTGGCAAAACGCTCTCTGTACCAGATGATGCCAAAAGGCGAAAGCTGGCCATATACTACCCGTGTAGTATCTGACATCCTGGAATCAAACGGATCGTCATCAATGGCTACCGTGTGCGCAGGCTCACTGGCGCTGATGGATGCAGGTGTACCGATGCCGAAGCACGTTAGTGGTGTTGCAATGGGCCTGATATCCGGACATCAGAAATTTGCGATACTTACAGACATACTGGGTGATGAAGATCACCTGGGTGATATGGACTTTAAAGTAACCGGTACACGCGATGGTATCTGCGGTATCCAGATGGATATTAAAGTAGATGGCCTGAGCATGGATATTATGATGCAGGCACTGGAACAAGCACGCCGCGGACGACTGCACATACTGGATGCTATGTACCAATGCATACCGGAACCACGCACTGAACTGAAACCACACGCACCACGCATTGAGCAGATCAACATCGATCGTGAATTCATTGGTGCTGTGATAGGACCAGGTGGTAAGATTATACAAGAAATACAACGTGAAACTGGTACTACCATCTCTATAGAAGAGATCAACGACCGTGGCGAAGTGAAGATCTTCTCTGCCAATAAAGAAGGTATTGACAAGGCCCTGGCTTGGATCAAAGGCATAGTAGCGGTACCTGAAGTTGGCGAAACCTATGAAGGTGTTGTAAAAGGCATACAGCCATTTGGCGCATTCGTAGAATTCCTGCCGGGCAAGCAAGGTTTGCTGCATATATCAGAAGTAAGCTGGAGCCGCCTGAACAGCCTGGAAGGCGTACTGAAAGAAGGTGATAAGATAAAGATAAAGCTGATAGGTACAGACCCTAAGACCGGTAAATTACGCCTGAGCCGCAAGGCCCTGATGCCTAAACCGGAAGGATATGTAGAACCTGAAAAGCGTGAACGCCCTGAAGGTGGCGACCGTGGCCCTCGTGACGACCGCAGAGGTGGTGACAGAGGCGATCGCGGACCACGCCGTGACGACCGCAGGGGTGGCAACGACCGTGGCCCACGTAATGACCGCGGACCTCGTGAAGACCGCCCGCGCCGTGAACATGATAACGCTACCGAGCAACCGCAAGCTGAACAGCCTGCACAGCAGCCGGATAACGATGCCGACCTGGCATTATAAATTGTCTTGTTTTATAATTAATAGGTAAAGCCACCCCTTGGGGTGGCTTTTATCATTTTGTTTGGATATTGCCGGAAGCCGGTTTCAAAGCTTTTTGTAAATTACACCATGCACTTCAAACACTCCCTTACCTGCCTGTTATCCGTGGCGTTGTCATCAACTGCAATAGCACAGGAGGCACCCACCGTAAAAATGCAGCGACTGCTGGACAGCGCCAAAGTACATGCTAAAGACAACAGATACCCCATGTTCCTATCGCAGGCAGCAGCACTTGCAGATAAAGAAAATGATGCCGGAGCCAGCGCATTACTGCATCAACGCCTAGGGCATTATTACTACGACAAGTTTCCTAAGCTGAGTATTAATAATAACAAAAAGGCCTATGAGCAATTTTTGAAAGACAGCAACGAACGACAGGCTGCTATGTGCCTGCATAGTATAGGCTTTGTTTTTGAAGAACATCTGAATAAACATGACAGCGCTATCAACTATATACAGCAAGCTATAGCGATGCATGAAAAGCTCCATGATACATCAGAGCTTGCCAATATGAATAAATACCTTGGGGTGCTATATGCCAAGACAGGGAAATTTGCTGAAGGCAAATCTTATGTAGATAAGGCTATTAAAACCTACAAAGGGCAACGTTACGAGCCGGGCATCGCGGTGTGCCAATATGATATGGCCACTATATACATGCTGCAAAAGAAATTCGATTCCAGCCTCTATTATCTGAAAGAAGCGAAGGCTTATTGGCAACATAGCAAAAACCCGGGCCGCACGTTTAACGTAAACAACCAAATGGTTGCGGCTTATATGATGTCTAAAAAACAGGAGGAAGCCCTGAAAGCAATGAGTGAAAATGATAAGATGCTAAACAACAAAGGCCTGTATTATGGAGATGTATTGAAACATTACCAAAATAAAAGCCAGTTTTATATGCTGAAAAAGGATAAGGAAAAGGCCTACAGCTACCGGAACAGGTATGTGGAACTGAAAGACAGCCTTGTAAAACAGGGCATTAAAATAAGTCCATCCTTATAAAGATATCCGTTAGCAATTTCAATGATCTTCCATTCATTTGATGGGATGTTAGCAAATCTTAAATGCCGTAGTAGTACAATTGCTCACCTCAGTTTCCTGCAAGTAAGTGCCCGATGCATTTTCGTTCCGGGAAAGTAAGTAAACCGATTGTCTTGAACATAAGAAAGCAATTCATCCCTCAATTATATGCGCATTTGATGGATGATTGCAGCATATAGTATCCAATTAATAACAGGATAGCGTAATTGTCTATAAGATATTGGAACGCAATTGAGGAATGCATATAAAACAAATTAGCCGCCCAAAATGGGCGGCTAATTTTATTGATTAACGTGCTTAGCGATTACTGCTGCTGTACGTTGAATGGTTTACTAATGATACCATTGTTGGTATTAGCGCGGATAATGTAACGGCCGCTTGCCAAACCACTGACATTTACATCAGCTGTCTTCACCTGACCGTTAAGATCTGCACGATAAACTATTTCACCAACGCTGTTCATAACAGTGATATCCTTCATGTATCCACCAGTGATGCTAATGTTCACTTTTTCTTTAGCAGGGTTTGGATAAACAGTGATATCCAGGCCTTCTGAAGAAACATTAGATACATTGGTTGCCCAGTCTACCATGTTAACGGTATCGCATCCGCACTGATTGCAAATGATCAGTTTTACATTCAGGCTTCCGTCAATAGTCCTGGTAACAGTAGGGCCAGGTACCTGAAGTGTATCATCGAATACCCAAACATAGCTATCAACGTTGGCAGCGCCTGCAGCTGTTAAGCTATATCTATTGCCATAGTGCTGAGAACTGATACCCTGAACTGAAGGTAAAGGATACAGGTTAACTTCTACCTGATCAGAACCTTTACAGTTAGGACCGGCATCTACAGTTACAGAGTAAGTACCCTTACCACCAGGGATGGATATAGTTTGGGTAGTATCACCTGTACTCCACAGATATTTAGCACCAGGATAGCCTGCATCGAGAATGATCGGTTTGTTCTTGATCTCACAAGTTGCGATATCAGCACCCAGGTTTACATTGATAGGACCAGCATTAACAATCGTAGCTGTAGATTGCGTAGTACAACCAATATTGCTCACTTTAACAGTATAAGTACCGGCACCAGACACTTTATAAGTTGGGTCTGTAGCACCAGGGATATCAGAACCGTTCAGTTGCCATTGATATGCAGTACCACCACCACTTGCAGACAACTGCAGATTGTTACCTGTACAGAAAGTAAGGGCACCATTAGCAGTTATCAGAGCCATTGGAGGCGCAACGATGGTAACTGTTACAGGGATAGAAGTAGATTGCTGAGAACCAACACCTGTAATAGTAACACTGTAATCGCCGCCAGTACTTGGAGCATAAGTAGAAGAAGTAGCACCTGGAATATCTACACCATTGCGTTTCCACTGGTAAGTATAAGTACCTGAACCACCGGAAGTAGGATCTGCATTCAGCGTAACAGTGTTACCGGAACAAAGAACAGTAGAACCTGTTACTTTAACCAATGCAGTGAAATTGATGCCATCGTCTATACCTGTCATTGCACCGAAGCTAGTCATACCCGGAGCGTATATAGAACCACCATCTATTATAGAAACAGGGGTAGTAGTGATACTATTCGCAGAGTTGAAAGACAGCCAGCTAGGGAATCCTGCAACTTTTTCAGCCAACTTCATATTAAGCTCGTTAGCAGTAGAAGCAGCCGCGTTGGTAGTACCTAACCATGTGTGGTAGTAGTACAGATTTTCGACATTGAAATCGTAAGTAGTACCAGTACCAACAGGGGAGATATCTGTATAGAAGTACATTTGTTTACCACCGGTAAGTGCTGCAAAGTTAGAAGGCGGTACACGGCCGCTGTATTGCCTAACTCTCAACTGGGCAGTAAGTGCAAGCTGCGGGTTCCATTTAATCACCGCAACCGGATTACCACCAAACTTATATGTTTGTGTAACACCAGGGGCAGGGATAGCAGGAGTTGCTACAGCTGCAGGCGGTGTAGAAAGAGGATCGAATTCCACAGCACCAATATCAGGCACACCGGCCGCCAATGTTGTTGGCCTTGAGTTACCATTCAAATCTTTGGTATTATAACTCATTTGAATACCACGGCCATTGAGCGACCATACGTCCGGACTCGACAATACAGGTAATCCTGTAAGACTGTCTACACCCGGGCGATAAGAAATGGAGTTTTTATCATAACCGTAAGAAGATACGGATGCAGCACGGTAAGCGTCAAAGCTGGAATAACTTGAACCCAGGAAGTAAATCAGGTTGCTGGCACTGCTATAAATATTATTATAGTCCATATAGTGGCCGTTGCCTGAATACAGGTAGAATTGTCCAACTGTTCTACCGGCAGATAAGCTATTCCAGAACACGTTGTTATAGATACTATCACGAGGGCCTGTAGCATATATATATAAGTTGTAACCTGAGCTACCGCTGGCATCGCAGTTATCTACAATAGTATTATTGTAAAAACTTGCTTCCTGCATACCATAAGCGTATATACCCGTATAGCTGCTACCGCCCGGCTTACCACCCACTACTATGTTGTTAGAGAATACACCTCTTTTAGGATTGGCCGCTGTTGGCGAACTACCCTGGAAATAATAGAGGTACATGTAAGCGTATGGGTTGGTCATTCCGGGACCAGACCAGGTATTATTGCTCACCGTAGGACCGTTAGTCAATTGATAGAACCAGCTACCATAACCCCAACCTAAGCCGCTAAAGGAACCGCCGGAGATTTTGTTGTTAGTGATTGTAATACGGTCAGCATACTCAATATACAGTGTGTAATAGGACGTAATAGCATTGTCGCTAATGATATTATTATCTATCACAAAACCGGTATTTGTACTACCGCTACCTTCTAATACGACGTTTGCCATACCGCCACCGGAAAGTGTATTACCTTGAATGACGATATATTTACTGTTGCCCGGGCTATTAAACTCAATATTAGCTTGTCCATAGTAAGTATAAGTTGAAGGGCAGAACATTTTACATCCAAGGATGGAATCGTAAGAAGCATTGGTACCCCAGATACAGTCACCTTTTGAGCTACTATTTGCATTAGAGCCATTAATAGTCAGGTTTTTGATGGTAACATAGTTAGCACCGTTTAACCTGAATACACCGTTGTTATTATCACCTGTAGGAGCGTTTGTAAGCGTAACAGTGCTTGCCAGGCCATTTTCTGACTGGAAGGTAACGCGTGCAGCAGGGCCTCCGCCAGCAATATTGTTGATCTGTAAAGAGTTAGAGCCATTATTGTAAGTACCGGGACGGATATTGAACGTTACCGGACCACAAACACCTACCGCATTAAGCGCATCCACCGCATCTTTCGGCGTAGCAAAATCTGGTGTAGTACCACCCACAGTATACACACCGTTTAATGATGCACGCATCACTACGTTGAGTGTATCGTCGGGGTTGTATGTATCAGCTACGCCATTAGGATTGGAAGTCCATACCTTGATGGTACGCGGAGTGGCACCAAAAGTAATGTTACCCAATGAAATGAGCGCCTCGTTACTACCTGCAACACCGGTATTATAGCTAATAGGTGTACTATAGTTGATGCCGGTCTGAGGAGAGCCATCAAGCTTCCAATCGATCTTTACATTATTAATAGTATTGCTACCCAGGTTTTTGATCCTTACCACTACATTATAAGTACCCGCGCAGAAACTACCTGTTGGGGAAGCTATATCTGTAGCACCTGCATTGTTTTGCAGATCGAGACCTGTATAAGAGCCGAAAGAGTTAAGAGGCCCTGTGGTTGGAGAGTAGATGTAGTTTTGAGCAGTATTAGCACCACTGGCACCAAACGGATAAACTACCCAAGGATTGCTACCATCTTTTTTGGCAAGGTGCAATACGTTTTCGTTGGCAATTGTACCCAACCAAGGTTCCAGGTAATTTATATTAGCAGTATAGTTAGCGGTAGAGCTGGTAAGAATATCTGTATAGAAATACATAAATGTATTGTTCACAGAACTGATGCTAGGGGGCTTGGCGCCTGACCATTGCTGACAAGTAGGAGCTGTTGCAGGAACTGAGGCAGCAGGATCCCAGGTAATAGAAGCAACAGGTAAACCACCAAATGTATAGTTTTGCGTGCCACCGGCAACAGGTACAGTTGGGGTTACCTGGCAAAGCGGAGGTACTACACCGGCATTGGGCGTAAACTCATAAGCACCCAGATCAGGCACGCCTGCACCAGTAACAACCGGGCGGGCATTACCAACGATGTCTTTTGTGTTTGTAGTGATATGCTTAGCACGACCGTTCATAGACCAACAGTTGGAACTGCTTGGGTCGGGGGTAAGATCACCTATTGATGGATTCGTGAATGCAGGCTGATAAGAGAGTCCGTTAAGATTTTGGCCAGTACCTGTTTTATAGGCTGCAAATGTGGTATACGTGTTGGTACCAAAATATGGGTTATAATAGAAGGAGCTGGTACTAGGAGTATAAATATTGTTATAATCCATCTTATTAAGCACACCGGCAGTTGTGTTATCTTCACCCAAAGCTAATACAGCGGGACCGCTGCTACTTACCTTGGCAATGATATTATTAGTCCACTCTGCAGTACCGCCATAAAAAGAGTAGGTATAGCTATACGTTGTATAGTTATAGTTACCTGTATTATTTACATTGTTCAGGATACTATTATTATATATCTGGTACTTTCCACCATAATAATATGAAGGATAGAAGGTATAGTTATATTGAGCATTGTCATTACCGGTACAAATGCTATTATTATAGATCAGCGTATTCTTACCAAAGCCATAATAAAAGCCCATGTTGTAGTAAGAACCACTTGCATAAATCTTATTATTACTGAAGGTGTCGTTGCTACCAGAACTACTGCTTTGGTATGCATACAGGCCATACACATACTGATAGTTCATACTACCATCACTGGTAGCCTTGATATTATTGTGGTCAATCAAACAGTTTGCAGAATAATACGGCATGTAGTTATAGATAGTACCGCCACTGGTTGAATTTTCAATAATATTATTATTAATAAACCTCCAGTTTGATACAAAATACATTGCATAATTGTACATACTGCCATATGTAGTGCTACAGTTCCATGTATTGCCATCGATAGTACATCTTGCACTAGCATAGCCAGAATAAGTATACATCGGTTCCAAAGTACCTGATGTAACGCTCATGTTGAATGTATTACCCTTTAAGATACAATCATTATTATATTGATATTGATTGTACATGGAAATGCTATTACCCGTACAGCTGAAGGTATTATTAGCGATAGAATCAAAATTATCGTACTGTATATTTATTGGATAAGTAGTACTGCCGCAGGAAGGGTTGCTAAAGCTATTATTAGCAATTGTTGATTTTTTATTGGCAGCGCCATTACAAGTGTACATATTAAGCCCGTAGAACGTGCTGGTGGTGCTTGAAATACTAAGACTATTGCCCGTAATTGTCATTGACTTATCGCAATAGTATAAGTTAAAGCCATAGAATGAACCAACAGAGCCTACAGTCACTGTATTATTCATTACCTGTAGGCTATCCATATAATATGCATAGACAAAGGTATAATACGGTGATGTGATAGTATTATTGGATAATTTCCAGTTATATGGCCTTGGATACGAAGGAGCCGAATTGGAACCCTGCATATAAAAAGCATAAGAACCACCATTGATAGTGTTACCGGAAAAAACGTTGTTAGAGCCTGTCAGGCCATCAGAAGAACTACCCTGGCTTGCATAAACGCGGGCCTTGTTGGTACTTGTAGTTGTGTTGGTATTACCATCGAGTGTACAGCCGGAAATGGTATTGTTGCTACAGTTACCACGCAGCTCTATATCAGTACCATAACTACTGCCGGTATTAGACAAAGTAAGGTCTTTGATGGTAATATAGCTTACATTAACTAACCTGAACACATAGTTATCAGAACTACCTGAGCTGGAAGGGCTAAGGGTAACCGTACCCGCGCCACTTGCAGGCTGGAAGGTAACGGTATTGGTAGAGCTTAGGCCGGCGATACCGGAAGCACCACCGAGAATACCCTGTGCTGTGGAACCTGTATAAGTACCCGCAGTGATATTGAACACTGTAGGGCCTGTAACCGTACCTAGCGTCAACTGCGCGCAGGCAGTCTGCAGATCGGGGAACGTGGCAGACGGTATGGAGTACGTACCGCTGAAGTTAAGGGCCCGGACAGGCGAAGCCGCTACAAGGAAGAGCAGCACCGGCGCCAGAGACCGTAGTAAATTGTTGAAGTGTTTCATATATGGTATTGTACGTTTTTAACTAAAATTGTTACTAAATAATATTACGCTTAGGAGGCATGATACCGGCAGTTTTATGCACCATGATACGGGCATAAAGCGGTTGTGGGGGCGGTAGCGCCGCGACCGGCATCAGCTTGGCCGTTACAGACCGTAACCGGTGGGTTAATGATTGCAGAAACTCGTTCATATACTTCATAAAGCGTTTAAGTGCCAAGTTAAATTTAGGCTAACTCAGCCGAATTAACATAATCTTAGCTTCTAAAGTTAATAATTAAAATCGTTATCCATAATCCCATGAACATATTTTTCATTCAATTTTAATTCTCCTATAGTACTATTAACCATTAGTTAATTACATGTGTTAAGAAAATAGATTTAATACCTGAAAATACGCCAAAAACCAGTCATATATCAAAAAAAGAAGATAGTGAATTGACGAAACGGGAATATTAATTGACGAACGGTTTCCAGAAGAATTTGAAACATTAAAAACAAGCAAATATTATCCGCCCAGCCTATTGATACCGGCTTTTGCCTGCTGGCGGATAGAATTACGGAAATCCTGTACCGGCATATTCAGACAATCCTTGAAAAACGCGAGCGCAGTGGTAGTATTCCTGCGCGATTCATACATTAAACCCAGTTGCAGGGACGCCCGGGCTGCAAACTGGCCTTTATCATCGCGGGCGATGGAAATAGCTTTTTTATAATACATATCCGCTTTCTGGTCCTCGCCCATATCGTCGTAGGCCTTACCCAGGCGGTAATTGTATTCGGCACGCTCGGTAACCGTTTGCAAGTTGGCTTCTGCCTGGGCATTTAACCGGGCCAAAGCCTGCGGATAGTAACCCCCATCCAGCAATAATTTGGCCTGCAGCAGGGTAGCATTGGGCCAGGAACCCTCGCGCGCAAAGCGCTGTGCCTGCCTGTCGGCATCTACATTTGTAGAACCCTGTGCCGGTATTTGTGCCCGGTAGTCCTTTGCTTTGGCCATATCACCCATCAGGTAATAGCTCAAAGCCAGCTTTTGCAGGGCATCTTTTACAAAAATGCCGCCTTTGTACACAGACAGGAAGTGGCGAAAATAATCTACCGCATCATGATCGAGCTTGTGCAGCAAGGCATTACCGGCCTGGTATTCAAAAATGGGAAACTTGTTATATTCAGGCAGGCCCTGCATTTGCCTGATGGTTTGCAGGGCAGCATCGCCTTTGCGATAATTAAGGGAAAGATCTGTTTTTACATAGGACAGCAGGAGATTGCCAGTGGCAGGGTACGCATCTGAATTAAGAAATCGCCATGTTTCCTCCTGCTTTGACTGGAGGTAAAATTTGGTGTACACGTAGAATATGGTAGCATCGGCATAGAGGGCATCCTGCGGCGTATGCTTGCTGAGAAAAGACTCTAGCCGCCCTACTCCACGGTTGACATTGCCCTTCATGCCAAAGATGGAAGCGATCCAGGAATAATCTTCGGGGAGGGTGCCTACTACAGCCTCTTCGAGGCCGAAAAGAATATCATTATAATCGAAAGCGGGAAAACGACGCTGGTTTTCTTTAAGCAGCAGAAACGATTTACGGAACGTAGTGGCCGCGCTAAACTTCTCGCCCATACGCACATATACAAATGCCCAGTGCATATATATACCGCCTTGTAACAATCGATACCAGGGAGAAGAATCATCGCCGCGGCGGAGCAAATCCAAACGTGCATCGAGGTGCTTCTGTAACTGCTCATAATCGCTTTTGCTGCCATTGAGCAATAGTTGCAGGCAATCGGCATAATCGGCTATATAAGTAGCAGTGAGGTTGTACGGGTCTGCGAGCATCTGCTGCCTGATAACCTCATTACCTTTATCGAACTGCAGGGAAGTATAATACTGATATGCCTGCCTGCATTTATCATTGTAACTAAAATAATAATTTGCTGCAAAAGATTGTGATGAACCAATAACAAGGGTAAGTATCAGCAGAATAAAGCTACGGCGCATATTGACCAAAGTTAAGGTATAACGGATTTCCACAAATTGTAGAATTGTTACAAAAAACTGTGGAATGGCATTGTAGAATAAATACATGTGCCAATATGGTAACAATTTAATGCCTTGGAATCTTTGAGATAACGCATATCTACAGTACTTTTGGCATTATTATTGTTTTATTATCCTCATTAAAAAACAAAAAAATTTGCTATCTATGATGAAATCATTCCGCAACATTGCACTATCTGCATTATTAACGATCGGTGCTTTTACGACTGTAACGTACACTGCATGTAACAAAGATGAATGTAAAGATGTAGTATGCCAAAACGGTGGTACTTGCGCTGCAGGCGTTTGTACTTGTCCTACAGGGTACGAAGGTACTAACTGTGAAAAACTGACCCGCGCTAAATTTATTGGCAGCTGGACTGGTTCTGACGTATGTAACCTGGGTACATACTCTGTTACGCTTACTATCGGGGAATCTTCTAACAACATCAATGCTCTTGTGAACAATCCGGGCGGATTTGGTGGTACTGTACAAATTACCGGTACTGTAACAGCAGCTAATACCTTGTCTTTTACAAATGCAAGCGTGGGCAGCGGCAGAACACTTACTGGTACTATGACATTTAACGGCAACAGCATGACGTTCAATTACACAGTAACATCAACTGTTGACTCAGACCATTGCACAGGTACTTATTCTAAGCAATAATTTACTAAATAACCAAAAAATAAAAGCAGCTCAAATGAGCTGCTTTTATTTTTTTTTATTGCCCGGAAAGACTAGTGAGGATTAGTAGAACCCGGACGATCAGTTACACTTTTAGTGCCCTGGTTAGTAGCACCCGGACGATCAGTTGTTTTACCTGAACCCTGGTTAGTAGCACCCGGGCGCGTATTTACTGAATTTGGATTTGGCTTAGCAGGCTCAGAAGGCTTTTCTGTACGCTTAGTAGTATGCGCAGCAGGCTTTGGAGCAGGAGCACCGCTCTTCATAGCAGCAATGATAGAATCTGCTTTTACCAATGCCAGGGCATTTATCAGTGAATCGTTTTGCGCAGTTAATTCTGTACGAATGGCATCAACACGAGCGTTAACGGTAGAGTCAATTTGTTCCTGAGACATACCGCCTGTTGCAGGCGCGTTATTATTACATGACGCAAACGCCAGGGTTGCACCCGCAGCTAGTAGTAACAAAGTTTGTTTTTTCATTCTTAATACAGTTTTATGTGTGCAAAAATATGTTAGTTATCCTGATTTAGAAACAAATATGATGCCTGAAAGAATTATTACTACGGAATTAACAACAAAATGCGCGCTCTTACACCTTAGCCATCATTTCTTTATATAGTATTTTCACCAGTCCATCGGCAAGTCCTATTTTAGGTACATATATCTCATCGGCATTGGCCCAGCGCATTACTGCAATGTATATCTGCAGGGCGGGCACAATCACATCGGCGCGGTCGCTACGGAGATTGTACAGGTGCTTACGGTCTTCGATAGAGGTATAGCTTAACTCTTTGTAATAATCTTTCAACAGATCCAGCGGCAGGGGTTTGCCCTCTTTGCGCTTGGACATGGAAAACACTTTATTGATATTACCACCACTACCAATGATCTCTACCGGTTGAAACTCGCGCGTATGGGTCTTTATAAACCATTTCATATGCTCCCATTGCTCATCTGTAACGGTGTTATTGAGCAAACGGATGGTACCGATATTGAACGACTCCTTGAAAACGATATGATTTTCGGAAAATAAGGTAACCTCGGTGCTGCCACCACCCACATCTACATACAAATAAGAATGGTTGGATGCCAGGTTTTCGGCTATATGCGTTTCGTAGATCACATTGGCCTCTTCCTTGCCGCTGATAATATTGATATCGATGCCCGTTTCGTCCTTGATCTCTTTGAG
Source organism: Bacteroidota bacterium (assembly GCA_018267955.1). Classification (GTDB taxonomy): domain Bacteria; phylum Bacteroidota; class Bacteroidia; order Chitinophagales; family Chitinophagaceae; genus Polluticoccus. Next base: position 109,495 of record JAFDXL010000006.1, read on the forward strand.
AATAGCGGGGCCGTTGGCAGCATCGCGCATGGCAGAAGTGGCGCATGCTTTTACCGCTTCTACATTATAGAGCTCCATCAGCAGCTTATATGCCTTGATGGTATTGATAAGCCTTTGCTTTTTCTCTGGACTGATGATACCTTTTTCGAACACATCGAAACCCAAACGAAGGGGGATGCGTAAAAGGCTCAGTTTAGTAAAATCAACACTGCCATCTTTATATACAGATGTTTCAGAAATTAATAACCTTGCGGCGTTTGACCCTATATCAATAGCAGCTAATATCAATCCTTATAGTGTTTACCCTGCAAATATCCGTAAATAGCCACTTGTGAGCGTATTTCGGGATCATTTTTTTTAGGTGTTACGTAGTTATTACTTTGTTCGTTATCGAGCACACGGGCCTTTACATTCTCTGACAACTGGATCTTTAAAATATCTTCCAGCTCCTTCTGAATTTCGGGATCGTTTACCGGGCAGGCAGCCTCTATCCTGTGATCGAGGTTGCGTATCATCCAGTCTGCTGAAGATATGAAAAACTTAGGATTACCGCCATTATGAAAAACAAATACACGGGCATGTTCCAGGTACTCGTCTATAATACTGATGGCCTGTATGTTTTTTGCAAAAGATTTGTGCTGTGTGTAGGCGCAGCAACTGCCACGAATAATCATCTTTACCTCTACCCCCGCGCGTGCAGCTTCATATATTTTCGCGATCAGCTCCTGATCTACAAGGCTATTAGATTTAATAATAATAGATGCATCCTTACCGGCCTTTGCAGCCTTGATCTCTTTGCTGATCATCTCTGCAAAAAAACTGCGCATGGTTACCGGTGCCACAGGAAGTGTTTTACATTTTCTTAATGCATCGAATTTGGGATTTGCAGACTCGAGGTAAGCAAATACGCGCGTGATATCTGCGAGTATGTTTTTATCTGTAGTCAGCAGGCAATGATCTCCGTAATAGCGGGCGGTGCCTTCATTAAAATTGCCGGTAGAAACAAAACCATAAGATTTGGTTTTATTGAACACCTTCTTTTTAATGATGCACAGCTTGGCATGCACCTTCATATGCGGCTGGCCGAGGAATACCTTCACACCTTCTTCCTCCAGCCGGCTTTTCCATTGCAGGTTGGCCTCTTCATCAAAACGGGCACGTAACTCTATGACCACTGTTACCTCTTTACCATTGCGCACCGCATTGATGAGGGCATTGATGACTTTAGAATCTTTTGCCAGGCGGTAGGCCGTGATCTTGATACTATTGACAAACGGATCGATGGCCGCTTCGCGCAGCAGGTCTATTATAGAATCGAATGAATGGTAAGGAAAATGCAACATCACATCGCGCTTTTCCAGCACGTCCATAATACGGGTAGGCTGCTTTAACAGCGGGTGGACAAATGGACGCGGACGCGGTGTGAGATCATTGAACACCCCGGAAGGGAAGTTCATGAAGTCTTTAAAGTTGTGGATACGCCCCCCGGGTAACAGATTGTCTTTCTTAGATAAATTCAATCGCTTCACCAGGTAATCGAGCAGGCTGGCATCGATATGCCTATCGAACACGAAACGGGTAGCGCGGCCACGTTTGCGATTCTTGAGGCCTTTTTCGAGCTCGTCGATAAGATTGGTGCTTACATCATTATCCATCTCCAGCTCCGCATCGCGGGTTACTTTAATGATATAGCCAAGGAAACGATTAAAGCCAAACGGGGCAAACAAATTGGGCAGGCTGAAACGAATGATATCTTCCAGCAGCATGATATCTTTCTCACCCTCTGTAGATGGAGGAAGGATAACGAAGCGTGGCAATACCTTGGCAGGTATCTCTATTAATGCATAACGCTGCATCATAGGATTTTTAGTATCGCCGAGGACACATGCCAGGTATATAGACTTATCGCGCAGCAAGGGTATCTGCGGAATGCTTTCTATCATCAGCGGTACGATCTCTGTACGCACCTTTTCATCGAAATAAGCAGTAACGAATTCCTTCTGCTGCTTGTTTAGCTGCTTTTCGTTTTTGATATAAATATTATCCTTCTCCAGCTCTGATATAACATCTGCATATATCGCATCAAATTCTGATTGCTGGTTGATAACAATATGCTGTATCTGCGCTAATATTTTATCAGGATTATTTTCAAGATGTATGCGGGCAACCTTGCCTATACGCAGCATCCTGTTGAGTGTAGCTACACGTACACGGAAAAACTCATCAAGATTATTGGAAAAAATACCCAGGAAGCGAAGCCTGTCGTAAATATGATTATCTGTATCTCCTGCCTCCTGTAAAACCCGTGCATTGAATGATAACCAGCTGATATCCCGTATAATGGTCTGCTTTGTAGACTTCACCTAATATATTTTTGCAGCAGCAAAAATAACCTCATAATTGAGGCTTGCTGTACATAAATATACAAAAAAGCAGACTTTACAATTTCTTAATACGATCTATCAGCGCGCTGGTAGAATATCCCTCTACAATAGGAATGATCTGCACCTTGCCGCCGTAGCTCTGCACATGGTTTGCGCCAACTATGGTATCGATGGTATAATCCCCCCCCTTTACCAATACATCGGGGCTGATAGATTTGATGAGGTTTTCGGGAGTGTCTTCATCAAAAAAACAAACAGCATCTACAAACATCAGCGAAGCTAACTGAAATGCCCTGTCTTGCTGATTATTGACGGGGCGCTCCTCCCCTTTTAATCGTTTTACGGAAGCATCTGTATTGATACCCACTATTAATATATTGCCTTCATCGGCAGCCTTAGCCAGCAGATCGATGTGGCCACGATGCAGAATATCGAAACAGCCGTTGGTGAACACAATCTTTTTGCTGAGCGAACGCCACATGTGTATATGCCTGTCAATAACAGTAGCATCATTGAGTATCTTATTTTCTATCCACTGTAACTTGTGCATTGTGCTGTTTACGGTTTAGTATTGGCAAAAGTATTAAAGAAATGATACCCAACACCAGGATTATACCTACCTGCACCGACCAGGACACCCAACCAAACGCAATACCGTTAGCTTCGGCGATACCATATACCAGCAATGTTTTACCCACTGCCAAAGGATAAAGCCCGATGCCCCCCTGCGTGCCTATCATACCTATACTCCCCGCAACCAATACTACCAGCGCCACTGATAACCCAAGGTGCTCTGTAATAGGCATGCTCCAAAAGCCCAGCACTATCAGGAACCAGTAAGCCCCCCATATCAGCAGCGTGTATAAAAGGAACATGCCGCTCTTCTTTAATTTGAAGATAGACATTACCCCATCGGCAAGGCCTTTTATGAATTTGCCAACCTTAGTATGTTTAAACTTTCGATATACAATTACTACAGCGGCAATGCCTAATAGCATTCCACCTATTAATATAAGATAAAGATTAGTGTGATTGCCGCCACTGCTACCCATAGCATCATTGATCATTTTACCTACTACATCGGCCTCCAGGAAGAAGGCCATCAATACAATGATGCCCAGGCATACCACATCGAAGGCGCGCTCGGCCACTATTGTACCTATCATTTTATCAGCTGGTACTTTTTCGTAGCGTGCCAGTACGGTACATTTGGCAACCTCACCCGCCCGCGGTATAGCAAGGTTGGTTACATAGCCTATCATCACGGCAAAAAAAGTATTGGCAGTAGTAGGACGAATGTCCATAGGTTCCAGCAACAACTTCCAGCGCAACGCCCTGAACCAATGCGATAGAAACCCGATAATGAAAATAGGCACCAGCATCCACAAACGGGTTGCTTTGATGGCATCCAGCATCGAAGAGCGCTGTTCCGGGGATAGCTTGCTCATCATCCAGTAAATGATGCCCACACCCAGCCCGAGGAAAACGACATATTGCAATATCGTGAGCAGGGTCTTCTTATTCATAGCAATAAAGATAGCTATTATAATTTATTGCCTGCCTTAGGGAAGATTACAGCAGGTTTGAATTGCTTTGCCTCTTCAAAATCCATGTGCGCGTAAGAGATAACGATCACCGTATCGCCCACAGAGATGCGATGAGCAGCAGGGCCGTTCATGCAGATCATACCGCTGCCACGGATGCCACGGATAACATAGGTTTCGAGACGGGCCCCGTTATCCATGCTCAATACTTGCACCTTTTCGCCCTCAATTATGTTTGCAGCATCCATCAGATCTTCATCTATGGTGATACTGCCGATGTAGTTGAGGTTCGCTTCCGTTATTTTAACGTGATGCAGTTTTGATTTTAATACTTCTATTTGCATAGCGGCGCAAATGTACGAAACCTATACAACGTACCACATAGATAATTGAAATAACGCATTATAATAATTCCTTACCTCGCAGCCTATCTTAGCAGGTGTATCATGCCTTTTTTGAAGATATTAGAACAGCCTGATGTATTCCCTTTTATGAAATAACTGTAGGTGCCCATTTCGGCATCGACACCTTTAAATTTCCCATCCCAGCAATCGTTTATGTTATTTGAATGAAAGACTTGCTGCCCCCAGCGATTATATATTGCAAATTCGTATGTTACAAAAGCGCTATTGGAGTATATCTGAAAACAGTCATTTTTACCATCATTATTAGGAGAAAAAGCATCTGGAATTATCAGCGATAAAGCACCTTCTTTCTTAACGTTGACAGATATAATAGCTGTGTCTGCACATCCGTATTGATTGATCCCAACAACCTGATAGTCAATAGTTGATTCCGGAGACGCGATCACATTAGGGGACAAATGATCATCAAGGGACGCATCAGGATACCATTGATATTTTAATGCCCCGGAGGCCGACAATTCTGTAGTGTTATCGGAACAGGTAATATCATTGGATTTTTTCACTGAAATATTTGGCAAATCTCTTACAGTAACAACCGAAAACAGCGTATCTGATGTGCCACATATTTTATCAAAAACAGCAACCTTATAAATCATATTGGAGCGGGGGCTCACAGATACGCGGTTATTATCTAACAGAGTCAGAGCAGAATCCGGCCACCAATGATAATCATCTCCACCTCTTGCCACTATGCTTACTGAATCTCCCCTACAAAGATCATATGTTCGCGGAGTGATGAAAAGCGTTGGTTTTGCACGCAGCGAAATGGTTACGGATGCTGTATCTGTGCAGCTACCGTTGGATACGACAAGATAAAAGGTTTGTGTCTTGCTTATTGTTACAACCGGGTTTTGCAAATTAGCATCAGCTATGGGGCTGCCTGAATACCAATAGTAAGTTCCCCCGCCCGAACCATCCAGGCGTATGGAAGCCCCCTGGCAAACAATTGTATCTGCCCCGGCAGAGGCCATGGGCACAGGCTTAACAATAACGCTTACATCATCAGTATCCTTACAGCCGAATGTATTGGTGACATAAAGCGTATAGGTACCAGAGACATTACCAGCAACAATTGGGGATTGGGTATTAGGGTTGTTTATTGGCAATGCAGAATACCAGGTATAGGTTCCGCCCCCGCTACCATGCAACTGCACATTCGAAACCGGACATAGGGAAGTATCGCTACCTGCGTTGGCAGCGGGCACAGGATTGATGTTTACATTAACAATATCAGTATCCTTACAGCCATAAGCATTTGTAACTATAAGATCATACACACCTGCTACATAGCCGGTGACAATAGGCGTAGCTGTACCGGCATTTGTAATTGTTGATGTACCATACCAGCTATACGTTCCACCTCCGCTGCCATGCAACTGTACGTTTGCAGCGGGACAAACTGCTGTATCATTACCCGCATCTGCTATGGGTACCGGGTTTATTACTACGTTTACATCGTCCGTATCCTTACAATTGTAGCTATTGGTAACAACCAGGTAATAGGTACCGGTGAGATAGCCGGATACAGTTGGATTTGCAGTAAGGGGGTTAGTGACCGAAGAAGTACCATACCAGCTATAGGTATTACCCCCTGTGCCGTGAAGTGGCACCAGGGCAGTAGGACATACAGCAGTATCATTGCCTGCATTGGCAACAGGCGCGGGGTTCACCAGAACATTTACATCGTCCGTATCTTTACAATTATACCCATTGGCAACGATTACATAATAGGTACCTATGGTGGTACCTGAAACTAAAGGAGTAGCTGTGTTTGCGTTTACTATAGCAGCAGTAGAATACCAGCTATAAGAAACACCACCGGAACCATACAACTGAACAGAGGGTACCGAACAGACTGTTGTATCATTACCTGCATTGGCTATCGGCACGGGATTAATCGTAATATTGATATCATCAGTATCCTTGCAACCATATGCGTTGGTAACCACCAGGTTGTATGTACCGGCAGTGTAACCGGTAACAGTAGGTGTAGCAGAAGCAGGATTGATTATTGTTGAAGTGCTATACCAACTATATGATCCACCGCCAGTACCATGTAACTGAACATTTGCTGTGGGGCATACCCCTGTATCGTTGCCTGCGTTAGCAATTGGCGCCGGGTTTACAATAACGCTAACGGTATTTCCTGTAACAGAACTTGCACAGCTGACGGAAGATAAAGAGAAAACATAGCTGGTAGTAGATGTAGGATTGGGAGATAATGGAAATGGCACACCGCTTTGTACTGTTCGCTTATACGTTGTACTTCCCGATGTGTATTGAATGATTGCAGTAGCATTGCCCGCAGTATCTATATAGGTAAGATAAGCCTGCTCTCCTTGGCATACGGTATCTCCAATTAAATATCCGGGAATCGCATTTTCCCATTTATACTTTACAAGAAAAATATCTGTGCCTCCTGCGCTTGTGGCATTTGTCGTAGCAGCGCCGGGGTCGAAATCTGTGTTGGTACCCGAAAAGCCACCACTTATATACATGTTCCCGAAAGTATCTGCAGCAAGCCCCGAGCCGTAGTCGTCTGTTGAAGAACCAAGCCTGAAGCCACAATCATAGGTGCCGTCGAGCTTATATTTTGCCAGAAACAAATCAGTACCTCCCGCACTGGTTAAATTTACCGCGGATGACGTAGCAGGATTAAAATTAACGGTACCGGAAAAATATCCTGTTGCATTCAGGCGACTCTTAGACACGGCTAATTTATATCCAAAATCGTTGCCTGAACTGCCTATCATTTTACCCCATTGATACGTACCGGAGTTACTATATTTAGCAAGCATTATATTAGTACCACCGCCACCCGACAAACTTACCGTTGCGGTAGACGAAGACGGATCTAAGTCTATTGAGTTTGCAGTAGTGTAACCCATCACATATATGTTTCGCAAAGAATCGAGCGTAATGCTAAACATGTCTTCCAGTGAGCTGGTACCTAATAAAAATGCAAAAGAATAATTACCGTTAGTAGTATATTTTGCAACATAGGCATCAAGATTGCCTACGGGGTATAAGTACGCCGTATTCGTTGGTGAAGGATCAAAATCGAGACTAGTGGTATATTCTACAAAGCCGGTAATGTACACATTGCCGGCACTGTCTGTTGTTAAACTCCTTAAGGAGTTATTCACGGATGTGCTACCAGGTTTACCAAAATTGAACACCCATACCAATTGTTTATCTCCCGTATATTTTGCTAAAAAGATAGTTCCACCTGTTGCAGCATTTAAAACAGTAGAGCCTGTTGGAGAGGGATCGAAGTCTAAAGTATCTTTAAATACGCCGCCGACATAGACATTGCCGGCGCTATCTGTAGAAAGAGCGTCAATTGCCTCCACCCAATAAGGTGTACCAAACTGCATTACCCATTTGTAGCTTCCTGTGGACGAATATTTTGCAAGAAAGCCATCTCCACCATAAGGCTGACCACTTGATCCTATAATACCCTGACAGGTTAGATAGGCAGTACCACCTGAAGAAGGGTCAAAATCAACATTTGTTCCGCGAAAATACCCCCCGATAAAAACGTTGTTTGAATCGTCTGTAGTAATGGCGTTGATCCCATCGTAATCCTGCTTGCCCAACGAGAACCCCCACAGAAAACTTCCTGCGGGACTATAGCATGCTAAATACATGTCCTGGGTAGAACTATATGATGTGATATTGTATGTTGAAGAGGAAGGATCAAGATCTATAGTACCTGTATATTGACCTGCAACTAATACATTGCCATTTTTAGAAATGGTTGTTACATATCCAACATCATCGCTAGTGTACCCGGCCGTAATGAGCCATTGAGGTGTCTGGGCATAAGAACTTGCAGCCATCAATATGCTGAACATCAGCATAATAAAAGTTTTCATAATAGTGTGATTACTAACTAAAAGTAAGAACTATAAATTCAAATTTTCAATCATTGCTATCAGAGAATATTAAAGGTAAAAATCACCTATCTTCATTTCCATAAAACTACATTATGCCACACACTCTGTACCTGAACTACAATGGCAATGCTGAAGAAGCCATTAATTTTTACAAAGACAACCTGAATGGTACGCTGGTATCATTGCAGCGCTTTGGCGATACACCCATGCCGGGAAATGAAAAGGACAAAGACAAGATCATGCACGCAGTGCTGGACCTGCAGGGCTTCATCATTATGTTCTCTGACGGTAATGATGAACATAAAGTAACCTTTGGCGATAATTTCTCTATTGCGCTGGATTTTAAATCAGAAAGCGAGATGGAAAAAGCCTTCCATGCCATGAGCGCAGGCGGGCAGGTGACTATGCCGCTGCAAGACACCTTCTGGGGCGCACGCTTTGGCATGTGCACTGATAAGTTTGGGGTGAACTGGATGTTTAATATGGATAAGAATCAGCAACAGTAATAGTCGCCGGGCAAAGAAAAAGGGTTATCGTTCGATAACCCTTTTTCTTTATTAAAATCCTGTTAGTATTATTCACCAACAACTTCAAATTCAATTTCAAGAACGTTGTCTTTACCGAAATCGATCTGAGCTTTGTGTGTACCTGCTTCTTTTACATCATCTACCAGGGTGATGCGGCGACGGTCGATCTCGTATCCTTTCTGTTCGCGGATAGCGCGTGCCAGCTGGATAGAGGTAACAGAACCGAAGATCTTACCGCTGGTACCGATCTTAGCACCCAGTTTCACCGGGGATGCCTTCAGCACTTCAGTAACTTTAGCTATTTCAGCCATCAGCTTCGCTTCGCGCTTAGCCAATTGCTTCTGGCGTTCCTGCATTACTTTCATATTGCTGGAGCTAGCCTCGATAGCATATTTTTGAGGTATTAGGTAGTTACGGGCATATCCCGGTCTTACTTCTACCAGCTCATGGGCACTGCCCAGGTTGTCTACATCTTTAATTAATATTACTTGCATGATTTCTTACTTTAAAAGGTCAGTTACATAAGGCATCAGTGCCATTTGGCGTGCCTTTTTAACGGCGTGAGCTACTTTGCGCTGGAACTTCAGAGAGTTACCGGTAATGCGGCGAGGCAGCATTTTACCTTGTTCGTTCACAAATTTTTTCAGGAACTCAGCATCTTTGTAATCGATGTACTTGATGCCCATTTTCTTGAAGCGGCAGTATTTTTTCTGGCGCTTTTCCACACGGGTAGAAGTGAGGAATTTTATATCGTTTTGCTTAGCCATTTTCTAAAGTTTTTTAAAAGTTATGCGTTAGCAGTTTCAGAAACCTTGTTACGCTTTTTAGCGTTGTACTCCACTGCATACTTGTCAAGGCGGGTAACCATCTGACGCATGATGTTCTCATCACGGTTGAACTGGATATCCAGTTTAGCGTTCAGATCAGTAGGAGCTTTGAACTCAACTACCCAATAAAGACCGGTTGTTTTTTTAGCGATGGGATAAGCCAGTGAACGCAGGCCCCATGCATCTGTGTGAACAACTTCACCACCGTTTTCCTTGATGAAGTCAACATACTTCTTTTGTGCTGCTTTAAAATCATCTTCTGCCAGTACGGGCGTAAAGATCAGCATCAGCTCGTAGCTCTGATTTTGTGTTGCCATAAAAAATTTAAAGTGTTTAAAAATTCTCCCAACCGTCCGGCAGCAACGCCTGGATATCTCTTTATCGGAGATAGCCGAACTGTTTTTGGGACTGCAAAGGTATAGCAATATTTTAAAAACAGCAAAATAAATGGACGTAATATCTAATGTATTAACTTAAAGCAATAATTCATAATATGACATTCGCATTAGAAAAATACAGGCTGTGTAATAGTACATTTATAGTGTGAAAAGATAAAGTGTTCGTGACAAATCATAAACAAGCTCAGCATGAAAAAACACTTTACGCTATTACCTGTGGTATTAATGGTGGCTTTTAGCAACTCATTAGCCCAAAACATAATATTTAAAGAAGACTTTGAGAACTTTAAGACACCTTCGATAACCGGATGGAATACATCTACCCATACCGGCCCTGATGGCTGGCAGGCCAACCTGATGTACCTGGCGGTAGGCTCTACAAACCCTAACTGCTTCTGCTATAATTTACCCAATACCTTGAGTATGAGGAAAGTAGCCGGGGTATCGGATTGCGGAGGGGCGCACATGTTTAACTACAACAATATCAATGACTTTATGTATACTCCCGCTATTAACTTGAGCGGCCGTAACAGAGTTGTATTAAAATGGGACTCTTACTTCTGGAAAAAGACAGACGGTGTGTTTACCGAAAAAGCTACGGTAGAAGTATCTGTGGACGGAGGCGCCCACTGGGACGTGGTAGCCAACGTGCCTGCCAATAAGGATAATTACAACTTCTCTACCTACACTGCTGACATCAGCGTATATGCCGGGTATAGCGATGTGCGCATTGGCTTTAGGTATAGCGATGGCGGTGGTTTCTTTAGCGGATGGGCGGTGGATAATGTGGAAGTGTTTGAACCAAGTAATAAAGACCTGTCGCTAACAAACATTACCCCGGAAAATGACTTGCTGGGATATTTGAAAATAAATACCGGCTACAATCACCGCTTTAGCGTATATAATATTGGCACAGATACCGTTCATGAGTTTACCCTCAATTATCAGCTTGATAATGGTTCCATCATTACAGACAGCATCAGCAATGTGTCCATTCCCGGATTTACGGGCCAGGATTTTGTCCATAAAATACCGGATACACTAACATCCCTGGGCAAGCATCCTGTAACAGCATGGGTAACCCTGGCAAATGATACCCTGCACTGGAATGACACCCTGCATACCAACCTGACGGGCGCATATTTTATGCCACAGAAAATCGTAGCCGTAGAAGAAGGCACCGCCACGTGGAGCGCTACAGGGCCGCAGGGAATCGTGTATATGAAAAAATTATCGGACACCACCGGGTACTATGCCTGCCAGGTATCAATACATGATACAGACCCTATGATGACGGCAGCGACACGGCCTTATTCTGACTATCTCTTTAACCTGGACCAGAACTATGTACCCTACTACCTGCTAGACAGGAGAACTCCGGTGGATATAAACAGGTTATTGGAAGAAGTGAAGAAACGTCAGGATTATTTTGGATTTGCAGATATCAACATAGATCCCAAAATAGAAGGCAATGCCTTTCATGTTACTACTAAAATTCATCCGGCAGTGGATATGACGGGCGACTATCGTGTGCTGCTAATTATTACAGAAGACGACGTATCCGGCACAGCACCGGAATGGGATCAGCAGAATATATTTTCGGGCGGGAAGCTGGGCCCTATGTTTGGGTATGAGAACCTGCCTAACCCCATCCCCGCGAAAGACATGAAATATCAATATGTGGTGAGAGGCATATGGCCATCGCCAGATGGTACGCAAAACCTGCCTGCCTCTATGATACATGACCAGATATATACCGTAAACTTTGACGCGGTACTACAAGACTCCTGGAACAAAGGCAGATTGAGGGCTAATATCTTTTTACTGCGGATGTCTGACAGTTCTGTAGTTAACAGTAATAAAATACTCTTTTACCTGGATATTAAAGACAAAGAGCCTGCATACGCAAATGCTTTCCTATACCCCAACCCTGCAACCGATCTATGCAAACTGGTATTTGATGCAAAAACCAACAGCAGCATGACCATGAACATTACCGACATCAGCGGTAGAACAATAAAACAATACAATGCTGCCTACAATAGCGGCAAAAATGAAATATCCATAGATACCAGGGGAATGCTAAACGGCTTGTATTTTGTAAACATGATATCTGCAGAAGGAAGGAAAACATTGAAACTGCAGGTAATACGCTAGAGATCGTGACTATGCATAAACGAAAGAGGAACGCAAATGCGTTCCTCTTTTAACATCTAAAAACTAGTATCACTGCTTCACAAAAGCTTGGGCCATTAACTTATTGCCCCTGGCATCTGTTAACGATAAATGATAGTTACCGGGTTGCAAGGCTGCTATTGACAGCTTCATATTATCTGAACCCGCGAGCATTGTTTGCATTACTACCTGGCCCAGGTTATTTACCACCTGTACAACAACGTTGCCTGCAATAGCTTGTTTGGATTTTATATTCAGTTCGTTATTAGCAGGATTGGGATATACTGTGAAAGAGCTATTCTTAGCTACATTAGCAACACCAAGATCCCAGCGAGCTTCGTAGTAATAATAGTAATGCGCTAGCTCTATCATATTGCCCATATAATCTAAAACACCTATGGTCTCAACAGGGTTGTTATTGGCGTTATATTTCCAGGCAGTCTTGAAATTAACCACATAATCATTGGTAGCCGAATCGACACCATAGAAGTAGATCGTATCAGGAAGATTAGCTCCATTCAGGCGCCTTGTTTCCAGCGAAGACTTGTCCCACCTGTTGCTGTCAGCATTCCAATCCCTGGTTTCATCAAATGTGTAGAAATCAGTACCATTATACCCAAAGCTATCTAGCGTTGATGGAACAAAAGAACCTGAGCCATTATAGTCTTCTTCGGTTTGAGTTTGCAATTTGTTGTTAGCATAATAGGTAAACAATGTGCGTGCTGAAGTATCAGGTACAGGACCAGAATAACTGTAGTATAATGTTTGCGTAAGATTGCCGGAGCCATCGTATGTATTTTCAGATTTCCCGGTAGGCGCCCAGACACCGGAAACCTTCTGGTATTGCATATATGCAAGTGCTTTGTTAGCCGTATTATAAGTATATACAGTCTTGCTCGCACTATCGAAGGAAGTGCCATTCCAAGTTAGCATGTATATAGCTTTTATATTTCCGGCAGCATCATAATCAAAAAAAGACTGGACATTGTTTGCCAAAGGCGTGCCGGGAGGGTTGCTTACCAGTCCCAGCTTAGTATCGAGCTTGCCGGCAGCATTGTATGTGCTGGCGCTACCATTACCCAGGTCGAAACCATTATTCCCCGTATAATAATTTACTGATGAATCGGACTGTACTTTAGGTTCGTTGGAATAGTCATCATAATACATATCTGTAAAGTCAAACTCAGAACCACGAGGATTAGAGTACCAATACTTAGAGGAATCAGCAATCTTCATCACCGAGCCATCGAACTGATATATAGCATAAGAGGCCAGTCGTTCGTTGCTTGCTGTTGTCTTTGCAGACGCGGATTGCGCATGTAATAACTGAGAAACATTCTGAGACCGATGCGGCCTCATTAACTGTCTTAGTGTGTTTACGGATTGCTGAGCAGGGGTTTGCTGTGCATTGACTGCCATTGTCGTTAACGACAAGGAGAAGAGTAAAAAGGTTTTATTCATACTGTGATTTTATATAGCCAAATGTAACGGCATCGTTTATAATTAATTGTCACAGTATCCCTATTATTTTGTTAAAGCACGAATGATCTTGTTTGCCCTGCTTTTAAAGCCCGGCGTGGCTTCCAGCGATAAGGTGTCTTGCAAAATAGTTATTAACTCCTGCTTAATATCGGGATATTTCTTTGCCAGCTCAGCTAATACAGACATCGCAAAAACCTTTATAGCCACAGCTTCTTTTACATCAGATAAAACATCGAAGCAGAGGTTCATCACTACACCTTCTTCATCCTCCGGCACCGAGCAAATCTCCAGGATCTTTAGTACATGCCTTTTGATACCATCATGCACCACAGGGCGCTGTAACCGAGATATGATATCGTGGAGATGAGGGTAGAGCAAAGCAGGATGATTCTCCGCAATCTTACTTAAAACCCAGGAGGCAGGGCGGGCGATATCATCGTTCTCCGTAACAAAAATGTGTACCAGTTCTTTTATCTTCTTTTTATCAGTACTGATAATTTCTACCGCCTGCAAACATTGCCGGGCACTTTGAATCGGGGCTATCTGGCTACGCATATCCATAAGCAAATATTAATAAAGATTTTCTTTTTAAAAATGAAGCCTCCCTGCTACATTCGCATCCGCAAGAAACAGAGATATGATAGAATACAGCAACAGTGTATCCGCCAAATTAGGCATCCGGGAGCAACAAGTAAAAACAGTACTGGAGCTATTGAACGAAGGCGCTACCATACCCTTCATAGCCCGATACCGGAAAGACCGCACAGGTGCATTGGACGAAGTGCAGATACAGGCGATACAGGAAGAAGCTAAATTTCAGAAAGAGTTTACAGAACGTAAAGCATTCATAGAAAAAACCATTACGGAACAAGGTAAGATGACAGAAGCACTTACCGAAAAACTAAACAAAGCCACTACCATAGCCGAGCTGGAAGATATATACCTGCCCTATAAACCAAAACGCAAAACAAAGGCACAGACAGCAAGAGAAAACGGACTGGAACCACTGGCCAATATGCTGTGGGAGCAAGGAAATATTGATCCGCTGGCGGAAGCTGCTGCTTTTATTACCGAAACCGTAAAGAGCGCAGAAGATGCCCTGCAGGGAGCAAGAGACATTATTGCCGAAACCGTGAACGAAGACGCTACTGTACGCGCTAAAATGCGTAAGCTGTTTGAAGACACTGCCACAGTGCAGAGTAAGGTACTTGCAGATAAAGAAACAGAAGGCGCCAAGTATAAAGACTATTTTGACTTTAGTGAGCCGGTAAGCAAGATACCATCGCACAGGATACTGGCGGTGATGCGCGGTTTTATGGAAGGCATACTACGTATGAGCATTGCGCCGGTAGAGGAAGATGCTTTGCAGATCATTGAAAAGATGTTTGTAAAAAGCAGCAATGCTGCAAGCGAACATGTAAAGAAAGCTATTAAAGACGCATACAGAAGGCTATTGCAACCAAGCCTGGAGAGTGAATTCCGCATGGCGCTGAAAACGAAAGGTGACGAAGAAGCTATCAATGTATTTGCAGAGAACCTGAGGCAGCTATTGCTAAGCTCTCCGCTGGGAAGCAAACGCATACTTGCCATAGACCCGGGGTATCGCACAGGTTGCAAAATAGTATGCCTGGATGATAAAGGCACATTGAAGAAAACGGACCTGATATATATACATGAGCCGGGAAGACTAGCCGACTCTGAACATAAGATACGCACGCTGGTGCAGCAATACCAGGCGCAAACAATTGCAATAGGCGATGGTACTGCCGGGAGAGAAACAGAACAGTTTATTAAGAAACTGAACCTGGGATTGCCTATATTTCTTGTTAACGAAGATGGCGCCTCTATATATTCTGCATCAGAAACTGCACGCGAGGAATTCCCTGACCAGGATGTGACTGTGCGTGGTGCAGTAAGCATTGGCCGCAGGCTGATGGATCCGCTGGCTGAGCTGGTGAAGATAGATCCTAAGAGTATAGGCGTAGGGCAATACCAGCATGATGTGAACCAGGTGCGCCTGAAAGAACGCCTGGACCAGACCGTCATCAGCTGCGTGAATATGGTAGGTGTGAACCTGAACACCGCCAGCAAACACCTGCTGAGCTACGTGAGTGGCATAGGCCCATCCATTGCAGACAATATAGTTAACTATAGAAATGAAATAGGTGGATTCACAAGCCGTAAGCAATTGCTGAAAGTGCCTCGCCTTGGCAGTAAAGCGTTTGAACAATGTGCTGGCTTCCTGCGCATCAAAGACGGCGAAAACCCGCTTGACGCCAGCGCTGTACATCCTGAAGCTTATGATGTAGTAGCTAAGATGGCCGCAGATATGGGGATAGACATAAAGCACCTGATAGGCAATGATGATGCGATCAAAAAGCTGGATACAAAAAAATATATCACAGAAGCAACCGGTGAGCATACCGTCAAGGATATATTAAATGAACTGAAGAAGCCGGGATTGGATCCGCGCAGTGAAGCACAGGCTTTTGAATTTGCAAACATTTACAGCATTGAGGATGTTACGGTAGGCATGATCGTTCCCGGGATGGTGACCAACCTTACGCGCTTTGGTGCATTTGTAGATATAGGTGTAAAGCAAGATGGGCTGGTACACGTATCTGAAATATCGCACACCTACATTACCGACCCTAACGAAGCATTGAAACTGAATGATAAAGTGATGGTGAAAGTACTGGAAGTAGACCTGCCACGTAAACGCATATCCTTATCCATTAAGCAAACAATGGAAGCACCGGTGCGTCAGCAAAAAGGAGGCCAACGCAGGCAAGATACTGCTAAAGAGAAGGACACGAGCAATATGAACATGAACGATGCATTGAGTATGCTGAAAAAGAAATTCGGTAAATAACTGCAATGGCAAATAATATAGAAAGCTTTAAGGAACAGATAGCACCGTTGAGGGAGCAGCTTGTGCATCATCCTCTTTATCCATCCATAAAAACATTGGATAACATTCATGTATTTATGGAACACCATGTGTACGCGGTATGGGATTTTATGAGCTTATTGAAATCATTGCAGGCAGGCCTTACCTGCACCACTCCACCGTGGCTACCTGTAGGCAATGCAAATACCCGCTACCTGATCAATGAAATTGTTACCGGCGAAGAAAGCGATGTGGATGAGTTGGGGCGGCGTACCAGCCATTTTGAACTATACCTGGAAGCAATGCGTAATGCCGGTGCTAACACCACCGCTATAGAAGAGTTGATATCAGACCTGAGAAAAGGTGCAACAGTTAGTGAGGCGCTTGCCGGTAGTGGTATACCAGATGCTGCAAGATCATTTACCAACAATACATTTAATACCATCAGTACCGGTAAAATGCATGTGCAGGCAGCAGTCTTTACCTTTGGGCGCGAAGATCTGATACCTGGCATGTTCTTAAGCCTGGTAACAGAACTAAGTAATACATTCCCCGGTAAGCTGGATGTCTTTAAATATTACCTGGAACGTCACATAGAAATAGATGGAGATCACCATTCCCACCTGGCATATGAAATGACTGCTTCTCTTTGCGGCGATGACAGTGGCAAATGGAATGAATGCCTGGAAGCAGTGAAAGATGCATTGGAAGCACGAATAACTTTATGGGATGCTATTCTGAAAAACATACAACAGTAAAAAGGGCGGGTATACCGCCCTTTTTTATAAATAGCTGAGCCACCATTTCTTATGGTTCAGCTTGATATTCATGAACCATCTGCATGGAATGTATAATATACCAACGGCCGTAAGCCAAAATACATATACAATTGGCAATGAAAAGCCCCAGCCTGGTTTAGGGGCAAACATCATACTGGTATCAGTAAAATAATACAAGGGTAGCTGCATTATCATTGCAACGACAATTGCCATGCCGTGTATCAGGTATATGTGTAACAAATAATAGAACATGGGCACCCTGCCGTACACCGTAAATATCCTGGCAGGAGCTCCGGATAATCTTTCGAGCAAAGGCAAAGAAAGTATTGCCGGGCCGATGGTCATTAACAGGTAAAGCAGGGAAGGCGGGTATTTGGTGCAATTAATAAAAGACAGCACAGTACGCCACCATGCAGGCTGCACCGTCCAGGGACGCATATCGCCATAAGCATTAGTATAACGCAACACTATGAAGAGCACAATGGCAGAAGAACCTATTATACGGAACCACCTGTTTCGCTCTGCCTCCGGTTTGCGAAAAAGCCTGCCGAAGCAATAGCCTAAAGCCATAACCCCTATCCAGGGAACAAGGGGATATATAACCATAAAACGCCCGGCACCTAAAGGCGCATTGCCAAACTCGTGAAAGATATTCCACCAGATGGCATTGGAACCGAAATCAGTGGCATGTACTGTATCTAAAGTATTGTGCAGCAGCACCATAACCGCACC
This sequence comes from Bacteroidota bacterium, assembly GCA_018267955.1. Lineage (GTDB taxonomy): Bacteria > Bacteroidota > Bacteroidia > Chitinophagales > Chitinophagaceae > Polluticoccus. Next base: position 127,557 of record JAFDXL010000006.1, read on the forward strand.
TATGGACAATATGAGTGGCATGGGAAGAAACACCAGCAGCGACAGGAATATCATGCTCCAGCCCAATGCCCAAATAACCTGGACGAATATGGTAGAATAATCGAAATTGAATTGCCATCCCAGCCGCACCACCGTTAGCTCTAATATGATGAGCCAAATACCACGGGTAAAAAGGAACCATGATGCTTCCTTCGTAGTTTTACCCTTACTTAAGGACAAATACGCACTGACACCAGATAGAAACACAAAGATGGGAGCACAGTAATGTGTTATCCACCGGGTAAAAAACATGGGTGTGCTGGATACTGACAGATCTGTCGGATCATTGTAAAAATTTGAGAAGAAATCGCGTGTATGGTCTAAGGCCATGATAATCATTATGATACCCCTTAACATATCAATGGAGTTAATACGCTTTATTGTATTATTAACCATAAGCTTTACGATTTAAAAGTATATTGATACGAGCTGTGTAACCCATGTACCTAACTATATCACAATGAGTTGTGATAAAATCAAAAATATAAAGTATTGGCGAAACGATGACTTAAGTCACCATTTAAAGAATTGATACTTGATATTTTTGTGAGCTATCGATACTATAAAACATCCCAGCTTGAAAGTAATTTCCATGACTAACAAAATTGAGCATTTTAAGGGTGAGAATGAATCCTGGCAAAGGACACTTAGTTTCCTTGTGGAGGAAAGCCTGTATTTAAAAAACAGGCTCTCTGAAATAGCCAAGGCTGATATTTCTCCCGAGATGCTTGATGAACTGGAATACTTTCAAAATACCTTCCTGAATAAAGAGACAGCACTATCTATAATGCAAAATGACATCGTGGATCAGCTGGGCCTGCTTACAGAGCCTAAAGCACATGATGGTGAGTTATTCGACCGTATATCTCAGCAGCAGGAAAAGCTTAGAAAAGACATGGCAGCGATGCACAAGGAGTTTATCGACATCCGTGTGCAGTTTAATAAGACCATGATAGATAAGCTTTAACCTACCAGGTTTTCCAGTTTTTTTTCATCCAGGATAGTAATATCCCCGCCTTTTATATCTATAAGTTTTTCGTCTTTGAAGTCGCTTAACGTGCGTATCAAGGATTCCTTTACCGTGCCTGCAATACTGGCGAGGTTTTCGCGGCTCATATCAATAACAAAGGTTTCCGTTTCGCTTCTGCGGTACTTTTTATGGAGCATTACCAGGGCATCTGCTACTCGCTTGCGCAAAGAGCTGTAGGCAAGGCTTAACAATTTATGCTCCTTATCGGTAACATTATTGGCCAATAGCTGGATGAACTTCTTCATTATCTCGCGATCATTCAACACCAGGTGCTCAAATTTTTGCTTCGGTATCAGCACTATTTCACATTCTTCCATCGCTTCGGCCGTTTCGTTATAGGCAGTGTTTTCCAAAAGTGCTATATACCCAAAGAAATCGCCTTCGTTGTATAGATTAACGATCAGTTCCTTGCCATCCTCATGCGATTTGTAGGCCTTTACCTTTCCCTTTTGTAAATAGTAAAGACGTAAAGGATTGCCACCCTCGTGGTATATTACCTGTTTCTTCTTGTATTTGGTTACATCATGTTCCCGTGCCAGGTCCATCATGGCATCTTTGCTGCCACTTGCTTCCATCAATGTGTTGAAACCATTGATGCCCGGCTGCAGTTCCAGCTTTAATAGTTCTATCTTCTTAAGCCTGCTTTCTACAGCTGTGAGCAGTTCTGTGCCTGTAAAAGGTTTGGTTATATAATCATCGGCACCCAGTTCCATGCCCTTTCTCATTTCAGCTCTTTCTGCCTTTGCAGTAAGGAAGATGAAAGGTATATTTTGCGTAGCCGGATTTTTCTGTAACAGTTGTATCACCCCATATCCATCGAGCACCGGCATCATAATATCGCATATAATTACATCGGGCTTTTCTTTTTGCGCAATAGCTACCCCATCCTTACCGTCAGCAGCCGTTAATACATTATAGTCCCCAAGTGATAATATCTCTGCCGCGTTCTCTCGTATCTCCTCATTGTCTTCGATCAATAAAATTGTTTTCATACTAAATAAAAGTGCTAAATGGATTTGTAAAAACGAACAATAAACTCTGTGCCGTTGCCCGGTTCGCTAATGCAGTCGATAATGCCCTTCTGCAATTCTACGTATTTAGAAACGATATGCAAACCTAAGCCGGTGCCTTGTATGTTCCCTACATTGCTACCCCGGTAAAAGCGTTCAAATAAATGTTTTTTATCTTCTTCAAAAATACCTATCCCGTTATCCTTCACGGATAGGGTCATCTTATCTTTATCAATATCGGTGTTTATATAAATAGACGCATTCTCAGGAGAGAATTTGATTGCATTTGAAAGCAGGTTGATGACGATATGCTTGTATAATGCAAGATCAAGATAAAAGTCGTTATCGCCGGTGTGATTATAAAATATGCGCTGGCCTTTTTTTAATATCGTATTGATCTCGCCCACAACAGTTTTTGTCTGGAGCTTAACATCTATACTGCTAAAGCGTACGTGTATCTTCCCTTCTTCAAGACGGCCAACCGAGAGAAAATCATTCAAGATATCTGTAAGCGTGGTAACGGAAGAAACAATACGATGCAGATGTTTTTCCCTTTTGGGCTGATCTTCCGTTTTGCCATACTTGGCAGCTAAATAGGCAGAAGATAGTATGGTGCTTAGCGGCGTGCGAAACTCGTGAGAAGCTATGGAGATAAACTTGGTTTTCATCTGCCCCAGTTCCTTTTCATTTTCCAGGGCTTTAAACAAAGCCATTTCGTTTTGTTTCCGCTCGTTGATATCCTTGTGAGTACCAATAAGGCGTTCAGGTTTTCCATCAGGCGTCCAGGACATCACCACTCCCCTGCTCAATACCCATTTATAGGAACCATCGCTGCATTTATACCGAAACTCAACCTGGTAAATGGGCTTTTCGCCATTGATATAGGCCTCGAAAGCACGCGCAGTGAGCGGCTGATCATCCGGATGTATGAGCTTAGACCAATCCATACCATCTGACATTTCCCCGATATTATAACCGAATATTTCGTGCCATTTATCAGAGAAAAACATTTTGCCGGTTACGAGGTTGAAATCATACATGCCATCACCGGCAGCATCCAGTGCCATTTTCCATTTATCTTCCGTAGCACCGGGCCCATACCTCACACCCAGGTTATCGGATATAAGGTATGCTTTATCCGCGTCCTCATGCAAAGGCACAATGCGCACTACATACCTGGTATTGCCCTTGTCTTCCCTTCTGAAGTATTCGAAGTATTTATCCTGCCTGTTATCTATACATTCCGTTATCAACGAGGAGATAGTATCCAGATCGGGCCCACCGCCCAATTGATGGATGTAACGGCCCTTGAACAAACGAGCCCGCTCCGCTTCTACATATGTATCCCTCACCCAAACATCTGATACGTAGGCGTCGCGATTAACCTCCAGCACTGTATCACCAAAGTGAAAAAGGATAGTTATTAGTTTCGGAACATTGGCCGTTGACGTGCTCATTAAGCGGTTTATTTTTCTATCATATTCTTTAGTCCGTCAAGTATCATTTGCCAGTTGGTTTTCATATGCTCCAGGCTGTCAAGAGATTCTATTTTATCCTGCGTGATGGTAACAACGGTTGTATCGGTGTTAGCACCCGGTCCTAAAGTATAGATGACATTTACATAATTTTCCGGTACATCCGGCTTACCACTCAGCGGACTATAATGTGTAGTATGTAATTTCTTTTCGGGTATGATGTCTATAATCGTCCCTTTATCCTTATACTCTTTACCCTTCCAGATGCCGGAATAGGAAATGGAGCTTCCTTTTTCCCAGTCAGTCTCTATCTCCGTATCGAACATGTATTTTTTTACCTCAGCAGCATCCGTGAGTGCATGCCAGATGCGTGCGGGAGTAGCATTGATAGTAACACTAACAGTGGCAATATATTGGTCGTTCATGGTATATAATTGCAACTAAAGATAAGAAATGTTTTGCGGTGATATAACTTCGCTGTAATAAGTAAAAAGATGACCCCGAACGGCAATATACATATCGCGGAAAACTGGTTTGCCGCTTTTAATAAGCATGACCTTGACGCGCTGCTGCAGCTTTACAGTGATAATGCTGCACATTACAGCCCTAAATTAAAAGTACGCCAACCCGAAACGAACGGGCTGATAAAAGGAAAAGAAGCCTTACGTGATTGGTGGCAGGATGCATTTGACAGGTTGCCGGGGCTACATTACCAGGTAAACAGCCTTACCGCCAATACTGAGCGGGTATTTATGGAATATACCCGGCAGGTACCCGGAGAAGAAGATATGACTATAGCAGAAGTACTGGAAATAAAAGACGGACTAATACAGTTCTCGCGCGTGTATCATGGATAAATATTCATTATGTCGCATTAGCGCGAATTGTTGCCCGGAGCATTAAGCGTATTGCTGCTGGTACCGTTATTGTCATTCCAGCCATTGTTGGGTAGGCTATTGAGATTCATATTGCTGTTCCCCGCACCGTTAACACTATTATTTAAGGTATTATTAGCTGGCGTATTACTAGTGGGCATATTTTGCTGCAGCGACTGGTTGATAGCATTGGATGGACGAGCTGTAGGCGATGGCGGATTCACGGATACTCCCGGATTAATGCTGTTATCAACATTTGCATTATTTACGGGTGGCGTATTGTTGAACTGGCCGGTGTTCACATTACTGTTTAACAACGGCTGCCCGGGAGATGTGGTTTGTACCGGCTGATTAAGTTGCGCATGAACGCCCAAAGTCATCGTCATCATAGCCAGGATAAGCATTATCTGTTTCATACCGGCATTAATGAAAAGGATATGCCACAGGATGTTAAATATAAAGGGGGATAAACATCCCCCTTCTGTGTGCTATAATGTTGGCAAATTTCAGACATCATTAAATTAGGCCAACGACAATCGAAAATTTTTAATACTTAGTAAACTTGCTTACGGTTTCCCTATCGCCTTCGATATACTTGAGCATATACATTCCTTTTGCAAGTTGTCTGATATCAATATTATTGGTGCCGATAACAGCAGCCTGTGTAATTAATATTTTACCCGCAAGGTCTGTAACTGCTATCCTTGCATCAGCAGTTGCATTAGCAATAGATACATTCAACACATCTGTAGCAGGATTAGGATATACAGATATTGCAACATTACTGTTAGCCCCTGCTATACCTGTAGGGAAAGTAGAGAACCCTATCAGGCCCCATTCAGATTCGGGATAGATGCTGTTACAATATGCTTTTACATACACATAATAATCGCGTGCCGGAGCCAAAGGAATGTTGAGGCTATTGGTGGTGAGCGGCGTACCAAAAGCAGGCGGCGTAGGTGTGTTTGTTATTGCATACTCGTACTTAGTAGCCGTCTGGATGGTATCCCAATAAACAATTGCGCGGAACTGCGTGAGTGTTGCAATTTTTATATCCGGCGTATGGCAGGTAATGAGTGTTTTAAATGGTACGGTAGACCAGCCGGACGTATCCTTAATACCACATATAGAACGTACATGCGCATAGTATTGTGTATTTTCTGTCAATGCGCTGGCAGACAATGTATTATTAGTAGTAAACCTGGCACCTGCCCCACTGGCAGGGGTACCGGAATTATTATCAATAATCACCTGGTATCCTATAGGAAGAAATACAGGATCCCAATCAAGGTCGGCTGTAAAGGCAGTTATATTACTTACTTTTAAATTCTGTGGTTCTATTACACACCTGATGCCTATACGGGCATTTTCAACGATGGTGTAGGCACCAGTACTATCCAGTGGATTGGCAGGATAAGCGTGGTTCAATACAGAATCTGTTATAGCATTACTATAGTTATAACCTTCCCATGGGCCATTGTTGGTTGACCTTGCAATTTTAGTATTGGTTTCGCTTGAGATATTACCTAACCAGCCATTTTTGTAATAAAGGGTTGGCACAGAAGAATATAATACGCTGCTACCTGTATTGAGGACAGCGGAGATATATCCTCTCTCCACCAGGGAAGGCATGGGGCTGCCAACCTGTAAACCAGTGTATTGCTTCATGCTGGCTGTAGTGGGTACTGCGCTACCCCAATCTATAGTTGCCACCGTATCGGTACCGAAGCGGAACACCTGCCTTTTGCCGGCTTGTGGTGTGGCCGGTATGGCTTCGCAATCAGGAGGTGTACTGGTAGGGGTAAATTCATAAGCACCAAGATCGGGCACGCCATCAAAACGGGTCTTTGGCCTGAGTACGTTATTGAGATCAAGCGTATCTCCATCCATATGAAGGCCGCGGCCCTGTACAGACCATGAATTAGGATTGGCAGGATCAGGGTGCACATCTCCGTTTGCAGGATCTACAAAACCAGGATCGAAGAAAACGGAGTTATTATCCCTATTAGAATTTTGTTTCCATGTATCGAAGGATGTTGTGCTGAAGCTTGGTGACCCGACCTGGAAATTAATGCTGGACGGAGCATAGTATAAGTTATAATCTCCTTTGTGCCTGATAGTATCGTGTATATACACTCCATCGGTGGTTGAGGCATCAGATTTAGAGAAAATATTATTGTACAGATACATAGTGCCACTGTAATAACTACCAGACCTGTTTATCAAATAATTGGAATAACCTGTAGAACTGCTATGGAAGGTGTTATTAATAAGGTAGACATCTGTATTGCAACCATAGTAACTTGGCTCGTATATGAGATACGATGCACCGGATGTTTTTGTTGTAAATACATTACTCAGGAACTTATCCTGGCCAGGCGTGGAGCCACCAAAGGCGTAAGTAGTACCATAGTTGCTGGTAAGATTAAACGTGTTACCCACAAAATTTGCACCTGCATAGTAAGAGTAGTTGGAGCTATACATCCCGTAAATAGTGCCTGAATTAGAATTAAGATTGAACGTATTGTTTTTAAGCAGGCCTCCGTTACCGTAACTGCCATAATTATAAATCGTTCCGTAATTTGTGGAGATATTATACGTGTTATTTTGTGCAACACTACCAGATGAGATAAAGTAGCAAGCATAATTATAAATAGAGCCGCTGCTTGTGTTCGATATATTAATGGTATTGTTTTCGAAGGTGTCTGTTGTTGTACTACTATTATAGACATTGGCTGCATAGTTATATATGGTACCATACCCGGTGTTGGTGTAATTGAATGTATTATTTTTTGCATTGGAATTGTAAGCATAATACAAAGGACCATAGCCATAGAAATAATACTTACCGGTGCCACTAAACGCGTTATTGCTACAATTAAGATTATAGCTATACTGGCAAAGCATAGGATAGATATATCCATAAGACGAATTATTGGTACCATTACTCACATTGTTCTTGATCTCAAAATAAGTACCGCTGGTATTGCTGTAGTTTGTAAAGAAGAAATACCAGGGATAGTTGGTAGAATAGAACCCATTATTGGTAGTAGTTACCGTATTACCATTGCAGCGGACATTATTACAGAAATAATACGTACGCACACCATAAACAGATGAACCTGTAGAATTACAGCTTACAGTGTTGTTATTTACGTTTATATTATTACAATACCACTCAAAATTGATACCATAAATACCAGAGCTGCTGTTAAGTGTAATATTATTACCGTCTACTATAAGTTCGGGGGCATTGATATCATTGTAGTTACCATAATAGGTGTAAACGCCATACAGATAGCCGCTTGTGTTGGTGGTACTAATGGTATTATTACGTACAACGCAACCGCTAAAAGGGAAATAATTATAAATTCCATAATGGTAACCAGAAACCCCGGACGCCGACATAATATTGTTTTCAATATGACCACCACCTAAGTAATTAGTACGGATATAACAATAGTAGTTATTATTGAACTTATTGTTATTAAACGCGTGATAGTTAACCGTAGTGTTGCTGGAAGCATTCCAATAAATACCATAGGAACCATTTTGAATGGTATCCGCTATAATACCATTGGATATCATCCCATCTGCATTATCTGCAAAAATGATTGCACGATTGTTAGAAGAAGTACTTCCCGTACTCCCTTGCAAAAGGCAGTTACTTACAGTATCATAAGAAGCAGTGCCTGCAAATTCGATAACGCGGCCATAACTGGTACCGGTAGTTTTGAGTTGCAGATTTTTTATAGTTACATATTCTGCATTCGTGATCTTGAAGATATAATTGGATGAAGTTGTAGTAGCCAAAGTAATAGAAACCGTACCTAAACCACTTTGTGGCTGAAAAGTAATGGTATTGGAAGAAGAAGAACCAGCATTGCTTGTGATCTCTCCCCGCCAGGACGAACCGGAATAGGAACCCGCTATGATATTAAACACGACAGGGCCTGTAATGGTAGAAGAGTTGAGATCTGCAATAGCAGAAGACAGATCTGCATAATCGCCGGAAGACCCGATAGTGTAGGTACCGGAAGTAACGGTAGCGCCAGCATTGGGAACTTCCATTAATGCGAGCACACAGAACAATGAGAAAAGAATGCGTAAATAACAGTGTTTCATATGCGTTACGTTTGAATGTTGGAGTTTTAGCCAGATGTTGCGGCAGCAACGCTTTACTGCCTGATGTCTGAATTATTGTCAACCACAATTTAACCAGTAGCCTATTTAATAAACAATCATTAAAAAGAGTTTAATCCCTTCTTTAATATATTTTAATTATGAGTTAATCTGTTTTTAATGTGAAATTTGGTTCGATTCAATAAAACAACGATATGTATATAATTAAAAATAAATAAGGCCTGTAAATCAATTAGTACAATTCGATTATAAATTGAAAATCAACCGATTACAAAACAGGCTCTATGAATATCTGCCTGATACGTGGATATTGTGATTGTACCCCGTTAGCAACCCGGCTGATGGTGTCTGCTATGTCTTCGGTAGTAAGCCCGTCTTTAAAAACAGCATTTATCTGCAGCACTACCTCTTCCGGCGCCATATATGTTGAATAGTGTTTTTTTACTTTGACTATATTGGCATCGTCCTCAATAAGGCGGATGATTGCAAGCATGGTTTTTCTGCCAATTGGTTCTCCCATCAGCAGGCTTTTGCTCTCGCGCACCAAAACCAAAGAGATAAGCCCGAGAATAATACCAATGATGACGGACGCTCCTGCATCATAATACACATTGTGGAAACGATGCTGCAAATAGACCCCCAAAAATGCCACAACAAGGCTGATGACATCGCCTACATCGCCAAGTAATACAATGAAGGTAGAAGGATCTTTGCTTTGCGTGACAGCCTTCCAAAAAGTTCTGTCGCCACGTTGCCGGTTAAAAGCCCTCAATGCAGAAACCATGGAGATGGAAGTAAATACCAGTGACAGCGTAAGTATCAGGTAGTTCCATGTGCCGTCGCCGGATATTTCAGGGCGCTTAAACCTTAAGATGCCTTCGTAAAAGGATATACATCCGCCCATTAGAAAAAAGATGAGCGACACTATAAAAGACCAGAAATACAGCTCGCGCCCATAGCCGAAGGGACGTAAAGCATCGGGCCTTTTATTACTGATCTTTACTCCCCATATTAGTAATAACTGACTTATCGTATCAATAACGGAGTGCACACCTTCGGACAACATAGAGGAGCTGCCGGTGAGTCCCGCTGCTATAAACTTTGACGTGGCAATTACCACATCTACCACTAACGATATATATAGAAATGGCCTGATTTTCACACGGACCTGATTATTATAAGGCAGTACAAAATGAACATACCATTAAGATTTCCTTCGTTCATCCGGAGGCAAGGTTTTTACAGGATTAGGATATTTAACTTCATGCCAAAGACTATTTAATTTGTTATATTTAAATAAAGGATGCCAACGATGAGGGAACTAAAGCTGCCATTTTACGTGCAACTGGCACTAGTGCTTATTAGCATTGTTATAATATTAATATTAATGCGTGCAGGCAGCCTGATATTTATTCCCCTGTTCTTTGCCCTGCTGATTTCGGTAACACTATACCCTTTGTGCGACCGAATGGAACGCACCGGTTTGCCCAGAAGCCTAGCGGCATTTTTTAGCGTGCTGCTTTTTATCATCGGGATGGGTGCATTTATTTACCTGCTTGCCGTACAGATCATCAGCTTTTCGCAGGATTTCCCGGAATTCCGCAAACGGATCATATTACTTATCGCTGATCTGCAGGACTTCATATCGAGGAAGTATCATGTAAATGCCTCGCAGCAAATAGATTACCTGAACAATTCTACAACCAATATACTGGAGCGGGTTGCTAACTCCATCGGGGGGCTGTTTACATCTGTATTGGAATTTGTCATCTGGACCATTTTTGTTTTTGTATTCAGCTATTTTATTCTTTTTCACCGCAGGCTGTTATACAAATTCATCACCAGCCTGTTTAAGCCCTCTATGCAAGACAAGGTAAATACCGTGATTGCCGATACGAGGTCTATTATTAACCACTATATCCTGGGCCTACTGCTGGAAATGACCATTATGACCGTAGTGAATTGCTCCGTATTCTTTTTACTAGGCGTGAAATACGCGTTACTATTGGGTATGCTTGCCGCTGTGCTGAATATTGTTCCTTACCTGGGTATTTATACTGCAACAGCTATTGCCATGCTGGTAACCTTTGCCAACGGTACACTTAACGAAGCATTGGGCGTAGGAATATCGCTGATAGTGGTACACTTTTTTGATGCAAATGTGCTGATGCCCAGGATAGTAGGATCGAGGGTAAAAATGAATGCCCTGATCACCATACTGGCGGTGTTAGCAGGCAACCTGGTTTGGGGTATTGCCGGTATGTTCCTCTTCATTCCCCTTACCGCCATACTGAAAGTAATATTTGAACAGATAGAAGCAACAAGGCCGTGGGCACTGCTTATTGGTGCCGAGGATAAATTGACGCAAAAAGAGTAATGCCACTTTGCGAATAAAATACAGTACCCTATTAATGTCGGTACAACAATTAAAACCCCTAACTTTATCAAGAGAAGTAAGGAGCTATGCTGTTTAATAAAGAAATAGAAACGCTGCCGCTGGATAAACTGCGTAAACTGCAAAATGAACAACTGCGGCACCAGGTACATGTATTATACAACAGAGTACCCTACTACAAACAACTGTTTGATAATGCGGGCGTAACTCCGGCAGAGATCATGACCGTAGAAGATCTGCCCAAAATACCTTTCACCTACAAATCTGCGTTGCGAGACAATTACCCTTTCGGGCTGTTTACTATGCCCCGGAACGAAGTTGCCCGCTTGCATTGCAGTAGCGGCACTACAGGCAAGCCCATAGTGGTAGGCTACACACTGAAAGACCTGGACATATTCGCCGAAGTGATAGCAAGGTCTCTTAGCGCAGCAGGATGCGAAAAAGGAATGCTGTTACAAAACGCTTATGGCTATGGCTTATTCACCGGCGGGCTGGGCCTGCATTACGGAGCCGAAAAACTTGGCATGACGGTACTACCCATATCTGGCGGGGGAACAGACAAGCAACTGATGCTGATGCAGGATTTTCAAAGTGATGCTATCTGCTGCACACCTTCTTATGCACTGACGCTTGCAGAAGAAATACGCAAACGCGGCATTGATCGTAACAGCATCAACCTGAAATATGCAATACTGGGCGCAGAACCATGGACAGAAAGCATACGCAGCGAAGTAGAAACCAAACTGGGTGTGATAGCGACGAATATATACGGGCTTAGTGAGATCATAGGGCCGGGAGTATCGCAGGAAGACTTTGAAGAAAAAGGGACAGGAAGCTATATATGGGAAGATCATTTCTACCCTGAAGTTGTAGATAAAGATACAGGCAAACCATTGCCATACGGACAACAAGGTGTGCTGGTCTTTACAACACTATCCAAAGAAGCATCTCCGCTACTGAGGTACTATACCAATGATATTGCCAGCATTTACTATGATAAAACTGCTAAGCGCACGCATATAAAGATGTCGCCGATAGCAGGCAGGGCCGATGATATGCTCATTATACGTGGCGTTAACCTCTTCCATACACAAGTAGAAAGCGTACTGGAAGATATAGCCCATCTAAGCGCCAACTATCAATTGATAGTGAGTAACAGCGGTGCTATGGACGAAGTGGAAGTACGTGTAGAAGCAGAACAGGCAACATTTGAGGCGCTAAGCAAAGACAATATGGATGCATTAATGCACGATACTTTTGTGAGTGCCACACGTGCTTTGCAAAAGAAAATAAAGGACAACATTGGCTTATCTATGAAGATAACATTGCAGCTACCAGGCTCTATACCCAGAAGTGAGGGTGGAAAACTAAGCCGTATTGTAGATCAGAGAAAGAAATAACAGATGAGCACATCGAAAGGAAACATCAGCCCGCAGGAAGTACTGGATATTATGATCACCCGCGATGCTTTCAGCCAGTTGCTGGGGCTGAAGGTAGATGAAGTACGCGAAGGGTATTGCAAATTGCATTATACGGTGCGCGAGGATATGCTGAATGGATTTGGCAATATACACGGGGGTGTTCTATTCTCGGCAGCAGACTCCGCCTTTGCATTTTCATGCAATTCGCACGGCATCATTACTGTTGCACTGGATGTGAGCATCACCTTTACCCGCCCGGCGAAGGTGGGCGATATACTCACTGTAGAGGCACAGGAGATACACCTGGGTAACCGCACCGGGCTATATGATATCCGCACAACCAATGAACAAGGTGAGCTGGTTTGCTTTTTTAAAGGCACGGCTTACCGTACCGGAAAGATCATTGAACCTGTTGCGAATCAACAATAGGGTTATTCAGTAAACCATAAAAAGCATCTATTAGTTGCATCACCTGCAGTTTAGTGGGTTCATGCATAATACCTTCGCTATTTACTTTCGTTCTGATGAAGGATATCAACAATTGTGTTTCGGGAAGCATATCAGACTCGATCACTTTTAAAGTCTCTATCAGCGAAGCATGACCTTTTTCTCCTAAAGAGGATGCTGTGATCAGTGCAACAGGCTTATGCGAAAACTCCATAGAGGATACCGTCCAGTCGATGGCATTCTTCAATGTACCGGGTACGCCCATTGCATATTCAGGTGTGCAAATCAATATTCCATCTGCATTGCGTAATGCTTGTCTAAAGTTTGTAACGGTAGCGGGCGGTGTTTCCGTATCCAAGTCAGGATTGAAATGCGGGATGTCCGTCAATCCGTCAAACAGAGTAATATTAAATTGATCTTTCGCTAATGCGGTTACTGCTTTAATAAGACTTAGGTTGGTCGATGCCGCTTTAGTACTGCCACATATGGCGATCACGGTCTTGCGTGATGTATTATTCATGGTTGCAAGTTATATAGTGTCTAAACTATCCACCCACAATTTTGCCTATATGGGTATAAAAAGACCGGGGCGAATCGCCCCGGTCCTTACCATATATTGATATTCATCAGGCAACCTTTTCTGTAGCAACCGGGTAATCTACAAGTCCTTCTGCCCCTGCTGAATAGAACAGGTTTACATCGGGTTGTGCAAGGGGAATATTATACTGCAACCTATACGGAAGATCGGGGTTGGCTATAAATGATGACCCGAACGATATCAGGTCGGCCAGTCCCGAGTTTATCACCTCATCTGCACGCTCTACACTGTAGCCACCGTTAAGGATATATGCACCATTGTAATTTTTTCGCATAGCCGCGATCAACGCCTTGCCCTCTTCTGTAGCTAATGCGGAACGATCTATAACATGTACATAAACAACGCCCAGCTTATTCAGCTCTTTAGTCAGCAGATCGTATGTAGCAAATATCTCATCATACAAGGCCATGTCATTGAACTGGTTGTAAGGAGAAAGCCTGATTCCTGTCCTTTCTTTTCCGATGCGGCTGCTTACTGCCTTTACTAATTCCACCACGAAATGTACCCTGTTAGCTATACTGCCACCGAACTCATCAGTGCGGAGGTTAGTATGAGGGTTTAAGAATTGCTCGATGAGGTAGCCGTTAGCACCATGCAGTTCAATACCATCAAAACCGGCTTCGATAGCGTTTGCTGCCCCGTTGGCAAAATCTTCTATTGTTTGCCTTACCTGTTCTGTTGTCATAGCATGAGGAATACCAATGGCCTGCATCCCTTCTGTGTCTGTCCAGATATCGCCCTGAGCACGTACTGCTGACGGCGCCATAATTGCGGCACCGCCGGGCTTATTACCCACATTTCCTATCCTGCCGGAGTGCATGATCTGGGCAAATATCTTTCCGCCTTCTTCATGCACAGCAGTTGTCACCTTTTTCCACCCCGCGATCTGCTCCGGAGAATAAATACCCGGGGTACGGGCATAACCCAGCCCTTCGAGAGAAGGTGCCACCCCTTCTGTAATAATCAGACCCGCGGTAGCGCGTTGCCTGTAGTATTGTGCAATAAGATCATTCGGAACATTGCCTATTGCACGGGAGCGGGTCATGGGCGCCATTACAATTCTGTTCTTCAGCCTGATATTGTTTAGTTCGATAGGGTCAAATAATTTACTGATAGTCTTGCCTTCCATAAATCTTTAGATTTGATGTTTAAAATTTTGTCAAAGGTCAATTGACAGGAAGGCGATATCAATAAGTCAGAAAAAGATGACCAACAATAGTTCTATAGCAAAAGATTATACCTGCCCGGGCGAACCACTGTTAAGAGTGATAGCAGGGAAGTGGAAACCGCAGATTTTTAAAGTAGCGGCAGACGGGCCATTCAGGTTCAGCCACCTGATGAAAGAATTTCCGGGGGCGAATAAACAATCTCTTTCGGTTGCACTACGCGATATGGAAGAAGCGGGGATATTATTTAAAACCACCATTTCAGAAAAGCCACTGCATATAGAATACCAGCTATCGCCCAAGGGCGTAGATGTGATGGGCGTATATAAATACATATCTACCATTCAGAAGTAAAAAATATTACAGTCTTGATAGGGCGCTTTGTATTTACTTTGCGCCTGCTTATGGATATGTTAGCTACATTTTTAGCACAGTTAAAACAAACATCACCGTTAGAAGCTATTGCTGTACTGTTTGGGATGGCAAGTGTATTGCTGGCCAACCGGAATAATGTGGCATTATACCCTACCGGTATTATAAGCACCGCTATATATATATACCTCATGGGCAAACCTACAGTAGGCTTGTATGCAGAGGCTATGCTGAATGTCTATTATTTTGTAATGAGCGTGTATGGCTGGTGGAGATGGTATGAACATCATGAAAATGAGAGTGCGCGGGCTATATCTCATAATACCAGGCGGGATTGGATAATAACAGGAGCAATAGTGGCTATTGGCTGGCTGGTGTTATACCTGTTACTAAGCAAATTCACCAACTCCAATGTGCCTGCTTTAGATGCATTTGTGTCAGCAACGGCATGCGCGGGGATGTGGCTATTAGCAAAGCATAAGATCGAAAACTGGATATTGCTGAATATTTCCAACGCCATAGCCATACCGCTACAGATCTATAAAGGAATCCCTTTTACGGCATTTCTTACCCTGTTCCTTTTTATAGTTGCTATCTTCGGGTACTTCAAATGGAAAAAATTGTATCGTACACAGCATATTGCCTGATATGCCTGCTGTGTTGTTTTAAGGCACCCGCGCAAAATGCCGATATCCGGATATTGCGATCTATTAATGTCAATAGAAATACCGGCCTGGACGGCGCAATGAATGCCCTGACACAAACTGCCTATCCTGTATCTTTTGCATTGCCGGCAACAGAGCTTATTGTTGGCTATATAACAAGAGATAAACACACCATATCAAACGGGTGGCAATCAGTAGCCGGTGCAGGCATTACAGTTGTAGTGGCTTACGGGCTCAAATATAGTGTAAACCGCCAACGCCCTTACCTTAGTTATCCTGATATCCAGCCGTATAGCCAGGACAACGATCCTTGCTTTCCATCGGGACATACCAGCCTTGCGTTTTGTACGGCTACTTCGCTAACATTACATTATCCCAAATGGTATGTAGCAGCACCTGCTTACCTTTGGGCTGCGGGTATAGGATATTCGCGGATGCACCTTGGTATGCACTACCCAAGCGACGTACTGGCAGGTGCAATAGTGGGCGCGGGCAGTGCGTGGCTATCGTACAAAGGCAATCAATGGTTGCAAAAAAGAAAACATAAAAAAGTAAATACCGAGGTTGAAGGACGTTAAGAAAATAGTGGTGATAGGGCCGGAGTGTACCGGCAAAAGCACATTGAGCGAGGCGCTTGCAAGTGAACTGCAAACTGTCTGGGTACCTGAATATGCGCGCGAGCACCTTGACAACCTCAGCAGAACATATACTGAAGCAGACCTGCTTGATATTGCCCGGGGGCAACTCGAACTGGAAGATAGAGTATTACAAAATGCAAATGAGTATCTTATATGTGATACAGATCTGTATGTAATAAAAGTATGGAGTGAGGTGAAATATGGGCGCTGCCATCCGTGGATATTAGAGCAGATAGCCGCACGAAAATATGATACTTACTTATTAACTGATATAGACATTCCCTGGCAGGATGACCCCTTGCGCGAGCATCCGCAACCTGAAGAAAGGCAGTTTTTATATAATACATACAAGGATATTGTTGCCAACACAGGCGTTTGCTGGGCGGGTATTAGCGGTGATGCAGGCACAAGACTTTTTACTGCATTAGAGGCTGTCCGTATCAGCTGAGAATATCTTATATTTACAATGAGCAATTATTATGTTACTGCATATTCATCCGGAGGATCCGCAACAGAGAAATCTTAAGACCGTTGTCGATTGTTTGAAGAACGGTGGTGTAATCATTTATCCTACTGACACCATTTACGGGCTTGGCTGCGACATCTATAACACTGATGCCATAGACCGCATTTGCCGCATCAAGAAAATTGACCCAAAGAAGGCGCAATTCTCTTTTGTATGCAGCGACCTGAGCCATATCAGCGAATACGTTAAAAGTATTGACACCCCGATCTTTCGTCTTTTAAAAACTGCGTTGCCCGGCCCTTATACTTTCATACTGCCGGCAAGCAAGCTGGTGCCAAAGATGCTGAAAAACAAGAAAGACACTGTAGGCATTCGCGTACCCGATAACAAGGTATGCCAGGAGTTGATCGCGCAACTGGGGCACCCCATCATGAGTGTATCGCTACCGATGGATGGCGAAGTGGAATATTATACAGACCCGCTGGTAATGCATGAGATATTTGAAGACAAAGTGGATATAGTTATTGACAGTGGCATTGGCCACACTACCCCTTCTACTGTTATTGATTGCACCTCCAGAACACCGGAGCTGATACGTGAAGGGGCCGGTGAATGGGAAGCCCTGATTGGCTGAAATTTCTTTTCTTTGCTGCATGTACACCACGCAGGACGAACAGCAACTATACGCACGCGCAAAATCCCTGATTGAGCAGAAGGAAGTAACAAATCCGGAGGAAACCATACAGGAATTAAGGGATGTTGTTAATTACTGCGATTGGAAATACTATGTACAGAATGAACCGGTACTGTCGGATTATGAATATGATGTAGTTTATAAAAAACTAAAGCATTTAGAAGACCAATATCCTGAACTGGTAACAGCAGACTCCCCTACACAACGTGTGGCAATGGGCCTTAGCGAACGTTTCCCCACTGTGAGCCACCTGGTACCTATGCTGAGCCTGGATAACACCTACAATGCCGATGACCTGCGCGACTGGGACAAGCGATGTAAGGACTTTGTAAACGGTGAGGCTATAGAATATTGTGTAGAGCCCAAGTATGATGGCGCCAGTGTATCGCTGGTATACGAAGACGGGAAACTGGTACGTGGTGCTACACGCGGAGATGGTGTGATGGGAGAAGAAGTAACCATTAATATTAAACAAATAAGATCCATACCCTTATCAGCAGCTTTTGAAAAAAGTGGGATTGGACAAGTAGAGATACGTGGTGAAGTAGTAATACATAAAGAAGTATTTGCAGAATATAACAGGCAACGCACCGCAGAAGGATTATCGCCCCTTGCTAACCCACGTAATGCTGCATCAGGTACCCTGCGCATACTGGATCCTAAAGAAGTAAGCAAAAGAAAACTATCTGCTGTTTTATATCATATCAGTTATTATACGCTGAAGAGCGGCGGTAAGGTTCCTGACACTTTGCATACACACTATGATTCGCTCAACTGGTTGTATCAACTGGGATTCCCTACACCTGTGAAGGAGATGAAGCGCTTCAACAATATTAACCATGTTATTGCTTTTTGTGAAGCGTTTGAGCAACGCCGCGATGACCTCCCATACGAAGTAGATGGGCTCGTGATCAAAGTAAATAACTTCGACATGCAGGACCGTATGGGAATGACCGCCCACCACCCACGCTGGGCAGTTGCCTATAAGTTTAAAGCGAGGCAGGCTACGAGCAAGCTTTTGAGGGTAGAATTCCAGGTGGGACGCACAGGCTCTGTAACACCCGTAGCCAAGATAGAACCTGTACCAATAGGAGGTGTTACGGTAACTTCGATCTCGCTGTTTAATGAAGATGTGGTACGCGAAAAGGACCTGCATATAGGTGATACTGTATTGGTGGAACGTGCAGGTGATGTGATACCCTATATAGTAAAGCCACTTACTGAGCTAAGAAACGGAACGGAAGAAGATATTGTATTTCCAACCAAGTGCCCTGTATGCGGCGAGCCATTAGAAAAGCCGGAAGAAGAAGCCGTATGGCGTTGCATTAATATAAGCTGCCCCGCACAGGTGGTAGAGCGCATCATACACTTTGCCAGCAAAGATGCTATGGACATACGTAACCTGGGTGCAGCCAACGTATTGAAGTTTTATGAGCTTGGACTTTTGAAAGATATACCCGGCATCTATAACATAAACTGGGATGCCATCAGGAAGCTGGAAGGCTTTGGGGAGAAATCTGTAACCAACCTCCAATCAGCCATTGACAATTCAAAGAAACAACCGCTTAACAGGGTGATATACGGCCTTGGCATCAGGCATGTGGGCGAGACTATGGCCAAAACCCTTGCCAGTGCGGTGAACCATATCAGAGACCTGTATGACTGGGATGAGGAGAAACTGGTGAGCTTGCAAGACGTAGGGCCTAAGGTGGCAGCATCCGTAGCTCATTTCTTCCATACCAAAGAGAACAGGCATATGATAGACCTCCTGGATGAATATGGGGTAAACCTTGCCAATACACAAAAAGCGGCACCCGCAACAGGCGAGCTGGCAGGTAAGACCTTCCTGTTCACAGGTACCCTAAGCCACTTTAAGCGCAGCGATGCCGAAGCCATGGTAGAAGCCAGGGGTGGCAGCATACTTGGTGGTGTTAGCAGTAAGCTCAATTATCTGGTAGTAGGTGAAGATGCCGGCAGCAAGCTGGAGAAGGCTAAGAAGCTGGGGACCGTAGCCATATTGACAGAGCAAGAGTTCCTGGAGCTTATCGGAGATTAACTAAATCAGATAGAGCATTTCGTAACATGATTTATATAGCATCTGTTTGCTATATTCTTAATGTATTGTGCCTTACCTTTGCCCATCGTTTTTGAAATACTTATAAATACTGATGTCTGAGATAAGGCCATTTTTACGGTTGAGCGGTCTGGAGCCTTTAGTGGTGAGGCCGGAAACAAATTTTGTGAACGTTGGTGAACGTACCAATGTTACAGGTTCCAAGAAATTTGCCCGCCTGATACGCGAGAATAAATACGAGGAAGCATTATCGGTAGCCCGCCAGCAGGTAGAGAATGGAGCCCAGATACTGGACATTAATATGGATGATGCCATGCTGGATGGTGAGCTGGCAATGACCACCTTTGTGAACCTGCTGCAAAGTGAGCCTGATATTGCGAAGATCCCCATCATGCTCGATTCCTCTAAGTTCTCCATTATAATGGCGGGACTTAAATGTATACAGGGTAAATGTATTGTCAACTCCATCTCTATGAAGGAAGGAGAAGACAAATTCATAGAACAAGCCATATTGTGCAAGAGTTTTGGAGCTGCAGTAATTGTAATGGCATTTGACGAACAAGGACAGGCAGACACTTTACAACGCCGCGTAGAGATATGCGAGCGTGCCTATAATATACTTACAGAGCAGGTAGGCTTTGATCCGCAGGATATCATCTTTGACCCAAACATATTTGCTATAGCCACCGGTATAGAAGAGCATAACAACTATGCTGTTGACTTTATAGAAGCTACCCGCATCATCAAACAAAGAATGCCGCTAACGAAAGTAAGCGGTGGTGTTAGTAACGTATCCTTCTCGTTCCGTGGCAATGACCCGGTGCGTGAGGCGATACACAGCGTATTCCTTTATCATGCTATTGCAGCTGGTATGGATATGGGCATTGTAAACGCTGGTCAGTTGGTGGTATATGATGAAATAGACCCACAATTACGTGAGCTTTGCGAAGATGTAGTGTTGAACAGGAGGCCGGATGCAACAGAACGTTTAGTAACATTTGCCGAGACAGTAAAAGCCAAAGACAAGACCGAGAAAAAAGATGACGCATGGCGTAATACCAGTGTAGAAGAAAGATTGAAACATGCCCTGGTGAACGGCATTACCGATTATATAGATGCAGATACCGAAGAAGCACGTCAAAAATATCCGAAGCCGCTGGATGTGATAGAAGGTCCATTGATGGACGGTATGAACGTGGTGGGCGATCTCTTTGGTAGTGGTAAAATGTTTCTGCCGCAGGTAGTAAAAAGTGCACGCGTTATGAAAAAGAGCGTTGCCATACTTACCCCGTATATAGAAGCAGAAAAAGAAGAACGCCGCAAGGCAATGTTGCTATCGGGCGAAGAACACCAACAAAGCGGTGCCGCCAAAATATTAATGGCCACCGTAAAAGGAGATGTGCACGACATAGGTAAGAACATAGTAGGCGTGGTGCTGGGATGCAATGGCTATGACATCATAGACATGGGTGTAATGGTGCCTACCGATAAAATACTGGAAACCGCGCTGAAGGAAAATGTAGACATCATTGGGCTCAGCGGGCTTATCACACCGTCGCTGGATGAGATGGTGCATGTGGCTAAAGAGATGAAGCGCCGTAATATGAAGCAGCCATTGCTTATTGGCGGGGCTACTACATCGCGTACGCATACAGCGGTAAAAATAGCGCCGGAGTATAATAATGGTGTTGTGTACGTACTGGATGCCAGCCGTAGTGTAACGGTAGCAGGTAGTTTGCTGAGCAATGAACAGAAAGGCGACTTCCTTACCGGTATAGACATCGAATACAAAAAACTGCGCGAAGATTTTGCAAGCAAGCGTACTATCAAGGAGTACATCTCTTTTGAAGAAGCACAAAAGAACCCTATAAAGATCGACTGGGAATCCTATACTCCGCCTGTGCCGCAATTCACCGGCACCAAAGTGTTTGACAGTTATGATCTTGCAGAGATCCGTGAATATATAGACTGGCAGCCATTCTTCATTACCTGGGAAATGCATGGTAAGTTCCCGGCGATATTGACAGATGAAGTAGTAGGCGCAGAAGCTACCAAGTTATACAACGATGCGAACGCGCTGTTAGATAAGGTGGTTGCAGAAAAATGGCTTACTGCGAAAGGTGTTATTGGATTCTGGAAGACATCTAAACCAGCACCGGATACTATCACCGTAAAAGATGAGAACGGCAATGCGCTTTATAACCTGGAGAGCCTGCGTCAACAGCAAAAGAAAGCCGCCAGCCAACCGCATTTTTCATTAGCAGATTTTATCAGCCCGGTAAAAGAAGACCATATAGGCGCATTTGCTGTAAGCATACATGGTATAGAACCGCATTTGAAAGCTTTCATGGATGCGCATGATGATTATAATAAGATCATGCTGCAGGCACTGGCAGACCGCCTTGCAGAAGCATTTGCGGAATTGCTGCATAAAAAAGTGCGCATGGAATATTGGGGATATGCAAAGGATGAGCACCTTGATAACTCCGCACTGATCAAAGAACAATATTTAGGTATACGCCCTGCACCTGGCTATCCTGCATGTCCTGACCATACAGAAAAATATAAATTGTTTGATCTGTTAAAGGCTACAGAAAATGCCGGAATAGAACTTACAGAATCATTAGCCATGTACCCGGGTGCATCTGTATGCGGCTGGTACTTCAGCCATCCTGAAAGCACCTACTTCGGTGTTGGTAAAATAAAACAGGATCAACTGGAGGATTATGCCAAACGCAAGGGAATGAGCATAGAAGAGGCAACCAGATGGTTAAGCCCTGTATTGGAAGGATAAACTGAAAAAAGATGAGTAGTAGTATCAAAAAACAAACAGAAGGCACACAATCGCCGGTATTGCGATTTTTTGCAAACGTAGCGTCATTCGTATTTCACCCGGTATTTATGCCTACGGTGTTGCTATGCCTGCTATACATATTGGCGCCAAGCAGCTTTGTTGGATTTTCCATTCAAAACTTCAATACCGCGCTTGCTATCATTGCTATCAATACTTTATTTTTCCCTTTGATCACTGTATTGCTGCTTAAAGGCCTCGGATTTATACAAAGCATTTATATGCATGATGCCAAAGACCGCATCATACCACTTATAGCAACAATGATATTTTACTTCTGGGCTTATCTTGTATTTAAGAACAGGATATTCAAGGAAGTAGATACTCCTTTTATCCTCCGCGTGATGCTGCTTGGTAATTTCTGGGGGGTGATCCTGTTATTCATGGTCAATATTTTTTACAAAGCGAGTATGCACACTAGCGCTGCAGGAGGTTTCCTTGGTGTAATGATCGTACTGCTGATGATCAACCCTGTAAATATGGTATTACCCTTATTTGTTTCCCTGCTCATCTGCGGCATTATAGGTACAGCAAGATTACTGACCGGCGCACATAAACCGGCAGAGATATGGGTAGGTTATGGGCTTGGAATTATTGTACAGGTAGCAGCCTACTTATATCTGCTATAGCTACCTTATTGCTTCCTGAAAAGCAGGAGCAACCAGTTGAGAACCCTTTATAGAGAGATGATGCGCATCCCTGTAAAGTAGCTGACCGTTCAACTCAACAAAGTACCGCGTGGTTGCAGGCAGGTAGCTTATAATATTTACAAGATGGATCCTCTTTTCTGCTCTAAGCCTATTAAAAATTTGATGAAGGCTGTCGTTCCTGGCAGCATACTCTGCAACCTCCACTCCGTTGGCATTTATGTCTCTACCCAATATTCGCTTTTTAAATATGATTTTATTGATAGAAGCATCCAGTTCTGGTAGTGGCTCGGCGAGATACACAATTCGTCCCATAGACAACAAAATGTCTATCGTTCTTGTAAGGCTATATTCAAATAGCTTTGCCTTAGCCTGTTCTCGTTTCGCAGCTTTATCTGCAACTAACTCAATATACTTATCACTATAGTAATTAGACCATCTTCCTGCCAGTATTATGGAATGTATTTCTCTATGGTTCTTGATGAAATCGAATGCCTGACTTGTACTTTTGGTAATTCTGAAATTTTGCCCTTTGATGTTTACGTCAGATAGTGGCGGTGTTAAATAGGACGTAATACAATAGCCGGAAGTGTGTATGCGTTTGGCAAGACTATCAATGCCGTAGCTAAAAGCTCTTGCGTAAGAATCTCCCCATAATACAAAGGATGCTGTAGTATCCGTATCCCCTATCGGATAATATTGCCGGGTGTTATCGTCAACTATTAATGGGAGAAAAGGATCTTTCTCAGCATCAGCAACAAGCTTATTTTCCATGAAACGTCCAGGCAGGCCATTTCCCTTTTTTATGAAAACACCTGTACCACCTACTACCAGCAGCGAAACAAGGCAAGTCAGTGCAAATGAAGCTGACTTCCTTAATAATTGTTTATTTCTGAATGGCTGTTCTATAAAATAATACGATAGAGTCGATATTATTATCAAAAAAAGCAGGAATAAAACATTCTGTACCGCTGACATTGTATGTACTACAAGCATATTGGCAAATACCAACAGCGGCCAGTGCCACATATAAACAGAATACGAGATCCTACCTATAAATACTAAAGGTTTCCAAGACAGTATGGACTTTACCAGTGACAGATCATCTGAGATACCATATATGATCATCGCCGTACCGGTTACCGGCAGTAAAGCATATACACCGGGGTAGGCAATAGAATCATCAAAGAACAAAACTGACACACTGATAGCAATAACTCCAAGCCATGCTAAAAACTTAGCAATACTTGTTGTGCGCACTAATGGCAGAGATAACAATCCACCAGCAAAAAACTCCCACGCCCTTGTAGGTGATATATAGAAAGCTACTTTAGGACTGAGACCACAAATTAATAGATTGAGTGCAAAAGAAATTGCTGCCAGTCCGAAAAGCCAATACGCAAAGGACCGTCGGCAATACTTATGTAACAATAACAGGCAAACAGGTAAGAAGATATAGAATTGCTCCTCTACAGAAAGCGACCATAGGTGCAATAAAGGGTCCTCATGCACTGATGGTATAAAATATCCTTTTCGACGCATGAATACCAGGTTGGAAACAAAAGAAGCAGCACCTGCCACACTTGTGCCAAATGCGGCAAAGACAGATTGTATATACAAAGGCCAGGTAACCAGCAGGCAGAAAACGATAATAGCTATCATTAATGGCAATATTCTCCTCGCCCGCCGTTCATAGAACAGGCTCAATGATATGGTACCTCCTTCTACCTCCCTGAGTAAGATAGTAGTTATCAGGTAGCCTGATATGACAAAAAACATGTCGACACCAATAAAGCCGCCGTTAAACCCTGCAATACTAAGATGGAATAAGACGACAGCAAGCACGGCTATCGCTCTTATTCCATCAATCTCAGGACGATATTTAAGCGTCATCTATAAGTGTTGCTTTACTAAATGCTAAAATAACATTTGTTGCAACCTTTATGTAATACCTGTTTACTAGGACTTAATAGTAAGTGTATTACCACTTTGTGTAACCGTAAACTTTTGTAACGGCTTAGGTGGCGGGCCGGCCAGTACAGTCCCATTCGTATCGAAGGTACCTCCGTGGCATGGGCAAACCAATTTTTGGGAAGTTGCATTGTAGCCCACCGTACACCCCTGGTGCGTGCATAGAGCCGAAAGTGCAACAAAAGAACCGGAACCCGTTCGTATGACGATGACATCGTTAGAAACAACGTAGCCACCAACATTTTGCAAAGCCGAATTAGTAGAGCTGGAAAGGTCGAGGGTAAAATTTACATTCTTGTTAGTAGTAGTGCTGCTTTTGCTGCAACTGTTGAGCAGGCCTGGCACTAATGCCAGTCCGCACAAAGTGCAGGATGCTTTAATGAATGATCTTCTTTCCATTTGAGTTTGATTGTCATTTGATTATGTAAACGTAAAAACCGGGTTTTATTATTTACGAGTTAATACGGCGCATTATTTTTGACAATTCCATTACAATTATTGTATCAACAATTAACCCAGGTCAATCGGATTATGCACTTTCATTCCCCAAAAATGCCGTTACAGCTTGTTATGATGGCTTTTATATTGTTTATGTGATATATTTAGGCATTACCTATAAGAACCATAAATAATGGCAAGGCGCGTTATCTCATTTATCCTTATATGCATTATATGCATAGGGGGCGCTTTTGCTCAGACTAAGGTGCTACCGGACGACCTGGTGCTGGACCAGCGGCTGAACTATGATAAATACACTTCGTACGTTGTGCCGGCTATTAACTGGCTGCAAAGCACGCCACTAAACCAGGACTATACCCAAAGACGCAGGCTGGACAACTTCATTATGTATTGGCTGCAAAAGAATACGGACATTATAGTAACGATGCCGGATTACCTGGTAAAATTTCAATCCGTTAATAATGAATTCTACTTTCTGTACACGGGCGGGTGGATAAAATACGTGATGGAAACCAGGGATACCAACCGTATAAACTGCTACCTGGCGGGTGTAAAATCCATGCTCCATTATTATAGCGCGGGTATGGGTATAAAGAAAAGCGACTACATTGATTTTCTTGTAAAGCTGGACAGGGATGGAAAACTCAGGGGGCTTTATGACAGTTCCTCTACCGCTAAAAATACTTACCTGTATTTAACCGTCCCTTCCTCAAAATCGAGCTATGCACCGGACGAAAACTATTTCAATTTTCACTTTACTGCCATTAATTTCATCAACCCACGCAGTGTAATATACCGTTACAAACTTCTCGGGTATTACGATGAATGGATCAGTACGAATGACGAATCCATTACCTTCCCAAAGCTGCCGCCGGGCAATTATACCTTCGTAGTGCAGGCGTCTGTGCTACCAGATTTTAGCAATGCTGCCGAAGACAGCTATAGCTTTACCATCAAAGCACCATTATGGAAAGAGCCATGGTTTATTACCATACTGGTGATGGTATTACTGATACTCGTGCTGCTATATATACGCCAGCGGGAGAAAGGCCTGAAGAGCCTGGCATTGCTGCAACAGCAGCGTATGATTTTTGAGTATGAACACCTGCGCAGCCAGATCAATCCGCACTTCCTGTTTAACAGCCTGAATACCCTAACCGGCCTTATAGAAGAAAACCCGGATGAAGCCATGCTCTATACCGAGCACTTGTCGGACCTGTACCGTAATGTATTAGCCTACAGGAGTGAAGACCTGGTATTACTGCAGGAAGAGCTGGATATACTGAA
Organism: Bacteroidota bacterium; assembly: GCA_018267955.1. GTDB lineage: Bacteria > Bacteroidota > Bacteroidia > Chitinophagales > Chitinophagaceae > Polluticoccus. Next base: position 154,280 of record JAFDXL010000006.1, read on the forward strand.
TAATTATGTGCACATACAAACCAGCAGGTTTGGCAATGCACTGCAACTGAAGCTGGATATACCCGAACATATCAGTAAGAATAAGAAGATCGTTCCGCTTGCGCTGCAGCTGCTGGTGGAGAATGCAATGAAGCATAATATAGTATCTATGTCTCAACCGCTCATCATCCATATATCGGCTGATGAGGATTTTATAACCGTTAAAAACAATATACAACCAAAGATCAGCAAGGAAAAAGGAGTTGGATTAGGCCTTGCTAATCTCCGCAAACGCTATGCACTGGCTACTGACAGGCTCATTACCTTTGGCAACGATGGTAATGAATATGTTGTGAAGCTGCCATTGCTGTAGTACGCCGTTACCTTTACCTTACAAACCATCTGTTAACAAAATCGCGATACGTTTGTTATTACCAGACAAACGCCTTGTTAAACCCTGATCTTCATAACTATAGAACCCTTATCACCCTATAGTTTTGGGCTAAATTCTCTAATATGAACGCAACGACCCCGCGAATTTTGATTGCAAACAGAAGCAAACTGGCATGTTTTGCACTGGAGACAATGATCAAGTCTTTCGGTGAATATAACGTGGCCGGAACAACAACATCAGGCAAAGAGATATTATCAAAGATCGACGATACCGTTAATCTGCTGATAATGGACATAAGCCTGGAAGGGATGAGCGGATATTACCTGCTTAAGGAACTTGCACAAAAGCACAAGAAGCTTAAAGTGCTGGTATTATCTGAATCAGTACATCCTTACATCATTAACCATGCTATTAAGTTTGGAGCCGGTGGTTATCTCCCCCTGGAGTCTGAACCTAAAGCTGTTAAAAAAGCCATCCAGGATATTCTTGCGAAAGGTATTCACTACAACAAGCTGATGACCAAAGAACTTGTTGCAGGCATCAGGAGCAAAGAGACGAGTGTAATAAAGATAACACCGAAGCAGTATGCCTTCCTGAACCTATGCTGTACCGGGCTATCCTATCCTGAAATTGCAGAGAAACTGCATGTAAGCCATCGTACTATCGACTGGCACAGGGATATGATGTTTGCCAAGTTCAGCCTGAATAACCGTGCAGACCTTGTTATGTTTGCGCTCAGGACAGGATTGGCGCATATCTAGGCGCGATGGTGTAAAGGAAGTATTACGGTAAAGGAAGCGCCTTCGTTTTCCTTGCCTTTGGCATAGATGCGCCCATTATGGTTGTCTACAACCTTTTTGCATAATGCCAGCCCAATGCCAGTGCCCGGATAGGTATCCTTGTTATTGAGCCTTTGGAAGATGGTGAAGATACGCTGCGCGTGCGCATCGCTAAAGCCAATGCCATTGTCTGTAAATACCAGTTTGCAATGTTCCTGAGTACTATCAAGATGCAATGTATTCAACTCTTCGGCAGTAGGCGTTGATACCCGGATATCTATTGCAACAGGCCTGCCGGTAAGGGCAAACTTCAGGCTATTGTTCAGCAGGTTATAAAACAGTTGGTTCATCTGCAGCGGTATAGCCTCGATGACCGGCAGCATGTCTGAAGAAATGGTTGCCTGCTTATTTGTGATAGTAATATCCAGGTCGTCCTGGACCGATTGTAATACCGCATTAAGATCGATACTTTGATATACGAGCTGAGCCGGTTGCGCAGTAGCATAATTCAGCAAGTCCTTAATAAGGATAGACATCTTCTCTGACGAAGAAATAATCTTGGAGAGATCAGCCTGTACATCTTCGGGCAATGCATCTTTTGCCTTTATGCGAATACGGTCTGCAAATACCTTTATTTTCCGCAGTGGCTCCTGCAGGTCGTGGCTGGCCACATAGGCAAATTCTTCCAACTCGTTATTAGACCTTTCAAGCGCGCTTTTAGCTTTCTCGAGGTCTAGTGTTCTTTCGTGAACCGTATTTTCCAGCAATTGTTTAGCGGCACGCTCTTCCGTTACGTCCAGTACAATGCCAATATAATGATCCGGGGCAGTATCCTTGTAATAAACCTTTCCTTGCGCCTTTACCCATCTAAACTGCTTATCCGAATAACGTGAAATACGAAACGCTACATCATAACCTCCATTTTCAAAACCATTATTAAAGTTGGTTTCTACATATTTCAGGTCATCAGGATGCACCAGTTGATAAAACAGATCCAATGTTACTTTAACATCCTCCGGTATTCCGAATACTGCCCTGCATTCAGGAGACCAGGACAGATCTCCTGTGGCTACGTTATAATCCCATGTGCCAATACCGGTAGAAGATATTGCCATACGCAGCCTTTCTTCCCCTTCCCTTATCTGGCGAATTGCATTCTTTTTCTCTGTGATATCGCGTGCTATCTTAGAAGCACCGATGATGTTGCCGTTACTATCTTTTACAGGAGATATTGTCAATGATAAATCCAGCAATCTCTTGTCTTTGGTGATGCGTTGCGTTTCAAAGTGCTCTATACGTTCTCCCCTTTGCAAGCGTTGCAATATCAAAGGCTCTTCCTCTACCCGATCATCCGGTATTATCTTGTATAAAGTCTCGCCAATCATCTCCTCGGCGGTATAGCCAAAAATACGTTCCGCAGCAGGGTTCCAACTGGTAATCACACCATCCAGAGTCTTACTGATGATCGCGTCATCGGATGACTGCACGATTGCCTTGTAAGTGGCAGCGTCTGCCTCATATTTACGGCGTTCTGTAATATTTACCAGCATATTCATGGATCCGGTTATGTTACCTGTTGCATCAAAAAGCAACGAGCAATATGGTGCAATTATCACTCTTTCCCCCTTGCTATTTTCTAATAAAATCTCCGTATCATTTTTTATGGTGGTAGATAATGCTAAAACCATTGGCGAACACTCCACCGACATTTCGTTACCATCGGCATAAAACAATTTTGCCTTTGCCGGCCATAATTCTTCCCCTGTTAATGGTTCTGCGCCCCACAACTCCACAGCCGCACGATTATACTGGGTAATATAACCTTTGGCGTCGCAAGTGTACATCGCAATAGGAGAATGCGGTACTAAATCACCGGATGCAAATGGGGTATTAATAACAGTTTCTTTTTTTATATCCTGAAAGATACTACGCTCACCATTCATTATCATTTGAAATATAGGGTTGATAATATTTACAAACTACATCTAAGTAATGAAAAAATCGTGCCATGGCTATCAACACCATTGATTACCAGTCAATAATGATAAAATCGTGGTTTCCGTACCTTTAGTATATGTGTGCAGAAATAGCCGCAATAAGAAAAATAATCCACGTAGATATGGATGCTTTTTATGCATCTGTAGAGCAAAGGGACAATCCCGAATACCGGGGGAAGCCCATTGTTGTAGGCGGGTCGCCACAAGGGCGTGGAGGTGTGGTTGCAACTGCCAGCTATGAAGCACGCAAATATGGTATCCGATCGGCCATGCCATCTAAAAAGGCCTATGAATTATGCCCTCATGCCATTTTTGTATATCCACGGTTTGATGCATATAAGGAAGCCTCCCGAAAAATACGCGAGATATTTCACCGTTACACTGATATCATAGAACCTTTATCGCTGGACGAAGCATACCTGGACGTAACACAAGACAAGCTAAACATAGGCTCTGCCATATTAATAGCCAGGCAAATAAAACAAGCTATAAAGGATGAGCTGCAATTAACTGCATCTGCCGGCGTTTCCATTAACAAGTTTGTAGCCAAAGTAGCATCTGACCTTAACAAGCCCGATGGGCTGGCTTTTATAGGGCCTGCAGATATTGAACCATTTATGGAGAAACTACCGGTAGAAAAGTTTCACGGGGTTGGTAAAGTAACTGCTGAGAAGATGAGGAAAATGAACCTGTTTACAGGTGCTGACCTTAAGAAATTGTCGGAAGACGAACTGGTAAGTTATTTTGGCAAAAGCGGATATTTCTACTACCGGATAGTGCGAGGTATTGACGACAGAGAAGTGCAACCAGAGCGGGAAACCAAATCTGTAGGTGCAGAAGATACATTTGCCTACGACCTAACCATTATAGAAGAAATGGAGCAGGAACTGGCAAAACTTGCAAAAAAAGTATGTGAGCGGCTGGAGCGTTATCAACTGAAAGGCCGCACTATTACCTTAAAAGTAAAATACAGTGATTTTAAACAGATCACCAGGAGCCTAACGCTAACGGAAAGGACCAGCACGTTGGAAACAATCCTGGAGACTTCCTGCCAATTGCTGAAGGGTTCTGAACCTGTAGGCAAAAAGATACGCCTGTTAGGTATTTCCACCTCCAATTTTACGGAACAGGAGATGAGGCTGAAGAAGCCTGAACAATTGAGGTTATTCCCGGATGAGGACTAATTAGTCCAATACGATCATCAGGTTTGCCAGTACTTCGTTGTAGATATCCATATCTGCGTTGTGAGCGATTGTTTGTTGCATTGTTCGTTTGTTTGTAATGCAATATTATATCGGCCAGCAACGACAACATAAAAATCAAACGCCGTTAACAATTGATTTACATCTCGCTAACAGTCACTTAGAATATTACAATAATATAGTACATTATAATCTCAGGCATTAAAAACAGAAACGGCGCTCATAGAGCGCCGTTTCTATTATTGTGAGGTCAACTATTAATAACGATAGTGATCTGCTTTGTAAGGGCCATCTTTTGCAATACCCAGGTAGTTAGCTTGCGCATCAGTAAGCACATCCAGCTCTACGCCTATCTTAGCAAGGTGCAGGCGAGCTACTTTCTCATCCAGGTGCTTAGGCAGCACATACACTTTGTTTTCGTAGTTGCTGTGATTAGCCCACAGTTCTATCTGAGCCAGCGTCTGGTTGCTGAAAGAGTTGCTCATTACAAATGATGGGTGGCCTGTAGCACAGCCGAGGTTTACCAGGCGGCCTTCTGCCAGTACGATCACATCTTTACCATCTATAGTGTACAGATCAACCTGTGGCTTGATGGTATTTTTTGTATTGCCATAAGCTTTATTCAGCCATGCCATATCTATTTCGATATCGAAGTGGCCGATGTTACAAACGATCGCTTTATCCTTCATCAGGCGGAAGTGTTGTTCCGTGATCAGATCGCGGCAGCCGGATGCAGTAACAATGATATCTGCTTCTTTAACGGCATCTACCATCTTCTTCACTTCAAAACCATCCATTGCAGCCTGTAATGCGCAGATAGGATCTATTTCTGTAACGATAACACGGGCACCGGCACCACGCAGAGACTCTGCAGAACCCTTACCTACATCGCCATAACCACCAACAACGGCTACTTTACCAGCCATCATCACGTCTGTAGCTCGGCGGATAGAATCTACTAGTGATTCTTTACAACCGTATTTGTTATCAAATTTAGATTTGGTAACAGAATCGTTTACGTTGATAGCAGGGATAGGCAATGTACCTTTCTGCATCCTTTCGTAAAGACGGTGTACACCTGTAGTAGTTTCTTCACTCAGGCCTTTGATGTGCTGTACCAGTTCGGTATAGTTATCGAATACCATGTTAGTAAGGTCGCCACCATCGTCGAGAATCATATTCAGCGGACGGTCTTCGCTACCAAAGAACAATGTTTGCTCGATACACCAGTCAGCTTCTGCCTGTGTTTGTCCCTTCCATGCATATACACCGATACCCGCAGCAGCTATAGCAGCAGCAGCGTGATCTTGTGTAGAGAATATATTACAAGAGCTCCATTTTACTTCAGCACCCAGTTCTACCAATGTTTCAATCAGCACAGCAGTTTGTATAGTCATGTGCAGGCAGCCGGCTATACGTGCGCCTTTCAATGGTTTTTGCGCACCATATTCGGCACGGATAGACATCAGGCCGGGCATTTCTGCCTCTGCCAGCTTTATTTCCTTACGGCCCCATTCTGCAAGGCTCATGTCTTTTACCTTGTACGGTAATTTAAAATCAATTTGTGAACGAGTCATTGTACTCATATCCTGTTATTCAGTTTTTTTCAGTTTTGTAAATACAGAAGCGCAAAGGTAGCTAATTCCCTATCATTAACCTATTAAATAATATGACAAGCTACCCGGATATTACTAACCAATAAGATGGCTTTTTGTTCTATAACCAGCCGTTAATTTTTTCGGCGGTAGCATCTGTTACCGGTACTATCGGAAGGCGCATTACATTCTTGCAAAGCCCCATTTTGCTGAGCACATACTTAACACCTGCAGGGTTGCCATCTGCAAACAACAGCCTGATGCCTTCCAACAGGCGATAATGCATCGTTTTTGCAGCATCGAAGTTACCATCAAGCGCATTGTTTACCATAGTAGTAAAGTCTTTGGTAAAACAGTTGGCAGCTACGGATATTACACCTTCCATACCCAATGCTATTTGCGGTAATACCAGGTCGTCATCACCAGATAGTACAGTAAAGTGACCGGGCTTGCCGGCAACCAGGTCCATACACTGAGACATATTGCCACTCGCTTCTTTAATAGCCACAATGTTCTTAAAATCGTTTGCCAGCCTTAGGGCAGTTGCAGGCAGCATATTCGTAACCGTACGGCCGGGAACATTGTAGAGTATAATAGGCTTATCTGTGCTATTGGCAATAGCCCTGAAGTGCTGGTACAGCCCTTCTTGTGTAGGCTTGTTGTAATAAGGAACGACGCTAAGAATCCCGGAAACACCACTAAGATTGTAGTCCTTCAACTGTTGCAATACTTCTGCAGTGTTATTGCCGCCAATGCCACATACCACGGGCACACGATTGCCACACTTAGCTACGATGCAAGACAGTACGTCCTTCTTTTCTTCTGCAGTAAGGGTTGGGGTTTCACCAGTGGTGCCGAGGGCTACCAGGTAGTTTACACCGTTATTGATAACGTAGTCTACCAAATTCTCCAAAGCAGCATAATCTATACTGCCATCTTCTTTAAAGGGAGTTACCAATGCTACTCCCGTACCGCGGAAAAGATTCATCTTTTGTGTTTTGTTGTAGTATTTATTAAAAGAACAATGGGTACAAAGTTAGTATGTACCCATTTTATATAATCCATTTTTATTTGTTGCCTATGCGCCGGGTACCTGCTCTGGCAATTCGTCATAGAAGCCCATCTTCGAGAATTTCTCTATACGTTCTTCTATGCGTTGATCGGGAGACTTGACTGATAGCTCTGACAAAGTCTTCAATAAATAATTCTTTACTGTTTCCGCCATTTCTTCCGGTTTTGCATGTGCACCACCAACAGGTTCCGGCAATACACCATCTACCAGGCCAAAGGAGCTCATGTCCTCTGAAGTAAGCTTTAATTCTTCCGCTGCTTTTTCCTTAAAATTCCAGCTACGCCAAAGGATGGATGAACAAGATTCCGGAGAGATAACGGTGTACCATGTATTTTCCAGCATTACTACCTTATCGCCAATGCCAATGCCTAAAGCACCACCAGATGCACCTTCGCCAATGATAATGCAGATAACCGGTACTTTCAGGTTTACCATCTCGAACAAGTTGCGCGCAATGGCCTCGCCCTGTCCACGTTCCTCTGCCTCCAGACCGGGATAGGCGCCGGGCGTATCTATCAGGGTAACAATAGGACGATTAAATTTCTCTGCCATCTTCATCAACCGCAAAGCCTTGCGGTACCCCTCGGGATTGGCCATACCGAAATTGCGCAGCTGACGCATTTTGGTATTCGTACCTTTTTGCTGGCCTATTACCATTACGGGCATACCATCGAGCTCTGCCATACCACCCACCATAGCTTTATCATCGCGCACCTGGCGATCTCCGTAGAGCTCAACAAAGTTGGAGAATATTTTTTCTATGTAGTACAATGTATATGGACGCTCGGGGTGACGGCTGAGCTGTACCCGTTGCCAGGGGGTAAGATTCTGATAGATCTGTTCCCTTGTTTTTTCGATAGTAGATTCCAGTTCTTTAATAGATGAGCTTACATCTACCTGGTTCTTCGCCGACATTTCCTTCAGCTTATTCATTTGCGCGTATAGTTCTTCCAGCGGCTTTTCGAAATCAAGAAACTGCATTCTGTTATTCGTTTAGAGATACAAAAGTAAGTGTTTGATTTTTTTTAAAAGAAGATTTGCAGAATTCAAAAATTTGCTGTTATCTTTGCAACCCCAACGGGAACAAGGATCGGTAGTTCAGTTGGTTAGAATGCCGCCCTGTCACGGCGGAGGTCGCGGGTTCGAGTCCCGTCCGGTCCGCAGAAAGGGACAAACTGGTGCTTTTACCAGTTTGTCCCTTTTCATTGTTAGCTGAAATGCTTTGCAGTTCCGGCAGAAGTAAAAAAATCACATTTATTCTATCGGTTCGAAATGCGTCATTTTTCCGGTCATAGACAATCCCATCGGGGAATAGCAGTTTTTGGAACTTTTCTTTGTCTTTAATATCGGCGGAATGCCATCTGGGAGCGAGTTCCAGCGACATACCTATTGCTTTGTCAATCGCTTCATAGGGGTTCGAAATCTTTGGCGTGACTTTCTCCAATTCTTCAACGATTTTCTTGCGCTCCTCTTTGTACTTTGAGGATAATCTGATAAAGACTTCTTCGCTCATTGTCTCCTTGACATAGTGCTTATCCTCAATAGTGTCCAGTGAAGCATTAACTTCCGTCAACTGTTTCCGGTAAAGCTGTTCCTGCTCTATGTTGTCCTTGTTGATCTCATTCCATACTTCCAGCATGTTTTGCTTTAGTGCTTCAATGTACTGATCCTTGATAGTATATCGTTCCAATAACTCCCCAAACAATTTGTGCATGTGCTTGGCACTTTTATTGCACTTGCAGCCATTAGTACGGCATTTGTAATACCACAATCCTTTTGCTTTGACCACATATCCGGTAAACGGTTGCGAACATTCATCGCAGTTGATAAACACCTTTAGTGGTACTGCATCACGTTCCCTCTTATGCGACACGCCATAGCCAGAACTTTGCTCGTGTATCTCGTTTACCTTAAAGAATATTTCCTTTGAAATGAGCTTTTCGTGATTACCCTCTATTACACGTCCGTTAAGCATTGCGTTAGCGATCAGGCCGCAATAGAAAGGGTTCTTGAAAACTTTGGTCATCTGCTGCTTGTACATCTGTACGCCCATTGCGTTGAGCTTGCCGATGATCTCATCGTTTTTCATCCCTTCGCTCTTCCATATAAAAGCCTTTCGCAGTTTTTTACCGATAGCATTGACAACAATTTTCCTTTCACCATTTGTGCGGACAATATCATAACCCATTGGAGCCTTTGTTACCCATATCCCCTTTTCATACTTCTCTTTCATTCCCGCAACCGCTCTTTGCTTCCTGAGCTGGTTGTCATACTGGGAGAAGATAAAGTGGATAGACTGCTGTAAAACACCGCTTGGATTGGAGGTGTCAGCAGGCTGAGTAACGGCAAAAACCGTCACTCCATATTTCTCCCTTAGCTCCTCTGCTATTTTGATAGCCCCGCCACCTGTCCGGCTAAACCTGTCCAGCGTATAAACAAGCACATGCGATACTTTACCCTTATTCCTTTTGATGAAGTCAAGCATCCGGTTAAACTCCTTCCGGCCATCGGACTTTGCGCTTTCGTATGTTCCACCAAAATAGGATTCAATCTTAATACCGCTTCTTTGGGCATACTCTTCTATCGTCTTTCGCTGAAATTCAAGACTTAGATTGTTGTCTGCCTGCTCCTTACTGGAAACACGGGTATAAACAACAGCAGTCTTTAAATCAGAACTGGCTACCCTGTTTCTTCTTTTTGCGTACTTCCCAAAATCTGCTATCGTCTTCATGCTGCATTTTTTAGATGTTCGTTTTCGTTTGTCTTTCCATTCAAAGATACAACTAGTTGATTGTCAATGTTGTATGTTTTATTTGGGAGAGTTGTTTTTAACAAAATCTCTGCTAAAGTTCTTAGGCTATAGATAATTTCCATAGCCTCCTCATCAGTATGCTGTTCACAACCCTTAAAAGTACGCAACCACTCCGGTGTATTTATCGCCAGTGACTTTGAAAATGGTATTGTGTTTTCAATTCTTTCCGTGTTCTTTAGTCCCATTACCATCCTTTTATTATTCAACAAATAATTCTGCTTATCCATTCGCATCCAGTATCATCAGGGCGGTTCTCTTGCTTTGCGATTCATATTTTGTCATTATTTCACCTCTACTGCTTTCAGGTTTTTCTTTTGCGATTCCTTTTCCTTCCTTCTGCGTTCCATTCTTTGCTCAAATTGAAAGTGTTTAAAATTTTTGTACTCCTTTGGCCTTTCAACATTTTTAGGCTTCCTGCTTTCCAGCCAGTCATTCAGGCGCATTAGCCCTATGCAGGCTGCAAAACCAAGTAATTCAGTATAAGGAAAAGAAGTCAGGGCTTTCTTTTGCCCGGCATCTTTTTGTACTTCCAAAGCAGGGTCATGTTCGCTTACGATCTGTTGAAATTTCAACGCTTTTTGCTCCGCTTCTTTCTGTGACTTTGCTTCAATTCCGAATTGCACATTGTACATTGCCATATTTGTTTATTTTTGGGTTACATAATTATTTTACCCTGTTACGCTGCTTTCCTTTCGCCATCTTGCACATTGTTATCCTCCAGCAATTCCGCTACTTGCTCTATGATCTGGTTGTCATGGTACATGCAGCTCACTACTGTGGCAACTGTATTCCGGTATCGTTCGGGGAATAAAGGGATGAGTGCGTTCTCCAGTCTATCAAAGTCTTTCTCCGTAGGTTGTCCGGTATATTTCAGTTCAGCCACTTTGGAGAAGGTAGCCTCCGTAGTTTCGGCAACTGCGCATTCCGTTTCTTCTTCTTCACTTACTGTATCATTTGAATTTTCATCGGTCTGCGATGTACCTAACAATCCTCCTAACATGGGTACTTTAGCCAGCACTTTTGGGTTAGCCGATAAATAAATACCCGCAAGTGAAATGATAGCATCTGTAAGTTTCCCCGGCATTTTTTGCTTCTCTGTTTTCAGTTCTGTTATCGCTTGTTCCAGCTTGCCGGAATATTTACGTTCTTGTTCCAGCTCGTGCCTTAATTCCACATTTTCCTTTTTCAACTGGTCATGTTCCCACACTTTCTTTTCCTGTAACATCCTTGTGCTGATAGTTTTTTCTATGCCAGATAGCTCTTGCCTTGTGGGCAGTTCATCTCTCAGTAATAATGTGTACCGTGTACAGCGGGGCGATGCGCCATCATAAATATTGACGGTTATACTTTTTGTTTCAGACACCATAAATTGTTCATGCTCAAAAAATCTGTCAGGATCGCTGTTCCTGCCAACTACTTTAAGCTCGTCCACTTTAATATCATAGTCTTTCGCAATGCCGCTATCAGCTTCATTCTTTAATAACTGGTAGATGCGGTTTATGCCGCTTTCGGAATACTTCTCTTTCACTAAAGCCATTTTGATTAATTTTTATTTTACGGATTTTTGTTTGCTGGTCACTTTACTTTTGTGTTGTAGCCTTTTCCTGCTTACTTGATCTTGTGTTTGCGTTTTCGATTCCATTGATCGCCTGGTCAATGAAGTAATTGTAACGAAACAGGTACATAATGAGCTTATGCGCTTTAGGTGCATACTCTTCGCTGAAATAGGGCGCTAATGCCATTACCAGCCGCTGCTCGTCACGGTCACTTATTTCCCCGGTGAACTTTGCAGGCGCACTCCTGCATAAACAATCTTCGTTTTTCTTGTTTTGTGCAATTTCCTTTTTGTCACCGCCAAACATTCCTCCAATTATCGGGATGCCATTCAGGGCATTGGGGTTACTGCTCAGGTATGTTCCGGCTAAACCGATGATCGTATTTGTCAATTTTCCCTGAGAATTACTTTTTTCCTTTTCTATTTCAAGACCGGAAATTGTTTCTTTTAACTGCCTTACATATTCCTCGCATTCTTTCAACTGCTGTTTTGTATGGTCATGTTCTTTCTTCAGTTGGGTATGTTCCCATTTTGTCCTTTCCTGCTGCATTTTCGCAGTAATGGTTTTCTCCACGCCCGACAGTTCTTCAGTCGTTGGCGCTTCCTCCTGCAGCAACAATAGGTAGCGAAGACTCCTGTGCAGATTGCTGTGAACAATAATGGTCACGTTCCTGCTTTCGGGTAATACAAACTGCTCAAAGTTGTATAGCCGTTCAGGATCATTGTTCCGACTTACCACTTTCAATTCATCTACTTTAATTTCATAATCTTTGGGCGTTCCGTTTTCTGCCTCCTTTTTTAATAGTTCATAGATCATGTTTACCCTGCTCTCTGAATAGTTCTCCTTTACAAACGCCATATTTATTGTTTTTTTTAATTGTTTACTTGATTATTCAATTGTGGACAGATTGCAGCCTGTATTACTTTTCTGTACTCAGGTATCGGTTCAGCTCGCTCACATAAAAGAGAAGCTTGCTATTCCGTTTTCTTTGAACCGGATTGAGTTTCTTCTGATAGATTAGGCTGTACATTCTTGAGACAGACAAATGCAGGTAGTCTGCCGCTTGTTTAAGTGAGAGCGGCTTATTGTTATTGCCACCAACATCCGTCTCTTTTGTTCGCACAATCAACTGCTCCAATAAATTTTCAATTCGCTCTAACCTTTCCGTTAGCTTTTTCAATTGTTCATTCATATACTACATTGTTGTTATAGTTCATACAAAGTTCCCACCCCGAAACTCCCACCCTTGTCCTACTGGGAGTAAGTTATTGCTGACAATTCTTGTTATATCGCACTTCCCTTATCATTCTTACAGCCAATCCATTCTCTGTTTGTTCCTGGGTTTCTACATTTCTGCCTGCTGTAAAAAGCTCCGGTGTCTCAATTAGGGGGTATTTATCAGGAGCGGAAAATACAGCGGGCAACAGCTATGTTCATGGCCTCAAACACCCTTTAAAATCCATGTAAAGGTAAAAAGGCACTTCCCCCACCTTTGTCCTACTGGGGGTAAATTGTTGGCTTAATGCCAAATGAAAAAGGCAGCCCGAAAGCCGCCTCTATGAAGTGTTATGTCTTTAAACCTTATTTGAATTTCTTATTCTCGATCAATTTTTCGGCATAATCCTGATATGCCTTTGCAATTTTCTTGAAGATAGGCGGCTCATAATCCCAGTTAGATTTATGAATGCTTGCAGAAAGGTTGCTTTGCCAATTCTTGCCTAACTCTAACTGGAGTATTTCAGCAAGGCTTTCCACCACTTTGGTTATTTCACCCTGTCCTTTGTTCAGATAGCCAGCCTGATGTAAGGCATAGATGAGTTGGACAAATTCGTTCTTATTGTCCCTGCGGCCAGTCCATTGAATAGTATAGTCCATTTTTGCAACAGGTTCCGGCTGTTGTGTTTTGGTTAATAGATTAGGCAGTCCTTTCTCTACTTCATCGTAAGCAATGCAGCTCACTAAGAACTTTGTCAGTTTCTTTTCATCGCCAGTCAATTGCTTCAGTTCTTTTTCATCTTCCAATGGATAAGTGCCGATCAGCTCACCATCCTTATAAACTGGCGTTCCCGGTTTAATACCCTCAATTTCATTATCAAATCGGTCGCTTATACGCCTAAATATATAATCTATGTTCTCGCCCTTTTTATAAAGGTCTAAGAATATATCTACCAACTCTTTTATATTAGGATTGGACACCAATGTTTTATTGATAAAATCAGTTTCTTTTTTTATTTCCTCTAAAACATACTCCTTGTCTTTGGCTTTATTCAATCGCTTTCTCAGGTTGTTCTCAATTGAGGAAACGTACCGTGAGCAAAGTCTTTCAAACCGTTCATTTTTTGTCATACAGTTAGTTTATACGCCGGATAATTATAATGTATTGGGCTATTTTTCTAAAGCTAAGGTACGGCGAAAGTTTTGCTGGAATTGCCGGAAAGTTAGGCTGCAATTGCGCGGCAATTAACCAAAGTGAAAGAAAATTAAGCAAAATTAAAGCGGGAATTAGGCATTTTATGGACGTTCCAGCAAATAGACTTTATACCAGTAAAAAAATGCTTCAGGATTGGTTTTCTTCAATTTATTGAGCTTGGTATTAAACGGCTGCTGGATTACCCAATCCGCTAATTTCTCTGAATTGCTGAATCTTTCAATCGCTTTTTCATTTCTTTTTATGAGAACAGAAAGGTAAGCAGCTTTTGAGGCATGTGTTATCGCATTTTCAATATTATATCCTTCAGAGAATATATATCCTTTGATTTGCCTTAGCCCCAACTGTAGTGCATCTATGTCGCCTTTACCGTCATTTCCTCTTGTACAGATCAGTAATGCCGTCTGATAAATATCTTCTAATACTATAGTCCAGTCTTTTCCGAGATCCCTATAACCCATTTCTGTAATGGCAAACTTCTGAAAGGTTGAACTGATTATACTGATATCGTCTGCAAAGTCAAATAGATTACCTACATCGTATAGTTGCTTTATTATTTCCATTGCCCGGCTGATACCTCCTTTCTCATAAGGAACACCTGTAGTATTCGGAGCAAAAGCAGTCAACTTATCACCTAAAATGTCATTAAGTGATGGCACATTTACTTTTAATGGATTTCCCTGCTGATTGACAAATGCTGAATCTATCGGTAGCGATATTAGTTGTGCATAATTAGGCTGTTCAAAAAGTATATCAAGTAACACGTATTCCTCACCTTGTAAAGTTTGATGAACGGGGGCATAGAAGAATTTATAATGGGCTTTCTCAATGTCATACTTTACAGTCCTTTCCTGCATTTCTGCTCTTATAAAATGCTTTTCCTTTGCCATCTTATTGAATAACGGTTCAAGCGATACAGGCTCATGCATCACAATGTCTATATCAATAGACAGTCTTTTGGAAGAGTTGAAATGAAGCATAAGTGCTGTTCCGCCCTTAAAAACAAATGGAACTCCATTTTCAACAAGCCCTTCCAATAAAAGTAAAGCACGTATGACTTTCTCAATTAGAATCTTATCGGCCTTGTTATTTGCAACAGATACCTTGCTTATCCACTCATTTGTCAGTGTTTGTTGAGAAATCATTTCCGGAGGGATTATTTTTTAGGCTGTAGGATATTATTTTTTTCAAGGAAACTCAATATTATATCCTGTTTCCCTTTCCGGCTTGCATATCGGAGTAATCTGCTTTTATTAACCGTGAAACTATCGAAAATATTTTTGATTACTAATAACAGCTCGCTTCCTTTCAGATATTCAAACTCACTATCAGAAAATATATCAACTACCAGCTTTTCTATTGTTACCGTTGGCACTTCTTTCTCTTTTTGTGTAGGTGATTCTGAGATCAGTTGCCGGACAATGATGCTGTTTTTATTAGAAACGACATACATATCCATCATCTCTTTATCAGGCTTGAGGAATACATTTTTATATTTCTCTTTCAGGAAAAGAAAGACAGATTCTACCGCATACTTTTCAATATCCACTAAAATAAAGTCTGATTTTGACAAATGCTGATGAAAGGGTTTTATAATAGAAGTATCCCAAAGACAATAATTAATAAAAGGGAATTGTTTCTTTATCAGTGCATTGATGTTTTTCAGGTTTCTTGTAATTGGTGGATGAAACTGTGTTTCAGTCCCCCATGCAAATCTTCCTTTACCAACCCGCACTATTATGCCTTTTTTTACAAGTTCATAAATCCGCCAATTAACTGTTGCTTTCGGCACCGCCTCATCCCATTCTTGAAAGAAATGAAATAAGTCATTACTACTGAGTTCTCCGTTCAGAGTAAATTTTACCTTTAGTTTATCTATTTGTAGATTATTAATAGCTCCCGTTATTTTGCCAACAAATGTATCAAACTATCGGCAATAACTTTAAAAAAGTGCCGATTATTTGATATTGCTTTCTGAAACTGAAATATAAGATTCACTGGTAGTTTCTTCGAAAGTAGCATCCGCAAAGTGTATTTATCAAATATTTAACATTTTTTCTAAAAAATACCGTATTTTTCCCGTTGCGAATAATATAAATAGGTTCTACATTGTACCATTCTTAAAATTTTGTCCAAATGACACTTCAACAATTTTTGAATTACTACGGCATTAATGCAAGAACCGGTTAAGTTGAC
>JAFDXL010000007.1 GCA_018267955.1 Bacteroidota bacterium
TTATTATCTAAAGCCGTTGTCCAAAAGACAACGGCTTTTTTGTGCTTAATACTGTACAGCTCGTAAACAAGATTATATTTTCCGTAACATTCTGGTTGTTATTTTAGAGTAAGTTTAAATCCAAGCCATCCTATATCGATGAAATATCTATTATTCCTCTGCGCCATTTTTACTTGTGCAAGCTGCCACACTTTTAATTTAAGCAATGGCAGAAAAGAAAGGCAACTTTTCGCAGCAAAAGATCATATCGTTGCTCAACAATATGACACCAGCAAGTTTGTTATACTTCCCTTTGACTTACCTGATTTTGAAAAGAAAGTAGCATATAAAAATGATAGAAGAATTATCGAACCTTTGACCGGTTCAAACATCCGATCTCTTATTAATATCAAGGGCAAATATTACCTATACTTTTGGAATCCTGTATGCCGCGGAACATTGCCGGATATACATAAACTAGACAGCATTTCAAGATCGGGAGTTCCTATCATGATTGTCTCTTTACGCAGAGATTACGAGCAAATGGATAAGGTACTTCGTAACACAATTTTTGCGGATTATCCGTATTATGCAATTGAGGATGATCGCACAAAAATATTGCTCGTACGTAAGATCAACTTTATACGCGAAGCGTGCGATACTTGCTATGAAAGATACAAAGATGATCTGGCTATAGCTGATTACCTATCTTTTGGAGATAGTACAATTAAAGTTCTTTTCTTTCCAGAAAGCCCCTCGACAGCAAAGTAGTTGTTAGCCTTTCTAAATTGCTACTACTGGCTATTAGTGTTGAATTTATTCTTATTCCGGAAATCACCTCGCTTCCAGGCATCGAAGAATTCTGCCCAGGCAAGCGGGTTAAAGATATTCATAGGTTTTTGCTGTCCGTAATAAGTAGCAGTTTGTGCCTGCAGATTTTGATACATGGCCTGGCTTTCCCTACCATCGCGCGGTAATGAATAAGCAAGTGCTCGAAGCATCAATGCATTGGTATTTCTACGCGCTATCTCATATTTATCATCAGGTATGCTCCAGTGTTTGAAAGCATAATCAAATTGCTCGCGGGAAGGTAATGGACGAATGATAGTTTCAGGAAGGTAAAAAGTATCCTGCGTCATTAATTGTATCAGTGAAAAATAGTGCCCTGCAAGATTTTTTGGGATCACATAATCCTTTGAGCGAAAGCCAATTTGGGAAAACTGTAAAGTATCGCCTTTATAGGCAACAATAGAAAACACACCCATATCACTGGATTCTACACCTCTGTTCTTGCCTTTTACCACAACAACTACATTTGGCACAGCCCTTAAGCTATCAGCAGTCATCGTAACACCGTTGATCTGTATGATATTTTCATAAGGATCTTGCGCATGCGCTTTCAACAGCACAGCCATAAGGCATAATAAGCAGGTAAGTTGTTTAAACCTTCTCGACATGGTACCCAAATTTACGTTCTTTTAAACGTTTCATAAATATATTAATACGATGAATATACTATGTCGTTATTGATACGCCTATTGATGAATTAATTGTACAAAGAAAGCTTCTGTGGCGTACTTTTGCATCACGGAAAAATCACTTTAACAAAGGTTTAGTATGATAAGTAAAGAGCAGGTTTTGAAGGCGTTAGGAACTGTGCAGGAGCCCGATCTGGGCAAAGACCTTGTAGCCCTGAATATGGTGCAGGATGTAGAGATTGATGGGAACAATATCAGTTTCACAGTAGTGTTAACTACACCTGCCTGCCCCCTGAAAGAATTGATCGAAAGAGATTGTATCAAAGCCATACACGAACATGTAGATGCAGACGCAAATGTTATTGTGAAGATGACTTCGAATGTAAATACCAATCGTAAGGATAATATAGTGCTGCCGGGTGTCAAGAACATCATCATGGTGGCTTCCGGTAAAGGTGGCGTTGGTAAATCTACCGTATCTGTAAACCTGGCTCTCGGCTTGGCGCAGGAAGGTGCATCGGTTGGTTTGCTGGATGCGGATATCTACGGTCCTTCTGTACCTATCATGTTAGGCATACGCGATGAGCGTCCTAAGATGATGGATGTTAATGGCAAGGGCATGATCGTACCTATCGAACGTTACGGTATCAAAGCAATGTCCATCGGCTTGCTTGTAGATGAGAAGCAGGCTGTAATATGGCGTGGCCCGATGGCTAGTTCAGCATTGAAACAATTCATCAGTGATGTGTACTGGGGCGAACTCGACTATTTGGTAATTGATCTGCCTCCGGGCACAGGTGATGTTCATCTTACCTTAGTACAGGCTGTACCTGTTACAGGTGCTGTTATCGTTTCAACACCCCAGGCAGTTGCCGCAGCAGATGCTAAGAAAGCGATCATGATGTTTAAGCAGCCGCAAATAAATGTACCTATACTCGGTATCGTTGAGAATATGGCATATTTCACTCCGGCAGAGCTACCTGAAAATAAATATTACATCTTCGGCAAGGGTGGGGCAGCGCAGATGGCGGATCAGTTTGACTTGCCGTTCTTAGGCGAGATTCCACTAGTGCAAAGTATACGCGAAGGTGGCGATAAGGGCATACCTGCTGTGTTGGATGATGAATCAATCACGCAGAATATTTTCGAGCAACTGGCACAGAATGTAGCGCGGAATGTATCGTTGCGCAACGCAAACCTGCAGCCTACAAAGGTGGTGGAGATACAGTACTAGGAATAAAATGATATTACATGATTTTTTTATCTTGTAATGTCAAACCTAAATTCCATGTTTCGTAAGCAAGTTGCTAAAAAGAAATCCAAAGACCATATTGTATGGCGGGGGCAGGAGGTAACACGTATAGAGGCGTTTAGTGATGCCGTATTTGCATTTGCCGTAACGTTGCTCATCGTTTCTCTGGAGGTACCGCATGATTATGAAGAACTGATGGATAACCTGAAGTTCTTTGTTCCTTTTGGCTTGTCTTTCCTGATCATGTTTACTATCTGGTACAGGCAGAATATTTTTTTCAGGAGATATGGCCTGCATGATATAAAAACAGTAGCGCTAAATGGAATTTTGCTGTTCCTGGTTTTGGTGTACATGTTTCCTTTGAAGTTCCTATTTGGCGCACTCTTCGGGCAGAAATTTCATTTCCAGAATACCGGACAGCTTTCAACAATATTTAGTTTGTATTGCGGCGGATTCGGAGCCTTTTATTTGCTATTTGGCTTTATGTATATGAATGCATATGTACAAAGAGATCATATCAGGCTAAGCGAAGTTGAAGCTTTCCAGACCAAAACACATGCTTACACCAACATGATAGTAGCAGGAGTAAGTCTATTGGCTGTTGGTGTAGCATTTTCCGGCGGCTATGGCGCTTATTTTGCAGGGTGGACCTTTTTCCTGGTATGGCCTTTTACAGCGATAACAGAAACGAAAAGGAAAAAGATATTCAATCAGCGATTTGGCGATATAGCTGCACCTGAAGTAGTCCACCAGATGCATGCTCACCATATAGAACAAGATGCAGAAGCAAAGAATTAATCAGGAAAGTTATAACCCACACCATTGTCCCCGATATATTTCCTGATATCTATTGTAGTGATATCGTTGCTGTCCTGCATTTTAGAAGCAATGATTATTACATCATATTGATCTCCTGAATAACTATCTAATGCTGGCAAGATATTACCGGCCTCTCTGTATGATTGTATAAACAGTGCCTTGTCTGCCGTAGGGTAAGGCACCATAATAACGTGGTCTATATAGTGCTGTACGCCTTCGATAACAAGTTCTGTATCTACCAGGTCTTCAAAATCTTCACATATCTCCTCGGCTTGTTCGTAAGTAAATGGTTTATTCATTAACTGGCATTTCTTTGCCTGCAAATATAGAACCTGCAAGGCAAAGTAACGGAACAGATAAAGCACCTATCACATTCAGCCACAGAAAAGAGATAACATCAATGTTGTATATGCCAACAATAAGGGCTTCTGTAATTATAGCCGCAGCAAAGACCATGGTACCTGTTGCGCGTTTTAAATAAAAAGCTGTCAGAAATATCCCCAGTATAGTGCCGTAAAACAGAGAACCAAGAATATTCACTGCTTCTATTAAAGAGCCCATACGTGTTGCAAACATGGCGATGGCAATACAAAATACACCCCAGCCTAATGTATGCAGCCTGCCGAGCATCAATTGCTTTGTCTCGCCTATTGCCGGCTTGTTTAAAAGGTGTATATCTACCAGCGATGAAGAAGCAAGCGAATTGATGGCCGCTGATATAGAGCCCCAAGATGCAAGAAAGATGACTGCAAACAGAAGGCCCACCAATCCTTTAGGTAATGTATGTTTTACAAAATACAGAAAAATATAGTTGGTGTCATTTGTATCAGTAGTGTATTGATCATGGACGATCCTTGTCCTGATAGTATCATGCAATGAGCTTATTTCTTTTTGTGTTGCAATGAATTCTTTCAATAAGTTAGCAGGAACAATATGGTCGCCTGCTTTTCTATACTGTGCTATAGTCTGCGCCTGGAGGGTATATTGATTTTGCAGGGCAGTATGTTGTAATTCTAGCTGACGAACGGCCTCATTGTTTTTGCTTTTGTACTCGTTATATGCACCTTCATTAAAGTATAATGGAGCGGGCTGAAAACTATAGAACGCAAACAACAAAGCGCCTATCAGCAGTATCAGGAACTGCATGGGTACTTTTACAAGGCCATTTATCAATAAACCCATCCTGCTCTCCTGTAAGTCTTTACCGGATATATAGCGCCCTACCTGGCTTTGATCCGTACCGAAGTAAGAAAGGGCAAGAAAAAATCCACCGATGATACCGCTCCATATATTGTATTTATCCTTCCAGTTAAATCCTGTAGTGATCACATTGAGCTTCCCCGATTTACCCGCTATGTATAATGCATCGCTCATGTCTACCCCATGCGGCAGATCAGCCACTACAAGGTATCCCGCAATTGCCATACTGGCCAATATGATAAGGAATTGAAGTTTCTGTGTATGTGCTATCGCTTTTGCACCGCCGGCATAGGTGTAGATAATCAGCAGCCCACCCATGATAACATTGGTTACATAAATATTCCATCCCATTATTGAGGATAAAATAATAGATGGTGCATAGATACTGATACCGGTAGATAACCCTCGGGATAATAAGAACAAAATGCTGGTAAGTATTCGTGTCTTTCTGTCAAACCTGCTCTCCAGGTATTCGTAAGCAGTATACACGTTCAACTTCCTGAAGATGGGTATGAACGTAATACTGATGACCACCATTGCTATCGGCAGACCGAAGTAATACTGTACAAAGCGCATACCATCTGTATACGCCTGCCCCGGTGCAGATAGAAATGTGATAGCACTGGCTTGAGTAGCCATAATCCCCAACAACACAATGTACCAGGGCATATTTTTACCTGCCAGCAGATAAGTGCTATTTCCATGCTGTCCACGGCTTTTGTACATGCCGTAGATGATCACAGCCGCAAGGGTGCCTAATAATATGATCCAGTCGAGTATGCTCATTGCCAGTGCTGGGTAAACAGGTAATAAAGAATTATCTGCGCTACCAGCACAGCAATCACGGCGATATACCAGGCGTTCAGTTTCATCAAGGCCAATTGACTATTACTTGCCCACAGACAGCATATTCAGCATTAAACGTATGGCACCTTTGTTACCCGCAGGTAATTGCCTGAAGAAGGATAACGTTGTATATATATAATTGCCCTTACCGTATTTAGCATACAGCGTGCAGCCATCTAATGGAGATTCACCGGTATCGTTCATACGGAACAGTGGTTGATATTTAGGATCCCATTTAGAAGCAAAATACAGACCACGTTCTTGTACCCATCCGTTAAAATCATCCTCAGTTATTTTGTTAGGGTAGTTAAGTACCTTGCTTTTAGGATCCAGGAAAGTTACCGGTGCATCCTCTTCTGTAACACGTTGTGTAGATAATGTAAAACCATAAGGGCCCATCTGTGTTGTCGAAAGATCCTGCAAGGTATTGTATTGCATTACCAGGGTGCCTCCGTTTTGCACATAACGGTTTAGTACACGCATCCAGTTAGGCATATTCTTTTCTATGTTCACCAGCCTCACACCGGTTAATATTGCGTCATATTGCTTAAGCTTTTCTTCACGGATGTCCTCCGGTTTCAGTATGTCTACCTGTATGCCGGTCAGTTTCAGAATGTCAGCAACTTTATCGCCTGCGCCCGGGATGTAACCTATTTTCTTTGCAGTTACTTTCCAATTACTCCTCAGCACTTTCGCATAAGCCGGGGTGAAGTATTGCAGCGTAGGTATATGCTCATAGCGAATAAGGTGTTGTGTGCGAGGATAGATATGGTCGCCTACCATGAGATTGGTAAGCAGGTATAGATCATCTTTGCTGACAGAATTTAGTTCTGCTGCAGTAAATTTTGTTGTGATTGTTGTATCGATTCCTTTCTTCAGATTCAATCCTTTGAACTCGTGGCTCATAAGAAGGCTATAGATAACCAGGCTTCCGTTATTGATGTCTTTATTAGGATGAATCAGGACAGATGCTTCTACACTACCGTCAGGTTTAGTAGCTAATAAACCGGTAGTAAAATCTACGGATGCGTCAGGCACTATGCGTAATTGCTCTATTACATCCCCATGTGTTGGATCCAGTTTTTTATAAGATAGCGGCACCGGCATATTCAGATCTGTTCCATTGATATCCAACGTGACAATCGCATTGAGTGTATTAGGTGTTTCGGGATATCCAAGCAAGGTATCTTTCGGTATAATAAAGTGTGCATTGTCTTCGCTGGTTTTCGCTAGCCAGTATGGTTCTGTTATCATAGCGGTGTCAGGTATGGTCACTGTATGAGCAAACGATATCAGGCTGTCTTGTCCCAACCTTGCATTCAGTGTTGTATCAACGCCAATCCAGTTGATCGATTTTACAGTTACCCTCGTATTTGCACGGCTGATCAGTTTTAAGGTAAATGGTATTTGCTCACCTCTTGTAGCTTCCGCTTGTGAAGCATAAGCTTCTGCCATCAGGCCGCTGCAATGCAGGATGATCTGATCCAGCTCCTGTAGCTTTTGTGTACGCCAGTAACTGTTCTTTACGGTTTGTATTTGTTTTCTGAGGTGCAGCAGGGCCGGCAGGGAAGCTTCAGGATGGTTGAAATCGTAAGTGGTCAATATATCGCTGATCTCATCGCCTATTTCCGGCCTGTGTACGCGGTTCCATGTAATGTCAATGCCATCGAATAGCGAAGAAGAAATCGAATCTCCGTCTACCAGTTTGAAATATTCCGTTTGCACACCCGGTACGCTAGGCGTGCCTGCACCCTGGCTGCGGTGTATGCTGCGGCTAATGCCTGCCAGCTCTCCATAACCCATGCCCAGTGCCGGGCTATATTGGCCTACAGGCAATTTAAACTGATCTTCTGAAGTAGTATTAGCACTACCAAAGCGGAAAGAATTGAATAGGATACGCTTCGGTTGCCAAGGTTTATAATACTGTAGCTGTTTAGGATATTTGGTTTTATCACCGCTTATCTTAAATGCCTCTTGCGCCAAAATTGCAGAAGCTGCGTGCTGCCCGTGGCCAGCCATTGAGTTGGGCGGGAAGCGGCATATTACCACGTCCGGGCGGTATTTGCGGTATATCCATACTACATCACCGGTCAGTAATTCTTTATTCCAATGCTTAAATGTTTCTTCATAATTCTTTGAGAAACCAAAGTCTATTGCTCTGGAAAAGTATTGTCCTGCACCATCCAGCTTGCGTGCTTCCATCAGCTCGTGGGTGCGTATATAGCCGAGTGCAGCGCCTTGTTCATTACCTAATATATTTTGGCCGCCATCCCCACGTGTAAGGGACAGATACGCAGTGCGTATGTTTTGGTCATTTACCAGCCAGGCTAGCAGGCGTGTATTCTCATCATCCGGATGCGCAGCCAGGTATAGTACGTTTACAAGATTATTTAGTTGTGCTATCTCGTGATGTATCTGTGCTGAGGTTGCCGGGCGAACCTGTTGTGCCAATGAAGTGCCGAACAGCGCAATGGCTGTTAATGAGGAAAATAGCTTTTTCATATAGTGCTCAAAAATAAACCCGCAACGGGTAAGTTGCGGGTAAATAAAATTATTGAATTATCGACAGAATATATGGTTATGATTTTTTCATTTCTGCGATCAGCTTATTGCCTTTGTGGATGTATTCTGATTCGAAAGCAGATCCTTTAGCAGTTTCCATTGATTTTTCTGCTGCTGCGATACCTTCTTCTTTCTTGCCCAGTTTTTGAGCAATGCGTGCTTTCAAGTTCCACATATAAAAAGCTTTTGGATTTGATTCCAGTGCTTTGTTTACATAGCTATATGCTTTATCCAGGTTTTGGCTAGTCTCAAAATAGTAGTTTGCTGCCTGGAAGTAAGGAATGTTCGGATTATTGATGGCTTTGTCAATAGCGGCATCCAGGCGTTCCTGGTTGTTGGCTTTAACCGGGATAACCAGTTTGGTCTTTTCCCATGCTATATCCAGGTTGCAGGAATTGTAAGTGATATTACCGATGCTGATGCTGAATGTTTGTACATTTTTATCAGACACCTTTGGCGTTACTTTAAAACGGGCTACATCTGAAGACGTTTCATAGCCTGCTGCTCCCCAGTTGCCGGTACCTTTATTCAGGATCACTGTCCATTCAGTTTGTCCGGGGATGGTGTACAAAGCATATTCTCCGGCTTTTACATCCTGTCCGCCGATAGTTACATCTTCACCAAATTTGATCTTGGTGGCAGAGTTAGCACCCGTACGCCATACTTCGCCATAAGGCACCAGGTCGCCAAATACTTTACGGCCACGCATAGATGGGCGGCTGTAGCTGATGTCGATGCTGGAAGTAGAAAATTCCTGGCTGATCTTGGCTGTCGGGCTCAGAGCCGGCAGTTTCAGGTCCTGGGCAAAAATGTTTGCGTTAAATGCAAATGTGAGTGCGATTAATGATAAATATCTCATATGTAATGTGATTTTCGAATTGCAAATTTACGATATTAATATACCCGCAAAAAAGATATTATCTATTGGCTATAGGCGCAATAAACGATGGCTATATTGCAGCCTCAAAATACTGTTATGAGTTATAATGTAAATATGGCAATCCAGGTATTGCCGCTTCATTTACCACAGATAGAGGCTTATAGCGTTGTAGATGCTGCAATTGCCTGCATACAGGCATCTGGCTTGCATTATGTTGTTTGCCCTTTCGAAACTGTAATAGAAGGCCCTTATGGCAGGGTAATGCAATTGTTGACGGATATACAGGATGCATGCAATAAGGCTGGTGCCGATTCGGTGCTGATCAATATGAAACTGCAGCGCAGCTTTGTAAAAGATATAGCTATAGATGATAAGATAGGCAAGTATAAATAATGCCGTTAACTTTGCAGCCCAATCTTTTATTATGAATCGCGAACAACTGGTAGCCGAAATAAAGAAGAAAAAATCTGTATTGTGTGTAGGTCTTGATACCGACCTGGAAAAAATACCGAAGCATCTTTTTTCTTCTGACGATCCTATGTTCGAGTTCAATAAGGCGATCATAGATGCTACTAAAGATTATACAGTAGCTTATAAGATCAACACTGCGTTTTATGAAGCGCAGGGCGTAAAAGGTTGGGTAAGCCTTGGTAAGACGCTCGATTATATACCTAAAGATATTTTTACAATTGCTGATGCTAAAAGAGGGGATATAGGTAATACCGCAGAGCAATATGCCAATACCTTTTTTAAGACTTATCCTTTTGATAGCGTTACGGTAGCGCCGTATATGGGTAAGGATAGTGTACAACCCTTTCTGCAATATGCCGGCAACTGGGCTATTGTATTAGGGCTTACTTCTAACGCCGGTAGCGCTGATTTTCAGTTGCAGCAATGTGGCGAAGAACTGTTATACGAGAAAGTGTTAAAGACCGTTGCTTCATGGGGTAACACGGGTAATCTGATGTTTGTAATTGGTGCTACACGCAAGGAGCAATTGCAGCATATCAGGCAAATGTTACCGGATCATTTTTTCCTGGTGCCGGGCGTAGGCGCGCAGGGTGGGGACGTAGATACCGTATGCCAAAATGCGATGAACAGCGATGGTGGTATTCTTATAAATGTTTCCCGCGGTGTAATTTATGTAAGCTCCGGTACTGATTTTGCTGAGCGCGCCGGCGTGGCTGCTGCAGAATATCAAAAGCAAATGGCTGCTTATTTGTAATTTAACCGGCATAAACCAATGCCATGCAGGAAAGATTATTGCAGTTTATCTGGCAATACAGCCTATACAATCCCACAGGACTTGTTACTAATGACGGAGAGCAACTAACCATCGTTCATCCCGGGGTTTATAATACTAATTCAGGTCCTGACTTTTTGCAGGGCCGTATCAAAGTAGGGGATACTATTCTTGCCGGCAATATCGAATTGCATATCAATAGCAGCGATTGGGATAAACATGGACATCAGCACGATGATGCATATAAAAATATCGTCCTGCACGTGGTATATAACGATGATGCAGCTACTACGCTTGAAAATGTTCCTGTTCTGATTATCGCGCCATATATAGCGCCCGCATTACTGGGTAGATATGAAACCATGATGCAGGATGTGAAGCCGATTGCATGTTCCGGGCAACTTGGTGTTGTAAAGGATATTACTAAAGAGAGCTGGTTAACAAGGCTGCTGGCTGAGCGATGGGAAGAAAAGCACCTGAGCTGGAAGGAATTGCTGGACAAGTCTGCCGGTGACTGGCGCAATCTTCTTTATTGGCGAATGGCTGCCAATTTTGGTTTTAAGGTGAATGCAGATCCGTTTCTACAATTGGCTTTGTCCATTCCACTAAATGTATTTACCAAAGGTGGCAGCTTGTTGCAGGTAGAGGCCATCCTTTTTGGGCAGGCAAGTATGTTGAATGAGGATTTTAAGGATGACTATCCCAGTAAGCTAAAGCAGGAGTATAACTACCTGCGCCAAAAGTACAGGCTGGAACCAATGCCTGTGCATCTTTGGAAGTTCTTGAGAATGCGGCCTGCTAATTTCCCTACCATACGCATTGCCCAGTTTGCTGCATTAATACATCAATCATTTCATTTGTTTTCTCAAATAATAGAGAAGCATGAAGTAAAGGACATCCTGCCTTTACTGGATGTGACTGCGAATGAATATTGGGATGATCATTATCGCTTTGATGAATTGTCTGATACTGTTTCGAAAAAGCACTTGGGTAAAGCGTCCATCCAGAATATCATTATTAATACTATTGCGCCTATACAATTCCTTTACGCATCGTCCATAGGAGATGATGCTTTACAGGAAAAAGCGCTCCGTTTACTGGAAGTAGTAAATGCGGAGCGCAATAATATTATAGATCTGTGGCAGGATGTTGCCTGGAAGCCTGCAAACGCAGCCCAGTCACAAGCTTTGATACAACTGTATAACAACTACTGCTCAAAAAAGCGATGCCTTGAGTGTGCGGTGGGGCTTAGCCTGCTCAAATCAAGGCCAAACGAACGTTAAAGTCTGCTTCAGGTCAGGATGCAGGCTCCGGGCTACCGGGCAGGTATTAGCCACATTTTCCAGCAGCATCTTCTCCCTGTCTGTATATTGTTTGTCTTTAGGGAAAGTAAGCTTGATCCTGATCTCACCTATTTTCCGCGGATTAGAATCCATGATCTTTTCCACTTCACATTCAGTGCCTGTAATGTCTATATCACGGGTATCTGACGCAATACCTATCGTAGTAACGATACACGTAGCTAATGCTACAGAAACAAGGTCTGTTGGCGAAAAACGCTCACCCTTACCTTGATTATCTACCGGCGCATCTGTTTCTATGACAGTTCCTGAACGCAAATGTGTGGCTTCTGTACGAAGGCCTCCTTTATAAATTACCTTGGCTAACACTTAATTTGAATTTTTGTTAAATTTACGATGTATCATTTATACATCTACCTATATGAAGGTATTTACACACATATGTCTTGCCCTTTTGTTACTGGGGACTACCACCCAGGCGCAAACGAAAAATGACAGTAATTCTTTGAGAAAAGTACCTGTAAAGCAACCCGTTAAGCATGTTGTACTTAAAAAACCTAAACCACTCCATACAGAGTTAAGCTTTGGGCTGAGGCTAAATACAGACGGCTGGGGCATATTTGTAGATAAAGGCTGGGTAAAAAGCGAAGACCGCTATCGCGACTTTTTCTATGATGTGAAATTGCTGCAAATAGAACTTGATGAAAAAAAGGTACCTGCCGAAATTAAAAGGTCCAATACCTCCTCCAGCTACAATAACGAAAAGCCTAAGCCATTCATATATGGTAAAATAAATAATTTCTATACCTTCAAAATCGGATATGGTGGTCGTAAAATGTTGGCAGGTAAACCTGAACCGGGTGCTATATCCATGCATTTTGTTTATGTAGGTGGTTTATCGCTGGGGTTGTTAAAACCATATTATTTAAGCGTTTCCGCGCCAACTACCGAGCCTGATATTACCTATTCAGACTCAACAAAACAGTATTTCCTGGATAAAAGATATATCCTGGGCAGTTCTGGTTTTGGTAAAGGGCTTGGCGAAACCAAGATCATACCTGGTGTGCACCTGAAAGCTGCGATGCACTTTGATTTCGCGGCAAACAAAGCACGTGTTTTGGCCTTAGAAACAGGGGTGAATTTTGAAGTTTATAGTAAAGCCATCGAAATAATGGCAAATAAAGACGCTAAAGCATATTTCTTAAATGCTTATTTGTCTTTGCAATTTGGCAAACGTTGGTGATGATTGTAATTTGCATCTATTATGCAGGAATTACCGGTGATCAGTAGTACAGCAAACAGTACAGAGACAAGGGTTAAAAAGCCGGATTGGCTTAGGGTGAAATTGCCGATTGGTGAGAGCTATCGCAATGTTCGCAACCTCGTTGATACACACAAGCTACATACAATATGTGAGAGTGGTAACTGCCCAAACATGGGTGAGTGCTGGGGCGAAGGCACAGCAACGTTCATGATTTTGGGTAATATATGTACCCGGTCATGCGGTTTTTGTGCGGTGGCTACCGGCCGCCCCGAGCCCGTTGATTGGGACGAACCACAGCGTGTTGCCGAGGCCATACACCTGATGCATGTGAAGCATGCGGTGATCACATCTGTAGACCGTGATGAACTGAAGGATGGCGGATCTATAATATGGGCAAATACGATCAAAGCTGTGCGTGCGCTGAATCCGGAGACAACGCTCGAAACACTCATACCGGATTTTAAGGGTGAATGGGAAAACCTGGAGCGCATTATTGAAGTAGCGCCAGAGGTAGTGTCTCATAACCTGGAAACAGTAGAGCGCATGACACGCAAGGTGCGTATTCAAGCCAAATACCACAGAAGCCTGGAAGTGATACGCCGCCTTAAAGATGGAGGTATGCGTACCAAAAGTGGTGTAATGCTGGGTATTGGTGAAGAAAAAGAAGAAGTATTGCAAACCATGCATGATCTTGTTGAGAATGGCTGCGATGTTCTTACTTTGGGGCAGTATTTGCAGCCTACGCAAAAACATCTTCCTGTAATACGTTTTGTACATCCTGATGAGTTTGCCTTCTATCGCGAAGAGGGTTATAAAATGGGCTTTGATTATGTAGAGAGCGGCCCGCTAGTACGTTCTTCTTATCATAGCGAACGCCATGTGATCAAAGGAGAGGGAAGAAGAGTATGGGAAGCTTCTAAGAATATTTGATAAATAAAAAGAGCACCTATTGGTGCTCTTTTTATTTATAGCTAAAACAATTTGTAGCCGATTGCTACACCTGCGTATCTTGATTTGAGGGACGTCGTTGCATCATCGCCAATTGTGGCCCGCATATCATACATCCCATGCTCATAGTAAGCCATGAAGGTGTATCGCTTCCAAACATATCGGGCTTGTACCCGCAGTGTAACGTCCAGCCCGTTTACATCATAGCTGTGTGGTGTCTGTCCGTATTTTGAAGGAGTAAAACGCCCTATCACACGGTAGGTATATCTATCGTGCCTGGTTCTCTGTCCATTGTCATAAACGCTGAAATCATAAGCTGTTGTACCGGCAAGGAACAGGTTGTAACACATGCCGCCATCTAACCAGAACTGTCTGTCATTATGGTCTGTTATTTTATAGGATAGAAGCAATGGAAGAGATAGTAAGTGCAGATTAGTAGTAGTAACAAACACCGATTTGGTATAGCCCAGGTCCTGTGTCTGATTAGTATGATAACCTTTGGCCGTATAGCCCATGCCCAGTTGAATGGCTATCCGTGATGTAATGGGGAATGTTGTAATGAAAGAAGCATTTGGCCTGATAATAGGCATGAATGACGTATTCAGGTTTTTGGCAGTTACATAAGAAGTTCCTGCACCTACATAACTATTCAATTGCACCTGTGCAAATAACCCTGCAGGAAAAATTAAGGCAAAAAATAAAAACGTCACATACCCTTTCATCATAGCTGTTTGTTTATCAACAGCATTGTAAAACTATGCCATAAACAAAAGCCAATTTTCATGTAGTAATTATTTAACAATTTCAAGACAATAGAGATAAGTGAGTAGGCAATCCGTCTATACTTTGCTGATTTTTCTCCTTTTGGTAAGTTTCAAGGCCTTCCGGGCCCTTCTTCGCAGCCCATTTATGTGCATGGTCTCTTTCTCCCTCGTAAGTATATAACGGAACGCTGTAACCGCAGGACGTTTGCACCTTATGGATATCGGCGACAATAATTTGCCGTGTGCCGGGGATGATCGTAAAATGATCGGCAAGCGCGGCCCATTCAGAAGACTGTGGGAGAATTACAGATCCGGAACCATATAACCGTAGAATATTAGGAGGACCATCGTACGAGCAGAACATAAAAGTTATCCTGCTGTTCTCTAATATGTGCGCGGAAGTTTCGTTGCCGCTTCCAATAAGATCCATATACGCAACTTTTGTGGGCGATAACACCCGGAAACTATCGGATCCCTTTGGTGATAAATTGACATGTCCATCGACCGCTAATGGCGCGGTAGCCACAAAGAACATCTTTTGTGCTTCAATAAACTCCCGGTGGGTATTTTGAATACTATCACTGAACTTGGCCATATCCTAAAATTATGAGAAACGAGGGATATTAAAATATTTGGCCTTGTACCTGGGGCTATACTTTCTAAACAAGACGATTCGCAGAGAATTATATGAGCTCACACAATGTGCCTTTAAGAATTTGCATAAAATGTATTTAATTTGACTCTATGAAATCTGTAAAACAGACGACGGAAGTTCAGCCGAAGAGCAAAGGGTACATTTCTTACTTGATGAACGTGTGGGTTCTCCTGCCCGCTTTATTGTTGTTTAAGGTAATAAATGAATATTCTGTAAATATTCCCTATGTAGATGATTATCCCTCAATACTTGGTTTTCTTTCACGATATAAAAATGCATCTTTCAGAGATAAGATAGCTCTTTTTTGGGAGCAGACTAATGAGCATAGGACGGTGTACTCTAAGATGGTATATCTTATCTACTATAAATTGTATGGCGACGTTAACTTCTTTGATCTGATTATCCTCAACAATCTGCATTGGGTGGCTGCATTCGTCATGATGGTTGTTTTCATCAGGAAAATGTTGCCTGCCAGGTGGAATATTGCGGCATTTGTTACTGCAGTTGCCATGTTTGATATCAATAACTATGAAAATTCCAACGCTGCGATGTTTGGCATGGTCAATTATGCGCAGGTATTCTTCTTTTTGCTGAGCTTATATTTTTATGATAAAGAGAATAAGAAGTTTTTATGGCTGGCCGTCCTGTTTCAGGCTGTTTGCATTTTCTCGAGTGGCGCCGGACTGATCATTTCTGTATCGCTTTTGGCATTTAATATTTTACGTAGGAATAAGTTAAATGTTATTACATGCTTGGCGACTTCGATAATATTCGGTGCTTTATATTTTGTAAACTATATCAAACCTGCACCTCAGGGATCTTCTGACTGGGGTGTGCGGATAGAATTCTTTTTGCACGAGCTGGGAGCCCATTTCGGTTATATTTATGGTGTTTATTTTGGTGTGCTGGTTGCTATCGCATTAGTACTCGTGCTTCCAATAAAAAAATGGAAAACCCCATCTGAAGCGCAGCCTTTTATCGCTATATTGATATTCTGCCTGGCGTCATTGGCTGCAACCGCTGTGCTTCGCAGCGGATTTAAAATGTTGGATTCGTATTCCAGCAGGTATTTTATATATCCTCATCTTATTGTTAGCATTATTTTCATTTTTATGCTCGCCAGGGTAGAAGGCAAAAAATATCAGTGGCAACTAACCATTGGTTTTATATTGCTGATGTTGTATACCTATCGCGAGAATTATGATTACGGTGTCGCTGGCTTTGAGCGTGCGCAATACAGGTTGCAGTACGAGGAGTATTACTGGCCATTCCCCGATAAAGACACGCCCAGAAAAATTGCCGAACAAGCCTGTAAAGAAGATATTTACTGCATACAAAATGAACGATAGAAAGGGTGCCATTTGCACCCTTTCTATATTACCTGTACTATTATTACTTATCCGGTAGCAGCAGGACTACTTACATCTCAAATAACGTGCGAGAGTAGTGTCTGGTAACCACACAACAGAAAAGATAACATAGAAAATGTGGTGTTTTTTTTCATAACTATTGCCGGTAAAGGATTACAAAGCACAGCAACTTTGGCGTGTTAAAGATTAAGTAACATTAACTTAATATAGGGGAAACATTTTCATAACATTGACTGAACGCTAGATTTTAAGGCTCGGGGTACTTTTGCACCACAATAAAAATTTATGCGTAAACAGCTATTTATTACTATTATTTTATCTGCGTTTTGCCTGTTTTCTTCGTTCGATTTGTTAGCGGCGAAGATATCCGGTACTGTTGTAGATGAGAAAAATGAACCCCTTGCCGGTGTAACTGTTGTGATCAAAAGCCTGCAAAAAGGTACACAAACAGATGCAGATGGTAAATATGAGATCGATGGTGTGGATGATGGTACCTATGAAGTGCTGTTTAGCCTTATAACATTCAAGAAATCATTGCAAACGGTTACTATCATCAAGGGTAAGGACGAAGAATTAAACGCCACGTTGAAGGAAGAAGGCCGCAACCTTTCTGAGGTAACTGTAAAATCAACTAAACTCAGTAACACGGAAAATGCCGTGATCATGGAAATGCGAAAAAGCAATTCTATGGTAAGTGCTATCAGTGCCCAGCAGATCAGTAAAACAATGGACCGGAATGCTGCGGATGTAGTAAAGCGCGTGCCCGGTGTTACTATTATGGATGATAAATTCATTATGGTACGCGGTTTATACGACAGGTATAATAGTGTTTGGCTGAATGATGTAGGTGCGCCAAGTAGTGAGGTAGATAAAAAGGCTTTTTCGTTTGATGTTATACCAAGTGGTCAGATAGACAGGATAGTAGTTGCAAAAACTCCTGCACCGGATTTGCCTGGTGATTTTGCAGGTGGAATGGTTAAGATATATACTACGTCTATACCTTCAAAGAATTCTTATACTGCAGGCTTACAGGTTTCAAAACGTGAGTTCTCTACGGGTAGCTCTTTTAATTATAATCAACCTTCAAAGACAGACTGGTTAGGATATGACAATGGTTCCCGTGCCATGCCTTCAAATCTTCCTAACATGTTTGATAAGACAGATCCTAATATCGAATCAATAAGTAAATCCTTCAAGAATAACTGGGGAATAAACACCAAGAGTGCGTCCCCTGATCTAAGGTTTAATTTTTCCGCAGCAAATGTATTCAAAGCGTCTAAGAAAGTACAGATGGGTAATGTATTTGCTGTAAATTATACAAACACCAATACAAACTATAATATCCTTAGGAATGACTACGATTCTGCATCTTTGGGAGAAGCCTATAAAGACAAAGCCTCTGTAAATAATGTCAACGCTGCAGTAATGGAAAACCTGGCTGCAAGATGGGGTAATAACAAAATTGAATTCAAAAACTTGTTGAATCAGATAGGTCGGTCAGCGTTGGTGGACAGGTATAATATTCCGGATACTGCAAAACAGGAAGGTTCAGAGCATGACTATATTATGAGTTACGAAAGCAGAAGGATATTTACTTCTCAATTAACAGGTACTCATAAAAGCAATGACGACAGGCGTTCTTATACATGGGCTTTAGGATATACCAACTTATATAAGAATCTTCCGGATCTGCGCAGGATAAGGTACACAAAGCAGTATGGCCAGGAAGATAGCTTTTATACTGCTGCGGTTCCTGTAGGTGCAGTGGACCCTGTTTACGGCGGCGCAAGGGTTTATCAGCAATTACATGAGAATGCATACGTTTTTAATCATCAGTTTTCGCAAAAAATAAGAATTAAAAAATATGAATTTGAAGCTTTTGCAGGTAATTATATTGAGTATAAGGAGCGCAAGTATGAATTAAGGCAGTTCGGATATACCATAACAAACAAAATAGGTGGTAAAACAAATCCATATTATGGTAGCTATAGACGCTTACCAATCGGCCAGATATTCGAAGAAGATAATCTTGGTGGTCTCGGACAGTTTAAGATGGAAGAAAGTACAAGTCCTTATGATAAATACGACGCAAATAATACGTTAGTGGCTAGTTACCTTGCTGTAAAGCTGCCTGTTGGCGACCATTTGTCCATATACGGTGGAGCGCGGGATGAGTATAACAAATATGTTATCAATTCTTACACAAATCTGAATCTTGTCTCGACACCAATAACAACTAATTTTATTTTACCTTCTGTTAATATTTCTTATAACCTGACAGATAAACAACTTGTGAGGCTGGCCTACGGTAAAACATTGAACCGTCCCGAGTTTAGAGAAAATTCTCCATCTTATTTTTATGATCTGGAAAGCAGGTGGGGTATCTATGGTGCCATGTATCCATCAAATACAAATGGAAGTGGTGATACCCTAAAAGTGGCCCAAATCCAAAATTTCGATGCTCGTTGGGAATGGTATCCGTCTAACAGTGAAGTGATACAGGTGGGAGTTTTCTATAAGGATCTTAAAGATCCTATACAACAGGTTATTGATAAATCTGGTGGCGATAGCAGGGCTATCACTTTCACAAACATGGACAAGGCTTATTCATACGGTGCTGAGTTAGATATCCGCAAAAATTTTGAGTTTATCGATAACTGGGCTAATACCGATGTGTTTAAAGACTTTGCTTTTGTTGGTAATGCTGCAATCATTAAAAGCCAGATGACTCCATCTCCCAGGGTAGATACAAGAGTTTCACCTATACAGGGGCAATCGCCTTATATGTATAACGCTGGATTGTATTATCAGGGTGATTCTCTCGGTTTGCAGGCATCAATACTATATAATGTGTTTGGTCCAAGGATTTATGCGCTAGGTAAAGTTGGCGATAAAGTAGGCAACGTTTGGGAACTACCATTCAACTCTTTAGATTTTACGGTATCAAAAACATTTTTCAAATACGTAACGATTTCTGCCGGTATACAAAACCTCCTGAATCAAAGTGTGCGAACCGCACAGGATGCCAACTACGATAATAAAATAGACAAAGACGTTAACAATCCTGATAGTATTGATAAATTAATTACCTCTTATAAACCAGGTAGATATTATACCGTAGGTGTAAGGGTAAAAATATAGCAGTTAACATTGGGGTAACATTCTGCTAATCTTATGGTAATATACACGTAACATGCCGGTAACCCCGGCATTTTACTTTTGCGACAAATTATAAAACATGAAAAAACTTTTCTTCACAAGCATTTTATCCTTCGCTTTAGCAAGCATAGCTAATGCGCAAAGTTTTACTACAGTTACGGTTAAAGACAGTATTAGCACTAACACTACATGGACTAGTAACCAACAGTATTTGCTGAAGGGTTATGTATATGTTACAAATGGTACAACGCTTACCATTGAGCCGGGCACTATCATTCGCGGCGATAAAAGTACTAAGGGTGCGCTGATCGTAGAACGCGGTGCGAAGATCATGGCCAACGGTACTAAGGAGCATCCAATTATTTTCACGTCAGCGCAAAAAGAAGGTAACCGTTCTTATGGAGACTGGGGTGGTGTTATCCTTTGCGGTAAAGCGCCTGTTAACTGGTCAACTGGCGAAGGCCAGGTAGAAGGTGGCCCTCGTTCATTCTACGGTGGTACAGACGCTGCTGATAATAGTGGTAAGCTGAGCTACGTGCGTATCGAATTCGGAGGCGTAGCTTTTTCTCCAAACAACGAGGTAAACGGTTTAACGCTTTGCGGTGTTGGTAACCAAACTCAAATTGACCACATACAGATAGCTTATAGCGGTGATGATGCCATCGAATTTTTTGGTGGTACAGTAAATGCAAAATATTTGGTAGCACAGGCTTCTTGGGATGATGATTTTGATACAGATAATGGTTATAGCGGCATGGTTCAATATGGTGTAGTTGTAAGAGATGAAAGCGCAGCTGACGTAAGTGGCTCTAAAGCGTTCGAATCTGATAGCTATCAGTCGGGTACTGTTGATGGTAAATCAAGCACATCCCAGGCTACACAACCTATTTTCTCAAACATGACCATTGTTGGTCCTATTGCTAACCCCGCTTCTACTACATACAATCCATACTATGTAGCTGGCGCACACATCCGTCGTGGTAGTGCATTAAGCTTGGTTAATTCAGTATTGGTAGGTTTCCCTTGCGGTATCCTGTTAGATGAATCTTCTTCTTCTTATGGGTCTACAACAGCTAACATTGGCGCGAACCTGCTGCAGATACGTTCAAACGTTATTGCCGGTATGTCTAATAACTCTACTCCTGCTAATAAAAGCATAGTTTATGTAAAAGACGGCGCACGTAGCCTTACTTCTACAACTGCAATGGCTGATTCTGCAACCTCTGGTAATACAAATTTCAGTCCTTACTCAGGTCCATGGAATATGCTAAAAGATCCTGCAAACCTGAATGTACTTTTTAACCTGGCTCAAGATGTGAAACTAACTAACCCGTTCCCTTCATCAACTCCTACGCCGGATCTGATTCCACTTTCTGCTTCTCCAATACTATATAATAGCGGCAAAAACTATCTGGGGCAAACAATTTCAGGTTTGAAAGCATTTGATGTTACTAAGCCAATCAATCTGGATACAACCGGCAACTATGCTAATTATAACGCTCCACAAGTAGTACCTGATTTTGGTGCTAATTCAAGGGCTAATAATGCTTTCTTTGATAAAACCAATTATGTGGGTGCATTCACAAACACAAGCTCTTCATCTGACAATTGGATGGATAGCTGGACTAACTTTGATCCTAACAACACTTTCTACGAATATGTATTGGCTGTAAACGATGTTAAAACTAACATTGAATCTGCTAAAGTATTCCCTAACCCTGCTACTAACAACGCTGTAGTTAATGTAACACTGACTGAATCTTCTGACCTGACTATCTCTATCGTAGATATGACTGGTAAGAAAATTAAAGAAGTGTACACTGGTTCTAATGTTATCGGTGCTCACAGCTACAATGTTGATCTGACTGATCTGACTACAGGTCTGTACCTGGTGTCTATCACTTCAGGTAGTGCTCACCAAAGCATTAAACTTTCTGTTATTAAATAATAACGGTTAAGTATAGATCGTAAAAAGGGATGGCTTTATGCCATCCCTTTTTTACTTTATGCCCTTCTTTTCTCCCAATAATGGTATGGGTTTCATATACCTTATTGGTTTTAATCCAAAACCTTCAATGGCATACTTTCTTATGTGGGCGATGGCTTCCTGTACAGAATCGGTAAAAAGAAATAGTTGCGGGTCTGTTTCTGCAATCGCTTTATTTTTTACCATACCCTGTATGTGCTCATACAGGTCTTTATGGTACTCTGTACCCATCAGCACCACAGGAAATTTCTGAAACTTGCCTGTTTGTATCAAAGTTATTGACTCGAAAAACTCATCCAGCGTGCCATATCCGCCTGGTAATACTACAAATGCATAAGAGTATTTGCACAACAACACTTTTCTTACGAAGAAGTAATCAAAATCTACCCAATGATCCAGGTAGGGATTAGGCTTTTGTTCATGCGGTAAAATAATGTTGCAACCTATAGATCTTCCATCCACATCCTTAGCCCCCCTGTTGGCTGCCTCCATAATGCCGGGCCCGCCGCCTGTCATTACGGTAAAGCCAAGGTTGGCTATCTCGCTGCCCATTTCACGTGCCAGCTTATAATAGGGATGATCTTCTGTAAAACGCGCCGAGCCAAACACCGTAACACATGGCCCCAGAAAATGTAGTTTTCTAAAACCATACACAAACTCTTTCATCACATTCATTACAAAGGTCAGCTCCTTCCACCTGGAGTGCGGGCCATCTAAAAACACCCGCTCTTTCTCTGATCCTTTTGGGGTAAAATCCTTGTTTGTATCGTCCGCTGGTTGAATTGTATCCATAAATCGCAAATCCTTGTAACTAAATTACAAGGATTTGCTTATTGTAAAACATATATATAAAATGGGCAACCACCCGTATCTCCCCGCTTACCATTGTACTGTCAGGTAATCAGCATAGCCTGTTGTATTCTCGGGTACTATAAAACCTATTTTAGAACCGTATAACGGCTGTGCCTGTATCTCAAAAACTTTTGTGCCGTTAATGTAACCGTCCCAGTAGTTACCTACCTGTTCCAGCTCTACAGTATTCCAGCCTTGTTTAATGGCGTTGCTTTGCTGCCAGTTGAGCAGGGCTTTATACGGAGTATTGGCGCTACCTTCTTTATATACTGCAAAATAACCCTGATCGTCTATGAAGAATGAATAACCATAATCGCTGTTGGATACGCCAAAAACGAGCCCCATGGAATTGTTGGATTGTATACTGGTTTGCAGCAGAAAATCGTGATACATATTAGCTCCGGTATTGATGGCGACGGTATTGGTGCCTTTTACGGCGGGCATATACACATATTTCAATGTGCCATTGGTAACGGTTACGTATGCATTATTGCCGGGGTCGCTGAAAGACCAGTTATGGGTATCGTAGTTGAAATCATCGTTAAAAATGTTTTGGTATCCTACCGGCTGTGGTTGAGTATTATAATATTCTTGTTTAACGCAGGAAGTAAACAGCATGGCAGAGGTAAGAAATAACAATAATATTTTAAGCGGTTTCATAAATATCAATTCTGTTATTGGTATAAAATCAACAAACATGCCACACGGAAATCCAACCCTCTATTTAACACTGTTCTAACATAACTACTACGGCGTTAATTACAGCGGTGGCATAGTTGTTTTACTTCTTATCAAAAACAATTTTTATGGATAAGCTGGATCTAAAAGGAAAATGGAACGAAATGAAGGGTAAAGCCAAGCAATCTTATGCAAACCTTACTGACGATGATCTGAAGTATGAAGAAGGAAAAGATGATGAACTGGTAGGACGCTTACAACAGAAGTTGGGCAAAACACGCGAAGATGTTATCGATTGGCTGAAATCATTAGGCTGATTTTGAGAAGCACTAAATGGGGCGGGCACATATCATTATGTGCCCCATTTTTATTCTTTACCCCCCATCCCTTTAAATTGATGATGTGTTTCTTTAAACAGTACATTGAATGTGGTAAGAGAGCCATACACCGCAGTAATATATTGTTGCAGGTCTATCTTCTCTTCATCGGTAAGCACCTTATGCGCATTAATTTTTTGCTCTATCAATCTTAGTCTATCTCTCACCATCACTATTTTATGGAAGAAGGTTTCTATCGGTATTTCTTTGGGCTGCAGAGTGGCGTCTGCAGGCTTTAATATTAGCAGGCCATTATTCCATCGGTTACCCATAGGTACTATCTGCATCTCATGCAGGCGTCGCTCCAGGATATTGTCTAGTGCCTGTTCCACATCAGATAAACTAATATTTACTGCCGAGGCCTCACCTGCGTCCTTTGCCTCGAATACTTTCAGGTCATAATCTTTACCGATGGTTTTAGCCATACTCTGAGACTTAAACCAAATCGAATACGCTTCGCTGGATACATCTACGATTACGCCTTTCCCAAAATGTGCATGCTCCACACGGGAGCCGATACCTAAATTCGTTTCCATAGCTGCAATATATAGCATCGAAACATTTTAAAGTATTTTATAACTGAAGGTTAAACGGTTTGTTTTTGGCAAAAAATTTGTTCTATATTGTTGTGAATGAATTGTTAATGAGCGTGAAGATGTATTAGATAAATTGAAATTGATTACATATTTACCCTTGCACAAGCCCTTAGGATAAATGAAGAAGTATATTTTAACTACAATATTATTAGTGTCAGCATCCCTTGCTGCCAACGCACAAAGCCATAACGAGCCGAAACTTAATTTCGGACTAACACTGGGCATTGCAATAGTAATAGCCCTATATAGCGCCAAGCTGGTGTCAGACAGGCAGAAGGGTCCGGGCAAGAAAGCGGAAGGTTAACCTAGCTTTTTTTCTTTTTAGGTGCCACCAGGTCATATGAATGTTGCACCATTTCCTTTAATTGTTTATTGGTTAGCGTGCCATCAACTATTATGGTGTTCCAATGCTTCTTATTCATATGGTAACCCGGGCGCACACTTTCATATTCTTCTCTCAGTTCCATAGCTCTATCAGGGTCGCATTTTACATTAAATTGTAAAGGATCGCTGTCCAGGCTTACAAGCAGGAATATTTTATTATTGGTTTTGCAAACCAGTGTTTCTTCTCCAAAAGGAAAGCCTTCCGTTACATCAGGCAGGCTTATGGCAAAGTCTCTCAGGTCTTCAACATTCATGGCTTAGTTATATTTATGATGATACTTCACAAAGATATATACCTCCACCAAAATGTTTGCAGATGGCTGCCGCAACTGGCTTAGTATGACAGGATAAAGAGTTATAATAGAAAATGCCGGCTTAGCCGGCATCTTTATTAGTATTGTTACTTTTTTTCTTATCAGGATTTTTTCGTCCGGCATCTTTCAGAGCCTTATCCAATATCCATTCTATTTGCCCGTTTGCACTGCGAAACTCATCCGCAGCCCATTTCTCAATGGCCTTGAATGTGTCTTCATCAATTCTCAGTACAAAACTTTTTTTAGGCATTTCTTCTTATTGTATCATTATTGATAGATAGTACCAGTGTTCAATACTGGTTGCGCACCACGTTCGCCACATAATACCACCATCAGGTTGCTCACCATGGTTGCCTTTTTTTCTTCATCAAGCTCTACTATGTTTTTCTTGCTCAGGTGTTCCAGCGCCATTTCTACCATGCCCACCGCGCCTTCTACTATCTTATAGCGGGCTGCAACAATAGCTGTTGCCTGTTGGCGTTGCAGCATAGCACCTGCTATCTCCTGCGCATATGCCAGGTGGCTGATGCGGGCTTCAATGATGCTAATACCTGCAGTTGCTAACCTATCAGTTAGTTCCTTTTCTAAGATCTCATTCACTTTAGCACCACCTTCGCGCAGGGTAATAGTTGCAGTTTCATCTTCTATGTTATCATAAGCAAAGCCCATAGCCAATGTGCGGAGTGCGGCTTCACTTTGTGTTTTTACATACGCTACATAGTCCGATACTTCGTACGCAGCCTTATATGTATCTGATATCTGCCAAACCATTACAGATGCTATTTCTATAGGGTTGCCCATCTTATCGTTCACTTTCAGGGTAGGGGTAGCCTGGTTTTGTGCACGCTGAGATATGCGTTGTGTCGCATATAATGGGTTCACGAAAAACATACCGTTTTCTTTTACACTGCCAACATATTTACCAAAGAAGTTAAGTACGCGTGCATGATTAGGCTGTACGATCATCAATCCCTTTAGCAAGAAAATAGCAATAGCAAATGATAGAAATCCGGGTATGGCTATTGCCGGCATTCCCGGTGTCATGCTGAAAAGATAGATTGACAATAATATTAGCACTAAGGCAATCACCAATGCCAGGTAACCGTTCATGGGCCTGATTACTTTTTCCATATTACGTGATTTTTTGGTTGAATTATTATGATATTATTTTGATATCACAAAGATATAACGGTTTCTATGGTGTTTCCAAAACATTAACAAAAAATCCCCCTTTCGGGGGACTGTTGCCATGGATATATCTTGCAGTCGCGGTTACGGAACTAATGCTTTCAATTCTTCATTATCTAAAACGCGCTTATCGCAACCTTTTATTGCCAGTTGTAATAATGCCTTTGCTAAAAGATCAGATTTAATCACTTTGCTGGGCAATATCCTGGATAGTAAAGGAAATAATGGCGCTACAAGCTTATTCATAAATGCCATATTGGGATTCTTATGCACGGGCCATATACCTCCGGGTCTTGCGAAGTATAGTTGTTTGAACTCAAGACTGGAAAGTGCCTTTTCCGTTCTGCCTTTTATTCGTGCAAATATTGTTCGGCTCTTTTCTTCAGGATCAGCGCCATCGCCGCTGAGAAAGACAAATTTTATGTTATGGTTTGCATGTAGCATTGCCTGCGCTGCCTTCATCGTATACAGGTAGGTAATTATTTCGTACTGTTCTTTGCTTACCTGTGTTTGAGAGACACCCAGGCACCAGATACATGCATCATGACTCTGGAAAATGCTATCAAGGCCTGTATAGTCCAGGAAGTCCTTATGAATAATGGTATTAAGTTTAGGATGTTGTATATCCAAAGGCCTGCGTACTATAGCTGTTATAGAAGTTATAGTATCATCTGCTATAGCCTGCCTTATTACTTCCGATCCCGCGGTGCCGGTTGCACCTGTCACTATGATCTTCATACTTCTAAGTTCGGCAATACGTTTAGTAAATAATATACTCTGAAGGCTTATTTTGCGTTTTTATTGCCAAATCTATCTTCATGTCCATTAATGCCATGCTACATTATCGTGCCGCCAATGAAGCAGATATTGATAAACTTATTCCTTTAGGTGTACTGGCGTATGGGCAATACCGATCGTTTATGTCCGAAGAGGAGTGGCAGACAATGCTTCATTCTTTACAGAGCAGGGATATGTATAGGAGTTTGCTTGATACAGGTAAAGGATTTGTTTGCCTGGGTAAGGACGGGATTATTGGTATGGCGTTTTTAATATATCATGGCAATCCCTGGACGTTTTATCCGGCTGAATGGAGTTATGTAAGAATGGTGGGCGCTGATCCTGCATATAAAGGTGCAGGCA
Organism: Bacteroidota bacterium; assembly: GCA_018267955.1. Lineage (GTDB taxonomy): Bacteria > Bacteroidota > Bacteroidia > Chitinophagales > Chitinophagaceae > Polluticoccus. Next base: position 27,237 of record JAFDXL010000007.1, read on the forward strand.
TTGGCAGGCAGCTCATGCAATTGTGTATCGACGAAGCTATTAAATCAGGTGAGCAGGTAATAGCCTTGCATACTTCTGAGCAAATGCACGCTGCCCGGCATATTTATGAATCTTTAGGCTTTAAGGTAGAGCAAGAACTACCTGTAAGATATGGTATGAAGTACTGGTTGTATAAAATGCCCTTGCAGTAAGGCATAATTTTTATGCATAGTTATTATCGTCAGACTCGATATAGTTTGATATTAAACAGTAGTAGCTTTGCATCACTTTAAAACAACACTCCTATGGCACAGCAGAAATTAGTAATACTCGGTGCCGGTTTCGCAGGCCTTAGCCTCGCTAAAAAACTGCGAAAAACTGATCTTGAGATCACCTTGATCGACCAATACAATTTTCACCAGTTTCAGCCTTTATTTTACCAGGTAGCTACAGCAAGGCTCGAGCCAAGCTCTATATCTTTTCCGCTCAGAAAAGTATTTCAGCGTTGCAAAAACGTACATATACGCGTTACCAAAGTAGAGGAGGTAGATACTTTAAATAATATTGTGCATACAGAAGATGGCGATTTCCCCTATGATCACCTGGTGATAGCCACCGGATGTACCACCAACTTCTTCGGCAACAAGAATGTAGAAAAGTATGGTTATACGATGAAGTCTACACCGGAGGCAATTACACTCCGTAACCGGATACTGCTGAATTTTGAAGAGGCATTAAAGGCAACTCCCGAAGAGCTGGAGCGCATTATGAACATTGTAGTTGTGGGCGGCGGGCCAACAGGTGTAGAGCTTTGTGGCGCACTTGCCGAAATGCGCAAAAATGTATTGCCACGGGATTATCCTGACATGGATTTTTCAAAATTGAAAATATACCTGCTCGAGGGAACCGATAAAACATTGGCTGCCATGAGCCCTGTTTCACAAAGAAAATCGCAGCAATATTTGGAGCAGTTAGGTGTGCAGGTGTGGACCGGGGCTTTAATGCAGGACTACGATGGCAAAACCGTAACAATTAAAGATGGCAGAAGCATACCCACCCAAAACCTGATATGGACAGCCGGGGTAATGGGGAACGTACCTGCAGGGATCAGTAAAGATGTAATAGTACGCGGCAACCGCATCAAGGTAGATGAAACACATCACGTTGCCGGTTCTTCAAATGTATATGCTATTGGCGATGTGTCTTATATGGAAACCGCCGAATGGCCTAAAGGACACCCGCAACTGGCTAATGTTGCTAATCACCAGGCGGCTAACCTCGCTTCCAATTTTAAGGCGTTGTTAAAGGGAAGGGCACCTAAACCTTTTAAATATAAATCTCCGGGTACTATGGCTACGGTAGGTAAAAGAAAGGCGGTTTGCGATCTTCCTTTTATCAGCTACCAGGGCGTGCTGGCATGGCTTACCTGGATGTTCCTGCACCTGATGCTGATACTCAATACTAAGAACAAGCTGTTTATCTTCATCAATTGGGCCATCAGCTATTTTACCAACGATACCACATTGAGGTTAATCTTGCTACCTACACGTAAACAGGTAGAGCTGGGTAAGGAACATCATACCTTAGATGCAGCCTGACGGCTAAGCAGCCCTGTCTACGCTTACTTGTTTTGCAAGCATTCGTTTGGCAATCGGTAGCAGGGTTTCGTCCAGTGGTACAGTGAGGGAGCTTTCCAGCGCATATACTGCGGGGTTGGGTAGTGTGCGTATCTTTTGAATGATATCTTTTTTGATGTTCTGATAAGTATTGATGAGGTTCTTTGTCCAGCTATCAATATATTCTACCCGTATGCCTTTGTACATTGCTTCCCGGTGCTCAAAAAGGGTTACGTTATAGAAATAAGCTCGTACTTCCTGGTATTGATCATAGCGTATCAGGAGGTATCCTTCATTTTTATACAAGGGTAATATACCAACCGGTTGTATCACTATGTTATTCTCGATCAGGTCATACAGTTGGGCTCCGCTTTCTATAGTGCCTTTCATTTCTTCTGCCGCATATGTCGTGATCTCTTCCAGTTCTTTCATAATATCATCATCCTTCAATATCTGCTCATACACCAGCTCCAGCTTTTTCATGTTAATGCTATTGAGCTGTTTAGGGAAGTTATCCTGCAATAATTTCTTGTTTTCCCGAAACGATACCAGGTTATTGTAGTGAAAGATCACATCTGCGAGTTTCGGATAGAGCTTATTCTCATTAAAGTAGCTGTTCACTTCTTTCAGGTATGCAAGCAGTTTATATTTCTGCAGCTCAAAATCTATATAGCCTTCCATAAACCATGTTTCACTAAGTGTCATATGATCTCCTTTTTATCTATTCTAATTTAATGAAAATCAAATTCAATGCCATCATGCATTTTATTGACACATGTGCGTAAAAAATGGATGTTAAAAAAATGAGCGCTGCCCAAAGCTTCGGGCATGAGGCTTTTTATATCTTTGCCACATGCAGTTCAGCCAGGTAGTAGATCAGCAATTAGCGAAGCAGGGATTGATCCATATGTTCAATAGCGGGCATTTTCCACATGCGTTGCTGCTGGTGGGTAACGAGGGCACAGGTGGGCTGCCGCTGGCGCTGGCATTAACTCAATATATTTTTTGTGAGAACAGAAGCGCTACAGATTCCTGTGGTGTATGTGCCAACTGTAATAAAGTAAGCAAGCTGGAGCATGCAGATCTGCATATCAGCTATCCCAGCATTCCGCCTAAGCCCGGTACTAAGGCTATGAGCCGATATTATATCAACGACTTCCGGGAGTTTGTTCATCAAACACCTTATGGCAGCACTTACGACTGGTTGCAGTTTATCAATGCAGAAAACAAGCAGGGAAATATTACAGCGGAGGAGTGCAGGGATATCATTGATACACTGAACCTTAAATCTTACGAAGGAAGCAAAAAGGTGCTGGTGATGTGGCGCCCTGAATACCTTGGTAAGGAAGGCAATATCCTGCTGAAGCTGATAGAAGAACCACCTGCCGATACATTTATGATCTTCATTGCCGAAGACACGGAAGATATCCTGCCTACCATACTATCACGTACACAATTGGTTCGCCTGGCACCTTTGTCGCCTGTGGCCATAGCAAATGTTTTGATGCAGCGCAATGGCATAGACGAACGCCGTGCCATGCAGGTAGGGCAGATGGCAAATGGCAGTTTTTCCGAAGCGCTCAGGCTAATGCAGCACGCAGAAAACGATCTGTTCCCTGATGTGCGAAACTGGTTCAATGCCTTATTTACTAATAACGGTATTGCTATTGCCAAGTTTGCTGAAGATTGGAGTAAAGCCGGTCGCGAACAGCAAAAAAACTTCCTGCACTATGTGGTGCAGCTTTTAGAAAATGCTATCCGTTACAGGTATATGCCGCAAATGCCGCCTGCATTGCCTGCCGAGGAAACTCAGTTTGCCCAAAGACTAGCCGGCATGAAGCTGGGTACGGAAGCATTGCAATCCATGGCAGAGGCCATTTCTAAGACAATCTATTTTATTGAGCGCAATGCGCATGGCAAAACGCAATTGCATTCACTGTCAATAAGGTTGGTGTACATTATCCAGGGTAGGAAGGTTCCTGCATGATCAGGCGGTCTTCAGGTCAGATTTCAGTGATAATATTTCCTTTACCAGGTTCTGCAGCAATACCTGCCCGCTTCGTTTCGATCGGTATTGTTGATTGTGCTCATTACACTCAAATCCACCCTTAATAGATATACCGCTGCGGCTGTCGGTTAGTATCCAGTATTGCAATTTGGTTTCGGCCATGTAGGCTAGGTGGTTATCATCAATAAAGCAACTATTCACCCTCAGGTAGCCATTGGGCCTACTTTCAGTTTTGAATTCAAACATGAACTCCCCGTTGTTTTCAAAAACTAAAGTAATGCGATCTCCCTTGCTTAGCTTGAAAGACCTGATAGATGAATAAAATTCCACATAATTAACATTGGTATACGATGTGGCGCTGATGCCCAGGAATCCTTTCGTCGCTCCGGGTTCCAGTTCTTCACGCAATGCTCTTACGGCGTTCATATTTGCCTTATCAGTCAGTAATACGCAGGTTTTCACAAAGAAGCCCCCATCATTAGGCAAGGAAATAATCCTGGCGGCCAATCGCTCCACCGATGTCTTGCTTTCATTCACAATAGCAGCCTTTATTTTCTTCCTGTCAGTCATATTTATATCTTTCATTGCATGTAATTAAATTCTATGCCAATGTTTCTTTAAGCGTGGGAAGGGTACTTAAATTTTAATGGAATACTAATGGTGATTTTTTAGATATTAATTGAATAACCGTTAAAAACACTATTTTCGCAACTATCACGCAGGAGGCAGGTACCGGGGATCTGGTATTTTTTCAAACGATAGATGTACCTCGTTCAACTGCTGTCAATATAAATACATATATATAATGGGATGTGGCAACTGTGGGACAGGTGCTAACGGTAAACCTAATGGTTGTAAAGGAAACGGTGGATGTAGTTCTGGTGGTTGCAACCGAATGAATGTTTTTGACTGGCTTAGCGCATTGCCCCTATATGATACTGCAAAACCTTACCCGGTAATAGAGGTAAGTTTTAATAAAGGAAGCAGGAAAGATTTTTATCGCAATAATACCGGCAACATCTACGAGAAGGGTGATTTTATCACCGTTGAAGGTGTTGGCGGCTTCGATGTGGGGCAGGTAAGCCTCACGGGTGAGCTGGTAAAATTGCAGATGAAAAAATACAACGTATCGGAAAGCGACGAAATGAAGCGTGTATTGCGCAGAGCTACCGATGACGACCTGGCAATTTACAATAAGAACAAGGAACGCGAACCTGAGTTGTTGACCAATAGCCGTGCTATTGCGCGTCGTCTGAACCTGGAAATGAAGCTTTGCGAGGTGGAGTTACAGGCGGATGGTAAAAAGGCTACCTTCTTCTATACTGCCGATGCACGTGTCGATTTCCGTGAACTGATCAAGGTATATGCCGGCGACTTTAAGGTGCGGGTAGAGATGAAGCAGATTGGTGCACGCCAGGAAAGCGGCAAAGTAGGTGGTATTGGTAGCTGTGGACGCGAATTGTGTTGCAGTACCTGGCTTACTGATTTTAAAAGCGTCAATACTACGGCAGCACGTTACCAGAACTTATCTATCAACCAGGCGAAGCTCAGTGGCCAGTGCGGCAGGCTTAAATGCTGCCTGAACTACGAGCTGGATACTTACATGGATGCGTTGCGCGTATTCCCCGAACACGCGGAAACGATCGAAACTATAAAAGGTACAGCTACACTTCAGAAACGGGATATATTTAAGAATCTGATGTGGTATAGCTTTAGCGATAGCAATAAGCAATACCCGTTGAGCATCGTTCGCGTTAAAGAAATTCAGCAGCAAAACAGGCAGGGCATCAAGCCGGAAGAATTGCAGCCGGTAGAACTAGAAGCGGCCCATCCGGATAAACCTAAGGTTAAAGTGGATATTGGTTTCGTAAATGACGTGGGCCAGATAAGTCTGAAATCGCTGGAAAAAAATAGTAATAATAAAAAGCGCAAAGGCGGGCAGAAGCCGGAAGGCGGAAGGCCACAAGGCCAGCGCCCCGATAGAGGGCCGCGTCCTGAAGGCAGGCCACAGCAGAATACTGGTGGCAATCAGCCAAGGCCACAGCAAGGCCAGCGCCCGCAACAGGGTCAGCCACGTCCTGCACCTCAGCAGCAAAGCAGGCCACAGCAGGCAGGGGCTCCAAGACCTCCGCGCCCGCAGCAGCAGCAGCAAGGGCAGCAGGGTGGTGCTAAGCCACAGCAGCAGCAGGGCGGGCCGCAAAGCAGGCCACAGCCCCAGGGGCAGGGCCAATCTCGTCCTCCGCAGCAACCAAGGCCTAAACCTCAGGGTAACAGGCCGCCGCAAAAGCCAAAACCGCCGCAGCAAGGCGAGCAACCTTCATAAAAAGAATAAGGCATTACTTTCCAGGTAATGCCTTATTCTTTATTAAGTATTTTATATTACAGTTCTACATGCACACGTACGGAAAAAATGCTCACAGGTCCCCTGTCTGCATTATAGCCAGGGTTCATGCAATATTGATAATCGCCACTCAGCCAGATGCCTGATTTTATAGGTTTGAAATTGTAGTAAATTTCTCCAACTGCTTCCGGCGCATAATTCAGTTTACCGTCGCCCAGCATAAAACCGCTGCCACCGCTGGCCAGGTAATTGCGGTGATCTTTGGAAATACCATTTACTACTATTGCTACGCCACAATTATCATTCGGGCGTTTCCATTTAGCGCCATTTGCCGATAATCCCAGCGATGCTGTCTGATCAATTTCTGTAAAACACCAGGTTTCATTTTTGCCATCGTTCCAACCGATGCGCGCAAACAAGCCAAATGTATTGCTCAGTTCCTGGTCCATGTTCAACCCAAAGCCCAGTTTGGTGCGGCCCGGCGCTTGTGTAGCGTCGATATCAGGTTTAGGCAGGTATGTAGCTATAGCATAGCTACCCAGTGTGGTGCGATTATAATAACCTAGCAAACGGATGTTACCATTCCTTTTATGAATTTTAATGCTGCGGCTGATCTCCGCATTTAAAGAAATAGCTTCCGAAAAGTCAGTATTGAGATCTGGCCCGTTAGCAACTTTTGGCAAGGCCGCAGCACCTGCTTTATAGTTCATTTTGCCCAATTGCAATTCTGTAACAAAAGAAAGTGTATAGCCGCGTGTGTTAGCCGCATAATCCCAGGCGCCGTTATTCATAAGCGACCAGTTCATGAATTGCATACGTGGCGTATTGCTATACTCATTGTTGTCAAAAAGATCGCCAAGGCATAGCTTGCCTGCATAAAAACGCAGGTATTCCTTTGGGTCGTACCCTGCAAGCTGATCTTGCCCGCTTTCTACGGCTTCTGAGTTTACCACACCTATTTTTCTTGCATGCTTATTACGCAGGCTGAAGGTCTGTTTATAATAGGCTCGTGCCAGGTAAAGGGTTGGAGAAGGGTTACCTACACGAAATGTTTCCCCGTTTGAGGATCCTGCCATGCCTAATGCGCCGGTAAGGCCACTGCCGCCTGCCAATTCCGGGTTTACATATAGTTCTGCACCCTTCCAGAGGCGCACGCCAGCAAACAGGGTAGCGGTCAATGAATTTTGATGTTCTTCATCCGTACTAAGGCTATTAGTGCCCGAATATTTCGCGTTAAAAGACGGTTTGTATTGGTAGATATAAGTGGTTTGGAAATGCAAGCCGAAACGTTCAATGCCGCTTTGGTCGGCATTATCGTTTTGCTCCATCACACGATCTTCTTTTCTCTGAAAATCGTATTGCTGCGCATGTCCCACGGTTGCCTGGATTAATAATGCTGGTGCAAGAATGAGTATGTTTTTGTTCATTAGCTATAAAATAATGCAGTAAAGGTAAATTTTTTAGATTAACCTAAAAATAAATTTAGTTAACCCATAAAAAATAAACCGTAGCGGTTGCTGCGGTTTATTTATAGTAGTTTTTAACAGTTATTAGTTAGCATATTCACTCATGAATTTAATGCGCATCATCTGCAACTGTTCTATCGTCACATCGCGGTCTTTAAATTCTTCATACGCACTGTCTAATGTATCATCGTGGCTGGATCGGAAGAAGTCAAAAATATCTTCCTGTTCATATTCATCCAGTTCCTGCTCCAGGCAATAGTCAAGGTTCAGCCTGGTACCACTTGCCACGATGGTTTCCATTTCTATCAGCAGATCTTGCAGCGTCAGGTCCTTATTACGTGCTATGGTCTCCAGCGGTATTTTTTTATCAATATTCTGGATGATAAAGACTTTCATGCCGCTTTTATTTACCACGCTTTTCATCACAAAATCATCCGGCTTGGTAATGTCATTCTCCTCTACGTATTTGGCTATCAGGTCTATGAACTTCCTGCCGTAACGCACCGCTTTACCCTTACTTACGCCTTGTATCTTTTCCAGCTCTTCCATCGTTGTAGGATAGTTGATGGACATATCTTCCAGCGAATTTTCCAGGAATATTACAAAAGGCGGCAGGCCTTTTTCTTTCGCTACCTGTTTGCGCAGGCTTTTCAGCATTTCAAACAGCTGCATATCTACTGCTGCCGGGCCGCCACCGCCCGATACTTCTTCATCATCACCATCCGCATCTTCATAATTATGGTTCAATACTACCATAATAGAGAATGGCTTTTTCAGGAACTTATGTCCTTTTTCGGTGATCTTCAACAGTCCATACTCTTCAATGTCTTTACGCACCAGGCCTTCCAGCATCATCTGGCGTATCAGCGAGAACCAGAAGTTATCTTCCATGTTCATGATACGGCCCGAACCGAAAGACTTCAGCTTATCATGACGGAATGTTTTGATCTGCGGGTTGCTCTTACCTTGTATGATGTTTACAACGTAGTCTATATTAAAGCGTTCATCCAGTTCATTGATAGTGTCCAGTACTATCTTCGAACTGTCGCGCACTTCCAGTTTTTCTTTAGGGTTCAGGCAGTTGTCGCAGTTACCGCAGTTGTCTTGTTTCAGCTCTTCTCCAAAATAGTAGAGCAGCAGTTTTCTGCGGCATACGCCACTCTCTGCATACGCAACTGTTTCAGATATCAGCTGTGCGCCCATTTCGCGTTCGCTCAATGGCTTATCGCGCATCAGGTGCTCCAGCTTTTGCACATCTTTATGAGAGTAGTAGAGAATGCATTTGCCTTCCAGCCCATCGCGTCCTGCACGTCCTGTTTCCTGGTAATAATTTTCCAGAGATTTAGGTATGTTATAATGTATTACAAAACGCACATCCGGTTTGTCAATGCCCATACCAAAGGCTATCGTTGCCACGATCACATCTACATCTTCCATCAAAAACTGATCCTGCCTCTGCGCACGCACACCTGCATCCAGGCCTGCATGGTAAGCAACTGCAGATATGCCGTTTGCCTGCAATGTGCTGGCCAGCTCTTCCGTGGTTTTGCGGTTCAGTGTATAGATGATACCACTCTTACCCTTCATGCTGTGTATGAACTTCACGATGCTTTTCAGTACACTTTCCTTCTTGCCTTTGGGCATTATTTCATAATACAGGTTAGGCCTGTTGAAGGAATCTATGAATATCTCCGGTTTGCGAAGCGATAAGTTCTTCACTATATCATCCTGCACTTTAGGGGTAGCTGTCGCTGTCAATGCAATGATAGGGAGGTTGGGGTTGATCTCATCTATCATATCGCGCAGCTTGCGATATTCAGGACGAAAATCGTGTCCCCATTCAGATATACAGTGTGCCTCGTCTACAGCAATAAAAGATATATTGATGTCTGAGAAGAAAGCAATATTTTCCTGTTTGGTAAGTGTTTCCGGTGCCACGTACAGCATCTTGGTATGCCCGTCCACAAGGTCGGCTTTTACCTTTTTTTGCTGTGCTTTTGTCAGGGTCGAGTTCAGGAAGTGTGCGATATGGTCCTTCGAGCTATAGCCACGTATCAGGTCCACCTGGTTTTTCATCAGGGCTATCAGCGGAGATACGATGATAGCTACGCCTTCACTCAGTAATGCGGGTAATTGATAGCAAAGTGATTTACCACCGCCTGTAGGCATGATTACGAACGTATCCTTGCCCGATAATATGCTTGAAATTATTTTTTCCTGTTGTCCTTTGAAATTTTCAAATCCAAAATGCTCCTGTAGCGCACTCTTTAAGTTCACTTTCGTCTTAGATGTAACGGCAGCCATAAATCACTATTTTGTCCTGGTAAAGGTCAAATCATCCGCATGTATTGAAAATTATTTTAATGCAACGACCTCAACGGTGCGCGAATTTAACGATAATCAAGTTAATAATAATTAAATTATTATACAAGACAATTTTTTAATTCGATAGCTGCAACAACGTGATTTTCACAGTTGTAAGTCTTTCAGTTTTGTAACAGGCAATGGATCAGTGCATTCTGCTAAAAGTGCACTGATGTCTTTTTTTATTTTGGGGTGTATTAACTTAGGGTTAATATCGCTTAACGGCTGCAAAACAAATCGCCGCTCCTGCAGATAAGGGTGGGGAATCACAAGATTTGGGCTATTAACGATAGCGTCACCATAGAAAAGGATGTCAATATCTATTGTTCTCTGGCCCCATTTTTCTGTTCGGTGCCGTCCAAGTTCCTGCTCCGTTTCCAGTATGGCATTTAATAATTGCTCAGCCGGTAAGCCGGTATTGATCTCTGCCGCTATATTGTAAAAGTCGGGTTGGTCAGTTTTACCCCATGCTGCTGTTTGGTAAATGGGTGAAACTTTTTCTACTATGCCAGCTTTCTGCGCCAGTATCGTTAAAGCCCTGTTTAAATATTCCGTTCTGTCTCCCTTGTTACTGCCAAGAGAAAGGTATGCTGTTGTCATGCTTATTTCGTCGCTATATAAAACAGGTAATCGCCAAGGTCGTTCTGATATTTGCGCATAATATCGTTTATACTTCCGGTATCTATATCATGCTCCAGCATTGCAAGCCCGGCCGATACTTCTTCCGGCGTGGAAAATGCAGTAAAAGAGGAAATACCTTGTCTTAAAGATGCATCCAGGTATGCCGTCGGGTTGTATTTATTGGAATAAAGGAAATGATCCTCCAGTCCCTCATGTACGAAGTATTTTTCAGTATTAACCAAACTAAATCCCGCGGTTGTACACATGCTTACCATTTCCTGCTGCGTGGGTATAATTTCTCCGGAACGTTTGATCATTTTAGGGAAGTAATGCGCCAGCCAGTAGCCATCCATTTGTTCTGCGGTAAAGCTAAGGAATACGGCTCTTGATCCGGGTTTCAGTACACGGTATAGTTCATTAAGCCCTCGCTGTTGATCATTCCAGTGGTGCATGGTAAACATAGCCGTTGCGCCATTAAAGCTATTATCTTCAAAAGGGAGCTTTTCAGCAGTAGCCTTCACTATAACGGCGTTAGGGCATTTTTCTTTAGCCGTGTTTAGCATTATGTCTGATGGGTCTGCACCATAAAACCTGTAGCCTGCTTTAGTGAATGCCTGCATGTAATTTCCTGTGCCACAACCCAGGTCCAGGTATATGCCGTTTGGGTCTGGTTCCAGGTTAGCCAGCATGCGGCCGGTAATATAAGGATCGGCGCTGCGGGTGGTATTGTATCCCAGGCCTATTGTATTATAGATCGGTTCTGTCATAAAAACTATTAATGCGATTGTCCTTTCGCTCTCACCAACCTGCCCGATATATTATAAGCGCCAATATCCTGCAGGTTTTTGATTAGGTCTTTATATAAAGAACAAAGTGGATTTTGCTCTACATCGGCAAGGTAGCTCACGGTTGGGGCTATTTCCTTCTTCTTTAGTAGATATATTTCGTTCACGAAAGATTCCGGGTGGCTTGCGCCTATTTCCAATATTGCTTGCTGCAGGTCTTCAGATGGACCGGTGGCCCATTTCATTTGTTTGCTAATGCCCAGTCCTATCCTTAGTACGCTGTCCGGAAAATTGGATGCGATCTCTTTAAAGGCTTCTATATACTGATGGCTGACCTTATGTAGTTGTTTGCCATCGTCGGGGTCAAATATGGCTATGAAATCGTCTTTGGTTTTTGGAAACCGTTGCAGGTATAGCAGTTGCGAATTGGTAGCCAGTTTGTTTTTCATCAATACTTCATATGCCAGGCTCAGCCTTTCCGCATCGGTACGCAGGGGCTCCGGTGTGATATGCTGGGCATATATACCTATAGAACTGATGAATAGAAAGAAAAACAGGTATATTTTCTTCATGCAATAAAGTTATAACGTTCTTTGGGTTTTTACCCCCGCAATTCACCCGCTGCCGGTGTATATCCGCCACGCGCTATGGATATATCATCTTATATTTGTCATGTTATTGATATAACGCTGAAAAACAAAACTTTAAACTAATGAAACAGTTTTTTAAGATGTTCTTCGCCTCTATGCTGGCGATGATCGTCACCGGGGTGATCGTTGTGGCTGTGTTTATCGGCCTGATAGTGGCGGCGATATCCAAATCCATGAAAACCGAAAAGCAGGTTACCATTGCACAGAACACTGTTTTGGTAGTAGATCTGGATAAGAAGTTCCATGAAGTAGGAGAGAAAAATTCTTTTGCAGCTTTCGCTAACGGCGATGCCTATAATGCCGGTTTATATGATGCATTGAAAGCCATAGATGATGCGGCTGACGATAATAATATTAAGGGCATACTAATAAAGCTGAATGGCAATGCCAATGGCTGGGCTACATCACAGCAATTAAGGAAGTCGCTTATTGATTTCAGGAAAAGTCGCAAGTTCGTTTATGCCTACGGAGAGGATATCAGCCAGGGCGCATACTATGTAGCTACAGCGGCAGATAGCATTTACCTCAACCCGGTAGGTGGTATGGAATTAAAGGGTTTTGCAACCGTAATACCTTTCTTTAAAGGTACGTTAGATAAGCTGGAGGTTCAGCCGGAGATATTCTATGCAGGCCGCTTTAAAAGTGCTACAGAACCATTCCGTACCGATAAGATGAGCGATGCTAACCGCGAACAGGTTACCGAGTTTCAAAAAGATTTTTGGAATGAGTTTGTAAAGGCTGTTACGGAACATACGGCTTTGAGTGCCGACCAGGTACAGCAGTTGACTAACAGTGGCGCTATTCAGTTTCCTCAGGATGCCTTGAATAATAAACTGGTGGATGGGCTAATGTATTGGGACCAGGTAGAGTCGCGCATTAAGGCAAAAACCGGAACTGCCGAAGATAAGGGCATAAAATATGTAACACTGGATGATTATGCAGAAAACAACAGGGATGCAATTGTCACCGGCGACAATCGTGTAGCGATACTCTTTGCCGAAGGCGAAATTAAAGATGGTGAAAGCAATGACGATTACCAGATAGCATCTCAATCTATCATCAAACAGATACGCAAACTGCGCAATAATGATAAGATAAAGGCGGTAGTGCTGCGCGTTAATTCTCCGGGTGGTAGCGCATTGGCGTCTGAAGTAATACTGCGTGAATTGCAACTGCTAAAAGCTAAAAAGCCATTGGTGGTATCTATGGGCGATCTTGCTGCTTCGGGTGGTTATTACATTTCCTGCCAGGCCGATAGTATTTTTGCGCTGCCTAATACCATCACCGGCAGTATAGGTGTATTTGGTATGATGTTCAATTTCGAAAATACACTGAAAAATAAACTGGGTGTTACTTTTGACGGTGTAAAAACAGCGCCCTATGCCGACTTCCCGAATGCAACACGTGCCATGACACCCGATGAAGCAGCACGTATGCAACGTTCTGTTGACAATATTTATTCCATCTTCAAATCTCGTGTTGCAGCTGGCCGGAAAATAGACCCGGTAATGGTGGATAGCATTGCGCAAGGCCGCGTATGGACTGGCACGGACGCATTACAGATACACCTGGTGGATGCGTTGGGCGATTTGCCAAGAGCGGTAAAGAGTGCTGCCAGTATTGCTAAGCTGAGCGACTACAAGATCGTCACTTACCCGGCGCCTGTTGATAAATTTGAAACGCTGCTAAAACGTATCAACGGCAATGCAGACGAAGCGGCGGTAAAAGCAATGCAATCTGCAATGAAGAGCGAGATGGGTGAAGAATACCAATGGTATAAGCGCCTGAAGAACTTAAAAGATATGAGTGGCAAGGCCATGATGTTGCTGCCGTTTGAATGGGAGACAAAATAAGATAATTCATAAAGCTATTTGAAGCCCGCCGAACTTGTTTCGGCGGGCTTCATTTTTTTTTGCTATTCAAAAATCCAAAATCATCGGGTTACCGTATTTGTATCTGTAAAACGATTTTCAAAACCAAAACTTCAACTTTTATGAAACGTATCTTTTTAATTCCAGTACTGGCAGCCGCTGTATTTGCCGCTGCTCCGCAAACAACATTCGCAAAAGAGAAAACGGTAATGGTAGGTGGTGCGCCGATGTACCCTACTAAAAATATTGTGCAGAATGCTGTTAACTCTAAAGACCACACCACACTCGTAGCTGCTGTAAAGGCCGCTGGCCTGGTGGAAACTTTGGAAGGTCCCGGTCCGTTTACTGTATTTGCGCCAACAAATGAAGCATTCAATATGCTGCCAAAAGGTGCGGTAGACAACCTGCTGAAGCCGGAAAATAAATCAAAACTTACTGCGGTGCTCACTTATCATGTTGTTGCCGGCAGGATGAGCGCTAAAGACCTGATGGATAAGGTAAAAGCAGGCAATGGTATGGCTATGCTTAAAACAGTACAAGGCGAAGACCTGACTGTTATGTGGAAGGATAAAAGCCTTTGGATCAAGGATGCAAAAGGTGGTGTAGCTAAAATAACAATCAAGGATGTAAACCAGAGTAACGGCGTTATTCATGTAATAGATCATGTGCTGATGCCATAATCATCAGGTTTTATGAAATCTTTTGTAAGCTTCATAGTATCTTTAGGGGGAATTTTTATTCTCCCTTTTTTATTATAATATATTTAGATATTTCATACGGTGAAAAAAGAGTGCATATCGGTATTCGATATATTTAAGATAGGAGTAGGTCCCAGTAGTTCTCATACATTAGGCCCATGGCGCGCTGCATTACGTTTTTTAGAAACAGTCAAACAGAAAGGTATTGATAAAGTAACCTCTGCGCGTGTGTTATTGTATGGCTCGCTTGCCAAAACGGGTAAAGGACACGGTACCGATGTGGCGGTGATACTTGGCTTATGCGGCGAAGACCCCGTAACCTTTGATGTAAATGAGATCACGCCACGTATTCAGCAGATCACCAATCACAAGAAAATGTTGCTGGGCGGCATTGCGGAGATAGATTTTGACCCGGCTGAGGATGTGGTGTTTCTAATGGATGAAAGTCTGCCGTATCATCCTAATGCAGTTACATTCCTGTGTTCGTTTGAGGGTGGAGAAGAAATTGCCGAAACCTATTACTCTATTGGCGGTGGTTTTGTAGTGAAGGAAGGTGAAGAAAATGCAGGCGGTGCTGATGTTGATCTTCCATTCCCGATACAGAAAGCAGATGACCTGCTGCACTGGTGCCGCAAAACAGGTTTGCATATACACGAAGTAGTAATGGAGAACGAACACGCCTGGCGCAGCGAACCTGCTACGCGCGCAGGAGTGTTGAAGATATGGGAAGTGATGCGCGATTGCATGTATCGCGGTGCGCATATAGGCGGCGAACTGCCCGGTGGGCTGCATGTAATGCGTCGCGCAGCAGCGCTTAATAAAAAAATGCTCAACGGTAAAACCTATAATAACTATACGGAGTGGGTGGATGCTATCCGTTTCGGTGGTGCTGACTTCCGTTATATCCTCGATTGGGTAAGTTGTTTTGCCCTTGCTGTTAACGAAGAAAATGCTTCCTTTAGCAGGGTAGTAACGGCGCCAACAAACGGAGCTGCGGGTGTAGTTCCTGCTGTATTGCAATACTTTGTTACCTTCTGCGATGGCCTGCATGAAGATAAGATCATACAATTCCTGCTTACTGCATCAGAGATCGGTAGCATCTTCAAAAAAGGCGCTACATTATCAGCAGCCATGGGGGGCTGCCAGGCCGAGATCGGTGTATCATCGTCAATGGCGGCGGCGGCGCTTACAGAAAGTTTGGGTGGCAATGCACGCCAGTGTATGATGGCTGCCGAGATAGCTATGGAGCACCACCTGGGCCTTACCTGCGATCCTGTTGGCGGGCTGGTACAGGTGCCTTGCATCGAGCGCAATACTATGGGCGCTATCAAAGCTATTACAGCATCACAGTTAGCGCTGCAAAGCAATCCGGACAATGCAAAAGTTTCCCTGGATCACGTAGTAAGCACAATGTGGCATACTGCAAAAGATATGAATCACAAATACAAAGAAACTGCTGAAGGAGGGCTTGCATTGCATATACCGATCAGTTTGCCGGAGTGTTAGTGGCAATTTTTCGATTTAATTATTAATTTGGCGCCCTAACAAACACCCGGTAATAAAATCTTTACCCTATGAAACTTAAAAAGGCATTTGCTTTCGGGCTATTGCTATTGTTATTTCTTTCCTTACAATCACGTGCTCAGGATAGGTTTTCTGTAGTTAACGATGCATATATCCTAAAACACCTCAATACGCAAATCTACCCCCTCGATTCTGAGGCCAAAGCTGTAGTGCTGTACGAGAAGATGTCGATTGCCGTTGATATTTTTAGCTCCTATTACCGGGAGGTGAAAACGATGCATCGAATAGTGAAGATATTGGATGAAGATGCGCTGGATGAAGCCGATGTAGAGGATTATTACTATACAAAAGGAGCTATCGGTAGCGGTACAGGTAAGATATTTGGTACAACGTACACACTAGGTAATGACGGCACTGTTATAAAAACACCATTAGATAAGTCGGCAATATTCATCACCAAATACAACGATGTGGTGAATGGAATGAAGTTTACAATGCCCGCCGTAAAGGTCGGCTCTGTGATCGATTATACCTACGAGATAATTTCTCCCCTGACGCAGAAATTGCCAAAGTGGTACTTCCAGGATGAATACCCGGCGCTGCAAACAGAGTACGAGATCAATCTTCCTGGCCAGCTTGGCTTTGTATATATCACCCAGGGTAAAACAACTTTTAAACAGTACGATACAAGGGGCCATGCCGAAGAAGATAGTTCCGAAGCTTATTATGTATTGAAGAAAGACCACACATCTTCCGAAAATTACGGTATCTGGTGCCGCAAGAATGTTACTCCTCTAAAGTTTGAGCCATTCTCAGGTAATATACATAATTATGCGGAACGCCTGGAAATACAGATTCAGGATCCGGAGCATTCTTATGGCACTTTAGATAGTCAGAATATAAGAAAGGCATGGAAGGATTTTACTGATGGCGTTTGGGATCATAAAATGTTTGGCCGTCAGGTAGTGGGGGACAATGCATATCTCAAAAAGACAGTGGACTCGCTTACCGCCGGCTATAAGGGCGACAGGGATAAGGCCTGGTCGATATTCAATTATGTAAGGAACAATATCTACTGTAATGATACAATTGCTTTACAGGCAGATAAAGACATAAAAAAGACATTTTTAGGTCATGAAGGCAACGCGGCAGAAATTAATCTTTTACTGGTGGCGATGCTGCAAAAAGCAGGGCTGAATGCATCCCCGTTGATATTAAATACCATAGGCCAGTTAGTTAGTGATGATAATTACCCGGTAATAGATCGTTACAACAATACAGTTGCCATTATCAGGCAGCCACAGGGCGATCCTATTTTATTAGATGCTTCCTGCAAGTACAATGCTTTTGGCAAATTGCCATTTTATTGCTTCAACAGCACCGCGCGTGTAATAGATGGAAAGGGGGGCGCGCAAATAAATCTTGATCCGCATCAAAATCGTGAGAAAACAGTCAATGTTGTAAAGGTGGTAACATTTAATGATACTGCATTGGTTGCAAACCTCACAGAAACAATGGGCGCAAATGCTTCCCGTATCTTTCGCGAAAAATTCGCGGCGGACTCCGGGAAAATATTAAGTTACCTGTATAATTCATTAAGCGAACGTGCACGGGACGGAGGTATTGTGTCTGGTTTGACCTGTGAAAACCTTCAGAATCCTGATACGGAGGTTATTGTACATTATACCCTAAGCAAAAAGATTAGTAAAGGAACTCTTTACTTTGCCACTGATATCCTGAGGCTTTTTAACGAAAACCCGTATAAGCCCATGAAACGTACCATGCCTGTGGAGCTGCCCTGGCAAACAGAATATATATATTCACTCACGGCTGCATTGCCTCAAAATGTAAAGCCCGAAGAAGTATATAAGCCTGTATTGCTGAGCTACGATGACGGCCGCATCCGGTTTAAGCATTTTCTCAACTACGATCCGGATATGCACTTTTTCTCGGTTACCACTCAATACAAGTCCGTAGAAACGTTTTTCCCTTCAACAGAGTATGAAGTATTCAGGGCTTTTCATAACAATGTGCTCGATGAGGTCAATAAAATAGTAGTGTTTAAAATAGAGTAATAGTGCAATGGTAAAGCCTGTATTTATTTTGTTTTTTCTTTTGTCAGCCTTCAGTGTATGGGGGGCAGATAATAAATATGCTTATGCCGATATTAATCCGTCCTTGCTGATGAATGCTGATGCTGTAGTGCGCGATTATAAATGCAGTATAGAAATATTAGCCAACGATAAGATCGTTCGAAAAGAACACGTTGTAGTTACCGTGCTAAATGAAAAAGGATATGAGAACGCTGTATTGGATAGGTTGGAAGACGAGTTCGTTAAGCTGGATGATGCGTCCGGGTATTTATATGATGCATCGGGAAGGGAATTGAAAAAGATGAAGCAGCGGGATATCGTTAAGACCCATATTGCCAGCTACAATGTTTTTGATAAGGATTTCCAATTGTCTTACGATTTCCATTATGCTATCTATCCTTTCACGGTAGAATATGAGACCACAGAAAAAATAGCATCATTTCTTTTTGTGAGCGATTGTTCTTTGCTGCCCGGTTTTAGATGCGCTGCGGAAAATATTAATTGCAGCATGGTGTATCCGCAAACTATGGATATAAGATATGAGCTCTTTCATATTTCTGAAAAACCTGTGGAGTCTGTTACAGATAATAGCAGGACATGGAATTTATCTCTGCATAATATAAACGCTTATGTGCGCGATAGGTTGGCGCCACGCCAGGTGTTTGATATTCCTGCCGTAGTTTTTGCCGCCAATACAGTGCAAATGGGGCCACTTACCGGCAATATGGATACCTGGCAGCATTTCGGCAAATTTTTCTATGATCTCAATATAGGCCGGGATGTTTTACCCGATGATGTAAAGCACGCGGTGCATCAGCTCACAGATACCTGCAAAACGCAAGATCAAAAGATAGGCCTTCTATATGATTATCTAAAAGCTAATACCCGGTATGTAAGCATACAATTGGGTATCGGCGGTTTCCAGGCATTTCCTGCAGAGTACGTGATGAAGAATGGTTACGGAGATTGCAAGGCGCTTAGCAATTGTATGATGGCTTTGCTAAAGGAAGCAGGTGTAACCTCATATACTGCCTTGGTATATGGTGGTGCTGACTATCGTAATCACTTTATTCAGTCAGATATACCTTCTGATGTTTTTAATCATGAAATACTTTGTGCCGTAGATCGAAAAGACACTACCTGGATAGAATGTACTTCGCATGATCTGCCGGCAGGATATCTGTCACATTTTACCGGCAACCGGAAAGCCCTGTTGTTAACGCCCGGCGGTGGTGTTGTTGTTAATACACCGGCTTATAAGATCAAAGAGAATGTTGCCGCGACAACAGTAATGGTGAATATGGATGGCAAAGGGGGGCTTTCCGGTACCATGCATACTTCAGAATCAGGTAGGTTTTATGATCTGGATTATCAGCACCTGTACGCTTTTACAAAAAAGGATAGGGATCTTACAGTAAGTAAGAATATCTCTGTGCAGGACCTTAGCATGGGTTCCTGTAGTGTTGCTCTTAAGGGAACCTCTAAATTGCCAAGCCTGGTGGTAGATGTGGATTTTACAGGTAAGGCTACATTCAATAGTGGTGGTAAGCGCATATTCTTTGTTCCTGTTTTTTCGCATGTTGGCAAAATCGAAACTTTGGCTGAGGCAGTTCGAAACACCGACTTTTATATAGCCAGCTCATTTGATGTCAGGGACACAACTATCGTAAACCTCGATAGTAATTATAAAGTTGAGTTCTTGCCAAAGGATATTGATATAGTTTACGCCTTTGGTTCCTATTCGCGCTCAATGGTCGTTAAAGAGAATGTGCTTACGATCATTCGGGCGTACAAACAGCAGGAAGGGGAATATAGTGCGGCTTTATACCCGGATTACATAAAATTTCACGCAGCAATTCCTGCAGACGGGTTAGCCGGGCAGGTGGTCTTTGCTAAAAAGGATTGACCTATTTTTGCCCCGGACTAATAAATAATTGTGCAGCTTTTCTTTTATAACATATTTCTCGCTCTATACACGTTTGGCATCCGTGTCACCGCCTTGTTCAATAAAAAAGCAAAGCAGTGGCTGGCTGGCAGAAAGAATATCCTGCGCATAGCAAAAGAAAAGCTGGGAGATAGTAAAGAGCAGCGGATATGGGTTCATTGTTCTTCTTTGGGTGAGTTCGAGCAGGGGCGGCCTTTGATCGAAGCCATCAAAAAGCAATATCCCGCTTATAAGATCGTGCTTACTTTCTTCTCTCCCTCCGGCTATGAGGTCCGTAAGGATTATAAGTACGCTGATTATGTCTTTTACCTGCCAATGGATGGCCGCAAAACTGCCGAAGAATTTATAGGCATGGTCAATCCTAAGCTGGCCATATTCGTTAAGTACGAGTTTTGGCATTATTATCTCGATCAGCTCCGTAAAAGGGATATACCAACCGTACTGGTCTCCGCAGCTTTCCGCCCGTCCCAGGCATTCTTTAAATGGCATGGAGGGCTTTTCCGCAATATGCTGCAATGTTTCACACTCATTTTTGTGCAGGATGTAGAATCAAAAAGGTTGTTGCAAACAATAGGCATAGATGACAACGTATTGCTTTCAGGAGATACCCGTTACGATCGCGTTTCTGAAATAGCCGAGATAGCTAAGAAGTTTCCTTTAATAGAAAAGTTTAAAGGCAAAGATTGCTTGCTGATAGCCGGTAGTACCTGGCCCGATGACGAGAAATTGCTGAAAAAGATACTACCCACACTCCCCGATGATTGGGGGCTTATTATAGCGCCGCACGAGATCAATCGCAACCACATAGAATATCTGCAGAATCTTTTTGAGAGCCACTGTGTGTTATATTCAGAGCTTTCTACGGAACCCACAGGTTTTAGAGTTCTGATTATAGACAATATCGGGATGCTTTCAAGCCTATACAGTTATGGTGAAATTGCATATATAGGGGGTGGTTTTCAGAAAGGAGGCATCCATAACGTGCTGGAACCTGCTGTTTTTGGTTTGCCGGTATTTTTTGGCCCGCGGTACGATAAGTTTATTGAGGCCAAAGCCCTTGTTTCTCACCAATTCGCATTCCCGGTATCAAATGTTACGGAATTTAACAATTTGTTGCAGCAGCTCATTCATGATGAGATTCACCTGGAAGCATTGCAAAAGTCAATACGAGCCTACGTTTCATCGCAGGTAGGGGCCGCCGATAAAATAATGCAGGAGCTATCCGCCCGGTGGCTCCGCTAGCTATATCCTTTCTTCAGGCTGTCGGGCTAAATGCTTACTTTTGCCATCTAAATTTTAAGATATGCCAGGTACAGAACTATTTGGTGCAGAAGAGAGGAAAGAGGTGAATGATGTATTGGAGACAGGTATCCTGTTTCGTTACGGCCATGACGCACAGCGCAATGGCCATTGGAAGGCCCGCGAATTCGAGGAAGAAGTTAAGAAAATAACAGGCGCTAAATATGCACATGCCATGAGCAGTGGTTCTACAGCAGTAGCTACCGCATTGGCTGCTGCAGGCATCGGTACCGGCGACGAGGTGATCGTTCCGCCTTTTACCTTCATCGCCACTATAGAAGCTGTACTTTTTGTAGGTGCTTTACCTGTATTTGCAGAGGTAGATGAAACACTTTGCCTCAGTGCGGAGGGTATTAAAAAAGCGATCACTCCAAAGACCAAAGGTGTATGCCTGGTGCACATGTGCGGCGGTATGGCAGAGATGGATAGCATCATGCAGGTAGTAAAAGAGCATAACCTTATTTTGGTAGAGGACGCGGGCCAGGCTTTCGCATCTTCTTATAAAGGTGTTTCAACAGGCTTGTTTGGTAAGGCAGGTAGCTACTCTTTCGACTTCTTTAAGATAGCAACTGCCGGCGAAGGCGGTGTACTGGTTACCAATGATGAAGAAACTTATAACAAAGCTGATTATTATTCCGACCACGGCCACAGCCATATTGGCGCTAAACGCGGTATGGAGCAGCACCCTATATTAGGCTTCAACTATCGTATCGGTGAGCTCAACGCTGCGGTAGGCCTGGCGCAGACAAGGCGTGTTCCGCATATCCGGGAGGTAAACAGGAAGTATAAAAAAATGCTGACTGAATTGTTGTCACAAACGCCGGGTATTGGCTTTGCAACAATCGCTGACCCCGATGGTGATTCTGCTACCTTCCTGAATATATTGATGGAAACCCCCGAAGCTGCACAACGCACAGTAGATGAAATGAACAATGCAGGTGTTGCCGGCTTCGACTATTGGTATAAGAACATGTATCACTTCATCAATCAGTGGGATCATATCAAAGAGATGCGCACAGCATCTAAGCTGGCTGTGGAAGTGCTCGGTACACCGCAGGATTATGCAAACCTGCAGCTGCCTGTAACGCAGAACGTCATTGGCCGCCTGATATCTTTCGGCATCCGCTGCACATGGACAGAAGAGCAAGTGCGCGACCTGGCTGCTAAGATCTCTGATTGTGTAAAAAAAGCATTAGCAACTGCACATGCATAAGAATTTTAAGAACATAGAAAAAGTAGTGTACGGACGCGGAGCGTTCAGCACTATGGAGAGCATATTAGAGCCGGTAAGGAAGGAAAACGATCACTTTATAGTTTATCTTATCGATAACTATTTTATAGATAGTGATCTTTCAAAGCGCTTAAATGCCCAACCCGGTGACGTAATTAAGTTCATTGATGTAGAGCCTTCTGAGCCAACTACGGATCAGATCGACAATCTCCGTGATGAGATACTGGGCGATAAGGGTTTGCCTTCAGGCGTGGTAGGTATCGGTGGTGGCAGCATCATGGATATTGCCAAAGCCTTATCCCTGATGTTTACTAACGAGGGTTCGTCTACTTTGTACCAGGGGCTTAATCTTATTAAAAAGCCGGGTATTTATCACCTTGGCGTTCCTACCATTTCAGGTACAGGGGCAGAGGTGTCTATGACTGCTGTGCTTACCGGGCCTGAGAAGAAGCTGGGACTTAAATGCGACTGGACGGTTTTCAACCAGGTGATCCTTGATCCCGAACTGATTGCATCTGTGCCAAGAGACAAATGGTTCTACACCGGTATGGATACCTATATCCATTGTATAGAATCTGAAAATGGTATCCTCAACAATGCGTTTAGTCATGCGTATGCCGAGCAGTCATTAAAGCTTTGTCGCGATATATTCTTGGGCGATGTTGCTGGTCAAACTGCAGAGAATGATGATAAGCTGATGGTGGCTTCCCTGATGGGCGGTCTTAGCCTCACTTATTCAGAAGTAGGTGTTTGCCATGCGTTGTCTTATGGGCTTTCGAAGATACTCGGCGAAAAGCATTGCTATGCAAACTGTGTAGCCTTCCAGCACCTGGAAGATTATTATCCGCAAGGCGTTGCAGAATTTAAGACAATGCTGAAGAAGCATGATGTAACCCTTCCGCAGGGCCTTAGCAAAGATTGGAGCGATGCAACGGTAACCGCAATGGCACAGGTGGCGTACAATCTCACGCACATGTGGAACCACGCTATTGGTACCGATTGGAAAGACAAAATAACTTTAGATACAATAAAAGCGCTGTATAGGCGCATGTAATTATGAGCGCAAAAAAAATAGCAGTAGGTAATATTAGCTGCGGTGCCGACGAATTGTTCCTCATCTCCGGCCCTTGTGTTATAGAGGACGAAACTGTGATGATGAAGACGGCTGAAATGCTGAAAGAGGTCAGCAGTCGCCTGAATATTCCTGTGATCTACAAATCTTCTTTTTCTAAAGATAACCGCAGCAGTCTTAAGTATTATGATGGCCCGGGTCTTGATAAAGGAGTAAAAATGCTGGCTAAGGTCAAGGAACAATTTGGTTTCCCGGTACTTACAGATATTCATTATCCAGACCAGGCAGCGCCTGCAGCTGAGGTCTGCGATGTGTTGCAGATACCTGCGTATCTATGTATGCAATCCGGCTTGTTAAAAGCTGCTGCTGCAACAGGCAAAGTGATCAACATAAAACATGGCCAGTTCCTTGCTCCTGAGAATATGAAGCACCCCGTGGGCAAATGTGTGGATGCTGGCAATGACAAGATCATACTTACAGAGCGTGGTTATACGATGGGCTATAACGACCTTGTGGTGGATCCTCGTAGTTTTTATCATATGAACCAGCTGGGTTATCCTGTTGTGTTCGATATCACGCATTCCATCCGTAAATATGGCATCCCAAGTGCAGATGCAAAGGGTGGTGCCCGCGAGTTCCTTCCGGTATTAGGTAGGGCAGGGGTTGCAGCCGGCGTAGATGGTGTATTTATAGAAACACACCCTGAGCCAGAAAAAGCGCTCTGCGATGCCGCCAGCCAGCTTTGTGTATACGACCTGGAAGAATATTTAAAACCATTGATCGAGATACATAATTTGGAAGTCAAATACCGTAATTAAATTCCAATCCCTAATTTCTAAATCCTAATTGATGGAAAATAAGGTTTATGATTTAGAGAAAAGGACATGGTTGTTTGCTCTTAATGTCAGGCAGTTTGTAAAGAAACTGCAGCTTACAATTCCTAACAGGGAAGATATAAAGCAAGTGGTTCGGAGTTCAGGATCAATTGGCGCAAATTATATCGAAGCCAATGAATCTTTAGGGGATAAGGATTTTTTGATGAAGATTAAGATATGCCGAAAAGAAGCAAAAGAAACCGCATATTGGTTGTCTCTGATAGATATGGAAGAAGCTTTAGCTAATGAAAGGAATGGGTTGACTCAGGAAGCGACAGAATTAAGGAAGATATTCGGTGCAATTTTGACTAAATCACAGGCAAAATTGAACTTAGACAAATAAAAATTACTCTATTTCAGATTTTGTTTAGAATTTAGCGTCGAATTTCAAAATACAGGGATTTTAAAAATTCTGATATTAGGATTTAGATATTAGAATTTTGGATTTAAAATTATAACATGGAATTATACTTGGATTCTGCCAATCTCAAAGAGATTGAAGAAGGATTTAAACTGGGTTTCCTGGATGGTCTTACCACCACACCCACTTTTATGCAACGCGAAGGCATTACCGATATAGATGGCACTATCGTGCAATTGTCTAAAATGGTGCCAGTATTGCAGATTGAAGCATTGGGCAATACTGCCGAAGATGTATTAAAAGAAGCACACCGCCAGCTAAACCTGGGTCTTGATCCTAAAAGGACAGTATTTAAAATACCTGTTTCGCTGGAAGGTGTTCGCGCTTGTAACCTGTTGCGCAAAGAAGGTTTGCTGGTGAATGTACACCTGGTGTACACACTGCAACAGGCTTATATGGCTATGCACGCCGGTGCTACTTATGTATGCCCGCTGGTTGGCCGCCTGCAGGATCAGGGACACGATGCCCTGGCGCTGGTAGAGCAGTGTGTAGATGCTGTTGAAACTTACGGTTACGATACCAAAATAATGTTCAGTTCTGTGCGTCATGCAGAGCACGTACGTAATGCCATTAACATAGGCGTACACACTATTACCGTACCGCTGAAAGTATTGAAAGGACTTACTGAAAATAACTTTACCACTGTAGGTACAGATCAGTTCCTTGCTGATACACGCTTAATGACCGTAAGGGTTAGAGAAGCAGCAAACGGCGTTAACCCGGTGGTAAATGCAGACGATACCCTGCAAAATGCATTAGTAAAAATGACCGGTTATGGCTTCGGCGCCGTAACGGTTGTGAACGGTGATGGCTCTGTAAAAGGTGTGTTTACGGATGGCGATATCCGCAGGCTGCTGCAAAAAGACGGCGAGCATATCCTGGGCAAGAAAATGGGCGAAATGGAATATAAAACGCCTATCACGGTAGATGCAAATGCACTGCTGAATGATGCAGCGGTTATCTTCAAGAAAACAAGTGTAGATACCATCCTGATTACGGAAGACGGCAAACCGGTAGGTATGCTGGATATCCAGGATATTAAAGGTTAATACCATGACTGAAATTATCAGCCATTTTAAAGGAATATTTGTGACAGAGCCTTTGCAATTACAGCAGAGGCTCTCGCATATTAAAGCATACGTGTTCGACTGGGATGGTGTGTTCAATAACGGTATGAAGGACGAGCATGGTTCCAGTCCTTTCAGCGAAGTAGACTCGATGGGCACTAACTTGTTGCGCTATAATTTCTACTTGCAGCAGAAAAACATACCTGTAGTAGCAGTTATTTCGGGCGAGCAGAACAAAGCGGCGAATGCACTCGCTACCCGTGAGCGGTTTCATTCTGTGTACGGAGGTGTTAAGTACAAAGCAGATGCGCTTGCGCATTTATGTAGCACTTTCGATCTTCATCCGTCAGAGGTAGCTTTCGTATTTGATGATGTGCTCGATTTTTCCATTGCATCACAATGTGGGGTACGCATCATGGTGCCGCGCGCCTGCAATCCTTTACTTATTGAGTTTGCGATACAGCGCAATATGGTAGATTATCTCACTGCCTGCGAAGGCGGTAATGGTGCCGTGCGCGAAGCTACAGAACTCATATGCGGCCTTTCCGGTATGTACTCCGAGGCGTTGCGCAATCGTATGGACTATACAGATTCATACAAAGAATACTTGTCTGTAAGGCAGCAATGCGTTACTCATTTTTACACCGCGAGAGACGGTAAAATCACCCAGTTATAAATTTATGATAGTTGGTATTATACCTGCACGTTATGCTTCCACCCGTTTTCCGGGTAAGCCATTGATTGAGATTCGTGGTAAGTCGATGATACAGCGTGTGTACGAACAAGCATCTAAATCTTCGTCGCTCGGTAAAGTGGTGGTGGCAACAGATGATGAGCGCATCAAAGAACACGTGCTGGCTTTTGGTGGTCATGTGGTGATGACTGCAGAAGAGCATCCAAGCGGCACCGACCGTTGCTGGGATGCGCTGCAGCAAATAGAAGGCAAATACGATTACGTGATCAATATACAGGGCGATGAACCTTTTATCGATCCATCACAGATAGATACCCTGGCTGCTGTTCTTAAAGATGGTACAACAGAACTGGCCACACTGATCATTCCTGTTGATAATCACGAAGTATTGTTTGACATGGGCGAAGTAAAGGTGGTGCTAAACGACAATATGGAAGGGATGTATTTCAGTCGTATGGTCATCCCATACATCAAAGGTGTGCCGCAGGAAAGCTGGCATCAGCACCACGATTATTATCGACATGTAGGTATGTATGCTTATCGTACCGATGTGCTCGAAAAGCTCACTTCATTACCTGTTTCCTCTCTTGAAAAAGCAGAATCCTTAGAGCAACTTCGCTGGCTGCAAAAGGGCTTTAAGATCAAATGTGCGATCACTCAGTTTGATAGCCACTGTATTGATACACCTGAAGATGTAGAAAAGGTGCTGCGACTAATGAATATCGGGTAGTATATCCCAGCCTATATGTTTATAGCTTGTCGGTCTGTATAACCGCTTGTCCTGCAGGTTCACGTCTGCTCCATGCAGCAAAGCACTATAATGTCGGATGGCTTCTACCTTTGCCGGTGCCCTGCCGGGTATAGATAAAAAATTACTGTGGTCGCGGTCACATAGCATGTTGAAGTTAATATAGATAATATCTTTACACGTTTTTCTTAGCGGTCTTTGTCCCAGTTGCATTCGCTTACTTACCAGGTAAGCTCCTCCCAACGTATAGTCTCCGGTGTTATAGTGCACATAGATATGATGTGCGTAATGAATATCGTTCAGCCATTTGCCTGTGCCTCTTCTTGGTACACAAGGGGCATTCAATACCAGGTTATCTATCCACACTTCGTTATTCAATGTCCCTAATTTGTGATGCAATACCATATCCCGCTGCAGGTTATTACCCATGCTATGATAAAACAGCGATATCTTTCCGCTACCCATTTTATGCTCATCTCTCAACTGCTTAATATGCTCCATTGCCGGGGAGAAATCTTTGTAATTAGTGCGCGCATTTTTCATCGCAAAGAAATAATTACCCAGGCTTCTTTTGGTTGTGCTGATGCTTGGGTAATCAAGCAATATCACATTCACTTTGTATTCGCCTGCCATACCTATTCCGCGCGCAATATCTGATGTAAAGAGCTTACCCATCCCTTCTGTATATACCACCCAGTCATCATTTTTCTTTGGCTCTAAAGCTATCGCTTGCTCCAATGTTGCTACAGGATGTACATGCCAGGTACCTCCATGTGTAAATACAAAGAAATAATGCAGTTCCTGCCCGTCTCGTTCCTCTGTCATGTAGCGCAGGCTGTCATAGCTGGTTTTGCGGTTGCTGATAACAATGATCGTTGTATCCTTTTCCGTTATCGGTGTGTTGGGCAGCTCTTTTTCTAATCTTAGTTTTTTCCAGGATGCTTCAGAGTTAAAATCGCCTATTGGATTATAAGCAGGCCCTGCATAGTCAACTACCGGTAATAAAAACAATAATATCAGGATAAAGTAGCGCATAATGTATTAACGAACTTAAGGATAAAAAGGTTCAAAATCCTGGCTAACCCCATTAGGGTTATAGGTATTTGGCCAATTTATCAATATTTTGAGGCACATTTTAATATTACGGTTTTATGAATCATGCAAAATACCTTGCCATTACAGGCGCGGTACTGATCTCGTGCAGCACGTACGCCCAGAAGAAGCAATTCACTATGGCAGAAGCTACCAACGGGATGGCTACAACTTTAGCTACTAAAGGTATCAAGGATGCCAGTTGGGAGCCGTGTACCAACAAATTATATTTTATGGCCAACGATGCCTGGGTGTCTATGCACTTCCCTGATATGCGTACAGACACGGTAATGCGATTGGCAGAATTTAATAAGGCGGCGAATAAGAATGGTAAAAAGCTTCCTTCTTTTAAATGGATCGGTAAGGATGAGGTCTATTACCAGGAAGGTGAGGAGATATACAGGGGGATGCATGTAAAAGATGGCTTCCTATGGGAGCACTGGACAACCTTGCCTTCAAATGCAGATAATGTTACAGTAGATAAAAGCAAGAATATTGCGTACACGGTTGATAACAACCTGTACATGATCACTGCAGATAAAAAGACTTTCGCTGTTACCGACGAACGTAATAAAAATATTATCAGTGGCCATTCCGTGCATCGTGATGAATTTGGTATCAATGGTGGCATCTTCTTTTCTCCCGAGGGTAACTATCTCGCTTATTATTATATGGATCAGTCTATGGTAAAGGACTATCCTGTGATGCATTGGATGGATATGCCTGCAACAGATAGCCTGATCAAATACCCGATGGCTGGCGGTACTTCCCACCAGGTACAGGTGCGCGTATTCAATCCGCGGACAGATAAATCCGTTACATTGGATGTCAGCGGCCCCAAAGATCAATACCTCACCTGCGTTAGCTGGAGCCCTGATGAACGCTATGTATTCGTAGCTGTTCTTAATCGCGACCAGGATCATCTGTCGCTGAATAAATACAATGCTGAAACTGGTGCATTCATCAGCACTCTATTCGAAGAAAAGAGTAAGAAGTATGTAGAGCCACAGCATCCGCTTACTTTCATCAAGGGTAGTAAGGATCAGTTTCTTTGGTGGAGCCAGCGCGATGGCTATATGCATTTATACCTATATAATACCAATGGCAAACTCATCAGGCAGCTTACCAAAGGCAACTGGGTAGTGAACGAGATCGTGGGTATGAATGAGGATAAGCAACAGGTGCTGATAACAACATCCAAAGAGTCTGCTATGGAAAAACATAGCTATAGCGTAAACTGGAATACCGGTAAGATGCACCGTATAGATGCAGAACCGGGTGTACATAGCGCGCTACCAAATGAAAACGGCGAATATGTTTATGATGTGTTTAGCGCGGCAGGTGTTCCTAAACGTACACAGGTATTGTCTGCTTCAGGTAGCTTCAGCCATGTATTGTTAGAAGCTGCTAATCCATTGTACGATTATGACAGGCCGGAGATTAAAAATGTTACACTTTACGCAGAAGATGGAACTCCTTTGTATGGTAAGCTGATACTGCCAACCAACTTCAACGCCAAAAAGAAATATCCGGTTATTGTGTACCTCTACAATGGTCCGCATGTGCAGCTGATCAGAAATACATTCCCTGAAAGTGGCAACCTGTGGTATGAGTATATGGCGCAGCATGGTTATGTAGTATTCACGATGGATGGCAGGGGTAGCGGTAATCGTGGCCTGAAGTTCGAGAACGCTACATTCGGCAAGCTGGGAACGGTAGAGATGGAAGATCAGTTGCGCGGTGTCGCTTATCTGAAATCATTGCCTTATGTAGATAGTAATCGTATGGGTGTGCATGGCTGGAGCTTTGGTGGCTTTATGACTACATCACTGATGCTGCGCCACCCCGGTGTGTTTAAATGCGCAGTAGCGGGCGGCCCTGTTATGGACTGGAAAATGTACGAGGTGATGTACACAGAGCGTTATATGAATACGCCGGAACAAAACCCGCAGGGATATGCTGATGCCTGCCTGTTCGATAAAGTGAAGAACCTGAAAGGTAAACTTTTATTGATACATGGTACAGATGATATCACTGTTGTATGGCAGCAATCTGTTCTGTTCCTCAAGAAGGCTATTGATGCCAATGTACAGTTAGATTATTTTATCTACCCCGGCTATGAGCACAATGTGCGTGGTAAAGACCGCGTACACCTGATGCAGAAGATCACAGATTATTTCGATACTTACCTGAAATAAAATAAGAAACCCGCTCATTGAGCGGGTTTTTATTTTACAAAGTGTCTCTACCTACAAATTGCTTTATCTGACTTTTATATTGGGCTGTCTGTATCCAGTAAGCTATCCAAAATGCAACGCCGGTCAATGCATTTAAGCCGGTGAGTAATTGAAATACCGGATTCTGTTTGAGGTCGTCATTAATAAGTTTTGAAATACTAAAAAGTGTATTCAACAAAATACTTATGGCATAAACTATTCCTGTTGTGTATGTCGGTTTTTGAGGTATCTCTATATTTCTATCCTGATATTCAGCATATATAGATTCTGATATTTTAGTTACAACAACAAAAAGCCAAAAGAGATTGTAAATAGGTATTAATATTCTCCAAACCCGCATAGGATCAATTTTTTGATTCTTCGGTTGGATGTACCGGACCGTATCAACCAGGTTTGAAATGAACATTATGCAGATGGCGACGGCAACTGCTAAGAAAAATAGTGTTAGTAGGATTATCATGAAATAAAACTACAAAACCGTTTTCTTTATTCCCAGTACATCCCGCATTTCATACACACCCTTCTTTCCGTTGATGAACTCGGCAGCCAATACAGCGCCTAATGCAAATCCCTTACGGTTATGTGCAGTATGGATGATCTCTATATCGTCTATGCCAGACGTGTATTTTACATTATGCGTGCCGGGCACATTTTCTATCCTGTGTGCTATAATAGGGAATGCTTCGGGGTTATCCGTTTCTTCTTTGGCCCAGTGTTTCTTGCGTGGCATGTTCTCGAGTATCTGCTCTGCAAGTGTTATGGCAGTGCCGCTTGGTGCGTCTTTCTTTTGCGTATGGTGTGTTTCTTCAATGCTCACATCATAAGATGGCTGGTCATTCATGAGTGTTGCCAGTATCTTATTTACTTCAAAGAATATGTTTACACCAATGCTAAAGTTGGATGCCTGCAGAAAAGCTACGCCTTCTTCCACCGCCTTCATCTTGGCAAGTGATACGCCTTCGTTCCATCCGGTGGAACCGCACACTACAGATAAGCCTGCCTCCATACATTTATGCACGTTCTCTCGTGCTGCTTCCGGGTTGGTGAATTCGATGGCTACATCTGCCATACTCAGGTTTTCTGGCGTCATTTCATGCGCATTCGACGAGCTGATGCGCAACGTAATACTATGCCCGCGTTCCACGGCTACTTCTTCAATGGCTTTACCCATTTTACCATAGCCTATCAGTGCAATATTCATTCTTTATAAAGTAAACAGTGAGATAATTGTAAAAACAGCGAATATTACGCTGGCGATGCCATTGGTGTTACCGAATGCAATGCCCACTTTGCTCAGGTCGTTTGGCTTTACCAGCATATGCTGGTAAATAAGAAGCCCTATATAAAAAGCGCATCCTATCCAGTATATCCAGTTAAAGCCTCCTTCTACGCCCGCCCATATTACAAAGCTTGCTGATAATACATGCAGGATGTTAGATACCCACAATGCTCGCCTGGTGCCTAACGCAGCAGGTATGGAATGTAGTTTCTGGCTCTTGTCAAAGTCCTCATCCTGCAGTGCATAGATAATGTCAAAGCCCGATACCCATGTCACCACAGCAAACGAGAATAGCAAAGGCAACAGTTTGAAATAACCGGTAACGGCCAGGTAAGCCCCTATTGGCGATAAAGACAAGCCAATGCCCAATACTATATGGCAAAGCGCGGTAATGCGCTTTGTATAGCTATAGAACAGTATCACAAACAACGCGACCACCGACAAATAGAATACCATCATATTGATGAATAGGGTAGTGATGATAAATAGCGCCGAGTTGATGATGGTAAACAACAAAGCATGTTCGGGTTTTATGATGCCTGCCGGTATCTCCCTTTTTGCAGTGCGTGGGTTCAGTGCATCAAATCTCCTGTCCAGGTAGCGGTTAAAGGCCATGGCTGCTGTCCGGGCAAACACCATGCATAGCAATACCTTTACAAACAGGCTCCATTCAAAATTGTGATGCTCATATAACACTGCCAGCGTAAAGCCGATCATGGCAAATGGTAGCGCAAACACCGTATGGCTGAATTTTATCAGCGACAGGTAGTTCTTTATATGTTGTCCTATACTCAAGTTGGCTGTTGTCATTTCTTTACTACATCTGCGTCAAAACCAATAGACATTGCTTCCTGCTGGGCGTTAGAATAGATCATGATATTCTTTTGCTGATGCCCTTCTTTATTATGGCTGTTGAATTGTACGGTAATATCTCCTTCGCCTCCCGGTGCTACAGGCTCTTTAGGGTAGGAGGGTACTGTACATCCGCAGGATGCTACGGCATTATTTATCAGCAAAGGATTAGTTCCCGTGTTCTTAAAATGATAAACATGTTTTACAACATCACCTTCTTTGATGGTGCCAAAACTATATTTAGTTTCAGTAAACTCTATAGTTGTTTTTGGCATAGCCTTTAGTTCCTGCTCTTTCTTTTGCATAGCGTTCAGCTCAGGATCAATTGTTTTGGTATTACTGCCATACTTGTTTACAAAGGCAGTAGTACTTACACCGCTTAGCTCTACCAATGCAATGGTAAATGCAGAAAGCGTCAATATAGTTAGTAGTATCGTTTTTAATTGAGCGTTCATTGACTGTTTATTTAATAATTAACGGGTAAAACCAATTATGCATTCTCTTCCCAAATCTGTGCCAGGTGCACCAGCATTTCCACTGCTTTCTCCATGTCCTGTACGCTCACATACTCTTGCTTGGAGTGTATACCCATTTCACCGGTAAACAGGTTTGGACATGGTAACCCCATAAAAGACAGT
This sequence comes from Bacteroidota bacterium, assembly GCA_018267955.1. Lineage (GTDB taxonomy): Bacteria > Bacteroidota > Bacteroidia > Chitinophagales > Chitinophagaceae > Polluticoccus. The sequence continues at coordinate 60,703 of JAFDXL010000007.1, forward strand.
CTTGATCCATCTGTGCCGCCGCGTATGCTCATGCGTTTTGCCTGCATGCCCGCGCGCGTATAGGCTTCCTCTGCATAGTCCATCACTTGGGGTTGATTATCCAGTACTTCTTTCATGTTCCTGTACTGCTCCTTTACCATAAATACAGTAGTTATTCCGGGGAACTCCCTTACGGTTTCATCAACCAGCGACCTAAGCCTTTCCTCATGTTGTGCCAGCTTTGCCGTATCAAAATCACGAACAATGAACTGAACCTTTGCTTGTTCCAACACACCTTCTATAGATACGGGGTGCACAAAACCTTCCATGCCTTCAGTAGCTTCCGGGCACCATTCGTGCCTTGGCAGTTTACTTACAAATGCAGATGCTGCCTTAATAGCACTTACCATCTTTCCTTTGGCATAGCCGGGGTGGGCGCTAACACCGTTAAAAACTACCGTAACACCATCGGCAGAGAAAGTTTCTCCTTCCAGGTGAGCGCGTTCGCCGCCATCCAGCGTATAGCCATAAGAGGCGCCTAGTTTTTTCATGTCCACTTTAGCCACGCCGCGTCCTACCTCTTCATCCGGGGTAAACAGGATGCGTATAGCACCATGTTTTATTTCGGGGTGCTGTACCAGGTAGGCTGCCAGGTCCATAATAATGGCAACACCGGCTTTATCGTCTGCGCCCAGCAGGGTAGTGCCCGATGCTGTGATAATATCGTCACCTATCCTTTCTGCCAGGTAGGGGTGCTCTTTAGTGGTAATTACCACCGTCGGGTCGTCGGGTAATACGATGTCCTTACCATCATAGTTTTTATGGAGTATGGGTTTTACGCCCGCGCCACTGCAATCGGGTGCTGTGTCTACGTGCGAGCAATAGCACAATACAGGTACATTTTTATCCGTCGTAGCCGGTATGGTTGCATACACGTAGCCATATTCGTCCAATTCAGCATCCTGTACGCCTATAGCCTTCAGTTCCTGCACCAGTATGCGGCTCAGGTCCTTTTGCTTTTCTGTAGATGGTTGGCTTTCTGAGGTTGGATCACTTTGTGTGTCAACCTGTACATAACGCATAAAGCGTTCCGCTGCTGTATGGGTATAATTGCTGATGGACATAGTTTTATTTATGGGCGTAAAAATAAGGATAATGCACGCTTCTTTTTAACTATTGTAACTTTGCCCCATGTTAGGTTTAAACAGCTCAGATATTTCAGAAATATTTACTGTGTCTTTTGCCCTTTTTGCGGTGATAGATATGCTGGGTTCTATTCCGGTGCTGCTGTCGCTAAAGAAACGTATGGGCGAGATCAGTGCCGTTCAGGCTACGTTGGTTTCGGGTATCCTGATGCTGCTGTTCTTCTTCATTGGGGAGCAGGTGCTCAATTTCATGGGGCTCGATATACATTCCTTTGCCATCGCAGGTTCTATCGTTGTATTTATCCTGGGGCTCGAAATGGTGCTGGGGCTCGAAATATTCAGGGCAGAAAAGGATAATAAATCAGGTAATGTAGTGCCCATAGCCTTTCCGTTAATAGCAGGTTCGGGTACTTTAACCACTGTAATGTCTCTAAAGGCTACTTACCACGCCTATAATATACTCATAGCTATTTTTATAAATCTCATATTTGTATATATCACTTTGCGTTCCCTCAATCTGCTGGAGCGCGCACTGGGGCCGTCCGGCATCCTGGTAGTCCGCAAGTTTTTTGGGGTGATATTGTTGGCTATCGCTGTTAAAATGTTTCGGGGCAATATCGGCTTCTAATGCCGATATATGATACATTCCGCTGTTTTGATTAAATTCGCACCTTCATTCCTGTATGATTAATAATAAAAAGCTGGTCATCGTACTGCCGGCATACAAAGCTGCCCTTACACTCGAAAGGACTTATAATGAGATCCCTTTTGACATCGTTGATGATGTGGTGCTGGTAGACGACAACAGTCCTGATAATACAGTTGAAGTCGCTAAACAAATAGGTATCAGGCATATTATTAAGCATGAAGCAAACAAAGGCTACGGAGGCAACCAGAAAAGCTGCTATCGCAAGGCAATGGAGCTCAACGCTGATATCGTAGTAATGCTGCATCCGGATTATCAGTACACTCCTAAGCTCATTCATACGCTCGCGTCCATGATCGCTTACGATGTTTATCCTGTTTCTTTTGGTTCACGCATATTGGGAAAGGGTGCATTAAAGGGCGGGATGCCCATGTACAAATACGTTGCAAATAGGTTCCTTACCTTGTTTCAGAATATCATGCTGGGTCAAAAGCTTAGCGAATATCATACAGGCTACAGGGCATTTTCTGCTGATGTGATAAAGTCTATCGACTTCAGTCATAATAGCGATGATTTCGTTTTCGATAACGAAATGATTTCGCAAATATTTATGAATGGTTTCGAAATAGGGGAGGCTACTTGTCCTACCAAATATTTCGAAGAGGCCTCCAGCATCAACTTTAGTCGTAGTATGAAGTATGGCAGGGGGGTGCTCAGAGTTTCAATAGTGCACCGCCTGCACAAATGGGGGCTGGTAAAGAGTAAACTTTATAACAGGCCATAGTACAAACCCTTCCTCTCTTTTAAGTATAGCTTAGTGTCCAACAGGCACGGGCTTTGTTTTGGGGTATAACGTTATGTCAAACGGTATGTCTCTATCTGCGGCTATTGTTATTCCGGGGTAGAACCTTCCATTATGGTCAAGACTCCGGGCTTTTAGCTCGTATCGCCCAACGGGTACGTTTTTGATGATATAATAACCCGTACTGTCAGTAGTTGTGCCATATTTAGGCATCGTATGGTCCATTAAAGATACAATGGCTCCCTGCACAGGCTGTTTCTTATCATCTGTTATCTTTCCCGATATGCTTCCTGTTTGTGCCCTCAATTCACCTGCAAGGCTGGTGGTTAACAGCAATGTTGCAATAATGTATTTCATAAAACTGCGTAGTAGTAATAGTCCTGGTTGTAATTTAACAACTGTTACCCAATTATACGAAAATAGCCCGGCATCGCCGGGCTATTTTTATCGGAATATTAACTTGTTTTACCAAACCTTAGCACGTGTTGCATCATCACGATACATTTTGTCACCCGGCTTGATGTCGAATGCTTTATAGAACTCAGGCATATTGCTCAGCGGACTGTTGCAACGCCAGATGTTTGGAGAGTGTGGATCAGTTTTGATGCGTGAAGCCAGTTCTTCAGGAGTAGTATTGGCCCTCCATACTTGTGCCCAGCTCAGGAAGAAACGTTGATCAGGAGTAAAGCCATCGATCTTCTCATTGCTTTGTCCTTGTTTTGTTTTCTTGAACGCTTCGTATGCTATAGCAATACCACCCAGGTCAGCCAGGTTTTCACCAAGTGTCAGGTGGCCGTTTACATGTATGCTATCCAGTACAGTATAACCATCAAATTGACTCACTACAACATTTGCCTTCTGCATGAATTTAGCAGAATCTTCAGAGGTCCACCAGTTGTTCAGGTTACCATCTGCATCATACAGGCGGCCCTGGTCATCAAATCCGTGGGTCATTTCGTGGCCTATTACAGCGCCGATTCCACCATAGTTAACCGCGTCGTCTGCGTTCATATCAAAGAAAGGATATTGCAGAATGCCCGCTGGGAATACGATCTCGTTAAATGCAGGATTGTAATATGCATTCACTGTTGGCGGTGTCATGCCCCATTCTGTTTTGTCAACAGGCTTGCCCAGTTTGTTGATCATGTAATCGTATTCAAATGCAGATGCTGCTACGATGTTTTGTACATAATCGTTTCCTTTAATAGTAAGCTTGCTATAGTCTTTCCATTTATCAGGATATCCGATCTTTTTCAGGAATGCATTCAGCTTCACAATTGCTTTTTGCTTGGTAACAGCAGACATCCAGTCAAGACGGTTAATGCGGTCAGCATAAGTCTTTTGCAGGTTGTCCAGCAATTCCATCATGCGTTGTTTCGCTTCCGGTTTAAAGTGCTTGTCAACATACATCTGTCCCAGCAATTCACCAATAGAACCATCTACTACTGACAGTACTCTTTTCCAGCGTGGTTTTTGTTCTTTCTGTCCGCGTACTATTGTGCCGTAGAAAGCAAAGCGTGCATCAGAAACATTTTGGCTCAGGTAAGGAGCCATATCATTCAGCGTATGGAATTTCAGGTATTTCTTCCATACTTCCAGCGGAGTAGCTTTTAGTTGTTTACTTACTTCTGCAAAGAATTTAGGCATGCCCACAAGGAAAGAATCCTGGTTGCCTACTTTCATGTTGGTAAACATTACTTTCCAGTCTATACCCGGAGTTACTTTGTCAAAGCTTTCAAAATTGTATTTGTTATACAGTTTATAAGGGTCACGCATTTCTACACGTGTCATAGAAGCACCTGCTAAAGCAGTCTCTAGTTTAAACACATCTGCAGCGTCCTTCATTGCAGTAACACTATCTTCACCCAGTTCTTTGAAAACAGTTACCTGGTATTGTTTGTATGCGTCGCGGATCTTTGTTGTACGCGGATCTTTGTCAAAATAATAATCGCGGTCAGGTAAGCCTAATCCGCCTTGCCCCATCTGGCATATTTCGGTAGTTACATGTTTATCATCCGGTCCTACATAGAAACCGAATAACTTGCCCATGCCTTCGGTTTGGCTTTGAGCTATTTCAGCCAATAATCCATTTGCATCTTTGATATCATCAATGCGTTTCAGCATGCCGTTGATAGGTGTAATACCGGCTTTATCGATAGCCGCACTGTCCATACCGCTGCGGTACAGATCTCCAACTTTTTGGTCAGCGCTTCCGGTCTTTGCGTCTTTGTTTGCAGCAGCTGCATCCAGCAGTTCATGCAATGCTTTGAAGTTGTTTTCCTGCAGCTCGTTGAAACTTCCCCAGCGTGTCTCTGTAGAAGGAATCGGGTTATTCTTCAGCCATGTACCGTTTGCATACAGGAAGAAGTTATCACCCGGGTGAACTGTAGTATCCATGTTGGCAGGATCCAGCAATTTGCGCTCAGACTTTGCCTCGCTGTTATCTTTCTTGCCATTTTGCTGGCAGGAAGCTAAAGCCAGCAGGCTCAGGCCTGCCGCAAAAGTGTACTTAAAATTCATTACCGTATAGTTTTGAGCGTCAAATGTACAAAACAAAGAATACAGATTCCATATATGTAATTTGTCGTCAAGGGTGAAAAATTGGGGGAAACTATGCCGTCTTCCGTCTGTCGCGCCTGATGTGCTTCACTTCTACAATGCTATGGAAAAGGTATATTTTACCGGTAGCCAGTTGTTTGCAGCGAGATCGGGTACGCAAATGTTCTACTATCTCATATATATGGCCATCTTCTGTCTCAAACCAATGGCCTACTTCCAGGTCATCAACAAGATAATGGCTGGGCTTGGGTTCGTCGTACCTATATAATGCTTTATATAATGCCTGGTCTGTACAGGTGCTGGCAGCAGGGTTTTTAATATAGGCTATCAGTGCTTTTTCTACATCTGCAGGAAATATCTTCTTACCTATAAAAGGTATCAGCACATGCCTGAACTGTGTTTTCCATTCCTTACCGTGTGGTGGTATGCTGTTCTTAAAATGGTTGTAAGTAAGCATATGCGCCAGCTCGTGCAGTAAGGTTATCAGGAAGCTGTATTGGTTCAGCGTAATGTTTACAGTAATACGATGATGCGGATCCTCTTTTGTCGGGTTGCGGTAATCACCCAGCACAGATTTGCGTTCCTGCGTCAGGGTCAGGTGCACGGTGTTATCCCTGAAGTAGGGTGCTACCAGGTCAAAGGTACCTTCGGGTATAAAGTTTTTCAGGAAATAAAGAGAGGTTTCCTTCTTTTTCATATCATTTGGTTCTTGCCATTTTTGATAATAAGATGTTTTCTGTGGCCGAATACACTACATAAATGCCAAATAATGTAAACAGCGTTGGTTTGTGAATATGATGTTTGTTGAGTAGTATATATGTAAGCGCGGCAAACATGCATACCAGCAGTTTTAGCAGCGATGAGGAATAGACACCTCTTACAAAAGCTTCCGGCTTTTTACTGATCTGGGTACTCACCAGCAAATAGCTTACAATAGATAATAATGCCAGCAGTCCGTTAGCGATCATCAGTACATTGAAATGATATTCAGGCAGGGCGCTCTTCATATATAAGAACACAGCGCTCAGCACTGCAAATACGATCAATATAACAGGTATAAAAACTTTCTTCATTTCTTAGGCTTGCTTACTTCTTTTATCAGTTTCCAAAGCGAAAAACACAAAGCTATCAATGGCAGCAACACGACAAACAGCGGAAACTTCCATCCGGTCTTGCGGTCTAAAACTACACCGGCCCAGACTGCCAATGCCAGCATTACCATCCATTGGGTGGCAAGGCCTGCATAGCGCATCATATTCCCCTGTTGGTTTTCTTCGCTCACTCTTTGGCTTTTTGTTGTTTCATCTTTTCTATTGCTCCACGCTTTATCTCCTCATTCATCGGCATCATGTTGTTCATGGCCTCCTGGTTCACCTTTTTCATATCCAGCATGGCAGTATCTCTTTTCATACCTGCTTTCCCTGTTATCACCTCTTTCAGGTTATCCTCATACTGTTGCTGTGCAACCGCAAGGTCGCTCAGCGAATCAACTGTTTGCTGTAATTGTATGATTTGCCTGCGCGAATCATTATTACCGTAACCGGGTATGTAATACTTAAGTGGGGTTAGTAATACTATACATACTGTTACTACTGCTACCAGCACAAACAGGCTGCTAAGCAAAGTGTACAGCTTACGCATCGTAAGTTTAAAAGAAGCTACTTCCTGCAGCGACTCGTCATCTATAAACACCACACGATATTCTGTGTTGACGCGTTTAAATATGTCCCTGCGCTTTCGGATTGGCTTCTTCATAAATTTACAAGGAATGCAATTTAAAAGAAATATTGCCAACCAAAATCTTAATTCTGCTTAAAGAAGATTACATTTTTTTGACAACATGTGATCTGAGCCCATCCGTGGGGAGTAGCTAAAGTTATTGTTATTTCAAGATATTGATTATCAAATGCTTGTGTGATAACGACGCGCTTTCTGTAACTATTTCTTTCAGATGTAAAATATTTATGGATGCCACTTGTAGTTATAAGTTGTTATCCTTATATTTTGGATGAGAAATGTATAAGATATAATAGCTAAAAATCATATAAATAGCGTATTTCTAAACTAATATTACTTTCTACGCATCAATTAAATTTAACATTTACCCTCGCTATATATAACAAAAATGCCAACTGTATTACCAGCCTTTTTTTATATTTTTGAGATCGATCACTATCTACCTGTTTCTGCACGCAGCAGGGATAATATTTTTCATATTATACAGTTATATAGTTAGTGGAGACAAAGACCTATTAGTTGAATTCGAAGCGATTTTTTTTATATATTTTTTTTATTTGCTCCCTTATTTTGGGACCATTACCTTCTTATGCCCAATCCAATCGCGCCGATAGCATTTCAGCTGCTTTAAAAATACAACAAGCTGCACGCGACAGTGCTGTGCGTGCCAGGGAAGAGGCAGCTGAAGCGAATAGAAAGCATCTTGAGGCCTATCGGGATAGTATGGCCGCTGTTAATGAAGCACGAAGAGAAGCACAAAAAAGATTTTCTGACAGCCTGAAAGATGCCCGCCAGCATCTTTCAGATAGCATGAAAACCGCCCGCCAGCGCCGGGCAGATAGTTTTGCCGTTATCCGCGAGTACAAAGTGAGCCGTTTTTATCGCGATAGCGTAAAGGATGTCAGGGAGCAGCGTCTTGCAGCAATGCAGGCAGTACGTAAAGCGCATTTCGATTCTTTGAAGGCAGCCCGTCAGAAAGTTACAGATAGCATCAAGTTTGCCCGCAAAACGGTGCTCGATAGCATACATGCAGTGCAAAAGCATAGAAGTGATAGCTTGGCCAAAATTAGAAAGTATAAGGAGAGCCGGCGTTTCAGGGATAGTGTAGAGGTGGTACGAAAGTTACGGGCAGATAGTATCAAATTGGTGCGAAAGCATCATTCCGATAGCCTTATTGCAGCAAGAAAACATGTTACTGATAGTTTTGCCCGGGTGCGAAAGGCCCGGAGTGATAGCCTTGCATCCATCCGCAAGGCGCGAACAGACAGCGTAACGGCATTGCGAAAGGTAAAGGCCGATAGCCTGGCAAAGGCCAAAGAAAAGCGGGCGAAGGATCAAAAGGTTAGGGAGCAGGATAAAGAGAAACGACAGCAACTCGCATTTGAGCTCAAGATAAAAAAGAAGCACCAGGCATATTCCAACGAGAAGATGCTGAAAAAGCATTGGGGGCTGCCGAGACAGGTAGTGCAGAATAGCTTCACCCGGTATAATTATTACTTCAATGCAGTGCGAAAGATGGATGAAGCGAAGCTGAACATGGCGCGAGTCCGGCGGGACAACTATGATTCGCTCCTCGCATTGTTTCAATTCGATCCCGATAAGGATTCCGCTTCTATAGCTCCCGATATGGATAGCGTTATTCGCAAAGTATCGGTGGGTATCCAGATACACGACCCACGGGTCAAGTGGGGCGATGATTTGTATGTGCTGCTGGGCCAGGCTTATTTTTATAAGGGCAATTACAGCGAAGCCGCCTCCGCTTTCAGGTATGCGTTAAGCCTCAAGGATAAAAAGAAAAAGAAATCGTCCCAGCGGGTATACACAAAATCCCTGACCCTGGCGCAAAAAGAGAAGAAGGGAATGCTTGCTTTCCTGCAGCACAGGTCGGTGCATAATGAGGCGATCCTTTGGCTTGCACGCACCTTTACACAAATGAAGGAAGAAGGAAATGCAGAATCTGTGCTCGATCTCTTGAATACAGATCCCAATTTCCCTAAGTCAATGCAAGGCCGGTTGTCGCTGGAAAAAGCAAATATTGCATTACGGCAAAACGACTACAAGGCTGCAGAGCAGCATCTGGCAGTCGTAGCAAATGATGATAATATACCTAATACTACTCGCATGCGTGCCGCATTTATCGGCGGACAATTGCAAATGCGTCGCAATGAGTATCCCGCGGCTATAGCTAGCTTTAATAAGGTGATCGATTTGTACCCTAAGATCGATATGGATTTTTACGCCCGCAAAAACCTGGCATATAGTACCATGCTGGCAGGTGGTGATCAATCTACAGCTATAGCCTCACTAAAAAAAGTGTTGAACGATGGTAAGTATATAGCCTATTACGAGCAGGTTTATTTTGTGCTCGGTAACCTTGCTGCCAGCAACGGCGATTATCCGGGCTCTATTGCTTATTTAAACAAAGGGATCAGTTCGCCTAAGGCTACCCGTAAGCAAAAAGCTATTTCTTTTGCTACTCTGGGTGGTATCTATTACAAGCTGGGAGATTACTCCGGTGCCAAGGCGGCGTACGATAGTGCGGTAGCTATGGCGCAGGCAGCCCCGAACGACAGCCTGGTGATGGTAGCTATAAAACGCAGCAGCGCATTGAATTCTATTACTGTTCCGTACAATATAATACACATGCAGGATAGCCTTCTTGCAATGTCTCAGTTGTCAGAAAAAGAGCAAAAGGCGCAGGTACGTAAGTATATACGTAGGTTAGAGCAAGCCAGGGAAGACAGTGCTTTCCGTGCAGAGAATGCGGCATTTAATAATGCCAACAATGCTGCATCTAACAATAATAGCGGGTTTGGCAATGGCGGCAATGCATTTGCCAATTGGTATTTTGCGAATCCTTCCCTTATCCAGCAGGGTATGAATGAGTTTAAGCGAAAATGGGGCAACAGGCAACTTGCTGATAACTGGCGACGCAGCGTAAGTAATTCTTTTGATAATAATGTGGCACAGGATACCACAACATCGCCAAATGCTAATAATCCAAACCTTGATGAAAATGGGCTACCTACGGAAGAAAGCCTGCTGGCATATATCCCTACAACACCGGAAATGAAGAAGGATGCTGTTGGTAAGATGAAACGTGCTTACGTAGATCTCGCAACGGCTTATATAAAAGACCTGGAAGATTATCCGCCTTCTATAAAGACGATGGATACGCTGGATAAAAGGTATCCGCAGCACGAATACCAGGCAGAGGTGTTATACCTGCGATACCTTGTTGCCACAAGGCAAAACAAGCTGAGTGAAGCACAGAACTATGCTAATACACTGCTGCAACAATTCCAGGATACAAAATGGGCAGATCTTGTAAGGCCAAGTGAAAGCGCTGCAAACATTGATACAGTAAAGCGTGTCGATGAGTCGGTTTTTTATGATGAGACTTACGATCTGCTAATGAGCCGGCAATACAAAACGGTACTGGCCCGTGTAGGCCAGGCAAGGCGTATGTATGGAGATATAAGTTACGGCAAACGCTTCACCATTATAGAAGGGGCAGCCCTGGCAGGTGATGGCAGTTATAAACCTGCAGATTCAGTGCTTACCCAGTTTGTTACAGAATATCCAACAGATTCATTACGCCCCTGGGCAGATGCCTTGCTGAAGTATATACAGGCGAACAAACCAGTACCTGCAGCGCCGGTTGCAGATACTGCCAAAGGTGCTAAGGCTGGCGCTGTGCCTTTAACGCCGCTTCCTGTTGATACTGCGAAGACAGCTAAGCCATTTCCGGTACCTCCTGCTGAGGGTTCTGTAACTTCAGCTGGTAACGCAGCTTCTTCGGCGCAATATGTTTACAATATTAAGGAGCCTCATTATGTAATGTTTGCATACGGCCCTATGGAAGCACGGTCGATGGGGGTAAAAGCTGCCCTGGCAGATTTTAATACTTTCAGGTTCGGAGATCAGCATTTATCTGTTGATCTTAACATGCTTGCGCCCGATCGGGGTATAATTGCCGTTAAAAGTTTCCGGAACATTCAAACTGCTGTCAGCTACATGAATGCCGTCAAAAAAGAATCTAAGATCACAACGGAATACAAACCTGGTGAATACCAATGGTTGCTGATTTCTGCATCTAACTATGATAAATTGCTAAAGGACAGGAAGTTTGATGCTTACCTCAGTTTTTATAATGCTAATTATAAATAGCGATCACTATCATTTGATATTGTATTGACGGGTTTAATAGCAGGTTAGCTATTGCTTATTGTCAATCCTTTGATTTCTTTGTAAATTACATATAGGATTTTATGGAAACGATTGCCGTTGGTAAATATAACCTCAACGAGGAAGAAGAAAAGAAGCTGATATTAAGAGAGTATCGGGCGCTGTTGCGCGCACTCAAAACCCGTCTTAAGAAAGGAGATAAGGCCCTGGTAAGAAGGGCCTTCGAGATAGCTGCAGATGCTCATATAGATATGAGGCGAAAGTCGGGGGAACCCTACATTTTGCACCCTCTGGCAGTGGCCCGTATTGTGGTAGAGGAAATTGGCCTTGGTGTTACGTCCTCTATCTGTGCATTGCTGCACGATGTGGTGGAAGATACAGAAATGACATTGGAGGATATCACCCGCGAGTTTGGCGCCAGCTACGCCAAGATCATTGATGGGCTTACTAAAATATCCAATGTTGTTGACCTGAAGGCAGATACAACTATCCAGGCAGAGAACTTCAGGAAAATACTTTTAACACTTGCTGATGATCCGCGTGTAATACTCATCAAACTGGCAGACAGGTTGCACAATATGCGCACCCTGGAGAGTATGAGCCGGGAAAAGCAGTTGAAAATATCATCAGAAACAACTTATATCTATTCTCCGCTGGCTCACCGCCTTGGTTTATATGAGATCAAATCAGAGCTCGAAGACCTGGCATTGAAATATACCCAACCCGAGGTGTACTGGGAGATAGTGCAGGGACTTAAAGAAACCAAGCGCGAGCGGTCCAGGTATATCAATGAATTTATCAGGCCTATAAAGGAAGAGCTTGCCGCTCAAGGTTTTGAATTTGAGATATATGGCCGCCCCAAAGCCATACATTCTATCTGGAATAAAATGCGCACCAAGCATGTTGCTTTTGAAGAGGTGTATGACTTGTTTGCTATCCGCATTATTCTCAAATCTACTCCTGAACGTGAGAAAGAGGATTGCTGGAAGGTGTATTCTATTGTCACTAACTTTTATAAACCAAGTCCTGAACGTCTGCGCGACTGGATAAGCGTACCTAAAGGTAACGGATACGAAGCGCTGCATACAACTGTAATGGGTATAGGGGGGCGCTGGGTCGAGGTGCAGATCCGTTCTTCCCGGATGAATGAAATTGCGGAGAAAGGGCTTGCCGCGCACTGGAAGTATAAAGAAGGTGCCCCATCTGCTCAAGAGAGTAAACTGGATAGCTGGCTGCAGCATTTGCGCGATACTTTAAGCAACCCCGATACGGATACCCTCGATTTCCTACAGGATTTTAAACTCGATCTTTTTACTGAAGAAATATATATCTATACACCGAAAGGTGATATGCGGGTGTTGCCGAAAGGCGCTACAGCATTAGATTTTGCATTCGATATTCACTCAGAATTGGGTGCGAGATGCATAGGTGCCAAGGTCAATTACAGGTTAGTACCACTAAGCCACGAGATCAAAAGCGGAGACCAGGTAGAGATCATCACATCTTCCAAACAAAAACCATCAGAAGATTGGCTCACTTTCGTTACTACCGCCAAAGCCAAATCGCGCATTAAATATTACCTTAAGGAAGAGAAGAGAAAGATCGCGGAAGATGGTAAAGATATGTTGCAGCGAAAGCTGGAACATATGAAGGTTTCCCTGTCTGCATATAATGTTAACGAGCTATGTGCGCATTTTAAAAAGCCATCTCCGCTTGATCTGTATTATGCTGTAGCTGTAGGTAGTATAGACCTTAAAGACCTGAAGGCATTCACTGTCACAGGCGATAAATTAGTGCAGCCACCTAAGGAGGTGAAGCTGGAAACAAAGCACCTGGTTTCTGATGAAGATTTGATGAAGCAGAAACCGGCAAAAGGTGCCGAGCTCATCATTTTTGGCGAAAGTTCAGATAAGATACTTTATAAACTGGCCCAGTGTTGCCAGCCTATCCCCGGCGACGATGTGTTCGGATTTGTGACTTCCGGAGAAGGGCTGAAAATACACCGTACCGATTGTCCGAATGCCGCTCAGTTATTGGCAAATTATGGGCACCGGGTGGTGAAAACAAAATGGGCTAAGAATAAAGAAATATCCTTCCTTAGTGGTGTCCGCATCATTGGCCTCGATGATGTAGGTGTAATTCAGAAGATTACAAATGTCATTTCCGGTGAATTGAAAATGAATATGCGTTCCTTGAGTATCGACTCTCATGATGGTGTGTTCGAGGGAACGATCATGGTATATGTGCACGACCGGGAAGAGTTGGACAGGCTCTGTCAAAGGCTGGGTAACCTGGAGGGCATTAATACAGTTGAGCGCCTGGAAGCGCAGAGCTGATAAACTAAAACTATTTTAATTACAGTCAATGAATATCCGTAAGTCTGGTAAAGAATTATACGATCAATATAAAGAAGTAACGCAGAAGGCTGCTGATATCAACAATGCAGCTGCTGTTTTGGGTTGGGATCAGGAGGTGTATATGCCCGAAAAAGGCTTTGAAATTAGAGGGAGTCAATTGGCTACGCTTGCATCATTATCACACGAGATGCTTACCTCGGAATTTTATGGGAATTTGTTACAGGAATTAGCAACCCGTGATGATCTTGATGAACAACAAAAAGCAAACGTAAGGCTAAGCCTGGAAGATTATAGTAAAGACAAAAAATTACCTGCCTCTTTTGTTGAAGCCCTTGCACAGCAAACAAGCGCCAGCTACAACGCATGGTTACAATCTCGCAAAGAGAATAAATACAGTATTTATGCCCCGGAGCTGGAAAAAATGATCGGGCTGCAAAAGCAGCAGGCCGATTTGTTTGGTTACGAAGGGCATCCTTATAATGCATTGCTCGATGAGTATGAAAAAGGCGCTAATGTTGCCTTGCTGGACGCTGTTTTTTACAACGTCAGGAACGAATTGCCCAAGTTGCTTGATAAAATTGAAAAGGTAACACAAGTAAATGATTCGTTCTTTGCGCGCCACTATCCCAAACAGCAGCAGTGGAATTTCTCTATGGATGTCCTGAAGCAGATGGGGTATGATTTTGAGGCAGGCCGGCAAGATATTTCAGAGCATCCGTTCACTACTTCATTTGCACCTACTGATGTAAGGGTTACAACACGTGTTAATGAGAATGACTATGCTTCCTTGCTATGGAGCAGTATACACGAAGGCGGCCATGCATTGTACGAGCAAGGCTTACCCGTAGAACAATATGGATTGCCGTTGGGAGCAGCAGCATCCCTTGGGGTACATGAATCACAATCTCGCCTTTGGGAGAATTGCGTAGGCCGGGGGCAGCATTTCTGGAAGTATTTCTATCCCCTTTTGCAACGATACTTCCCGCAACAGCTACAGGATATAACAGTTGTTGATTTTTATAGGGGAATGAATAAAGTGCAACCATCTTTGATTCGTACTGAAGCAGATGAAGTAACGTATCATTTTCATGTACTGATAAGATATGAGGTAGAGAAAAGCCTTATAAAAGGAGAACTGCATGCAGAGGATCTGCCGGAAGTGTGGAATGGGCTTTATAAAAAGTACCTGGGTATTAGTGCTCCGGATGATAAACAGGGTGTGCTACAGGACGTACATTGGAGTCATGGCATGTTTGGCTATTTTCCCACCTATTCATTGGGAAGCTTCTATGCAGCGCAATATTATCAAAAGGCGGTAGCCGATATGCCCGGTCTTGAAACCTCTATGGAACAAGGGGATTATACCGGATTACTGCAGTGGTTACGAACGAACATTCATCAATACGGCAGGCGCTATACATCTGAAGAGTTGTGTCAACGCGTTACCGGTCGTGGCCTGGACTTCACCGTTTTTATGAATTACATCAATGAAAAATACAAAGGCATCTATGCTATAGACTGATCTCATGCAATTGCAACTATACAGGCATTATGAGCCGTTGGAGCCGGATGAACTGGCCTTTTTAAAACGCAAAGAGGCAAAGGATCGGACTGCAACCTATAGGATAGTGCGGGTATTAATGATCTTTTGCTTTGTGATACCTTATATCTTATCATGGTTCAGGGCTACCAATGGTGTGCCCGACCCGTTTAGCTATCAATGGTACTTTACCTGGGTTTTCTATCTCTTGTGTTTCATGGCGGTATGTGTGTATATCGCATACCATCGTACCATGCGTAAACTCCACCTGGATATAAGGAATAAAACCAAAACGATAGAACGCACATTAATAACGCGCAAGCAATATGTGCCACATAATAATACATACTACTTCTATCTTAATTCTCCTACTAAACTAAGTATTGAGGTTTCCCAGGGCGATTATTATGCGCTGGATAAAGGCGACGAAGTGAATATAGAATACACTACATACTCCAATCTCTATCTTGGTTATTTTTAGATTACTTTTGCATCCCCATGGTTAGGATTGGCAAAATAGTGGCTACACACGGTTTACAGGGAGCTTTGGTGCTCAGCCATATTGTTGAGGACGATAACTGGTTGAAGAAAGACGATGCCCTGTTCGTTGAGATAAGGAAGGGCAGCAACATACCATATTTCGTGCTGTCTGCAAAGGCGGCTAATGATGATGAACAGATTGTGCAGCTTGAGGATGTAACCACTGTAGAAGACGCCAAAAAACTGGTTGGCAAGCAGGTGTATGTAAATGAAGATGTACTGAAGACAGTTGCCAAGGATACGCCCCTCTTATGGATTGGTCTTAATATGGTGGATAAGCAGAAAGGATCGTTGGGGGCTATTGAAGATGTAATGCAGGCAGGCCCGCAGTGGTTAGCGAAACTTACCATTGAAGGAAAGGAAGTGCTGGTGCCTTTGGTGGATGATTTCATAGTAGATGTGAATGTGAAGAACAAATTCGTCCGGGTAGATTTGCCGGAAGGATTATTAGAGGTGTACCTGGATAATAAAGCAAAATAGGCGCTTTCTCCTTTTGCGATTTTTGACATTTTGAATTTTGGTTTAGACAATGCGTATAGACATCATATCCGTAGTTCCTGATCTTCTGGAAAGCCCCTTTAATCACTCTATTATGAAAAGGGCGCAATCCCGGGGATTGCTGGAAGTTCATGTACACAACCTCCGGGATTATACCCCATACAAGCAGGGACAGGTAGATGACTATCAATATGGCGGTGGCGCAGGCATGGTAATGATGCCGGAGCCGCTTGCTATACTCATCGAAAAGCTGAAGGAAGATCGCGGGTATGATGAGATTATATATATGACCCCTGATGGTGGTCTGTTTGAGCAAAAAACAGCCAACCGCCTTTCTCTAAAGAACAACCTGATGATCATATGCGGCCATTACAAAGGTATAGATGAGCGCATCCGCCAGCATTTTGTAACCATGGAGATCTCCATCGGCGATTATGTGCTGAGCGGTGGAGAACTCGCGGCTGCAGTAGTGGTAGACGCTATTGGCCGCCTTATCCCAGGAGTGCTCAATGACGAGACATCGGCCCTGTTTGACTCTTACCAGGATAATCTGCTGGCCCCACCGGTATATACCCGTCCGGCTGACTTCCGCGGATGGGTGGTACCTGAAGTACTCCTTAGCGGCGACCCCAAGAAGGTAGATGCATGGAGGCATGAAGAAGCCCTGAAGCGCACCGCCGAACGCCGGCCCAACCTTTTGGAAGGGGAATAGCCGGTTTTTCATGATTCTTTCCTAAATTAATTTTGATAGTAACATAACATACATTACTTTTGCAGTCCCAAAATACTTTATAAGATGCAAGCTATAGCTTTTGTACACGAGCAGCTGACAGGGAAGAAGGAATTTCCAAAGTTCAAAGCAGGTGATAACGTCACTGTTAACTATAAGATCATTGAAGGTAACAAAGAGCGTATCCAGTCGTTCAAAGGTGATGTGATCAAACGCCAGGGTACCGGTTTTACCCAATCTTTCACCGTTCGTAAGATATCTGACGGTGTAGGCGTTGAGCGTCTGTTCCCTCTGTATTCACCTAATATCGAGTCTATCCAGGTGCATAAAACAGGCCGTGTACGTCGTGCTAAGCTGTTCTACCTGCGCGATCGTCAAGGTAAATCTGCACGTATTAAGGAGAAAAAGCACATCGCTACCGAAGCTGCTAAGTAATCCTAAGCTTTACTATATTGAAGTCCCGCCCCGCAAAGGCGGGATTTTTCGTGCCCATCCACAACCATTTGCTGCCATTTCCACACCTGTTGCAGTTGTTCATAGCTTACCTGCCTGATAGTCAATAAGCAGGAGATTTCGCCTCCTTTGGCGCAAGATTTACAATAGCCATAGTATCAACATCATGTATTAAACACTCTTTTATGGCAACGAACAACCGCAACTGGAGAGAGGATTCCCGCTCTCAATGGAACAGGGACGACAACCAAAGCAACTATGGCCGCCAAAACGACCGCGACGAGGACTATACAGATAGCGACAGCCCCTATAACAGCTATGACTATCGCACGAACGACCGCGACTGGAACGACTACAATGACGAAGGCCGCCGTGGTGATATACAGGACGACTACACATCACAAACCCACCGTACCTATAACAGCGACTACCGCAACAATGGTGGCGGCATAGGCTACAATGGCGATTACCGCCACCGTGATAGCAATAATGCCGACTATAGTGGCCGCAACCTGGGTAGCAACTACGACAGTGGTAACAACTTTGGCCGTGGCGGGCAGACCTTCCGCGAGAGCAACTATGGTAATGCCGGCAGCGAGCGCAACTATGGCCAGAGCTACAGGAGCGGCAACCAGGGTATGGGCGATAGAGAAGGCTATGCACAGGGCAATACCGGCAGCATGGGTGGGTACAACCCAAGCGCTAGCGACTGGCAGAACAGCTACCGCAATACCTACCCCGAAGACCGCAGTTGGGGCAGCGGCAGCTACCGCAGCGATATGAACTATATGCGCGGCAGCATGGACCAGAAATGGGACCGCAACATGAACAGCGGCAACTATTATGGCAACCCCGGCAGCCAGCTGAATACAGGACGCTACAGCAGCAGCGGCTATGACGGTGGTACCGGTGGCACTAACCGCTATGCGGGCAGCAATATGGGCACCAACCAGAGCCTATCCAGCTATGGCAGCGAGAGCTGGGACCAGCAGCACCGCGGTAAAGGCCCCAAGGGCTACAAACGCTCTGACGAACGCATTACCGAAGACATCAACGACCGCCTGAGCGACGATGGCCGCCTGGATGCCTCTAATATAGAGGTGAAGGTGACCAATGGCGAGGTAACGCTTAGCGGCACTGTAATGGACCGCGATAGCAAACGCCGGGCTGAAGACCTTGCAGAAGCCATATCTGGCGTAAACAATGTGGAGAACCGCCTGCGTGTGGGCCAGAACGAGGGCTCATCGGCTACTGGTAGTACGCAGGGCAACCTTGCTAATACCTCGTCTGCACAATCTGCAGGTAAGACTACACAGAACCAGGAACATAACGGGGCCGACCGCACTAAAACCAAGGCCTGATAACTTATCCGTAACCGAAGCCAGCAGGCGTAGTATGTGAGCGCCTGTTGCCGGTTGCGGCTCTTATTGAGCTGTACCACTATTTTTTAACAGCAGCATTTTTCATACAAGTGGTACGAGCTGAATGCAGGGCGATAAAGATCGATTTATTGATTTTTATTTACCTGTTTTTTAAAGGGCTTCCGGAAACCGGGGGCTCTTTTTTTGTGCCTGCGCGCCCAAAATGTTAGAAAATGCTAGTTTTTGCTAGTTTTTCCGACGTTTTGGTTTTTTGGGCAGATCGGGGAGGAAGGTGGGTGGGGGCAACACATCCTGCGAGCTCATGAGGGAGGGCAGTATCTCTTCCCATTGTTTTTCTAGCTCGTTATCAAGGCGGATGGCACGGAGGCGCACTATCGGGTCGGTAATGGTGGTGGTGCGGGTTTGCCCTTTGCTATCCTCGGTATGGCGCACCAGGGGGATGCGGCCATTGGCCAGCTCGGTAAGCAGGGCACGCTTTTCTATAAGGTCGAGCATTTTGCCGGCGGAGCGCTCTTTGAGTACCTGTATGCAGTGCTGCCTTGCCTGGTGCAGGCCTACTTGTATGGCCCCGGCAATTATAGGGTCGCTAAGCAGGCGGCAGGCTCCTGTATAGGCGGCATCGTCCGATGCATTGGGGTAGGCTGCCTGGTAGGCTATCGTACGGTCTCCGTGTACGATCATCTGGTTTACAAATACCGCGTGTTTGCGGGTGATGGCTTTTTCTGCGAATTCGAGCAGGGCTTGTTTCTCGGGTGGAAGGTTTAGTTCTTCTGACATTTGTTTTCAAGGTTTAAAAGTTGTACAAATGTACAGTTTTTAAGGCAAAATTCAAAAATCAAAAGCCAAAAGTGGGGGTGGGATGCTGGATAGCGGATCGAATCCTTGCAACTGCATTTTTTCATTGTTATTGAGGAATTTATTCTGCCATTCAAGTGAATTCTTGAGCATCCAGAACTAAGGAATTAATTTTCAACCATAAGACTAAGTATTGCTTTTTTGTGACATGTTTTGGCGTGATAGTTGTTTTATGGGAAATATCACGATAAAAAAGCGTTATGAAAAAAAATGTGTTTATCCTGTATTTTTTATTGGCCTGCTTTCATTCTTCTATAGCACAGTTAACCCGATACCGGACATACGGGTACTATAATGGTAATCCGCATGATATATGTGTGTATAATGACACCATGTATTTTACTTCGTTAAACCCATATTCCCGCACCAATGAGATTGGTGTGATGGATGGCAATTCACTACATTTAAGGGGATTTGCCAATACGGCTGGTATGTCGTTGAATTTTTCAATAGTAGGCGGCAAAGGTGATTCCCTGATACTGCTTTTGCACAGCTATCCTGTAGTACCGCATATGCAAGGCATTTTTGCCTATAATCTTCGCGATGATTCACTGCATTTATTGGTAGAACAAGACCTTTTTACCCAGACTGCGAGAAGTGGTATTGTAATGTTAGATAATAATAAAATTTATTACCTGGTCAAATCCCCTACCGGTATTACGATGTGCCGCTACGATATTGCAAAAGGTAAAACAACAACTTTTTGCACCTTACCTATCAATTTACGTACTGTAGCTATGATCTATAGCCAACGGAATTATTATATATCACTGGAAACAGTTGTAGGATCCAGCGTTACTTCTGATATCTATAAAGTAGATACCATAAACAAAAAGCCGGAGATCACTCCTATTACCCAAGGTATCGGAACATCATTTTATTCACCGATGGTTGATTTCTACGGAGATCTATATTTTTTTGGACAAGAAGCAGTGCATGGCAAGGAGTTGTACAAATATTCGGGTAGCGGTAGCCCTGTAAGGGTTACAGATATGAATACCAACAGCTTAGTAGATCAGGGTAGTTCGGTAAGCCTGAACTCTCAGTTGGCAGTGTACAACAACAAATTATATTTTTCGGGCTGTGATGGTATACAGGCCAATAATGGCAGCTTGTTTGAATATAATGCGGGCCTGATGACCACACGGCTTTTGTACACCAATAACCAGGAGTTTGCCGGCTTTAACCCATTCGATTATTTTGTTTTTCATAACCGGTTATATATGTCGGGGTGCTACGGGGCTACCACGCCGCCTAATGCCGTGGTGTATGATGGTACGAGTGCACCATCTTTGATCAGGCGGCTGAATTTAGGAGACCCCTACGGGTTTGCCTATACCCATAAAGAATGGACACCCTATAAGGGAAATCTGTATTTTTTATCGAACGATACTTTCCAGACAATATCGTTGTATAAGTTTGATGATACCATCCTGGGGCCTGCGCCTTTGCTGATAGCAGAAGATAAATACCCGGTACAGGTTGCAGTATATCCTAACCCTACATCAGCGGACGCTTCCCTGGATATCCGCGTGCAGGGAGTGCAATCGCTCCACTTGCAGTTGATAGATATGGAGGGCAGGCTACTGTATAAAAAAGAGATAGAAGGCAGCCAGGTTGTTCCACTGCCTATGAAACAATATGTGAGCGGCATGTATGTGTATCGCCTCTGCAATGAACATGGCGTAATGGTATATAGCGGCAGGATAATAAAGCAGTAAGAAACGGATGGTTCAATCCCTTGTGTCATTGCTAGGAACGAAAGGCCCCTAACCCCTAAAGGGGAAGTGTGGATGCCATCAACAGGGTAATTGCCCACTGCAAATTGCTTACTGCTAATTGCAAACTGCCTACTGCAAACTGAAAAACTGCCTACTGAAACTGCACCTGGGTTTGGATGGTTTGGGGGTTGGCGCTTTGTAGCGGGAGGGTGACGTTGATGATGACGTTCCAGACGCGGTTGGAGAGGTGGCCGGTGATGACGCCACTGTCTATCAACGTAGAATGGGGATAGTCTGTACCCTCGTAACCTGTAAGGTGGGTGGCGAGCTCGGCACCACGGTAGGTGAAGTCTGTAACGCCGCTATCGGCCTGGAAGAGGAGCTTGCTCTCTGCATTGGGTGCGCTGGCACCTGCTGGGCCTTTATAGTAGTGCAGCACAAAAACGGTGTTCTTACCACTATTGACCTCGTAATGGAAGTTGCGGCTCTCAGGGTCTGTAAGGGTATCGAGGCGGGAGTTGCCCAGCAGCTCATAACTTTCTTCGTAGTAAGGAGGCAGCACGGTGCCCGATTTTTTGCAGGCGGCAAAAGCAGCCGCGATGATGAATAGCAGAACGATCTTTTTCATATCTAGTGCAAGTTACATATAATGCACTTGCCAATAACTGCAAAAGCCGTGCCCGCCCGTTATTGAGATGTTATTCTGAAGGGGAAATTGGCGTATTGGGGATTGGGAATTGGTTTATTGGGAATTGGGGATTTGTAATTAGTAACGTGTTTTAGAATTTAGAAATTAGCTTTTAGTATTTCCATCTTGTCATTGCGGGCCCGGACCCGCAATCTACTTTTGCGATAGCAAACCCACAACATTAAGAGCTTGCCTACTGCTAACTGCAACCTGCCAACTGAAACCCTCCTTCGTCCTTAAGAGGAACGAAGCGCCCCTAACCCCTGAAGGGGAACGCGAGTGAGTAACGCATGGGACCGTGTCTGAATTGTAAAAGCCGCTCAGGGTGAGCGGCTTAGTGCGGTTAAAAATTAGTTGCGGATTACCATTTATCATCGTTGCCTGATTTTTTCAGGCTGCTTTCCAGCGATGTTATCATTTGCGGAAAATGTTCGTCAAAATCGGTATAGATCTCTTTTTGAAAGGTCTTGTACATGCTCTTCAGGTTGTCGAAGTCTTTCTGCAATACCTCGCCTGCCTGGGATATACCGTGATACACAAAATCATCGCAGGCTATCTTTACCTTTCCCTCTTTAAAATAGATCTTGAACTTAAAGTCGACGAACTGATTGGTCATCACACTGTTCTTAGAATCTTTGATTTTAAGGGCGGTAGTGGCCAGGATAGAGTTCTGCTCATTATCATCGAAGTAAATATGATCCTGTGATGTTTTTACATTCACTTTTACCCATGCTTTGGCGCGTTCGTAGAGCGTTTTCTTGTCTACACCCGGCACCTCCAGTATTTTTTCATAAGTATATTTGCCATTCTTCCAGCTCACCTTATCCGTACCTTCCTGCATCAATACTTTAGAGCCTATTTCGCTGTTTCTTTCAGACGCATCCTGTGCAAAGGATGGTATAGCAGCAAACATTAATAACGCTGCACTATAAAGTTTAAAGGTTCTCATGCTTTTAAAAATTTGCGGAAAAATAGTGCTTTTTGTTTTATTGTCTGCCCTTGGCCCCTAAAGGGGGATGTAAGGCGTCATATCATCGCGTCATTGCGAGGCACGAAGCAATCTAATCCAAACTTGGGAATATGACGCGCGAGTGAATAACGCACCCGGCATGTGGACAGGATTGCTTTGTCCGTATTTCAATTCTGAAATACTACCGCGCGATGACACCTTTTTCGTGGTTATTGTGAGAGACGAAGCCCCCGGCCCCTAAAGGGGAGTTATGGAAGGCTCCATCCCTTTGCGTCATTGCGAGGAACGAAGCAATCTCGTAATAGCATGAGTAATGCATCAATTAGGGTTGGAAACGAGACGGCACAAGTTCGCCGCTCTCAAAGCGTGGCTGCAAACTTGCGCCAACAAAAGGGCAATTGCGAGGAACGAAGCAATCTTGTAATAGCATGGGTAATCCAATTTACTTATTCAATTATTCCGCATCTAGCTGTATAATGTAATAGTTAACAATGGTTTTCTATTTATATAGATATTCTCAATATTGTTTTATTTGCATTGTTTATTTATTACATTTAGAGAGCATTACCCCAAAACTGCAACATACTTGGTAAGTGAGGAATCTTCCGTGAAGTCGCATCGCCCCTTTCTCTTCGGATCGGTAACCTTTGTATTGTTACTGGTCGTTACCCAGCTTATTGCTTACCAGCGTTACCAGATCATAAAAAAGACAGAGCAGGATGCCCTGCAGCAGGAACTGGATAATACGGTTAGCCGTTTCAGGGAGATACTGAACCATAAAATATCTTCGGCCAATACCCTGGTGATCATCTACCGGCAAAACAGGCGCATTGATGATTTTGACAGCATAGCCCGGCAGGTGATAGCCTACGATTCGTCGATAGATATGCTGAACTATACGGAGGGCTATACTATAAAGCAAGTGTACCCCATGGCCGGCAATGCGATGATAATAGGGCGTAGCCTGCTAGAGGTGCCACTGTTTAAAAAAGAAATAGCCCTGGCTGTAAAGAACAGGAAGTTGCTATTTGCCGGCCCATACCCGCTTACCAATAACAGGGGTACGGGCATAGCCTGCCGCATACCGATGTATATTAAAGACAGCTTTTGTGGATTTGTAAGCGTCATCACCAAGCTACCGACGATAACAGCACAGTTGCCGCAGCTAAAGAATAATAACGGCGAATTTGTATTCAGGCTATCGAAAGTAAACCCGGTAACAGGTAAAACGGAAAATTATTTTGACGGGTATCAACCCAAAGGCCATGACGAGGTAAGCGCTTATATGCCAGAGGGCAACTGGGTGCTGTATGCAGCCTATTCGGCAGCCTATAGTACGCCCAAAGATGCAATGGTAATAGCCATCATCGGGGTATTGCTAAGTGTGATGGTGGGCGTGTTTGTTTATGGCCGTGCCAAGCTGCCGCTGAAGCTGGAAAATACGGTGAGACAACGTACACACGAATTGGGGGAACGTGTAAAAGAGCTGACAACGATATATGCAGTAAACCAGGTGCTGAAGGACAATACCCTACCGGCAGATACTGTTTTTAGCAGGATAGTAAAAATATTGCCGCCGGGCTGGCAGTATCCCGAGGATTGTGCTGCAAAGATCAGTTTTGACGGCAGCGACTATGCTACAGATAATTATGCTGCATCGCCCTGTAAGCAAACTGCTGCTTTTGAACTGGTAGATGGCCGGAAGGGTGAGATAGAGGTGGTGTATACCAAAGAGAAGCCGAGGGAATATGATGGCTGCTTTTTGAAAGAGGAGCGCGACCTGATAGATTCCATTGCAGATACTATAGCGGTATATTTTAATAAGGCGGTGCAGCAAAGGATAGTCCGCGAGTCGGAAGCAAAGTTCAGAAGTGCATTTGAGAATGCAGCTATCGGGATGGCGCTGGTATCGCTGGAGGGGAAATGGATGCAGGTAAACAAGGCCTTATGCGATATGATAGGCTATAGTGCTGAAGAACTGTTAACTCTTAGCTTTAAGGATATAACACCTGCAGAAGATCTTGATAAGGACCTGGCCTTTATGAAGGGTGTGATGCAGGGTATGCAGGATTTTTACCGTATAGAAAAGAGGTATATACACAAAGATGGCTCTTTGATATGGGCCAACCTGAATGTAGCTGTTGTAAGGGATAGTGCCGGCAAGCCCCTTTATTTTGTATCGCAGACAGAAAATATTACCGAAAAGAAACGCATTACAGAGCAACTAAAAGAAAACGAGCATAAGCTGCGGTTGTTCGTAGAACATAGTCCTGCATCGCTGGCTATGTTTGATATGGATATGAAGTACGTCCTTACCAGTAAGCGATGGATCACAGATTATAAACTGGAGGGTAAGGAAATAATTGGCAAGAGCCATTACGAGGTGTTCCCTACCGTTCCGCAGCGGTGGAAAGAAATACATCAGCGCTGTCTTGCAGGTGCATCAGAAAAGAACGATGAAGATTCTTTTATTGGCGAAGATGGCAAGCTGGCCTGGTTATATTGGGAGATACACCCGTGGTACAAAGCATCAGGAGAGGTAGGAGGCATCATTATGTTTACAGAAGTGATCACCGACAGGGTAGAGACAAGAATGAAGTTTCAGAACCTGGTAGAGCAGTCTTTAGTGGGTGTATACATTGTGCAGGACGGGAGGTTTGTATATGTGAATCCTAAAATGGTAGAAGAGTCGGGATATACGGAGGAAGAGTTAAGAGGTATGCTTGTTGATGAGCTGATATATGAGGAAGATATACCGGTATTGCAAAGGAATATGACAGAGCGGCTGGATGGTAATGTAGCATCGGCCCGGTATGAAATAAGGGCGAGGGTGAAATCAGGCGCGATAGTATGGTTAGAGCTGTTTGGCACCGGCACCTTTTACCAGGGTAGTAAGGCTATTATTGGCACCATGGTGAATATTACGGATAAGAAAAGCGCTTACCTGGAATTAGAGAAAACAACAGCTAACCTGAAATCTATATTTGATACAACACATGTGTCGTACCTATTGCTGGATAGGGCCTATAACGTTGTTTCATACAACAGCATCTTTAAGAATAATTATAAAGAACTAACGGGCCACGACATTATTGTAGGAGAACATTTTCCGTCTATAGCGCTGCCCGGCAGAAGGAATCCTTTATTAGAGAAATTTGATGAAGTAGTAGAAAAACGGGTGCCTATAGACTACGAAGTAACTTATAACCAGTTTGAAAAGCCTAAACATTTATTGGTACAGCAATCGCCAGTAATAAGCAATAATGAGGTGATCGGTATTTGCCTGGCGAGCATGGATGTAA
Organism: Bacteroidota bacterium; assembly: GCA_018267955.1. Classification (GTDB taxonomy): domain Bacteria; phylum Bacteroidota; class Bacteroidia; order Chitinophagales; family Chitinophagaceae; genus Polluticoccus. The sequence goes on from JAFDXL010000007.1 coordinate 86,795, forward strand.
CGCAGCGAAAGAATATGGAGTTGGAACGCCAGGAGATCATTAATGACCTGGTACAGCGTAACAGGGACCTGGAGCAGTTTGCACATATCTTATCGCATAATGTAAGGGCGCCGCTATCAACCATACTGGGGCTTAGTAGTTTTATAAAAGAACAGCAGAGTGATAAAGACCGGGTTATAACTATAGAAGGAATAGAGCATTCTGCCATTCAGCTGGACGTGGTGATCAAAGACCTGAATGATATATTGCACATCAAACGGGATATCTCTGAATTAAAAACAAAGATAAAGCTGAGTGAAGTGGCAGAAGAAGTGAGGCATATGCTTGCAATGCCTATCACCACCAACGATGCAGTTATAGAAACAGATTTCTCATCGGCTGACGAGATAGATAGCGTGCATTCTTACATTCACAGCATATTTTATAACCTGCTATCGAACGCTATTAAATACCGGCAGAAAGACGTAACACCACACATCAGCATCGCGACTGTAAAAAAAGAAGATAAGATATTCATCAGCGTAAAGGACAATGGCGTAGGTATTGATATGACACGACACGGCAACCAATTGTTCGGATTATACAAACGATTTCATCCCGAGGTAGAAGGAAAGGGTATGGGGTTATTTATGGTAAAGACACAGGTAGATGCATTGCAGGGAGATGTGTATGTGCAAAGCGATCTGGGTAAGGGTACCGAATTTGTTATCAGGTTTAATGCCTGATCTGTTGGGGTGTGCTGTTATGTGGGTTTTAATAAAGACAGCAAAAGCCGCTACGTGCGGCTTTCTTACTCTATGGTTATGCGGGTTGGGATACTTTCTTTATGCTGCCATCTTGCGGCAGGCTTCTGCACATTGGCGGCAGATGTTGGCGCATTGCCGGCAATGGTCGGCCTTGTGGTTGGCACATTCGGCTGCGCAGGCTTCGCATACTTCGGCACACAGGCTGCAGAGCTGCGGGGCAGATTGCCCGTTGATACTCATCACTTCGGCTGCGGTATAACAAAGGGCGGCACATTCCATATCGAGCTTAATGCAGTCCTTCATCATATTTACATCAGGTTCCTGCAGGCAGGCGGCGGCGCAACTGTTGCACACGGAGGCGCATCGAAGGCTGGCTTCAATACATTGTTGGTACGGTGAATTATTCATAGCGTTCCATTTTGATAGAGGGGTAAAAATGTTAAGCCAATGACGGGGTGAGTTGATTAGTTGATTGGTTGAATTGTTGATTGGTTCTTGTATGTCGTGAGATTGCTTCGTTCCTCGCAATGACGGGGTGGAAGGTTTTAGTGGGCAGTTTTCAGTTAGCAGTAGGCAAGCTCTTCATGTTGTGGGCTTGCTATCGCAATGGTAGATTGCGGGTCGAGCCCGCAATGACGGGGTGGAGGGTTTTCAGTTTGCGGTAGCCGATTGCTTATTGACTTATTAACCAATTGACTTTAAAAAACTTTTGATGAACGAAGCGGGATCAGGTAGTTTGTCCGAAGCGGGCTTTGTAGAACCAAAGCAGCATCAGCATATCTATCTTATCGGTATCAAACTGCGAGAGGTATAGAACTGCCTGCCTGGATTCTTTATTTGCATCATAATAAGTAAGGTTGATAGTACCGGGGGACTGTCGCCCGCCGGGTTCGTATTCCCAGTCATAGAGGTCGGCCCATTTTATCTGCTGGCCGGGTATCTGCAGGTAGCCGTTTGTAAAAGAGATCAGCGGGTCTGCATCATTTTGTCGCGACCGTACTTTAGGGAACAGCCATATAAAGGCGAAAAAGACACCGGCAGGTATCATGTATAAAAGTGGGTTGTTGTTTTCTGTAGTTAGCCTGATAAAGAAAGTAATTGCTACCAGCGATGCCACACTGAGGATACCGATCATAACAACACTGACCCGCTTTTTGCCGATATCTGTTTTGAGATCGTTATCCGTTAAAAAGCTATCCGGCTGATAGCCTGGCTTGTATATATCATCGAGCAGGGGATCTGATAAATTGATATCGAGGTTGCGGGTAAAGCCCATTTTATCGAGCACGGAATAAAGCGCGCCGGGATAGGGTGCCTTCTTCAAAAAATAGATAATGATAGACTTGCGAAAGAAAAATGCGCATAAAAAGGGTATTGCGATAAAGCTTTCGAGCAGGATGAACCTTACAGATGAGTCGTCCGTTGATTTTGTAACAATGGGTACTATCCCGGCCATGATCCCGATTAACAGAAATGCCTGGGTAAGCTCAATGAACTGGATGGTTTTTTTAGTTTTCATATTTCAGCAGGAGGTTGACAATATGCAATTTAGCATATTAACCTATTACCCTATTGCCTTATTCGCCAGTTGATTAGCTGCCGGCTAAGGGAGTGCCGAAGAGCCCTACGGCGAGCTCGGCCCAGATGACGAACAGGGCTAAGAGCATAACGCCGGCGAAGAGGAGGCGCTTGCCTTTGTTGGTTACCCTGCGCATTACGAATTCTACCGCGAGGCTGGTGCCATAGAGCAGGGCGCCTGCTACCAGGTAATCGAAGACGGTCCACCTGACCTCGTTTGTAAACTGTGAGGCAATGAGGGGTGTCAGCAATAGGGCTGTTGCTATCGAAAGGATGGCGACGATCCTGGTGTTATTTGCAGGTTTTGAGACGGCGTTCATAAGAGATAATTCAAAATTCAAAAGTAAAAATTCAAAAATCGAGCCAGATTTAGTTTAATTCAAAAGTGAAAATTCAAAAGCCAAAAGTGGGTTCCCACATGGTCGTAGGTTTGCTATCGCAATAGTAGATTGCGGGTCCGGGCCCGCAATGACATGAAGGAAATACTAAAAGCTAATTTCTAAATTCTAAAACCCTTTAATAATTACAAATTCCTAATTCCTAATTCCCAATAACCCAATTCCCCCTCTCCCCGATATAGCGTACCTTTGCGGCCTGTTTTACCTTTTATATGACGGAGCAAACAAGCGTGCAGCAGGCGGGGCCATTGACGAAGCACCCGATAACGGAGCATTTTACGGAATGGGCACATAATGTGGATGGAAAGAGATTCCTGGAGCAGCTGGCGAGGCATGCCTACCGTGTATGCAACTATGATGCGGTGGCGGATAACTATGATGCATTCTACAAACATTTTGGCCAGCGGGGCACGATACATTTTGCGGTAAAGGCGAGTGCCGAACCTGATATACTGAAGACCCTGATAGCGAGGGATTCGGGCTTTGAGATAGCTACCTATAGCGAACTGCGCCTGCTGATAGAATGCGGACTGCCTAAAAGCAAGATAGGAACGAAAGTGAACTTTGGCCAGACGCAAAAAGAGCGGTCGGACATCAGGAAAGCCCTGCGCGACGGGCTGCGCAATTTTGCTACAGATAATATTCACGATATCCGCATCATCACCGAAGTGGCGGGGCAATTGCAGATAGATAAAAAAGAGATCAGGCTGCAGATAAGGCTGTTCAATGCCGAGGGTAGCAGCTCGGGCGAGGGCTATAGCCAGTCGTTCAACAAACGCTATGGTGTAGATAACGAGCAGGCGATGCAACTGGCAGAGAGCATTCGCGCTACAGGCATGACGGTGGCAGGGTTCACCTTTCACCCCGGCAGCGGATCGGAAGAAGCAGGTATGTGGGATTATGGCATACGCAATGCAGCCATCCTCACCCGCAGGATGAAAGAAGAGCTGGGCATCACCGTAACCGAGCTAAACCTGAGCGGCGGTTTTGCTCCATCGGAACCAATAGAATACTACAGCGCGCATATACTGCCGTTGATAGATAAAATATACAGAGAGGCAGGCGCAGAGCTGCCCAAGAGCATCGACACAGAACCGGGCAGGTGGCTGGTAGCCAATGCAGAGGCGCTGATAGGCAAGGTATCGAACATAAAAATAAACCGTGATGGTACCCGCATCGTCACCATGACGACGGGTGTATCTGAGAACGGTACGCTTACAGACCTAGGGCTGGATTTTGACTTCTTCATACTGGAGAATGGCAGGGCAAGAAAGCTGGAGAAACGCAAAGAGATAAGAGGCAACCTGCATGGCCGTGCCTGTGCCGACTTTGACGTGATTGCAGAGAATACGCCTGTGCCGGCAGAGTTGCACCCCGATAACCCGATAGCTGATGATGTGTTTGTGGTGATACATGGCGCAGGGGCTTATTCGCACTACATGGAGCGTAATTTCTGGTGTGGCATTACCCCGCCAATGAAGATGAACTACGAGGATTTTAAGAAAGGCATCACTTCTGAGGTCAATTACCAGCGTGCATTGGTGAACTCGTACGCAGAGCGATCGGGCCTGCCGCTGAAAAATGCCATGACCTTTATAACACAAACCACCGACCGGAAGCTGGGCGAAATAAAGGGCTCTGAAATAGCCAAGATACTGGAAAACCCGGAACTGCTGAACAAACTGGGACTGCATATGCTGAGCAGCGTGGCGGAGTTTGTGGAGCAACATTCGAATAAGGGATAAAGAGGTCGGCTTTATGTCAAAGATCAGGACGTAATATGACGGTTGTCATTTATATGTGTGGTCTTAATGGGTATTTTGAGGAGTTAAAAGCATAGGAATACCCAATCTATGAAGAAGCAAGCCATTATTTTCACAACAGCCTATTTAATATTCGGCACGGCATGGATCTATTACAGTGATCGCCTGCTGAACGTTTTTCCGCCTGACCTGCGATCGCAGATGCAGCTGGCGAAAGGATTATTTTTTGTTTTCGTTACAGGGGTGATGCTATACTTGATGCTCAAATATTTTTATACAGAGCAGAAGAAACGTATTGTGCAGCTTGAGGCTAATAAAGCCGAGCTGGCGGAATCGGCACGGAGATATGAGCTGCTGTTTACAAAATCACCCTTGCCTAAAATGATCTTTGACACCACAACGCTGCGTTTCCTGGATGTGAACCGGCAGGCAGTGCGGCATTATGGATATTCGAGAGAGCAGTTTTTACAGATGACGGTTAAGGACATCCGACCGGAGGAAGACAGGAGTAAGCTGTTTGAGATATTGAAGAACAGAAAATACCAGGTGGGCTATAAAGGGAATACACGCCATGTGAAGGCTGATGGTGAGATCATCTATGCAGATGTGGTAAGCCATTCGATAGACTACAACGGGCAGCCGGCGAGGGTGGTAAGCGCTACAGATGTAACGGAGCGAGTAAAATATATAGAAGCCATAGAAAAGCAGAACCAACAGTTGCGTGATATTTCATGGACACAATCGCACGTGGTACGGGCACCACTGGCAAGCCTGATGGGGCTTGTGAAACTGATGCTCCACAAGGATATGAGCGAAGAGGAAAAAGAGATCGTTCAAAAAGGCATTTTAGAGTCTGCCGAGAAGCTCGATAATATCATCAAAAGCATCGTTAAAGATGCAGATGGCGGTGTATCTGTTATTTCCGGTACCAATGTAGCTTAACAATTATTTCTTCCTGCCGCGAGGACAAAGGCATACTTTTTTATTGTGTTTTTGTTTATATTCATACAGTTAAAGGGTGCGTAACAAATTATTAATTCGCATCTATTGTATTTTATTTAATAACTTCGCGCAAAATTTTTAAGAGCTATGAATTGGAACCCGGTTGGAATGATGGAAGAACTGACTTCTACAACACAAAAATTGGCAAACGGGTACGAAACCCTGCAAAGCATTGAGGATGTGCAAGTAGCCACTACACCTAAAGAACTGGTATGGCAAAGCGACTATGTAAAGATGTATCATTACAAGCGTGATACACCGCCTAAATGCACAACGCCGGTACTGATATCGTTCGCGATGCTGAACCGCCACGATGTGCTGGACCTGCAGCCAGACCGCAGCCTGGTGAAGAAACTGCTGGACGAAGGCCTTGATATTTACATCATGGACTGGGGATATCCTACCAAGGCAGACCGCTATGTAACAATGGAAGATTACATTGACGGTTTTATGAACGACGCTGTAGATTTTGTTCGTAAAAGCAATAAGGTAGATAAGATACACAAGATGGGCATTTGCCAGGGTGGTACTTTTTCTATGATCTATGCCAGCCTGTATCCTGAAAAGCTGAAATCGCTGACTACTTATGTTGCTCCCTATGACTTCAGCACCAATAGCTGTATGCTGTATCAATGGACAAAATTCATTGATGTGGACGCGATGGTAGATAGCGTGGGTACCATACCGGGTGAGATGATCGATAGTGCGTTTGGTTACCTGAAGCCGAGTATGAACATCAGCAAATACCTTGGGGTAATAGATAGCCTGGAAGATAAAGACAAGCTGGAAAACTTCCTGCGTATGGAAAAGTGGAAGGGCGACCTGCCATCTATACCGGGCGAAATGTATCGTAAGTATATCAAAGACCTGTTTCGCGATAACAAGCTGATAAAAGGTGAGATGACGCTGGGTGGCCGCAAGATAGACCTGAAGAATATGACTGTGCCTTTCCTGAATGTATATGCTACGGATGATAATATCATTCCTAACGAAAGTACATTGCCTGTAATGGAAGCAATCGGTTCTAAGGATACCAAAACATATCCTTTCCCCGGTGGACATATTGGTGTGTTTGTAGGTGGCAAGAGCCAGAAAGAATTAGCGCCTGCTGTTGCCAAATGGGTGATCGAGCGTTGTTAGTTAGTTGACTGGTTGATTAGTTGACTGGTTGATTAGTTAATAAGATGATAGGTTAATAGTGTATCAATTATCTTAGTTTATAGAAAAGGCTTCGCAATCGCGAAGCCTTTTTGTTAGTTTTGCAGGATATTTTTCTGATCGTTGGTACACAACTTAGGCGGGCAATACGATATTCATTATATAACTCTGGCCAATAATTGCAGGGTTGCATATATAGATGAAGGAAGCGGTGACCAGGTGCTATTCTTCATACACGGATTGGCAACATACGGGCTCAGCTGGCATTACCAGGTAGAAGGCTTAAAGCATAAATATCGCTGCATAGCTATAGACCTGCCAGGCAACGGGCATAGCGATCGTGGTAATTATCCTTATGGTATCAATTTCTTTAGCGGATGCGTGTATGATATGATACAACGCATGGGGCTGAAACGTGTCACCATAGTAGGGCATAGCATGGGCGGGCAGATAGCTATTAACCTTGTGGCCCATGAGCCTGCCGTTGCGGAGAAACTAATATTATGCGCACCCGCGGGTTTTGAAAGATTCAATGGTATGGAGCGCTCTATATACCAGGGAACTGTTAGCTTTCTGGATATGTTCTCATCAGACGAGAATAGCCTGCGCAAAGTAATACGCAGCAGCTTTTACAGGTACCCGGAGCAGACAGATGCCATGATCCATGATCTGATAGACATTATGCATCGCCATCCCAGCCGGGAGTACCACAGTATGATAGAAGCCTGCATCAATGGAATGCTCCATGAGCCTGTGTTTGATATGCTGCATCAAATACAGCAACCTACCTTAGTAATGTTTGGTGAGCGTGATGCGCTTATCCCGAACCGATTGATCCATCCTTATAATACCAAACAGGTTGCCGAAACAGGCACTAAGGAAATACCTGATGCAGTGCTGCGTATGGTGCCGCAATGCGGGCACTTCCTGCAAATGGAAAAACCCGGTGTGGTAAATCCGTACATTATGGACTTTGTGGGCTGATTATTTTTTAAGCCCGGGGTACTTCATCTTTAAGCTTTGTAGTTTATCCAGCAGGATGCGGGCTACCAGGTAAGATTTATACCAGTTCTGATCGGTAGGAACAATATGCCATTCAGGTTTGTTGCAATAGCTGATGGCCTCGTCGTAATATTTTACATAAGTATCCCACAGGTCTGACTCGCTGAGATCTTTAGCATTATACTTCCACATTTTTTCGGGCTTGCTCAGGCGCTCCTTCAAACGTTTTTGCTGCTCCTCCTGTGATACATGCAGGTATATTTTGATGATCTCTGTAGCATTGTTTTCCTGCAGCAGGCGTTCAAAGTCATTGATCGCATCCATACGCTTTTTAGCCGTCTTGTCGTCTATCATACGGTGTACCCGCGTTACAAGCACATCTTCGTAATGAGAGCGATTAAACACCTGGATCATGCCGCAAGCCGGCGCATGCTGATGTATGCGCCAAAGGAAATCGTGAGAGAGTTCCTCCGGTGTTGGTTCTTTAAATGAGGTTACCTGCACACCCTGCGGATTCATGCTGGTGAATACATCACGTATCAGGCCATCCTTGCCCGCGGCATCCATTCCCTGCAGCACTATCAGTATAGAGTGCTTGCGCTCTGCGTATAACAAGTTTTGCAGCTCATCCAGCTTAGTAAGCATTTGCTGCAGTTTGTGTTTCGTAGTGTCTTTGTCCCAGCCTTTAGGAGCACGGGTACTGATCTTGCTGAGTTTTACGGATGCCATAATCAATATTATTCTTCGTCTATACTATTGAGCATTTTGCGGTATGCCTTAATAAAGATAGCACCTAAGTTTTTATGCGGCGGTATATAATCAGAGAACATTTCTTTTTCGGTAGCACGGCCTTTGGCGCTAAAATAGGCATCCAGGCCACGCCATGTTTGTATCCAGTCTATATCCTTACCTGCCAGCAGCTGATCTTCTATGCTTTTAATAATAGGCTCATTGACATTGCGGGAACCTACCTGCTTGGATGATATGATATGTGCATCAGGGGCACGATCGAGCACCTTACCCAGGTTGTGATAACCACCGCATGAGCCCAGCATTACAATACGGTTTTCGCGAGCCAGGTTATCTATCGTTAATGGCAGGTGATAGCTATGGCCACGGTGTATAATAACCGTTGGGTGGATGTTATTATCTGTTAGGTATTTCGCCAGTTCTTTCTGTGCTTCTTCATCGCCCGGCTCTGGTACCGGCAGGTTGGCAAATATCGTGATATGCTTATCTGTAGTAGAGGTGATGGTAGTCCAGTATTTATTGGTAGTGGTGATCTTCCATTTGCCATCTCGGAAATTGCCCAGGAAGCTGGCATAAGAAGTCTTACCATCCTCATCTCCATAGAAGAAAGCCTGCTCGTAAATGATACCTGAATCGTTCTGCAGGTTTTTATTCAGTACCAGGTTTATCGGCGACAGGTTCAGCTTCTCTGATTCTTCTGCCACTACATTATGGTTGCTATCTACAGATTTAGAACCTTCGAACAAGGTAGCCAGTAAACCATATACGATCACACCTTTTTTGCTGCGTGCTTTGTATGCCGCTTCGTAATTGTCCTTCACCTGTTTTTCGAGGAAAGCAGCAAGGTCTGGGTCTTTGATGCTGCCAAAGGCATCAGCCACATCTACTGCGTCTTCCAGGTCATCGTCTTTGCCCTTTTCAAGGCCGGCAATGAAATCGCGCATCAGGCTTCCTTTATGTTCTGCATCCATAGTAGATAAGAACTCCGGCAGCGTACCATAACCCGCACACATGCGGATAAAAGTGCGGAACTTATCGCGATGTACTTTATCCAGTAATTCGTTACCCGTCATTGGCTTCATGCGTTCCATCATACGCTTGAATGTGCCCAGGAAGCTGCTGGTGTATATTTCGTCCTGCCCATATACCATAATGAAATAAAGGGCAGGCGCATCGAAGCTATCAATGCTGCGAAAACGAACCGCATCTTTTTCTTCGTGCAGGTCGTTCATGTCGCGTACATACTTCAACCCGCGGTATTGCAGTTCATCTGTATATGTGCTGCCGCCAATAGCTACATTCTCTACCTTCAGTCTTACCAAATTCTGGTAGAAAAGATCCTGGTGCGATGTGATATAATCTACCTGCTGTATAGTAAGGCGTTTTGCATAAATATCATTAATGAAAGGCATAGCCTTCAGTGGAGATTTCGACTCCTGGGATATGCGTACAATGGCCTGTACCAGCGGATCTTTGCTGCGTTTTACAGCGCCACTGAGTACATAATTGGTAGAGGAGGCATAATTGAATAATTCGCTTGGCACTACCTTGGCAGCGGCGGCAATGATATCGTCGGCATAAGGGTCGTTGGCATATTCAGCCAGGCGTTTGATCAAGATCTCCGGCTCGCGTTTACCCATTTCCGTATAAATAAATATACGCTCGGCAGATTGTGCATCGTACAATTGCTTTACGTTTTCCAGCGTCTGGAAGCTGATATGATCGTGTATATAGCCTGTAGCTTCTCCTTTGCTGCGTGCTACAATCAGATCGTGCAGGTTGGATACCCGTTTGCGGTAAAAGCCCGGGTCGGGTTTTACATCCTGGTTAAAGTCGATCAGCAATTGGTTGATGGCCTGCAGGCAACGTATCTTCTCCCTGCTTTCTATATAGGTATCGCCACCGCTGCCATCTACAGGCATGTTCTCTATCATGATCTGCATATGGTCTATCTCCTGGAAGATAGCATGGCCCAAAGACTTGTTTGTGGTGGAGTCTTCTGAATAGTACAGTTCTTTATTGCGGGCAACGCCATCTGTAATATCTGCACGGTTCTGCTCGCGGTCTATCTTATCATGCCACAACCTGCGATTGAGCGGTATTGGCTGTACCAGTGTATCTATATCATAGATAGTCACTTCCTTAACAACTTCTTTCTTCTTTCTACGCTGTGCTTCCGCTGTGCCGGGCAATATACATGTTGCGATGAACAATGTTGCCAGGCCAATAGATAGTACTTTCTTCATTCAAATAATATTATGCAATGGGCTAAAGCCGAAACTACAAAAATAAGGAAAGCCGCCATGTTAAGGTTAGCATAAACATGGCGGCTTTAAAGATTGTTGTTATATGACTACCACTCCGGGTAGAGCGGGAACAGCTTCATGAATTCATTCACTTCATTACGAACTGCATTTATAACGCTTTCATCATCAGCGGCCATCAGCACCCTATCCAGCCAGTTGACGATCTGTGACATGTGCTCTTCTTTAAGTCCGCGTGTAGTGATGGCAGGAACACCTATACGTATACCGGAAGTGATGAAAGGTGACTTATCATCAAAAGGCACCATATTCTTGTTAATAGTAATGTCTGCCTGTACCAGTATATTCTCCGCCTTCTTACCGCTTATGTTCTTATTGCGCAGGTCTATCAGCAGCAGGTGATTATCCGTGCCTCCTGATACTATGTTGTAATTTTTCTCTGTAAGTTCTTTTGCAACCGCCTGCGCATTGCGTATTACCTGCGCGGTGTATTCACTGAACTTATCCTGCAAAATTTCGTAAAAAGCAACAGCTTTTGCTGCGATCACATGCTCCAGCGGGCCGCCCTGTGTGCCGGGGAATACGGCCAGGTCTATCAGCTGGCTGGCCATTCTTGTTTCGCCCTTAGGGCCTTTGGCGCCCCATGTGTTCTCAAAATCCTCCTTCATAAGGATAAGGCCACCGCGAGGGCCACGCAGCGTTTTGTGCGTAGTAGTAGTAACAAAATGGCAATGCTCGAAAGGAGAGTTGAGATGTTTCTTAGCGATGAGGCCGGCAGGGTGAGAGATATCTGCCATTACCAGCGCGCCAATCTTATCTGCAACGGCACGGATGCGGGCATAATCCCAATCGCGGCTGTAGGCAGATGCACCGCAGATGATAAGCTTTGGCTTATGCTCCAGCGCCTGCTTTTCCAGGTGATCATAATCTACCAGGCCATCTTCTTTGCGCACACCATAGTGTACTGCATTATATAACTTGCCGGAGAAGTTGACAGGAGAGCCGTGTGTAAGGTGGCCGCCCATGCTGAGGTCGAGGCCGAGGATGGTATCGCCCGGTTGCAGGCATGCCAGCATTACGGCAGCATTGGCTTGCGCACCACTGTGCGGCTGTACATTGGCATAAGCTACGCCAAATATTTCCTTGGCACGGTCTATAGCCAGTTGCTCGCTCAGGTCTACCACTTCACAGCCGCCATAATAGCGCTTACCCGGGTAGCCCTCTGCATACTTATTGGTCATGACACTACCCATAGCCTGCATTACCTGCTCGCTGGTAAAGTTTTCGGATGCTATGAGTTCCAGGCCGCGGCGCTGGCGTTCTAATTCTTCGTGTATGAGGCCGAATATGGCTATATCGCGTTGCATGTGGTGTTGATGAATTTGGCTGCAAAGGTAGGGGAATAAACAGGGGATTGCAAAGTGGGTGTGGAAAGCCTAGTTATGGATATTTACAGTATGTGTATAACTATTGGTAATATTTTCGACTTAAAAATTGCTGTTGTTAATATTTTGATTATATATTTGCAATAGTTCTTTGACATGTCTGTGAATTATAAACTTAGTCTCTAATAGAAATTTCCGTTAGGTGCTTTAGCACAATCTCCTTAGTTGGTTTTAAGGAATACTTTGTCGTGTAGACGCTTTGCCGGTCGGTGCTGTTCACTATTGCAGTGTCCATGCCCCCACCCCTTCCCTTGTACCTATCCTTGCCCATCCTTATTTAATACTGTTTTCTTTTTGCGCAAGATGGGGAGAGGTAGAGCCGATAATCGATAAACTGCTTTAACGAAAGTTAAATGCCGAAAAATTAGAAAGTAGTCGTAATTACTTCTAATAGAGATTTTTTTTTAATTCAAATTAAGGTTTATGAAAAAACAGACAACAGAACTCATTGAAGTTCTGCGGCAAATGCTGTCCAAGAACAGCGACTACTACTCTACTGAAGAGGTCACAAACTTAGAACTTGCTATTGAAGCTTTGCAAAGACTAAGTCAATACGAGTCTGATGTAGTAAACTCACGATCTGCTGGCAAGCAACCTGACTGGGTTGAACTTACTGAGGTTACTTTGTGCATCATTAGATTTATGTTGGAACCTAGTGTTAGCAATTGGTTTAAAGATTTTTTTAACTAGTGACTTCTTCAGTTTTTTTACAGTTAAATAGCCTAATATGGATATCGGTTCCACAATTGAACTGCTTAGAAAAAGAAAAAACATTTCTCAGAAATCTTTGGCAGATTTAGCCGGCATTACCCAATCTTATTTGTCTCAGATAGAGGGAAATAAAAAAGACCCCAATATGAAAACGCTTCAAGATATATCTAATGCACTTGAGATCCCTTTGCCATTTCTCCTTTTGAATTCTATATCTATTGATGATGTGCCTACACAAAAACAGGATGCATTTAAGATTGTTATGCCGCTATTGAAATCTCTTTTATCGGGATATCTAAACGATGCTGACAATGATAAAGTCTAAGAAGATATTTTCTTTGGTGTTAGGATATGAACTAAAAACAATCGATAATATAATCGAATGCTTAGAGGACGAACAAAAACGCGGTAAATATTACAATCCATATAAAGTAAAAAAATCAGGTGGCAAGTTTCGAGTGATTGCTCCCAGTCGAGGTGAACTGAAAAAAATACAAGCCAGAATACATGAGAACATCTTTAGCCATATTCAACTGCCGTTTTATGTAACGGGATCGCTAAAAAGAAGGAGTGGCGTTATTAATGGTAAAATTCATTCAGGGAAAAAATATCATTTCCAAACAGACTTAGTCAACTTTTTTGGCTTTGTATCATATCGAAATGTGCTAAAAGCATTGAAGATGCTAGGCTTTTCGCACGATGTTGCATTTTATATTACTAAGTTGACTACATATGATGGTCATTTACCGCAAGGGGTATGCACAAGTCCTTTCTTAGCAAATTTAGTTGGATTGAATATTGATGACGCTATGCTTGATTTTTGTAAATCTCGAAATATAACATACTCAAGATATGTTGATGACCTTACCTTTTCTAGCCAAAGTGATTTTAAGGATGAGTTGAAGATTTTTTTATCCGGCATTATTGCCCAAGGGTTCATTTATAGTTATAGAAAGACTAAGTATAAAATAGGCTCAATAGATGTAACCGGTACTAAGGTTACGAATGAAGGAATAAAAGGTACAGATAAACAGTATGGTCGAGCCCTTCTTATCGACACAAAATCATCTTCTTTCAAAGGTTTAGTTGGACATTTGGAATACGTTGAAGAGATTAATGATAAGTTTAATCTAACAACTTACCGTAATGAGAATATTTTTTTACGCTTTCCAACTCGTTTATTCCCTTACATGAATTTTAAAAAGAAAGAATCAAAATAATCCTACACCCCCTGCTTCGCCAGCTTGCTTAAAGTAAGCAGCACGCATTGCATTACACTGGCGATGGTGCCGATCATAGCATACCATAGGGATGCGAGGTTGAAGATGAGCATGGCTTTCCAACCCCATGGTTTGCCGGTGATGAAGCCGTAAGTGATATACAAACCGACAAGGCCCCATGCTATAAACAGTACCTTCATAGGTGTAGACTCCGGATTGATACCTACTGCGGATACTACATTGCTCCATGGGCCAAGCTGTCCTGCATGTGTGCCGGATGTAGGACGTATATAATCGCCTGTGGTCAGCGCGTGTACGCCATCAAAGGTCATGTAGCCAAAATTGATAACCGCGAGCAGGATGATGATCCATTTAATAAACATAGTGCAACCGTTTACAGGCACAAATTACGGATAGTATTTTGATACCTACAAGCGCAGCGAAAGGCCAACCCTTGCTGTTATGTAATTGGTGAACATAGAAATATCTAAAACGCCATATCTCTGTGCGCTAGCCGGCAGTGCAGGGTCGGCAATGTTTTCCCGGGCATAGCTCATGTCTGCCACAGTGATGGGTATATTGGCATCGAGGCTGAGCCTGCGTGTGAGTGGCACTGTGATCCGCGGCACTACAAAGCTGCGGACGCCTATATAAGTTTGAGTAACAGGATAGTCGGCGTTGATATATGGAGTAGAGCGGTAGCGGTCGAAATAAGGCATTGCGGCAAAGCCTATGGAAGGCTGTACCATCCAGTGCTTTTTCTTGCCGATGCTTACTATATATTCATAGCGGGCAGCAATGATAGAATGTGTAAGCCGGGAAGTTAGTTCGTAATATTTGATGCCGGTTACCGGTTGCGTGAACTGTGTTTTTATATCCATCTTCCTTACATCCAGGATACTTAATTCCAGTTCGTGAAAATTGCCGCGTTTATTTTTCTTGGTAACGGCAACAGAAGGGGAGAGGAACCGCACATCGTCTATATGCTGAGTCATCCCGAAAGTACGTGTCGTGTGCTCTCCGTGGAAGGACGTGAAATTGCCTGTAGCATAGGCTTTTACAAAATATTGTTGCGCATGAAGCAGCGAACTGCACAGCATGAGGGCTGCGAAGGTGATCGTCTTAATCATTAATTAGCTTTCGTTTAAGGGTTAACGTAGTATAAACCACGTTATTGTCTATTGTGCAATAAATACGGGAACATTTACCTGGTGCCTTAATGTATTAATAGTTTCCCCGAAGATGATATCCTTGAATGTTTTATGCCCGTGGCTGCCCACAACCAGCAGGTCGCAATTATTTTCTTTTACAATGCGGCTGATCTCCTGTATGCGATTACGGAAACCCAGCACACCAATCGCTGCATAATCCTGCTCTTTGAAAAACTGCACATACTTGCCGAGTTGTTCCTTATCCATAATGGTTTCGTAATCGCTGGCCTGGTCTTGCATTACGCGTGCCTGTGCGCTCTCTACAATGTGTACTAATACATAGCGCGTGGTCTTATCGCCCAGTTGCATGGCATATTGTATCACGCGCAGGTCTTTATCGCTATAGTCGAGTGCAACAGCCACATTTTGAAATGGCTTCGATACCGTGGTGCGTAAACTATCCATGTCTATAGCCTTATGTATATCAATACTAATTTCCCTGCGGCGCAATATCAATGGATATACTATGGTGACACCCAGCAATACTACAATGCCCAGCTCGCCTGCTGCTACCAGGCCTTTAACTATATCGCTGTTAGTGTCCTGTATCCAGCTCGCCGCAGTTTCGTACACTAATTTAAGATTTAAAATAACGATGATGATCGCTACGATCCATGCTAATACCTTGGTAAGCGGTTTGATGGCAAAATCGCCCATCCTTTTTTTATCACTTACAAAGTGTATCAGCGGTATCACCGCGAAAGCGAGCTGCATGCTTAGCAACACCTGGCTGAATACCAGCATGGCGTCCACTTCTTCCTCACCCATTAACCATATCACCAGTACAGCAGGAATTATTGCTAACAGACGGGTGATAAGACGGCGAACCAGCGGGTTGATACGCAGACGCAGGTAGCCTTCCATTACTATCTGGCCCGCGAGTGTGCCTGTAACCGTAGAGCTTTGACCAGCTGCTATAAGCGCAATGGCGAACAGATGAGATGCCCATGTGTTACCCAATAGTGGAGCCAGCAAACGATGCGCATCCTTCAGCGAAGCAACCGACTGGTTGCCGGAAGTATAGAACACTGCTGCTGCCAATACCAGTATAGCTGTGTTAACAAAGAAAGCCATATTGAGCGCGATGGTGCTGTCAATAGTGTTCAGCTTAATGGCTTTTTTAATAGATGCGTTATCGCGGTTGATCTTACGGGTTTGTACGAGGGCAGAGTGGAGGTAGAGATTGTGCGGCATTACCGTAGCACCAATGATACCTATGGCTATATACAGTGCCGCGCTATTGGGTATAGAGGGGGCAAAGCCTTTCAGCACTTCTGCCATATTGGGCTTTGCAAAAAATATCTCCAGCAGAAAGCAGCCGCCTATGATGGCTACCAATGTGATGATGAATGCTTCGAGCTTGCGCATACCCAGGCGCTGCAGGTATAAAAGCAGTACGGTATCGAGCAAGGTCAATAATACCCCTGCAAGCAAAGGGATGCCCAAAAGCAGGTTGAGGCCGATAGCCATGCCTAGTACCTCGGCAAGATCACAGGCGGCGATGGCTATTTCTGCCAGTATATATAAGACGAGATTCGCCCAACGAGGATACACTTCCCTATTGCACTGTGCCAGGTCACGACCCTGTACAATACCCAGGCGCGATGCCAGGGATTGCAGGAGTAAGGCCATCAGGTTACTCATCAATAAGACCCAGATAAGCCTGTAGCCAAACTGGCTGCCGCCGGCAAGGTCTGTGGCCCAGTTGCCGGGGTCCATATAGCCAACACTCACTAAATATGCAGGGCCGAGGAATGCTGCTATTTTTTTCCAGGGCTTTTTTGCTGCGGATGGGTCTATGCTCTCGTGTACATCGCTTAATGATTTATCGTGTAAATCCCAGTTCATTTATGTATCTAAAAATAATTTTAGACAAATCTAAAAATAAAATTCCAAATAAAAAGTAAAATCTGTACAATAAAACTCCTAAGAATTTAGTTTTATAACTAAATGTTTAGTAGGTTTACTAAAAACTTAGTAGATATGGCTCCGCAGACCAAACCGTTGACCAAAGCAGAAGAAGAGATCATGCAGGCATTGTGGCAACAAGAGAAGGCATTTATAAAAGATATAGTGGATGCTATGCCCGATCCTAAACCACATTACAATACCGTGAGCACGATCATTAAGATATTATGCGACAAAGGTTTTGTAGGATTTGAAACTTTTGGTAAGGCTAACAGGTATTATCCGTTGGTAGAAAAAGAAGCCTATACTAAAAAGACCATGAACCAGTTTGTAAAGAAATACTTCGGAGGATCTTTTGCCAATATGCTGTCCTTCTTTGCACAGGAGAAAGACATCAGCATACAGGAACTGGAAGACGTGCTTAAAGAAATGAAATCTGCTAACGATAAAAAAGCGAAGAAATGAGCTATCTGCTGCAAACCATCATTTATACCGGGCTGATGCTGGCTATATACCAGCTGATATTGCGCAACAGGCCGGTACATGCATTTAACCGGGCTTATCTTATTGCCTCTGCAATACTGCCTGTAGTACTTCCCCTGTTGCACTTACCGGAATTGCTGCATCAGAAAGTACAGATGACCAATAATGTAAGCAGGGTGCTACCCGCCATCATAGCAGGAGGAGCAACAGAGGTCAGTATTACAGCACAAAAGCCGGAAGGAGTTAATATAGTTTGGCTGGCATATTGGTTCGTAGCTACGATTGGGATAGCAATATTGCTGCATAGTGTTGCCAAACTATTGTACATCATACAACGCAACCGCAGGCAAAAACGTGATGGCTATACTATAGTATATAATACCAACATAGGGCCCGGAAGCTGGGGACGATACATCCTGTTGCCCAACGGTGACGCAGACGAGACCATATTGGCGCATGAGCGTGCGCATATACAATCAGGACATACTGCAGACCTGTTGCTGCTAAACCTGCTGCAATGTGCCATCTGGCCAAACCTGTTCCTTTATTTCATTAAAAAAGAACTGCAGCAGGTGCACGAGTTCCAGGCGGATGCGAAGGCCTGCAGCAATGCAGAAGACTATAGCAAGTTATTGCTGGCCAGCGTATTTAATACCTGCAACCTGCCATTAACACATTCATTTATTATACACCCAATAAAAAGAAGAATCATGATGCTGAACAGAAACGGAAATACCAAAGGCCGTATGGCTATGATATCGGTAGCTATAGTGAGCGCTGCTGCGATATTGTCGGGAACAATATTGTTGCAAAGCTGTAACAAAACGGAAAAAGATATGGGCCACGTAGCAAAGATCACAGACCTGTCGAAACAACCATCTTACTCCAATGCGGTAGCGTGGAATGAATTTATCTCTCAAAACCTGAAATATCCTAAAGAGGCTAAAGAAGCGGGCAAGGAAGGAAGGGTATTAGTAAAATTTACCGTTGATAAGAAAGGGAATATTACTAACCCGAGGATCGTTTCTTCTGATGATACTTTATTCTCTTTGGCAGCATTAAAGGTGATGGAGAACGCACCACAATGGATACCGGGAGAAAAGAATGGTAAGAAAGTAGAAGTAGATATGTATCAGCCGTTTTTATTCCGCCTTGGGAAGGAGGAGAAAGCAAAATCTACACAGATTGTTATGTATGATCCGAAAACAAATGCAAATGATGTAGAAACCATTACTGACGGCGTTGCGACGAGAACCAGCTCTTTAGAAATACCTGAGGAGAAACTGGAAGAATACAGGGCCGCTCAGAAAAAGATACAGGATGCAGAAAAAATAGTTGCTGCAAAGCAGGCAGAGATCGACAAAGCGCAGGCACATCTGAATGCCATGCAGGCAGAAACAGATAAAGCTGCAGCAGAGGCAAAACAAAAAGCCGAACAGGCAAAAAAGAAACCGGACGCAATACACTAATAACTTTATCAAACACGTACCCAAATGAAAAGAATATCAGGCACTCTTGCTGTTGCTGCCGCGCTTATGATGACAACAGCCTGTAGCAGAACGGAGAAGGCCACGTCGAAACCATTGACTATTTCTGACTTGTCGAAACGACCTCGAACTACTGGTAGCGTAGAGTGGAAAAACTACTGGAATAAGACCCCGCTTTTGTACCCGGAAGCAGCAAAGCAGCAAAAGAAAGAGGGTAGAGTGACCGTGAAATTTACTGTTGATAAGGACGGTTATGTGGTAAACCCGCAAATCGCGCATTGTACAGATACCGTTTTTGCGGCCGGGGCACTTAGTTATATCAGTAAAATGCCACGCTGGGAGCCTGCAGAGAAATATGGCAATAAAATAGCCATGGATTTGTATCAGCCATTTTTATATACCCTGAGTTTTGCCGGTGAAACTGTTGTCACTACTGTTAGTGCTGATACCAGCATGCTGGCAACAGAAACATTTGCCAGTAGTATGCCCTCACTCTATATTCAAATGCTGAATGGCGATGCTGCTTCTCGCGCCAAAGTGAAAGAGATAGACCAGGAAATAAAAAGAATAAGAGCTGCCGAAAGGGAAATTACTGCTGCTCAAAAACAAATGGCCACCGCCCAAAAACAAATGGCAGCTATTACTAATAAAAAATAAGAGTAAACACCCCTTGCAGTTATCCTGCTGAATCCTCCCTTCAGGGAGGATTTTCTTTTGTATCTTGCAGCCCTTATGAGTAAAGAGATCGTTGTAAGCGGTATACGCTCTACGGGCAATCTGCACCTGGGTAATTACTTTGGTGCCATGCACAACTATGTAAGAATGCAGGATGAATTTAACTGCTATTTTTTCGTAGCAGACTACCATTCCCTGACCACACACCCCGATCCTAAAGACCTGCGTGCAAATGTGTACCGCGTAGTAGCGGAAAACGTAGCCAGCGGGCTGAATCCTGATAAAGTGGCATTATACGCACAGAGTGATGTTCCTGAAATACCGGAATTGTACCTGATGCTGAACATGCTGGCATATAAAGGTGAACTGGAAAAAGTACCCACCTTTAAAGATAAAGTACGCACGCAGCCGGATAACGTAAATGCAGGCCTGCTTACCTACCCGGTGCTGATGGCTGCGGATATATTGATACATCGCGGTGTAAAAGTGCCTGTAGGTAAAGACCAGGAGCAGCACGTGGAAATGGCCAGGAATTTTGCCAACAGGTTTAATAGCAGGTACGGCGAGTTTTTCCCCGAACCACACGCTTTCAATTATAATGACAAGCTGGTAAAAGTACCAAGCCTGGATGGCGCTGGTAAGATGAGCAAGAGCGAGAATGTAAACTCGACCCTGTACCTTGCCGATGATGATGATAGCATCCGTAAGAAAGTAATGAAGGCTAAGACCGATGCCGGCCCTACAGAGCATAACAGCGAAATGCCTGATTATATACAGAACATCTTTCAGCTGATGCACCTGGTATCTAATCCGGCTATCGTAGATACCTATCGTAGTGCCTACAACAATTGCACCATCAGGTATGGCGATATGAAGAAACAACTGGCGGAAGATATGGTCACCTTCATCCGCCCGATAAGGGAACAGGCGCTGGACTTGCAGAACAATGCAGAGAAGATACAGAGGATACTAAAAGAGGGTGCGGAAAAGGCCAGGGAAAGCGCCTCTGCAACAATAGCCGAAGCGCGACGATTAATAGGGATTCATTATTACTAGTAAATATTAAATAATTGTACACCCTCTGTTTTTTAAGAGGGTGTTTTTTTAAATTAGCACACTATCTTAGTGGCGATCGCGCCATTTGGATAAGATCATCTCAAAGGGAAATCATGGCTCAAAGAAACGCACCCAGGCATATAGCAGTAGCAGGTAACATTGGTACCGGTAAAACCACGCTCACCGCCAAGCTGGCAAAATATTTTAAGTGGGAACCTCATTTTGAGGATGTTGAGCACAATCCCTACCTCGTAGATTTTTACGACGATATGCATCGCTGGTCGTTCAACCTGCAGATATACTTTTTGAATACCCGTTTATCGCGATTGGCGGACATTCGCAACGGCAAGAAGACCGTGATACAGGACCGTACCATCTACGAAGATGCTTACATCTTTGCGCCCAACCTGTATGAAATGGGCTTGATGACCAAGCGCGATTTTGAGAATTATGCATCTTTCTTTGATACACTAAAGAAGATGGTAACACCGCCTGATCTGTTGATCTACCTAAAGGGATCAATTCCGGCAATAGTAGACCAGATACAGAAGCGTGGCAGGGAATATGAAGAGAACATCAGGCTCGATTACCTGAAGCGCCTGAATGAGTTCTATAATAAATGGATAGATAACTACAACGACGGGCCTTTGCTGATAATAGATATAGATAAGATCAACTTTGCTGAGCGGGAAGAAGATTTTGCAGAAGTAGTGCAGCGTATAGACGCACAGATAAACGGACTTTTTTAAGAAAGCTGTAACTTTTTTCTACCTTCTGCGATATATTGTAAATGCAGCTATGCTGCATTATAAAATTACCGGAGAATGAACCGTTTTTACCTTTTCGCACTTATCGTGTGCCTGCACCTTTCGTTTGCCTCCATTGCAGGAACCCTTACCGGCAAAGTTACCGATACAAAGGGAGAGGCCTTACCATTTGCAACTGTCTTTGTACAAAACACGCCCAATGGCACTACAGCCAATGCAGATGGCGAATACCAGCTCAGCCTGCCTGCGGGTGAGTATAAGGTGACCTGCCAGTACATGGGTTTTAAGGCTGTTAGCTTTACTGTAAGCTTTACCGGCAATGAAACCGTAAAACATAATTTCTCTTTGCAGGATCAATCGCTGGAGATGAAAGATGTGGTGGTAAAAGCCAATGCAGAAGACCCGGCCTATGCCATTATCCGCAAGACCATTAAAAGAAGAAAGTTTCACCTGGACCAGGTGCGCTCTTTCCAAACCTCTGTATATGTGAAAGGTGTTTTCAGGCTTAGAGGGCTGCCGGATGAATTTATGGGCGAGAAAGTGGACAAATCTGAAATGGGATCGGATACCAGCGGTAAAGGCGTGATGTACCTCTGCGAAGAAGATGTAGATTATTATTCGAAAGGAGATAAAGACCGTACTGTCGTTAAAGCCGTTCACGAAAGTGGTGATCCTAACGGATTGGGCATTGCTAAAATACCACCGGTGGTTACTTTTTACGAGAACAATGTAAACATCATCAGCGGTATGAACCCGAGAGGTTTTATATCTCCTGTTAGCGATAATGCTATTTACTATTATAAATTCAAGTACGAGGGTGAATACCAGGAAAATGGCTATACCATAGATAAAATACGTGTAATACCACGCAGGAAGTATGAACCACTGTTTACCGGGGTGATCTACATTGCAGAGGAAGACTGGGCGATACAAAGCCTGGACCTGATGGTGACGCAAACATCGAACCTGGAGTTTTTGGATACGCTCAATGTGGAGCAAACACATCGACTGCTGAAGAAAGATACCTGGGTAGTACAGAGCCAGGTATTATATCCTACCATCAAAATGCTGGGCTTTGATATTACCGGCTATTTTGTTGGCGTGTATAGCAAACAAAAAGTAAATGAGCCCATGCCTGATTCTATATTCCAAAAACGAATAGAAAGCAGTTATGAAGCTAATGCAAATAAAAAAGACACCAGCTATTGGGTGAGCAGGCCGGTGCCGCTGCAGGAAGATGAGCAGAAAGATTTTAGAGTAAAAGATAGCATCTATAAAGTGCATAGCGATCCTAAATATATTGATAGTATGCGCAGAAAGGGCAACAAGTTTGGCCCGGTGTCTGCGTTGCTCAATGGATACACTTATTCCGGTAAAAAGTATAGTAATGTTTATGCTACCAATGGATTGCTGAGCAACCTCGTGAATTATAACAGCGTAGAAGGCCTGAATGTGGCGCCGAAGTTTGCCTGGATACATAGATTGGATACGGGCGAAATCCTAACTACCAATGCCGCCGTGCGCTATGGATTCAACAATCAACATCTCAACGGCATAGCAAGTGTGTTTTATACGCATAATAATCGCAAATGGGTGGGCCGTTCCTGGAGCCTTGGCGTAGAAGGGGGTAAATATGTATTCCAGTTTAACCCGAACAGCACATTGGTTCCTATTGAAAATACTTTTACCACGCTAGTGCAAGGGTATAACTTCATGAAGATATATGAGCGCTGGAATGGAGCACTGTATTTTAAACGTAACTATGGTAATGGGTTCTCTTTTGATGTGAAGCTGGATTATGAACGAAGGCTGCCATTAGACAATACTACTGATTACAGCTTTGCCAATAAACCTGAGATGACACCTAATACACCTGCACCTCTTACAGGCGCAATGCCTTGGGCACAAAACGATGCAGCGATAGTAAGGGTAGGATTCAGTTACAGGCCGGGATATAAATACATACAATATCCGGATTATAAAATGCCTATGCCGGGCAACTATCCAACCTTTAAGCTGGTGTATGAAAAAGGTATCCCTAATATACTTAACAGCGTATCGGATTTTGATAAATGGAGGTTTAGTATAGAAGATGAGCTGGGCCTGAAACTATTTGGGCAGTTGAATTATAAACTGGCTGCTGGAGGATTCCTAAACAGTAAGTACGTAAGCCTGCCAGATATGATGCATTTGGGCGACAACCAGCTGATATTGGCGGCACCATACGCCAACAGCTTTCAGCTTGCTAAATATTACAGGTATAGCAATACAGAGCGGATATATGGGGAAGCACATCTTGACTACCACCTGAAAGGATTGCTCACGAATAAGATACCATTGCTGAGGCAGGCTAAATGGTACCTGGTAACCGGGGGTAACGCTTTTTTTGCAGGTACGAACAATTATTACGCAGAAACCTTTGCAGGGCTGGAAAACCTGGGATTCCGTGCCTATAGAATATTACGCGTAGATTTCGTGTATTCGTGGGACAGCTATAATCAAAACACGTATGGCATCAGGGTTGGGATAGACCCTACCAGTATCTTCAAGATCAGCTTTGGCGACAGGAACGAAACCTGGTAGTAATTTACCGTAAGATGATTAATTTCACCCCCTGCATATGAAGATAGTAATAACAGGCGGTGCGGGCTTTGTGGGCTCCAACCTGGCCATATCATTCCGAAAAAAATATCCCGAGTATGAGGTCGTTGTTTTTGACAACCTTAAAAGAAGAGGCTCTGAATTAAACCTTATTGAGTTCAAGCAACTGGGTATTGAATTCGTGCACGGCGACATCCGCAACCCGGAAGACCTGGAACAATTGGGTGATTTTGACTGTATGATAGAAGCATCGGCAGAGCCGTCTGTAATGTCGGGCCTGGATGGTTCGCCTGCTTATGTGATCAATAATAACCTTACCGGTTCTATCAACTGCTTTAATGTATGCACCCATGCAAAAGCACATCTAATATTTCTTTCTACCAGCAGGGTATACCCCATCAGCCTGATAGAAAATGCCAATTATATAGAAGAAACTACGCGCTTTTCTTTTACCGATGAACAGGCACTTGCGGGTATTTCCTCAAAGGGGATCTCAGAGCAGTTATCGCTGGATGCTGCACGTTCGTTTTACGGTACCACAAAGCTGGCGGGTGAATTACTGATAAAAGAATACTGTGAATTCTATAACATTAAAGCTGCCGTAACGCGCTTTGGGGTAATTGCAGGCCCGCGCCAGATGGGTAAAACAGACCAGGGCGTAGTAACGCTGTGGATGGCACGTCACTTCTGGAAGAAATCACTCAGCTATATTGGTTATGGTGGTACGGGAAAACAGGTACGCGACATATTGCACATAGAAGACCTTGTGGCGCTCGTAGATATGCAGGTGCACCAGATAGATAAATTTAACGGCCATGTATTTAATGCCGGCGGCGGTCTGCAAGGTTCTGCATCGTTGCAGGAGATGACGGCAATATGCCAAGAAATAACGGGAAACAAAATAGATATTGCCTCAGTTGCTGAAAACAGGCCTGCAGACCTGCGCATTTATATATCTGATAATACCAGGATCGAAACTGAAATAGGCTGGGCACCTAAGAAGACTGCTAAAAACGTGTTTGAAGACATATATAGCTGGATAAAGGACAATGAAACCAGCCTGAAGCCCCTGCTGAGCTAGGATGTATATGAAGAAATATTTAAACCAGGATACACTTTTGCTGTGTATTGCCTTTGTGCTGGCATTCTATACGGTATCCTATCCCATTGTCGAATACCCTCACGTTGTAGATAAAGGACCATCATGGCTGGGGCTGGATGTTTCCTGGGAAATGACACTTAACTACGCCCTCTCTAAAAACTGGGTATGGGGTAAGGATATTATTTATACGTACGGGCCACTTGGCTTTTTAGGAACCCGTGCGGGTTTTGGAATATCAAAATGGGCTTTCCTGGCATTCGATGTCTTCTTCGTAGCAAACATGTTTTGCATGTTCAGGGATTTTTTGCGGGCTAGTACTAATAAATGGCTGGCAACTGTCATATTATTTGCCTTTACCATTGTTATGGAGTCCAGCCATCGTACTGACATTTCCTGGGTAATTACTTTGTTTTCCTTTTATTGGATGTATAATAGCTATAAAGAGGCAAAGTATGGCTATTTTTTGTTGGCATGTATCAATATAACGCTTGGTTTCTACCTCAAACTAAATGCAGGATTAGTTGGAATCATATTTCTTTTAGGGCATTTGGTAAACCTGTATGTCTTCAAGAAAACAGATGTTAAAAAAATAGGAGTTGTCCTCTTGTCTCTTACATGTATGTTGGGCTTTGGTGCATATGCATTACATGTATCCCTTGCGGGTTATCTAAAGGGTGCCATAGAGATAATTAAAGGATACAACTCCATCATGTTCATTGATCAAGATGTATATTCCGTGCAGGAAAATAATGTTGCACTGCTCTTCTACATTATGCTCGGATTTATTGTAGTGTACATTATAGCATTGGCAAAAGAAAGAAAGTTTTCAGAAATATATTATTCGTTGCTGGTGTTCGCTTACATGTTCCTGCTTGGTAAACAAGCACGTCTTCGTAACGATTTTATTCATTATTTTGAATTCTTCTCTTATATTCCTGTTGTCTTTTTGATGGGGAACTTTTTACATCTCTTCAGGAAAAATCAAAAACCTATCCTGGCATTTATCCTGGTTTTTACTATGTTGTCCCTTATTTATACATCGGAAAGGCCTAAGCGTAGCATCAACGAAGCAATAAGCCGTCGTTATAGTCTTGATAGCTCCTGGTTTCGATTGAAGCATTATTCAGATGTATATTTTTTAAAAAATAAAGACAAAAGATTTATTCCCACACATGTTTTGTCTCGCATTGGTAAGCATAGTGTAGACATATTTCCGTGGGATAGTGAATACCTTATAGAAAATGGGCTGAATTATCAACCACGCCCGGTATTTCAATCCTTCTCAGCTTATACAGATCACCTGGAGCAAATCAATTATAAGAAATATTTAAACAAGGCACCTGATTACATTATTTACGACTATGAATCGATAGACGACAGATATCCATACAATGACGACCTTCTGGTTAATTTCTTTATTTGTAAAAATTACAGTTTTGTAGATTCCTTCACCTCAAACGGTAGATGGAGGGCTGTATTAGAACGCAAGCCGTTTGCGCAGCCTCTAAAAATAGTGGAACAGGGAGCTCAATTATATAAAATAAACGAGGATATACCTGTAGAGAAAGCCAAGATGATCAAGATGCAATTTGGCCTCAATAACGTGGGCAAGCTGCAATCGTTTTTATACAGGGAACCGGTATTAAACCTAAAAATGACAAGAGCAAATGGATATTCCGTAACCTACCGAGTATCGAGAGAAATGCTGAAGGCTGGTATTATGGTGGACAGGTGGGTAAACGGAAGTGAAGATTATGTAAAATACTTAACAGACAGAGACTTACTGGATGCATTTAAGAGCGTGCGAGTTGTAGCAGATAGTGATTTTTATAAGCCGGATATAAAGGTTGAATATTATGATGTAGAGTAGCATTGAATTGGCAAAAGCTAACTACAGTCGTATTATCGCTAAAAACGATAACTTTGCTCACTTATATTGTCTATAAATTATATAAAAATATCATGTCTAAAGTTTGTATAGTTACAGGGTCTTCAGGTTTAATAGGTAGTGAATCTGTTGAATTCTTTGCGGATAAGTTTGATAAAGTAGTAGGTATAGATAACAATATGCGTATGCGCTTTTTTGGTGCAGATGCTTCTACAGAATGGAATACAAACAGACTGGTAAATTCCATCAATAACTTTGAACATCATGCGGCGGATATACGCGATATAGATGCGCTGGATAAAATATTCGCACAATACGGATCGGACATAAAACTGGTAGTGCATACTGCTGCCCAGCCCAGCCACGACTGGGCTGCCCGTGAGCCGATCACAGACTTTACGGTAAATGCCAACGGTACGATCAATATGCTTGAAGTTACCCGCAAACATTGCCCTGAAGCTACCTTTATCTTTACATCTACCAACAAAGTATATGGTGATACGCCAAACTATTTGCCATTGGTAGAACAGGAGACACGTTGGGAAATCGAAGAATCGCACCCATACTTTGCAAAGGGTATTGATGAACATATGAGCATCGACCAAACAAAGCACTCCCTGTTTGGGGCTTCTAAAGTTGCTGCAGACGTAGTAGCACAGGAATACGGTAAGTATTTCAATATGAATGTAGGCATCTTCCGTGGTGGCTGCCTTACCGGGCCTAAGCACAGCGGTACCCAGCTGCACGGCTTCCTGTCTTACCTGATGAAGTGTGCTATTACCGGTGATAAATACACTGTATTTGGTTACAAGGGTAAACAGGTGCGCGATAATATCCACTCATGGGATCTTGTGAATATGTTCTGGCATTTCCATCAGAATCCGCGCCAGGGCGAGGTGTACAATGCAGGCGGCGGCCGCTTCTCTAACTGCTCTATGCAGGAGGCGATCGCTATATGTGAGAAGATAACCGGTAAGCCAATGAACTACGCATATTCTGAAACCAACAGGATAGGCGATCATATATGGTGGATCAGTGATACTTCTAAATTTGAATCACACTTTCCGGGATGGAAGCTTCACTACAATGTAGAAGATATCCTGCGCCAGATAAATGAAGCATTCCAGGTTCGTGTACACGCATAATATTCGTAGTACAGAAGAATGAAGTTATCTATAGTAATACCTGCATACAACGAGGAATTATCCCTGCCGGAGACGTTACAGACCCTCTATGCCAAACTGAAAGAGGAGGCCATAGATCACGAGATTGTTGTGATAAATGATAATTCGAAAGACGGTACGCTGGCCTTGCTTGAAAGTATGTCGAAAGATATACCAACGCTTGTACATTATACCAATCATGGCCCCAATGGTTTTGGCTATGCTATAAGGCATGGATTAGAGCGCTTCACAGGTGATTGTGTAGCCATCATGATGGCAGATATGTCAGATTCGCCCGATGACCTGGTGAAGTTTTACAGGAAGATGCAGGAAACTAACAGCGATTGTGTTTTTGGCAACCGGTTTATGAAGGGCGGCAGGGTGATAGACTATCCTAAGCATAAACTGATACTGAACCGTGTGGTAAACAATGCCGCGCGAATATTCTTCCGTATACCATATAACGATTTCACTAACGCTTTTAAACTCTACAAGAAAGAAACCATAAAAGGATTAGCGCCGATATTATCGCCGCACTTTAACCTGACGCTTGAAATGTCTTTAAAGGCCGTGATCAGGGGCTATAGCTTTGCTGTAGTGCCCAATAGCTGGACCAACCGAAAGCATGGCACCTCTAACCTGAAAATCAAGGAAATGGGCAGCAGGTATTTTTTTATATTTCTGTACTGTATGATAGAGAAGTTCTTTTCACGCGGAGACTTCATAAAAAAATCTTAAGAGCATTCTACGGAATGCTTTTTTTTGATGCATACTCGTTGGCATGGTTTTTTATAATTTATTATTTGGCTCATGCAGCCAATAAAACCTTAACTTAATCTGCTAACTACTAACGATGGATACGTCATTCTCCAATGATCCTGTAACTGTATTTGCAGCTGCGCCCAATTTTATTTACAGTATTTTCCCAAGGTTTGCCAGGTTCATCCGCGAGCATCACCTGGTAGCTTACATCAAGGAGCAGATAAGGTTGTCGCACCAGTTTGACCTGCCTATGCTGAAGCATGTAGCCCATATTCCCGAAGATCAGCTTTTGGAAATGGGTATTCCGGCCCATAGCGATTTTTTGATGAATGTAGAGCAAAATACATTGGCCGGATTCCTGGAGAAATCGCTTAGGCAATGGGAAAATGACGAAATGGAGATATTTGGCAGGTATGATATAATGGCAGATGATATTATCCTTGGTTCCCACATACGCAAGATGGCTATGATGCAGTTTGTTCCTCTTTTCACCACAGACGTTTCAGAAATCATCAGGCTTGTAAATGAGATTGACGATTATTCTACTTTTTCTAATAAAGCTGCCACAGATATATTTTTGACATTATCCCAGGAACGCATTCATCAGCATGCCCATTTTATAGAAAGGGTGACGAACACCTCTCCTGGCGCTATTTATGTTTCAAACATCGCTGACAATAATGAAGTATATGTAAGCGATAAGCTGTACGAAATACTTGGTTATGATAAGCAGGATGATGTTGTTAAAGGGTCGGGATTCTTATTGAACCTGGTATATCCATGCGATTATGAGATGGTGCTCAATAGTGCCCGGCAATTTTTAAATGTAGAGGATGGCGCTATCACTACCATGGACTACCGTATGCTGAAAAAAGACGGAAGATATGCATGGGTGCGAAGCTACAGATCTGTCTTTAAGCGGGATAAAGACGGCATACCGATACAATTGATAGGTATAATGCTGGATATCGACAAGGAAAAGAAGGACGAGGTTTTATTGAAGAGAAATGAAGATCAACTCCTGGAGATACAGGAGCTGGCAGGGCTGGGGAGTTATGTATGGGATATAGAGCAGAATAGCGTGACGTTGTCACCTTTCTGCCAGAAGATTTTGGGTGCACCATCGGGCGGCCATACCGAGCTGGCAGGGAAAATACACCCCGCCGATGCTGACCGCGTAGCTGAAGCAAGGAAAAACGCGATAGACAACAACAGCATATACGATATAGAGTACAGATACCTTGTAAATGGTAAAGAAAAGCTTGTATGGAACAGGGGCGCGGTATTCTTTGATAATGGCCGGAAAATGATGCGTGGCACTATTATGGATATCACCGAAAGGCGCGACATAGTGAAAAGCCTGGAAAAGAATGAGCAATTATATAAGCAGGCACAGGCACTGGCACATATTGGCAGCTGGACCTGGCTATTGGAAGAAGATGTGCTGGAATGGTCTGAAGAATTATATAACATATACGGCATCGATCATGGTACCAGGATCACACCGGATATGCTACGGACTATGAATCATCCTGAAGATGGAGACAGGATCAATGGAATCATAGCGCGTAGTATTGAAACTTTGGAACCGTACGAGTTTTACTACCGGATAGTACTAAACACAGGCAGAGAAAAAATTGTACATGCCAATGGAACCGTGCTGGCTGATGAGCATGGTAATGCATACAAAATGACAGGCACCGTACAGGATGTAACCGAACGCCAGCGATTGATAGAAAAATTGCAGCAGAGTGAGGAGCGTTACAAGCAGGCGCAGGCAATGTCTCATATAGGCAACTGGGAATGGTATGTAAATGGTGATGAAATAGAATGGACCGAAGAGCTTTTTAATATTCATGGGATAGATGCAAAGCAGGATACTATTTTATACGAAGAGTTTAATTCGCTGATACATCCTGAAGACAGGGCATACCTGCAACAGGTAGTAGATAATAGCTTGCAGACAGGCAGCCCGTACGAGATCATATACCGGATAGTATTGAAGGACGGAGCGGTGAAGTATATAAAGGGTATCGGTAACGTGATGGTGGATAAAGAAGGCAAGGTAATAAAGCTGTTTGGTACCGCCCAGGATATTACTATCCAGAAGGAAACAGAAATGATCATGCACCAGAAAAACGTGGAGCTGGCATATTCCAACTCGAGCCTGGAGGAGTTTGCCTATGTAGCAAGTCATGACCTGAAGGAGCCGCTGAGGAAGATATCTACGTTTGGAGACCTGATGTATAACCTGGAAAAGGAAAAGCTGAGTCCTGACGGCCGAAACTACCTGGAGAAGATCATTCAATCATCGCGACGCGCGCAAACTATGATCAACGACCTGATGGCGCTTTCTACGATTGCCGGTAACAAGGCATTTGAAAGATATGATATGAATGAGATACTTTCCGAAGTGCAAACAGTGCTGGAACATAATATCAAGGACAAAGGCGCTGTGATTAAGAGTGGTGCATTGCCAACGATAGATATGGTTCCATCTCAATTCAGGCAACTGTTTCAGAACCTGCTAAGCAATTCCCTGAAGTTTGCCCGTACCGGTGTAGCACCCGTTATAGAAATAAAAAGCCGTAAGGTATCTGCATCAGATGCCACGTCTTTTGGCCTTAACCCGCAGAAAAAATATGTGCAGATTACGCTGGAAGATAATGGAATAGGGTTTGAGAATGAATATGCAGGTAAGATATTCACGATTTTTCAGCGCCTGCATGGCAAATCTGAATACGAAGGTAATGGTATAGGGCTTTCTATATGCCGCAAGGTAGCGGAAAACCATAAGGGTATTATATATGCAAACAGCACCCCTGGTATGGGTGCCGTTTTTACATTGATAGTTCCCGAGCAAGCCCGGGATTAGAATCTTATAGATGGCAGTTGGTAGTGCCGATGCCGCCGCTGTTTGCATCAGATTCAAAACGATCGCAGGCGCTTTTTGCATCTGAATAATGTTGATTAGGCAGATCGTGCGTTGTTGTATTAGATACACTACCTACCGAAGTACTGCAAGTACAGGTATAATCTTTCTTACATGAAGAAAATGCGACAACGCTTAGCGCAAACAGGGACAATGAAAAAATTTTAAATTTCATAACAATCAATTTTTTTGTTGACAATAACATTTTAATAGTTTGCTAAGTGTTGTATGATAAGCGATTACAACAACAATACTTAGTAACTATCTGAATAGGGTAGTTTAAAACACCGTGCCAGAAAGAGTACCGGGTAACACTAAAAAAATATAACAGAATATATTTCTTACTTTTAAGCAAATTGAGGGAATGAAAGAGCAGCTTACCGAAGACAAATTCACCATACTAGTAGCCGAAGACGATGCAGACGACCGTTTTTTGCTGCAGGCTGCTTTCAAGGAAAACGGACTGGAAGGACATTTGCAATTTGTGGAAAATGGTGTGGAGGCTATGGAGTATTTATTATCAGCTGCGAAACATCATCCCAAACTGATATTGCTGGACCTCAATATGCCGAAAAAGGATGGGAGAGAGGTGCTTTCAGAATTAAAGCGATTGCCTGAATTATCCGATATACCTGTAATTATTTTCAGCACAACGCATAACGAACTGGAAATGAAAGGTTGCTATGATCTGGGCGCTAATTCGTACATAGTAAAGCCGGATAACTACGAAAAGCTGTTACACATCATTACCGGCATACATTCTCAATGGTTAAAGCCCATTGTCAGCCTGCTGTAACAATTCCCCGTAAATAGTTTTGATCATTACTGCGGGAAATCTATGGCATAGTATTTTAAACATACCGTGTATATACAATGAACAGCTATAATAGCAGTATATTTGTTATAGTAAAGCATTGATACTGTAATTTATATCATATAGTTGAATAAAAAACCGGGTATGAATGATAGGAAAAAAGTGTTGATAATTGATGATGAGGTTGAATTGTGCCATTTATTGAAGAGCTATTTCGAAAGAAAAGAGTATGAAGTGGTAATAACGCATACATTAAAAGATGGCAGGGATAAGCTGCAATCTTTTAATCCTGATATATTGTTTCTAGATAATAACCTTCCCGATGGCTCGGGATGGCAGATGGCCCCACAGATAGCGTTAGAATATCCAACGGTACTTATCACCCTTTTTAGCGGGTATTATCCTAAAGTGCCGCCTATGCCGGCTAATGCAAAATATACGGTTGTAGAAAAACCAATCAGTTTTGCAGATATTGATAAAAACCTGCAGGCATTAATGCAGGATGCGGCCCAATCTTAATTACCTGACAGGGGAAATGTAATATTGAAGGTAGAGCCTTTGCCTACTTCAGATTCTACCTCTACATTAGCATTATGAGCATGCAGAATGTTTAGCGTCAGTGCAAGGCCGAGACCCATACCATTTCTTTTTTGCGTGAAATAAGGCTCAAAAAGACGAGGAAGGTTTTCTTCACTAATCCCACATCCATTGTCGCGGATGCTCAACTGGGCATGAGCATCTTTTTGCATCAGCCTGATCGATAACATACCTTTTTGTTCTTCCATAGCTTCTATTGCATTGATAACAATATTCAGCAAAGCCATAGTAAGCTTTTCTTTATCTGCCAACACATTCAAGGTTTCACTTGGGTAATCGACCTGTAATTTTATGTTTTTTAGATTCAGACGATCAATCGCCGCGGCAATGGTATTATCGGTTACTACCTGCAATATATTGGGCTTAAGGGCAATCTCTACAGGATTGGAACTGCTCAGCAATTCACTGATGATATCGTTGATGCGTTTACTGTTTCGCCTGATGATGTTGAAGTAAGTGAGCAATCCATCATCATGCTCTTCTTCCATTATCTGCTCTATAGAAAGGTTGATATTATTTAAAGGATTACGAACCTCGTGTGCCAATGTGTGCACCAGGCGAGATGCCACGGCCATCTTTTCCGTCTTCAGATTGGCCTTTTCCATTTTTTTAAGGCTGGTGATGTCGTGGAAAATCCCTTGATAATAATTCTTGCCATCGGCACCAGGCTCTTTGGAGATGTTGAGGATCACTATTTTTTTATCGCCGGTTTTGTCGTTTAGTATCAGCTCCCAATCGTGCAACTCTCCATATGTATGCAAAGACTGCTGCAGGAATTTTTTATGCTGCGCCTGCGTTATCAGGTCGCAAACATTGGTGCCTTCGCACTGCTCACGAGTGTATCCAAGCAGTGTGTTCACGGCTTCATTTACCTCAATAATATTCAGCTGGTCGTCTGTAATAAATATTACATCTTTGGAGCGCTCAAAAATACCTCTATATAGGCGTTCATTGGCCTTTAGCGCTTTTAGGGTATCTGCACGCTCCAGTGCGTAACGGATACATCGCTCCAGCTTTTCTGAGTTGAGATCAGCCTTGACAAGGTAATCTACTGCGCCCAGTTCCATGGCCTGGAGATCGACCTTGTAATTGCCCTGGCCGGTAAGTAAAACAATAGGCTGCTCGCAGCCCCGCTCCAGAGATTCTTTTAAAAGATCGATACCGGTTTTTGCCCCCAGCCGATAATCGGTGAAATAGATATCATAGTTTTTCTCGCACATGTGATCGAGTGCCTCGTTGTACCGCGAGCACCAATCCACTGTTGCATTAAAACCGGCTATGCTTTTTATGTAATTGGCAATGATAATGAAATCGTCCTCATCATCATCTATCAATAATATCTTAACACTGTCACGTAATATCATGTCTGTTCGTTTGTTTGGGGCCTCGGGGGTATTACTTTACTTTATTAAGCAGGTTGTACTGGCTTAATTTATTATACAGGGTCTTGCGGTCTATATTCAGCATTTTTGCTGCTTTCGTTTTGTTGTAATTGGTCTTTTTCAATACATCCAGTATTACTTCGTATTGGGCATCCAGGTTTGCATTCTTCAGCCTGTTTGCCTGCGATTCCTCATCATCGTCTTCTGCTTCGGGCGTAGTGTCTACATCAAACTGCAGTTTTTGGAAGTTACTGATCTCGAAAGGCAGGCATTTCACATCGATATATTCTTCATCAGCCAGCAAAGTAGCACGTTTGATCACGTTCTTCATTTCGCGAAGGTTGCCATACCAAACATAGCTGAGGAAAATGCGCTCCACGTCTTTGGTGAAGCCCTTTACGTTCTTGCCCAGTTCTGCATTGGTAAGATGCAGGAAATGATTTGCGAATAACATGATGTCGCTTTTCCTTTCGCGCAATGGTGGTACATCTATGCTGAATTCATTGAACCTGTGATAAAGATCTTCGCGGAACTTATTCTCTTTAGTAGCATTCCATAACCGTTCGTTACTGGCTACTATGATGCGTACATCCAGCGGAATATCTTTGGTGCTACCCAGCCTCTTGATCTTGCGCTCCTGCACTACACGAAGCAGGGATACCTGTATATCGTAAGAAAGGTTAGCGATCTCATCGAGGAAGATAGTGCCACCATTCGCTACCTCAAAACTGCCTATCTTTTGAAACAATGCTCCTGTAAAAGCGCCTTTTTCGTGCCCGAACAATTCGCTGCCGGCCAGTTCTTTAGACAATGCGCCACAGTCAATAGCAACAAATGGTTTGTCCTTACGTGCGCTTTGCTTATGTATCTGGTGGGCGATCACTTCTTTACCACTGCCGCTTTCGCCGTAGATGATAACGCTGTAATTGGTAGGCGCCACCAGGTTTATCTGCTTAATGATCTGGGCAAATTCGGGGCTTTCGCTCATGATGTACTGGCCGTTCCCGATTGCCGCAGGCCTTGCAGAAGCGCCTGTTGTGGCTTCTTTTTTAGCAGGTACAGGGTCTGGGGTAAAGGTTTTAGTGCCAGTATTGCCATTGCCACTTCCACTTCCTTCTGCAAGCGCTTTTTGTATGGTGATCAGTATCTCTTCAGGCAGCAACGGTTTTGTTACATAATCATACGCACCTATCTTCATTACCTCTACTGCATCTTTTACATCGCTGTAGCCGGTAATGATGATCACCGGCACATCAGGATGCACCTCTTTTAGCTCTGTAAGTAATTTTGCCCCCGTCATATCATCGAGACGAAAATCAGATAATACCAGGCTTGGTTTGTTTTTACTTGCCCAGTCCAGGGCGTTTTTGCCATTGTGCATACTTACGGCGTCATAACCTTTACGTGTAAGAAAACGGTTCAGCAACATGCACATGTCATGGTCATCATCAACTATCAGTATTTTATCCATAAAGAGGCTTCAAGTGTGTGTTATCAAATTTACTTATTATTATACCAATACATGCCTTATCTGGGCAACCGGAATGCTTAATAATTCCCTATATTTTGCCACTGTTCTCCTGGCTATATTGTAACCCATTGAAGATAGCAGGTTTACCAATTGCTGATCTGTATATGGACGTGATTTATCTTCATTATCTATCGTTTCCTTGATAATAGATTGTATCACTTTACTGCTTATTACCTTGCCTGTTTGGTCGGCAATGCCCTCACTAAACAAATCTTTAAGGCAAATTGTTCCAAAGTGGGTTTCTGCATATTTGTTTGATGTGATACGAGATATGGTAGAAAGGTCGTACCCGGTGATGTCTGATATATTGCGCAATACCATTGGCTTCAGTAACAGGATATCGCCTTCCATAAAATAATCCCTCTGTATATCTACGATACATTTCATTATGGTGAGCATGGTTTGCTCCCGCTGTTTTACGGTATCGATAAACCATTGCGCGGAATGTATCTTATTCTGTACATATTTCTGTGCAGCTTTATCCTTTCCTTTATCTACATCCCTTATTTGCTCGTACAACGAATTGTTGATGAATAACAGGTCAGATTTGGAAGAGAACAGGCTTACCTGTATCACATCGTCTGTGCAGGTGATGATAAAATCGGGTATGATGGTTTGACGGGGCTCAACAGTAGAGGTGCTTTCTGATACCGGGTACATTTTTAGTTTACTGAGAAAACCAAATGCCTTTTTCAGAGTATCATTATTGATGCGTAAAGCGGTGCATATTTTCTCAAACTGCCGGTTAATCAATTCATCGTAGTGGCTGTCTACCAGTTTGAATGCTATGGAGACCATGCGATCTTCCGACTCAATATTGCGAAGCTGTGTCAGCAGGCACTCGCGAATAGATGTAGCGCCGATGCCAATAGGCTCCAGTGTCTGTACAATAGACAGCGCATTTTGTATGTCTTCAGCATCTACCCATTTTTGCTTTTGGAAAGAATATTCTTCTGCTATTTCGTCCAGCGGCCTGTCTAGCAACCCATGCTCATTGAGCATATCTACAAGATATTCTGCGATGTCTTGTGTTTGCTCATCGAGCGATAAAAGGTTTAGCTGCTGGCGGGCATCTTCCTTAAAATCCTTGTTATATGCAAGGGGTTTTTGAGGAACCTGCTCCTTGGCCAGGTAGTTCTGGTACTCGTACGTGTTGTCGGGCCTGTCCTCATTGGTATAGGAGTCCCATTCTTCGTAATCGTTAATTTCATCACTACCTTCGGCGTTATCCGGGCTTTCTTCGGCAGAGCAATCAAGAAATGGGTTTTCTTCCAGTTCGGTTTTGATGCGGTGCTCGATCTCCAGCGTATTCAGTGCATAAAAATTCAGCAGCTGAATTTGCTGAGGTGAAATCTTTAACTGTTGCTTCTGTAACTGCTGTTGCGAAATCATAAAAATGAGGATATTGGCTAAACATTATAATGCAAGCATCAAACCAAATTTTGCTTTCATGCATAATAAATTTTGCCTCTCGCATTTTATTGATTATCAGAGTTTAATAGGTTTATTATTTATTTTATTTTATTTCTCTTCTTTGATAGATTAACTTTCATGAGGAACTAGTTCTACAAATTGTAGAAATTTAAGGCGATATATGCAGAGGAGATTTCGATACATAACACTCGGGTTTATAGTGTCTTTCATTACCATTGCGGTACTTTCCTTCTATTCTATAAGGCAATTTGGATCCCTGGTGTCTTATTCGAATGAGGTAGACCGTACCAATGAGGTAATCAGCAGGCTTTATGCGATAAAGGATGTATTGCTTGATTTTGATGTGCGCGAACGCGAATACATGATCATGCGCGACAGCGTACTGAAAAACAGTAACGAGAAAGCCATTATGCTGGATGATATCCTGAAGCAGACAAAACATCTGATCAGGGATAATTCGGACCAGATGCAGAGCCTGGTGCTGCTCCGAAGCGCTTTGTCGCTTCGGGTGCATTTTTTCAGGAAAAATATGGCCTATCTGGATACCGCAAAAGGCAATGGTGTATCCTCGTATTATGTAGAAGGTATCGACAAAAAGAATGAATGCTATGCGATACTAAATGAAATGCTGGCCAGGGAACAGCGGCTGCTGGACACGCGTTTTGATCATAAACTCTATTTCCAGTCGATGACATCGCAGACCACGAAGGTGCTGCTCATTACTTTCTTTGTACTTACGATAGTGTTATTCTTTTTGATGATCTATGGCCTGAAACAGAAAATGAAATTTGAGTCGGAATTGCAAACCCAATTGATAGACCTGGAAAACTCTCATGCCGAGCTGGAGCAAATAGCGTTTGCAGCATCGCACGATATGCAGGAACCGTTGCGAAAGATGAAAATATTTGGTGACAGGTTATTGTGGCTGAAAAAGGACTCTATTGATGAGGATACGAGGACATCGATGGACAAAATAACCAAAGCTGCTAACGAAGTACAGGAACTGACGCAGGAGCTGGTAACGCTGACGAGCCTTACCAGCCGTATGAATAATGCCGGGTATGTAAATGTAAAAGACATTATTAGCGGCGTAATTGAGGCTAGGCATGAAGAAATAAAAGAACTACACGGCAAATTTGCAGTGAGTGCTATGCCCGAAATAAAAGGCGATGCAGAACAAATAAAATTGCTGTTTGAGCATCTTGTAGACAATGCCTTGAAATTTGTGAAGGATGGAACAACGCCCAAAATATCCATAACTGCAACGGTAACCGGCGGAAGCGAGATATCAGACATCAACGATGCCAATAAGGAAAGGAAGTTTTACAAAATAGTAGTAGCCGATAATGGGATAGGTTTTGACAACGTGTTTATCGATAAGATATTCAAAGTATTCCAGCGATTACATAATCACGAGTCGCCCTATAAAGGAAAGGGTATAGGCCTGGCAATATGTAAGCGTATTATGACTAACCACAAAGGGTTCATAAGGGCAAACGGAAAACCGGGTGAGGGTGCTGAATTTGTCCTGTTTTTCCCGATGGAATAAAAAATAAACCCGCGTATTACGCGGGTTTTCATTACTTCTCATCTTGATAGAACTGACCGGATTGGATCAGGAATTTAGTTGATTATTTCCGTCGGTTTTTTTGTTGATGGCTTCCACAGCAGCTATAAATTCAGAGACAGCCTCATCGCTATTCGCACCATAAGCATCTATAAGAACACCCTTTACACCATCATTGGTTTCTATTTTATACATAATAGCATTATCGCCGGGGTCTGACTCTCCTTCAAACCTATAGAAGTTCACAATTTTTACTTCGTTTGGTTTGTAGAACTTGTCCTCTGCCATTGTATGTAATCCTTCTTCGTTAATCTTCAGGTCGTTGGTAAAACCTTCTTTGTAGGCTTTTGTTACCAGCGTACTCATTGTATTCATTTCCGTGGCCTTATCGTTTGGCCTTCTATAAGCATGCGACTGCATAAAATTTTGTTTTTTAGTTGAAACTAGCTGTAATAAAAAGCTTGCCAGCAATATTAAAAGCTTGTTAACGCCAGGATGCGCTGTTATTTATTCAGTCTTTCCTGCAGGCGTTTAGCCATATCCAGGTGCTCCCTGAGGGTTGGTAACGCACCGGAAACGATATCTTTTAATGCCTGGTCGTTAGTTCGGGATTCTGCCTTTTCAAATTTGTCTATTGTTTTTTGATGGTCATCTACCATTTTGTCTGCCCATTTTTTATCCCAATCTGTACCTTTTGCATCGTCATCTAACGCGTCTTTAGTGTCTGCAGCATTCAAAGTGTAGTTTTGTTTTGCGGCATAGGCTTTCATTTTCACACCAAGCGCTTTGTGATCTTTTTCCATCATTTTAGCATGGGCTTTTAGCTCTTTGTCCATCCCTTTCTGCTGGCCCAGTGCAAGCAGGTGCAATTCCTGCTCGTTCGATTCGATGGCATTTTTCACAAAGGTTTCGTCCCGGTATTCTTCCATATCCCCTTTCAGGTCGTTAGCTTTGTCTTTCACGTCGGCGGCAAGCGTGTCTACTTTTGCGGCAACGGTATCCATTGCATCGTTCATTTTTTCGTTTTGCGTATTGTTGCAGGATGTGCCGTAAAGCACAGATGCCAGCGCAATGGAGGCGATAAGAACTGGTGTGGTTTTGAATTGCATCTTTTTCATTGATGTTTATAATTAATGGTTAAATAAACAAACTACAGGGCGCCGGCAAATACAATGCAGGTGCAGGTAAAAACCAATAGCAGGGATGCTGCCATTACGATCATCGCGAATATTGTGATTGCATCTTTCATTGTAGATTCAGCTGTTGTTAATGTTTGAAGACTTTATTATGTTTTCGTAAACTGCCATGCCTTTTTTCTGTTTGGTGCAGGTAGCTCCAGATGTAAAATGAAATGGTATAGATAAATATTGCTGCTGTAGCCAGCAGTGCATCTGCGGCCACCGTATTGTTGATGTATTGATTGGCAACATAAATGGCGCCCAATGCCCAGCCCACTACAAGCGGGTATATGCCATCGCTGAAGCGGAAGCTTATCAGCACAGCAAGCAGCGTTGCCACTATGATCATGATGATAGCCCAATGCTGTTCTCCCAATGATGAGCCGTGCCACCCCATATATATCAGCCATACTGCTGCGTTTGCGATATTGGCTACACTAAGCCAACCCATATATAGGCTGAAAGGAAACGATAACCACTCGCTGTAAGCTTCGCTACGCAGCGCCAGTTTTACCCGCCGGAACATAATGCCTGAAAGCAGCAGCATGATAATGATAAAGACTGAAGCAAGGGATAGCATATGGCGTGTAAAGAGTACCTGCCATATCATCCCAAGGATATTGGCGGTAATAAACGGTATAGCGAGCTTAT
This sequence comes from Bacteroidota bacterium, assembly GCA_018267955.1. Classification (GTDB taxonomy): domain Bacteria; phylum Bacteroidota; class Bacteroidia; order Chitinophagales; family Chitinophagaceae; genus Polluticoccus. Next base: position 128,021 of record JAFDXL010000007.1, read on the forward strand.
CGTACAGGCTGTCTTTTTGCTGGGCAGGTAATATCTGGTAAACGGCATATACTATGAAGGACAGGTATATCAATCCCCAGATAGAGAAAGCGTAACCCGCCGGCATAAAGTAATTATTGTATTGCAGGGAAACCTCTGATATGCTTCTTGGAGTAATGCTAAGAGCATCTGCGAGATAGCTGAAGAATGGATTAATTACTGCAACGATCAGTACCCACCACCTCAAGCCTTTGTTTAATCGTTGCTGCGTCATTTTTAATATATTTTACTGTTGGACTATAATAAAAATGATGCCAACTGATGTTATGCAACCATAAATGGTTGATGGTAGGTTTCTTTTTGGATATGATAATTACGTTTCAGGATCGTTTGCTGGTTGGTAATAAGCGTGGCTGCGTCCTCCAATAGTCCATCAGCACGGTTTTGAACTGTTTCGTAGGCTTTTTGCAGTGCGTACTCGCCAAATAGGCATAACCCTATGATGGTAGCCCTGTTTTGATGAAGCAGGTTAGTTTTCAACTGCATCCAAAAACGGAATAGCTTTCCGGAGAAAGATGTGCGCAAGGTGGTTTTGCCATCCAGTTGCCATACCATCTCTGCCAGTTGCGCAATGTAGTTTCTGCTCTCTTCGCAACAATTTTCAAACAGAGGGATCATTTGTTTGTCTTCCTCTTTCAGCACCCTGGATGCAAGTTTGTACCCTTCAATCCTGTCGTGGTGCATTTGTATCAATTCGTTTAAGGTTGCAATAGTGTTGGTTTTCTGTGACATCTCATTTCCTTCTTTCTCTGTATGTGTAACTAAAACTGTGCCACGCATGATTTACAGGGATAAAAAAAGCTACACACGGGTGTAGCTTGTATGAGCATAATGATGATTGTTTGGCTATACTTCTCCTCGCCTGATAAGGCCAAGCAAAAGAGAAATAATGGCTAATACCAGTAATACATGTATAATGCTGCCGGCACTATAAACTGTGAGGCCCAATACCCAACCTATTACAAGGATGATAGCTATAACATAAAGTAGCGTTCTCATAAAAAAATACGTTTTGGTTATTAAAGAGTCAAATAAAACCATGCCAGCTTAAAGTAATAAAAGGGGAGAAGCAGATGCCTCTCCCTCTTCATGCCCCATTTAAAAAATCACTGTTTTACGAAAATGCCTTTAGCGGCTATGCTATTGGGTCTTGATACAGTGTAAGTGTAATAGCCTGTAGCAAGTTTTGCAACAGGTATATTGATATAGGATACCCCGGAATTGTAGGTAGTAGCATCAGCAGTATAAACCGCACGCCCGGTAAGATCCATGAATCTTACCTGCAGCGTTTCCGGTGCACCAAGATCTAGCTTGAAGTGTGCCACATCCTGTGCCGGATTGGGATACAGCATAATTTCGGCATTGGCATATTGGCTGATAATTCCTGAAGATGCATCTTCAATACGCATCAGTTCTATACCGTTTGTGCCGTCATTGGCGGTAAAGTACAGCCATTGTTTATACACAATGGGGTGATCAGGCGAGCTATTATTAGGTCCCGTATAAATATCTGAGACCAAAGTGCTAAAGGTGCCGTTATAACTATAGAGTTCTTGTCCGTATGGAGATGCGGTTCCGCTGTAAAACAGCTTGGATTTATAGGACACCATTGAGCCGGGGCTGGTTTGCGTGATCGCGGTAGCTTTAGATACATTGTTTGTTACCGGATCTAATACGTACATGTTGAATAACAGGCCTCCGTTGGCAGATGCGGAGAAGTATATCTTACCATTATATACTACCAGGTCATTGGTATTGATAAAAAAGGATGAGTTTACCCCGGGGCCGATATCAGTAAGCCTTACAGGTGCGTTGTTGCCATCATAAGCATACAGCTCGCTGCCGTGATCTGCAGATGTGGCTGTGAAGTATAGCTTTGAATTGTACACCAGCAGATTGCCTGGGTTGCTTCCCGCGGATCCGTTGTTGATATCTGCGATCATGTGAACGCTTCCATTTGATGGGTCGACGCTATAGAGTTCGTTGCCTGATGTGGCAGATGTTGCCGTAAAATAAATAGTACTGCCCATTACCGTAATAAACTGTACATCGCTGCTGGCAGCACCGGAGGAAACATCCGTCATCCGGTTTGCACTGTTGGTGGCCGGGTCATACACCCAAAGCTCTTTGCCGTTTGCGGCGGTGGTAGCGGCAAAATAGAGCATGTTATTGTAGGCAACAAAATCAGTAGGATTAGAGGAAGCACTGCCGGATTCAATATCCTTTGCCAATGTTGGGGCATGAGTACCGTCATACACAAATATCTCCATGCCTGTGCTGCCATTGTCTGCCGCAAAGTATATCTTGTTGTTTACAGCCGCTATGCTGCGGTTGTCGAAAGCAGACATACCATTACCGCTGCCGGCGTTAATATCGGCAACAAGCGCGGGCACATCCGTACCATCTGTAGACCATAATTCGATACCATGAGAACCATCGTTAGCTGCGAAGTAAAGTTTGTTGTTAAAAACATACATGCCGGTGGGCGATGATGCAGCAGACGGGTTGATGTTGTACTTTGTAAGTGTCACCTGGGCAAAGCAGGGAAAAACTGCAAATAGCAATATTCCAAGTAGTAATCTCTTCATATTAATGCACATTTACGAGTTAAGAACTAATATAAAATTATTTAATTTTTAACCGGCTTCCCTTAATATTATAAAAAATCCCCCTAAATGGGGGATGTAGAATATAATAGATGAAATAAATTAAGTATTACAATTTTTAAAAAATTGGCAAAAGTTTAGCGCTGATTTTCAAAACGTTCAGGTGTTTTTTTTCTTATTTAGTATAGATTTGCGAAAAATAATTTCACACTTGCTGGGTTTCAGGCTCAAACTGATAATATTAATACTTTTTAATAGCGCGCTGCTGATGATAGCAGACGCCCAGTATTCTTATTACACGGAGCATGTTTCCTTTTTCAAAGAAACGTCTGTATTGGGTAAGAAATTCCATACCCAGCATTTTCATACAGACAGGCATGTAAAAACCACCAAACCAAGGATCAAGTCTTTAGATAATAATGACACCCAGGGTAGCCTCGTTACAGAGTACAGAAAGGGTTATATCATTCTGCATACCACCGAGGTTAAAAACTATACGTACGTAACACGCTTCTTCTCTCATAAGTGTTGTGTACAAACCCTCCGAGGCCCACCTGTTGTTGCGTAATACTTCTTTACGCTTCCGATAAAGTTTTTAAGAAAAACTATTGTCTAACAACAGGCAGTCGTCCTGCCGTTTATAAAATAATTCATGAAAAATATGGAATTGCGGGCCATTACCAGGCTCGTAATGATGGCAACATTGTTTGTTTGCATAGCAGGCAGTGTTCAGGCAAAAGAACTAACCCTTTACGAGGTTGTTAATAAAGCCATAGAATATTATCCCTTATTGCAGCAAAGAAAAGCTGAATATAATGCATCCCGTGCCCATGTAAGCACGGTAAGAAGCAATAGGTTTCCTTCACTGAAATTGCACGACCAGGTAAATGTGGGTACTGCAAACAGCCTCACCGGCACCTACTTTCCGTTGGGTACGGTAGTTCCTGTAGCCGGCGCCATCCGGAATGACAACGTAAGTACGCTTGCTTCCGGTAATATAGGGCTTGCCTATATGGAATGGGAAGCTATCAATTTTGGCTATTACGGCGCAAGCAATAAAGAAGCCATAGCGGGCGAAGCATTACGCAGTTCAGTTTTTGAAAATGATAAATACCAGGTTACGGAAACTGTGATATCATTATACCTGGACCTGCTAAAACAGTACGAATACCTGAAAATTGAGCAGAATAATGTGCAGCGGGCAAAGACGATTTTCGATGCTATAAATGCAACTGTTGTCAGCGGCCTTAAGCCGGGAGTGGATAGCACCACTGCACGTGCAGAATATTCAAGGGCAAGGATCGGGTATCTGCAGGCCATGTCGAACTATGCGGATGCGCGGATAGCGCTGGCAAACTATACAGGGCTTGATACAACACGCATAGAACCGGATACAAACCTGTTTGACAAAATGCAGGCAATTGGTGAAAGTTTTACTTCAGACAGCATCAGTGATGAGCATCCAATGCTGGATGTATATAAGAAGCAGTATGACCTGCAATTAGCAGATAACAAGGTTGTGGCCCATAAATACCTTCCAAAGGTGTACTTGTTGGGTGCTGCTTCAGTACGCGGATCAAGTATTACAGGTAATAGTGATTATTCGCCCAACCTGGCAGATGGCTTGTCTTACAGCAGGTATAACTATGCACTGGGTGCAGCCTTCACTTATAACATATTCGATCTGAAGCATCGGCACGATCAGTTGGTGGAAGGGAAGTATGAGGCAGAAGCTAAAAAGCAAGCACTGAATACAAGGCGTGTGGAACTGACCAGCTTGCTGAAGCAGACAAAAGAAGCCTATGATAATACAGTGCTACAGCTGCAGGAGTTGCCGGTACAGGTAAATGCTGCGAGGCAGGCTTATGAACAGCAGATGGCATTGTACAGAGGCGGATTGAATACATTGGTAGATGTTACCAATGCATTGTATGCTGTCAACAAAGCAGAATCGAGCTATGTAATAGGCAAAGATGCTTTTTTGAGGCTAATGAGTATACGCGCGGGAATCAATAATCAGTTAGACACATTTATAGCAAATTTTAAATAAACAAAAATGAACCTGGTATCAGCTTCGTTAAGAAAACCAATAGCGATCATCGTATTGGTAGCAGCAGGTTTGTTGAGTTCCGTGCTTGCTATTACTTCTATGTCGATAGACATATTTCCAAAACTCAACCTTCCCGTGATCTACATCATAGAACCCTATGGTGGTATGACCCCGCAACAAATGGAAGGTTTCTTTGCTACCCGTTTACAGGATCAGTTCCTGTATATCAACGGCATTAAAAGTATATCCAGTAAAAATATACAGGGGCTTACCATGATCAAGCTCTCTTTCTTTGAGGGTACCGATATGGCGGAGGCTTCTGCGCAGGTGGCTTTGCAGGTAAACAGGGCTATGAAGTTCTTTCCACCCGGTGCTATACCACCGCAGGTGATCAGGTTTGATGCTTCGTCGCTACCTGTGGGTGAACTTGTATTTAGCAGTCCGAACAGGCCACTGAAGGATATACATGAATATGCATCTACCCGTGTGCGGCCGTTATTCGCTACTGTTCCGGGATTATCCGCACCACCGCCAATGGGCTCTAACTCCAGGACTGTGGTGGTAAGCGTAGACCCTAACAAGATGCGCAGCTACAACCTGACGCCCGATGAAGTGGTGGAAGCTGTAGCGCATAATAACGTGATGACCCCGTCGGGAAACATCAGGATGGGTAGTATCATGTACCTGGCAACACTAAACTCGCTGGAGCAAAAAGTAGAAGCCTTCGGCGATATACCATTGAAAACAGATGGCGAGAATACCGTGTTCCTGAACAACGTAGCTACTGTAGCAGACGCTTCGGACATTACCAGCGGCTATGCGTTGATAAATGGTAAACGCTCTGTGTACATCCCGGTGGTAAAAACCGGTGATGCATCTACATGGGATGTGGTGCAAACCCTGAAAGCAAAGATACCTGAAATGCAATCCCTGCTGCCCGACGATATACATATCTCTTATGAATTCGATCAGTCGGTATATGTGATGAATTCGGTAAAAAGCCTGGTGACGGAAGGGGTGATAGGTGCAATACTAACCGGCCTGATGGTACTGTTATTCCTGCGCGACTGGAGAAGCGCCCTTGTGGTAGTGGTAACCATACCGGTATCTGTATTGATAGGTGTGTTGTTCCTGAAGCTGGCCGGCCAGACGATCAACATCATGACCTTAAGCGGCATGGCTTTGGCGATAGGTGTACTCGTAGACCAGGCAACGGTGACCATAGAAAATATACACCAGCACCTGGAGATGGGAAAACCAAAACGAAGGGCCATTTACGATGCCTGCGTAGAGATCTCTTTCCCGCTGTTCCTGATATTGCTTTGCGTATTGGCAGTATTTGCCCCATCCTTTATTATGAAGGGCGTTCCTAAAGCGTTGTTCCTGCCACTGTCTTTATCTATCGGGTTTGCCATGATCGTATCTTACCTGCTTGCTCAGAGCCTGGTGCCGATACTCTCTAACTGGCTGCTGAAGGCAGAAGATTATCAATACCACCACGGTAAGCTGCATGCGCACGCCGGTGAGGCCATCAATGCAGAAGAACGCGCCCAGGTGAATATGCACCTGGCAAACGAAGAAGCCGAACCGGAAAAGAATGATGCTTTTGAAAAAGTGAAGATGAGGTTCATAAAATTGCTGGAAAGGATCCTTGGCAAGTATAAACGAAACGTGGTATTGTACCTAGTGCTAGTATTGGGCCTGACCGCAGTGGGTTTTGTATGGATAGGTAAGGACTTGTTGCCCAAAACCAACAACGGCCAGTATCAGATGCGTCTTTCCCTGCCAGATGGTACAAGGCTGGAACGATCTGAAGCGATGGTGCATGATGTACTGGATATTATCAACCAGGTAACCAACAATCACGTTGCTATCAGCTCTGCTTTTGTAGGGTTGATTCCAAGCAGTTATGGCACCAGTAACCTGTATGTATTTAACAGCGGTACGCATGAGGCCAGCCTGCAAATACAGCTGGACGAGGATTATAAGGTAGATAAAGATGCCTTCCAGGATAAGCTAAGGCAGGCGATACATGACCGGCTGCCAACGGTAAGGGTGGCTTTTGAGCCGATAGACCTGACAGAGAAAATGATGGGGCAGGGAGCTGCCGCACCAATAGAGATACAGGTGCAGGGCAGGAATATGGAGCAGATACAGGACTACGCCGGTAAGCTTGTTGCAGAACTGAAACAAGTGGACTTCCTGCGGGATGTGAATATTCGCCAGCCTCTTAAATACCCCGTGGTAAAGATCACCCTGGACAGGTTGAAAGTTGCCCAGATGGGTATGAAATTGAGTGATGTATCGAGGTCTATTGCTGCAGTAATATCATCTAGCCGCTTCACGGAAAAGAACCTGTGGCTGGATGAGCGGAATGCCTATACCTACCAGGTGCAGGTGCAGATACCGGAGTACATTATGAACAACCTGAACAGCCTGAAGGAAACGCCATTGGAAGCGGGTAACCAACACTTGCTGCTGCAGGATGTTGCAGACCTAACGGTTGATACCGTAGCTGGCGAATATGATCGTTCGGGCCCGCGTCGTTTCGTTACCGTAAGCGCTAATCTTTACAAAAAAGATCTGAACAGTGCCATAACGGAAGTGAACAAGGCAATTGCAAAACTGGAAGCTCCTAAAGGCCTGGTACCGGTAGTGAAAGGTATGGCTACATTGCTGACTGAAACATTAAGCAGTTTACAAACAGGCCTTTTGTTTGCCGTAATGGTGATCTTCCTGCTGCTGGCTGCAACGTATCAGTCGTTTAAGCTGTCGCTTGTGGTATTGTCCACCATACCCGCCGTATTGCTTGGTGCCATCGTGATATTACTGCTTACAGGTGCTACGCTGAATCTGCAGTCATATATGGGTATCATCATGTCAACGGGTGTGTCTGTGGCCAATGCCATACTTATCGTGACCAATGCGGAGAAGCTGCGGTTTGAGTATAACAATGACGTTGTGCGCGCGGCCAAGACGAGTGCCTCCATAAGGTTGAGGCCAATATTGATGACCAGCCTTGCCATGATAGTAGGTATGATACCTATGGCAAGCGGTTTGGGCGAATCGGGCGACCAGACAGCGCCATTGGGCCGTGCCGTAATTGGCGGTCTTATTGCTTCTACAATTGCTGCGCTGCTGATAGTGCCGCAGTGCTATGTGTTTGCTCAGAAGAAAGCAACATTATCAACACCATCATTAATGCCAGAACAAGAAAACGATAATTATGAAAAATAGATTAGCATTGTTTGCGTTAACTGCACTTGCCATTGGTAGCCAGGCATGCAACCATGCAGCAAAGGAGAAACAGGCAGAAAAGACAAAAAATGAAACTGCCCTGCAACTAATGACCTTGCAAAAAAGCCACCTTGGCGAAAATATACAACTGCCAGGCACGCTACAGCCTTATGAATATGTGCAGATCTTCCCGAAGGTGAATGGTTTTGTGAAAAACATTACCGTCGACCGGGGATCGCGCGTAAGGAAAGGACAGCTATTGATAGAACTGGAAGCGCCGGAGATGCAACAGAGCCTTGCCGCTGCCAAACTGCGGTTTGCACAGGCACAGGCCGTTTATGAAACAACCAAAGAACGCTATCAGCGTTTGCTGGAAACGAACAAAACACCCGGTGTAGTATCACCATTCGACCTGTCATCTGCTAAGGCAAAGATGAATGCCGATATGGCTACCATGCAGGCAGAGGAGGCCGATTATAAAGCTCGCCAGGCCATGAATACCTACCTCACCGTTGTAGCGCCATTTGATGGCATTATTACCGAAAGAAATGTGCACCCCGGTGCATTGGTTGGTTCCGGCAACGGTAACAGCAAGCCCATGCTCGTAATACAGCAGCAGGATAAATTGAGACTAGTGGTAAATGTGCCTGAGGAATACAGCTCGCAGCTGAGCAATGGAAGTGTGCAGTTTACCGTTAACGCCCTTCCCGGCGAAACGTTCTCTGGCAAGGTGGCAAGGTCTTCGGGCTGCCTGAGCGATAACTATCGGACAGAGGCAATTGAAATAGATGTACCTAACAATGACCACAAATTCATGGCAGGAATGTATGCAGAAGTGCAGCTGCCAAGTGTTGGCAATGCAGAAGCCTATGTGGTGCCTAAATCAGCTGTAGTAACTACTACCGAGCGCAAATACGTGATAGCAGTACGCGGTGGCAAAACCCAATGGCTGGATGTAACACAAGGCAATGAATCTGCAGATTCTACAGAGATATTCGGAGCATTGCAGCCGGGCGACAGGGTGGTAGTAAAAGGCTCTTATGAAATTAAAGAAGGTAAAAGTATGGGCAACCCCAGGGTTGCGGTAAAGTAGTGTTTCAAGGATTGCGTAGGATAGCACGCAAGGGAGGGCCTTTCCAGGCTCTCCTTTTTTTATTATCAAAATCGTATTTGCTTGACTTTATATATGTGTGTTTGTAACTTTAGAAGAAATGATTGCCTGATGAAAAAAATACTACTCTCCTTTTCTTTGGCATTGATCAGTTCTTTGCCTGCGTTTTCGCAAAATGTTACCTACAGCTATAACTTCAATAATGGGTTTAACGAACTATACTCGCGGGGCCCCGTATTGAGTTCTGCATGCACTGGCACTACAGCTACTGAAACGTTACCGATAACAGTAACTAAAAAAGTATATCATTTTGATAAGGGCTGCGGCATTGTATTCAATGATGCTACCAAGAACTTTCTTTTCGCAGGCAGCTATACAATAGAATTGTACTTTAAGCTGGATACAATAAGTGGTTACAAGAAGATCATAGATTTTGACAGCCTGAGCCAGGATGCCGGTTATTATAACCAGAGCGGGAAAGTGGTTTTATATCCCAACCCGGCATCGCCTGATTCTATGATCCCGCAGGGACAATATACTTATCTTGCCATTACACGGAATGCAACCAGCAAACTGATGTATATGAACTGCAATGGCGTAACTGCAGGCACTTATATAGACAACACCGATAAGTATGTGTATGATGCCAATAAGCTACTCGTATTCTTCCAGGATGATAAATCTACAAATGGCGAGCAATCAAGTGGCGCAGTTGCCATGATCCATATCTCTAATTATGCTATGGACAGTACCACGGTGAAGAGTAATTATACCAACTTGCATACTACACTGCATATAGCTGCAGTTGATGAGATCAGGAGCAATGTAACTGTATCTCCTAATCCCGCAACAGATAAGGTGGATGTTACCGTTCCGGGTGCGTGTAGTTATTTGCTTTCAGATGTTACCGGCAAGGCTTTGCGCACAGGTAGTTTTATAGAAGGTACAAATGTATTGCCGGTTTATAAATTATCTCCCGGCATGTACCTGCTGCGTGTTACCAGTAAAGCAGACGGCAGCAGCGAAGTAATAAAGTTGATAAAACAATAGTGTCCTTTAAAGTTTGTTTTTATGAAAACACCTCCTCAATGGGGAGGTGTTTGTATATTTAGTTCTTTAAAACTTGATTATGCACAAACCACATCCCGGCGAATATAATTCCTATTTCAAGCGTTATTTAGACCTCGTTCCGGATGGTAACTATATTGATCAATTAAAGGATAATACACGGTCTATAGTAACTTTTTTTGAAAGCTTGCCGGTAGAAAAACATGCTTATAGTTATGCGCCCGGCAAATGGACGGTAAAACAGGTATTACTTCACCTGGTAGATACGGAGCGGGTAATGAGCTACCGGGCGCTGGCAGCCGCAAGAGGAGATGAACGTTCTCTTTTGCCGAGCATGGATGAAAATCTGTACGCGGCTAATGCTACTGCCGACAACAGGAGTATGGATGATCTTTTAGGAGAATTCAATGCAGTACGGCTTGCTACCCTGAAGTTATTTGAAAATGTAACGGATGAGCAGAGCGAACAAACGGCCAATATAGCCAGCCATCTTACCACCACGCGGGCGCTTGGCTATATCATTATAGGGCACTGTATGCACCATCTTAAAGTATTGCAGGACAGGTATTTGTAGTGTTTAACACAAGTCTAACAAGTTGTAGCCTCACCTTACTGCATTAGCTCACGTCCTATAATAAGTAACTTGGACATGCAGATAAAAACTACCAGGCTATCCGCCTTTGATGGCCTTGAACTAAAGGAAGCCATTTTCAGGAAGCAGCGTTTCCCGGAGCATTTTCATGATGCTTATAGTATTGGCATCATAGAGCATGGTATTGAGCAATTGTCGTTTACTAATAAACAAATGCCTGCACACGCAGGTTGTGCTGTGGTGATCAATCCCTATGAGATACATGCCAACAGCTATTTTGATGATGATAGCTGGAAGTACAGGACCATATATGTAAGCCGGGAATTGATGCAATACGTACAGGAGCAAACAGGCATGTTCAAAGGGAAGGATCTATGGTTTCCCAATAATTTACTGGAAGATCAATACCTGTATTCACTATTGCTGCAGTTTCACAAGGAAGAAAACAGCAGAGTCCAGCAACTGCATTTGATACTAACTTACCTGATCCAGCAATATGGTGATACTAAGCCGGAGCATTTTACCCCTAGCGACGCTATTGCTGAGGCAGGGCAATTTATTTTGCGGCATTTTACTGAAAGAATATCTGTAGATGATCTTGCTGCACGGGTGGGGATGGATAAGTTTAAATTCATCCGCAGTTTTAAAAAACAGATGGGCCTTACGCCTATGTCTTATCTTTTGCTGCATCGCATCAACAAGTCAAAATTACTGATCTCTGAAAATATGCCTATTACGGGTGTTGCTTTAGAAACCGGCTTCTACGATCAGAGCCATTTTATACACTGTTTTAAAAAATACATCGGTATTGCTCCATTGGCTTACCGTAAAGGTATTCGCGACCTGTAGGTGTCTGCAATATTTTACAAGTTTCGGTGGTGGGCTTCCGGTAGATTTGTTTATCATTTTTTGCTTTATGAAAAGAATATTACTGCTGTGCCTGTTAATGACGCCCTTGTTCGCAATAGCGGATATAAAGATCAGCTCATTCAAAAAAATGGGTGAAGGCTTGTATATCATGTATTATGACACTACAGCTACCAAACATTATATTACTAAAAGCACAGTGGTGGAGTTTAAAGATTTTATAGTGCTGATGGAGATGCCTATATCTACAGATGGCGCAGGGGCAACCAATCTTACAGATCACTCTGCAGACGGGGAAGTTGTATTTGCTGCTCTAAAGAAAAAATTTCCAAACAAACCGTTGAAATATGTGCTCAGTACTCATTGGCATCCGCACAGCATATCTTCTGTCATACCATTTATTTCACGCGGCATTACTGTTGTTACAACGGAAAAGAATTACAAACGTATCAGCGAATACATCGATTCTGCTACCTATGCTAAATACGGCAAGTACATACACTTTGTAGGCGATGAGGAATTTAGTATCAAGGATAAGTCTAATAGTATCATCGGCTACAGGATAGACAGGAAAGACTATCCACATATACCTACAGAAGATTTTGTTTTCTATTATTTGCCTAAATATAATTTCCTGCATACATCCTGCATGTTTCAGCGGTTCAAAGATTATCGTGTAATGGGTAAGGAAATGATCAGCGTGCGTGCCGAAGATGTGCACCAGTTCATTGAGGAGCATAAGATGTCACCCGCTTGCTTCATTACTACAGATACATGGTACGATGACGGCAGCGGATTGTCGTCTGGTGATACACTAACTGCTATGTATCAGAAAGGTATTACCATGACCGCGCTGGAAAATGTACTGATGCAAATGGATGGGAATTTTTTGGTTAACAACTCGGATAGTGTCATCCGATACATAACTGATAATAGCATCCCCATTAGCATTGTAAACTCAGCTGTGTATACCTGTCTTAAAAAGCACGACCTGGACAAAGCACTGGCAATAGCACGCATCCAGGCACTGATCAGCCCCTCTAACCCTAATAGCTGGGATACGTACGGAGAAGTGTATTGGTTTATGGGTGATAAGAAAATGGCAAAGCGTTATGAGAAACAGTGTAAACTGATTAATAAGGAATTCACGTTAGGCGGAGAGGCATCCTGGGAAAAAGACCTAAGCGAATACAGGCAAATGTGGGCTGAGAAATAAGTGTTCAACTTTTAGTTCTTATTTGTTGCAGGCCTTAAACAATGCCGGTAGCGCTTGTTTTATGGCAGGGTTTTGTAAGCTTTTGTTTTAAAAAACAATATGGGAGAAGTAAACAACCTGCAACAACAGGAAGCTGTGAACAAGATCAGGGAACTGGTAAAGAATAACGCGATATGCCTGTTTTGCACAAAACTTGAAAAGCAGCCTTTCGAAACCCGTCCTATGAGTGTTCAGGATGTAGATGATGAAGGAAATCTTTGGTTCCTGAGCGATAAGAATAGCAATAAGAACCAGGAGATCAAACAGGATGATTCTGTACAGCTGCTGTTTGCCAACAACGGTAACTCCGAATATATGAGCATTTACGGTTCTGCTGATGTGTTCTATGATAGAAGCAAAGTAGAAGAATTATGGAATCCTATTGCAAAGGCATGGTTTACAGAAGGTAAGGATGACCCTCGCATCAGCGTGATACGTGTACGTGCTAAGCAGGGATATTATTGGGATACACAGAACGGTAAAATGGTCGACTTCCTGAAAATGCTGGCAGGCGCCGTAACCGGCAAAACAATGGATGGCGGCGTAGAAGGAACATTGAACGCCTAACAAACGAAATAATTAAAAAGGCACCTTTGCAGGTGCCTTTTACAAACTTATTTCTTAACCTCTTTCGGCTTAACAGCCGCTTTCTTAACAGGGGGTGTTTTTTTTGTTGTTTTCTTTGGTGAGGTAGAAGCTGCGTTTACAAACAGCTTGCTGGCTTTTTTTATACTGCTTTTAAATTTCTTTTCATTCATATGGGCCTTAATACCAGAAAGCGCTTTTTCTAAAATCTGCGCTATCTCGTGCCGGGCCTCTTTTTTTGTTGCCTTTTTTAATCGCTTTGACGGTTTTGATACCGATTTTTTATCTGTTGACATGTATGTGGAGTATTGATTAATAATGAAAATTGTTAACGCAAAATTAATCTAACGATAACATTTCCAATGTTAAGTTTTAAACCGCCACCACTGTTTCTGAGAATATCTAAATATAAACCAGTCTTATGGCTTTTCCTACTACATTAACAATTAAAGCAATATTCTTCCTGGATAATTTATGAAGACGTTATTCACGATTAACATTTTTTTGACGCCGGCAGCTATTCAGCATCCGTATATGCAGATATGATGAGTTACGAAGAATTTGCAAACAAAGTAAGCATCTTGCAGAATGGAGATGAAAAATGGCTGCACGTTTTGCCGGAGGTACCCGCTGAGCACAGAATGCGTTTTATCAAAGTACTGGAATCGGGTATAGATATCCCGCTTGCTTTTGATCTGGTGTTGGTAACACGTGCAATGGACGATGCAGCATTTGAAGCGCGGTGGCGTGACGCCCGGTACAGGAAGGGATAATGGCATGGTTTTACTGCCCATGTTTTCCAAATGTATCCATATATCCATTATCAGCTTTTTGAACAGCAGACCTTAGCTTATACATGCAATGATCATTATGAGGCATACAAGCATTTGCTGCCAAGGGTGGATATTACGCTAAGAGAAAGGTTTCTCTATACTTTGGAGCGTTGTAAGGATATTCCGGAATCACTTAAATGGGTAGTTAAGGGCACAAAAATGCCCGATAACCATTATTGTAAGTTCATCGGTTTTATCGCGGCCAATTATAAAAGCCTGTCTATGAGTTTGCTTTCCTGATCACGTCCACCAGGTTGTCTATCTCTTCCTTGTTATTATACAAATGAGTAGAAACTCTTACTGAATTCAGCCCGTTTTCCGCAACACTGCGTATCCTTATCTTGTGTGTAGCTGCAAGTTCGTACACTTTGTTATACGGTAAGTTTTTAACACGGAAACCTGTTACTGCACAACGCGACCGGGGCTCGGTAGGCGTAAGCATTTCTATTCTGTCTCCCAACGCAAGCAGGCTGTCTTGTGTGTACTTGCCCAGGTTGTTTACACGGTTATAAATGTTTTGCATGCCAATGTTTTCTATAAAGTCTATGGCTGCCGTTACGCCTTTATATAATCCCAGGGATTGGGTGCCGCCGTAGTACCGATGGGCGCTGATGGCGTATTTACCCATTTTGGGTGGGTGTGTAGACATATCCCATTTGGCATTATCGCTGCCTGCACCAACAAAGTACGTTTGTATAGCCGGCTGCATATCTTTTTTTACATACAGAAAGCCCGTTCCTTTTGGCCCAAGCATCCATTTATGGCTGCAACTGGCGTAGGCATCGCAGTCTATATCGTGCAGGTCAAGCGGCAACATGCCGGGCCCATGTGCACCATCAATGAATACAAAAATGTCCCGTTCTCTTCCCATGTGGGAAATTTCTTTTACCGGCAGTACCTGTCCCTGCGTGCAGGGGATGTGCGGTACGGCAATAACCCTGGTCCGTTTTGTGACCAGGTCTTCAATCCTGTTGAGCGTTTCATCCGCTGTCGGTGCAGGATCAAATGTCTTGATGACAATACCATCCAGTTTTCGCCTGTTCAGCCAGGGGAAGGCGCTGCCTACATGTTCATGTGTGGTCATGATCACCTCATCCCCTCTTTTTAACGGGAATCCCCAGCAAGCTATGTTGATGCCATCTGTAACGTTGTGAGTCAGGGCTATTTCATCTTCGTTGGCGCCAACAAAGTCTGCAATACGCGCCTCTGTAGCTTCCCAGCCGCCGTACACGCCATGCATATCGCCTTCCATCATACCATCGCGAACAGCTTCTATAACGGGATAGGGCGATGGCCCCATGGTACCGTTATTCATATACGCTACATCTTTTGAGAGCGGGAACATCTGCCGCACATTTTTCCAGTAGTTTTCATCATCAGGGCCTATAGGTTTCCCTTGATTACTCAGTTGACGGGATGCGGCCATAGCGCCCATCTCCTTAAGGGATAAAGCGGCAATAACGGATGCCGACCGGATAAAGTTTCGCCTGTTGAATTGCATAGTGCAAGTATTAGTTATGGTTTTTAAATATAACTAACAAATTGCGGTAAGTGAAATGTAAGTGTTTCTACTTGCCAAATCGCGGATGATATTTTTGCAGCGTTTGGCGCAGAAAACCGCGGTCCAGGTGGGTGTAGATCTCGGTAGTGGTAATGCTTTTATGGCCCAGCATTTCCTGCACAGCACGCAGGTCTGCACCGGCTTCTACAAGATGTGTAGCAAAGGAATGCCGCAGTGTATGCGGGTGTATGTTTTTATGTATGCCTGCTTTTGCAGTCAGCTCTTTCAGTATCATGAATACCATTACGCGTGACAAAGCACCGCCACGCCTGTTCAGGAACAGGATGTCTTCATTCCCTTTTTTGATAACGGGCAAATGATTGCGTATATGATCGCGGTATAGCTTCACCTGCGCTACGGCGGTACTGCCAATCGGCACCAGCCTTTCTTTATTGCCTTTACCTATTACCCGTATAAAGCCTACATCCAGGTACATATTGCTTATCAGCAGTCCGGTAAGTTCACTTACGCGCAGGCCGCAGCTGTATAAGGTTTCCAGCATAGCGCGGTTTCGCTGGCCTTCGGGCGTGCTATGGTCTATAGCGGCAAAAAGCTGTTCTATTTCTGATATGCTAAGGAACTCAGGTAGTTTGCGTTTTAGCTTCGGTGCTTCCAGTAATTCAGATGGGTCGGTGCGGATCACTTCTTCCAGCATCAGGTAGCTAAAAAAGGATTTGATACCGCTAATTACCCGAGCCTGTGTGCCCGCAGCAAACTCCATATCATTGATATGCACAAGGAATGCCTGCAGGTGGCTCAATTGCAGGGCATCAGCGGCTGTGCCGGGGTAGGTAGCTTTTATGAAATCTCCCAGCATTTCTGCATCGTGCAGGTATGCGTCTACGGTATTGTCCGACATAGACCGCTCCAGTTGCAGCCAGGCTTTGAATCCTTTATAATATGGGTCCCACACGGGTAAAAAAATAGCGGCCTTTACTCTTCCCTCAATTTATCCAGCCAGATCGCCAATTGGGCAGCTTCGTCTTTGGAAAGGTTTTCCAGTATGTTTTTCAGGCTTTTTTGCAGCGGTACATCTACGTCCTTCAGCATGGTGAGCCCTTTTTCTGTAATAAATATATCCACCATTCGCCTGTTTTCTTTGCGCTCGTTGCGCTCTACAAGTCCTTTTTCCAGCAGCTTGTCTATCAAACGCGAAACGTTCGACATTTTCTGCACCATGCGGCTTTGTATCTCAAACAGGTTCATGGGGTTGCCATTCTGCCCCCTTAAAATGCGAAGCACATTATACTGAGGCTCAGATATGCCAAAAGGCTTCAACACCTGGTTAATACGGTTCACCAGCCAGCTGCCCGTATATATGATATTGATCAAGGCCCGGTCGCGCGGGTCTTTGTATGGCTTCGTTTTTATCAGTTCTTCAATTGTTGGCATATGGGGCTTCGCCTTTTTACTATATTGCTTAAAAATACAAAAGATGTTGCAAATTGCTATTATTAACGGTCCTAATCTGAATCTTATAGGTACAAGGGAAGTAGATGTGTACGGCGGGCAGTCGCTGGATGAGTTTTATAAGGTATTGCAACAGGAGTTTCCGCAGGTATCATTTGAGTTTTACCAGAGCAATGTAGAAGGGGAGATCATCAATTTTCTGCACAGTTGCCGCGGGCGTGTAAAGGGTATTGTTTTTAACGGGGGAGCTTATACCCATACCAGTATAGCCATACCAGATGCAATTGCAGCCATTAATATACCCACCATAGAGGTGCATATATCCAATATCTACGCCCGGGAGGAGTTTCGCAAGCATTCTTACACTGCTGCAAAATGTGTTGGCTGCATCACCGGCCTGGGATTGCGGGGCTATACGCTGGCTACCCAATATTTTGTAGATACGCTTATTGCGCCCTGAACCCTCTTAAAAAATCGCTGATAGGCATACGTTTTTTCCCATCGGCCTGTACCTCATCGGCGTACAGCCAGCCGTCGGCAGCAGCAAAACGCAGGTAAGATTTGCCGTCTGTATTATAATTGCCCGGCTCCGCATTGGTTGCTGCGTTTTCGTAGTGCGACTTGTATATTTTAAAGGTTTTACCCTGCAACATAGTATAGGCCCCCGGTATGGGCGACATACCACGTACCAGGTCGTGTATTTCTTTAGCCGTTTTTGTCCAGTTGATAAGGGTATCCTCCTTAAAGATCTTTGGTGCATGTTTTAGAGCAGCTTCTGCAACAGCATCCTGCGGTATGCCCTGTAGCGTACCTTCTGCCAGGCCTTTTACTGTGGCAACAAGCAGTTTGCCGCCTTCTTCCATCAGTTTTTGGTAAAGCGTACCAATATTGTCTTCAGGAAGTATCGCCACTTTTTGCTGCATCAATATATTGCCGGTATCTATCTCATGCTTCAGCCGAAAGGTAGTAACTCCCGTTTCCGTTTCTCCGTTGATGATAGCCCAATTGATGGGTGCAGCCCCACGGTATTGCGGCAGCAGCGAGGCGTGTACGTTTACGGTGCCCAGCGG
Organism: Bacteroidota bacterium; assembly: GCA_018267955.1. Classification (GTDB taxonomy): domain Bacteria; phylum Bacteroidota; class Bacteroidia; order Chitinophagales; family Chitinophagaceae; genus Polluticoccus. The sequence continues at coordinate 146,305 of JAFDXL010000007.1, forward strand.
CGGCATATTCCATACTACTTCCGGCAACATACGGAAGGCAACCACAATATGCAGGTCGGCATTTATGTTTTTTAGTTCCTGCACGAATTCAGGATTTTTCAACTTTTCAGGTTGCAGAACTGGCAGGTTATGTTCTATTGCATATTGCTTTACGGCAGATGCCTGCAGTTGCATACCACGGCCGGCAGGTTTATCCGGTGCCGTTACTACGGCTGCGATATTAGCCCCTGCTTCTACCAGCGCTTTTAGCGACGCTACTGCAAAATCCGGTGTTCCAAAAAATACGATCCCGAGGTCTTTAAACAATGCCATAAGGCCGCAAAGCTACTACAGTAATGAGATTTCTGCTATTGCTTAAACTTTCTTACCTTAAAATAGTCTATAAATACAAACGCCCCTTTTGCACATGGCCCAGATGGCTGTATTAGCTGACGATAGAGTTCTGTTAGCGTCCTTCAAGGACGAAAGCACGCGCGAGCAGGCTTTTACGCAGATAGTACGCAAATACCAGGAGCGTTTGTATTGGCATATCCGCAGGATGGTAACGGCACATGAGGATACAAATGATGTTTTGCAGAATGTATTTATCAAAATGTGGAACCACCTGGCCGATTTCAGGGAAGAGGCCAACCTCTATACCTGGCTATACAGGATAGCTACCAACGAAACGCTTACCTGGATGGAGCAACAGAAAAAGCGGGCGATGGCATCATTATCAGATCATGAATCTGCATTGGAGAACCGCCTGGTGGCAGAAAAAGGCTTTGATGCCAATAAAATAGAGTGGAAGCTGCAGCTGGCGATACAATCTCTGCCCGAAAAGCAGAGGCTGGTTTTTAACCTGCGGTATTATGATGAGATGCCTTATGAAGAGATGGCAGGCGTATTGGATACCTCAGTTGGTGCATTGAAGGCGTCTTATCATCATGCTGTTAAAAAGGTAGAGGCATTCCTGAAGGAAGATTAAACGATATAGTAATATTTTGGTCTAATTATAAAATGAGCAACAGAAACGACATACACGAAGAATTAAAGACACTGAACAGTGTGCTTGCCGGTATGTCTCGTACTATGCCTTATTATGTGCCGGGGGGATATTTTGAGGGATTGGATAGTGAGATCAATGCCCGCCGTAGGGCAATAGGTGAACCGGAGCCCATGTTATTATTACCCAAGTCAATGCCTTACCAGGTGCCCCAAGGATATTTTGAAGATATAGCCTCGAAAATGAGTGCCTTGGTGCAGGAGCCGGAACTGAGCATTGATAGAAATTCTCCGCATGAGGTGCCTGCCGGCTATTTTGAGCAGTTGCCTGAAATGGTATTGCAAAAAGCAAAGGCAGCCGGTCAAAAGAAGGGCAGAACCATTTCTTTTGGTGCAATTATTGGTAAGAATATACGCTGGGCAGCCGCGGCGGTAGTGTTAATGGGTATAGGGGCCGGTATTTACAAATACAATAGTGTTTCTAAAACTTATAATACGCAGCAAGCGCTTGCAAGTGTATCGCGGGATAGTATTAATGTGTATGTGCAGCAGAATATTGATGAATATGACCTGGAAACGATCACAGCAGCTCTAAATCCATCTGATATGAAAACAGCTACCGGAAAACTAACCGAAGAAGAAATAAAAAACTACCTGGATGAAACAGGCTGGGAAGAATCAACTACAGATTTATAATATTGCATCAGGAAAATGAGAAAGACAGGATATATTATACTATTGTTGTTGTTAAGCACGGTCACCACGTTTGCGCAACCACATGAAATGCCACGGCGTATGGAACGTATCCACGCCATCAAAGTTGCGTACATTACCGATAAGATACATCTTACATCAGCGCAGGCAGAACGTTTCTGGCCAGTTTACAACCAGTACGAAGACGAAAAATTTGCATTACGCAAAAAATACTTTGCCAACCATTCCCGTCCCGCGCAGAATATGGATGAGGATGATTCCCGTAAATCTATAGATGATGACATAGAGATGCAGGAAAAGATGCTGGAGATACGCAAGAGATACAAAGACCAGTTCCTTAATGTAATCAGCGCACAGCAACTTGCAAGCCTTTACGATGCCGAAAGGGAATTTAAACGTATGCTGATACAGCAACTCAAGGAAAGGCACGCCAACAGGCAGCAGGAGTTGCGTTAATGTTGACTATAGTTTTGTTACGGGTGTCCGCACATCGTGATAAAACAGAAAAGTCCAGCCTTCTGCTTTGCCTTGCTCCGCATACTGTTCGCGCAAATGCATGGCTTTTTTACCATCATAGTCGTACTTGGCTACATACTTGATGCGCATCTGCTTTAACTGCGGGGCTTCATCGCCGCCGAAGAAAACTTTGTCCTTGCCATCATCCACCAGGTACACAATATGTTGCGGGCAGTGCGCTCCGGAGTGTGTGAATTTTATATAGCCATCTATCATGCCTTCCTCCCCATCCAGCCAATGTACCTGGGATGATGATAAAAGCGGCTCTATATCACTTACAAAATAAGACGGCACACCTGTAGCCAGGGCATAGTCTGCCTCGGGGCGGTAAACATAATAGGTAGCATTAGGGAAGGTGGTTTTGGTAATGCCATTGGCATCGGTATAAACAACGCCGCCCGAATGGTCTTTATGCAGGTGCGACAAGAGTACTTTGGTTACCTGCTCCGGCTCATAACCCACCGCACGCAGGTTGTCATGTATCTGTAATTCTCCATTAGGATTCTTAAAGCCAAGGCCGGTATCAAATATCATCACATCTTTATCTGTCACTACCAGGAAGGGTAGTATCTCTACCAATAAAGAGCCTGTGGGCCTGTCTGTTAGTATATCCTTTTGCTCATCAAAGGGAACAAATAGCTTATCATGTCCTATCGTAAAAACGCCTTCCGACAACGGGAAAATCTGTGCCATGCAGGTGCAAAGTTACAATAAGCTGCGTTTACCTGATCATAACGCTCCGGTCGGCATCCAACCGCAGCATAATGAAAATAAGAATGCTGAATGACAATAACGATGACCCTCCATAGCTAAGTAAAGGCAACGTAATACCGATCACCGGCGCCAGCCCAATGGTCATGGAGATATTGATAGCAAAGTGAAAGAATAATATAGATGCTACGCAGTATCCATACACCCGGCTAAAGGCCGATCGCTGCCGTTCGGCAAGATACACCAGTCGCAGCATGAGCGATACGTAAATGCCTATCAGTACCGCGCTACCTGCAAAGCCAAACTGTTCGCCGACCGCGCAAAATATGAAATCGGTATTTTGTTCCGGTACAAACTCATTTTTGGTAGAGGTACCATTCAGGAAACCCTTGCCCCAAAATCCGCCGGAGCCAATAGCTATCTTAGATTGCAATACGTTATAGTCTGATACATTTCCTTTTTTGTTGCTGTCCTTTGCTCCCTCTTTTTCGTATGCCTCCGGCATTTTTTGCCCCAGCGTAGTATAGATACGTTCCACCTGGTGCTTTTGCAAAACGTGTTTGAAAGAGAATGGTACCAGCACCTGAGAGAATAACATGCAAAAGCCCCAGACACCTATGAGCAATACCCGTGCAAGAACGTTTCTTCTTAATTCCCTACGTATCAGGTAGCCAATGATGATAGCCAGCCCGGTAAGGATGCCAAACAATACCCACCTGTCAATAAGTAAGGTAGCCAGAGTGAGCGCTATCATTGAAAAGCCTATAATAAGGATGGTGTTAGGCAAGCCTTCGCGGTACATTACCAGGAAGAAGCAGAAATATACAAGCGCAAGTCCTGTTTCTTTTTGCAGGATGATAAGCACTGCGGGTGTTAAGGCTATGGCTACACCAATAAGCCTGTGCCGCAATGTCTGGAAGTTGGTTTCTGGCGACGAAAGGAATTTAGAAATGGCCAGGGAGGTAAATATCTTACAAACCTCGCCGGGCTGAAACCGGACACTGCCCACGCCCAGCCAAGAATGAGATCCTTTTACGTCGACACCGGCAAATATGGTAATGACGAGCAGGAATAATCCTATGGTATATGACAGGTATGCAAATGAGGAGAAGAACTTACTGTCTGTAAAAATGATCAGCAGGCCTACAAATAAAGAGATACCAAACCAGGTAAGCTGCTTCATATGGCTTTTAGACATCATGAAGATGCTGGGATCCGTAACCCTGTATTCTACAGAAAATACTGCAGTAAGGCCAATGGCCACAAGCGCGGCATATAAGAGCACCGTTGGCGCATCCAGCCTTGAAAAAATAGATTTGTTTGCAGCACTCATCTGCTATCGCTTGTTGTTTTTATTCAGGTAATATTTTTTTAAGAATGTTGCAGCCCTTGCAGAATCCTCTGCGCGCTGCAGGCTATCCCTGGTTGCTCTTTGTTCCATCAGGCGCTGTCTCCTTGCCGCATCCCTTGCACGCTGGCCTGAGTCTATTGCATAAGTGTATTTGCTGATCAGGTTGGCATTATACATCTTTTCTTCCAGTGGCTTTCTGCTGGCACGTACGCTGTCTGTCAGGTATTTTTCCATCAGCAGGCTCGCAATAGTTCCCGCCCAGGTAGCGCCAAAGCCCGCATTCTCTACAACAACTGCTATGGCAATACGCGGATGCTGGCGTGGTGCAAAGGCTACAAACACGGAGTGGTTCTGCATTTTGATCGCCTGCCCGTTGATCGCCGCTTTATTTTCTACCGTACCGGTCTTGGCACATACTTCTATGCCATCCAGTTTAGCTACCATGGCTGTACCATGCTCCACCACATCCTGCATACCGGCGTGTATCACATTAAAGGTAGTATCAGGTATATGGGATACCACGTGCTTTTCCAGGTAGGGTTGCAAATGCGGGTCTTTAGGATTGTTGCCAATGGCGCGTACAAAGTGTGGTGTATAATAATATCCTTTGTTGGCAATGATGCACATGGCATTAGCCATCTGTATGGGCGTGAGGGCAATCTCTCCCTGTCCCATACCCACATATAGCATAGTGCAGGAGTTCCACGAGCCATGATACATTCTGTTATAAGTATTACTATCCGGCAACAATCCCTTTCCTTCAAACGGTATATCTATACCGGTGCGGCGGCCAAAACCAAAATTGCTGCAGTACTCATGCCATTTTTGTACTCCTTTCTTTACACCGCCAAACTTTGCAGCATCTACAGCAAGGCGGAAGATGTGCACAAAATAAGAGTTGCAGGAGTGGGCAAGAGCTATCCGGAAGTTCGCCGCGTGGCCGGCTTCTGAGTGCAGGCAGGTAATTTTCTTACCGCAGGCATAATATCCACCGCGACAAGGGTAGCCAAATGAAGGCGTGATTGCGCCAACGTCCAGCGCTATCAGTCCGGTCATAGGCTTCATCGTAGAGCCCGGCTGATAAGTTGCCTGCGTGGCCCTGTTCAGCAGCGGATGCGTGGCATCCCTGTATAATTTGCTATAGTTGCGTGCACGTTCGGTACCCTTCAGCAGGTTGGGGTCGTAGCTGGGGGCACTCACCATAGTAAGGATGCCACCGGTTTGCGGGTCTATTGCTACTACGCTGCCCAGCTTATTCTGCATCAGTTTTTCTGCATAGGCCTGCAAGTCTTCGTCAAGGTATAATTCCAGGTTTTTACCGGCTATCTCCGGTGTATCCAGTGAGCCTCCTTTGTAGGGATCGCGCGGACGGTTGAAGTTGTCCCTTTCCAGGAAGTGTACGCCACGCTGGCCGCGCAGCACATCTTCATAGCTGCGTTCCAGTCCGTTCATGCCGGTATAATCGCCTTGGGTGTAAGACGCATATTGCTCTTTTTTAAGCATTTCGGGCGATACCTCGCCAATATAACCAAGCATCAGCGCTGCATACGGATTAGGGTAGGTGCGTATAAACCGTTCGGACACCTCAAAGCCCGGGAAGTTGTACATATTTTCCTGGACGCGGGCAGATTGTTCCGGAGATAACTCTTCTATGAACACGCCCTTACGCATACTGCCGCTACGCACCCGTGCGCGGGTAATGAGTTTTTGAAAGGTTGCCTTATCAATACCCAGGGTATTGCACAATAAGCCGGTATCGAGCGTTTTAGGTACCGTGTTGGGAGTTACCATCAGGTCATACACACGCTCGTTATACAGTAAGGGGCGGCCCTTCCTGTCCAGGATAGCGCCGCGGGGCGGGTATACCACCTTGCGGAATATTGCAATATCATTGGCCATGATCTTATACTTATCTTCAAACACCTGCAAAAAAAGCAAGCGCAGCAGCATGATGGCCGCCATAGAAATAAATATAAGCCGGATGGCTATTTGACGCGGGTTTGCCGCATTAGACATAGATCAGTTACGTTAAAGGAAAACTATGCAAACCTACTGTAAAAACAATGATTTTACTAAGTTGCCCGAAGGTATATTATCTATCTTTTTATCCCCTGAAACTTACCCATTCAAAAAAAATATCTGTAAAAAAAGTTTTGCCAATTAATTTTCACAAATTACCTTTGCAATCCCGAAAGGGAGTTAGTCCGATGGTGTAACGGTAGCACCACAGTTTTTGGTACTGTTTGTCTAGGTTCGAATCCTGGTCGGACTACTTAAGTGAAAAAAGCCTGATAATATCATTATCAGGCTTTTTTATTTGACTTGATTCTCGCTTTTTTTAATGATACAAATATTGAATAGATAGGGACAGTTATTTTATTCTAGATCATATCAATATTATGTATTTTAATGTAAATGCTTGCCAAGCTCAATTTTATCGTTTATAATAAAATTCCATCGCAGATAGAGTTCTTCCTGCTTGGGTAAATATTTGCCTTTATGTTTGTGCCAGGCAATCCGGAGCCTAATCTGAAATGTTACTCGCGAAGTCACCTAATCGTTAATCTTAATTATTAAACACTCATGAAAAAGTTCCTTTTATTGTTTTTGCTTTTTGCAGCCAGTGTGGTAGCAAAAGCACAATCTCAGCCAATCAATATCACCTTTACTGCAAGCAATAGTTTATGGCCTGCATCACCTGGAGGGCCTACTACGGCTGATGTCACGGTTGCCTATACCTCTATAGTCGGATTCCCCGGGTATCCTGTTTCAGTAAAATTAACCCATACATTTACTTACCCGGGAGAAGTTTACACGTTTACATTAAATGATCCGGCATCTAACCCAATGATCCAATACTATTTTAAGTTAAACAGTTATTCGTTAACTTATGGATATTTTAGTAAAGCTACCGTTGATGGAGCCACTAATAATCGGCTTGAATCAGTATCAAACGAAGGTGGGCCGATGAGATTAATCGTAGACAGCAGGTTTGCGCCAGATTATACGTTTGGTTTTGGCGAATATTTAGGGTTTTAATCAGAAACTTTGTAAATATCAAAAACTAATGATTATCTCAAATACTTGAGATAATCATTAGTTTCCACTGGTCGTAAGATGCTCACCAAGATGAGAATAAAGCAGGATTGATACTTTTGTTCCCTCCCGGCCATGTTCTTTTATATTGACGATTTCTAAAGCGCTTTTTACGCCGTAGAATTCAGATATTCTCGTCAGGCGTTTGCGTGTAAAATCAATACCCATCGATATCTTGTCTCCACTGTTTGCTGGTTTAGGATTGAACCCCTTGCCGTTATCCGTAATGTATATTCTCAGATATTCATCAGCATCCATTTCTATTTCAATATTGATCTCGAAATGCTCGTTCTTCATATCAAAGCCATGTACAACAGAATTTTCTACAAATGTGTGTATAAGCAGGGGAGGAATAAATATTTTTTCAGGATAAAGGATTGTATTGAAAACATCGATGTGAATCTTGTTTTGGAACCTCAGGTTTTGAAGGCGTATATAGTTTTCTATTAGGGTAAGTTCCTTTGATAGTGGTATAGCATTAAATGCGAGATTCTGTATATTTTGACGAATAAGCCTGCTGAGCATGGCCAGGTATTCATTGGCTTTACCGGGTTGGTTTTCTGCAACCACACCTTGTATGTTGTTGATGGCGTTGAATACAAAATGCGGATTAAGCAGCGAGTTGATGGCTTTATGCTCCAACTGCATATAATTGAGTTCCTGTCTGAATTTACGCTTACGAAAGCGCATATATAAAATAATGATGACTGCTGTCAGGCCCAGGAAAACAGCAATAGCCGATATAGTAAATGCCGTTGTTTGATAAAACGGCGGCAATATATCTATCGATAGCGTTTTTATAGGGGACGATAGCCCGTTCTCTGTAACAACGCGGATATCTATTTCATGTGTACCGAAGCCGGGTATATAGATATTAAGCTGATCACCATCATTTTCAAACCAGGTAGTTGTGTCTTTGGAGCGGATGCGATACTGGTAAGACAGTCTTGCGTTGCGGTAATTTGGGGCAACAAGATGCAGGGCAAGGTCGCATCGCTGAATATTGTTAAATACAGTGGTCGCCGGGTCATAATCCTTATTATTCAGCAGTATCTTATCAATGAAGAAGGTAGGGGTATTTAATACTTTATTCAGAAGTTTTTTATTAAACAAATATCCTTCTTCATTGATCTTACAAAAGATATCATCGCCCGATGGGTAAAGGAACATGGTATTGCTTTCATCAACCGGGTATTCCACTTTTTGCGGATGTGTAAAAGCATCAGGGCTGCGCATATTTCCTGTTATATAATAACCTTTATCTGTACTGATCAGAAAAGAAGTGTCTGTTAACTGATAGAAAGCATAGAATACCAGATCCCGGTTAGTATATATACGATGATGATAGTCGTGTGTATTGTATACAATCACAGATTTATTATTCAATTGTAATATTAGCAGCTGATTACAATAAGATAGCCCCACGGGTAATGCGGCAGAAAAAGAATCTATTATGCTGAGCTTATTATTTTCGATGCTAAAGGAATATAGGTATGGGCCAAATATGCAGTAGATCAATTTTTGAACACTATCATACTGCGCTGCGACAAATCTTTTTTTAAAGACTGCTTTTTCAGACAGATCCAGATGGTTATTAGCTGTTTGCAGTATGCCAATGCTGTGCGTGCCTACCAGCCAGAAAGCGCCGCTATCTATAGGTATGCATAATTTTAAAAAAAATTCCTGATCTATCTTTCTTTGCGTTTTTTGGTTTTTTAAAAAGGTGTGTACGCCGTCTGAGTAGAAAAAATAGTTCTTATAATTATACACCGGTTGATAACTGAGCTTTAGCGATATATCTATAGGGTGGAGTGTGTGTGCATTTAATTCCCAAACCTTATTATCGGCAATGAATACCTGGTTGTTCCATGTATAAAATACGCGACTATTTTCCAGGTTCATTACCGGTGTGAAATTTCTGAATTCCTTGTTCAGTTTATATACACCATTGCCAACCGTACCAATCCAATAATTGCCATCGCAGTCTTGTGTTACAGAGGTAATTCTTGTGTTATGTAATAGTTCAGTTTTTTTTAGTGTCTTCAGGTTGATGATGAGCAGCTCATTATTGCATCCGCAAAACAGGTTGTCGTCATCATCAATATACAGCGTAATGATATTGGCAGACGTTAACGTTCGGTCATCGTGTTTCCAAAGGAGGCTACCGTTTTTAAGTATTTTAATACCCATAGAATCGGCTATCAGCAGTTTGTCCCTCACTGCAAAACCGTTTTGATAGTATTGGGCTTTTTTAACATAGCCACTATCTGCATTTATACTAATGGTGCCTCTCCCCGCTACTAAACGCAAAGAATCATGCTGCAGGTAAAAGGCCGTGGCATTGCCGGTAAATATATTAAATGGGCTCCTGGTCCTTATGAGCTTATTTCCATGTATCCTATATATTTCGCCATTATAATACGCAATGTATATATCTGAATCTTTGAGTTGAATGAAGGCATTGATATATGAGTTATGGGGAAACTGTTTTAGAAACCGGTCGTTGCTGCTGTTATGGATTTTACCATTCAGTATATAGCATCCCCCTCCGTTAAATGTAAATGCCCAGACTCTTCCACGATTATCTTCTTTGAACTGAAAGACGTCGTTTGACTCCAGTCCATCCTGTAGTGTATAGTTAGTGAAATTTTTACCGTCAAACACAGATATACCTCTGTCCGTGCCAAACCACATCCTGCCTTCATTATCCTTATATGCCGTATATAGGTTGTTACTGATGAGGCCATCACGTGATGTGTATTGTTTGATAATACTAAACGCGGGACTGTTTAGCAGCAGAAGCCAGGTTAATAAAAGTATCCTCAGTGCACTATAATATTTCATCGGGCTGCCGTATAAATGATAAAAATTCCTTCACCCGTCGCTGAGCTACTGGTATCATTTCACCATTTATCATCTTTATATTGTAGATATCCGTTTTTATTACGTTCAGTACTTTTTTTACGTTAATCAGGAATGATTTATGTATTCTGTAAAAAAGTCTTTTATTGTATTCTTCTTCCAGTATCCCTAAAGGTTTGCACAAGGTCATGGTTTTGATCTGCCCTGCCATATGGAAAATAATATCTGTATAGGATCCCCGGGCTTTTAAATATAAAATATCTCCCTGGCTGATGAACAGGCATTTATCTCCTTGCCTCACAAGTATCTTAGCGTCTTCAGGATGAACTTCGGTATGCTCCGGGCTCAGGCTATAAGCTTTAAGTATTCTTTTATAGCAATTCAATATTTCGTCTTGCTGCAAAGGTTTCAATATATAATCTATGGCCTCTATTTTGATAGCCTGCAGCGCATAAGTGTCGAATGCGGTAACGAATACTATCTTAAATTTTTGATTTTCCAGCGAGGCAGCTATATCGAATATATTTTCACTAACGAGTTGAATATCTAAAAAGGCAATGTCGAAATCGGTTTCGTTGATGATGTTTAGCAGATCGATATTAGAATTTCCTGTGGCTACTATTTTTATTTCCGGGCATAACTCGTTAAGTAGCATAGAAAGATAAGATACGCAACCAGGCTCATCGTCTATAATAACTGCTTTGATCACTGTTTTCTTTTTCATGGCCAAGATCATTATTTGGGTAAATAATGCCATTTGGCCGCTTTAATTATTGTTAGGGCAGGTGTATTCACCGACCATGAATGACACATTACAAATATGGTCAAAATTGAACAGTTTCTCTATGCGTTTATGAAGAAATTTAATCGATTATGAAGTTTTTGATGATTAGTTGCCCGGAAACCATATGTCGGTAAATGATTTTAAAATGTCAGTTGCCTGACAGTTCCTTAGTTTTGACAAAACCATTTTTGTTTCTTTCAAGATAGATTATGTTCAGAAAAGCTTTCTTATCCATATACACACTTGCGGCAATACTATGTATAACGAAACCTGGTGTCGCACAATCAGTGCATCGGCACTATAAAGCTGTGGCGTTTGATTACTTTGTCCTTTTCAACGCTAATTCTGTTATTCCTCATGCAGAAAAATATTTTCCCGGTAAGGGAGCAGAGTTTACTAAACTATGGCGATCCAAACAGTTTGAATATTGCTACCTGCGTACTATAACTAATAGATACGAGGACTTTTTCAAGATTACGGAAGATGCCCTGAATTATACACTCCGCGCTATGAAGCTGGATATGACAGCAGAGGATAAAAAGGAATTGTTGAACGCTTACCTGTCGCTGGATCTATGGCCGGATACTAAGGCGTCATTGCAGAAGTTGAAAGATGCGGGTATAAAGATCATCACTATCGCCAATTTCAGTCCGCAAATGTTGCGCGCCAATGCAGATAAGGCCGGGATCGCCAATATGTTTGATGTGTTGTTGAGCACAGATGCTAATCATTCCTATAAGCCTTCTGCAGCCGCTTATCAATTAGGAATGAAAAAGTTGGGCTTCAAAAAAGAAGAAATAGTTTTTGCCGCTTTCGGAAGCTGGGATGCATACGGCGCAAAATGTTTTGGTTATCCTACTTATTGGGTCAACAGGTTCAGCCTGCCAAGGGAAGAACTGGGTATAATGCCGGATAGCACTTCTCCTGATATGGAGGGCTTATTGAAATTTGTACTTGGGAGAAATAAAAAAGCAGGTTGCGCGATGCGCAACCTGCTTTGAATACAAATTGGAGTTACTATATTTTTTTGAGTAACTCTATATTTATATCCAGGCTAACAGTATTGCCTACAAGCAACTCGCCGCCCGCAAGTTTTCCGTTCCACATTAGCCCATACTGAGTACGGTCCAATATGCCCGATACTTTGAAGCCGGCTTTAGTGTTTTTATAAGGGTCAACAACTGTTCCTTTATATACCACATCCAGGCTTACTTCTTTTGTTACACCATGCATGGTAAGGTCTCCGGTAAGCTTATACCTGTTCTTTGCAACCTGTTTGAATCTTTTCCCTTTAAAGCTGATGCTGGGATACTTTGTCGCATCGAAAAAATCTGCCGACCTCAGATGCTCATCTCTTTTCTGATCTTCGGTATTGATGCTATTTACATCAATGGTAAAATCAATAACGGCATCTGAAAAATCAGGTTTATCGGATAGCACAGTACCGGAAAATTTGGTGAATTTGCCCTCGGTTTCTGATATGCCGAAATGCGAAATGGAAAAACCAACTTTAGCATGAGATGCATCATACGCCCATGTAGTTTTCTGTGCATAGCCTATTCCTGAAGCGGTAAGGATAGCTAACGTAAATAGCATACGTTTCATTCGATCTGATTTTAATTGTAAGGAAGGAAATTAAATTTTCGGTACGGCAGGCCAGTCTACAGGTATCTGCGTTATGTTGTGCAGGTAATTGCTGATGATCTTATCGCCGATAATGATCATTGCATCTACCAGGTTGGCTGTATTATACCCGGCATCATAGAACAGTTCCAGTGCTTTGTCTGATGGCCTCCCGCGATTGATGGTGGTTTCCTTAGTGAATTTGGCCAGTGCGTCCAGTTTGCTGTCGAAAGAGATGTCAGCTCTTCTAATCTCCAGTATTTGCTGCTCATTATATCCCAGCATGCCTGCCAGCATAGTATGTGCGGGTACACAATATTTGCAATCATTTACCTGGCTTACTACCAGGTTGATCACTTCTCTTTCTTTTGCTGTAAGTGTACTCTTCCTGTTTTGCAATGCCAGGTAATCTGTAAGAGCAGTGTCGTTCCATGCAAAGCTTGCATAGAGGTTAGGCACCTTACCAAATGCTTTGAGCATATGGTCAAATACTTCCTGGTTGGCGGGCGATACTTCCTCGCGCGTTGGTACTTTAAATAAAATTTTTTCGCTCATGTTTAAAACTTTTGTTGTCGATATTGACAATGCAAAAGTCATCAGAGCGGAAGCGATAGAAAATGAACTGGATTAAAAAATAAAGTTGAACCAGTTCAACTTTTTGACGCGAGACGTTTGCGTATCTTGCTCAGGAACTCTGTGGAAAATCCGAGATAAGATGCCAATGCATACTGGGGAACACGGTTTACAATATCGGGGTATTTGGCAGCGTATTCCAGGTATCTTTCTTCTGCCGATTTGCTGATGTTCGATAAAACCCGCTGCTGCGAAAAGTTGAAAGAGCGTTCTGTGATGATCCGGAAAAATCTTTCGAATTTTGGAATTTGCGTAAGCAATAGCTGTTCCGAATTATATTCAATTTGTATGAGCGTGGTATCCTCCAGTGCTTCTACAAATAAGGTGGCCGGGACCTGGTTTATATAGCTATTAAAGTCTGTTATCCACCAGTCTTCTACTGCAAAAGATATAGTGTATTGTTCCCCGTTATTGCCTAAGAGGTAAGCCCTTAGCGCTCCTTTGAGCACATAACTTCTATACTTGCAGGTATACTCCGGTTGCACTATGAACTGTTTTTTCCTAACCCTGTATGTGCGTAGTAATGAAACAAAGAATGTTTCTTCTTCTTCCGTAAGCTGTATGTGGCGCGCAGCGTATTTAATGATCTGGGAATAGTCTTCGTCCATATGTTCACTGGGGGCATGAACTGCAAAAATATCAATAATGGTTCAAAAGTCATTGCTTCTGAACCATTATGAAACTAAACACTACAGATAACTTAGTATCTCTTTTACTGATGCACGTTTGGTGTAGTCTGCATCGAAATGCTTGTAAATGATCTCGCCATTTTTGTTGATGATGTATACAGCCGGCACAGGCAAATTGTTGCCGTTAGATCCGTTGTTCTTTTTCAGATCAACGCCATACTTCATCAGCTTATCAGACATCATAGCGTCTACCATGTAGGCTACATCATACTCTTTCATGATCTTCAACCCCTCATCGTGCAGGATGGAAAAGGAAGCTTTGGTTTTGCTTACTGTCATATCAATGCTCTCTGATTTTTCAGGTGTTACCGCCAATACCATAGCACCCTTGGCTGTGATCTGTCCCAGCGAATCTTCCAGTTCGCTCAGTTGTTTGTTGCAATACGGACACCACTGCCCCCTGTAAAATACCAGTACGGCAGGCCCCTTCTTAAGGACGGATTGTAATTCTACCTTTTTGCCATATTGGTTTTTAGCAGCAAAGCCCGGCGCTTTGTCTCCCACTTCCAGACCTTTAGGACCAGATTGTGCAACCGCGGAAAGGACAGAAAGGGCAGTGGTGGCCGTTAATAATAATTTTTTCATCGTTTAATTTTTTCGCAAATCAACAAACTGTGTATCTCAAAATGATTGCGTATTTATAACATTAGTATCACAAGGATGACAGAACTGCGTTCCTGGAGTTTATAGAAGGCAATACAAACGAAAATGTGGTACCGCGTCCCGGTTGGCTATCTACTTCGATGCCTGTTTGATGCAGTTCCAGTATCTTTTTTACTATGGCCAGGCCTATGCCCATGCTGTTGGTGGTAAGGCCCGGCTTAGCGGTTTGCTTGTATCGCTCAAAGATATATGCCTGTTCCTCTGCCGCTATGCCAACACCTGTATCGGCCACGCGTACACGTACACCGGCTGTTATCTGTTTCAATTGAATGGTAATTGTTCCCCTGTCGGGCGTAAACTTCATGGCGTTATCCAACAGGTTTTGGAAAACACGTTCCGTCAAAGCTACATCCGCGAATACCGGCGGAAGTTCGTTTTGTGCATCGAGTACCAACCTGATATTTCTTTTGTCGGCCTGCAGTTGATAGCTCATCAATGTGTCAGAAGCAAGTTCCGTGAGCAGGAATTGCTCTTTCTCGGGCTGCACCTGGTTGGCTTCCAGCTTCGAATACTGGAATAGCTGCGCTACAAGTGCAGATAGTTTTTGTGTGCTGTCGAGCACGGTCAGCAGGTATTTTTCTTTTTGCGTTTCATCCAGCGTATGTTGTTTGATAATTAATGTTTCGATATAGCCTTGTATAATGGACAACGGTGTACGCAGGTCGTGAGAAACATTGGCAATAAGCTCCTGCCTGAATTTATCGGTAGCTTGTACCTTCTCGAAATTGTCCACGATCACATCGGCCATTTCATTAAAGGTGGTAGTAAGCATACCCAGGTTGCCTTTCGCATATCCCTCAATTCTCGCGGTATGGTCACCTTCCTTAAACCGCAGGACCACTGCCGCCGCACGACAGATACTATCCGTTATCAGGAAAAAAGTAATTGCGCCAATGACGAGCACGATACATAATGCCGCGAAAAAAATACAAACACCCAGTTTATAGTAGAGGTCTTTGCTAAGCCCCGTAAGTACCTGGCTCTGCTTCTCACTGCAGAGTACTGCGTATACATAGCCTGTTATCTTACCATTTTCATATACGGGTGCCGCCGAGAAAATGGAAGATACCCCGGGCTGTTTAGGGTTATCTCCCATAGGCCTTTCCATACCTTTCGTATTTAGCCATTGATACACTGTACTGATATTTAATTTATGTGTCTTAACCGACTTGTCTGGTACTACATAGTCAGTGATATTCCCCGCAGTGTCCAGTAAATAGACTTCTACGCTTGGGTTGGCCACCATGATGGAGTGTATAATGTCGTGGGTAACTGCAGTGTCTGGTTTGCCATTCTTCAGAGGGTGTGTGAATGTAGCCAGGTGCGATGCAATATTGCCATAAAGCTGTTGATGTGCTGCGGTATAGTAGGACTTCGAAAAATGCGAGGCGATCAATACAAATACTAAGCCCAATATTGCGAGCAAGCCAGTAAATACAGCCAGTATTTTCCAGAACAGAAGATTGCTTTTGATGGTTTTTAGAGGCATATTGATTAGAGTTCTTCGTTAAACCTGTAGCCAATGCCCCAGGTGGTGAGGATATATTTCGGTTTCGAAATGTCTTGCTCTATTTTTCCTCTCAGGCGATTGATATGTGAGTTGACGGTATGTTCATAACCTTCAAAATCATAGCCCCATACCAGGTTCAGCAATCGTTTGCGGCTGTAGCTTTTGCCGGCGTTAGATGCTAGTAATGTAATAAGATCAAACTCCCGCGGTGAAAGATCAACCCTGGCATCGTTAAGTATCACCTTTCTTTTATCTATATCAATTTCCAGGCCCGAGAACCGCAGTACTGATGTGGTGTTCGCTGCAAGTTGTCCCGCCAGGCTATCTTCATTTCTTCTGAAGATCACTTTCACACGGGCTATAAATTCACGTATGCTGAAAGGTTTGGTTAGATAATCATCGGCGCCGGTTTCCAGTCCTACTACTTTATCTATCTCTTCCGACTTTGCAGATAAGATCATGATAGGAGTATGCCTGTCGTCCTTCCTTATCCTGCGACACACTTCCATACCATTGAGGCCGGGAAGCATAATATCGAGTATGATCAGGTCGAACCGTTGTGCTTTTGATATGTCCAATCCCTCCTGTCCTTTTGATACAGTCGTTACTTCACAATGCAGATCTGCAAGATGGATGGTTAGTAAGTCGATAATGTTTTTATCGTCTTCAATGATTAATACTTTATACATCGTATCGTTAATTGTAGCATTTTCAAAAATGAGTAAAAAACATACGCCTTAAAGGGCTGTGATACTTTTGTTATAATTGCACAACATCTTTGGGATACACACTGCTTTCTTTTGCATCATAAAAAACGACTTAAGAAAATGAAGAAATTCTCTCAAAGATTTGCAGTGCTATTGCTTTCTTCCACCATCATTGTTTCGTGCAAGAAAAATGATGACATGTCTGCGACAACTAACCCGGCCGCAAAAGGGAAAGACCCTAATACCGCCGAGGTTGTCAGTGTAGATCGCTTTAGCACGGCCGCAGGGCATTTGCAGGTGCGTACCTCCTCAAACGGCCTGCCGGGTCCCAATGAAGCGGTTAACTTCGACAAGGGCCCTTTTATTACCACGGGCCTTACACCCGATGGCAAAAGCGTACAGTACTACAATTTCGATGTGCAGCCAACAACACCTGCTCCTATATGGGCACTATTCAAAAAAGATGGTACTGCTGTAGCCGGCCAGCTTAATATCATTGATGTAATACCAGGCGATGCAGGTTACAATGATTTCTGGCAGGTGTACAAGGTGACGGTGCCTGATGACTATGTGGCCAATACCGTTACCAGCTATACCGAACTTGTAAAAGCAGGCTATGCTATTGAGAAAACAGATAACCTGGTCAACTGCCCTGTAGTACCTAAAGGTTCTACAGCAACCAAACGTTTTGTGAACGAAGACGCAGGCCTTACCAAAGGATGGTATAAAGACAAGCTGGTATATTATTTCAACTTCTCTGAAAAAGCGCTGAAGGTAACAGGTAGTGGTTCTGTGCCGTTAGCACCGATCTATGTTACATTCAACATTAATCCTGATCAGCCAAATGGCGGCCCCGCTTCCGGTTTTAAGACAGAGGCAGGAAACGATCAAACACATAATGTAGTAGCAACAGTGCCGGCTGATGCGGCATACTCCCCGTTGTGGGGCGTTATTGTGTACGATAATGCAGCTTTCAGCACAGTGCACGACCTTTCTACTGCTACGGCAGCAAAGATATTGGTTCCTGCAGCCGGTAATGTTAACTGCCCTGTGGTACATATTCAATAAACGGGGGCAGGATCTTTTTGCACGGATTCTGTATATCAAAGCTACTGTCTAGTGGCTTTGATTTTTTTTACCATTACGTAGCGTCATAGAGTCATTTTCAGCATCGCCATATCTTTTAGCAGTACACCATCGTTATATATCGGCTCTGTATAATTTTCTAAAAAGAAATTCTCTTTAATATACGCATCTTCAAATCCGTTCTTGCGGTAAAAGTTCAGTTCTTTGATCGCTGTACCTGGGGTGCCAACCCATAATGTTTTATACCCGGCATTCGTTGCAATTTTTTGATCTCTGTTATCAGGTAGCTACCTATGCCTGAGCCTTGCAAGGCTCAGGCGACAGCAATATTTTTTAATTCCAATTCTTCCGTGTTGATAGGATATAAAGCGAAGGCCGCAATTGCCTCGCCGCCTATCGCCCGCCTGAGAACAAATACCATCGAATCACCAATGTATTTATCGATTGCTTCTTTGGTCTCGTCCGCAAGCAATAGCAGTTCGTATGGTATCGTGTCGTCTGCACCGAGTTGTATCAGGCTATATGGTTCCTTTTCCATCTGTAATGGCTATGATAAGCGTTGCATAAAGAGTAGCGGATAAGGTTTGCCAAAGCCATCATCTTCAGATCTCGATATTGTTTTAAATCCGAAGTGATTATAAAATTGCACAGCTTGTACGTTTTGTTCGTTTACCTCAACACGTTGCACTTTTTGTGTTTCAATAGCGTAAGTGATCAGCTGCTTACCTACACCTTCCCCAATGGAACCAGGATGCAGAAATAGCATCTCCAGGCTATCGCCCGATACGCCGACAAAGCCAACAATATTGTTCTGTGCATCCCTTGCAACGGTAATATCGGCATCATCAAATATCTCGTGTTCCACTATCATATTTTTAAAGAAGCCGATGTCTTCTTCTTTCAAAAAATGGTGCGTAGCTCTTACGGAGGCTTCCCACACTTCCAGCAGTCGGTTATGTTCGTTCTTCGTCGGGATGTCCAGTCGATACATTGCTAATTCTTTATAGTGCAAAAATGGATTATGCTAATCTCCCGCATTGTCTGGGAGCAGACAAATCGTGTTAATGTTCAGAAAGATTTACATACCGTTTGTTAACGACTGCTATTTCGTAGCGCCTGCGTCTTAATTTACTTATATTTGTCATGACAAGTCTTAACCTTAGTTTTCTGAAATGGTTGCCACGGGTGTAGAAACCGGTTTATTAAGCATGGAGCTGTTGGTAAATACAGTGCAGCAGCTCTCCATGGCTCGTGATCTTGAATCCGTGATGCGCATTGTGCGTAAAGTAGCGCGGGAGCTTACAAGCGCAGATGGGGCTACCTTTGTACTCCGGGAAGATCAATTTTGTTTTTATGCAGATGAAGATGCTATAAGCCCCTTGTGGAAAGGTAGCAGGTTCCCGATAAATATATGCGTAAGTGGCTGGGCAATGCTCAACAAGAAGCCGGCAATTATTGAAGATATCTATAATGATCCGCGTGTGCCGGTAGATGCGTATCGCCCAACGTTTGTAAAAAGTTTGCTCACCGTACCCATCCGCACTATTGATCCCATAGGGTCTATTGGTTGTTATTGGGCCAACAAACGGATGCCTTCTGCCGAGGAGGTATCTCTGCTGCAGGCACTGGCAGATATAACAGCGGTTTCCATAGAGAATATTATGGTGCGCAATACCCTGGAGGAAAAGGTAATGGAACGTACGCGCGAACTTGCTGAATCGCTGGAGCGGGAAAAAATGCTGAGCGAAAAGAAGAGTACATTTCTGTCTGCGGCCTCTCACGAATTTCGTACTCCGTTATCCACTATATTGTCAAGCGTTTCACTGGCAGAGCAATATAAAGATGAAGAACAGCTCGATAAACGACAGAAACATTTTGACCGCATCAAGTCCGCGGTTAAAGGGTTGATGGATATTCAGAACGAGTTTTTATCGGTCGACCAGTTGGAGCAAGGAAAGGTGGAGACAACGAAAGAAGTATTCAATATTGAAAAGTTTTTGCAGGAGGTTGCAGAAAGCCTCGACGGTTTGCGTAAAGCCGGACAGCATTTCCGCATTGCTCATAATGGCGATAACATTGTAATGCTCGATAAGAAGATATTACGAAATGTGATAGTCAATCTTTTGAGCAACGCCATTAAATATTCCAATAAAGATATTGTTCTCAACTCTTCGGTATCTGATCATGAAATAAGGATCGTGGTGAAAGATTCAGGCATCGGCATACCTAAAGAACAGCAGGCCGATGTTTTCGGGAAGTACTTTAGGGCAAGCAATGCTCGGGAAATAAAAGGCACCGGCCTAGGCCTGAATATTGTAAAGCATTACGTAGATCTGCTGGAAGGTACTATAGAATTTGAGAGCGAAGAGAATGTAGGTACTACCTTCACAATCGCGATACCTGATCATCTCCATAAAACGGAAATTCCTTCATCGGCCTTATAGCGGTATCGTAACATATCCTAAATTGCAGGCTCAAATATAAAGTCATGAGCCAGAAGATCATCAGGAACGAAATCATCATCAATGCCCCCGCAGAAAGGGTTTGGAAAACGCTTACAGATGCCGAAGAAACCAAAAAGTATATGTATGGCTGTGGCGCCATATCAGACTGGGAACCGGGTAGCGCATTATTATGGAAAGGTGTTTTTGACGGTCAGGAATTGGTAGCTGTAAAAGGTACGGTTGTAGATATAGTACCGGGCAGCTACCTGGCATATACCACGTTCGATCCTAATAACACAGCTATAGCAGATATACCTGAAAACTATCTCACCGTTACCTACACACTTTCAGAAGCTCCCGGTGGTACTTTACTGGTAGTAACACAAGGCGACTATAGCGCTGTTGCCGAAGGCGATAAGAGATACAACGATGCCGTTAACGCAGGCGGATGGAGTAGTATACTGTCGGAGATAAAAAAGGTGGCCGAAGAAGTTTAGGGTAGTTTTACTTTTATTCTTTTATTTAGCTGGCGTACATAGCGGCCTATAGCCACTATTATCAATAGTGTTATCATTATTTGTTTTGTTTGTTTTGTTTGGATTTGATCCTGGAACTTGATTGCTGTTATGTCTTAGAAACGGGGAATGTCAGGAAGGGTTTGCGTAGTCATGCAGGTAGCGATCAGTTGATTCCATTTGTCTTGCTGCTCATATTTGCGGCTATGGCTGGTTTGCTCATCATAGGCTGATTGCACATTCCTTAATCTGATCGATAAAGTGCGGAATATACTGTCGGCCTGGTAAGCTATCCTGCCCGGTGTGTATTTAAAGGTATTCATCTCACGGGTTATCTCCGCGGCAGCTATACGGGCTATATTATAATGTGTTTGCTCATGTTGCAGTACATGTGCGCTTTCGTCTGCATTACAGGTGCTCAGGAATTTTTTATCAACCCACGACCTGCCCGGCATAAAATAGCAGGTAGCATGAAACTTAGGTATCGTTCCGTCGCTGGCAATTGTTACACTGTCTAATTCTATCCTCGAGTGGGTAAGTGCAACAGATAGTCCCGACGAGGCCGGCGCACCCTGGTAATCATCCCAGGTAAGCGGGCGATCTTCAATTATTACTCTTTCGTCTTTGTGGGTAAAAGACATGCACATGGTGCATGCGGTAATCAGCAGCAGCATCATTCTTCTCATACTATACAAATATAATAATCTATCTATTAAAAAACTGTTAACTGAGCAAGATCACCAAATGGGTCAATATCAAGCTCCGTGCTGATCTTAGTCAGTTATTATTGGCTGGTTTTGTGTTTGTTTTGCGGTATGTCAACCAATGAAACAAAATCAGCTAAGCTTGCATTTATAGCCGGTGCCACAGGCGGAATGGGCTCTCAATTTGCTAAACAATTGGCTTCCAGGCAGTACGACCTGCTGCTGGCAGATATGGACCTGGAGAAACTGCGTGCCTTTGCCACAAACATCGAAGAAGAATATAAGGTAAGCGTTCATTGTGTAGAGGCTAATCTTACAAATGAAGCATCTATTGCTAAACTGGCTGTGTTGCTGGCTACTTACGATAAGATAGATATGTTTGTCTATGCTGCGGGCTATGGTGAGAAGCGTTTGTTTAAGGATGAAACGCCTCAGTTCTCCATGAATATGATCAGCATACACGTGCTGGCTGCGGTGCAGTTGATACACGCAGTATTGCCGGCCATGTTACAGCGCAAGGCTGGTAATATCATTGTGTTGTCTTCATTGGCATCGTTTATACCTGCTCCCGGCAGCAGTATTTATTCGGCTTCCAAAGCATTTCTGAATGTATTCCTCGAGTCGCTGCATATGGAGGTGCGCAGGGAAGGCGTGCATGTTCAAAGCCTTTGCCCAGGATTAACACATACAGGCTTTCACAGTCAGCAGGATATATCCCGTTTTGAGGGCATAGACGGCATAGATCTTTGGATGGAAGCGGATGAAGTGATAAAAACCTCGCTCGATCAGGTAGGTAATGGTACAGTTGTATGCATACCCGGCTGGGTAAATAAGACCATCAAACATGCAATACCTGCGGTGCCACGCAAAAGCTATTATGCGCTTGCTGAAAGATTTGCAGAGGTAAATGAAGAAAAAAATACCGTTCATTAAGTTTTTAGGCATTTAGTTAATAAAAGGTTTTGAAAAATGAGTTTTGATTATATATTGTAATCAATCCAAGCAACCTTTTTATTATGTATAAACTAATATCAGCTTCTTCAATCTTAATTTTTTTGTTGTTCCTGCTGCCTGCATGTAATAAGTCGGCCACAACAACCAGTCCATCTTCCAATAACAGTTCTGGTAGCAGCTCCAATAATAATAACGGGGGAAATAATAACAATGGCAATAACGGGGGTAATACAACACCTACTTATGGCTTTTCCGTTAAAATAGATGGTGTGTTGTATACAGCTAGTTTTTATCATATCGATAAACGGAAAGATATTACCGGGCAAGATATGTTCACACTTGCTGCCAGGATACCGTACAAAGGCCAGACACTTTTTTCGGCCACTCTGGATAAGTATGGAAAAGTAAAAACTTATAGAGGAGGTATTTACGGAGATACGATTACATCGTGTCAGTTGGGTAACGAGATTGATTCTTCTATCTATACACCCTCAGGAGGCTTTTACTATGTTAATGGTAATGATGTTTTCAATATTACATTTGACAACGGCACCTATGTTAGCGGTACGTTTTACGGCACTTACTACAAGGATACCATGTATAATGGTTATTATGTGAAGCCAGTCGACTCTGTTAAGGTTACAGAGGGTAAGTTTACCATCAAGTATTAAGCATAATACAAAAGCCCGCAATTTGCGGGCTTTTGTGCTTTATAGAACTGTTCTGTTACTCTTTTTTAGTAAAATCACCTGCGTATATCAGTACCATCTTATCAGGGTTGATATACTTCTTCATTACATCATTGATCTCTTTCACATTCAGTGCTTTTGCCTTTGTTTCCATATTGCTGAAGAAGGTCAGGTCTTTACCATTATACATATAGCTGTTAAGGATAGATACCAGTGAGTTATTATCATCCAGTGTAAGCTTTCTTTGTTGCAGCCAGCTTTGCAGAGAGGCCTTCCATTCTTCATCGGTAAAGCCTTTTGCCAATGCTTTCTTTATTTCTTCATCAAGTGCAGTATTTAATTTGTCTTTGTAGATAGGATTAAATATCGCGTACACGCCCCATGCGCCCGATGGGTACTTGTATTCTGCGCTATAGTAAGAGCCTGCGCCGTAACTCATACCTTCTGATTCCCTTAATCTTTGTGGTATACGGGAAGACAGGAAGGCGCCACCGCCCAGCATTTCATTGGCCATAGTCAGCGGAACGAAATCAGGATCTTTCTGGGTAAGATTAATGTTGATAGCCCCTTGCAGCATAGCGTTGGTCTTGTCATTGATCTGCACCACTTCTGTGCCGCCTTTAATATCAAAGTATTTCTCTTCAATATCAGTGAACGGTGTTTTTGCATTCCAGTTGCTGTACGATTTGCCTAGTTCATTCTTCACATCATTAACATCCAGCCCGCCAACAAAGCTTGCATACGCACTGCCTGCGCCGTAGAAATCGTTGTAGAATGCTTTGATATCATCTAATGTTACATTCTTTATAGCTTCCAGTTGTTCTTCTGATGTTTGCGGATAATAAGGGTGCGATTTAGGATACAGGTTTGTACGTTTTTGCAGCCTTTCACCTGCTACACTGCTTGGGTCAGACATGCTCGATTCCAGGTCGGCCTTGGCATCCAGTATCAGTTTGTCAAACTCCTTGGCATCGAAAGATGGATGCAGCAGCATGTCCTGCAGCAGGTCCATCGCTTTGCTAAAATGCTCTTTATCTGTATTGACGATTGCATACAGCGTGTTGGTAGATCCGTAGAAATATACACTTGTCTTATTTTTGTCCAGTTCATCTGCAATATCCTTGCGTGATCTTGTTTTAGTACCGTATTTCAGCATCCTCGATGCCAGGTAGGCGATGGTATTCTTACCGGTCAGCGATTTTTCATTGCCCATTTTAAACATAATGGTGCCGAATATCTTATCGCCCTTGGCTGGCTTATGCAGTATGGCATATTTCATCCCGTTAGACAATTGCCCGTAAACGGTCTTCGCTTTGATATTCTCTATAGTAGGTTCAAAAGTTTCGGTCATTTCCTTTACTTCCTTGCCTTTATAGTCGCCGGTCAGTGCCGCGATATCTGGTGTAGTACCTACTTTTACCCTTTCCGGTGTCTTATCTGGCACAAACTCACCCCAAGTACGGTTGCTGGCTTTGTAGTATTTCTTTGCGGCATTTACATCAGCCAGTGTCAGGTTTTCGATCCTGTCACGGTTGATGAACCATAGCTTGTAGCTGCCTGTACCAATAACATTGGCCAGGTTTACACCAAAGTAGATCGTGTTATTATACAGGTTTTCCATGTTTTTGGTCAGTGCATTTTTCGCCCTGTCCAGTTGTTCCTGTGTAATGGTCATCGTATCAAGCGCATCCATTGTTTTCAGTAAGGTACGGCGTGCGTCCTTCAGGCTTTTATCGTTGGGTACTTCTACGCTGTAGTAGCTAAAGCCGGGATCATGCAGCGCCATGCTATATCCATATACTTTGGTCGCCTTTTTAGTTTCTACCAGCGATTTGTATAATATACCCGATGGCTCATTGGTAAGGATGGAGATAAGCGCCTGGTTGGCAGAGTAGTCCTTATCGGCAAAGCATGGTGTATGGTAGCCCATGCCTATATATTGTATATCACCGTTGCGACGCAGTTGTACTGTGCGTTCGCCATCTTGCTGTGGTTCTATAGTATAGTCGGGCTGCAACACGCGTGTAGGCTTAGGTATCACGCTAAAATATTGATTGATCCATTGCAGGGTCTTTTCTTTATCGAATTTACCTGCCACTATCAGGGTTGCATTATCAGGCTGGTAGTATTTCTGATAGAATACTTTCAGGTTAGATGCAGGTACTTTTTCAATATCCTCCTTGCTGCCGATGGTAGATTTACCGTAGTTATGCCACAGGTACATGGTAGAAAGGATGCGCTCTTCCAATATCTGGTCAGGGTAATTTTCGCCCGATTCAAATTCGTTACGCACTACAGAGAATTCCTTGGCAAGGTCTTCTGCAGATATCCTCGAATTCACCATGCGGTCTGCTTCCATGTCCAGGGCCCATTTCAGGTTGTCATCGGTGGCAGGCAGTATTTCATAGTAGTTGGTACGGTCATACCAGGTTGTTCCGTTGGCTTCCGCACCTTTGTCTGCTATAGCCTTTTTAATTTCCTTTATTCTCTGGGTTCCTTTAAAGAGCATGTGCTCCAGCAGGTGGGCCATGCCGGTTTCTCCATAACCTTCCTGTCTCGATCCCACATTGTACACAATGTTTACCAGTACATTGTTTTGTGTGGCATCCGGTATCAGCAGTACTTTTAAGCCGTTGTTAAGTTTATACTCGTTGATGTTCTCAACGCGTGTCACAAAGGTAGGTCCGGTGGTGGCCGCTTTTTTGGCCGCGACATTTGTCTTTTTTGCTTGCCCGTAGGTCAATACACTACTACCAAGCAGCAGTGCAAGCAGGATGTGTCTCATAAAGGAAAGTATTTTGGGATTATAAATATAATATCCTCTTAACGTATCTGCAAGCTTTTGCCGGATGCCCGAATGTTAAATAATTCAGAAAGCCCGCTAAGCTTGATATATTTGGTGTGTAAACGATTCTGATGAATTATACCGTTACCGGCGATCACAACAGGCACTTCACATTGCTGCACAATGAAGATGTATTGGGCACGCTCGATTACAGTGGCACATTCAAGGTGGGCGTTACGCTTACCATTGGCGGCGACGAATACAGGCTGGGGCCGCACGATATATGGGCAACATCATATCACGTGGTCAATGGCAGCGATGTGATCGCTGATCTGAAATTAAGCTGGGGTGGCAGCCATGTAATAGAGCTGGGCGGGACGAAATATCGCTTTAGCGCAGATTTCTGGAACCGCATATACACTTTGTATAGCAGTGACGAGCAGCAGATGGCGGTAATGAATAGCGAGTTTAACTGGTCTTCGCTCAGCCTTCTCTATAAGATCGAGACCAACGACTACTACCCGGAGGCTAACAATGTATTACTCTTGTTGATATTGATATATTGCTGCAACCACATGAAGCGGCACGTAGCTACAGAACCGGTTTAATACATTTATTGATTGGCATCGTTTATGCAATACTAAATACAGATAAATTGATCTAATGCGCAAAATAGCAGTACTCTCTATAATTTCCATTGCCTTCGCGTCCTGTCATGCAGCGAAGATCACGAGAATACCGGATGGCCCGCCCGTAGCCGAAAAGATTCCGGTAGCAACCGAGGATAAGAAAGATCCCAATATACCTGATATACAATACAAGGTAATGGGTACCTGGCGCCTTGTTTCTACAACAGGCGGATTTGCGGGTAAGACCGTTACCGACTATAAAGATCATTACTACACCTTTACAGCCGATTCGTTTTTTGTAGAGAAGCCCGGTGAGATGCATAAGGATAAGTACGATTGGGAGATGGTAAAGGATATACATACCGGTAAGGAAACCTACCAGATGACGGGCCTGAATCTCATCTTTACACCGGAAGGTAATGATACATTGCATGCTGATATGAATGCCTATGATGGCTATTCCTATCTGCTGGTACGTAGGAAGTAATTCATTATTTCAGGAATATATCCCAACTTTTCATATCTGGGGGCGGTCTATATGGCTGCACCAATACCATCCCCAATGAAAAGCCTGCTGTTCCTTTTAATGTTCCTGCTGTTGCTGCACTTTAATGCTACAGCGCAATGTAATCCTCCGGCTGGCCTGGCTACCACTTTTGTCAGTTGCGATAGCGTAAAGTTCAAGTGGACAGCAACAGGTAGCGGTAAGTTCTATGATTATTGTGTAGACCAGGTAATGGCTACGCCACCGGCGCAATTTCCCCTTACGGTTACGGGTTCGCCAGCTACAGGCCAATGGGGTGGGCTGCATTCCAGTGACGTATTTTATATACACATGCGCACCAATTGTGCCGGCGGTTATTCCTCTTGGGAAACAATATCTTTTAATACTCCCCGCTGCGAAGCGCCCCGCACCATCACTATCACACCAAGTACTACCAAGGTGCTCGTAAAATGGAATATGGGCTGCGCTAAAGAATTTGAGTATGTATTGGACATGAGTCCGTACAATCCGGGCACGTCCGGCACTGTGGTGCAGGACGATTCCGTAGTGCTGACCGGGTTGACGCCTAAAACGCAATATTTTATACACATACGCAGCAAGTGCGATTCTCTTGGGTTCCCGGTTTATTCTCCATGGACAGCCGGCAAAGCTGTTTCATTGGCGTCTTCTGGTACCGGCGTTGCAATGAATACGGGTGATACCAAAGAGATCTCTGTTTATCCTAACCCGGTAAACGATATGCTCTATATAGATGTTTTATCCGCAGCTGTTCCTGCCGGCATGATAGAACTATGCACTGTAGATGGACGGATATTAAAACGCCAGGACAGGATCGAACGCACTAACGTCATCGATACAAAAGCGTTGAGCCCTGGTTTATACTTTCTTCGTTATTACAATGGGCAAACTATGCAGGTCATAAAACTGATCCGGCAATAAGGATCATTGTGTTTTTATAATTGGTAATCTCTGTCGGGGTACGGTTTTTTAACTGTGATTGCAGTGTGGATGATAGGATCCCCGATAATGCTGGGTTTGTTAGATTTTTTTAGTACAGACTTTTTGCCAGATGAGTTACCAACCGATTGAGAATTATGGAATTATAGGAGACCTTAATACCGTGGCATTGGTTGGGCTCAATGGTTCCATAGACTTTTTATGCCTGCCCGATTTTGATGCACCTTCTGTATTCGCTGCTCTTTTAGATAATGAACGAGGCGGTAAATTCGAGATCACGCCCACCTTTACGGATATGAAAACAAGGCAGATGTATCTGCCCGACACGAATGTGCTGCTGACGCGTTTCCTCTCTTCCGCAGGCGTCAGTGAGATCATGGATTTTATGCCTGTTGAATTACCCAACAATAGCAGGAGCCTGGTACGCAGGGTTACAAATGTTAGAGGCGAAGCCAGCTACAAAGTGATCTGTGCGCCGCGTTTTGATTACGGCCGTGCTAAACACCGGGTGAAGATGATCGCTGATAACCAGGCGCTGTTTGAGAGCGAAGGCGATGATAAAACAATTTTAAGGTTAACGGCATCCGTTCCCCTGAAAATGCAGGACGGTGATGTGCTGGCCGACTTTACACTGGGCGCGGGAAAGACTGTTGACTTCTTACTGGAGTATATTACCGATCAGCACGAGCTGCGGTCTGACTTCGAAAAATTTATCACAGAAAGCCTGTTTCGTACCGTAAACTACTGGAAGGATTGGATATCTCATTCTTCCTATCGTGGCAGATGGCCTCATGCCGTCAACCGTTCTGCCCTGGTGCTTAAACTGCTTACCAGTAATAAATACGGTTCCATGATTGCTTCCCCAACCTTTGGTTTGCCGGAAACGATTGGTGGCGAGCGTAACTGGGACTATCGCTATACCTGGATCCGGGATGCATCTTTTTCTATTCATGCGCTCATGAGGCTGGGTTATGTAAAAGAGGCCGGGGCCTATATGCAATGGGTGGAAAAAATGTGCCGCGATGTAAAAGGCCGCTCACAACTCGGTATCATGTATTCTATTGATGGCCGTCCACAGATAAAAGAAACATTCTTAGACAATTTCGAAGGTTATAAAAAATCGAGCCCGGTGCGCATTGGTAACGACGCCTACAACCAGTTGCAACTGGATATATATGGCGAGCTGATGGATGCCGTGTTCTTATACAATGAATTTGGTGAAACCATCTCTCACGATTTCTGGGAAGATCTCAAGGAGCAACTCGATTGGCTATGCGACAACTGGAAGCAACCAGATGAAAGCATTTGGGAAGTACGCGGTGGTAAACAACATTTTCTTTATTCGCGCCTGCAATGCTGGGTGGCGTTTGACAGGGCTATTAAAATCGCCCGGCATAATTCGCTACCCGTCAACTCACGCTATGTGCGCCAACGCGACAGGATATACGATTCTATCTACCGCGATTTCTGGAATCCTGAAAAGAAAGCATTTATGCAGTTTCCCGGAGCTAATACGGTAGATGCATCTTCTTTAATGATGCCGCTGCTCGGCTTCATCAGCCCTAAAGATCCACGCTGGCTTTCTTCTTTAAAACGTATAGAAGAAGAACTGGTGTCTGATTCATTGGTGTACCGTTATCGACCGGACGCCGCTGCGCCCGATGGTTTCGAAAAGCATGAAGGCACTTTTTCTATGTGTACTTTCTGGTATGTGGAATGCCTGTCGCGTGCCGGCCAGTTAGAGAAAGCAAGGTTCTATTTCGAAAAGATGCTGGGCTATGCCAATCATCTCGGCTTATTCTCCGAACAATTAGGATTTGAGGGGGAGCACCTCGGCAATTTTCCACAGGCATTCACGCACCTTGGTTTGATCAATACCGCCTTTAACCTCGATATGCAATTGAATGATATTCGTAACAGGAATGTAAATGATAACACATGAAGGCAATAGCAATAACACCGGGTACTAAAGAAGTGGAATTAGTAGATCGTGAGGAACCTTTTATTCATGCGGCTGACGAAATAAGGATAAAAGTGCTGCAGGTAGGTATCTGCGGCACAGATAGAGAAGAGGTTTCCGGCGGCAGGGCCGATGCACCCGATGGTAAAAATAAACTGGTGATCGGTCACGAGATGTTTGGGCAGGTGGTGGAAGTAGGTAAGGCGGTTACTAAAGCTGCCAGGGGCGACTATGGGCTTTTTACAGTCCGCAGGGGTTGTGGCGAATGTGCCGCCTGCAAAAACGGGCGTAGCGATATGTGCTATACCGGCAAGTACACAGAGCGCGGTATCAAAGGTGCCGATGGCTATGAAACAGAATTTGTGGTTGATAAGGAAGCGTACTTTGTACCCGTACCTGGGTCTATAAAAAATATAGGGGTGCTCACAGAGCCAATGTCCGTTGCTGCAAAGGCTATTGACGAGGCGATGATGATACAGGCAGTGAGGCTGGGCGATTTTGATGATGCCTCTCATTGGCTGAAGGGTAAGAAGGCCTTGGTGGCAGGCTTAGGGCCCGTGGGTTTATTAGCGGCTTTAGCATTGCGTGTTCGTGGTGCGGATGTTTTAGGGATGGATATTGTAGACGAGAATAGCGCCCGTCCACATGTGCTGAAAGCAATAGGTGGAAGATATGTGAATGGAAAGAAGGTGAATGTAGAGGAGATAGGCAAGACCATCGAATATGCCGACTTTGTTTTTGAGGCAGCGGGCATCGCAAAATTGCAGTTCGAGCTGATAGATACGATGGCTAAAAATGCCATATACATGGCTACAGGCATACCTGCAGAAGGCCGCCCGCTCACCATGCCCGGGGCTGAGCTAATGCAGCGCCTTGTACTCAACAATCAAATAATAGTGGGTAGCGTTAATGCCAGCAGAAAACATTACGAGCAGGCGGTGAATTACCTGGTAAAAGCCAAACAGCAATGGCCGGAGGCGGTAGATAAGATCATTACACATCGGTATCCTTTTGGTAAATATGATGATGCACTACATAATCATGGGGAGGACGAAATAAAAGTAGTAATAGACTGGAGCCGCGATGTCGGCACCAAATGATGGGCGATTTGCTATTTTTGCTCCAAACAGTGTTTATGCAATCAAAAGCTACTACCGTAGATGAATACATGGATTCTTTGCCCGAAGACCGCAAAGAGCCAATGAATAAGCTTCGCAAAACATTGCTCAAAAGCCTGCCCAAAGGATTTAAAGAATGCATGTCTTATGGTATGATAGGTTATGTAGTGCCGCTGAGCACTTATCCTGCAGGCTATCATTGCGATCCCAGCCTGCCGCTTAGCTTTATCAACCTTGCATCTCAAAAGAATTTCATTGCCTTATACCACATGGGTATGTATAGCAATGCCTCCCTGTTGAAATGGTTTACAGAAGAATATCCCAAACACAGTAAAAAGAAACTGGATATGGGCAAGAGTTGCATCCGCTTTAAGAACATGAATGACATACCCTATGATCTTATAGCAGAACTAGCAACCAAAATGTCGCCGCAGCAATGGATAGATTGCTATGAAAAAGCATTAAGTGGCACAAAAGCAGCCCGTTCTAAATAAGACGACTGTCAATTACTATAATGACCAACATCATAGTAAACGACCTGCATCACTGGTTACATTGCAGCAAATCTTCTGCTATGCAACAAAAAACTAAGATCATCGAACGCTCGTCCGGACTATACTTTGTAGGTTTTATCGGTGCAGTGGTATACTACCTGCAGCATGCCACCAACTTTGGCGATGGCTTGCTTGGCTTTTTAAAAGCGATGGTATGGCCGGCCTTCCTGGTGTATAAGGCAATGGATTTCCTAAAGATGTGAAGCTAGAGGACTATGGTCGCGTCTCCATTTATAGGATGCCCTACGCAAGTTAGCACCATGCCTTTTTTCAGGTCGTTGTCGGTGAGTACTTCATTATAAGAATGCCAGATCGTTCCGCTGGTGCAGCGGGCAGCACAGCTACCGCAACTGCCTGCTTCACAGCTGTAAGGTAGCGCTATGCCTGCTTTTTTCGCCGCAGCCAGTATACTATCGGGGTACATAACTGTTAGATCAACAACATTTCCTTCTCTTTGCAGGATTACGTGATGGGTAGCGGTATCAGGAGGCAAAATGTTTTTCTTTGGCCTGGCATCGATCACAAAATTCTCTTTCTTAATACTGCCTGCAGGTACGCCATCTTCCCTTAGCGTATAGGTACACAGCCGCATATAGTTTTCCGGGCCGCAGATATAAAACAGCATTTGTTCTTTTGGTGCTATGGCAAGTGTATGCAGGAAATGAAGGATCAATTCTCGGTGCAGTCTTGCGCTCATCAATTGAGGATTGTTGCTGAATAGCAATTCCATTCGGAAGCGTTCCTTATGTTTTTCCTGCAGATCTCTTAACGAATCTAAGAACAGTGTGCGGTGTTCTGCGGGGTTACTATATATAAGTACCACCTGTGTGGAAGGGTATTCTTTAAGCAGGGTTTTTATTAAAGAATAGATGGGTGTGATACCACTACCTGCTGCAAAGAAGAATATCTGTTTGTAAGCAGCGATATCATCCGGTAGAGTAAACAATCCTCCGCTGCCAATGGTCAGTAATTCATCACCGGGTTTTATCTCATCTACCAGGTGCCGCGAAAACAATCCGTTTTCAATACGTTTTACGCCAATGCTTAACGGTTCGTTCCATGCAGGGGAGGAGGTGATAGAGTAGGAGCGGTGTATTTCTTTATCTCCGCCAAATCTTACAAAGGTCAGGTATTGGCCTGCCTTATAGCTGATACCATGCCCTTCTTCAAAGCTAATTGATTTAAAGCCCGGCACTTCTTCTTTGATCTCTTTTACCCGCAATGTTTTGTACAGATCCTTGCTAAATGGCATAAGCCAAATTTCTGAAAAAATAAATGAAAGCTCATGGAACAAAATTTTCAGCCTCCTTGCTATGGGAACCGAAATAATGGACAAAGCTAAAAAGAGGAACCTAGGCATCATGAGCTTTATTCCTCTTTCGCTGTTATTGATAACGCTGATATACCAGGTCAGCACCTTTGGTAAAACAGTGGCGCAGAATGGCCTTAATGATCACCTGGCAATGGTAGAGGGTACCAAAGATCATTTTGGCACATTAACAGTTATGTATGGTATCACGGGTATTGCCACCCTTGCTGTGCTGCTGTATTATATTGTGCATCTGCTGCGCCTGAAGTTCATGCCTGTTGGCTCTAAAGCTGTGTGGGTGGTGTTTATGGCGGTGTTCATGCCACTGGCGTTTCCCTTTTTCTGGTATTGGTTTATCATGAAAGAACCTGAGCGGTTAGCTGTAAAAGATAGCATCGAATAACAATATTTAAAATTACTTATGGAAGCAATGAATCAATATCGTGCGGAAGCGGAAGAGACAGCTCGTAAACACAAGCAAATACAAGACAAGGTAGCGGAAGCAGAAAAGCAAAATCCGCCACAGGAAGCAGAAAAACCTATGCAGGCAGGTGCGCGTAAATACCCGGAGCCCCCGGTAGGGAAGCAACACCTGGAAAAACCCGGTGTAGAATCGGAAATGGACGTGCAACCAATGTACGATGCACCCTTCTATAAAGGTTCAGATAAATTGAAAGATAAGATCGCCATTATTACAGGGGGCGATTCCGGTATCGGCAGGGCAGTAGCTGTGCTTTTTGCGCGTGAAGGTGCAGATGTTGCCATTCTATATCTGAATGAGCATGAGGATGCAGAGACTACGAAGAAGCTGGTCGAGGATGAGGGTCGCCAATGTGTTACCATCGCAGGTGATGTCGCCAACCGTAATTTTTGTTTCGATGCAGTAAAGCAGGTGGTAGACAAATTCGGCAGGGTAGATGTATTGGTGAACAACGCTGCATTTCAATTGCATGTAGCCAACTTCGAAGATCTTACCGAAGAACATTTTGATACTACATTAAAGACAAATCTTTATGGATACTTCCACATGGCGCAGGCAGCGGTACCGCATATGCAGGAGGGTAGCGCTATCATTAATACAGGCTCGGTAACAGGCCTGTTCGGAAATAAAGAAATTCTTGACTATTCATTGACCAAAGGTGGTATTCATGCCTTTACCCGTTCGCTGGGTACGCACCTCATTCCGAAGGGTATACGTGTAAATGCAGTAGCTCCAGGCCCTGTATGGACGCCCTTAAATCCTTCTGACCGGCAAAAAGAAGATATTAAGAAGTTTGGTTCGTACACTGCTATGAAGCGCCCTGCGCAGCCAGAAGAGATTGCTCCTGCTTATGTATTCCTGGCATCGCCGCAATGCTCCAGTTTTATCACGGGAGAGATATTGCCGATCATAGGTGGCTACACCGGTGGATAGTAATAATAAAAAATTATAAGCCTATCCTGCGCATTAAAAACAAATGATGCAATTTGCGGCATGATGAAGCAAGGACTTACTAAATGGCAGATAGCCATCATGTCCATCACCGCAGGCATCTGCGTTTCCGGTATATACTTTAATCAGCCTTTATTAAGTGATATTGCCGGCAGCCTTCACATCTCTGAAGCTGCTGCCGGCAATATTGCTGTTTGTTCGCAAGCGGGTTATGGCCTCGGCCTGTTTTTCATTACACCATTGGGTGATAAAGTAAACAGGCGCCGGCTGATCCTTATATTACAATTATTATTAGTGCTGTCACTCATCGGTATGTCTTTTGCCCAAACGGCCTGGCTTATATCTGCAATGAGCTTACTGGTAGGTTTATTTGCTGTAGCGGCACAGGTCATCATGCCATTGGCAGCGCTCCTGTCGCCCGAAAATAAAGGAAAGATCGTAGGTACTATTGTCACAGGCATTCTTACAGGTATTCTTGCCGCACGGGTATTTAGCGGCTATATAGCAGAATGGTTTGGCTGGCGTGCTGTGTATAGCATTTCGTCCGGCCTTGTTTTGTTATCCTCCTTCATTCTTTATTTTTCGCTGCCTGATGTGCCCGTGCAGTTCAAAGGCAACTATGGACAATTGCTGCGCTCTACTTTGCAGCAGATAGGCAGGTTTGCACTGTTGCGATACTCGGCAGTTTTAGGGGCTTTGGTATTTGGTGCCTTCTGCTCTTTCTGGACCACACTCACTTTTCACCTGAGTGGCGCTCCGTTTCATTACGGTACTGATGTTATAGGCTTATTTGGTCTGCTGGCTATTGTAGGTGCATTAATGGCGCCGTGGTTTGGCAAGCTGGCCGATAAAGGCAATCCCGCCCGTTCGCAGGTCATCAGTATCGCCATGCTCATTACAAGTATTCTCTGTATCCAATTCTTTCCAAATGCATTGTGGGCTTTGGTTGCTGCTGTGCTCATGCTCGATCTTGGTGTACAGGCTACGCATGTTACCAATATTGCGGTCATCTACACGCTCGATGAAACCGCCCATAGCCGCATCAATACCGTGTACATGACATCCTATTTTATTGGTGGTGCTATGGGTACATTCGTTGGTGTGCAGTGTTGGAAGGCAGGCGGCTACACAGGTGTTACCTGGCAATTACTTGTATGGTCTGTCATCGCTTTGTTACTGGCATTGAACCGTTACCGGCAGATAGCAAAGAATACAGTCACTGCTTAGGAAGCAAAGAATTCCTTCAGCGCAGCGGTTACTATTTCCGGTTTACCATTATTATCTGCAGCTACGTGTCCTAATCCTTCAAAGATGATACGCTTTGCATGCGGCATAGCGGCAGACATAATGTCCACGTTCTCCCTAAGAAATTGAATGCTCCGTGTGCCTCCTAATAGCAAGGTATCAGCAGCAACATTTTGGTAAGTGCCTAGTAAAGATTGGGAATCATTCACGATTGCAATATCATGATACATCGCAGCAATAAGTGTTTTCAAAGACACCTGCCCTTCAGCAACTTCTTCTTTTTTGATTGCCATATTAAACATGGCAGTAAGCATGAATTTGGGCGTCATAGCCAGCATGCTTTCATCACCTGTGCCTTTCACCACACTGGCCATAGCTTCACCATAGTCGCCTTCCTTCATCGCTTTATCATAAGCAGGTACCCATGCCGATGGCCCGTCCGTAAAAGGTAACGGTGGTTCATAGAGCGCCAATTTTTTGATGGATGGTTCCATCAAGGCTGTTTGCAAAGCAATGATCGCTCCTGAGCTCAGTCCAAATATATTTTGCGCTCCGGTCACCAGTGCCAGCGCCTGTATATCTTCACTTTCTTTGGCAAGGCCATATTCTTTGGTATCCTGTTCACTCATGCCGCGGCCCCTGCGGTCGGGTATGTAAACGGTAAATGCATCGGCTAGCAATGCACCCAGTTTTGTAAAATTCTGCGAAGCCATCATGCCCCCGTGTACTAATATAAGCCCCGGTCCGGCGCCTGTTTGTTTATAACCAATAATGCTGCCGTCCTTAGAGGTTACGGTGCCTGTGCTGTATGCTGCTGTTTGCATCTTAACTAAAAATTCCTTTCTCTTGTTTCATCTTAAATATCTCTTCTGCCGCTCTTTTATATCCGCCGGCTTCGGCAAACGATTCATTGATGGCCTGGATATGCTCCAAATATATGGGATCCCGCATTACTACCTGTGCTGCATCACGAATTTGTTCTGCTGTAATATTCTCCGCATCTAATACGATTGTTGCACCAAGCTCTGCCGCCCTTTTTGCCAGCTCCGGCTGATCCGCGCCCAAAGGTATAGAGACAAAAGGAACATTACGATGTATCAGGTCGCTGATGCTGTTCATGCCTGCGTGAGTGATGGCAGCATCCGCATATCTTAATATCAGCGACTGGGGCACATAATTACGAACGATGAAGTTTTCCGGTATTCGCATTTTCGACAGGTCTACATTGTAGGCGGCCATTACTATCACCGCATCCATATTTTCGAAAGCCCGGAAAAAGAGTTCATACAGCTCCGGCTTATAATTGCTGAATACCGTTCCCAGTGATATGTAGATCACCTTCCGGCCATACAGTTTTTCCAGCGGGAAGTCAGTTTGTATATCTCTTCTGCTATATACAGGCGGACCTACAAAACGATAGCTATCATCAAAGAAAGCCTTATCTGCCGGCGATATAAAATATTCTGATGTGTATACAAAGTTGAGATCACCTTTGTTGAGCAACAGGCCTAAAACCGTTTCCGGCATTTGTACACCGTAAGTATCACTCAATTGCGCCGATACTTCCTTGTACGTGCATACCAGTTCTCCCATACCCGGAAATGCGGCATCTTCAGCTTGGCCGCTTTCATCAAAGAAATCTTTGAGCCCGCTGAATATGGCAAGCGAGCCTACGCTGGGTACCTTTAATATCTGTTTCATGGCGCACGCAAACGGAAAGGCTGCAGAATGTATCATGTAGTCAAACCGCATCCCTTCTGTCTGCTGTAATATATCGGCGATGATCTTATCTGCCGAGCGTATCACGCGGTGCATGGGGTCGGGGCCGTTCTCGCTGTCTAGGTACATTTTAAAAATGTCCAGGTCTTCTATATAGCGCTTATATGTGGCGCCTGCTTGCTCTATCTTTTCTTTGAATTCATCCGAAGAGAAATAGATGATCTCTTCGCCCTGAAGTACCAGCTCATTTACCAGGCCAAGCGTAGGGTTTACATTGCCATGGGCAGGTACACTCAGGAATAGCACTTTAGACATATTGTTTTCATTTTGTGCAGCAAACCTAGGTAAGCCACATTTTGCCATGAAATACTGATAGGCAGACAGGGACTAAAAATCGGTGAATGGCGGTTTTGCGTAGGGCAAATTATTTTTGCGGATATATGCTTCGTTACTACCTCGCCATTGCAGGGGATAATAGAAAATACCGGATGATAATTATGGGATTGCACAAAAAATAATACACCCGCCTCGCAGCAGATATATTAAAGGAAAATTGAAAAAGATAATACTTAGGCTCTTGCAGCCACTACCTGCGTCAGGTAAGATTCTGACAGGCTGGTATAGATGATAAAAGTATGCTTCAGCTTTTCTGTCATTGGCTGAGCCTCGGTTTCCGGTTCCAGGTCTTCCAGTTGCTGCGCCACCAGTGCCTCTACCTCTTCTTTATACGCTGCTATGTAATTCCAGTTCGTTTTCATGTTCTCTATATTTATAGGGCAAAGTTCACTCCTGAATATGTTGGTACTGTAAACACATTGTAAAGTTTATGTTAGCTAAGGGTAAGGAAACTGCCGGATTGTTGC
Source organism: Bacteroidota bacterium (assembly GCA_018267955.1). GTDB lineage: Bacteria > Bacteroidota > Bacteroidia > Chitinophagales > Chitinophagaceae > Polluticoccus. The sequence continues at coordinate 184,616 of JAFDXL010000007.1, forward strand.
ATCAGCAGCAAAGCTGTTGTAACTTGTTATTGCAAAAACACTATGAATATGAATATCCGCCCCCTGTTGTATATTGTCTTATTACTGATGAGTTTACGTGCCAGTGCACAAGGATTTATTCCTCCCGATTATAAAGCGATCGAAGCAGCTATAAAAGACAAGAATTCAGCATATTATTATCCCCCTTTGTTTGAAAGATTTCTGGCGAATGACACCACACTTACGGCGGATGAATATAAATACGTCTACTTTGGTAATTTCTTTGCCGACCATCCTGTCTCAGAATTTGCACGTGACCAGAATGCGCTTTATGGAATTGCGCATCTTAAAAAAAAGCGATCGCTTAGAGAAGCGGATAAAAAGAAACTTGCAACGCTTTATGAACTGCAATTAAAAAGTAATCCTTTCGACCTGGACGCCGTAATAAATCTGGCATATCTTTATCATCTGCTCGGAGACACAATTAATACAACGATATACTTATATAAAATGAAACGAATGGCCGATGTAATTGTCGGCTCAGGTGATGGACGTACAGACAGTACCGGTTACCATGTATTAATGGTTGGACATGAATATGCTATGCTTAGGTTATTCGGTTACGAATCAGCTGGCACAGAAACGCAAATGGAAGGTCATCCATGCGATCATATGATACTAAAATCAAACAAAGACAATCGGGAAGGGGTATATTTTGATGTGAGTCAAATATTTGCTGGCTACAGAAGAAACACCACCAACAACGAAAAGCGTTTCTTGGATTGGGCCGGTAAGAATGCAAAATAGAACAATCAGTTCCCTACCTTTAATAAAACACACCACAATGGACGCAAAATTCTGGGACGAACGCTATAAGACAGATGAATATGCCTACGGAGAAATGCCCAACAGCTATCTCGTAGAAAAGCTTTCGGGCCTAACTCCCGGTAAAATATTATTTCCCGCAGATGGAGAAGGCCGCAATGGTGTATATGCCGCTACGCTGGGTTGGGATGTATATAGCTTTGACCAGAGTGCAGAAGGCAAACGCAAGGCCGAGCTGCTGGCGGCAAAGAAAGGTGTAACCATTCATTATGATCTTGCAGAGATGCCCACAGTAAATTACCAGCCCGGCGAATTTGATGCAATGGCGCTGATCTATGCATTCTTTTCGGGCGATAACAAAGCTGCCAACCATAAGCAACTGGCTACTTTCTTAAAGCCCGGTGGTATCGTCATATTCGAAGCCTATAGCAAAAGACACCTGCAGTTTAATACCGTTAATCCCCAGGCAGGAGGCCCCAGGGACGAGGCGATGCTTTTCTCCGTAGAAGAGATCAAAGAGTACTTCAGTGATTTCGAGATACTGGAACTGCAGGAACAGGAGCTGGAAATATGGGAAGGAAATTTTCACGGTGGTATGAGCGCTGTCATACGTTTCACAGGTAGGAAGAAAGCTAACGTCTAATTTATAAACCCCGGCAGTTCATCAAAATAGTCCAGTTGCTCGGGTGTCAGCAACAGGTTTTTTACAGAGAATATTATCGACTTGTAGTAAGAGAACATTTCCCTGTTGAAGTTGATGATCGTAGATACTTCTACCTCCGATAAATTGGCAAAGCTAGCCTCCTTGTACAGAAAATTCATAGAGTGCTCATACGCATCCTGTATGGATTTATAGATGGCTACCAGTTCTTCAAAATTATTAGTCTTGCTGTCGTTAAGAATGGCAGCTATTTTATTGCAAAATTCTAGGCATTCTTTCCGGTTGCTTTGATATATGTTATACTTCTCGTCGTGAGAAGAATTGCGCAATTGCTCAATATCATGTATCGCATCCTTGATGCTCTTGGCCGCGTACATACCGTTTCTTACAGATGATATGATATTATCCAGCTTCTTCGATTCTTCCGGCTGCAATTGCACATCTCCCAGCGATATATAGTAGGCATATATATCGCCGTGCAAATGTTTCAGGTACTCATACTGTTCCTGTATTGCCTGGGCCGCGAATTTTTCTTCCTGCTCGTTGCCGGCTTCTTCCCCGCCATCAAATATCTTTCTGCAAAAACCGATAACCAGTTTGATGAATCGCCTTGTTTCTTTTTCGAGCGCAGGTTCCGCAGCATCAAAATCATCCGGCGAAACGGTATGGATATATGCCGTCATGTAATGGTTGTCTGTAAATCGCCTGTCGAGAAATTTGCCAAACGCTGGCAACAGCGGGTAAAACAGGACGATGGATACCAGGTTCACCAATGTCTGGAAACTTGCCAGCGCGATCAACTTATCTTTAATGCCGATCGTATTAGTGATAAGATCATCTACCTGCCGGATGAAAAAGAAGAGCAGCAGGATAGTGATGACATTGAACAAAAAATTACCCGTAGCTACACGTTTCTTCACGGGCGAATTGCCTACCGAAGCTATCAGCAATTTTATAGTAGTGCCCGCCTCTGCACCCAGCACTATGGCGGTGCCTGAGTAGAGGTCAAGAATGCCCGCATTGAGCGCGCTGAGCACTATGGCAGCCGTTGCGAAGCTCGATTGTATCAGTGCGGTGATCACCAGGCCTGCTAACAGGAACAGGATAAGGGGATAATCATTCAATTGTGCAAGGTCAAACGTTTGGATCGCAGCAAGCGTGCTGGCCTTCATATATTCCAGCCCGGTGAAGAGCAGCGACAACCCGAGCAAAAACATACTCCAGTTATACGCTTTGCTGTTTTTTTGTAGCAGCGCCATCGCAATGCCGGCGATGCCTAAAACGGGTAAGGAATAAGCCTCCATATTTACCTTAAACCCCAGTGTGGCTACTGCCCAGGTATCAAACGTGCTGCCGAGGTTAGCCCCAAGGATGATGGCGAGCGCATTCTCCATACCTATTACACCCGCGCCCACAAAGCCCAGCACCATCAGGTTCACGATAGAGCTGCCTTGCAGCAGGCCGGTTATCAATGCCCCCACAACTATTGCCATTACCTTGTGTGCCGTATGTTCTTTAAGGAACAGCTTGAACCGCCTGCCGGATAGCGCTTTGATCCCATCCTCCAGGAAATTCATCCCCAGCAGGAAGATGGCCACACCCGCCAGCATTTTCCATAAATTGAACGCTCCCATGCTTCTAAACTAATACAAAGAAACCGGAGACCACAGAACACATCAATGATGCCTGTCACAACTTATATTGACCATCATCAGGGAATGCGGTAATGCGATAATGCGGCAATTCGGCAATGTGGAAATTTGATAATGTGGCAATTCGACAATTTGATAATTAGAATTTAGAAATCAGAATTTAGAATTTCCTCAATGTCATTGCGGGCCCGACCCGCAATCTACCATTGCGGCAGCAAACCCACAACCACAAGGGAATGCCTGCCGCTAATTGTAAACTGCCAATCCTTCTTTCTCCTCCTGTTTTTAGGAGGAGTACCCGAGTGCAACGAGGGGGAGGTGGTTGCACACAACGCAGAATTTCCTCAATGTCATTGCGGGCCCGACCCGCAATCTACTATTGCGAGAGCAAACCCACAACCACAAGGGAATGCACACAATAAACTGAAATCTCTTTTCTCCTCCTGTTCTTAGGAGGAGTACCCGAGTGCAACGAGGGGGAGGTGGTTAAACTGCCAACTGAACAATTACGATTTTCTACGCAACGCTAATCTCTGGAATACCACCAATGCCGTAATAGTAATGATATACACCACGAAAAATAAGCCTGTGTACCGCCCCAACACAAACCTCGGCAACGACAACAGGAAAAGCATCACCCCGAACACCGCGATATTGATACTCCACCGTTTTAGGGCAGGGTATTGCCTGAGACGAAACCGCCCGTCTATAAAGACAGAAGTCATTACAGCATTATAACCCAGGAATACCACCAGGATCATCAATACCGGACCTAATTCAGGCATATTCATACAACACTAAGTTAGCGATTTTCTCATCGCGATCTTAGGAAGCAGGGGGAGTTTTAGAATTTAGAAATTAGCATTTAGAATTTGCCTTCCGTCTTTGCAAGGAAATAATGGTGATAACTTAAGAGCTTTTGTTTTGTTCGATGCAGTGTCAACTATGGGTTAAATAACTAGGTATCGACTTCAATTATCAAGAACGACTTTTGATGTAGTATGCAGTTCGCTGTAAAATAGTTATTAGGATCCAGCAATTTTAGTTTTAAGAGTCAATAATTTATCGTTATTGTTTATATCATTTTTTGCTATTAGAAGAAATTACAATTAGGGCTTAGGCCTTTTTCTTGTACGCTACACGTTCATGATGTTGATATATAGAATCGATTGAAGGATCAATCGTTCTTTTTTTTATTTCAAGATCATTTCCTTTAATCAAAGTATTATATAGCCAGCTTTCTTTTTCTAATTTATCCAACCTGACGGTGACGCGATATTTATCATCAATGATGAAAAAACCTTTTTCAAAAGCTTTATCATGAGTTAAGCATAAACATAAGCCATTTGATATGTCACCACGTACTGCTTTATTATCCGCCCAACGGGAAATATGCGAGCCGACTAAAAATACATCCTCAGTTACCTCACAATTTGGGTAACAGCACTTAAAGTGAAAGTTTTTCTTTACTTCTTTTGAAAACTTTTGTTGTCCAACACGAACCAACAAGGTTCTATAAATTTCATCAGCACTCACATTATAGGAAACATCATTATTTGAAATAGGCTGTTTGCTAGATATCAAGTACTCTATTAAACTGTCAAACTCGGAAAAATATGCACCATATAAACAATGCAAACGTCCGGTTTGTTTTACGTCGAAAAACAATCTTGTTTTTATGGATTTGTATTTATTGTCATTGTAATATCGGGTTAATTCGTCTGTGTTATTGCTCAAAAAGTCCTCGACGTAAATTTTGTTTTTAAATTCCACATGATCTTTCAAGTCGGCTCTGTAAAATTTTTTAGAGTAATCCCAATCGTGCTGATGTATTGCTGGAAGTTCAGAAGACGTATATCCATCAGTCGCTGCTTCTGAAAATCCTTCAAAATATTTCTTACCACTTTTATCTTCAATCACATGAATTATAATGTCCCCTTCTTGCACATTCTTAATTAAATAATAGAATGGCCATCTAGCACCGTTTTTTTTAAGTTCAGGAGCCCACACACTTTCTGTTAAATTCCAACCACTACGATAGTTTTCATTTTTTGTTCTTAATTCTAACCAAATCATTTTAATATTTTTCGTTAAATAGTAATCATAAAATATACCTTAACTTTTAAACTAATAAACCCAATATAATTGTTATACTTGATTTATTAGATATGTTCACCCCCATCTCTCAAACACCAACACCTGCACACCCTGTTTCCATATCTGTTCGCCGAGGGTTTTTAATGCAGGCAGGTCTTCATCCAACACCTTAGCAAATATATTGCTGCAATCCAGGAAGTGGCCTTCGCCATAGAGTATGCCCATGCATTTGCATACCTTGTTACGCGCCGGTTTCATCGGGCCAATAGATACCTCACCTGCGGCTACAAACACAGAAGCATTCTCCTGTATAATATCCAGCTCCGGTGCATCATCTATCCATATCTCCTGTCCAGATACCCTTGCATGCATAAACGTCCGCGTAAAGGGCAGGGTAGCGGCAAATGCTTCGCAGGTTACAGGTGCGTCCTTTGTATAGTATTCAAAACGTATGGTTTGTCCGTCGGTGGTTTTAATGCAGAATCCTTTCATGGTTATTAATGTTCTTTAGTGAAATTAAAGAATCCAATAGTTTATTCTTCGTCCATTTCTCCTGTCGGGTTGAGAACGATCATTTTGTTGGCATCTACATTTATGTGGTAATAAGTAACTAATGCGTCGCCATTGTCTTCACATACTTTTACCTCGTAAATATTGTTGGTAGTATCATTCAATGACGCGATAAATTTTACGTGTCGTTTTCCCGATGATAAACTGTCAATGAGATTCATCTCGTTTTTTACGACAGGCAGTCGCGCTACAAGTGCTACTACGCTATCTTCCGTTGTTGATGATTTTGGCAGGTTGTTAGTGGGCTTATTGTGATCAGACTTAAAATTGCATCGCGTATTAAGTATAAGGATACCTAGTGCTAATAGCGTTAAGTATCTCCTTTTGTAATATGATCTACCGGTCATCAACAACACGTCTTTTTGAATTTTGACTTTTACTATTGAATTTAAAGAATGGTTTTGCATTACCAATAAACACTATTATGAAACAGCATTTTCACCCCCTGCGCCCGCAGGATTTTTTTTCCGCTACGTCGTCAATCAGCATCATCAATGGCAGTCCTTATAAAAAAGGTAGCAGCAAACGCTTCGCAGGTTACAGGTGCGTCCTTTGTGTAGAATTCAAATCGTATGGTTTCTCCGCCGGTGGTTTTAATGCAGAATCCTTTCATGGCTGTTCCCGATTTTTAAATTGAAGATAATAATTCCTTCACCCTCATCGTTCTAGCTATCTAAATTCGTTCCTGACAATGAGAAAGTTTTGTTTGCTATTGACACTGGTTGCCGGCTTCAGCCATTTTGCTGATGCAAAGATCCGCCCCACGCTTTCATTGCTGGGTAGCCGCACGGTTACTATCAATAATACGCAGGTACAGTCGGGCGCTTTTGAAGTTATCAATCGCAAATGCAACCTGGGCTTTGAGCTCACCAATAAGTTCGCACTCGGCGATAAGCTTTTTTTCAAAACTGGTATTCGCTACCAACAGTCCAAAACCGTGGTCAACGGGCTCAACCAGATAACCACAGTTTTTGATAAGCCCGATCCTATGGCCTGGGAAAAGCGCTACGAAGCCATTACCGTACCCTTGCATATAGGCAGGGAGTTTTCGTTTGGCCGCGGCCGGAAGGCCGAGGTATATGGCGGCCTTTCGCTGGGCGTATTTATGGTATCTTCTGCTACGATATCTGTAAGCAGCGATTTTCCTCGTAATGTCAATAATACGGACGTGATCAGCGGCGAGATACGCGATTCTTCCAATCAAACCGAAGCCAGCTTTATGCCCAATGTAGATATTGGGTTCAACTATCATCCCAGCCGTTACCTGCCCCGCCTGGGTATTGGTGTTATGGGCTCCCTGCAGCTCAGCCGCACACCTTCTGCAGTGTACCAGGGCCTTATTAAGAATGAGACCACGGGCCAATCCTATCCTTATTATATGAAGCATAGCCAGCGTCTTATCAATGCCTCCGTTGTGCTCAGCTATTCTTTTGGCAGGCGTAGTAAACTATAAAATGTCCATAGCCGTTTCATGACGATCAAAATACCTTTATCGGTAAAAAAGGCAGCATTGTTCTGCATAGTGCTTTTGTGCATACAGTATGCTGCCACCGGCAAGCCGCAGCATAAATTTACCATTGGTGTAGCGGGTGGCCCCAGTCTCATAAGCCTGCGTGGCAGCGCTGCCTTGTCGCAATTGAAGCGCAACGAGGGTTGGCAGGCCGGTGCTACGATGCAGTATGCGTTTAGCAAACACTGGTCTGTACGAACGGGTCTATCGTACGAGCGCAAAGGGGCTAAGGAGCCTGATGTTATCGTTATCCTCGATAGCATGGGCACTAGTTCGGGGCAGGTAACACCGCGGCTCCGTTACGATTATCTCACGTTACCTTTACAGTTGCAGTACAGCATCGGCAAAAAGGTAAAGTACTATGTTGCCGCAGGTATATATAGCGCCTATCTCGTTAGCCGCCAGGATATCATCAAAGGTGCCAATATCAAGCCGATGGTAATGTTCGATAGCCGTGCTTACGATTATAATTTCGATTGCGGACTTTCCTTCAGCGCGGGTATTACGCTGCCTGTGTATAAACGTTTCCTGGCCTCGCTGGAGCTGCGCGATAATATCGGCATGTTCAACACGGTCAAGCTTCCCACCATCGTAGGCGTAGACAATGTGAAAACGCGTGCCGCTGCCATTGTCCTGGGTGTGCAATACAAGCTTTAATTTTTTTGTTTACGGAGCGGATTGGAAGTATGTATTAGAAAATGAAAAAAATAATTAAGACTGGAATTGCCATTAGCGAAATTGCCAGAACTCCCCACATCAATTTTTCGTTTTTTGATTTCTGTTCATATTTCACTAAGATTTTTTCAACCCTTGATTTGCTGTAATATCTAAACATTAAGATTGTCAAGACTGCGCAACCTGTAAGCCATACAGTTTTAGAAATAAACAAGTCGACACCCCCAATTAATTTACATGCATATAGAGCATTACTGATATTTACTAAAAGACACGCTGACAGGTAAATAATAGAACTGAAATACGGAGTTTCGTATTTATACTGACCATAGGTTTTATAAGATGCTGCAAGGATGTTATCTAAAATCACTTTTTGAATTTTGACTTTTTCCTTTTGAATTTAACACGTATTTTTGTACTACCAATAAACACTATTATGAAACAGTATTTTCATCCCCTGCAACCTCAGGATCTTTCCTTTCCGTCTTCAGTCATTCAGCACCCAAACGTCGTCTTTTCAAAAAAGGTTAGCAAAGGTTAGCAAAAGATAACAAAGGTTAGCAAACGTTAGCAATATGCCCCCATATGCCCGCAAAATTGTTAACCCCGGTTAGCAAAACGGGTAGCCATCCGTTAGCATTATCGCTAACCCAGGTTAGCAAATCACGTTATTTCGGCTTTTCTGCCCCACATCTCACTTTTGATTTTTGAATTTCGACTTTTGAATTTTCAATTACTTTTGCGCCATGGAATTAACAGCCTTAACCGCCATCAGCCCCGTTGATGGCCGCTACCGCAGCCAGCTGGCTCCGCTTGCTCCTTATTTTTCCGAGTTTGGCCTCATTCGCTACCGTGTACGGGTAGAGGTAGAATACTTCCTCTTCCTGGCCGAGAAAAAGATATTCAAGCTGCCTGCGGGCGTTAAGCCCGCAAAGCTGCGCGCCATCTACGAGGATTTCACCGAGGACGATGCCCAGCAGATAAAGCTTACGGAGCGTACCACCAACCACGATGTAAAGGCTGTGGAATACTTCCTGAAAGATAAGCTGAAGGCTATGGGCGCCGGCGATGCTGTGGAGTGGGTACACTTTGGCCTCACCAGCCAGGATGTGAACAACACGGCAACCCCGCTGTTGTGGAAGGAAGCGCTGGAAGAGCAATACCTGCCTGCGTTGCAGAACATCATCCTGCACCTGCGCAAAATGGCTAAGGACTGGAAGGGCATACCTATGCTGGCGCGCACACACGGCCAGCCCGCATCACCTACCACGCTGGGCAAGGAATGGATGGTATTTGTAGAACGCCTCGAGGGCCAGGTACAGCAACTGAGCCACGTGCCTTTCGCGGCTAAGTTTGGCGGTGCTACCGGCAACTTTAACGCGCATAAGGTTACGTTCCCCAAGACCGACTGGGTGAAATTCGGCAACGACTTTGTAAATAACCGCCTGGGGCTGGAGCGTATGCAATACACTACGCAGATAGAGCATTACGATAACCTGGCTGCCCAGTTCGATGCGCTGAAACGCATCAACACGATATTAATAGATCTTGCCCGCGATGTATGGAGCTATATCTCTATGGACTACTTCAAGCAAAAAGTGAAGGAAGGTGAGGTTGGCAGCAGCGCTATGCCGCATAAGGTGAACCCGATAGATTTTGAAAATGCAGAAGGCAACCTCGGTATTGCCAATGCCATATATGAGCACCTGAGCGCCAAGCTGCCTATCAGCCGCCTGCAGCGCGATCTTACGGACAGCACCGTACTGCGCAATGTAGGTGTGCCAATGGCGCATAGCTTCCTCGCACTTCGCTCGCTGGAAAAAGGCCTGGGCAAGCTGGTACTGAATAAAGAAAAACTCAATACCGACCTGGAGAATAACTGGGCGGTAGTTGCAGAAGCCATACAAACCATCCTGCGCCGCGAGAACTACCCGCAGCCTTATGAAGCCCTCAAAGCTTTAACACGTGGTAAGGGTGGCATCAACAAGCAAACCATCCACGCATTCATAGATGGCCTGAAGGTAAGCGCCGCCGTGAAGAAAGAACTAAAGGCCATTACCCCGCAAACTTATGTAGGGGTGTATTAGAAGGAACGTGAACATGGATGATGCCTATACATGGTTAGAGGATTTTTTTAAGAACAGGGCACCGTATCGTTCTTTAACACTGTCCTCTATATTGCCATCGGTGTTCGATAGATATTTTATCATCGAACAGAATTATGGCATCATTGATAGTTTTCCTTTTGATGAGTATCCGGAGGATAAAGAACAGATCGCCAGCCTGAACAAAAGGCATGATATAGAAAGGCAATTTGGTTTGTTTCTTAATTACGATAACGAAGATCTTTATCGCCCGGTAAGCATCAGGGAATTGGCTTCTATCTTCAATGTGAAGTATTCAAAGGATACTATCCACGATATAAAGCCTACACCAGGCGTAGCCTGCTTGCCAGGTAAGAGCCGTGCTAATTTGGAAAAACTTGTGAAGTTGCTTGTGGATGATGAATGTAGATTGTATATACAAGATGCTTATCGTTACCCGGCATCAGTGAAGTATGCACAAAAGAATAGAATCTTAAATGGTGATGATTATATGAGCTTTGTAGATGAAATGGGTTTAGACTATTGTAGTTATTTATTCCCCGTCGACAGGCAATGGTGTTTAGTGAGTTTTGAGGATGTTGACAACCCCGTATTAGCTTGCAACGATAAAATTGCAATGCAACTACGCGGTATAGAGGCGCTTGAATATTTTGAGATCGATCCCTACACCAAATTAAGTTTAGTCTTATAGTTTATGAATATTCCGGCGCGGCTATTACAAGACCTGCAACAGGTAAAAGGTTTCAATGAAGAAGCCTTTATAGCAGCGCATCAGCAACCTGCTGTTACTTCTGTAAGGTTGCACCCGGTAAAGCATTCAAAAGCATTTGCTGCTAATGAGCAAGTACCCTGGTGTAGCGAAGGCAGGTATCTTAATGAACGTCCTGTCTTCACGCTCGATCCCCTGTACCATGCAGGAGCTTACTATGTGCAGGAAGCATCATCCATGTTCCTGCAGCAGGTATTGAAGGAGACAGTAAGCGATAATAATAATCTCCGTGTGCTCGATCTATGTGCAGCGCCGGGTGGTAAGAGTACCCTGCTGGCATCATTTCTCGGTCCGGATAGTTTACTTATTTCTAACGAGGTTATACGTACTCGTGCTTCGATACTGGAAGAGAATATGACACGCTGGGGCTATATGAATACATGGGTCACCAGTAATGATCCCCGCGATCTTGCACGCCTCACCGGTTACTTCGATGTGATTGTTGTAGATGCTCCGTGTAGTGGTTCAGGGCTGTTTCGTAAAGATGCCCGCGCGCTGGATGAATGGAGTGAGGCCAATGTGCAGCTTTGTAGCCAGCGTCAGCAACGCATATTGGCAGATGTATGGCCGGCACTTAAAGAGGATGGTGTGTTGATATACGCTACCTGTTCTTACAGTCCGCAGGAAGATGAACAGATACTGGATTGGCTGGCTACCGAACTGGATGTTACAGGTATTAAGGTATCTTCAAATGCAGAGTGGGGTGTAGTGGAGACAACTAGCGGTAGAGGATTACATGGCTATCGTTTCAGCCCCGATAAAGTAAAGGGCGAAGGCTTTTTTATTGCAGCATTGCGCAAAACATCCGCTGCTGATAGCATGAGGCCTGTACGTTATAAAACACTCCACGATAAAAAAGCTCATCAGCAAAGCAGCTATCTGCTTCATACAGATTTTCTTTGCCTGCAGGCCGATAAAGAAAGCTATCATGCTATCAACCCAATTCACGAGGCCGACTGGCACCAACTGCAGGGTAAAGTATATTTAAGAAAAACAGGTGTTCAGTTAGGCATACCAACAGCCAAGGATTGGTTGCCGGCACACGATGTAGCATTGAGCATCAACAGGTCTGCATCTCTGCCATCTATAGAGCTCTCTAAAGAGCAGGCCCTTAAATTTCTCCGCAAGGAAGATTTCGATCTGCCCACGGCTAACAAAGGTTGGTTTTTACTAACGTATAATGGGCTGGGTTTAGGGTGGATCAAATCGTTGGGAAACAGGTTTAACAATTATTTACCCAAACACTGGCGCATCCGAATGGAGATACCGGATGCCGATTGGGAATAACATTGTAATTTCATAGATAATATGCGCCGACTACTACTTGCTTACCTGCTATGTTTTTACTCGGTTGCTGCATTCGCCCAGGGTAAAGGATTGCCGCTGGCTGTGCACAACGATAAATGGATGATAGAACACCATGTTCAAAAAGGGGAAACGGTTTTCCTGCTCTCCCGTCGCTATCATGTGCCGCCCGCAATACTTACAGGTGCCAATAATCTCGGCTATCAGTCGGCGCTTCCAGAAGGCAGTATCGTATTGATCCCCTTGGGTGCTTATAATTATATGAACCATGCGCCTCAATCTGCCGGCGAGGCCCGGGCCCTCTACTATAAGACAGGGGACGACGATAATCTTTCCCGCATCAGCCGCCGTACAGGGGTATCACAGAAGGATATTCAAGACCTCAATAATATGGTCGATAATAATGTGTCGGCGGGGCAGAAGCTGAAAATAGGATGGGTCATGTACGATGCTACGCAGATGCCTTCCTCTAATGATGGAGCTATTACCGCCATGGAAAAGAAACCGCAGGTAGCTGCCCCCAGGGTAGATACTCCTAAAAAGCCCAAATACACGCAACTGGATAGCAATGCAAAATATAAGATAGTCCTTGCGCGCAAAGATGTAAAACAGCCGGATGGCACTACGCTCACTTACCTGCTGCAAGACACTATCTGGGCAGATACCCTTGGGCCTGTAGGCAAGTTGTACATGCAGCAGACCAGTAACGAACAAAATGTAAGCGAAGAAAAAGGTACGGTAGTATTCTACGATATGCCGGGTAAGATCAAATCTACTAAAGTGTTTTTTGCATTGAGTAATACGCTTTCTAAAGGTACGATCGTTAAGGTGTACAATCCGGGGACAGATAAATATGTGTTCGTAAAGGTCATTGGCCCTATACCCGATACCAAACAATACTATAATGCTATATTGGCGGTTACAGGTGGTGCCCGAAGAGAATTGGGGGTTATAGAACAAAAAGCCTGGTGCGAATTAAAATATGTACGACAGTAACGCCGGATACAATTATTTAAAACTATACATTTCATTATTCAACTCTTTTTGTAGGTTGCCCTTATGAAGGTGCTTATTGTTCGTTTTTCTTCTATCGGCGATATTGTACTTACTACCCCGGTGATCCGTTGCGTTAAGGAACAGATACCCGGAGTAGAATTGCATTATCTTACCAAATCTTCTTTTAAATCGGTACTGGCATCTAATCCTTATATAGATAAGATACATTGCTTCGATGACGATCTTAATAAAACAATGGAGGAGTTAAAGCAGGAAAAGTTTCATTTTGTAATAGATCTGCATCACAACCTCCGCACACTTAAAGTTAAAAAGGCATTGAAAGCAGAAAGTGCCTCCTTCCCTAAACTCAATATTCAAAAATGGCTGCTGGTGAATCTGAAAATAGACAAAATGCCGGATGCCAGTATAGTAGAGCGTTATTTCGAAACGGTTAAATGGCTGGGGGTAAAGAATGATGGCAAGGGCCTGGATCATTTTATTCCGGAATCGGCCAACCTAAAGAATAATGATATCCCCATGAGCCATTGGGCAGGGTATGTGGGCTGTGTCATCGGCGGTTCTATGAATACAAAAAAGCTGCCTATAGAACAGTGGCGATCATTTATTGAAAAAATGCCTTACCCGGTAATACTGTTAGGTGGTCCCGAAGACCGGGAAGATGGTAATATGATCGCGGAGGGCTTCGGAATGAGGGTGTACAATTCCTGCGGAAAGTTCAATTTAAATGAATCGGCATGGCTGGTACGTCATGCCAGGGTAATTGTATCCAATGATACCGGGCTCATGCATATGGCTGCCGCCTATCATAAGCCCATTGTTTCACTTTGGGGTAACACCTCGCCCGAAATGGGCATGTTTCCGTATTATGGTACCAATAACATCCGGTCGAGACCCGAGCCACTGTCGGTTTTTATGGAAAACCGGCAATTAAGATGTCATCCTTGCAGCAAAATCGGGTATAATAGATGTCCCAAAGGGCATTTTAAATGTATGAAAGAACTGGATATGAATTATTTGTCAAATATTGTCATAAAATTTTGGAAAATTCCCCAACCATTAAAATCCAATTAATGTCTTTTATATCTGAGTTAAGATTATTTACCGTGCTTTAATTGATGGTTAAACATATTGTCATTATAAAAGTTTGTTGTAAAAAACCTTGATTCAGAAAAAAATAAATTAGTATTTTACAAACTTGTATTTAGTAACAAACGTTTCAAAATAACGCCGCAATATGAGAAAGTTACACTCATTTCTCCTTTTCTTCATCGCAATAGCCAGTTTTGCGTTGGCCCCTTCCAAAGCAAGGGCATCGCATGCTGCGGGTGGGGAAATTATCTACGAGTGGATCAGTGACTCCACCTATCGTATCTATTGGAAATTTTACCGCGATTGTACCGGTATTCAGGAAAACTCGACGGAAGCGTTGTGTATCAAAAATTCCTGTAGTTCTGTGCCAGGTAGTGGTACATATACTATGAATAAATGGACCGGTCCGCTTCCCGGCGGTTATAACAACGGGGATCCCGTGTCAGCAGGTTGTTCACAATACAAAAATACCTGCGATCTTACCAGTTCCACTATCCCTGGTTACCGGGAATGGTGGTATTACTATTTGTGGACGGCCGGAGGCAAGTGCGATCACTGGACTTTTTCTGTGTCTATCAGTGCGCGTAATAGCAGTAATAACATAAATGGGGCTAACCTATATGTAGAAACTACTTTTGATAACTCAAGATTTGAAGGGAACTCGTCGCCGTTTTTCTCGGTAAAGCCTATCTCTTATGTTTGCGTCAATCAGCCCTTCTCCTATAATAATGGTGCGTTAGATCCTGATGGGGACTCATTGTTTAGTGAAATGATACGTCCTTTAGATGGTGCTTGTGGCGGCTCGCCAACACCTATCCCCTGGCAGAGTGCTTCCCCGGCGTTTAATATCACTAATAATCCGCTGCAAACCAACAACACCTTTGTTCTTGATGGTGTAACAGGTCAAATGACTTTTGTTGCTTCTCAAATAGGTCCAAGTACGGTTACTACTAAGGTGAGTGAATACAGCGTAGACCCTGCAAGTCCTTATAAAGGTCGGTTAAAAGGTTATATCATGCGTGATATCCAGGTGCAGGTACTTCAGTGTAGCACTAAGGCTCCTGACTTTGTGCAACCTACTAATGCTATTACAGGTGGTAAACTTATTAATGGTGTCGTAAACGGATGTCTTGGTCAGCCGTTAGACTTTGATTTTTATATTAAAGCAAAAGACTCTGATGCGATCATGACAGCAGAGGATAACCATATTTATAAATTAACTACAGCTACGGTTACCTATACAAATCTGAAGACCGATTCGATACACGGTCATTTCCATTGGGTTCCTACACGGACTGGTGTTGCGACTTTCATCGTAATAGCGAAAGATTCTACATGTAAGCCTCCGGGCATTATGCTATACTATCCGCAAACCTTCCCTATGTATATATGGGGTCCGCTTTCCGTTTCTCCCGATACTTCAGTTTGCTTTGGTGAAACAGCATTCCTGAATGTGACCGGTGGTTCGGATTATGAATGGTCTGTAGTAAGGGGTGGCCCAATTACGCAGCTAAACTGTACAATTTGTGCTAACCCGGTGTCTACTACCATACAGCCTACTACCTACCTGGTAACATCTCATGGTACTGATTTTTGTCCTGATCATACCGATTCCGTACACGTAGGCATATTGCCGGGTCTTAATTTCACACCGGTTCCTGATACCGTAACCTGCCCTAATAACTCTGTAGTGCTGAATTTGCATGGTATGCCACCGGCTGGTGTTACTTACTACTACAAATGGGATACACAATTGTATCTTGATGATAGTACCAAGGGCAACCCGACTGTAACGCCTAAAACAGATCACCAATATATTGTCACTATCACCAACAGCGCTAATAAATGCCGCAGTTTTGATACTGTAAATGTGGGTGTTCTTACAGGCTTTACTATGGAAAATGCTGATACTGCGGTTTGTGACGGACAAGTTGTAAATGTAAGAGGTACAGCAGACCCTAGGTATGCTATAAACTGGACAGCTGCTTCCGGAAGTACCAATGTGTTCTCCCCTAATAACAATGTTGCTAATCCTACCATATCACAGGCATTTTCACAGCCGAATGATATTTATACCATGACGCTGAGCCATTCAAACTGTCGTGATACATCTGCTTCCTTCAAAATAGAAGTGCAGCCTATGCCTAATGTGCATGTTGACCCGGATGCTAGTATGTGTTTTGGAGACACCATGCAATTGAATGGCGTTGTTAGGGATGCCAATAATAACATAGACACTTACAAGTTCTACAAATACACATGGGTTCCGGGTTCTTCGTTAGATAAACCTAATAAGTTGAACCCGATATTTACTGCTAACAAGCAAGGTGCAAATACACTGATACTTAATGTGACCACACCTGCAGGTTGTGCAGGCAGCGATACAGTTACATTGACAGTGTTCCCTGCCGCCTTCCTGTTTGCTAGCAATGATACGGCTATTTGTCCTGGTGAAACTGCAAGAATACATGTTTCTGCCAACGGTGTTAAAAATTTCCGCTGGACACCTGATGTAAGAATAGACAATGTTTATTCGCTTGATCCGCTGGTTAATCCAACTGTTTCACAGAAGTATCGGGTGTATGCAGTAGATACCAATTTCTGCTCAGACACTGCAGAAGTGATGGTAAGAGTGCATTCTAAAGCGGTATTGCAACTGCCTGATTCAGTAAGGATCTATCCGGGTGAATCTTATCAGTTCCAACCGGGCGGTAACTGTAGCTACTATAGCTGGTTCCCACCTTTAGGTCTCGATAAGCCAAATGTTTCTAATCCGATAGCTCAGCCCGAAGTTAATACCCGTTATTTCGTAACCGGTGTAACGGAAGCAGGATGTACTACAAGCGATTCTGTAACAGTGTTCGTTTCAAATGAAAGTGTTATTGAAATGCCAAATGCATTTGCTCCGGGTTCTGGCCCTAACGGTGTTCTGAAAGTACTACACCTGGGTAAGGCTACACTTAAAAACTTTAGCGTGTTTAACCGTTGGGGAGTTAAAGTGTTTGAAACTGCTGATCTGAACCAGGGATGGGATGGTACATGGAAGAATGAACCACAGCCGATTGGTGTTTACATCTACACCGTTGAGGCTATATCTGAAACTGGCCGTAAGTTTACTAAACAAGGTAATGTTACGTTGATCAGATAAAATATAATATGAATGAATAATCAAAAAGGGCTCATTATTGAGCCCTTTTTGATTTCTAATATTTTTTAAAAAAAATCTTGATATTACTAACCGGTGTAAATGAAAATCTGTCTTATATTACGTTGCACTATTCCAGCTTTAATGTAAAATATATTGCTATGACTAATCTCCGGCATTGGCTAAGAAATTCTAAGTTATTTTTATTGGTGTTGCTTACCGGCTTTGTTATGGTAAGCTCAACAGAAAAAGCCAAAGCCTGCCACTGTGCGGGTATAGATCTTTGGGTGGTATACACGGGGCCCGGTATTGACGGCTGTACAGGTACTACTATCTATAGCTATGATGTGTACCTATCTTTTTATACAGCCTGCCAAACATGTCTTTCTAACCCACCTTTGAGTGATGCAGTTTCTGTATTCTCGGCCTCATTAGGTGCTTCCTCTCAAATGAGCATCCCGGTAAAAGATCCCACTGGAGAACCGGAAGCGGATACTGTATTCAGCTTATGCCCGCAATATCATGATTCCAATAGTTGTAACCATATAGGGCAGCAACCGTATATTACGTTGTATCCGGCATACCGGCATCGAACCTATGTAGGAAGCGTAATATTGCCGAGTGCGCAAACAGACTGGGTGTTTAGTTATACGACAGGAGCCAGGAATCAGAGTTTAAACATGCCTTCGTGTGATTTTGGCTCGTTTTATGCAGAAGTATTAATTAATAACCTGGCTAAGTATAATGTTAGTTCCCCGCATTTCACCAGCAATCCTTTCCCCTATATATGTGTTAACCAGCCGAATGTGTACCTGAACAGTCCATTCAGTCCCAGCGGAGACTCTATGGTTATTACACAGGTAGAGCCATATCAGAGCGCCACGGCCAGATGTGCTTTTCCCGGTCCGGCAGCTAGTCCTCCCTCAACTGTTGGTGCACCAATAGTATCCTCTGCTTCTAATCCATATACGCTGAACCCCACTACGGGTGCGGTTACATTTACACCAACTCAAGAGGGTAACTACCTGCTTACGTTCGAAGCTACCAGTTATGAACGCGGATCAGGTATAGAACTGGCACATACCATCAGGGACGCCCAGATCAATGTGGTGCCCTGTACCACGCCGCCGCCAGTCATCGATTCCATACAGTCCATATCTACTGTTGTAGATGGTGCATCTGTACCGGTGCTGGACGAGAATGGTAAGAAGAGTGGTTATGCCATTGTTACCTGCCCCGGCAACAACCTGAGATTTACGGTGAACTCGAAGAGCCCCGGCAGAAATTTATATATGTATGCAGATACCGGCAACCTTACTAATTCTACCTTTAGCGTTGTAGGCGATGGTACGGATGATGTGGCCGGTACCGTTACCTGGACACCGACCGTTGCAGATATCGGGGAGCATACGCTGACTATCAAATCTGCAGACAGTACCTGTACCTTATCTCAACCGATCGTAGTATACAATTACACTGTTATTTATATTAAAGTGACAGCAGGGCTGGATGCGGGTAAAGACCTGCTGACCTGTAAGCTGAACCCTCCTAAGCGTCAGCTTACGGTACGTGGCCAGGGCAACCTGCTGCTGCGTTATAAATGGAGCGATATCAGCGGTGGCCCTGCCATAGGCATGGATAACGATACTATATTTAATCCCGTAGTATCTGCACCCGGAGGTAGCCAATATGTGGTGTACTCGCCCGACCTCACCGGCCAGTGTAAGGCGAGGGATACGGTAGGGCTGGTAGATGATACCAGTAATACTATAGATATCTTCCCACAGACCGATAAGTTTGTGATGTGCCGTCCGGGCTACCTGCAATTGGACGCGATAACCCATGGCGGTGGCCCTGTAAGTAATGTAAAATGCGACACGGTACCTGTGTTTAGCTGTCCGAAGCCGGATTCCGTGACCTTGTTTGGCCCTTCGGTATATGGTACGGATGTAAAAGTTGATACGCTTGGAGTAGCAGCGCCGATCTTCAACGGAGATGTCCTGTCGGAACGCTTCCAGTTTTTAGTGACCAAAGAGGAACTGAAGCTGTATGGTATGCGTTCGGGAACGATCAGGAGCCTGTCATTTGAAGTAACACAGAACACCACGACCCCGGTATTTGAATACGCCAATTTTACGATCTATATCAAGTGCACGGATAAAAAGGCGTTAAGTAAGTCGGGAGGTTTTGAGACAGGTATGATCCCTGTATACACTGCGCCGGCAAATATTACACTGGAAGATGGCTGGCATAACTTCGTACTTGACAAGCCGTATAACTGGGATACTACCAAGAACCTGGTGATAGGCATGTGCTATAATAATAACCCTGCCGTGCTGAAACCGTGCAGTGGTGGTGTAGGTTTCCCGGGTTTGCTGATATACACGCCGACCAATTATGTGTCTACACTAGACCTGAAGGCACCGGATAATGTGACCACCGATATCTGTAATGCAAACACCCTTAGTGACATCAAGGAGCGCTATACCCGTCCTGTA
>JAFDXL010000008.1 GCA_018267955.1 Bacteroidota bacterium
GCCAGCAGGATGTGCTCTTTAGTTTGTGGCATCGGACCATCCGTAGCAGCAACTACCAGGATAGCACCGTCCATCTGAGCAGCACCTGTGATCATGTTTTTCACATAGTCAGCGTGGCCCGGACAGTCTACGTGTGCGTAGTGACGGTTAGCTGTTTCATATTCTACGTGTGCAGTGTTAATTGTGATACCACGTTCTTTTTCTTCCGGAGCAGCATCGATCTCATCATAACCTCTTTTTTCTGCCAGACCTTTGTTTGCCAGAATAGTCGTGATTGCTGCAGTCAATGTAGTCTTACCATGGTCAACGTGGCCGATGGTACCGATGTTTACGTGGGGTTTTTCCCGCTTAAAGGTCTCTTTTGCCATTTTTATTTGTGTTTAAAAAATTTAGATTTCTACTTTAAAAAGTGTGCAAATATAAGTTATTTTTGATTAAATGCATTTATTTTTCAGCGATGCCCTGCTGTTTTCGTTTTTCTGCACTAAATGCCTGTTTTTTAACTGTTTCGTTCCCCGATTATTAACAGGTAAATAATTTAGCTCCGTAATTAATAACGACTTGTTCCTGCCCGGAAGAGGCTAGGTTAGCTTTTTTAAATCAATAAAATCTAAAAGGGAAAATCAAAGAAAAGCAGAGAGCTGTTGAGCAGGATTGAACTGCCGACCTCTTCCTTACCAAGGAAGTGCTCTACCACTGAGCTACAACAGCTTTGATGAAGAGCGGGAGACGAGATTCGAACCCGCGACCTACAGTTTGGAAGACTGTCGCTCTACCGACTGAGCTACTCCCGCTTACGGTTCAAAATTAAGTGGGCAGAGAAGGATTCGAACCTCCGAAGTCGTAAGACAGCAGATTTACAGTCTGCCCCCGTTGGCCGCTTGGGTATCTGCCCGCTTGAAAACAAAAAGAGCCACTTGCCGGAATCGAACCAGCGACCTACTGATTACAAATCAGTTGCTCTACCAGCTGAGCTAAAGTGGCTTTTTAAATTCTTAAAGTGTGAAAGAACTTTCCTCGTTTCGAGGGATTGCAAAAGTAGACAACAAATTGATTTTTACAAATTTTTTTGTGCCGATTTTCAAAAAGAAAATAGCGTAATATATTCTCTGGCAACTGCTTATTATTTCTTCCAGGTAAAGTTGGTGGTGATGATCGTATCCTTTGTTGCCAGTTTCTTTGTTACCATATACGTACCGGTAATATTCCCTGATACAGAATCTATTATTCCATTACCGCTGGTGATGGTGGTAACAGAATCAGGTAAGTTTTGACTGCCTTGTATAGAGAAGCTTCTGTAGCCTGTATGCGCGCATACAACAAAAGAACTGCTGCTATTGGCGAAGCCTGCAATATAAAAACTATCAAGGGTGTTATTGGCATTGATATACACATCAAATACATGATGAACGGAATCACGGAGGAATACTTCATCGGCATGCCAGGTGCCACCAAATTTTCCATTCCATATTTTGGTGCATCCATTGCCTTCATAGCCTGATGGACAGGAGCAAATGCCGGCCACACATACGCCGCCATTAAAGCAGGTTACAGTTTCGCATTTGTTTTTGATGCAGGATGTATAGAGTACCATACTACTTACTGCAATGAAAAATAGGGTAGTGATGAAAACCAGTTTATTGCGCTGATGCATATTGGCAAAGATAGAATATTGATACGTGCGAATAAAAAAGAGCCTTCCTATCGGGAAGGCTCCTATGTATAATTCAAGAAACGGCTTTACATCTGTTTCAACTCTGCCACCAGGTCTTGCAGCACTTTCTTAGCATCGCCAAAGAGCATAGAGGTTTTGGGCCTGAAGAAAAGTTCATTTTCAATACCTGCATACCCGGGCTTCATGCTTCGTTTGTTTACGATCACATGCTCTGCCTTCTCTACTTCAATAATAGGCATACCATATATCGGGCTCGATGGATCGTCTTTTGCAGCAGGGTTCACTACGTCATTGGCACCTAAGATCAATACCACATTAGTGCTACTCATCTGGTCGTTGGCATCTTCCATTTCCTTCAGTTTATCGTATGGCACATCTGCTTCTGCCAGTAACACGTTCATGTGTCCCGGCATACGGCCTGCAACAGGATGTATGCCATAGTTCACTTCCACACCTTTTTCTTCCAGCAGTTTTTCCAGTTCATGGCAGGCATGTTGCGCCTGTGCTACTGCAAGTCCATAACCGGGCACTATCAGCACCTTGCTTGCATAGGCCATTAGCGTAGCTGTATCGTTCAGCGATATTTCTTTGTAAGTGCCTTGCTCTTTAGAACCGCCGCCACCTGCAACCTTATTACCTCCGCCAAATGATCCTATCAATACATTCTTCAGTGATCGGTTCATGGCCTTACACATCAGTATGGTAAGGATAGTACCTGCGGAGCCTACCAATATACCACCGGTTAGCATCACCGGGTTGTTATACAGGAAGCCTCCAAATGCTGCTGCCACACCGGTAAAGGAGTTGAGCAATGATATCACTACAGGCATATCCGCGCCACCGATAGGGAAGACGAACATAATACCATATAATAACGCCATACCAAGTACAGTATAGAACAGCATAATTGTATTATCAGGACGCGCAGCTATAATGTAAACAGTAAGTGCTGTGATAACACCGAGCAACAACAGGTTTACAATATGCTGTCCATTGAAAGAAAAGTCTTTGATCTTGCCATTTAGCTTACCCCATGCTATGATGCTGCCGGCAAAGGATACACTACCTATCACCATACCTACGATGATGGTAATGAATAATGTGCCCGGTATAGTACTGAAGATGGAGCCACCTGCTTCTTCATACAGTTCGGTCATCCCGGTTGTATGATGCTTGAATTCGATGATGGATATCAGCATGGCACAAGCGCCACCCATACCATTGAAAAGGCTTACCATTTCGGGCATTGCCGTCATTTGCACTTTTTTGGCAGCCAATGTTCCTACAACACTACCTATTATCAGGCCACCGAATATCCAGCCATAGTTGCCCAGTTTATTGCCGTCTTCATCAGTATAAAGGAATATGGTGGCAAGTATTGCAATGGTCATGCCCACAGCTGCTACCATGTTGCCACGGCGTGCGCTGTCAGGGTGAGAAAGCATTTTTAGCCCTATGATAAATGTTACCGATCCGATCAGGTAACTGAGAGGCAGAATAATTTGTGTCATACTTATGGCTTATGCTTTTTTTGCTTTTTTCTTTTTGTCAAACATTTCCAGCATCCTGTCGGTAACCACAAAGCCACCTACCACGTTTAGGGTGCCTAATACTACGGCAAGGAAGCCAAGTGTCAATGCTACATAATCATCAGAGGATGCCTGCCCCATTACTATGATGGCGCCAATGATTACCACACCATGTATGGCATTAGCACCACTCATTAGCGGAGTGTGCAGCACAGATGGTACCCGGGAGATTACTTCAATACCCAGGAATACCGATAGGATCACAATGGTAAGCAACCGGTATGTGGCCGGGTCAGAAAATAGTTGTGTGAGAAAATCCATATAGTTAATTAAGCATTTGCTGTTTGAGGATTAATTAAAGACAGTACTCTTTCATTGGTGATATTACCGCCATGTACAATGCAGGTGCCTTTTACCAGGTCATCTTCAAAGTTCAGGTTCATGTTCCCGTCTTTGTCTATGATCAGTTTCAGAAAGTTCAGCACGTTCTTGGCATACACTTTACTGGCGTCTGCCGGTGCAGTTGCGGGCAGTGCAGAATTGCCTATGATAGATACGCCGTTATGTACTACTGTTTCTTTGTCTTTTGTAAGGTCTGTATTGCCGCCTGTTACAGATGCTATATCTATGATCACAGATCCCGGCCGCATATCTTCTATCATGTCCCTGGTGATGAGTATCGGTGCTTTCCTTCCCGGTATTTGCGCGGTGGTAATAATGATATCTGATTTCTTTGCGTGCTCGTGTATCTTGTTCTTTTGCCTTTCCTGGAATTCTGCAGATTGCTCTACTGCATATCCTCCGGCTTTAGAAGCGTCCGCAGCACCTTCCACTTCTACGAATTTCGCGCCAAGGCTCATTACTTCTTCTTTTACTGCAGGGCGTGTGTCAAACACTTCTACTACAGCGCCAAGGCGTTTGGCAGTAGCAATTGCTTGCAAGCCCGCAACACCTGCGCCCAATATCAGTACCTTGGCAGGTGGTATACTGCCTGCTGCCGTCATGAACATGGGGAAGTAGCGTGGATACTGATAGGCGGCAAGCAGCACAGCCTTATACCCGGCTATGTTTGCCTGGGAGCTCAATACATCCATTGCTTGCGCACGGGTAGTGCGTGGTATCGTATCCAGGCTGAACACGGAATAACCTTTCCCTGCCCAGTCCTGCATCGTTTTTGTATTAAAGAGCGGCTGGAAGACGCCCATCACCACAGCGCCGGGTTTTATATTCTCCGGTACATTATCTGCATGTATGGTCAGCAATAGATCAGCGCCACCTGCTATAGATGCTTTGTCCTTAATAGTTCCCCCGGCGTCAGTATATGTTTTATCGCTATGAAATGCATTATCTCCCGCTCCCTGTTCTATCCACACCTGCACATTCATTTTAGTCAATGCAGATACTACTTCGGGCACAAGTGAGACTCTTGTTTCCGGAGCTTGCTCTTTTAGCACACCAATTATCATAAGGTGAAATTCTTTTTTTTAGATGATGAAAAATAACTTTTTTATGTGATAAGTCAAAGCTGTACAGATAAAATAATACGGCGCATTTGCTGGTGACAAAGTAATTTTGCCAACTATGCATTACGTTTCAGCAGAGGGGATAAGTAAGTCTTTCGGAGTTAAACCTTTATTCAGCAATATTTCATTTCATATAAGCGAGGGTGATAAGATTGCACTCGTGGCCAAGAACGGTAGTGGCAAATCAACCCTGCTAAAAATACTATCAGGTAAAGAGCAGCCTGATGATGGAAAGGTCTGGATCAATAAAGATGTAACCGTGGCCTTGTTCGAGCAGGATCCTACTTTCAATGAAGAACTGTCTGTAGCAGATAATATCTTCCATTACAAACATCCGGTAGCAGAGGCTTTGCGCGATTATGAAAAGATACTGGAGAGCCAGGAAAAAGATCCGGTTGCATTGTCTGAAGCGTTAGCCAGGATAGATGACCTGGGCGCCTGGGATTTTGAAGCCAAGGTAAAACAGATCTTAGGCAAGTTGAATATTCATAATCTCGATCAGCCTGTGAAAACTTTATCAGGTGGACAACGCAAACGGGTAGCGCTTGCTCAAACCCTTATTGATATAGGTTTTGAACATAAGCATGTGCTGCTGATAATGGACGAACCTACCAACCACCTGGATGTGGAAATGGTAGAGTGGCTGGAACATTTTCTGAACCAGGAAAATGTAACACTGCTGCTGGTAACGCACGATCGTTATTTTCTGGATGCCGTCTGCGAAGAGATATGGGAACTGGATGGCAGTGATCTTTTTGTGTACAAGGGGGATTATGAAAACTACATCGAAAAGAAAGCAGCCCGCATAGAAAGCCACCAGGCCAGCATTGACAAGGCTAAGAACGAGTACCGTAAGGAGCTGGAATGGATGCGCAAGCAACCTAAAGCGCGCAGCACTAAAGCACGCAGCCGTATAGATAACTTCTACGACGTAGAAGCCAGGGCAAAGCAGCGTATAGAAGATACAAAGGTAGAGCTGCAGATGAAGATGAACCGGCTGGGTGGCAAGATCGCGGAGCTGAAGAAAGTGTATAAGAGCTTTGGTGATAAGCAAATACTAAAAGGGTTTGATTATACTTTCAAAAAAGCTGATCGCATTGGCGTGGTCGGTAAAAACGGTGCCGGTAAATCTACATTCCTGCAAATGTTGCAGGGGCTGGAACCTGCAGACAGCGGTAAGATCAATATAGGTGATACGGTAGTGTTTGGTAATTTTTCACAGCAGGGATTGGTCTTTAAAGAGGACATGCGTGTTATAGAATATGTGAAGAGTATTGCAGAAAGCTTCCCTTTAGCTGGTGGTGGTAGCCTTAGTGCGGCACAGTTTCTGCAGTTGTTTTTGTTTCCACCAGATCAGCAGTACACTTACTTATCCAAATTGAGTGGAGGAGAGAAGAAACGCTTACAATTGCTGACCATATTGTTCCGAAATCCCAACTTCCTGATACTGGACGAACCTACCAACGACCTGGATCTTCCGACCCTTTCTGTGCTGGAAAACTTCCTGAGTGAATACCAGGGCTGCCTGTTGATAGTTTCGCACGATCGTTATTTTATGGACCGCCTGGTAGATCACCTTTTCGTATTTGAAGGCGACGGTGTTGTGCGTGATTTCCCGGGTAACTATACTTTGTATCGTATCGCTCAGAAAGAAGAAGAGCAAAAGAAGAAACAGCAGGAACAAACTGTTACTACGCAAGTGCAACAGCAGGCTTCTGTCGGACAAAAAAAGAAGATGTCTTTTAACGAAAAGCGTGAGTTCGAGCAATTAGGAAAGGATATTCCTAAGCTGGAGCAGGAAAAGATGGATATAACCGAGAAAATGAGCACGCCTAACCTCTCATTCGATGAGTTGCAAACACTAAGCGCCCGTATTACCGAGGTGACAAATCTATTGGAAGAGAAAGAAATGCGATGGCTGGAGCTGAGTGAATTGGCCTCCTAAAAGTAAAGCCACGCAATGCGTGGCTTTACTTTTTATATTCAGAATTGTTATTACTATGGAGTAGTAACTTCTTCTTTTTTGATCTTATCAAATTCAAACATCAGCGAGAAGCGGAATGTGTTTGAAAGTGGGTTGCGGTTGATGCCACTGCCTGAAGGTACCAGGTAAGCAAAGTTCAGGTTGAAGATATTGTAACGAACACCAAGGCCGCAAGTGAAGTATTTACGGTCACCTTTAGTCTTGTCTTCGTAGAAATAACCTGCACGTACTGCAAACTGATTTTGATACCAGTATTCAGCGCCTAAAGAAACCTGGAATTCGCGAAGTTCTTCGCTGAAACCACCTGGTGCATCGCTGAATGAGCCCAGCACGCCTGATGCTACAGATTTGTTAGGAATGTAGTGGTATAGCTCACCCATATTGTTAGACATAGTACCGACGCTATCCTGTGGTGTTGGAACCAGGAGCTTATTTACGTCCAACGCAAAGGTCAGCTTATTATACTCGTCCATCTGGTAAGTATAGGCAGCACCTAAACCTAAGTTGATAGGTATAAAATCGCTGCGGGTGCTGCTGTAAGATATCTTAGATCCCAGGTTGGTGATTACTGCACCAAAACTGAAATTAGATTTGCGGAACTCATCTATTTCTTTGGTTTTAGTATAGTAGATACCAAGATCGGCTGAAAATGCATTGCCCGGTTTATAATCTATACTTGTAGTACCTGCTGCAAGGCCGGTAGCAATTGCAGAGTGTATGTATCGGAAGGATAAACCTGTAGATAAGTACGGAGACAATTGACGGCTATATCCCAGGTCTAATGAAAATTCATTAGGCTTACCGGTACCCAAAGACTGCGCATTGATATCGGTATAGTTGATTTCACCTAAAGAGAAATAACGCAGAGATGCACTGATGGTTTGCGGTGTTTTTTCGCCAAATTTTGCATAACCGGAGAGGTATGCAAGGAATATATCAGGTACGATGTCCTTCAGCCATGGGGTATATGTAGCAGAGATACCATAGCTTTTTGTAGCAAAAGGTAGTTTGGCTACGTTCCAGTATTGCGCATTCGCGTCAGGGCTAAGTGCTATGCCCACGTCACCCATAGCACCAGAACGTGCATCAGGAGAGATTCTTAGGAAAGGTACTGCGGTGGTAACTGTGTTTACGGCACCGTTGGAACCGGTTTGGTTTGCTTTGCTGCTTTGACCTAAAGCACTTGCTGATATTAAGCCGGTCGCAACAAACAAACCCAATGAAGCAACTAATCTTGCCATTCTGTGTCTATTATGATTTTTATTAAAGTACTGCAAATGTATTATCTATTAATGAAACACCTGCCAAAGAGTTTTTCAGTCAATTGGCAGGCAATATACACCAATCAGTTATATAATTTAACGTATCAGGACAAGTTTTTGGTATCCCATGTCTTCTGCTCCTTTGTCCGAAACGATACGCATACGGTACAAATACACACCTGATGGTTGCTTTGCCCCGTTATTGTCAGTTCCGTCCCAGGTGATTTCATTACTACGGCTTACACCTGTTTGAAACACCTGCTTCAGATTTCTCACCAAAACACCTTGCTCATTGTAAATATTCACTTCTCCGTACATGTATTCATTAGGGTGGTTGTTCTCAAATACAAAATGAGTAACATCCCTGAATGGGTTCGGATAATTCATTACTTTCTGAATTTTTACAATATTTCCGTTAGCTACTTCAAAATCAACGGATCCGGTACCCGAATTATTGTTTACATCCCAGGCTTTTATTGTAATTCTATGTCTTCCATCAGAAATATTGGATATCGGGAAGTTTACATAACCTCTTTTATAGGTATTGTATTCGGTTTCGTAATAGTCATTCATAATGTATTGATTCTCAACATCCCCATCTAATATTGCCACTAGATCATGCCCTACTGAGTTGCCCGATACATTAATGCCCGTTTCGTCTTCCAGTATTGCATAAAGCAAGGTGTTAGACCCGGTGAGCCCTCCATTCCTAAACAAGCTGTCTCCGATAAATGCCCTGACTATAGGTCCGTCTGTTTCGTATATAGGATGGTCGGAATACCCGCCTACAGAATAAGAATAATCAGCACCTGCAGCGTCGGTTTCTCCATTTTCAGCGTACAGGCTTATTTTGGCGCTGCCCATATCATAGTTAATGTCTTTGGGCGCAATAAATGCAAAAGCAAATTTTCCGTCAACTACAGTGGCTTTTCCCTTATAAATAATATTGTTCCTTACGGTAAAAGTCTTTCCAATACCGCTGATCGTATTAACTACGCGAGGTTTATCGTAGATGGTCACATAAAGCCTTCCGTTGAAATTATCGAACGGAGCCCTTTTGTTATCGCCAACATAGCCGCTTACTTCGTAGCTGCCTAATGCACTCATAGTATCCGTATTCAGCCCCGTCGCCACGTCCTTGATGTTACCGACGTATATGCTGTGTTCCGGAAAATCCGGTAGCAATGCAGGGTCGCCCAGTAAAGCAAATTTGCGAAAGTTGATAATATCACTGGACCCGGTAGTTGCTACACTATAGGTAATATTTTTCCCTATCCTGAAGGCATCGCCAAATGTATTCCAGCGATCATTCATTTTTTCAAACTGGGCTTTTAGATAATCCCTGTTGAGTTCCCTGTTAGACGATTGAAAAACCAGCTTTACCGTGGTTACGGAACTGATAACACCACCATCTTTTTTCAACACTATTTGTTCTCCGGCAGATACAAATTGAGGTTGATCGAATTGACCAAAATCACAGGTGGCAGTTACTGAAAAAGGCATCTTATTCAGGTTCGTCCATTTATTGTAGTCATCCTGTGTCACGATGCGTTCATGAGACAATACTTCGGTATTGCCGTGGCCACTATAGTTGACAAGGATAGTGCCTTTATACATCTGGTCATTGATCATTTTATTGGCTTCGGGGGCACGTGCTCCGCCAGGTGTTGATACAAATGGTATCGCATCTTCGTACACCTTTGTAGCGTTGTATAGATCGCTTTGAGAGTTAATAGTTGCCTCCATAATCTCTTCATCACCCATGTGCGGGCCTGCAATATCTTCATTATCTGCAACAAGAGTGGTAGATAGCCTCCATGGGCCAAGAGAAGAAGGTGCCTTGTATTGTTTTATCTTATTAACCACTCCTTCTGCCTCGTCAACGGTTTTCACAGGCAGGCGGCCTACACCTATATCAAGGGTATTGGCAATTCCTATGGTTTCAATATTTTCATTATCGTCCAGCATTCCATAAAAATCATCATCACAGTAGCTGCTTAGCTCTGCGTACGATTCATACGATTCATGCGTAGGTACAAAGTTGGTATTACCTGCTACACGGTTTTTGTAATCGTAGGATGCATCGCCCAAAAGCAGCAGGTACCGCGGCATCTGCGTACTGTCATTTCCTGCGCGGTCATAAAACATTTTCATGTAATCGCGTATAGCAGTAATATCCTGTCCGCCCGAAGAAAACTCATTATATATCTGTTGCGGGGTTACTACGGTAACACGTATATGGTCGTGATTTCTGTGAAAATCGGCAATCTCATTCGCAGCATTCAGAAAATCAGGGTAGCTTACTATTACCATGTCCGTCTGATCTTGTCCCTGCAGGTTTTGATTGTCAACAGTACCTGCGTATTCCGGTACCGAAAGCTGGTCGCTGTTTAGAGCAGCGTATTCATGCAAGCTGCCTGCATCTTGCGAAAATGTATACGTGCTGCCATTAAGGGTGCCTTTCATTCTTATAGGGTTCTGCGGATCAGTAACATCCCAAACCTGGGTGTTGCTGTTAGCGTTGCCAAGTTCAAAGCTGGCTATATTTCCATTAGCCACAGAGCCCGCGTCGCGAAAGTTAACGGCACTTCCCCTAAACGCCAGCGGCCTCCTCACATTGGCTTCAATGTAATCCAGGAATGCACGCCCATCGGTAGCAGTAGGCTGGTAGGTAATATTGATTGGCACCTGCCCGGTCACCACCGCAGTCCAGTCCGATACATCACTTTGATCGAGTGGCCTGTTAGAGTCGCCGACCAGGTTATTGTCTGTAGCAGCATAAAAAACAAAATTGCCGCCGGGCTGCCCGTTAATAGTAGCATTAAGTGTACTTGCTGTATTACTGCAGGAAGAAGATGCGCGCATTTTAAAGTAAGCTATGCCTGTATTGTCGCCCAGGTCCATAGTCACCGTATGCTGTGTAGATTTACCGATGTTGTTGCTGAATTCCTCTTTCCACCACCAGGTTTTGCCAAATTTAGCAGGGCTGATGTCATCTTCATCAAATACTACATAATCATCGTAGCTGTTAACTGTTATATTGCCGGTAGGTACTGCATCTTGTGTGCTTATACGTTTACCGGCTTCACCGTCAAAGTTCAGCAAATAATACCCTTTGTCTTCATATAGGTTTTTAACATGCTTATAGTGTTTGGTGGTAGAATCATAATTCCAGGAAACAGGGCCTTCTGCATAGAAAACAAAGTAGTCACCTTTGCCAAAAGTTCCATCCCCCCCGTCATTTACCCATATTGCATCTTCTGTAAGGCCCACCGGGCGTGCCACTGCATTATTTTCACTGAGCATATTGCCGCCCTTCCCAAAAACTCTGATGCTGGCAGAACTGATGGGGCCGGAAATGCCAAGTTTAGAGGCTATGAAATCATAATCGATCTTACATAATCCTGTATAGCTCACCGCTACCTTATACCACTTACCTGTAGCCAGCGGAGAATTGGTAATGGATGTTGTTTTTTGTGCTGCATTTCCGGCGGTGGTACTAACAGCTTTTTCTGTCACATTGATAGAAAACGAGGCCAGTTGCTGCATCATCCCGTTGGCATTGTTATACACAGGTATGCGCACCAGGGCAAAGGGCTTTTTGCGTTCCTTTCCCAGTGTTATCTGTATATTGGCGGAATTTCCGGGTACGGCATCTACGGGCAGTATATCCACGTTGGAATAGGTAGTATTCCCGATGGTGACGTCCGGAATGGCATAAGATTGCAGCCATATTCTTTTCACGACATATCCTTGGTGGATGTCGGATTTTGATACGGTAAAATCACTTTTTTCGGCCGCTCCCGCTGCAAAAAAGCTACCGGCAATAAATGCCAGGGAACATATCGTTTTTTTCATAGAAAACTAATCAGTGCAAATTCCATTGCCGGGTTCTTCAAAATTAAGGTAAATAGCCACAGTAAACATTTACGGGCTTTACCCGTATGTAATTCTAACGTAAAATTTAATATATTATTATCGTTTGGATTACCAAAAAAAACTACATTTTTCATATTATGGTTCTTAAATGCTTGACATTTCAAAAAGAATGCTCTATCATTGTAACAACTTTTAACAATTGTTCAACCAATTCGTAGCAAATATTTTTCTCTGATTATGAAAAGAACTCTCATCGGCGTGAGCTTGCTTTGCATAGGAGCGACGACCTTTACGGCCTGCTCTTCGAAAAAAAATGTCGGTGTGTCACAGGTTACCGGTTGGGATTATAATGATCCCCGTCTCGGTGGCTTTGATGTGGCCAACTATCCAGGACAGCAAACCGGGCCGGGCCTTACTTTCATCGAGGGTGGTCGCTTTACAATGGGACAAACCGAAGAGGATCTGACTGTAGAACGTAACAATATTCCGCGTACCGTGTCGGTTTCTTCTTTCTATATGGATGAAACTGAGGTTGCGAACGTACACTATCGCGAGTATATTTATTGGCTGTACCGCGCCTACGGTGCTGACTATCCAAATATTATAGCAAAGGCATTGCCTGATACCAACTGCTGGCGCAGGGCTCTGTCTTATAACGAACCACTGGTTCAATATTATTTCCGCCACGCCGCGTACAACTACTATCCTGTAGTAGGTGTTAACTGGTACCAGGCGCAGGATTTCTGTAAATGGCGTAGCGACCGTGTGAATGAGTATATCCTCATCAAGAACGGTTTCCTGAAAAGGAATTCTAATCAGGTGAATGAAGACATCTTTGATGTTGAAACTTATTCAAATGGTCAGTACGAAGGTACTCCTGGCCGTAGCCGCAAACGCGATCTGGATCCTCAGGGTTCAGGCAAGCGTAACATGAGGTTCTCTGACGGTTACCTGCTGCCAAACTACCGCCTCCCGACAGAAGCTGAATGGGAATATGCAGCTGTTGCTAATATAGGTAACAACCCTGAACGCGAAACTAGCCGTCGCCGTGGCGAAGAAGTAGAAACAGATCGTAATGTTTACCCTTGGGGTGATGCTTATACAACACGTTATGGCCTGCGTAACTCTTATCAGGGTCAGTTCCTTGGTAACTTCAAACGTGGTAAAGGTGATGCGATGGGTGTTGCCGGTGGTCTGAACGATAACGCTGATATCCCTGCTCCTGTATATTCTTATGAGCCTAATGCTTATGGCTTGTACAACATGGCTGGTAACGTGAGCGAATGGGTACTGGATACTTATCGTCCATACACTGAAGATCTGAATGACTTCCGTCCGTTCCGTGGTAATGAATACATGACTTACAAACGTCTTTCTGAAGATAACTCTTTGGATGAAAAAGATTCTTTAGGCCACCTGCCTGTTCGTTCTATGACAGACGAAGAAGTGCTGGCTACAGAAAACTTCGACGGTACACATGCTGATCTGCGTGATTACAAAGATGGCGACAGTTCTTCAATGTTTGTTTACAACTACGGTAACACCACATTGATCAACAACGATGCTAAAGTTTATAAAGGTGCATCATGGAATGACCGCGCTTACTGGATGTCTCCTGGTACACGTCGTTTCATGCCGGCTAAACAAGCTAGTGCAACAGTAGGTTTCCGTTGCGTAATGGATCGCTTAGGTTCTCCTAACGGCCGCAACGACGAAAAAGCCGGTAACTATTTCGGTAAAAAAGGTGGCCGTCCGGCAAGAAAATAATCAGAGCTTCTTTTCATAATAAAACCCCTTCTTCCGAAGGGGTTTTCTATTTTTACGCCGTTAAACAGAACAGCTTTGGAAATACCTTCATTATACGAGCTCTATAAACAACATCCATCTGTACAGACAGATACCCGTAAGCTAAAGGCCGGTGATCTGTACTTCGCACTAAAAGGGCCAAATTTTAATGGTAATATTTTCGCCCTGCAGGCATTGGATGCCGGTGCCGCTTATGCTATTGTGGATGAGCGGCAGTACGCTGTCAATGACAAATGTATATTGGTAGAGGACGTATTAACTACATTGCAGCAACTCGCCTTGTATCACCGGCAGCAATTTTCCATACCGTTTATTGCTATTACCGGCTCTAACGGAAAGACCACAACAAAAGAACTGGTAACGGCGGTATTACGCAAAAAATACATCACCTATGCCACCGAGGGCAATTTGAATAATCATATCGGTGTGCCGCTCACCTTATTAAAAATAAGGCGCGACGCGCAGATGGCTGTGATTGAAATGGGGGCCAATCACCAGAAGGAAATTGAAGGCTATTGTAAGATAGCCCTGCCAACACATGCTATCATCACCAACGTTGGTAAGGCACATATTGAAGGCTTTGGAGGCGTGGAGGGGATTCGTAAAGGCAAAGGTGAACTGTATGACTTCATTAGAGAGACGAAGGGCACTATATTTAGGAACGCCGACCTGGAGTATTTAGCAGAGATGAGCCAAGGCATAGCTACCCAGGTAACATACGGCACCACTGATGCCACTTATACCGGTGTCCCGCAAATGGATGATGTGTTTATTAATGTTTCTCTGTCAGAAGACAAAACTGTAATACACAGCAATCTTGTTGGCGATTATAATTTTCCTAACCTGATGGTTGCCATAGCCGTAGGTAAATATTTTGACGTGCCTTTAACAGACATTAAAGCAGCAATAGAGGAATATAACCCGGATAATAGCCGTTCACAATGGCTGCAACAGGGTAGTAATAGAGTAATACTGGATGCATACAATGCCAACCCCAGCAGTATGCGGGCTGCAATTATCAATTTTGCAAATGCTAAGCTCGATAATAAAATGCTGTGGATCGGTGCTATGAAAGAAATGGGTAGCGAGGAGCATACAGAACATATGGAACTGGTACAACTTGCCGGGCAATACCACTGGAGCCTGGTAATACTGGTAGGCAAGGAGTTTAACGGTATTACCCATAATTATCTGCATTTCGAAACTTCTGCCCAGGCTGCAGATTACATCAGGCAGCATCCTCCCGCTAATGCCGCGATCTTAATAAAAGGCTCACGGGGTAGCAAGATGGAGCTGATGGCAGAAGCCCTGCCTTTATAGTTTTTTATTAATTTCGTTGGCGATTGAAAAAAGAGAGAGATGAAAACAAATGAGGTGCCGCAGGATCCGAAGAATTTTAGGGAAGGGGATAAAGTAAATAAACTACTGTACGCTGTAGATAAGGATGGTAACTATACCGGTGTTACTTCCGCGGGCTGGGAGGCAGAGAACTTTGCTACAAAACAGGCCTGGGATGCGGTGGATGAAGAACTGGCACATACTGCTGAACAGGTAAAACGTGGTGCATTGAGCCCCATAGCCTATT
Organism: Bacteroidota bacterium; assembly: GCA_018267955.1. Classification (GTDB taxonomy): domain Bacteria; phylum Bacteroidota; class Bacteroidia; order Chitinophagales; family Chitinophagaceae; genus Polluticoccus. The sequence goes on from JAFDXL010000008.1 coordinate 15,244, forward strand.
ATATGCACAAATGCCTGATGGAGCCATCACTGCTGGCCAAATATGTAGGTAAGTGGACATGGCAGGTAAAAAGGCATATGAAGAAAGAAAATTTTGAAAAGCTAAGCGCGGATATGCTTGCCAGGTACGCAAAAGCTTTTAATATATCCGTAGAAGAACTCACCTCTTTCGGAAAATAATATTCCCCTATATTTATCTATGAGCATTGCTGATTACAAACATTACCAACATGCCCATTGCGAGAGCGGTGTTACTGCTAACTTGCTCAGGCACGAGGGGGTAGATATTTCTGAGCCGTTAGCATTTGGTATTGGTGCCGGTATGTTCTTTGGCCATTTACCTTTTCTTAAAGTAAGTGGCACACCGGGTACCACATTCCGTACATGGCCGGGTGCTATATTCAAGCGTGCTACACAAAGGCTGGGTATTACCATGCACACGCAGCGCTTCCCCAATCCGGAGAAAGCTATGAGGACTTTGGATGATGTGCTCGCAACAGGCAAGCCTGTTGGTATGCTCAGCAGCGTCTATTATCTGCCATATTTGCCGGAGGCTTTCCGCTTCCATTTCAATGCCCATAACCTTGTAGTGTATGGCAAAGAGAATGGAGAATATTATGTAAGTGACCCGGTGTTGGAACAAACAACACGCATTGCCCCTGAAGATCTGGCCAAGGCGCGCTTTGCCAAAGGCGCCCCCGAGCCGAAGGGTTTTATGTACTATGTAAAATCAGTACCTAAAGAGATCCATTTTGAGAAGGCGATTCAGTCAGGTATTAAGCAGACTTGCTTTTTCATGTTATCCCCGCCCATACCTTGGTTCGGCAATAAAGCAATATTCCTGTTAGCCAATAAAATTCAGCAATACCCTAAAAAACTGACACCTCGGAAGGCATCACTTTACCTGGGCAATATCATCCGTATGCAGGAAGAGATAGGTACAGGTGGCGCCGGTTTTCGCTTTTTATATGCTGCATTTTTACAAGAGGCAGCCAATATTTTAAAGAGAGATGACCTGCAGGAATTTTCACACGAGCTCACCCTGATTGGCGACGATTGGAGGAATTTCGCCTACAATGCTGCCCGTGTCATGAAGGACAGGAAAGAGGGTATGGTATCTTTTGACGAGCTGGCAGATATGCTTCGTATCTGCGGAGAAAAAGAAAAAGATTTCTTTAAAAGGATGCAGAAATTAAAATGGTAAAGCCGTTTTTAACAAGCACCTATGAAAAATAAACCTATTTTTGCACACTAATTTGTGATTTGTGGCCGGTACCAAGAGACGTATCATATTGAATTTCATTGACTTCTTTCATAAACCTTTTTCCAGGTTTATAGATCAGCAAACGTTCCGTTACCTGGCTTGTGGTGGTTCCAATACAGTTTTAGATATCCTTATTTACTTCATTAGCTATAATTTCATCCTGCATAAACAAACGGTAAATATTGGCCCGCTGCATATAGCGCCGCACATATTTGCCTTCATGATGTCGTTTTCAATAAGCTTTCCTTTAGGTTTTGCATTGTCTAAATACCTCGTATTTGCGCACTCTAACCTTCGGGGCCGCATCCAGTTATTCCGCTATGCCATGCTGGTGGCTACCTGTATTGTGCTCAATTACATCTTCCTGAAGCTTTTTGTAGATGGATTAGGCTGGTATGCAACACCTTCCAAAATTGTTACTACCGCTATCGTAGCCGTATTCAGCTATTTCTCCCAGCGCAATTTTACCTTCAAGGTAAAAGAAGTTCCCGTTACAGAATAGTTTTTAATAAGTATAGAGGAAACCTATAAGCCAGGGTTAGACTCACGACTTATTACTTACTACTTACGACTAATCAGTACCTTTGCCTCGTTTATGACACAGGAATACCTGAAGGAGATGCGCGAGCGGGTGCAACACCTCAATCGCTTTCTTAAAATTGATGACCGCAACGCCAAAATAGAAAATGACCGCAGCCTTACGCTTGCCCCCGGCTTTTGGGATGACAATGCGCGTGCTACGGGTATCTTAAAAGAGATCAAGATCAATAAATATTGGGTAGATCTTTATGAGCAGGCAAATACTGCTGTGGAAGATTTTGCCATCCTTTTTGAATTCTGGAAAGAAGGTTCTGCTACAGAAGAAGAAACAAAAGAAGCTTACGATAAAGCGCTGAAAACGCTTGATGACCTGGAATTCAAATCTACGCTCAACGAGCCGGAAGATGAGATGCACGGGGTTATGGTGATCAACTCAGGCGCCGGTGGTACAGAAAGCCAGGACTGGGCAGAAATGCTGTTACGCATGTATCGTATGTATGGCGAAAAACAGGGCTGGAAAGTTTCAGAGATAGATGTGCAGTATGGCGATGGTGCAGGTATCAAACAAGCTACTATAGAATTTGATGGTGAATTCTCTTACGGCCTTTTGAAGGCAGAAAGTGGAGTACACCGCCTGGTGCGTATATCCCCATTCGACTCCAATGCCCGCAGGCATACATCTTTTGCTTCGGTATTCGTTTATCCGCTGGTGGATGATAGTATCGAGATACAGGTAAACCCTGCCGACCTGGAATGGGAATTTTATCGGGCTGGTGGTAAAGGTGGGCAGAACGTAAATAAGGTAGAGACTGCTGTGCGTTTGAAGCATATCCCCAGTGGCATTATAGTGGAATGTCAGCAGGCACGTACACAAGGCGAGAACCGTGAGAAAGCATTGACCATGTTAAAGAGCCGCTTGTACGAAGAAGAACTGCGCAAACGTGAAGAATTGAAAAATGCTGCTAACAGTAGCAAAAAGAAAATAGAGTGGGGCTCCCAGATACGTTCTTATGTATTCCATCCGTATAAGATGATCAAAGATCACCGTACGGATTACGAAGTAGGTAACGTAGGCCCCGTTATGGATGGCGAAATAGATGACTTCATCAAGGCATACCTGATGATGATGAAAGAAGAAGTATAAAACTATTAGTATGGCAGAAGCACCAAAAGCAAATCCTCCCAAACCTAAGCTCGCAAGCGGGCTGAAGCGCCTGTTTACATTTGCAGCGCCTTATAAGCGTGGATTCTTTTTTGCCATATTCATGTCGATCATACTGGCTGTTCTTACACCATTACGCCCTTACCTGATACAGTTATCGGTAGATAAATACATCAGCAACAGTTTGTTGCAGGGGCTTATCACAGTGAGCATCATTCAGTTGGTTGCCCTGCTGCTGGAAAGTGGATTGCGATTCTGGTTTCTATATCGCATTAGCTGGCTTGGGCAAAGCGTGGTGAATGATATGCGTAAGATCACGTTCAGGAAAATATTGTTTCAGAACATAGGCTTCTATGATCGCACGCCTATAGGTACACTTACTACACGCACCATCAATGATATTGAAGCGGTAAATGATGTTTTCTCAGAAGGTATCATATCCATCATGGCCGATCTGCTGACCATCATTTCCATCATGATCGTCATGTTCATTACGGATTGGAAGCTTACGCTGGTTTGTTTGATACCGTTTCCTTTACTTATTGTCGCTACCTACTATTTTAAGGAAAGTGTAAACAAATCATTTCAGCGGGTGCGTAACGCGGTTGCCGCGCTCAACGCGTTTGTGCAGGAACACATCACGGGCATATACATTGTACAGGCTTTTGCGGCAGAGAGCCGTGAAATGGGTAAATTTAGGAATATTAATAAAGAACATCGTAACGCTAATATCAAAGCCATCTTTGCCTACTCCGTGTTTTTCCCGATAGTGGAAATAATACTGGCATTGTCTATGGGCTTGCTGGTATGGTATGGTGCAGGCAGGATGCTGCACTATGAGGTTACCCCCGGTATTGTTATAGCATTTGTAATGTACCTCAACCTGTTGTTTCGTCCCCTGCGTATGATGGCCGATAAGTTTAATGTACTGCAAATGGGTATGATCGCATCAGAGCGTGTCTTTACAGTTTTAGATAGCGAAGAGAACCTAAAAGGCAATGGTGAATATCACCCGCAACAGATTGCGGGCAAGGTAGAGTTTAAAGATGTACACTTCAGCTACAATCCCGGTGTGCCGGTATTGAAGGGTGTTTCGTTCGAGATACCTGCCGGTAAAACAATGGCGGTTGTGGGCCATACAGGTGCAGGTAAAACATCTATCATCAGCATACTCAACAGGCTATACGAAATAGAAAGTGGCAAGATATTAATAGATGATCGCGAGCTGCAGGATTATGACGTCTATAGCCTCCGTGAGCATATTGGTATCGTCTTGCAGGACGTGTTTCTGTTTAGTGGTACTATATATGAAAACATTACGCTACGCAATAGTAATATCCCATTGTCAAAAGTAGAGGAAGTGTGTAAGCTGCTGGATATTCATGATTTTATACAACGGCTTCCCGGTGGTTACAACTTCAATGTAATGGAGCGCGGTAATACTTTGTCGCAAGGACAAAGGCAACTTTTGTCTTTTGCGCGTGCATTGTTATACAATCCATCCATTCTCATTCTTGATGAGGCAACCTCTTCAGTAGATAGCGAAAGTGAGCAACTGATACAAAAAGCAATAGATACACTGATACAGGGCCGTACTTCTATAGTGATTGCCCATCGCTTGTCTACCATCCGCAAAGCCGATCAGATAATCGTAATGGACAAAGGCCGTATTACAGAACGTGGTAACCACCAGTCGTTGATGGCCTCACAGGGTGAATATTATAAGCTATACACTGCAGTAGAAAAGGAAAAAGAAAAGATGCTATGATTCTATTATTCAAAAATCAATTTTCCCATCTGATCTTTAAATGAATTTGCGTCTGCTTCTGAGGCAAAAGCAGAAAATGGTACATACAAAAAGGATGCTGCGTTTAAATATATCAGACAACACTCATTCATTTTCGTTATTCCAATAATTCGGTCATATAAGACTTCTGATTTACTTCCATCTTCCATATTTACCATTATCCTATCTTCTTCAAAAATCAGTTGTCTCTTTAGATAAACATTTCTGTTCTTTTTATTTCTAGTCCATCTATAATAGTAACCCAACATAACTGCTATATACGCGAAGTAGATAAAAATTATAAAATTAGCTAGTGTGTTTTTATTATAGTTTAGAATGGTCATTAGTACGAGCACGAGATTGAAAAGGTGTATCAATTTCCTTTTTCTGAATTCTATTTTTAGAATAATCTTTAAATATTCGTTTCGAGTTAACGCAAATACTTTAGTCTTAATCACTTCAATACCGTTTACGTATTAATAATACCATATTTAGCGGGATAAATAAAATTTGCGTAACCGATCAGTTACACTATATTTGTAACCGAACGGTTATTAAATATGAGACGAGACGTATTCCAGGCCATAGCAGACCCTACAAGACGGGAGATCATAAATCTGCTGGCCCATAAAGAACTAAATCTAAACGAAGTTGCAGGCCAATTCAATATCAGCAGGCCCGCTATCAGCAAGCATATAAAGATCCTTACAGAATGTGGCCTCGTGGTAATAACGCAAACGGGTAGGGAGCGCTATTGTAAAGCGGAAGTCAATAAGCTGAAGGAAGTGTATGATTGGGTAGCTCACTACAGCAATTTCTGGGATAAGAAATTGAATGCATTGGCTTCATTCCTTGAAACTGAAAAGAAACAAAAACGTAAATAATAACAATTTTTAAACCACGGTTATGACAAACCAATCCAATGCACCTGTAATTAAGGAAGTTCTGCTGGATGCCCCTGCGCAAAAAGTATGGGAGGCCATCACAGACAAAAAGAAAATGAAAGAATGGTATTTCGATGTTTCTGATTTTAAACCAGAAGTAGGTTTTGAATTCACCTTCGAAGGTGGTGATCCCCAAGGTGATATTTATGTGCACTTGTGTAAAGTAACAGAAGTAATTCCCGGCAGGAAGCTGGTACATAGCTGGCGCTATGAGGGTTATGAGGGTAACTCCTTTGTATCATGGGAACTGTTTCCCGAAGGAGATAAAACCAAACTCGTTTTAACACATACCGGGCTGGATACATTCCCTGCTGACAACAAGGCCTTCGCTCGTGAGAATTTCAACATGGGTTGGACAGAGATCACCGGAACAAACCTGCCTCAATATTTAGCCAAAAATTAATCGATATAAACATGAAAATTACAATGACCAGTGTATCGGTAAACAACCCGATAGAAGCTTTCAAATTTTATACAGAGGTACTGGGGTTTCAGCAATACCTGTTTATGCCCGAGGCTTACCTGGCTATCGTTGTATCTCCTGAACAGCCTGAAGGAACAACACTATTATTGGAACCACGCGGTAACTACGGCTCCAAGGAATACTATGACGGCATCTATAATACAGGCCTCCCCGTTATAGTAATGGGTGTAGACGATATAAATGCAGAATATGAAAAGCTGAAAGAGAAAGGTGTAGTGTTTAAGCATCCTCCTAAGCAGGAACCATGGGGTATTGGTACCATCTTTGATGATACCTGTGGTAACTGGATACAGCTAGCACAACGATAAAATAAAAGCCCGGTATTACCGGGCTTTTATTTTAGATTAAGGAGAAAATTATTTTACGTTCTTATCTAACCAATCACTAACGGTGCTGAGTGCTTTTGGAGATATGGTTTGATCAAGTGTGCCGTATTCAGTTACAGTACATTTATTACATTCCTGGAAAAGGTGATTCAATCCTTCCAGTTCTACAACGTCATATTTCTTTGATTTGCTTTTAGCAAGCGATTGCCTGATGCTTTCGAGATTGCTTTTGGGCAGTACTTGTATATCCTTGCTACCATTGATCGCTAGTACTTTGCATTTAAGATTTTGCAGCGTCGGCTGTGGATCGTACTTCAGGAAGTACATAAACCATTTGTCATTATATACCTCCACAAAATCATCTATGAACTTTGTGCGCGCGCTATCAGTAGTCCCAACTACTTCTATAGATCCGGGTTTAGCTACTTTTAACCACGCTTTCATCACTTCATTCATTTTATTGCGTGCATCAGCTTCAGATGTGCCTGTTATAAGTGACTGCTCAAATCCACGATATAGCTTGCGATAGTCAGCTATGATGCCTGCAGGCATTCCTTCCGATTCAAACGAGGCAGCTGCCTGGTCTTCCATCAGTTCATATATTTTCACGCCGGGGCCGGCTTCCAGTATGATGAAGTCAATATCACTCCTGCTGGTAGCAACCATAGGCGCTATCATACCACCTTCGCTATGGCCCATGATGCCTATCTTTTTCGGGTTCACTTCCTTGCGCGATTTTAGATAGTCGATAGCGGCACTGGCATCTTTTGCATAGTCAGCAGATGTAGCATTCTTCCTGCTACCGGTTGTCTTACCTACACCGCGGTCATCTACACGTAGCACGATATAGCCTTTGTTGGTAAGGTAATCTGCTATTACAGCAAATGGTTTATGCCCCGCAAGTTCTTCATTCCTGTTTTGTGCTCCTGAACCCGTTACCAGTAATAGTGCAGGCTTGGTTCCCGGTGTGCGTGGTATCGTAATGGTGCCACCATAAGTAATGCTTTTATCTGCATTGGTAAAGCTCACATCTTCGCTTTCATACTGGAAAGGTGGTATAGGCGTTTGTGGTCTTACAACCTCAGAAGGTTTTTCGGTCTTGGCAAGATCCAATGGTAAGGTCATTCCGTTTTGATGCCATACACCATTAATAACTTCACTATTCAGCTTGCCTTCGTAGTTGGCATTAGGGCCTGCAGAAAAGAATACACTATCACCTTTTAGCTGAACCGCTCCTATCGGTATATTAGATACTCCCTGGTCAGGGCTGGATAGCAAGCCTGAGTACTTGCCATCTACTTCTTCTACTTTTAATACCATGCGAAGGGTCATGCTGCCTGCATCTAATTTTCCTTCCCAGTTGCCGGGCAGTTTGCTTTGTGCGTTTGCTGACAAGGCGATGGCTATCAATGCAGCTATGCTTAATGCTTGTTTCATAAAGGTTATGATTGCGTATTTGAAGATTGTTTTTTCTTAAAAAGTATAAATGAGTAGGCTATGGGTATAAGTACCATTATCCCTATTATTATCTGCATTAGAATTGCACCGGTTTCAGCAGAAACTGCCAGTGACAAAAGCGTTATGAGTATACCGCCGGCAAACCATATGGTGCCGGCCAGCCTGTGTGTTTTCTTCCAGTTGTCTTCGTCATGCAGTGTCCATGGTATACGTATGCCTACAAAATAATTGGGTTTCACACTATGCATATAGTTGCCGAGAAATATAAACATTAAGCCCATGAGTGGCAATAACGCTTTGTCTGCGATCTTTTTATCCGGATTCAGCCCGCTTATAATAATAACAATGTTTAGCGCCGTCAAAAATATGGTCATCCCTGTTGCTATCTTGTTAAATACTGCTGCCCGATCTGCTGTAGCTCTTTTGGGGTCTATTTTTTCAATATTCACCAACAGTAGGTACATCCCAATGTTCAACACGCACATAAAACCTATCAAGCCCATAAATCCGGCCCTGCTGCTCCACCCATTTGCATTGCCATGTAAGTCAAAATGTGTCGGTACTTCTGCCGGTATATGATTCCATTGCATGCCAACGTAAACAAGGGGCACAAGGGCCAATAACAATAAAAGAATGTCTTTTAGTTTCATAACGGTTCGATGTTATTTTTTGAACTTCATTAGCCATTTCAGGAATTCGTCTACAACAGTGGTGTTGAGCGAATAATAGATAAACTGCCCTTGCTTGTCGGCGTCCACCAATTCTGCTTGTTTCAATATATCCAGGTGATGAGAAATGCTTGGCTTAGATATGTTGAAGTGCTCAGCTATTTCACCGGCAGTCATATCCCTCTTCTTCAGCAATTCCAGTATATCTCGCCTTGTCTGGTCGTTCAATGCCTTGAACAGTTTGTCCACTGGTAATTAGTTATTTAGACAAATATCTAAATACTTTTCCGCATCTCAAAGCTCATTAACAAAAAAGGCTCACCGAAGTGAACCTTTTTAACTTATTAACCTATTATCTTATTAACCTTTTAACTTATTGCCCTATTACCCTACAACAGCTTTTTCGTTGGCAAATTGCAATGCTTTCTCCACCAGGTTTTTAGACCCGATGTAGATAGGTACACGCTGGTGCAGTTCTGTTGGCATCACATCCAGTACATCTGCATAGCCTGTGCTGGCAATACCACCTGCAGCTTCCACCAGGAAGGCCATAGGGTTGCATTCGTATTGCAGGCGCAGCTTGCCATTCGGATTGCTTTTATCGGCAGGATACATAAAAATGCCGCCCTTTATAAGCGTGCGGTGCATATCCGCCACCATAGAGCCTATATAACGTTGAGAGTAAGGACGTCCTTCTTCTTTGTTGCTTTCCATGCAATAGTTTAGGAAGTTGATAGTACCCTCATGGTATTTGCAGGTATTGCCCTGGTTGATGGAATATATTTTTCCTTTTTCACTGCACTTCATGTTCGGGTGCGACAAACAGAACTCGCCGATGGATGGTTCCAGTGTAAAACCGTTCACGCCCAGTTTAGTAGCATATACCATCATGGTACTGCTGCCGTAGATCACATACCCTGCCGCCATCAGCTTGTTGCCCGGTTGCAAAAAATCTTCTTTAGAACATGGTTTGCCCAGTTCGCTTACACGGCGGTAGATAGAAAAGATGGTACCGATAGGTGCATTTACATCTATATTGGAAGAGCCATCAAGGGGATCAAATAGTACTACGTATTTTGAGTTAACAGAGTATTCATCGTCGAAGCAAATATGGTTGTCATTTTCTTCAGAAGCTACGCCTGCGCAGTCTGCACTGTTACGCAGTACATTGATGAGCGTTTCATCGGCGTACACGTCCAGCTTCATTTGCTCTTCGCCTTGTACGTTGGTCGCTCCATGTTTGCCTAGTATATCTACAAGGCCGGCCTTCAGCACTTGTTTGTTTATCAGTTTGCAGGCGAGGCCTATATCCCTTAGCAGGGCAGATAGCTCGCCCGTAGCCTGCGGAAATCTTCTTGTTTCCTGGATGGTAAACTCATCCATGGTCATTAACTTCTTCGGATTCATAACGCAAATATAACGATGCTTGGCGGCAATATATATTTTATTTAACACTACTATGTAGGGCTAAAACTCTTTCTATTTAAACACATTTTTTAGGCATGCTTTATTAACTTTGCACGACATTTAAAACCTCGCGGGGTAGTATGATTCAGTATTTCAAAAATATCAACCGCCAGACACTGGAGATCCAGTCCCCCGAGGGTGCTAACTGGATCAATGTAACTCCTCCTTTCCAGGAAAATGAGATCGATAACCTGTCCAAGGCATTAAGCATTCCAAGAGACCTATTGACCGACACGTTGGATATCGAAGAACGCGCCCGTTTCGAGATCGAAGACGGTGTTCGTTTGATCATTCTTAAAACACCGGTAGATAACAAGTCGCTGAATGAAGGTGATGCGGAATTTGTAACTATTCCTATTTCCATTATCATCAATGAGCGCAACCAGGTAGTGACGGTAAACTCTTTTGAGAACGTAGCTATCAGGCGTTTTCTGAATACGTTTGCCAAGCGTCATCCGGAGCGTCCGAATATGATGGTGCTGAAGATATTTGAAAAAGTGGTAATGGACTTCCAGGAAGTGCTGAAGGAGATAAACCATCGCCGCAATGTGTACGAGCAAAAGCTGTATGATAGCAACCGTAACGAAGAGTTGCTGGCCCTGATGCGTGTACAGAAAAGCTTGGTGTACTTTCTTACAGCGCTACGCAGCAATGAGCTGATGCTGATGAAGATGGAGCGTACTAACTTCCTCAATTGCGATGAGGAGGAATTGGACTTCCTTTCCGATCTTGTTGTAGAATTTTCTCAGGCCTTGGAAATGGCCAATACATATACCAACATCCTTAGCTCTACTATGGATGCTTTTGCCAGCATCATTAATAACAACATGAACATTGTTATTAAGCGCCTCACCGCTATCACGATCGTGATCAGTGTACCGGGGCTTGTGGCAGGCTTCTTTGGTATGAACGTGGTATTCCCTTATGAGAATACAACATTGGGCTTTCTCTTTGCTATTGTTATCTCTATCGTGGTTTCTATCGTTACCGTCTTCTATTTCAATAAAAAGAAATGGTTCTAAATGTCACGCTTTAACATACGCGTATATGGCATTTGGATACATGATGGTCATTTGTTGGTGAATGAAGAGATCATTCGCGGCAGGCAGGTAATAAAATTGCCCGGCGGTGGTATGGAAATAGGAGAAGGTACTATTGATTGCCTGAAACGCGAATGGCACGAAGAGCTTGGCCTGCAAATAGAAGTAACGGATCATTTCTATACTACCGATTTTTATCAGCCTTCTGCATTTGACGATTCGCAGGTCATCAGTATTTATTACAGGGTTAGCGCCGATTCACGATGCGTCATTACTAATTATCAGTCTAATGAACGCACTTACTGGCTGCCGCTGACAGATATGAAAGAAGATACTTTTACATTGCCGATTGACCGGATAGTGGGTAGTATGATAATACAAGGGCAATATTAATTTTCGCCTGCAGTTTCCCTAATTAAACTGCTGCCTGAATTCCAGTGGAGAAAGAGTCGTTTTGCTTTTAAATAGTTTGCTGAAAGATTGTGCATACTCAAATCCCAGGGCATAAGCCACCTCAGCTACAGATAAATTCGTTGTCGATAATATTTCTTTAGCCCTTTCAATAAGCTTATCATGTATGTGCTGCTGGGCGCTTTGTCCCGTAAGGGAGCGCAGCATATCACTCAGATAACTTGGCGAAAGGTTTAATTCCTTAGCAAGATAAGCTACTGTTGGTACGCCCTGCCTTAATAGTGTATCGTCATTGAAATAATTATTCAATGATTCCTCCAGTCGTTCCAGCAGATCGTTGTGTACCGCCTTACGTGTAATGAATTGACGCTTGTAAAAGCGGTTGGCATAATTAAGCAGCAGCTCTATCTGGGAAATCACAACATCCTGGCTGAAATCGTCTATACGGTTATGCAATTCAGCATCCATTATCTGGAAGATGGACATGATGGTTGTCTTTTCATCTTCAGATAGATGTAGCGTTTCATTAATAGCATACGAGAAAAAGCCGTACTGCTTTATTTTTTTAGCAAGCGGATAGCCTAAAAAGAAATCCGGATGGATGAGCAAGGTGTATTGCGAACATACTGTATCCCCGTTATCATCACCGCCAATAACTTGCCCCGGCGAAGCAAACAGAAGGCCCCCTTCATCAAAGTCATAATAACCCTGGCCATATTTTACTTTGCCGCCGAGCTTTGGCTTATAAGATATTTTATAGAAGCCCAGGACATGGCGCTGGGGCATATTGTAAAGCTCAATTTGATTGTGTGCGCCATTAAGCATACTGATAAGCGGATGCTTCGGCAATGGTACTCCGAAGTACCTGTGGGCATCTGATAAGGATTCAAACTTAAGCGGACTGTTTTCCTCTTTTTTCATTTCAATATTAAATATAACGACAACCGGCGGTCTTTGGGCAACCGGTTGTCGTAGTTCGTTTTTAATTAACCTTGTGCACTGCTCGATACTTCGTCCCATGCTTCCCAGGTTGCCAGCCGCTCTGCATAGGTAGCCCGTGTTAACGGAAGATTGTGGCTGCCTAAGTTGAACCGTAGTGGCGGGTTCTCCGCATCAGCTATTGTAAACAATGCATGTGGGGTAGCCTGTGGATCTCCTCTTTCAAAACCTTTCAGCTCTTCAAAAAATTGTGCTTTGAAATCACCATATACATCCAGGTTTTGCGAGAATCTTAAAGACTCCGGGCTGCCAAACTCAGTAGCATAAGCGCCGGGCTCTATGATCGTAACCTTAATGCCAAATTGTTTTATCTCGGTCGCCAGGCTTTCATATATAGCTTCAAATGCCCATTTAGAAGAGCAATAGTAACCAATAACCGGAAGGGTAACATGCCCAAGGTTGCTGGATGTACCCATTATATGGCCGTAGCCTTGTTTACGCATAATGGGCAGTGCTGCCTGTATTACAGAAACAGGGCCTATAATATTGGTTTCATACAAAGCCCGTATCTCATTAGCATTAGCTTCTTCAATAGTACCTACCAATGAGTATCCGGCATTATTGAGAACAATGTCAAGCTTGCCGAAATGAGTATAGGCTTGCTCTACTGCTGTCTTCACTTGTTCGGGTTTCGTTACGTCCAATTCCAGTGTCAAAACGTTATCGCCATACTTTTCTTTGAAGTCCGCAATGCTTGCCAGGTTGCGTGCAGTAGCGGCTACTTTATCGCCGCGTTTTAGTGCAGCTTCTGTCCATACACGCCCGAATCCTCTCGATGATCCTGTGATAAACCATACTTTTCCGTTTTCCTTTTGTTGTGCCATATTTTAATCTTTAAATGATAGACGCAAAGGTCAATGGCGCCAACTACTTGCATGTGTGCTAAATGAGGGATCTCGTGTTCAAAATGAGAACGATAAGATTGATGACTGTATAGCTAGTCAGCATGTGTAGGGAAAATAAATGGTAAAAAAGAAAAGGACAAAACGGAAATGATTCCATTTTGTCCTTTGTTCGTCGGGGAGACAGGATTCGAACCTGCGACCCCCTGGTCCCAAACCAGATGCGCTACCGGCCTGCGCTACTCCCCGAACCTTATCGACATTGCTGTCAATTTCTTCCTGGCGGTGAGGGAGGGATTCGAACCCTCGGTACGATTTGACTCGTACGACAGTTTAGCAAACTGTTGGTTTCGGCCTCTCACCCACCTCACCGTATATGTCTTGTAAGCAAAGCCTACAAAGGGTATTAGCCGATTCTTTCCCCGTTTTGGGGATTGCAAAGATAGTGTTATTAACAACAATTCAAAAAGTTTTTTCAGTTCCTTTTCGCAGTTATAGCTATCAGGCTTAACTTTATTGGAATATCAAATTAATTGAGATGAGGAAAAGCTCTATTCTAAGCCTAATATGCATTTTTGTATTATCTGTTTCGGCCTCGGCACAGCAACAAAAATTATCTCCTGTTACCCGTATGTTTTTGCAGGATCTGGAAAAAGCAAAACAAAACGATGTGTTACCTGCAGGTTATGTTTATAAAAAACATGCTGACGGTAATATATATGTGAGTGGTATGATAAAGGTGGATAACCCATCACAGGCTGAAGCTAAAATAATGGCCATAGGGGCTCAAATAGGCACTAAAGCAGGGAATATATGGACGGTACAGGTTCCTTATGAAAAAATGCCTCAATTCGCGGCTATTACGGGCATCAGCTATATTCAGCTGGATGAACCCGTTAGGCCAACATTGGATGTTGCACGTAAGACTACAAGGGTAGATTCTGTACATGCAGGATATGGATTGCCTTATATCTTTTCAGGTGCAGAAGTAGTGGTAGGCGTTATCGATTTCGGTTTTGACTATACACACCCTACTTTTTTTGATACGTCCTACAATCAATATAGGATCAAAAAAGTGTGGGAGATGAATGGTACAGGTACTCCTCCCGCAGGCTATACTTATGGACGTGAACTGGTAGGCGATGCGATCATACAAGCTGCGCAGACAGATAACGTGAAGCAAACACATGGTACTGCTACGGCAGGTATGGCAGCAGGTTCCGGCTATGGCAGTACAGACAACAGGCAGTTGCGCGGCATGGCCTTCAACGCAGATATTGTAATGGTGGGTGTACGCCGCGATTCTATTGGTGGGCAATGGATGCAAAGCGGCTTCTCTGATTTTGTAGACGGCATCAAGTATATATTTGATTATGCGGCTTCGGTAAATCGCCCTGCAGTTGTAAATATTAGCTGGGGCTCACAGTCAGGCCCGCACGATGGCACTACGCTTATGAACCAGGCTTGCGATAATCTTTCCGGTTCAGGTAAGATTGTTGTAATGAGTGCTGGTAATGAAGGTGAGGAAAACATCCACCTGTCAAAAACATTTACTGCTACAGATAGCCTTATAAGTACTTTCCCTTTATTTAATAATTATGGAGGTGGCCCGTCTTACAAACGTACATGGGTAGACGTATGGGGGGAAACCGGAAAATCTTTCTGTGCCAAAGTGACCATGTATAAGCATGGTGTTATTGGTAATACCACCGGCTATGTTTGCCTGGATGATATGATACATGACGATACACTGATAGGATCATCCGGTAACGATACTTGTTATGTTCAATTCATTACATCAAGTGCAGATTTCAATGGTAAACCTCGCATTACTGTAAATGTATTTGATAGAACAGTTGATAGCTTTTTTGTTACAATAAAAGGAACAGACGGTACAATAAATATGTGGGACGAGTATTATTATTATGGCTATGATAAAGGCTACCAGAGCGATTTTCAAACCGGTGGTGAACCATGGGCAACAGTAGGTAACAGCACATCTACAGTAAGTGACATGGGGGCGGCTCAGTCTGTATTGTTAGTTGGTGCATATGCGTCCAAGATTAAATTTACCAATCTGCAAAATCAAAGCCTGTCATACGCCCCAAATTTTGCGGCTGGTGGTCTGGCTGGGTTCTCTAGCCGTGGTCCAATGGTAGATGGCCGTATCAAACCGGATATTACTGCACCGGGCCTTACCATAGCAACTTCTATGAACTCATACAACGTTGATTATATTCCGGGCGGTGCAAGTGAAAAATACCTGGTGCAGAAATACACAAGTTCAAAGGATGGCCGCACTTATTATTTTGGTGAGTTTACAGGTACTTCTGCTTCCGGCCCGGCCGCTTCCGGTATTGTTGCTTTAATGCTGCAGGCCAATCCGAGGCTTACACCGCAGCAGGTGCATGATATTATCGCAGCAACTGCTATTACAGATAGCTATACGCATCCATTGACTGCCAGTGGAGATAATAAATGGGGCCATGGTAAGATCAATGCTTATGGCGCTGTGAAAATGGCGCTGCAGCAAAACAGCATTTATCAATTCACCGGTAACAAATTGGATTGCATATTATACCCTAATCCAAGTAATGGTAATTTTATGCTAGAATATTCTGGCAACAAATCTGAAGTTCTTACGGTTACAGTTACGAACGTAACAGGCGGCGTGGTTGCAAATTTTGACTGGAAAGTTACTGCAGGTAATAATAATCATGCATTAGATATTTCCGGTGTTGCTAAAGGAGTTTATATGGTGAAGGTTGGCGGGGCAAATGGAGCTGTTGCTATAAAAACTGTTGTACAATAATCTTGAAGTAGATCATTTTTGTAGAGCCTTAGCAATTGCTAAGGCTTTATTTTATGACTGAATACTGTACTTGCACAAGAAAGTAATTCCTGCTGATGTAGTCCTTCCCACTTGTAATGGTTACCACACTTTGTCTATATGCAATACCCGCGCCTATTCTTTTAGTAAAGGCATAGCTGAGCCCTGCAGTTACGCCTGGGTCTAGCTGGGGTAGTTTCTTATTACTGCTGCGTAGTTCATCATTGATCTCATCAAGCTTACGGCCATCAATTAATAAACGTTGCAGGTCTGCACCAATGGTAGCATTGATCTTAGAATGCAATTTAATACTAAGCGCTGGCGAGAATTGCAGGTAGGGTAGTGTTCTCTTGTGTTGTTCATTCCATGTTTTACTTTCTTCTGACGTTACACTCATAATATGCGATGTATCAGCAGGAGAATTTCCCTGGTCAAAAGCCAGTGCATTATTTTTTACCTGTACATTTTGGTTGCCTTGCGCATACCCGATGCTGGTTTCTAAAGAAATAGTGCGGGATAGCCTATTGCGAAAGGTAACGCCTGCTGCAATGGCGCCTCCGCCGGATACGCCGATCCCCCCATTCAGCGAAAGCCCCATTTTATGCCCTTGCGACGGTAATTCTTCCATAAAAGAATAAGGCGGTTGCTTTGTTTTTTTGAAAGCATCTGCTATCTCTTTTTTTGAATCAACAATAGGTAAATCCTTTGACGTGTCAATAGTGTTGGTGGTATTGTTGTTTACTACACTCTCTGCTTCATGGCTTGGTAACGATTGCCTTGTAGTAGTGGCAGTATTCCCGAATGAATAAACAATTAGCTTTGAAATCTTCTTTATATCGTTGGTATTGGTATGCGTCGGCGTGACAGATATATTGTTTGCAGCATTTCTTACAACACTTTGATTACTGTTGCCTTCGTGCTTACTGACTACGTTATAAATATATAGTGAAGTAATAACAATAAGGCTGCCTGCACATGCCGCGGCTGCCCATTGCTTTGTAACGAGAAATGGTAACAGCAACAGCTTTCGCCTTTCTTTATTATCCAGGCGCTTATTCAAAGAGTCCCAGTTATGTTCATCAAACGGGAATGTCTCCGAAGCCTCAATTTGCTGCAACGCAAGGTCAAACTCCTTATTTGTCATAACGCATCATTTTAGAAGTATGCATTGGTATTCTTTGTTTTAACAGTTCCCTGGCCTGGTTTACATACCACTGAGATGTACCTTCTTTTATATTCAGTTTTACTGCGATCTCTTTATGGCTGTATCCATCAAATACATAGAGGTTAAAGACGGTTTTGTGCATGGTGGGCAAGCTGTGTATCAGCGCAATAAGCTCTTTATAGCTGAGATTTTGTATCGGGCCATGTAAGTCATTGTCTTTTAGATGTGCTGCTTTTTGTTCATCTATTTCATCTAACTGGCTGCTATGTTTATGTATTGCCGATCTTAAATTATCGAGGCAGGTATGCACTACTATTCGTTTCATCCATCCTTCGAAGGAGCCTTTGTATTCAAACTGATCGATCCTGGTGAAGATCTTATAAAAGCCGTCATTCATCCATTGTTCTGCATCTTGTTGATTGGCAGAGTATCTAAAGCATACCTTTAGAAAGTCGCTATAGTAGCGACGATACAGGAAGGCTTGCACCTTCCTGTCCCGGTTTTTACAACCTTCTATCAGGTCCTTTTCTGTCAATAACTTCATTTCAGTTCGCCAGAATGGGCAGGCTATCAATTCAGTGGCCTTGTCCATTCTAACGGATATCCTTACCTTATCGTATAATAACGGAGTCTTTTCCTGACACTTTCTGGATATGGCAGCAATCTGCATTTACGCTATAGGGTTCATCAACTATTTTGACCCCATTTTTATAGCCTTGAAACAACAAATGAACATTGGTTCTTTGATGTCCTTGTACCCAGCCATCTGTTAGTACAATGTAATTATGACTATAGTTATCATAGCTATACAGCCCGGCTGGCAGTTTGTGTTCGGCCATATCTGTTGTGTAAAAGGAATCGAGGACAACGGGGTTGTTTGATGAATCAACAACAGATAGTGCAATTGCTACAACATTCATGGTGCACATTACGCTGTCGCAAGGAGGCATTTCAATAACCTGGCAAATGCCGGTGACGCTGTTGTCGTCTAATGGCTCTACATGCTTAGGTTTGGAACAGCCAAACCATAAACAAGCGCCTATCAGCGTGATGAAAACAATACTATTCTTCATAAGGTAACATTTAGGTGTTTAATGTGCGTATATAAGAATAGACGAAGCGCCAGGAATAAACCTTGGTGATAAAAAGGACTTTTTATAAAAAATAAACCCCGGAACCGGTCCGGGGTATTATGAGTTTAATACTTATTCTTAGATGCTTGCCAATTGCACTTTTTGCTGCAGCTCCAGCATGTGCTCTTTGTATTCTGCGTCGGTATCCATCAGGTTTTCTACCGTTTGGCAGGAGTGTATTACCGTAGTGTGGTCGAAGCCGCCAAAGTGCTCACCGATGTTCTTAAGAGAGCTTTTGGTAAATTTCTTGGCCAGGTACATGGTAATCTGGCGGGCCTGCACTACTTCGCGCTTGCGGGTCTTTGCCAGCAGCCTGTCGTATGGCAGGTGGAAATAATCACACACCATTTTCTGAATATTCTCGATAGTAACCTCGCGTGCTGACGTCTTCACGAAGTTCTTCATTACACGCTTAGCCAGCTCCAGGTCTATCTCTTTCTTGTTAAGCGTAGCCTGGGCAAATAAGGCTATCAAAGCGCCTTCCAGCTCACGAACATTGCTTTGTACATTATAAGCAACATATTTTACCACATCTTCCGGTATATCCAGCCCTTCCTGCTTCATTTTCATGTGCAGTATCTGCTGGCGTGTTTCGAAGTCGGGAGATTGAATGTCTGTGTTCAGGCCCCAGCGAAAACGACTCAGCAGGCGCTCTTGCATACCATCCAGGTCTTTCGGAGGTGTGTCGCTCGTAAGGATGATCTGTTTGCCACTCTGATGCAGGTGGTTGAAGATCGCAAAGAACGCGTCCTGCGTTTTTACGGCAGGCACAAACAAGTGTATATCATCCAGGATCAATACATCTATCAATTGATAGAAATGTATGAAATCGTTGATCTCGTTATTCTTGGCGTGCTCAATAAACTGGTTGATAAACTTTTCGGCACTTACATACAGCACAGCCTTATTAGGGTGCATCCTGCGTACTTCGTTACCAATAGCCTGTACCAGGTGAGTTTTACCCCAACCCACGCCACCAAATATTACCAGCGGGTTGAAAGCGGTTGCAGCAGGCTTTTGAGCTACGTGCAAACCTGCAGAACGGGCTACGCGGTTACAATCCCCCTCCACATAATTTTCAAATGTGTAGTTGGGATTCAACTGCGGGTCTATCTGCATACGCTTGAGGCCCGGTATAGCGTAAGGCGTTTTAATATTATGCGGATCGTCCCACTTCAGGGGCATATCTACATAGTTATTCTCCTTGGGGGGCTTGTTGTATGTGCTGCCCGGCATATTGATAGATGCAGGGTTGCGTTGTGCCGCACTGCTTTCCATCAGGATGCGATATTCAAGGCGGCCATCTTTGCCAAGTATCCTTTTTATTGTTTTACCCAATAATTCTACATAGTGTTCTTCCAGCCATTCGTAGAAGAACTGGCTGGGCACCTGTAGTGTGAGAATATTATTATCTAAAGCGACAGCTTTAATGGGTTCGAACCATGTCTGATACGTACGCCAGTTCACATTATCCTTGATAATGTTCAGGCATTTTTCCCACGCAGCTTCCGCTTCGTTGTAAATTTTATTAGAAGATGTATCGTAAAGGTTTTTATCCATTTCGGTTACTCGTTCCTCAAGTTAATACCTATTTTTTAAAAAGCCATAGTTAAAGCGATGATTTTACCGCTGTGAAACATATCATTTCACACTTAGGTCGTTTTTTGCCTTATTCTATAACTGATTTTTTATCACAATTGTCCATCTGCACCAGGGGTTTCCTCGCCAGGTTTTTTATTAGCGGGAGGACGAAATTGCTAACAATTTGTTGAAAAAAAAAATCAAAGTACTATTGTTTATTTGTTGATGATTACAGATTGTGCGCTTGCGAGATTAGCATCTTTTTTGCTTGAAAGAATATAATCAAGCCTGCCCAATCTAACGCCTGCCCATCCTACCTGATTTACAATGGTTTCCCTGCCCGCTTTATTGATCACAGACACCGGTGCATCAAGGAATGTATGTGTATGCCCGCCAATAATGAGATTTATATATTCTGTTTCTTTCGCTATATCCATATCGCATATTTTATTGCCATCGTATTTATAACCAAGATGTGACAGGCAAATGACCATATCACATTTTTTATCCTTTACCAGCATCTCCGAAACCTGTTTGGCAACAGGTAAGGGATCGTTGTATTTAGTATTGCCAAACGATGATGGAGATACCAAACCTTGCAACTCGATGCCTAATCCCATAATGCCAATTTTGATGCCAGCTTTTTTGATGATGGTATAAGGTTGGGTTTTGTGTTCCAATTCAGTATTGGTAAAGTCATAATTAGCCACCAAAACAGGAAAGCTGGCATGAGGCAGTTGTTTTGCGAAACCCTCTACACCGGCATCAAAATCGTGATTACCCATAGTGCAGGCATCATAGCCCATCATGCTCATCGCCCTGATCTCCGGTTCGCCTTTGTACAGATTAAAGTAAGGTGTGCCCTGGAAGATATCACCTGCATCCAGCAACAGTACATTTTCTTCCTGGGCTCTTATTTTGTCTACTAATGCAGCCCTTGGAGCAACGCCTCCCTGGCCCTGGTATTTGCCTCCATCCATAGGGAAAGGATCGAGCCTGCTATGTACATCGTTGGTGTGCAATATGGTCAGCTTCGTAATTCGTTCGCCGGTAAGGCTATCAAAAGGGAAGCCTCCCGCGAGCAGTAACCCGCTACCAAGCGCAGTGTGTTTTATAAAGCTTCTTCTATTCAGCATTGTAAACCCTTTTATCTATATACGGATGAAGGTGCCTGCCCTGTTTTGCCAGGCTTTTAACATAGTCAATACATAGATCGCGTATCAACAGAGGCGTTGTTGTTCGTTTGAGCTGTGTGAGGAAGCTACAATAATCACCACCATTAGCCAGGTAATCATTAGTGGCTACGTAATAGATCTTACCCGCATCAATAGCCCGGCCATTCACCCATATGTTGATGGCCTTCTTATCCTTTATGGCATAACTGATACCACTTACCGGCCAACCGCCTGCCATAGCCATGTGATTGCAGAATCGGATCAGGGTATCGCCGGGTATTTCTATAATAGTAAGCTGGTTATCGAAAGGCATCAGCTCGTATATCTTGCCTACAGCTATAGTGCCGCTGCTCATGTACGGTAAGCGGATGCCGCCATAATTAAGAATAGCAGCGTCTACATGGCTATCTTGCTGCCGTGCAGCCAGCAACATTGCATCTGCCATAAAATCGCCCAGTGTGCTCTCGGGTTGTGCTTTGTATAGTATTGTATCTGCAACGCCTATAGGCACATTCATAATGCTATCCATCGCTTTGCGATACGGCTGCAGCATTTGAACATATTGCTGTTCTTTACCGGCGGCAGTATCAACTATATATAACGAAGCTGTATGTTGCCTGATGTAGCGTGCA
The DNA here is from genome assembly GCA_018267955.1 of Bacteroidota bacterium. GTDB lineage: Bacteria > Bacteroidota > Bacteroidia > Chitinophagales > Chitinophagaceae > Polluticoccus. The sequence continues at coordinate 37,150 of JAFDXL010000008.1, forward strand.
TGGTGACAGGATGTACCTAAGAGTACAAAGAGACAGTATAGATAATACTTGTATATCCTGTTCATGGTAATGACTACTAATACTTTATCTGCAAATTACCTTCACTAACGTGTCTTTAATGTTAAGTATTAAAGAAACCGAAGGCTTGCGATGAAGCAAGCCTTGTATTATTCCGTAATCCCGAACTGGCGTAAGTGGTGCCATGCATGTTTGTGCAGCAACTGCACCTGCATATCATAATTCAACTCGCCGAAGAAGGGATTGGTTATTGTCTTTTGAGGATCGGTACCATATACGTGGAAGAAATGATCGATCTCCGCTTGCAGATCGTTCAGAGAATCCTGCATGGACTCATGTTTGGCCGGGGCAGGCTCGTCGGGCAATAACTGATTAGGTGTATTTTCCCGGAACGGCTTCTCACTCATCAGGAAGGCCTGCATCCTGGGCAGGTGTTCTTCTGCAGTAACAATAGTATAAGGGTCTTTGCCGCTAGCCTGGCGCATGGCATAGCTCATATGTTCCACCATTTGCTGCGGGTTCATTTTGCCCCACAGTGGTTTGGTTGCAGGATCTATCGTTGCCAGCATCTTTACCAGATCATTCCTCAGGAAGGTAGCTTTAGTGCCAAGGTTTTCCATAAAATATCAATCGATTTAATAGTAGTTATAATAATTGCCTGATCAGTTGTTCCTGCGAAATGCCTTCAGCTTCGGCCTTATAGTTGCGTACCACGCGATGGCGGAGTACTGATAATGCCATTGCCTGCACATCCTCGATATCAGGGGAGTACTTACCTGTGAGCAAGGCATTGCACTTAGCGCCTAAAACAAGGTATTGAGATGCACGTGGTCCTGCTCCGTAAGCCACATACTGCTTCGTAATATCCGGAGCTGTGGCATTTGACGGACGTGTTTTGTGAACCAGGCGAACGGCATATTCCAGCACATTATCAGGCACCGGCACACGACGGATCAGATCCTGGAAGTAAAGGATGTCTTCACCCGTCAGCACCTTATCTAACTCAGGTGTAGCAGCGCCTGTAGTATTACGCACGATCATTACCTCCTCTGCAAAATCAGGGTAATCGAGCCATATCTGGAACATGAAGCGATCCAGCTGGGCTTCGGGTAAGGGATAGGTACCTTCCTGCTCTATAGGGTTCTGCGTAGCCAGCACAAAGAACGGTGCAGGCAGTTTATAAATGGTGCCGCCCGCAGTAACATTGCGTTCCTGCATGGCTTCCAGCAAGGCCGACTGCGTTTTGGGTGGTGTACGGTTGATCTCGTCTGCAAGAACGATATTGGCAAATATGGGGCCTTTTACAAAACGGAACTGGCGGCTCTCGTCGAGTATCTCCGCGCCCACAATATCGCTGGGCATCAGGTCTGGGGTGAACTGTATGCGCTTGAAAGAAAGGTCCAGCACGTCGGACACTGTCTTTACCAGTAGTGTCTTGGCAAGGCCGGGCACACCTACCAGCAGGCTATGGCCATTACATAGGATAGATGTGATGAGTTTGTTCACTACATCGTCCTGGCCAACGATCACTTTGCCGATGGCTTTGCGAATCACTTCAAATTTATCCTTGAGCGCATTGGCTGCTTCAATATCAGTATTATAGTTCATTTGAGAATGCAGTAACAGATTTAATCAGCGGCAAATTGCCGATAATCAAATAAATATAAACAGAGTAGTGCTATTATTTTGTGAAAATATGAAGAGGATATTCATTTAGGTGGTGAAGGGAAATGATATAAAATGTTAGTTTTTGCTAGTCTTTTTGTCGTTTTTGTTTTTTCCTATTGTTTTCATGAACTGCATTTGCAGGTAAATGTAAATTACAAAATAAGCGCCGGATGGCGAAAAATAAGATGAAAACACAGCGGTGGCTCAGATTGAGTATTTTGCAGAAAAGAACGATACATGACCATACAGGAAGCACAGCAGAAAACGGATGAATGGATACGCACAGTAGGGGTGCGTTACTTTAACGAACTGACTAACCTGGGGATATTGATGGAGGAGACCGGGGAACTGGCAAGGATCATGGTGCGGAAATATGGGGAGCAATCGTTTAAAGAATCTGATAAAGGAAAAGACCTTGCCGATGAGATGGCGGATGTGTTGTGGGTATTGCTATGCCTGGCCAACCAAACGGGGGTAGACCTTACCGATGCGTTGAAAAAAAATTTTGAGAAGAAAAATATACGGGATGCAGAAAGACATAAAGGGAATGATAAACTGAATACGAAGCCGGAATAAGTAGCAAGAAATGTCATATGAATAACACTTAATTGTCATTCATTAATGTACGGTTAAAGACAAAGAGAAGAAATTGATGATATGGCGCCAATTTTTCAAAAACTTTTTTACCTTTAGCCCTCACACTAAAAATTAAACTTCCTTTTATGAAGCGTATTTACTTATTAATGATTCTTTTTATTGGCCTGAGTTCAAGTGTTATGGCTCAAAGCGCCGATATTCAATTGCTCAGCAATGTTAACACAAATGATACCATTAAATGGAATACAGCTGGCACATGGGGTAGAATTCTGGTATGGGGATTCAGGAATATTGGGCCTACTGCACTCACTTCGTCTGATACAATTGTGTTGAAAAGGGCTTATACCGTAGGTGGTAATGCAAGTATTAAATTGAGATTGCCTAGTACTGGAGTAGCTGTAAATGACACAGTATATTACGCTGATACGGTTTACTTTAATCAAGCACCTGCTACTAATCCATACAACTGGTGCGATAGTGTTTGGGTAAAACGTGGTTCTTCTGCATTACCAGACCCAGTTCTGACTAACAATAAAATTTGCAAGAGTGTAATATTTAAAGAAATGTCTACATCTATTGCCGGCATAGCTGCAAATGAAGCTGGATTGGCTGTTTATCCTAACCCTGCAAATACAATTGTGAATGTTAGATACACATTTGCCACTAACGATAACGCTAGTTTAATAATTCGCGATATGATGGGCAAGGTTGTTTATACAAAAGACTTAGGACGTAACAGCGGCGAGAGAAACTTCCCAATTGATATTAGTTCTTTGAATTCAGGATTATATTTCGTTGAGTTACATGCTGACAATAATAAGATTGTTTCCAAGTTTACTGTGCAATAAATATCTTAACTAATATGGAACGGACCGGGGTATTCCGGTCCGTTTTTTTATTTGTGTATCAACTGTAACTTTACCAAATGGTTTTTTCGTCGAAGCTGATAGAAGATGCGGTGCAGGAATTTTCAAAACTACCGGGTATAGGTAAGAAAACAGCCTTGCGTATGGTGCTGCAATTGCTGAAAATGGAAACGGAAAGTGTAGATTCGTTTACCACTGCTATATCACGCATGAGGAACGAGATACAATTTTGCAAGCAGTGCCATAATGTATCGGACGGAGATACCTGTACTATATGCAGCAGCCCGGGACGTAACAAGACCCAGGTATGCGTGGTGGAGAATATTCGCGATGTAATAGCCATAGAAAGTACGCAACAGTACAATGGCCTCTATCACCTGTTAGGAGGCATCTTATCACCACTGGATGGTATTGGCCCGGAACAACTAAATATTGCCAGCCTGCAAGCCCGTGTGAAAGATGGTGTGGAGGAGCTGATCATGGCGCTGAGCCCCACTATAGAAGGCGATACTACTGTATATTATATTGCTAAACAAGTGGCAGAGCTGCCTGTAAAGATCACTACTATAGCAAGAGGCATAGCCTTTGGCGGTGAACTGGAATACGCGGACGAAATGACACTGGCCAGAAGCATAGCCAAACGGCTGCCTATTGAAAATTATGTAAGTGTAAAGAAATTGTAGTTACTCGCCGTTGTTAGCCGGGAAAGATGCTACTTTGTCCTGGTTTACATTATTACCGGATACTTCTTTAACATTATTGTTTGGTTTAGTAGTAGTGCTACTGATATTTGTTGCTGTATTAGTTTGCGTAGCAGGTGATGAAGAAATAATAGTATTACTATTATTATCACTACTCGAAGTACTTTCTCCAATTTTAGGGCTGCAGCTATATAAGCAACAAGCTATAATAGCTAAAGGTAATATTACTAGTCTGTTCATTTTTCTCGTTTTCTTACTGTTATGCAATTTGTGTTCCAAAGATAATAGCATAGGATTGCCAATAATGTTAAATTATATTTCCACATCACCTTCAAACACCCATGTTGCAGGGCCGGTGAGGATCACATCATGAACGGTAGTGGGTGAATTCTTGATAAAGGAAACCCGAAGGTCGCCACCGGGAGTGATGATCTGAATATCGAACACGCCTTTATTATGTTTTGTTGCAGCTATGGCAGATGCCGTAACACCTGTACCACAACTGAGCGTTTCGTCTTCTACACCGCGCTCGTAGGTACGTACGCGGATGCTATTGTCTGAGATGCGCTCTACAAAATTTACATTAATGCCCTTAGGCTGATAACGCTCCATGTTGCGTATGGTACGACCGCGGTTTACCACATCGTGCTGCTGTACATTGCTGACGAAAGTTACATAGTGTGGTGAGCCTGTATTAAGTTCTGTATAATCTTCTTCTTCTTTGATCTCTTTAACATCCTGCATGTGCAGGCTAATGGTGCCATCTTTATTGATGAGGGCATGATGAGGGCCATCAACGGCAACAAAGCCGGCTTTGTCTTTAATAATACCCAGCTTTTGCGCAAAAGCAGTAATGCAGCGGCCACCATTACCGCACATGGTGCTTTCGTTGCCATCTGCATTATAATATACCATGCGGAAGTCGTACCCACTTGCCTGCTCTAAAAGCATCAAACCATCTGCGCCAATACCCATGTGCCTGTTGCACAAAAAGGCTACCTGTGCATTCGTAAGTTTTACACTGTTGTCGCGATTGTCGATCAATACGAAATCATTGCCGGTGCCCTGGTATTTATGAAAATGCAGCTTCATAATGCAAAGTTACTTGTTACCGGAGAAATATTGTTCGGCACGTGCATTGGTATTACCACTACTGCTGCCACTTACAGTATATAAATAGTTACGCCACGAAGGATTGCGCAATTCTCCGCGTACATTAGAGTGCAATAGTTTGTACCCGCTGACATAATCTGCAGGGCGGTAGAAGAGGAATAAACCGCCGAGGCTTTGCTCGGGCAAGGCGTTATAAACCCATATTTCGTAAGGCAGTACGCCCTGTTCATTATTTACGGTAATGATATCATTGGGCTTGCCATAGCGCAGGAACACCTGTCCGCGATCGGTCTGATAACCGGGATAGAGCTCTCCCCGGAACATTTTATTTACTTCCTTGATCTTATCGGTATAAGCCTCCCATGCTTTTTTAGGGTCTTTAGGGTTGCGTTCTTTCCAGAAATTGTAAATGAAGTAGCGCATATAGTTGTCATCGGGCCTTACCTCAAAATTATCTATCGCATCGCGTTCTATAGCGCTGGCTATCGGCCGTATCATAACGAGTATTGCCATTACCTGTTTTAAGGTAAACTTGCCGACAAACGTAGTGTTGAGATCCACAAAATTGAGTTTCTCGAAATTGCTGTCGGCCATATTAGCGTTGCTGATAGTATCCTCCGGCAATTCATTCACTACCTGGAAGAAAGAAGATTTCTCAGCAAGACGCTGCTTGTCTTTACTCTGCAATACCGCGTTGATATAATAATTACCGGTAGGCAGTTTAGAAACATCAAAGCTACCCAACAGCGGCCTTACATCACCACGGCGTAGGGTATCTGTTTGCTTCAGGTCATATATTGGCGAGGAACGTTCTTTTTTAGAAATATAGGTGGTTTGGATAAGAGGTGTATCTTCTTTGGTAAGATGAGTAGTGTTGTAGAGTTCCATATAAAAATGGAGCGTGTGGCGCCATTTATCAAGGAAATTAGCGCTTAAAGGTATTTGCTGGCGATTGTTTTTGCTAAATACAGAGTTGATGACGGATGTGTAACTGGTGTCGAGCAACTGGATAGTGCTGTACATAGGTTTATCCGCCATTTTTTCTACTGTAAAAGAATCTGTGAGAGCTAGCGTATTGGCAGGGTCGGCGAGATCTGACAGATATAGTTGCACGAGTATTTTGCCCGCAGGCAGTTTATAGCGATGCAGTTCTATAATGCTTTGACGCTGCGCTGCCTGGACATTAGGGAAAGGATCTGTCTGTAAAATATAACGATCTGAAGCAACGATGCCTGTATCATTCACTAGCCGGATCTCGGTTTTGATACGCCCGGTAAACTGGCCGGGAGATAACTCTTTGAAGACAATGCTTTCAGGTTCTATCTGCCAGTAGACCTCGGCATAAGGAGTATGGCCATCAGTTGCAGGCATATAAAAAATACTGTGAGATAAAACAGCATTCAAAGCATTTGCCTTAAAGCCGATACCCAGCAGCAGTAATATAAGCCAGAGCCATCTTGTCATTTTCGTTATTTTGCGCAAAACTATGCCTTTTGCGGCGTATGGGGGGACTAATGTGCGGGGTAGTGACTATTAAATGACATTGAGAATTTAAAAATCAGAAGAGTGATCGTATCGGCAGTAATACCGTTTCCTAATATATACTGGTGGCTACAAGTGGCTGAGGCAGATAAAGTAGCATTTGACCTGGCGGAGCATTTTGAGAAAATGACCTATCGGAATAAGTATTTTATTACGGGAGCAAACGGGGGGATCCAATTGAGTATACCACTAAAGAAGGGGAGGGGACAGCGAACCCCTATGGGAGACGTAGCGATAGATAATAGCCAGCGATGGCAGGTGCAGCATTGGCGCACACTGGTATCGGTATACAAAAGATCGGCCTATTTTGAGCATTATGAACCATTGTTGCTGCCGTTATTTGAGCAGGAATATGGGGAGCTTGCAGACTTTAACCAGGCATCAATGCAATGGCTAAAAAAGCAACTGGGGCTGAAATTTGAAGAGGAAATGGTTACTGTATATAAGCACTCTTACGAAGAAGGGGGTACAGACCTACGGAATGCTCTAAAACCGGGCATGGAGTATACAGCAATAGAAGGGATTGAACCTTATTACCAGCTGTTTAGCGATCGCAATGGTTTTTTGCCCAACCTGAGCATGCTTGATCTGTTATTTGCAGAAGGGCCACATGCAATGCAATGGGCGAAAAACAATGAAACAGTGATAAAAAGATGGGTGGCTAAAAAATAAAAAAAGAGATCAGTCGCCTTTTCTCATTTTCCATACGCCATACATGGCTTCTTTGACAATGCCCTTGGTCATTTTAGATTGACCTTCCGTTCGATCGATGAACGTAATAGGCACTTCGGCAATATGATAGCCAAGTTTCCAGGCGCGGAATTTCATTTCTATCTGGAAGGCATAACCGATAAAACGTACTTTATCTAAAGGAATGGCTTTGAGTACATCTTTTTTATAGCATACAAAGCCGGCTGTAGGATCTTTTACCGGCATCCAGGTAATGATGCGCGTGTACATAGCACCACCTTTGGAAATGAATATCCTATCCCATGGCCAGTTTACTACTTTGCCACCCGTAACATAGCGGGAGCCTACGGCAACATCTGCACCATTGACACAAGCCTGGTATAATCGTTGTAGATCCTCAGGATTGTGCGAGAAATCGGCGTCCATTTCGAAAATGTATTCATAGCCATGCTCCAATGCCCATTTAAAGCCTGCAATGTAAGCAGTGCCTAATCCCAGTTTACCCGAACGTTCAATAATATGTACCTGTTCGGGGTATAGTTTGATCAGGGATTTTACAATATCAGCAGTGCCATCCGGCGAGCCATCGTCAATTACCAAAATATGGAAACTACCGGGCAGGGATAACACTTTAAGGATAATACGCTCGATATTTTCCTTTTCTTTATATGTTGGTATTATGACTAATTTGTCCAAAATGTGCTAATGGAATGCCGAAAATAAGAAAATATGAATAATCAACAGGATAATAAATGTTTAAGCCCTTATTTGGTTAACCTTTTGAGCTTCATAGCATTTAGAATCTCAGAGATCTTTTGCTTGGTATGTAAAGGGAAATCAGCCTGCATCATCCAATCATAATACTGAGGTTCTTCGGTAAATATATCTTCTACTTTCCGTCCTTTATGTTTGCCAAAATTAAAAACAGGGTGGCCGTCTTTCATCACCATGCGGCGTGCATAATCCACCATCTCTTCGCCACTTGTAAAGTCATGTAGTTGCTTTACATCTGTACCGAGGTGGTTGTATTTATCCAATTGAGACTCCAGTACTTCAATGGTTGCCAGTATGTCTGCTTCTGCGCTGTGGGCATTCTCCATCTGCTTGCCACAATAGAAACTATATGCAGCAGACAGTGTACGGGCTTCCATTTTGAAGAATATCTGCTGCACATCTATCATGCTGCGTTCTGTGAAATCAACAGGCACACCGGCACGTAATAGCTCTTCTGCAAGCATTGGGATATCAAACTTATTAGAGTTGTATCCCCCAAGATCGCAGCCTTTCATCCAGTTATATAGCTCATGCGCTATCTGCTTGAATGGGGGAGCATCTTTTACATCCTCGTCTTTAATGCCGTGTATAGCGGTGCTACTTGCCGGGATAGGCATGCCGGGATTGATGCGTTTTACATAACGATGTCTGCTTCCGTCGGGGTTTATTTTTATAAAAGCCAGTTCGATGATACGGTCCTTCACATGATCAGTTCCAGTCGTCTCGAGGTCAAAGAAAATTATGGGCCGTTTTAAACTTAGCTGTGCCATTTACTTTTTGTCAATTTTGCTGCGAACTTACAGTATTCCAATCAATTCCATCAAAAGTACCTGAGCTCATCAATAAAAGACAGGCCGGTTTGCCTATGTTCTTTAACAGACCACTTACTTTTTGCTCCAGTTGGGTCTTGTCGTTGATCACAGACAGGTCGTTACGACCAAAGTGCTTTTGTACCGTATTAATGTCCAGGTCGGGAAGGCTCTTTAATTCTAAAGCATGTTTGCTGAAGAAAACGATCGCGTCGTCTGCCGCGTCCATACTATGAGTGTATTCGCTAAGGAATTGTTCGTTGAGGCTGCTATAAGTATGGAGTTCAAAACATGCAATCAGTTCACGATCAGGATAACCTTCACGAACCGCATCTAAAGTTGCTTTTAGCTTAGATGGCGCATGTGCAAAATCCCGGTAAACTACGAGAGTATCGGTTTCACTTAATTTTTCAAGGCGGCGTGCTGCACCGGTGAAGTCAGCTATAGCTTTGTAACAGTCAGCTTTGCTGACACCTAATTCCATGCAAACTGCGATGGCTGCCTGAGTATTTAACAGGTTGTGGCGGCCGAAAACTGAAACAGGTATCGAACCCATTTCAGTATCGAGTACTGCCTGGCCATTGTCATAATGGAAGGCAGGCATATTATAAGGCATCCATTTAAGGTGCTTGCCGGCAACCTCTACTACGTATCTCACCTCCGGGTCCTCGTTGTTGTAAATGACAGGAACATCTTTTTCGATACCCTGCAGATATTGCTCGAACTGGCCGCGGTAGTTATCGTATGTTGGGAATACGTTGATATGATCCCATGCTATACCACTTAGCACTGTAATATGCGGATGATAGAAGAATATCTTGGGCTTCTTTTCTACAACGGAAGCGGGATATTCATCTCCCTCCAGTATGATAATAGGAGCATCACTTAGTTTTACGGATTGATCGAACCCGGCGACCTTTGCCCCTACCATATAGTCGAAATCGATGCCTTGATGGCGAAGGATATGCATGATCATGGAAGTGATGGTGGTTTTGCCATGGCTACCGGCTACTACTACACGTTTCTTCGCTTTACTTACCTCATATATATACTCGGGAAAGGAATAAATGGGAATACCGAGTTTCTGCGCCTCTAGCAGTTCGGGGTTATCTGCTTTCGCATGCATTCCTAACACTATGGCATCTAATTGGTTAGATATTTTTTCCGGGAACCAGCCAAATTTGTCCGGGAGGATTCCCGCATTTGCCAGGTTGGTTTTTGCCGGGTCATTTATTTCGTCATCGCTGCCTGTAACATTATTTCCTGCCTTTTTTAGAGCCAGGGCTAACTGGTGCATTACGGCACCGCCGATGGCTATAAAGTGAATATTCTTCATTAAATATTTTTAGTTATCTTCGTACAAATGTAAATTACAGTTTTTAACTATTTATAAGTCTGATTGATTATGCAATTTGTTTCTGTTTTTCGTCGTATAGTACCCATAGCAGCTATAGCGGCATTAGTGTTAATGGCTTCGTGCAATAGTGGTAGCAAAAAGTATGGTTGTCCTAACCATTTAAGCATTTCATTGTCTTTACGCTAGTTTATTAGATAGTCATTATAAAGATGGTTGACAGGTAACTGTCAACCTCTTGTTATTTAGTAACGGCAATAAAAAAGCAGCCTTCCTGAAGGCTGCTTTTTTTGTATCATATATTTCGCTACAGGAAGCTATAACCAACGCCTAGTTGTATCGTGCGCGTTTTCCATGAATCAGATACAGAGGATGCATTCATATCGCCAAGGCCTACGATATAACGTGCACTGGCACGAAGCCCCATCGGCAGATTAAGCTGAAGGCCCAGTACACCGGCTATATCGCCTGATTTAAGCAGGCCTTTAGTGTCTTTCAACAGGTTTGATTTGTCGTTGATGCTCAGTACACCACTATATTGCGGGCCAACCTGGAACCATAGCGGGCCAACGATCTTAACATTCAGTAAAATTGGTATGTTAAGGTAGGAAACTGCGAAATCTCCTTTTTTAGAAGAGTCTGCAGGATTGTTGTAACCACTTGCAGCAGCTGTACCATTGCGATAGTAAAAATCAAGTCCGTTGCCTGTGTATTTCACCTGGCTAAAAAGCAACTCAGCAGTAACGCCGAAACGCTTACCGCTAACGCCTCCAAAAATACCACCTACGAAGCCGGGTTTGTATCCGCTTTCCCATTGTTTACCATCGAGGTTAGCGAAATTGGCACCCACCTTAATACCCAAATCAATTTTTACGGGCAAAACCTTAGAAGCAGGGCCCTGTGCAAATGAAAGAACCGGCAGTACAATAATGGCTACAAGTAATTGAATACGTCTCATCTATATGTTGTTTTGATTTTGTGAAAACAAATTTATTAAAGGCTCGACAAAAAACGTGCCTACAATCAGGCTTGTTGTGATATCACCAAAAACTGATTGCGTAGAGGGGCTATATTGTTGTACAATACATCCAGATATTGCGGGCCCAGAGCTGCATAATAACCTACGAAATTATCCTGGCGCTCCTGCAATTTATAGTCGGGAAAAATACTGTTTTTGAGGTTGATGATGCGCTGTACCTGATCTTGCATTTTTCTTTTTTCGGCACGGAGCATTTTCTTTTCCAGGTTGACAAGCTGTTTGCGGATGCGCGCAAGTACAGCCTCTGCAGAGGCATTCAGCGTTACATCCAATGCATTGGCTTTTTGCTTTAGCTGCATCAATACTTCTTCTATTGCATTCATTTCATCTGCAGTCTGCCAGTTGTTGGTGCCGTGGTGAGCTATATAGTACCTGATAAGAGAAGATTCAGATTTAAACATATCTGCAACGGAGAAGCCCAGTTTTTTACGCAAAGCATCCTGCTGGGGTGTGATCCATTGAACAGATTGCCTCAGCAGGACTGTGGGGTAGAAAGCTTTATAATGATGGAACAGGCTTTTAAGCTCTAGCCAATAGGCTACTTCCGCGCCCCCACCAATAAAGACTATATTGGGTAAAATACGCTCCTGGAAGATACCCCGTAATATGACATTAGGGCTAAAGCGATCGGGATGCTGCTCTAATTCTGCCTTTAATTCGTCGGCAGTCCATTTAATATCGGTATTAAGAACGATCCAGTTTCCGCCTTTCTTTTCAATCCGCTCCCGTATATCATCCTTCATGTAGAAGAGGTTGATATAACGTGGGTGCGCCTGTATCTTATATTGCTCGCTAAGATTATCTGTTGTTTCGTTGACAATGGCGTAAGCGATGTGATTTTCGAGGTCGTCCTGCAGGATAGGGAGAATAGCTCGTTTCAGTTCTGCATCATCGGGATTTAAAATAACCAGGCCAAAGCGCCCGAACAGTTCATTTACTAAATACTGTGTTGCGTCGGCGATAGTTTTATGCTTCAGATACGCTTCTGTAATTGTCTTTTGCAATAACTCTGCATTAGGACCGGGAGGGCCTAGCAGTTTAAACAGGTCGCCTAATAATGGTTTCAGGCTCTCAGTTTTCATGCGGCCTACAGCACCGGTTTGCCCCTTTGCATCCCAAACGAATTTTTGACCTGCATAGCGGAATGTCCCCAGTTCCTCAAGATCATTGTCCTCGCTGCCCATGTAGTACACAGGTACGAAGTGTTTACCGGGATATTCGTTATTAAGATCATCTGCCAGTTTTATGGCATGGATGATCTTGTATATGAAATACAGATAGCCCGTGAGCAGATTGGGCTGATGTGCCGTGCAGATAGTGAAAGTATTTTCTTGAGACAGCAGCCGAATATTCTTTGTCACTTTTTCATCTACCTGCAGGCCTTCGTATTGTTTCTGTAAAGTTTCTACCAGCAATTTCCTGTTTACGGGAAAACCTGGGCGTTCCTCTATAGCTTGTTTGATGCCGGCTTTATCCGGAGTGTATTTGTAGTAATTTTTCAGAGCATCGCTACCATCGAGGTAGTCCAGAACGAGGTCAGTAAAATAGGCTGTTTCGTTGTATGGTAAGTATGTACAGTCGATATCCACGATCGCGGAATTTTTTTGTGGGATAAAGGTAGCAGTCCTATTGTATAGTTCAACTATTTAGAAATAAGTAAACTCGATAACCGCAAATAATCTGAAGCTTTGCTACTTTCACGATACTTATGAATCAGTCGAACAGTATAAAAAACTGGTCTGAAGACGAACGACCGCGGGAAAAGATGATGCAAAAAGGCACAACCGCGCTGACAGATGCAGAGCTGCTGGCCATACTTATATCCAGCGGTACGAAGGAGAAATCGGCACTAGACCTAGCGCGCGATATACTGAGCCTTGCACATAATAACCTGCATGAACTGGGCAGGCTAAGTGTACCGGAATTGCAGAAGACGAAGGGTATAGGAGAGGCAAGAGCCATAACCATAGCTGCCGCGCTGGAACTAGGCAGGCGCAGGCAAATGGGAGAAGCCCTGCAACGCGCGGCAATAACACAAAGCGCGGATGCGGCAGAAATTGCCATACCCCTGATGCGGGATCTGAACCATGAAGTATTTTGTGTGCTGTACCTGAACCAGGCCAACCGTGTAATAAGGCATGAGATCATCAGCAGTGGCGGATTGACAGGCACTGTTGCCGATATCCGGATCATATTAAAAAATGCAGTATTGCAAAATGCCAATAAGCTTATAGTAGCGCACAATCATCCATCCGGAAATCTGCAACCGAGCCATGCAGACAAAGAGCTGACAAAGAAGATGAAAGAAGCAGTGGAATGGATGGATATTAAATTATTAGACCATTTGATAGTGGCAGGTACAAATTACCTTAGTATGGCAGATGAGGGCATCTTATAGTGGCTGTTTATCATTATATTGCAACACTTTTTTGAATAAAAGCAGGAGTATTGCTTTTATATTTTATTAGCCTTCATATTAAGCGCACAATTCATGTTAAAAGTAGGCGTATTTGGAGCCGGACATTTGGGTAAGATCCATATGCAGCAGTGGAAGGAAATTCCAAATGTTGAATTAGTAGGTTTTTTTGATCCGGATGATGCCAATGCCGAATCTGCAATTGAGCAATATAATGTAACGAGATATGATACTGCCGATGCGCTTATACAGGCGTGCCAGGCATTAGACATCGTATCTACCACAAGCACCCATTATGATATTGCCAAGAAATGCCTGCTTAATTCCAGGCATTTGTTCATTGAGAAGCCTCTTGCCAATACGTTAGAGCAGGGCAGAGAGTTAGTGAAGCTGGTAAAAGAAGCCAACATCAAATGCCAGGTAGGACATGTGGAGCGTTATAACCCTGCATATCTCGCATTGGCCGAAGAGTCGTTAAAGCCCATGTTCATAGAAGGGCACAGGCTGGCACAGTTTAACCCACGTGGTACAGATGTATCTGTGATACTGGACCTGATGATACATGATATTGATATTGTGATGCACCTGGTAAAATCGCCTGTGCGCAGAATATCAGCCAGTGGTGTATCCGTTATCAGCGAAACAGCCGATATAGCCAATGCACGTATAGAGTTTGATAACGGCTGTGTTGCCAACCTGACTGCAAGCCGTATATCATTGAAGAAAATGCGGAAACTCCGCATTTTTCAACGTGATGCCTATATAAGCCTCGATTTTCTTGAAAAGAAAACCGAGGTAGTAAGGATAAAAGACAGCGACGCTACAAAGGGAATGTTTGACTTTCCGATAGATATGCCCAATGGTGATAAGAAAATACTTTCAGTGCAGCTACCGGAAGTAGTGCCCTCTAACGCTATACGCAGCGAACTGGCAGATTTTGCCGATGCTGTAATCAACGATAAGCCTGTGAGAGTCAGTGTTTACGACGGATACCAGGCAATGGATGTGGCGCACCAGATATTAAAGAAGATGAGCCTGCACAATGAATTGCATAACGTTTAGCACAATTATTGCTTATTGATAGAAAGGTACCTGAAGTTTATTAATGATGAAAAGTATTATACCGGTTGCAGCAATTGCACTCTGCAGCTATATGTGCAGTTGTAATATTATTAACCCGGCAGAGAAAGTACCTACGTTTGTGTACCTCGACTCAGTGCGTGTTACCAGTAAAGAACTAAGCCGAACCGGCACCACAAACAGTAAGGTTACCAGTGCATGGGTGTACCAGGATAACAACCTGGTAGGCGTGTTTGGAGTGCCATCGAGCATACCTATACCACTGGAAAAGGCTGCAACTATAAAGATATTGCCGGGTGTGAGCCTGGATGGCCTTAAGAACTTCCAGGATCAATATGACTTCTACTCATTTGATACGTTTACGTTGCAGCCACAGCCGGGCGTACAGGTACGCCGTACATCAACTGTAGAATACACATCGGCAGCGAGGATACAGATCGTTTGCGATTTTGAAACGGGCAACACCTTTCGTAAAACGAACGCCGATAATACCTCAGATACTACTATTGTAAGAACTGCAGATAAATCAAAAGTATTTGAAGGTGGCGGTTCAGGATTAATCTACCTGGATGCCAGCCACCCGGAATCAGAAAATATTAATACCCCTGATAACTACTATACCATTCCGACAGGGAAATCCTATATCGAGATCAACTACAAATCGGATGTGGATTTCCAAGTAGGGTTGCAAGGTAGCCAGAGCGGAGCTGTTGTATATGAGTATCCTGTAGTGATAAAAGCAAGCGATACCTGGAACAAGATGTATATAGGCCTGGAAAGCCTTGTTGGTACGTTCAACAGCTCTGCCTACAGGGTTATGCTAAAAGCAACATTGCCCGACGGGCAAGCTACCGGTTATGTGCTGGTAGATAATATTAAAATAGTATCGTACTAAGGAAACGCATGTTGAGCCCTGCAAAGAAGAATGCTATAAAATCCCTGATCGTAGCTGATTATATCACAGCAATGATCTCGTGGGTAGTGTTTTTTGCGTATCGGCACAGTTTGCTTGACAATGTAAGCTTCCTGGATTCGTTAAAAGGACTCCAACAAAGAGACTACCTGTTTGCCCTGCTGGTGATACCGGCAGGCTGGCTATTCCTGTACACATTATCGGGCACTTATTTTGACCTGTACAGGAAATCAAGGCTTAATGAGATCAATCGTACACTCATATCCTGTATCATAGGCAGTATATTCCTGGCATTGTTTGTATTTGCGAATGATGCCCGCGATTATTCGTACTTCATCAGGATGACGGGGCGTTACCTGCTGATACATACTGCTTTTACCCTGGTGGTGAGATTGCTGATACTGAACAGGGTGAAGCACCATATCATTGAAGGGAAAGTAGGTTTTAATACACTGATCATTGGTGGTAATCAAAAAGCTATCGACATCTATAACCAGATGAAGGATAGCCCAAAGGTACTTGGCAATATTTTCAAAGGCTTTATTTACTCTAATCTCGAATCTGCCAATGGTATGAGTAAATACCTGCCTCAACTGGGCAATCTTGCAGAGCTCGAGGATATTATTGACCGGCACAATATAGAAGAAGTAGTGGTGGCCGTGGATTCATCAGAACACCATTTGCTTGAAAATATACTGACACGACTAAGCTACAGGCCTGTAGTAATAAAAGTATTACCCGATCTGTACGATATCATATCCGGCTCTGTGAAAACAAGCAATGTGTATGATGCTGTACTGATACATATACATCCAGACCTGATGCCCGATTGGCAAAGGGTTTGTAAACGTACTATAGATATTACGGCATCGTTACTGGCGATCATTATATTGTCTCCCATATATCTGTTTGCAGCGATAAAGGTGAAACTATCTTCGCCGGGGCCCATTATCTATAGCCAGCAAAGGATTGGTTTGTTTGGGCGGCCTTTTAGTATATACAAGTTCCGGTCTATGTACGTGGATGCGGAAGCAACCGGGCCTGCATTATCGAGCAAGGAAGATAGCCGCATTACCAACTGGGGCAAGATCATGAGGAAATGGCGGATAGACGAACTGCCGCAATTTGTGAACATTATAAAGGGCGATATGTCGCTTGTAGGGCCGAGGCCGGAGCGTAAACACTTTATTGATATTATCAGCCAGACACATCCACACTATAAGTACCTGCATAAAGTAAAACCCGGACTTACATCGTGGGGAATGGTACAATATGGATATGCAGAAAATGTGAGCCAGATGATGGAGCGTATGAAGTATGATCTGCTGTACATAGAGAACTGTTCACTGGCTCTCGATGTAAAGATCATGCTCTACACACTAATGGTGATCTTCCAGGGAAGAGGGAAATAACTTGCCGTTATTGATGTGCATGTATTCGATTGCCTCGCCTACAATAAAGAAACTCCCGGTAACCAATATGGCGTCATGTTGCGTAACTGCATTACGGGCAGATGCCACAGCATCAGCAACTGACTTGTAGAGGTTTCCGTTCAGCCCTTTCGCTTCTGCACGTTTTTTTAATTCAGATGCAGGCAGCGCACGTGGAATGTTTGCGTTGCAGAAGTAATAGATATTGTCTTTAGGGAAAAGGCTTAGTGCCTCATCAACATCCTTATCTTTTACAAAGCCTACTACAATATGCTTTTGCGCAGCGTTCACATTTTGCCATTGCTTCATTACCTCTGTAAGTCCCGCAGGATTGTGGGCGACATCTGCCACTATGATGGGCGACGTCTGTAATATATCCCAGCGACCGTGCAAACCGGTGAGCCTTTTCACTTTTGAAAGCGCCCGCTGAACTGATGCGAAGGGAATGTTCCATCCACCGGCGGCAAGCACATCTACTGAAGCGAGCACAGTTTTCAGATTATGATATTGATAGCTGCCTTGCAGATCTGTATCAATATCGTGCATCTCGCGTTTGGCCCTGTTCACAGCTTTATAAAACTGGTGGGTACCGTTATTGCCGGTGCGTACCATATCCCACATAGCGTCGGCATAATAAATAGTGCTTTGCTTGTGTATGGCATGCTCAAAAAATACTTTTTCTGTTTCGGGATGCTGCTGGCCGATCACAACAGGAATTTTCGGTTTGATAATACCTGCTTTTTCGCCCGCGATGAGCGGCAGCGTATTGCCCAGCATATCCATGTGATCGAAGTCGATGTTGGTAATTACCGATAACACCGGTGTAATTACATTCGTACTATCCAACCTGCCACCAAGGCCTGTTTCAATCACTGCGATGTCTACCTGCTCTTCTGCAAAACAAGCGAAAGCCATAGCTACCGTGATCTCGAAAAAAGAAGGTTCGATGTCTTCGATCTCGCGTTGATATTTTGCAACAAAATCGACCACCCACTGCTTGCTAACAGGTGTGCCGTTGATGCGTATGCGCTCCCGGAAATCTACCAGGTGCGGAGAAGTGTATAAACCTACTTTATAACCGCTTTCCTGCAATATAGCTGCCAGCATGTGGCTCGTACTGCCTTTGCCGTTGGTGCCGGCTATATGTATCGACTTGAATTTTTCATGAGGGTTACCTGCTACTTCACAAAGCTTTAATGTATTGGTCAGATCTTTTTTAATGGCATCCTTGCCGATCTTTGAAAACATTGGCAGCTGATCGTACAGAAAACTGAGGGTTTTCTCATAATCGCGCTGTATATCTGGATTATTGGTCACGAACGTGTTTTGAATACAAAGGTAATATCCCCGAATTGTTCTTCAGGGGCGTTTTCACTTTTATTGAACCTTACTTTGTCTGCTTTTCGTAATGCAATGGCCCTGATCTCTGAATTGGTAGCAGAACGGACCTGTTTGTTCACGATAACACCCTGGCGGTTAACTGTGATGCGTATCACTACACGGCCACCTTCACGGAAATCGGCATCGGGTGGCGGAAAGGCAACAATGGACCGTCCGCTTAAGTTGTGGCTGATACCGTTGCCACTGCCGGGAATACCACTATAGTTGCTTGCACCGGGTGTACCACCCGGAACGCCCCTGTCGCCATTGCCATGAGTATTCCCTTCGCTTGTGCCGGGCGCATTGGTCATGGCATTATTGCCGCCTTTTCCTGTACCTCCGTTGTACACATAACGAGGACGCTGTGGGCGGGTGGTATTCGCATTATCAGAGTTGGTATTTGTTTTAGCAGGCTTGCGCGGAGTTGCAGCAGCGTTGTTATTGGGCTTATTGTTAACCGGCGGAGTGTTGATCACCGGAGCATCTGCCTCCTCTGACTGCAATATTTCTTTAGCATTGTTTGCCTGTGATGCAGTAGCTGCATTTTTAGCGGACGCATTGTCTGGGGCAGGTTCTTCTACTGCCATTGGCTGATTTGTACCGCTGCCTTCATCACTGGTGCCGAGGTTTACTTCCATGCCCAGTTCCTGAACAGGTGTTTCGATAGCGGGCGAACTGTATTTTAAAAGCAGGAATAATAACAGCAGTACAATGTGTACCCCTGCAGTCCATGCCGCGGCCTTTACATTGATCTTTTGTTCTACCGTTGCCTCCATTTGCATCTAAAATAAATAAAGAATTGCAAGAATAACGTTAATGTGCAAAATCTGTATCGTAGTTGCGCATACGCTCTATAGACGGATTGTAGTATCCGAATTTTATATGCGGGAATTCTTCGTGTATCAGGTCCATCAACTGGCGTACACCGAGGCATTCGCCTGTGTCTGTAACACCAAGCCTGCCGAGATACCAGTCAGGATCGATATTGAAATTACGCCACTGGATCATAGAGATATCTGTGTATTTGATGAATTCGCGCAGGGCTTCATATTCTGCAACACTATCGGTCATGCCCGGGAATACAAAATAGTTGATAGAAGCCCAGCCGCCATATTGCCTGACAATGCGGGCGCTTTCGCGGATGTCCTCAAACTTGTAGTTATTGGGCAGATAGTATTTGGTATAAATCTCCGGGCGAACAGAGTTCAGACTTACCCTGATGCTGTTCAAGCCGGCTTTCATCAGTTCTTCAACCGCATCCGGCTTGCTGCCGTTTGTATTGATGTTGATGCTTCCCTTTTGCGTATGCTTGCGTATCTCAATGATGGCTTCGCGGATTGTCTCCCACATAAGCAAAGGCTCGCCTTCGCAACCCTGCCCGAAACTAACTATAGGGTAAGGTGCGGTCTCGAGATGCGGAACGGTATATTCAACCACTTCAGCAGCGGTAGGTTTAAATGTGAGCCTATCCTGTGCAGAATAGATGGTTTCTTCCTGCGGCTGGAAGGAGATGCAACCAATGCAGTTAGCATTACACGCAGGAGATATCGGTATAGGACATTCCCAACGGCCTATAAAATAATTACGCGCGGCAGGACAATGATAGGTGAGTGCACAGTTATTAGCAAGATGCTCGACGAGGCGGTTATGCGGGTATGCTTCCAACATATGTTCTACACCCAGTTTTATTTTATCCTCGTTATATCCCTTCGCTTCCTGGCGTATATCTCTTTCTATGCGTACGGCGGTAACGTAGAATTTTTCGTTGTACCAACCGACAGCGGTATAACAAAATAAAGGCAGGGTCTGCGCTTCGGGTAATGCTTCGAACGCTGCCATGTATAAACCGGTATGAGCTGGCGGAATGAATGCCGCTACCGCCCATCCTTTTTCGCATAGGCGCATCTCACCTGTTTTTACATCAATACCAATGCCTCTTCTTTCCGGCAATTCATACAATGAACCACCATCGGGCAGTTCTATCCAATCTTCTTCATCTACAGGCATAGCATCCCAGCCCATACGGCCTATTGCATACAGAGATGTATCTTCGTAGATGTTGCCGTTACCGTCAGAATATAATAAATAAGGTGTCATTCCCTTCTTCACTGAATTTATAAATAATAAAACCGGTAGTACTACCAGTCGTTCTTAACTCTTCTTTCTTTTGCTTTTTCTATTTGCCTGATGCAATAGACATCAAACAATTCTTTTTCAAACGCAAGGTTGCCTACATTCCATTGCATCATGCTATTATCGTGCATATTCAAGGTGAGCGTACCAAAGCGAAGCAACACATGATCCACATCGCGCCAGTCGATAAATCGTTTGCGGGAATTTACTGGAAGGCGGATGCCTGTTTGATCTACTTTTATTACCAGGGGTTTGTCTGAAAGGCGTTCCCAATAAATAGCAAAACATACTGTTGCGGCCAGTAAGCCATAAGTGACTGCGGGCACTGTAACGTGGCTCCTGATGGCCAGGATCGTGAGCGCTATCATCACCATAAACTCCAGCACCCTTAGTACAAAGTTGAAAAAGGGATTGCGCATGAGCGTTTTATTCTTCAGTAATATCAGTAGCAATAAACCAAGCCCGAGTACCAATACTCCAATGCCTACTGCCTGGCCATAATATAACACGCTACGATATTGCAGCGCCTTGTCTATAGGCATTTTGGAAACGCCATAATACCCGGCTAAAACAACTGCGCCGGTTATCACCAATATAAAGGAGATAAACAGATGCAAGGCTGTTACCTGGTGCGATTTTACTCTTTCTTCTGTAAGCGGTAATTCAAACGTCATTTGCTGAAATTAGTTCTGGTTTTCCTGTGCTTCTGTTGCTGCAGCTACTTCGGTCACACTGTCGCCACCCGGCAGCTTCACTTCAAAATCCTTCAATGTTTTAGTAACATCTCCCTGTAACTGCAGTTTGCCCTCTGTTGCGAGTTGCTTCAAGCGCCACCCAAGGTACACATCTCCTGTTGGTACATTGTATTTGCTTATCGACTGGTTAATGATCTTACTCGCTTTTTGATACTGGTGAGAACAAAAACTCAGCAGGATATTATCGTAATGATCTTCTTTGCGTGCTGCGATCTTCTTGCCGCCTTCGTGTGTCCGTATCGGGGCGTCTTCCTGCTCCATTTTGTGCCATTCTTCGCCATCCACCTCAAACTCTGCCGGTGTTACCTGCCTTGCCAGCCTGCGCGCTTTCACCAGTTCTTTTGGCAATATCTCACTCAGGTTCTTAGGAAAGTACACTTTACCATCTTCATTAAGGAATGGTAAGCCTGCAATATTCACCAGGTAAAAACGACCCGGGTGTTTGCTCATATAAGGAAGCATCCAGTGGTAAGCGGTAACGTCTGCCGGCCATGGGGCCATCCAAAGCCATGTCTGCGCGTCCGGATTATTGAACATTTGTTTGGAAACCTCCAGTAGCCTTTCCATATCATTCAGTTCGGGTGCTTTATCGCTGCCGGTAACCTGCTGCCAGAAGGCACCGCGCAATGCACTGAAACCTTCGCCATTTTGCTTTTGTAAGGGGCCTACATGCAGAATATCTTTTAAAACGATCACTTCTCCCTGTAAAGAAGGTTCATTAGCAACAGCTTCTATAAGGGGTTGGGCTGCCATATCGCCCACAACAAAATGATAAATCATGGTGCAAATTTAACTTATTAACACTAAGTGGCAGGGTTTAGAACACGGTATTTAAAAGAAATATGTATTATATATCTATTGTGAGTGTAAAAAAGTCGAAAATGATACCCTGCAACAAAACAGAAACCACTCCTAATGGAGTGGTTTATATATATTGTTTGGAAATAATTATTAGCGTGCAGCTTTGAAGCGCTTGTTTACCTCGTCCCAGTTGATCACATTCCAAATAGCGGAAAGATAATCAGGGCGTTTGTTCTGATACTTTAGGTAATAAGCGTGTTCCCAAACATCGATACCGAGGATCGGAGTGCCTTTTACTTCCGCAATATCCATCAATGGATTATCCTGGTTAGGAGTAGAGCATACATCCAGTTTGCCATCTTTTACGATCAGCCATGCCCAGCCGCTACCAAAGCGTGTAGCACCTGCAGTGTTCATTTTTTCTTTCAGAGCATCGAAAGAGCCGAATGCGCTATTGATCGCTTCAGCGATATCGCCTGTTGGGGCGCCACCTGCGTTAGGGCCTAAAACTGTCCAGAACAGGGTATGGTTAAAGTGGCCACCACCGTTGTTGCGAACTGCCATTGGATATTTGGAGATATCAGCCATCAGTTCTTCCAGCGTTTTGCTTTCGCCTTCGGTACCTGCCAAAGCTTTATTCAGATTGTCGACATAAGCCTGGTGGTGCTTGTCGTGGTGTATTTGCATTGTCTGAGCATCGATGTGTGGTTCCAGAGCATCGAAGGCATACGGTAATGCCGGTAAAGTATGTGCCATAATTGTAAGTTTTAAAAAATAAAAGTCAAAGTTAACCGCCCTCTATTAATGCCCCAAACAATAAACCCTGATAATAATAAATTAAAATAGGCTTATAGACTATATGCTGATTTAGAACGGTGTATCACTGAAAAGGTAATTATGGGTATAATATCATGCCAATAAATCGCCATTTAATGTATAGGTAATAGTAAAATTCTTAACTTTTTGAAAGGGTTTGTAATAGTGTTGCTATGTATATTTGAATGATTTTTCGAACCTAAACTGCATGAGTCTTCCTTCTATATCCTTGCGACGGCCTGTAATGGCTATCGTATTTAGTATCATAATTATTGTATTTGGTTTCATAGGTTTCAACTTTTTGGGTGTACGCGATTACCCATCAATAGACCCACCGATCATCAGTGTGCGTACCAGTTATGCCGGTGCCAATCCTGATATCATTGAATCGCAAATAACCGAACCCCTCGAAAAATCTATTAACGGTATTGCAGGTATTAAAAATATCTCTTCTACAAGTGCATTGGGAACCAGTAATATAACGGTAGAATTTGATCTTGGGGTAGACCTGGAAGCAGCTGCCAATGACGTGCGTGACAAAGTATCGCAGGCAGTACGCAGCCTGCCGCAAGATATTGACGCGCCGCCTGTAGTGACCAAGGCAGATGCCAATGCGCAGCCCATCATATCTATGACGGTGCAGAGCGATACCAAGAACCAGCTGGAACTTACTGAATATGCGGAAAATGTACTCGTAGAGCGGCTGCAAACCATACCAGGCGTAAGTAGTATACAAATATGGGGGCAGAAGCGCTACGCCATGCGACTATGGCTGGATCCGCTGAAGATGGCCGGTTATGGAATCACTTTCCAGGATGTACAGGATGCTTTGAATAAACAAAACGTGGATCTGCCATCAGGTAAGGTATCCGGTTATAATACGGAATTGACAGTAAGGGCTTTTGGACGATTGTTTTCAGAGGAAGATTTCAATAACCTGATATTAAAAAATGCTAATGGAACCGATATACACCTGAGAGATGTAGGCGAGGCTGTATTAGGTCCGGAAGTGGAAGAAACAGTGCTGAAGGAAAGCGGTACACCTATGATCGCATTGGCATTATCGCCGCAGCCGGGAGCTAACTACGTAGCTATTGCCGATGAATTTTACAAACGTTACGAGGCATTAAAAAAAGACATACCTGCTGACTTCAAGGTAAATATTGCATTGGATACCACGGTGAACATCAAGAAGTCGATAGCAGAGGTAGAAGAAACCTTGTTCATTGCCTTTGCGCTGGTAATCCTGATTATCTACCTCTTCTTCAGGGATTGGCTGATCGCCTTCCGCCCGCTGATAGATATACCTGTGAGTTTGATCGGGGCCTTCTTTATCATGTATATCATGGGGTTCACCATCAACATCCTTACCCTGCTGGCCATAGTACTGGCAACAGGACTAGTAGTGGATGATGGTATAGTGGTGACGGAAAACATCTTTAAGAAGATAGAGAAGGGGATGGAGAAGCACCGTGCTGCCAAAGAAGGTAGTGAGGAGATATACTTCGCGGTAATTTCTACCTCCATCACCCTGGCCGTAGTGTTTTTGCCGATCGTATTCCTGCAAGGTTTCACAGGAAGGTTGTTCCGGGAATTTGGTATTGTAGTGGCCGGCGCTGTATTGATATCAGCATTTGTATCGTTATCGCTGACACCGGTACTAAACGTGCTGATGACCCGCAAAGTGCATAAGCCATCTAAATTCTATGTGAAGTCTGAGCCATTCTTTGAATGGATGGAAGCTACCTATAAAAAAGGCCTGGTATGGATCATGAGGCATAAGTGGGTGGCCCTGACGGGTATGGTGGTGTGTTTTGCCCTCATCTATTTTGTAGGCCGTACACTGCAAAGTGAATTGGCACCGCTGGAAGACAGGTCGCGCTTCAGAGCACAAATATCAGCACCCGAAGGAACATCGTATGACGCGATGGACGCTTATATGGACAAGCTGATAAAGATGGTAATAGACTCTGTACCTGAAAGTGAAGTGTTACTTTCGGTTACTGCGCCGAGCTTTTCCGGATCGGGAGCGGTAAACACCGGTATATTGAGTGTGCGGCTAAAAGACCCTGAAGACCGTACGCGCAGCCAGGATCAAATAGTGCAAATGGTAAACCGCAACCTGCAGAAGTATAATTTTGGACGGGCCTTTGCCATACAGGAGCAGACCATATCCGTGCAACGCGGTGGCAGTGCGTACCCCGTAGTATTTATCCTTCAGAATATCAATTTCGATAAGCTGGCAAAGGCGGTACCTGAATTTTTGGATGCGGTAATGCAGGATCCGATGTTCCAGGGTACGGATATAGACCTGAAATTTAACAAGCCGGAGCTTACCGTTAATATCGACAGGGCGAAGGCATCGCAGTTAGGTGTTTCAATAGCTGATATATCGCAAACGCTGCAACTGGCATTAAGCGCCGGCAGGTTTGGCTACTTTACAAAGAATGGTAAACAGTACCAGGTAATAGGACAGGTGGACAGGCAAAACAGGGAAGCCCCGCTGGACCTGAATACTTTTTATGTAAGAAGTACATCGGGACAACTGATGCCGCTGGATAATTTTGTTACTATGACAGAAACCACCAGCCCGTCGCAGATATACCACTACAACCGTTATAAATCTGCTACTATATCTGCCGGCCTTGCACCCGGTAAAACAATTGGCGATGGTATTGCCGAGATGCAAAAAATATACGACAGGCTGAAAGAGAAAAAAGTATTTGACGAGTCATTTACCACATCTCTTGGTGGTTCTTCAAAAGACTATGTGGAAAGCTCTTCAAACACCTTATTTGCCTTTTTGTTGGCACTGGTGTTGATATACCTGATCCTGTCAGCGCAGTTTGAAAGCTTTATCGATCCGTTGATCATCATGCTGACGGTACCGCTGGCGATAGCAGGTGCCGTATTATCGTTGTGGCTGTTTGGGCAGACGTTGAATATATTCTCGCAGATAGGTATGATCATGCTAATAGGGCTGGTGACGAAAAATGGTATCCTGATAGTGGAATATGCTAACCATATAAGAGACAGGGGCGCCAGCAAAACACAGGCTGCTATTGATGCTGCATCTATGCGTTTGCGCCCGATATTGATGACTAGTCTTGCCATGATATTTGGTGCATTGCCGCTGGCGCTGTCGCTTGGGGCAGCATCTACCAGCCGTATGCCGCTGGGTATTGTAATTGTAGGCGGTGTATTGTTCTCTTTATTCCTATCGTTGCTTATAATACCTGTAATTTATACCTTCCTGTCCAGGAGGAAAGTGGAAGAAGCAACTGCAATTGATAAACTGGCTGATTAAGACTAAATGTTGTAAAATTGTAATGAACAAGTTTTTAATTATATTCTTATTTGCAACCATTGGCGTAAAGGCCCAGGAACGGCTGACGCTGGAAGATGCCATACAAAACGCATTGCAGTATAACTATGACGTGCGTATAGCAAAAGCGGCAGCAAGACAAGCAGCAGTGAATAACACCCTTGGTAATGCAGGGTTCTCGCCATCTGTGGGGCTGAACGGAGGTGTAACAGCAAGTAACTATAACACCCATAACGAACTGGTAAACGGAACCGTGCAGGATAACCCGCATGCCCGCACTATAAATGTAAACGGCAGTGCTGCGCTCAACTGGACCCTTTTTGACGGTGGCAGGATGTTTATCGTTAAAAAGCAACTGAACGAGCTTGATAAAATAGGTGAGCAGCAATTTAAGGCCCAATTGCAGAACACCGTATCGCGCATCATACAAGTATATGCACAGGCCGTGTTGCAACAGCGACAACTGCTGGCAATAGATACTGCATTGGTACTGGCAGTAACCAGGATGAATATATCGAAAGTAAAGTATGATAACGGATCGGCACCCAAGGTAGATTATCTGCAGGCAAGGGTAGACTACAACGGACGACGGGCAGACTCACTGACCCAGCAGGCTTTACTTACCCAGTCTTTTGACACGCTGAATGTATTAATGGGCGCGGATATTTATAACACCTATGTGCTGGATGATAGCCTGCCATTGAATACAAAATTGGAGCCAATGGATAAAGAAGCCTTGCAGGATATCAACTATACAATAGATGTGGCAAGGAGGAACGCAAGGGTATCAAGATTAAATGTAGGGGCAACAAGGGCATATCAATATCCATGGCTGGCGGTGAACGGCGCTTATAATTATTCGCGCACCAAGAGCGATGCGGGTTTCTCTTTCTTTAGCCGCAGCTATGGCCCGAATGCAGGAGCGAACATTTCTATGCCATTATTCCAGGGAGGAAACCTTAGAAGACAAGTGAAGATAGCTTCTTTGCAGGCTACACGCGATGAATTGCTCTATGAGAAGCAGATATCATCTACCACCAATAAATACCGCAATGCATGGCGCAGCTACCAGGTTGCTGTGGCGGCTTATAGATTGCAATTGGAAAACATACAATATGCCAAAGAAAACCTGGATGTACAATTAGCCCGCTTTAGAGTGGGTATTGCTACTACCATTGAAACAAGACAAGCGGAGAACGATTATGTAACAGCATTGGAAGCACT
The DNA here is from genome assembly GCA_018267955.1 of Bacteroidota bacterium. Taxonomy (GTDB): domain Bacteria; phylum Bacteroidota; class Bacteroidia; order Chitinophagales; family Chitinophagaceae; genus Polluticoccus. Next base: position 64,594 of record JAFDXL010000008.1, read on the forward strand.
ATATACTGCAGCCTTTAATTTAAAGGTAAATGAGACTATAGTGCTGGAATTGGAGAATAAGCTGATACAGTAGAAATTATATCAGTACTTAACAAAAGAAGCCACTCATGAGAGTGGCTTCTTTTTGTGATATCGTGCTATTAATTAGATATGCTTCTTAAAGTATTCCAGCGTGCGTTTCAGGCCTTCGCTACGATCGATGGTAGGTTGCCATCCGAGTATCTCTTTTGCCTTGGTGATGTTTGGCTGGCGTTGTTTAGGATCGTCCTGCGGCAGTGGTTCGTAAACGATCTTAGATTTAGAACCTGTCAGCGCGATCACTTCTTCTGCAAATTGCAGCAAGCTGATCTCTACCGGGTTTCCGATGTTCACCGGCATGTGGTAATCTGATAATAACAAACGGTAGATACCTTCTACCAGGTCATCGCAATAGCAGAAAGAACGGGTTTGAGAACCATCACCATAAACGGTAACGTCTTCACCACGCAAGGCCTGGCTCATGAATGTTGGCAGCGCACGGCCATCATCGAGTCGCATACGCGGACCATAGGTATTGAATATGCGTATGATGCGTGTTTCCAGCCCGTGGAAATTGTGGTAAGCCATAGTGATGCTTTCCATGTAACGTTTCGCTTCGTCATACACACCGCGAGGGCCTATCGGGTTTACATTACCCCAATATTCTTCTGTCTGCGGATGTACCAGCGGATCTCCATATACTTCTGATGTAGAAGCAACCAATATACGAGCACCTTTAGCCTTTGCAAGACCCAGCAGGTTGTGTGTACCCATAGCACCTACCTTCAGCGTTTGGATAGGCATCTTCAGATAGTCTATAGGGCTGGCAGGGGAGGCGAAGTGCAGTATGTAATCTATATTGCCCGGAACGTGTACGAATTTGGTCACATCGTGATGATAGAATTCAAATTCTTTTACCGGGAATAAGTGTTCAATGTTCTTGATGTTGCCGGTAAGCAGGTTGTCCATACCAACAACGGTATAGCCTTCTTTCAGGAACCTGTCGCACAGGTGAGAGCCGAGGAAGCCGGCAGCGCCTGTTATCAGTATACGTTTGTTACTCATTAATTATTTATAGTGGTTGTAATGAATCTAATTAATCAAGATTTCCGCGCTGCCTTACCATTTGCTCTTCAGGTATCTGCAGGGTATTCCTGATCTGCTCGTGTACCGTTTTACGGCCGATGCTTTCGTAGTAAAAGCCTAGTTCCTGCATTTTTTCCAGCGTATATACGTTACGGCCATCGAATATGAATGGCTGTTTCAGTGATTCGCTGATACGGTTGAAATCAGGATTGCGGAATTCGCTCCATTCTGTAACAATCACCAAAGCATCTGTACCTGTAAGTGCATCGTACTGATCTTTTGCGAAGTATAATTTATCGCCATAGATCTTTTGTACATTGGCCATAGCTTCAGGATCGTAAGTACGTACAGAAGCACCCGCTTCCAGCAATTCATCGATCAGTTCCAGGGCCGGAGCTTCGCGAATATCATCCGTTTCTGGTTTGAAGGCAAGGCCCCAAACTGCAAATGTGCGGCCACTAAGGTCGCTGCCAAAACATTCTTTTATCTTTTTGCCAAGACGTGTTTTCTGGCGCTCGTTCACACGGATCACTGTATTTACCAGTTGGAAGTCATAATCCAGTTCGCGTGCTGTTTGTCCTAGGGCCTGCACGTCTTTAGGGAAGCAGCTGCCACCGTAACCAACACCGGAGAACAGGAAGCGCTTACCAATGCGGCTATCGCTACCCATACCAACACGCACGTGGTCTACATTAGCACCAGCTTTTTCGCAAAGGTTAGCCATCTCGTTCATGAAAGAGATACGCATAGCCAGGTAAGAGTTGGCAGCATATTTTGTCATTTCAGAAGAACGCTCATCCATGAAATAGATAGGATTGCCCTGGCGAACATAAGGTTGGTACAGTTCATCCATCAGCTTGCGTGCCCTTTCTGAAGAAGTACCTACCACTACACGGTCGGGCTTCAGAAAATCTTCTACAGCCACACCTTCGCGCAGGAATTCCGGGTTAGAAACCACATCGAACAGGCTGCGATCGAGCTTCTGGGCCAGTACAGCAGTTACTTTTTCGGCAGTGCCAACAGGTACCGTACTTTTATTTACAATTACTTTATAAGAGTCAATTATTGTGCTGAGTTCAGCGGCAACACCTAAAACATACCTCAAATCGGCAGCGCCATCTTCGCCAGGAGGCGTAGGTAGTGCCAGGAATATGATCTGAGCGTTCTTAATGCCTTCTTTCAGGGAAGTGGTAAAGGTGATGCGTTTTTCTTTGATGTTGCGTTCCAGGAGTACATCCAGGCCGGGCTCATAAATAGGGGATTTGCCGTTCTGGAGTTGTTGTATCTTATCCTCGTTAATATCGATACAAACTACATTATTGCCGGTTTCTGCGAAGCACGTACCGGAAACCAGGCCAACATATCCCGTTCCAATTATTGCTAATTGCATAAGAGTTATAAAAATTTTGCGGCAAATGTAGCTATATTTTATCCAAATGGGGGATTTTGGGACGCTTCATATTAGCTTATTTTGAAAAATTTGTGTAGCATTACGGTAAACTTTGAAAGAGGTGCAAAGTTGTATTTTAAATTTTTAAACTATTATGGGCGGTAAAAAACTGATCACGTACACTACAGCTGCTTTTATGGCTACTGTTGTAGTCTTTATGGCATGTAAAAAAGATAATAATAATAACAATAATACCCCGGCAGTATTGCAGGACGATAATTTTGCAATGAATGATGCTATGCTGGAGCAGCAATTTGAGGAAGTAGAATCTTTCGCTGACCAGGCATTTGACGGTAATGCGGCTTTGAAGGGAGAATCGATACTTGGTAGCAGTTGCGCAGCTATAACTTTAGATACCGCAAAAAAGACTATAGTAATAGATTTTGGCAAAAATGATTGTCTATGTAGGGATGGCAGGACCAGGAGAGGGGTTGTTAATATCTCTTATACGCAGAAGTATAAGGATAGCGGATCTGTGCACACCATAGCGTTCTCTGAGTATTTTGTAAATAATAACCAGGTAATGGGTTCAAAAACTATTACCAACAGAGGTCATTCAATTGTAGGCCAACCATATGTGGATATTGAAGTAAATGGTAAAATGGTGCTGGCTGATAATAAAGGTACTATTGGTACGACCGGTTCAAGGGTACGCACACAAGTAGAGGGTGCAGGCACCGCTATTGCTACAGACGATGTATTCCAGATCACAGGCAGCGGCGTTTATACCAATGCTGTAGGTAAAACATATATTTCAACTGTAAAGGCGCCGCTAAGAAAAGCAGTTTCTTGCAGCTGGATAACTGATGGTGTTATAGAATACCGTTACGACGGTATTACAACAACCATATCTTTTGGAAAAGACGGTAATGCTCCTTGCGATGACCAGGCGACTGTTGCTACCAGTGGCGCATCACGCACCATAACCCTTAAGTAATTTTATCTCAAACACCTGATATAGAGAAAGGCTCCATCTGGAGCCTTTTATCGTTATAAGCAATTGAGCAGAATGGCAACTGCTTGTTTTATTTCGTCGTTGGTTATTGTAAGTGGGGGCGCTATGCGGATACAATTGGCGGCAAACAGGAACCAGTCAGAGAATAAGCCTTGAGCCAGGCATTTATGTAACGTGTCCAGCACTTTTTCAGGGCTTTCTAGTTCTATCGTCATAAGGAGCCCTTTGCTGCGGACAGCGTGAATAGCAGGATGGACCAGGAGTGCACGAAACAGGGCTTCTTTTTCCTGTACCTGTGGTATCAACTGATCGCCCAATAGAACTTGCATAGCAGCCATACCTGCAGCACAGCTTACCGGGTGCCCGCCAAATGTGGTGATATGCCCTAACACAGGATTATCTGTAAAGGACTGCATATTTTGGTGAGAAGAGATGAAAGCACCTAAAGGCATGCCGCCGCCTAAAGCTTTACCTAGCAAAATAATATCCGGGATAACTTCATAATGTTCAAAACCCCAAAGCTTGCCGGTACGCCCAAAGCCACATTGTATCTCATCGAAAATAAGCAGGCAGCCCGTTTCCGTGCATTTCTTTTTTAATTGCTGCAACCATTCTTTGCGAGGTTCTATTACACCGGCCTCTGCCTGTACGGTTTCTATGATAGCGCAGGCAGTGTTTTCATTGATCGCATCAATCAGCTGATCGTCGTTATAGTTGTAATGCCAAACACCCGGTAGCAATGGCCTATAGGCATTGCGCCAATATTCATCGCCCATGATACTCAACGCACCCAATGTACTGCCATGGTAGCTGTTGTTGCAACTGATAATATCTGTCTTCCCCGTGACGCGACGGGCCAGTTTTAATGCACCTTCGGTTGCTTCGGTGCCCGAATTGGTAAAATAAACGGTATTAAGATTTTCAGGAAGATGCTGTGTAAGCATTTTCGCATATAAAACCTGCGGGCTCTGTATCAATTCGCCATACACCATTATATGAGTGTATTTATCAACCTGCTGCTTTATAGCATCCTTAACTGCGGGATGACCATGCCCAATATTGCAAACACTGATGCCACCGATAAGGTCGAGGTATTTTTTGCCGTCAGCATCGTGCAGATAACAACCTGCCGCCGAAACGATATTTAACCCGATAGGTGCAGGAGATGTTTGCGCATTGTGCTGCAGAAATAAACTACGAAGGTTCATGTTGCTTTTTTTTAGTCATGAGTCGTGAGTTGTGAGTCATGAGTCATGAGTTGTGAGTCATGAGTCATGAGTTATTGTCGATTAAGCCAAGTTCTTTTGCCTTCTCCAGCAGGAAGGTATGCGCTGCTTCATAGTTATTGGGTATAATACCATCTAATATGGCTTCGCGTACTGCAGTCTTCAGTGTACCTACATCGCGGGAAGGCGGCAGGTTGAACATGCTCATAATCTCTTCACCTGTAATGGGCGGCTGCCAGTTGCGGATGCGGTCTTTCTCTTCCACTTCCTTCAGCCGTTGCTTTACGAGTTCAAAGTTTTCAAGAAAGCGTTTGACCTTTTGTTTATTCTTAGACGTAATATCGCTTTCACAGAGAATCATTAGGTCGTCGAGATCATCGCCGGCATCGAACAACAGCCTGCGCATGGCAGAGTCGGTAATATCTTCTTTGCTCAGGCTAATGGGCCTGAGATGTAATGCGACCAACTTAGCTACATACTTCATACGATCGTTGAGCGGCAGCTTCAGTTGCTTGAATATTTTCGGCACCATTCTTTCTCCCACCGCATCATGGCCGTGAAACGTCCAGCCGTGGCCTTCTTCGAAACGTTTGGTAGCCGGTTTGCCGATATCGTGCAGTAATGCAGCCCAGCGCAGCCATAAATCATTACTTCTTGCAGCAACATTGTCTATCACCTGCAGTGTATGGTAAAAGTTGTCTTTATGCCCTTTGCCATCCACTACCTCAGCGCCTGCCAGGGCGGTAAACTGCCAGAAGAATTCTTTTAGTAAACCAGAACGGTACAACAGATCTAACCCAACAGATGGCTTGGGGGTAAGCATGATCTTGTTCAACTCATCGGTTATTCGTTCTGCAGAAACAATCTTGATCCGTTCCTTATTTCTTTGAATGGCTTCAAAGGTTTCCGGGAGCAGATCAAAACCAAGCTGATTAGCGAAGCGTATACCCCGCATCATACGTAAAGGATCGTCGGAAAAGGTAATATCCGGATCAAGCGGTGTACGGAGTATTTTATCTTGCAAATCCTGCATGCCATTGAAAGGATCTACCAGTGTACCAAAATTGCTTTTGTTGAGGCTAATGGCAAGCGCGTTAACCGTAAAATCGCGCCTGCGCTGGTCATCTACCAAAGAGCCTGTTGTTACTTCTGGTTTGCGGGAATGCGCTAGATAAGACTCCTTACGGGCACCCACAAACTCTACATCAAAACCATGCAGCTTGAAATGTGCCGTGCCGAAGTTTTTGAAGAAGCTTACCGTTGGTTTGTGCGGAAAGCTTTCTGCTACGGCATGTGCTAAGGCGATACCATCACCTACACAAACAATATCTGCATCCTTTGTAGCGCGCCCCAGTAATTTATCGCGCACAAAACCACCGATCAGGTAACATTCCAGGTTCATCTGTTGTGCTACCTTGCCGATGCGTTCAAATAATTTTAACTCTTCCGGGGTGCAGGCAATATCCATGAGGCGGCAAAGCTATGATAAGTATCAGGGACGGAGAATAGTTATTTCACCATCGTCTGTAATTTTTATAAGCCTGGATGGCGGGCTGATAGCCTCATCATCGCGGCGGTATTGGACTATATAATCGACACCGGAGCGTATTTCTTTTGCGATCTGGGTGTATATAGCCGGCGTTGGCTCACCGCTGATATTGGCAGAAGTAGATACTATAGGTTTGCGGAAACGTTTTATGAGCGCCTTGCAGAAAGGATCGGATGTAACACGAATAGCAACAGAGCCGTGTTCGCCTGTCAATATTTCAGGAAAGCCGAGCGCTCCATCATATATCACCGTTGTTGGCCTGTCAAAATCGTCTAACATTGCGATGATATCAGGCGGTGGCGCAGCTACGTACTGAAGAATATCCCTGCTATCGGCCAAAAGAATGATAAAGCTCTTATTTGCGGGACGGTGCTTGACATCGTACACTTTTTTAATGGCATTTTCATTTAACGCATCGCAGCCGATGCCCCATACCGTATCGGTAGGATACAGGATAGTGCCGCCTTTGGAGAGCGTATCCACACACTGTTTTACATCATATTCAAAATCCATCATATTTTGGCTGAAAATCGGTTTTTATAGCTAAATTTGAGAATACCGGGACAAAAATAGCATACTTAACAGGGGTTTAACAAACCATTGGTGGTGTGTCGGTTGTCTTAGGTATTAAATTTGTACTTATCATTGTAAAAAATCTACGAAATGAAAAAACTATTGCTTTCCTTAAGCGTTGTTTTGGCCGTATCTGGTGTATCATATGCCCAGAGCCATGACGGACAACCAACTGCAACTACTACAGCTGCACCCGCCGCCGCAGCGCCTGCATCATCATTGAAACCGGAAAATCTTCAATTCAACGAAGAGATACATGATTTTGGAACTGTTGCCGAAGGTGGCGACATCAACTTTAATTTTGTATTTAAGAACACAGGTAAAGAACCCATTATTGTTCAGTCAGTGAACGTATCATGCGGTTGTACCAGCCCATCATGGTCTAAAGACCCTGTATTGCCGGGCAAAAAAGGTACTATACCTGTAACTTACCATACACAAGGCAGGGTAGGCCAGTTCAATAAGCCAATCACTGTAATGTCTAACGCAGGTACGAAAGTGATCACCATCAAAGGAACTGTAGAAAAAGCACCAGAAAATTCGGTGCCGACCAACAAGTCTATGGTTAAAATGAACTAATAAAATAAGATATAGAAGGTATGAAACAGTTGTTTGTAACGTTGGCCCTGGCAGTAGCTGCATTTAGTGCAAATGCGCAAGGTGGAGCTGAATTTAAGTTTAAGAATGGAGATGTTCACGATTTTGGTACTCTTAAAGAGGGCCCTGTTGCCGAATACGCGTTTGAATTTACCAATGTAGGTAAAGAACCGTTGATAATAGTAGATGCTAAAGCTGATTGCGGATGTACAACGCCTGACTGGCCTAAACAGCCGATACTGCCGGGTAAATCTGCGGCCATTACTGTTAGATACACTACGCAAGGGCATGTATCTCCTTTCAATAAGCATATTTATGTAAAATCTAATGCGAAGGTTCCGGGAGAAAAAGAACGTTATGAATTAACCATTAAAGGTACTGTGGTAGCTGCCAAAGAACCGGAAGTTGGTAAAAACTAAGTTCAAACCAATATAGATATTAAAATAGCCCCTTAATTGGGGCTATTTTATTTTGTATAATGATATTATAAACCATCCATTATATAATTTTGCGCCATGCCAGTAATATCTCATCGCGGGGCGCAGATGCCCCCATCGCCCATACGTAAATTGGTACCGTATGCAGAAGCAGCAAAGAAAAGAGGGACTAAAGTATATCACTTAAATATAGGCCAGCCCGATATTGAAACTCCTAAAGCCATTCTGGATGCAGTAAAACATGCAGATATAAAAGTGCTGGAGTATAGCCATAGCGCAGGTAATGAAAGCTATCGCAGGAAGCTGGTAGAATACTATAAGCGCAATAATATTGAAGTAAACCATAACCAGATCATCATTACAACAGGTGGCTCTGAGGCTATACTATTTGCAGTAATGAGTTGCCTGGACCCCGGGGATGAGATCATTATACCGGAGCCGTTCTATGCTAACTATAATGGATTCTCTACAAGTGCAGGTGTAAAGATAGTATCTATCCCTTCTGCGATAGAAGACGGCTTTTCACTGCCGCCTATTGAGGCCTTTGAAAAAGCGGTGACCACCCGTACCAAAGCCATCATGATATGTAACCCCAATAACCCCACAGGTTATTTGTATAGCGAAGCAGAACTGGAAGTGTTGAAGGAGATATGCCTGAAGCATGACCTGTTCCTGTTTAGTGATGAGGCATATCGTGAATTTTGTTATGATGGTAAGAAGCATATTTCTGCCTTATCAATGGAAGGGCTGGAAGAGCACGCTATATTATTAGATACCATCTCTAAAAGATACAGCGCATGCGGCGCTCGTATTGGTGCATTTGTAACGCGAAATGCGCAGGTAATAGATGCTGCCATGAAATTTGCACAGGCGCGTTTGAGCCCGCCATCTTTCGAGCAAATATTAGGTGAGGCAGCAGTAGACCTGCCCGCCAATTATTTTGATGCAGTACACGCAGAATATACATCGCGCAGGGATGTGCTGGTAGAAAGGCTGCAAGCTATTGAAGGAGTAACTTGTCCACTGCCCGGTGGTGCATTCTATGCCATGGCTAAGCTGCCGGTGGATGACAGTGAACGTTTCTGCCAATGGTTGCTAGAAGAGTTCTCTCACGAAGGACAAACCGTAATGATGGCCCCTGCTGCCGGATTCTATGCTACACCCGGTAAAGGCCGCAATGAAGTAAGACTTGCCTACGTACTGAACAAAGAAGATATAAATAAAGCGATGGATTGCCTGGAAGCGGCACTGAAAGAATACAATAAATAAGAATAAAAAATGCCCCGAAAGGGGCATTTTTTATGGAACAATAATATCCGTGAATTTAAAAGCGCGGCCATCGAATAAGCCTTTATCACTAAGCTTTAAGGAAGGGATCACTAACAAAGCCATAAAAGAGAGCGTCATAAACGGGGCTTTCAATTTTGTGCCTAATTGGTGTGCTGCGGCATCTATAGCTGCGTACTCTTCTGCAATACAGTAACCGTCTTTATCTGACATCAGGCCGGCAACCGGTAATGGCATAAATTGAACGTTGTCTTTGTCGTCTGCAACAGAAACACCTCCTTTGCATTCGATCAATGCATTGACAGCAGTACAAATAGATGCGTCGTCGACACCAACGCATACGATGTTGTGGCAATCATGTGCGACAGTAGATGCAATAGCGCCATGCTTTAACCCGAAGTTTTTAATGAAAGCTACTGCAACAGGCGCGCCAGGTGTGTACCTATTTACAACTGCAATTTTAAGGATGTCATTTGCTACATCAGAAACTATTTTGCCCTCTTCTATTTTGGGCACATGCAACCATTCATTTGTTATCAACTGTCCTTCTATTGCTTCTATTACACGAATCTGTTTCGCGTCCCCCTTAGTCATGACTACAAAATCCTGTGGTGTTCGTTTATTTGTATCAAACCTGTTTATTACAGGTACTTCGATAAAATGCAGTTTGGACTTGCCATTTTCTGCGACTTTAATTCCATTGAGGTAAGTGGATTCGACTTCAAACGCTGAGAGATCTTTTACTACAATGAAATCTGCAGGATCGCCGATCCTAAGCAGTCCTACCGGTATATTATAATGCTGCACGGGATTAACAGAAGCCGCTTTTAAAACATCGAAGAGATCATATCCAAGCTGTACAGAACGCTGCACCAGCTTGTTGATATGACCGAGCACTAACTCGTCGGGGTGCTTGTCGTCGCTGCAAAACATCACTTTGTCAGGATGACTTTTTAGTAGAGGATGTAGTGCATTAAAGTTCCGGGCAGCACTTCCTTCGCGTATGATGATCTTCATCCCAGCAGCTATTTTTTCCAGCGCTTCTTCCAACTCAAAACATTCGTGGTCAGTTGTAATGCCGGCTGAGGCATAGGTGATCACGTCATTGCCCCTCAAGCCGGGTGCATGCCCGTCAACCGGTTTGCCTGCTTTTTTGGCAGCATCTATTTTGGCCAGCACTTCTTTGTCTTTGAAAAGTACCCCCGGGTAATTCATCATCTCTGACAAATACCAGATGTCTTTGTTGGCCAGCAGTGTAGTTACAGCTGCTGCATCCAGCTTGTCGCCTGCCGTTTCAAAATCAGTAGCCGGAACACAAGAAGGCGCACCAAAGAAGAATTTAAACGGCGTTTTTTTGCTATTGTCTATCATGTATTGCACACCTTGCATACCGCATACATTGGCGATCTCATGCGGATCTGATACGGTAGCCACGGTGCCGTGCGCCACTGCAAGTTGTGCAAAAGAAGTAGGCACCATCATGCTGCTTTCGATATGCACATGAGCATCGATAAACCCGGGGAGTATATAATTTTCGACATCTTCCGTTGTCCGTTCAACAGAATGAATAATGCCATTTGAAATGGTGATTTTCGCAGGGTATATTTCCCGCGAAAAGATATCTATTAGCTTTCCCGTTATTAATTGCATGATTAAGTCTTTTAGATCAAAGATTTTCCATCCCTTGCGGCGTCTACCTTCATCCTGATGAGCCCGAGCATTGCCTCTGCCCTTTTAATGGCTTTTTCAGCGTTAGGGCCATGAAACAAGGAATGAACAGTTTGGGCCCAGAGTTGTAACCACCTCGTGTAGTGCCCGGGTTGTAAAGTGATTTTCTTATCGAGCTGTATATGGGTTTGAATAGGGTTGCCTTTATATTCATGTGCATCCAACAATACCATTTCCCAGAAGTTATACATGACAGGTAAATGGTGTGACCAATCATCGCCTATGATCTCGTTGAAAATATAACCTATTGTGGCATCTTTTCTAACATCTTTATAAAAACTATCGACAAGCAGTTTTATATCCTGTATTGATTGTATGTCGTTCATGTATAGACAATCGGTATAGTGCTAAATTACGAATGAATAGCCGTATAATTGAAGAGATGAACTATCTTAATGGCTGAATATCTTAGATAAAGGAACTGAATGAGTCGCGTTAAATTACATATTGCTGTGCTGTTGCTGTTGTGTTCCTTTACAGCTACTGCCGGAGTAGATACTCTAAGCCGTGTGCATTTTGATGTTCATAACGGACTGCCGAGTAACAATCTTTACACCTTCCTGCAAGATAGGTATGGCTATATATGGTTTGCTACAGAAAATGGTGTGGTAAAATACAATGGATATACATTCAGGACATTCAATACAAATGATGGCATGCCATCGCCCGAGGTGTGGAAGCTTACAGAAGACAGGTATGGGCGATTGTGGGCAAATTATCATTCTACCCAGTTAGGTTATTTTAAACAAGATGTTTTCAAGACAATAGATTTTAACCTGCCAAGGATTTATAATACCAGTATATTCCTGGATAAAAAGGGAATCCCATATTTTGCCTATGGCATGCCATCTGTAACAACCTTGCTGTCTTTTGATTCTACTGATAAGATATCAATTCAGAAGTTCCCCGGTTTTTCGGGCATCATGCTCAGCGGAGATCATAGGTTTATCAGTATGCTGCAGCCGTATAATATATTGTGTGAGATGGAGTTTGCCAATGGAAAAGTAAAGGCAAAACCATTTTGCGATACGGTACTGGCAAAGAAGATGCGACATGATAATTCAAACATGGTAATTACAAGCGACAACCTTTGTTTGAATTTTAAAAACGGTGAAAACTTTCTTAGCTGCTATGACTTAAAAAACTGTACAACGGATACTATATCATTGAAAAGTTATGGTGCTACGGAGGAAGAGATCATCTATAATTTTGATATAGTAGAAGATAAATTTATTGTTCTTACCCAAAATGCTGTATATGTTCTTGGTGCCGGATTGAAGTTGCTAAGACGAATAGAGGTGAATAAATTATTGCCCGGAAAACCACAGATAGCTTACTGGACCATAGATGATATTGGCAATGAATGGTTTGCTACTAACAGTGTTGGTGGTTATATGTTTCCTGCCAAATTTCTGCAGCTGCAGAAGGATAATATTTTGAATGAAGCCGGTGATGAGACTTATGTTGGCAGCCTGGCTGATGGGACTACCTGTTGGTGGAGCAAGCTTAAAAAAACAATAATTGCGATATCGGCTGATAAAGTTAATTACTACTGGACTGATAAGATCGTTAAACGTGTGGCAGATTATGACAATAATAATATGCTGATCAGTGCCCCTGATGGTTTGTTTGTTTGTGAAAAAGAAAACGGTTTACTGCATTTTATACAGGAAGGGAGATATATAGAATTAGGGCCGAAGACCGTTGGTACTTATATTAAACCAACTCACAGTGTTTATACGGAAGCATTAAAGAGCAATGAATTCTATAGCATTATTAATATCCAAAAGTATAGAAATGGAAGATTTTTTCTTTCTAATTACGGCAATATAAAAGTAGTAGATATAGATACTGGAAAGATATTGCTGGATGTAATTGCTTTCAATAGGTACACGACATCACTGTATGATTCTGCCCTCAACAGAATTGTATATAACAACAGGGAAGGATTTTTAATTGTTAAGCCAGATAGCATAAAAACCGTAGAGGTAAAAAAGCACGTGTTAAAGCTGCTGGATATAGATGTTATATCCAGCATGGCTGTTGATAAATATGGGGATCTGATTATTGCGGAAGATAAGAATCTTGTTCTCTTCAATCTTCAGACAAGAAATATTGTGCAAGTAAATCTGAACGTGAATTTTGCCAACTTAAAAATGGTTGTTTCCGGCGACAAGCTGATCCTTGCAGGAAAGTTTGGTTTAGCATACGCAACTATTTTAGGCAGCTGCAAGCTTTCTTCATTTAAAGTAGCTCCAAATGTTAATACCAATATATATGATAATGTAAAGGATATTGTTGTAGATAATTATGGTAAAATATTTGTGGCCACAGACAATGGTATCTTTAATACTACTGTAAATGATTTAGTCCATTCAGATAAGCTGATGGATGATCGTGATAATAATTTCATGAAAATTACTATCACCAATCCTTATCCGAGGCGAATATTCAACGCGGATACCTTGTTTTTTCCGGCACGTACCGATAAGATCACTTTTGACTGTATTAATATATATGCCAAAGGCAGCAGATATTTTGTCTATAAGATCGAAGGTATCAATGATTGGCAGAAAAGTGTAAGTGGAGAGGCTTTGTTGACCGATGTAAAACCGGGCATAGCCTATAAGGTGTTTTGTTATGTAGTGGATGATATGTGGAAGAGTAAGCTGTACACCTTTTATATTTATAAACAACCGCGCTGGTATGAAACCCTTTTCTGGGTGCGGCTTTTCTGGGTTGGTGGCGTAATGCTCGCGGGCGCTTTGGTGGCATTTATTATATTGATAACGCGTTATTACGTAAATCAATCTAATAAAAAGAAGAGTAGATTACTAGACCTGGAACTGAGAGCTATTTATTCCCAGATCAATCCGCATTTTATATTTAATACCCTTAGTTCGGCATTGTTTTTTATTAACAGAAGGCAGTTTGCCGAAGCGTATTCTCACGTAAGCAAATTTTCAAGGTTATTGAGATCCTATCTTAAATCGTCGCAGGAGCGTTATATAAGTGTAGCAGAGGAAATATCTATGTTACGGAACTATATAGAACTGCAGCAAATAAGATTTGAAGAAAAGCTGGATTATACAATTGAAGTAGATAATAAAATACCGGCTGACAATGTTAAGATACCCTCTCTATTGCTGCAGCCACTGGTTGAAAACGCAATTAATCATGGATTGTTTCATAAAAAGGGTCGGGGAATGCTAAGTCTCAGATTTTTGCAAGGTACTACCAGTGATGACCTGGTGGTTGTAATAGAAGATAATGGTATTGGCAGATTAAAGGCTTCTGAAATAAATAAGAGCAATATCTTTAAAAGAGAATCTTATGGAACGCAGCTTACCCGTAAACTTATTGAGATATTCAGGGAATATGAGCATATGAATATTTATCTTCAATATACAGATAAGCTGGCTCCGGATACCGGAACGATTGTAACATTGACTATCAGAAATGTAAAATACGATGCCTGAACTTAGGAGTATTATTATTGATGATGAGCCTAAGGCCATCGAGTTGTTGAGGTCGCGGTTAAAAATATTGTATCCGGATATGACGATATTGGGTACTTATACTAATTGGGAAGCCGGTTTGGAAGCAGTGCGTAGTTTGCCATTGAATATCCTGTTTATAGATGTATCTATGCCGGGAAAGTCTGGTGTTGATTTTTTGAAATTATTTCCATCAATACCCTTCCAGGTAATTTTTATCACGGCACATAGTGAATTTGCCTTGCAGGCGATCAAATTTTCGGCAGCAGGTTATGTTCTAAAACCCATAGATGACCTGGAATTGTCTTTTGCTGTAAACAAAGCCATAGAGAATATCAACCATAAAACAGTTGACAGCCAGCCGGCAAATACCACAATAAAAATAGGTATACCGAATATTAAAGGCGTGGATTATCTGAACTCCGATGATATATTATACTTTGAAAGCGTCAATAAGTATACCAAGGTAGTAACGGGCGACTATAGTATTATGAGCTCTTATAATCTTGGAGAATTTAAGAAAATCATTGATGGAGACATATTTTTTCAAGCGCACCGGTCATATATAGTGAATTTGCGACATGTGAAACGGTTTGAAACTTCCGGTACGTTGATAATGGCTGATAATATGCAAATACCCGTTTCTAAGAACGTAAAAAGTGAGTTTTTGGCTGCATTCAGCAAAATAAGCAGAACTGCAGGTCTGAAAAAATAGGGGGCAGCAGTAAACCGTTCGTCGGATGAAACCTAACCTTCGTCCGATGAAGTGGCGGGTTAGTTTAATTGAAAGATATAAGGTGTAATAATAATGGTTTCTTTGTAGAAGAGCTACAAACCCACTATTTGCTATTTACCTTATCATTAAGCGCTACGCCAGCCCTTATGTCCCCTAAATTGTTACCCAATACGCACACACTCCTATAGACATAATTAAAAGGGAAAATCGAAAGATTTTCCCTTTATGTTTTCATGCATTTATCAGAAAGCAAAATACTTCGCCGGGGCCGTGCACGCCGACAACCAGTGTTTTCTCGATATCAGCAGTTCTGCTGGGACCTGTATTAAGATTGATCATTGATGGCAGGCCATTTGTGTATTTCTTCTTTACAGCATCAAGCGCATTGGCAATATCCGGAAGCACCTGGTTTGTGTAAGCTACCATGATATGAACCGGGTAAAATACTGTAGACGTGCGCCCCATTGGCTGCTTACTGCTGAGCAATACAGAGCCTGTACGTGCTACCAGGAATTCGCACGCTGTAATACATGCATCAGCCTTGTCATTTTGAATGTTTACCGGCTGAACAATGTTTAGCTTGTTATTTTGGAAAAGGTGCAACAAACGATCATCTGCACAATACAATTGTTGCCAGCCCCTGCTATCGTACAGATCGTGAACAGATTCCAGGAACTCTTTTTCATTATCGCAAAACACAAATTTTCCACCCAACGCAATAAAGTTCTGAGCAAATTGTTCTTCAGGCGAAATATCTGCCTTGGCAAAAGCCTGGGGAACCTGTTCTTTTTCCACTTCGGAGAAAGGCATCGGCTTGGCTTCATTACCTAATCCTTTGCGGATACGGCTAAGTATATTTTCCCTTGCTTTGGAGGTTTTGATTGTATGCATAAGAAGGGACAAAAATAAGCAATTAGTATACTTATAGGGAGCTAATCTTCCCGCATGATAAGCACTTTTACTTCCGGCTTATCCAAAAACGCGGCTTCCCTTAGGTTTTGATCGAGCGCAGCCCTGCGTGCCGCGAATTCCTTTGGCGTCTCGTTAGTGAATATAAAGGCAAATGGGCCTTTACTGCTCCATACATAATGCATTTGCCAAGATAAGGTGCCATAAGGCGTATCATATCTCAGTATATCAGCGTTTTTCAAAGATGCCCATTTATCCTTGTCAGGATGTATTTGGGTATAGTAAATAAATGCAGGACCGCAGGAATGATATAGGCTTAAATAGTTACCCGAGATTTTTTTGTCTATTACATACTGCATCCCCTCCGTCAGTTCCTCATATTTAAAGGGTTCAATAGTTGTATTGAAGAGGGTGGCACTTAAAATATATATGGCAGGTAAAATGATTATCATTTTTACAACCCTGCCTGATATGCTCAGCAGGTAATCAAAACCATAACCAGCAAGAATAAGTAAAAGAACGATGCCAAACAAGGATACACGAGGTATCAGTGAAAACTGCTTTAAGCCTGCTGCCAGCATTAAGGCAGCAAGGGGTGTAAGTATTAATACAGCCTTATTTAAATCCTTTCGCAGCAATCTAATAATACCTGCAACTATTGTTATTGACAAAAAGGCAACGGCTACCACAGTATCACCGCTGATGGTGCCGATGAGAATCTCTAGTCTGCTGAGGTTGAATAATATTTCTTTAATAGATATAGGTGTGAGATAAAGGAAATAGTCGTGATGAAATCTTTGCAGATAACTAGAATTAGCCTGCGGCCTGAGAATCATAATGTAGTAAGCAAGGAATTGGATCAGCCATATGGCTGATCCAAATAGGAGCGTTGTAAGCTTCTTTAATTCCTTTTGCTGCAGCAATTGCAAACCATAGTAAAAGCCTACACCTGCCAAAACAAATACTGATGGCATACTAAACCATATAGCAATACTGCCGGCAATAGCCCATGTAAAGAAGAACTTACCGGAACTGGTGGTAAGAATGTTATTTCGCAACGCCAGCAGCATCAGCGAGAGCATTACCAATACATCATTATTATATTGTTTTAGCTCTGTAGCATAGCGGATAAAGAAATAGCCGGAAGCAAACAAAGCTAGCGGCAGCCATATGCTTTGCGGAGACAACAGTTTCTTTAACAGTAGATAGAACAGGTAGAGGGTTATTATACCGCTTATAAATGGATATAGCTTTAAGCTGTACTCGCTAAAGCCAAAAAATATAGAAGATAATTTTATCAGCCATAAAAATATTGGTGGTGCATACTGCTCGTAGCTCAGCGGTTTTACCAGGTCAATAAAGCCGCGCTCGTAAATATTGCGGGCAATATTGGCTTCATCGATGATGAGGTTGCGATTTTGCAGGTACACTACCAGCCTTAGTCCTATTCCCCCGACGATGATCAGGAGCATCAAAAATTTGAAGAGACGTTCGTTTTTTTGATTACTTGTATTGGCCTGCATAAACGATGGCAAGATAGCCAATAGCAAACGAAATTTAAGGCCAAATTATTGGGGGAAGTGGATAAAAATAAAGAAGGGCAGCTTAGCTGCCCTTCCTGAAAAATTAACTTTCTACAGATGTGGATCCCATTACCGGCGGTGGTGTTACTACGCCTTCTAATGCGATCGCATCATCAAACGGGCGCTTGCCTATCAGGCGTTCCATATCATCTTTATACAATACTTCTTTTTTCAGTAGCTCTTCAGCGATCAGCTTCACAGCATCCATTTTCTCTGTAAGCAAAGCTTTGGTCTTTTGGTAAACATTATCTACGAGCTTGCGAACCTCATCGTCAATGATCTTGCCGGTCTCTTCAGAGTATGGCTTAGTCATAGTAGTATCATTCTGTGGATCGTAGAAGGATATGTTGCCGATCTTATCATTCATACCATACATAGAAACCATCGCGTAAGCCATGCGCGTTACGTGCTGCAGATCGCTCAACGCACCGGTAGATATTTTATGAAATACCAGCTCTTCTACAGCGCGGCCGCCTAAAGACATACACATATCATCTTCCAGGTGGTCTGTGTTGCGGATATACATTTCCTTTGGCAGGTATTGCGCGTAGCCCAATGCTGCGACACCACGCGGCACGATCGTTACCTTTACCAGTGGGTGGGCATGCTCCAGGAACCAGCCAGATACAGCGTGACCTGCTTCGTGATAGGCGATCACTTTTTTCTCTTCCGGAAGTATGATCTTGTTTTTCTTTTCCAGTCCACCAATCACACGATCAATAGCGTCGTTGAAATCTTCCATATCTACCTCTGTCTTGCCTTTACGGGCAGCGATGAGGGCAGCTTCGTTACATATATTGGCAATATCAGCACCGGCAAAGCCAGGGGTTTGAACAGCCAGTTTATGTATATCAAGATCTGATGATTTCTTAATAGGTTTCAGGTGAACATCGAATATCTTTTCACGGCCTTTAACATCCGGGATGTCGATAGATATCTGCCTGTCGAAACGACCGGGACGTAATAACGCACTATCCAATACATCCGGGCGGTTAGTTGCTGCCAGTACAATGATACCTGTATCACCACTAAAGCCGTCCATTTCTACCAGCAATTGGTTCAATGTGTTCTCGCGTTCGTCGTTGCTCATTACTACGTTCTTGCCACGCGCACGTCCGATAGCGTCTATCTCATCAATAAATACAATACACGGAGCTTTTTCACGAGCTTGCTTGAACAGGTCGCGAACACGGCTGGCGCCCACACCTACGAACAGCTCTACGAAGTCGGAACCGGACATAGAGAAGAAAGGTACCTGCGCTTCACCCGCAACAGCTTTTGCAAGCAAGGTTTTACCGGTACCCGGAGGGCCCACCAGTAATGCGCCTTTAGGTATCTTACCACCAAGGGCAGTATATTTTTTGGGATTTTTCAGGAAGTCAACAATCTCCATTACTTCCACTTTAGCTTCATCCAGGCCGGCAACATCATTGAAGGTAATATTAACCCTTGTGCCTTTTTCAAATAGCTGCGCTTTTGATTTGCCGATATTGAATATACCACCTGCACCCGCACCGCCGCCTGCGCCGCCACCCATCTTGCGCATAATAAGGAACCACATGGCCACGAGTAGTATAGCAGGCAATAAGAAGCCGGAAATCTCACGGAACAGGCTGATGCGATCCTGGTATTTAACGCGTATGCGCTGACCCTCAGGAATGTTTGCCTGGGCGTCTTTCAGGTTATTTTCAAACTGCTCTACGCTACCAATAGTGAACCTTACAGCCGGTTCTTTTGCCCGATTGCTGAACAGGGATTTATCATTGGCGTTGGCCTGAGGTTGTTTGGTATAAACTTCGGCCTCACTTTTATTTACAATGATCACTTCATCAACTATACCCTTGTCGAGGTATTGGGTCTTAAAGTCCTGGAAACCTATTTCCTGTGTAGTATTGTAAATGTTGCCGCTGTAAAATTGTAATCCCAGTAGTATTAATACCATAAGGCCATACACCCAATAGATATTGAATCTTGGGCCTTTTTTCTGGGGTTTATTATCGTTGCCCGGTATCGGACGTTGTTTATTGTCTTCCATTTGTTCTTTAAAGCGATAAATAAATCTGTGTTATTGTTCGTTATGTTCCTCTCTTTCTGCATCCGCCCAAAGGCTTTCGAGGTCGTAAAACTTTCTATGTTCTTTTTGGAAAATATGTACTACAAGATTCACATAGTCTACCAAAGTCCATAGATCACTACGTTCTATATGATAAGGTTTCTCATCACATTCCTTTTGCACTGTTTCTTCAATAAAGTCGGCTATAGCATTCACCTGTGTACGGGATTGAGCCTCACATATTATGAAGAAGTCGGCAACTGCCTCGTCAATTTTTCTAAGGTCGAGCGATACAATGTTTTCCCCTTTCTTTTCTTTTATGGCTTTGATTACAGCTTTGATAAGTTTGCTGTTTTTTGTGAGGCGGGTAACAGATTTTTTCCGTCCCTGTAGTGTGGTGATTATTTTCTCCAAATTCCTAAAAGTCTATTTTTGTTAGGCAATATCAGTATAATCATTCAAAATTAAATAATCTTTTTGGCACTAATCCTACAAACTATTCTGGATGCCCCGATCATAGAACTTGATACTATAGACAGTACCAATAACTATGCCATGCGGTTAATTGATGCCGATACGGCACAACCCGGTATGACAATTCTTGCGCTACAGCAAACCGGGGGCAAGGGCCAGCGTGGCAGAACCTGGCTGGATGTACCCGGCCAAAGCATCTTAATGAGCCTAATTTCCGTTCCGATGCATAAACTGGACGAGCAGTTTATATTTAACGCTTGTGTTATTACAGGAATTGCTGATGTATTGCAGGGGTTAAATGAAAACTGGGATGTGCGCATTAAATGGCCCAATGACATAATTGTCAATGACAAAAAGGCAGGAGGAGTACTTATTGAGAATGTTTTGCGTGGAAGCAAATGGTCATATAGTATCATAGGGATAGGACTGAACGTGTTACAATCCAAACTGGATGAAAGCCTTGTTTATGGCACATCGCTGAAAATAGAATCAGGGATAAACTATCCTGTGCAGGAACTTGCCAGGCAACTGCGCTCTGAAATATTGAAGAATGTGTATACAATTGATAATAAGACATATATAATGAAAAGTTACAATGATTACCTCTTTCATAAAGGGCAAGAGCAGGCATTTTATGATGCAAACGGCACTACGTGGAAAGCAAGAGTAATAGATGTGGCTGAAAATGGATTGCTAAGGGTGCAACTGGCCGATGGATCAATAACAGGGTATGTGCATGGGGTAGCTAACTGGAAATGGGAATAAATAAAAGAACTTAACGTAGTTTTAGACGGCCTGAATGCAAATAGCCAAAGCAAAATATCTCAGTGTTATCCACTTGTCGCTATTGGCGGCGGTAGTACTTATTGCATATAGTTCGGTATTTGGTGCCGGCTTCATGAGCTGGGATGATCCGGATTATATACTACATAATACTGATATACAAACATTTACAGGAGAGACTGTCAAAAATTGGTTCACACAATTTTATATAGGTAACTATCATCCGTTAACCCTTTTCTCCTATGCTATAGATTACCTGGTTGGTAAACAAGACCCGTTTCAATACCACTTAACGAACATTGCGCTGCACATAGTAAACGCAGGGCTTGTATATGTGCTTGTGAACAGGATACAACAGCAGAAATGGGTAAGTTTCTTTGTAGCATTACTGTTTGCGATACATCCTGTGCAAACAGAGACAGTATCGTGGGTGGCAGAGCGCAAGAATGTTTTGTATGCTTTGTTTTTCCTTGGCAGTCTTATTTGTTATGCGGGTTATGTTATCGAAGACCATCGCAAATTATTGGTGTCAACTTTTATATTGGGTCTAGCATCGATGCTGTGTAAACCGGCAGCTATAACATTGCCGTTTGCGCTAATAGCTGTAGATATATGGATGCACCGGGATCTTGCTACAAGCAAAATATGGTTGCAAAAACTTCCTTTCATAGCATTATCCATCATCTTTGGCATTGTTGCAGTTAAAGCGCAAAAGCAGGGAAACTTTTTGGATCAACACCCGGAATTGGGGGGATTGGATACGCTGCTATTTGCCGGGTACGCTTATGTGCAATACATCGTTAACCTATTTGTACCGCTAAGGCTATCTGTGCTCTATCCTTACCCGCAAAGTGCAGGGGCAATACAAATAGTATATACGCTGATAGCAATTGCTATATTGGTACTGGGCATTATTGCCTATAAAAAGAAATGGTACATCTTATCTGGTGGAATACTTTTCTACACAGTGAATATTGCCCTGGTACTTCAATTTGTGCAGTTTGGCGAAGTGCTGATGGCAGACAGGTATTTGTATCTACCT
Organism: Bacteroidota bacterium; assembly: GCA_018267955.1. Classification (GTDB taxonomy): domain Bacteria; phylum Bacteroidota; class Bacteroidia; order Chitinophagales; family Chitinophagaceae; genus Polluticoccus. The sequence continues at coordinate 86,577 of JAFDXL010000008.1, forward strand.
TCATTGGGAATCTGGTTGCCTATAGTTTTTTACATATATAAAGTAGCCGGCACGAAAGGTAAAGAACAAATGGCTACTATTGCCTTAGGTATTGCCGGGCTGATATTTTTAGCAGCAACTCAAAAAAGAAATAATATCTGGCTTTCAGAGCTTGCGTTCTGGCAATCTGTTACAGATACATTCCCTGAGTCTTCGGTTGCCCAGAGCAGCGTAGGGGGGGTATACATGAAACAAGGGGATTATGCAGAAGCGCTGGAGCATATACAAAAAGCTGTAGCGCTAGACGATAAAAACTATAAAGCGTGGTATAACCTGGGCGTGTTGCACCTAAGAAGAGGGAAATATAGAGAGGCTGAGGACGCCCTGGACCGATGCATAGCCATCAATGAATATTCTAAAGCCTTGTTTTCGCGTGCATTGCTTTTTCAGCAAACCGGACAATATTTAAGAGCGCTGAATGATATTAATAAAGTATTGGAGCAAGAACCTGATAATGCACGTGCATACTATGTGAAAGGAAGCTGTGAAGACCAGGATGGCGATTATCAGCAAGCGATAGGCAGCTTTAACAAGGCTATAGAATATGGCGATGGAGATCCTATATTTTACCTTGGCAGGGGGATAGCAGAGGTGAAATCGGGGAATGCGCAAGATGCTATTACGGATATGGGCCATGTAATAGACCATAATCCTAAAAGCGGGCAGGCATGGTATTGGAGGGGATTGGCAAAAGAACAAATAGGACTGGAGCCCTGCCATGACCTGAATATGGCGAGGAATCTCCATTACAGAGACGCAGAGGGAGCACTGATCAAATACTGCAACGATTAATGAACAATTAGTTACTTTGATTGTTTAAAGAAATCATGGCCTGGATAGGATATATATTAACAACAATAGGAGCATTCCTGGTGATGGAATTTTTGGCATGGGCATCTCATAAATATGTGATGCATGGGTTTCTATGGTCGTTACATAAAGACCATCATGATGGGGGATACCACCCATTTCAAAAAAACGATGCTTTCTTTTTGATCTTTGCCGTACCATGCTGGTTGTCTCTTATGTTTGGCGGACTGTACCATATTGGCTGGTTGGTGGCTGTGGGAATAGGTATTTTCCTATATGGCTGGTGTTATTTCCTGGTGCATGATGTAATCATACACCAGCGCTTTAAATGGTTTAAACGCAGTAATAGCAGATACGTGAAAGTGATACGATGGGCGCATAAAATGCATCACAAACACCGGCAAAAAGAGCATGGAGAATCCTTTGGTCTGCTCATAGTGCCACTAAAATACTGGGAGAAGGTAAAGCGCGACGAGAAAATGAACATGCCCGCGGATACAGAGGTAATATGAATAGCCACTATACATACCTGCTGATAGATGTGTTAAGTATTCTATTCCCTTTTCTGTTCAGCTTTGATAAAAGGGTAGGGTTTTACAAATACTGGAAATGGCTACTGCCAGGTTTGCTGCTAACCGGCTCATTTTTTATTGCCTGGGATGTGTTGTTTACAAAGCAAGGTGTCTGGTCATTTAATGACAAGTATATTCTTGGTGCCAGGCTTCTGGGACTGCCATTGGAAGAATGGTTTTTCTTTTTTGCAATACCCTATAGCTGTGTTTTTATTTATCAATGTCTGCAATATTATATGCCGGGCCTGGATAACCAGCGCTGGGCCTGGAAGATAACAAGGCCGTTAGGGCTTTTATTACTAATCATCGGGATGATTTTTGCCCAGAAGGCATACACTTTTACCAGTTTTAGTATTTGCGGATTTGTATTGATTTTGCTACACGCCTACAGGGCAAGGCTTCGATACCTGAAGATGGAGCGATTTTACGTCTCTTACCTTTTTAGCCTTATTCCGTTCTTTATAGTTAATGGTCTGCTCACATCACTACCGGTAGTGATCTATAATGATACAGAAAACCTTGGGATAAGAATGTACAGCATACCGGTAGAAGATACTTTTTACGGCCTGCTATTACTGTTAGGGAATATTACTATTATGGAATGGGCAAGGCACAGAAGCCTAAAAAAGTTTCGTCCAGTTTTTCAGTAACTGCAGCCCTTCGGGTGTCCCTATTGATTCGGGATGGAACTGCATACCTATGCAAGGATATTTTTCATGAGCAAGCGCCATGATACATTTATCATCTGCGCTGTGTGCTAATGGAACTAAGCCTGTGCCATCAAGTTCTCCTAAGGTAAGAGAGTGGTATCTCATCACGGTGAAAACATTATTGACGTTATTGAACAGGGGATGGCCGTAGTGCTGCACTTCGCTGGTCTTGCCATGCATTGGGGCAGGTGCATGATGTAGTTGTGCACCAAAATACATGCCCAGGCCCTGGTGGCCAAGACATACACCAAGAATAGGAATACGATCATGGAAATGAGCGATAGCATCCATAGTTATGCCAGCCTGCAGTGGCGTTTCCGGACCGGGGGATATTATTAACCGCGATGGTTGCAATGCTTCGAGTTGTTCTATAGTGATCTCATCATTTCTAAATACATCACATTCATTACCGGTTTGCAGCAGGTAATGATGCAGTATGTAAGTAAAAGAGTCGTAATTATCGAGCAGTACCCACATGTGTATTTACTTTACCGAAAAACAATTCAAGGTCATGAAAAATGCCTGTGACCATAGGCCAGAATTTACCGATACGCTGAAATAGCCAGGGCGTCAGCTGAGACAAATACGGATAAGTTTTGGAGCTCATAATGGTTGTTTCATTGATGATGTGCATTTTAGTTCCTATCCATAAAAACGTACTCCATACTACACTTATCATAAAGGCATATAAAAGGCCGCCTATCCCCCTGTTTACCCATCCGAGCATTGCCATTTCCAGCGAAGATTCTATTGCCTTTGCTATAAGGCGTACCATTAATACAATGCCGATAAAAATAGCCAGGTAACTTACCAACTGACACCATCCTGAAGTAATGATATGTTGATCTGCGAGAAAGGTGGCAAATCGCTCTGATAGCTTCAGAGAACAAACAATACCGAGGATAATAGCGAGAATAGAAAAAGCGGCTACAATTATGCCTTTCATGTAGCCGCGTACAAAAAATAGTACTATCAGTGCAATGCCGATGATATCGAGCATCATAAGTCTAAGCCTGGGCCAGTAGTTGTTTTACCGTTTCAGATACCAGTTTGCCGTCTGCCTTGCCGGCCAGTTGTTTGGTAGCTACGCCCATCACTTTGCCCATATCTGCCGGTGATGTAGCACCTACCTGGGCGATGATCTGTTTCAGTTCTGCCTGCAATTCCTCAGCGCTCATTTGCTTAGGCAGGAAGCGTTCTATGATCTCGAGTTCTTCGCGTTCTTTCGCAGCAAGATCCTCGCGGTTTTGTTGGGTAAAGATGTCGAGCGAATCGCGGCGTTGTTTGGCCATTTTTTGCAGCATCTTGATCTCGTCTGCCTCGGTGATCTCAGTGCCGGACCCGGAGGTTTTCTCAATAAGTATAGCCGCTTTGATGGCGCGGAGGGTACGCAATGCAGCCTCATCTTTAGACTTCATTGCGTCCTTCATCTGCTCCATGATTTTTTGTTCTAATGCCATTTTTATCGATTAAATGGGTGAAATAATAAGGTTTTACTGTTGTTTCTCAGATTGCTCCAAAGCATCGCTGGCTTTTTTCAAAAAGTCTTTAGCAAACGTCTTCAATTCGTTGGCAAGAGCTTCATTCTTTGTTGCGCGCAGATAAGTATCTGCCATGCCGTGAATGGTTTGATAAAAGAAATCATTCATTTCATCCACCATCATTTTCTTCGTCCAGAGGTCTATTCTGAGGGCAGATTTCTCTTCGCCATCCCACAGGCCAAGTAATATAGCCTTGGCTTTTTGAGGTTCTTCCACACCGCCATCAGGAGCATTCCATTCTATGGTTTCCGGCATTTTTTCGTTATCCAGCTCTACTTGTATATTAATATTCGATTTCATATAGCAAATTCAAAATTCAAAAGTAAAAAAACTAAATGCTAATTGCGGCTACAATTGCTAACCATGAAATGATTGTTGCCGGTTTACTTGCTCCATTTATCCAGTTGCCTTACGGTCGCAGCTATATCCTTTGGTAAAGGGGCCTCGACCGATATTTCCGTACCATCAGGTTTTACAAGCGTAAGGCGGTACGCGTGCAATGCCAGGCGGCTAAGCAATGGACGTTCTGTTTCTTCCTTTTCAGAGAGCTTGTATTTCTTTTTGATGTTTGACAGTAAAAAAGGTTGTCCGTCGCCATATAGCTCATCACAAACTATTGGGTGCCCTATAGACTGCATATGGACACGGATCTGGTGGGTGCGCCCGGTATGTATCTGGAATTGAACCAAAGAATACAGCGCCCATTGGCTTACTACCTTATAATCCGTCACAGATGGCTTTCCTTTCTTTGCCACCACCATTTTGCCTTTGATGGCAGGGTGAGCAGCGATAGGCGCTTCTATACGTCCTTCTTCGGGTACTACGCGGCCCACAACCAGGCCGGCGTAAAACTTGCCTATATCATGATTTTCGAACAAGCCCGAAAGGTATTTATGTGTTTCTTCGTTTTTAGCAAAGCAAATAACCCCGCTTGTATCGCGGTCGAGGCGATGTACTACCCAAATCTTAGTGCCTAGTTTATCTTCCAGCATTTTATTGAGCGAGGGGAGTGCATCATTAAACCTATCCGGGATAACCAATACCCCGGCGGGTTTATTCACCATTACCATATCATCGTCCTGGTATAATATCTCTATCTGCATCTTAATCTTTAAAGTATTGTTTTAAGCATTTATCCTCCATTGCCCGCATTGTTTCCCTGTCAGCTTTGGTTTTATCCTTAAAGCCGCAAAGGTGCAATGCGCCGTGAAAGATCACCCGGTGCAGTTCATCGTTATAAGAAGTATTGAATTTATCTGCATTTTCCCTGATCCGGTCTACACTTACGTATATTTCTCCAACCAAAACCTCATTATTATCGCTCAGGTCGAAAGTAACGATATCGGTAAATGTATCGTGATTCAGAAACTGCTGATTGATATTTAACAAATATTCATCGTTGCAAAAAATATATGTGAGGCTGCTATTCTTAATCTTTTTTAGATGTTTGCTTACAAGCGTACCCAGGAAGGCTGATAGCTTCCTTTTGTCTTTAAGATTTGCCTTTACTTCCTGTTCGTAAAACCTTGCAGGCATAATAAAATTTGTGCAAAGGTCGCATATTTTTGGCAGTGCCCTTATTATTACCGTAATTTTGCATGTAATGGATGCCATAGCAGCAAAGAAAATGCGCCTTTCAGAGCTTCCCAAAGGACAGCGCGCAGTGATAGAAGAACACGATCAGAGCGATTTTAAGCTTACGCTGATGGAGATGGGCTGCATTCCCGGAGAGCCGATCTGGATAGAGATGATTGCCCCGATGGGCGATCCTATGGCGATACAGATAGCGGGCTATTACCTGAGCATCCGTAAGGCTGATGCGGACAAGATATGGGTGTCTGTATCTGGTAAGCAGTTATAGGGAATTAATATTTATATAAATCCGGTTCCTGTACAAGGCTATTGTTTTAATTACCTTTGACCCATGCATATAGGGTTGTATTTCGGCAGCTTTAATCCGATCCACATAGGCCATTTGATCATCGCTAACCACATAGTTGAGCATGCTGATATAGACAAGATATGGTTTGTAGTATCTCCTCATAATCCATTAAAAGAAGCACATTCCCTGCTCAATGAATATGACAGGTTGCACCTGGTGAACCTGGCTATTGAAGGCAACAATAAATTCAGGGCCAGTAACGTAGAGTTTCACCTGCCCAAGCCGTCTTATACCATAGATACGCTCACCTATCTAAAGGAGAAATTCCCCTTAGAGCAGTTCTCCGTTATTATGGGCGCCGACAGCTTTCAGAACATACAACGATGGAAGAATTATGAGCAACTGCTTGCCAATTATCAGATGATCGTTTATGAACGCCCCGGTTTTGAGATCAATGAAACATTTGGGGCAAAGATCACCCGGTTGCAGGCCCCTTTGCTGGAAGTGTCTTCTACCTACATCCGTAAGCAGATAAAGGAACATAAAAGCATACGCTACCTGGTGCCGGACAAGGTACTACAGTACATAGAAGACAGTAACTACTATAAATAGCATCAGGTATTATTACCCGAAAACTCTGTGCGGTAGATACTGATCATCAGCAGAAGATAAGATATCAGTAAAGGGCCAAAGATAAAGCCCATAAAGCCAAACAGAGGGATACCCACTATGATACCTAAGGCGGTGATGATGGGGTGGACGTCCCCAACGCGCTTGAGTATGGTAAAGCGCAATACATTATCTATGCTACCTGTTACAATAAAAGAATACAATGCGAGGCCTAATGCCGCACCGCTGTGCCCGGTGGCATATAAGTAAATGCAAAGCGGACCCCAGATAATCATACAACCTACCAAAGGAACTACCGATACGATACCCGTTAACACACCCCATAGCAGATAATCGCTGATGCCAAAAATATAGTACCCCAGCATAGCAGCCAGCCCTTGCGATGCTGCAACGATAGGGATGCCTATTGCATTGGATATAACCATCGTGCGTGTAGCCAGCCATACGCTATCGATATTGGCATCCTGCAAAGGCATATACCTTTGTATCACCTGCTCCATCTTGCGCCCATCTACCAGCATAAAATACAAGATGAAGAAAGCCAATACCATATTTGTAAGCATATTAGCCGTGGCATTTAACAAGCCCGGAAGCATACCTGTAAGCTTTTGTATGGCATTAGCTATTTGTTGCTCATTGATCTGGAAATGGGGCGATATATTTTGCAATTTTACCGTAAGGCTGTTGAGGGTATCTGCAAGGTTTTTTTGGTTGTCAAGCACTGTGGTAAGTTTGGGCAACAGCACCTGTATCAATCCGGCTACCGGCAGGGCGACAAGTATCATAGTACCGAACACAAATAAAAGCGCTGTACCCGTTTTATTCCACTTACGAATGACGGTTAGTTTAAAATAATATTGCCTGAGTATTATATACAAGGTTACAGCTCCCAGCATACCCGGGAAAAACACATATAGCTGGCTGCCTATAATAAATACTAAGAGTAATATAAAGCCAGCCAGCAGGATTTGTTTGATAACCTCGTTACGCATAGATGCAAGAATACGTAAAATGCCAAATAATTATTAAATTATATAAAATTATGTACCGATAAAATAATCATGGCACGATTATTTCTTAATTTTGGGTAAGCGAATTATCGCTATATCAAAACACAGAAATATGGCAAAAACTGGAAAAACTATCTCTACATTATTGCTGGGCGCAGCTATTGGCGTTGCAGTAGGCTATATCTTGGCTACAGACAAAGAAAAACGTACAGAAGATCTTGGCAAGATAAAAGGCCGTTTTAATGATTTGAAGGATAAACTGGCTAAGAAGGCAGAGGACCTGGAACATGATATTTATCATAGTTAATAAGGACCTATGCTGGATTTTATAGGTAAGTGGAAAGACAAAATAGCTGATTATGTAGATACCCGCGTGCAACTTGTAAAGCTGGAAGTTGTGGAGCGGGTATCGCAGGTGCTCAGCTTTTTTACTTTTACCATCATTTGCGTATTGCTGCTGATGCCCATACTATTATTTGCAGGTATGGGTGGCGCCGAATTTATTGCAGAAGCTATCGACTCACGCGGCGGCGGCTACCTGATAATGGCAGGCATCTACCTGGTATTGTTATTAATTCTGTATGCCGGAAGAAAATTCTTTATCAAGAAGTTTGAGGGGCTATTTATAGGTGTGATGACAGATAATAATGATGATGAGGAGGAAGAGCCTAACTAGCCGTTAATTTTATTAACACACATCATGAAGCTATACAAGAAACAACTAAACAGCATTGAGGAGCTAAAGAAAGAGAAGCGCAGGCTTAAAGCTAAGCTTGATGAAACTCAATTGTTTAGCGCACCGGAAAGCATTACCAAAGAGACTGCAACCGGTAGCCCGGATCTTTTAGGTGCCCTTACAGAAATGATTTCTTCGCCTTCTGCAGCCGGAACTATAGGTTCTTTAGCGATGCCATTACTATCTATGGCCGGTAAGAAAATAAGTAAGAAGTATCTGCTTCGGTTTGCAAAAGAGTTTATAGGTGGCTATGCAAAATGGAAAGCTGTAGAGATAGGGTATAAAGCAGCCAGGTCTTACATTAAATCGCGTAAGAGGAAGAAGGCTGAAAAGAAAGCTGCGGAGGCATAATTTACAATTCGTGCAGTGCCAATATAGGGATATGTGTATGACGTGCAATTGATTTAGTCCTGCTTTTATGAAATAGCCCTTCTATAAACCCATGCTTGTGTGGCGTAACCACCAGCCAGTCTATATTGTTTTGCTCAATAAAGTTTTGGATTCCCTCATCAATATCCTCACTATCGATATAATTGTACGTAGGATTAGCCTCGCCAATCATTTTATGCAGTTCAGTTGACTCCAGCGGTGTATCTGTACCGAATGACCGGTTATCGTGATCGATATTTAATACTTGCAAGGATGCGCCAGTGATAGCGACCAGATTTACGAGGTTTTGAGCCGGAAGGTGGCCTATTACCTTTTTATAGTCGCATGCCAGGCATATTTTATGTAGCGTTTTGAATTCAATGCCATGAGGTATCGCCAGTACCGGGAATGGAGTATCGCGCATTAATTGCAGCAAATTGCCCCCAAACCAATAAGTATCATCTTCGCTGAGGCTATTACCTACAACGGCCATCCATGGCTTATTGTTCTTTGCAAAATCAATTATGCCTTCGGTGATATCACCAAAGGTGAGGTGGCTATTTATTTGTAACCCGGGATATGTTTTTGATAAAGATGCAACCATCTCATCCAGGCTCTTTTGCGCTATTGCCCGGCTTTCTTCTATGGGCATCACAGGCATCGGGTTTTCATTAAAAGTTACCGGGATATTGTATGCGTGTACAACAGTAACTGTTGCTTTATAAGCATGAGCTAACTGACATGCGTAGTGCACAGCATCATTGGCGATGGTAGAAAAATCTGTGGCGGTTATTATTAAAGACATATTCCCGATATTTCATTGAAAAGTTAAATGAAATATCGGGAACTTAAAAGTAAATGCGTATAAATTAAGATGGAAATAACAGCGTTGCTATTTCTTCTTAAAGAAGCTGCCTAAGGCTTTGCCAATAACTTGTGCAAAGGTTGTAAAGATTATTTTGATATCAAGTCCAATGCTACGATTCTTTAGATAATATACATCCCATTGCACACGCTTGCGAAGTTCGCGTTCAACAGTGATCTCACCAATATAACCTTTTATCTGCGCCATACCCGTCATCCCCGGAACCGCCTCGTGACGCAGGTTATAATAAGGTATGAACTGAGCATAGTAATGTGTATGATACAGCATGTGCGGGCGTGGGCCTACAATACTCATATCGCCAAGAAGTACGTTGAAGAATTGCGGTGTTTCGTCAAGGTGTGTAAGGCGTAAGAACTTGCCGACTGTAGTAATACGTTTATCTCCGGTGGTTGCCTGTTTTGTATCAGCATCGGCATTGATATACATCGTACGGAACTTGAAGCAGTCGAATTCTATCCCTTTATACCCGGTACGTTTTTGTATAAAGAAAACAGGGCCTTTTGAAGTTAGCTTTATGAGGAGTGCAACTATTGGGTATACCCAAGACATTACCAGCGCTATAAAAGTGAGCGAAACCATGATATCCATAGCACGCTTTACAAAGGCATAGTATGAAGATGGCTGATAAACCATATACCTATGGTTAATTTCGCGAAACATCTCGCGAAGTTCAGCTACCTCGGTTTGTGGCTCTGCCTGCCTTAACTTTGGTGCGGCCTGAAATTTTATTACAAAGGGTTGTTCCATTAATTATTTAATACCTCTCTTTCTAATTCTGAATTATTGTAGCAAAAATCGTGTCAAACTTTATTTTTTGCCCCAATTTATCATATATTTTTAGTTTTCATTAACATAATCTGCTCGGATTCATCATGTTCTCTATCGCTATGCGTATAGTATATGTTAATTAAAACTGCTGTAAAAAATGTATAATATATTATCCCTGCCTGCGTTTGAAAAGCCGCCTCCTGAAAGAAGAAGCTAAAAGCTATAACGTTGAATAATATAAATATATTTTTTAGTTCTATTTTTCGAATTAAAAAGAACGGCGCAAAAATAATAAATAAAAACAATATTAAGCCCGGTATTCCTAACATCATAAGGCTTTCTAAAGCCATATTATGAAGATTTAAATTATAGAATTCAGATCTTTTAGATACATCCGGATTGTAGACATCAATACCATAAGCCGCCATTTTTTGGTTTTGCAGATCTTGCACATCCCCGTTACCAGCACCGGTAAGCCAGAGATGATGCTCATTCATATTTTCGATACCCATACGCCACACCATCAGCCTGAGTGTAAGGTTACTGAACTCTTTTTGAGGGACATGAGAATAGTCCTTTTGCCAGGCGATATCGAGATTTTTCTGGTAGAGGTCGCCGAATCTTTTTTTAACAGGATTATTACTTACCAGCAAGGCGACAGCCAGGATCATAAAAATACCACCGGCAGATAGTTTTTGCCAAAGCTGCAACCTGGTATGCTTAAAAGTGACATATATGTAAAAAGGAACAACAACTATAAAAAATACAAGAAGTAATGTACGGGCTGATAATAGTATGAAAAATATTATCTGAAAAATTACCAATAGAATTTTGAGCCATTTATAATTTTTTTGGTAGTAATATTTCCAATCTATAAAAAACATGGCTGACATGGAAATAAGTGTATACCATGCCATATAAACGGCACTTGCGTCCAGCCCATCCACTAAGTCGTTATAAAAAAAGAAAGGTTTATATATATATCCTTCGTTTAATGTTCTTTCCGCGGCATGATAAATACAGTATAGTCCTATAACGGTGACACTTATATTAAAATAGAAGAATATCCTTTCGATAATGCGCCTATTTAGTTTAATGCCGGCACCTATTACAACCGGCAAAAAGAAAATACTCAATTTTGATTGGAGATCGAAGGCGGATTGTGCCTTATTGCTGCTATAAGAATAGCTGACAACATGCAATAAAAAGTACACCATCCACGCCCAGATCACTCTTCTTTTGCTGAGATTGGCGACTAAATCCTTATAATTAACAGTGAGCAGCCAAAGTATTAGTACTATTCCAATGCAAATAGCTGAAAATATGTAAGGGAACGGGATGAGAAACGCAAGGACGCAAAGCAGATACTGCAATGTTATTTCCGGCCATTTACCTTTTAGCATCCTTACAAAAGTAGCTGATTAAATAGTAATTTTACCTCCCTGTTTATATAGAATTAACACCTTAGTGAAAAATACCTTTTTCGGCAAATTGCTATCCTCCGGTCTTCAGGCTATTGCTGTGCAGGTTCTAGGTGGTGTTTTCTTTTTGGTAATAGCTGCCTACTTGTCAAAAGAGGAGATGGGCTTTATTAACTGGGCCAATGCCGTATCGGTAGTACTTACTATGATATTAAGCTTTGGCATGGACCAGGTGGTTGTACGGAGAATTGCAGCATCTGAGAGCTCCGACTGGGCAGCTGCTGCGTATTTATTTCATTCATTTTTAGGCTCTTGTGTCACATTTGTAATATTATTTGCATTTAAAAGCCTCTCTAATGATCATAATTATAAGATCGAGATATTGCCTTGGCTTTTTGCAGCACAGGCCCTGCTATTTTCTGCAGGCCCGTTGAAACAGCTATTAAATGCCAAACAAAAGTTTGCACCTTATGGTATCATTGCTATTATTAGTAATATAATAAAGTTGCTCGCTATTTACCTGTTTATCAGGGCTAATTCATTATCAATACAGGCTGTTTTAGGAATTCTGATTGGATGTGCTGCGTTTGAGTTTGCAAGTGTGCTTTTTTATGTGATTGCAAAAGGGTATTTCACATTCTACTTTAAGAAAGTAGCCTATTTTAAGTTGTTAAAAGAAGCCTTTCCGCAATATATAGCCATACTATTTGATTCCTGTCTTGCGTATGCCGATAGGATACTGCTGCTTTTGTTAAGTACCGCAATTGCATCGGGCGACTACGGATTTGCATACAGGGCATACGAAATAGCAAAATTACCTGTAGTGATTATCAGTCCGATCATCCTGGCAAGATTTGCCAAAATTTTTATCGGCAACTCTAAATTATCAGATGAGGGAAAAAAGCAAGTGCAAGGTTTGTTTACTGTAGAAATGTTCTTTGCATGCGGCATTCCTTTACTTTTAAATCTGCTATGGAGTCCTTTGCTAGACTATTTTTATCACGGTAAATATGGAAGCGCCAACTCTTCAGAGTTTATGATTTTGTCATTATGTTTACCATTCCAGTTTTATATCAATATACTTTGGACACTGGGCTTCGCAGCAAAACGATATAAAGAGACTACCCGCATCATTGCTACAACTGCTGTAATAAATGTCGTGCTGAATTTGATCTTTATACCCCTGTATGGTGGTAATGGAGCCGCAGTAGCTTTCTTGCTGACATCGATCATACAATTACTGATGTACTATCATAATGTGAAAAAGCACATCATGGAATTCACCTCCAAAGCATTTGTAGTATTTTTTGCTATCAGTATTGCAGCGTATTTTGTGGCAATAGCCGTTACCAACGTGCTGCTGCTTCAGTTGTTGATAGCTATAGTCATATACCTTGCGGTTAGTTTATTATCAAAACAGTTGCAAAGAAAACATTTGGATATTTTATTCTCTTTTCTAAAAAAATAGAATGTCAGCTGGAGCAAAAAAAAATATCATTTCAGAGGCTGACTGGGCTTTTTTTATATATCTGACGGGTATTACCCATGTGAAATTGTACGTGAAACTCGCTGCGTTGGTATTTTATATAGCTTATGTTATCTATAATAAATATGCAACGGGGAAACTACAAGGATTCAGCAAGTTTTATTTCCTGATGCCAGTGTTAGGAACGATATCCGCTTTTGTTAACGGTTCATTTCAGGCAGACGGTTACTGGTTTAGTTATGTCAATAGTGTTTTGGAATGGTTGCTTGCTGGTGTGGGATCGTACCTGCTGTTTATAGCTATTATAAATATTCCCAGAAGCAAGCTTATAGCATCTGTCAAACTGTTTTTTTTGCTGAACGCATTAGTGAGTTTTGGAGAACTGGCCGTTATGATGGTGCAATCAGGACAACTGGTACCTTATTGGTATTGGGAACCCACTGAGTACTTCGGCGGATCGACAGGCGACCATGTGAAGGGAATACTTAATAATATCTCCATAACCAATGCAATGGTCAATGCCATTGGGGTAGTTTTCTTTGTATATATAAACGAAATAAAATGGGCATCATTATGTGTATTAATACTGCTGCTTTGTACCAGTAATGTTACACTCATTTTACTGATAGTATTGCTGGCCTTAATGATCCTCCTGGTAAGGTCTGGAATTATCAGGAAAAATATTCTGATTACCTTGTTAATCATCGGGCTGGTTTACCCTTTTTTGAGTCTGAATAATATTAAGTACGTAGCCCGGGTATATGATGTAGAACTGGAGAAAAAAGAAGAGGCTAAAAAAGAGCAATTTGAGACCCAGCAAAAACAAAAAGTAAATGTCAGCGGCCGGGTGATAGATTATCTCAATTATAATAACAACGCCAACAAGGCTCTGTATCAATCAGAAGCGTATAAGTACCGCTTACCATTAAATGATACAATTTTACTAAGCTATAAAGATGAGCTTAAATACATTGGTGCATTTGGCAGCGTAGAATCCCGCAGCAACAGCAACATGCACATGGAACCAGATTCGCTAAAAAAGCTGATTACAAGGTGGTATGGATTGCCATATGAACGAACACCATTATCAAAGGATGCAGGATTGGTAAAGATATTTACGATGAAACAAACCCTGTATTACCTGGCACAGAGCAAAAAACATTTAATTTTTGGCGCAGGGATGGGAAATTTTTCTTCAAAGCAAGCTATCAAGAGCACCGGCCTGGGATTACAGGGAAGTTATCCGCAAAAATATATTTATGTGAGCCCTGATTTTTTGCGTTATCATTTATATAGTTTGTTGTACGTTTTTTCTATGCCCATATCTGAGCATTCGGTTATTAATATGCCCGATACTGTATATAACCAGATAGGCGGTGAATACGGTTTGATGGGTATTGCAGCGTTTTTGCTTTTTTATGTGGGGTATATGATACGCAATTTTAAAAAAATGCATGTTGGCAGGTATATCGCTTTTATGGCTATGCTGTTTTTCGGGTTTGAATATTGGTTTGAGATGCTATCATTGACAATTTTTGTAGAACTCATCATTATGTTAGATATTTTTGGCTTTGAAGATGGAAGAACAGCATAACCCAAGCGTAACGGTATTGATGCCCGCATACAATGCCGGCCCATATATTGCAGAAGCTATAGACAGTGTTTTGCAGCAAACGTTCACTGATTTTGAGTTTATTATTATAAACGACGGATCAACAGATAATACTGCAGAAATACTTAAACAGTATAACGACCCAAGGATCGTTATCATAAGTCAGCAAAACAGAGGGCTTATTGATACGTTGAATGATGGTATAAAAATGTCGCGAGGCGAATATATCGCCCGGATGGATGCGGATGATATGTGCTTGCCTGAAAGACTAGAGGTGCAGTATAATTTTCTTATAACCCATCCTGACTATGATATGGTTGGTTGCGAATCTGACGTGGTAGATAAGGACGGTAACTTTTTAACGCATCTGGTGCCTGTTGGACATAGTCATGAAGAAATAGCGGAGCAAATTGACAGGAAGTGTCCTTTTATACATCCTTGCGTTATGCTCAAAAAAGATATGGCTATAAAAGCAGGGCTGTATCCAAAGAATGCATTGACATTTGAAGATCATTTGCTTTGGAAAAAAATGTTATCCATTGGCAAGGTCTGCAATTTAAAGCAAGTGCTATTCAAAGTACGATTTAACCCCGAATCTGTAACAATAGACGAAAAATGGCGTGGGCCGGAATTTATAGAAATAAGAAGGCGCTCTGTACATAATGGTTATGTTTCTGAAGAAGATGCGGCTGCGCTAAAAAAGTTGATAGCCAATCAGAACTTCAGCAGTTACAAGCAGGCATCTTATTATGCCATGGTAGGTAAGAAATATTTATGGAATAAACCCGATGGACGTAAGGCCAGGCAGCACTTCGGGCAGGCAATAAAACATTATCCTAAGAATGTAGCGTCGTACCTGCTTTATATGTTTTCCTTCGTTCCGGGAGGGCTTAGAGTACGTCTTTATAAAAGTTTCAAAAAGCGGTAGCTAATGATAAAAGTTGCTTTTATTTCGCGTGCTACATTATATACATCTCCTGGTGGAGATACCAAGCAATTGGAGGAAACAGCACGTGAATTGCGAAACCTGGGAGTGCAGGTAGATGTGTTTCTCAGCAATGCTGTAATTGAATATGCGAAATATGATTTGCTACATTTTTTCAACATCATACGCCCGGCAGATGTCATATGTCATGTACGGAAATCGCGCAAGCCTTATGTAGTGTCAACCATTTTTGTAGAATATGGCAATGTTAAAGAAGAGGGCAGAACAGGTATTGTGGGGACGATAAAGAAAATGTTACCTGAAAGTACATTTGAATATATCAAGACCATAGCAAGAGCAGTTAAGAATGGTGAGAAGATAATGAGCAAGGAGTATATATTATGGGGGCAAGCCCGCTCTATAAAATATGTAGCAAGCCATGCTAAAATGTTGCTGCCAAATTCAGAAAGTGAGTATAAGAGGTTTATCTCAAAATATAAAGTAGCCACTCCTTACCATGTAGTGCCCAATGGTATAGAAGAGCGGATGCTGAACAAACAGTTTCCTGAATCAACTAAATATAAAAACGCCATTATAAGCATGGGGCGTATTGAAAGCCGGAAAAACCAGCTAAACCTGATAAGGGCACTAAACAATACTCAATACCAGGTGTACATACATGGCAAGCCATCGCCTAATAACATGGCTTATTATGAACAGTGTAAACTAGAGGCCGCCGCCAACATATATATAGAAGGCCACCTTGGGGAAGAACAGCTTTATACTGCCTACGCTAATGCGCGTGTGCATGTACTGCCGAGCTATTTTGAAACAACCGGCTTATCCTCTTTAGAGGCCGCTGTTATGGGATGCAATATTGTGGTAACCGATAGGGGAGATACAAAAGATTATTTTGGGACTGATGCCTGGTATTGCGAGCCTGAGGATCCTGCGTCTATTAAGAGGGCTATCGATGATGCCTATAACGCACCCTATAATGACAAGTTCAAAGAAAGAATATTGGCCAACTATACCTGGAGGCGGGCAGCAGAAGAAACTTTGACTGCGTATAAGCAGGTTTTAAAACTTTAATGTTCTTTTGCAATCGGAATGAAGAGATCACTAAAGATAGGCATATTGGGTACCAGGGGCATCCCTAACAGATATGGTGGATTTGAACAATGTGCCGAATACCTGGCATTGGGCCTAACACAGCGTGGGCATGAAGTATGGGTATATAATTCTCATACGCATGAATACCAGGATAAAAAGTGGAATGGTGTACATATTGTACACTGCAAAGACCCGGAAGATAAGATGGGTACAGCAGGGCAATTCCTTTATGACCTTAACTGCATCAACGATGCACGTGGTAGAGACTTTGACGTATTGTTACAGCTGGGATACACAAGCAATAGCATCTGGTATTGGCGCTGGCCAAAGCATTGCAGCAACATTGTAAATATGGATGGGCTGGAATGGAAGCGAACCAAATACAGCAGTAAAGTGCAGTGGTTTTTGAAACATGCAGAAAAGTGGGCGGCAATACATGCCGATGCTTTAGTTGCAGATTCGGTAGGCATACAACAGTACCTGAAAGAGAAGTACAATAAGGATTCCTGTTTTATAGCATACGGATCAGATGTTTTTGAAACACCAGATGCCGGGGTTATCGATAAATATAATGTTGCTCCTAATGATTATTATATGCTCATGGCTAGGATGGAGCCGGAGAATAACATTGAGATGATCATTAAAGGGTATTTACAGAGCGGAGATAATAAGCCTTTGCTGGTAGTGGGCAAAACAGAGAATGCTTTTGGTACTTACCTTGTGGATACGTACGGCAATATGCCGGGCGTCCGTTTTACTGGCGGAATATATAATATTGAAGCGGTAAATAACCTGCGTTATTTTTCGCAATTGTATTTTCATGGGCATACAGTAGGTGGAACCAATCCATCATTGCTGGAGGCTATGGGCAGCAGTGCGTTGATAGCCGCACACGATAATGTTTTTAACAAGGCAGTGCTGGGCGATGATGCTTTCTATTTTAGTAGCGAGCAAGATATTGCAGGGATCATTAAAAACGTTCGGGCTAAAGAAGACTACCGACAATACCTGGACAATAACCTAAAAAAAATACGCGACCAATATAGCTGGCCGCGTATTGTAGATGAGTATGAATCTCTGATGCTTAGCTGCGTTAAATAGTTATTTGGCAGTTTTTGCTTTAAACTTATTAATAGCGTTGCGAGTGAAATCACTTAACACCAGGCGCCCGCTGATAGCTGCTCTTTCTGAAAGAAGCGTGTCCCAATGCTCGGTGCCATGCCAGAATATTTTTTTCAATTGAGCCATTGCTTCGGGGCTGCTATGTGCCAGCTTATCTGCAAGGCTGATAATGGCATCGTCCATCTCTTGCACATTGCTATGGATCTCTGCATATAATCCATGTTTTTTAGCCCATTCTGCAGAGCGCCATTCTGTAGCATCTACAGCTAATTGTGAGAAACAGGATAAGCCCAGTTTACGTTCCACGGCAGGGCCTACAACAAAGGGGCCAATGCCTACAGCAAGTTCGCTCAGTTTGATAGAGGCATCTTCGGTAGCAATAGCGTAATCTACTGCGGATGCAAGGCCTACGCCACCACCTACAGCTTTACCATGTATGCGGCCAATAATCAGTTTATGGCATTTGCGCATAGCATTGATCACCTTGGCAAATCCACTAAAGAATTCTTTTCCCTGTGCTTCATTGGTAATGGCCACCAGCTCATCAAAAGACGCACCTGCGCAAAAAGCCTTTTCGCCGGCACTACGGAGGATGATGACTTTTACATGCTGGTCGATACCAATATCATTGATGGTTTTTGCAAGGTCGTTCAATATAGCTGCGGGTAATGAGTTGCTTTGCGGATGGAAAAACTCAATGGTTGCAATTCCATGATCTATTTCGCTACGGACGTAGCCTTCTGCGTGTTGCATATAGTGTGTTTGATGTTACAAAGATAATATCCTATCCCTCAAAAGGGATAGGATAAGCGTATTTAGTTTCTTATAAGTCTGTTAATCCTGGTTACGCTTTTTTACCATAGTGAGAATGGTAGCTATAGCCACGGTTTCGCCGGTTTCATCATACACGTCTACCAGCCACTTAACGATGCCTTTCGCTATATCATCTTCCGTGCGTTTTTCCTGGTCTGCCTTTTCCTTGACAGTAAGTTTTACACCAATGGTCATGCCGGGATATACCGGCTTGGTGAAACGAGCTTCGTCAATGCCATAGTTAAGCAATACAGGCCCCTTCTTAGCATCCACAAATAATCCTGCTGCTTTGGAAAGGACGAAGTATCCATGGGCTACGCGGCCGGTGAATATGGTGCCTTCTAACGAAGTGGCATCCATGTGCGCGTAGAAGTTGTCGCCGCTAACGTTGGCAAAGTTAGTGATGTCTGCCTCTGTCACGGTGTGCTTAGCAGTTATAAGTGTATCTCCTATCCTCAGATCTTCGAAATGCTGGCGGAAAGGATGTATTTCGGTTTCGTTTTGTTTGCCGCCCTGCTGGTAAACATCTGTAATGCGTGTGATCGTAGTAGGAGAGCCTTGTATAGCCGTACGGTGCAGGTAATGTAATACACCGCGTTTGCCGCCCATTTCTTCTCCGCCACCTGCACGTCCGGGCCCGCCGTGTACCAGCAAAGGCATTGGCGAACCGTGGCCTGTGCTTTCTTTTGCACAGTCAGCATTCAACACCAGGATGCGGCCATGCATACTTGCTGTGCCGAGCACAAATTCTTTAGCAACATCGTCGTCAGCAGTTACAACAGAGCATACCAGCGAACCCTTACCCATTCTTGCCAATGCTATAGCATCGTCTATTGTATCATAGGGCATGATCGTTGATACAGGTCCAAAGGCCTCGATATTATGAACATCTGTATTTTTGAATGGATCTGTATTTAGAAACACGATTGGTGACATGAATGCTCCTTTATTCTTATCTGCACCTACCACATCAAAATTATCCAGGTCGCCTATCACTATTTTTTGTGATTTAGCAAGCTGTTCTACTTTTTCGCGGACCTCTGTACGCTGAGAGTTACCAGCCAGTGGACCCATGCGCACGCCATCTACAGAAGGATCACCCAGCGTTGTACTTTTCAAGCGTTTGCCTAATGCTATTTGTACATCTTCTACCATATTCGCAGGCACAATGACACGACGGATAGCCGTACATTTTTGCCCTGCTTTGGTAGTGATCTCCCTGGCCACTTCTTTTATAAAAATGTCGAATTCAGGCATGTCAGTTTTCACATCAGCGCCAAGGACACATGCATTTAATGAGTCGGCCTCGAGGTTGAAGGGAACAGCCTCTGAAACCACACGTGGGTGTGATTTAAGCTTGCGGCCTGTTTCTGCACTACCTGTAAATGTAACTACGTCCTCTGTTTGTATATAGTCCATAATGCCACGGGCACTACCGCATATTAATTGCAGGGAGCCTTCTGGCAGGATGTTTGATTTAATGATCTCTTCAAATACGGCTTCTGTAAGGAAAGATGTGAGCGTAGCAGGTTTCACTATTGCCGGTACACCTGCAAGAAGATTTACTGCTATCTTTTCGAGCATACCCCAAACGGGGAAGTTAAATGCATTAATATGTATGGCCACACCTTCGCGGGGAACCATAATATGATGGCCTATAAAAGTGCCATTTTTAGAAAGCTTTGCGGCTTCACCATCTACATAGAAGCGCTCATCAGGAAACTGGCGGCGGAGGCTTGCATTTGCAAACAGGTTGCCAATACCTCCCTCAATATCTACCCAGCTATCTACGCGCGTAGCACCGGTATAAGTACTGATCTGATAGAAATATTCTTTCTTTTCGAGCAGGTGCATTGCCAATGCCTTGAGCATACGGCCACGCTGATGAAAAGTTAGCTTACGTAGTGCAGGGCCACCCACTTTACGCGCGTAGTCCATCATGGCACCAAAATCAAGCCCTTCGCTGCTTGCGGTGAATATAACATCACCTGTCACTGCATTATATAGTGCATCCCCTTCTGATTTTGAAGTTACCCATTTACCCTCGGCGTAGTTTTTTAATTGTGTTACTGGCATGTGAAATGCTGTTTTTAGAGATGCAAATTTAGAGGATTTGACGTTAATTATTTTGTAATGGCTTTGTCACCAATGTTCTGAAAAACAAAAGAGGCCGCTTGAAAGCTGGCCTCTTTTGTTTTGATGTTATAGTCAACTACTTGGTAACAGATACTTTTATTGTACCTGATTTGTTATTGTCATCTTTGATCTGAATATAATAGATTCCTGCTGCCAGGTTGCCCAGGTTGATGGACTTTTGAGATACGCCGTGCGCGTTATCACTCATTACCATCTGGCCTGCGTGGTTAAATACAGTAATATCTACGTTTACAGTTTTACCATGCCAATCCATGTTCAATTGTCCTGAAGTAGGGTTAGGGTAAACCTTAACATCCTGCGTCAGTTCTGTAGTGTTGATATCAAGTAGCAAGATATCCAACACATTAGATGGCCTTGACCAGCAACCACGGTTGTTTGTGTATGCGTAGTATTGTCCCGGCAGGTTAGGGTAGTAAGTTTGACCTGTTTCTCCGTTCACTTCTCCATAAGGGCCAAACCATACAAACGTGCCTATGCGGTCTGTAATGATCATATTGCCAATCAGGTGGATCACAGGTGGATCTAATGTAATAGAGCGTACCATGGTATCCGGTTCTGACATCAGCGTATCGGGCAGGTAACACTGTCCATCGGTCTGGTGGGCACGTACTTTTACAATATCGCCATCGAGCAATGTAGCAGAGCTGAATACGTTTCCGGTAGCTACAGGGAAGCCATTTACAAACCAATCGAATGCCGGTCCTGTACCCATGTCTGTTACGGAAGCAGTGAACTCAAGCAAGGAATCAAGACAGCCAGGATTTTTACCGGTTGTTAGATCTACTTTAAGGCCTGGTATCAGGCTAGGCGTAGTTGCTACGATCACAGAGTCAGAAGTATCCCTTGGGTTGGCAACGCAAGGGTCTGTAGATATCAGGATAGTAGAAACTGTATCGTTGTTGTGAATCACCAGATCAGCAACAGCTCCTTGTGGTGCACCGCTATTCACGCCGTTTATTCTCCATTGATAAGTTGGTGGAGGATTTACACCAGGATTAACAGGTGTTGCCGTGAACTGAAGTTTGTGACCATCGCAAAGAGGTACAGGATTGGTAACAGCTACAGTAACAGAAGCGGTGATCTGCTGATGTACTATAGTAATAGTATTAGATGTAGCATTTGGCACTGAGGCGCAAGGTGAATTGGAAGTCAATACTGCATATACCTGATCACCGTTGTTGAACGCCTGAGTTATAGAGTTGCCTGTTACTGCCGTTTGTAAAATATTATTTACATACCATTTATAAGAAGGAGCAGTACCACCTGATACAGGCTTAGCAGTGATGGTTATTGTTGAACCCGCACAGCCAGGGTTTGTACCTGTTGTTACAGCTATACTAACCGTTGGAGGCTTTTGCGCGAACGCTGTAACAAATGAATTAGAGGTAGCAGAAGACGGAACTGCGCAGCCTGTAGTATTGGTCATTTGAACGCGTATAGAAGTACCTCCACGAGATGGCAGGTTAAATGCTTTGAGGACTGTACCACCGTTGCTGACGATGCTATTAGAAGATGTGAGCGGCAACGCACCATTATTATACTGCCAGGTATAGCTAGGTGCAGTACCTGGGTTAGTTGTTTTGCTAACCGTAAATGTAAGCGTATCATCCACACATCCCGGGATAGAGCCACCTGTTAGAGCTATAGACACCGCAGGTGCTACAGTTGCTGCGCGATGGATAGTATCCTGGTTTGATTGTGCACTATCAATGCCGCAAGGAGAAACGAAGAATACCCTTGCAAAAATGGTGTCGTTATTAGCTAAGGTGCTGGTAACCAACGTATCGGTAGTGGCACCACTAATTACTGTATGATTTTTGTACCATTTATATCCTGTAACTGTAATACCCGTGCTTGGTACAGCATAGAATTTCAACTGAGTTATGAAACAAGATGGGTTGCCACCGATTGGAGGATCGGAAATAGTGACAGAGCCAAATACCGGAGGATTATTATTATGAAGAAATACTGTATAATCTTCAGTTTGCCCAACCGTGGTGGAGCTACAAGCGCCGAGTGTTGAGCCACTAGGGTCAACTATAACGCGCATGCGCAGCGGAGCACACAAGATAGCATTGGTAGGTACAGTGAAATTAGCCTGCCTTCTGTCTGAAGGACCAAAATTAGGAGCGCGAACATCTAATACCATCTCACCAGGGTCAGTAAAATTACCGTTGTTGTTAAAGTCGATATAAGCAGTAGCGCGCGCGTTTGATGTACCATTAGGCGGCGCCGCGAAAACTACCAGCGAATAAGTACGACCTGTAATAAGATTTACCTGGTGGCGGCAAGTATTATCTATATAATCGACGTTACCGTCGCCAGCATAGCCTGCTGATGTTACATACATAAAAGTATCTCTTGCAGAAGCCGCAACGGAAGAAGGATCGGCAATGATTATATTTTTAGGACCGATATCATAATTATAATAAGCGTGCGGAGACGGAATACAGGCAGAAGCTACAGAAGCGCCTATTGGTGTTGCACCTAAAGAAGTAAGGAAGCAGGCTCTGCTAACCAAAGACTTCATAGTATATAGCATACGTGTGCGCTGACCCGGAGTGAACAAGCTGCGGCAGCTGGAATTGTTCATGAAATTGTGTGGGGTAGTGCCATATGCCGAACCGGTACATGGATTAGTACCGCTGGAGCAGCCGCCATTAGAAGAGGTCATTGGTTCGGTATCGCAAACACGGTCGCCGGTAGAAGCACAGTTGGTACTTGGAGGGCAGCCTGAAGAGTTTGGCGAAGGATCATAAACGTCTAACAAGTTAAAAGCATGGCCTAAAGCGTGTATTACCTCGTCATAACCGATGGTGGATGCGGGAGTAGAAGTGAAACTGTTAATTTCATTTGCCAGTATCACCAAGCCGTCCAAAGGATCGTAGTAATCGGCAGGTGCTTGCGCAAAAGCCCTGGTTGGGGCGCTGCTTGTACCATCACCATCTATTTTATTTACTATCCATATGTTGTAATACATACCCAGATTCCAGGTACTGATAGCCTTAATATTTGATTCAGGAACCCCGCTCGAACCGAGATAATTTATACCAGAGGTTTTGTATAGAGGATATATACTACCGGCGTTAGCACGTGTAATACCTGTAGAAGCGTTGCAATTCGTATCCCTTTTCGCTAATGTGAACCTGATAGGTATCCTTGTGCCGCCAGAGCTGGTAGAAGGGTAGTAAGAATAGGTTGCCGCAAAAGTTTGATTAATATAATCGATAAAGGCTGAAATTGCTGCTGCGGATGGGTTGGTAGGTGACCCAATAGACGTGTTGCCGGTATCTAATACATGCACAACAACCGGTATCTCGAAGACAGTATCGCCGCCGGGTAGATTCACCTTCATTGCATTCATAGAGGGTGGCATGTTGTTTACGTAATTCTGCCACTTTGCCTCAAAATTAGCAACAGACTGGGCGTATCTAGGGTCTGTGGCAATTCTTTGCGACTGTTTGCCCATAAAACCACACTGAGCCAGGGCCGCTAAATGGAAAGCCAACAATGCCACTACTAATAGCGTAACTTTTCGTGTCATGCTTCAGATAATTATTTAGTTGTTATGTTTACTCTTGTCGTAAAAATAACATTTTCGTTAATAAAAAACTAAAAGATTTAGGATAATATGAATTGACACATTTTAATATATATTTTATATTAACCTTTGATTAATGTGTGTTTTAAATGGGCTTTTATTTTTTATATTAAATCCTATCTTTGCCCACTCTGAAAAAACTATATAAGTATTAATTAGAAAGACCTATGCAATTAAAAGGGTTGGTAAGATTTTTTACCGTAGCGCTTATCCTTATCTCTTTGTACCAGTTGTCGTTCACATTTGTGGTACGAAATTTTGAGAAGAAGCAGCGCAGTAAAGCCGCAATACAGGCGAAGCAAATAGATCCGCAGATTGCGGGAAAAGAACTGGAAAAGCTTACCAACGAAAGGTATGATGCTATTGTTGATAGCATGCAGGGAGAAACAGTAATGAATGTGCCTCTGCTGAAAAAATATACCTATATGGAAGCCAAGGAACAGGAACTGAACCTGGGCCTTGATCTGCAGGGTGGTATGAACGTTACCCTGGAGGTAAGCCTTGATGAGCTGGTACGTTCCATGTCAAATAACCCCAAGGATCCGATGCTGAACAAGGCCATTGCTGATGCCAACAAAGCTAAAGCAAACAGCCAGGCTAACTTTGTGACCCTGTTTGGTGAAGCATTTAAAAAGGATAACCCTAATGCTAAACTGGCATATCTTTTTACCAAGCCTTCTGAAAAGACCATAACACTGCAGTCTACTAATGATGAAGTGCTGGCCAAGATCAATAAAGAAGCTAAAGATGCGATCAAGCGTACCTACAATGTATTGCTGACGCGTATAGATAAATTTGGTGTTGCCTCTCCAAACATTAACCTGGATGATAACAAAGGTATCATCACGGTAGAACTGGCCGGTGTGCGCGATCCTGAACGTGTGCGCAACTACTTGCAATCTACAGCAAAACTGCAATTTTTTGAAACATACAGCAACCAGGAAATTATCAATAGCATAAAGCCTGCCAATGATGCATTAGTATCATACCTGTCTGGTGTAAAAGAAGATACAACAACCGCAGATACTGCTAAACAAACTGCTGTTGCAGCAACGGAAGTTACAAAGGCGAATGATAATGATACGGCCAGCTTGTCTTCTCTGCTTGCAGGCGGTAAGACAGATGGTACAAAAACTGCAAACGGAGGTGATTCTGCAGCAAATGCGATGAAGGATGCGCAAAAGAAAAACCCTCTGTTTTCTGTATGGTATCCTAACATAAGCCAGCAAGGCAATGTTAACCAGGGGCCGGTTGTAGGTATCGTTGCCAAAAAGGATACAGCCAAATTGAACCACTATCTTTCATTAGATGTGGTACGTAATAAATTCCCTAACAATGTGAAGTTTGTTTATGGCGCGCAAGACAAAAAAGATGGCCGCAATCCTAATGCACCTCTTTATTTGTATGCACTGAAAACAGCACCCGGCGAAAGTGAATCTAAGCTGGAAGGCGACCACGTGACAGATGCGCGTATGGATTATAGCCCGCTGACAGGCAAGCCGGAAGTGTCTATGAATATGGATGTTACCGGTGCCCGTGTGTGGAAGAAAATGACAGGTGATAACGTAGGTAAATATGTAGCGGTAGTACTTGATGATAAGGTTTATTCTGCTCCTTTGGTAAATGGTGAAATACCTAATGGTAGTACATCTATCAGCGGTAATTTTTCTGTAGAGCAGGCCACTGACCTTGCAAACATTCTGAAGTCGGGTAAATTGCCTGCACCTGCTCATATAGTACAAGAGCAAGTGGTAGGTCCTACACTTGGTGCGGAGTCGATTGCAGCGGGTATGAATTCACTGGTGATTTCGTTCATCGTGATATTTATACTGATGCTGGTTTATTATAACACCGGTGGTATTGTAGCAAACATTTCACTGGTATTAAACGTACTGTTTACAATAGGTATCCTTTCTGCACTGCACGCTACATTGACGATGCCGGGTATAGCAGGTTTAGTACTGGGTATTGGTATGGCAGTGGATACAAACGTTATCATCTTTGAGCGTATCAAAGAAGAACTTGCTGGTGGCAGCAATTATTCTGACGCCATTAAAAAGGGTTACACCAACTCTTTAGCGCCTGTGCTTGATGGTCACGTTACTATCCTTATCACATCTGTGATTCTGTTCACTTTTGGTTTAGGCCCTGTATTAGGTTTCGCTACAACACAGATCATCAGTATCCTGCTATCATTATTCTGCGGTATCCTGGTATCAAGGCTGGTAACTGATATATATACAAGGCGCGAACGTCACTTTAAATACTTTACAGGCCTTTCTAAATCTATATTCCGTAAGGCGCACTTCAACTTTGTTGGTGCCCGTAAAATAGCTTATGGTATATCTGTAGTAGTATTGTTGGCAGGTATCGGCTCTTTTATCAATGGTTTTGATTATGGTGTAGAATTTGATGGTGGACGTAGCTATACCGTTAAATTTGATCAACAGCATAAAGTATCTGAGATACGCGAAAAACTGAAACCATATTTTAATGGCGAGTATCCTGTAGTGAAAACTATCGGTCAGGATAATCAACTAAATATCACTACTGCATACCTGATCAAAGAACCAGGATTAGAAGTAGAGAGAAAAGTACAACACCAATTATATACAGGCCTGAAGGAATCAAACCTTTTATCGGCATCAGTTGACGAGGAAACTTTTGTAACAAAATACATTCAAAGTTCTCAGACGGTATTGCCTACCATTTCTGATGACCTGAAAGCAGGTGCCATTAAAGCAACTGTTTTCTCCCTGATTGCTATCTTTATCTACATCTTACTGCGTTTCCGTAAATGGCAGTATTCGTTAGGTACCATTGTAGCATTGCTGCACGACGTATGCGTTACATTAGCTGTATTCTCCTTCCTGAAAGGAGTGGTTCCTTTCGCCCTGGAAATTGATCAGCACTTTATTGCAGCCGTCCTAACGGTAATAGGTTTCTCGATGAACGATACTGTAATTGTATTTGACCGTATCCGTGAATACTTCCGTAAGAATCCGAAGGAAGGTAAGGAGAGTGTTATTAACAGGGCAATTAATGATACATTGAGCCGTACTGTAATGACATCTCTTACTGTGTTCCTGTCTGTTCTGATACTGTTTGTATTTGGTGGTGAGGTAACACGTGGCTTTGCATTTGCAATGCTGATAGGTGTTGTTACCGGTACATACTCTTCGATTTTCGTCGCTGCACCGATATTGGTGGATATGGATAAAGGCGATAAGCTGAAGAATGAAGTAGATCGCGAAGCGCAAATTGAAGAATTGAAGAAGCTGGCTTAATGATCTGATTTTAATTGATAAAAAAATCCCGTTCTCATGGAACGGGATTTTTGTTGTAATTGATACTACATTTGTAAAATATGCTGAAGCAATTTTTAGAGCACCTTGGTAGGATAGCGATAATGCTGAAGGAATCTATCAGCAGGCCGGAAAATTTCAGGGTTTATTGGAAGGAGTTTATAGAGCAGTGCAATGATATGGGAATCCGTTCTTTACCTATTGTTATAGTTATCTCGTTTTTTCTTGGCGCTGTATTAACGATACAGACTGCCTATCAGCTTATAAGCCCCCTGGTGCCTAAACCTGTTATTGCCCAGATCAACCGGGATTCTACTATTTTGGAGCTATCACCAACGGTGATATGCATTGTATTAGCAGGCGTTGTGGGATCAAAAATAGCATCCGAGCTGGGGAATATGCGTGTAAGCGAACAAATAGATGCACTGGAGATCATGGGTATTAATACCAAAACCTACCTGGTGTTGCCAAAGATCATAGCCGCCGCAATAATGGTACCTTGCCTTATCGTGTTGTCTATAGCTATTAGCATAGGTGGTGGTTATACTGCAGGCAAGTTCTCCAGCATTATTACTGAAGAACAGTTTTACCAGGGGCTAACACAGGATTTTAAACCATACAACCTCTTCTTTGCTATGGCTAAATCTTTAACATTCGCCCTGATCATTTCAATAGTCCCTGCTTATTATGGATATTATGTAAAAGGCGGAGCCCTTGAAATAGGCAGGGCATCAACCACTTCGGTGATAGTTAGTTGTATCCTGATTCTCTTGGGCGACTATGTATTGTCGATATTATTGTTGTAAATCGCTGGTATAAAAATAAAAAGCGAGCAGGCAAATGCCTGCTCGCTTTTTATTTTTTATGGTTAAGACCTATTGGTATGAGAGAGTATTTTGGCAAAAAGTTCATCAGGTTCAAACGGTTTGGATACATAATCTTGCATGCCTGCCGCGATGCATTTTTCCGATTCACCCTTCATGGCGTCGGCTGTCATTGCGATGATAGGGGTGTGCATATTTAGCGAGCTACGAATGTATTGTGTAGCCTGGTATCCATCCATCTCGGGCATTTGCAGGTCCATTAGAATCAGGTCATAAATAATACCGTCATGTAATATAGATACAGCTTCCTTTCCATTATTAGCCATAGAAACCTCGGCGCCCTGATTTTTTAGTGTGTACAACACCACCTTTTGATTTATTAGGTTGTCTTCTGCAACTAATATTTTCAGGCCTTGTAACAGGCCATTGGCATACAGGTTTTTAGGTGCGGATTGTTTTGTTTTGCCGGTAACATACTTGATCCTATATGGAATTTGTATGGTAAAGACAGAGCCTTCTCCCGGCTTGCTGCGTACATTCACCTTACCATTTTGAAGTTCGGCCAGTTGTTTTACAATAGCCAGGCCAAGACCGGTACCACCGTATACCCGGGATGTATTTTTATCGCTTTGTGTGTATAGTTCAAAAACTTTGTCCAGCTTACTTTCATCAATACCAATACCGGTATCCGCAACTTCCAGGCATAGTAGTACTTCATCTTTGCTTTGTTCGATAGGAAATACCTTGATGTTAATACTGCCCTTTGTAGTAAACTTAATAGCGTTGGCTACAAGGTTGATAAGCATTTGCTGCAGACGTAGGGCATCGCCAACAACATTTTCCGGTACTGTTGTGTCAATAAAGCAATGAAAGGAAAGGTTTTTTTCCTGTGCCTTTACCTGTAATGGGTAGATAGCTTTTCGCACGGTATCGGCTATATCAAAATCATGCTCATCAATATGGAATTTGCCCGATTTAATCTTAGAAAAGTCGAGCAGGTCATTGATAATGCTCAGCAGGTTTTCAGCAGATTCTTTTATTGATTGTACATACTCTTTTTGAACAGAGTTGAGTGTAGTTTCTAATAATAGATTGCTCATACCCATTACGCCGTTCATAGGGGTTCGTATCTCGTGACTCATATTAGCCAGGAAGTTTTCCTGTGCTTCCTTTGCCTGCATCGCTTCTTCCCTGGCTTCCAGCATTTGTATCTGCGTATTCTTCAATTCGGTAATGTCAACAGATACGCCGCATATATACTCCACATTTCCATTATCATCGAACATTGGAAACTTCATTACATACAAATGCTTTATACCATCGTGATATGGAAAGCTGTCTTCGAATGCAACAATTTTTTTATTCTCAATTACATCTTTGTCGTGCGTTTGGTACTCAAACAATCTGTCGTTAGCAGATTTAAATATTTCCTTTTCGGTGACCTTATTTCCATGTGTAATATAATCTGTAAGCTCACGCATCTTTTTATTGGTGAGCACATATTCTCCTTGCAGATTTTTTATGTAGATGATATTAGGGTTGGTATCAACAATGGCTTGCAGCAAGTTTTGTTGTTTGATACGTTCCTGCTCCAAACTTCTTAATTCCAATTCTAAAAGCTTGCTGTAGTCATTATCCCAGATCATGAATTGCAATTCCTTTAATCTGCCTTCCCCGTCGCTGATGTTATAGAGCCTGCAGCCTACCCATTTGTTCTTCTGTTCCTTGGTGAATATTTGTATTTCGATAGTTGTATTGTATTCGCTATCTGATGATGCATTTTCGATAAGCAGAGCAACGCTATCTCTGAATTCAACAGGCATACAATCAGTTACCGATAATCCTGTCATTT
This sequence comes from Bacteroidota bacterium, assembly GCA_018267955.1. Lineage (GTDB taxonomy): Bacteria > Bacteroidota > Bacteroidia > Chitinophagales > Chitinophagaceae > Polluticoccus. Next base: position 116,761 of record JAFDXL010000008.1, read on the forward strand.
CCTGTGGAGTGTAGCCAGATAGACGCTCTACATTTTTACTAACGAATTTTATAACTCCGTCTATATCAGTAGCGATGGTAGTAATTCCTGATTCTTCAACAATTTTCCGGTAGCGTCCCTCCTGCACTATAGCCCGTTGCTCTGCTTTTATTTTTGTTGTGATGCTTTTCTTTAATGCCCAGACAGTATAAAATCCCCCGATGCAAAACGAAACGCTCAATATTACCTTAGATAAAAGATAAAGGCCGCTTTGTACAATGGCCGGATGGTAATAAGTGTAAATGCCATCTGCTACAAGCATGGACAGGAAAATGCCAATGCCTACCGTGATGGTTTGACGGAAATTCATAAATTATAGAACGATTTATAACGAAGAGCCCTTATTCTCTTCATTTAGAATTCGCTAATGTATGAAAAAATAATAATGTTTTATAGTAAAGATATATACGAAAAGAGCGGGCCTAAGCCCGCTCTAAACTAGTGTTGTAACATTGCCTCTGTAATGTAATCAAGACCTATTTCAAGTGCATTTTGCTCAATAGGATTACATTTTTTACGAAGGCCATTCTCTTTTATAAGATCTAAGCCTTTCTGCAGCAGTTCGTGGTATCTTTCGAAGCTTAAGATGGCTTTGTATTTTAATTCATAAAGTTTAATCGCTATTTCGGGTTCCATCGCTCTATATGTTATGTTTTTAATTTTTTGTTGCCACGCCCACTATTCAGCTTACAGCTGAGTAGCAGTGTATACTACATCTGTAGTATAAGTACCTGCAGGGTAGCTGAAGCCCGGTGTTGCCTGGTACATTACACTGAATGTTTGGTTACCACCACGGCTACCGTTAGAGATCAGGTTTTGGTTAGTGCTTGTCAAACCAGCATAAGCTGTAGTAGAGAACGGAGTTGCTACGGTTCCGCTGGTAGCGTTTGCAGTTACTTTAAGCGCTAATACACCACTTACAGGCATAACTGGCGCCGGTGTAGTAGAACCTGTATAGCTGAAGCTTGCAGCGCTTGATTTTACAGTTACGCTAAAGTTTTTGTTAGAACGTACTTTCAGTTCCTGTGCGCCCGATGTTACACCGTTTGCATAATCATTTACTGTATTGAATGCCAGGTTAACATCTGCTCCATCAGCATTACCTGTTCCTGTGAAGGTAAGTTCGATAGCGTTAGCCAGGTTCAGGTTAACAGTTTGAGTAGCTGTAGAAGAAACCTGAGCATTAGCTGCGTAAGCTGAAGTAAGGATAGCTGCGATGGCGATGATCTTTTTCATTTTGTTTGTTGTTTGTTGTGTTGTTATGGTTTGTTGTTCGTTTGTGTTGTTTGTTCGTTTGATGATGCAAATATGGGGGCAACAGTTGCGTACATGCAAAAAATGCAGCCCTGTTAACGCCGTTTTTGCAACCCGTTAACCGGTGATTAACAAAGTGAGTCTAAAATAAAATGCGAGGACGGATTGAATATAATGCAAACCATTGGTTTACAGGGATATATCCTTGAGCCTTTAAAGTTTAGTGAGTAAGCCTGCTTGGAGCCTGACGAGCCCTGATACCGCGCTGCCTGTATAAGGTAACAGTACGCTTGATGTAGTTGAAATAAACATAATCATTCATGCTGCGTAGCAGGTTATAGCTTGGGCGGAACATTTTCCTATAAATCTGTAAACTATCGCCGGTAAGGCCGGTGAGTGCGGTGATCAACTGGTCATTGAACACGTAGTCGATATATTTCTGCTGCTGAGTGGCGGCAAATTCTTTTTGGAATGCCCAGATTTGCTGATTCTTTTTACTCATCGCACTGAATGGATGCCTTACAACATCTAAACCGCTTAGTTGAGGATATTCTAATTCCTTTTTATATATCAGCGCATATTTAATGCTATCAGCTTTATAGTCGGGGGAGCCGTTATTTTCGAAATGAGCGATCGACGGATCATATTTTTCCATCACCACTTTAAAAACGGGAAGTTTACCCTGGGGAATGCGTACCCGAAGTACTTTATAACCTTCTTTGCGAAATTCCACGAGCTGCCCGGCCTGGGCTTCTATAGAAAAGCGGCCCGATTTATCAGCAATCTTATCTGTAGTAGTAAATATATTAGTAATTACTACATCTTCAAGCGGTTTATTGTCTGCGGCATCGAAAGTTTGCCCTTGTATTACCTGACCATACACACTAAAATGCTGCCAAAACAACAGTAGGCAGCACGTGAGTAAAAAACGATTCAGATACACCCGCATATTCTGCGCTAAAGATACAGTATACAGTCATTCTTAATGTTTTTCAAATTGTTAAAAAACATAAAAGATGCATGGCGTATCTTTGGCCGCCATGTACGGTTTAATACGCAGCATTTTATTCAAAAAAGACCCCGAAAAAGTGCATTATCTCGTAATGAGATGGTTGACGATGGGGTATAAGACACCAGTTGTTCGTGATATTATTAAAAGTAGCTTTTGTGTAAAAGACAAGAGGCTGGAGCGTACGCTTTGGGGAATCACATTCCCTAACCCGGTAGGCCTGGCAGCTGGTTTTGACAAAGATGGGAAATATACGGATGCACTGGCATCTCTTGGCTTTGGCTTTGTAGAGATAGGAACAGTAACACCGCGTCCTCAGCCCGGTAATCCCAAGCCACGACTTTTCAGGCTGCCTTTGGATAAGGCACTTATCAATAGGATGGGTTTTAATAACGAAGGTGCCGCGGCAGCAGCGAAGAGGTTAAGAGATAGAAAAGAACAAATAGTTATTGGTGGGAATATTGGCAAGAACAAAGACACGCCAAATGAAAATGCGCTGGATGACTACGAGATTTGTTTCAAAGAACTTTTTCCTGTAGTGGACTACTTTGTTGTAAATGTGAGCAGCCCTAATACCCCCGGCCTCAGGGCATTGCAGGATAAGGAGCCGCTTACAAGGATACTAAATCGTCTTATGGAGCTTAACCGGTCTATGGCCTCTCCCAAACCACTACTTCTGAAAATAGCGCCGGATCTTACTAATGAACAACTAGATGATATTATAGAGATAGTAAAAGTTACCGGTATTGATGGCCTTGTCGCTACAAATACTACAATAGACAGGAGCGGTTTGCAAACTCCTCAAAACGAGGTGGAATCTATCGGGGCTGGTGGATTAAGTGGATTGCCTGTAAAGGAAAGGGCTACAGAAGTTATCAAATATATTAGTGAAAAAAGTAAAGGTACTATACCCATCATTGCAGTAGGGGGTATCTTTACAGCCGAAGATGCAAAGGAAAAACTATCTGCAGGAGCATCATTAGTACAGGTATATACGGGTTTTATCTATGAAGGTCCTGCGACCGTTGCCCATATTTGTAAAGGCCTTCTTAAATAATTAATACAATGGCAGAACTCTTCACCGTTGATGGCTTGATAAGCCTTGTAACGCTCGCCTCGCTCGAGGTAATATTGGGTATAGACAATGTGATATTTGTGTCTATCATCATGGGACGTATGCCAAAATCGCAACAGCTCAATGCCAGGCGCGCATGGATGGTTACCGGCATATTGGTGCGGGTAGTTTTACTAGTATGCCTGAGCTGGCTGGTAAAACAGAAAGGGAAACCTGTTTTTACGGTATTTGATAAAGGATTTGATGTAGCAAGCCTGGTAATGCTGGCAGGTGGTCTATTCCTGCTATATAAAACGGTAAAAGAAATTCATCACAAGCTGGAAGGGGACGAAGATATGCCCGGAGGAAATAAAGGGGGCAAAAGTCAAAGCTTTATAGCAGCTATAGGCCAGATCATGCTTGTGGATATGATCTTTTCATTTGACAGTATGATAACAGCTGTTGGTATTGCCAAACATGTAGAAGTAATGATAGTGGCAGTTGTAATAGCCATGTTCATCATGTTTTTATTCAGCGCACATATAGCTGCATTTATACACAAACACCCTACGTTAAAAATGCTCGCTTTGTCGTTTCTGGTAATGGTAGGCGTGGTTTTGATAATAGAAGGATGGGATAGCGAAGGTGCGCATTCGCTGGGGTTAAAGAACTATGTATATTTCGCTATGGCCTTTTCTTTTGCAGTAGAATTATTAAATATGAGGGTGAGAAAAGTTTCCCGGCCGCCGGTGGAGCTGCATGAGCCTGATCCTGAAAAAGTGGACATTAAAGAAGGGTTATAATCCTCTTGTATTTTGTAGCTAAGGCCCTAAATATGGGGCTTTTGTTATGTATAGGGATAGTAAAGAATGCATATTCTATTATTTCCAGGTTCTCTTTTATTGTGCAGAACTTCGTATTTTCAGCTAAATATCTCGTTATGCGTTTGTTGCTGACTGCAATTTTTCTGATCGCTACTCAAACTCTCTTCGCGCAGGATCATAAACATGAAGGCGAAGTAAGAAAAGAAGTGCTGCATCTTTTTCCTGATACAGCGAAAACCTATGTGAATATTTATGTATCGTTCCCTCAAGCGAAATCTTTTTCCCTATCAATATATGATTACAGGTATCAAAGCTGGATCAAAGAAGTAAAAGTAGTTGCCAGGAAGGACTATCAGTATAGCCTGGATGTTACCAAACTGGAAAACGGAAAATACAAGGTACATTTAACAGCCGATAATGAGCAACACGACGCAGATTTCGTTGTTCGCCGTTAAGGTAAATAGATTAACTAATTGTCATAAAATTCCTCAGAATTGTAATGTTCCTGTCAAAAAACTGTCATACAGGCTTTAATGTTTACAATTGTATGAGGAATATTAGTAAATTTAGGTTACAAGACATCCTTTTTCAACACGTAAAATCATTGGCTTATGAGGCATGCGTACATTTTTGCAGCATTACTAATGTTATCCCAGGTTACAGCTGTAGCCAAGGACGATGTTGAAGGCATGACAACAAGCGTTGTGCAGACTGGCGGCGGAGGTTTTCCCCGTTTCGACAATCAATTAAGAGGAGCTCCTGAAGGTGCAGAGAAAACGTACCGGTTAGCTGCAAGGACTAATACCTTGTTTGGAACTATTGGGTTCGTCCCTATTGATTCTACTACGTATTCCTACTCAGACGGGCGCTACGGTGTTGTAGATCAGGATAAACCCGACAATGATGAGTACGTGCTGTTTGATAATAGTTATACATACATATATAACCCTTCTATAAGCGCATACGATAACAGGTTATATCGCAGGCAGACTTTTGACAATTCAGATAATGTCACTTCTCTGACCTATTCTTCATGGCATACGCTCACCTCTGCATGGAAGGATTCTGCAAGATATCTTTATGATTACGTAACTGGTACCAGCAAGATCAACACAACTGTATTTCAGCTATACCAGGGTGGGTCTTTATGGGTGCAGCACGATCAGTCTTTGCTCACTTATAATGGTAACTTTGTAACTAACGTTAGTTCCCTCTCGTACGATGCTGATTTTCAGTATGACGGTAATAACAACATAATATCTATAGAAGATAAGGTGTTTGATCATTTGACCGGTACCTTAAATAATAACTTGCATAAAACTTACACCTATAATTCCCAAAATGAAGCGGTGACCTTTACCCTGCAAAACTGGGATAAGACATCCTCTTCCTGGATGAACGCCGAGTATTGGGAATACACATATACGAATAATCAGTTAACATCAGCGCTGCAATATAGCTGGAGTGGTGGCATGTGGACGCTTTATGCAAAGCACATATATGCATATGTAAATGCTACCGACAAAAAAAGTGAAACGGTGCTGACCTGGGATGCTAACACAAAAACATTCTCTAATTACAGTTATCAATTGTGGAGTTACAATAGCCGTGGATTGATAGAAACTATTACCGATTACCATTGGAACAATAACACAGGCAATTGGGAAAGCATTAATGGCGACCACCAGGTACGGTATTATTATGAGTACTATGCACCAACCACTGTAGCTTCAATTAAATCTGATGATGCGCTGCATCTGTATCCGGTACCGGCTGCTTCATCAATAAACCTAAATATGAAATGGAAAGCTGCTCATCCGTTTGCCATAACTGTTTATAACATTGCCGGACAACCTGTTATGCAGTTAAATGAGCAACCTGCTTTGTCGTACTCAAAACAAGTGGATGTAAGTACATTGCCAGTAGGAAACTATATTGTTAAGTGTACAAACGGTACAGAATCCGCAGAAGGTAAATTTATAGTACAGCATTAATTTTCTATGTCATAAGCTATCTTCACGATAGTATTGGGCCCTCAACCTGCCCCTATTGTCAATATTTTTTTATTTTTAAGAAAATAGCTGATAAAAATGAGGTTTATCTTGATGTGTTTATTGGGCTGTCTTTCTTTTAATGCAATTGCACAAACTGAAGACGAAGATATACTTACAGTAAGAGCATTAGCGCTTGATACCAATGTTGCCATCGCTAAAAGATTCTCGGAAGCTATTGGTAACTCTGCACCCGGTTACAACCTTGCTTTTATAGATAATGAAACCAGGTTTAAGGTTAGATATGTTTATAAAAATGAGAAAAACGAAAGCCTGAGGATCGATTACTATTTTAGGATGGAAGAGTATGAAGACACCATGCGAAAAGGGAAACATCCTATAGTAACTATGCAACGAATAAGCGGAGAGCTCGGCGTAATAACAAAAATTTACAACTTTCTTTTTGCATCCACCCTCACCCCTGAGCGCGTAATGGCTAGCAGTACACAGGGCAGTCCTGTAAGGTACTCAAATGGGAAAACCTGCGATTTTAGTTTTCTGCCAGACGATTATGAACCGGGTTACTGGGTTATGACCTTTACAAGATAGATATAAAATAAAAATATTTTACAATTATTTTATTAAAGTAAACTGGTAAATTAATGAGCGTCAATGAAATATAAGCGGCAGGTTATTCGCTGACACTTTTTTAACTTTCAGTGACTTTATAATTGATAAAACTAGTAGTATTTTTGACGCTTTCACAGTAATAACGCCCTTTTTCACCGGGCTTTAAATAGTTTGTTTGTTTTGTTTGATAAAGAATGCCACCATTTCTGGTGGCTTCTCTATTTAAGGTTAATTATGACCTCAGATTAATTTGAAGGAATAGGATTTTCAATTGACTTAATCTTCAGTTTATCCTTTTCCAGTTCGTATATCACCACTCCCGGGCCCGGTTGCATTAATACAATATTTGAAAATTGCCATTTGTATGGGTCGCCGGTTGCGGCAGGAGTGGCATTAAAAACCTGATCCAGTTTAGTTTTTTTCAGGTTGGCACTTGCAATTGGTAGCATAGGCAATTCTATGATTTTGTCCGCCACCACGTCGTTTATCGGGATTGCTTTAAATTTTGTGTCAACGCTATCATAGTCTGCATAGTATAAATAGTTATTACGTCCTTTTCTAAGAGTTCCTCTTATATGAAAAAGCTGTTCTTTTAATAGCCATTGTGTAAGTGCATTGTCGTTATTAAATGTCTTCTCATTTTTAATCTCAGCTTTTATCTCATTTACATTAGGTATTGATTTCAGGCTTTTTATCTCACCTTCTTCACTTACCTGGATGATCATTGGATTGTTTATAGACACCGTTGACGACTGAGGATTACGGGTAACCAGCTCGCAAATCAAAGCAATATCCTGAGGCTCAGAGAGGCATACACCGGTAACGACGATTTTAGCATCGTTATTTTTTATCAGCTGCATTTGGGCATCCGGTAAAAATTTGCTTAAGTTTTCAAAGGAGACTTTTGCTGACTTCATAACATTGCCGTCTGGTGATAACAACTCTCCAACAATACCGCTGATCACCTGTTTTTTTTCCTTACTGTTATAATATTCTCCACCTAATACAGTCATTCCCTCAGCAAACTTGAAAACAGAAGGGATGATGTTATCATCGTCGCGGGTAAGGTCAATTTCCCGCATAAAGCGTCCGTCACCGGTATTCAGCATTTTAAGGAAGCCTTTGGTCGTTTTATTTTGTGTTTCATATCCTACCAGCACCAGGCGTTCCATCATTGGTTCTACACTGTTCAATACGATGTCCCCTTGGTCTGCTTTGATCTCTTTTGACCAGGACACCTTCATTTCCTGGTCATAGCTGGTCATTTTGTATTCTCTGCTGCTAACAGGTACTATAGTAAGTACACCCATAGGCATGGCACTGCCTATATAATAGGTTTTATCGTTTATCAACACATCTGCTGCTACGCCTTTTTCCACGTTTTGCGCTATCAGTCTCCCGGATATGTCTAGTGCAAGGGTAGTTCTTGTTCTTGACGCCGGGTCTGCTATAATGAAAACAAATCCTCTTTCTACAAACGCGCTTGCCAGTACATAGGCTCCTTTGGGAACGGCATATTTGAAGTTGCCTGATACCTTTAATTTAGGATCAAAGAGTACTCCTTTTAAAAAGGTCTTGTCTTTTTCAGTGACGGTGCAATAACTGTATGCCACGCGTGTCATAGGCGCTATTGTAACACCAGAAAAATTCTGGGCCGACATACTGTCAACAATAGCATCCTGGGCCATGGACCTTGTAAGGGAAAATGCAAATAATGAAACGAACAGATACGCCTTTCTTATCATGATTGGTAATTGAGGTTCTAATATAAGCAATAACCAATAGCCTTTAAAAATTAACCCGACGTAGAAGCAAACAAAATTGTTAAAAAACAATTCGATCAACTTTTAAGTAAACATGCTGGTGAAAATGGGTGAGATTTAACCTGCGGTTAAAAGCATTCCAAGCCTTGTTTTTAATCTCTATTTAATAGAACAGACAATTACCATATTACCAAAAAATCGGTATATTTATACGTGTTTGTATGCCCTAAAAGGGCAATTTATCTATTGCTGTCAATCTTTTAAATTTATATCAATTGAAAAGAAAATTACACGATCTTTTTAGAGTATCAATGCCTATATCCCTGTTGTTTCTTTGGCCATTCTGCACACAAGCCGGGGAACATAACAACATGGTTGTACCGGATGCGAATGTATCTTTTATAGAGAACGTTGGGCAAATGATTGATGAGAACTATGTTCCAAGGGAGGATATTGATTTTCGTCTGCAGGGTACTGCCGTAAATATGTTTGTAAGCAATCACGGGTTACAGTATGTGTGGACGAAGGCTAGTACGATTGAATCAATCAGTTCTGGAAGGCTGAGCGACATAAAGGGTTCGAGATCGAACGCTACCGCTTTTGACCTTTATAGTTTATACGTAGATATGGTGGGCGCAAATCCTAATGCCAGGCCCGAGGTAGCGGAACAAATCAGCTATTATGAAAATTATTACTTACCATACTGTAAAGGAAAGACAGCACATAGCTATAAAAAAGTCGTATACAAGAATATTTATCCTAACATAGATTGGGTACTATATACAGACGAGGGGAAGAAGGGTGGTTTTAAATATGATTTCATAGTACACAAAGGAGGCAAAGTTTCTGATATCAAATTACAGTATCACGGTGCAACATCCATAAAGGTGGTCAATGGCGCGTTAGAGGTAATGACAGAAAACGGTAGCATAACAGAGCAAGCCCCTTATAGTTACGACGCGATCACCGGTAACCAGGTATCCAGCTCTTACACTTTGAACGGTAATATCCTTGGGCTGCAGGCGGCATCTACTGATAATGATTTGGTGATAGACCCCAGCATTGCATGGAGTACTTATTTCGGCAATCCGCACAGAGTTTATGCTACATGCGTTGCTGCAGATACTTCCGGTAACTCATTTTTGTGTGGTTCGACAGCGGTCGATGCTATTAGCATAGTTCCATTATTTAAGCCCAATACTTATCATGAACACATTAAAGGAGGAACTGACGGATTTGTATTATCGCTTGACATTACCGGTACTAAAAGAAATTTTACTACTTATTTTGGAGGTAATGATGAGGATGAGATATTAGCAGCAACAACTGATATTGCTGGTAATTTGTACATAGCCGGCATCACTGCCAGTATGACTGATCTTGCCTATGGAAGCCCCCAGCAGACTACAAATGATGGCAATGGGCTATCAGGAAGCAGCCGTACGGACGGCTTTCTTGCTAAGTTCCAGGGATCAGGTTATATATCATGGTCTACCTACGTTGGCGGTTCTCAAGTCGACAATTGTTTTGCTGTTGCTGTAGATCGTTCGAATGGAGTTTATGTAGGTGGTAGTACAAACAGCACAGATACCATCCCCACCAGTGGCACATTTAATACTACCGGCGGTGATGGTTTTTTAATCAAATATAACCAAACCACCGGGCGCAGGATCTGGGGGTCCTTCTTTACCAGTGAAGTAGATGCAATTGCCGTAGATAATAAGCAAAATGTGTATATAGGCGGCTCTACCACAAAATATACCGGTATTGCCACAACAGGTAGTTTTCAGGCTACTTTTCATACCGGCGGTGCAACGGATGGCTATGTAGCGCGTTTTAATGCCGCTAATGGTACACGGATATGGGGTACTTATTATGGAGGCGATACAGATGATGCTGTAACATCCCTGGTATGTGACTCTTTGTATAATGTATACCTCGGCGGTACTACAACCAGCGCTTCGGCGAATCTGGCAACAAGTGGTGCCATACGTACGACACCGGGAACGGGTATGATGGCCAAGCTGGATAGTAGCGGTGCTCGTGTTTGGGGTACTTATTATGTAGCGGGAATCACTTCTATGGCATTAGGTCCGGATAATAAGGTTTATTTTGGTGGACAAACGGATTCTACAACTGATGTTGCAACTCCGGGATCATACCAGACATCATATACCCAGCCAGATTTTTCAAGGCCCGGTCCCAACCCTCCTCCGATATACGATGCTTTTTTCGGTAAGCTTAATAATAGCGGTAAGCGTTTATGGTCGTCCTATTTTGGTGGTCCAAATATGGAAAAGTTTACTACAGTAAGCTATGGCTTCGGTAGATTGTATATCGGCGGTTATACAGATAGTAAGGCCGGTATAGCCACGCCCGGCAGCTTGCAGGATGTGATGGCAGATACCAATATATCCTACATCGCTCAATTTCATAGTGATACCAGTGTGTACATTAAATTTCCTTACGTTGACACATTGCTATGCGAAGGCGGGCCATTGGATCTGAAATATGGTGTAACAGATACCTTTAATAGCAACAATGTGTTTACAGTGCAGATGTCTGATATCAATGGAAGTTTTGCCAATGCCGTTAATATAGGCACTGCAAATACGACCAGGCAGGGTGTAGTACATTGTACCATGCCAAATCCGGCAGTTGATGGTGTAGGTTATAAATTAAGGATCATCGCCAGCTCTCCGGCAGATACTTTCTATAATTATGATATGCCTATCAGGGTGTCTGAATATCCCAATCCGGAGATACATGCGACTAGCCCAGCAGTTTGTGAAAATTCAACACTTGTAATTTACGATATAAACACTGAGCCAACTGGTACAAATTATATATGGGGAGGACCAGGAGGGTTTATTAATTATGTAAGGGGTAGTATGAGTAGAGGACCGCTAAGTTTAAGTGACGCAGGTAAGTATTACGTAGAAACAGATAACCACGGCTGTAAGGCAAGGGATACAACACTTATTACTATCATACAGAGTCCTGCTGATCCGGTATTAACAGGTGATACCTCCATATGCATAGGTGACTCATTGGCACTAACAGCTCATAGTGCAACACCCGGTGTAACATATACTTGGCAAGGGCCCAATTTGCCTTCAGGGATAGATACCTCATTGCTAGTCATCCAAAACATGGATATGTCTAATGGAGGTATCTATAAGGTTGCTGCAGTGATACAAGGAGTTTGCGGTTCAGCATTCACATCAAGAGAGGTAGTTGTTCATCCGTTACCATATCCTTCAACATTTAGTAATTCGCCAATATGCAGTGGCGATACGCTCAAATTCAATGCAACGGATACGATAGCGGGTGTTACCTATTCCTGGACGGGGCCAAATAATTTTACTTCTTCGAGCCAAAACAATGTGATCCCCAATGCCACAGAACCATATACCGGTACCTATAAATTAACGACCACATCTATATATGGGTGTAAAGGATCAGTAAATATGAAGGTTAATGTGAACAGATTGCCAGAGCAGGTAAAAGCTATCAACAATGGGCCTACCTGTACAGGATTGGATCTGCAATTGAATGCCAACAACGGCACGCCGAACGCTACCTATAGCTGGACAGGTCCGAACGGATATAGTTCATCTCAGCAAAATCCGTACCTGAGTGGGGTACAACTGGCTAACCAGGGACTGTACACGGTGGTTGTAGATCTTAATGGCTGCAAAAAACAAGATACCACAAGTGTAACGATATACCAGTCTCCGGATACGCCAAAGCTGAGCAGCAATAGCCCCGTTAAAACCGGTGGCATCATTAAGCTATTTATATTAAATCAGCAGGTAGGGGCAACCTATACATGGACAGGACCTAACTCGTTCTATTCCCAATTTCCTAACCCGGTATTGAACAGTGTGGTGCCGGCATCTGCGGGTGTCTATAAAGTAGTATCTACAATAGGCGTATGTAATAATGAAGATACTATTACAGTGAAGATACTGGATGACAGTGTGAGATCGATGGATCCGATGGTCATCTTCCCGAACCCCAACAACGGAACCTTTACTATCAAAGGAAGCACCAAGACGAACGAGAATGTAGAAATAACGATTTACGCTTCTGATGGCAAAGAAGTATTTAGTGATGTTGTGGAACCTCAAAACTATATGCTTAATCATACGGTACACTTTACCGGCGCTGCAAATGGAATTTATAGGTTGAAACTGTTTGTTGATCGAAAGGTGATCTACTTGTCATTCACCCTTGGTGTCTGATGATGCTGGTTGAAACTTAAGAACGGTATAATGTCTGCCATTAGAAATGCGGATGTTATACCGTTTGTTTTTTGAGTGCATTATATGAAAACTTAAAGTACGTAAGCCCATGTTTAAATCCTTATCTAAAAGAACGCCCTTATTTGTAGCCCAGGCCATTCGTTTTGCAATGGCTTTCGTATTAAGTATTACAGGCATTGTTGCTCCGTCGCACGCAAATGTATTTAATGGTAAAAGCAATGGTTTTATTGCGAATGTTGGGCAATTGATTGACGAACGAAACCATGCAAGAAATGATGTTGATTTCTACCTGAGCAATTCGTCCGCCTCTGTGTTTATCGGTAGTGGGCAAATACAGTACGTTTGGAAGAAACCACAGCCTGGTATACAAGGATCAGAACGGTACAAGAAGATTGGTGATGTAGAAATGTTCAGTATGTGGGTGCAGTTGCAGGGCGCAAATGTAAAAGCAAAACCAGTGACAGGAGATGAAAGCGATTATTATGAAAATTATTATCTGCCTCATTGCAATAGCAAACAGGCTCACAGCTACAGCAAAATAATCTACCAGGATATCTATCCGAATATTGATTGGGTGCTCTATGTGGATACATCAATACCCGATGGCTTTAAGTATGATTTTGTGCTGCACCCCGGCGCGCGCGTATCAGATATTAAACTGCTATACAAGGGCGCTGCTAACCTGGAAAAAATCAATGGAGATGTTATGATAACTGCCGCCGGAGGCAGAATTACGGAACATGCTCCTTATACCTATGAAGAGAAAACCGGCCGAAAAATAATATCGTCGTTTGCGCTAAATGATAACCTGCTCTCTTTTGACGTTGATGGTAACGATGTAGTTGCTGTTACAACCATTATAGATCCAAGAATAAGCTGGGTACAGAGATATAAGGCGTCGCCTTCCATTGCAACCTGCACAGCCTCTGATACATTTGCAAAACCCTACCTCTGTGGCTACACTTCCGCTTCACAATTTATAGTTCCGTTAATCAGCCCCTACCAATCGCATTACGGAGGAGGAAGCAGTGATTGTGTAATATCAAAATACAACCCCTATGGTACATCCGATATCTGGACTACTTATTATGGAGGGGAGGACGCAGACGAGATACATGCGGCTACCTGCGATTTTTATGACAACCTATACATTACCGGCTTAACAGCAAGCCTTACTAATATTAGTACCTACAATTCATTTCAACCAACAAATGGAGGAGCAACTTATAGCGGAGGTAGCCATATAGACGCGTTTATTGCAAAGTTTGATGGTTATGGTTCACTGACCTGGGCTACCTATTTTGGTGGTGTTAAAGTGGAGATCGCCAATGCGATAGCATTCGATAATTTTAATAGTATATACATAGGCGGTGTTACAACAGGGACGGATAGTATTGCAACACCCGGCTGCTTCCAATCCACTCCTGATATCGGTTTCCTGGCGCGTTTCAATGCCGCCAATGGTTACCGTTCATGGGGTACCTATTACAACGGAGTGATTAACACTATAAACGTGTCCAATCGTAATAAGATTTTCATCGGCGGATCAACGTTTGCCTTAACGGGTATCGCCACATCGGGCGCCTTCCAAACTTCTTTTAGTGGTGCAGCGTACGACGGCTTTGTCGCTATGTTTGAACCTGATGGCACCAGGCGCTGGGGCACTTATTATGGTGGCGGGGGAGTAGATGAAGTATTTGGATTAACGAATGATTCGCTGGGGAATGTTTTTGTGGGCGGGGCTACTGAAAGTACAGGCTCAGGCTTATCTACAACAGGTGCACTATACACATCCGGGTTTGGAACCAGGGGCGGAATGATAGGGAAATTAGATTCGGTCGGTCATCTTAGATGGGGGAGTTATTATCCCGGTAAGGTAACATCGTTGGCCCTTGGCCCAGATAATCGGGTTTATTTTGGGGGAGTAACAGATTACACCACGGGCATCGCAACTGCGAATGCTTACCAATCACAATATACCTATCCTCTGTATGCTACAAACTTGATTGCATATGACGGCTTTATTGGCGAACTGGATCTTGACGGGAAAAGGCTATATGGAACGTATTTTGGTGATGGCAGCATTGAGTCATCTACTTTTGTAAATTATAATTATGGGCAATGGCTCGTGTCTTATACAATAGATAGTCCCGGTATTACCCTGGGTTACCTGATGGAGTTTGAAGGTGATACCAGTGTGTTTATTAAATATCCCTATGTCGATTCCATATTATGCGCTGGCGGAAGCCTTGACGTCAATTACAAAGTGACGAAACCCTTCGCAGCGGGTAACATTTTTAAAGTGCAGTTATCAGATATATCAGGGAGTTTTAACAGCGCTGTAGATATTGGTACAGTAACATCCTCAGTTGCAGGTATTATTAATTGTACCATACCTGCAGGCATAACGGAAGGTATGGGTTATAAACTGCGTATCGTGGCCTCAGCTCCTGCTGATACTTTTTATAATTACAATGTACCCATTCGTATATCACATTATCATCGTCCTGTTGCAGAAGCACAGCTGCCTATATGTGCCAACCTGAACCTAACCTTGATGGACTCCAATGCTGCGGCAGCACCTGCCGATCTGATATATGAATGGATCAATCCCAATCCCTTAAGATCACACGGAGCATTTGCGCACTATATAGTTAATGATATAAAACTTGTGGATTCAGGAGATTACATTTTAGTTGCCAATAACCATGGCTGCATTTCACGCGATACGGTGCATGTGCATATTACGGTAGCTCCGCCGGAACCATTGGTGACAGGTGATACATTGTTGTGTACGGGCGATACACTGATACTAACAGCACATTCAGCGGTAGATAATGTAACATTTGGATGGTTTAAGCCTGACAATAGTTTTATTAATTACGATAGCGTAATCATAGTGCCCGGCATCAGCATGCACGACTCAGGATTATATCGCGTTGCAGCAATATTTGATGGATGCCAGTCTGACCCTAATTATGGGCAGTTGGTAATAGTGCATCCAAGGCCTATGCCAGCTGCGGGTAGTAATAGCCCGATCTGCACGGGTGATACGCTGAAGCTGCGAGCAACAGATATACTGGCAGGGTTAAATTATAATTGGTCGGGCCCCGGCTTCGGTTCGCAGCACAAGGATACAATAATAGCGAATACAACAATAACTGCAAGCGGGAATTATATCATTACCACCACTACCAAATATGGCTGTAGTAATAGTGATACAATAGCAGTATTAATAAAACCCTTACCTGCAAACATAGATGCGACATCTAACAGCCCGCTGTGCAGCGGTAAAGAACTGCAGTTTGCCATAAGCAAACCCACACCCGGAACGATATATAACTGGACTGGTCCGCTGAACTACAGCTCCGCCGACCCATCGCCGGTTATAAACAATGCGGCAACTAACCAAAGCGGAATGTATTATGTAGCAGCCAACCTGGATGGGTGTATTAAAACTGATAGTGTAGTGGTGACTATCATCAAAACCCCGGATACACCTGCAGCAGGTAGTAATAGCCCATTGACTACGGGTGGGGTGCTGAAACTTTTTGTAAAAAATGTGGAGCAGGGCGTCAGCTATAACTGGTCTGGGCCTAATAGTTTTAATTCCAATAGCGCGGCCGTAACAATCAATAGTGCGATACCCGCTATGAGTGGAACATATACAGTACTGGCCATCAATCAGGGCTGTAGCAGCTGGGATACGGTAAATATAACCGTCAGCGATCCTATTGAAAGCAAAGACATTCCGTTTGTAATGTTTCCAAATCCTAACAATGGCAGCTTCCGGATAGTAGGCAGTTCACTCACCAATGATAAAATACAATTAGCCGTGTTTGCAACCGATGGCAGGGTGATATACAGGTCTGAGATACAGCCGATAAGCAACAAGGTGGATGAACAGGTTACGATAACAGGTTTAGCTGCTGGAGTATACCGGTTAAAGATCAGAGCTGATGGTAAGCCCTCTGTAATCTCATTTACTGTTGGGGGGCGTTAAATTTAGCCTTATTTGGTACCACTGCATTGAATTTTGGTATATAAATGAATATCTTCATTGCCTAAATTTTCAAATACATGCTTTCGGATATCGAGATCTCAAGGGCGGCAAAGCTGAGGCCCATTTCAGAAATTGCACAAAACCTAAACATTAATCCTGACGATATTATTCCTTATGGCAGGACAAAGGCTAAGGTGCCTTTGCATTATCTCAATGAAGAAAAAATAAAAAATTGTAACCTGATATTGGTTACTGCTTTGACACCAACTAAAGCCGGCGTAGGTAAAACAGTTACCAGCGTAGCGCTTTCTCTTGGTTTGAATCACATAGGTAAAAAGGCGTGTGTAGCATTACGCGAACCAAGCCTTGGCCCATGTTTTGGTATGAAGGGTGGAGCAGCAGGCGGCGGTTATTCGCAGGTACTGCCAATGGAAGATATCAACCTGCATTTTACAGGAGACTTCCATGCTATTACCTGTGCCAATAACATGATTGCTGCATTGCTAGATAATTATCAATTTCAAAATAGTGGAACACATAAAGTATTAGACAGGATCGTATGGCGTCGCGTACTGGATGTAAATGATCGTTCCCTGCGTAATATAGTAACAGGCCTTGGCGGTAATGCTAATGGCATACCGCAGGAGGCAGGTTTTGATATTACACCGGCATCAGAGATCATGGCGCTGCTGTGCCTTTCTGAAAGTATAGAAGATCTGCAGGCACGTATAGAACGCATTGTGTTGGGCTATACTTATGAGAAGAAACCATTTACAGTAAAAGACCTTGGTGTTGCAGAAGCAATTACCGTACTGCTGAAGGATGCTATATTACCAAACCTGGTGCAGACTACGGAGCAAACACCTGCGTTTATACATGGCGGCCCGTTTGCCAATATTGCGCATGGATGCAACTCTGTATTGGCTACTAAGATGGCTATGAGCCTCAACGACTATGTGGTAACGGAATCTGGATTTGGCAGCGACCTTGGTGCCGAGAAATTTTTGGATATTAAATGCCGTCTTTCCGGTCTGAGGCCAAAGGCGACGGTTATAGTAGCAACTACCCAGGCATTAAAACTACATGGTGGCGTACCGGATGCGGACATTAAGCTGCCGAATATGGATGCGCTGAAAGCCGGATTGCCTAATCTTTTGAGGCATATCAACAACATGAAAGAGTTTGGGCAAAGCGTAGTTATATCCTGCAATCAATATCATTTTGATCAGCAGGAAGAACTGGATTACCTTGCAAACTGGTGTGCAGAGCAGGGTGTTGCTTTTGCATTGAATAACGGATTTACGAAAGGTGGGGAAGGCGCTGCCGCTGTTGCGAGAAAGGTGGTGGAAGTAATTGAAAATAACGCATCTAAAGACATTAGCTTCTGTTATGAACTTTCTGAACCTATCCGCACTAAAATAGAAAAGATAGCTAAGCGTGTATACAAAGCAGGCAGTGTAACGTTTGACGGTGCTGCAATGACTAAGATGAAATCGTTTGAAAAACACGGATGGGCTAATTTGCCGGTGTGTATTGCAAAGACACAATATTCATTTAGTGATGATCCTAAGAAGATCAATGCTCCTGAGGGCTTCAATATCAATATACGCGACCTGGTAATAAATGCAGGCGCCGGTTTTATAGTAGCCGTAGCGGGTGAGATCATGCGTATGCCGGGCTTGCCTGAAGATCCGCAGGCTAACCGGATAAAGTTGATTAATGGTGAAATTGAAGGATTGAGTTAAGAAGGATCATCTAAATATTTAAAGCCCCTCTAAAAGAGGGGCTTTAGTTTTATAATTCCATAAACTTATTTACCGTAAGCCAATTGCGCCCGGTAGCAGGCATCTTCAATTTCTTTTCTATAAACATATTTGTGAAGAGTGGTTTCCCCTTATCCTTGTATTGCACTGCATACACTTCCCTGTTGATCACTTTGAAAAGATCGGTTTCACCATTGAAAGATTCCAGTAGTTTAATCGCATCCTTCCCCGGTGGTTCATGCAGAAATGTTACATAAGGCTGATTGGAGATAGGAATTTGTGCAGGCTTAAAAGGTTGTGCGTCGATCACTGCTGCTATTTCGTCTGTTGTCCTAAGAAACACCGGGACATCATAGCCTAACGTTTTTGAAAGATGCAGTTCTATCTTTTTATTTAATGTGGCTTCTTCAGTCTTCCTGGTTTCAAAGAGTACATTACCACTCTGTATATAAGTAGTTACATTTTTGAACTTCAGCGCTTCGAACATGGCTTTCAAATCGGTCATCTTAATGATCTTTTGTCCGCTGACGTTAATGCCGCGTAGCATAGCGATATATCTTTCCATAAGTTAAATATAAGGCAATCTTAATTGCAGTTATTTTGGTTGATCCGTGGTAATTTAGAATTATGAAGTACAGAAAATTTGCAAATACAGATATTGAGCTTTCAGCAATTGGTTTAGGATGTATGGGTATGAGCCATGCGTACGGTGTGCCTGATGATAAAGAATCCATTGCTACCCTGGAGCGCTCCATAGAGTTAGGGATCAATTTTTGGGACACTGCTGATATTTACGGGAGTGGCAAAAATGAAGAATTGATATCCAAAGTTCTAAAACCTAGCAGGGATAAAATATTTATAGCTACCAAATTTGGTTTTGTGCCGGACGATGATAAAGGTAAATATTCCGGTTTCAACGGATCGCCCGCTTATATGAAAAAAGCCGTGGAGGCCAGCCTGAGACGTTTACAGGTGGACGTGATCGACTTGTACTACGCACATCGTATAGACCCCAACGTTCCCGTAGAGGAAATGGTAGGTGCCATGGGCGATCTTGTAAAGGAAGGAAAGGTAAGGTACCTGGGGCTATCAGAGGCTTCGGCGAAAAGCATTCGCAAGGCGCATGCAGTACACCCTATATCTGCGTTGCAAAGTGAATATTCATTGCTTACCCGTGAGGTTGAACATGAAATATTACCGTTGTGCAAAGAACTACATATTGCATTTGTTCCGTTTAGTCCGCTGGCACGGGGGCTAGTTACTAATACACTGGACATCCAACATCTTGCTGATAACGATTTCCGTAAAACCTTGCCAAGGTATCAGCAAGAACATGCGGGGAATAATCAAAATTTAGCTGCAGGTTTCGCGGATATTGCAACACAGATAGCGTGTACACCTGCTCAGTTAGCGCTAGCCTGGGTATTGAAGCAGGGAGATAATATTATACCCATACCTGGCACCAAGAAAAGAAACTACCTGGAGGAAAATGCGGCAAGTGTTGATGTAGTTCTTACAGAAGAAACATTGGCATCTATAGAAGCGCTTTTGAAACGCTACCCCGATACCGGTAGCCGTTACAACGAGAACAACCTGAAATTTGTAGATAAATAGCAAAAAATCCAGGTATGGCTCAAACAATCAAGTAACTGGCGGCATGATATTGTAGGGGCGTGTAGTACACACAAACATCGGTTATGAATACGAACAGGTTATCTTCTAAGATGGAAAAAGTCCTTAACGACCAAATGACAAAGGAGGCGCATGCTGCGCAAATCTATTTGTCTTATGCTGCATGGGCAGATGGTGAGGGGTATAGCGGAATAGCTAATTTCCTTTTTCGTCATGCGCACGAAGAGCGTAACCACATGATGAAAATACTGCAATACATATTAGAGCGTGGCGGGAAGGTAATGGTGGAAGCCATACCCGCCCCGGGTAGCACCCCCAACTCTGTGCAAAATTGCTTTGAAAAAGTGTTTGAGCAGGAGGTGGATAATACGGAGGCTATCTATCGTATTGTGAACCTTAGCATGGAAGAAAAAGATTGGGCTACCTGGAACTTCATGCAATGGTTTGTAAAAGAACAGGTAGAAGAAGAAACACTTGCCTTGAACCTCTTAGATAAGATAAAAATTGCAGGTGGGGAAGGCGCTAAAGCGGATGCACTTTATACATTAGACAAAGACCTGGAAACTGCACCAGATGATGCTAAACTGGCACAAGAGGCCACAGAAGAAAAGCCGTTATAACCTATGATGAAATATAGTAGAAGAGCTGTTATTAAACAGCTCTTCTTATTTGTTGCCATATTTATAACCTACCCATCTGCGTATGCCGATGAAGACCGGTATAAATAGTAACACACAGATAATGCATAAAAATGAGATATTAGTGAGATACTGTCCGAATAAGGGGATGGAAAGGACCAGTACACTGACCAATAGTAACAACCTGGATACCGGCGCTATGTACACCCTGTCTTCTGCATATTCCTCCATCACATAAGTAAGCGCTACTATTGACAGTAAGATCATTGCAATTGAAATGCAAAATATCCATTGCAGATCCATTGACAATAATACATCTGTGTTCGCAAGAATAGATTTAATAGATGCGCCTGCAATGCAATAGCTTGCCAGCAAAGGAAAGTGCAGGAAGATAAGATACTGAAGATAGGAATACCCTTTTTTTGTTTCCTGTTCGCTCGTCATATCAAAATATATGCTCCATAGCAGAAAGCTGATGAGAATAGTAAGAATAAAACCGGCCCAAACTGCAGGGTGTTTATCTTTTACTTCTGCAACGCCGTTTACAGTAGCAAGGATGCTTTCCGCCAGCACTATAATAGTAAAGAGGCCAAAACGCTCTACTATCGCTTCTGATGCAGAAAATACCTGTCCGCGTGATTTTAAGACATTTACAACAGTTCGCGCGCCTGTTAATGGTGGTGTAATATTCAATATCAACACAATTATCCATATTGCTATTGCTTGTTGGTAAGTTAAGCCCAATGAGAAAATCATTAGACCCAAAGCGAGCAGGTAGTTGGCGGTATAGAACTTGTTGAATACGCGGTGCGATCGATCGTATAGCCCAACGCTCCACCACAAATAGGTGATAACAATCTCCAGCATAGAGAATGCCATGGTAAAGCCCCTTAAGTTTCCTTCAAAGGCATCTTGCAGCGTTATGGCTATCCCCGCAACGCACAGTATCTGCCAAAAGGTTTGTAAACGCGTGCGAATGCTATCGCTGCCATGCAAATCGTAGTACTGGCTACCGTTTACCCATGACCAGAAAATCAAGGAAAAAAACAGGAACAGCTTACCGGCATTTTCCCAGCCTGGATGCTCCGCAAAGCAATGGGTTAACTGGCCAACGGCTGCTACATACACAAGATCATAAAACAGCTCCAGCCAGCTGATCTTCCGGGTGTTCTTCCTATCAGAAAAATTGCGGGGCGGACCCCACCAGTCAAGGTTGTATTTGTGTGGCATAAAAATGGCTATTGCTAAGATAAACAACTAGCAATAGCCATAAAAGACTAATATAATAATCGGCAGTTTACGCCTTTATTTACTTGGTTCTGTGCTTTCACTTGGTTCATCGTCTTGCTCCTCAGCAAGTTTACCATGTTCATTATTGTAGTTGGCGCCCTCGTTTTTTTCCGATCCTTGTTGATAACTGTTGCCAGATAGCTGCAGTGAACCCTGCCCATAATCAGAGCCACCTTGCGTTGTACTACCCGGATGATAATCAGCCCTTCCCTGGCTTCCTTCCGGCTCAGTTGTTTTCTTATCTTGTTTCTTTTGATCCATAACACACTATTTTAAGGATTGCCTAATGTTTCGTCGTCTTGTTTACCGGGAGCTTTACGGCTCAAGGCTGCATCTTCAGCAGCATCATGACTTGATCTGCTAATGCCAGACCCTGTTTGATCGTCATTATAGCCGGTACCTGCAGATCCTGCTCCGCCTTCTGCTGTTTCACCTTCGTAAGATACATTAGTGCCGGTGCTTCCCAGGTTACCACCAGACATCCTTGATCTTACGGCTTCCGTTGGGCTGGTGATAATTGCGTCAATGGCTGCAGCGCTGGTAGTTTGTTTATTGTTCTCTTGCTGCGACTTTTCGTTTTGAGGTGTATCGCCCACGTTGTTCTTTTTTAGTTCTTCATTCGATTTCTTTTCCATCACACTAATTTTTTGTGTTATTAAAGCTTAAAACATTATGCCGCCGTGGTGCAATAAAAAAGCCTGCTACAAGTAGCAGGCCAACGTATTTAGGGATACCATTGTTATTTCTTGTTGTTCATGATCTTAGTAGCGGTGGCAAGGAAATCAGCTTCCTCATTGCCAGCCTGGCCTTGTGGATAGCCCAGTGATCCTAAGGCAGATATTGCAAACTTGCCGGAAGTTTTGTCTTTATTCATAAAGAATATCCAAACGGTAGGGTAGCCCTGTACCTGGAAGAATTGTTGCAGGCCCTGGTTTTGTTCTACCAGCTTTTGAGGTAGTTGCTTATTGCGAGGAAAATCTAATTCCAGCAGTATTACATTCTTTCTTGCCCAGTCCTGGAAGCCTGGTTTATCAAAAACGGCACGCTCCAGTTTGTGGCACCAACCGCACCAATCGCTGCCCGTAAAGAAAGCGAAAATGGGTTTTTTTGTTTTTTGAGATAGCTCGTATACCTGGTTGATATCATTGTACCAGGTAAGATTATTTTTAGTTTCCTGTGCTTTCACAACGTTAACTGCAAGAAGACAGATAGTAGCTGTAATAAAAAATATCCTGTTTATGTAAGACATATACCTTGATTAAATAGAAGCAAACAACAATTATAGCCAAAATAATGCTATAAAACTGTTAATGGCGGCCTATTTGTAAATTGCATTACAATTAGCTGAGCAATGGACCTCGAATATGTACCTGGTAAAACCTTCAATGACCTCGATAATATTAACGAGCCTTTTACTAAGGCAGAATATGAAAATTGCAACTTTGTAAGCTGCGATCTTGCTAATGCAGATTTATCTGGTGCTGTCTTCCAGGATTGTAAGTTTCAGGATTGCAACATTAGTCTTGCTAAACTGAAGAATACCGCATTAAGAGATGTAGTGTTTACCGGTTGCAAGATGCTGGGCCTGCAATGGGGCGATAGTAGCCAATTTGGCTTTTCTATAAAGCTTCATAATTGTGTGGTCGATAACAGCTCTTTTTACAAGGTCAGGCTTAAAAACGCTCAGTTTATAAATACAAGATTACTTGAGGTAGACTTCACAGAAGCAGACCTTACTGGTGTTGTTTTTGATGGATGTGATCTTACGAGTGCTACATTTGATAATACTAATTTAGAAGGTGCTGATTTGCGGACAGCAACAGGCTATTCTATCGATCCGGAAAATAACCGGATAGCAAAAGCAAAATTTTCATTGGTGGGGGTTGGTGGATTACTAAACAAGTATGATATTGAATTGGAACATTGAGTACTAACGAACGTTTGTATCTTCCTGGAACAATCCAAATAAGTTGTTTTCGGTATCAGTGCAAAGGGCATTATATCCAAAACCCGGTACTACCTGCTTAGGTATTATCACTTTTCCACCGAGTTCTGTTAGCTTCTTTATGCTTTCGTCTATAGAACTTACCCCAATAAAATTTGTGATACCATTTTTGCTTTCTGCAGTTCTTTGAGACATCCCACCACCAATTCCTATTTTGCCCTCCAAATCAATTGTCTCAATTAAATAATAATCCATCGGTCCGGGAAGAGGTGTGATCTTCCAACCCAATAGCTTTTCATAAAATTCTTTAGCCCGCTTTGGCTGGTCAGCGCTGATATCAAAATGTACGATAGTTGCCATGATTGTAAATATTTAATGACGGCGGCATCAGGATACACCGAAGTAGATATTAGTTTTCCAATTCGCAGGGTCTTTTTCCAACTGCGGATCAGACAAGTATTGCTCCATTATTCAGGTCTTTTTAAGATTATGCTCCTTCAGGTATTTTTCCAGCAAGTCGTAAGTTTCAGTCATACTATCGTATGAGCCATAGTGGGTAATGGTGAGAGCTTTAGTTGCAGGTATGACTACTTTTGTAAATCCCTCTATTTCAGGGCAGGTTTCCGATACTGGGACAGCAGCTGCAAGGTCCGTTTCCATCTTCTTTTCATCTATAGAATAGTAAAAAGCACATGGAGGCTCATTTGCCTGGATTCCTGATTTGGCAAGTGTGCTATATAGAGCGCCATATTTTTCAGCAAAAAAGGCGCTGAGTTTATCAAATGGCTGAATGCTTCGGCTCGTAATAAAAGTTTTGCTTTGCCATTCAATCTCTTTTACCTCGTTTTTTAATGTGAGTTCCATTTTAAATTATTTGATTTCAAGGTATGTCACCGACAATCACAGAACTTTGATAATTGTCAATAGGTGAGCTGATTCCGGTCAGTTAGGTGGACATAATTTTTTTTGTTGCCATGGATTAATAGAAACAGTACTTTATTAGACTGGAGATTATTAATACTGATAATTGCAATTCTTTCATAGTCTCTAATATCGTATTGAGCCTAACATTCAGTACCAGCCTTACGTCCATAATAGTGTCGCGACATATCTTAAACAGCCCGAGTTAACTGCCGGGTAAACTTCATTATTTCAAAATCAACTTATTTTATGAATGTTAAAATAGTTATACCCTTATTATGTTCTTACTTGTTTGCGACGACTAACTTGTTTGCGCAACAATTTATAAATGGAGGCTTTGAGCCGGTAACTGCAATTGCACCATGCAAAGACATGGATGTAAAAGTTTACAACCATAACATGGGTAGTAATTGGTCTGCAGGTAACGCAACTACAATGCAGATAGGAAATGCTACCTGTAGCGCAGGGAGCCCGGTTTCCGGTTCTTATTTTGGTATGCTGAAATACGCTCCGCCATCTGATGGAAATATTATCGTGTTCAAACTAGATAAGCCGCTTACGCCAAACAAATCGTATTCCTTTAGTTTGAGTTATAAAATACCTGCAAGCATGTCTTCTGTGAATGGCGGATTACGTTTCGGTTACAGCAGTGATAGTACAAAAGCAGATTCTGTTGCCGGAACAACACCACCGATCAGCAATACTGCATGGAAAAAAGATACCATAACATTCACACCCAAACAGGCCTGGCAATATGTATGGATAGAGGTAGCAGCACTAGGGGGCGACCCATTTGAAGTAGATGTAGATGATGTAAAAATGCTGGTAACAGGGACGGATGTTGCCGGTATTGATAAAGCAGGCACCTTGTTAATAATACCGAATCCTTTCACCGGGCAAGCATTGTTAAAAGTGAATAATAATGTTAGCTATCCTTATAATGTTATGTTGTATGATATGATGGGTAGGGTAGTATTCGAACGAAAAGATAATAACTTGGATAATTTGATTATTAACAGACCCGATGCAGGTGCCGGTATGTATCTACTGAAGATCTCCGATAGTCAACAGCGCGTGTACACTTCTAAATTATTGGTACAATAAATTGATGGTGGTAATGGTAAATAAAAGCCTCGCAATCTGCGAGGCTTTTGTGAACCTGATTAGAGCGAATAAATTGAAGCATAAAGCTACTTATGGGATAAAGTAGCTTTAAGGTATTTTTTTCTTAATTCTGTATATAGGATATCCATCCCTTTATCTGCTTCATCTGTTTGCGCATTAGAGAGCACGATAAATGCTTTATTCTCATCTTTAAAGATATATACCTTGGCAAGGAATGTACCAGGATTACCGGTACTGTAGGACACTAATCTGCCTTTTTCGTCCTTTTCCCAAAACCACCCTATCGCAGCCGTTGGCGCCCCATAATGCATAAACTCAAATTCCTCCTTGTTTAACATACTCGATCTTCCTTGCAAGCCACTAAGTTGTAATTGTATGAATTTTGCATAGTCAGGCAAGGTAAGGTTAATGTTTCCGGCAGATAAAAGCCAATTTAATTTATAATTGTCAGCGGGAGCTTCAGGGGTCAAGGAAGTATTATGCCCCCATGTCTGCGTTATATCTTTGGCATTAGGTTGCCCGATGTCAAGATCAATATTTAGTTTCTGACCAAGCTCTTTTACCAGTTGATTATAAGTTTTGCCTGATATTCTTTCTAACATCAATCCCACTGCAACATAGTTCGGATTTGAAAAAGAGATTCCATTTGTTTGTACCGGAGACTGTTGCAGTACCCATTGTAAAAACTGGTAACGTTGCTCTTGTTCATCACCTTTGAATTGATCTTTTGTTGGCAAAGCATCAGTGTAAGTATACCTTATAAACCTTGTCCGAAACGTAAGCAGGTCAAGCAAAGTATAGTTGTAGTATTCTTTCCTGCTATGTGTTCTCATCTCGGGAAATATATCAAAGAACTTAGTACTCCATGATAGTTTACCTTGTTTTACCAACAGGGCTGCCAGCATTCCTGTGATCGCTTTAGTATTAGATCCGATCCGAAAACGATCATTAAATCTCGCCTGTAGTTTTGTATTTATCTTTCGCACTCCCAACACCTGCATTTCATAAATAGAATCTGAAGAAACAACAGCATATGCCAATTCTGGTATCTTTGATGCTATACGAATATTGTTCGCAAATGCTATAGTTGACCGACCATGCGAATAGTTATTAATTAATAGTAATAATATAATAATAAACCCCCGATTCATCTTATAAGGAAGTGGCTTGATCTGGATAAATGTATTATTGGATTTATTGGAAAATGGACAACGCCTGGTCAAGATAACTTAATCGTGACAGAATCATTAAGATTGAAGATCGAAAAAGTGCTAAAACAAAAAGCCTCGCAAACTGCGAGGCTTTGGTGATCCCGTTGGGACTCGAACCCAAGACCCATACATTAAAAGTGTATTGCTCTACCAACTGAGCTACGGAATCATTATTATAAAAGAACTATCTTCTATTTCTTTAGCAGTTTCGTTTTCACCGCTTTGGGAGCGCAAAGATACATCTCTATTGCTTTTTGCAAAGAGATTTTCAGAGTTTTTTTTAGGATATTGGCAAGACCCTTTACTGGTAAGCTTATTAAAGGATAGAAAACATTTTTATGTAAATAAAAGACCTGATATTTTCAATATTGCATTGTCATCTTACTATCATAATATGAATTTTAATTTTTAACTGAAGTTTAATCTGGGTAAATTGCTCTTTTCCAAAAGAAATCGCTTCACGACAATCAAATGAGAAAATTTTTATTTACAATGGGTGCTGCTGTATGTACAACTGTTGCAGTTGCCCAGGAAACGGCAGATTATAACTTCTCTGTTTTCGACAATTATTCGTTACTGGATATTGCAAACAAACAAACTACTGCTGCTACGGTGCAGAAAGCAGGCGTTTCTTTTCCCGGGTTTATGGTTGCTACCAATAAACTGACGGGTTATGCGCAGGATGTTTTTGGTAAAACAATAAATGTACCGGGTAGTACCATTGCAGACAAGGCAGACTACCTGTTGAACCATCAGCTAAAAGATCTGGGAATTAGCGGTGGCGATTGGAAGAAGATTAGCGAAACAAATGCTCCGCATGCTTCCTTCGCTTATTATCAGCAATATGTAAATGGTCACCAGGTAGCTTTTGCAAGGCTGAACTTTCGGTTTACCGCATCGGGACAGTTGCAGCGTATCATGATGGATAACTACGGGCAGCCTGATGTTAGTACTTCTCCAAAGCTTGATAAGAATGCTGTCTTGTTGACCACAGCGCTTACCGCCAACCTTGGTGCCATGGATGTGAGCACCAAAACTGTTGACGATAACTGGGTATGGTTCCCTGTACCGGGTAATGCCGGCTACCAGCTCAGGGCCGCCTGGCATTTTAATGTTTGGGGTAATGATCGTAACAGCAATATGCCGGTACAATTAGATGGCTATGTTGATGCTGAAAATGGTCAATTACTGTACTGTCAAAACAATGTAAAAGAAGATATTGGCCTACAGGTAAAGGGTACCGTATATAAAGACAATTTTGTTTCCCCTGCAACGAACGAGCCATTGCCCAATCTTTTGGTAACGATAGGCACAAATACATATTACACAAACGATACCGGCGGAATTGTGGCGTCAGCAATAACGTCCCCGGTTCAAAGTACCTTGTCTCTGCAAGGAAAATGGTCAACAGTATTGCTGCCAACCGCACCCAAGACTCCTGTAGATACTTATAACATAGCCCATAATATCGATAGTTTTCTTTTTGATGGAACTATTGTATCTACTGTAGGGCAGGTGAATGCATATTATCACGTTAACAGAGTGCATGATTATGCAAAGAAAATGTTACCTACTATTATTGGTATAGATATTTCCTTACCAACAAATGTACAAGTTGTTGATCCCAATGGTGTTGGTTGTAATGCGTATTATTCAAATAATACAATCAATTTTTTTGCTGAGAATGCATCCTGTAACGACTTTTCTTTGATTGGTGATATTGTTTACCACGAATATGGTCATTTTGTCACAAGCAAGTGGTATACACAACATACCAATAACGGTATGCTAAACAATGGTCTTAATGAAGGTAATTCTGATGTCTGGGCGATGAGTATAACGCACGATCCTGTTTTAGGACAAAAATCTTTCAAATCAGGTGGTAATATCCGCACTTATAATGGTGCGCCTAAAGCGTATCCTTTAGATATTACCAGTGAAGAGCATGCCAATGGAGAAGTAATAGCTGGTGCCTGGTGGGATGTTGGAGTAAATATTGGTAGTGCCGATACTATGTCGCAACTATTTGCAAAAACCTATTACGATATGCCAGACGGGCCCATGGGTACAGAGTTGGATGTTTATCACCAGGTACTTGTTTCTGCTTTGGTAAATGACGATGATGATGCAGACTTAAGTAATGGTACACCACATTATCTGCAAATAATACAAGCCTTTGCCCGTCATGGTATCTACCTTTTTGGTACTGCAAACCTGGATCATAAAGAATTGGCACATCAGCCGGCAGGGCAAAGCATTGCAGTGGCTGCTAACCTCGCCACAACTACCGCACAGAAAGACGGACCGCTGATCCAGGGTTTAAAATTAATATATAGAAATAGATCTACCGGTATATGGGATACGCTGGCTATGAATAATGGAGGAGCTGGTGCGTCTGGAGGTATCAATTTTGATATACAAATACCTGACCAACCTGCAGGTGCCATTGTTGACTATTACTTTGTTTCTTACGACTATGCAGGCAACCCCGCAACCAGTTTTCCCAGAGGTTTTAATACTTATTTTAACGCTAACCAGGTTACACTCCCCTATCAGTTTGGCGTAGGCATTAGTCCTTCCCCGGTACGTTACGATTTTGAAACAATTGATACAAACTGGCATATCGGCAATATTGCTGGTGATAATGCAACTTCCGGCAAATGGATACAGGCCGTACCGATACCTGCATACTGGAAACCTTCAAATCTTTCCTTTATGTCGCAGACAGATAAGGATCATACATCAGGGACAGGTAAATGTCTGGTAACAGGTAACGCAGCAAGATCAACTGATGATTATAATTCTGCAGATGTTGATAATGGTAAAACCAGTGTAATATCACCTTTGCTCGACTTAACAGGAATCACCTACCCGGTAATAGAATATTACAGGTGGTATTCTAACGACCTTGGTGGACGCTTTTCCAATCCGCGTACAGATATGTTCCAGGTACAGGTGCGGGATCAAAACTCTAATATTTGGAAATCTGTAGACGCCACTTACCAGGCAGATCAAAGCTGGAGACGCAGGATTTTTGCACTTTTTGATTATTTGCCTGTGAGCAAATACGTTTATATCCGCTTCATTGCGGCTGACGATGTATTCAGCACAATGGTTTCAAACGGGCAAGGTAACGTAGAGGCGGCCGTGGACGACATTATGGTGTATGATATATTCCCAACCTCTGTTGGTACCAAACAAGCTCCTGCCAAACTGCAGATTTATCCTAACCCGGCAAACGCAACACTTACCGTGTCTATGAGTAAGTCGTCAAATGGTATTATTTCTATTGCTGACTTTACCGGCCGTACATTAATTACCCAGGAGACAACTGAAGGTGCTACTACTTATACCTTCAATACAGCGTCTCTTGCTGCCGGGCAGTATATGCTTATGATTAAAGCTAATGGCACAATACAGGCGCATAAGATTGCCATCGTGCATTAATATATTTTTATTAAGCAAAACCTCAAAGAGCCACTTACGAGTGGCTCTTTCTGTTATTAGTTGATAATTTCAATTTTAGAGGATAGAGAAATGCCACCGGGGTTAATTCCCGGTTTCCCTTGTGGTATGGGCTTACCTATCTTTTTATAATAATCTATCCATGCTGGATAAAAATCTTTGCTTTGTGGTTTGCAAAAGGTCATCGGGCGTAACGAAAAGAAAGGTTTATTATTATTTGCCTTCTTAAATGCATCATACACCAGTTCAGAGCAGTAATACTTGTTATTGTTGTAAATGAAAACATCATCGTAAGGAACACCGATAGATGATATAGCGTACGTTGCTGCAGGATGAGCCAGCTTTTGATACGGTTTCTTAAGCCTGCCAACATAGATTTTATGTGGTGATCGGGCTGTGAATTTATCGATTGTCGTTAGGTGTACGTCCTTGCCAATAGCTTCTACAACCATGATGCTGTCATGCTTTAATACAGCCAGCCCGATATGAGAAAAGGAACTATCGTCATAGCCGTTGGTCACTTCTTCTATTGCATCGCATAGAGGCCCGCAATCAAGGTTTTGAAACAGCAGATCGCCTTCCTGCAGTGGAGGAAGTTGCGCATGAGAGGATATTGATGCAAAAATGATAGCAACAAAAGCTACTATTCTTAATGATCGTGTAGGCATGCTGCAAATTAAATAGTTTGTGCTATTTAAAAGCGGAACACCATAATATCAAATATTTTTACGATAATCTTGTTGTAATAACTCATTCAGTATTATTTACTTATGGTTAAACGAATGTCTTTCAAATATTTCGTACTTTAGTAAGCCTAAAAATATTGGAATGAGCACGTCAAGGTTGATTTTATTTTTCGCATTAATAGCCTTTGTCAGTTGTAAAAAGAAGAAAGCTGATGATACTATTTCTTTTAACAACAGGTTGGATAAGCAGGTAACTGTAACTGTTTATCCAACAATGACGGATTACGCCAACAATACTAATCCTGTGATGCGTAAAGTTGTAAAGGGCGGAGAAATATTGACCTTGCCTGCAAATAGCCTTGTAAGCGGACGTACTTATTATATGGATTGGTACACTGACGATTTTTATACCAACAACTGGTTTAATGATGCATTTCCGCAGCCATATACACAGGTTGCATTTACTCCTTCAAACAACAACAGCTCGTTTTATTTTGATCCGGGGTTCACCGGTTATGCAAGAAAAACCTACCTGGCAACAAATGACTTGTATAGCAACTGGCATGCAGTAAATGCTTATATGGAAGATACTAGTGAAGGATATCATTCTTTTTGGTCTACAATGTCAGAAAATGAACGATACAAAACGATAACTGTGACCAAGGGTTTCAATGCTTTTTATACTTATAAAAATGCATTAGGTACAATGGTTACAGATACGCTGAATTTTAAAGTCCATCGTACCGAAGAAGCATATATAGAGTTTATGAACAGTAAAGGGCAGACGCTGGGTTCTATGGCTACCGGCAGGTTGGCTACAGGCATTGCCCCGGACTATAAAAGTTCGTCAAAAGATTCTGTAATGGCGTATCTGCCCAATTCAGATTATTATTTCTTAATGGTAAAAGACTAAACATTTTAAGATAGTATGTCTAGAAAAGTAGTATTGCTTATGTTGCTTGGGATTGTCTTTTTCTCGTGCAAGGCAGCCAGGCAGGTAAAAGTGAAGAAAGACACCGTTAGCACAGAAGTGCAGGTTCCGTTCAAAATGGATACGATCACCGCGAAACTTGAATTGGCGCCTCCCGAAGGATTTAATACAACCGTTATTGAAATAATGCAGGTATATGTAGTATCGAAAGAGGAGCCTGCTGTTGGGCTTACGATTACCGATTTGAAAAAGGAAACTGTTTTGCACAGGCTTCCTCAATACTCCAATTCAGAAAGTTATAGCTTTGGCGGCGGAGTCTATTATGAAGTTCATAAAGGAGAAAAAGCGCTTTTAACGATCAATACATTTGCTCAGAAGCCAATTCCATCGCGCGTTATTATTTCAGGCTTTTATAAAAAATAGTTTTTCTGATGAGGTTATTTTTGATTCTTCCGTTGTTTTGTCTATTTGCTGCTTGCAGCACAGGTAAGCAGTCTGCAGGCAATAGTACCGGCCAGGTTTCCGGTGGCACCACCACTGTAACAAATGACACAAGAACATCGGGTGGCAGGCCTGCGGCCGCCACAGCGAAGGGCAGCGAGCCGCAGATGGTGCGGAAAGAGATATTAGAAGCAAAATAACCTAAAATTTAACAGGCTATACGGATAAGTATATCAGGAGTTTATGTTCAAATACCCGTTTATATAGCATCAATTTTACATAAATGTTGTAATAAACAAATATTTTATTAACTTTATAAGCTCAACAAAAGAGAATATGCCACCCAAAGCAAATCATATAAAAGATGTTAAGCCTATTCAGCTAAAACAGGCCGCGGCGGTTCTTATGAAACGCCGTAAAATTGCTACCAAGGGGGAGATGGCAGAAAAGATAAAAGTGACGCCTTACTATTACTCAAAGGTGATCAATGGAGAAACACCTCTTACGCAAGCTTTCCTGGATAAGTTTCTTAAGTATGCCCGGGCTGCGAGCGTCAATGAAATATTGGCATCGAAGAAGCCACCTAAAAATATGTACGAGGTGATTGCCGAGGGGCTTCAGAATTACATGGAAACCCGTAAGGTTACGCAGGCAGAACTTGCGCAGCATTTAAAAACAGATCAGCAAATTCTAAGCCGTATTCTTCATTGTAAAAAGAAATTATTTAGCCCAGATATGCTCCTGGAAATATTGAGGCTTATAAAGTACAAGATTTAATTTTGTTATATATTTTACCCCTTGACCAAGGGGTAAATTTTTGCCCTTATATTAGCTGCTGAAATTTTCAGTGATGACTCGTTTATCGTATGCATTAATTGCTGCTACAGGCATTCTTATTCTTACAAGCGCATGTAAAAACAAGGTCGAGGAGCCTGTTACGACTACAGCGGATTCTACTTCTTCCGTTGGTAACGTACCTAAAACAGTATCCTATACTATTGTAAAGGAGTATCCGCATGATCCCCATGCATTTACAGAAGGACTTGAGTTTCGCGATGGTGCCTTGTATGAAAGTATCGGACAATATGGCCATTCGGACTTACGAAAGACATCCCTGGAGACCGGCAATGTAGAGCAGCAGCAAAAATTGCAGGCCAAATATTTTGGCGAAGGTATTACAGTATTAAATGGGAAGATATACCAGCTCACATACAGAGAGCACACCGGTTTTGTGTATGATCAGAGGACAATGAAATTGTTACAAACATTTACCTTCCCAAACCAGGAAGGCTGGGGAATGACAAATGATAGTAAATCGCTTATTTACAGTGATGGCTCAGATGTGTTGACCTATATGGATCCTGTATCCCTTAAACCTGTGAAGCAAATCAGCGTTAAAGATCAGTACGGCCCGCTCACTAACATCAATGAACTGGAATATGTGAACGGATATATTTATGCCAATGTGTGGCAGGTAGATATGATCGTTAAGATTGATCCCAATACAGGAAATGTCGTAGCCAGGGTTGACTGCTCTTCTTTAAGGCGCGATGCCGGGATACCCGAACCATCTGCTAATGAAAATGCCCCGGAAGTGATGAATGGCATTGCCTATGATGCTCAAGGCAACCGGTTTTTTATCACGGGAAAAAACTGGCCTAAATTATTTGAGGTAAAGCTGGATAACTAGCACTTTTGCCCTCAAGCCCCGTAAGCAAAATACACTGACGGTAATGCGTAGTAGCACTTGCAAAGAATACCCAATAAAGGGTATATATAAGCGCGTGGTTTAGTAGCATATTTGCAGACTTGATCGTTACCTTATGGATAAAACCCTGACAGTGTATCCGATAGCTACAGGCGATATGCTCAATGTATTTGCATCTGAACTTATCTGCAGTTTAAGGATCATGGATATGAACGGGAAAGTATGGTTGGGTTTAGATAATGTAAAAAGCAAAAAAAATACTATTGATATTAAGCAATTGCCCGGCGCTACATATATTGTAGAGGTGCTATTCGCTGATCATCGGCTGGGACGGTCTGTCTTTGTGAAAATTTAAATAAATGGCATGCCTAGGTATGCCATTTATCAAACGTATGAAAAACTAACACAAACTTCAAACGCCATTTGTATTTCAAAAACCTGAACGAAAAAGTCATAACCTTAGGCCTATGTATTGCGGGTTTCATTTCCGGTAATTTTTAAATTATCATTCTCTGTTAATATAGACGAGCCATTTACTTCATATCGTTGGACAGAATGTTTTAAAATGAAGTTAAAATGTCAAAGCCTGCATATTGTGCAGGCCTTATCATTATCAGTATTGGGATGCGCTAAGGGATAGATACCAGCGCATTTGTAAGTGTAAACATGTTTGCATAATTATCGGCAATACGGTGCGATGTAGCGTCTGCGCTCATTACCTGGTAGTTAGCCGCAATGCTAATGTTATTAGGGCTAAACCATTTTAGGGCGTCTGCTTTGATAGCGAGTGTACCTTCTGAATTGGCAGTCAATTTCATTGGTTCGGAAAAGGTGAGTGTTACTTTTCTTACCCCGGTAAACTGGCCTTTATACCCGCCGATATGATAGGTGAAAGATTTACCGGAACCCATAGACTGCGGAGAGGTACCTTCCAGCTTGGCCATAATGTAGCCTGTATTCCAGGTCCAGAACATTCCGTTTATAGGATCCAGAGCCCCGGTTTGTGCGCCGCTTTCGTTTCTTGCGCTATCTACTCCTATTAGGAAGCTAACGGCAGTATAGGTACCTGTAGGAACATTTGCCAGGTGAAAATGCTTCGAACTGGCCAGGTTATGTTGCACCAGGTGATAGCTTTCGGGTTCTATATATTCCGTTCCATCGCTTTTTATAATGTGAATGTTACTGATATAGTAATTGAACTTTGTAACTATAAATGAATCATTGGCAGGGGTAACGTAGGTATCAGTATTGATTGCTAATTGATTGTTGCCAACATAGTTTGTAAATTCAAAGCCTATTTCGCCAACGCTGGTGGTATTGTTATTGCCGGAGCCTGGTGCAGGGTCATCTTTCTTCTTACAAGATGCTGCTAATAGCGCGATAGCAGTAAACGCCATTAATATTCCAGATATTTTAGATCTCATGATTTTTTGATTAGTTGAATTAAAAAATTGGTTTTATGGTTTACTATGAAGGGTTAGTTCTTTTATAGACTGATGCCCCTCATGATCTATCTGAACAATAACCTGCATGGTCAGATCGGTTTCTTCCTGCAGGCTATCTACCCAATGTGTGTCAATGCTAAATTTATCAGTGTACACGTGTTGGTATTCATCAAAGACAACATCGTTTGTGATATTGTTTTTAATGCTTACTTCGTAAGCGTGCAATTGGCTTGGGTAGCTAACATCAGCATTTATATATAAGGTGTCACCCTTTTTTAAAATGCTGCCATTTACCGGGCTTTTTATATCGATAGCAATTTTATCCGGTTGAACCGGAGTGTTATCTTTTTTTTGACAAGCGGTATAGGTTGTAATGGTTGCTGCAAGTAAAATTAATAAGAGCTTTTTCATATCATTTATTATACCCAGTTATTTAAAAAGAAATAATAATCCTAAATCAGCACGGCGTTGTGCACTTACATATCCCTGGGCATAGTTTTGCCATGCCGGCAAATAGTAGCTTGCCTGGAAGCCAATTTGCTTGTAATAAGCCTGAACAGACGCGACACCATAACTAAGTAATCCCCCGGTTTGCTCATTCAGCCATTTGCGCTCATAATTATCATAGTCGTGCAATGTATAATCCAGACGTATGCCTAACTGTGGTACTATTGTCAGATTGCTTTTATTAAATCGGTGAAAAACTGTCCATCCGGCGGATAGCCTGTTGCCATACTTGTACTGCGCTTTGTTTGGGGTAGTAATAGTGTAGAAGGCTTCCGTATTAATGCCTGTATTTTTATAGCTTACAGAATAGTTGGCATTTAATAACGCATCCCAGCTTCCGGTGCCGGGCTGCACATTGAGTAAGCCATCGCCGGTTGTTCCGTCTGCAACGCTTCGGGTACCGGTTGGGGCCTTGACGCCTGCTGCTATAAAAAGAGCGTGTGTAACAGCTTTATTAGTCCTGGGTTTCAGAATATAACTTCCGGCTAATAGGGAAGCATCTCCCAAACCACTGTATGTGTTTATAGTACCGGATTCGTGTTGGGTGTTTTGCTGATAAGGAACAAAAGCAAACAATTGAATGTACCTGGAAATATTGATTTTACCCCAAAGCTGTATTGTTTTATAATATTCGGTTCCCGATGTGCCGGAATTTGATTCGCCCTGCTCTATGGGATGCGTGCTTGTAAAGCTGCGATACTGATATTGAATGCCTATAAAATGGCTATTATAAAAGGAGAGAAGCCCCATAGACTGGTTGCTGCCGGATGCACCACATACATCGCACGCAGCTGCCCTGCTACCATACAGCAGCAGAAAAACTAAAAGTGATCGTTTCATTTTTGTTTTTTGATTAGATAATAGACTGCGCACCTATAGCTACACCCTTATAAGGCATAAACTTAGATGACACTTCATGTTGCGCTAATCAGCAAACAGGGGGTGGGTGAAATACAGATGCAATAGGGTCATATCCTATTGATGCATGATAATACGATTGGAATTCAGAACGTGGTTCAAAATAATGCAGGGCTACCTCAATTTTCTTCACTGGTATAAACTCTACCCACTCATCAGATAAGGATTTGGACTGTTGTCTACCGGATCCTTCTGTTTTATTAAGTTGCTTGCGCAGGTAACATTTACCGCAGCACTTCATTTGCGGTTTATCCTTGTTTTCGCATAGCACGGTTGCAACATAGGTTCTATTTACCTGGTACCAGGCTACAATACCCAACTTTAGTGCTGACTGGAACGACATGCACAGCAACAAAAATATGGATAGCGCTGTTTTCAACTTTACAAAGGTAAGTGCTGCTGCTTAACCACAAAAAATTAGTACAACGAAAAAGCCATCACAGTAGTGATGGCTTCTTAATATTATCGAATGTGAATACTATTTGCCGTCAAGGTTGCGTACGTCCATGAAGATGTTGTAAGTACGATCAAACGTATCTATAACGGTTACTTTAGTGCCACCGGTAACGCTATCCATAAGGTCGAAAGAATACCCACGGGCATAGAAGTAATAATTACCTCGTTTTAAGCTATCAAAAACTGCCTGGTAAGTACCATTTTGACTCAGAATTTGCATAGAGTCATCAAACATCCAGTTTGCCGGGCGGCTTGTGGCATCATATTTAATAAACACCCAGCCGGTATCAACAGTCTGGTCGAAGTGTTTGGCAGTAACCGTGATTTTAGATTTTCCTCCTCTGCCACCTACAGGATTCTCGGGACGGGGTACAACATCCTGTTTCCTATAACAACTTGCCAGTAACATAGTGGCCATTACCAGCCCTGGAATGATATGTTTTGTACGCATAATGTTTAAAGATATAATTAGTTTGCGTTTTATAAAATACCCCGTCTGAAAAAATGTTTCGGATTTAATTTGGATTAATGTATCTTAAATAAAATAGACAAGCTTTTATCATCCGCCTATGAAGAAATTACTACTTTTTATATTCTTGGCCGTTATAGGCACTTGTGCCCTGGCCCAGACCCGTCAATACAGGCTGGTTTCTACGGGAACATATTCCGCCGATGCAGCGCATAACTATCAGCTTGCCGATTCTGTAATCTACAATTATAGCAATGGCCGGGGAAGCAATATGAAAACAGGCGTATACCTGTACGATTCTATGTTTCGTTATCGGTTGTCCGGGTCATCTATAGGCCTTTCAGCGCTTTATTATCGCACTTACGGAGATAGCGACCGAATCATAACACAAGCTTACGCAAAGCGAAAAGGGGCAGCCTGGCAAAACGTTAGCAGGAATGTCTATTCCTATTATACTAATATGCGTTACGACAGCACCATTGCCGACAATTGGGATAGTGTTGGCAATGTATGGCTAAGCAACCACCGTTACAAATACTATTATACAGGAACACGGCTTGATAGCATATTGTGGCGAAAAAATGTGGCAGGAACATGGTTGCTGGAGGCAAAGGAACTGAATGAATACCAATCGGGGAACCTTATTGCACACCACCTGCTGATCTGGAACGATACGACAGCAGCCTGGGACAGCTTTCAAAGAGAGGCTTGGGGTTATGATACAGCTTCAAGACTAATAGAAGACACGCTCTATACCTATGATTCTGCTGCGGCTATGCTGATACCAACATCTCGTGAAAATTATGTCTATGATAGTAATGGGCGGGTAGGGGAGCATACTTACAGTTCATGGAGTGCCACATTTAACAGGTGGGACGGTACTTACCAGCATTATTACACTTACCTCAATAGTGGCCTGGTTGATATCGAGTTGGTTAACCAATGGGATATCATAGCCCAGGCATGGGGCCCATATAAAAGGCTACAGTATAATTATGATGTTAATCAGAACCCGACGTATACCCTGGAAAAGGCATTTTCAGGCTGGACCTACTTAAACAATACCCTGGAAACATGGTATTATAATACCGACAAACTGCCGGTAACCCATAATTTTTATACCTGGGATGATCAGGCTGCAAAATGGTACCCGATGGAAGGCGAAGGGTCACAAACATTTTACCATTATGAATTGATCCCTGATGCAATCGCTGTAGCAAAAATCACACTACCAGGTATTCGTGTTTATCCTAACCCGGCGAGGGATGTAGTTTATATAAACCTGCACTGGAATGAAATGGCCCCGTCCATGATCCGGATATACAATTTACAGGGACAGGCCGTCTACCAGGCTTCAAGAGAAGCTGCAGCAGAATATACGTTACCTGTTAACATATCGGGTCTTCCTTCCGGACAATACATCATCAAAGCTGATAATGGTAAAGAAGAAATGACAAATCACTTAATTATCGCGAATCAATAAAATGTACATTTGGCAAGTTTTAATAAAATGAGATATAAACGATTTATTCTTGCTATAAGTTTGTTGTCGACTGTAATTGGGTTAGGGGCCTGTTGTAAAAAACGCACCTATTGTACTGCAGATACCCTTAAAGTTTATTTTACAGGCTTTGACAGGGCAAGCACCAGAACTGTGCTTTTAAAACGATACGCCGTTACAGATACCCGCCATGAGCATACCCTGGATTCATCATTTTTTGTTTATAATGGAACTACACCTCTTGTAGCCGGTAAAAAAGATACCGTGTTTTTTGGTGATTATGTTGCCACCAGCGGCCCATTGACCGGTATATACCCTAACAATGATTGGGTAATGATCCTTACCGGCCCGGGTAATTATTATACGATCACTACAGTGCTCGATGATGAACATAGGTATGACCTGGTACGTTGTAATGACAAGAAATCCACCTGTCAGTCTACAGTAATGCACTATTCGATAAATGGCGCTTATAGGGACGGCAACCAGTTATATCTTGGTAGGTAAATAAATAATAATCCCCCGTTCTTCGGGGGATTTGCTTTCGCGCTGTTCATTACAGCCTTACACAGAAGGGGGGAATGTTTTAATGGGCGGATTTAATAACGATATATTATGGTGAATGGTAAGTTATGCTTGCGCATGTTTCTGCGCATCCTTTAATGTTGCTGTTGCCATTTTACGCTCTGTCCTTTTCGCTTTTTGCTTTTTTATGAATATCATAATAAATGCTACGCCGAGGTAAGTGCGAAGTAGTAAACCGATTGGTGCTAATAAAATGGATTTCATGTTCTTGTGTTTTTTGTTTTGAATTGTAGGTAGTGTTGTTATTAGATATTTACTGCGGCAACCAGGCAGATAAGTATTGCTATGAATAGCGATATTTTTGACATTTGTGTGTTTTTTATTTTTTGTTTTGAAGTGTTTCGTTTTTGTTTTGATAGTGCAAATATGTGCTTTACAAAGAGGCATTGCCAAGAATTTGCCATCGTTTAACGACAGCTTTAAAACTGTTTAACCAACTTAAATGTTAACTGTTAACCACTCCTTAAGAAATGATAGTTGCATTAAATGTGATTGAAGGCAGCAGTGTTGCGCCTGCTTATTGCTTTTAAACAGGCTATTGAGGAGGGAGGCTTGTAAATATTGATCCCAAATTATTATATTCGGAAGCCGTAAAACAAAAATGACAAAAAATAATCAACAGGTTGGCTTCAATAAGCTTTGGAATAATTTATTAGGATCATCTCCTGATTACTCTTCGCAAAACCGTACGGTGAACGCATTAAGCATTATTACCCTGGTTATGTTAATAATGTTAATGCCGATAAATTTTCTTACGGGTACTAATGACATCACCTACCTGTTGATAGGGTTAATTATACTTCAACTGTTTTTGTATTATCTGTCAAGAGTAAAGAAGAAATATTACACTGCGGTCGTAATTTATGCTATTGCCAGCTATATAGCGCTGATAGCTAACTTCCGTTATAATTCCGGTATCGCGGGCCCTACATTCCTGGTATTTTTTCTCTGCTTTCATTTGTTGATTGCCATTACACCCAGACGTATGCACTTATTGTGGGCTGTATTGCATCTGTTAGTAGGTCTTACGCTCATCTGGACTGAATATTATTATCCGGATCTGGCGCCATTAAGCTACCCGAGCCCGTTTGCTCAATATATAGATTACACCACTACCTATGTTATTTGCCTCGGCTTCATTTATGTAATTACAAATTACCTGCTCCATATTTATAATAAGGAAAAGCAGATTGCAGCTGAGCATCTTCAGGAGATACAAAAGCAGAATGAGAAGCTAAAAGAGATCGCCTGGCTGCAATCGCACAGCGTTCGGAACCATGTGAGCACTATCATGGGACTCAGTCAATTATTCAACGAAAAAGACATTGCAGACCCGGTAAATGTCGAAGTAGTCAAAGGTATTATGGCTACATCTCAGGAGTTGGATGGCGTGGTAAAGAAGATCAATGACATAGCAGTAAAAGCAAATTTTGAGCAGTTGCCTAAAAATCCACAATAAGCTTTACGTTGATTAACCTTGACGTAAGCCGATTAGGAACCGCGTAAGTTTTCCCGCTTGTCTGGTCCTGTATCCAGGTATAGGAAAGGGTATTTTGTATGCCCAGCAGGTTAAACACCTCAAGACTTAGCCACGAATTTTTAACACTGCTCCAGACTTTGCTATGCGGATGTTTAGCCCCGTTGATCACTAAAGCAGAGAATCCTATATCTACTCTTTTATAATCGGGAAGGCGTAATGTGTCTCCATATCGTTTATTATCCGGTGGCCCAAACGGTAACCCGCTGGCGTACATCAGGTTCAGGTGCATTTTAAAGTTTTTCCATTTTGGGAAGTAGTCTTCAAAATACATCCCCAGCATAAAGCGTTGGTCTGTAGGGCGGGGTATATAACCGGGATATTTTACGATACTATCTGCACCGGCAACATTTTTGATGTCGATCTTGTCGTCAGTAATGTCTTCCATGCTCTTCATCAGGCCAAGGCTGATCCAGGATGTAGCATCTTTGACAATATCGCCATACACCCTTACCTCGCCGCCATAAGCATAGCCCACAGCGTCATTTTTGCCAAAGTAGCGGATGCGCACATTATCATATTCATAAGGTACAAGATCCCACATGCCTTTATAATACACTTCCGTTGTTATCTTAAACGGGCGCTGGAGGGCTTTAAAGTTGTAATCTCCACCCAACACTATGTGAAACGATTTTTGGGCTTTGAGGTTGGTATTAATATCCCCATTCAGATCACGCATTTCCCTGTATAATGGAGGTTGCTGGTATAAACCACCGGCCAGTTTAAATACATAGTCACGTTTCCATTTACGCGGTTTATATGAAAATTGCGCACGTGGGCTTACAAGGAACTCGCCGTTGAGTGTACTGTAGTTAAAACGAACGCCGACGGACGCTGTAAAGTCTGATGAATCATTAAAACGAAAATTATCCTGCAGAAAGCCACTATAACGCATATAGTTAAAGTCGGCTGAGGAGTGATAGAATTTCGTCATCTCCAGGTTGTTAGGGTCGTATGGTTGTGTATATCCGGCTGAGTCGCGGCGCTCCCATTCATACAGTTTATCAGAAATCTGGGTAACATTGGCATCAAGGCCCCATTGTATAAAATGGAGATGAGCATCGTAAGACCCACGATGGGCAAGGTTGCCTACATTTACTTTTAAATAGTTGCGGGCATAATCGTGAATGATACCCGTTCCTAAAGCTGTTTTTACCTGTCCGAAATTGGCTTTGCTCAGGTCAGTTTCCAGTTCGCCCAGCAGGTATTCTCCGCTGATATCATAAGTTTCTTTTTCGTTGGTCTGAAATCCGGATGCCAGTAATTTCAGCTTCAATTTGCTATTGGGACGAAATGTGGTAGATAAACCACCGAAGCGGGAATCGAACTGATCGATCTCATGCCCGTTATAGAATACATGCAACTGATATGCCTGGTTCACAACGCCAAAGCTACTGGTTTGCTCTTCAGGCGTAAAAGTAAAGCGGTTGCGCGCATAGTTTCCAATAGCCTCTATTTCCCACTTATCGTTGAATTTATAGTTGATCTGTGCCTGTCCGTCTGTGAACGATGGATAATAGATACCTTTAGTTGGCTGTGCCTGCAGTAAGTATTGATTGCTTTTTTGACGCACACCCACCAGGTAAGTCAGTTTTTGGTTTTTAGAAGCGCCTTCCAGGGCTAGGCTGGCGCCTAATAAGCTGGCCATAACACGCCCGCCAAATTCTTTGGGGCGTTTGTATGTGACATCCAGCACACTGCTCATTTTATCGCCATATTTGCTCTGGAAGCCACCAACAGAGAAGTTTACCCCTGATACAAGATCTGCATTCACAAAGCTCATCCCTTCCTGTTGGCCGCTTCGCGTGAGGAATGGACGATAGATCTCAAAGTCATCTACATAAACGAGGTTCTCATCATAGTTACCACCTCTTACTGTGTATTGTGATGTGAGTTCGTTATTACTGCCAACGAAGGTTTTGATCATCGATTCTATGCCGCTGCCAAAGCCTACGGTTGGTAGAAGGCCTGCTTTCGTAGGGTCGAGTTTTATGTTGCCGGCTTCTGTGCTTCTGTCGCTTGTAACGGTTACGCCTTCAAGTTCTGTAGCCTTTTTTATAAGCTTGATATCCAGCTCCCGCTGCTCAGATGGTTGCAAGGTGATCTCTCGCTTTTCCAGCTTATAGCCGTTATAGGAGAACACAACTATTACCGGCACGCCACTGGGCAATACAAGCTCATAATGGCCCTTGCTATTGGTAAGTGTACCCTTTACACTGCCTTCTACAGCAACAGTTACCGGGTCAAGCGCCCGGCCTTTTTCATCTGTTACCCTACCGCTAAGGGTGGCTGTTTGAGCTTGTACCCATAGTGATAACAATAAGCATGTGATTATTAAAGGGATGCGTTTTGCCAACATATAGATGAATAACGGGTGTGCGGTCTAATTATTTTATCGCCTCTTTAAGCTTTTTTATCATTGCTGCCGGGTCAGGAGCGGAAAATACCGTATTGCCGGCCACCAACACATCAGCACCGGCGGAAACAATATCAGCTGCATTTTCAAGTGTCACCCCACCATCAATTTCTATAAGGGTACCGGCTTTCGCCGTATTGATCAGGTCTCTGGCTTCACGGATTTTCTTATACGTCAGGGGTAAGAATTTCTGCCCCCCGAAGCCTGGGTTGATACTCATGATTAACAGCAGGTCTATTTCACCGATAATATCCTGCACCATAGATACCGGTGTGTGTGGGTTGATGGACAGCCCGGCCTTCATACCAAGGGCTTTTATGGATGTTAGCGTACGATGAATATGATAGCCTGTTTCATAATGTACTGTGAGATAGTCGGCGCCGGCCTTTTTAAAATCTTCCAGGTAACGCTCCGGTTCCTCTATCATCAGGTGTACGTCAAAAGTCTTTTT
The DNA here is from genome assembly GCA_018267955.1 of Bacteroidota bacterium. GTDB lineage: Bacteria > Bacteroidota > Bacteroidia > Chitinophagales > Chitinophagaceae > Polluticoccus. The sequence goes on from JAFDXL010000008.1 coordinate 161,637, forward strand.
CCCCAGTTTTTTCATCTGGGCTATAATAGGCATGCCATAGCTGATATTAGGTACAAAGCGTCCGTCCATGACATCCAGGTGAAACCAATCTGCTTCGCTGTTGTTAACCATTTCAATATCCCTGCCAAGGTTCAGGAAATCTGCAGAAAGCATTGAAGGTGCTATTAGTGGCATATTATTTTGACTGTTTTTTTAAGATTCCTCCAAAGGTAATCTAAACCATGGAATGCTTGTTAATCCCACGAAGGCTATATGTAATAAACTAATATAAAAATGTTTGTTTTAAATATTATCTTCGTGGAACGGAATAACAGAGAGAATCCTAGTAAACAAACAATCAATATAATATCCTGCAATAGTTGTGGGATGGTTGTTAATGCATATTAAATTTTTTTACTGCCAATGTTTCGGCAAAAGAGGATTCTGTTATTTCTGAACCTGTCAGCAGGTATTGTATGCTTGTTATTTTGCATAACCCTATTAATTGTCGGTGTCTATCTGCATGCACTCATATTGGGCGCCGGTTCTTTTTGCTTTTTTATCAATTCATTGATAGCCTATAAAGAGGAAACCGGCATTGCAGCGGGTATAGCCATTGTTATTTCTGATCTTTTATTAATGCTGTTTGATACAGGAATTATTAATGAACGGCAGAATACATATATGTACTACGTTCCCATCCTGTTGCTCACATATGTGGTCACCAGGTACGATGAGCGTGGTAAGCGTTTCTTGATGTTGCTATTTACGGTAGCTTGTCTTTTGGCGATCAACTGTACTGATCTTACACCAAAGCTACTTGCCAGTTTTCACACGCCGGGCCTCGATGGCGCGTTTAAAGTCGCCAATTCCATAATAGCGGTATTACAGAGTATTGCAGTTATCCGCATCGTAACCAAGGTAAACCATAACATGGAAGAACAATTGGTTGCAGCAAAAGACGTAGCAGAGCGGTCGTCCCAGGAAAGAATGCATTTTCTTTCTATCATGAGCCATGAATTGCGCACACCCGCTAATGCAGTAGTAGGTCTGAGCCATCTTATGTTGGAGAAAGAGATACCTGAAACAATCAGGCGTGATGTGTCCTTATTGCATTACTCTGCCCAAACATTAAAATCTATAGTAGATAATATTCTGTACTTTAATCAACTTGAGGATAAGGAAATAGTAGTTGAAAAGAAACCATTAGACATACGGAAATTTTGTCGTAACGCTATAGATAGCTTTGTTCTGGAAGCGGCAAAAAAAGAAATCGATTTGCACTTTGATTTTGATGACCGGATACCGCAGTATTTATTGGGCGATTACGATAAGTTGTTGTTAATTATCAATAACCTATTAAATAACGCCATTAAGTTTACTAAAAAAGGCTCCATTCACTTTTGGGTAAAGGTGAGCCACATGGATGATAATGCCTGTTATGTTATGTTTAAGCTGGCAGATACGGGTGTAGGTATAGAAGCAGCGAGGCTCAAGGAGATATTCAACGTCTTCAGCCAGATCAATAGCAAGATTACAAGGAGCTACGATGGTATGGGATTGGGACTGGCAATATCATCCAAACTAGTTACAATGATGGGAGGAACCATCCGTGTTGATTCGGAGGAAGGACAAGGATCTAACTTCTACTTCGAATTGAAAATGGATAAGACCAACGAGATAAAAGATGATGAACAGAAGTTTGTAGAAACGCATGATCTTGCCGGCATCAAAATATTATTGGTAGAAGACAATAAGCTGAATGTGCTGGTTGCAAAAAAGATATTGAATGCAATGCACGCAGAGGTGGATGTTGCCGCTGACGGATTGGAAGGCCTTAAGGTTTTTGCGAGCAAGAAATATGATGTGGTACTGATGGACCTGCATATGCCGCATATGGATGGGTTTGAAACCAGCAGGCGCATAAGGATGGACGATTCAAAAACGCCTATTATAGCCTTTAGCGCTGATGCTTTTGAGGATGCCCGGAATAAGGCCAAAGAGTCTGGGATGAACGATTTTATAAGTAAGCCGTTTGATCCTGAGGTGCTGCACTCCAAGATACGGCAATACGTATTCTGGTCATAACTGGTTGATAATCAAAGAATGATTTTACTATGCTAAGCGGTTGTTAACCAAGTGTATTTCTGGTGTTAACCAAATGTATTTTCCGGTGTTAATCAATTTTAAACGCTCCGTTAAGTGGGGCGTTTTTCTTTGTAGGGCCTCAAATGCGTCGCATATTTGTATCGTTAGCAAGAAATAACAAACACAACACACAAAACAAAACAAAACAACAAAAAACACAATGAAGAAGTTCATTCTTATGGCTATGCTATGCGCATCTGTTGCCGCCAAAGCTCAAAACTCCGGTTCTGCAGCTCAAACAATATCCCTTTCACTTACAGATGCTATAGAAATCACTTTTAACACAACGGGAAATGCAACCGGCGAATTGGTAAGGATACCCTTCGCCAACCCGGCTGCATATTCTGGCGGTGTTCAAACAGCAGATTATCAATTGACGATCCGCAGCAATAAAAAGTTCAATCTTTCTGTAAATACCAATAATCCTTTTTTTACTTATTCAGGTAACGTGATCCCTGCACCCAAAATGCCGGTAGCAGGCACATTGAGCATCATGCCAACAACCAACGGCTCAGGTGGTAATATTCCTTCTCCGTTTGCGTTGTCAAGGTTTTCTTCTATCTCAGAAAGGATACAAACGCTTGTTTCGGGTGGCTCAAATGGTGGAAATCAATCGGTATCAGTAAAGTATAAGGCTGATCCTAAATTCTCTTATCCGGGTGGTACCTATACAGTAGATGCCATCTTTACAGCTACACAGATGTAATTAAGCATAGTTTTGTTTGTTGAATAGAAAAGGGCTTCTTTGTTGTTGGGAGCCCTTTCATTTTTTCGTGCCTTTGCTAGTTCATTGATAATTTATTTTCTTCCACCTCTTCTTCATTCTTTTCTTCTTGCTTGCGCAGGCGCTTAAAGGTTTGCTTGTCTACATCTACGTAAACACGTTTTTCAGGGTAAGAGTCAGGATCATCAGCAACAGGTACTTCTACGATCTTGTCTTCCAGTACTTGTTTTTCAACCTCGCCTCTTATATACGCATCTTCACCGCAATCGCTGCAGCTGCAATATTGCCGCCCGTCATACCTGGCAATTACCTTTACGCGTACCTTGGTCATTGCCGGATGCTCCTCTTCTATAACCAATGCCTGCTGCACGGGTGGGTTAGTATAGTAGAAAGCGTTACCACAGCGGTTCATAAAATAGAGATCGCAACCTGAAATTGCTTTTACATGCCATGCTTTAATTTTGGTTTGCCCCGGTAATGCAAGGATGCTGTATGTGTATTTGTTCTGTCCGTCTCCCAGCATTCCTATCGCACCAAACGGTATATCTTCTGCCCAAACCTTATCTCTTGTAAATCTTGGGTCTTTCACACCCTGGTCATATCCGATAGATGCGAAAAGGCTATTGATCTCATTTTTAAACCCTTTAATCTCCCCAACAGCTTGCAGGTTTTTATAGAACTGGTCAGCATCCTTCAGGTTGCACATTATAGGAAACTGCGGGTCGGTCCCTAATTTTGTTACCACCTTCGGTGTCTGGTTTGTCGGCACATTAAAGATCCGGTGAGGATTGCCACAGTTTGGCTGTCCGTATGCAATAGTGCTAATAGTAAATAGCAAGAATAGTATTCCCTTTTTCATAAGAACATGTTTATCGATAATTAAATATATTATTACCTGTTGCAGAACTAATAAAACAATGCCAACGTGATCCTCTATTTGCATGATGGTTAAAAAGGTATATTGCGCAATGTTTCCAGGTATTGTAAGAATTATTCTGTTATTGATGATACCGCTATCTGTCTCTGCACAGATAGATGCTGGTATCGGGGTAGATCTTGGAGCCCCTTTGATGTTCAATAAATATGTTGGGGATTATAACCACTCAGATGCTGCTCCGGGCGTTACTGCCAGGTTTACCTATTTACCGCCCCAGGCTACCTTCGTGCCGTCGTTAAATGTAACGGTATCACGCTATGTGCTACCTGTTACCAGGCTGGGTGCCACAGATAGGGTGCTGAATATGTATTTTGCCGCTGCCAATGCTATGCTTTGCGGCAGGGTGCGAAAGCCAGTCGGTGGCAACAAAGAGCTTTATATCGGGGTAGGTATCGGGGCTAACTACCTTTCGGGAAATAAGGTTGGAATTAGCGGCAATAAGAGCACATTGACTGAGGTAATGATAGATTCTTCAGAATACATCAAACGTATTATTCCGCAGGCTTGCATCAATGCAGAGATACTTATTCCTTTCTCCGCAGAAAAGCCAGTAGCATTGGGTGTTGGTGCGCAGGTATTGTATACTTATTTCTTTGACCAGCAGACTGCGTATAGGGTAGATGTTGTTGACGAAAACAATGTGTATTATAAGCTTAGCCCCCGGCTGGCAGGTAGTATGCTAACGCCTAGTATCTATGTAGCGTTGTATTACCGCCTCGGTCAACGCAGATAGATCTAAATGCATTGCAATCAATCAATTGAATTAATTTAGCGGCATGAGAAGTGTTTCATATATTTTCCTGGTAATAATCGGGATGACTGTTTTTGGTTCCTGTAAAGACAAGAAAGGTAGCGCAAGCAACAGCCCGGCCCTTACAGCCACCCCTGAGTTGAAAAATATTACAGAAAAAATAAATGACAATCCTAAGGATGCGGCATTGTACTTTCAGCGTGGCGTTATTCTTCATCGTCTGCAGGAAGATACTTTAGCGCTAAACGATTTTAAACAAGCTACAAAGCTGGATTCTACAAAGGCGGAATACTTCAGCGCCGTTGGTGATCTGATGTTTGAGCATAAAGACGTTACGGGTTCTGTAAAATGGCTGCAAAAAGCATTAGACCTTAATCCCGGCGATAAGAAGGCACAATTGAAGGTGGCGAAGATGTTTGTATACATCAAAGAGTATTCTTCTGCTTTTAAAGCCATTAACACAGTTTTGCGGCAGGATGTATATAATCCCGAAGCCTATTTCCTAAAGGGGATGATTTATAAAGACCTTAAGGATACGGCTAAGGCTATTTCCAGCTTTCAAACAGCAGTGCAGGTAGCTCCGGATTACAAGGAAGCAGTGCTGCAACTGGGGAGTATTTATAGTAGCCGGGGAAATCCCATTGCATTAACGTATTTTCAGAATGCATGGAAGCTGGATACTACTGATGCTTTTCCGCTGTTTGCCCGTGGCGTATATTATCAGCATAGAAATGAGCTGGAACTTGCTAAACAAGAATACAGGAATGTTATAATGAGAGACAGGCAATATATAGATGCCTATTTTAATATCGCCTATGTTTACATGCAGCAGGATTCTTTGGATAAAGCAATGCGCCAATACGACATCCTTGTACAAATAGACCAATCAGACCCAGAAGCTTACTATAATCGTGGTGTTTGTTTCGAAAAGATGGGAAAAAAGCAGGAAGCTATAAACGACTATAAGCAGGCCCTTGTATTTGACGATAAATATCAGCCTGCTCACGACGCTCTTGTTCGCATAGGAGGATGATAGGATTACAGCTAGTTTTATTATTTTTAATAGCAAATAAGATGTCTATTGATTGCTAAAATTTTATTTGCGGGGTCCTTATTCTTTTTTTCGTTTGGCAAACTCACTGCTCAGGAAAGTTTTTTTGAAACAGCAGCCATACCTCTTGATAGTGCTATCACCGTTACATTGACATCGAAGGATGCGACAGCGTTTGATTATTATAACATCTATAATTTTCAATACCTGCAAGGATCTGAAAAGCTGCAGGCAGCATTTATGGTTCCTAAGAACACAGACAAGTTCACGCTGTTGCAGAAAAGCAAGGTAAAGCTATGCCGCATTACCAGCTTTATAAATAGCTGGAAGGGTATTGAGGGTGATCCGGTACCGGTGGAAGATTATATTGAAATGCCGCGGGCAGATGGTAAGGGTAAAATACATATAAACCTTGACCCTGATCTGGCCGACCCGGTATATACCATTTGTGGTACAGAAAAAGCAGTAGCAAAAAGCAAGAAGTGAATTTCTTCCTGAAAATATTATTATTCGCAACAGTAATCGCAATTGGGCATGGCAATGTATGCTTTGCCCAGAAGAAGCATCGCCGTGAGGAAGAAAAACCTACGAAAACCGCTGCAGGAGATACAGTTTCTCCGAAATACAAGATCATTGATGGAACGAAGCCGCCAGCGGGAACTCTTGTGCCCATGTACAAAGAGAAAGTAATAACTATAGAAAAGGCTGATAAAAAGAAATCGTTCAAGGACCTGCCGATTATCTACGATACTATTCATGCTAAGCCTAAAAGAGTATTAGGCCAGGAGACTATCATTGATGACCGAAAACCCGTTGTAATTGGTAATAAAGACAAGCAAGGTGATGATACTGCAACCCGCGCAGTAATCATAGAAAATGCCCGCTGCAAATGCATAGTGATGAGCATGAAGGTGCAGGATACTATTAATTTTGAAGATTACATCAACTATAGTTTTATTTTCGAGAACAAATGCAAGGAGCAGGTTTGGATACATTCAGGCAGCTTTAGATTCCTGGTTAATGATGTTTTTGGACATGCTGTAACGCGTATCCGAAAGATCGATTTTGTGAAACGGTACGATTATCCCGAATATGTAAAGTTGAGTCCCGGGGAAACTTTTGAGTTCAATTTTGCGGATGATCCGTTTTTTGAATACAAAATGAACAGAACCCAGGAATATAAATTCAACTTCTTATATAGCAATACCGCAACCCAGGTAAAAGACAACAAGAAGACAGGTAAAAAATTACTTACTAATATTTATCAGTGTCTTGAGGTGCGAGACAAAAATGTGTACGTTCGATAGATCAGCCTTCTGTTTTAAATCGTTCTATTTCTTTAAGATTATCAGTTATCTCTTTTATGTTTTGACTATAAAGCCTGCGGTACAATAGCAGCATCGCTACAGTAGCAGCGATCAGGCCCGTTACAAGTTGAGGCAAGAAAAAAGTGATATCCTCGAAAATGTCAACGCCGTGTACCCAAAACATCATTACGGCAAATAATGCTGAAATAAATATCGGGGCAAGTATCAGCGAAGTAGTTTTTTCTATCGAGATAATGAGCCTGTATTGGTTTATCTTCTTTGCGGTTTCTGTTATGGCATCAGTATTAAGATCGATGTTGTTTAGATGCCGTATTTTATAGATACATAACACCATCGCAGCCAAAATAAATATCAGCGACAATACATAGCAACCTTTAAGTAAAGCATTCATATCTCTATCTGCAAAGTGCACTGCAAACAGCAATAATACAAGCCCGCATACAACGATGCCAATGTATTCGAGGTTAATGAGCCTCCTGATGACACTTTTAGATTTATCTTTTAATATATAGTTTACCAAATGTTCATTTAGTGCTGTGTTTTTCTGCAGCATTTTATCATGCTGCTGCCACATTTCTTTCATTTTGTCCAGATCCATATCCTCATTTTTTATCGTTAATATATGGTTCAGCCTTTTTACGCAGGCGTTCTTTTATACGGGCTATCTTTGTTCCTACATTGCTTATACTTATTCCCATTATCTCTGCAATCTCAGCATGGCTGCGATCTTCCATGTACAGCAGTACCAATGCTTTGTCAAGTGGTGGAAGTAGCCCTATTAATTGTTGCATTATTTTATATTCTTCCGTTAATATCGGATGCGTATTATCCTCTAAATCAGCCGGTAAGCTGCCAGTAGTATCCGGCCGGTTCTTTTGCTTCCGTTTATGGGTAATGGCGGTATTGAGCGCTACCCGGTAAAGCCAGGTACTTACTGCCGACTCACCCCGAAATCGCGGATAAGCAGTCCATGCCTGCAATATTATTTCCTGGAACAGGTCTTTAAGATCTTCGGTATTTGATGCATACATATTGCAAACCTTGTAGATCAGGGATTCGAACTGTCGCAGTACGGCCAGGAATTCTTCTTTGTCGCTGGTGCTACCCATGCACTATTAGTATCTTTGCTGGTTTAAAAATCACATCGTTAAGAAATAATTTCATAGTACTACTATAAACTTTTCCATTTTAAACCTTTATCCATAATGAGTGTCCAATACAAAACATAGTTTTTGATGAATAAAATAAGTAAAAATATCTTGCTGGTCATCCTGTTGGGAGTAACCTTGAATGCAGACGCGCAAAATATGGATAGCCAGCCTAAAAGCCCTGAAGAACGTGGAGCCCGGATGGAGACTGTGCTTATGAAAAACATCGACGTGACAAAAGAGCAAAAAGAAGCATTAACACAAGTGTTTACAAGGTATGCCAATAATATGCAGACCTATAGAACAGAAGGTACCAATAAAGAAATGCTCGATGCTATTAATAATAAACGGGATGCGGGTGTAAAAGAGATATTAAATGACGACAATAAATACAGTCAGTATCTAATGGCTGTGGACGAAATGAAGAAGAAGATGGACGAGCGTCGTAAAGAAGGCGTAGGCCCACGCGGCGGACATGGTGGTGGCCGCAGGGGACAGGGTAGTGGTATGGGTAATATGGGTGGAGGAATGAGCCAGAGTGCTGATAATAGCAACTTTTAATAATCCATATAAAGAATTATGCGCCTATAGTAGTGTCACTGCTAATAAGGCTTGCCATTAATTACCATTAAATTTTACCAATGAATAAAACAAAACTGGCATTGGCTGTAATAGCCATGTGGGGTATGCTTTTCGCAAGCAGCTGTAAAAAAGATAATGCAGTGCCTGCAGATACGAATACAGGTACATCTGCAACTGCCAATTCCACCCATACCCTCGTCGGGTTATTTAATATGGGAGATTACACAGCCGCCTCTAATCTTCAACTGCTGGATAGTACACTCAATGTTGCAAGCAATATTAATACCAGTTCTGCGGTAATGAATTTTCAGAGATGGAATATCAATGGTACCATCCGATATACCTACCAGTTATATGATCCAACTGCGAAATCCATTGCCGGTGTAGGATACATCCCGGGAAGCGCTGTATTATTAGATGAAAACCTTAAAGAGATAAAACGCTTCAGATTATTGCCATATGGTAGTAGAACTACTGCTGATATTGATGCTCTGGATGGCCATGATTTTATATTGCTTGATGATAACCATTATATAGCAATGACATATTATCAAAAAGCCGTAAGCAATATCGATAGCTCGTTGCATCCCGCAGCCGGGTGTACTGTTGTAGCACCGATCATCCAGGAGGTACAAAACGGAAGTGTTGTATGGGAATGGGATGCTACTGATCACCCTGAGTTTTATGCTAATAGCGTGGAAGCGAACGATTATACAAACACAACTAAGGCGCAGGATTATATGCATATGAATAGTATGTTTATTGATCCTAAGGATAATAACCTGGTATGTTCTTTCAGAAACCAAAACCAGATTGTTAAGGTCAATCGTAAGACAGGCAGTATAATTTGGAGGCTTGGTGGGAAAAATAGCGATTTTCCTATCACAGCAGACCAAAAATTCCTTCGCCAGCATGATGCTACAATTAACAGTGAAGGACATATAATGATGATGGATAACGGAGATGCAACTGAAAGGCCTTATAGCAGGGTGGTAGAATTGGCAATAGACGAATCTGCTAAAACTATTTCCTCCTTTAAATCTTTGCAGTTGCCCTATAGTCTTTTCTGCCAGTACATGGGGTCTGTGCAGAAAACTGCAAATACTTATTTCATTGGTTGTGGTTCTGTGCCACGCATATTAGAGATCAATTTCAATAATGGTAGTGTAGTGGCTGATAAAACGCTTAGCAGTGCATCATATAGGGCCCTGCGGTATTGATGAATACATCATATTGGTACAAACAATAAGGGCCGCAAATGCGGCCCTTATTGTTATTGGTGTTAATGCTTTTAATTCTTTACTAACTTCCCCATCATGTACTTAACCCCATCTTTATTGTATGCTGTGTAGTAATACATGCCCGGTACCCAGCTTTTTATATTAATAGTAATGGCAGGCATATCGCTGCTTATATTGCACTCGTTCACTTTTTTTCCGGCCTGGTCTGTGAACACTATGTGCAACGTTTCCTGTTTTTTACCTTTAAACGATAGATTCACGTATTCTGACGCAGGGTTGGGGAACACGCGAATGTCTCCGGCGAATGAAACATTTTTTACCGAAACTTCTGTATAGTTAAATTTAAATAGTTCAGTGCCCACACCGCCACATTCCTGCGCACGGAAGTACAAGTCATTGCCAATTACGGTGAGCTCTTTGGGATCGCTGCTATTTGTTCCCGTGCATAGATCCATAACCTGTTTTGCACCATCTGTGGTATCATAAGACCATAACTCGTAACCGGTAGCCTGGTTGTATGCGCTGAAATATAACTTGCCGCCATACGGTGTTATCCATAATGGATCCTGGCTGCCGGTCGTTTTTATTTTTGGGGCTAAACCATAGTTACCTGTTGTTTCGTCGTAAGTAAAGAGGTAGTAATTGTTATCGTTGCTGTCCTTGGCATTGAAGTATATTTTGCCATTCATAGACGCGATAATAGTTTCTGAGCGGGATGGTATTCCGTCTCTGAATCCTCTTACGGCATCGGTAATGCGGGCAGGATTGTTTGTACCATCATATACCCATAATTCCCGCCCTGCTGAATCTGCCGCGCTGAAGTACATCTTGCCGTTGATGACCGTTAAGTTTTGTGGCCATGAACCTGCCGGCCCGGCTTTAATATCTGCCAGTAATGATGTGTTTGCAAATACAGGGTCAAATTCAAATAGCTCATTATTGCCAATACCGCTATCGGCTGTAAAGTAGATTTTATTGTTAAACACGGTAAGGTTACCATTCACACTGCTATCGGGGCCGGGGTTGATGTCCGTGAGCTGGTTAGCGGGTGTAGCTGCCACCGGGTCGTAAGACCAAAGTTCATAACCAATATTGCTATTGCGTGCGCAGAAGTATAATACACCGTTCAACGCAACATAATCATCAGGATCGCTTCCCTCGCTTCCTGTAACAATATCCTGCACCAAGGTTGGCATAGTAGCACCATTGAACACGTAAATTTCAGGGCCGGTTGTACCACTGTTACCGGTGAAATATAGCTTATTGTTGAGCACGATTGTCGGGCGGTTAGAATATTGTTCAACAGCGCTGCCTGCAAGTGGGTTAAGATCCAGCACCAGCACCGGCTGATTTACTCCATCACATGTGTATAGCTCAAATCCATCTCCAATACCTTCATCTGCAAAAAAACAGATCTTTCCTCCGTTTGCTGCATTAAATGGTGTTAAGTATAAGGGATATGAACTTCCTACTTTGTTCAGATCAAATTTTTTTAGCCCGGGTGTTTGTGCCAATGCAAGATTCCCTATTGCCAGGAATAATAAAATAATAAAGCTAACTCTCATTCTACATATTAAAATGTCAATTCACTAAGTTATGTAAAAAGCAGCAGGCAATTCAGAATGGCGTAGATATCGTGTTAATAAATTAAGTTCTTCTAAAGGCTTATCAAATAGTATTTTTAATATATTTGATAAGATGAAAGAAGGAAAGCTAAAACTAGATGAGGCCCGGCAAATATGCAGCGAGTACGTGGATCTCGTTGGCCAGCCCTTTTGCGGAGAATATCGCAACCTGGGTAATATCGAAGCCGTTGTAGTAAGCCCGTATGGCAAACTGGAGAAGTTTTATTTTTTAAAGCAATATCAGATTTTCAAGGATGCCAATAGCGCTTTAGCTTTTTATAACGGTGATGATTACGATGTAGTATTAATTGGGCATGATTCATTACAGCAACCGGTCTGCAGGGATTTAAGCGCCCACCTCGCGTTTTATATTAGTAATCCCGATCTCCGGATCGTACTTGACTAATGGTTGCAGGTGCAAATGATAAGCTTGTTATATTCCCGCGTTGGTACATCTGATTTCTGTATATTCATTTTCTGTTAATTTTTTTTATTTTTATACTGAGCTTGTTTTCGCAATCAATAAAGAGTAATGACGCGCCGGCTTAGTTTGCGAATAAATCATTCAAGCTGGCGTGCCTGATCGGAGGTGATAACTAAAATAGTTTTCATTCTTTTTAAATGCGACAATGTTTATGTCACGCGAACAACAAGTTATTGATAGTTTTTCCAATATCGCATCCGGGGTACTGGCGCAATATGCTCATAACATCGAAGCGCTAACTGCAATTAAAGGTGGCAGGCCATCTTTTGAGGAGCTTATGTCTGAATTGCAATTACTAGAGAAAGATCTCACTTCAAAAGCAGTGAAAATTATCGAGATGTACAAAAAAGAAGTAGATGCACCGATAGAAGAACTCACAAATGCAATGAAACAAATTATTACTAATACAATTAATGTATATATAAAAACCATATAGCTGATAATCAATGCGTTAATTGTTATTTTTGGCATATTTATCTTTTGTTAACTGGATTATAATCTAATTAAAAAACACTTATCGGCAGGTTACCACCTTACAATTCTGTATTTTTATTATAGTACATATAATATACTGTAATACTATAATGAAAAGGAACGCTTTTCTGATACCCATTATATTGAACTTATGTTTGTTTTTTGTCATTAACATAAGTTATGCAAGCCCTGAACCCGGTAAAGGCTTCCATTCATCTGTATCTTTTATTGAAAACAAGGGACAATTAATCGACCAGCATAATGTTAGCAGGAAAGATATTCAGTTTGCATTACAACAAAATGGTCTGGGAATTTTTATAGGTAATGGAGAATTTCACTATCAATGGATGCAAACCCTATTACCGGCTGATGGAAAAATAAAGGTCGCGGCAAATGAAAAGATCACTGCAAAATATGCGCGTATAGATGTAAAATTGCTGGGAGCAAATAAAAATGCACAAGTAATAAAAGAGCAGAAGGCCGAAGATTATAGAAATTATTATTTGCCTCAATGCCCGGATGGTATTACAGCTGAGGCATATCAAAAGATAACGTACAAGAACATTTACCCCAATATTGATTGGGTGATGTACATCAACTCTTCCAACACGCTTAAATACGACTTTATTGTTCATAAAGGAGCAAATCCATCGGTTATCCAATTGCAATACAGCGGAGCCACTGCTATGAATCTTACTGCAAAAGGATCCTTAAAGATTAAAAGCTCACTAGGGTCTGTAGAAGAAGATGCACCATTGTGTTACCTGGAAGGTGGTAAACAGATATCATCGAAATATGAGTTAAACGGAAATGTACTGTCGTTTAAAATAGATCAATACGATGCATTGAACAATGACCTGATCATAGATCCCAGCCTGGACTGGGCAACTTATTTTGGTGGTAACAATGACGATTTTGGCTATTCAGTTGCCACTGATACTAATGGTAATGCATATTTGGCCGGCCGAACGAACAGTACAACAGGTATTGCAACTTCGGGTGCATACACTGATACATTAAACAACGGTAGTATCGATGCTTATATTGCTATGTATAACACCTCCGGTTCGCTACAGTGGGCTACTTATTATGGGGGAAGCAATACAGATATCTTCTTTTACCTGGCTACAGACACATTAGATCATGTTTATGCTGCGGGCCTAACAGCCAGTACATCTGCTATTGCATCCTCATCAGGTGTTAGCCAGTCATCCTACGGCGGTGGTAATTGTGATGCCTATCTTGTAAAGTTTAATAAGAATGGTACAAGATCATGGGCCACTTATTTTGGCGGTACCGGCGACGAAAGCACCGCCTCCACTTTTGATGATTATATGGTAGGGGTTGCGTGGGATCATTTTACCAACACGGTTTATTTAGTTGGTAATACTGTTAGCACAGGATTAGGTACCATTTCCGGCCATACTTCCATAAGCGGTGGTGCAGATGCTTATATCACTCAGTTTTCGTCCAGTGGTACGGTGCAATGGTGTAGCTACTACGGCGGTACTGCTGAAGATAAGGCAATAAAAGTTGCCTGCGATGGTAATGGTTTCGCATATATAATCGGTAAAACACGTAGTTCGTCTGGTATTGCCTACCCTAGCAGTAGCGTTGCACAAGGTACCTATGGTGGGAATGATGATGCTTTTATAGCTAAGTTCAACTCCACTGGTGGCGTACGATGGTGCACCTACCTTGGTGGTTCGGCTTACGATATTGCACAAGGTGTAGGTACTGATATTTCCGGCAATGTATATGTTACAGGCACTACCCAAAGTTCAAATTTAAGTTACGGCAGCAATGTATTCCAGAGTGTCATCGCAGGTGGCGATGAGTCATTTCTTACAAAATATGATTCTTCGGGTGCACGTATCTGGTTTACTTATTTTGGAGGAACTCAGGCGGATCAAACCGCCGATATCGCCATTGATGCAACAGGCAATGTATGTTTTAGTGGCACTACTGCCAGCCTCGGATTGGCCACAGCAAACGCAGCGTCTCAGGGAGCAATCACTGGGGGTAATACGGATGCATTTTTAGCTGTATTTAGTCCTTCCGGTTCACGCACCTATACTACTTATTATGGAGGGGCCAATGTAGATAACGCATTTGGTATAAGTTATAGCAGGCTGGGCGATTTGTTTATGGCAGGTTGTACCAGCAGCAGTAGCGGCATCGCCCATTATGCGAGCCAACCTTCAATAGGCGGTAACCAGGATGCATATTTATGTAAGTTTAAAGCAGATACCTCTGCTTTTATTGTAGTGCCCTTTAGCACGCTGTCATACTGCCAGGGCGATAGTATACACGTTCCTTATGGCGTAACTAATCCGTTTTTGTCTGGCAATACTTTCACACTCCAGCTATCTGATGCATCCGGTAGTTTTACCACACCGGTTACGTTGGGCACGGTTAGCTCCAGTGCCGCAGGCATCATAAATGGCAGGATCCCGGTAAGCCAGTCAATTGGTACAGGCTATCGTATCAGAATTGTTGGAAGCAATCCCGCTAATATTTCTTTCGATAATGGATCTAATATTTCTGTAAAGCTCAAGCCGGCAGCACCTACCTTTACAACCAATAGCCCTGTATGTAGCGGTAATACACTCACATTCTCAGCCTCGACCACTACATCAGGTAGCGGCATTACATATAGCTGGAAGGGTCCGAATAGTTTTACCAATAATTCACAATCTACATTCGTTGCTAAAGCGCCTGTTAGTGCTACGGGGTATTACGCGGCAACAGTTACGTTTAATGGTTGTGCAGCAAAAGATAGCATATTGCTGACTGTAAAAAGGACGCCGGATACCCCTGTTATTACAGGTAGCAGACTAGTGTGCACGGGTGATTCCATCCGGTTAAGCGCTGCAAGCGGACCTTCCGGAGTATCCTATGACTGGCGGGGGCCTTCTTCTTTCACAGCAACTACCAAGGATATCAAGATCGGCAATCTTACCACATCCAGTTCTGGATATTATGTTGCAACGGCAACTCTAGGTACTTGTTCTTCTACGGATAGCGCAAACATTGTAGTGAAGCAATCGCTCACCCCAACATTGACGGTGAGCCCTAATCCAATTACTATCTGTATTAATGACACGGCTGTTTTTACCGCTGTTGGTACCAACGGTGGTAATAACCCAACATATCAATGGTATTCTAATGGTAATTTGATCAATAACAGCTTGCCATTGTTGGTAGATACTTTCGGTCAAAACGGAGATATTGTTCGCTGTATTTTCACGTCTGATGAGTTATGTTTAACTCGTCCTGCAGATACAGTCGATATAACCTTAGTTAAGGTTCCCCCTGTTCCTCCGCAGGTTTCAATAACGGCAGATCCTGTAAAAGGTGGCCCGCCATGGTGTATCACCTTTAGGGCACACCCTATATTTGGTGGCGCGCATCCTACGTATAAATGGTATAAAAATGGCATATTAATTCCCTTGCCTGGGCTTGGTGTTGACAGAGATACGGTGATCTTATGTTATGATGATCCGCATTTTGCAATAGAACCCGGGGACATAATCAGCTGTTCTATTATCAGTGACCTGAGTTGTACCAATCCTAAAGAGGCATTTTCTAATACTATTTCTATAGACTCTTTAACGGGAATTGGTAAGTTCAACCTGGCAGATCAGTTACAATTGTTCCCTAATCCTAATACAGGTGAATTTGTAATTAAAGGTGAATTGCCACAAGCAGGTGTATATCATGTTGATGTAATTAATAGCATTGGCCAAATTGTTTTCAACAGGGTAATGACTGCAGCTAACAAGCAGATCAGCGAAAAAATAACCTTACCTGATGCAAGCCCGGGGGTATATCTATTAAGGTTAAGATCCGGAGATGATATTGCTGTTTGGCGGGTGGTTGTAAATAGTCAATAAGATCTTATATAATAAAGGCGCCGGCACATTGTGCCGGCTTTTTTTAGCACATTTTTATGCAGATAATTATATTTTATCTGTTGGAGTATTTAAGTTATATTGTATTAGCGAATAAAGATGATTTTGAGTTAAGTGTTACGTAACCTGTTCATAGCCTTATTGTTTATTGTGCTGCCGTATTTAGGCAGTGCGCAGGGATACTATAACGTTACGCATACAAGCGGTAAGCGTATAATAGCAGGTGTTGAGGTAGAAGTGGTAGCAATAGATTCTCCCGGTGTTTATCCGGATCCTTCCTATTGTGTAGGCCCTTACTTTATTGGCACCACTATTGCGAGAAAAGCCCCGGTGACGAATGGATATGAATTTCGCTTTTCTGTGCCTGTACGCCAGGTTAGGTTCAAGGTCAGTTCATCAGATTACGGCGAAGAGCTCAGCACCTTTGTCAACGGAAGTTTTTTCCCACTCACAGCCGCTAATTTGTCTGCGCTTTCAGGCTGCGGTAATGGCGGGCACACTTATATCTCAAATGGTAAAATAGATTTTGATAGTGCAACACGGGATAACAGCACACAAATAACCATTGCCAGCAGCGGAATAAATTCTATTGATTTATATGACCTGATACAAAATGCAGGAAGCGTTTTTTCCTTTCAGTTTGTTTTTGACACAACCGTTTCAATAGTTAATTACACAGATACGATGTTGTGCGCAGGTGATAGTATTCATATTGCCTATAAGTTGACGGGTAGCTTTTTGCAGGGTAATACGTTTACTTTTCAGTTGTCGGATAAGAGCGGCAGCTTTGCTAACCCTACTGTTCTGGGAACAAAAGCAGATACTGCCAATGGCATGTTCGTAGGTATTGTTCCCTCAGGATTAACGTCAGGTGATGAATACCGTATTCGGATTGTTTCATCTAAGCCCGGTTTGGTGTCAGAACCCAATGATAAAAAAATAGGTATTGGTAATCCTATTACAGTTAGGGCATACGCTTCCTCTCCGGTATGTTTGCATGATACATTCATTTTAGGAGCTACCGTTTTTTCTCATTACTCAGATTTTTTCTGGAATGGGCCCGGAGTACCTGCCATTAACTTCGCTTCAGAGCACATAAAAATTCCCGATGCTGTTTTTGCAGATTCAGGTATGTATTATGTAGAGGCCAGGGATTACGGTTGTAAAAGCTTTGACTCAGTATATCTTGTTGTCAGGGACAATCCTATAAAGTCAATCGGTACATCTTCAGTAAGCTTTTGTACGGGAGATACCATCAGGCTTTATAGCAAAGTAGATACGGGCAATGTTCAAAATATTTGGACGACCCCATTAGGTACCCAATATTTTTCTAACTCCATTTTATTGCCGGCAGCCAAACTTTCAGATAGCGGTGCATACACTTTACTGACAATTGCAGATGGGTGTATGGGTCGTGATACTGTAGATATTGAAGTGAAAAAAACGCCATCGCCGGCGTTGTTTGCCGGTAATGTGTGCACAGGAGATACGTTACGTATATCTGCCGGATATATACCCGGTGCAACCTACGAATGGAGCGGCCCGGGAAGTATTCGATTTACTGCAAGGGATACAGCTTTTATTAATGCTATCACAAGCTTAGGCGGTTCTTATAAAGTAAAGGTCACAGCCAATGGATGTGAGGCTTTAGATTCTGTTAATGCATTGGTAAAAGCAAGACCGTATAAGCCCAACGGCAGTGTAAATACTCCAGTTTGTGAATCCAGTGATCTCCACTTATCTGCATTTGATACAACAGTGGCTATACGTTACTATTGGACTACGCCATCGAATGATATATTATACGGTTCAGATAATTACATCAGGAAAATAAGCGTGGCTGAATCAGGAACTTACGTTTTTGTTGCAGAGAAGGATGGATGCATGGCTATGGATAGTTTTGATGTGCAGGTCATGCACACACCAATCCCACCCCAGGTAAGCTACAATGATCCCATAAAGCAGGGTGAGGAGCTTATACTTACTATTAAGGATCCCGAACCAGGTGTTGACTACAAATGGATAGGGCCAAATAACTTTTATAGCACTGCGTATAGCCCGCATATAAAGAATATAACTACACTCAACTCAGGTAGTTATATCGTAGATGCCCGGTTGGGGATTTGCAAGTCTTCGTCTAAGATCTTTGTAGATATTCTTTCTTCGCTAGATACAGATATGGTGGTACTGTATCCAAATCCTTGTAACGGAAATTTTTGGGTGAAAGCAATAGCAAAGGCCGATCAGAAAATCCTGGTGCATATTGTTAATGCCGCAGGTCAGCTTGTTTATACCCAATGGCTGCAAACACAGAATAAGCATATAGAACAGGCATTCGAACTTAGGGATGCGTTATCAAGTGGTGTTAATAACTTCCGTATCAGGCTCGATGGTAAGACGTACACAATACCCTTTGTGGTAGATAGATATTAATGTAGTATGAGGAGAAGCGTATTGATATTGTTTTTAATGACGTTTGCTATTTGTAGTAATGGGCAAAATCTTATTTCCAACGGTGGGTTTGAAAATTATAGTGCTTGCCCCACAGCAACTTCCATGTTTGGCGGATATTGTACAGGTTGGTCATCTTATACAAATGGCACGCCGGATTATTATAACAGCTGCGCAGCATCCGCTACTGGGGTTTCCACACCTGCAAATATCAATGGCACCCAGGCTGCAGCAAATGGCAATGCCTATTGCGGCATTGTTGATTATGCAGGCAATGTTGATTTTAAAGAATATATCGAAACAGGTATAAGCACATTACAGGCAGGTGCTACTTACACAGTATCTATGTATGTGTCTTTGGCAGATAATGCGGGCTTTGCTTCAAATGGATTAGGTATGTTCTTTTTTAAGAACGGGCCTGCTTCAATAGCTAGTACTAATAAACTTAATACCACTCCACAGGTAAGTTTTTCCGCTTACGGACCGTTGACCAACAAATCAGGCTGGACGAAATTAGAAGGAAGTTTTGTCGCTGATTCTGCTTACGATCATGTAGTTATCGGTGGATTTAAAGATAACAGCAGTATACAGATAACGAATATGCCATCGGGTACATTGGGTTTATCATATTATTACATCGATTCTGTTATGATAAAGGCTGCCGATACAGTCAGCTTTATTGTTATGGATACAACACTTTGCGCAGGAGATAAAGTTAATATAGATTACACAGTTAATGCAGCTGTTGCCTTCAATAGCTCCAATACTTTTACTTTACAGCTTTCAGATAATTTGGGCGCTTTTACTTCTCCTGTTAGCATAGGTACTGCCTCCGCTACATCCTCCGGAACAATACAGGCTACAATTCCGGTTACTACAGTTACCGGAGGATTATACAGAATGAGAATAGTATCCTCTTCACCTTATTATGTATCTGCTATCAGTGATGTAAGCATTGGAATTGGGGGCGGGAAACCACAGCCTAACTTGCATATTACCAGCCCTGTATGCGAACGCGATACTTTTACATTAAGTGTAACTGCACCGGGACCGCTGACAGACGCTATTTGGAATGGCCCGGGCCTCAGCAATTCGCATGCAGCCTCTATTACAGTTTTTCATGCAAAAACTGCTAATGCAGGGATATATACAGTAGATGTTTTTAACTATGGTTGTGAAGCACATGCAAGTGGTAGTTTACAGGTAATAAGTAAGCCCGCCAGGCCAATAGGTACAAGTAATAGCCCTGTCTGTAGTGGTAGTACATTGCAGCTTAATGGTACCGGAGCAGGTACCTCGTGGGCCTGGAAAGACGCATTAGGTAATATTTATAGTACCAAAGACACTACGATACACCATATTTTAGCAGCAGACTCCGGATTGTATATATTAACTACATTTCAAAATGGATGCTCGGCAAGTGATACTGTGCATGTCTTTGTAAAGGAGACACCTATACCCCGACTGTTTACAAACAATCCCTGTGCAGGGGATACGCTGTTTGTAGCAAGCCAATACAAAGATAGCGGCGCAATATTCCAATGGAATGGTCCTTCAGGTTATACATCCGCACAAAAAATAGTTACCATACCCGGGGTAGGGCAGTCATCTGCAGGTAGCTATTCAGTAAGCATTACAGGCAGTAATGGATGTGTTGGCATAGATAGCATACAGGCAGTTGTAAAAGACTTGCCACCATCAACCACCATTACAGGCAATATTATTTTGTGTGAGCAGGATACATTGGTTTTAAAGGCTGCTAATACAGCTCCCGGTGTGTCGTATCATTGGTACGGCCCGCATGGCACCAATATTTCAGACAATACTATTATCATTCCAGGTGTAACAAATGGAGCAAGCGGCATTTATTATGTAGAAGCTAACCTCGATAATTGCATCAGAAAAGATAGTACAAGCGTCACTGTGAATCACACGCCTGAGCAGCCTGTGGTTGCAGGAGATGCCGAGCTGCAGGCAGGTGAAAGCTTACACCTTTTTGTATCGAATGTAGAATCGGGTACAACATATCATTGGAGTGGTCCTCATAACTTTACAGCGTCGGGTACAGAGGTAGCTATAGAAAATATAGGCCGCGACCAGGAGGGAACTTATATTGTAAATGCCACTGACGGCAACTGCAGCTCTTCTGCAATAACGCTCGTTAAAATAAACGAAGCGGTGAATAACACCGGTTTGCAAATTTTCCCCAACGCAAATGATGGTGATTTTTTCATCAAATGCACAACGAAATACGATAATAAGATCCAGGTAGTGCTACGCAACTCAACTGGGCAGGTTGTATTTCGGCAAGACTTCTTAACCATTAACAATAGCCTGCTTCAAAATATCCGGTTAAGAGGGCGGTTAGCAAGCGGCACTTATATGATTACTGTAATTGTCGACGGGGTCAAATTATCTAAAATTTTATCGATAAACCGGATGTAAACACTGGTTCTTTCGTTTGCAATTGTAATTTATTAGTTGCGAATTAAAATCCAATTAAGGTGGATGTAAGTCACCGTTTTGCGCGGTAATCCATCGTATCTTTAAAAGGATGCAAAGGATATTGAAAATAGGGTTATTGTCGCTCGTACTAATGTGGGTAACAGCAGCAAGATCCTATGCGGCTGGTATTTCTATATTGCAGCCGTTCACTGATACTTTACTTTGCAAGGGTGGTAGTTTTTATCTGTATGCAAATACCGTATTCAGTTATTACGACGATAGCAATATTTTTTATGCAGAATTGTCTGATGCCAGTGGTAGCTTTTCGTCGCCTACAACAATAGGCATTACAATGGGGCAGATAGGTAATAGCATCTATTGTACTATTCCTGCATCAGTATCTCCCGGCACAGGATACAGGATTCGCATCAGGGCTACGATGCCTGCAGAGATCAGTTCTGATAATGGTAATAATATAAGAGTGTCTCCATATCCGGCATTTTCATTACATACAAACGCCCCGGTTTGCGAGGGTACGGCGTTAAACGTAAATGCCACCTTGAACAACACCTCTTTGAGTCCCGTAAGCTTTAAGTGGACTGGCCCGAATAGCTTTTCATCAAACAGCCAGAGTACCGGGCCTAATCCGGTTGGGCTGAATGGCGGCGGCTATTATGTATGCACTGCAACCTATTACGGATGTGCTGTTAAGGATAGTATTATGGCGCAGGTTGTTACTGCACCAACATCTATGAGAATTAGAAACAATAGTCCCGTATGTGTTGGCGACGAGCTGGATATCCTCACAGATTGCAGTATGTGCACCTCCCCGGGCATTATCTGCACATATACCATGAATACGCCGTCTGGTACGGTTAATAATAATAATCTTATTGTTAAGAAGGCAACTGCCGCTGCTGCAGGCAAATATGTTATTGCAATTTCTGTGGCCGGGTGCACTATTAAAGATTCTATTGTAGCAGAAGTTCGGCAACGTCCTGATTCACCATGGCATATTGTGAATAGTCCTGTCTGCGAAGGAGATACCTTGAAATTGATGGCAGGTACAAATATTAAAGGCGCGTCATTCAACTGGTCTGGACCTAATGGCTTCTATGCTAATTCAGATTCTGTAAATATTCCCCGTATCACTAAAGCAGCGGCAGGGGTATATAGAGTGTATGCTTTTTTCCAGGGTTGCCCCTCAGCAACAGCAACAGATAGCGTAGTTGTAGGTACGGTTCTTGAAAGACCCGACATCGCAGGAAAGGCAACTGTATGTAAAGGCGACTCGATCGTTTTGAACGCTAAGGGCGCTAATACACAATACGGAAGCTTTGAATGGAATTTCAATGGAGGGCATCTTTATTCCGGAAGCCATCTATCTATTACCAAAGCTCAATTAATAAACTCGGGATACTATATCGTAATGCAGAAGTATCAGGGATGTACATCACCTACCGATAGCTTTTATGTATCCATACCAGATATACCCAAACCGGTTGTTACAATAAACAATCCGGTATGCTGGGGGCAAAAGCTAACTATGCATATAGATGATGTGCAGGGGGCATTGTATCAATGGATCGGCCCTGCTGTTCATGTTAATGCACAAAATGCGACAATTAACAATGTCGACTTTTCAGATTCTGGCAGGTACACCGCTTTGGTGTCTATTGGAGGATGTGTAGATAGTACGATAGGGCATGTGAGGGTTTTACCCTTACCACAAATATTAAATCTTACCGCAAATGATTCAGTATGTGAAGGTGAGAAGCTAATGCTGTCTGCAGAAAGTGATGTGCCATCTGCTACTTTCGTTTGGCATGGCCCTAACGGATATATAGCCACCGGTAGTCGTGCTGATACTGCTATCGATAAGTCCGGGGCTGGTTATTATTATGTACAGGCATCATCCGGCAAATGCGCTTCATTGCCTGATAGTGTGCTTGTTATGGTCAAGGATTCACCGGAACCTGTAACTATAGAAGCTAATAATAAACTTAGCTATGGACAGACCTTATTTCTTTCATGTGAATCAAACACGCCCAATGTAACTTATAGCTGGGAAGGGCCTCAGGGATTTGCATCGCAGCATCAGAAAGATACCATCTATAGAATGACTCCTGGTATGGGTGGCAAATACACTGCAATAGCATTGGCACCTAATAGTTGTACCAGCAAGTCTGATATTGAAGTAGTCGTGGATCCAATTTCAAGGTCAAGATACTTGCTTTACCCTAATCCTAATTCCGGTAAGTTTACAGTTAAAGCAGAATTGCAGCGTGAGGCGCATGTATATTACCAGGTACTCACAGGCAGTGGTCAGGTAATTCTAAGTGGCGATGTTTATAGCTATAAAAATGAGTTCAACCTTGCGATAGATATGGGTGATGTTTCCAACGGGGAATACCTACTGCATTTTTATAGTGCTGCAGGAAATGACGCCGTTAAGATTTCTGTTGCGCGTTAAGTGAGAGGTTTTTACGCCGCTTTTTTGTTTCTGTTCCAGATCCTTTGAGGAAGTATTCCGCTGTATTTGTCCAAGGTAAAATTTAGTTGAATGGCTTTTACAAATGTGAATACGAAAAGGAAAAAACAAATAAGCATATAGTACTTATTTATGCCCTGAATTTGATAGTAAAGACAGAATTGATCTACCTTCTGTTTACCCCAATATTTACTGGCAAGATTGTAAATGCCTCTTGAAAACGCTCCAAATTTATCCCAGTTACTATGTGTCCATCCCTGCTGATAATTATAATCAGGTACATAGTTGGCAGGCAAATGGTATTTATAGTAAGAATTCCAGTTTTTGGCAACATCATTGATGTCGCTCATATTGCCATTACTGTCTTTAAAATTGTGATTAAATAAAGGATCTACTAACAGCAACTTTCCGTTATGCATCACAACCACACTCATGTGTCCGCCACGTTTGCCATTTACTGTTACTTGTACAACTTTACTTTCATACCCCATTGCGCTTAGTAGCCTAATAAAAAAAGTAGAGTATGCTCCGCAAGCTCCTTTACCAAAATAGTAATTCTGAAAAGAGTTGGTTGTAAAGTATTTCTTGAAAGATGTAAAATCACTATTACTGAATACTTCCGTACTTGGAGACTGTAACACCGTAGAATAATGCAACGCAGTATCCATAAGTGTATTTATATCGCGTGTTTTGCACTGCGCATAAATATGTTCTTTAAGATGTACCAGAACTTCTCTCTCATAGCTCCAGTCGTTAAAGAAATTTAACGTGAGCATTAGTAAGAAGCCCGAAACAAATGCGTAAGCAAATCGAAGCATTGATGTCGGGTTTGTTTTACGTAGGTTAAACCTCTATACGTTACTTAAAGTGCAAAGATAATCGGAAAAAAAGTATATTTTCCAAACAAATATTATAATTAACTGCTAGTTACAATTGCCGCTGAGAGCAATGAGATTTCAAAATATTATTCTTCCCGCAATCGCCCGGCGTAGCTATACAGCAGTCCTTTCGTGTAGTTAAAGATGATCGTATCACCGGCTTCATCATTGATCGATATCATTTTATCTCCATCGGCGTTCACAAAAAAATCATCCTCATCTATTTCGCCCGAAGCAATTAAATTATCAATACCTGACTTAATTTGCTCGTCTATCCGGCGTTTATAAAGTTCATTTTCTTCGATACTGTCCATAGGCAAATATATACATATTGATGCCTCGTCACCTGCTATCTGTAGCAATGATCATTAAAGCGCAAGCAACCGGCGGTTCACTTCCAATACATCGTTGGGTCCATTAATGATAATGGTATCTCCCAGACCGAAAATAAACATTAGCTTAATGGGCAGGTTCCTAAGATTGCCAAACAAGGTTTCAAGAGTTTGTATTCCCGATTTGGAATCATACTCCATCCTGCGATGAATAATAACATTATTGTCTTTTTCGGTAAGTACAAGTTCTTTTCCCGAAACTGGCCGGCAAATTACAGCCATGACGCGTTCGCTTGTAATCATTGTAGTTTGTTTTAACGATTACGCTACATTAGAAGAGGATACCTCTAAGATAGAGCATCAATATGTATTATGCAATGATATTTATGCTATTATATTGATGATTTTTATCTCTTCGTTTTGAGTGTAACTACATAGAGCCAGCCGTTTAGCTATTGTAAATGATTGATTTACAATGCCAGGAGTCTACGGGTAACTTCATTGAAGTCTTCGGGATGATTTACTACTATGCTATCTCCAAACCCGAAGATGAACATAAGTTTTATTGGAAAGCGTTTCAGGCCGGCGAGGAATGACTCCACAGCCTGTTTGGTGTTTTTCCCGTCAAATTCAATACGACGGTGAATAATTACATTATTTGCTTTTTCTGTTTGCAGCAGTTCTTTGCCGCTAAGAGGCCTGCACATGATGGCCATTACCAGTTCCCGTGCGTTCATTACCTATCATTTTTTTAATGAATGATACAAATAGTAGTACAATAATTTTTTAGAACGATTCTCTCTATTTTGGGTTGTAGCCAGGTAATGGTCAATAAGGCATCTTGTGTTTACTCCTGTCATAAGCGCCGTAATATTCCGTTTTTAACGAATCGCCTAATGGTAGTATAAGGTAATTGTTCTCTTTCTTGCTGATTTTAAACTCCTCTTTATAATTAATAACGATCACTCCGCTATGTACTTCCACCCATCCTATATGTTGATCCTTATCTCCCCCAAGGTATAGTTCATACCCTAACTCTTTTCCCGCTTGCATGTTCACGTACTTATTGTTTTTTAAAGAAAATCCCTACGTAAACAAATATAAGGGGAAAATACCCTCAACAATCACCTGTAAATTAATATTATTCTGCATTATGTATAACACTTGGAGCATAATTTATTTAAAAAATAAATTACCCTTTGCAAAGCCCAAAATCATCTTAGGCAACGTATTTTGCCGGTAAATTCCAGGTTATGAAAAATAGATTCTTATCCATAGCATTATTAGCAGGTATGTTTACAGCTGCAATAAATGTTTCTGCCCAAACAAATAAAGCTGTTACTCCGCCGTCACAACAGGATCAAACCGATAAGGCTGATGGCGTTTATATAATGAATAATAAGCCAATGATAATGAAAGGCGGTAAAGCAGAGCCATTGCAGCATGATATAAAACTGGCTAATGGCACAGTTGTAAAATCAAATGGTGTGATCAAGCGCCCGGATGGCTCTGAAGCTAAGTTGAAGAATGGAGATGTGATTAATATGCAGGGCCAGGTATCTAAAAAAAATAAATAGTCTGATATTAAAAGAGCATGAACTATAAAATAGTTCATGCTCTTTCTATCCTATACCTACAGGTTATCGTTGTTGTTGCTGTTGTTGTTCTTTTTTCTTTTTATTGGCATCAATAATAGCGCCAGTACCTAGGCCAGCCGCGGCGCCTGTAAGCCCACCAACTATGGCACCTTCGCCTTTACGGCCATCTATCATAGCACCTGTTATAGCGCCTGCGCCGGCTCCTATAAGTGCGCCTGTTGCTTTAGCGCTCCAGCGTTTCTTTTGTGGCGGAGCAGGTTGTGTATTAGGTGTTTGTGGTGCGGTATTGTAAGTATTATTGGTTACGTATGTAGGATGGCTGGATCTGGTACCTCCGCTATGATGCGTAGTTGAGTGAGATGTAGCTGTTGCAGCTTGTTGTGTTGCTGCATCCTTTTGTACAGCAGCTGCTTCTGCACTTGCCTGGTTCATGGAATCTATGACTTGTTGTTTGGCCATCTCCATTTTCATGGAATCTATTGTTCTCTGCTGAACGTCAGATACGTCGTTATTTTTATTACTGCATGATGCCATCACGGCTGCTATTGCTATAACTGAAAATGCTTTTTTCATAACGTCTGTCTTTAGTTTAATCATGTTTGTTTAAAACTGTGCCAACATCGGTATAGGGTAGCGATATTTAACAACAATAGTTGTTGACGGCACAACATTTACACCATAACTAGTAAAGAAATAACTATGCAATCCCGATACCACAATAAAATTGAGAATCAATCGCTTAAGCGAGATGTAGATTTACCAATGACACTACCTCCGAATGCAAACTGGGATATTTATTCCACAGTGAAAGAGCCTGATGCTCCCAACAGCGGCAAACAACCCGAAAATGTAGAAGATGAAATATATAACCAGTGGGAAAACAACTATAACTGATCCCACCGGTTTTTAGTTTCCCATTATTCTTCTCCAAGAAATTTGTGAAGCAATTCATACTTTACTCTGCGACTTTCGGCATAGGCGCCCAGGTGAAAGGAGGCATACGCCAGTTCGTTCGCATTTTCAAGCTTATAAGAGGCTGCCGCTAATGCATCGGGAAATGTTTCTGTTAGCTGATAACAATTCTCTATTATTTCATCTATTTCCGCTTCGCGATCAACTGTAATGTTCATAGCTCTTGCAAAGCTTTCTTCTGTAGTCTCTACTACTGTAATGAGGATGTTTTTCATGATTATATGAGATTTATATTTTAATGATGCTTTCAAAAGGCAGGTGCCATTTTAGGCACCTGCTTCTATTTCTTCGTTCGTTTGTTTGCCCGCAGGTTTTATAGTCTGTTCAATGGTGATAGGACTGAATGCGGCTACGCGGCCACACCAATACTATTTACAGGGGCAGGTTCTGAAAGGATTATATAAAAAAGATGATTGTTTTGCAGCAATTCTACACTGTAACTTTTAAGTGTAAGTTCTGCAAGTTTGCACACAGCGCTAAACCTCGAAGCATATACCCTTGGTTGTCCACTTTCGTCAGCCAGGAAAGTATGCTCTTCCGTTACTACAAACGTAGGTTGCCGTCTGAGGATAGATTCTTTATAGGCGATCTCCCTGTAAAGTTTTTCTTTAACTTCTGCAGGCTGCAAGGCCTTGTCCACAAAGTTGCGAAGTGTTTCCATCGTTTCAGGGTTGCGATGAGATCGTACCCAGTTACTTACGTGATTGTAAAAGATGTTCTGTTCCATATATAACTCTGTTTTTTTGTGACTGATTAAATGATTTTGTACAAAAGGTTTTGTTCAATAATAAAAGTCATGAGGTTGCTGACGGTTATGCCATATGCCTCATACGGCCATTTATTTTTGTTGGCATATTTACGCGGCAATTCTGTTATGCACCAATCCAGCCGGCAGGTTTGGTATAACCATAATTCAAAATCTGCTCTATTGATACGTAAACATGTGTTTTGTGGAATGCCTGTTGAATAACCTATAAGGACAGAGATGGTAGAGGTAGAAAAATCTTTGATTTGTATAATTTTTGTTAGATTTGACACGTGTTTTTTATTTTTTGTTTTGAAAGGCCCGTAGTTTCTACTATGGGCATTTTTATTTACGGGCCTTTCAACCTGCAAAACACCATAAGGCCATGATTTACAACAAACTGTACCATTGTTGAATGCTTTTTGAAGTAGCATTTCAACATTTTTCCTAGCCAGTTCTTTTGTTGTAATCATTTTAATTTTATTGTGTTTTTGTTGTCTGTTTAATTAAAGCAATTTTATGCTGCGCTTTCTATAAACAACTTTGATCTCTTATAATTGATGTAAACCCTCAGCTTTCCGATAGCATATAAATCGCCGCTCCCGGTTTTAGCGATATTGCGAAGTGAATTAACAGGTAAGCCAGTCTTATTGCTGCAATCCTTAATAGCATCGCTGTTATTTACCAACGCTACCAGCTTTTTATGCTCTCTAAAAGAAATTTTCTCTACCATGATTGTTTGTTTTAAACAATTCTATACATTTGTGCAACAAAGAATGTGCATTTGCTACTTTGTTATACAAATGTACAATAATTGCACAAATGTCCAAATGTTTTCTTGAAAAAATTATAAGACTTTAACTATGGCTCATTTACATGAAGGGGAAGCGCTGCAAAACGCGGCAAGGATTAGCAAGTTGGGCGTGCACGGCCTGGCAGATGCCATGGGCGTGCCTCGCAGTACCCTCTACTACAATTTTAAAAAGGAATCTCTGGATGCAGAACTTAAGGAAAAAGCGGCAGAGGTGTTAGGAATAGAACCTGAACGCCTTTTTGGTGGGTCTTATAATCCCAATTCTATCCGGACTACGGGCGATGCGCTAAGGTTTATGAAAGCATTTGGCGATGGTAGCTCTGCTCCCGAGGGCATAGGCATAGTTCCTATTATGGCTCAGGCCGGTTACAGCCAGCATTATCTCGAGCCCACCTTCAGCAGTGAACTGCAGCAGATACAGCTTCCTAACCTTCCTTATCATGGAGAGCGCTACCGTGTCTTTGAAGTAAGCGGCGATAGCATGGAGCCAACGCTGAAAGAACATTTTCATGTAGTATGCGAAAGAGTAGAGCCGGAGTTTTGGAACACGACAGCACAGTTCTATATATATGTTGTAGTAACGGAAGACCGCATTATGGTAAAACGGTTGTTTAGAAAAGATAACAACACCTTCGTTTGCATCAGCGACAACGAAGAATTTTACCCGCAATTTACATTAGATAGAAGTGAGATCAGGGAGCTATGGCTGGTAAAACGGAAAATCGATTGGGAGATGCCACCACCTAAGCGTTTCGAAATAACAGTTTGATTTGATAGCCGGACGATTGATCCGGCTTTTTGTTAACCGGTAGTTAACGGTTTGCAAATCGGAGGTTAAGCGGTCGTTTAAATAATGCAAAGCTATTTTAGGACAATAAATTAGAGCTCTAAACCACGCAATACCATGCAACAAGGACTTTTATTTGACGATATGATCATCACAGAAGCAGACTTTATTCTCGCAAGTATCTTTATTGATCTTGACTGATATTCCCGTATACCAGGGCTTTGCGGTAAATGGAGATAAAGCCAAATATTGGGCCTATTGTCAATACCCAGTATACATAGTCTGTTTTTATAATTTTCTGCAGCACTGCGATCAGTTGCATGCTTACTACAGTAATGGCAAAGCCTATACAGTTAACCACAGTTAGAGCTGTGCCTCTTAGTGAAGGCTCTGCAGATTGTGCTATCAGCGAAGTAAATTGAGGCGAATCTGCAACCACAGCCATTCCCCATACCAGCATAAATGGTAAAAAGATAGTAATGGGTAAGGTCATTGCAAAGGGTAGGAGCAGGCAACAGATCCCCGATAACAAAAGTGCAATAAATGCAGTTATTATATTGCCTCGTCTTAACGAAATATACCCGCCTATAACGCACCCTGCACTTCCGCTAGCAATAACAAAAAAAGATAATAATGAAGTATTGATGTTGTTGCCTGCTGAATGCTTTGAAGCAGAGTTGATTATTAATGATGGTACAAGTGCCCAAAACGTATATAGCTCCCACATATGGCCAAAATACCCGAATGCTGCCAATCTGAAATCCCTGTTACGAAAAAGTTTGAAGGCGTGTAAGAAGTCAGGTTTTGACATGCTTGTTCTATGCGGCCCATCTGGCACAGCAAATAAAATGATAGCTCCTCCTAAACCAGACAGCACAGACACGCAAATAATTACATAATGCCAGTTAAGCGCTGCTTTAGTAGCATGTAACAGGTACGGGAAGGCAGTGCCTAGAACTAATGCGCCAACTAAATAGCCCAAAACTTTTCCTAGCCCTTGATGATGATAATCCGCAGCTATTTTCATCCCTACAGGGTAGATGCCCGCGAGAAAAAATCCAGTAATGTAGCGGCTGGTTAGTAGTGTCATCAGGTTGCAAGCCCAGATCAGGGATAAATTAGATAATGCGCCCAGCATCGAGCAAACAAAAAATATCCTTGATGGCGAAAAACGATCGGTAATTGTAAAAATGGAAAACAGCAAAGTTCCGGTAATAAAGCCAAGCTGAACTGCTGATACTACGTGAGGTAATACATCGACCGAAATATTCAAAGCTCCGGCAATGTCTTTTAAGACTGCATTTCCGGCAAACCAGGTAGATGTGCCGGCGAATTGCGATAACACAATGATGGGTAATATGTGCTTTTTTATATCCACGCTCCAAATTATCTACTTACTGGTAATCGTTTTGTAATATAAGCGACAAATTAGATATTTGGCACCAACTTTGTTGCTAAACAGTTTAAACTCCTTTTATGAAAAAACCTATCCTCCTTATCCTGGGCTTATTGTCCCTAAGCCTTAACGTACTTGCAACAAATGTTTCCGGCTACATAGGTAGTAACGCTACCTGGACCAAAGCTAACAGCCCTTATGTGATAACCGGTGATATAGACGTGGATACAGGGGCAACGTTGACAATAGAACCCGGGGTGACCATTATTGCTGATGGTAACCATGTACTCTATGTCGATGGCAGGATTAACGCTATTGGTACAGCATCAGACACTATTACGTTTACCTGTAAACAAGTGCCTAAAGACGTATATAGCGCCACATGGAAGGGTATAGAGGTGAGGCATGCCAGTTTTAGCGATACACTGTTTTTTGAGTACTGCCATTTTCAGTATGCTGCTAACGCGCTTTTTGTTCGTGCTAATCCTGTTGTGGTAAGCAATTGTAAGTTCGATAATAATGGAACAGCCTTTAAAAACCTTGATTTTCCTGAATCGTATGCATGGGTAGAAAAATGTAGATTTCAGCATAATTCTTATGGATTATTTATAGCTGGTAGATATGTGACAGTGTTGAACAACGTGATCAGCGATGCTGACTATGGGTTTTATGGTAAAGGTGATGTTGCTTATAATGTTGTATATAATTGTGCATATGGTATTGCTTATGGTGTTAAGGTGCATCACAATACTGTGTTCAATTGTAACGAAGGTTTGTCCACAGGAGTAGATTCGGTAAGTTATAACCAGCTTTGGTATAACAAAATTGGCTTAACATATAATGGCAATGTTATAGTAACACATAATGGCATTAACTACAGCGAAACAGGAATAATTTGTGCAGGCTTTTCAAATGGAAATACAATTAAGAACAATTGCATAGAAAACAGCTCTAAATTCAATTATGTCAATGGTCGCAGCTATGCTGATATTTCAAACAACTACTGGGGTACTACAGATTCCCTGGCTATAGATGCCAAAGTATTTGATTTCTTCGACGATTTCACATCCGGTAAAACCAGGTTCATGCCTGTATTGCCCAACGAAGACCAAGGTTGTGCAGATACGCTCAATGTTACCGACACTACCATAATTACTACCGGAATTGCCCATGCAAAGGCCCTTGAAAAACTCACTATATACCCCAACCCTGTTTCGAGTATTATATATATATCGGTTGATGACAACCAGCTAATAAGGGATATCGCAGTTTTTGACATTTTGGGTAATAAAATAGAACAGGTACACGTTGATGGTAGCAAAGCATCAATTGATGTTTCTAAATGGCCTGGAGGACTCTATCTGGCAAGGGTGCAATTAAGCAATGATGTTATCCTTTCAAAAATTCAAAAGGAGTAAGACAAGTATCAATAACCTACAGCAATACATAACATTAATTTTTGTACACCTTAAATAACTATTTTTATGAGAGTTTTTTTATTATCCTTAGCCCTGGTGCTTTCGTATGCCCTGCCGGTATTTGCCACCAATGTCTCCGGCCTCATTACTACTAATACTACCTGGACAAAATCAAATAGCCCTTACATTGTTACCGGCAATATAGATGTAGATACAAATGCAACACTCACAATTGAGCCTGGCGTTGTAGTGAAATTTGATGGGTTTTATGTTGTCTATATCGATGGAAAGATATCTATGCAGGGTACGGATTCTGATTCTATTGTAGTTACCTCAAACAAAGCTGTTCCGGGTAAAGCCGATTATGTTGGGTTTGATGTCAGAAATAGTAGATCCCTCGATACGATTAAATTTGAATACTGTCATTTTTTGTATGCCAGTCGTGGCGTACATGTAGAGAATATGCCCGCGATAGTAAAAAACTGTGTATTTGAATATTGCGGCGCGGCAATAGAGAATAACAACATTACCACGTCATACGCGTACGTAGATAACTGCCGCTTTTATAATAACTCAACTGCCATTTATTCGTATGGTGCCATTATTGCTACCAATAATATTGTAGTGAATTGTATCAGCTGGGGCTTCTATGCATCACAGTGGAATAATGCCAATTATTGCGCTAATAATGTTTTTTACAATAACTATAATGCAATTATTAAGTACAACTACGTGCTTAATAATGTTATTTACAAATCTGGTAACATCGGTATCAGGGATTGTGGTACTATCAGCCACAACCAGGTTTGGTACTGCCAGACAGGAATATTCGCTGGCCTGAATATCCGGCACAACGGTATAAAGTATAACCAGGTAGGTGTGATCATTAATAATAGTAGTTCGTTGGTACATCTTAATTGCTTCTCGGACAATACCACTTATGACTTCATAAATAATGGTTCAGATATAGACATCTCCGACAACTATTGGTCTGAACTCGATTCTGCGAAGATCTCCGGAAGGGTTCAGGATTTTTATGACAACTTTACAAGTGGCAAAGCATTATTTATGCCCGTGCTGCAGTCAGAGGATTCTGGTTGCTTAGATAGCTTGCAGTTGCCTGATACTACAAATATAAATCATACTAATGATACCACGCTTAGCACTAAAGAAGTAAGCCGCGCAACACGTATAGATATATATCCTAATCCCGCAACCAATACCGTTATAATTAAAACCGGCAATGACGATGCAATAAAAATGGTATGTCTTTATACAGTTACCGGTTCCATCGTGCAGCAGATAGAAGCAAACACAAATAAGCTGACGCTCAATATTACTTCCATCCCCAATGGCATGTATATGGTAAAAGTCTTTACCAACGATGGCAAACCACAAGTCACCAAACTGTTAAAAGAATGATAGTGCTGTGACCTATGTAATTGATGTTCATACTACGTTTTAATCTACCTTAAATTATGAAAAAGTACCTTCTTACTTTGCTGCCTTTTTTGTTATGCTCTATAGCCTGTTTAGCTACAGACGTATACGGCATTATAAGCGTTAATACAACCTGGACAAAAGCTAACAGTCCTTATAGGATAATCGGGGATCTTCGATTAGATTCAAATGTGACGCTAACAATTGAACCAGGGACTGAGATAAGGGGGAAAGCTAATCGTAACTTCTTTATATACGGTGAGATAATAGCAAAAGGAACCATTACTGATAGTATAAGATTTACGCAAGACTCTGTTATTCAGGGGCAGTTCGGTTGGGAGGGACTATCAATTCGTGATCCGCATCCTCTCGATACGTTTACATTTGAGTATTGCCATTTTCAATACGCTCATTATGCTATCAGTACCATAAATCATATAAAGGTTACTAACTGTTTATTTACGAATAATACCCAGGGCATCCGCACGGTGTACAATTCTGTTTATGTGTCTGATTGCTTGTTTATGAATAATGAATATGGTGTTCTCTCAGATGCAGGAGGCCATTTGCGGGTACAAAATTGTGGCTTTGTAAACAATGCAAACACGATGTATGGCGGGCATCTCAACTTCAACAATAATATGGTGTTTAATGCTAATAACGCCATCAATGGTGGAGTTGATACAATCACCAACAACCTTTTCGTAAACAGTTCTAACTACACGATACTAGGTTCTTTCAGGTACCTGGCCAATAATAAAATATGGCAGAGTAAAACAGGTATCAATTATTTTGGTGGAATAGCCGAACATAATACTATAAAATACTGCAACACCGCTATTTACCTTAGCACAGGCGTTAATAATAATGCGATTAGAAACAATTGTATCAGCTATTCTGCCAAATACAATATCGATGGTCGCCAAACTGCACAAAATTCCGATGTATCCAATAATTATTGGGGCTTGACAGACTCCGCAAAAATTGATTCATTAATATTTGATTACAACGATACACTGCTCTTTTCTGTCGGTTTTGTCAATTTTATGCCAATACTACAAAGTGCTGACCAAAGCTGCGTTGATACATTTTCTTTCCCATCATATTATCCTTTCCCATTGTCCATTCCTAAGATAGAAAATGATAAGGTACTGACCGTATACCCCAATCCCGCAACTGATGTGGTAACTATAGAAACAGGAAATCAGCATACAATAAAGAAGGTGACGCTTTACACACTTACCGGACTGGTTATGCAGCAGATAGAAGCAAACACGAGTAAACTGACGCTCAATATTGCTTCCATCCCCAATGGCATGTATCTGGTAAAAGTCTTTACCAACGATGGCAAAGCACAAGTCACCAAACTGTTAAAAGAATGATAGCATTTTTAGCTCTTGCGCTTTAAAGCGTTGCTGATATTATCTTTACGGCCTAACCTTAAACTACAAATTATATGAAAAAGTTTTTCTTCTCGCTGGTGCCATCTGTTTTATGTTCTATGGCCTGTATGGCAACCGATGTATCTGGCGATATTACCACTAACACTACTTGGACAAAAGCCAACAGCCCTTATATTATGACCGAATCGGTTACAGTGGTGAGTGGTGTAAAATTAACGATAGAACCTGGAACGGTCGTTAAATCAAGCGGAGAGTTTACACTGCATGTAGTCGGTTCTCTATATGCTGTTGGAACGCTTACTGATAGTATTTATTTCGGCTATGATAAGAACAATTCGTTAGTCAATATATGGAATGGCATTCTAATAGATGCTCCATCTACCGATACAAGTATCTTCAGGTTTTGTTGTTTCGAAGATGTTGATAAGGGTGTCTATGCAAGATCTTCAAATATCGTGATATCAAATTCAGTATTTAATAAATGTAATCATGGAATAAACGTTTCAAACGCGAATAGCGAAATTAACAATTGCCTTTTTATGAATGCTGGCTACGGTATCTTTTGTAATAACGGATATAGCGATATAGGTGATAACGTACTACATGATAATGGCTGGGGCATCAATGCATCTATTGGTAAAGTGCACGGAAATCTTATTTACAACAATCGGTATGGCATTAATAATGGAGACTCTGTATATGGCAATGTAATAGCATATAACGAGAACGGTGTTACCGGATATATTGTTAATTTTCTACACAATCAGGTTTGGAATAATAAGATTGGTATGGAATACTCTTATATGCCTGGCATTGTTGAGCATAATGGATTTAATTATAACGACGTAGGTGTTATATGCAGTACAACATCAACTGACAATTTCAGGTACAATTGTATTGAAAACAGCACTTCTTATAATTTTAAAAATGGTACTTCTAACGTAAATATGTCATATAATTATTGGGGCGAGACTGATTCTGCAAGGATAGGATCGAAGATTTATGATAATAATGACAACCATAATATAGCAACAGGTATTGTTTCCATTATGCCCGTTCTACAGTCTGTAGATTCAGGTTGCGCAGATTCTGTAAACGTGCCGGGGTATGGGAATCCAACATCTGTTATTAATCTTGCAAAAACCACCCAATTAAACGTATATCCCAACCCGGTTAGCAACTCTGTTACCATGCAGGCTCCTGCCAACGATAAAATAAAAACTGTGGCCATATATAACCAGTTAGGTGCTCAGGTTTATAGCGGCAATGTAAATGGCAATACTACAGTGATAGATATGTCCTCTTTTGCCAATGGTATATATTTATACCAGGTTCGCATGACTGATAATAATGCCATCACTGGTAAGTTATTGAAACAATAGATTTCCTGTTGAATAAAATAAAAAAAGGGATAGTGTCATTACTATCCCTTTCCCGTTTATAAAGCAAGTAAGTTATGCCATCTGTGTTTTGAATTCGCTGGTAAAGTGGAATTCGATATCCGGGTTATTCTGGCGTTCCGTATTCAGGAACCATTCACTCTGTGCAAGGTACACCAGGTTGCCATCCTTATCTTCCATGATGTTAGCTTGTTTAAAGCGTACAAATTCATCTATTTTCTTTTTATCGCCCGTTATCCAGCATGCCTTGTAGAATGGCAGGGTTACAAATGCGCAGGAAGCGCCGTATTCCTGCAGCAGGCGATATTGTATTACTTCAAACTGCAGGTCGCCAACACAGCCAATAACCTTCCTGTTACCACCATGTTGGGTAAACAACTGTGCAACACCTTCGTCCGTAAGCTGGTTGATACCCTTTTCCAATTGCTTGGTCTTCATCGGGTCTTTATTCACCAGCTCCTTAAATATTTCAGGCGAGAAGGTAGGGATACCTGTAAACTGTAGTGGTTCTCCCTGTGTAAGTGTATCTCCTATTTTAAAGTTACCGGTATCAAACAGGCCAACCACATCACCCGGGTATGCTTCTTCGATCACATCTTTTTCGCGTGCCAGGAAGGAGTATGGATTACTAAATCGTATATCCTTGGCAAGACGGGTATGTTTGTAATAAGTATTGCGCTCAAATTTGCCGGAGCAAACGCGTAAAAATGCAATACGGTCGCGGTGGCGCGGGTCCAGGTTGGCATGTATCTTAAAGATAAAGCCGGTAAATTTATCTTCACCCGGTTCTACAAAACGTTTATCGGTAGCACGCCCAAGAGGGTGGGGCGCTATACGGATGAAGGTATCCAGCAATTCCTTTACGCCAAAATTGTTCACCGCAGATCCAAAGAATACCGGGGCTACTTTGCCTTTCAGGTAGGCATCTACATCCAGGTCGCCATATACGCCTTCCAATAGTTCTACATCTTCACGCAGTTGGTTGGCATCTCGTTCGCCAATTTTCTCGTCCAGCAGGCCGTCGCTCAGGTCCGGTATAGGTACTGTATTTTCATCCGTAGCCTTTTGGCTGGCGGTAAAGAGGTTCAGGCTGTGGTCATACAGGTTATATACTCCCTTAAATTCCTTGCCCATATTTATAGGCCAGGAAAGTGGGTGCAGGGATATATTCAGTTCTTTTTCTATCTCGTCTATCAGGTCAAACGGGTACTTACCATCACGGTCCATCTTGTTTACAAAAACGATCACCGGGGTATCACGCATACGGCATACTTCCATCAGGCGGCGTGTCTGCTCTTCCACACCATTTACGCTGTCTATCACCAGTATTACACTATCTACCGCCGTAAGTGTACGATAGGTGTCTTCTGCAAAGTCTTTGTGGCCGGGGGTATCCAGAAGGTTTATAAGCACGTCCTTATATTCAAAGCTCATTACAGATGTTGCCACAGAGATACCCCTTTGGCGTTCTATTTCCATAAAATCGCTGGTAGCGTGCTTTTTTATCTTGTTGCTTTTTACCGCACCCGCAACTTGTATAGCGCCACCAAACAAAAGGAGTTTTTCCGTCAGCGTGGTTTTACCGGCATCCGGGTGCGATATGATGGCGAACGTCCGGCGTTTGCCTATTTCTTTTTCGTACTTCATTTTATTAAGAGAGTCGTCAGGCCTTAGTCGTTGGTCATGAGCAAACTCAAGACTCATGACTCATCCCTCATGACTTAAATTAAAGATTGCAAATTTCCGAAAACTATTGCAGTAATCCATCATAAGTACTAAAAGAGGTTCGATATTCAGTAGTTATGCACATATATTGGCCATAAGCGGCTAATTTTCCACTTGAGTATGACTTAACCGCTGAAGATTTTATTTTTGTCTACTCAAACCAAGTGTGACAAATGTCTAAGTTGCAAGACGACCTATTGCAGGATTTTAAGGAGCAAAAAAACGTTATATATAAGCAGCTGGAGGTATTTGACCCTTTAGGCACCCTTTTAAGCAAACCGGCGGCCCAAAGGTTGGTCAATAAGACGGTACTCATTATTACAGAGATCGTCTGTTACCTGCTCAGTGCCGGCAGTATTGCCTTCGCGGTATTCATGAATAAGATTTATCCTTTCTATATACTCAATGATCTTCAAAACAGGCCCGAGTACCTAAAATTGGGTTGGATGGATATACGGATATTCGTTATTTGCGTGTACGCATTGCTGGGCATCATAGCTTTGCTGTTTTATGGCCTGGCAAGGGCAATGCGCCAGATCCGGCTAAAAAACAATATCCTGAGCTTTGCTGCGAAGAATATAAAAACATTGGTAAGCCAGCATCTTAAACGCAAAGCGTCTATAGATGTTATAGAACAGAGGCATTTTCTTGAGTTGCCTGATCTTCCTTATGAAAATGTAAGAGTCAACCAGGTACCTAATCCGGGTTATGAACCGGGAGTATAGATAATAAGAAACGGGCTGCAATTGCAGCCCGTTTCTTTATTTATTCGGATAGCACATTACCATATTTTATTCCTCGAGCCTTCAAATTCCTTTGGTTTCACGATCGTAAATACCCTCGAGATGTTGAAGCCAAAACGCAACCCATCTGGCCAGCTTACAGCGGTTTGTCCAACAAACACCCTTTCTGTAATGCCCGGAGCATTCGTAAATAATAGCTGGAATACGTGGCCGCCGGTTTCTATATCGAAGCCAAGCGATAGTGAGTTGTAATAGGTTATACTGGAATTGCCTAATTTATTGATGCGGTAATAGTACTCCGCATTCAGCGATATACGGTTGGTGAGCTTCAGCCTGCCGCCAATACCTACAGCAAACAGGTCGTTAGGCTCTGCGGTGGTAGATACCAGGTTGTAGTGTATATGTGTTGGTGTTAATTGCAAAGACAGCGCCTGGCTTATTTTTTTAGCAATCAAAACCTGGTTTACATAATACATCCTGTTACTGAAATGATAATCCTGTCCTGCTGGCAGCGTTGGTGCTGGCAGGCTTTGTATACTGATGGCGCCCATATAGCTAACACTCACCGGCATAGAACCGTCTTCCGTTTGGCGCAGCAGTTTTATCTTGGTGTAGCCCTCGTATTCTTTTTCATAAGTACCGCGGCTTACTCCTACCATTACCCGATCACTGATACCATAGTCAAAGCCGAGGCTGGTATTAGCATTGTCCAGTCCAAAGAAGCCATTGAACCCGGTGTTAAACGCTCCAAAACGGTGAGATATTTTAAAATCGAGCACACCTTTAGCTACGTTTTCAATACTCGCCCCATTAATGATGCGCGTGGTTTTGAAGGTAGCTGTAGTGTATGTTTTTTCTTTTTTACCCGCATCCTGTTGGTTCAGCATGTTCATCAATTCATCGCTATCATCTTTTTTCTTCGAATCATTCCCCTGGGCATAGGCTGCACCGGTAGTAAATACAAGAGAGGCAATGAGAATGGTTTTGGCAAAACGCATATTAAAAAGCTTGTTGTTTTGTTTGATCTTATTTTTTGTCTAAAGAGCTGTTTACTGTTATTTCAATTTGCTTAGCTATCTTACCTTCTACCAGTTTAGGTATCTCTATTTTGTAATCCTGCGGCACCACTTTGAATTTGCAGTTGATAGTAGCGGTATTGCCTTTAATCACCATAGTTCCCGGAACTGTTACCGTATTGGTTACGCCATGCATCGTCAGTTTGCCCGTAGTATGTACGTTATAAGATCCATCCTTGGCAAAGTTTACAGACGAGATATCAGTAACAGTGCCCTTATATTCGGCTTTGGGGTATTTGTCACTTTCCATGTAGTTTTCGTTGAAGTGTTCCTGCATCAATGCCTTCTCGAACTTAAAGCTCTTGATCGGCGCCTGGAAGATCACCTCACCGGATTTCGCATCCATAACAGCGGCAGCCTCATTGTTAAAGGCTTCGATGTTTTCAAGTGGGGTAGCAGAGTAAAAGCTTATTTTACCTGTACGTGTCAGGTATTTTTGAGCATATACACTTTGAGTCGCGCAGAGCAGTAAAGCGCCTAAAATTATTCTTTTCATATTCCTTCCTATTTCATTATTAATTATTCTGAGCGCCAAGGTGCACCCAGCGCACTATTTTGTTAATGCTGCATTCATCCAGCTTAGGCATACCCTGCGGCATAGGCAGGTACCCCGCATCCTGGCGTGTTACGCCAATCAGCTTGCCATCATCCACCACCATCTTCACACCTTCATAGGTGCCCATGTCATAGCCATTTTGTTTGGTCTGGTTGTCATGACATCCTGCAGTGGCGCATTTCGTATTCATAATGGGTAAAATGTCTTTTGCAAATGTAACCGTTGTAGTATCGCATGTAGTAGTGGGAGATGGATATAATTGGTCGGCTTTGTCGTAGTAACAACCTGTGAATATTAAAGCACAGGCAAAAACTCCTATTATTTTTCTCATGTTATTTTTTTCGCTAAACTTCTTGTATTGTTTGATCTTTCGGGATGAATTTACTTTTCCAGTACGCAATCTGTAAGCGTAACATCAGATAATATGTATCCGGTACAGATACCTTTAATGATGACAGTTTTACCGGTTTCTGCTTGTACATTTTTATCGCGCATGGTACATTGCACAGAGCCGCCATTACCACCATCAAGGGCTATGACAATGCCCCCGTCCTGGTTTTTAGAAACATCATTGATAACGCCTTTCGTTTCTAATGCTTTATTAAGGTAAGTGCTGTTGGCTTTATTTTCATCGGCGGCAAAGTCTGCGCATAATTTAGATGCATCTATCGCCACGCCCTTCATATCTTCTACTTTTTCATGAGGCTTATTCCATTGATAATACCCGATAATACCTCCTGCAACTACAAGGGCCAGCATTATCCATAATAACTTCTTCATATTGCCGTATAATAATCCTAATATAAAAGTAGGATTTTTGCAACCGGAACCATTTCCTAATTTGATGAAACGGGAAAAAACAGGGACGAAATTGTAGGTACAAGAGTAGATTATCCGTTCGGCAATTCGCCGCCCAGCCATTGTTTAAAATCAGCTGCCCTTTCAGAGCTGACAACCGGGGCGTCCTTAACCGCCGGTTTTAAGGTCACGATCACGCGTGCCTTCGTGTAGGTTTTCATTTCTTCTATAGCTTTCAGGTTTATCAGGTATTGCCTGTTAATCCTAAAAAACTGGATGGGGTCGAGCATATCCTGCAGTGCGTCCAGGTTGTGGTCCATTGGATAAGTTCTGCCTTCAAAGGTCCTGGCAAGTGTAGCCTTGTTCTCGCTATAACAATAAGCTATTTCTTCGGCAGCCAGCGTCTTAATGTGTTCCCCGAATCTTATCACAAACCTTTTTTTGTATTCAGGTTGTGTTGTAGCCAATGTTGCCTGTTCGGTCTTATCGGTAAAGAGTCTTTTAAACTGGTTCAGCTTTTGAAGCGCCGTTTTCAGTTCCTCTTTTTTTACCGGTTTCATCAGGTAGTCAATGCTTGATGCTTTGAACGCGTCAATGGCATACTGGTCATATGCGGTGGTGAATATAATAGGGCTATCTATTTTTATGAGCTTCAGCAGGTCAAATGCAGATCCATCGGCCAGGTGCACGTCCATAAACACAAGGTCGGCCAGTTTGTTGTTTTCAAACCATTTCCGGGCATCAACCACGCTATCTACATGCGCCACTATCTCTGCTGACGGTATTGTTTCGTCAATCAGCTTGGCAAGCCTTTTAAAAGCAGGCATTTCGTCTTCTATAACTACTATTTTCATAACAATGGTAGTATCACTATATATTCGGTATCGCTGACACCGATGTAAATATTCTTATCAGTTAGCAAATTATACCGTTTTTTAATATTAACAAGCCCCAATCCCGAACCTTTTTCTTTACTCATTTTAAGATTAAGGTTGTTCCTTACGGTTATCTTATCATCGGTGGCGGTTATAGATATGGTTAATGGTGCGGTTTTGGAAACGATGTTATGCTTAATGGCATTTTCCACCAACAGCTGCAGCGATAGGGGTACTATGCGCTTGGTTTGCATTAACCTTTCAGGCACATCGGTTACTAATATCAGGGCATCACCAAACCTGCTTTTTTGTATGTACAGGTAGTTTTGCAGTATCTCCCATTCTTCGCCCAGCGCTACCAGGTCCCTGTTCCTGTATGCCAGCATGTTGCGGTAAAAGTCAGATAAATGCGTGGTATAATCAGATGCCAGTTTCTTGTCTTCCTCTATCAGGCTTGCCAGTGTATTAAGGCTGTTGAACAAAAAATGCGGGTTCACCTGGCTTTTCAGATGCTCGTATTCAAACAGCATACGCTCGCTCTGCAATGCTGCCAGTTTTTTTAAATTGCGTTCTCTGAGGTACACATACATATATACAATAGCGAATACTGCGCCGATAATCAAAGCAAAGAACCATCCGCGCCTCCAAAAAGGGCTGGCAATAGTAAAGCTGTAAGATGCGTCCGAAGCGTAGTTAAAGCTATTGTTAAGGGATGCCTGTACGAGAAATGTATACTTGCCGGGTGGCAGTTGAGGAAAGGTAACGAGTTCGTCACCTGTTTCCGTCCAGTCATTGCTATATCCAATAAGTTTATATCGGTAATGTAACTTATCTGGATTGGCAAAATTAATGCCCTCGTATTTGAAGCTTAGCTGATTTTCGTTATAGCCGAATCGCGTTGTGCCGGGCTTCACATGCTCAAAAAAGACTTTTATAGACTGTAAGATCACATTAGGTTTGATGTCATAGCCCTGATATATGTTTTTGATGATTAAAAATCCTTTTCTGAAAGGAATATAGACATTGCCGCCGGCATCGTTTGCGGATAGTTTCAGTATAGTAGAGGTGGAGTCTATATCAAAGGATTGATGGTTGGTATAGCTTCTGAATTGCCTGCTTTTGGGATACCATACATCAAATCCTTTATTATGTACTGCAACTACCTGCCCGGTAGCATTAGCGGCAACAGTATATACATTGGCATCCTGCAATCCCTGCGGTATAGATATCTGCTGCCATTCTTTATTGTTATAATAATAGAGCCCGCTGTTCAGCGCCGCAACCCATATTTTGCCTATAGCGTCTTCTGTAATAGAATAGATCACCTTACCGTTAGTTGTTTTTGATGGGTTCCAGTTCGTGTATTTACCATCCTGGTACATGCTTATACCGCCGCCGTCAGTCGCCATCCATATCCTGCCTTCCTTATCAGGATACACCTGGTAGACATAGTCGCTGCCTACGCCGGTATGTTTGTTATGAAGCTTTATCAGGCTCAGATGGTTGTCCTCTCCGGTAGGGTAAGACAACTGCTGCACTCCGTTGAGGCCCGATACCCACAGGTCTTTTTTCGTTCCGGTTACATCAAGAACACTTTCGTTTTCAAGTTCTGCTATGCCTGTTACTTTAATGACTTTCTTCTTTATTGCATCCATGTAGCACAGCCCTTGCCCAAAGGTGCCGATC
This sequence comes from Bacteroidota bacterium, assembly GCA_018267955.1. Classification (GTDB taxonomy): domain Bacteria; phylum Bacteroidota; class Bacteroidia; order Chitinophagales; family Chitinophagaceae; genus Polluticoccus. The sequence goes on from JAFDXL010000008.1 coordinate 206,052, forward strand.
CATAACCTGTTTTCCTGGTCTGTAAAAAGGCTGGTAATATTTGCCGGCGCACGGTATGCTAGTTTTTGACCGGATGGTTCACAGAGAGAAATGCAATAAAGCTTGTCATCGAGCGAATACCACAAATTGCTTTGCTTATCTATCGACATAGCCCGCACATCAGATAAGCTATATGGCGGTTCCAGTGGAATGTATTGCATGTATTCGTCTGATACCATGCTGATCCCCTGGCTGGTAGCACACCATATTACACCAGATCGGCCAAGGGTTAGTTTATTAAGTTTCTTGCCGGGAAATGCATATTCTTTGATGTGCAGTGTGTCTTCATCATCGGTTGTTACCTTTAATAAATAGCCATTTTCTGTTGCTACCCATGCTTTGCCACCTGGCATGGTAACGATATCGTTGATAGGTCCCCAGCGCCAGCCTCCTTGAATATATGGGGTCCATACTTTCCGGGCTTTTCTGCAATAAAATGCGAGCCCTCCGTCTTCAGTACCCAGCCAGCATGCAGTATTGTCCGGCATAGGTTTTATCACGCGTACAATATTGTCCGGTAATCCTTTCTCTGTATTAAGTGTTGTGATGGTTAAATCCCTTTTATTAAAATATACTTCATTGATGCCCTGGTCTGTGGTGGCCACAATACGCTTATTGGGAAAGATGAAGAGGTTATACACATAATCATCAGACAAGCCTTTTTGTTTATTGCAGGATACACCGACATTATTAAGTATCATGATGAATCCCTGCCCCTCTGTTGCTACCCAGAGTAAATTATCGCTGGTTGCAGCCATGTCTGTAATGGCAGTTGCTGGTATCACTCCCATTACCTTCATTGGATGAACTTCGTCACCTTCAACCCATCCTATATTTCCATTTTTATACCCGGCATATACCCGGTTGCCCGATAATGTTAGCGCTGTTACAGGCCGATGTACCGCATCTTTTATTAAAACAAAACTGCGGCCGTTAAACCGGTAAACGCCGTCATCCGTTCCAAGCCATATATAGCCATTATTGTCTTGCAATATGGCATTCGTTTTTACCGGCAGTGAGGCATCATTATACCAGAGGTCACGTACAAAAGGCTCCTGCGCATTTGCAGATATGCACCATGTAAGCAATATGAAGATCAAAAATACACGCATGCAACTATTGAGCCGTTTGGTTTAGTATTCCATCAACAGATACTTTTATATCGGGGGCTAATTTATCATAAACTACGCGCGGAATTTTAATGGAATGGTCGATCAGGGAAATAATAAAGCTGGAGCGGAATGTCATTTCTCTTCCCTGATTATTTATTTCTACATTAATGATGCGTTCCTGTACTATACCATGTATTTGTAGCCGGCCTTTAGCTCTTACCTTATAAACGCCCTCCTTGCCAATATCCAGGTCTTCGATGATCTTTCCGCTGAAAGTTGCAAAAGGGTACGTCTCGGTTTCCATATAATTTTCATTAAAATGCTCCCGCTGCAAGGGGCTGTTGAAACCTTTGAAAGAAGCAATAGGCAGTTTAAAGGCAAAGCTTTTTTTTCTGCTGTCCAATGCCCCTTTTAGCTCTTTGGATTCTGCCGTAATAAGTTCATGTGGCGCCACAGACGAAAAGCGCACAATTCCCTTGTTAACTTCAAAAAGGCTTTGGCCGGCAGCGCCTGTAACAGTAAAAAAACAAGCCAGAATTACATATAAGTATTTTGCCATTCCCGTAACTTAAAATTAATCAAGATTATGTAACTCGATAGCCCTTTCTGTGATTTAACATTTTTCTGGCTATAGAATTGTTCTCTTTGGCATAAGGCTTGATATATCAAGGTATGGCTAAGGCTAAATTGGTATTTATAGTTCTATTATTCGTTTCCTCCGCTGCACTTGCCCAAAACGAAGATACTCTCATCGTTTATAAATTGCCACAGGTAAATGTAAACAGTACGCGTAACTGGAGCAATGATACCGTGAGATACCGTTACAACCAGATGAAATATTACGTTACCACCATCCTTCCTTACCTGGATGCTGCAAATAAAGTTATGGCAGAGCTGGATAAACAGGAACACGATCCGTCTGTGTCGAAACGGCAGCGAAAGGACTACCTGGATGAGCAGGAACAAATAATACATCAACGTTTCGATACAGAAATAAGTAAGCTGAATGAAACCCAGGGTGTATTGCTCATCAAGCTGATTGCCCGCCAATCGGCCACCAATATTTACGGTAAGCTATCTGAATACAAAAGTACTCTGTACGCGCTTAGATGGCAGGCCTGGGCCAAATTGCACGGATTTAACCTGAACAGGAGGTATGATCCGGATGATGAGCCCATGCTGGAGCACATCATGGTAAGTTTAGGATATCCCTTACCTGCAGCCTATGGCGATAGAGAACCTGTAACGCAGCTTACGGCGTATTGACAAGGCTTAATAAAGAAACAATCGTTTCGGCATTATTCTTTATCTATCATTTATTCACTTCATCAAGAAACTGCATTACCGTTCTGTTGTATTTATCTGTTTCTTCAATAAACGGGAAGTGCCCCGATTTGTCAAACACTACCAGGCGAGATTGAGGCAGGCTTGCTTTTAGCTTTTCGCTGGCTGCCAGCGGTACATTATCCGCTTTTCCGTGTAAGATGAGTGTAGGTACTTTTATGGCCTTTAATTCTGTGTAGTAATCCCGGTCGTATGTTTTTATCTCACTCATCATGCCATTGTAAAGTGAGTTTTGCGCATCAGCATATTTCTGTGGTATGATTACATGAATGCTGTCAATATATTTCACATTGTTCATAGCAGTTAAGAATGCAAGCCGCATACGGATTTCTATAACCGATGAATTGGCCATTTTCAGTTCCTTTGCCTTAGATGCCACCGTCGTATCCTTCCACCTGTCTTTGATAGATTTCTGCTGTTGCAGGTCAAACTCATGATTCAGATTAATGGGATCACTGAATATCAGGGATGCTACCCTGTTAGGATGCTTTTCCGCATAATTGATGGCCAGGATGCTTGCCCAGGAATGTGCCAGGATATTTATTTTATTCAGTCCAAATGCTGCCCGTATGCTGTCTATATCATTTATCATATTGGTATAGCTCGATCCCAGGCTGTCTTCAGGTATCTCAGATCTGCCGCTTGCGCGCTGATCATAAAATATCAGTTTATATTTTTTAGCTAATGGCTCCAGGTAGGGAAGAAAATAGTCATGGCTCATGCCGGGGCCTCCATGCAATACCAGTAAAGGCTTGCCCTCACCAATAACAGTTACATGCAAAAAAATACCGTTTATCTTTTTAACCCCATCAAATGATGGTTGTATCGGTTGTGCGCCAACGCCCATGCTTAGCAGCATCAGCATTGCAAAATAGATCAGTCTTTTAGTCATAACGTTTGTCTTAGACAGATGATTTGATACAAAAAGTAGGGTATAAAAATATAAAACCTTCTGCTCTTCTGTTAAAACTGTCTTAACAAGATAGGATAAGGGTTGTGCCCGCTTATCCTTCCACCCATTTACGGAATTGCGCTGCTTTTTCCTTACTGATAATTATTTCCGGTGGAGATGATATTTTCAGTTTCAGTAATATTTTGCCCGTTTCATCACTGCGCATCATATCTATATACTGCAGGGAAATAATGTATTGCCTGTTAGCTCTGTAAAAGACAGCTGGGTCTAGTAGTTCTTCTATTTCGTCCAGCGAGCGATAGTCTGTAATGTATTTTTTGCCCTCCCCGGTTACCAGGTATATTACTTCTTCCTTGGCAAAGCAGGCTATATCATCTATATGCACCAGCAAGGTATTGCGTCCGTAATGGGCGGTAAACCTTTCTTTATATTTTTTGCTGTTGCCAAAGTTGGCAAATAGTTCATTGATCTGTTGCAGGTAGGCTTCATTGCCAAATTTGCTTTGTATCTGGTGGTATTTTTCAAAAGCGGTTTGCAGTTCTTTTTTGTCTATAGGCTTTAGCAGGTAATCAATGCTGTTTACTTTAAATGCCCTGATGGCATACTCGTTGTAGGCCGTGGTGAAGATAATGGGGTAAGTGATCTTACGTTCTGTAAATACATCCAGGCTGATGCCGTCTGCCAGTTGTATATCAGAAATGATCAGGTCAGGTGTATATTTTTCCAGTTTTTCTTTTGCTTCCTGCACACTTGCGATAGGGCCTTCTATTTCGGCCCCGGGCTCCAGTTGCCTTATCAGTTTCATAAGGCTTTCTGCAACCAAATGCTCATCTTCCAATACCAGTATTCTCATAAGCCTGATTTATATAAGTGGGATTTTTATAGTGTATGATGCTTCTGTTTCTTCTGCAGTAATATCCTTTTTTGTAAGATAGCTATACAGCTGACGTAGCTGGATGAGGCCATGTTTGTTAGAGCTTTCTACTTGTTTGCGCAGCTGTTTATTGTTGTGCACTATTAAGAAATCTCCTTCGTCTTTTATTACGATAGTCAGTGGTGTGCTTGCCTGCACTATATTGTGCTTGATGGCATTGTCTATTAGCATTTGCAGCGTTACCATCACTATGCCTCGTTCCTTCGCCTCGTTCGAAACCTTTACCTCGATCGCTAACCCGCTGGCATATCGTATGTGCAGCAGTTCTATATAATGTTGTATAAAATCCAGCTCTTCTTCCAGGCTCACTATTTCACTTTCCTTATGTTGTAAAACATACCGATACACTTTTGCCATATGGCGGACGAACTCTGATGCAAGTTCCGGATCAGTATGTATCAACCCATCCAGCGAGCTGAGTGTATTAAACAGGTAATGAGGATTTACCTGGTTACGCAGTTGATGGTATTGCAGTGTTAGTTTTTCTTTCTGCAGCTCTGCAGCTTCTATTTCTATATCAGCTTTGTCCTGTACGGTTTCCTGCCAGTGCTTGAAGAAATAGCCGGTGTAGAAGCTAAAATTAAATAGGCAGATCAATATGGTGAAAAGCACAAATCCAATTGCCAGGAACTGGTTGTTTACATAAACCGGCATATATGGCCTGGCAAAGGTGACAACCAATACCAGTATCGGTAGCATGATGCTGAGGCATATCAATACTTGTGTTACGATCCGCTTCACTGGCCCGTCCTCAAACGGCATTCTTCTGTCCAGTCTTTTGTTTACCGCCTTCACCAGGTGCCACAGTCCTATCATCGTTGTGGTCTGTCCCAGGAAACCTAATATATGATAACCTATGCCCCATTCAGGTACCAGGTAGGCGCGTACAAAAGACATACCGAAGGTAAACAGGATGATCACAACATATGGTGTCAGCCGGTATTGTACAAAGTTGACACCACTTTGTTTTGAATTTGGTTTGTTTGATATGTCTGTTTCTAGCGTCAAAAAAGAGAATTAAGAATGTTCGCCGTTGGGAAAGTGAGTGCCTATGATATGGCCGTCTTCCATTTCAATAATACGGTCACTGCCATTTGCAAAGTCCGGGTCGTGTGTAACTGTAATGATCGTCTGTTGGTTCTCTGTAGCCAGTTGTTTAAATATCTCAAATACTCTCTGAGAATTTGCTTTGTCAAGATTGCCCGTTGGCTCATCACCCATGATCACGGTCGGGTCATTAATGAGTGCTCTTGCAATAGCTACACGTTGTTGCTGTCCTCCCGATAGTTTTGAAGCATGCTTCATGGCATACTCATCCATACCTACGAGCCTTAGTTTTTCAATAGCGCGATGCTCTATCTCGTCTGGGCTGTATTTTGCCAGTTTCAATGCCGGCATCATCACGTTTTGCAATGCGGTGAATTCCGGTAGCAGGTAGTGAAACTGGAAAACGAATCCCATATGCTCGTTCCTGAAATGTGCCAGCTGGTTTTGTCCCTGTCCTGTTGTCTTCTGCCCGTTTATTTCTAACGTCCCTTCATAGTCGGTATCCATTGTAGAGAGGATATACAGCAGCGTACTTTTGCCGCAGCCGCTTTTGCCAATAATGGATAAGAACTCCCCTTTATTCGCATCAAAGCTGATGCCTTTGAGTACCTGGAATTTCTCAGGTTCGTAAAAGTATTTTACTATGTTGGTCGCTTTCAGTATCGTTGACATACTTGTTGTTTTAACCCCTGATGATGAGTACAGGGTCTACTTTTGCCGCTCTCTTTGACGGGAAATATCCCGCAAACAATGTGGTCAGAAAACCAAAGAACAATCCCGACATGTAATGGAATAGCTTGAAATTTACCGGGAAGGTACTGATGCGGAAAAACTCACCCGCAGGAAACGGTGTACGCGATAGCAGGTAGCTAAAGAACCATCCTATGGCCAAGCCTGCAATACCACCTGCTATACCAATCATCAACGATTGCAGCAAAAAGATCGCTGTAATATCATTCCCCTCAAATCCTGTAGCCTTTAGTATCGCTATATCCTTCATCTTGTTGATGATGTTCATGTTCATGATGTTGTAGATGCCAAATCCTGCAACTATCAGCAGGGTTATGCATACTACACCTGTCATAATGTTGCGTATTTTGGTGCCTGCCAGTATAGATGCATTCGCTGTTTCCCAGTCTTCCATATATACATTAGGATATAAGGCCTGCAGTTTCTTTTTAAATTCCACAGCACCGGTTTTATCCTTCAGTTTCATGTTCAGATCGGTGATGTAAGACGGGTCTACACCCATTATCTTTTGTACCGTCGCCAGTGTTGCGTAGCTCTTGGTTTCGTCCCATGCGGCAATGCCAAAGGAAAATATGCCTACTACACGTACATTCAGGTTGTTTCCAGATGGAGTAGTAACGCTCACACGGTCGCCCACCTTAGCATTCATTTTTTTAGCCAGCCCTTTACCTATAACAATAACGTCCGATCCTTTTTGCAATTCTTCCAGCGAGCCTTCATCCATTTTCTTATCCAGGCTGAATAACTTTTCTTCGCTGGGTATATCTATTCCCGATATGGTACCCGGTATTTGCACGGGTCCATTGTTAAAGAATACTTGTGATGACACTTCGGGTGCTACACCAAGCACTTCCGGCATTTCCTCTATACGTTGGCCCATTATCAGGCCATTCTTTATTTTAGATAGCTCATTTTTGGGGCGTTGATGTTCCAGCACATACCATGTTTTATCCGTTTGTTGCTGTCCTTCAGCAATGATCTTTTCCTCACGCAGTTCTATGGGTTTGTAGATGCGGATATGGGGTGTATTATCCATAGCCATATCTTCCAGGAACTGGTTTACGCCTGTCATAAAGCTGATCATGATGATGAACATCGATATCCCGAAGGTCACACCCAGCATCGCAATGATACTCTGCTTCTTTTTGCTCAGCAGGTGTGTAGATGCTATTGTAAATGCTAGTTTCCAGTTCATTTTGTAATGATTACTGTTGACGTTTCCGATAATCCACTGCGCACCTCTACCCAGGTATCATCTTCTACGCCCTTGGTTATCTTTATCTTTTTCTCTTTGCCATTTTCTTTTATCAGCACGCTGTCGCCTTTCAGCAAGGCAGTGCGTGGTATTGCCAATGCATTCTTTTTATCTGCTACTACAATATTTGCTTCCAGGTTTAGTCCATACATAGATACGGGTATAGGTTCATCCAGCAACGCATCTACGCGAAAAGACTGTTCTACTTTGTTCAGCAAAGGATATATTTTGCTGATGTGCGCTTTGAATACATGGTCGGGAAAAGCATCCATGGTGATTACTACATGTTGCCCTTCATAAATTTTGTCCAGGTCATCTTCGTCTACCAGCAGCTTAGCATACATGATGCCTGCTCCTATCAGGGCAATAGGCTGGTTGGGGTTTACAAGATCACCTTCTTTCTTATACACATCATACACCACACCATTTACAAAGCTTTTTAACTTACCTACATCTGCTTGTGCCGCTGCAATTGCCAATTGGTTTTGTGCTTCCTGCAGTTGCAGGTTGCCTGTTAATCGCTGCTGCTCATAGTTCTGTTTCAGATTTTGATAATCCTTCAGGGAGCTTTGGTATGCCAGGTAGTATTTTTCGTAACTGCTTTGCGATATGGCATTCTGCTCATAAAGGTTTTTATACCTTATATACTGCAGGCTGTCCTGCTGTAATTTTATGCGTGCCACTTCCAGCCTGCCCTGCAATTCACGAAATACAGGAGCATTATTGGCTACAGATGGTATCGTTCTTTGTACAACGGCTTCCGCACCTTGTGTTTGCGCTGTTCTTACATCATTGCTTACTACAAATAACAATTGCCCTTTTTTTACGGTATCGCCTTCTTTCACCAATGCCTGTGATAAGTAACCATCTACCGTGGGTATTACTTTATATTCTTCTTCCGGTACGAGAGAACCTGACGCATACACGGCCGAAGTAAGCTGTTTCATTTCCGGTTTCACCTCTTTTTGTTTGCTGCCACAGCTTGCTGCTGCAATAGCCGGCAATAACCAGTATAGTGATCGCTTCATTACTATATTAGAATTTTTGAGTGCTTAAAAGATAATAGAGTATTCCATCTGCAAGGTTTTGTAAGTAGTCGATCTTCGCCCTGTTATACTCTATATATATATTGTTGAATTCATCAAATTCCATCACACCTTCTTTAAGGTTAAGCTTGGCAATACGCAGGTTCTCCGATGCATTCTTCACTTTTTCTTTCATCAGGTTTTGTTTCATAAAGGCAGCATTGTATTGATCGTACCACGCCTGCTGTTGCTGGGTAAGCATATCCCGGGTTTTATCAATATCTATCTTCGTCAGTTCATACTGTAGCTTGCTCTTATTGCGTGCAGACCTGTAATAATTGCCCTGGAATAAAGGAAAGTCTAATCTCGCCCCGATATTGGCTACATCAAACTGTACGTTGCCGGTATTGTTGAATTTACTCTGGAAATTATAGGCATACCTGCCGGCAAGGGCTATTTTAGGCAATACACTATCCTTGCTTGCGCGTAAGGCATATTGTGCTACCTGTAATTTATAATCCGCTTCTTTCCATCCTGCCCTTTCTGCAGGGTTTCCTGCTTCTGTTAATAAAGGCCAGGTAAATGCAGTGATATCTTCAGTAACAGCTATGGAGTCTTTGGTATGAAGCAGGGAATCGAGGGCAATGTGCGACAATTGCACTTGCTTGCTGGCATTGATGCCCGATACCTGCACGTCAAGGTTCAGGTTGATGGTCCTGTTATAGTCCGATGGATTTACTACACCGTTTTTATACCGTGCTTCCATGATACGGCTCAGCTCCGTGGCAGTTTCCGTATTCTCCTGGTTCAGTTTCAGTACTTCTTTGCTTATCAGGGCCTGGTAATAGGTTTGTATCAGTTGTATATGAAAAAGCTCCATGCCTGCTTTGTAGCTCCATTCAGACTGTCTGTAGCTGGCCCTTGCTTTGGCCACCTGTGCCCATTTATCAAAGCTTATCAGTGGCATACTGATCTCTGCACCCGAAGTAAATATATATGGCAGGCCAAACTGGGCCTTAAGATAGGTGCCGGGCTTGCCGCCTAATACTTCTGCCGGTATCACCTGGGTGGCTATAATAGGGTAGTAATCTGCCGTGCCAAAAACATTGATCTTGGGATACAATCCCGATGCCTGTACCCGCATATCCTGCTTAGCCATCTTGGGCAGGATCTTTGCCTGTAAAGATGCCGGCGCATGGCTATCGGCATACTGCAATAGTTCATCCAGGTTGTTGAGTTGTAACTGTGCCTTGCTTTCAAGTGTTGCTGTAAATAGTAGTACCAACACCAGGTATAAACGCATTCCTAATAATTTTGTACAAATTGAATATAATATCTCCATTTATTAAAGCAATTGTCAGCCAGGCGGAATAAAATAACATCAAGGCAAAACTTATGTATATATAAATGCCTGTAGGTCTTGCAACTCACTTTGGTACCATTTTTGATTGTAAACTGATTGTTATCAGCTTACAAATTCGCTGTTAAGTAGGCGCTATTATTTTGATTAAGCAGGTTTGCAGGGGCATATTTGCATTATCAAAACGAGCAATACTAAACACAATTAAAAAAATAAAACACCATGTCTATTACACACAATGCAGTTGCAGTACTTTTTCCGGGTGCACAAACACAAGATGTTATCAGCGCTTCAGAAAAATACCATATCAATATAGTAGACCAGGAAGCCTACAGCCTGCAAAAAGATTATGAAAGGTATTTTAAGCCTTCAAGGCATATTTTTCATAAAGATGATGTGAATGTCCTCTTTGTTTTTGCTGATGGTACTGCAAGCCTTATTGAGGATGGCAATAGCATGAGGTCTACGCTAAGAGATCTTCGCGACCTGATTGGTATGACCTTTAACTAATTGTAAATGGCTTGTAAATAGCTTGTTAAACGGGCCTCGAAATTCGTCAAACGCTTAAACACCGCCTTACCTTAGCACCACAAACACAACCTGTACTAACAGGACAAACAAACAAACCTGCGGTTTTCGCAGGTCAAAACAAAACATAAAAAACACAAAAATGAATGCACTTACTAATGCCGTGGCAGTAGTATTCCCCGGTGTCAATACCACAGATGTAGTAAACGCCTCCGTTACGCACACTGCAAATGTTCTGATAAAAGAACCCTTCAATCCTTTAAAAGATTATACCAAATTCTTTAAACGCTCCCGCAAGCTCATCACTACCGATCTGATGAACCTGTTGTTCATTTACCCTGATGGCAGCTCTGTAATGGTACAAGACCTGGTGGCTTTAAAGAATGCGCTGAAGAAAGCAGCCATAGCAAATGGCGCCTTCGCATAAAAAGATGTTGTTTTGTTGTAGTAAGCAGCCTTCGTATTTATACAGGGGCTGCTTTTTTAATCTTTACTATTTCTAAGGGAATGGCCAGTTATTATAGCAAAAAATGTTATATTGTGTGAAATACCTCCTATATGCGTAAACTAAGCATGCTTATTTGCTTTATCTTATCGGGTATCCATGTATTTGCCGATGATGGTGATGCATCCCGGAAAAAGGTAACTACTAGCATAGGCTTTATGATCGGCCCTACTGCCATTCATGTCGATAGGCCGATGGGTTCTATGTACAACAACTATTATGGCCCTACAGACGCCCCATGTTTCAATGTAGCCTTCGCATTCGAGCATTATTTTAATGCGCACAGGAAGCCATTGTATTTCTCTGTTGGTGGCAGGTTAGCCACTACCTATATCGAAACTTACTACGAGTGGAATTATTATAATGGCTATAATTATAACTATAATTATTCCGATTACAACCACATGATCATCGGTAGCCTTGGTGTTTCTGCCGCGCTTAATTGGGATATTGTCAGGGGGCGGAACGCAGCGCTTACAGCGCAAGCCGCTATTGTACCAATGGTGGAAGCGGGCCAGTTCCGCGGAGATGTTCAGCCCAATGCTGCCGGAGAATTATACCTGGGGGGCACATTTATGAATAAGGTATCGCTCGGGTTACGTGGTTCCACTCGTGTTATGTATTATCAGTACGATCTCGATAGAACGTTTGATAACTCTCGTTATACACTAACCAACATCTCTATCGACGTCAGGTTCAGGCTTAATGAAGGCAAGTCACGCATGGCACGATAATTATTTAACTCCTATAAACCCATGGGATATGGTCACATTTACTTCTATATATGAAAAACACCCTCTACTTGATCGCAGTCGTCTTAACGGTATGCTGGCTATTGGGGTTTGCACAGTTCAACTCAGGTAGTCTTATTCACATTCTTTTGATCCTGGCAATCATTACTTTTGTGCTTGGATTTTTTAGCAAAAACTAACCTAACTGCTCTATACAAAAGCTCCTTAACAGGGAGCTTTTGCTTTTTAGCCCTTTCTGTTAATAAAAAGCAAAACAGAAAAAAACTTGTAACCTTTTCTTTCCATCCGCGATTAACTAATAACAACCACAATTACTGTTAATCAAAAAAATCCAAAGGTTATGAAAAACATACTCATCCTGTTTGCAATTCTCGTTTCCGGTATCTCTTGTTTAGCCGCAGAGCCCCAGCCACCAGTAGCTACCGCTACTGCAACACCTGCCTGTAGTGTTTATGTATCTAATAACAACATTGTGATCTGCAATAATGGAAGCACGCCCGCGGTAGTAACCATGTTCGGGAAATTTGGGACGCCCATCGTAAAATCCAGTATCGCGGATAAGCAAATGGTTCCTGTAAAAGACCTGCCGGAAGGCAAATACATCATTAAGGTAAAAACTCAGAATGGTGAGCAGAATATCAAATTAAGTATTCTGTGATCAAACCTGCTGCGGGCAGCTATTCCTGGCTGCCCGTTTTATACGCGCATAGTATCTGCTGTCCATACTCTTATTCGCTTTTTCATCTCATCAGGCGATAGGTTAGTATCAATCGCCTGCTGTAACAACTCCACAAATTGATCGTCGCTTGCAAATCTTGCGGCAGCCAGTTGTTTAAAGCTCAGTTTCGATTCCAGTTCTTCCAGTCTTTTGCCCGTGAGCTGGTAATAACGCAATCTCAGTTCCAGCCGCACTATCCGGTCCTGGTTAGTTAAGGCATAATGTTGGCGCAGCATAAAGGAGAGCCACGCTACTAAAACGAAGCATCCTGCCAATAGCCCAAATTCCAATTTCTTCTCAGGATACTGCGTCATGTAATAAATGCACAATACCACGCAGGCGGTTGTTACCGGGTAAAAGATAAAATGGTGCGGTATATAATACCGTATATGATTCTTATAATTCTGTTTTTCCACGTTCTATAATGCCTAAAAACTATGCCTTGTACTAATCCAGGCCCAGCGGATGTTTTATCATCTTGTAGAACGCTGGGTTGCCCGGTATTACAAGAAACAAAGTATCAGTTGATTTTGTTGAGAGTTTCGGCCACGAAGGAGAAATTCGTATGAGATCATTAGTCAATACCAGCCTGTAATTATCATGTATAGAGGTATCGGCAGAATTGTAATAGGTGCTGAATGCGGTTATGCTTTTAAATACCACGTCATCCGTAAAGTCGTAGTAGAAATGATCTACTATGTTCGCTCCTATATAGTTTGATCTTCTGTGGGAGCCGGTTTTATCGTAATTAATTATAACAACGTGGTTTTTCTTTGAATTGTTCAGTGTATCCCATACGCTTTTGCCCGTAGAATCGTAGGCATCAATAGCCTCCCATTGTGTAGACCCATCTATGCCAAAAAGAAAATAGCGCATCCTGTCGCTGGTAGACACTGGTTCAATAGGTATATTGTAGCTGATCCTGTTTTGCAGATAGCCAAAGCTTGGCCTTACATTAAAGTAGCCGGGTATATACCAGTTAGACATCGTAAAATCTGTCGACGCCCAATAATAAGTAAACCCCGCCACCTGCTCGCCGTCTTTCATTTGGTGGTAAGGGAAGTAATATAATTGGCCGGGCTGCAGGTTTATAAGAGATACTTTGTGCCCAACGGTATCGTTCAGGCGAATGATGATGGGCTTACCCGTTTTATTTTGGAATGTATAATTTTCATACTGGCTCACAACATCCGGGGTAACATCTTTTTTCTTACAGGCTATCAAACTTGTTACCAGCAGCAGCGGTAAGATCCACAAACGCTTCATTTGCATAAATTTAGGAGTATGAAGATAAAAACTTGTTGGCTGTGAAGCAATTAACCATTGATTAAACAGTATGGCTAATGCCGGTAAGGTTGCTTTACCAGCGCATCCTGTTCCATTTCTTCCAGCAACTCAGCCATATACAGTGCATCATTTACAATGGCAGGTTCCGGCTGGGTCATGATCATCGCTAATCCCTGTTCTGTACGCACATACATCGGGTATTTTCGCTCCCCCCTGATGATCTTGTACAAAAAATCTTTCTGTTCTTCTGTAGTTACAGGCGCTATTTCAGGTATTTCAATGTCCTCGAAGCAATCTTTATAGAAGTAAAGGATCCCCGCATTTATGCGGTGGCGTATTTCGGGGTCGGCCATCATGTAGGCTATCGCATCTTTCAGGTAATAGTCCTGCATTTTGGGGAAAGCCATCCTTATGGCAGCCTTAGGCTTGCCATGCAGTATCATTTCACGAACAAAAATATCTTCGGTGGTAGAAGGTATTTTTTTCATTTATCTTTTAGTTAGCAAGTAAATATAATCAGCTTATTATGTATGTGGTATTATAATAATATCCACATATCCACATTTGGCAGGTTTTATTGTCGCTTGCTGTACAGGTACATGAGTATGCAAAGTGCAACAGATATGATGGCTATAAAATAGGGTAGGAAAGACGCCCACTGTTTCCGATGCCGGCTTGCCTTCACCTGGCTTAGTATATCACTGGTCAGTTTTGTATCCTGTTGTGATAGTTGTTGTAGCATGGGCGCTATCGCCTGCATATATTCATATCTCAGGTGGCGGGTGCTTTGTAGTATTTCCCGCACAATCAGCAGGTCTTGTTCACGGTCGGTGCTTTGCTCTAGTATGGCCATATGGCTGTCTTGCAGCAATAGCATGATGTAATCATAAAGTGCGCGATGGTTCATACGGTAGGTATCTACCGTATCCATGTGATGATGCAGTTTTTTTGCTTCCCTGTATATCCACTGCGGCGTTACCGTTACCTGGTCTTTCGCGCGCTTGCTCATGCCGCTCAGCCAGCGTTCTTCATCATATTTTTTCCGCTTCTGATGGTCGCTGAGTACAGAGTATGCTTCTTGTATTTCCAGGAAGTGCGCTATGGCATACTGGCTGTCGGGGTTTGTATCGGGGTGGTATTGAAATGCCAGGGCCCGGTAAGATTTTTTGATCTGCTCTTGTGTTGCATTGGCAGGTACCTCCAGTATTTTATAATAATCCTTTAATGCTTGGGCAGGCATATGTAAATGTAAAGGCTATCCTTTACATCAGCAAAAGCCGGCAGGCAATATCAGTTTTTAGAACCTGCGTTGATGTCGCGTACATTATTTTGTAGCAGCCATTCATAGAAAGCATCCCTGTCGTCAGGGTTATGTCTTACGATCTCTCCGTTCTTAAGCGAAATGATGAAGATGCCAATGGTTTCTGTGAAAGCGGATAATTCATGAGGTTGATACGGAAACTTGGTGCTGGACATAAATGAAAGGTTAAATTGGAATTGGGCCACAATATTACTGCAATGGTTTTTACCGCTGATTGACCTCGGTTAAGAAATAGGCCGATTCCTGTTAACCGTTAGTTAAGCACTTGCAAACCGAAGGTTAAGTATGTGTTTTAATTTTTTTTCTGCACCACCTGCGATGCATATTTGTATCACCAACCAAACGAAATAAAATGCTCCGTAAAGCATTTTAATAGTAGAACAGGTGGCCCCGTAAGGCCTGACAAACAAACGAAATACCTGCTCCGTAAAGCAGGCAAACAAAAAGAAGCCCCGCACCGTAATGCAGGCATTTTAAAAAGAAAGCCCTGGCCCGTAAGACAGGCAGTTATATAGATCTAAAAGACAATCCCGTAAGATTGTATTGTTAGAGAGCAGAAGCCGCAGTTTTATAACTGTGGCATTTTTTATGTTCTTTCAAATTTTGTTAATCGCTGGTTAACGGCTTGTAAACAGGTTGTTAACGATTAACACTTATTATTGTTAACGCCGGTTTGTGTTTCATATTTGCTTAACAATTGACTAACAAAAACAGGACAAAAATGAAAAACATCATCGCTACTCTAACAATGTTATGCTGCGCGATCTGCACTTTCGCAGGAGATGGTCCGGCAGTTAGTCAATCAGCTGCCAGTGCCGGTGCTTCACAGACAATACAGCTGGTACTTGCCGATGGCATCGAAATAGGATTTGCCAACGGGGGTAACAATGGTGGTACCATTCAGCTGGCGTTTGCCAACAATAGCAACTATGCTACGGGCATGGAAAGTGCAGATCAGCAGCTGGTGGTGCGCAGCAATCGCAAGTTCGAAGTAAAAATGCAGCCTGCGTCAGAAGTGTTTTCCTACAGCGGCGGCACTAACAACGCACCTGCTATGCGTGTAGAAGATGTATTGTCGCTGATGGTTTCTGATAATGCTACAGGCGGACAAAACGGTTATCCGCAATATCATAATGTAAGTGGCGCTAATACCCGCATACTTACCAATTGCAGCAATGGTTCTAACCAGACATTTTCAGTTCGCTACCGTGCTAATCCCGGTATGCGCTACGCTGCAGGCACATACACCGTAAATATGGTGTACACGGCAACTCAAAGCTAATACATATAGAGGAGGATAGACCATAACACCCGACATTAATAATTGGCGCTCGTAGCGCCCTTTATTATACGAAACGAAGGTACTTGTGCCTTCGTTTTTTCTTTATTGTATGGGCATAAAAAAAGAAGGCCTGAAGGCCCTCCTCTCTAATTGTAGTCTTACCATTTGGCAATAAGGAAACAGGTTAAGTACAAAATATTACGGGATATGGTGCATAACGGGTCGTACACAAATATAGACGTAATCTTTATGTAAAACGTTTGTGTCGGTAAATTATTTTTTGATCAGGGTATATTTTAATGACCCTTGTTCCAGTTTGGTACGTTCTGCATTTTCCTTAGCCTGGTACAGACGCACCGTATCTTTTCTTATCTGGAATATATAAGGTTTCTGGTCCTTGGTTTGTTCATCAAAGCAAAGCTCATCTATCTTATAGCCATCGCCTTCTCCCAGGAAATCGGTGAATATATAATAGGTTTTATGTCCTTCAACGCCTTTTACCAGGCCATCTTCTGTAAATTCTATAGTACTGGTTTTGCCTGCGTCATCTGTTGCATTGTACGTGCCTGCCAATAATATTTTATTAACCATATACTGCAGCCCATAGGGCTCGCTATCATCTGTTTGCGGGCCGGTTACTTTAGAGAAATAGTGCTTGCCTACTTCTTTATGATCTTTGTTGTATTCTATCAATACGGCAGATGTGTCTTTACCGGCATCATAGCCTATTTCATAATAGTTCCCGGTGCTGTTATCTGCAAGGTCAGTTTTTAATTGATGCTCATTTGTCCCTTGCAGCAGAAAGATGTTAAAGGTGGTTCCTTCATGGTTGTTAAGGCTTCCTGGTACCGGCAGTGTATCGTTTTGAGCTACATCTTTATTAATGGTCATAGATACAATGCCGGTCAATTTTCCGGATGATTGCAGCGGCGATCCCGTAGCCTTCAGTTCGTTAATATAGTCTGTCATTACCCAGGTTCCCTGCAGGTAGGGCAATACAGCGTCTTTTGTGCCGGCTTTTTTGTTTTCATTGCTCCCTTGCTTGCAGGAAGCTATAAGCGATACGCCGGCTATAATTAAGATTAGTTTCCTCATGTTTTCAAAAATAAAAAATTATGCTGCACAGCGTATTATCTGTAAAAAATACTATTAAATGTAAGAATTGTTCCATTCAAAAGCATGGTACTGTTTGTAACTTTGTATTGTGCCCAATAAGGTAAAAAATACCATCCCGGTATACGATATAGTTACTATAAACGGTAATACTCAAATGCAATCAAAGATTATTGCAGATGAGCTGGCGCCTTATTCGCGTATTCATCCTTACCTGAATACTGCCCATAAGCACGATTTTTACCATTTGTTGTTTTTTACCGCCGGCAGTGGCCATCACACTATCGATTTCGAACGTTTCCCGGTAAAAAAAGGCCAGGTATATTTTATGGTGCCCGGCCAGGTGCATAGCTGGAGCTTTAGTGTCGATACGGATGGCTATATCATCAATTTTTCAGAAGCCGTCTTTCAGGAATTACTCATTGACAGCCAATACCCCGAACGTTTCTTTTTCTTCAAGGGTATTGCGAAGGATAGTGTGTTACAATTGTCTGCTAATGCTGCTGACGAAGTGGAAGAGCTAATGCGTCGGCTAACAGCGGAAGTGAAGCATCCTGCCGATAACAATTGCGATATGGTGGTGGCATTACTGATGCAGCTTTTCATAACTGTGCAAAGAGATGCGGGCGCTGCCGGGCAGCATAGTCAACCCCAGCAAAACCAGTTGCTTCTGCTCAGTTTCCGCAAGCTGGTAGAGCAATATTATACGCATAAACATCTGCCTAAAGAATACGCGGCTATGCTATATATCACCCCAAATTACCTGAACGGTATCTGTAAAGATATGTTGGGTAAGTCTGCCGGGCAGGTAATAAGAGATAGGATATTACTGGAAGCAAAGCGTTTGCTGGTAAATGCAGAGATGAATGTGGAGGAGATAGCAGCAAAGCTTCATTTTTCAGACAATTCCTATTTCACGAAATTCTTTAAAAAATATACAGGCTATACACCTGATGCGTTTCGAAGGCAGTCGTTAAAAGCCCTCATAAATTAAACGAAACATGTGTGCAAAAAACAATCAAACGGACAAACCATCGCTCATAAAGAGCGTTCTCACCAGTCGCTGCCCTCACTGTCGCGAAGGCGCTTTATTTATTTATCCTAATCCCTACAAGCTAAAGACTACCATGCGCATGTATGAGCATTGCCCGGTCTGCGGCCAGAAGTATGAGATTGAAACAGGATTTTTCTTTGGTACAGGGTATATCAGTTATGCTTTATCAGTAGCATACCTGTTTACATTCTTCCTTGCCTGGCACCTGGTTTTCGGCCTGTCTGTGATGGATAGCTCTATCTTCCAGTGTCTGGCTGCAGGTGCTTTCACTATTGTATTGCTGCAACCGCTGTTGCAAAGGCTATCGCGCAGCATCTGGATAGCGATCTTTGTTCATTACGATCCTGAATGGAGGAATAAACCGGCACAACCCAAAACAATAGAACCGGCTGCCAATTGAGTTTTGCAGCGCGGTTAGCTTCCGGTATCTTTACTACATCGGTATTGATATGAAAAAGCTCACCATCCTTTCCCTGTTAGCGGTATTGCCCATATTGCTATCGCTTCGTTATACACCTGCTGCGGAAGATCTTATACCGGTGCCTGCATCCGTGCAGCAGCCGGGTGATGCAGCACTTGGTTATGAATATCTTACTACCGGCGATTTTTTAAAGAGTGGCGTGCCTTATAGCTATTTTATAATGGCTAATGGCAAGAACACTACTAATTACCTCAATCGCTCAGACCGCAATGCTAATGTAGGCCCGGGGTATAATGTCATTACACACGATGGTGTAGATATGGTGATACCCACTTGCCTGCAATGCCATGCAGAAACTTTTGAAGACAAGTTAATAATAGGCCTGGGTAATACCCGGCTCGATTTCTCTAGCACTAGTAAGATCGATGTATCCTCACAGATAAACGTATTGCGCACGCTATCGCCGAAGCAATACAATAAAGCCCGTCCTTTCTTCGATGCGTTTACTGCTACTTATCCGTATATGGAAACGGAAGTACGGGGTGTAAATCCTGCCGACAGGCTGGCGATGGTACTGGTTGCGCATCGCGATCCGCAGAGCCTTAGGTGGAGTGATGCGCCCATGATCATGATACCCGAACAGGTAATACCTACTGATGTGCCTGCGTGGTGGCTGATGAAGAAAAAGAATGCCATGTTTTACAGTGGCTTTGGCCGTGGCGACCTGGCTAAGTTCCTGATGTTATCAAACCTGCTGACTGTCTCGGATACTTTAGAAGCCCGCGAGGTCAGCAGCCATTTTGGTAATGTTCTCGCATACATCCGTTCGCTCGAGCCGCCAAAATATCCCGGCACGATTGATAAGGTAAAAGCAGAAAAGGGTAGAGTAGTGTTCAACGATAATTGCAGCCGTTGCCATGGTACTTATGGTGCTGATGGTCAATATCCCAATTTGCTCGTGCCTCTAAGTACTATTGCTACTGATTCATTGTTGTGTTATGGCGTGCAGCAGAGCAAACCGTTTGTCGATTGGTTCAACCAGAGCTGGTTTGTACAGGGCGATAACCCTGCTCAGTTAGTTCCGTTCAACGGATATATCGCACCGCCGCTTGATGGTGTATGGATCACCGCACCTTATTTGCATAATGGTTCCGTGCCCACATTAGAGGCAGTGCTTAATAGCAAATTGCGCCCTCAATACTGGCAGCGCAATTTTAGCCATGATGAATATGATATCAATAAGCCCGGAATAAAATACACTGCATTAACGGTGCCAGAAGCTAAACATTGTTATAATACCACACTCCCCGGTTACGGTAATATGGGGCATTATTTTGGTGATGCACTTACAGATGACGAACGAAAGAATGTTTTAGAATACCTCAAAACGCTATAGATTTTGTCATAATAATAACTACCGGTTAAACCGATTGTCATTTCTTGAAAATATCCTGCAAACGCAAGAATATTTGCACAATTATTGCGTTCAATAATTCTTATTACACTTAACACTTTATGAAGAAAATTTTATTACTGTTTCCCTTCATGGCTCTTGCTATCGCCGGCCATGCACAATCTATTGCCAATCCCGATTTTGAAAATTGGCAGATCATCCCTTACCAGGATGCTTCGGCTAGTTACTGGATTACATCCAATTATCTGGATCTTCCCGATTATCGAACGGTAACAGCAACTAAGGTTGCCGGTAATGCCAGCCCCAATGCCATCCATCTCGAAACGCACAAGATCAATTCAGATTATGCTTTTGGCTTTATTACCAATACCCTGGATGATGTGGAAAGCGGAGAGGGCGGACAGCCATACCACACACTTCCCACTACTATTAATGGTTACTACCGCTATGATCTTCCGAATAACGATACGGCTATTTTGATGGTCATCCTGAAGAACAATGGTAATATCATCAGCAGCAATGTGTTCAAGATAAAAGGCACAGGTTCCCAATCAACATTTACTTCTTTCAGTTTTACTTTAGCGCCAATGACGATGGTGCCGGATAGCGTGATCATCGTCGCGGCATCCAGCAATGTTTTTAACAACAATATGTCTCTTATGGAAGATGGCAGCTGGCTGGAGCTGGACGATCTGCAGTTTCAGGGCACAGGTGCGATGGATCCTATCCTCAATGGCGATTTTGAAACATGGGGATCGTATAGTTTTGAAACCCCGGACAGCTGGTCGCGCGGTGATGAGTTTTCCTTGGGCATAGAACCAACTATCAAAAGAAGTGCTGATAAATATACAGGCAGTTATGCATTACAACTGGAGAGCACAGCGGATCATGCAAACCATGATTATGTAGAGACCGGTATTGTTACAAAAAATATCGTTTTAAATCAAAATGGCATCGATACCATTAAAGGCTTTTACAAATATACCAGCCCGGGTGGCGATACAGCAGCTGTAAGCGCACAATTTATGGATGCAAGCGGCAACCTGCTTGCATACACATACGTATATCCCATAGGCCCGGCAACCAGTTATCAGCCATTTTTCTTTGTAATGGACCCTGCAGATTTTCCTCCTGGTGCAGATTCTATCCGGTTAGAATTTATGTCCTCGTATGGTGTTGGTCCATTCTCCGGTCAGACCATAGACCCTATTCCCGGCAGCACTCTGTTAATAGATGGCCTTACCATTGCACAGGGCCCTGTCGGTATTAAAAAGATCGCAAAAGAAAATAGCGTCTATACCGTTTATCCCAATCCCGCTATATCTGCGTTAAATATCAAATACGCATCAGATCAGGAATCTGATGCTATGATCACAATACGCGATGCAAAAGGAAGTGTGGTGTACTCTAAAAAGTCAAAAATGCAAACCGGCTCCAATCTAACTATACAAGTAGGTAATCTTACTCCCGGTGTGTATTTCTATACCATTAAAGATGCAAGCGGTGTGGTGAATGATAAGTTTTACAAGCAATAGTTTTTCCAATATAGATAGTAATATGGGGCAGGTTTTCCTGCCCCTTGTTATTTTACTACGGCTATGGCCATGCCATCCCAGTCTTTTAAGCCCACAGTTTGTAAGATGTTGGCATATACGTCTTCGTTATAAGATAGCATGTGGTTAAAGCGTTGTACTCCTTGCACTGCGGCATCTTCACTCGTTTCGTCCAGCACTTTACCACCCCGTACTACATTGTCGGCAATAATAATGCTCCCTTTCCTGCACATCTTCAGCGCCAGTTCAAAGTATTCAGCATAAGGTGGTTTATCTGCGTCGATAAAAACCATGTCAAATGGTTCTGCATTATTTTCACTTAGTTCCTGTAACACATCTATTGCCTTCCCTTGTTTTATTTCTATGCGGTCGTTTAGCCCTGCCATTTCAAAATGCTTTTTTGCTACTCCAATATGCTTTTCATCATACTCAATGGTTACAAGTTTACCATTAGAGGGTAGCGCCCTTGCCATCCAGATAGTACTATACCCGCCTAGTGTGCCAACTTCCAGTATGCGTTTGGCTCCGCACATATGGGCAAACAATTGCAGCAGCTTTCCCTGCGCAGGCGATACGCTGGCAAATGCCAGCGACGAACCTGCGGCAACAAGTGCAGGTTCGATGGATAATAATATCTCGTCTTCCGGTGCAAATAGCTCGCTGATGTATGCATCAACTTCGGCAAATCTTGGTTTCATACTCTTAAGTTAGGCATTTATATGCATCGTTGCATTTATGAAAGTTTCTATGTATGTTTCAGACAAACTACCTAACATGAACCGTAAACTATTGATTGCTATTGCCTTTTGTTTGGCAGCCTCTCTTTCTTTTAGCCAGGACTTACATAGTATCGCCGATATCATTCATATTATAGACACTTCTAAGCTTGTCTATTCTATTGGAATTGATACAACGCCCATATCTGAAAACTGCCCCGATTACAGTGCAAACACACTCGATCATTTTTATTATCAGGAAGTAAAAAACTCATCAAAAACCGTTGGCGAATATAAGCTGTCTTACGAAGCCGAAATTGTGTTCGGATTAGCCGAGTCAGCATTTATGCATGAGAATTATGATTCTGCCTTATATTACTATAATAAGGTAGCCACAATGCAACCCGGCTTTAGTCCTGCCATTACCTATGCAGGGCAGGTTTATGAAAAAAAGCATAACGATCAGGCCGCCATAGCTCAATACAAAAAAGCTATCGGTGCTAACTATTTCGACTATATGGCGCATTGGTTTCTTGCAGATGCTTACGACGCAATAGGCAATAATAAAGATGCCGTGTCAGAGATAACTATAGCAAGCATTCTTAACCGCGATAATCCAAGATTAAAAGAGGCTCTTCAGCGCATTTATAAAGCCGCTTATTCTGTTTACAGGGATTGGTGTTTCGTGCCGCAATATCAGTTGTCAAAAATGGACAATGGCGACCTTTCTGTGAAATTTGCAGAACCATGGATGTCTTATGCCCTGGTAAAAGCAGTATGGAAATATCAACCCGGCTACCGCGAATCAATGGGTGGAAAATTAGGAGATTATTCACTAACGGAAGATAGAGAGGCCCTTTATGCCATGGCTGCTTACCTTTATGCTGATAGTAGTCAGAAATGGAAAAGCTGCCGTTCCCTTGTGGGACTTGACATGGCGGTGAAGAAAAAAATGTTTAATGAATATTTGCTGTACGAAGTGATCCTGCCAAAATATCCTAAGATAGTTTTTGCTTTTGATCGGGAATCGATTGATCAAATAAAGGATTATGTGATGTATGCGCATACCCATGACCAATAATTTAACCTTTATTTTTTCCACAAACCTCAATTGTTTCACGAAATACAACTGTGGAACATTATTTTTGTAAAGTACCCGTTTTACATATAGAATTTATGCGTTTTACTTACTATGGCCATGCCTGCTTTATGATAGAAACAGCAGGTAAAAAACTGCTTTTCGATCCCTTCATCACCGGGAATGATAAAGCAAAACACATAGATATCAATAGCATACAGGCCGATTATATCCTTTTGTCGCATGGACACGGAGATCATATAGCTGACCTGGTTCCGATAGCTAAAAACACAGGTGCCACGGTCATTGCTATGGCAGAAATCGCCCATTGGGCAGAAGAGCATGGCATCAAAAACGTGCATCCTATGAATTATGGGCCAAAAGCATTTGAATTTGGTAAAGTACGCATGGTTCCGGCTGCGCACAGCAGCAGCCTGCCCGATGGCAGCTATGGCGGCAACCCCGGCGGTTTCATCGTTACTACTTCAGATGGTAGCTTCTATTACACCGGTGATACCTGCCTTACTTCTGATCTGAAGCTGGTACCGCACTACGGCAAGCTCGATTTTGCAGTGATGCCTGTCGGAGGCAACTACACCATGGATCCCGAGGATGCCATGATCGCGTCAGACTTTATCCAGTGCAACAGGGTAGTAGGGGTACACTATAACACATGGCCTATCATCGGCATAGATACCAATAAAGCACTGGCCGCCTTTAAAGCCGCAGGAAAAGAATTACATTTACCTGCAATAGGCGAAACCATAGAATTGTAATAAAAAACGTAACTTATACTTTAATAGGGAATAATATAAAGTGAAAATGGCTAAAGTAATTGCGATAGCAAACCAAAAAGGGGGAGTAGGGAAAACAACCACTGCCATTAACCTGGCAGCCAGTCTTGCCGTGTTGGAGTACAAGACGCTGCTGGTGGATGCAGATCCGCAGGCAAACAGCACCACGGGCAACGGGTTTGATCTTAAGAACATACAGGTAAGCTTGTATGATTGTATGGTGAATGATACCCCTGTATCGCAGGTGATATTGGAGACAGAAACCCCTAACCTGCACCTGATACCTTCTCACCTCGACCTAGTAGGTGCGGAAATAGAATTGATTCATCACCCCAATCGCGAGCATGTAATGCGCAACGCGCTGGAGGAACAACGCAAGAATTATGATTTCATCATCATAGACTGCTCTCCTTCATTGGGTTTGATCACCGTAAATGCACTCACGGCTGCAGATAGCGTGGTAATACCGGTTCAGTGCGAATACTTCGCCCTGGAAGGACTGGGCAAATTGCTCAATACCATCAAGATCGTGCAGACACGCATCAATACCGATCTGCAGATAGAGGGTATTTTGATGACCATGTACGATGGCCGCCTGCGCCTGAGCAACCAGGTAGTGGAAGAGATCAAAAACCACTTTGGCGAACTGGTATTCAATACCATTGTGCACCGCAACACACGTTTGGGCGAGGCGCCAAGTTTCGGTACCCCTGCGCTGATGTATGATGCGGAAAGTACAGGTGCGGTAAACTACCTGAACCTAGCTAAGGAAATATTACAGAAAAACAACCTGACCAAGATAAAGAACGAGGACAGAATATTTGAAACAGGAGACCATGTCGCAGATCAATAAGAAACAAGCACTCGGTAAAGGTATCCGTGCACTGCTCAATACCATAGACGATGAGATGAAAGGAACCGAAAGTGGTAATGGCAATGCGCCTGTACCTCCTGCTGTTTCGGGCCAGGCGCCGGCAGCAGGTGCTATTCTTCGTGTACCTGTAGAGCAGATAGAGGTAAACCCCAAACAGCCCCGCCGCGATTTTGATGAGCAGGCTTTAAAGGAACTTTCAGAGAGCATCAAGCTCCACGATATCATACAGCCTATTACGGTAGTAAAGACAGGCCCCACATCTTACCAGCTCATATCGGGCGAGCGTCGTTTGCGTGCTTCCAGGATGGCAGGCCTCAAAGATATCCCTGCATACATACGTACGGCAGATGATCAGCAGATGCTGGAAATGGCATTGCTGGAGAACCTGCAGCGCGAGGACCTGAATGCAATAGAAATATCGCTCAGCTACAAGCGCCTGATGGATGAATGTGATCTTACACAGGAACAGGTGGCCGAGCGTATGAAAAAAGACCGTACTACGGTTACCAACTACCTGCGCTTGCTAAAACTGCCACCTGATATACAGAAGGCCGTTCGTGATGGCAGAATTGCTATGGGCCATGCGCGTGCTATCATTGGCCTCGATAAGGTAGATGAGCAACTGTATGTATTCCGCGAGGCGATCGAAAAAGATCTTTCCGTGCGTGCGGTAGAGCAACTGGTAAAGAACATGCTCACGGCCGATAAGCCTGCTGCTGTCAACAGCGCGCCATCTGCTGCAGCATCCAACAAACTGCCGCCTGCATACAAGCGTATAGAAGACAATATGGCTTCTCACTTCAGCACTAAAGTAAAGCTGGATAGGAAGAAGAATGGTAAAGGCCAGATCATCCTCGAATTCTACAGCGATAGCGATCTTGAGCGCATCATGGAGAAGATGAATCTCTGATAAGGGACGATAAAATACTTAGAATATAACAAAGAGGCTACACCAGTAGCCTCTTTGTTGTTTATAGTACTCGTCATGCCTTGCCTCGACAAGGCATCTACTATCCCCGCGCAAAGCGGGAAACCCACAACCACGCAACTCCCGGCGATAGTCCTCCCCTTCAGGGGAGCTAGAGGGGCTATCCATGTCATCATTTTTTTACCGTCATGCCTTGCTTGACAAGTCATCTACTATTCCCGCGCAAAGCGGGAAATCCACAACCACACATCTTGCTCGCGTGATGCACAATAATCCTCCCCTCCAGAGGAGATAGAGGGGCTACTCGCGCTGCGCAAGAAGCCCTTCGCAACCCCCACATGGCTACCGCCATCAGTAGATTGCGGGTCAAGCCCGCAATGACAATTTTTTTGTTGTGGCTCTTTTTTTCGCAGCTGTTCTTTTTCTCTCCGTCATGCCTTGCCCCGACAAGGCATCTACTATTCCCGCGCCGAGCGGGAAACCCACGACAACGCACTTTACTCGCAAGATGCGTAATACGTAATCCTCCCCTTTAGGGGAGCTAGAGGGGCCGCGACACACATTGCTGATGCCATCAGTTGATTGCATGTCAAGCCCGCAATGACAAAGGAAAATGAAGGAAGTCCTCCCTTTAGGAGAGCAAGATCTACCTTGCGACGTATACCGAATAGTAGTTTCTGAAAAAATCAGATATACTCTTTCGGTAACTTTTACCCACGGCTATCGAATGCCCCTTGATCTTAAAGATGTGGTTCTGTATCAGGTCTACCTTATCAATGTTCACGATGTAGGAGCGATGTATGCGTATGAAATTGTATTGCAGCAATACTTCTTCAATACTTTTTAAAGTGCAGTAAGAGATCAGTGCCCTGTCCTCGCAATGTATCTTCACATAGTTCTCTAGTCCTTCTATGAACAGTATGTCCTTAAATTCAATCTTCACCAGGTCCTGGTCTATTTTTATGAAGATGTACTTCTTATCAGCTGTAGGGCTGCTCATTATTCCAACGCCGCGCTGATGTAGTCTGTTTATCGTTTTCAGGAATCGCTCTGTGGAGATGGGTTTCAGTAAATAATCTACAGCATCCAGTTCAAAACCGGTATGTGCATAGTTTGGGTACGCAGTAGTGAACACTATAGCAGGCGGCTCTTTCAGCGATTTTATCAACTCCATCCCTGTTATCTCCGGCATTTGTATGTCAATGAACAATACATCTATACGTTGCCGGCGTAGCACAGTCATGGTTTCAATAGCATCCTTGCACCTGGCCACAAGGTTTAGCTCCGGCACCATGCGTATATAATCTTCCAGTATCTCCAATGCCACCGGTTCGTCGTCGGTGATCACACAATTCAGTATCATGATAATTGTATGTTTAGTTGTACAATGTAATGCGATGGATCATCTGTTATCCTTAGATTATGGCTTTCAGGGTATAATAACTCCAGTCTTCTTCTTACATTTTTAAGCCCTATGCCTTTATTGCCGTCGGTGGCAATATGCCTGTTATAATTGCTGTTCGCACATTTAAACATGAGGGTGTTTTCAGATATCTGTAACTGCACATCCACCCAAGAGTTTTGCGAATGTTTGCCCAGCCCGTGCTTGATGGCATTTTCGATGAAAGGCATTAATAGCAGGGGCGCTATTGTATGCCCGTTGGGTTCGCCTTGTATGTTCAGGTGTACATTTTCTTTGTTGTGTACCCGCAGTCGTACAAAGGCCATATATTGTTGCAGGTGTTCTATTTCCTTTTCCAGCCTGATGTCGTCGTCGTTGCAGTCATACAATACATAGCGTAGTATATCAGACAGTTTCATTACAGCATCTGCGGTTTCCATATTCGTTCGCCTCGCCATGCCATAGATGGTGTTCAGTGCGTTAAACAGGAAGTGTGGGTTTATTTGCGATTTCAGGCTTTCAAGTTCACTGGCCATTTTTTGGTTTTGCAATTCTTCTATTTTTCGCTGGTTGGCAAGTACATCGGCTAGGTATTTGCCAAACGCTAACATCATAAACACCCATAAGCATGGGAATGCATGGTAGAAGATAGACTTCGGGGAATCGCCCATGAAATCAATGCCGGGATACAGCTTGTTAAGGATAGCAGTTGTATAAACGGAAATACCAGCGGTTATAAATAACAACGTAGTAAATAAGAGCAGGTATATGATATACCTTCTTTTATACAAAAACTTCGGTATCAGCCACAGGTTATTTACATACGCCGGCACACCATACACCAGCACTATGTCTATAAACATGGGCAGGAAAAATTTCCCGATATGGTCGCGGTCCATAAAATGCCACCATGTAAAGAGCAGCCAGAATACCAGGTTCCGGATGATGCGGCTTAAAAGCGGCGGCATGCGCCATGCAGATCTTAGAGCAGATAGGTCCATCACTATCTAAGACAGTAAATTCCAACTGTTAGTTAGTTTTTATGAGTGGTTTAAACGCCTTGAAGTAGCATGCAGATGTTTATAGCATCGTTTGTCATCAATTATTGTTCATTCACCTTGCTATGCCATCCATTCGTCAGCAAAAAAATTTTTACTGTTTTTTATTTTTTGGGCAGCATTCTTTCACCTGCAAAATATTTGCCTTTATCAGGCATTATCCCGCCTTGGTCAAATACGGGCTTTTTTTGCAAACGCCTGCCTATACTGCATTGTCTTGTTTATCAGTATTCGAATACAGGACTAAACAATCATTTTTTTTAAAATCAAAAACTACTTTATGAAAAGTAACTTGACAAGCACGCATTCCGGTAAGATCACGTTTGCCGTATTGCTCGGTTTATTTATGGTGGCCGCAGTAGCTGCTTCTGCTCAGTACAAACCAATTGTTACCAATGATCCCTCCGGCGACGCAGGCATGATGGGGATAGATGTAAAGAATCTTTCTTACCAGCTTTCTTCTGACAAGAAGAATGTAACGTTTAAGTTCGAAACCTACAATGCAGTATCCAGCTGGGCTGATGGTGGCTTCATGATCTATGTAGATGAGGATAATAATCCCGCAACCGGTATGACGCCTTCATGTAATAATAAATCAATGAAGGCAGACAGGTCTATCACATGTATGAATATGATGGGTATGTGGATGTCTCAGCTCACACTCTCATCCGCACCGTCATCAGGTACAGATATTTCTTCATCTGTAACCATTACTACCCCTGATAGCAAAACTGCTTTGGTAACAATACCCCTGGCAAAGCTGGATGGTGATGCTGATGGTAAATTCAATTTGTTGATAGGTACTGCCGTAGCAGGTTCCACCAGCTATTATGTAGATGATCTTCCTAATACTGGCTACTCAGCAATGAACGTGCTTAATACAAGTGCCACATCCGTATCCAATATTTCTTTCGGCAATGCAGACATCAAAGTATATCCAAACCCTGCAGTGAATACGATCAATTTCAGTAGCAAAGAGCCATTGAATGGTTCTGTAGCATTGTACGATCTGTCTGGTAGGGTAGTGCTGCAACAAGTAGTGAACAGTACTGCCGTATCAGTTGCATTAAACAATGTAGCACCTGGTACATATATATATCGGGTATCAGATGCACAAGGTCAAGTATTGAAAAACGGTAACCTCTCTGTAATTCGCTAGGCCAACAAAGGGCAGCAAACATGGGCGACATCCCCGCATTTTTGCGGGGATCTTTTTTACGTATAGTCCTATTACTCATTTTATCGGTCATACCTTGCTCTTCCCCCACCGTCATGTTTTGTTCTTCATCTCCGTCATGCCTTGCCCCGACAAGGCATCTACTATTCCCGCGCAAAGCGGGAAACCTACAACCACACACTTTGCTCGCGAGATGCACAATAAGTAGTCCTCCCCTTTAGGGGAGCTAGAGGGGCCAACTCCCGCCGCGTCTCTTTTTTCTGTCATGCCTTGCCCGACAAGGCATCTACTATTCCCGCGCAGAGCGGGAAACCCACAATAACGCTCCGTACTCGCGTGATGCACAAAAGTAGTCCTCCCCTTCAGGGGAGCTAGAGGGGCCACACTCGCGCAACAAGAAAACCATCCGCAACACCCACATGACTACCACCATCAGTAGATTGCGGGTCAGGCCCGCAATGACTTTTTTTATTATGGCTCTTTTCTCGTCATACCTCTTTTTTTCCCCGTCATGCCTTGCCCCGACAATGCATCTACCATTCCCACGCAAAGCGGGAAACCCACAACAATGCACCTTGCTCGCGAGATGCACAATAAGTAGTCCTCCCCTTCAGGGGAGATAGAGGGGCCACACTCGCGCAACAAGAAAAACCCTCCGCAACACCCACATGGCTACCACCATCAGTAGATTGCGGGTCAGGCCCGCAATGACAAAGAAGAATTGTGTTCGTCCCCCCATTTAGGGGAGTTAGAGGGGGCAACTCGCGCCGCGCCTTTATCACCGCCGCCTCTCTTTTTCACCGTCATGCCTTGCCCCGACAAGGCATCTACTATTCCCGCGCCGAGCGGGAAACCCACAACTACACACTTTACTCGCAAGATGCACAAAAAACTAGTCCTCCCCTTCAGGGGAGATAGAGGGGCTACTCGTGCCAAGCAAGAAGCCCTCCGCAACACCCACATGGCTACCACCATCAGTAGATTGCGGGTCAGGCCCGCAATGACAAAGAAGAATTGTGTTCGTCCTCCCCTTTAGGGGAGTTAGAGGGGGCAACTCGCGCCGCGCCTTTATCACCGCCGCGCCTCTTTTTTTTCCCCGTCATGCCTTGCCCCGACAATGCATCTACCATTCCCACGCAAAGCGGGGAACCCACAACAATGCACCTTGCTCGCGAGATGCACAATAAGTAGTCCTCCCCTTCAGGGGAGATAGAGGGGCCACACTCGCGCCAAGCAAGAAGCCCTCCGCACACCCACATGGCTACCGCCATCAGTAGATTGCGGGTCAAGCCCGCAATGACAAGAAGAATTGTGTTCGTCCTCCCCTTTAGGGGAGATAGAGGGGCTACTCCCGCCGTTCCTCTCCTCCAGGGGAGGACGAACGGCAAAAACACCTAAATTTGCAATCCATAATGATACCGGCGAATTGGGAAAAAGAAAGTGAAGCGCACCAGAAGGCATATAAACGCCTGCTGGAGAAAGGCAATAAGAACAAGATTCTGAAAGCCCTGCCTGAATTGCATGAAGAGGCATTTGAAAAGATCGATTGCCTGGAATGTGCCAATTG
Organism: Bacteroidota bacterium; assembly: GCA_018267955.1. Taxonomy (GTDB): domain Bacteria; phylum Bacteroidota; class Bacteroidia; order Chitinophagales; family Chitinophagaceae; genus Polluticoccus. The sequence continues at coordinate 237,373 of JAFDXL010000008.1, forward strand.
CTGTAAGAACTATTCTCCCCGCTTTAAGAACCCCGATATCAAACGCATCGCCAAACTGCTGAAGATGAAGGAAGGTGATTTTGTGGCTAAGTACCTCTACCTCGATAAGGACAATGACTACGTATTACAGCAAAAGCCATGCCCCTTCCTCGCGGCAGATAATACCTGCGATATCTACGAAGACCGCCCCAGCGACTGTCGCCGCTATCCTTATACCGATGAAGATGTGATCATCAAACGTGTACCGCTTACCTTAAAGAATGCCACCGTTTGCCCCATCACCTTCACAGTCCTAGAGCGGTTGCTGGAGGTGGAAGGTAAAAGATTGTGATAATAAAAAAATAAAGGCCTGCATTGCAGGCCTTTATTTTTTTAATTGATTTTGGAAACTTTAAAGGTTTTGCTATAGTTATCGGTAATCACTTTTACTACATAATTTCCCATGTTTAGCGGTAATGTGTATTGATTTAAAATTCTATTTACACATCTTCCATTGGTTGTAAACTGATTAATGTTTCTACCAAGCATATCAGTGATGGAAACTTGTACATCTTTATTTAAAAAAGATTCAGGTACAATAATATTCAATTCTTTAGTAAATGGAACAGGATACACATTCCATTCATCCAAAGGTAGCTTCGATAGGATTCCTGTACTTTTGTAACTGGTTGTAGGATTTGTTAGAGATTCTTTCTTATGAATCATAGTATTATTGCTAGGGTCTATTTGCGAATAAACCATAAAAGTGGTAGAATAACCGGAGCTTTTTAGGTCATAACCCCTAAAGAAGTCTATTGATGGGGTTGTTGACGTTTTATAATTAAGATCCGTTGGAATCGACAAATAATCACTTGGGGACGTTATTGAGCCATTTGACATCATCTTTAATCCCACATAGTTACCATTAGTTGCTGGGCCAAAGGATGGTGTATTTGGGGTATTGTCAAAAGCTGTATACCATCCGATGTCAAAGTAAAATATGGCTTGATAAGGCACATATCTTATAGTAGGTCTATCGTTGGTTACCGGATGGCCGGATTGAAAATCAATTCGTGGAATTCCCAGGGATCCATCGTTGAGAATGTAAGTTGTGGCAGATGGCGAAACAGTAGGGTCAAACATCCTTAAATTTATTTGATTATGTGTATAATCTGTATAGGCATAAGCCCATGGGCCTGGATGAGACAATGCAGCAATACATACACGTAGGTCAGGAAGGTTTCCTGCATAAGCTGGGAGTATGTTGACGTCGTCTACAACGGGGGTTACACTGGTTGCCGTTGAAGGGGGAACTATCGACGCTGTTAAAAAGTTTGATTTAATAATTCTGGACGTACCTGAATTATTCTTATAATAAACTAATTCCGCGGTTGTTCCGTTGTATGGATCTTGAGATAAACAGACATCGGGTTTTTGTTCTCCGGATGTACCGGATAAAGTTACTGTCGGGCCAAATGGAGAAATCATTGTCGGGCTACTCCAGTAGCCTGCTTTCGCTTTTAATTCACCATCCGGTGTTTCCCAAACCAATACGATGTCTTCTTGATTGCCATCTGAACTTATACGGGTATATTGGTTAATGGATGATAGTTGCTGAGTAGTTACGTGACTTAGTGAACCCCATGTCCACTCGTATATGTCGAAATAGTGTCCCACATTAAGTTTTACGCCATTCCACAATGTGCCTGGTGTATTATTATAATAAGCGACAGTTATTTTAGGACGATAAAAATAAGCCGTATTATTTACAACAACTTCAAGATTTTGAACTCCTGCGGGATACCTTAAAACGCCTTGGTCATAAACCGTTCCCAAATTCTGATCAACACATTGATAGGCTATGCCGGAGGTACTACTTGGATCATCCCAGCTGTGTACGGTCCAATTACATACAACATTACATACTGAAAAACCGCATGCCCCAGGGGCAACGGTAGCAGTAGAATGTAACAGAGAATGACATGATGTATGGGTGACATTATTAACTGGATTGGGCGTAAGTGTCGGAGGAACTGGAGGATATACTACCTCCGGGTCGGTTCCTTGCTGAAATGTTTGAGAAAAGGCAGAAATGTTGATTGCTATGCAGAACATAGCGATTAGGATTTTTTTCATTGGGTTTTGATTTAAGTGATTGTTGATATGAAAATAATTACTAATTTTTTAATTTACAAGCGTTAAGGCTTGATTTATTATATAGCATTTTATCTTCAGACTGTTCTGTTTGCCCCATCACCTTCACAGTCCTCGAGCGCCTGCTGGAGATGGAAGGGAAGTAGTCCTCCAATATTTTTTCTCCACCACACCAAAAAAAGCGTAATTTTGTATCAAGTTCTTTGACCTATTGCTATGAAAAACAATTACCACCCGTGTAATAATACCACCCCGCAAAAAAAGGTTAACAAAGGTTAGCAAAAGTTAACAATTCGCTCCCAAACGCTTTATTATCAATGCTTTCGGCCTTTTAACAAAAGTTAGCAGCCGGTTATCAAAGGTTAGCAAAAGTTAGCATTATTGCTAATTTAGGTTAGCAATTTCAACCGGTACTGCCTCAAAACGTTCATGACAAAAAAATCCCCCATCCTTGCGGATGAGGGACATTTATCTTTGTCAGTTTTGGCTTACATAGCCATTACTGCTTTCTTCTTGGTGGTTGCTTTCTTGCCGGCAGCTTTAGCAGCGCCACCCAGCCCAAATGCTTTTTTCACCTGTGCTACATAGTCCAGTTTCTCCCATGTAAACAGTTCTACCTTAATGTTCTTGGTCTTGCCATCACCTGATTTAAAGCTCTTGGTAACTGTTTCAGGGTTGCGGCCCATGTGTCCGTAAGCAGCACATTCGCTATACATAGGTTGGCGCAGTTTCAGGCGCTGCTCTATGAAGTAAGGGCGCATATCAAATACGCTGTCTACTATTTTAGCTATCTGGCCATCGGTCATGTTTACTTTAGCCGTGCCGTAAGTGTTTACATAAATACCCATTGGCCTAGCAACACCTATCGCGTAAGATACCTGTACCAGTACCTCATCGCATACACCTGCAGCTACCAGGTTCTTGGCTATGTGGCGGGTAGCGTATGCAGCAGAGCGGTCTACCTTACTAGGGTCTTTACCGCTAAAAGCACCACCACCATGCGCGCCTTTACCGCCATAAGTATCTACGATGATCTTGCGGCCTGTAAGCCCTGTGTCGCCGTGCGGTCCGCCTATCACGAATTTACCCGTTGGGTTTACGTGGTAGTTGATATTGTTGTTGAACAGGTGCTTGTATTGAGGATAAGCTTTGATAACCCTTGGTATCAGGATGGTCTTCACATCCTTAGTGATCCTTTCCTGCATTTTTTGTTCGTCCGCAAAGTCATCGTGCTGTGTAGAGATAACGATGGTATCGATGCGTACAGGCTTGTTATCGTCGCTGTATTCCAGTGTTACCTGGCTCTTTGCATCCGGGCGCAGATACTTCATCTGCTTGCCTTCACGGCGTATAGCAGACAGTTCGCGCAGCAGCAGGTGTGCCATATCCAATGCCAGGGGCATGTAGTTATCGGTTTCGTTGGTTGCATAACCAAACATCATACCCTGGTCGCCGGCGCCTTGTTCTTCTTTCTTCTTTTTATCTACACCCTGGTTGATGTCAGGAGATTGCTCGTGTATGGCAGAAAGCACACCGCATGAATTGGCTTCGAACATGTATTCGCTCTTGGTATAACCGATCTTGGCGATCACATCACGTGCTATGCTTTGCGCATCTATGTATGTATTGCATTTTACCTCACCGGCAAGTACTACCTGGCCGGTGGTTACCAATGTTTCGCAAGCTATCTTAGCCTGTGGGTCCCATGCAAGGAAGTTATCTACTAATGCGTCAGATATCTGGTCTGCTACTTTATCAGGGTGTCCTTCTGATACGGACTCTGATGTGAATAAATAAGGCATTGTTTAGTTGTACTTTTTATGTTATTAGGAAGACAGCAAATATAATACTTCAGTATGTTATTCTACTGTCACAGATTTGGCAAGGTTGCGGGGCTGATCTACGTTACAGCCACGAAGTATAGCTATATGATAAGCCAGCAGTTGCAGCGGTACTATGGTTATCAGCGGAGATAATACTTCCTCTGTTTCCGGTACTTCTATGATATGATCTGCCAGGTGGCGGATATGTGTATCACCTTTGTTCACTACTGCTATGATCTTACCCTTACGCGCTTTTACTTCCTGCACGTTCGATACGATCTTCTCATAAGCGCTTTGGTTGGTAGCCAGGAACACCACAGGCATTTCCTCATCTATCAGCGCTATCGGGCCGTGTTTCATTTCAGCGGCAGGGTAGCCTTCTGCGTGGATGTAAGATATCTCTTTCAGCTTCAGCGCGCCTTCCAGTGCTACCGGGAAGTTATAACCGCGGCCCAGGTACAGGAAGTTGGTGGCATCTTTATATATCTCCGCCAGTTCCCTTATCTGTGCATCCAGCTTCAGTGTTTCTTCTATTTTCTTAGGGATGTTCTCCAGTTCATAGAGTATCTCACGAAGTTTAGATGTAGATATAGTGCCTTTTTGCTGTGCTATTTGCAATGCTATCAGCGTCAGCATGCTTATCTGTGTAGAGAAAGCTTTGGTAGATGCCACACCTATTTCAGGGCCGGCATGGGTATAAGAACCTGCATGAGATGCACGCGCTATAGAGGATCCTATCACGTTGCAGATGCCATAGATAAGCGCCTGGCGTTCTTTGGCCAGTTCTATTGCAGCCAGTGTATCAGCCGTTTCACCCGATTGAGATATTGCCAGCACTACATCCGATTCATTAATGATCGGGTTGCGGTAGCGGAACTCTGAAGCATATTCTACTTCAACAGGTACTCTTGCAAGGTCTTCTATCAGGTATTCGCCTATCAGGCCGCTGTGCCACGATGTACCGCAGGCGGTAACGATAAAGCGTTTAGCCTTGTCTATACGGTTGATGTATTCGCTGAGGCCGCCCAGCTTTATCCAGCCTTGTGATGCGCTCATACGGCCGCGCAGGCTATCTGCTATCGCTTTAGGCTGTTCGTATATCTCCTTCAGCATGAAGTGCTCAAAGCCACCTTTCTCAATGTTCTCCAGGCTCATCTCCAGCTTCTGTACCGCCGGTGATTTCTGCACATTGCCCAGGGTTTTAATGGTAAAGCTGCCGTCACGGTTCACTACCGCATATTCCTGGTCATCGAGGTACACTACGTTCTTCGTGTATTCTATGATCGGGGATGCATCTGATGCTATGTAAAATTCGTCCTCACCTACGCCTATTACCAGCGGGCTGCCTTTACGGGCAGCTATCAGGTGGTCGGGGTTCTTTTTATCAATGATCACGATCGCATAAGCGCCTACAACTTCGTTCAATGCCGTGCGTACAGCATCTTCCAGCGTAGAGCGATCTTGTTTCCAAACCTCTTCTATCAGGTTGATCAGTACTTCGGTGTCAGTATCAGAATGGAAGGAATAACCACGTTTGGAGAGCTCTTCTTTAATAGCAGCATAGTTTTCTATGATGCCGTTATGTATAATAGCCAGGCTCCCTGATTGCGAAAGATGCGGGTGGGCATTGGTATCATTAGGTTCGCCGTGCGTAGCCCAGCGGGTATGGCCTATGCCTATATTTGCTGTCAGGTGTTTTCCGTCAGTGATCTTTTCCAGTTCACTTACCTTGCCTGCTTTTTTATATACACTAAGATCGCCGTTAAGTAATGCAATACCGGCGCTGTCATAGCCGCGGTATTCCAGTCGCTTCAGGCCCTTAATTAATATTGGGAAAGCTTCTCTTTTACCAATGTAGCCAACAATACCGCACATATATGTGAGTGGTTTTAATTTATTTTAGTGTACGAAATATTCAGTCTTACCCGGTAGGCACTTCCCTTTCCTGCTGCCATCAGTCGATAAGCGCCGGGATATGTTACCGTACCGTTGATACGCAAATGTAATTCATTAACCTGGTTCAGTATAGCCTTCTGCACCTCCCTTGGTATGTTAATGTAGTACTGGGTAATAACGGCTCCGTTTGGTAAGATGGTCGTGTTCTTATTGCCATCTATAAACGCCAGCGGTCCATCATTATCAGTAGGGTACCTGTCCTGTATAGTATAGGCACCTCCTGAAGCATCAACACCTACAGGATATATCCTTGGTGGTGCGCTAAAGGTATCCGTAGCAGTTGCGCTCCTCGGATCACCATTATAGTCTACCTGGGTAATTACCAGTTGCGCCTTATTAATAACGCCTTTGGGCAGGTATTTGATATACGGTATGCGAATATCTATAGCTGCACCGGGTTCGTTTTGCAGGAATACGCGGTCATCAGACTGGTTGGCCGACAACAGATAGTTGTTTAGCTGAGATCCGTTGTAGTTGTGGGTAATATAGTTATTGTGCGCACAGTCGTTTGCAGTGAAATTAAAGAATATAGTCTGAACACTATCCGGGTCGAGCTTAGGATTGGTAGTAGGGTTATTATAATATAACGCTATAGCAGATCTTTGGTAGTCCGCAGTACCACTCAGGTAAAAATAAGGAATCGTACGGAGCGTATTATTATTAGTGTCCTTTGCAACGATGTAGAAACCTTTTATCTGGCCAAGGAATGAAGCGTTGTCAGTAGTAGTGTGCGCAGCGTTATATAAGGTTTGCATAAAAGCATTGGTAAGCTTTATACGCAGGTGAGGTGCCCTGTTGGCCCCGGCTACTTTTATAGAGTCTGTTTTTACTCTAAATATATCAGCATTCACTACTTCTCCTATCGGTGTAGGATCGTATTTGAAAGAGGTCTTGGTAAAGTAGGTACTATCCTTGTACATGTCTTCCGTTACAGCATACACACTAAAACTCTCAAGATGTGGCGCAGACGATGTAGTATCGCCCCAGCTAAAATTTGCATAAGGTAATATCAGTACGGCAGAGTCTATCGTGTTAGGACTTTCTATGGTAATGGTATTAGCCGTAGGTATGAATTGAGTGAAGATGCTCCAGTTGGTTCTGCCAAAGAATGGATCGTTCAATGTACCAAGTCCCTTTATAACGTCATAGCTGCTGTTATTATACCTTACAGCGATAGAGTCATCGTACACGGTTTTGGTGTATATGGTCAGGGTATCGCCAATCGGGTTCGAAATAATGAAGTCAGAAGAGGGGGTTACATTTGCTTTAATAATAGTATCCTCTTTGCACCCTGTATTTATTGCATACAAAAGGATTAGCGATGCAAATGCTAAAAAACGGTTTTTCAATCTGGCAAATTTTGCACTAAAATGATAAAAGATATTCTAAGACTCTGTTAAGCTTTTATACATGTCCAGGAGTTCTGATACATCTTCCTTCCATGCTTCGTCGTACTTCACCACTTTTTTATAGCGGCTCGGCTTCACTTCGTCCAATATCTGTTTTTCCAGGTTATCGGATGCATGTACTACCACATCCGCGTATTTGCTGGCGCCCAAAGTAAGAGCAAGATTTGTGCCGTCTTTAAAAGCGTCCAGATCTTTTTCTTTAATATCATTGCTGATAAGGGCTTTCTTTACGAAAGAATCACCCAGCTTTTCTGTGAATTGCTCGTTTTGAGCGCTATATACCACTTTGGAATAGCCAAAAACCGGTTCTTTTTTATAAGCGGTTTTAAGATAAGCAGGTACAAGAGAGGTCATCCAGCCGTGGCAGTGTATAACGTGCGGAGGCCAGCCAAACTTTTTCACTGTTTCCAGGGCGCTTTTGCAGAAGAAGATCATGCGCTCTGCATTATCCTCAAAAAATACATCACTATCATCGCGGAAAACATGCTTACGTTTGAAATAGTCGTCATTATCCATAAAATACACCTGTAAACGTGCATTAGGCAACGATGCTACTTTGATTATCAGGGGATAATCGTCTTTATCGATAATGACGTTGATACCAGAAAGGCGTACTACTTCGTGCAGGCGATGGCGGCGTTCGTTGATGATGCCAAATCGTGGCATAATTACGCGCACTTCCAATCCGGAATCAAATGTTTTGACAGCCAGTTTATTAAGAATATGCGCGAAATCCGTAAACTCAATATAAGGCGACAGTTCGTTAGCTACAATTAAAACACGTTTTTTGTCTGCTGACATGCGTAAGTGTTAGATTAACAAGAAAAAAAATTATACTTGCCGGGAAATTGACTGCAAAATTACGAAAATATTAAATTCAAACCTTGGTTTGATTGTTTTGATTAAAATATAGACATGGTTATTTTTAAAAAAGTCATTGATATTCAGTCTTTTATATCTGACTTGAAAGCCAGGGGAGAGGTAATTAGCTTCATCCCAACGATGGGAGCCCTGCACAAAGGGCATATTTTTTTAGTTGAAAATGCACGCAAGGCAGGAGGTATAACCGTCGCCAGCATTTTTGTAAACCCCACACAATTCAATGACAAGGAAGATTTTAAGCATTACCCTATATCTGTAGAGGCTGATATTGACATGCTCACAGAAGCAGGTTGTGATATATTGTTTTTGCCTGATGTATCTGAAGTGTACCCTAATGGAACCGAAAATATGCCTACGCACAATTTCGGATACCTGGAAACCATATTGGAAGGTGCACACCGCCCGGGGCATTTTAAGGGGGTGGGGCAGGTGGTAGCCCGGTTGCTTGACATTGTGAAGCCCGACAGATTATATATGGGGCAAAAGGACTACCAGCAATGTATGGTAATTAAAGACCTGCTTCGCCAGACAAATAGTACCACCCAAATGGTGGTATCACCTACGGTGAGAGAAGATGATGGCCTTGCAATGAGTAGCCGCAACCGCAGGCTGAATGAACTGCAAAGGGAAGTTGCAGGTGTTATTTATCAATGCCTTGTATCTATTGTTGCCAAAAAAGGAAGCGACTTTGCGGTGGTTAAAAAAGAATGTGAGGATATTCTGAAAGCCAAAGGCTTTGATCCGGAATATATAGAACTGGCTGACGCAGATACATTGCAACTGAACAACAGTTACACGAACGGCAGGCAGGTAGCTTTGATTGCGGCAAAGCTTGGCAGCATACGGCTTATTGATAACATGCTCATCGAGTAGGATGGTTAACCGTTTCATGTATGAATTATTATTTTATTACAGGAGCGTCCCGGGGAATTGGTAAGGCATTAGTCAATTGCCTGCAGGAAGACAGTAATAACCATGTAACCGGCATATCGCGGACCCCAGTACCGGACCATGCTGGGTATCGTCATATTATACTAGACCTAGCTGATACTACGGCTGTAGCTGATTTTAAATTTGCAGCCCTGGAAGATGCCCGGAAGATCGTTCTGATAAACAACGCAGGCGCTATCTCAGAGATAAAGCCTCTTGGCAGGCTCGATAATAGCCAGGTGGCGAGGGACTTTCATATAAACCTTGTTGCTCCTGCAATACTTATGAACAACTTTATTGCCGCTTATAGCTCTTATGAAGCAGAAAAGATCACCGTAAATGTAAGCAGTGGCGCAGGAAAGAATCCTGTTGATGGGTGGAGTACCTATTGTGCCTCTAAAGCAGGGTTAGATATGTTTACAAGAGTAGCAGATAAAGAGGCTGTTCTAAACAGATATTCAGAGTTTAAAATGCTATCGATAGCACCGGGTGTTGTTGATACGCAAATGCAGGAGGAGATCAGGGCGAGTAACGAGGCTGATTTTAGCCATATTGCCGATTTCGAAAACTATAAGAAATCGGGCAAACTGGCCAATGCCGAAGCGGTAGCACGTAAGTACTTGTATTTGATAGACAACCCTGAAAAGATACCCGGAGTAGTTTTTTCTGTGAATGATATTTAGTTTAAGGCGTAGCGAAAGCCAATACCGTTACCGGTAACACATATTCCCTGCAGTAGCTTGTACCATTTCTTATCCTGTTTTTTATGTAGCGTATACATGGTGCCATCAAACAATATCAACGCTATACCCTGCATTGCTATCGATTTCCCAAAACCGTGGATCATCGCCGGGTTATTAAAATCATTGGCATAAGAATTCAAAACCAAGCCTGTACCAATATAAGCTACATCGAGCCCGGCATTTAGCAGGAACAGGTTTTTATAGAACTCATGTTTTTCCACTAGCTGATCGCAGGAGTATTGCATTTTCTTTTCGCGATTGGCACCCCAATAACCCATCACCGCGAAGCCTGTATTTACAGCACCCCAGATGGCATTCATACCCAAAAACGCTTTTGCCTCTTTGTCTGTAGAAACAGCAAGTCCGGTAACGCCCCCCACAACATTGGCAACTGCCCAGCTACCCAGGATGGTCATGCCGGTCTTATTCAAGTTCATGTCATGAACATATAATTGCCGATAGCTTTCTACATCTGCCCTCTGTGCAAATGACAAATGGGCTGTTAAAATCATAATGATCAATATTTTCAGTCTCATAGCTGTTGTTTAAATAATAAACGAATGAACGAGATAAAAAGTTCAGTAGCTGTTACACCACGCGGGAGATCTTCAGCATATTGGTTGGCAGATGTTCCTGCACAGGAGTGCTGCCCGTATTAACCACAATATCACCGCTTTTCAGCAGGTTTTTGTCCTTAAGAACGCCTATCTGGTCTGTGATGATCTCATCCATGCTTTCTTCTTTATCGTAGTAGAAAGCCTGTACACCCCAGCTAAGGCTCAACTGGTTTACCAGTGTCTGCGTTTTTGTGAATACAAACAAAGGCGAGCGGGGACGGTAACTCGAAAGCATAAAACCGGTATAGCCAGATTGGGTCATACCGATGAGTGCATGCGCGTTAATATCCTTAGCTATTTCGCAGGCATTATAGCACAGCGCATCGCTGAGGAAAGATGGAGAATGGGGTTGAGGCACCAGGTTGCGGTTATACACGATCTCTTCTTTTTCTACCTCGCCTATGATGCTTACCATCGTTTTAATAACCAGTTCCGGGTATTGACCCATAGCTGTTTCGCCACTTAGCATCACTGCATCTGCACCTTCCAGCACAGCATTGGCGACGTCGGTTATCTCGCTGCGGTTGGGGCGGGGCCTGTCTATCATGCTCTCCATCATCTGGGTAGCAATAATCACCGGCTTGGCACGGTGTATGCATTTGCGGATGATATTCTTTTGAATCATTGGAATCTGCTCCAGCGGCAGTTCTACGCCCAGGTCGCCACGCGCCACCATAACAGCATCTGACGCAAGTATTATTTCACGTAAATGCTCCAGCGCTTCGGGCTTCTCTACCTTGGCTATGATCTTGGCTGGGCTGTTCTTTGATTTAATGATCTTACGCAGATTGTGCACATCCTCAGGTTTGCGTACAAAAGAGAGTGCTACCCAGTCTATCTTTTGGCTGATTATAAAATCGAGATCATCGAGGTCTTTTTCTGATAAAGAGGGCAGGGATATATTTGTCTGTGGGAGGTTTACCCCTTTTTTGGGCAGGAGAATGCCCGGAGTAAGCGCTTTTACTTTAACACGATGGTCAGGAGTGATCTCCATGACTTCTACCTCTATCTTACCATCATCCAGCAGTATTTTTTCGCCTACACGTACATCTTCATAAAATGCAGGATAGGATATATACACTCCGTCCACATTGCCCATTCGTTTTTCTGTAGTGAAATAGAATTCGCTACCCAGCGCTAAGGCCAGGGATCCATTCTCCAGGTCGCCCACACGTAGTTTAGGGCCCTGGAGATCTGCCAGTATGGCTATATTTAAAGGAAAATCGTGATTGATGCGGTTGATATGGTTGATGACCTCTAAGTGCTGAGCATGGGTACCATGCGAAAAATTGAGTCTGAATACATTAACACCGGCGTTTACAAGGGCTAATAATTTTTCGTACGTATTGCATGCTGGTCCTACTGTCGCTATAATTTTGGTTTTGTGTAACATTTTGCCGGTGTTTTATTAACTATACAAAAATCAGCGTTTTAGCTGACAATATTCAGGCGGATAAATTAAATATGTATCACCAATCCTTATTTGCCTGGAAATGTATAAAAGGCTGACTGCCACGCCATTTTTAATCCACACTGTATGGAAACACCGTTTTTAAACCTACTTTTATTTCCTAATTTTTCTTCAAAATCTTACTGTATGAACACGCAAAAACTGTTGGTAACCGGCCTGTTATCTATGGCCACATTAGCATCGTGCCAAAACAATGCTAACCAGGAAAACACTCAAAAAGAACAAGTAAAAACGGAATTGGCGGCTACGACGGCGGACTCGCTGGACACCCTAACTACTTCAATACCGGTAGATTCAGCCAATAAGATGATCAACAGTTATCTTACCAGTATCAGCGGCCAAAGTAACCAGTTAAACTCACTGATTGTAGATGCAGGCAGCCTCAGGAGGTACCTGAGCAATACAAATATCAAGCATGTGAAGCTGATGTTTGCACATACGTTGAATTACATTAACAACGGGCATAGCGGGCAAAATGCTGCCTATACAAGCGGAGCACTAACACTCATCATAGCAGGATATGATGCTAATGGCAACTATGTACTGGATTCGAAGGGTGGGGTTGAGGATTATATGATGCCATGTCCTCAACAGTGCCCGACCGCCGGCAGTGCTGCCAACAGTACAATTACGCAATAGTGTCTATGATCTCATACAACGAAGGAGTTCTTATTGGACACACAGCTTTAGGAATAGCTGTGATTTCGTTTGTATCCCGATATAAAACCGTTGATCGGGCATCAAAGATATTAGGGGTTTTGTTATGCTTGACTTTTTTAACAGAACGGATCGCAGATTACAGTGCTCACGCTTTCGGCAATAGTATTATTGTATACGGAGCTTTTAGCCCAATGCAATTCTTCCTGATATCGATGTATTTTAACGTCAGCATTCGCGCCTTTCAAAGAAAAAGTATAGGAATAATAATCGGTATACCCTTTTTGTTAATGGGGTATACCGATTATTTCTTTATACAAGGACCTAAGGTTATGAATAGTTATTTTCTTCTAACTGAAAGTATTCTTGTAGTTGGAATGTGCATGTATTCATTTTATAGGATGATGCTTGAGGATGAAGGATTAAAATTGATGAAATATCCACATTTTTGGTTTACCTCTCTTTTCTTTCTTTTTTGGCTAGGAACGTTTTTTATTTGGGGAATGTATGATTTTGTCACAAGACAACTTCATATTAAAGCGGATCTTCTGGGTACTGTTTTATTAGCAATAAATGTGCTGACATATCTTGGTTTTGCTGCAGTATACTTTTTTTATCCTAAAATGCACCTTGTCAATGAACAATAATGCAGTCCTTATACTTTTCATTGCAGGCACATTGTTGCTCACTCTGTTTGCATTCTTCCTCATTGCTTACCTTATTGTTCAGAAAAACAAGCAAAATAAGTTTCGCCAGGAGAAGGAAGAATTAAAGCTGGAGATCCTGAGAACGGGTATGGAAGTGCAGGAGCAGGCTATGAACAAAATATCGCAGGAGTTGCATGATGGTATTGGTTCGCGGCTGAATAGCATTAAGCGCAACCTGGCCGCTGCTGAAATGCCTATGGATGCGGCCACTGCAAGGGATCTGAAAAAGCAGGCAGGGGTGCTGCTGGATGAGGTGATCAAAGATGCCCGCAACATTAGCCATATGCTTAACAGCGACTACATTACACGTAATGGATTGGTTGCATCTGTACAAAAAGAATTGGAGGATATTAGCAGAACTGTAAAAATAGATTGTAGCTTTGAGGTACAGGGAGATTACTACAGCCTGGATGATGAACGCGAATTGCTGGTGTTCCGTATGGTACAGGAAGCCATTAATAACGTGGTAAAACATGCACAGGCAACCCGGCTATCCGTCTTAATGGATTATCATGAAAACGATTTTACTGTGACCATCAACGATAACGGTAAAGGCTTCGATACCAGGGACTTAGCTGAAGGGAGCGGGATTGGCCTGATGAATATGCGTAACAGGGCCGGCATGATAAAGGGTAGTTTGGCTGTGGACTCCGGAGATAAGGGAACAAGTATCAAATTATCGATAAAAGTCTGATAATGGCTGTTGAGAAGAAATACAGCGTTGCTGTAGCTGATGACCATGCAATCTTAAGATCTGGATTGGCCCATATAATCAATTCTATACCCGAGTTCAGGGTAGATATGGAGGCCGCTGACGGGGCAGAATTAATAGAGAAAATAGAAAAAGCCGAACGCAAGCCGGACGTCTGCATTATGGACATTAATATGCAGGGCATGAATGGCTATATAGCAACCGAAAAGATCAAAAAACTGTGGCCTGAGATCGGCGTGCTTGCATTATCTCAATATCATAACGAGTTTAGTGTTATAAAAATGCTGCGGGCAGGCGCTATGGGTTATTTGCCCAAAGAGGCCGGCCCGGCAGAGTTGGAAGAAGCATTGCTTTCCATCATTAATGGGTGTATCTTCTATTCGGACCTGGTATCGGAAAAGACGATAGCAGTGGCAGAAGATAACCATATAGCCAAGATGCAGGACCTGAATAAGATGGAACTGGATTTCCTGCGCTATTGCTGCACAGAATATACGTATAAAGAAATAGCTGATAAGATGGGTATTAGCCTTCGTACTGTAGACTGGTACCGGGATAAATTATTTGGTAAGCTGAATGCCAAAAGCAGGACAGGACTGGCTTTGTTTGCTTTGAAAATAGGTGTAGAACCTATTGCTGAAGACCGTTAGCGGTTTTTAATTAAGGATTTCCATGGTGATAGGGTCTACAGAACAAACAAACAAACAATACCGCAAAACTAATCTTTCAGTTTAATGTTTTTGCCCGTGTTTTTCACGGCTCATATATTTTTCTTCCCTCGAATGGCCTGGTTGAAATTCCTTGTTACCGATGTAATTACTTAAAAACTTAAATATAATCATTGATTAGGATCAATGAAATTATGTTTTATTTAATGTTTTTTGACGTGGCGAGAAACCGGGCGGCTTTTTGGTGCCCGCTGGCTTTCCAGTGCAGATCGAGCGGGTAGTAATCATCAATTGATAAAACGGGTGAAAGGTCAATAAAGTTTAAGCCGAGTTTACGGCAGGCATCTTTTACAATGGTATAAGAACGATCGAACTGTTTAGTTTGATAATAACCTGCCGGAGGGATGTATACAATGGATATGGAGCAAGCATAAACCTGCTGCAATGAAAAGAGATCATCTGCTGCCATTAGAAAAGCCTGTATGCCGTTAAGCCGCTCCTTGGTGGTTTCATGATCGCGGTACAGATCTTTATTGCTCATGTTCTTTATGCCTGCACAGATATAGTACCAAAGAATAGAATGTTGTGCAAAGTTGCTATGGATAGTCCAGCTATTGGCAGCATCGAGCCATTCGTTGAATCCGCTGATCGAAGGCTCACTAACTTTTACCTTCTCGCCCGACTTTATAAAATAGGGAAATGCGTTGAAAGAAGTATTCTGGTTATCTATAAAATCATTGGCGCAGAAGAACAGGAATATTTGCTTGCCTTGCAGGGGAATAAAACGCTGCAGCTTATGCAGCAAAAGAACCTCCTGCACATTGCCATAACCGGGAACACCGGCATTCAATACTTTTTGGCCTGTAATGTTTTCGTATTGCTTTTCGACATTTGATTGCTCGTCTACGCCCCATCCCCATACATAAGAATCGCCCAGGAATATAGTTTGGGCTTCTTTAATAGAAGCATGGTCATCGCGCAGGCCCAATTCGTTGGTGCGGATGTTAGTATTGAATTCTTTGTTGTTGAAACTTGCATTTAAGTTCGGCGAAGTCATATATCCTAAAACAGGATCAAATACTACATTGCCGGGCAGATACTGAAATACATTGCGGGTACGCATATACCGTGCCTGTTGTTGCTTATCTGTCTTAAATAGTTCGAGCACAAAACCGGCTATCACAATGGTAATAACAAAAGCTATGAATGCAACCAATATCTTTTTAAGCATGTAAGTATATTGCAGTTCGTAAATGTAGTAACTATAACTTAGAGCTGAAGTAAGCCAAATTTGTATAGAGTATTGATGGGTTTATTGTCCCAGAACAATTCGAAGTCTTCCAGGCCTGCGTTTTCATAATCTTCTTTCACTTCCTGTAATGTCCAGGTTTTATTATTGCTAACGGAAATATTTGTCAACATGCCGGCAAGCCATTCGCCTTGCGGGCGGTTAATATTAATGACCGTAGTTTCCTGCCTGCTTTGAAAAGTCATAGCGGTCATTTCCCATTGATTGCCCTTCTTTGATTTGGTATAATGTTCTATATGGGGTTGCTTTCCCAGCCATACAATTTTGGTTGTGGGCTTAGTAGATGCGTATTCTTCTTCTTCCAGTGCTTTAGCAATATAATCAGCAGGTACTATTGTCTTAGGCACTTTAAAATCGAACCATTTATGTAAAGGATGATCGAGGCAGGCACCATGCATATAGTTGAGCAGGGATTTCTTCAGGCCATAGCTGAAAGTCTCATGATCTGTACCGGTGTCGTCAATATGTTCTACATCGTTATTAGCAAATGTGCCGACAATATCTTTTACCTTTCGCACCCCGAATTTTTCCGGCGCCAGTCCTACGGGGCTGTGGGCTGTCATGGCAAACTGGTGCCAGAATGCAGATTGTAGTATGCCCGTTTCAAACATTTGCCTTACCATCTCTAACGAGTCGATTGTTTCCTGTGCAGTCTGCGTTGGAAAACCATACATCAGGTAGGCATGTACCATAATGCCGGATTCGGTAAAATGTTTATTTACCCGCGCCACCTGGGCAACGGTGATGCCTTTTTGTATGAGCTGTAATAGCCTGTCGGACGCCACTTCGAGGCCACCGGAAACAGCGATACAGCCAGATGCTTTTAGTAACTGACAAAGATCGCGTGTAAAGCTTTTCTCGAAACGTATGTTAGTCCACCAGCTTACTACCAGCTTCCTGCGGATGATCTCCAAAGCAAGCGCACGCATCAAAGCAGGTGGTGCAGCTTCGTCTACAAAGTGGAAACCATTCTGTCCTGTTTGCGCGATGATCTCTTCCATGCGATCGCAAAGAAGTTGCGCAGTTATAGGCTCGTAGAGTTGTATGTATGGTAGAGAGATGTCGCAGAACGTACATTTACCCCAATAGCAGCCATGCGCCATAGTAAGTTTATTCCAGCGCCCATCACTCCACAGGCTGTGCATGGGGTTCACCACTTCTATTGCAGAGATGTATTTGTCCAGCAATAGATCGCGATAGTCTGGAGTGCCTACCTGTCCCTGCTTATAGTCTGCACATGCAGGACTGTCTATATAGCGCACTTCTCCTTCTACACGGGTAAATGTTCTTTTCAGATCTTCAAGTTGCAGCTTGCCTTGTGCATATTGTACCAGGCTTTCTATCGGTGCTTCACCATCATCCAGCGTTATAAAATTAAAGAACTCAAATACACGTACATCAGCCAGTGAGCGTAACTCCGTATTAGGGAAGCCGCCGCCCATCACCACAGGAATATATTTATAGTGCTCCCTGATCCATTGTGCACAACGGAATGCCGCGAAGAGATTGCCGGGAAACGGAACGGATATAGCTACCATTAGGGGTTGCAGGGTAGCCATCCGTTCTTCCAATATCCTTATCAGTATTTTATCAACAAAGCTTAGCGGACGCTGTAATGCATCATATAATTCATCAAAGCTATTAGCCGAACGACCTAGTCTCTCGGCATACCTGCTGAAACCAAAATGCGGATCAATGCATTCTGTTATCAGATCGCTCAGGTCCTCGAGATACATAGTAGCAAGGTGTTTTGCTTTGTCCTGCAACCCCATATTGCCAAATGCCCAATTGAGATCATCTAACTGGGTGAAGCGGCTTGCTTCGGGAAGAAAATTGCGACGGGCAATCTGGTGTGCCAGTGTTGGGTTATGGCCTTGCAGAAAGAGTACTACGTCGTCAATAGTTTGTATATAATCGTCCTGCAGGCTAATGATGCGTCTGATGTTTTCTGAAAACTCCTGTGCGGGATCTATTGCTGCAAAAAGCTCTGTGAGGCCGTTTTTAGAGAATAATGCCAGGGTTACTTCTATACCGAGATCTGCCTGGAAAGAGGGGATATCTTTAGTGTTCAGAAATCCTTTCAGGTAAGCTGTTGCCGGGTATGGAGTATTTAGTTGTGTAAATGGCGGCGTCAATAAAAAAACGGGAGCACTCAAAAGCTATCAATTAAGAGTGCAAAAGTAGGACGAAATTAGCAAAGCCTATATTTTTGCGATATGTGCCAGGACGAGCTGATCATACGGAATATAAGGCAATCTATTTCTCTTACAGATAGCGAGGCAGAACTGGTATTGTCGCTACTGGAAACCAGGCGATACAGCAATAAAGACTTTTTGCTGAGGCAAGGCGATATATGCAGGTATGACTATTTTATCACCGGGGGCTGTGCCAAAGTTTGTTATAGCGATGATAAGGGTAATGAGTGTATTATAAAATTTGCACCGGAGAATTGGTGGGTGGTAGACCTGGACAGTTTTATTAACAGCAAGCCTTGTTTTTACTACTTACAGGCTATAGAGGATGTCGAAGCATTGCTGCTAAGCAAGCAGAGCTACGATCGTCTGCACGAAAAAATACCGCAGTTTCAGAAATTCTCGAACCAACGCTGGCAGCAGGGGTTCATAGCCTTGCAGCAAAGAATAATACAAAATCTGAGCCTAAGCGCAGATGAGCGTTACAGCCAGTTTGAACATAAATACCCGGGGCTGGAACAACGAATATCGCAGAAGCTGATTGCCTCGTATCTCGGCATTACCCCCGAATTTCTAAGCATGCTGCGTAGGAAACGGGCTGCGAAGTTTTCTTAAACTACTTTAAGAATGCCATTACGGATATGGTTTCTTTTTGCCCTAAAAAGTATGAAACTATCATTCGTAAATGCAGACCTGTCGTTATTGATATTGCGTATTTGTGCCGGCGGAATCATGTTGCCGCACGGAGCTCAAAAATTACTCGGCATGTTTAACGGAAGCGGGTATAAGGCCACTATGTCCTATTTTACCGACACTATGAAATTGCCGTGGTTAGTGGCGTTCCTGGTTATTATGACAGAATTCTTTGGCTCCATGTTTCTTGTCTTAGGGTTTGGCGCAAGGGTATGTGCGCTGGCATTGATAGCTGTAATGATAGGCGCTGTTGTGACTACCTGCTATAAAAACGGATTCTTTATGAACTGGTATGGAAATCAGCAGGGAGAAGGGTATGAATATCACTTGCTGGTAATAGGTATGCTTATAGCGATAATTATATCCGGTGCGGGGAAATATTCGCTGGATAGCCTGTTTTGATAAGTTAGTCGCGATCTTTTTTTACAAAAACTACAACGGCAATTACAGCGGCGATCAATGCGATTAGAAGGAGAAAATATAACATGTCCGCAAAGGTAATACAAGTGGCTAATACTAATTCTTTACATTTGTTGCCCTAACGATTTTTTATAGACATGGCAACAACAAGAATTACAGTTAACAGCAACGGCTCATTGAAAGTAGAAGGTGATTTTGAAATAGTAGACAAGGACGGTAATGTGTACGGCCTGCAGGGAAGGGAAGTGGTGTCTATCTGCCGCTGCGGATTATCTAAGAACAAGCCCTTCTGCGATGCATCGCACAAAGGACATTTTGAACATGAAGCGAAGGCATTTGACCTGCCTCCTAAAAAACAAGCGTAATGCTCACATTTACATTTGACCCGTTCCCCATTCTCACCACCGAAAGGCTGGTACTGCGGGATGTACGCCATACAGACAGGGATGATCTGTTCCTCATTCGCTCTGATGAAGAGACAATGAAATATATACCCAGGCCGATAGCAAAGACGCCGGAGGATGTTACACCTGTGATACAAATGGTGCAGGATTTTGTGACCGCGAATGAGCGCATTAACTGGGCGATCACAGAAAAAGGCAGTGATAGGCTGATTGGGATGATAGGCTATGTACGCGTATTACCCGATAGCCACAGGGCGGAAGTGGGCTATGTATTGAACAAAGCGTATCATCGTACCGGCATTATGATGGAGGCTCTGGAAGCAGTAATGAACTATGGTTTTGATGGAATGAAA
Source organism: Bacteroidota bacterium (assembly GCA_018267955.1). GTDB lineage: Bacteria > Bacteroidota > Bacteroidia > Chitinophagales > Chitinophagaceae > Polluticoccus. The sequence continues at coordinate 257,452 of JAFDXL010000008.1, forward strand.
TTACATTCTGTGGAAGCTATAATTAACCCGGAGAATGCTGCATCCTGCAGGCTGGTAGAGAAATATGGATTCACGAAAGACGCGTATTTCAGAGACTATATTAATCACAATGACAGGTTTGTGGACGCGGTGGTATATTCTTTCCTAAAATAAAAGGGTAGCTTTTAGCTACCCCTTGTTCCTCCTGTTTTAGGTGGTTTTCTTGAAATATTTGCCGTTTTACCTGGTTTGATCACTGGCTTGGCTGCGGTTGTTCCGCCGGCTCCCTTCGTGGCTTTGCCGCCTTTTTTGTTGTTGTTTTTTCCTCCGTTCAATAATGACATAGTACTTGCTTTAATGTTAACAAAAAGCGTTACAGTTCTAAGATATTAAAAAAGCAGGTACACACCTAAAGATCGTTCATCAAATACCTTTCAAGGGACAACTTGTTGTATTGGTATGTTAAATATCCGCTATTTGAAAAAAATATTGCAGATTATATTAAAAAAACATTTTCCTTTGCAGCGTCAAAAAAATTTAGACATTTCAGAATTTAAAGAAATGAAAAAAACCTTTGTTACATCGCCTTTTAATAGGTCTGCACAAAATGCAGACTGGCGTGGGTTTTTTGCTGTATCGCTGAAAGGTACAGATTTTTGCAGTCAGGCTATTTCCTTCCAGGTCCGACGTTGATATTCTGCTATTCCAACAGTATTACCTGTTGAAGAGGCTTTCCAAGGCTTTCGACCATGTTGTTTGTCTATGTAATGCATAGGCATAGCATTATTTATTCCATTTAACGATTTTAAGATGAATCAAGCCTTTAAGGTATTGGTTGCTGACAGCAGCTATGCCGGCTACGCATCTGCCATTTGCGAAGAGATGGCAGCATCTGCAAAAGCCCGTGGAACGGGTATAGCAAAGCGTACGCCTGAATATTTAGAAACAAAAATGCAGGAAGGCAAGGCTGTAATAGCATTTGCCGAAGATGGCACATGGGCCGGCTTTTGCTATATAGAAACCTGGGGCCATGGCGAATATGTGGCTAACTCAGGCCTTATTGTATCACCGCTCTTTCGTAAAAGCGGCCTTGCCAAGCAGATCAAGCAAAAGATATTTGAACTGAGCCGGCAGAAATACCCGGAAGCCAAGATATTTGGCTTGACGACAGGCCTCGCCGTAATGAAGATCAATAGCGATCTGGGCTATGAGCCTGTTACTTATTCTGAATTGACCCAGGACGATAATTTTTGGCAGGGATGCAAGAGCTGTGTGAACTATGATATACTTATGAGCAAGGAACGCAAGAACTGTCTTTGTACTGCCATGCTTTATGATCCGCAGGACCATTATACACCTGCAGAAACGCAGACCGATTTTAAAAAGAAGGCAAAAGCATATGAACGTTTACTGAACATTAAACGCCTGCGTCTGCTTGGATTCAAAAAGAAAAAGAAAATCATCCTCTAACAGAAATAAAGAAGCTCAATGAAAAAGGTAGTATTAGCATATAGCGGGGGGCTGGACACAACCTATTGTGCCATATACCTGCAGGAACAACTTGGCCTTGAGGTGCATGCTGTAACCGTGCAGACGGGTGGTTTCAGCGATGAAGAACTTGCAGGTATTAAAGAACGTGCACTAGGCCTGGGCGTGCGTTCTTTTGAAGTAATTGATGTAACAAAGCAGTACTATGAGCAGTGCATCAGATTCCTGGTGTATGGCAATGTATTGAAGAATAATGTGTATCCGCTAAGTGTTAGCGCAGAACGGATGGTGCAGGCACTGACCATTGCAGAATATACAAAGAAAGTTGGTGCGGACTATGTAGCACATGGTAGTACCGGCGCGGGAAATGACCAGGTGCGTTTTGATATGGTGTTCCAGAGCATTATACCGAATGTGCAAATACTTACCCCCATACGTGACCAGCGGCTGAGCAGGCAGGAAGAGATAGCATACCTGGAAGCACATGGTGTAGCGATGGACTTTAAAAAAGCGGCATACAGCATCAATAAAGGCTTGTGGGGCACGTCCGTTGGTGGTAAGGAAACACTTACCAGCAGCGATTATTTACCGGAAGATGCCTGGCCAACCCCCATTACAAAAACAGGAGAAGAAAATATCACCCTGCATTTTGAGAAAGGAGAATTGACGGCGATCAACGGTAAAGAAATGCAACCTGTAGCAGCTATACAGCAGTTGCAACAAATGGCGCAACCTTATGGCATTGGCAGAGATATACATGTAGGTGATACGATTATTGGCATCAAAGGGCGTGTAGGGTTTGAAGCCGCTGCGCCGCTTATTATTATCAAAGCACACCACCTGCTGGAGAAGCACACGCTCACCAAATGGCAACTTTACTGGAAAGACCAGTTAAGTACATGGTATGGCAACTGGCTGCACGAAGGTATGATGCTGGATCCTACGATGAGGAACATTGAAACCTTTATGGCCGATACGCAGCAACATGTTACCGGCGATGTATTTGTTACACTGATGCAGCACCGCTTCATCGTTACCGGTGTGCATACAGACCATGACCTGATGAACAATAAGTTTGGTGCGTATGGGGAAATGAACAATAGCTGGGATGGCAACGATGTAAAGGGCTTTGCCAAAATATTCGGTAACCAGGTGGCTATTTACCATATGGTGAATAAAGACGAAAAAATACTGACCGTAGATGAGCAATAAGATCAGTGCAGGAATAATAGGTGGTGCGGGATATACAGGTGGCGAAATGCTGCGCATATTGCTAAACCACCCCGATGTGGACATAACTTTTGTACACAGCAGGAGCAATGCGGGTGAACCGGTAAGTAAAGTGCACCGCGACCTGGCAGGTGAAACGGAACTGCGTTTTGCATCTGAAATGAGCAAGGTAGATGTGCTTTTCCTCTGTGTAGGACATGGTGAAGCCAAAGAGTTTATGGCGCAGCATACAGTGGATGAGGATACACGTATCATTGACCTGTCGCAGGATTTCAGGTTGCAGGGAAACGCAGTGGTCGGCGCCCGGATATTTGTTTACGGATTGCCGGAAGCTAATAAAGAGCAGATACAAAGTGCACTGAGTATAGCCAACCCAGGGTGCTTTGCAACAGCATTGCAACTGGCGCTGTTGCCACTGGCTAAGCAAGGCGCTTTGCAACAAGTACATGCAACAGGTATTACGGGTTCTACCGGTGCAGGACAGAAACTGCAATCAAGCTCGCACTTTTCGTGGAGGGCCAATAATATACAGGCATATAAATCCTTGTCTCATCAGCATATGAACGAGGTAATGGAAACATTGCGTACTGCACAACCCGGATGCGAGAAAGTTAACTTTATTCCTTGGCGGGGCGATTTTGCAAGGGGCATATATATAACAGCCTATACAGAAACTAACTTGTCTTTGGAAGAAGCAAATGCTCTGTATAGAAAATACTACACCGGTCATGCGTTTACACACCTGAGCGATCAAATGATAGACCTGAAGCAAGTAGTAAATACAAATAAGTGCCTGCTGTACCTGGAGAAGGAAGAAGGCAAGTTGATAGTACATGCCGCTATCGATAACCTGCTGAAAGGTGCATCGGGACAAGCTGTACAGAATATGAACCTGATGTTTGGGTTGCCGGAAACCACGGGTTTGAAACTTAAATCAATCGCATTCTAAAATATTATACGATGCAACTTTTTGACGTTTATCCATTAAATGATGTAACCATTGTAAAAGGCCGTGGTTCTTATGTGTGGGATGATAAAGACAGGAAATACCTGGATATGTACGGTGGCCACGCTGTGATCTCAATAGGTCATACGCATCCACATTATGTGCAGCGAATCAAAGATCAACTGGATAAGATCGGGTTTTATTCGAACTCCATAAAAATACCGATACAGCAACAACTGGCTGATAAACTTGGGCAAGTATCCGGTAAGAACGATTATCAACTGTTCTTATGTAATTCGGGCGCAGAAGCTAACGAGAATGCATTGAAGCTGGCATCCTTCCATACCGGAAGGAAGAAAGTGGTCGCATTCCAAAAATCTTTTCACGGCCGCACCTCATTAGCTGTTGCAGCTACCGATAATCCCGGTATCGTAGCCCCGGTTAATGAAACTGATAACATCAGCTTTCTGCCTTTTAACAATGTGGAAACATTGGAAAAGTATTTTGCAGAGAATGGCAAAGAAACTGCTGCTGTAATAGTAGAAGGCATACAAGGCGTGGGTGGTATTAATGTGGCAACTGATGAATTCCTGCAAGCTATCCGCTCGCTGTGCGACGAATATGGCGCAGTATATATTGCTGACGGTGTGCAGTGTGGCTACGGTCGTTCGGGTAAGTTTTTCTCGCATGATCATGCAGGTGTGCAGGCCGATATATATTCTATGGCGAAAGGAATGGGAAATGGATTTCCTGTGGGTGGCATACTCATAGCGCCGAATATTAAACCTAAACATGGCATGTTGGGGACAACATTCGGTGGCAATCATCTGGCGTGTGCTGCTGCGCTCGCCGTGCTGGAAGTAATGGAACAGGACAACCTGATGCAGCATGTTGCGGAAACAGGGGCATACCTGGTAGCACAACTAAAAGACCTGGGATGCCTGCAAAATATACGTGGGCGCGGTTTGATGATTGGCTTTGATGTGCCCGAAGAAATGAAGACATTGAAGAAAGACCTGTTGAGCAAACATTTTGTTTTCACTGGCGAGGCCAAACCCAATGTTATTCGCCTGTTGCCAGCACTTAATATTCGGAAAGAGGATATTGATGTTTTTATAAATGCCGTAAAATCAGAAATGGCGGTAGCCGCTTCTTAGTTTGAAATGAAAAATTTTATATCAGTAAAGGATGTGCCCGATATAAAAGGGCTTGTCAACAAGGCTTTGCAATACAAGGCTGATCCGTTTGTCGATAAAATGCCCGGCAGTAATAAACGCATAGGTATGCTGTTTATGAATCCCAGTATGCGCACCCGTATCAGCACGCAAATAGCGGCGCAAAACCTGGGCATGCAGGCGATTGTCTTCAATATAGACAAAGAAGGCTGGAAGCTGGAAACAGAAGAAGGCGCTATCATGAATGGCACGACCGTAGAGCATATTATGGATGCCGCCCCGGTTTTTGGCGCGTACTTTGATATCCTTTGTGTGCGTACATTTCCGCAGTTGGAGAACAGGGATGCAGACTATTCGGAACAACTGATACAAAGCCTTATTAAATACAGTGGTATACCCGTGGTGAGCCTGGAAAGTGCCACACTACATCCACTGCAGAGCCTTACTGATATTATTACCATAACGGAACTGTTTCAGCAACAGCGCAAACCTAAAGTTGTGCTGACATGGGCACCCCACATCAAACCGATACCGCAATGTGTAGGCAACTCCTTTGCGCAATGGGTGAATGTATGGGGAGAAGCAGATTTTGTAATAGCTAACCCGGAAGGATTTGATCTGAAAGAAGAATTTACAAATGGCGCAACCATACTGCATGACCAACAGGAAGCACTTAAAGATGCTGACTTTGTTTATGTAAAGAACTGGAGTAGCTATGAAGATTATGGTGCGGTGAAACAAGGAGCAGAAGACTGGATGCTGAGCAATGATAAGCTCAATGTAACCAACGTAGCTAAAGTGATGCACTGCCTGCCGGTAAGAAGAAATGTAGAGTTGAGTGATGAAGTGCTGAATGGTAACAATAGTATTGTTACTCACCAGGCATCTAACCGCGTATGGGCTGCGCAGGCGGTATTAGCTGAAATATTAAAAGGGTAGAAAGATGCGGGAGATAGCAGTAATAAAAGTAGGCGGCAATATCATTGACAATGAAGCGAAGCTGGCAGCATTCCTGGAAGACTTTGCAGCACTGCCAGGCAATAAGATATTGGTACATGGCGGGGGCAAGATAGCAACAGAGACAGGAGATAAGCTGGGCATACAATCTAATTATGTGAACGGACGCCGTATTACTGATAAAGAGACATTAGATGTGGTGACGATGGTGTATGGAGGATTGGTGAACAAAAAGATAGTAGCACAATTGCAGCAACTAGGTTGTAATGCTATTGGCCTTACCGGTGCAGATGGAAATATAATATCTGCCGTTAAACGTCCTGTTGGTGCTGTAGATTATGGCTATGTAGGAGACGTTACTGGGGTAAATGTGTCATTAATTAACACGCTGGCTGATGCAGGATTTACATTGGTGATGGCGCCGTTAACGCATAGCGAAGGTGTGATGCTAAATACCAATGCAGATACAATTGCACAGCAAACTGCAAAAGCACTTGCAGAGACTGCCAGGGTGCAATTGGTATATTGTTTTGAAAAGAAAGGTGTGTTGATGGACGCTGATAACGAGGATGAGGTGATCAATACCATTGACAAGATATCTTACGAAGAGCTGAAAGCAAATAATATAGTATCGGGTGGCATGTTACCTAAATTGGATAACGCCTTCGAAGCAATAGATGCAGGTGTTAGTAAAGTGATCATCGGGCAGGCGGAAGCGCTGGTCGAATTACTGAACGGTAATGCAGGTACACAAATCATTAAATAGTATGCAGCAGTTATTAGAAACAGAAGCAATAGATCTGTTAAAGAAATTGGTATCGATTCCATCCTTCAGTAAAGAGGAGCAAGGTACCGCGTATGCACTGCAGCAATACCTGCAATCGAAAGGCATTAAGGCAGACAGGCATGTTAATAATGTCTGGGCAGTGAATAAGAATTTTGATGCCGGTAAGCCCACCATACTATTGAATTCACATCATGATACAGTAAGGCCGAACCCGGGATACACATTAGATCCTTTTTGTCCGACGGAGAAAGATGAAAAATTGTTTGGCCTGGGAAGCAATGATGCAGGAGGTTGCCTGGTGTCTTTATTAGCAACGTTTTTATACTTCTACGATAAGCAGGACCTGAAGTACAACCTTTTATTTGCTGCAACTGCAGAAGAAGAGATATCGGGTGTAAATGGGGTAGAGTCTTTATTGCCCATGATCGGCGATATTTCTTTCGCTATAGTTGGCGAACCTACACTTATGGATATGGCGGTTGCGGAAAAGGGTTTGCTGGTGCTGGATTGCGTAGCAGAAGGCGTAGGTGGCCATGCCGCAAGAGAAGAAGGGGAGAATGCTATTTATAAAGCCTTAAAGGATGTAGAATGGTTCCGTACCTATAAGTTCCCCCAAGTATCTCCATTGCTTGGGCCGGTAAAAATGAGCGTGACGATGATACACGCGGGTACGCAGCATAATGTAGTGCCTGCAAGGTGCGAATTTACAGTAGATATACGCATTAATGAGTGTTATACACATGAACAACTGCTTGAAATGATCAGGCAGGAAGTAAGTTGTACCTGCACACCAAGAAGTATGCGTTTGCGGTCCACCTCGATAGACGAGCAGCATCCGATCGTACTTGCAGGAAAAGCTTTAGGGAAAAAAGTGTTTGGATCTGCGACGTTATCAGATAAAGCACTGATGCCGTTCCCGGCATTAAAGATGGGTCCCGGCGATTCTGCGAGGAGCCATACCGCAGACGAGTATATTTATATCAACGAGATCAAAGAAGGCATTGCCACATATATCCAATTACTAAACCAGGTATTATGAAACTTTGGAGTAAAGACAATACCAATGTAGCAGACAATATTGTACAGTTTACCGTGGGCAGAGACCGCGAGTTTGACATGCTGCTTGCGAAATACGATGTACAAGGTTCATTGGCGCATGTGGCTATGTTGCACCAGGTGGGGTTATTATCCGATGATGAATACCCGGTTATCAAACAGGGTTTAGAAGAGATATTAAAAGATATAGAATCAGGCAATTTCGAGATCGATAATGATTCTGAAGATATTCACTCGCAGGTAGAGTTAATGCTCACGCAACGTATTGGCGAGCATGGTAAGAAAATACATAGTGGCCGCAGTCGCAACGACCAGGTAGCTGTGGATATTAAACTATACCTGCGCGATGCATTGCTGGAAATAAAGAGAGGCGTATTACAGCTGTTCTCGCTTTTGCAGCAACAAAGCGAGCAGTATAAAGACGTATTATTACCCGGCTACACCCATTTGCAGGTAGCCATGCCATCTTCTTTTGGTTTATGGTTTGGCGCTTATGCAGAAAGCCTGGTGGATGATATGGAATTGCTGCATACAGCCTATAAGATCACCAATAAAAACCCCTTAGGCAGCGGAGCCGGTTATGGTTCTTCTTTCCCTTTGGATAGGGCTGCAACAACGACATCCCTGGGCTTTGGTGATATGCATTATAATAGTGTGTACGCCCAGATGAGCAGAGGTAAGACCGAGCGCTTTGTAGCAGTGGCCATGAGTAGTATTGCTGCAACACTTGCGCGCCTGAGCATGGACGGATGCCTATATATGAGCCAGAATTTTGGTTTTATCTCCTTTCCGGATGCGCTGACCACCGGTAGCAGTATTATGCCGCATAAAAAGAATCCCGATGTGCTGGAACTGGTAAGGGCAAAATGCAATCGCATACAAGCCTTACCAAATGAACTTGCCCTGATGATGGTGAACCTCCCGTCAGGCTATCACAGGGACATGCAATTGACCAAAGAAATCCTCTTCCCGGCTATTGAAGATCTGAAGCAATGCCTGGAAATGGTCTGCATCATGTTTAGCGAGGTGAAAGTGAATGACCAGATATTAAAAGATGAAAAATATAAATACATCTTTACCGTAGAAAGCGTTAACGACCTTGTGAATACCGGGGTGCCTTTCAGAGATGCTTACCGGCAGGTTGGCAATGATGTGGCCGCTGGAGCTTATCAATACAACTTGCAATCGCTCAGGCATACCCACCAGGGCAGTATCGGGAATTTGTGTACCGAACAGGTTCATGCTGCAATGGAGAAGGCTTCCCAAGGCTGGTAGATAATCGGCAAAGAGCTGCAAAGATTGACTATTTTTGTAGCTTCTTATGAAATTCAGCGATCTGAATCTTACCAAACCGATCTTAAATGCACTGGACGATCTTGGGTATACAACGCCCACTACCATCCAGCAAAAAGCATTTTCCGTGATCATGTCTGGTAAAGATGTTTGTGGTATAGCGCAGACGGGTACCGGTAAAACATTTGCCTACCTGCTCCCTGCTATCAGGCAATGGAACTTCTCTAAAGACAAATATCCGCAGGTACTGATCATAGTGCCCACACGTGAACTCGTATTGCAGGTAGTAGAAGCTGCAAAAAAACTTACTACCTACATGAGCATAGAAGTGGTAGGTGTGTTTGGCGGAGTAAATATGAAACCACAGGTAGATGCACTGGAAAATGGCGCTGATATCATTGTAGCTACCCCCGGCCGTTTACTTGATCTGATGTATCATGGATCATTTAGAACTAAGGGACTGAAGAAACTAGTGATCGATGAGGTAGATGAAATGCTGAACCTGGGTTTCCGCAGTCAACTGAACAGTATCCTGGATCTATTACCTGAAAGAAGACAGAACCTGCTTTTTTCCGCAACCATTACCGAAGAAGTAGAAGGCCTGATCGATACTTATTTTAATACGCCTATAAGAATAGAAGCTGCACCGACAGGTACGCCGTTGGAAAATATCCAGCAGAGAGCATACTACGTACCCAACTTCAATACCAAGATCAATTTACTGGAATTACTGTTGAGGCAGAACGAAGACATGACAAAGGTGTTGGTATTTGTAGCCACCAGGAAGCTCGCTGATGACGTGTTTGAAAGAATGGCAGAGTATTTTCCCGACCTGGTTGGTGTGATACATTCTAATAAGGATCAGAACAACCGTTTCAATACAGTAAGGAAATTTCAGAGCGGAGAATACCGTTTCCTGATAGCGACAGATATCATAGCCCGTGGACTGGATGTAGCGGAGGTAAGCCATGTGATCAACTTTGATCTGCCTGAAGTTCCGGAAGACTACATACATCGTATAGGCCGTACCGGCAGGGCAGATAAAAAGGGGATAGCTATCAGCTTTATTACAGAAAAGGAAAAAGAACAGCAGGGAGCTATTGAAGGTTTGATGAATCATGCAATCCGCATAGATGAATTACCGGCAGACCTGGAAATATCTGATGTGCTCACTGAAGATGAGAAGCCCAAAGTCTTTATGCGGGATATCCTGGTAAAACTACCTAAGCGCGAAGATGTAGGTCCTGCTTTCCATGAAAAGAAAGCGAAGAATAAGAAAGTGAATATCAAGATAAGCCATAAAGAAAAGATGATGGCTAAGTACGGTAAACCTAAAAAGCGCGCCCCTAAAAAATAAGCATGTCGCTCTATATTTCATCCATCAATTCAGGCAGTAATGGTAATTGTTATTATGTAGGTAATGACAGGGATGCCGTATTGATAGACGCAGGTATATCGTGCAGGGAGACGGAGAAGCGGATGCGCAAGATCGGGCTCTCTATGGCTAAAGTGCGGGCCGTATTTATTTCGCACGAGCACGGAGATCATATCAAGGGACTTGAGAGTATTTGCACAAAATATTCTTTACCTGTTTATATCACGTCTCAAACTTTAAAGCATAGCAGGCTTTTATTACCCAAAGACTTGTTACAGGTTTTTGAAACCAATGTGCCAGTGTCCATAAATGATCTGAATATTACCGCATTCAGTAAGCAGCACGATGCCGCAGAGCCACATAGTTTTATCGTACAGGGTAATGAAGTAACTATTGGCGTGTTTACTGACCTTGGGCGGGTATGCGAAAACCTTATCTATCATTTTAAGCTGTGCCATGCGGCATTCCTGGAGGCGAACTATGACACTGCCATGCTGGAGCGGGGACGATATCCCATCCATCTTAAAAACAGGATACGTGGTGGGTACGGCCACTTGTCGAACCTGCAGGCATTAGAACTATTCGCAAAGCATCGCCCGGCACATCTTTCTCATTTATTGCTGGCGCATTTATCCCGCGATAATAATGACCCACGCCTGGTATCTGACCTGTTCCATAAATATGCGGAAGATGTACGCATTTCTATAGCGTCCCGCGATGAACAATCAGAGGTATTTCATATAGTATCCGGAAAACATCCCGTAATACAGCCCATACGTAAGGAAGTAGTGCGACAGGCCACGCTGTTTTAGGCTGACAGAAATTCATAATCACTTCCCTGATTTTCCAAAATCCCCATGCTGGCAAGTCAATTTGTCAAACCTCCAGGCGGTGGAATATGAATTGATGTAGGTATTGATAGCAAAATAAAACTTGATAATATATATGCAGGAAAAAGGTACTATATCCATCCACACGGAGAATATCTTCCCGATCATTAAGAAATTCTTATACTCAGACAATGAGATATTCCTACGGGAACTGGTATCTAATGCGACAGATGCCATCCAGAAACTAAAAAGGCTTTCTTCTTTGGGCCAGTATAATGGCGAATTAGGCGAGCTGCAGGTAGCAGTGAAACTGGACAAAGAGAATAAGACCATTACTATTTCTGACAATGGTATTGGTATGACCGCTGAAGAGATCAAAAAGTATATCAACCAGATAGCTTTTTCGGGCGCGACAGAATTCGTTGAGAAATTCAAGGATGCAAAGGATGCCAATGAGATTATCGGTAAGTTTGGCCTTGGCTTCTATTCGGCCTTCATGGTTGCCAATGTTGTAGAGATCCAAAGCCTGTCTTACACAGAAGGAGCTGAGCCTGCTAAATGGGTATGTGACGGTAGTACAGAATTTGAAATAGGAGCGGGCAGCAAGACATCAAGGGGTACGGATATCATCCTGCATATCAATGAAGAATCAGAAGAATTCCTGGATGAGCATAAACTGCATCAGATACTGGACAAATACTGCAAGTTCCTGCCTGTACCCATAAAGTTTGGAACCAGAACAGAAAGCCAGCCTGATGGTGAAGATGCAGAAGGTAAAACCCAATACAAATCAGTAGAAGTTGATAATATCATTAATGATACAACGCCTATATGGACAAAAGCACCATCTGACCTGGCAGACGAAGACTATAAAAAATTCTATAGCGAGTTATATCCATTCTCTGAAGAGCCACTATTCTGGATACATCTGAATGTAGATTATCCATTCAACCTTACAGGTGTATTGTACTTCCCTAAGGTGAAGAATGAGTTGGACCTGCAGCGTAACAAGATCAAATTATTCTCGCGCCAGGTGTTCATTACAGACGAGGTTAAGGACATCGTACCGGAGTTCCTGATGCTGCTGCACGGTGTTATTGATTCGCCTGATATTCCACTGAACGTATCGCGCAGCTTCCTGCAGGCAGATAGCAATGTGAAGAAGATCAACAGCTACATCACCAAGAAGGTAGCAGATAAATTATCAGAGCTGTTTAAAAAAGACAGGAAAGAATTTGAAGATAAATGGCAGGATATTGGTTTGTTTGTGAAGTATGGTATGCTCAGCGAAGAGAAGTTTTATGAGAAAGCCAAAGAATATGCTTTGCTGCAAAACACTGCTAAAGAGTACTATACCATAGAAGAATACAAGACCAGGATACAAGACCTTCAAACTGATAAAGAGGGCACTCTTGTGATACTTTATACCAGCGATGCTGAAAGACATGATTCTTACATAAAAGCTGCAAATAACAAGGGCTATGATGTATTGGTAATGGATTCGCCGATAGACCTGCACTTCATAAGCAGCCTGGAACAGAAACTGGAGAAGGTAGCGTTTAAACGCATCGACGCAGATATCGCCGATAAACTGATAGAAAAAGATGTGAAGGTGGATCATGTGCTGACGGAGGATGAAACCAAGAAGGTGACTTCTATATTTGAGAAAGCTATCAGTCGTGGTGATATGAATGTATCTGTAGAAAGCTTAAGCGCAGATGATATGCCTGTGACTGTAACCATGGATGAATTTATGCGCCGTATGAAAGATATGTCGAAAACAGGTGGTGGTATGATGGGTATGTACGGAATGTTGCCGGATAACTATAAAGTGTCTGTAAATGGCAATCATAAACTGATAGAGAAAATACTGAAAACAACAGATGAGGCGGAACAGGCTAAACTGGCAAAACATGCGTTTGACCTGGCTCTACTTTCTCATGGAATGCTAAAAGGAAAAGACCTGACGGAGTTTTTAACAAGAAGCGTGAGCCTGATTTAATGACAGTATTTATAGATAGTAAAAGAGAAGCCACCATTACGGTGGCTTCTCTCATTATTGCAATACCAGCTTTTGTACGGATCTATCGGGGCCGGAGCTGACTTCTATATAATACATGCCACGGGCGAAGCCTGCTGTATTGATGGCTTCATTTGCAGCAGGATGTTCGATATTCTTTTGGTATAAAATGCTACCTGTGACATTTACTATTTTGATTGTTGCAGGTACATTCATTTTGTCGAGGCCAGAAATGGTTACCCGGTTTGTTGCCGGGTTAGGGAATATGCTGATAGCAGTGTTTTTGTTTTGTATAGTATTAACTGAAACAGGTACCGTAATAGTATCGCACGACCAATCTGAATAGCTGCCATCCTTACACCTGGTACGTACACAGATATAGTAATGTTCGCCCGGGTTACCATTTATCAGCATTGTATTAGCTGTAGTTAGTGTGCCAAAATTAGGCGTACCGGGGGAAGTGGTAACAGCAAACTCATAGCTGGCAGCGTTGGCTACAGTATCCCAATACACATTGATGGAACTTAGTATAGTACCCATGTGTAAAACAGGTGCAGCGCATAGGGATCCGGTTTTTAATTTGGCTAAATAATAGTTATAGCTGAGGTAGGCCAAGGGCACTTTTAATGAATCGAGTATCAATGCAGAGTCGTCGCGGACCATACCTGTAATAAAGATGTTAGTGCCATCTGTATTTACATGTTGCACGCTGGCAAGTGCAGCATTGGTAGTCTTGATCCAAAGCGGAGTGCCGTCATATTTATAAGCAATAACTGCACTTACGTTTAAAGTGCCTACATTAGCGACAATGCCGTTACCACAATCTATATAGTTGCGAATAGACGGGACCAATATCAGCTGGCTATCGGTGGCTACAGCCGTAAAAGGATTTTCCATATCCACCCTTGTTGCAACCGTATCTTTCACCGATCTTATCCAGCGTACATGACCATCGCTATCCAGTGAGGCGGCAAGGTAATTACCATTAAAAAACGCTGTTGGTTTAGGAATGAGATTGCCATCCATACTCATAGTATCATGAATGGGGCCTGTATAATAAATAGTATTGTTATCAGTGATGTTCAGGCGACGGTTAGTGCAAGTAAAATCATTCATGAACATAGACCAATCATAAGTACCATTTGCCCTGTAGCGTACGATATAGGTAAAATAAAGATTGTTTATTGCTATTGGCTGGTTGCCAAAAGTATCTGTTGAAAATCCTGGACAAGATCCTGCTACATAAATATTGCCACCATCATCGGCCACCACAGAATTTACATAACCTGCCTGAGCCTGCCGTACAACAGTTGTTGTTGTTCCCGTACCTGTTTCTATCTTATAAATAATATTTGAGAGTGAAGAATCTGTAGGTACGTACAGGTAATGATCTTTAAAGAATAAAGACGCAGCCTGCGTATTATAATCGACACCAATAGGCGTGAACCATTTTAAGGCGAGCGTCCCTACATCCAGTCTTGCAACGAAGTAAAAAGGCCCGTTAGCTGTAGTATTTATTTTGCTAAAGCTGCCATACTGTAAGCTATCGTAATAAGCACCCAGTAAATACCAGTTGCCGAAGTTATCTGATTTAATATCAACAATGCTCACCTTGCCTGTGATAAAAGTATCGGCCTGTTTGACTCCCTGCTGAGAAAAAACAGTAAGTTTTACATCGCCATAAGGATAGGGGTTGACACTATACTTTACATTATTCATTGTTGCCCATAATACCTGTGTGCCGCTGGCAGCGCTCACTTCTTTTCGTAAGCCGATGCCTGATGTAATATTAAGAGCTGTGTCTGTTTGTACCCATTGCCAGACAGGACCCTGGGCATTTACAGAAAATGTTGTTATTAATAGGAAGAAAAGGACGAGGGGGTAGTTTTTCATAAACCGGGTGTTTGTATAAAAATACGAACATATCCCGCGCTATAATTTGCATCTATGCTTAAGCAGGATTTAAACCTGATTAATGCTGATTTTTAGTCGATGAGCTGAGATTAATCTTTACTTAATCGTGAATGGCCAGTACGGGTAGGTGATTCAAATTGGCCAATTGTTTGGTATAGCTTTTATTGAACAGGCTGTACCAAAGGCCATGTTTATGTGGAATTACTATCAGCAGATCGATGCCTTTAGTTTTTACAAAATCAGATACCCCTTTGATCACATATTTATCCTCTACAACATGATATTCAGGCTTTACATCATCAAAAGCTTGTCTGACGGTTGCCACATTTTTGTTGGTATCTACTAAGGAAGCTTTGGGAGTAACATGTACAATGTACAATTGCCCTTCTGCGGTTTTTACAATGTTCTTGATAAGCTTTACCTGTTCGGGCAGGCAAGGGCTTTTATAATCGCAGGCAAGGGCTATATGTTTTACCGGTTTGTAGGTGATGTGTGGCGGAACTACCAGGATAGGGCAGGTAACGGTTATTAAAGCATTCAGCCAATCGCTATCCCACAGCGTAAGGTCTGAGTATTCCATATTGGCTCCCATTACTATGGCCCGCAGGCTCAGCTCTTTATTCAATTCCTGCAGCGATTCCAGGAAGCCGCCTATCATCATCTGGCCATCTACCTGTACATCGGGGAATGCTGTATGTACGCGGTCCAGCTCCAGTTGCAACATATCTTTTTCAGAACTAAGCGCGTCATTTACTGTTGCCAGGCTAAGCCCCTCTCCTGTATAAGTAGAAGGTATCGTGTAAATATGTACCAGTGCTATTTTGCAATTATTGTCTTTTGCAAATGCACAGGCATAGTTCATCGCATTGATGGATGATTCTGAAAAATCGGTTGCAACTAATATGGTATCCATAACTGTGTGTGTTTATCAGATATGCTCTTTGAGATTTTGTTCCAGCTTTTGTAGCAATGACATACAGCGTTCCAGTTCTATTATATCAAGACCCTTACCTGCTGCAGCATACATTTCATCAATGAATGGTTGCACCTCAGCTTTAGTAGTCTTGCCTTTGGACGTAAGATGTACCAGTTTGTTGCGGCGGTCGTTCTCATCCTCCTGCCTGTACACCAGGTCGCGCTTGGTAAGATTATCGATCAGGTAAGTCATGCTGGCTTTATCTTTCACCGTGAGGTTAGCTATCTCCTGCTGATTGATGCCATCCTGGTTCCAAAGGCAGGCAAGTACCTGCAGCATTTCGAATGTGAGGTCAACATCATGTTCTTTAAACTTACTTTGGATAAACTGGCGATAGGCAATATTTACAGACGCGATCTTACGGGTAAACTCAATAATAGTAGTATGTTTTGCTTTTGCCACGATACAAAGTTATATTAAATGGTTAAATGCTTTACTATTTTTGTAACTATAGTTGAATAGCTAAATTATATATAAACTCTTACTTGCGTATGCTTAGTACGTAGCGGGTAATGGCGCCGACCTCTGAATCGGGCATGGTGAGGAAGCCGGGCATATCTTTCCGGCCATTTTTGATAGTGTAGGCAATAGTGGCGCTGTCTAAAACAGTGAGCTGCAGATTGGCGGCCCTGGAGTCAACCGCATTGCCATACATGCTATGGCAGACCTTGCATTTTTGCTCGAACAAGGTGCGGCCGGCATCAGTGCTCATATTGTAAACGGTATCTGCATTGCCGGGTACGGCGCGGGCATCAATGTTTTTATCGGCAGAAGTATTATTGTTACCGCAGGAGGCAGCAAGGAGAATAACCATGGCCAAAGAGATGTGATATGCGGGATTGATTTTCACATTAGGGAGAGCGGAAAAAAACATGCCATGGGTGAGGATACTAGGGAATAGCCTGTCCAAAGGTGAGCAGGTTATTGTCAGGATCAAGAAGACTGAACTCCATTTGACGGTATGGCATCATACGTATTCCTCCCGGCGGGTTTGATTCTAGTCCCTGCGCGATAACAGATTGATACACTTCATGAATGTTATTGGTGCGGATATAAACCTGTCCATAATTTTCAGCAGGATCCAGTTCTTTAAACTCAAAAAAATGGATCTCGATATTTTCCTTTCTTATAATGAGGTATTTATCGAAATCGGCAGTGCCAATATCCTGAAAGCCTAATTTGCCAACATAGAAATCTTTGGTGAGTTTCTTGTTGCGCATTGGCAGTTTAGGATGAATTTCTGTAAGCATAAGCGTATGAATTAATACAATAATACTAAAACAAACATTTATGCAAAAACAAAAAGCCCCTGCAAACCAGTGTTTACAGGGACTTTAAGATTTGATTGTGTGCCCAGAACAGGCATTTCGGGGAATATTTTCACGCGCCATTTTTTTTAAAAACTGTTGGCACAGCGGCAATCTGTTTACTTGTTGTTTCTCAATTTGACCTTACTCAACCATAAACTGGGTACGGAATGGGTACAGAAATTTTTTTATTTTTTTTAAGAAATTTTTGAGCCTCTTGGTGTTATTGATAGGGATTATACACCAAAACTTTTATTAATGGTAAACGTAATCAAACGTGAAAGGAAACTAAAAAACAGCACGGCCTTGTATTTGGACTACCGTGTTAATGGGAAGCGTTTTCAAGAGGCAACAAATCTTCACCTTCTTCCTCCGAAAGATGAGCGTGCAAGGCAGTTAAATAAAGAAAATCTGATAAGGTTTGAGAAACTGCGTATTGAAAGACAAAATCAGTTGTTAAACGGTATAGTACCACTGCCAATAGATAAAAAGAAATTTGATTTTTTTCAATACTATAAAGAGTTCTTTCAAAAATTCCCGACAAAAGAACGGCGAGCCGATGCGGTGCTAAAGAAACTACAGTTATTTCACCAGAAAAGTAGTCTTCCTATAGCAATGATAGATGAAGGGTATTTGGTACGGTTTAAAAATTACCTGGAGGAAAAACTAAGTGGTGAAACTCCACACAATTATTTTAAACTTCTATGTAAGGTTATTCGATACGCAACCAAAGAAGGCCTATTTAATATTAATCCAGCACAGGATATTAGAATAACAAGAAAGGCTGGTGTGGCAAAAAATATAGTCACTATGGATGAAATACGGGTACTTGTAGAGGCTGACTGTAGCAACTCGGCAGTGAAAAATGCTTTTTTGTTTTCTTGTTTTACTGGTTTGCGGTACTGTGACGTTTCACGGTTGAAATGGGGCAACATCACTAACGGTAAGGTTAGTTTAGTTCAAGCAAAAACAGGATATGTAGTGGATATCGAACTGCATATAAACGCTACTCGTTTTCTTACTGATAAGAAGGATGATAATAGTCTTGTATTTGATCTTCCTTCAACATTGAATGGCTGTAATAAGGTGCTTAAAGCATGGGTTTACAAAGCAGGAATAGAAAAGAAAATAACATGGCACTGCGGTAGGCACAGCTTTGCTACTAACTTAATATTGCACGGTGCTGATATTATTTCCACTTCAAGTTTAATGGGGCAAAGAAGCATTAAGTACACACAGAGGTATGTCAAAATAGCTGATAGTATGAAAAAGCAAGCTGTACAGTTACTCCCCAACATTTAATGACAGTTATAACCATTTTCTGATTTGTATAATGTGGATAAAAAGTACTCCAAATTGAAGATGAAAAAAATATTTTTTGTTACTCAATAATTTTTGACAGCCTTGCTGTTATTGTATAGGCATGGAAACAAATTATTCAGCCGTAGCAAATAAGACGGCGCAGCAAAATTTAGTCGTGCTAACAGTAGATGAACTTGTAGCGTATACAGGATATAAGAAATCCTACATCTATAAGCTCGCGCATCTGCGAAAGATTCCGCACTACAAGCCGCCTTTGGGGCGCAAACTATTTTTCTCAAAGCCAGAAATTGATGCGTGGCTGTTAGCTGTAAAGCTGCCTACCGTATCAGAAATTATTAATCATTAATTTTTAAAACATGAAAAAGGACAAAGAAACACCAAACGGTGCGGGAAAAGAACATTCGATAGATGAATGGTTTAATGGGTTGAATCAACCAGATGGTTTTTGCGATGACGTGTTTAAAAACCTGCCTGATTTTTTTACCTCTTTAATTGACCTTTTTAGCGATAGCAAACAGCAAGATACTGCGCTATTTTGTTCGCTGATTTTATTAAGCGGTGTGTTACCGAATTATAAAGTATTGTACGACGGTGAAGTGCTCGATGCTAATTTGTTCGGCTATTTATATGGTGCTGCCAGCTCCGGAAAGGGTGTTATGAGAAAGTGTAAGCAATTGTTGCTTCCGATACACCAAGAAAAGAAAAAGAGAACAGCGGCGGCACTTTTGAAATATGACCAACAAATGGCCGCTCGTAAAAGGAAAAGAAAAAAAGGTAATTGTATAATTAAGGAGGGTGTAGTTAGTCACCCTGATACGCAGGCTGTAGATGATAGTCCTGTGCCACCACCTGACGAAATGCTTTTTGTGGCTGCTAACAATACTAAAAGTAATATTTATCCCACCATGGCATCAAATAGTGGGGTGATAATGTGTGAACCTGAAGCAATGACCCTCACCACCGCCTTAAAGCAAGAGCACGGAGCTTTTACCGACCTTTTGTTGCAGGCCTTTCACCATGAAACATTCAGCTATAGCAGAAAATCTGAACGAACAATAGAAATAGAGCACCCCTTGCTTACCGTTTTGTTAAGTAGCACGCCGAGGCACGTGTCACATTTCTTTGGCGACCCTGAAAATGGTTTATTTAGCAGGTTCGCGTTTTATAGACTTAATTCTGCGTCCGATTTTAGAAATCCGTATAGGGGAAAGAATGCTAATATCAATACTAAGATTGATATTAAAGCAAAAGTGGTGAAAAAGGTATATGACCACCTATCTGGGTTAAGTATGCCCTTGTACTTTACGCTTACCTCCCAGCAAGCTGATAGCATGTTTAACTATTTTAATTCGGTGCATAAGGAGTACAAAAAGCAATTTGGAGAAGATATGGATGGTGTGGTGAAACGCCATGGTGTCATTTTTACCAGGTTAGCGATGATACTATCTATGTTTCGAACTTATGAGACTGACCAATTAAAAATGGTGGATGAGGTAGTATGTTCAGACGATGATTTTAAATGTGCATTGTCCATCACTGATACTTTACTGGGCGAAGCACTTAAGGTCTACGAGATGTTGATGGGTAGCAAGAGACCTCAAACTGGTCAAGCGGCGCTAACCTCCTTGGAACTAAAAATTGAACAACAGAATCAGTTTATAGAATTGTATAATGCTGGTCATAGCATGAGTGAAATAGCTAAAATAGTGTTAGGAAATGCAGCGTTGAAGCCTACTGTATGGAGGCAGCTGAAAAAACTTGGAATTATCAAAAACAAATAATTTAACAACAATGGCCGTTACCGTTTCGTAACGGTAACGGCTTAAAAATATAAACAATGAAAAGTGTATTAGAAGTTGAGGTCAGCGTCTATCAAAGTTACATGCATCCAATGCCGTTCGAGGAAACATTAACACTGTTGGAATGGGTAACACATAATGGTTTTAAAGACGAGGTAAACGCACTGCGTAAGCTTACAAATTTGAAAAAAATTAAAGATGCCAAAGCGGAGTTGCCTGCCATTACTCCCAGTGGCTTATTTAATGGGAAGCGTGCGCATCACACCTTAAAAAAACATTCTGGATTTATCTGTTTAGATGTGGATGGTAAAGACAATCCACATATTAGCGATTGGGAAAAGGCTAAATCGGCCATCGGCAATAGTGTTAATGTAGCCTATGCTGGACTATCAGCCTCCGGTAGGGGAATTTTTATGTTAATACCAATTGCATATCCTGAAAAACATGCGGAACATTTTACAGCGTTGCAATTTTATTTTTTAGCTGAATACGGGA
This sequence comes from Bacteroidota bacterium, assembly GCA_018267955.1. GTDB lineage: Bacteria > Bacteroidota > Bacteroidia > Chitinophagales > Chitinophagaceae > Polluticoccus. The sequence continues at coordinate 278,402 of JAFDXL010000008.1, forward strand.
TTACAGTTGATAAGGCGTGCCGGGATGTATGCCGACTGCGTGGTATAAGCTACGATAGTAACCCTTATTTTAATCATAATGCAACTCTAGTTACAAAGTATATAGAACAGCCGAAAATTGGCTCATTAAGGCAGGATGAGCCAATTAACAATAATAATGCCATTAAGCAGGTGCTGGACGATGTAATGAGCCTAAAAACTGACATTACTGGAAATTACAACGACTGGTTTAATATAGGATGTGTTATTGCTAATGAATACGGTGAAAAGGGTAGGACAATGTATCACGAACTAAGCAAACTATCGCCTAAGTATAAATCGGGGGAATGTGACAGGCAGTATTCTGCATGCTTAAAAACTAAGTATTCGTACACGGTAGGCACTCTTAAATATATATATAATAAATATTATTCTCGTAAATTTTTAGAATAGTAATGTTACTACACACTTTTTCTTAAATTTATAATTGCAATAATACATTCTATCATTATGAATTATAAGGAAGATAATATTAACTATTGGATAGCAGCTATTGACAATATATTTCCAGAAGGTGTTCCTGAAAGGAAGCAGTGGAGGGATTTAAAAAGCATATCAAAAATATTATCTGCAATTAGTGCTATCCCGGATTTAAACCATACGTTTTTTCCCAGCGGTGGAGGGTTGGATTTAGATGGCTGTATATTATCTAAATCAGAAAGAGGTTGTTTAGAACTCAATTTCGGTGTATCCCATATTGTTAAACCTAATATCCTATACTTTGAAAGTTTTGGCGGGGATTATCAATGGAACTATTTTCGTTTAGAGCTTGATGCCCTACAACCCATTGAAGAGGACGCAAAAGATTATTTTGATGAAGAGCTTACAGAGCTGTCGCCAGGTGAGTACGTTGAAGGGTATCACTGGGATGATAAATCTTATGATGGAGAGCCATTACCAGCAACTGCCCGACTGGTAATAAGGGTTCTCAAAGGTGCTTTTGTAATATTCAGGAAAACTTCTGTGTACAATACCACACACGGCAAATTGGATGCTTATGATGGCAGGCATAATAATATGTCGGCAGATGAATTTAGAAACCATATTAAAGAGTACAAGGCTGCTTATGAGAAATACAATGCAGAATAGTACACCTCTTATTGTAAAGCATCATGATTTTCATATCACATTCTACCCCTCAGGACAATTACTTTGCAGCATGGTTAGCATCTAAGTTAAAGATGTTAGGTTATGATGTTTGGCTTGATTTAAATGATATAAGCGCAGGAGATTCATTTAATACAGTTATAAAACCAGTTATACAAAAGGCTGATGTTTTTTTACCGTTAACAACTATTTCTTACGCAGAAAAGGCAAACAATCAAAATAGTGGTGTATCAAGAGAATTGAATTGTGCGGCAACAATTGATACTAATAAACTTGGGCACAATTTTTTTATACCGCTGAAAGTGGACGAAGTTAATTACAATGATTTCCCATACCACTACACTGGCTGGAATGCTATAGATTTCAGTAATAATTGGCAAGCTGGATTAATAGACGTAGTGGCACAATTTGATAAATTTAAAATAAACAAAAGTGGTGTAACAAATCCCATATCTCTTTGGTATGAAGCTTCAAAGATTACTAATAAGGTGATAGATAGAAGTGAGCAATATTACACTAACTGGGTCGAAATTTCTTTGCCCCAAAAAATATACATTCACGAACCTCAATTGTTTATTAAAGAGGAGTTGTATCAATGTCCATATCCTTATATTTTAGAAGCTAATCGGGTAATAACATTTGCGGACAAAAAATCAATTGAAGCATCCACATTAGTGTCAAATACATGGGAATATGCCATAGAAGATTTTTACAGTTTAGATGATATTGTTGTTACACCTCACTTTACTTTGCATGAACCTAAGAAAAAACTGATAAAGTTATTAAATAGAGGAATGCAAGTACATATGTCAAATTGTGGCTTAGTTTGTTGGAAGAAGAATAGTAATGAAAAAGTGTTTTATTTTAAGCATACCGAAGATAGTAAAAGGGTGTCTCTGAAACGGTACAATAAGAGTAGAACTACAAGGGGCTTGACAGGTGTTGTTACTGATGAAATTGAAGGACAAATAATCAATATAAACTGGGCTTTTTCAATGTTTGCTTCGGCAGATATCTATCCTGTGCCACATTATAAGATGTTTTATAGTATTGTAACATCAGACGATAATTTAAAACGTTTTGAAACAGATTTGCAACTTAAATTCCGCCGTAGCGTACCAAGTGGATGGTATAACAGAAAGTGGTTTGAAACACTTTTAGCTGCACTACTCAAACTGTCACCAACCATCGATAGTACAGAAATGAAAATGCAAATAGGGATTGATAATTTTATGTTAGTTGATAACATGCCCCTCAATGGTAGTTGTTTAAAAGGTTATGTTGAACCATGAAAGTTTTTAACGAGATAAAGTATATTGATGAACCACAGTTAATATTTGGTGGTAATCAAGTGGCTGAAGACCCACGGGATGGTTTGCTTTTATATGGACCATATGAAAAATGGAGTAATGATTTTACGTTTAATAATTATAGAGTTTCAGCGGGCGTAATAGGTACAAGAGATGCTCTTGAAAAGTATAAATCGTTTGTTCAGGAAATAAAGAAGCCTATCATTTCTACTAAAGTTAATAAAAGAGGAAAGGTTGAATCCAATGAGGTTCAACGTCCATCATTCCCTGGTTTTGAAGCCGTTTTTAATGTTCATTTACCAGAAGAGCCTGATATTTTTGTTGAATTAAAACAAATTGAAATAGAAGCAATTTTTGCACAAAATAAAAACAGACAAATACGGACTAATAAGGTTGTTGATTATTATTTGGAGAAAATGGTGAATGAAATGTCCGGCAATGATGTGCGTGTTAATATTTGGTTTGTGCTTGTACCTAAGAAAATTCACGCAAATTGCCGTAGTATGAAAGGTAGAGGTACGAATTTCTCCAAAACAACAATGGATTTCTTTAAGGCAGGTGAATTAGGGCAAACCTCTTTGTTTACAGAGCAAGAAATGTTTGGTGATGAGATTAGTAAATATTTTGACACCAGCTCAGATTTCCACCATCTTTTAAAAGCACGGGCTAATCAAGAAAAATTAGATGCACCTATTCAAATTGTAGTTGAGCCTATTCTAAAGTTTCGCGACATAGAATATAATAGACCCTATTCTAACGATATGAAAGCAAATATTGCTTGGTCTATTTCAACTACATTATATTATAAATTGGGTAAAAAGCCGTGGAAATTATCTGTTATGAGACCTGGAGTTTGTTATTTAGGTCTTGTGTTTAAAAGATTTCAATCTAATAGCAATAATGGACAGATGGTCTGTAGCGCAGCTCAATTATTTATGAGTGATGGAGATGGTACAGTGTTCAGGGGTAATAACGGTTTGTGGTTAAGCGACCATCCAAATGAATATCACTTAGATGAAAGTGAAGCGTATAACTTATTAATGCTTGCTCTTACAGATTACTATAAAAATAACAATAACACATATCCTGAAGAGTTGTTTGTACATGGACGGGCAACCTTTTCGGACAAGGAGTGGGCAGGCTTTTTAAAAGCTATTGAGGAAAAGAAATGTAATACGAAAATAAACGGTATAGTCATTAAAGATGGTGCACCTCTAAAAATGTTTAGAGACGTTGAAAACGAAAAGGCAGATTTTGGCGTTTTAAGAGGAGTTTATACCATACTTAATAATCAAGAAGCTTTTTTATTTACAAGAGGCTTTATCCCTAGATTGAATACAAGTTCAAGCCTTGAAATTCCAAACCCATTGCATGTAAAGGTGACTAGAGGAAATGCTGACATAGAAGTAGTTTTAAAAGATATTATGGCTTTAACCAAACTCAATTATAACGCCTGCATATATGGTGATGGTAAGCCTGTGACATTAAGATTTTCTGATACAATTGGTAGGATTTTGACTGCTACTGAAAATTATAAAGAAGAACGAAGACAATTTCAGTTTTATATATAATGAACGCTGCAATAACAAGATTGAAAATTAGAAATGAAGCTACAGGCGTACGAGTAGTAGCCCAAACTGTTCAGGAACACTGGGAATGTGGCTGGCAAGAACATGTTGCAAGAAATGACAAAGGAATTGATGGTGTTGTTATAATGAAGCATAAAGGCGTTGACTATGGTGTCAACGTAAATGTTCAAGTAAAATGTGGAGCGGGTTATATTTCCAGTATAAAAGACAACAATATTCGTATATCAATAGACGATGCTGTTGGTTTAGCTGAACACATTAAAAGATGGAAAATGCAGAATGAACCTGTAGTTCTTGTATTTGTAAACCCGTCTAAGCTGAAAAGAGATAAAAATGGAAATATTATTAAAGATAAATACGGTAGATATGAATGGGTTGAAGACCGAAAAAATTCCAAAGCATGGTGGGTTAACCTAAAATCAGAAGATATTTACCCAGATAACACAAAAACAATTATAGAAATCAGTAAAGAACAAACATTTGGGGAGCACTCTAAGAAGGATTTTGTTAAACTTATAGAGCCGTACGTACGTTCTAAAGAACTGCAACAAATTGTTTTAAACAATGACTCGGAAAAGCTTTTGCTGGTTGAAAATCTGAAGCAAAGTGCAAGAGCATTTTATACAAATTGGCGTAATACAGGTGGTAGTTATTGCAAAGCACTTAACTTACCTGTAATCATTTCACGACTTGGTTGGATACATATTAAACATAGCCGTAGAGGACGAGTTAGGAGAATAATTTCTATGAAGCATTTAGGTGCAGCAAAACAAATTATTGAGGAATGTGAAACATGCAACTTAATATCGCAGATATATACTGTAGATTATATTGAACAAAAATATTTATTAAGGGCAAGAGTAAAAGGGAAGACTGGCGATAATGTGCTACAAGTAATACTAATAAAAAGAAAAAAACTGCATGACAATACTGTGAAGTGCTGGTTTTATAGTGTTCATAACCGGAAGTAAATATGTACCCCTTCTTTAACGTACTATGTCAGTAGAGCTTTCGCCTAAAGCGATAAAATAGTCGAATACACACCTACCTCGCGGCTATAAACATGATGAAGTTAAGCTTTTTTAAAAACTAATCATCCCAATCCTTTTCCTCAATAGGAGATTTTGGCAAAATATCGTGTAAACTACATCCCAGTTTATATGCCAGTCTGTTTATTTGATTTAAACTATAAGTGCTTGGGCTGTTAGGGCTTTCAACTTGTCCTATAAACCCACGTGTAACATCTAAGAATAAGGCTAAATCATCCTGCGAAAGACCTTGTTCACGTCGAACTTCTGCAATTTTATTAATTACAGCCATCTCAAACTTGGTCTTTTTCGGCGAAGCCATACACCAAGTAATAGAATAGCATAAATATTGTTGCTTAGTAATACTAAGCAATTTATTTTAGCTATAAATTTCACCAAATGGAACGCCATAAAAAGAAGTGTAGCCGCTACAAGTTTGTAATCGCATTGTTATTAATCACTAATATGTTTAAAGGTTATTCGCAAACTAAAATTGAGCAGCGATTTTGGGATGAAGTAAAATTTAGGAGGATGTTGAAAGTAATGCCTGCAGGGCTTAATTCATGGTTGTATTCTATAGCGCAAGGTGCATCTGGCACAAGCTATACAGATGCCTTAGCAAGACTGGAAAGCATCGATAAGGATAAGGAACTTCAAAATGCAATTCTTATTGAAGCTTATTGTAATAATTATAGTAATAAGGAAAGCCTTAGATTCGTCCTTGCAAATTTATGCGGTAGTTATGCGATAGCTAATCCAGTAAGCGATATAGTTGTTACAAAGTATTCAGCGAATAAAAAAGTGCAGTCAATAATACGGCAGCGTAAACTGGATTACCAGAAGGAGCAGCAGATAAAGGCGGAGAAGAATGCCGCTGCAGAAAAGCAAGCTGAAAATGAAGCGAAGCAACGATTAGCATTAGAAGAGCAACAAAAAGTACAAAAGAAAAGGGAGGAATACGAAGAGGAATTAAAATGGCGAGCATCCTCGATTAGAAGTTGTTGGGTTAATCACCTATCCAAAAACGATACGTCATTGCCAAAATATAAAGGGGGATTGGGTGCATGGGATCAAAATATTAAAGAGAATGTAGTTGAGTTAGCACAGCAGAAAGGGATAGATACAGTTGGTGAAATAATTATCGGATTTACTATAGATAGCAAAGGAGATGTTTCAAATGTAGGTGTTAAAAAAGGGCTGGGCACTCAACTGGATGACTTAGCTGTAAAATGTGTCAAAAACTCGTCAGACTACTGGCGGCCTGCGAAAATCGGTACTTATATCCCTAAGGCTGTGAATTTTGAAATGCTTTACACTATTTGGTATCAGCCAGCTCATTAAATTTATTCTAAAGCAGTAAGCCAAGATTAGAAATTTACAATTCAGGAGCTGTGCTTTTTTATTCCACTGCCAGCAATAACGCGATAACAGACGTACTAAGCCATAATTGCCAATACTTGATTTGATGTAAAAGCATGCTTACTATTTAATAGTAAAACGGTGACGTTCTTTGACCTGTAGTTGCATTTTAATATGTTTGCTAACACCAAGTTCTTTGAGATAAAATTTGAGTAAATAAACGAGCTTTTTGATGGCGTGGTTACGTTTTGGTTACGTGGCAAAACAAAAAGCCCCTGCAAACCAGCGTTTACAGGGACTTTAAGAATTGGTTGTGTGCCCAGAACAGGAATCGAACCTGCACTCCCTTGCGAAAACCAGATTTTGAGTCTAGCGCGTCTACCAATTCCGCCATCTGGGCAATTGGGCTACCGGGCGTGGTAGCTTGGGGCAGCAAATGTATTTATTCTTTACCGAATACACAAACGGTATTTTTCGCTTTTAGCAGTGATGTTATAACCGGTGCATCCGCAAATACCTTGTTATATTTGGCGCGTAAACTGATATCGATGATTAGAATAGGACTGATACGGGAAAGGAAGTCGCCACCAGACACGAGGGTAGCATTAACACCGGAACAATGTGCTGCAATGATGCAGGGCAACCCGGGCCTGGAAATAATAGTGGAGCCATCGCCCAACAGGTGCTTCCCTGATGGTGCGTATGCAGAAGCCGGAATAACTGTGCAGGAAGACTTAAGCGGATGCGATATATTGCTTGGTATCAAAGAGGTGCCTGTAGATAAGCTGATGGAGGGGAAGACCTATTTGTTTTTCTCGCATACCAAGAAGAAGCAACCTTATAACCAAAAGCTGATGCATGCGCTGATAGAAAAGCGCATCCGCATGATAGATTATGAATGCCTTACCCATGTAGATGAGCAGCGGATATTAGGCTTCGGACTGCACGCAGGTATTGTAGGTGCACATAATGGCCTGCTTACCTACGGCAGGAAATGGGGCTTATACGACCTGCCCGCCGCACACAGCGTAGATAATTTTGCCGACCTGGTACGTGTATATGAGCAGGTAAAATTGCCGAACATCAAGATAGTGTTAACCGGCAGCGGTAAAGTGGCCGCAGGTATTATAGAAGTGATGACCCATATAGATGTAGAACCCGTAGAGCCCGAAGATTTTTTGACACACCAATACGATTATCCTGTGTACACGCATTTAAAAGGCGGCGACCTGTATGCAAGAAAGGATAACGATCTTTTTTCGAGGGATGATTTTCATGCGAACCCTACGATATACAAATGTTTATTCAACAAGTATATACCGCAAACTGATATACTGATGAATGGAATTTACTGGGATGCGGACATTGCGAGATTATTTGAGAAAGCAGATATACAAAGAAACGATTGGCGGATCAGTGTGATATCTGACATCACCTGTGATATTGATGGTTCTGTTCCTATAAACGTTGGGGCTTCTACGATCGCAGATCCTGTATATGGCATAGAGCGGAAAACAGGTAACAAAACAGAACCATTCAGAAAGACCATGGATGTGATCGATGTGATGGCGGTGGATAATTTACCCAACGAATTGCCAAAGGATGCATCCCAGTATTTCGGTGTGCACTTCGAAAAATTTGTGCTGAAGGAATTATTGAGCGGCAATAGTGATGTGATCAGAAGGGCTACTATATGTGAAGAAGGCAGGTTGACGCCAGCCTATGAATATCTTAGCGACTATGCGTATAAGTAAAGATCACTTTAATATATCTGCCACTGCCTGCCTGATGGTGGGATATTGAAAATGGAATCCCGTGGCTGCAATTTTTTGACAGCTGACAGTGGCGCTTTTTAATACTTCGATGCTCATCTCACCCATAGCAAGCTTTAAGGCAGCAGCGGGTATGGGGATTGGTATCCTGATACCGCCAAGTGATTGTGCAATGGTTTGCATCATTGTTTTTTGACTAACGGGTTGTGGCGCCACCGCGTTGTAAATACCATTCAGTTCAGCATGCTGCAGTGCAAATAAGATCATACCCGCAAGGTCGGCAACGTGTATCCAACTGATGACTTGTCGGCCACTGCCAAGTACAGGCATTACGCCCCATTTTACAGGATTGGCAAACTGGGGAAATGCACCGCTTTCTTTGCCCAGCACTATGCCGAAACGAAATATTACGCGTCTCATTTCAGGTTCAATATCATTACTAACCTGCTCCCATTGCACACAAACATCGGAGAGGAAATCGTTGTATGGCGGTGCAGTTTCTGTAAACGGGCTATTGCCTTTATCAGGACCGTAGTAGCCTATAGCAGAGGCAGCTATAAAGGTTTTACAAGCAGGGGCATGCTCTTTAAGAAGCTTTACCAGGTATTGTGTTCCATCAACACGGCTATCCCTGATCTCTCTTTTTCTGTCTTTCGTCCATCGTTTATCGGCAATGCCTGCACCTGCTAAATGTATAATGCCATCCAGTTGCCTGAATGCATTCATATCTGCAGCGTTTGAACCGGTATCCCACAATGCATAATCTATGAACTGCCGGGCAGTATGGCCTGCCACATTCCTTGTAAAAATGATGACCTTGTAGCCATTGGAAACCAGATGGTTAGCAAGATGATTGCCTATAAAGCCTGTGCCGCCTGTAATGCCTATTGTTTGCATGATAAAAGAACAACACCATTTGCAAAAATGTTGCTGACAAATATTAATTATAAAACGTTAGCCCAAAAATGTTAAAATTTTTTTACACACATACAATAAAGAGCGCACCACGTCGTTTTAGAATCAAAACAATTTTTCTAAATGAGAAAACCTTTACTTAAGCAGTTTACCTACTTTACTTCCAAAGCTGATGATGTGATGCCCGAAATTGAGATCCGCAATGAGCAATTTATCGACTTGGTACAGCAAATGAAGCCATTTTTACAGGAAGCGCAGGCAGATCTTTTACAACCAAGACAAGAAGCCTTAGCTGCATTATTCAAGAAAGCATTAAGCTAATTCTATCACGGTGATTTCCGGGAGTATACCCAAACGGCCGGGATAACCAAGGAAGCCAAATCCACGGTTTACGTACAACATCTGGCTGCCTTGTTGGTATAAGCCGGCCCATTCTTTGTATATATATTGCACGGGGCTCCATTTGAATCCCGGTATCTCTACCCCCAGCTGCATACCATGCGTATGGCCGCTTAGTGTCAGGTCGATGTCAGAATACTCCGGCCTTACCTGTGCATCCCAATGAGAAGGATCGTGCGACATTAATATCTTAAAAGGAATATTCTTTTCGGGAAGCCCGTTGTAGGCAAGGTCCATCCTGCCATATTTAGGGAAGCCGGCTTTTGCACCCCAGTTCTCAATACCTATCAATGCTATTTTATCTTCGCCCCGCTCCAGTATCACATGTTCGTTCATTAACAGGCGCCATCCCATTTCGCCATGCGTCTGTTTCAACCATTCCAGGTTGCGGGCCTTCGCCTCTGCCGATGGCCAATGCTCGTAATCTCCATAATCATGATTACCTAGAGTAGAGTACACACCTAAAGGCGCTTTCAGGCGAGAAAAAATATCGGTATAAGGCTGTACCTCGTCTGCTTTATTATTTACCAGGTCGCCTGTAAATAAAATGAGGTCAGGCTTTTCCTCCATAACAATGCGCGCGCCACGCTCTACCGCATGATGGCTATCAAAGCTGCCGCTATGAATGTCTGATATCTGTACAATGCGTAAGCCCCTGAATGCGGGTGGCAGATTTTTAAAAGATAACTTGATGCGATGTACCCTATAATTGTACCTGTTGGTAATGCCATATACAAAGGCGCCCAATACCGTTCCACCTATCAAAAGAGCGACCCTCTGCATGAATACCGAGCGGGTGATGCCCTTGCCTGTTTCTATAGTAGTAGAAGAAACGATTTCAGTCTTTTTTGCAAAGAGACCGAATATCCATACAAAAAGCCTTCTCACCTCATCACCCAGCATTACCAGCGTTACCAGCAGCTTACCTACAATAAAACCAAGGGTGAAGGCAATATAGAAATTGCGTACCAGGTGTGGTATAGACGGCCAGTTGATGAAGCGGAACAGGAAGATGCCTGACCATGCTGCAATAGTGACACAGGCATAGATGGTTAAAGCAATAGTGCGGGCTGTGGATGGGAATGTGCGAACCGCAGAACGAACTACTATAAAACTATAATATTCTATCAACGCAAAAATTCCCAGGAAGATGAGTAACCTCAAGGCCATAGTTAAAAATTCAAAAATTCTTCAATTTGCTGCTCCACAGCTTTTGCTGTTGCCGGCCTGATAAAGCCACCCTGCATATCTACTTCTTCGTTGATACGGCTGATAGGTATTTTATTGTACAAGATGTGCATACGCATGTAGTGCAATATATTGGTCATGTGATCGAGCCCGCGGAGGTTGCCTGCACGGCCATCAGCCACACCTACCAGCATAGCTTTTTTGTACCACCATACCTTGCGTATGTCTGAGTTGTCCATCATCAATTTAAGTATGCCGGGGAAGGAACCATTATATTCAGGCATTACCAGCACAAATTTCTCTGCAGGTACCAGGTATTCATTTTCTATTGCTTTCATTTCATCGCCACGTTCCCACACCTGCTTCCCCCTCAGGTCAAGCAGTTTTACATTGTCTGTTTTTGCCGATAAAAGTTGATAATAAAGGTTGGCTACCTTCAGCGTCATACTATCTTCCCGGTTGGTGCCGGATATAACTGTAATCATAAAATGTTTGGCAAAGTTAGCAGGCTTTCCATTATTAGCACGACCTGCAGGCAATTGATTTGCTTATACAGGCATTGCGTTCGCTGATAAACAATTCTAAAGCGCTGTTTGTTTGCCGGCAATGGCTTTGTAAGCTTCGCCGATATTATCGCAGATGTCGCCGGCTATCATGGCTTCCATAGAAAGCTTTTCTGCGGCAATATCCCCTGCAAATCCGTGCATATAAACGCCCAATAGCGCAGCTTCCTCTGAGGTATAGCCCTGGGCTAATAATCCTGTCAGTATCCCTGTAAGCACATCGCCGCTGCCGCCCGTCGCCATCCCGGCATTCCCGGTAAGGTTGTACCAACATTCGCCTTCGGGGGTGACGATAGCCGTATAATGCCCTTTCAGGATGATATAAACATTGAGGCGCATGGCCTGGGTACGTGCCAGTTCCAGCTGCTGCATACTATTGGCCGATTTGCCAAATATCCTTTCAAATTCTTTGGGATGGGGTGTTAAAATACTATTGGCCGGTATTTTGTGCAGCAATTCCGGTTGTTTTCCAAGTATGTTCAGTGCATCCGCGTCTATTACTATTGGCTGTTTTACCTCCTCTATGAAATTTGCAAATGCTTCTATGGTATAGTCTATTGTACCTAATCCCGGGCCTATACCAATACTATCTTTTTCTGTCCAGCCACATATATCTGAGATGGCCCTCTCACCCTTTACGGTACACATTACTTCAGGAATAGCTGTTTGTGCAATAGTATAGCCACATTCAGGTATCAGCAGGTGTACCTTCCCGGCACCGGCCCGCAGGCAAGATCTCGCAGCCAGTATTGCCGCGCCCATCATACCATAGCTGCCACCTATAATAATAGCGTTACCATAATTGCCCTTATGCGTAAATGGGCTGCGCGGTTTATAAATACTGCGTATGTATTCTTTTTCTAAGGTCTGGTAATTAGTATGTGTGCCTGCAATAAATGTAGGATGCAAGCCTATATCGAGGATATGAACATTGCCTGCGTAACGGCCTGTTTCGGTATGCAGGAAAGCGCGCTTATAAAACTGGAAGCTGAGTGTATGATCTACGCTAAGTATCGCTGCACCCGCAGGCGGAATATTGTCTGCAGGCATGCCACTAGGTATATCAATCGCTATTTTCCGGTTGTTCGTATCGTTGATGTGCTCAATAAACTCCTTAACCCAGCCCTCTGCCGGTCTGTTGAGCCCTGTGCCTAAAATAGCATCTATCAACACGATATTGGATGGTATATCAGAAATAAAAGCGCCCGGCTGCAATATCTGCACCAAGGCGTTATCGATCTTCTGTAACCTTTCCAGGTTGAGCTGGCAATCGTGCGACAGGGCATCTGTTATTTTTAATAAAAAGCATTTTATGCTGTATCCGTTCTGATGCAGCATCCGGGCTATGGCGAGGCCATCACCCCCGTTATTACCGCTTCCGCATAAGATGATGTATGGGGTGTCTTTGGCGGTGTTTTCCATGATCCATTCGGCACACCTCGCAGCTGCACGTTCCATAAGATCAATGGAAGTAATTGATGATGCATGGATGGTGTATGCATCGCAGGCCTTTATTTGCGCGGCTGTAAATATTTTCATTATGCTTTTTTACTAACCTTTACGGCAAGTTATATAAAACATAACGGAGTTAGAATGGTTATGAGATATTACGGTAAATTATATTTTGATTGGCTGTGACCGTGCTTTTGGTCACTATAGTGTAATTCCTATCTTTGTTACTTGTCCAAGACCGCTATTATAGATTATTTTTCCGGACAATTTATTAAAATGCTATTAATGAAACCACATCCGGCGCTAAAGCGCATTTGTTTTGTTTTGACCCTAATGCTGGTGGCAGTTTTTGCGAAAGCCCAACCTGCAACAACAACAGGCGTGATCAAAGGTTTCGTGTATGATAAGGAAAGTGGGGAGCCGGAAGTATTTACAAACGTATTCTTACTAGGTACTAAAATAGGCGCCCAGACAGACGTGAACGGTTATTTTACGATCACACAGGTACCGCCGGGGCATTATACATTATTTACAAGCCTGATAGGATATGATACCGCGAAGATAGAAGTGGATATAAAGGCAGGCGCGGTGATACAAAGGAAATTATTCCTTGGCCAGAAAAGCAAAGAGCTCAAAAGTGTAGAGATATCTGCCAGAAAGGTAGAAAAGACCACCCAGGTAAATGCAGGTAGCATTACCGTTACCCCAAGGGAAATAAAGCTTATGCCGAGCTCTGGTGGTGAGCCTGATATAGCACAATATCTGCAAGTAGTGCCAGGTGTTACGTTTACCGGCGACCAGGGTGGACAATTATATATAAGAGGTGGTGCCCCTTCACAAACAGGTATTCTGTTAGATGGAGTTACTATTTACAATCCATTTCACTCGATAGGCCTGTATTCTGTTTTTGAAACAGACGCCATACGTAGTGCAGACATACAAACTGCAGGGTTTAATGCTCAGTACGGTAACCGTACATCGGCAATAATGGATATACATACCAAAGATGGTAATAAAAACAGGCTGGCAGGTAAGGTGTCAGCATCGCCGATAATGGCGAGGGCTATGCTGGAAGGTCCGCTTATAAAAGCGAAAAAAGAGGGTGGCGCTGTTACTACCTTCCTCTTCTCTGCAAAATATAGTTACCTGGATAAAACATCCAAAGCATTGTATAGCGGGTTTGGGGAACCTTATACCAGCGGGCTGCCTTACAACTTTGCCGATCTGTATGGTAAAATCACCATCAACCTGGATAATGGTAGCAAATTCAATTTCTTCGGTTTCAACTTTGATGATAAAGTAACTGTTCTTAGCCCTATTACACATGATGCAACAGCAGATGCACATTGGAACGGAAAAGGTGCCGGTATGACCTTTGTAGTAACACCGGGAACCAGTGCCGCATTGATCAATGGCCGTTTTGCATATTCTAAATACAATATAGATTATAACGAAGCGAGCTTTAAACCAAGAAGCAGTGGTATTGATGGTTTTGAGGGAGCTATCGACTTCACCTACTATTTGCCAAAGTATAGCGAATTTAAGTATGGTATAGAAGTTAGCGGTACGCATACTTCGCTTGATTATTTCACGGCAGCAGGTAGTACAACCCAGCTGGACCGCCGTAATACCATGGCTGCGTTTTATATGATGCTGCGTAAAAATTTTGGAGACAAGCTAATATTTGAACCGGGTGTTCGTATTCAGTATTATTCGAGCCTGAATGCCATTTCTCCGGAACCAAGACTGGGGCTGAAATACAACCTAAGCAATACAGTACGCCTGAAAGCCGCTACCGGCCTGTACTCTCAGAATATCATCAGCACGAAGAGCGATAGAGATATCGTGAACTATTTTACCGGTTTCTTGCTAAGCCCTGACCAGCAAGTTCAGAACACAGATCAGCAGGTTATCAATACCAACCTTCAAAGGGCTTACCACGTGTTGGCCGGCGTTGAAGTAGACGTGCAGAATGTTGAATTTAACCTGGAACCATGGTTGAAAAAATTCACCCAGAACATAGAATTAAGCCGTATCAAATATCTGACCAGCGATGCTGATTTCGTATCCGGTAACGGTAAAGCATACGGTATAGATCTATCGGCCAGGTATAATAAGCACCACTGGTATTTGTGGGGCGTAGTATCTTATCAAAATGTCAGGTATGAAACATTGGTAAGGGAAGGAAATAAAGTAAATGGCGCGATCGAAAAACAAACTTATCCACCGCCATTCGACAGGCGTGTAAACATCAACCTGGTGGCATCTTATACAGCAGGTAAGAAAAGGGATTGGGAATTATCTGCAAGATTTAACTACGGATCTCCATTCCCGTTCACGCAGACACAGGGATATTTTGAAAACTTAAACGTAGTGCAGAGCGGTACGCAAACAAACATACTCACGCAAAATGCACCTATCGGCGTTGTATATGCTACGGATATCAATGGTGGCCGCTTGTCAGCTTATCACCGGTTAGATATCTCAGCTAAAAAGAGATTTGAATTATCGAAAACATCAAATATTGAAACTACACTTAGCGTTAGTAACGTGTATGACAGAAACAACATTTTTTATGTTGACAGGATACAAAATGTGAAAGTGTACCAGTTACCTATCTTCCCAAGTTTAACGGCTGCATGGAACTTTTAATTTAAAGAATTGAATGACCCAATTTAAGGATAAACGTATTACACGGAGCCTGGTTTATCTCGTAGTACCGATACTACTGAGTAACCAGGCTTCGGCTCAATTGACCATTAAGGAGCAACCTGTAAACAGGTGGCTGAACATTGAGGAAGAACAGTTTCAGCAAGGGCAATATAAAGTAGCAGAGCAATCGGGCGCTATTTATTTGTCGCTGCAGGATATTGATCTGCACCATATAAATTATACGGCTGTAGACAAAGCTTCTTACTATAAATCTGTAGCGGCACTAAAGACAGATGACAGCTTTAGTGTAGACAATGCTACCAGGTATTTGAACAGTACGGCAAATCCGGCATACAAGCAACGTACTGCCTATGCTATTGCCCAACATTATTTCAGGCAAAATGAATTTGCCAGGGCCATACAGTATTATGAAATGGCCGGCATCTATAACCTGAGTAACAGGGAAATAGCAGATGCCAAGTTTGAGCTTGCCTACTGCTATTTTAATATGAAGCGCTTCGACCAGGCGGAACCATTGCTGCAAGCCATCAAAGAAGTAGATGGTAAGTATTATATGCCGGGCAACTATTACTACGGATTGCTTGCATACAATCAGAACGATTATAAAAATGCGCTGCAAAGTTTTGAACGCATACAAAATGAGCCGCAATACAAGGATATTGTGCCGTACTATATCGCAGAGATATACTATTTCATGGGTCAACGCGACAGGGCATTGAGCGAAGCGAAAAGCCTATTGCAGAGGCCTGATAAATTGTATTACGATAATGAGCTTCACCTGCTGGCAGCGCAAGTCTTGTTTGAAAAACATCAGTACCGGGATGCCTTGCCCTATTTTGAGTACTATTATCAGCATGTAGATCGCATTCGCAAAGAAGATCTTTATGAAATGGCTTATTGCTATTATGATGGTAAGGAATGGAATAAGGCGATAGATAAATTTAAACAACTGAGTAATACACAGGATTCACTTGCACAGACAGCAATGTATCTATTGGGCGATTGCTACCTGAAAACCAGCGATAAAAAGAGTGCAAGGAATGCGTTCGGCATTTGTGCCGATATGCGATTTAATAACGGGCAAAGAGAAGCCGCCTTGCTGCTTGCAGCAAAGCTCTCTTACGAAATGGGCTATAATGATGAGGCCCTTGGACGGATCAATGATCTTTTAGCATCCTATCCTAATACAGAATATAAGGATGAAGCCAAGACTATCATGTCTGACCTTTTGATTAAGACCAATAATTATGTTACTGCCTATGATGCATTGCAGGAAGTAACACATAAGAACGAAGCCTATGACAGGGTAATGCAAAAAGTAGCATTTGGCTATGCTATGCTGCAGCTGCAAAACGGAGATTATGGAAAAGCAGAAGAGCTATTAAATGAGAGCCTGATACACAGCGTGGATACACGCTATGAACTGGCAGCTGATTTTTGGAAAGGCGAGCTGGCTTATAAGATGCACCGATTTGATGACGCATTGGTGTATACTGAGAAATTCATCAGTAAATATTCGCAGGCAAGAAGGGTAGAAGAACTAAGCCCGGCGGCAACATTGCAGAATGCATATATCAACATGGGTTATGCGGCAATGGAGCAAAAGGATTTCAAAGCGGCACAATCGTACTTCAATAAAGTGCAGCTACAGCCAAGCGATTCTGCCACGGCTGTAAACGCAGTGCTGCGTGAAGCAGATGCTGTGTTTATGCAAAAGAATTATGATAGAGCAATTGCCCTATATGACAAGGTGATAGCTGTGAATGGACCAGATGCGGATTATGCCAAATACCAAAAGGCGCTGATACTAGGTGTACTAGGCAGGCGAGCAGAAGAGTCTGTTATCCTGAGTGCCCTGATGAGTTCCAAATCAGGCTATGCTGCGAATGCACGTTACGAACAAGGGCTTATTTATATAGAAGACGATAAGTATCAGCAAGCGATTACAACGCTTCAGCCTTTAACCGACGATAAAGGCGACCGCCGCCTGGCAGCTAAAGCCTGGATGAAATTAGGATTTGCCTATCAGCAGATGAACAATGACGACAAGGCGATCGAAGCGTATAAGCACATAGTAGCCGAATATGCCGGTTCTGAAGAAAGAAATGGTGCGCTCGATGCATTGAAGAGCTTGTATATAGAGCATAACCAGCCTGATATGTATTCGGCCCTGTTGAAAGAAAATAATATTACGGGAGTTGATGACAACAGTCTTGATTCTGCCTATTACAGTGCGGCAGAAACCCAGTTTGCTGCCGGCAAGTGGGCCAATGCAAGGCAGGCATTCAATCAATACCTGGAAAAATATCCAAACGGAACCTTTGTAAACAAAGCCCATTTTTACAAAGCAGAATCGGATATGCAGATGGGAGAGACCAAAGAAGCCCTGTCTGAATATAAAGCAGTGTTAAATAATAGCTGGAGTGATTTTACAGAGCGTAGTGCTGCGAAGGCTGCGAACATCGCCTATCAGCAAAAGAATTATGAAGACGCACGCTTGTATTATAGCATTTTAAGAAGTTCGGCACTGGCAAAACAAAACCTGCAGGAAGCTTACGCAGGTTTGATGCGCAGCAGTTATGAGCTGAAGAAATACAGTGATGCTACCTCTTTTGCAGACACGCTAAGTACATTACCTGACGTAGATGAGCAACTAACAAACGAAGCGCTGTTATACAAAGCGAGAGCATTGCAGGCAGATAGCAATACAGACGCAGCCATCAATATATATAAGCAGCTTGCGGGTAGCAAGCGCTCGGCCATAGCTGCCGAGGCCGACTACTACATAGCACAGGGGCAGTACAAAGAAGCGAAGTATAAAGAGGCGGAAGAGACGATAAACAATGCTATCAAACTAGCTGGCGGAGATGATAAAATGGTGGTGAAAAGCTACCTGTTACTGGCAGATATATTGGTTGCTGAAAAAGACTTTTTTAATGCCAAAGCATTGCTGCAAAGTATTGTTCGCAACTCTAAAGTAGCTGAGGTGAAGCAACAGGCAAGCGATAAGCTAGCTGAAGTGAAGGCATTGGAAAACAAGAATAGTAAACTGAAGCAAGACTAAGAGAATGAAATTGAAAATATCGTATATAACTATTTTATTCCTGGGGCTTGCATTAAGTGTATCTGCCCAGCGAAGGAAACATAAGAGCGTTAAACACCCCGCTACGCATACCACACATAAAAAAGCCCAGGCCAAGGCAGCCCATGCGGTGACTAAGAAGGGCAAAATAAAAACGAAGGAAAATGATGTTGCGGTAAAGGATAGCGCTACGTTAAAAGGTGCTACCATAGAGATATTGCAATCTTATAAGCCAGAGGTGAAGTTGTCTGCTAAACCCGAGGCAACGCCATCTTTGCCGCCCGTAGACATTAGCACGCCTGCGCAAACCTATAATGTGCCAGCGCAAAGCATGTATTATACCTATAACTCTCTTCCATTGCGCCCCCTGGCTCTTGGCAAAGATTCGGTGGAAAGAGGTTATGAAAATTATGTAAAAGTTGGAGGGGGTAATCTATCCACTATTTTATTAGATGCGGGCTTCGCTGGGTTGCACGGTTCCAATTACGAGACTGCCATCCAGGTTCATCATTTATCGCAGGCTGGAAATGCTTTGGCTCAAAAGACTGCGCTGACAAGTATCGATGCAGAAGGCACATTGCATACGGCAAAGAATGATCTGCACGCAGATATTACCGGTTACAGAAACTTGTATAACCTATACGGTTTCGAACTGCCGGCCAATGTTGTGTCTAAAGTTTATTCAGGCTTTAAAATAGGCGTAGATCTTACGCCATCAGCATCGCAACGAAAGACGTTTTCTTATCATCCGAAAATCGGCTTTGGATTGCATAACGATAACTATGGATCATCTGAAAAGACGCTATCCGTAGAACTACCGTTTAGTTATAAACAATCGGACGACCTGAATTTTTACTGTACCGTTAATGGCGTTTACGATGTTCTAAGCAGGACTGCGATGGACAATGTGCAGAGCAATATGTTGCAGATAGCGCCCGGTGTAGAATATAAAACTGGTTCATTTAGCAGTAAAATAGGATTGTCTCCCACTGTTGGTGCCACAAATATTTACTTGCTGCCGGATATAGATGCCAGGTATACTATAAAAAATACCCAGCTCTCCATTTTTGCAGGCTGGAAAGGTGTGCTTAACCGAAATAACTATGAAGCGTTAAGTGCCTGGAATCCATACGTTTATTTCCGTTATAGCTTACAGCAAACACATGCTAACGAGGTATATGGTGGTGTGCAAACCAATATCGGTAATCACCTGGCTTTAAGCGGCAGGGTAAGCTACTGGTTGTATGATAACATGCTGATGTTTGTAAATGATACAACCTATAGCAAAAAAGATATGCTGCCGGTATATGATAAAGTGAATGCAATGACATTGACAGCATCTGTGAGATACCATATAGGGAATGTGCTTGCCGTTGACGTTAGCGGTACTTATACAGCATTTGACCCTGAACATTTTAAACATGCATGGCAGGAACCGGGAGTAAGGTTTAATGCAGGCCTTATGGTTCGCCCGATACCTCAACTGATGGTAACCGGCTATTTATCTGTCATGGACGAGTTGTATGCATTGGATAATGGCAACCGAAGCGTGAAAATGGATGGAGCATTTGACCTTGGCGGAAGCGCTGAATATAATTTTATACCCAGGTTATCTGCCTTTATACAAATCAATAACATACTTAATAATCATTATGAGCGCTGGTATGGCTACCAGGCCTATGGTTTTAATATATTTGGAGGTATCAGGTTCAAATTTTAAAATCCGGCCCATTAGCTAAATTTAGCTGTATTGATTATTTTACACCCGATTTACAGATATAGATGGATGTAGCGAAATATATAGGACTTTTTTTATTAAAGAACGGCACCTGTTATATACATGGGCTGGGCAATCTTGAATACCGCCGGATACCTGCCGGTTATGAAAGCGGTAAGCTGATGCCTCCTTCTCATGAGATAGCAGTTGTGGCTGCAAGTACTATTGATGATTCGCTATCTAACTTTATTGCTACCAACGAGCAGATAAGTATTTCCAAGGCAACGCAGGCCGTTAAAGATTTTAGTACCGCAGCACGCGCGGAGCTGGCACTAGGGCGAACAGTGGAGATCCCGTCCCTGGGCGTATTGCAGGAAGTAAATGCAAAGCTGATATTTGATACCTATCCATATCTTAAAAATACCGGGGCACCTATTGCAGCAGAGAAAGGAATGCCAAAACGCCATAGTGAAGCGAGAAGCAGCAAACCGGAGCCACAGGTAAACATGCCCCAGCCGGAGCGTCCTGCACCTGATTATACTTATGACTACCCAGAGCCTGAAAAAAGTAAGGGAATGGGCTGGGGGCGTATTGCGCTATTCGTATTTATATTGCTGGCTATAATCGGTGGAATTGGCTTTGTTTTAAAGAATATGACCAGGCCTGGTGATCGTTCAGAAATGCCGGCAAAAAATGTAAAATTGCCAAAGGCAGATACTGTTGCGTCTCAAATGCCTACGGATACAACTGCCGAAAATATTTCCCCTGCGATAACGGATAGTATGGGGCGTATCCAGTTTAAGCTGATATTGAATACCTATTCCACACGCAAAAAGGCGGAAAAAAGATATAATCAACTTACCAGCTATGGCAATACGGTAGAGTTGAAAGCAGAAGATTCTAACACCTATTATATACTAATGGATATACATGCGCCGGCAGCAGACACTGCGCATGTGATAGATTCATTAAGAGCTAAGTTTAACCCTAACGGGGTATATGTTTACTAATCTTTAGCGGAATTCGTAACCAATATCCCTGCGGTAGTATTTCCCGTCGTAATTAATTTTATTGGCATTTTCGTAAGAGGCCTGCAATGCTTCCTCTATATTGTTGCCGTAAGATGTAATAGCTAATACGCGTCCGCCGTTGGTAACAACCTGTCCTTCTTTTACGGCAGTACCTGCATGAAACAACATACTGTTCTTAGACTGGTCAAGGCCGTTCATGATTTTACCCTTAGGATAAGCATTGGGATAACCTTCTGAAACAAGCATTACCGTGCAGGCCGCACGGAGATCATGCTGTATGGTTACCTCATTCAGCTTGCCTTCGTCCATTTTCAGGATCAGCTCAACCAGGTCATTTTCAAGTCTTGGCATTACTACTTCCGTTTCAGGATCGCCCATACGGCAGTTGTATTCTATAACATAAGGTTCCTCATTCACCTTGATCAAACCAAAGAATATAAAACCATGGTAGATGATCTTTTCTTCCGCCAGTCCTTTTACGGTTGGGGTTATGATACGGTCAGTCACTTTTTGCATAAATTCTCCCTGTGCAAATGGCACCGGGGATACAGCGCCCATACCGCCGGTATTAGGGCCTTTGTCGCCTTCACCTATTCTTTTATAATCCTTTGCTTCCGGAAGGCGTACATAGTTGATGCCATCTGTAAATGCAAACACAGACAGTTCTATACCATCGAGGAATTGCTCTACTACAACTTTTTTACTTGCATCGCCAAACTGAGCCTCGCGGATCATAGAGTGGAAAGTCTCGATAGCTTCCTCATACGTTTGTGCAATTACAACGCCCTTACCGGCGGCCAGTCCGTCTGCTTTTAAAACTATCGGGAGCGTATGTTCTTTTAAGTATTGTATGCCCTCTTCGAAGTTAGCATCGGTAAATTCCTGATAAGCAGCCGTAGGGATGTTATGGCGCTGCATAAATTTCTTAGAAAAAGCTTTGCTGCCTTCTAATTGCGCACCCTCTTTAGAAGGCCCCGCAACAATAATATGTTTTAACTCGTCGTCACCTTTGAAAAAATCATAGATGCCCGCTACCAATGGATCTTCGGGGCCAGGTATTAAAATATCAATCCTATATTCCAGACATGCTTTTTTAATAGACTCGAAATCAGTAACTGCGATATTGAGGTTAGTACCGTATTGCATACTGCCTGCGTTGCCGGGTGCTATATATAGTTCTTTGCACAGTTTACTTTGGCGTAATTTCCATGCGATGGCATTTTCGCGGCCACCAGATCCTAAAAGCAGTATATTGTAAGACGACATATTGTAATTCTTGCGGCAAAAGTATTTAATAGAATTGGTTTCTATGGCATAAATATGAAATAACGGATGTGGATAAATACCTTGAAAATACCTCTAACAGAGGTATTTTAGGGTGCATGGGCTTTTGAACTTGGCAAATTTTATTATCTTTCGTCATTCAATTTTTTACATAACAATTTTCTATGTCGCAAACGCATACAGACCAGGTTGCAGGTGCAACTATTGATCAGCCTATAGAAGTGGAGGCGCATCCTAAAAAAGGACACCCTAAGGGATTATGGGTATTGTTTGGAACGGAAATGTGGGAACGTTTCAACTTTTACGGGATGAGGGCTTTGCTGACCTTGTTCCTGGTTAACTCTTTATTAATGAAAGAGGGTGACGTGTCTCTTATATATGGTGCGTTTCTTGGCTTGTGCTACCTGACACCTATGCTTGGAGGCTTTATTGCTGACCGTTTTTTGGGTAACCGCAACTGTATATTACTTGGTGGTTCGTTGATGGCTATCGGTCAATTCCTTTTGTTTATCAGTGCGAGCATCTTTGGTACCAGTTTGGGTACGGCAACCACGTTGATGTGGACTGCGTTGGGGATCATAGTTTTTGGTAATGGGTTCTTCAAGCCTAACATATCAAGCATGGTAGGTAGCTTGTACCCTAAGCAGGAAAAGAGCAAACTGGATACTGCTTTCACAATATTTTATATGGGTATCAATATTGGTGCATTCCTTGGCCAATTTATATGCCCTATAATAGGTGATGTTAAGGATGCCAATGGTGTTAGGGATATTCACGCATTCAAATGGGGCTTCCTCGCCGCATCTATAGCAATGATGTTGGGAACTCTGATATTCCTTTTCCTTAAAAATAAATACGTTGTAACACCGGAAGGAAGGCCCATTGGAGGATTGCCATCAAAGAATTCTGCAGCAGACTATGAAGAGGGTGAGTCATCAAAGGCGAATTTTTCAAACAAATCACTTGGCCTTGCCGGGGTTGCATTTGTAGCATTGTGGTGTTTATTCTTCTTTGTCGTTGGCCAGAATGTTGTTTATTCGTTCATTTATGCAAGTGGTATCACCCTTGCCGGTTTGATACTTTCTGACAAATCGCTCACGAAAATAGAGACTCAAAGAATACTTGTTATATATATCGTTTCGTTCTTTGTTATATTTTTCTGGGCAGCATTTGAGCAAGCGGGATCTTCCCTTACATTTATTGCCGACAATCAAACAGACAGAAACTTTTTCGGCGTTCAGATACCGCCATCAATGGTGCAGATATTTAACGGATTGTTCGTTATCATTCTTGCCGTACCATTTAGTTTGCTATGGGATAAGTTAAGAAGCAAGGGTGCAGAGCCTATCTCACCTATGAAGCAAGCATTTGGCCTTGCTCTCATAGCATTAAGTTATTTTATTATAGCGCATAATGTAAAAGATCTGGGGAACACAGGTTTATTGGGCGTAAAGTGGTTGATATTGCTGTACCTGATACAAACATGTGGTGAATTGTGCCTGTCGCCAATAGGTTTATCTTTAGTGTCAAAGTTATCACCTAAGCGATTTGCATCGTTGTTATATGGTGTATTCTTCTTGTCTAATGCATCAGGATATGCGTTGGCAGGTACCTTAGGATCTATATTGCCTCCTACAGGAGATAAATTTGAAAAGGCAAAATCTTTAGGAATTGATTTGCAGAGCGTATTAGATAAAAAAATTGTTCTGACTCCTTACCAGGCAGAGTTATTATCGAAAAATAAAATTGTTAGTCATTATCCGGTATTTGCTGGCTATACGATTCACAGTTTGTATGAGTTTTTTATGGTGTTTGTAATACTTTGTGGCATTGCAGCTATCGTGTTGTTTGCAATAACCCCATGGCTGAAAAAGATGATGCACGGAGTGAAGTAAAAACTCATAGCCTTACATTTTATAAAGCCCTGTTATAGAAGCAGGGCTTTATTTTTTAGGGGTAGAAAAAGTGGTAATCAGAATAAAAGATTATTTTGCCAGCTTATAATTAAGAATTCATTATGTCTCAAGACCTGACTCTGGAACAAATACAGAATTTTGAGGGTAAATATCCGAAGCAGATATGGTACCTGTTCCTTACAGAAATGTGGGAACGATTTTGTTTCTATGGCCTTCGCGGTATGCTTACCGTGTTCATGGTTACGCAGCTGATGATAGACGAAAAGTCTGCCAATCTAAAATACGGAGCGATACAAGCCTTCATCTATGCGTTTACATTTATCGGTGGTTTGTTTGCAGATAAGATATTAGGGTTTAGAAAGTCATTGTTCTGGGGTGGCATTTTGATGATCATAGGTAGCTTTATCATAGCAGCTTCTCCTAAGGAATTCTTTTATATCGGCACCTGCTTTACAATTGTAGGTACAGGCTTCTTCAAGCCCAATATCTCTACCATGGTTGGTGAGCTGTATCACCCGGGAGATACCAGGCGGGATGCGGGATTTGGCCTGTTCTATTCAGGTATTAATATAGGCGCGTTGCTAGGGGGTATTGTTTGCGTGGCGGTAGGTAAGTTCTATTCCTGGAGCCTGGCATTTGGATTTGCGGGTATTGTGATGGCTATCGGCCTGCTTACATTTATATTCACTCAAAAGAGCTTAGGCCCCATCGGCTTATCGCCAATGAAGGATGCTGCACCCGGAAGAAGGAAAACATTTGAGATAGCAACTTTTGTAGGTTCTATTGCAGTGATGCCACTTTTACTGCTGATGGTGCAAAATACCAGGTATACTGACTATTTTATGTACATCATTGGCCCTGCAACATTGGTATACCTGTTGTATGAAATGACAACCTTAAATGCAGAGGAGCGGAAGAAAATGGTTGCAGCACTGGTGTTTATTATCTTCTCCATTTTTTTCTGGGCATTCTTTGAGCAAAGCGGTGGTTCTTTAAGCCTCTTTGCTTTGTATAATCTGCATGATACTATGCTGGGCGTATTTCATATAGACCCCAATGTGGTAAATAACTCTTTCAACTCTGTATTTGTAATTATATTCAGCCCTATAGTAGGATTATTATGGCTGGCGCTTTCCAAACGAAAGAAAGAACCTAATTCGGTAATCAAATTTGGCCTGGGCTTTCTATTCCTTGCCGGTGCATTCTATACATTCTTTGCTACCCGTTTTTTTGCAGATGCAGATGGGAAAACGTCATTGAATGTGTTTACACTGGCATACCTCATCATTACTTTTGGTGAATTGTGTCTATCGCCCATAGGCCTTTCATTAATGACCAAACTGGCGCCTAAGAAACTTTGGGGTGTAATGATGGGTATGTGGTTTTTGGCCAGTGCGTACGGACAATATGTAGCGGGCTTATTAGGCGCAGGTATGGCGGTAGCTAAAGAAAATGCTTCTGCAACAGAAAAGCTTATGTCTTATACCAGTGGATATAAGCAACTGGGCATTTATGCCCTCATCGCAGGTATTATCCTGATCGTTATATCGCCGATCATCAGGAAGATGATGGGAAATGTAAAATAGTATTTAAGACCTTTCAATCGAGCCCTGCCTTATGGCGGGGCTTTTCTTTGGAATAAAATATTAATAACGTTTTTTTGCAGGAACAATGAAAAAGTACGCAGTCATAGTAGCCGGGGGCAAAGGTGTAAGAATGGGTAGTGCTGTGCCTAAGCAGTTTCTTCCATTGAACGGCCATCCGATATTGTATCATACCATCAAAGCGTTTGCAGATGCCTATACCGATATGCACCTTGTTTTGGTATTGCCTGCTGACCAGGTGAGCTACGCACAAATGGTATTGCAATCATTCCCTAGCAGAATAGATATAACTATTGTTACAGGTGGAGAGACCCGCTTCCATAGTGTACAAAACGGGCTGAGGGTTGTAGAAGAAAATAGTATTGTATTCGTACAGGATGGTGTGCGGCCTTTGGCAACTTCTGCATTGATACACCGTTGTTATGAGCAGGCCTTAGAAAAGGGCAGTGCTATACCCGCTATACCTGTTGCTGATAGTATGCGCATTATAGAAGATGACGATAGCAGACCGGTAGACAGAGGACAAATGCGGGTGATACAGACACCACAAACCTTCCGGTCAGATATCCTGATACCAGCCTACCAGCAGGAATATCAAACTTCATTCACCGATGAGGCTACAGTGGTGGAGGCATTTGGCGGTACAGTATTTTTGGTAGATGGGGAAAGAAGTAATATTAAAGTGACCACTCCTGAAGATATGATCATTGCCGAAGCGTTGTTAAAAGCCAGGGAAGAAGATCATGCGTAGCCTTATACTGGCATTGATATTCTGTACTACAGCGGCATCTGCCCAGTACAAAGACAGCAGCATCTTCAAGTTCCCGATCAAGATGGATGATGTGGTGGTGAAAGCCGTGCGCAAAGGCTGGGATGTAAACGGTTTTATACGCAGGGTGAAGAATGATACCACATTCTACAAAGCCTTCAAAGGGTTGCACATTACTACGTTTAATGCAATAAATGATATCAGGGTTTACGATAGCAAAGGAAAGGTTAAGGCCTCGTTATATAGCAAGACCAGGCAAACTTACGCAGGTGGTTGCAGGACGATGCAGGTATTGGAAGAGAAAACTACAGGTGATTTTTATACCCGCCGCCGGCGATATAATTATTATACTGCAGAGTTATACAGTTTCCTGTTCTTTACCGATGGGAAAAAATGTGGTGAAAACGATATTGTCGGTTCGGGTATCTCTAAAGAAGAGGGAGGAAAGAATGAGAGCAATAGTTATAAACTGAAACAACTGATGTTCAATCCCGGTGGGCGGGTGACCGGTATACCATTTATGGGAGATAAAAGTGCCATATTTGACCCTTCTGTTGAAAAGATGTATGATTTCAGGCTGACATCGGACGATTACCAGGGAGAAGAATGCTATGTCTTTAAAGCGATCCCTAAAAAAGAATATGCAGATGACGTTGTCTATAATGAATTCACCACCTGGTTTCGCAAATCGGATTACAGCATCGTAGCACGTGATTATTCCTTGTCTTACAAAACACTTGTATATGATTTTGATGTGCGGATGAGGGTAAGGATGACACGTGCCAATGGCAAGATGCTGCCCGGCTACCTGGAATATGATGGTAACTGGCATGTGTTTACCAAAGGCAGAGAGCGGGTAAAATTCACAACCCAATTGAGTTATTAATATCTGGCCTATATATTAAATTACGGGGCGTATTCTTTTGATTAACTTCGCAGAATGATTTCTCCTGCTTCCATACAAGAGGTGATGAGCCGTGCTGATATTGTTGATGTAGTGGGGCAGTTTGTGCGTTTGAAAAAAAGGGGCATTAATTATATTGCCAATTGCCCTTTTCACAACGAAAAGACACCTTCATTTACTGTTTCCGGTGCCAAGGGCCTGTTCAAATGTTTTGGCTGCGGCAAGGGCGGCAATGTAGTAACGTTTGTGCAGGAGCATGAAAAGCTTACGTATCCTGAATCTATCAGGTGGCTGGCGGATTTCTATAAAATAAAGCTCGAGGAGACAGAGCGGACCCCTGAACAACAACAGCATCAGCTTGCCGAAGAGGGCCTGCGTATATTGAATGAATACGCTGCGCAATATTTTCATGATACACTATTAAATACGGAAGAAGGCCAAACGATAGGGTTGAGCTACTTCAAGCATCGGGGTTTTAGGAAAGATATCATTGAGAAATTCAGGCTTGGATATAACCCCGAAGGCGGAGACGTTTTTTATGTTTCTGCAAAAGCCAAGGGATATAGCGATGAGCTACTGGAGAAGGCGGGGTTTGTAAAGAATAACGGAAGAGGACATTTTGATATTTACCGGGGGCGTGTAATATTCCCCATACAAGCCATGACCGGCAGGATAGTGGGTTTTGGTGCTCGTATTCTCAAAGCCAATGAACGATCGCCCAAATATATCAACACACCGGAGAATGAGCTTTACAATAAGAGCCGCACGCTTTATGGTATGTATCAAAGCAGGAACGCAATTACCAAAAGCGACGAATGCTTTCTTGTTGAAGGGTATACCGATGTGATCTCGCTGCACCAGGGCGGTGTAGAGAATGTGGTTGCCAGCAGTGGTACATCACTCACTGAGGGACAGTTGAGGCTGATAGGGCAGCTTACACATAACCTTACCATTCTTTACGATGGTGATGCGGCAGGTGTTAAGGCAGCCTTGCGCGGACTGGATATGGCATTAGGCCAAAGCTTTAACGTAAAGCTGGTATTACTGCCCGAAGGAGAAGACCCGGATAGTTTTATACAGAAGTCGGGAGCTTCGCGTTTCCATGAATATGTAAAAGAGCATAAGCAGGATATCATCAGCTTCCGGATGGAAGTGGGTATGAAAGAAGTGGGGGACGATCCTGTAAAAAAATCAAAGCTGGTAAATGAAATTGCAGAGAGCGTTTCGCGCATTAACAAGGCAGAGGATTTTGCCCTGCAGGATTTCTATATACGGGAAGCAGCAAGGCGTTTGCAAGTAGATGAAACAAGGCTTGTAAACCTGGTAAATAAGTATATACGCGATCGGGTAGATAACGATCGCAAGATACATGAACGGCAGGAAGCAGCTCAGCCGATGCCAGAGCAATACCCTGCTGATAGTGAAGTGCCATTGCCCGACTATGCAACAAAAGCAAAGAGTACAGAGCAGCAGGAATGGGAATTGATACGTGTATTATTGGAACTTGGTAATAAACCTATAGAAGGGTATCTGCATGTGGCAGATATGATCATTGGTACCATCGATCCCGACCTGATAGAAGATGAGATGGCAAGGCGAATTTTTGATGAGTATTATAGCTACCTGGCTCAGCATGGTACCGGCCCCGAAGTAAGACATTTTGCTGATAACCCCGATATTGCCGTGCAGCAAAAAATAGCCACATTCTTTAGTATTAAAACTGATATCAGCCATAACTGGAAACAGAAATATGGCATTGAAAGGTTGCATGGCGATCTGAACTATATCATTGAGGTGGAAAGTGCGATGACCTATTTCGAGCTGAAGAAAATAAAGATCGTACAGGCAGAGATCCTCAACAGGCTGGCAACCGAAAAAGACGACAATAGGGTAATGGCCCTGATCAAAAAACAATTGGAATTAAAGAAGACAGAGGCAGAAATATTGAAGAAGATGGGGACGGTTATAGTAAAACAAGGTCGCTAAGCATGGCAAGGATACTAGCATTGGACTATGGTAAAAAACGTACAGGTATTGCAGTTACAGATCCCCTGCAGATCATTGCATCTGCCTTGGATACGGTGGATAGCAATGAGTTGATAGGATATCTCAAAAAATATTTCCAGCAGGAAACAGTTGAGAAAATAATCATTGGCTACCCGTTGAATTTTGATGACAGTCCGACGGACGCCACCCCGTTGGTAGAAAAGTTTATTGGCAAATTTCAGCACGTGTTTCCAAACCTGCCGGTGGAGAAATGGGATGAACGCATGACCTCTAAAATGGCATCCCAGTCTATCAGCCGGATGGGCCTGAAAAAGAAGGACAGAGAGGAAAAAGGCCTGATAGACCAGGTAAGCGCCGTGATAATATTGCGGGAATACCTTGAAAGCCGCTCTTAATACGTATTTTTGCATATTCTAAGATTTTGAGTGATGATTTTACCAATTGTAGCATACGGTAGCCCGATTTTAAGAAAGGAATGCGATGATATAGATGCAGGCTACCCTGAACTAAAGAAACTGATTGCGGATATGTGGGAAACCATGTATGCAAGCAACGGCGTAGGCCTGGCAGCACCACAGATCAATAAAGGCATCCGTCTTTTTGTAGTAGATACAGAACAGATCGTTGAAAACTTCGATGATGAGGATAAAGCTAAATATCCTAATGAAAAGCCTATAAAGCAAGCATTCATCAATGCGCATATGGTAGACCAGCATGGTGAACCATGGGCTTATAACGAAGGCTGCCTGAGTATACCAAAGGTGAGGGAGGATATTCACCGCCAGCCGCATATTCGCATTCGATATATGGATGAGCAGTTTAAAGAGCATGAAGCGGAGTTTACCGGTATCACTGCAAGGGTTATACAGCATGAATATGACCATATAGATGGCAAGCTATTCATTGATTATCTGCCACAACTGAAACGTCGGCTGATCAAAAAGAAGCTGGATGACATTAGTGCCGGAAAAGTAAGAACCGATTACCGAATGGTATTTTCCAAATAAAGAGTACTTTTAAGCGCACTATTATAATTTGCCACCCGTACTTACATATAGCGAAGAGGAATTGATTGCATTACTGCGCCAGCAAAGCAGGGAGGCATTCAATTACCTATATGCCAATTATTCTGCCGGGTTGTATGGTGTGATTCGTAAGGTGATCAGTGACGAGCAAACGGCACAGGATGTATTGCAGGATGTATTCGTTAAGATATGGAATAATATAGAGCAATATAATCCGGGCAAGGGACGTATGTATACCTGGATGATCAATATAGCCCGCAATGCCGCCATAGATAAGCTACGGTCGAAGGGGGAAATTATGAAAAGCAAAATCCATGGTGGTGAAGAAGTCGTATATAATGCGCAGAAGGATATGAAGACGGAGGTGGCTACTGATACTATAGGATTGAAAGATGCTGTTGCAGAATTGAAACCTGAATACCAGGTGATTGTGAACCTGGCATACTACAAAGGCTTTACAATGGATGAGATCGCGAAAACCCTTGAAATACCGCTCGGGACGGTAAAAACCCGTATGCGGCATGCAATGCAGTTATTAAGACAATACTATAAAAAATAAAATATTAATATTTTAATAGAAAAGTGAATATTCAGGAATACATAGAATCGGGCATATTAGAAGCTTATGTGCTGGGGGCGCTTACCGAACAGGAGCGTGCTTCGGTAGAAGCCGATATGGCATTGTATCCTGAATTGACGAGAGAAGTAGAAGCCATTGAAGAAGGCATGCGCTTACATGCCGATAGTACGGCAGTAACACCACCTGCCTTTATGCAGGAACAAATATGGAATGCGATCCAATCGCAAACTAAAGAAGAAGAACCTACTAACAGGGTAGCGCCTTTGCCTGTATCAAGGGAAACGGAAGAACCTAAAGTGATAGCATTTGAACCACCTAAGCAATTACCTAAACCTGCATGGCAGAGAGCTGCCGTTTGGGCTGCCGTAGTGGTTAGCGTTGGTACCAATTTCATCCTGCTTTCTCAGCGAAATAAGACCAACCAGGAATATAAAGCACTTGCTGCCAAAGTAGATTCTATGAACAGCAGCCAGTCGCAGATGTTGGCTAAGGTAGAAGCCTACGATCATGAGCGCGCCATGCTAGCTGATACGGCAATGAAGACTGTTATTATGCGCAGTGCCCAAGCCGGAAAGCAAATGACAGGAATGATATTCTGGAGCAAAGCTAAGGGTGAGTCTTATGTTGCCATACACAATATGCCGATGCCACCGCAGGGCAAGCAATACCAGCTTTGGGTAATACAGGATGGTAAGCCGGTGAGTATGGGTGTTATTGATAATCAGTTAGTGGCCAATGCAGGTACTATGTACAAAGTGCCCATGACCATTACGGCAGGCCAGGCATTTGCCATATCTCTTGAAAAAGAAGGTGGAAACCCGACCCCTACAGAAGTAATGGTTGTAGGAGCGATATAAGCGTTTAGTTCCCTTTCAATAATAAGATACTAGCGCTGTTGAGGATGTAATGATTGACAATCAGCACGTTCTTAATTTCTGAATGAATACCTTTTTTCAGCGTAATTATTTCCGGGATTTCCTGCCTTTTGAATAATTCTGTTGCTAGCCAGACTGCAAAGCCTGTAGAAGTATCATATTCACCTGTCAAATGTTTGAAGGCTGCTATGGAAGTACGGGCAGTGAACCCGGTAAGGATATTTGTATATAAAGGTTGAAACCTGGAATCGCCACTCATACCACAAAGCACCAAGTCTATGTCTTTTATGTTCAGATGATGACTTTGCAGTACGTTTTCGATCGTTGTGTTAATTTCATTCGTGCCCGGATCCTGCGACATCCTGATATCTTCTATGCTGCAGAGTGTATTTTCTCTATCATTTGTGACGGTAAAGAAAGCAGCTCCTTCACCTCCGATGCTACCTTCAGTGTCTGAGTGATTTAGCAAGTCAAGGCTACCGGACATAGGCTTTTTCCAATACGCTTTTTTGCTTTTTACAAGAAAGTATTCGTCGGTCATTTCATCAAATGCGCCAACTAGGTAAGTCTTTTTCGAGTTCGTTTCATTGAGCAGCATTTGCGCATCCAGCAATGCCATTTCCAGCGAATGCCCGCGATGCACGTAAGTCTGGTTATAGCCATTGCATTTGGTTTGCATAGCCAGCCAGCCATTTACGGAGTTGTAGGTAGATTGTATGAAGTAAGTGGGGTTGAGTGTTTCTTCTTTCAGGCGAATCATATCACCGAGGAATATTTCCATATCCCTCATGCTACCACGCCCTGTACCTGTGATGATACCATCAGGTGACTGGATGCCGGCAAGCTGCATACATTTCATACCTGTGCTGATGCCCATTTTCAGCAACCTGCTCATGCGGCGTATAGCTACGGGATTGATAAACTTGCTATAATCCGCATCCGTCACAAACAACTTTCCGTTGTCCGAACTTCTTACGTTCTGCAATAATTCATCTGCATCAAAAGTATATTGCGGTGATAAGGCGGCAGCTGCTGATATGTAAACAGGGTTCATCATGCCTTACTGAATATTAAAGACACGTTATTGCCACCAAAGCCAAAAGAATTGCTGAGCACATGCGTTATTGAAGCATTGGTTAAAGTTGCATTAGGCCGAACATTTACATCTTCCATTGGGGTTTGATAATTCAGATTGGGTAATGCAAATTGTTGCTGTAAAGCCATAATACTGAAAATGGCTTCAATAGAGCCGGCCGCTGCTAACGTATGACCAGTATACGGTTTTGTAGAACTAAACAGGGGCGCCTGTTCCCCGAACACGCGCTCAATTGCTTTTGCTTCTGCTGCATCGTTACTTAATGTAGCAGTGCCATGCGCATTTATGTAATTAATATCCGCAGGAGCAAGGCCCGCAGAATCAAGAGCTAATTTCATTGTGTTATAAGCTCCATCTCCATTAGGCGATGGGGCAGTAGGATGGTAAGCATCATTAGTATTACCGTAGCCAGACAACACAGCTAATATTTCCGCACCACGTTCTTTAGCGGCAGTTTCCGTCTCCAGTAATACATATCCTGCACCTTCACCAAGGTTCAGGCCAAAACGATTTTGGTCAAAAGGACGGCAAGCTTCTTTATCTACATTCTTTAGAGAGTTGAAGCCATTTAGTGTAAATCTGCTCAACGCATCACAACCTCCGCAGATAGCACGCTTTACAATACCATGCCTGATAAGCCTGGCGCCTAAAATGATGGAATTGGCAGATGAGGAGCATGCTGTGCTGATGGTTGCTGTAAAGGGTTTTAAGCCAAAATAACGGGCTACATTCAGGGTGCTTTCTGCACAGTCTAATGTGTCGATATATTGAACGTTATCACCAACGTAGTCCTCAGACAGGAAATCCTCGTACATGTTCTCTACAGAACACATGCCGCCAACCGTATTGGCGTTGATAAATGCAAAACCTTCGTCCTGTAGCAGGTCCTTATCGATGCCCTGCATCAGTTCCTGCATGGCTACCAATGCAAGCAGGGTAGTTCGGGTATATCCGTTTTCTCCTATCGGCAAGCCAAGTAATGTTGCTAATTCATCATTACTCTTATCTACCTCTCCCAGCAGAAAATCATTGGCGTGTATCGTTTGCAAGTGAGCGGGATAATGCAACCCACTTTTCAGCCCCTTTAGAGAATGAAGTGTTTCTGTGGTTCCCCTGCCAATTGCAGACAAAATGCCAATGGAAGTAACAACTATTTTTTCTGCCATGCAGTAAGGCAGTTATATTTTTCTGTGTTGCTGAATATAATCGGCCATGGAAGAAACAGACTCCAGTACTTTACGACCCTCACGCGCATCTTCTATTTTAATGCCATAATTACGTTCCAGCAACACCATCAGTTCTAGTGAATCAATGCTGTCCAGCCCCAGACCTTCGCCAAATAAAGGTGCATTATCATCAATATCAGCAGGTGTCATGCCTTGCAGGTTCAGCGACTCAATAATTTGTTGCTTTAACGTTAATTTCAAATCTTCCATATCAATACAGGATGTGCGGCAAAAATAGTATAAACAGGGTTATTTATGTAAATCAGGTTTTACACGTTATATATATTATTGTATTTTAAATAGAATTTATTTCGTATTAAAACCGATATAGATTCCTTAGTTTTCCGGCATGTGGTTGCAAAGATACCAGAAACTAATCGCCTATGTCTTTGGCTCATTGATTTTTCTGGCCATTGGTATTTATGATGGCTATCCATTACTAAATAGTGATAGTAATACCTATATCAACAGCGGCTTTGGATTATTTGTACCTACCGACCGCCCTATAGTTTATGGACTTTTTTTGCTGATAACCTCATTGGGGTGGACCTTATGGCTTTCTGTTATTATACAGGCAGTGCTCCTAAATTTGCTGCTTTACCGTTTTTTTGAAAACAAGGTTGGCGAAGGCAAGGTATGGTGGTACCTTTTAATTGTTTGTATCCTGTCTGCCGGTACCACAGCCAGCTGGTATGCTTCTATGATAATGCCTGATGCGTTTACAGCTGTTTTGGGGCTTGCATTACTGAACTTGTACTGTAATACAAATAGCCGCAAGCAGCAGTTGTTCTATATCATCATTGCTTTTTTTGTTGCACTAACACACAATTCGCATCTTATTGCACTTACTCTTTTTTCCTTACTCATGTTTTTTCTATTCCTTTTTATAAGGAATCATAAAAATGTACTTAAGAAAAGCAGAACATTGTTATTGGCAAGTGTGATAGCATGGCTGGTGACATGCCTTATAAACTTAGCAGGAGGCAATAGCTTTACACCAAGCAAAATGACGCCGATATTTCTTGTAGGTAAATTTGGTGAAAACGGCCTGCTTACTGCGTACCTAAAAGAAAACTGCGATCAGAAACATTACACACTTTGTAACTACCAGGACTATTTTCCCCAACCGGCATTCGCTTTTCTGTGGTTTGACGACAGCCCGCTGCAAAAAAGCGGTGGCTGGGATAAAAACAGGCATGAGTGTGCCAATATAGTAGATGATATTGTAACAAGGCCCAGATATCTTTTTAAATGGGCGTTTTTAGGTGTAGATGATATGATGCACGAAGTAATGATGACGGAGCTTGATGGCTGGTATTGCATGCCTTGGTGCAAATTTGATCAAGAGACAGCTGTTTATAAAGCTATTAAAGAGCATATGGGAGATGCAGAAGTGAAGCATATGATTGACTCAAAGCAGAACACGGTGAAGCTAAACACGCTTTTTTTTAACAATGCTACCAAGTTTGTGATATTAATAACTTCGCTGGCAGTGGTGTTGCTGGCAATGCGCAGAGGCAATAAGGAGTTATTGTATATTTATTCTGTATTAATGGTGTTTTTGCTGTTGAATGCTTATGTAGTGGCAAATTTTGCGAATGTGCTTGACCGGCTGAACTCAAGAGTAATATGGTTGCTCGCTGCAATAAATATGATCATGATATGTAATATGCTGACTAAAAATAAAAGCCTTGTTGCAAATGAATAAAACCAGGTTAGAAGCATTTAGTGATGGTGTATTAGCTATTATAATTACTATCATGGTGCTGGAAATAAAAGTTCCCCATGAGCCAACAGTAGAGGCACTATGTGACCTTGCACCGGTATTTCTCAGCTACACAATTAGCTTTGCGTATATAGGTATATACTGGAATAATCATCATCACCTATTGCATACGGTTAAAAAGCTGTCGCCTGCTATCATGTGGAGCAATCTGAACCTTCTGTTCTGGTTATCGTTAGTGCCATTCAGTACCGCATGGATGGGAGAGAATAATTTTAAGACCATTCCCGTAGCTGTATATGCGTCGATGCTGCTGATTTGTGGTATAGCGTATGATATCCTACGCAGGAACATCATGGCTGAGTACAGGGATGATTCTGTATTGAAACATGCGCTATTAAAGCAAAAGGCTAAGGCATTAATTTCTACAGCCTGCTACCTGGCAGCGATTCCATTGGCATTTTTGCATACAGCGATATCCATTTGCTTATTTGTATTTGTAGCCATTATATGGTTTATACCCAGCAAAGAGATAGAGCAGGGGCTGGAAGAGAAATCATAAATGACATTGCAGACCAACTAATACAGGGAAATTAAATCCTGTATCGTAATAATAACCTGACCATTCGTCCTGGTACCAGGACCGGGTTCCAACCTTGCCAAACCTGGGACCTGCGGAAATGTATAAATCCGTTAGCTTGCCCAGTGGAATGGAGCAGCCGGCATGCAATCCTATATTATAACCGGTTTGTTGATTTTTATAATGTGATTCATTTTGCTGCCAAAATAAGTATCCCCCCATAGCCCCAACAAAGAGGTCTAAATTTTTCAGATGTATTTTTCGGTTAGCGATAAGTCCGAAAGTAGGGCTTAAACCATATAAAGTTTCCACAGCGCCATATTCTAGCATCGCACCGGCTTCCCATCTGCTATTTAGCTGGTATCGCGCCTGTAAAGAGACGCCCAGGCCGCGATTGATAAAGTTGCCGCTTTTATAATCGCCATAAGATGTACTGATGGGGGAATTAAAAATATAACCCCCTTGCAGGCTAATATTGATGTGTTGTGCAAAAATGCCTGTTGTTGAAAATACGAATAGCAATAGGAGCGTAAGCTTTTTCATAGAATAGAAGTGGATTGTTATCACTAAATATAGACATAAAAACAAAGCCTGCCGTTGGTTGGCAGGCTTTGAATATGGAGAAGATGATTATTTATATACTAAATGCATCATCAACAAGTTTTTGTTGCTCCTTAGCGTGGAATTTGCTAAAGCCCGTGGCAGTTGCTGCTCCCGCTGGGCGAGAGATATATTTCATTGGAATAGCATCCTGATTCAGCATAAGGAAGGCTAATGCGCCCATATTCCTTGGCTCTTCCTGAACCCATACCCATTCTGCTTTTTTGTATTTCGCCTGCAGTTCTTTCAACTGATCTACCGGCAAAGGATATATCTGTTCCAGCCTTACAATGGCAATATCCTGTCTGTTCTCAGCAATTTGTTTTTCGCTAAGGTCGAAGTACATTTTACCACTGCACAGTAATACACGCTTAACAGTACTTGCTTTTTTAATGAACGGATCATCCAGCACTTCGCGGAAGCCACCTGTGGTAAGCTCTTCCAGGGCAGAGTAGGAGCGTACGTGGCGCAGATTTGCTTTTGGAGAGAAGTTGATCATTGGCTTGCGGAACTCCCACTTCAATTGACGGCGCAATCCATGGAAGAAGTTTGCCGCGGTAGTGATGTTAGTTACCACCATGTTGTATTCTGCGCTCATTTGCAAAAAGCGCTCTATGCGGCCGCTGGAGTGCTCCGGCCCTCCGCCTTCATATCCGTGCGGCAGCAACATCACCAGGCCATTCATTGTTGCCCATTTTTGCTCACCACCCGTTATATATTGGTCAATGATCGTTTGCGCGCCATTGGCAAAGTCGCCATACTGGGCTTCCCAAATCACCAGGTTGTTAGGGTTGGCCATTGCATAACCATATTCAAAACCCAGTACCGCAAATTCACTCAGCAGTGAGTTGTAAATATGGAAGTCGCCCTGGCCTTCCTGTAGATTCGACAGGCGATTGTAAGAAGCGTTTGTATTTTCGTCGTAGATCACAGCATGACGGTGAGAGAAAGTACCTCTCTTTACGTCTTCACCACTCAGGCGCACCTCGTGCCCTTCGGTAAGCAGGCTTGCATAAGCAAGCAATTCACCGGTAGCCCAATCTATTTTACCTTCAGTTTCGAATAGCTTTGTTTTATCATTCAGCAGTTTTTCTATTTTCCTCAAAGGCTTGAAACCTTCGGGCCACTGCATCATCTTCGTTACCAGCGTTTTTACAAGTTCTGCGCTAATGCCTGTTTCCGGAGATTTATTAAAATCAGTTGCTGTAGCGCGGCGTAATGCCTGCCACCATAACTCCGGTTTTTGATAAGTGTACGGAAGCGGTTTTTGTTTTACCTCGTCAAGGCGCTCTTGTAGCACATCCCAGAATTTCTTCTCCATCTGCTTAGCCAGGTCCTGTGCATCAGTCTCGCCATTATTCAGCAGGTATTGTGTATATACTTCGCGAGGATTGGCATGTTTGTCGATCAGTGCATACAGCTGCGGCTGCGTAAACTTGGGTTCATCGCCTTCGTTATGTCCGTGACGGCGATAGCAAACCATATCCACGAAAATATCCTCATTGTACTGCTGGCGATATTTTACTGCCAGCCTGCACGCTTTTACTACAGACTCAGGATCATCGCCATTAACATGCAATACAGGAGCCTGTACCATAGAAGCAATGCTGGTGCAATAGTCAGCAGAGCGGGCATCATCAAAATCAGTAGTAAAACCTATCTGGTTATTGATAACAAAGTGTATGGTGCCGCCTGTTTCGTAACCGGCGAGTTTGCTCATCTGTAACAGCTCATAGATAATGCCCTGTCCGGCAACTGCAGCATCACCATGTATCAGTATAGGTAATATCTTATTGTTCTGCTGATCGTAGAGCGTATCCGCTTTAGCACGTGTGAAGCCTAAGACTACAGGGTCAACCGCCTCCAGGTGTGAAGGGTTGGGCGCCAGTTGCAGGTTAACGGTTTTGCCATTAGGCGTTGTAATATTTGAGTTGAACCCGAGGTGATATTTTACATCACCACTGCCCATTGTCATATCCGGTGGCATATTGCCTTCGAATTCTGAGAATATCTGCTCGTAAGTTTTACCTAGTGTATTTGCAAGCACATTCAGGCGGCCGCGGTGGGCCATGCCAATCACCACCTCCTGTACGCCGGCGTCCGCAGCTTCTGTAATAATAGCATCCAGGCCGGGTATTGTGCTTTCGCCACCATCTAAGCCAAAGCGTTTTTGACCGATGTATTTGGTATGCAGGAATTTTTCAAAGATCACGCCTTCATTCAGCTTCTCAAGTATGCGCTTTTTTTCGCTGATAGAGAGTGTGAGTTCCTGCAGAGTTTCAAATTCTTTTTGAACCCACATGCAGGTATCGTAGTCATTGATATACGTATATTCGATACCGATGTTGCCGGTATATAGCTTTTTCAGTTTAGCAATAATATCGCTCAACTTAGCCTTACCCAATCCTACAAAAGCGCCTGCACTGAATTCTGTATTCAGATCGGCATCTGTAAGATCGAAGTCTGA
Source organism: Bacteroidota bacterium (assembly GCA_018267955.1). Taxonomy (GTDB): domain Bacteria; phylum Bacteroidota; class Bacteroidia; order Chitinophagales; family Chitinophagaceae; genus Polluticoccus. The sequence goes on from JAFDXL010000008.1 coordinate 318,281, forward strand.
TAATGCCAGATGCGGTTTACGGTCTTTACGTGGGCGGATAGGATTGGTAGTAGCTACCAGGTGTCCCCGTTTCCAGTAAGAACGTATCAGCCTGTAAACATTCAGTTCTTTCGCAACCTGCTCATTGCTAACAGGCGATTTGTCAATTGTAATGGTTGCTACAGACCCGTTGCCATTGGGCTTGGTTACTGCAAAATCAAAACCTTCAAAAAACTTCTTCCATTCAGGGTCAACTGCTGATGAGTCTTTTACATAATCGTTATACATAGACTCTATGTAGGCAGGGTGTGAATTCATCACGTACGAAAAATCTTTCATCGTAAAAACCAGCGAGTGGCAGATTATTCTTTTATCAAAAAATCTTTAAAACAATGCTAACGATAGCCATTAGCGGCGGGTCACAAAGTTAATGCAAATTGTAAAAGGTAAAAGTTTAAATAAACTTATAAGGCAATTTGTAATGTGTATGTTTAATTGAGCAGTATCCAGTTAAAACCAAAACGTATGGATAAATTTTGTGCTGCGTAACCGGGGGCTAAAATGGTATTGGTATAGCTTAGCTGCTGAAACTGATCGGCCATGATGTAAGCGCGGAATCTTTTGATCTGAAAATTGAAGAAAACGGCTGCCTGGGGCTTGTTGCTCAGGTAATACCCACCCTGGTAGTAGTAGCGGTTAAAAAAGGGTGAGTAGCCAGCCGCATTGTAGGCACTATGGTAACTTACTTCTACACCTGTGGCGATCTTCAAAACACTTTTGAACAGATTGGTTTCTATACTCAACTGGTGACGGCCCATCAATTGCGGAATATTAACCGGGGCGCCTGCAGTAGCAACCTGGTAGAATAATTCATTATCCAGTACGAGGATTTTCCACCGGAACGCCTTTCTTAGAAACGCCTGTGTAATATTGAATGTGCCTGCATATTGATCCGGTAATTGCTTTTCATTAAGGTAGATATAGTTATTAACCAGGTAGTTTTTTACTCCAAATCCCAGATGCCATTTTGGGCTATACCAATTGCCATATACCTGCGTTATGTTTTCTTTTTCAAAACCTTTACTAATGGTATCGTATTGATTGATATAAGTGGTGTAGTTGTAGGGCGCGTTGTTGATGTTTTGGCTTAGCCCTATTGAAATACTTCCCAATGACGTTCCTATATCCTTACCCAGTTTGGCATTTAGCGCAGTGTTTCCGGCAGCTTCACCGGTAAAATAAGTGAGAATATCTGCACCATAAAACCATTTGCCTGAAAGCAGCGCTTCTTTGTTTATGGATGCGACAAAGTAATTGCTTACGAGTTTGCTTACCGACTTATCTACAAGAAAATTAGTTGTAAAACGATCAAAACGATTACCCAGACCTGCGCTGAATAAAAGTTGGTTCTCATGCTTGCCCAGGAAACCATTTAAAGTAAAGCGATTATCAATTTTCAGCCAGTCTTGCCTGCTGTAAACAGAATCTGCACCACCCCCCGCAAAAGGATAGTTGAAGAATGGGGAATACCGTAATGAATCAGGACGAAGGTCTTTATACAAATGCCGGGAATCGCTTAGCTCAAAACGGTGCGCTATGCTAAACCTGGGGGTAAGCTCAAAGCTATAGCGGGTGCTGTCTTCATTATAGAGCGTATCGATCCTCCCCCACGTATATGCGTGATTTACGAGTATAGTATAATCGCGCAGCATGTTTGTTACAGAAGAGCGCTGTGTGGTTGTCCCTGTACCAAAGCCATCGTTCCTAAAGTTTACAGGTATTGTTCTCCTGTCGGTATAATTAGGGTCGGTAAGAAATGTATCACTGGTCATACCACCATTCTCATCTTGTTGCTCTTTATTATATACCAGTCCGCCAAACAATTCGTAATGGAGTTTTTTGCTTTGATAATGGGTAGATAGGTTGGCATTATCGTGATTAGTACGCTGAATATTGTAAAACCCAGGTGAATTGATCTTGCGATATCCGATAGCAAAATTCCAGTTGGGCTTGATGTTTTGCGTGTGCATCAGGTTGGCCAGCTGTTCCAGCTTGGCGCCGAGCTGATAAGTGAAAAAAGAATAAGGGCGGTTTGTATTGTAATAATTCAGGCTATCGGCATTATATCTGTAAACATCATAAACATGATAGCCAAGCGTTGGCCCTGTCCTGTTCTCAGGAGTGAAGAAAAGGTTTTGAACAGGGCTGCCGCTGTTGCCAAGATCGCGCAGGGGCAACGAAACAAACCGCCTGTGAAATGTATGCAGATCAGAATCAGGAGAAAATACCTGGTTTGAATATTGACGCCTGTAGAATATCCTTACGTTTTCTTCTTTCCAGTCTGCATTGTTGGTTTTAAACTGGCTGCTATCTCTTTTTGGGTCTTGCAAGTTGGCTCCGGTGCCGGGAGGTTGTATTTGAGCCAATGTTTTGAAAACAGTGACTAAAGACAGCAACGTGAATAATATAATCGGCTTGTATATTTCCCGGGCGTATTGCAATGAATATAATTTGATAGCGGGCAAAGTTAATTGAATAACGGCTACATTTCTGCTATCATTGCGGAAACGAGGGTGCAGAGCTTGGGCGCTGCTTCGTTGGCGGCAGCAAGCACTTCTTCATGAGATACGGTATTCACCTGCCCGGTAATGCCCAGGTCTGTGATGATGCTGGCGGCAAAAACACGCATCCCACCATGTTTTGCCACAATATTTTCAGGCACGGTGCTCATTCCTACTGCATCGCCACCAATTATTCGTAGCCATGTGTACTCGGCCGGTGTTTCAAATGTAGGGCCCTGCAAGCCTATATATACACCCGTTTGAACAGGTAAGGATTGTTTTTGAGCAATCTCTTTGGCAAGAGCCAGTAATTTGTGATCGTAGGGCTCGCTCATATCCGGGAAACGGGTGCCTAAACGTTCATCGTTTGGGCCTCTTAGCGGGTGCTCAGGGAAGAGGTTAATGTGATCTTTTATCAGCATAATGTCTCCTATTTTGTAAGATGGATTCATTCCGCCTGCAGCATTGCTCAGGAAGAGCGCCTCTACACCTATGGCCTTCATCACTCTTACAGGAAAGGTTACTTCCTGCATCGTATAGCCTTCGTAATAATGCGTACGACCTGCCATTACAACAACGGTTTTACCACCTAGCTTGCCAATTACCATTTTACCGGAATGCCCCTGCACTGTAGAAACCGGGAAATTCGGAATATCATGATAAGGTATTTCCGCTTCCGGTTCTATGGCATCTGCAAGGCTGCCAAGCCCGCTGCCTAATATAACACCAACGGTAGGGGTATTACTGATCTTTGACCTTATATAAGTTGCAGCTTCGTGTATTTGTTCGTACATATAAAAAAATGATCGCAAAAATAGGATTACGGCAATAAAAAAGGGATAGCATTGCTATCCCTTTTACCGGAATGGCAGATTTTTTTATTGTTTTAGCAAACGACCACTGAACATCATACTACCTGCTTCATTATGCAGGGTAAATAAATAAATGCCCGGTGCAAGATCTGATACCGGAACAACTATCTTATTTGATCCGCTACTGTAGCCGGTTACAGGTACAGTGTACACTACACGGCCATTCATGTCAAGTACGTTTACGCTAAGCTTCTGAGATTGCTGCAAATTCACATCAATTGTCGCAACCGAAGTAGCCGGATTAGGATAAACTTTTACATCCGCATTGAATTTTACATTTTGTACAGCCAAAATAGAAGAATCATACAATTTGTAAAGTTCTACACCGGTGGCACTGTCGTAGGCACTGAAGTAAAGATTTTTACCCCATTGACGGAATTCTGCCGGTGAACTGCTGCCAGCGCCTGCCCTGATATCAGCTACGAGAGTAGGGATGCCTGACCCTGTGTACATCCATAATTCATTGCCGGCAGCAGTGTTATTAGCGCTGAAATACATTTTACCCGCGTACATGGTCATATTTGAAATGACGCTGCTGCCCGTAGGATTCGTTTTATATACCAGGGAAGTAATGCCGGTTTTAGAATCGTACTTGTACAGATGGCCGGAGTATGTTCCGTCTTCGCCGGATAAATATATAGCATCGCCCATGCCTACTATTTTGGATACACCTGTTGCAGAAAATGCCATACCGTTTCCACTTCCGGAAACCAGGTCAGTCAGCCTTTGTACGTTGCTACCATTGTACATATACAATTCGCGGCCGTATGTAGTAGTAGATGCGCTGAAGTATAGCTTGCCATTGATAATGGTGAAGTTATTGGGGCTGGAACTGGAAACTCCCGGATCAATATCTAACACTATTGAGGTGCTGTTAGTAGCAGGATCGTAGCTATACAATTCGGCACCGGTTGTGCTGTTATAGGCAGAGAAATATATTTTGCCGTTGTAAGCTATAATGGACGAAATAAAACTGCTGTTAGCCCCTGCATAAATATCGCTGAGTCGTGTTGCCATAGCAGTTGCTGTATCGTAGCTCCACAATTCCTGCCCATACGTTCCGTCATTAGCATCAAAATATAATTTACCGTTCATTTCCACTATTTCATCTATAGACGAACCGGATGCACCAGCCATTATTTCTGCTACAAGTGCAGGCGCATCTCCTGTTTTGCCGGACCAGCTATAAAGTTCCGTACCTGATGTACCATTGTCTGCAGGGAAGTAGACGTTATTTCCCAAAACAGCCATTGTACGATTATAGACAGGAATGATACTGCTGGATGTAGATGGATTGATGTTATATGCTATTTGAGTGAGGCTATCCGTCATGGACCAAAGCTCTTCACCGTTAGTGCCGTCATTAGCGCCAAATACCATTTGATGGCCAAATGGGGTAAGGCGTACCGGGTAGCTGGAACCTGTACCGGGATTAATATCCTGCACCAACTTTGTTTGTGCATTGGCCGCCATTGCTGACGTTATAAGTGCTAAACCAAGTAAACTACGTTTCATAAATTGTGGTTTTTGTTTACGATTATTTTGTTGAGTGAGTTATTGTTTTTGAATTTTGCCCGCGGCAAGCATTTTGCCGGAATTGTCTGCTATCCTGTAGATGTAAATTCCCGGTGTAGCCTGTTGCAGTGGTACATCGATGATATGCTCTCCGGAAGTATAATTCTTAACAGGAATGTTTAATATTTCTTTGCCTGTAATGTCGGTAATAAGTACTACCATAGCCTGATCATGTTGTAATTCTATGGCAATATGCGTTTCAGAAGTTGCAGGATTAGGATATACCTTAACAGACGCATTGAACTTTACGTTTTGAACACTTAAGGCGGCAGAGTCTAATAAAACATATAGTTCTCTACCGGATGCTGTTGTTGATGCGCTAAAATAAAGATGTGTACCATACTGAGTCATGTCCATAGGGCTGCTTGCGTTCATGCCCGAGTCTATATCACCTACCATGTACGGTTGTAATTTGCCATCATAAGCCCAGAGTTCATTTCCATGTACGCCATCGTCAGCTGAGAAGAATAATTTGCCTGCATATTCTTTAAAGTTCGACGGGTCACTATTCCCAAGCGGGTTCATCATAAATACCATTGAAGTAACGCCGTTTGTAGGATTGTATTGATATAACTGATTGCCGCTGAGCCCGCTATTACCGGAGAAAAGTATCATGTTTTTGTAGTTAATGATGCCGGTTTGTCCGTTTGCAACTGCAGCCGCGCCATCGTTGGCTCCATTATCAACATTGGTTAGGCGAACTATACTTTTGCCATCGAACATGTATAATTCTCTGCCATAGGTAAATGTGCTAGCTGTCAGGTATAGTTTATCGTTAATAACCGTCAATGCCTGCGGGTTGCTGCTTCCAATTCCCGTATATATATCAGTGGCCAGGGTGGTAGCATTGGTAGCGGGGTCATAACAATAAAGTTCGATGCCTGTACTGCTGCCTGTAGCAACGAAATATAGCTTTCCCTTATACGCAACAAAATCGTGTGGATTGCTGCTATTCGTTCCGTTTGCAAGGTCGGTTAGGCGTTGAGCGGTATTGGTTGCTGGATCATATGTCCACAACTCGTTACCATTGATGCCATCATTTGCATTAAAATATAATTTGTCATTAAAGGCAATAACCTCATCCGGATCGCTGCCCGATGCCCCGGCACGTACTTCGGCTACCAGGGTAGGCTGTCCGGAACCACTCCATTTATATAGTTCCATACCGGTATTGCCATTATCGCCGGGGAAATATATATCATTCTTTACCTGTGCCATTTTTCTGAAGCTGGAGGAGGGGCCTCCTGCAGAGATTGGGTTCAGATCTGCAACTACTGCAATAGCTGTATCGTTAAATGCACATAATTCGTTGCCATTAATACCATTATCTGCAAAAAAGAGGAGCTTGTTATAATATCCCGTTAACCAGCAAGGATTAGAGCTGCTGCTGTCGATCCGGTTAAAATCGCTAACCATAACCGGCTGTGCCTGCGCGCATACACCCGCAAGTAGCAAAGAGCCTAGTAAAGTTGACTTCATATTGTGGTGTTTTGTGATTTTGATATTGTGTTTATTGCTTATAAATATAAAAATTATTAAGAAAATATTACATTATTGTTACTAAAAATCCTTTTCAAATTGGTAGTTCCTTTTACGTGGTTTTCATGTATATGATGAGATGCCTTTGTTAATCGCTCGTTAACCGCTTGCTAATTACGGGTTAAGGAAGCCTGAAAATTTCTGTATGCGGCCACCATGCCCCCATATTTGCATCATCAAACGAACAAACAACACAAACGAACAACAAACCATAACAACACAACAAACAACAACTAAAATGAAAAAGTTAATCGCCATCGCAGCTATCCTTACTTCAGCTTACGCAGCAAATGCCCAGGTTTCTTCTACAGCAACACAAACTGTAAACCTGAACCTGGCTAACGCTATCGAACTTACCTTCACAGGAACAGGTAATGCTGATGGAGCAGATGTTAACCTGGCATTCAATACTGTAAATGATTATGCAAACGGTGTTACATCGGGCGCACAGGAACTGAAAGTACGTTCTAATAAAAACTTCAGCGTAACTGTAAAATCAAGCGCTGCAAGCTTTTCTTATACAGGTTCTACTACACCGGCACCAGTTATGCCTGTAAGCGGTGTATTAGCCCTTAAAGTAAGTGCAAATGCTACCAGCGGAACAGTAGCTACTCCGTTCTCTACTACAGCTTATGCAGGTTTGACAAGCACCAACCAAAACCTGATCACCAACGGTAGCCGTGGCGGTAACCAAACATTCAGCGTAATGTACCAGGCTACACCGGGCTTCAGCTACCCAGCAGGTACTTATACTACTGATGTAGTGTACACTGCTACACAACTGTAATCAATATTAAATAATGAATATTGCAAAAGTCCTTCCTAAAGAGGGACTTTTGCTTTTTTGCTTAGTTTAGCAGCTTATATTGTTGCCTCATGAAAAGATACTTACTGCTGCTGACAGCGCTTTTTACAGTTCATATTTCGGCATACGCAAAGGATTACCGGAAAGAAATAGACTCAGCGCTTACTACTTTTAGCAAGCAGGGAAAGTTTAATGGCTCTGCCCTAGTTACACAATATGGCAGTATGATCCTGGAAAAAGGTTATGGCTATAAAGACCTGAAGCAAAAGACCCTTAATGACAGCAATACCATATACCAGATAGGATCAGTTACCAAAACATTTACTTCTACAATGATCCTGATGTTGCAGGAGCAAGGTAAACTTAGCGTGAAAGATAAATTATCAAAGTATTATCCTGATTTTCCCGAAGGAAATGATATTACTGTTGAGAACCTCCTGGCTCATACCTCCGGCATTTTCAACTACACCGAGGACAGCGCCTTTATGGCAAAAGAAGCATTCAGACATCATTCAAAGACAGAAATGATGCAGTACTTTAAAGACCACGCCATACAGTTTGCGCCTGGCAGTAAATTTGGTTACAGTAACTCTAATTACAGCATACTTGGGTACATTATAGAAGATGTTACAGGCAAGACTTACTTCTCTGCATTACGGGAAATGATATTGGAGCCTTTAGGCATGAAACATACGGGCTGTAATTTTGCCGGATTAAAAGATAAAAATAAAGCCACGGGTTACTACGCTATTGACGGAAGCAGGGGAATGATAGCACCAAAGGTAGATTCGTCTGTTTCTTTTGCAGCAGGTTGTATATATACCACTGTTGGCGACCTTAACAAATGGGCCGTGGCTATGTTGCACAATCAGTTGATCACAAAAGCCGACTGGCAGATTGCAACCACTATCAACCAGGAAAATTACGGTTATGGCTGGATGATAGGAGATAATTATGGAAGAGTAAGCATCGGCCACAACGGAGGCGTACACGGCTTCATTGCCAATTTGTTTATGACTCCGGATGATGCAAGCGTCATTGTTTTATTGTCTAATGATATGGGCAATGACCTCGCCGCTATCAGGCGTACCATATCGGCGATCATCAACGATAAGGAATATCAACTACCGGCCGGGCATAAGGAAATAATGATGGCCACAAAGCAATTGCAGGAATATGCCGGCAATTACGAACTGGCACCCGGATTTGTAATGAAGGTGTTTATGGACGGGAACAACCTGATGGGACAGTTGCCTGGCCAGAATGCTTTTCAGCTATATCCTTCGGCCCAAAATGAATTTTTCTTAAAAGTGGCCGAGGCAGAGCTGCGTTTTCTCAGAGATAAAAACAACAAGGTGGAGCGCGTATTGCTGAAACAAAATGGCCGTGCTATACCGGGTGTTAGAAAGTAAATATCTAAAAAGATAGGCCTTGGATCAAGGTTCGGATAGATGTAATGGACATTATTTTAAAGTTAATTTTAATATTTTGTCTATATATCAAGTATATACTGTATCTTTGCGCCTCATTTTATAAAAAAGTTCTTTTCTAGATGATTTCATTTTCGAGCCTCTCGCTTAGAGAGGAATTGACTCGTGCCGTATCGGACATGGGCTTTGAGACGCCGACCCCTATTCAACAAAAAGTTATCCCGCAACTCTTATCTCAACCTTCTGATATCATTGGACTGGCGCAGACCGGAACCGGTAAAACTGCTGCCTTCGGACTTCCGCTACTGCACCACATGGACGTTGCACAGAAACATGTGCAAGCTCTTGTATTGAGCCCTACACGCGAATTGTGTATGCAAATACAGGAAGAATTTAAAAAGTATGGTTATTACATGCGTGGTCTGCGTACCACAGCTGTGTACGGTGGTGTGCCTATTGGTGGGCAGATCCGCGAAGTAAAGTCGCACCCGCAAGTAATCGTTGCAACACCAGGCAGGTTAATAGACCTCCTGGAGCGTAAAGCACTCTCCCTGGAGCAGGTACAATATGTAGTATTGGACGAAGCTGATGAGATGCTGAATATGGGTTTCCGCGAGGATATTGAGTTTATCCTTAAAAATACCCCTGCGCGCCAATATACATGGTTGTTCTCTGCGACGATGAACAATGATGTACGTAACATTGCTAAGCGCTTTATGAGCAAATGGCAGGAATTTGCCGTTGCTAAAGAAAACGTAACTAACGAAAATATCGATCACCAATATTACGTTACCAGCCATCACAATCGTTTTGAAACACTGCGCCGCCTGCTGGATTTTACACCCGGTATTTACGGTATCATCTTTACACGTACCAAGCAAGATTGCCAGGATATATCTGAGAAACTGATGAAGATGGGCTATCATGTAAGCCCGCTGCATGGTGATATGGACCAAAAGATGCGTAGCAAAGTAATGGAGCGTTTTAAAAACAAACAGCTCCAGGCGATTGTAGCCACAGACGTTGCTGCGCGCGGAATTGATGTGAATGACATTACACACGTTATAAACTACGAATTACCCGATGATCCGGAAGTGTACACGCACAGAAGCGGACGTACGGCAAGGGCTGGTAAATCCGGTATTTGTATGTCTATCGTTTCACCGAAGGAAATATCCAACATCCGCCAAGTAGAGCGCATATCTAAAACACGTTTTAATAAGAGCGATATACCTGATGGGGCAGAAGTGATCCGTAAAAAATTGTTCTATTACCTGGAACAAATTGAAACAGCATCGCCAGAGGAAGATTTCGGACGCGTGTACCAGGCTTCGATCCATGAACGCTTTGCCGATATGGAAAAGGATGAGCTGATCCGCAGGCTGATATGGTTGCAATTAAAAGAAACCATTGCTGCCTACGGTGATGCCGAGGATCTGAATGCAGGTTATAATACCCAGGAGCCGAAAGGTAAAGCCCGCTCAGGAAGTGTACGACTCTTTATTAATGTAGGTATTAAGGATGGCATTGGCAGCAATGAAAAACTGCTTCACTTCATAACTGAATCTACAGATATTGAGGCTGGCCAGATAGACCGGATAACGGTTCGCGATCTAAGTAGTTTCTTTAACGTAAGCTCTTCTGCTGCTGAATATATCATCCAGGTGATGAGCCAGAAGAAATTCAAAGGCAGGAAAGTGCGTATAGAAGAGGCTGAACAACGTGACAGGGAAAGGGGTGGATATGCATCAAAAGGTTCATCTTCAACACGTTATGGTGGTGGATCGGGTAGGGCGCCTCGTAGTCATTCAAGCGGAGGTTCACAAAAAGTTAACAAGAGATATTACGATAAATAATTATTTAATGTTGCTTTTTAGGGAATAATGCCCGTTCTTTGCAGTCAGCAAAAAAATTATGAGTATGAGGTTGATGTTACTATTCGCATTATTGCTATTACCTTTTTCTAAAATCAATGCGCAGGAATCTTCGCTTGATAAACTGGATAAGGTGATCACTAAAGTTAGAAACGGCATAGCCAGTTATTATCACGACAAATTTGAAGGACGCATAACTGCTACCGGAGATGTGTTTGATAATGATAAGTTCACGGCTGCCAGCAATAAGCTGAAGCTGGGTTCTTACGTTAAGGTTACTAACCTGTCTAACGGAGAAGTAGTATATGTGAAGATCAACGACCGCATGGCAGCTGATAATAAACGCCTTATAGACCTGGCAAGCATCGCAGCCAAAAAGCTGGATTTTAAAAATAAAGGTGTAGCTAAGGTTAAAGTAGTAGTAGTTTCTGAAGATGAGGGTAAAATTGGCATCCTTGCACAGAATAACCTGAAAGGCGCTACTATGGCAAAATCAGAATTGTAAAATATACCATATTGTTTTAAAAGAGAATGCCTGATGATTCATCAGGCATTCTCTTTTTTATTAATAATCATAAGACCATTTACGAGAGAATGGCAATATTACAAGAGATAAGATAAGGTCCGGTGATCCCTGTATGGTATAAGTACCTTGGATGTCCGGTGATCTAACAATATTTCCATAGCTGTTATGATATTGTGTTGGTATTTCATAGCTGCCATCTTCATCATAATTCATACTTTTAAGAGAGCAGGTGGCGCGTATCTTCATTGCAATACCCGCAAAGAAACCAAACTCTGCTTTTACAAAGGGAGTTACACCGATATAGCCAGACTGTCGGGAGCTTTCGCAAATATAGGGATAAGCACCAAACCCAATGTTAAACATCGATTTTAAGTTCCTGGTATAGATTGCATCTGCGCCATACTTAAAATCAAGGCTAACCGGAAAATAAATGCAGGTATAGGATAGCGGAGAGAAGTATTTATTAGGTGATATTAAAATGGGTTTAGACGGGGAGAGTGTAAAAACATTCCCCATAAATGCGGAAGAAATAGCGAGACAAGTTTTCTTCCCGGATGTTAAAGGGAATGACATGCTTACGCCAGCCCCCCATGCCTTACTTACAGTAAGAGTATGTAGCGTCTTTTTAGACATACTGACTGTCTGAGTCTCAGGATCAAAAACCTCGTATTGAGTTTCAATAAACGCTTGTGGCAAGGGGTATGAAACACACAATTCCATACGGCTCTGGTCGTACCATTTACTTCCATCCTCATCACTTAAGGCACCCCGGACAAATCCTTGCCATTGTGCATTTGACGAAAAGGAGGCCAGTGTAAAGATTAAATAAAGAACATTTCTAAAGATTGATTTTAGATTCATAAAGATTTAAGTTGTAGGTGGTGCAAATAAAATGCAAAAAAATTGCATTTACAATGTAGTTTTGATTGGATGATATCTTGCGCCTTGTATATAGATCATATTGCCGGCAAAGGGCGGGGTATTTTTGCAGGAGAAAATATACCCATGGGTACCATCGTCGAAACCTCTCCCGTAATTGTAATGACTGCCGAAGAGCGATTATTGCTTGATAAAACGCTGCTGCACGATTATATTTTTGAGTGGAAACCGGATGGGCAAGCTCTTTGTTGCATGGCACAAGGTTATATATCGGTTTACAACCATTCCTATACTTCAAACTGTGAATACTTCATGGACTATGAGAATGAAACGATCACCATAAAGACTGTGCGCGAGATAGAGTTGGGCGAGGAGCTTACCATTAATTATAATGGCGACTGGGATGATGCTACACCCGTGTGGTTTGATGTTTTCTAAATAATAGTTACTAAATTGGAAACTATATGTGGCAAGAAATAGACGATACCTTAGTTAAGACCTTTACATTCAAAGATTTTTCAGAAGCATTCGCTTTCATGACGCGTGTTGCCTTACTTGCAGAGCAGATGAACCATCATCCGCTTTGGACTAACGTCTGGAACAAAGTAGATATCCGCCTGAGCACACATGATGCGGGCGACGTGGTTACCGAAAAAGATAGAAAGCTAGCAGCGGCTATCGATAAACTTCTTGCCTAGGTTATTCTATTCTGAAAACCGGGTAACGCGCGTAAGTCGGCTCGAAGTAAGGGGAGTGCTTATACACAAAATCAAGCTGCGCCTCTCCATCTGTACCAAAATTAGAATCTGCTTTTTGTTTTTCTTCCACCACGTGCTTTAGTTCTGGGTTCTGTTTCAAAAGCTCGGCTGCCTCATCTTCAAATACATAGTCGCTGTATCCTTCCTTTTGCTGCAGGATAGCGTCGAAAAATCCCCATGCAAAAAATCCATCAGGGGCTGTAGGCTCTAGTGTCTCTAATATATAGCGCTTTGCAGGTTGATTGGTCGAAATGATATAGTCACCTTTCAATACTCGTACCTCTTTGTGGATGGAATGTACTTTAATATTACTATGCAGATAGTGGCCCTCGTAAGGCTTTTTCACCGTTTCATAGTCGTCAATATAATTCGCCGTTATGAGAATGGTTGTGTCTGCAGGAATTATATCCATTTTCACTCCGTTGATCTTTAGTCTGTTTATGACATTTGTCCAGCCGCGGCCTATGATGTAAGCTCTAGGTACAGATGCAGATTGCGCAGGTGTGTAGGAATCGTGCAATGGAATTTGCTTAGTGTAAGGTTTACTGCGGTCATAAAATAGTCGTGGCTGGCCAGATACCTCGCTGGGTTTATATCCGGCCTCATATCCTTTAAAAGTTATTGTAGTATGCTTCGATGTATCTACCAGCCAGTAAAGCGGCACTTTTGTAGCTTTTTCGTAATGTTCTTTTTGCTCAGCTCTTGTTGATATGATCTCATTAGCATGGCTGGACGAGAAGGAGATAAAACTTTGCATTATTGCATAGGTAGCCTCTACACGTTGCATAAAAGGCTTCAGCATATGCGTTTCCGTTACGAATGCGTATGTATGAAACAATGCCGCAAAACCGCTCATGAAACGTGGCCCGTCATAAAAAGAAATCCACCCTTTATCGGGGGTATGCCCCCAATGGTTAACATAAGGAACCAGGTCATACCCGCGATTTTTCATGTCAGCATAGATAAGCGGTTCGAAAGTAGTACGCATATAATAAGCCATAGATCCACCTAGTTTATCGTGCAGGGTTGGTAACAGGGTCATCACATGCTGATAATCTGCACCATCGCTTACATGGTTGTCAATAAAAACATCGGGATCGAGCTGGTGGAATACTTTTACCAATGAGCGCGTTTCTTTCGCATCCATTTTGATGAAATCACGATTTAAATCCAGGTTTTTACTATTGCCACGAAAGCCATATTCTTCCGGTCCATCCTGGTTGGCGCGACTATAGCTACTACGATTGAGCATGCCGCCTATATTAAACACAGGAATTACAGCGAGTGCTACGTTGTCCGGTATCTTAAGCTTACCCTCTGCTGCATCTCTTAATAGCATCATACTTGCATCTATGCCATCGGGTTCTCCCGGGTGAATACCATTATTAATAAGGATGACTATCTTTCGCTGATTCTTCCACGTTCTGATATCAAAACTTGCGTCATTGCTATAGTAAACAACATGTAGGGGATAGTAAGCATCGGTTGGGCCAGCCTGTTCCATTTTAATGGTGCTATAATTTTCGTCCAGTTGCTTATAAAAAGCAATAAGCTCTTTGTATGTTACCGATCTCCTACCATTGGAAAGTTCAAAATCAGTTTTACGTGCAAGGGATACGATAGAGGACAGTATTAAAAAAACGAAAAGTACTTTTCTCATACTGATAAAAATACTCGTATTTCCACGTTAAATAGTTAATCTGCCAAAAACTGCGTCAACAGAATGGATTTTAGACGTTTTATAGGAGTATTTATGGAAAAACGTTATTTTCCGTCTTACAATAAAGTATCGGATTGAAATATGAGGCATACATAGGAGCGTCCGATGACGATCTGTTGCATTTATTTAAAACAACAGGCGATACTGTAATGTTGGGAATTCTCTTGCAGCGCTATACACTGCTATTGTTAGGGGTTGCCATGAAATATCTGAAAGATAAAGATGAAGCGCAGGATGCCGTGCAACAGGTGTTTGAAAAAGCCATAAAAAATCTGCCGGCAGGTGATATTCAAAATTTTAAAGGATGGTTGTATGTGCTGATGCGCAATCACTGTTTTCAGCAGCTAAGAGATAAAGAATATCATATTGATGCAGATGCGATGACTGACCTGAGCAATGAAACTGCTGACTTAGAGAATCTTTGGTGGAAGGATAAGGCCTTGGATGATGTGCAGGCGGCGCTTGCGCAATTGGAAGAAGCACAACGAATAACGATCACCATGTTTTACCTTGAGGATAAATCCTACAAGCAGATCATGGACCTGACGGGTTTTAGCTTTTCACAGGTGAAAAGTTACATTCAAAACGGGAAGAGAAACTTAAAGCTATTATTGACAAAAAATAACAATGGGCGAGCTGAGTAATATATGGAATGATCCTGCAGGGAAGTTGCCTGAAGATAAGCTCTTAGCTTACCTGGAGGGTAGATTGTCGCCCGACGAGCAGCATGAGGTGGAGCAATGGCTTGCCCGGGAGGGTATGGAATCCGATGCCGTTGAGGGGCTTAAAGCCCTGCGCGCAGATGAAAGTAAAGAGACTGTAAGCAGGATAAATTACAGATTAAGGCAGGCTTTAGGTACTAAAACTAAAAGGCGTACAAGTACTATAATAGAAAATAAATGGGCATTGCTGGCGGTAGTAATCGTTTTGCTGCTTTGCATAGTGGGTTATATTGTAATTAACCTAACTAAGAAATGATCATCTATAAAATAAATTCACGAGATCAATTGCGATCGGCACTACCTAATCTTTTGTTATCGGGAATATTTCTCGTTATAGCATTAGTAGTAGCAGGCGCCAATATTAAACGGTATTCTAGTCTTGTGGTTATAATACCAGTCTTCTTAATATTTGGATTGCCGGCAATTATACTGCATATTATTTATTGGAGGTATAATAAAGGAATGATTGTCTCTATCGAAAACGACGAAATTAATATTCAAACGCACGCTGGCATTTACACGTATAAACTGACTGATATTATATTGGCAGAAAAAATTATCAATGGTAGTCCTGCGGCAAAAGAATATAGTAGGCAATTGGTTGAAAATTATGGTTATATAAAATTGGAGATGAAAAATGGTGAAATGTTCTACCTAACGTCACTAATGCTTGATCCTAAAAAGTTCGACATAATTGCCACTGATACTATTTACAGTCCATTCCCAATTCCGAATAAACGTAATTACAAACAAAAACAGCGGTTGATACAACAAGAAAAAGACTTTGACAAGCGGGATAAAGAAGCCGCTGTTAATCGGTTTGTCGAACAGTTCAAGAGTATGAGCGATGAGAGGTTACGTGAGAAGTTAATATCCGGGAAAAACTATAGACCGGAAGCTATGGAAGCAGCTAAACGTATTTTAGAGCAGCGTAAAACCTCCTCGATATAAAAAACGTACCTTGCAATAGCTATTAGATAGATATTCATGCAGTTAGCAGGTAAAAAAATAGTATTAGCGGTAACAGGTAGCATTGCAGCCTATAAAACCCCGCAGCTGGTAAGATTATTGATAAAAGCAGGTGCGGAAGTACGAGTGCTTGTTACTGACGCTGCAGAGGCTTTTGTTAGCCCCTTGTCATTGGCAACAGTTTCTAAACATCCTGTATTAAGCAATATAGCTGATGGGGCGGCCTGGAATAATCATGTTGAGCTCGGCCGGTGGGCAGATGCAATGCTCATTGCACCTTGCAGCGCAAATAGCCTGGCAAAACTGGCTAACGGCCTTTGTGATAACCTGGTTTGTGCCGTATATCTGTCAGCTGTATGCCCTGTGTTTGTAGCGCCGGCTATGGACGAGGATATGTGGCATCACGGAAGCACAAAGCATAATCTTGAAAAGATAAAGACTTACGGCAATAATGTCATTCCCGTAGCGCATGGTGAACTGGCAAGTGGGCTTGTTGGTGATGGAAGAATGGCAGAGCCGGAAGATATCGTTCATTTTCTCGATAGCTTTTTTTCAGGAAAGAGTAATAATCTGCCACTGAATGGAGTAAGAGCCCTGGTAACCGCAGGCCCTACTTACGAGCGCATAGATCCCGTACGTTTTATAGGTAATTTTTCTACCGGTAAGATGGGCGTTGCTATTGCCGAAGAACTGGCGAATAAAGGTGCTTCTGTTACACTTATTTTAGGCCCTTCTCAAATAAAGGTGAGCCATCCGGGTATACGATTGGTGAGTGTGGAGAGCGCGGATGAAATGTTTAATGCAGCAACCGCAGCTTATGAAACAACGGATATTGCCGTATTGGCCGCAGCCGTTGCTGATTACCGGCCGGATCAAATGGCTCCGGAGAAAATAAAGAAGGCTGGTGATACGTTAGATATCAGGCTGGTAAAGAATAAAGATATATTGGCAACATTTGGCCGGCAAAAGAAGGATAGCCAGGTTTTAGTGGGTTTTGCTCTGGAGACCAATAATGAAATGGAACATGCAGTAGGTAAAATGAAGGCAAAGAATGCCGACATGATTGTTTTAAATTCGTTAAATGATAAGGGCGCAGGCTTTGGTCATGATACCAATAAGGTAACTTTGTTATTTACCGATGGCAGCAACAAAGCACTGCCGCTTCAAAGTAAAAACCTTGTTGCAGAAGCTATTGTAGATAATATTGTTCAATTAAGAGATGCGAAAAAGACTGTTTAGTGTTGCATTGTTACTTACCGTTTCCGCTTGCAGCTATGCCCAGGAGCTTAACTGCAAAGTGAAAATAATGCATGAAAAGATCCAGGGGGTAGATAAGGAAGTATTTAACAGTATGGAACGTAATATCACAAGTTTCATAAACACCAGGAAATGGACTAACGATCAGTTTCAGACAAACGAGCGTATAGATTGTAATATCATGATAAACCTGGTTAACAAACCAGACGAGGATATCTTTGAAGCCACTATGAACATACAGGCTACCAGGCCGGTGTATAATACAGGCTATACAAGCCCGCTAATCAACTTTATTGACAAAGATTTTAAATTCAGGTATAATCAGTTTACGCCATTGCAATTTGATGATAACCGTGTAGCGGGTAATGAACCCTACGCCGCTAATCTCACAGCCATGATAGCGTATTATGCTTACCTGATACTGGGTTTGGATTATGATAGTTTCGCGCTGAATGGTGGTTCGGACTTTTTCAAAAAAGCGCAAAATGTAGTGAACAATGCACCCGAATCAGGTAAATCTATTACAGGGTGGAAGGCAGTTGACGGAAATAAAAACCGCTATTGGATCATAGACCAATTGTTGAGCCCGCGGTATAAAGACTTCCATGATATATGGTACACTTACCATAGAAAAGGTATGGATAACATGGCTTCGAAGCCGGAAGAATCAAGGAAGGTAATACTGGAAACATTGCCCAAGCTGATCCAGATGAACAGGGAAAACCCGGGATCGATATTGCTTCAGTTTTTCTTTAATGCCAAGAGCGATGAATATGCCAGTATAGTCTCGCAAACAGATCCCGGAGAACGTACCCGCTACCTGGCTATGTTGCAACAGGTAGATGTGCAGAATGTTCAAAAATATAATAGCATTAAATAGGGATGAGAACTATTCTTACCGCTTTTATGGTTTGCGTCATACTGTCGTCGTGCAACGAAAGTAAACCCAAGGATATCTTAGATGCTCATCAAATGGAGGCAGTGCTCACCGATATATACCTGGCGGAAGCTAATAGTACGCTGGTAAACGACAGCGCCCACACAATTCGCAATAGGAATATAGATTCTCTTGCCGTTTATTACAAAGCTATTCTTACCCATCACAATATCAGTAAAGAAAAGCTTACCAAAAGTGTAGATTGGTACAAAAGAAACCCTGAAGATCTTGATACCATATATGCACGTGTGATTACAGACCTCAGCAGGTTGCAAAGCCAGCATCCTCAGAAATAATAAAACCTACTTGAGTTTCGATAAGGCTGCAGCCATACGTTCCATGGCAACGCGGAGCTTATCCATAGAAGTAGCAAAAGACAGGCGAATACAGTTGTCATTGCCAAATGCTCCTCCGTTTACGGTGCTGATATGTGCGTTATACATCAGGTACATAGAGAAGTCCTCATCGTTTTTGATGATGGTTTCTCCGTCTGATTTTCCGAAGAATGAACTGATGTTAGGAAAAGCATAGAAAGCCCCTTCCGGCACATTGATAGAAATGCCCGGTATTGCTCTTAGCGCTTCGATCACGTAGTCCCTGCGTTCGCGAAATGCATCACGCATTTTATAGGTTTCTTCAAGGCTTGAGGTAAGTGCTGTAATAGCAGCACGCTGTGTGATGGAGTTGGCTCCCGATGTAAACTGTCCCTGGAATTTTTCGCAAGCCTGTACGAGTTCCTTAGGGCCGGCAAGATAGCCAAGGCGCCATCCTGTCATCGCAAAGCCTTTTGATAACCCGTTCACAATTATAACCCGATCTCTCAATTCAGTAAACTGGCCAATGCTTTCGTGCCTGCCCTTGTAATTAATATATTCGTATATCTCGTCGCTGATAATAGCAACCTGTGGATGCCGATTAAATACTTCAGCTAAAGCAGCTAATTCGTCTTTTGAATAGACACTGCCGGTAGGGTTGCAGGGAGAAGAAAATATGAATAACCTGGTTTTTGGCGTTATAGCTTGTTCTAACCTGTCGGCAGTAAGCTTAAAGTCTGTATCGATGGTACACGGCAGGAATTTATTGATGCCCTCTGCCAGGGATACCAAAGCACCATAAGTTACCCAATATGGGGTAGGTATAATTACTTCGTCGCCCGGGTTTATGATGGAAAGTATTGCATTGGCCAGAGATTGCTTGGCGCCTGTAGATACTATAATCTCATCAGCACTATATTCAAGATCATTATCACGTTTTAACTTCTTACTGATAGCTTCTCTCAATTCAGGATAGCCCGCTACAGGAGGATATTTAGTGTATCCTTGTTCCATAGCCAGTGTTGCTGCATCATCAATAAATTCAGGTGTGGCAAAATCAGGTTCTCCCAGGCTCAGATCTATTATATCAATTCCTTTAGCTCTTAATTCGCGGCTCAATTTGGCCATTTTTATCGTCTGTGGCTCGGCGATACGATTCAGTCGTTGTGCTAATTGCATGTGTAATACTGCCGTTAAAGCGACAAATTTAAGTAAGAATACCTGTTAAATTGATTTTCCTCCTGTTAAAAACTACATGTGTGTATACGCAGTAGTAAAGAAAAAGAGATACAATGCAACTATTACGATGATACCTATTACTACAGAAAGAAACAGGATAGTTTTTTTATAAGCGCCGTTGATCGTTTTTATGCGATGCAGCTCACTTACATTGTTCAGGATGTTTTCCATGCGTGAAAATGCAGTTTCTCCTTTTACAACGTAATCATAGGCCCCATATTTCATACTGTCAATAGCTACATCGATCTTGTCTTGCCCGGAAAGCATAATTACTTGTGTTGCCGGGCTTTTTTCCTTTATCCTTTTCAGGATGGAAACCCCGTTTTCGGCATCAGGCTTATGAGCATTCAGGTGAAAGTCCAGTACAATGACCTCCGGGTTGAGATTCAGATTACTTATTGCTTCTTCCCCATTGTCGAAAGTTTTAATATTATAAAGGAACCTTTCTGACAGATAGTCTTTGAGCATTTCATTCTGGATAGGTTCGTCGTCTACCAGAAAGATGTAACGTGAATGTTCTGTAGCCATTGATGATTCAATTTCGTGAAAAATAGAAAAAATATTTAAAAGTTAAAAGGTGTTTGGTCAGTATTCAAAAATAAAAGAGCCCCGATTTCGGGGCTCTTCATATATTAATAAATGGTTTATTGTTTTGTGAATAGTGTTGATGTAGATATCTGTTCCGACAGATTAACAACCTGCAGTGTATAAACCCCTGCTGCTAATCCACTTACATCTAGTGTTGTAGCCCTGGTGTTATTAAAGTCCACGGTAACAACCTTTACAACCTGGCCCACCTTGTTCAGTACCCTGATATCTGTTTTGCCATGTATCGGGTTACTAAAACTGATGGTAAGTTTGGCATCGGCAACCGGGTTAGGGTATACGGATAAAGTATTCTTTTCATTGCCGGCTACACTATTTACACTTAATGCAGGATCTACAATCAGTGTTGTCACTGTACTCGTTGTAGTGAGCGGCGCACATGTGGTGCCTTTAACAACACAGCGGTAGGTGTTTTCACTCATGTCAAAACCAACAGGACTGATGGTGAGCGCATTCGTTTGTGTACCGGAATACGGCGGTGTTTCCTGCAGGTCTGTAAAGCCGGTATTGTTATGGTTTTCCTGCCATTGGTATTCAGTAGCCGTATTAGGAACTGTAAAGGTTACAGACCCAAAGAACGGTGCAACTTCCTTAACTGGTAATGCCACCGGTTTCAGGTTTACTTTCACAGGTATATCTGTTGTATATACTGTCTGATGGCAGAACACCGTTTCAGTAACCATACATCTGTATATAGTACCATCGGCAGTTCCCGGTGTATTTGTGAAAGTGAGTGTGGCAGTATTAGCACCAGAATATGGAGGAATGTTTACTATGTCCGTATAAGAACCATTCGATTCTTTTATTTGCCATTGGTATAGCAGTCCACCACCATAGGCGCCTACGCTAAGGCTGGTATTCGCATTCTCACAAACGGTATCGGTAAGCGGTTGTGATGCAATGCCAACAGGGTCGTATACACCTAATGTCAGCGCCTGTGATGTAACGGATGGAGAGCAGTTGCCACTTACCACACAACGGAACAGATAACCGTTCATATTGCTGCTGACAGACACAATCTTCAGTACCGGGTTGGTTTGTCCCTGGTATTGCGGCGTGTTAGGCACATTCACAAAGCCAGCGCCCATATTTACCTGCCATTGATAATTCAGGCCTGAGCCAACTGCGGCAACATTGAAAGTAACTGCAGATTTAGGGCAAAGCATTGCAGGGCCTGATTTACTTACATTTACGATCATTGGCAGATCATACATCGTAAGTATGGCATCATTTGATGTAATGCTTGGCGCACATCCTGTAGATACGATACAACGATATTTATTATTGTATAATGGAATGTTTGCTGTAACCGTAAGGCCTCCGGTTGTAACGCCGCTATAAGTACTGTTATTGGACAGGTTTACATATCCCGATCCGTCATCAACCTGCCATTGGTAAGTGTAAGAAGGGTATGCCTGTCCGCCTACACCAATGGTAAATTGGGTAACCCCACCGGCACAAACTACCTTATCAGATGGTTGGGTAGTGATGGTTGGCGGAGTATTAACATGGAGCAATCGTGTAGTACTGGTAACGGCGGGGCTGCATATGCCAGATATAATACAATGATATCTGTATCCATTCATGGTTGCCGGTACGCTGCTCATCGTTAATGTTGCAGAGGTGGCGCCACTGTATGTTGCATTATTTGTTATTGCCGTAAAGCCAGATCCGGTGTTCACTTCCCATTGATAGGTAAGGCCGGTACCAATAGCAGCAACAGTCATGCTGGCATTATTGCCTGCACACGTCACAGCATCAGATGGGTTAGTATTGATGAACGGCAGTTGGTTTACTGTAAGCCTTGCTACATTTGACGTTACAGTAGGGGTACATGTACCCGATATAATGCAACGATATTGTGTGCCATTCAGGTAGTATGGCGTATTGGTAATGGTGAGTGTCGCCGTAGTAATATTTGAAAACGGAGCACCGACATGTACATTGGCCCAGGTAGCGCCATTATCTGTACTAACCTGCCATTGGTATGTAAGCGCTGTTCCGGTAGCGGTAACACTAAATGTTGTAGTAGCTGTACCTTCACATGCAGTTGTGGTGGCCACCGGTTGGGTAGTGATTAACGGCGAAGTATTTACAGTAAGTGTTACTGCATTAGATGTTAACGTTGGTGCACATATTGCAGTACCTACACATCGATAAATATATCCGTTCATAGTTGCAGGCGGAGCGGTAAGTGTAAGTGTGCTGGTTGATGAGCCACTATAAACTCCTCCATCGCTTAATGCAGTGAAACCTGAACCGGTATTTACATACCACTGATAAGTAAGTCCGGATCCTGTGCCTGTAAATGAGAATGATGTATTGCTACCGAAGCAGATAGTCTTGTTTGTAGGTTGACTAACGATAGCAGGTATCGTGTTTACGGTAAGTGTGGCAGTTGTTGTGTTAACTATAGGGCCGCAAACACCAGTCAATACGCATCTGTACTTATACCCATTCTTTGCAGCTATAACATTTGTCAGAGTTAATGATGTTGTAGTGCTGCCGCTATAAATGCCTGTTGTATCTGACAGATTAGCGAAGCCGGAGCCGTTATCTACCTGCCATTGATAGCTGATAGATGTGCCCGTTGCAGTAACTGTAAAACTGGTATTGGAGCCGACGCACACCGATTGGTTAGCAGGAGATGCAGATAGTGTAACAGGACTATTTACTGTAAGTTTCACGGTATCTGAAGTAATCACCGGTGAACAAGTACCGGTAACAACGCACTTGTACAAGTTGCCGTTCAATGCGGTTGGAGGTGTTGTTAATGATAACGTGCTTGTTGCAGATCCACTATAGACACCGCCATCATTCAATGCTACAAAGCCGCTGCCGGTATTTTCATACCACTGATAAGAGAGGCCTGTACCTGTAGCATTATAAGTAAATGAAGCATTGCTGCCCAGGCATATAGTGCTGGAAGAAGGCTGTGTTGTTGCTCGTGGGATACTATTTACAGTAAGTGCAGCAGCAGTGCTGGTAACTGAAGGTGTACAAATGCCACCTACTATACAGCGATATTGGTAGCCGTTATAAGCAGGAGCAGGATTGGTTAATGATAAAGTAGCAGTTGTAGCACCGCTATAAATACTGTTGTTTATAACATTTGCAAATCCTGAACCGTCATCTACCTGCCATTGATAGGTGCTATCTGTACCTGTTGCAGTAACAGAGAAGCTGGTATTAGCGCCTTCACATATAGTGCTATTGACAGGCGAAGAAGTGATTGCAGGTAATTGATTTACTTTTAGTGTTACAGGTACATACAATCCATCGGTACAAGATTGATACCTGATCACCCCGTTGAAAACGCGTGGTGAGAAGAATCCTCCGCCGACACCGAATATACCTTGCGATCCCTTTCCCTCTTTTATCTGTAAGTCTACATTTTGCGCATATACATTGCCGATGGCTGTACCGTTGGTGTAGTTAATATAAATGCCGGGGTTGGATGATACTATATAGAATGCGTAGTCATTGTTTGCAGAGAGGCTAAGTTGCAGGTTGACCGGAATAGAAAGGGCAATTCCGGCGGTACCTGATACCACGGACGATGCCAGCAATGTCCAGTTAGCCGGTGTATATTCAGAACCAACATGGGTGCCTGTTTTATAGTATATCTGGAAATTAAATGTTCCTGACTGATTAGGCATTACATCAAAGCCTGTAACAATAATATTGCGTTTAGCATGAACATCATACATAATACCATCCTGCCTGTTGCCACCTGCATAAGTTGTAAACAGGTTGCCTAATGCAGTAACAGATTGTGCGTAGTATGTTGCGTTGGTGGTAACACCAGGTAGCGTCAGTGTATCTCCGAACGCCACTGATGATCCGCCATTAGAGGCTGCGTACCATACGGTCAATCCGGTAGGTGAGTTTGTGGCAACCAGGTGGGCTGTGCTACCGCTACAAACAGTATCATTTTTAGTAGATACTATATGCGGAAGTGTGGTAACGGTTAAAGTGTCTTCGTTCGTAGTTACTGATGGCGAACAAGTGCCGGAGATAATACAACGGTAGATGTAACCGGACATAGCTGTGGTAACACTGCTGATCGTTAATTCACCGGAAGTGTTAAGTGAATAAGGGCTGGCAATAGTTAGGTTAGAAAAGCCACTACCAGTATTGATCTGCCATTGGTAACTTAAGTTTGTACCGGTTGCTCCAAGTGTAAAGGCCGCACCGCTGCCACTACAAGCCAATACATTTCCTGGTTGTGAAGTTATTGCGGGAGCAGTATCAACATTTAAAGTAACAGTATCTGATACTAATGTGTCGTTACACTGGTCAATAGCTTTGCAAATAAATTTGTAGCCGTTCATAGAGGCTGTTGCAGCCGTGATGTTTAATGTAGCACTTGTAGTATTAGAATATGGAGCGGAGGCCGGTACATTGGCATAACCTGCTCCGCTATTTACCATCCATTGGTATGTTACGCCGGTTGTAGTGCTCAATCCCATCGTAAAAGATGTATTGGATCCTTCGCAGATGGTTACTGAAGATGGGTTAGATACGATAGAAGCGGGTGAGTTAATTGTAGCGGTAACTACGTTTGTTGTGTCTATTGTAGCACAGTAGTTTTGAACGATACAACGATACATACGGCCTGAATATGCGGATGTAATGTTGCTAATGATCATCTGCGAATAGCTTGTTGTAGAAGTAAGTGCAACATAATTTGTCGCAACATTAACTCCTGAAAGTGTATGCCATCCGGACCCGGAATTTTCTTGCCAGATATAATAATTACCTGCTCCCGAAGAATAAGTACTTGCGGATATCATGCCGCCCAGGCATGCGGCCATATTTGTAGAGTCTGGCTGGGTAGTAATAACAGCAGGAGTGCTTACTACTATGTTTACTGCATTCGAAGTAACTGTTTTTCCGCATGCGCCAATTGCATTGCAACGGAAATAGTAACCGTTCATTGATGGGTTTACAGCGCTTACGTGTACATAGTTGGACGTGCTGCCACTAATTACGCCGGTATCACTAAGGTTTACCCAACCTGAGCCTGTATTTATTTGCCACTGGTAAGCTGTTGCACCTGTAGCGGTGATGCCAAAGTTAACGATGTCGCCATCGCAAAGATTAGCGCCCGATGGCTGGTTGACGATAGTTACATAATTGGTGTCCCCAACATAGTAAGTGGGAGTAGCTGTAATGTTGGTATTGGTATCTAGTGTATAAAAGTGGAAATCGGGATATCCGTAGTGGTAATTGCTTAAGGTGCTTGTAGGGAATGTGGTTTGAGTACAGCTATTACAATACCTCATATCGTAGTAGGTAAGAGCTGAATTGATTTGACTACTATTGCCAAAATAATATCCATCAGAAGAGCCCTGGTAAAGTTCCAGTACGTATTGTTGGTTCTTATTTAGCCAGATAGGTGAAGCAAGTGGACCGTATACATAGGTACCGGCGGAACCTGATACCTGCGACTGCTGAACTACACCTTGTGTTGAATAGTCGAATAAAGTAACATAACGCGTGGTACCCGTCGGTTCTCTTTTACCAAATTCGGTAACAATTATGGTAGAGTTTGGCGAAAAACGGAAACCACGTTGGCTATTCCCTACGCCTCCCGCGCTTCCGCTAGCTACAGAATCTGTTGCAGAAAATGGGCCGAAGAATGTTGCAAGTGTAGATGCCGCGCTGGCTCCTGAATTCCCATAGAACATATAAACAACCTGGCTGGAAGCAGCTTTTAAGCTATCTATCCTGATCCATATCTTGGTCATAGACGAATTCATGCCAGAGTCTATATAATAGCTATATAGCTTCGACATGCTACAATCGCTGCTAAACCTGATATCTCTACCATCAGACTGCATATAACCTGCAGATACCAGTGATGCGGTGTTAACATAGATTGGAACCTGGTAATTTACTAATAATGGGTTTGCATTATTATCTATACGTATAGGTATAGAATAAGACCATTGTCCATTTGCTGCAGACGATACTAACAAAAACAATACAATGTAAATGTTAAGGATACGTACACGCGAAAGGAATACACCGCGTAGATGTCTCTTCATTTTTGGGCTTTTTAAAAGAAAGTTAAAACTCTATATGTGCGTTAAATGCGCACAAATATAATTAAAGCCAAATAATAAAGATTTATTTAACGGTTAAAGTATTTGTTATTAGCTCGTTAACGGATATGATAAGTATTTCAATGTGAAATATTGAATTATTAACTTTTGGCTAAAATTAATCATTGATTAAAGTCAAGGTTAGTTTAATCCGGATTGTAACTCGTCAAATGCCTTCTCGCAAACCCTGCCCAGGTTTGTAATTAGTTGTGGAAGCCTGTCGAAATGCGCTGCTTCTCCTGCCGCTTGTTCAATTAGAAATATATGGCTTACCTCTTCCTTCACACCCATGTAAGATAACTGTGGTTTCATTGAATGCGCGGCGATTTTTATAGCAGGGTAGTCTTTTTTCTCAAGCCCTTGCTGGATAGCGTGCAATAGTTTTGGCCCGTTTTCCAGGAACATGTTGATATACTTGGCCATCTTTTCCGGGGTATTACCGGTAAATTGTTTCAAAAATGTTTTATCTGTTATCACGTCCGGCAAAGTTGGTAAAGGCGGTTGCATACTTACACGCTGGTGTTGCTCTACATTTGCATTTTCTGTGTTGTTTTGTAAAACGCCAGACATCTTTAAAAGCAGTTCATCTGTAAGAAAAGGTTTTGACACGTAAGCATTCATCCCGGCATTAAAATACTCTTTTACATCATCTTGTAATACATTGGCCGTCATCGCAATGATCTTTACATCCCTTGCAGGTGAGGGTAGAGTAGTGCGGATAGTTCTTGTTGCCGTAACCCCGTCCATCACCGGCATTTGTATATCCATCAGTACAATATCATAGTTTTTTGCCTGTACCTTATCCACGGCCTCACTTCCGTTTATGGCAACATCAATGGTTATATCCGGTAGTAATTCACGAAGTGTATCTTCGGCCACCATCCTGTTAAATTCGTTATCCTCTACCAGCAGCAGGTTTATATTGTTAAGGCGTTCCATTAGTTTTTGATCGATGCCTGCATTGCTTGTAATAGCTTCCTGTAATGCAGATATTTCCATCGGTATCACAACAGTAAAAATAGTGCCTGTGCCTAAAGTGCTTTTTACTTCAATGGTTCCTCCCATTAATTCTACCAATTGGCGCGATATGGTAAGACCTAGACCTGTACCACCGAATTTTCGCGTTACATCTGTACCCGCTTGTGTAAAGCTGTCGAAAATAACATTGATCTGTTCCGGAGCTATTCCTATACCAGTGTCTATAATGTCAAACTGTATAGGTAGTTTATTCCCCGTCATTGGCTGAGTGCTTACTTTCACTTCAACATGTCCATGATCTGTAAACTTAACTGCATTACCGGCCAGGTTAATAAGTACCTGGTTGATCCTGGTAGGATCGCCCAGCAATCGGTTAGGGATATCATCAGTAATAGAAATGCGAAAATCTATCTTCTTTTCTTCCGCCTTCAGCAAAAGCATATCACGTATGCTTTGTAAAACGTCTCTTATAGCAAAATCTGTTTGTTCGATGATGATCTTGCCTGCTTCTATTTTTGAGAGATCCAGGATGTCGTTGATGATAACTAAAAGGTTATCTGCTGATAATTGAATAGCATTGAGATATTTTAATTGTTCCGGCTTAGGATCCTTGCTTAGCAACAGCCTAGTCATACCCACAATAGCATTCATCGGGGTACGGATCTCGTGGCTCATATTGGCCATGAATTGCTGTTTCAATTGTGCTGTTTTCTCAGCAACCTCTTTTTCTTTCTGCGCCAGCTCTACCTGTTGTCTTGTTTGCAGGCTTCGTATCTTATTGAATGTTGTCTGCTGAAATATTTCTTCTTTGAGCTCCTCGTAAGCTTTCAGGTGGTAAAAGGCCTTGGGAATATCCCCCATCTTATCATACAACATGGAAAGGCCTTCATGCACACTCATTACGTCGTGTTTCCGCATGTATTCATCTGCCAGTTCAAATGCTGCATTCATATGCTGCAAAGAGCTGCGATAGTTGCCTTCATCCATCATCATTCTGCCGATATAAAAATGGCAGATGATCTGCACTTCCACACTATTTAGATCTTCTGAAAGTTTTAAGGCGCTGACAAGGTATTCCCGGGCATGGTCAAAATCATGCATTTTGTAGTAAACTTTTCCTAAGCCGCTAATAGCCATCGCATAGGAAACAGTTTCGGGTTCGCTCAGCTGTAGGTTTTCTTCAAAATACCTGAGTGCCTCGGTAGATTGTTCCTGCTTAAAATAAATGTTACCCAAAATATGGTATAACGTATTCAGGCGGTGTACATCCTGCGCCTTTTGGAAAATAGGCAGGCATCTTAGGGCAAATTCCAGCGCATTTTCATAATCGTTGAGATCATACAGAAGGTAAGCAATTGAAGAAAGGTTTACAGATTGGGCTACTTCATCCCCCGTTATTTCATTGATCTTTAACGCTGCCTCAAAGTGGTTCAGCGCATCAGCCAGGTCACCACGGTCTCTGTATATATAGCCAAGATTGTTTAGTACGCGCGCCTCCAGCGGGTTATTATTAATGTCGCGGGCAATTTTGAGTGCTTCCTGCAATATATCAATCCCTTCATCATATTCTCCTTGCTGCCAAAGGCACCAGCCCTTCAGGTTCATACCACGCCCACGGCCTATTTTGTAGCCTATGGTTTCAGATCGGCGCATAATGTCATCTGCCATATCCATGGCCTGCTCTACGTCTATATTACGTACCTCAAGGGCCATTTCAATAAGGATATCAATACGTGCTCTTTCATCCTTTAATGTATCGTACTCCTGCTGCAGTTGCTTATACCTTGGCGTATCCATGCTTGCTTGTTTAAGACCAATATAAAATTAAAAACCTCTTGCTATACTGCAAGAGGTTATATAATAACTAGGTTAGATGATTATCCGTTTACTTCCTGGCGCTTGTATTCCTGGTGGCCTTTATCTTCAACGCTGAAGAATGTTGCGCAACCGTGGCCCAGCAGCGAAAGTGCCCACGCGGCAATGATCCATGCATGCCATGGATAAGCCCAATGCTCACGTCCTTGTTCTTTGTGTATCATTACCATTACTACCGTGGCAATTGCAAACACTATAACATGAATAAAGAAAATTGACTTTTGACGGCCTGTTGGTTTTATTTTCTGAGGCATTATTACCGTGATTTTGTGCAAATATAATACCCAATCCTGAAAAACTAAAACAGCATTATTTAATATACCAACGTATAGTTATTGAACAGTGTATCTTCCTGTTCTGCGGCGCAGGCAGCTAATTCATATGGGTTGTTATTATATCCATATTTTAATGAAAGTAATGAATATCTAAGGATGAATGGTATGGTACCTGCTGTTTCATACTGTTGTATATGTTTGAGCTCATGTAATACCCATTTTGTATTTCTAAGGAAATTCTTTGCAGAAACATTGTGCAGATATATTGTTTTGCTAAATACAATAGCAACACGGTCGGTTTTAAGTATTCGTGCAGCTATTTTAGCTGCCAGCGCATTTTCTTTGATAAATACTTTTTTCACATAATAACGATACACAAAAAAGATGCCCCGATTAACGGGGCATCTAAAGAGTAAGTAATATTATATAAATTAAGCTTGTTGCAGTTTAGGTGCAAAGGCACGTTGTCCCAGGGAGTATAGTCCAAACAGTGCTACACTACCTATCAGTTCACTTACGATTGTGTTTTTAAAGAATGGGATAGCAACTGTATAAGTTGTCATCAGCCCCTTAAGATCATAGCCATACCAGCCATTCAGGTAAGAACCGAAGTTGGAAACGATGAAAAACAGTACAGATCCCGTCAGAGAATAGCCCACTACCTTAGCAGGGGTAATATTACCCATTTTAGAGCCTAGGAAGGTTACGGCAGCCATTGCAGCATATACCAAAACCTGCTCTACACCATAAAAACCTGTTACAGAGGTAAAGAACTGGAAATAAAGATCAGCAATAAACATGCTGAACAATGGCATCAGATATGCCATGCGCTTATCTTTAATTACAGAGCCTGCAAAGATACCAACTGCGCCAATCGGGGCAAGGTTGTAAAGATGTAGTTCCCTGTTTACAATACGTAATGTTGCAGCTGCCAATATCAGCACTATTGCTAAAAGAATATTTACCTGGTTGCGTTTCATAATTGTCGTCAAAATTAAAAAGTCAAACTGCAAAAGCAAAATAAAATACTTGCGTTGGTATTGTCTAATTCACAAGATATTCAGTACCAATATTACAGGCCTTTGCCGTGGCAGCTTTTATATTTTTTACCGCTACCGCAAGGGCAAGGATCATTCCTTCCTATTTTAGGTCCCGTTTGCACAGGTGTACGCCTTACGGCAGTTTGGTCGTTATACATATCATGTTCATCAGCAGCATAATCCTGGCCTGCATCATCTATCTCATCTTTATTCATGTGCATCTGGCTCATGTCTGTATGCTGCTGCGGTATTTCGTTAACAGCTTGTGCAGGAACTTCTTCCTGTTGCATCGGTATGCCGGCACGTAATAAGAAAGAGATGATATTCTTGTTAGTTTCCAGCATCATTTGTTTGAACAGGTTGAACGCTTCAAACTTGTATATCAGCAATGGATCTTTTTGCTCATAAGAAGCCATTTGTACTGAATTGCGCAAATCGTCCATTGCACGCAGATGATCTTTCCATGCATCATCTATCAACGACAGCGTGATCCCTTTTTCCAGGGATTGGACTACCGGCCTTGCTTGTTCGGCTACAGATTCTTTCAGGTTAGCATAAACCTGCATACCCCTGATGCCATCTGTAAATGGTATCACGATGTTTTCAACGCGATCGCCATTTTGTTCCAGTATTTGTGTCAATGGCCCTATCATTTGCTCACGTACAGCAGTCCATTTGCGATGATACAGGTCTTTAGTCTGATCGTAAAGCTGTTCGCCAAGCTGAGTAGTGTTAATTGTTTTAAACTCATCAGCAGTAATGTTAGCCGGCTCCATGGCCATATGCTTCATTACCTCTATACGGAAGGCTTCAAAATCCCTGTTATCTTCAAACTGGCCTGCAAGATCTGCGCAAACATCATACATGGCATTATCTATATCCAGCGCAAGTCTATCGCCAAACAGCGCGTGATTGCGGCGTTTGTAGATAACATCGCGTTGCGCGTTCATCACATCATCATATTCCAGCAAACGTTTACGTATGCCAAAGTTGTTTTCCTCCACTTTTTTCTGCGCACGTTCAATGGATTTGCTGATCATGCTGTGCTGCAACACTTCGCCATCCTTATGGCCCATTTTATCCATTAAGGAAGCAATACGTTCTGAGCCGAAAAGACGCATCAGGTCGTCTTCCAGGGACACAAAGAACTGAGATGTACCGGGATCGCCCTGGCGGCCTGCACGGCCACGTAACTGGCGATCAACACGGCGGCTCTCGTGGCGTTCTGTACCGATAATGGCAAGGCCACCTGCGTCTTTCACGCCGGGCCCCAGCTTGATATCCGTACCACGGCCGGCCATATTGGTAGCGATTGTTATAGCGCCTGCCATACCGGCTTCCGCTACTATTTGCGCTTCCCTTGAGTGTTGTTTCGCATTCAATACATTATGTGGTATCTTTTTTTGCTGCAGCATACGGCTTAGCAATTCAGATACTTCTACAGACGTAGTACCTACCAGTACCGGCCGGCCTACGCCGCGCAAAGCTTCTATTTCGTCGATAACAGCTTTATATTTCTCACGTTTGGTCTTATATACCAGGTCTTGCTGATCCTTACGGGAAATAGGCAGGTTGGTTGGTATGCCTACTACTTCCAGTTTGTAGATTTCCCAGAATTCACCTGCTTCAGTTTCCGCAGTACCGGTCATACCACACAGTTTGTGGTACATACGGAAATAGTTTTGCAGTGTAATGGTCGCAAATGTCTGAGTGGCTGCTTCTACTTCTACATTTTCCTTCGCTTCGATAGCCTGGTGCAATCCATCGCTATAGCGGCGTCCATCCAGGATACGGCCGGTCTGCTCATCTACGATCTTCACCTTGCCATCCATTACTACATACTCTACATCCTTATCAAATAAGGTGTAGGCTTTAAGTAGTTGTTGTATAGAGTGTATACGATCTGCTTTTGTCGCATATTCCTGAAGCAGGGCATCCTTGCGTTGTGCTTTCTGTTCAGGAGTGCCTTCTGATTTTTCGATCTCAGTCAGTTCTGTAGCGATATCAGGCAGTATAAAGAAGTTTGGATCTTCGCCTGATTGAGTGATGAGTGCCAAGCCTTTCTCTGTAAGGTCAACACTGTTATTTTTTTCTTCGATAGTGAAGTATAGTTCAGCATCGACTACAGGCATATTTCTTTTCTGCTCACCGATGTAATAATTCTCAGATTTTTGCAAGATCTGTTTATTACCATCTTCACTTAGGTATTTAATGAGAGCAGTATTTTTAGGTAAGCCACGGAAAGCGCGGTATAGGTGCAAACCACCGGAGTCTTTATCTGCCTTACCTTCAGCTATCAGCTTTTTAGCTTCTGTAAGACTGCTATTGATTACCCGCTTTTGTGCTTCTATCAGTTTTTCTATACGCGGTTTCAGCAAATGGAATTGCTGTTCGTCACCTTTAGGAACGGGGCCGGATATGATCAAAGGCGTACGGGCATCATCCACAAGTACGCTATCCACCTCATCCACCATTGTAAAGTGATGTTTGCGCTGCACTTTTTCATCCGGGTGATGCACCATATTATCACGCAGGTAATCAAAACCAAATTCGTTATTGGTACCATAAGTGATATCGGCCATATAGGCATTACGCCTCATCGGTGAGTTGGGTTGATGTTTATCAATACAGTCAACCGTAATGCCAAGGAATTCAAATATTGGTGCGTTCCATTCCTGGTCACGTCGTGCCAGGTAGTCATTCACCGTTACAATATGCACGCCCTGGCCTGCAAGTGCATTTAGGTAAGCTGGCAGGGTAGAAACCAATGTTTTACCTTCACCGGTTGCCATTTCAGCGATCTTGCCCTCGTGCAGCGTAATACCACCTATCAACTGCACATCATAATGCACCATATTCCATGTTACCGTATTACCGGCAGCATTCCAGGTATTACTATATATGGCTTTATCGCCGTCTATACGTATGTAATCACGTTCCAGCGTCAGCTCCTTATCCAAATCTGTTGCCGTTGATACGATCTCTGTATTTTCCTTAAAGCGGCGTGCAGTTTCTTTTACTACAGCAAAAGCCTCCGGCAGTATTTTTTCCAAAATTACTTCCAGTTGCTCATCGCGCTTTTTTATGAGTTTATCAACTTCATTATATATAGCTTCTTTAGAATGGGGATCGTCATTTTCCTCTTCTGCTTTAGCCTTCAGAGTATTGATCTCAGCGTCGATATCTTTTAAATGTTCTGCTATCCGGCCCCTGAATTCCTGGGTTTTATTGCGGAGTTCGTCAATGGATATCGACTGAAGGGTATTATAAATACGGTTTATTTCGGCAACAATGGGCTCTACACGTTTTACATCTTTATCAGACTTGCTGCCACCGAATAATTTTGAAAGAAAACCAATCATCTTTTTTAGTTAATACTTGTATAGTTAAATAGTGCCGGAAATGTCAATCTTTGACACCGCAGACGGTATTCCTTTAATGTATCAAAGCCTGTGCTAAATTTTAAAACTGCCAGCCTGACACACAAAGGGCTCCAAAACTACGCCAAATGCCCGATTTGAACAAGCCAAAACGGTTTGATAACAAGCGGTTTAAAAAAAAATACCCCAACCTCTTGCAAGGCAAGAAAATTTTTATGTATTTTGGAAACGATTTAGAAAAAACGCGCTTAATTATGAAAAAAACCTTCATCCTCATTACAACTGTGCTGGCTTCGGTTTTTATAGCTAATAAAAGTTTTGCACAGGACGATGAATTAGTAAAGGTATACCGTTGGTATAATCCAAATGACCAAAATTACGTAACAGTTGCTGAAGGAGAATATCAGGAAGGCCAGATGTTGAACTGGAACTGGAAAGATAAAACTTCTATGTTTAGTGCGTATCGTAATCCCGGCGCTGACCGTGTTGCTGTTAATAGCTGGTACAACCCTGATACAAAGGATTATGCGAGCATTGCCGAAGATGAATTTACTGATGATGCGATGATAAAGATGGGCTATACAAATAAGCACCTTCAGTTCTATGCATTGACACGTCGTGGTCCTAACACGGTAAGTGTTTATCGTTGGTATGTTCCTAAAAACCACGATTGGGTTACTGTGTCTGAAGACGGAGATACAGATGCTTACTATAAAAAAGGGTATCGTCGTAAAACATTCCAATATTTTGGTATAGCACGTAGCTCTGATACACAGATATACAACCAATTATAGTCTGAGTTAATCTATAATATTTAAAACCCCGCAATTGCGGGGTTTTCTTTTTACATCACCTGTACGATAAGGAACTTTAAATATTGTGTGCTGGGCACATGCCAGAGAATAGGATGGTCTGATGCCTGCGTTTGCCAGGTCACCTGTCGTATTTTCCTTTTTGCATCCTTGGCTGCCATGTCTATTATCTTAAGAAACATATCCGGCGGAACGAGGTTGGTACAAGAAGCTGTAACGAGAAAGCCCCCCGGTTTTGTCAGTTTCATACTACGCAGGTTGATTTCTTTATAGCCGGTGATTGCTTTTTGTATGTTTTCCCTGCTTTTGGTAAACGCAGGAGGATCGATCATAACAACGTCGTACCTTCTGTTATCCTTGCCCCATTGTTTCAGCACATCAAAAGCATTCACTGCATCAAACTTACAGATGTCCTGCAGGCCATTCAATTCTGCATTGCGGCGGGCTGTTTTTACTGCGTTTTCAGAGATATCAAGGCCTAATACACTCTTAGCGCCATAGTGCGCAGCGTGTAAAGAAAATGTCCCTGTATAACAGAAAGCTTCAAGCACATCTGCACCTTTTACAATATGTTGTATGGCCCGGCGGTTATCTTGCTGATCGAGAAAATAGCCTGTCTTCTGGCCATTTTCTATGTCGACATGAAACTTTAGGCCATTCTCGTTCAAAATGATATTTGTATCAAATGGCTCAGATAAAAACCCTTTTTGCTGTGCCAATCCTTCTAGCTCCCGCACGGGTACATCATTGCGTTCATATATGCCCTTGGGTTTGAATATTTTTTGCAATGCATCTACAATTGCCGGTTTCCACTTATCAATACCCAAAGCCAGGGTTTGCAGTACCAGGTAATCGTTGAATTTATCAATAATCAAGGCAGGCAAGCCATCTGCCTCGCCAAAAATAAGACGGCAATTTTCTATGTATCCAATGGACTGGCGATAAGCCCATGCCTCATTAATACGGTTATAAAAGAATTCGTCGTTGATTTCTTCACTTTTATTTCGGGAAAGTAGGCGTATACGTATTTGTGAAGCAGGATTCACGTATCCTTTACCAATAAAAGAACCATTGTAAGAATAAAGTTCTACTATATCACCTGCTTCATATTCTCCATCGCTATCTCCTAATTCGTTTGCAAAAACCCAGGGGTGGCCGTTAGCAACACGGTCTCCCGCTTTTTTTCTTAAAAAAAACTTAGCCATCGTGCAAAAATAACATACTGCACACACCGGGGGTTAATTATTTTTGCGGTATCACGCTTGTATGCTTAAGAAACTAATTATTAATAATTACGCGATCATAGATCACCTGGACCTGGAGCCCGATGCGAACCTGAATACGGTTACCGGGGAAACAGGAGCCGGGAAAAGTATCATCCTGGGGGCACTATCTCTAATATTGGGAGAAAGGGCAGATACGAGTGTATTGATTAACAAAAATGAGAAATCTATTATCGAGGCATGGTTTGATGTGGCGGATAATGCTTCTTTTGCAGCCATAATGGCAGAAGAGGAGCTGGATAATGATGACCTTTGCATTATCAGACGCGAAATCAGTACTAC
This sequence comes from Bacteroidota bacterium, assembly GCA_018267955.1. Classification (GTDB taxonomy): domain Bacteria; phylum Bacteroidota; class Bacteroidia; order Chitinophagales; family Chitinophagaceae; genus Polluticoccus. The sequence continues at coordinate 354,878 of JAFDXL010000008.1, forward strand.
TGGCAAATCAAGAGCATTTGTGAATGATACACCTGTAACGTTGAGTGTCTTAAATAAGCTTACGTTGTTGCTGGTAGATCTGCAGCAGCAATTTGGCCACCTGGCAATGGAAGATGATAATTTTCAAATAGACGTTGTAGATGCCATTGCCCAAACCGCGGAGTTGAAAAAGGATTATCAGTCTTTATACAATAAGTACAAGAAAATATCTGCGGCCTTATCTGCTTTGATGGAACAACAGGCGCAATGGCAAAAAGAGGCCGATTATAAGCAGTACTTGCTGAATGAATTGTCTGAAGCGTCGTTCAAAGAAAATGAAATAGAACAGGCAGAACTGCAATTGAAGCAAATGACGCATGCCGAAAGGATATTAGGCGTTTTGCAACAAGGGCAGCAAATGTTAGCAGAAGGGGAGCAACCACTTGTTAACGAGATAAAGCGCTTATTGCAACAAGTTCAGGGCATTGCAGACGTTTTTGATATGGCGAAGCCGTTGCAGGATAGAATTGCTTCGGCCTGGGCTGAGCTTAAAGATATAGCTGATGAATTTGAGGTGTTGTCTGGCAAAGTGAATCTGGATGCGTCTCTGATGCAGCAGTTGCATGAACGTATAGATATTGGCTATAAATTACTGAAGAAGCATAGCCTACAGACTACACAAGAATTGCTGGAATTGCAGCAACAATTGCAGGATGATCTAAAAGCAAGCCTTGATCTGGATGAACAAATTGATTCGCTCGCTTCAGATAAAAACAGCTTATACCATGATCTTATAAACAAGGCAAAAATATTATCAGCTAAGAGAGGTGCCGTTGTTCCCGACTTTGAGCATAAAATACAAGAGCTGTTAATCTTGGTTGGTATGCCTAATGCCCGAATCAAGATCGTGCAAAATTATTTAGCTGAACCGGCTGCTACTGGCATGGATGAAATAGCCTTTATGCTGGACGCTAATAAGAGTGGGCAGTTTTTAGTGCTGCATAAAGCTGCATCGGGCGGAGAAATGAGCCGTATTATGTTATGCATCAAAGCACTGACGGCAAAGGCCATGGAGCTGCCAACCTTGATATTTGATGAGGTGGATACAGGTATATCCGGTGAAGCTGCGAGGCAGGTGGGCATACTGCTCCGCGAATTGGCTGAATATCACCAGGTGATATGTATTACGCATCAACCGCAGGTGGCGGCAAAAGGCACCCGGCATTTTTATGTATACAAAAATGAAGAAAAAGACGGGCGCATTACTACTAAGGTAAAGACTTTGACTAAGGATGAGCGTGTGCAGGCAATTGCCCGGATGATAGGTGGAGAAAGGCCTAGCGAGGCGGCGTTGCTCAACGCCAGGGAATTGGTTGGTGTATAAAAGATGTAGAACTTCTAAGCTATCGTATAAAATTAAAACAGCCTCTTAAAGAGGCTGTTTTAATTTAAACTATTTTTTCTTGTTATTAACGATCTTCATTTCTTTGAGCAGCCATCCGGCATTGCCAAACTTTTCTACAATGAAGAGAGTATAGCGAATATCAAGCGAGATATTACGGCAAAGATTCGGATCAAAATACAGGTCGCTCATGGTGCCCTCCCAAACCCGGTCAAAGTTGGTACCTATCAACTCACCTTTTGCATTTAATACAGGGCTCCCTGAGTTTCCCCCGGATGTATGATTACTTGCTATAAACGCGACAGGTACAGTGCCATTGACAGCCCAACGGCCGTAATCTTTTTTGGTATACAGCTCTTTTAATTTTTGCGGCACTTTGAATTCATCAACATCAGGATTGTCTTTTGCAATAACGCCATCTAATGTGGTTTGATAAGAATATCCTGCAGGCCCATCGGGGTCAATACCATCTATTTTTCCATAGGTTAATCTCAATGTGAGATTAGCGTCTGGGTAAAATATTTTATGCTTATCCAATTGCATTTGGGCATTCATATAAAGCCTGTTTAGATAAGCCATATCGTTGTAGTAGCGGTTGATATTGGGAGTGAGATAAGTACTCCTATATTGATTGGCGGCATTGTAAAGAATCCATGCAGGATCGTTTTTGATCTTATTAGAATCAGCCGCAGCAGAGTTATCAGCAAAGTGAGCTATATCTTCACTACTTGCAACTATAGACGAAAAAACGTAGTCACCCCATCGTGAATAATTTTTGCCTTGCTCATTGTATTGTTTCGTAAACGTGGCTGGGATACGTCCCGCACATTTATTCATAAAAAGTGGCATCAACACATCAAACACGTGTTTGTCGGTTTCTGCATCATAGTTTTTATAGAACCCGCCTGATGCTTTTGATAATTTTATAAGACTGTCCTTCAATGCACTTCCATTCAACCCCGAACGCATCACTTGTAACATTTTATCGAGAAGCGATGCCTGTTGGACGAGTTCTACTCCGTAAACAGCCTCCTTAAAATATTCATCAGTTTTAAGAATGTCATTTATAGAAAGAGATTTTGCCGCCATCTGGCTAAGCAGGTCATCGGCATAGGGCAAGCTATTATCTGTAATAGCCCATTGTTGGAAATTTCTTTCATAATCCTGTTTTTTGCCCAGGGCATCATTCAGCTTCAGGCCCCTTACCTCGCCTTGCCATTTCTTCCAGCCGTTGGCAACCCCAGCGCGTTTAGAGGTATATTTAAGGAATACTTCCCTGTTTTTTTGCATTTGTTCCTGCCAGGCATTCAGTCTTTTTGTACGGGCTTCTATGCGTATAGGATCAATAATAGAATATATCTGGTTAAGCTGGTACGATGATATATACTCATTGGTAGTGCCGGGGAAGCCATAGACCATTGTAAAATCTCCTTCTTTGTAACCGGAAATATTAAGTGTGAAGTATTCTTTTGCTTCATACGGTTTATTGTCTTTTGAATAATCCGCTGGTTTATTGTTCTTGCCTGCATATACCCTGAACATACTAAAATCGCCGGTATGCCTTGGCCAGCTCCAGTTGTCAGTATCCCCGCCAAAGGTTCCAATACCGTTTGGTGGAAATCCCACCAGCCGTATATCTCTATAGGTCTCTGATAATATTACCCAGTATTGATTACCATTGAAGTATGGTTTGATGGTGGCATCCAGCCCTGACGAAACTTTGTAACCTTTTTCGAGATTTTTTATACGGGTGTTGACGATATTATTGCGGTCAGCTTCAGGTATTGTATCTGTTAGTCCGGTTGTTATTTTGTCCGTAACATTTTCCATACGGCGTATGAATGTCACTGTCAATCCGCCACAGGGCAATTCTTCACTGTTGTTCTGCGCCCAAAAACCATTAGCAAAATAGTCATGTTCTTTGCTGCTAAGCCCTTGCACGGTTCCATATCCACAATGATGATTGGTTAATATTAGTCCTTTTGAGGATATGATCTCGCCTGTACACCCCTTTCCAAATAACACTACCGCATTGTTTAGTGAGGTTCCCGATGTATTGTAGATTTGCTCTATGGGTATTTCGAGTCCCATTTTTTGCATGTCTGTTTCCCTGCTTTTCAGGGTAGGGGGCAACCACATACCTTCTTTGGCAAAAACATGACAATTAGCGCCAACGAATGATAATAATACAGATGTCTTAATAATTGAAGAAAAAAGGGAAGACTTTAGCATTTGTAAGTGTTGATTACAGAAATAAAAATACTGCTTTGCTATAAAAGTTTTATCCAAATTGTTATATTAGCCCATAGAAAGTGAAACTCTTTTCTGCCTTATGAGAAAATGCCTACTTCTTGTAGCACTTATAATAGTGTCACAACTTAATGTATTAATAGCCCAGCCGCTTTTTAATTCGCCGGATACGGTATGCCCAAAGCAACTGGTGCAGCTAACAACCAATGTGCCCAATGCCAAGAGCCACTACTGGGGTTTTTGTTCGGGTTATCTGTTTAACACACCGGTTGCAACAGCATTGACTAAAAACGGGTTGGATGCACCTACTGCGGTAGAAGTAGAAAAGGATGGCAACAACTATTATGCATTTGTAGTTAACAGGGGAAATAACGGAGCAAGGCAGTCATTAATTCGTCTGGAGTTCGGTAATAGCCTTGATAATCAGCCTAAAATCACAAATTACGGAACAATGGATGACGTGCTTCCGAAGGATCCATCATCGCTGTATATTATTAAAAATGAAACCAATGGCAACTGGCATGTATTTGTTGTAGGCGGCACAACTGTGGGAGCTTCGTCCCTGGCTCGCCTTGACTTTGGTAAATCTTTAGGCAATGTACCCAATATCGTAAACTTTGGTAACTGGAACAATATGCTTGACGGGCCAAGCGGATTGTTTTTTCAGCAGGAAAACAAACTTTGGTATGGTTTTACATTTAACAAGAACACAAACGATCTGCTGCGCATAGAGTTCGATTCGTTGCTTTCTTTGACCCCTACATATGTAAATCTGGGTAAGCTGCCGTACATCAAAAAACCTACAGACTATACATCAATTTTAGTAAATGGCGTTTGGTACTTTTTTGTAACCAACGAAGGTAGCGATAGCATCACTCGTGTAGACCTAGGCCCTAAGTTGGCAACCACTACGCCTGCGTCTGCAACAATAGGTTCTTTGAATAAAAACGTTACTAACGCCGATGGTATCAGTATCATCAGGGACTGCGATAGTTTCCATTTGTTTTTTGTAAACCGGGGGTCCAGTGACTTTGTGAAAGTGGATATGACTTCCATTACGGGGCCTTATACAGCAGCAAACTTCAATACTTTCAGTTCTACGTTGTTTGGACCGACCGGGTTGACAAGGCCAATTCGTGATCATGATAATATCTACTTGTTCACCACCAACGATGGAGACAGCAACCTGGTAAAAGTAACATTCCAGCAATGCAGCAATGCCAGCATCCAGTCTTCTACAACTATGATGCCTGCTCCTTATAGTTATGATACTGCGGGTACTTACAATATCTACTATATGGTGAATGAGGGTATGCCGGATATGCAGGTGCAATGTAAGATAATCACCGTATTGCCTACTCCAGACATCTTTATGTCTAACGACACCACAATCTGTAGTGGGGATACGATTAGTTTACGCTTGATTTCTACAGCTGCAATTAACCAAACCTGGTCTCCTGATTACAATATTGATAATACGACACAACAATACGTTAGGGTTTGGCCGCAATACTCTACAAACTACCATGTACTGTTGCCTTATAAGTCAGGTTGTATTGTAGATACGTTGATTAAAGTAAAGGTTTTCAAAGTGCAGTCTGACGCAGGACCGGACAGGACAATAGCAGACGGTGCTACTACCGTACTAGGTGGGCCGTTTACCAGCGATGGCATAAACTATTCTTATCTATGGTTTCCCGACAGGTATATGAGTAATAACAATGTACCTAATCCAAGTGTTACACCTCCTAACGACTATACTTATTATTTGCAGGTAAGAGACAATAACTCTGGCTGCGCTGCATTAGATACAGTTATAGTACATGTTAGCTGCGATGATATTAACTTGCCAAATGCGTTTGCTCCAAATGGCAATTCTTCGATGAATCGTTTTGGACTTGCTAATTCACAGATAGTGAGATTAGTTGCATTCAGGATATTTGATCGTTGGGGTAAGGTAGTATTCGAAACAACAGACCCTGCACAGCAGTGGGATGGTAAAGTGAACGGAGCAGATGCAGCGCTTGGTGTTTATGTGTGGGAGGCAGAAGGGTATTGCATATCAGGCAAAAGGATCAAGAGCTCCGGTAATGTTACCCTTATCCGGTAATGTTTCTATGAAGTTTAAATAAAAGAGTTATAAAAACGCCACCTTCACGGGTGGCGTTTTTTATTATACAACTGCTCTAAATAGATTAGAAAGTTTTTTCGCCGAGCGGAATAGCAGATAAGGGGAGGAAGATGGGTAGTCAATAATACAATAACGTTTCTTACCAGGTAACATTATTTGATGCCTGTGCAATCATTTACGCTATTTGATTAACGCTGCACAGAACTTGATCTGTTTCATTGAAGTGTCTGTAAGCTGATGTCATCTATCAGCCCCAGGTATCAGCGTTGTTCCTATACCAACGGCATCAGTACAGTAAACGTACTGCCTTTGCCAATGGTGCTTTCTACGGTCACCTTGCCCTGGTGAGCTTCTACTGTGGCTTTAACATAGCTAAGTCCTAACCCGAAGCCTTTTACATTGTGAATATTGCCGGTGTGGGCGCGGTAGAATTTTTCAAATACGCGAGACTGCGTTTCGCGGTTCATTCCAATGCCGTTATCTGCTATCTTAATAGCAAGCATACTGCTTACATTGGATGTGCTTACTTCGATATGGAGATTATTTTTAGAGTACTTAATAGCATTGTCGAGCAGATTGAAGATGATATTAGAAAAATGCACTTCGTCAGCTTCTATTATATGCCTGTCGGCATCTAATTTCAGCGTTATAGTGCCATTTTTCTCCTGTATTTGTAACGATAGGTTGTTAGCTACTTTGTTAATGAGGTCATGCGCATCAAGTTTTTGAAGGTTTAGCTTAATGTCCTGTTTTTCTATACGCGCTGCCTGCAATATCTTCTCTACCTGTTTGTTCATCCTCTTGTTCTCATCCTTTATCATCCCGCTGTAGTAGCGGATTTTGTCTGAGTCATGGATTACCTTCTCATTAGTTAATGCATCAATAGCCAGCGAGATGGTTGCTAATGGCGTTTTTAGCTCATGGGTCATATTATTGATAAAGTCAGATTTGATCTCAGAGAGTTTCTTCTGGTTGAACATGGTGCGCACAGTGAGGGCAAATGCTGAAATAATAATAACCGTAAATAGGATAGAGGAGCCAATGATCCAACCCATTTTGTTCAAAATATAATTTTTATCGTCCGCTATATGCAGGTAAAAAGTTTCCGGTCTGCTGCTTTTATTTGGATCAGATGTTAAAGGAGATGCGGTACTTGAAGTAAAATATTCCGTTTTAAAGCCCGGAGAAGACATAATTGGAACATTGAAAATGTTGGTGACACAATATTCATAGTTCTCCTTTATGTTATATTTCTTCATTGCCTTGCTCACTATGGTGCTCATTTCATCCGTAGTGAGCATCTGCACCGTAAAATCTTGCAAGTAATAGTTGCGCGACTCTTCATCCATATAGCCAATATTGCCCGATTTAGTAAGGTACAGTTTTTGCGCTTGTTCCTTTATCTGGCTGATGGCATATTCAATATCAAGTGTACGTTGGTTTTGGCGCAGTTTAATAGCGTCCCGTATCCATGACATCTGAATGAATATAATGCCTAATACGGATAGAGTAATAAGGAATACGATTAAGGGGAAAACTCTTTTCATGCTCATACCAAAGATATATATGATATACTGCTATCGCGGTCTTCTCAATTGGTTTAACGGCAATTTAACTGATGCAAACCAATCAATTAATGAAAATACAATTTTTCGCCGGTTTGCGAACTATAGTCATATTACACTGTTATTTTGCATTAAATGGCAACCGAGATAATTGAAGCCAGGAGACTCACCAAATCTTTCGGCAGTTTTAAGGCAGTAGATGATTTGTCGTTTACGATAAATAAAGGGGAAGTATATGGATTCCTGGGGCAAAATGGTGCCGGTAAAAGTACCACGATGCGCATGTTGCTTGGCCTAATATATCCTGATAACGGAGCGGTGTATATCCGCGGTATGGAATTTAATAATAGGACAAGGCACTTACTAGCATATATAGGCGCAGTGATAGAGCGGCCCGATCTGTACCTGTATCTTACCGGCTGGGAAAACTTAAAGTTGTTTGCGCATTTAAGTGGCAAAGAAATAACTAGCGCACGAATGCATGAAGTCCTGGATATAGTAGGGCTGAGTGGCAGAGAAAAAGATAAGGTGAAGGGTTATTCGCAGGGAATGAAACAAAGATTGGGTATTGCTATCGCGTTGATTCATGATCCTGAACTGTTGATACTGGATGAGCCTACTAACGGGCTAGACCCTCAAGGCATTGCGGAAATGAGGTTTCTTATCAATAGACTGAGCAAAGAGCTCGGTAAAACAATAATGATATCTTCCCACCTGTTGCACGAAATAGAGCAGGTCGCTACTAATATGATCATTCTTCACAGGGGCAAAAGGATTGTAGAAGGGAAGGTTGCAGATCTGCTCAGTCCCGCGGATACATCGGTAAAGATCAGACTAACGCCGGATGAAGCTGTAATAGCTCAATTGAAGAATAGTGAATGGAAGGCGCAAATAAGTTCAACGCAGTTGGGGCAAATTACATTCAAAACAGATCCGGAAAATGTTCCTGCAATAAATAACTGGTTGGTCAATCATGGTGCCTCGGTGTTGCAAATAAATGTTACCCATTCGCTCGAAGATTATTTTTTATCCTTAACATCTGAAGATCATGTTGCGGCTGGAACTATTTAAGATATTCAAACGGCCGCGTACGTACATCAGCTTTGGTATTGTAGCGGCCATAGCATTAGTCATAGAATTGGCGATGTATGCAGATGGAAAGAACTTTATAAACTTTGCATTGCAAGGCATCAACGAGCAGTTTGATATGCGGGGGAATATACTTAATGGCTACCTGATTACTTACATTATTCTGCAGACTTTGCTGGTACAAATTCCTTTATTGGTGGCCCTGGTGGCGGGGGATGCGATTGCTGGCGAAGCAAGTATGGGTACGTTGCGGCTGTTACTTACCAAGCCTCAGTCACGCAGCAAGGTGATCATTGTCAAATTTGTTGCCTCCTTGTGTTATGCATTGCTTCTATTGCTATGGCTGGCAATTGTAGCGTTGGGACTTTCTGTATTAATATTTGGGGCTGGGGATATGATCAACCTGAAAAGTGATGCGATGGTGATTATTTTGAAAGACGATGTTCTTTGGCGTTATGTAGCTGCCTTTGCCTTCGCAGCCCTGGCAATGGCTACGGTTGCGGCATTAGCGTTGCTATTATCCTGTTTTGCAGATAATTCAATAGGACCTATAGTGGGTACTATGGGCATTATTATTGTGTTAATGATATTTTCAACACTCGACTTGCCTATATTCTCTGTAATCAAGCAATACCTGTTTACAACTCATATGGTAGGGTGGAAGGGCTTTTTTGACGACCCGGTTCCATATAAAGCTGTGGGTACATCTGCAATGGTATTGCTGGTTTATACATTTTTGTTTTTGGGAGCTTCGATAGTGTGGTTCAATAAAAAGGATATACAATCATGATCAGGATATTTTCTGTGGTGTTTTTTTGTATGATGAGTGCAGTAAGCTTAGCTCAGCCATTAACTGCAAACCAGCTTTTTCTAAAGCTTAGAGCAAGGCTGGACGCGGTGAAAGATTATGAGGCCGATGTCTCTATGAAGATTGATATCCCATTCATAAAAGTGCCGAGGCTTAAAGGCAAATTGTACTTCAAGGCACCGGATAAAATGAAGCTGGAGCGAAATGGCGGGATCTCCATTTTGCCCCGGAACGGAGTAAACCTAACTATGAATAACCTGGTGCCCAACGCTGACGCAGCTGTTATAGATGCCGGCAAAGGCATATTAAACGGGAAGGAAGTACGATTAATAAAAGTAATACCTGCTAACGAACAGGATCCTATTATCCTCACTAAGATATGGGTAGATGAAAATAAGATACTGGCTTTGAGAACGGAAACTACCACCCGCGATAACGGTACAGTAAAAATGGACCTTGATTATGGCCGTTTTGAGAAGGTTGGCTTACCTGATAAAGTGCAGTTTCAAATGGATGTGAAAGATTTTAAATTGCCCAAGGGTGTTACCATGGATTATGACGGAGATACCAAGCCGGCTGCACAGAAAGCAACTGCCGGCGGGCGAAAAAAAGGCCGTATCGAGATAGATTACCAGGATTATAAGGTTAATAAAGGTATTCCTGATAAGGTTTTTGCAGAAAAGAGGCAATAAATTAGTCGCAAATCTTTTGCATCACCAAGATAATGATTAGTTTTAGGTGATTAATTCGTATAATAGGTTATGAAATATTTTCTGTTGGCATTGTCGGCCATTTGTATCATTACTTCGTGCAAAAAAACGGAAACACCGATGAGTCAGGCCCAAAAATTAGAACAATCTCAGTGGGTGCCCGTGACGTTAAATATTACATATTTGAGCTATACAGGTGGAGACTCGCTCACCAACCCTGTTTGGGAAAAGGTTTCAACAGTTGATCCTACAAAAGGACAGGACACAAGACCTGAATGCATCAAAGATGATTATCTGAAGTTTAAGATGTATAACCAGGGCGACCATATTACCGGTGGCACTAAATGCTCTGATAACGAAACCGATGATATGGAATTTACCTGGGGATTGTCTGATAATGATAAGAAAATGTATATATATGGCCTGTTTTCATTGTTAAAGCAGGATGCCAATGGCCTTTTGCAGGATCCAACAGACGATAAATTTGTTTTTGCATATCCCGGCCAGGTTAAGGATGCAGATCAAAAAGATATTACCGTAAGGTACACGATGACTTTTAATAAAAAATAATCGGTAAAACAGGTATTTATACCCACCGGTTACTTTTCCGGTGGGTTTTTTAATTCGTACATTTGGTGCCAAATTTTTAAGGAGTAATTAAGTATATGATTCATATTACATTGCCCGATGGGGCAGTAAGGGAATACCCGGATGGGGCTACTGCGTTAGATGTGGCTAAGTCTATCAGTGAAGGACTGGCGCGCAAAGTGCTGGCTGCAGAAGTTGATGGAGAAGTGTGGGATGCTACCAGGCCTATTAATAAAGATGTAAAACTCAAGTTGCTAACATGGGATGATAAAGGTGGAAAATCTACCTTTTGGCATTCGTCTGCACACCTTATGGCCGAGGCGCTGGAGCAACTGTATCCCGGGGTTAAATTAGGCATAGGCCCCTCTATAGAAAATGGGTTTTATTATGATGTAGACCTGGGCGGAAGAGCTATTAATGAAGAAGAGCTGAAAAAGCTGGAAGATAAAATGAAAGAGCTGGCAAAGCACAATAGTGTTTACCAGCGCAAAGAAGTGTCTAAGGCCGATGCTATCAGTTATTTTACTGAGAAGGATGATCCCTATAAATTGGAATTGATCCAGGATCTGCAGGATGGTAATATTACCTTTTACACACAAGGAGGATTTACAGACCTGTGCCGTGGGCCACATATCCCTAACACCGGGTTTATAAAAGCCATTAAGCTTACAAATATTGCTGGGGCTTATTGGCGAGGCAATGAGAAAAATAAAATGCTCACCCGCATATATGGTGTTACCTTCCCGGCGCAGAAAGAACTGGATGAATACCTGACCTTGCTTGAAGAAGCCAAAAAGCGCGATCACCGGAAATTGGGCAAGGAGCTGGAGCTGTTTACTTTTTCTGAAAAAGTGGGTAGCGGGTTGCCTTTGTGGTTACCTAAAGGCGCTATGCTGCGCGAACGTTTGCAACAGTTCCTGCAAAAGGCCCAGTTAGATACCGGTTACCTTCCGGTTATTACACCGCATATCGGCAGTAAGCAATTGTATGTAACATCCGGCCACTGGGAAAAATATGGTAAAGACAGCTTCAGGCCTATAACTACGCCGCAGGAAGGCGAAGAGTTTATGCTGAAGCCCATGAACTGTCCGCACCATTGCGAGATATACAAATCATCCCCAAGATCTTATAAAGACCTGCCACTTAGGTTGGCCGAGTTCGGTACTGTTTACCGTTATGAACAATCTGGTGAGTTGCACGGATTAACCCGCGTAAGAGGGTTTACCCAGGACGATGCTCACTTGTTCTGCCGTCCGGACCAGGTATTAGAAGAATTTAAAAAGGTAATAGACCTGGTGATGTATGTGTTCAGGTCTCTTGATTTTGAAAACTTTACTGCCCAGGTATCGCTACGAGACCAGGAAGACAGAAGCAAATATATAGGCAGCGACGAAAACTGGGAGATCGCAGAACGTTCTATCATGGATGCTGCGGCTGAGAAAGGGCTGAAAACAGTAGTAGAGTACGGGGAAGCAGCATTTTATGGCCCTAAGCTCGACTTTATGGTAAAAGACGCACTGGGACGCAGCTGGCAATTAGGCACTATACAGGTAGATTATAACCTGCCGGAGCGCTTTGAGCTGGAATATGTAGATAGCGATAACAGCCGTAAACGCCCGGTAATGATACATCGTGCTCCGTTTGGTTCTATGGAGCGTTTCATAGCTGTATTGTTAGAGCATTGTGGCGGTAATCTTCCTTTGTGGCTGGCACCTATACAGGTAAAAGCATTACCGATCAGTGATAAGTTTGGCGATTATGCTAATTCTGTTGTTGCCAAATTAAAAGATGCAGGCATCCGAGCCGAGGTTGATGACCGCAACGAAAAAATAGGTAAGAAGATCAGGGATACGGAGCTTATGAAAGTGCCTTATATGCTGGTAGTAGGTGAGAAAGAAATGAACGAAGGAAAAGTTGCCGTACGCAAGCATGGAGAAGGGGATAAAGGGGCTGTTACGGTTGATGATTTCCTGGTAGATACATTGGAGATTATTAAAAAGCAATTGGCGGGAAAGAAAGATTAATGCATACCTGCTAAATATAGAATTGAAATAAATACACTAATTTTGCCATCATTTTAAAAATATTGAATGCAAAGAAGAGGTAAACCAAATTTTAAACCAAAACAAGTACAAAACGAACACCGTTTAAATAGAGAGATCACTGCACCTGAAGTGCGCTTGATAAGTGATGGGATGGAACCGGCAGTATACCCTTTAGCAGAGGCTTTAAAGCTTGCAGAAGAGCAGGGTGTTGATCTGGTTGAGATATCTCCTAATGCGGTTCCTCCGGTTTGCCGTATAATAGATTATCGCAAGTTTCTTTACGAGCGCAAAAAGAAAGAAAAGGAACAAAAGGCTAAAGCAAAGCAGTCAGAGGTGAAGGAAATACGTTTTACTCCTAATACCGATGAGCATGATTTTGACTTTAAAGCCAAACATGCCGAAAAATTTCTCCAGGAGGGTAACAAGGTTAAATGCTACGTTCAATTTAAAGGACGTGCCATCATGTTTCAGGAGAGAGGCGAATTATTACTGCTGAAGTTTGCAGAACGTCTTGCAGAGGTAGGTTCGTTAGAATCTATGCCGAAAATGGAAGGAAGGCGTATGCTGGCAATTTTTACCCCTAAGAAGAAGAAATAATTATTTCTTCATCAGGGGTTAACTATTTTATCAAAATTTTTGCAGATTATTTTAAAATGTACTTGTTTAGAATCAAAAGGCAATGTACATTTGCAGGTAGAAAGAGACCATATCTACGCGTAAGCGTTTTTATATAAGAAGTTTTCATGGTGATAGGGTTTATAGGGGCTGGCCTGTTCTCAGGCTGGCTTTTTTATTTTAAGAAAATATTTGCAAAAAAAATTTTGTTGTGAATTAATCTACGTTTATTTTTACGTCAGTTTTCATAGTGATAGGGTTTATAGGGGCTGGCCTGTTCTCGGGCCGGCTTTTTTATTTTATATTTACTCCCTCAAACACCCGCAATGCCCCGTTTATTTTTCTTAGCACTATTATTGTCTGTTTGCACAGCCGGCGTATTCGCCCAGCCTTTAGCGTACTATGTTAATCTCCAGAACCAGGTAATGGTTTGGGATAAAGGCATGATCAGAAAAGTTGATTACCTGGAGCCAACAGAAGTAAAGACCGGCAGGGTAGCAATTCCATACCTTGATAATTCCCGTTCGTTCAAAATTTATTATGGTGGTGGTGTACGTACGGTTAATATAGGCTTTACCAATGAATTCCAGGTGAGCGATAACCTTGTAGCTTTTCTCAATAGTAAATCATTAAATGTTTTCGAAAAGGGAACTGTCAAAAACCTTTGTACTTATTGCACACAGTATTTTGTAGGTGATAGTGTTATCTTATTTTTTGATGGAGTAAGAAATGAATATAAGGCTTATTATGGGGGGCAGATATACCCGATAGAAGGTTTCCTTGCCGGCAATCCATTGGAGGTAATTAAGGTGTCAGATAATATTATTGCCTACGATAATTACGCCAACCAGTTTCGCATATTCTATGATGGTAACATCATCAAGCAGGAAGACTATGCTGTAAATAGCTTTGATGCAGGGCGTAATACGGTCAGTTACGTAGATATCAATAAGCAATTCAAAATATTCCATGCAGGGCAAACATTTGTAGTAGAAGATTTTGCACCGCTCAGTTCGCAGGCAGGCGACAATGTGGTAGCTTATACATCAAGCGACGGGTACTTTAAAATTTTCTATGGCGATAGCATTCATGTAGTAGGGTACTTTACGCCAACTGATGTAAGGGTAGCCGATAATATAGTAGCCTATCGGGATCCAAGCGGCTATTTCAAAGTGTTTTATAAAGGCGTTACTTATAGTCTCGAAAACTATTATCCTGATAAATATGTAGCGCAGTATAATTCTCTGGCTTACGTAAATGCAGCCGGGATACTAAGGCTATTTTCAGAAGGAGAGCTTTATGATGTTACTACTTCCCAACTGGATAGTTGGGAGCTTAATTATGACGTGATCAAGTATCAGATAGGCAAAAACATGTTCCGTATATATTATAAGGGACAGGATTACGACGATAACGAATAATGCTAGAATAAGCGTTTAACAAGTCGCAGATGATGCGTGCGCCTCTTTAGCCCAACACTTATAATTCCTCCCTGGTCTATCTTGTCTATAACTACTCGTCCGCTGGTTTCAGTAGCATGGATGATGGTAGATTTATCGAGCAGGATACCTACATGCACGATCTTACCATCTTCATTGTTGAAAAATGCCAGGTCGCCACAATGTGCATGTTGCAGAAAATCTACCAGTTCGCCCTCATTTGCCTGCTGGCTGGCATCCCTGTGGATAGCTTTACCGCAGAGCTTAAATGCCATTTGGCTGAGTCCGGAGCAATCTATACCCGCCATCGTGCGCCCGCCCCATAAATAAGGAGCATGGAGGTACTTTAAGGCCGCATTATGTATATTCTCACAGTTAAGCTCCAGTTGGTCAATCTTCAGCTTCTTGCCCTTGAACTTTGCTATGTTGTTATATATGGATATTTGGCCGCCTTTAAAGCCGAATAATTCGCTTCCCATAGGCATCCATTGCTGGCCCGAATCGAAAACGAGCCTGTCTGTATGGGTTGCGGCCATTGCCTTGGGAATCTTCTTGTATTCTTTCCTGTTAATCAACGATAATTGCCCCAGCCGGCACCAGCCTTCGTACATATCCCATTCGCAACGGATGCGTACCCATTCTTTGTCATTCACTTCCAAAACCTCGCACCGCTCCCCAAAAAGCATCTCATTTACTTGCTCAGCACGGTGAGAGGGCTCAGACCGCATAGGCATTACCGAAACATTACAAAAAGCGTAGGACAAAACCATTAAAACTTAATAAGGTGCGCAATATTACATTGTATGCAGCAAATTAGGGCCGAAGTCAGCAGGTTTTCTTAACAGAAATCTTTTACTAACTTAGCAGGCTAAATTACGCCATACTACATTTATTATAAATTAATATAAAGATAATGAATGAAAGGCTGGTAGAAATGGAAATAAAAACTGGACTAAAAGTTAGAAAGCATTATTTATGGACTCAAGTGCAATACTCGTTGCCATCGTTGCGGTGGCAGCTATATCAATAGGGATCTTTCTCGGGAAACTCTTATTTGCTAAAAACACTCAAAGACAAGTAGAAGAAGCAGAACAATCTGCAAAGAAGATAATTGAAGACGCTAAAACTCACGCAGAAACACTCAAAGAAAAAAAGATACTTGAAGCAAAAGAGAATTTTTTAAGATTAAAGAGCGAACACGAGAAAGAAGTACTGGTACGCAACCAAAAAGTATCTGAAGGCGAGAATAAGCTGAAGCAGATGCAGCAGAGCATTAACGATAAAAATGCTTCGCTTCAAAAACAAATTAATGAGAATCAGCAGCTTAAAGAAAATTTAGATAAGCAGCTGGAAGTGGTGAACATCAAACGCACCGAGTTGGAACGCCACCAGGAAGAACACATCAAGCGCCTGGAAAAAGTATCTAATCTCTCTGCCGAAGAAGCAAAAGCTGAGCTTATTGAATTGGTGAAGGAAGAAGCCCGCACGGCTGCTATGGCGCACGTGAAGGAGATAATGGAAGAAGCCAAGGCCAACGCCACTAAAGAAGCTAAAAAGATTATTATTCAGACGATACAGCGTACCGGTGCAGAACAAACCATCGAAAATGCCATTACGGTATTTAACCTGGAAAGTGATGAGATCAAAGGCCAGATCATTGGCCGCGAAGGTCGTAACATCCGTGCGCTGGAAGCTGCTACCGGTGTTGACCTGATCATCGATGATACTCCGGAAGCAATTGTGTTAAGCTGCTTTGACCCACTGCGCCGCGAAGTAGCTCGCCTTTCTCTGCAACGCCTTGTGCAAGACGGACGTATCCACCCGGCTCGTATTGAAGAAGTGGTTGAAAAAACCAAAAAGCAACTGGAAGAGCAGGTAATGGAGATAGGAGAGCGTACCATTATTGAACTGGGTGTACATGGTTTGCATAAAGACCTGGTGCGCATGGTAGGTAAAATGCGTTTCCGTTCATCTTACGGCCAAAACCTGCTAATGCACTCCAAAGAAACTGCAAACCTTTGCGGTATCATGGCTGCAGAATTAGGGCTCGGTCAAAAAGTAGTGAAACTGGCAAAACGTGCAGGCCTGCTCCATGATATTGGTAAAGTTCCTGATGAAGAAACAGAACTGAGCCACGCATTATTGGGCGCTAAACTGGCAGAAAAATCGGGAGAGCATCCTGCAATAGTAAATGCGATCGGAGCTCACCACGATGAGATGGAAATGGCCTATATCATTTCACCAATAGTGCAGGCGTGCGATGCTATCAGCGGTGCGCGCCCGGGTGCTCGCAGGGAAATGATGCAAAGCTATCTACAGCGTATCAAAGACCTGGAAGCGTTAGCTATGGCCTACAATGGTGTAGAAAAAGCATATGCAATACAGGCAGGACGTGAACTGCGCGTGATAGTAGAGGCTGATAAAGTGAGCGATGCTGATAGCGATCGCCTGTCTTTTGAAATAGCAGATAAGATTCAAAAAGAAATGCAATATCCCGGACAGGTAAAAGTTACCGTGATCAGGGAATTAAGAGCGGTAAATATTGCCCGCTAATACATCTTTTGGGTTAGTTAAATAAAACGGCTCCGGATTTTTCCGGGGCTTTTTTTATTAGCGCAATTGAATATAAAATCCCCCTTTTGGGGCAGAACATATTTTATAATTTCAAAAGCCAAACCCAATGTAAATGAAGAAAGTCTTAAAGGTTGTCGGTATCATCCTCCTTGTACTTGTAGTATTAATAATAGGCACGATCTTCTATTTGAGGTATCATATAACTCACATCAAAGACAGTCATGATCTGCAGGCGCAGGTAGATGCAATAGGGGACGATTTCATTCAGAAGAAATTTGCTCCTGGCATCTGCGTAGGGATAGTAAAGGGAAATACAGTGATGATTAAAGGATATGGGACGACAGATAAGAACGGCGGGCAGATTCCCGACAGCAATACGATTTTTGAAATTGGATCCATCACTAAGGTGTTTACTGCAGAGATAACACAGCGTCTCGTAGATGATGGGTTACTGCACTGGAATGATCATATCCAGGCTGTATTACCCGATAGTGCGAAACTTAAATTTGATGACAGCAGCACATTATTGAATTTAGTTAATCATACTTCAGGTTTTGCAAGGATACCGGACTCTATTCTGTTGTTGCTAAAGAATGAATGTGATCCATATAGCACGCTTACTAATGCGGATATTGCCAGGTATTTAAGGACTTGTACGGACAAAAAGAGGCCTGATCTGCATCACTATGACTACTCTAATTTTGGCACCGCATTGTTAGCTAATATTGATGAATACAGAACAGGTAAAAGCTATGAAACACTTTTACAGGAGTTGATATGCGTTCCTTTGCATATGTCGCATACTTCTTTGTTTGTTAAAGACAGCAGCAAATTTGCAACCGGCTACGATGAAAAAGGAAATAAAACCTGCCATTGGAATTTTGGTGCCATGTATGGATGCGGAGCTATCAGGTCTGATATTGCCGACATGGTAAAATTTCTAAAAGCAAATATGGATAGTACTAATCTTCTTTATAATTCTTTTCATAAAACACAACAGGAGACCGCTTTGATACCGACCGGTGGCATTGCTTATGGGTGGCATATAGATAAGATGAATGGTGTATTCTCCGGAATATTCAAGATCATATGGCATAATGGCGGTACCGGAGGTTTTAGATCTTACATGGGTTTTGACCCAAAGAGAAAAACAGGTATCATTATCATCGCTAACCAGGCTACTGATGAGGTGGATAGGGCCGGTATTGATATATTAATCAAGGCCTGTACTACGTCATGGCAATAGTGTGCGACTAATCAATACCCAGCCACCATTGTTTATGTTCGTTTTTGCCATTAATATTTACTGCTTCCCCGATCATTGGGTGCAGAATAGGCATCTCCATTTTGCTTGCCTCTGCAACCACTCTTGTAATCGGTTCATCCCAGGCATGTAGCGAAAGCGAGAACTTGGCCCAATGTACAGGCAACAAAACTTTTGCTTTGAGGTCTATAGCAGCCTGCACTGTTTCTTCCGGCATCATGTGTATATACTTCCAGTATGCATTGTACTGGCCGCATTCCAGTATCACGAGATCAAATGGTCCGTGCTGTTCACCGATGAGTTCAAAATGAGTGTCGTACCCCGAATCTCCGCCGATAAATATTTTCATAGTTGGGGTTACAAGCACCATAGACAACCATATAGATTGATTCCGCTTAAAGCCCCTGCCTGAAAAATGTCTGCCGGAAGTAGTAAATATTTTAAACCCATCTCCCAGGTCTTCTTCTTCATCCCAGTCTTTTTCTGTGATGATCTTATGATCAAAGCCCCATTGCTCAAAATGAGCCCCGACACCTAAACCTGTAATAATTCGTTTTACTTTGCTTTTGAGTTTAATGATCGTTTCATAGTCAAGATGGTCATAGTGATCGTGTGTGATGATCAGATAATCGATCTCGGGCATGTCTTCCGGTGTATAAACATCACTGCCCTTAAAACTGTAGGTTGTAAAGCTGAATGGGGATGCATTGCCACTAAATACGGGATCAACCAATATCTTTTTCCCATCTACCTGCATAAAATAAGATGAATGACCAAACCATATGAGTACATCCTTTTTAGGATCCAGGTGATGAAGATCCGTTTTTTCGGATGGGAGCGTAACGGATGGCCTGTTCCTTTTGTCTTTATTGTAAAGAAACTCTTTGGTTATTTTTAAAAAGCTGGCACCTTCGGCCAGGTTTGGAGTAAAGCTTTTGTTCTGAAAACTGCCGTTACTATAGTTAGCAGAAGCTTTTATTTTTTCCAGCCTTTTGCCGGAAGCTAATTTGCCGAAAGTTTGCATGAGTAGCAGTTTAATTAGAATTAAGAAAGTTGGTTGATCATTCCTATCATCAGTCTGTCAAACATCCTGTCTGATAAAATCTTCTTTGCAAAGAGTATAGGATACGCACCACTACCTGCAATGTACCTTGTTTTAGGATGGCTTGCTGTAGCTGCCTTACGTATAGTTTTCGCTATTACAACCGGATCACTGCCCATTTTGTCTGCCTTTGCAAACATAGCAGCGTGCTTGTGAGTTAACGCAGCATAAGCAGTATTGCCAGAAGTTTGAAGCATTTTATCCCTGGCGATAGAAGCCCATTCTGTTTTAATAGCACCTGGTTCCACAACAACCACGTCTATGCCAAATTCTTTAAGTTCCATACGCAGGCTATCGCTCAAGCCCTCAACGGCAAATTTAGTTGCATGATACCAGCTACCGTGTGGTTCTCCTATTTTTCCGCCCATAGAAGATACATTGATGATTTTGCCTGATCGCTGTGCCCTCATATAAGGTAGAACAAGTTGGGTAAGCCTTGCTAAGCCAAATACATTCACTTCAAACTGGTACCTGGCTTCTTCCATAGGTACATCTTCCAGTGCACCATAAGATCCATAACCTGCATTATTTACTAAAACATCTATACGGCCCATTTGGTTTATGATTGTATCTATTCCGTTTTGCATAGAGTCATCATCTGTTACATCCATAGCTAACAGATCTATGTTCGAAGAGATTAAGTCAGCCATCCTGTCTGTGCGACGCGCGGCTGCATATACTTTAAATCCTACCTCTGTTAGCATCTTGGCTGTTTCTTTACCTATTCCGGAAGATGCACCTGTTACCAGGGCTACTTTATTCTTATTCATTTCTTTAATTTTAGATTGATTAATCACTCTATTGATAGATTAAAAATGTTAGCTGAGCATTTTCCATAAAAGTTCGAAAGAGTCTGCAATCACCTGCTTTTGCCTGGCTTGCGATAATTTGGCCCTTGTGAGGTATTGGTGGACTGCAGATAAATGACTGTTCAGCAATTCTGCCACATATTCCGGCGGTGTTACTTTTATCTCTTTTGCGCGTATGCCTTCTTTTACAAGATCAAGTAAGGCACTGCTTTGCTCTTGTATTTGCGGTGGCACTAACGCCAAATATGGCGATGTTATGAATTGCTGTGTAAACCTGAATTCTGAAGGGTTTTCAAGCGACCAGTTGATGGCGCTGATATAATTTCTCCGGGCTATATCTTTAATGGATTCCTGCCCGTTAGGCTTTATATCTATACAAAAACTAAGCTTGGTTTTAATATCTGCATAAAGCGCTATGATCAGTTCGTCCTTGGTTTTATAGTAGTGAAATAAGGTCCCATTCGCCACTCCCGCCTCTTGTGCTATTTTGCTGGTAGGGGTACCATGAAACCCATACTCAGTAAATAATTTTAGTGCTGCAGCTAATATATCCTTTTGTTTATCCACTTGTTTAGATCGACTAATCACTCTACAAAGATATTAAGCTTATAAATCCCGGCAAATAAATTTTCCTGATAGCCTGATTTAATCGTTAAGAGTATTGAGATTTATACCTGCGTAAAACCCAAGATCTTTGTTAGTTATTAGCTTGGTGATGAGCGCTATTTGCCCCGTATGGTACGAATAGTGCTCTGTAACATGCACTATTATTCCAATACCCGAAAGGGAAAATCCCTGCACAGTCCTGACTTTCAGAAGCTCATTTTCTGAACAGTCTTTTATAATTGAAACTGCTGTATCAATTGTGTCTTGCAGTTTTTGAAATAATTCGGCTTTCGTGAAGCCTCCTTTTGTAGCAAACTCTTTATCCCGTTCCCTGTTATCTGCCTTACCACCAATGGATGAGATGATGTATTGGGTAATATTGCCACACAAGTGCAGAATGAGGGTGCCAATACTATTAGTTGATTCATTGGGTTGGTGCCATACTTCCTCCTCTGTAAGGCTTTTAAGGCATTTCTCGATCCGGGGCGTATTAAGTTCTATATAATGAATACTTTGTTCAATGAACTCCCGGCTTACAGAATGTGTTATCATGCTTCAAATTGAAAATCCCTGTTATCAATAAATTTTATTTGCTTCCGGCTATTGGGTGGAAACTGCATTTGCTGCATCTCGCTGCCGGAGTGAAAATGGAGTAGTGGTATTACCCGAAGTTTAGATTGAAGAATAGGCTTCAGCTTCGCTTCGCAATCATCTACAGGCAGTGGAGTAGTAAGGTGTAGCCTTAGTTCATCTGTGCCCAGTTCATTAATAAATACCTCCACTAGGTATTCCTTGATGTAAGGAATGCTATTAAGTATGTCAAATATCGCAGGTGGATATAAGGTTGTTCCCTTGTACTTGATCATTTGTTGTTTACGTCCCAAAACGGGGCTTAGCCTGCGCGACCTTCTGCCGCAACTGCATTGTGTTTCATATACGGTGCAGATATCGCCCGTCCTATACCGCAATAGCGGCATACCTTCTACACCCAATGTTGTAATGGTAACTTCTCCGTATTCGCCATGTTTCAATGGTTCACCATGTTCATTTAATATTTCCAGGATGATCAGGTCTGGCTGTTGATGTCCGCCCATACCGGCAGCACACTCGGTAAATGCTGTTTGCATTTCGGTAGATGCGTAGGTACCGAATAGTTTTATAGGCCAGTGTTCATGAATTTTTTGTCCCAAAACATTGTATTCAAAATCAGCTTGCCTGAGGCTCTCGCCAATACAAATGGCTTTCTTAACAGGAGTATGTTTCAGGTCGATCCCATGTTCATTGGCATATTCTATCATTTTGAGCATAAAAGTAGGCACAGCCACAAGGCTGTTACACTGCAGGCGAAATAGCGTATCCCATTGCATAGCAGGCAGCCCCGGCCCGGTACGCACTAATGCCGCTCCCAGTTTACGGATGCCCTGGTAATAGGCAATGCCGGCCATGAATTGCCTGTCGAGCGTCAGCATTAATTGATAACAATCGC
Source organism: Bacteroidota bacterium (assembly GCA_018267955.1). GTDB lineage: Bacteria > Bacteroidota > Bacteroidia > Chitinophagales > Chitinophagaceae > Polluticoccus. The sequence goes on from JAFDXL010000008.1 coordinate 377,340, forward strand.
CCTCTTTACCATCAGCTGTCAGGAAAGCTTGCTGCTCATTATAAGCCAGTCTTTCCAGGTCATTTGCGGTTAGCGCTATCGTTACTGGCTTACCAAGTGTGCCCGATGTAGCTGTATATTCTTTGATCTTATCAGCAGTAACACAAAGAAAATCCCAGTTGTGTTCCTGCATATCACTTTTGCTGGTGGTTGGCAGGAAATGCATATCCTTTAGCCCATGGATATTATCGATATTGATATGATGCTCCTTAAAAATGCGCTGATAGTAGGGCGAATGGGCCTGCAGATACTGAAGCAAACGTTTCAGCTCTTTAGATTGCCATTCGTCCTGTGTATGTAATGAGTCAAAAGCCAGTTTCGGCTGATATTGCATGGGGCAAAATTTTACGAAAAGGTACAATTTAGTGGTCGATAATAAATAGAAAGGGCCTAAAAGGTTACCTGTAGCGCCTTTTATAGGCCTATTGACTATTGTTATGGACAATTTTTATTAATTCATTTTCCTGCATTATCTTTGCACATGGCTGCAAAATCTAAGTTCTACGGCGAAGGCCTTACATTCGATGATGTACTCCTTGTGCCCGCTTACTCTGAAGTCCTTCCGAAAGATGTAAGCACAGTTACCCAACTTACAAAAGATATTAAACTGAACATACCCATGGTGTCTGCCGCTATGGATACGGTTACAGAATCTCCATTAGGCATAGCATTGGCTCGTGAAGGCGGTATTGGCATGCTGCATAAAAATATGAGCATTGAACGCCAGGCTGAGCAGGTACGTAAAGTAAAACGCAGCGAAAATGGCCTGATCGTGGATCCCATTACCCTGGCGCCTGATGCTACCGTGGGTGAGGCATTAAAGTTGATGCGCGACAATAAAATTGGCGGTATTCCTATTGTTGATGGAGGTAAAACACTGATAGGTATCCTTACCAACCGCGATATGCGTTTTGAGAAAAATGTAAAGAAGAAGGTAGGTGAAATAATGACCCGCGAAAACCTGGTTACTGCACCGGCGGGTACCAGTATGCTGAAAGCAGAGGGTATTTTGGAAAAGTATAAGATCGAGAAACTTCCCATAGTAGATAAGAAAGGTAAATTGATAGGGTTGATCACCTTCAGGGATATTATTCAACTGAAGAGTCATCCCAATTCTGCTAAAGATAGCATGGGGCGCTTATTGGCAGGTGCTGCCGTAGGTGTTACTGGCGATATGATACAGCGTATAGAAGCACTGATGGCTGCCGGTGTTGATATTATTACTTTAGATAGTTCTCATGGTCATTCCAAAGGTGTTATCGATGCTGTAAGACTAGTTAAGAAAACATTCAAAACGCTACCGGTAATTGCAGGTAACGTTGCTACGGCAGCAGGCGCAAAAGCACTTGCCGACGCAGGCGCAGATGCTATTAAAGTAGGCGTTGGGCCGGGTTCTATTTGTACTACACGTATTGTTACAGGTGCCGGTGCTCCGCAGTTAACGGCTATTATGGAAGCGGTATCGGCAGTTAAGAAAAGGGGTATTCCGGTAATCGCTGATGGCGGCATTCGTTATACAGGAGACATGGTAAAGGCTATTGTTGCAGGTGCATCCTGCATTATGGCGGGTTCTATTTTTGCAGGTACAGAAGAAAGTCCGGGTGAAACTATTATCTACGAAGGACGTAAGTTTAAATCTTATCGTGGTATGGGCTCACTGGAAGCTATGCAGGAAGGTTCCAAAGATCGCTACTTCCAGGATGGGGAAGCGGATGTGAAGAAACTGGTACCGGAAGGTATTGTGGGCAGGGTGCCTTATAAAGGAATGGTAAATGAGGTAGTGCAGCAATTTGTTGGTGGTTTACGTGCAGGTATGGGCCTCTGTGGTGCAAAAGATATTAAGGCATTGCAGGAAGATGCTCAATTCCTTCGTATCACATCCGCGAGTATGGCAGAAAGCCATCCGCACGATATTGTGATCACTAAAGAGGCGCCAAACTATTCGCGTTAATTTGATATCCAAGGATATAAAAAAGGGCCGCAATTGCAGCCCTTTTCTATTTTAATGAATCAACACTATAAGTGCAGGTATCCCTTTATGTCGTTTACGTATTTCTCAAATGCTTTGATCCCTTTTGGGGTGATCTTGCATTTGGTAAGGGGGTAGTTTTTTTTAAAAGTCTTGATGATTTCTATATATCCTGCTTCCCTGAGTTTATCCAGCTGCAGGCTTAAATTGCCGGCAGTAGCCTTCGTCTTTTCCTTGAGATACACAAATTCTGCTTCTTCCAGGCTTACAAGCAAAGAGATAATGGAAAGCCTTAGCTGCGAGTGTAATATAGGATCAAGATCATTAAGCATTCACCTTGCGTTTATAATATCCTTTCATCATTAATCCGGGTACGATGCATGCAAAAACCATAGCCGCTGCACAATACAGGAATTGTATCGTAAATTCTGAATTGAATGCAAATATGGAACAAAGCGCGCATAAAACAGCACCTATTATAGAAGGGTAGTACTTAGTAACACCACCTGTTATAAAAGCTGCCAGTGCGTATAATAATATGATTACGGGCATTACATTGTCTATGCCCAATTTGGTGCCGAATATCATGATAATTCCTGCACAAAACCCAAGGCCACCCCATGTAAAACCATACAGGCGATCTGAAAAGGCCTTAGCCTTTTCCTCCTTTTCATCCTTTCTGTTTCTTAACACAGAAAGTAATCCACCGATTGGAAAAAGAATCCATGCATAGGATAGCCACTCTAATTTATAGGTGAAGCCAATATACAGGCTCAGACAATAAAGCCCGGTTAGCGTACCCCATATAGTAAGATAGTAAGCAGCACCTGTTTGCTCTTGCTTAGCAGTGTGTATCATATCCTCAATGATCTCAAGGCTTTGTTTTTCTGAAAGTGATTCGTTTTGCATACAGATATATGATTAGATTGTAAAAGTAAACTAGTTAATATTATCAACCAAATTGTTTTAAATATTTCCTCAACTCCAAATCATTGAATTAAAAGGTTATTGATATGCCGGCCACAATGCGTCCTTGATTGCTAAAATCAAATTTGCCCGGGGTAATGTGATAATAAGCGCCCAGATCGAGGTTGAGATAGGCTAGATGCAAATAGTTAACACGCAGTATATGATTAATGAGTACGCCCGCTTCATGATATCCTGTTTCATTGGCTACAAGCGCTGCGTCTGCAGCACGATTATTGTCTGATAAGGTTCCGTATAAAAAATTATACGCAAGGCTTAAATAGGGCTGGCTATACCGGTTTGTATAAAAACACCTGTCGAAATCATGTCGATATAAAACACCTGCAAAACGATCATTGAAATAAGAGAAAGGCAGCATGGTAAGAAACCCGCCCTGCGCATAGAATTGTATATCTCCCCGGTCAACTTTATACCCGGTGCCGGCTAGTAAAATGGACCTTGGTAAAGGGTTATCATTTTTACTTTTAATAATACCTCCCATTATTTTAAAGTTGTCTTTGCCCCAGTGATTAAAATGGTGAGTATATAAAATTGCCGCCAACCCCCGGGCGTAATTGGTAGTATAGGTACCGCTTGTTAACTGTCCATACGATAGTTTAGCATAAAGGATGGGATATTTAGTGCCTGCAGGAAGATAATATCCAAAGAAGGGAGTACGCTTTTCCGCATAGGCGTATCGCAGGTTCAGAGATCCTTCCGTAATATCATAAATGCCTGGTGCAGCGCCGGGCTGATTGAACGCATAATTGTATAAAGGCTTTAACTCTTGTTTTAAACCTTGAAGTTCCAGCTCCAGGTAATTGATTCGTCCATGTGCAGTTGCAGAGAATTCAGTTACATGATCTACCCGTGCAAGTAACCATGTTTGCAGCCCTCGACGGTCTATTTCAGGGTTGATATTTATGTTGCCGGTATTTCTATAGTTATTTTGATACGCAGCTTCCACCCAAAATTCTTCATTATTCCCCGGAAAAATTTTCAAAGAAGCGCCATACTTAACCACTTTATCTTTAAAACCATAACCAAACCATCCACCCGCAGAAAAATATTTAGATATTTTATCGTTGGTATATAGTCCTAATCCCAGCCTGGTGCCTTCGTAAGTGTTAAACGCCAATATTTTTGTTAGGTCTATATCTACAAACTTAATGGGCAACCGGCCAAGTGCTATATTGGTAGCGCTGCTCAGGTACTGATCAATACCTGCCTGTTGCATCAGCGTATCCATGTTTACATAGGTGTTCCGTTCTTTTATAGTAATGGTATCAAACCTGTATCTGCGCCAGTCATCTTCTGAATGCAAGTCAACTGAATCGGTAAGTTTGATCGCATGCGCTTTGTCGAAACGAACCGTTTTGTCCAAAGTATATTTTACGGAATCTATAATGGAGTGCCCCGACCATACCATGCCTATGTCAGGCGACGGATATTTGTTGAAAGTAAATTCATAATTGAGTTCTCTTGGAAACCATTTGCCATCGACGAAGCTGTATATCTGTTCCATTTTTACACTACGCTCGTCCGTAGTGTCAGTAGTTTTAGCTATGATGTGTGATATTGCATATCCATTAGTATTGATATACACTACACCTTCCAGCGAATTAAAGACCACATTCTTCTTAGGCTTATACTTAAGCACATAGATCGTATCACTGCCGTTCTGCAATTCATCGAGCAGATAAAAATTATAGCGGTATTGCCATCCTTCTGATATGGGGTTGGTATAGTCTATAGTGTTCAATTTAATGTAGTTGTCATAGGCATGAAAAGGTAATATGCCGTTAATAACGTTGGTAAAAAAAGTTTTGCTGAAGCCCGAGAAGCGGGAAGCAACTACATCTTCCTGTCTTGTATTAGGTCTTTTATACGCTACTTTGCTATACGTTTCTGAAAACAGAACATGGTTTTTGGCCGAGAAGGAATCTAATTTTTTATACTGACTGTCACGCATTTGCTTCGAAGAGCTATAGTGCGGCAGCAGGTCTACCTTCATTTTATAATAGATATCATATTTGTATTGGTCATACTTATCAGGGTTGTTATTTGCCTTGTTGCGAATGGTAGTGTTGATGATCCGCTTTATTTTTTCGTAAGGAGGGCGAATCACAACTTCGTTGTTATCGTTTACAACAGGGGATAGAAATATAGTGTCGATACCAAGGACGCTAATGGTTTTAGTGGTGTAGCCTACATAAGAAATATGAAGTTTCTGAATGCCTGATAGCAGTTCAAAAGAGAATTTGCCATTGATATCGGTTACTAATCCTTGTCTTGTATTCCCTTGGCGTATGGTGGCAAAAGCAAGAGGCTGATGTGTTTGTTCATCTACGACAATACCGGCCACGTGCTGGCAGATACCTGCAACAGGTATCATAAAAGCGATGATAAAAAGATAGAGTCTGCCCATAGTATTCGCAAAAAAAATACTAAAAATGGGTGACTATCAAGGGGATAATTATGCTTTAATTTTATTTTAACGAAAACTCCTTACTCTTCGGTATCAAAACCAGCTTTTACTGGTGTACGTTTTACAAGCGAATAAATAATTTTTGCCTGCTGGTAGATATTATTGTTGTATTTATTGCCTAATACAATGATTGTGAAGTTCTCTTTAATAAAGCGATAAAACACCGTGTTATTGCCATGCCACCAGCCATTATGGTAGATAACCTTGCCACCATCGGGGAAGCAAAGCATACGCCACCCAAGACCATAGTTCTTTTGACCGGGCCTTTCAAAAGAGCAGGGACCATAAGCAAGTTCCAGGGTTTCATTATTTAGCAGCGTATTATTGTAGAAAGACTGGTCCCAGCGATACATATCTTCAACAGTACTATAGATATTTTTATCGCCATATACACCATCTGCAAACATGTCTGGTTCGCGTCTCCAGTTATATTTATAACTGATGGCATTTCCCGGTGGCATCGGATGACGGGTAGGGTCATAGACAAATGTATTTTTCATGCCCAGGGGATCAAAGATGTATTTTTTCAGGAAATCGGGGTAACGCATTTCTGTTACAGCTTCTATAACGCAGGCAAGTATTGCATAGTTGCTGTTGCAGTAGCGAAAACGTGTGTTGGGCCTTGACTCCAGCTTCGGTTTATATTGCGCGAACATATTCAATACCTCATCATTATTAATCGGCGTCCGGGTATCTTTTCTATAAGAAGGTATCCAATGTATATAATCGGGCACGCCTGATCTGTGGCAGAGCAACATTTTTACTGTAACATCTGCATAAGGGAATTTCGGAAGATAGGTTTGCACCTTCTCATCTATGTTCAGGTACTTGTGCTGGTACAGGTACATTATAGCTGCTGCGGTAAATGTTTTAGATGTAGATGCCAACTGGCTAGATGTAGTGGGGGCTAATCGTTGTTGTGTTTCGCGGTTAGCAAAGCCAATATACCTTTCGAAGAGGACCTTTCCTTTATATCCTACCAATACACTTCCGTTAAAACCAACGCGAGCCTGTACACTATAAAAGGAGTCGAGGCTGTGAATAATGGCTTTGTATTCTGCCGCGTTAGTATCAGCATAGTTTACACTGGTACTTTTAAGAGCAGCAGGTTCGTCATGAAACCCTGATGGGGTAGCCTTAACAGGATCTGTTTTGGAATGGCAGGCTACTATCAATACGAATAGTATGCCGGTGGCTATATATGGAAAAAAATATTTACGCATTGTTGTCGGAAACTTCAAAAATAACATGCCATTGCTTGACCTTAGGCACTTAACTCAATTTTAACATATTTCACCATGTCATCTATAAGTTCATAATAACATTGGTTTAGCTCGTAATAGTGCTTTATAAAGATCTGATAAGCTTTTTCTGTAGGCGCTATATACTTCGCCCGTCGCTGTAATCCTTGCAGGGAACGTTGTATCCCCAGCAAGGTGCGATAGCCATACAGCCAGTTATGTTCTTTCATATGCGGGAAGTATGCAGCAAATGATGAGGGGAAATATTGGCTGAAGGCCTCCAGTTTTTGATAGGTTTCTTGTGTAAATTCCAGCAACATATCTTCTGATGGAAAATACCGCGCATCATTGGCCAGGAAGTGATCAAATAGTGTATCTAACACCGCACCTGAATAAAGTCCGAAATCTTCCCGGAACCAAACCTTTGCACGCAAAATTGCCGGGTGATTATCCGCAAATCCATCTATCTTTCTGTGCAGCATTGCCCCCTTTGCAATTCTTTCAGGAAGTGTATCTAATATTTTTAATCCCTTAAAATGATCACCGGTGATGTTACCTGTTAATATCTCGCCATCTCCAAAAGACAGGAATGCATGACCTAAATAGTTCATAAAAACGAAACTACGGTTTTATTCAGTTTCATTATTGGCAAGTTTCAGCAGGTCGCTATGTACTGCTTTTAGTTCAATGAGCATCCTGTCGAGATATAGCTGTTGCAACGAAGACAGGGGTTGATTAAAATGCGGGCTAGTTCCATTTTCAACAAGTTGAATGTTATTCTCTGTATTTATTTTCTTTACCAATTCCATATTTGCGTTGAACCAGTAGAGAATCTCAGTCAGCTTGTTATTTTGCACCTGCAGGTCGCTTTGCCCGGTTGTCGTTGCATTTTCCTGCTCCAGGTACACATTGTTTAGCTCTCTTGTTACCCGCACATTATGCATGATAAGCTGGTAATAAGGGCCGAATTGTTTCCGCTTTGCCCGTGGTTCCTGCATATACCTATTGAAAGAATCGAAGGCATTACTGTTTTTTGTTTCTGCGCTTCTCTTCAGCCTTGTCCAGTTGGTAACAGGCATATCAGAAAAGTAGGTAGCAACAAAATAGCTGTAATTACTGCATATAGCATCCGCAAGATAGGAGGGCAGCCATTTGGCATCCCAGTGTGGTAAAAGCGCAAAACCTGCGATGATGGCTAATGCGGCACCTCCTGCTGTTGCCAGCGCTCTTGTAAGTATCAGCATGGGGTTAAGGCTATCTTCCACATCAAACAAAAGCACCACACTTATGGTTATAAAAAAAACCGCTATCGAATATCGCCTCCGCAGAAAATATACCATCATCAAATAACTGATGAACAGTATGGTCTCATTTAAGTACAGCCTCATTGGTGTTATCAGGAAAATACCCCCGGCAATACCCCCGGTTATGGTACCTATCATGCGATCAAAAGCCTTGGTAAGGGTAGCGCCGAAATATGGTTGCAAAACAATAATCACGGTAAACGGTAGCCAGTAACCATGATCGATCTTAAACCATTTAAAAATGAAAAGTGCGATGGTGCTTGCTATTGCCGAGCGCATTGCATATCGGGTAGTAAATGTGTTGAAGTTGAAAAGCAGTTTAACGTTTCGTATCCAATGTTTAGGATGGATGATAAACATTGTACGCACTAACGAATAGGAACGGAAAACGGAATGATCCTTTTCCATCTCCTTCAGATTATTTACTGCAGACAACGCAAGTTTTATTACCCGCTCGCTTAAATGGACGATACGTTTTACGGGCTCTGCAAATTTGCTGTCGTCATTACTATTATATTCTTTTAATAAAGAAGTAAGGTTGTCAAGCCTGTTGATGCGGGAGATTACTAACAGTTCTTCTTCCGGTTTTAATACGATCATGAACGAGGCCATCCGTTCCGATAGCTTTTGCATCGCTTTTAGTATCGCGTAGATTTTTAGCTTCAGGCTGTTGTCCGCATCTTGTATGTTTAATCGTTCCAGCTCTTCGCTAATAGTAATAATATGCGCAGCAACCAATGAGGTGGCTTTACGTGTTTGCGCCAGTTGATATTCGTGTTGGTCTTTTGCCGTTACCTGGTGCGCCATTGTTTCATATAGCGCAAGGGAGCTGTCAATTGCGTTGCGGACAGATTTCTCCTTCAGGTAAATATCCCGTAACGAGCTGCGAACTTCTGTTCCTTCCCAGCCCTTTGCTATCACTTCTATCAGGTCTGATATGTTTCTCCAGATCACTGCAACCGACCGCCTGTACGGTTGCCGGGCGGGTGTAAATAATGCAGCTGCTATACCCACTAGTGCATTCCAGGTTCCTCCAATTAATACCACAAGCATTCGATGCTCCAGGCCTTTGATGTCTTGAGTTGGATAGGCATTGGTAATGATAAAGACAACATACACGCATATTGCAAGTCCGCTGCCACGGTCGCCCAGGTTCTTAAATAAGCCTGAAATAAAGCCAACAGCCAGCATGCTGATAACGCTTATCCATATATTGTTACCTGTAACGCTTCCCAGTAAGGTAAAGGCAAGTGTAAGGAAGATACCGCCAAGCAGGATGCGTAATCTTTGTCCGAAAGAGCCTTTTAATTCTACCCAGCAAATACATTCGGCTGTCAGGGTCATCCAGCTCGCATCAGCAACATGGTTGGTCGCACTTCCCCATATAACCGGTATAATGGCGGCAAAAGCCATACGCAGCCCCCAGCTAAAGACAGGCTCAAAGGTCTCCTGCTCCAGCAGTTTGTTGATTGTTTTATATGGTGCTATTAGCGCCAAATTATTCTAACGATAATTGTTTCTCTATAAGCGGACGCAGCATTTCTGCTTTGAGTGATCCTTCAAAAAAATTTGCGTACTCGTTTTTCTTATAGCGAAGCATAGTAGCCGGAATAGAACCTTGCCAACGGCTATCTATTTTCGGGATAAAGTCGTTAGCATTGGTTTCGTTAAGCCATATTACTTCGTGAGCCAGCTTTTTCTTTTTTGCAAAGGCAGTTACTTTGGCAGGGTAGGCTTCTTTGAAGTCCATACTTACCAGCAATATTTTTACCGGCTTATTAGCCAGGCTGGTTCGTAGCTTCTCAAATTCAGGCAGTTCCTTCACACAGGGGCCGCACCATGTTGCCCAAAAGTTTACCACATAGAATGTATCAAGGTTTGATGTTCGTTTCATTAAGTCATCAGCACTGTAGGCCTTTATTTCCTGTGCACCCGCGCCGATAGATAATAATATAAACAAGATTATATAAGCTATATGTTTCATGTTTGTTCTACTCTTTATGTAAAGTTATCACGGCATCATCAACAAGCAAATAAAACAACAGCATAAATAGTTAATGTTTGCCCCATTTACAGTAGGTTTGTTCATGATTTTTAAAACTCTGTATGGACAAGATATCCTTATTAAATAAGAAGCAGCAGGAAGCAGTATTGGGTGGAGGGGCAAAACGTATAGATGCACAACATAAGAAAGGCAAACTGACAGCGAGAGAGCGTCTGCAATTATTATTAGATGAAGGTTCTTTTGAGGAGATTGGAATGCTGGTAACGCATCGTAGCCAGGATTTTGGAATGGAGAAAGAAGTGTACCTGGGCGATGGGGTGGTTACCGGGTATGGAACTATCAATGGCAGGCTGGTGTATGTCTTTTCGCAGGACTTTACCGTGTTTGGAGGAAGCTTATCAGAAACACACGCGGAGAAGATCTGTAAAATAATGGACCTGGCTATGCAGAATGGCGCACCTGTGATAGGGCTAAACGATAGCGGTGGCGCACGTATACAGGAAGGTGTTGTTTCATTAGGTGGGTATGCAGATATTTTCCATCGTAATGTGCAGGCATCCGGCGTTATCCCGCAAATATCTGCTGTTATGGGGCCATGCGCCGGTGGTGCGGTGTATTCGCCTGCGATAACAGATTTTATTATGATGGTGGAAAACACTTCATATATGTTTGTGACGGGGCCAAACGTAGTGAAGACGGTAACGCACGAAACCGTTACTAGTGAAGAATTAGGTGGGGCGCAAACACATGCTTCCAAATCAGGGGTTACTCATTTTGCCTGTGCAAACGAGGTAGAATGTATTGAGAATATCAAGCGATTGCTGAGTTATATACCACAAAATTGCGAGGAAGATGCGCCTGTATATGCTTATGAACAGGCCGATGAAACAAGGGCGAAACTGGATAACATTATCCCTGATAATCCCAACCAACCTTATGATATCAAAGAAGTAATAGAAGAACTGGTTGATGGAAATTCTTTCCTGGAAGTGCATAAAGATTATGCTGAGAATATTATAGTGGGATTTGCACGCCTGGGTGGCCGCAGCATAGGGATCGTAGCTAACCAGCCTGCAAGCCTAGCCGGAGTACTGGATATCAATGCCAGTAAAAAAGGTGCTCGCTTCACCCGTTTTTGCGATGCCTTTAATATTCCGCTTTTAGTACTGGTAGACGTGCCGGGTTTCTTGCCTGGTACCGACCAGGAATGGAATGGTATCATTATTAATGGTGCTAAATTGCTCTATGCTTTAAGTGAAGCTACGGTACCAAAGATCACCGTAATTACACGCAAGGCATATGGTGGTGCATATGATGTTATGAATTCCAAACATATTGGCGCTGATCTGAATTATGCATGGCCAACTGCTGAAATTGCGGTAATGGGTGCAAAAGGTGCCGCAGAGATCATCTTCAAGAAAGAAATAGCTGAAGCAGCAGACCATGAGGCCAAATGGAAGGAGAAAGAAATGGAATATATGGAGAAGTTTGCTAATCCTTACGGAGCCGCTTCCCGTGGTTTCGTGGATGAGGTAATCATACCATCCGCTACAAGAGCAAAGCTTATTAAAGCCTATAAGATGCTGGAACATAAAGTGGTGAATGCACCCAAACGCAAACACGGAAATATACCTTTGTAGTGTTATTTTTTAAATTTGTAATGCGGCTGCTTCGGTAGCCGTATTTTTGTTTACAGAAGTGTTGTCTGCAATCAATAAACTCGTTAACTGGTTTTTGTTTACCAGTATTTTCGCTGCAAGTTGTGCAGTGGGCATGTGTATGGCTACGGAAAGGCTGTTGCTAAATACAATCCCCAGCCTGTTATCGCCTTTACATTCCCTCGTTTTCGGTAGTACTTTGGTAATATATAATGCTCATTTTTTGCTCAAGCGTTCTACTCCCGAATTATCGGATCGGTTCGGATGGTCGCAGCATTATCGCACCTGGCATTACATTGTCTTCTCGATTGGTTTTGTTTTGGCTTTTGGTAGCTTGTTCTGGATGCCCTGGAAATTACTGCTGGGCTGTGCTGTATTAGGATTGCTGTCTTTTACCTACTCGCTTCCATTGCTTCCATTCAAAAACAAAAAGCGCCTGAAAGATTTCGGGTGGATCAAGATAGTCGTGCTTACCAGTGTTTGGACGATTGTTACAAGTGCTCTCCCGATGCTTTACTGGAATAAGCCAATAGCAGCTTACCCACTTGAGATAGTATTGCGTTTTGCCTTCATGTTCGCCCTTTGTGTAGCTTTTGATATTCGCGATATGCAAACGGACCTGGAGGATAAAATATTTACATTGCCTAACCTGATAGGTGTGAAGAATAGTTATCGCCTTATCGCATTCACATTACTGGTATTTATGGCTTTGAGCGTGATGCAGTATTTCAGGTATCCTTCACTTGTACGGCTTAATGGTGAATTTATTACCGCTATCATCACCATGCTTGCTATTATTTATGCCAAATATTATCCTTCGGATAGAATATATCTTGGACTGATAGACGGGATGATGTTATTCTATGCCTTACTGGTTTTATATCATTAAAAAAGCCACCCTGCAGGGTGGCTTGAATTCTCTGAATAATTTCATTTACTGTTTTATAACTGGAATACAATTTTGCATTCCATCTTTTGCTAGTTGTAATTGGTAAATACCCGGTGCCCAGTTACCGCCATTGATGTTGGCACTCAGGGTACCATTAGTTACATTCACCTGTTGGCTATAAACCTTGCTGCCGTATAGGTTATAAACGTTTATATCCCATGTTCCATTAGTGGCATTCTCTTCATACACATTAATTGTTCCGGTTGTAGGATTAGGATACACCTTTACTTCCTGTTCGAAGCTAGTGTTAGCTATTCCTACCGTTGATTCGCTAAATGTGAAAACAGCATTGTTAGGCTTATCACCACTTTCAGAACCATTGTTGTTCACTGCATTCAATGTCAGGTAAAACTTAACATCACCGGAGCCAAAATGTGGCGCTACCCATTGAGCTGTCGTAGCATAGGTCCAGGAGCTGCCACTACCGGTGCCGGCTATTGACGCTGTATGTTCTACTATTTGCAGGCTGCCGGTTGTGCGCACAGCAGTTGATGCGCCGGTAGCAGTTAATGTACCGGCCTGTGTCGATGTGTTGGAAGCTAATACCGTTGATAACTGGAATCCGAACCTGCTCATACCGGAAGCGCTGCATGTGCCTCCTATATGCACTGTATAAGTTTTACCTGCAGTGTATGAAGTTGCAGGTGTGGACGAGCTGCCTTCTGTAATTGTAATAGTAGGCACTGTTACAGTAGTATTGGATGCATGGCAGCCACCGCTGCTACAGTTTCCACTGCTGCCCGCGCTGCCGGTTCTGTTACCGGCGCCATTTGCTAATGGTCCGCTCTCGTAGCTGGACAATGATAATACGACAAAACCACCCAGTAGGGCGAAAATGAGAGTTTTTTGTTTCATTATATGTTTTATGTAGTAGTGACAAAACAAAACATAAGCTAAAGCTTATCTTTGCTTCCTAATTATGGGACAAAAGAAGTTAATTAAGTTTGAGGCAATTGGCAATTACCCGAATGTATTACAATATCCTGAGAATGTTGTAGGTACATGGAAAGATTTTTTTAAGAATAACAATCCGATCACATTAGAATTGGCATGTGGTAAAGGTGAATACAGTGTAGGCCTGGGCCGTTTGCATCCTGAACGGAATTTTATAGGCGTTGATATAAAAGGAAATCGCATATATACGGGTGCTAAAATCGCCCTGGCAGAAAAATTAGGTAATGTTGCTTTCCTGCGTATTCATATTGGGCAGATTGCAAATTATTTTGCTCCCGGCGAGGTAAAAGAGATATGGATCATATTCCCCGATCCGTTCCTAAGGGATTCCAGGGCTAAGAACAGGTTGACACATGCTCGTTTTTTATATCAATATCAAAAGATATTAGTTCCGGGCGCGAAGATCAACCTCAAGACCGACTCCAAAGAATTGTACGATTTCACACTCGAAACAATAGCAGAGCAGGGTTGTATCATTCACGAAAATATTGCGGATGTGTACGGTAAAGGCAAAGCGGAAGGCTCCTTGGCCATACAAACCTTTTACGAAAAAATGCACCTGGCAGAAGGGCGCACTATATATTTTATATCTTTTTCTCTGCCAGACACCCCAATCGTAATGCCAGAAAGATTCCAGGCTCATGAGTCAGCTGATAGAGGGGATTGATTATTACCTGCTGCCGGACGGACGCTTGGTTTTTACGGCCCTCTTTTTAAAGAAAAGAGGATTTTGTTGTGGTAAGGGATGCTTAAATTGCCCTTACGATTATATAAATGTGCAGGAACCACGCCGCACAGAGCTACTGAATAAACGTAAGGAGAATGAGCAACACTAAACCTGCCAAAGAAAACATTTATGAAATTATCTATGAAATTGTCCGCACGGTACCAAAGGGTAGGGTAACGACCTATGGTGCTGTTGCAGCAGCAATAGGTGTAAAGTCCGGCGCACGTATGGTAGGTTATGCTATGAATTCCTGCGCAGGTCTTAAACCAGCAGTTCCTGCTCATAGAGTTGTAAACCGTAATGGTATGCTCACCGGGAAGCATCATTTTTCTCCACCTGAAAAAATGGAACAATTACTCAAAAAAGAAGGTGTAAAAGTGAAAGATGATATTGTTGTAGACTTTGAACAATTATTCTGGGATCCTGTTAAGGAATTATTGTAGAACTGTTTTGGGAACAGTTTTTGTATATCTAGTTGTAAAGAATAGTTACCAGCACTAATGAGAATGCGCACGCCACACAACCGGTCAGTTTATATAGTTGTTACTTTGTTTTTGATATCCTTGTCTTTCCTGTTTCCATCATGCAGATCCAAAAGAGTAAGGAATGCACATAAAGGAGGCATTATAAATGCAAAAGCCGAAAAATTTAATGAATCGGATGTAGCCGACGAACTGGAGAAGATATTCAGTGGCACTTCCGTAGATGATAGTATTTGGCAAAAGGGTAAAATTTTCAACATATCACGGGTAATGCAAAAAGCTTATAGCGAAGAAGAATATTACCCCATCTGGCTTACTGATAATGGAGATACCAGCTATGTTGCTAGTTTGTTACAGGAGCTTAATGATACAAAGTTTGATGGGCTGAATCCTGAAGACTACAATGCAGGGAAGCTACGCTCCATGCTAAATGCATACAAAGCCGGCAAGAATATCGGTGATGAGGAAGTGATCAGGTTCGATACCCTATGTACACGTAGTTATTTGCAGGCATCAAAAGATCTTTTGCTTGGAAAGATTGTCCCTGCCAAAGCTGATTCGCTTTGGTTTCATGCAAATGATTCTGTTTGGAGACCATATATTTCCCTGGCTAAAATGGGTAGCGGGAAAGCAGATTATCCAACACTCGATTCTTTTCGCAGCAGGCAGCTAACATATAAGCTTCTGCGAAACGTATTGATCAAATACAATTCATTACCTAACGATAGCGCTTATGTAGGTGCTAAAGCTGCCGCTGCTAATGGAATACTTACTGATAGTGTAAAGGATATTATCATGCGGTCTGAGCTGCCATGGGATGCTTCTGTTGATGACAGCATTAATAACCTTCAGAAGATACTCACAGAGGAATATCAATATTACCTGGCCTATACCCATAGCAAGGGCGATAGCATTGTTAAAGCGAGCTATGCAGCTCCTATTAATGTTATTAAAGAGAAGATCGACGTTAATATGGAACGGCTTCGATGGATGAAGCAAAATCCCGAATCGCTGTATGTGCTGGTTAATGTCCCCTTATTGCAATTTTTCCTGCGGATTGATGGAAATGACGCGATGAATATGCAGGTGGTAGTTGGCAAAACGATCCGGCAAACGCCAAGCCTTAATGCAAACCTTGCCAATGTGGTCATCAACCCTCCATGGGCGGTACCGCCCACTATTATGAAAAAAGATGTTTTGCCGGGGTTGCTAAAGAGCGGACAAGCCTATTTGAGTAAGAAAGGGTTAAAGGTGTATGATATGAAGGGTAAGGAAGTAAGTCCTAATAAAGTTACGGCCACAAACTATAAACGTTTTGTATTTCGGCAGGATCCCGGCGATGACAATGCTTTAGGCAATGTGAAATTTAATCTTCCCAACAAATGGGATATATATATGCATGATACACCGCATCGGGAAGACTTTGGTAAAAAGGACAGGTTTAAAAGCTCTGGCTGTATAAGGTTGCAAAGGCCAAGAGAATTGGCAGAATTTATTCTAAGCGATCTCGAAGGCAAATATTTTACGCAGGGCAAACTGGATACAATGATCCAAACCAGGAAAACCCGCTACGAAGTGTTGGCTAAAAAAATACCGGTGCATATCGTGTACCTAACGGCATTTGAAGATAGCACACATACACGCGTTCACTTTATACCCGATGTATATGGGAGAGATCCTAAGCTTGCTTCCCTGTTAAAATAATGGCAACCTTAATTGCGGCAAATCTTTCATCAGAGATTTGGCATAAGGGCCATATTCATATATAATTTCTGGCTTTGCTTTTTTGCCTGCCATTGCAAGCTTGTCAAACTCATTTTGTCCGGTAATTGGCCTGTTAAGCCAAACCGAAGACTGCAGATACTTTGCTTGTGGATAATAGATAAAAAGACAGGTGCTATCCTTTATCATACCAATAACTTTATCAGACAATTTGCTGGATACTGCAGGGCATCCCCAGCTGCGACCCAGCCTCTGGTTGTTATTTATATAACCTGTGTTCACATATTCGGCCCCATGTACCACTATATTGCGCTCATAGGCAAGGTCGTTATAACCTTTATCCATCCCATACAAATACAATGAATTGCCGTGCTCGCCAGTATAGGTATTACCGGTTACATAAAAGCCGAGGCTGCTTTGATGCGAGTTCATTTTATTAGAAAACTTATTCGCAAATTCGTCACCAGAACCCTGTCCATGCGCTACATAAGTATTTAATAATACCTTCCGCTCACGAAGGTCAATGATCCACATCCTGTTTGCGTTAGCGGATAAAGACATGTCACAGATCGTAAGGATGTCTTTATCTGCATTCAGTTTCCCTGCATCCCTAAGGTTGCTGTAACCGTGGTATGCTTTACTAAATACATCAAGAGATGGTTTAGCGTTTTCGCCAAAATCTATGGAATTGTAGATACCCTCAGCACGCTGTTCAGCTGTCAGAGAGATAACGGTGTTTTCTATTCCATTGCCTGCATTTACTTTACCATGGGGCATCATCATAAAACATACCCCTATACACAACATCAGTTTCTTCATGCCTTTTTTAAGGTTTGAGTAAAATATTACTTCTATATTATCACGTGGAATATTTCAAAAATAAGACATAGTATGTTAAAGGAATGTAATAACTGGCAAAGGATGATAAAAGTCATAAGTAAGCCATTCTCTATTCATGTATAGTGGGTATTTATCATTCATTTAGCGTATAGTGCCACGCATTTATATTTTGTGTAGATTTGGCGGTCTTTAAAAATATTATATTATGAAAGAAGTGTATATAGTTTCTGCCGTACGCACACCGATAGGTAGCTGGGGTGGATCTCTGAAAGATTTTTCTGCAACCAAGCTGGGTTCATTTGCCATTAAAGGTGCATTGGAACGCATTGGTCTGAATGCTGCCGAGGTAAATGAAGTTTTGATGGGTTGTGTATTACAGGCAAATCTTGGTCAGGCACCTGCCCGCCAGGCAGCTCGTTTTGCGGGTATTCCTGATAATGTTCCTTGTACCACAGTTAACAAGGTATGTGCAAGTGGTATGAAGGCTGTTATGCAGGGTGCTCAATCTATTATGCTGGGTGATGCAGATGTTGTAGTTGCCGGTGGTATGGAAAGTATGAGTAATGTCCCTTTCTATAATGAGAATTTGCGTTGGGGTAGTAAATATGGTAATGTTACTTTGATAGATGGCCTGGCAAAAGATGGCCTTACTGATGTATATCATAACTACGCAATGGGTAATGCTGCCGAACTGTGTGCTAAAGAATGCAACATTGGCCGTGCCGATCAGGATGCATTTGCAATAGAAAGCTACAAACGCAGCCAGGCTGCATGGAATGAAGGTAAGTTTGATAACGAAATAGTGACTGTAGAGATACCTTCTAAAAAAGGTGAGCCTGTTAAGTTTGCAAAAGATGAGGAACCCTGGAATGTGAAATTTGAAAAGATCCCTGATCTGCGCCCTGCTTTTATAAAAGATGGTACAGTGACAGCTGCTAACGCAAGTACAATGAACGACGGTGCTGCAGCAGTGGTATTAATGAGTAAAGAAAAAGCAGAAGCATTAGGTATTAAACCATTGGCTAAGATCAAAGGCTATGCAGATGCAGAACAAGCTCCTGAATGGTTTACCACTACGCCATCTTTGGCAGTGCCTAAAGCAGTAGCTAAGGCTGGCCTGAAGATGGAGGATATTGAGTATGTAGAATTGAACGAAGCATTCAGCGTAGTAGGTATTGTGAATACACAAAAAATGAACCTGAAACCAGAACAGGTGAATGTGAATGGTGGTGCTGTATCTATTGGCCACCCATTAGGTGCCAGTGGTGCGCGTATCATTGTTACTTTGTTAAGTGTATTGAACCAGCAAGGAGCTAAATACGGTGCAGCTGGTATATGTAACGGTGGTGGTGGCGCAAGCGCTGTGGTGTTGGAACGACTCTAACGATAACCGAATGATATTGATAATAAAAGCCGCTCGTGCGGCTTTTATTATGCTGTAATAAGTTGTTTTTCCAGCGCAGCTTTTTCCAGTTTATTATATAGCTCATTCATGTTTACAGGCTTATAAAGATAGTCGTCAAAACCGGTATCAAGTATTTCCTGCTGTTCGCTAATAGAGGCTGTAAAGGCGATGATATATACATTAGCCTTCATCCGGTCTTTAAGAGACCTTATCTTTTTTGTGGTTTCATACCCGTTCATCTCCGGCATATGAAGATCCATCAATATAAGATCAAAATCGTTATTGCAGTGGCTGTTATATGCTTCTACGCCATTTACCGCAAGCGTAGCGTTAATATTTAACTTCTCCAGTTGTTTTTTGATGAGCAGGCGGTTAACATCGTTATCCTCTGCTACCAATACTTTTAGGGTACTTAAATTCTTTCTCTTTGGGGTGTCATCCTGTTGGTCGTTTACCTTCGTTGCTACCAGGTCAAATGTTATAGTGAAAGAGAACGTAGAGCCTTCGCCCGGAATACTTTCCAGGATTAGGGAGCTGTTGAATAAGCCTAATACTTGTTTAACGATCGCGAGGCCTAAACCGGTACCGCCGTATTTTCTTGTAGTATGAGATTCGGCCTGTGTAAACAAATCAAAGATAGAATCATGCTTGTCTGGCGAAATACCTATACCAGTATCAGCAACGGAAAATAATATTTTAGCCTGCGAGTGTTTTTTTTCAATGTTTGATAAACGGACGGTAACACCACCACGCTCGGTAAATTTAATGGCGTTCCCCACAAGGTTATAGATAAGCTGCGATAACCTGGTAGGGTCACTCTTGATAGTAGTATGTTCAAGGGCAGGGTCTATTTCAAGTTTGAAGTCCAGCTGTTTATCCCGTGCTTTCTTCGCCAGGCCGATGCAAATATTTTGCATGAATTCATCAAGCCTGAAGTTCACATCCTCCAATACCAGCTTGTCGGATTCCAGTTTATTGAAGTCGAGGATATTATTTATCAGGGCGTGCAGATCTCTTGCAGATAATTGCAATATCTTAAGATTTTCTTTTTGCCTTTCCTCCGGGTTATCTTCCAGTAATAGTTCTGAAATACCTACAACAGAATTCAATGGAGTTCTTAACTCATGCGACATTGTAGACAAAAAATTAGATTTTGTCGCAGCTAACTTATTGGCCTGGGTAATAGAGTTTTCTAATTGATGATTCAGCCTTTCTTTTTCAGCGATAGTTTCACTGAATGCGTTGTAAAACAAGTAGTGCACAGTGATAAGAGATATAAAGTTCAGTATTGCCAGTATGATCAGGCCGGTTGATGCAAACTGATAAGAAGAGGTCTGGATCGTATTATAATCGGCCCCATAAAAGAAAAAAGAAACCAAAACCGGCAACACGGCTAATATGGAGTAAAATACGCCCCACCTTCCACCTAAAGCATAAAAGCTTCCGAGGAGGATCATAAAAACAAATTGCAGGTTTTGCAGATTAACGCTGTGTGCAAACAGGAAGATGCTCGTAGTAACGATCATGATTCCTATTATTACCATAATATGCGCAGCAGTCTTGTACGCTTGTGGTTTGTATAAAACAAGTTTGGTTAATGCAATGTAAAACAAGCACGCAACGGCCGCCCTGGCTACCTGCTCATTTTGATGATAGGCCGCACCGATTACAATAACAATAATCGTCTTCAATATCGAAAATAGCAACATCGCATAGATGATGCGGATACGTGCCTTGCTGAGGTTGTCTTTCTCGGTATTAAGCGCTTTTCTGAGAGACCAGTTAAAAAATGGTAATGTACTATTCATGCCAATGGTAGTATAAAGCTATAATAAATTACCGAATGTATAACCCGCTGTTTATTCAAATGATTAATAAATAATATAGCCAACCATGAACGGCTGTAAAATTGTAAATTTAACTTTGATTAAAACTGCTTTTTATGCTGATCGGGCACCTTTCCAAGTTATCAGGATTTTCAAAAGATACTATTCGTTTTTATGAAAAGATAGGCTTGATTTCGGTTCCGAAGCAAAGGAGCGCTAATGCCAGTTACAAGGATTATCCGGTAGAAATCTTGCATAGTTTACGGGTAATAAAAAAATATAAAGAGCTGGGATTTACGTTAGAAGAGATCCGCGAATTATTAGTGCTTCAATCAATAAAAGTGCTGGATATAGCAAAGCTTATTGGTTTGATGGAGATTAAAATAACCGGGCTGGATGAACAAATAGAAAAACTGCACGCTGTACGCATGCAGTTAAACAGGGAGAAGCAGTCGCTTTATGAAAAACAATTAGGCCGCATCATAGAGCTTCCCGAAATGAGGCTTGCTGCCTAAGCTGCCATCAGCTTATCTACTATACCATAAGCAATGGCTTCATTTGCATCCATCCAGTAATCTCTGTCAAAATCTTTCTTGATCTTATCAACAGTTTGGCTGCAATTATCTGCTAGTATTTGTGCAGCAATGTCTTTTGTTTTCATTATTTGCTGAGCATGTATCTGTATGTCAGCATAGTTTCCCTGGAAACCTCCCATAGAAGGCTGATGTATCATCACCTCTGCACGCGGGAAAATATATCTATGGCCTTTTTCCCCGCCGGATAATAGTATAGAGCCCATAGAGGCTGCAAACCCCATGCAGTAGGTATATACGGGCGCTTCAACATGCAGCATGGTATCATACACTGCATAGCCGCTGGTAACTATACCTCCGGGGCTATTAATGTAAAAGTGTATGGGAGCATTTGATAGCGAGGAAAGATAAACCATCTGTTCCACCAGTTCCTTAGCAGTGCTATCTTCTACAGCGCCCCACAGATATATTTTCCGCTGATCCAGCAGTTGCTTATGCAGTAGGGTGCTGACCCTCGTATTCACAAATTGTTCCGTTTCTTTTCTTATACTCATCTTTTTTAGGCAAGTATAAGGGGTGGAGTATACTCCATGGTTTCTCTTATCAGGAAGTTTTTTTTCGTAATAAAAAGAATAGCCCTGAAAAGAACGTGAAAAACACAAAGAAATAAACAGCAGCCATTATCCAGTCTGTAACTGTTGCCATCTTGTTTTTAAATCCGGGCGATTCATCTACATAAATTAAGAATGTAGTAGTACCTAATGCAGCCGTGAAAAGAAGCATCAGTGCACCGCGGATATCACGCCAATTATTAAAAATTGCACGCCCGGTATAGTAAACGGCCAAACAGAAGGCGAATAAAACGCCCATGGCGATAAATTGGAATAACATAGTTGACGGTTTTAGTAATATAACGTGTCAACAAGTTAAAAATTATTTGGCTATGGTAAAATGGAATGTTGTTCCCTCGCCAACCTTAGAACTAATGAGTATGTCGCCGCCTAATTTATTTACAAGCCGTTTTACGGTTACAAGTCCTATTCCATGCCCCAAGGTATTGAAACGGTCTGTTCCTGTCAACGTCGTATAGGCTGGTTCAAATATCCGTTCAAGCTCATCTTCTGCCATTCCCCTGCCATTGTCTGCTACCGAGAAGTGATATTTACCTGTGTCTTCAAAAAAAGAAATGCTTACAAGGCCATCCGCTTTATCGTTATACCTTATCGCATTCGTCGTTAAATTGAGCAAGATCTGTAACAAGGGTACTTTGGGTGCGAATATTCTACTTTCCGTCCCCTTGCTGATTAATTCAAATTGTTTGGGTAACTGAACCATGCGCCTCAGTTCAAGCATTAGTTCTTCAAACGTAAAATCGCTTACAGCTTGTGAGAAATTTAGTGTTCTTGAGTATTTTAGGATATCATCAATGAGTTGCTTGAGCTGAACCGCTGAATCGCCCATATATTTTATGACCTCCAGGTTCTCCTCGCTTAATTGGTTATTACTGTTATGTAACAGTATCTCAGAAAGTCCAATGATATTATTGCAGGGCGATTTTAGATCATGCGCTACTACCTGTGCAAATTTTTCAAGTTGTTCATTTATCTCTTCCAGGGAAAAGCGGCTAAGGGCCAGCTCCTTGTTTTTCTTCCGTAATTCAAATTGTGTTACTACCTGGTTAGCAAGCGCTTTCAACGATTTTAGCTGGCTTTCATTGAGCTGCCTTGGTTTAGTATCAATAACACAAAGAGTGCCTAACACGTTTCCGTCTTCTGCTTTTAATGGTACGCCTGCGTAAAATATTACATGGGGTTCGCCTGTCACCAAAGGGTTATCCCGGAAGCGTTCATCTTCCTCTGAATTTGGTACCAGTAATATCTCATCTGCTTTATTTATTGCATGACCACAGAAAGTTATCTCCCGAGGGGTCTCCTGCGAGAGCATCCCCACCTTCGACTTCAGCCACTGGCGGTCGGCATCTATAATGCTAATAGATGCAATAGGTGTTTGGCATATTTCTGACGCCAATATTGTAATATCATCAAAGTCTTTCTCCGGTAATGTGTCCAATATCTGGTATGAGTAAAGCGTATTCAGGCGATCCTGCTCATTGGCCGGCATTGGCGCTGGTTGCATATTGTATGTTTGTTGTTGTATAAAGATAACAGAAGGGTGCTATTTTTGTTGGTGCATAGCACGGTAAATACCGCTGCTAACAAAAGCCAGCAAAATTACAGTGCTCAGCAACAGTGCCGTCCAAATAGGCCACCCCGGTATGGCCGGTAATGCCAGGTTCATTTCTTTTACTTTTTCGGCAGCTATATATTGAGCGTACACTGCTAACCCCGCAGCAATACCTTGTGTAAGGGCCACCAGGGGCAAAAACCTTCGAAACATAAATCTGCTCAGGTATCCCGGGCTATATCCCAATTGCAGCAGCAGCGACAATGATTGTTGCGCTTTAGCAATAGTAAGTTCTATAAATAGTATGAATACCAGTGTGCCTATTCCCATAATCAGCATAGCGAGCAGCCCTGTTGCTGAAGTGATAGCATCTACCACAGAGCGAAGTTTGCTCCATTTCAGTTGCTCACTGTTTGTAGTGTAATCCCTTTCCTCCAGGAAGCGCACAAATGCGGCATCAGATGGATCTTTCACTTTTAAGATTAGTCTTGAGGGGGCTATAACTTGTCCACCGGCAAATCGGGTATTCCCATAGTCGATGAAGGATTGTGGTACCAGTACAGAATTGATCCGGTCAGAAAAACCAACAATATGCGCATTGTATGTTTCGGTATAAGGGTCTCGCCCGACCTTCAGGTTAAAAGCTAAAAGCTGAATTGTTTGGGGCGACAGCTGCGGGAGCCCCTGGCTTAGTGCAAACCCATAATTGTATAGGTTCAAAAAGTCAGACGACAGGATAATAGGTACCTGGGCATCTCCGGGTTCCCAACTCCAGTTCACAGGCTGTTTATCAATAAACTTATCAGGCGCTGCTTCCAGGAACATTTCTGTGGCAAAGGCTATGTTCGTATTCAACGTCGCCCATACCGGAAACCTGTTTGATGTTAGCATCCCTACATCCTGCACTTCAGGTGCACCTTTCAGGGCTTCTATTTCTTTTGCAGTAAAAAAAGTAGCGCCTTTTTTTGCCATACTTTCGTTGGTAACTGCCTTGCCTATGGTCAAAAATGTGCTGCCGAGGCTATCATTGCTTCCTTTGCCGCTGAGTATCTCCTTGAAATTCCACCATACCATTACAGATAGCAATAGTAGGGTAGTGCCTACACATAATGCCAGTAATGATATCCATAGCCTGTTATTGCTTTTTTGTTGCAGCAATAGTTTTCGTAGCAGTTTTTTTTGCGTAATCTGGCTCACAATAGCAATTTTCGGGTGTAGTTAAAGAAATCATTGTCTTCCAGGTCCGCCAGTATTAGCCCCGCATTATTCGTTTCCGTTACTTCTTTAATCAGCGCCACTGCTTTCTTTATATTGGCATGATCCAGGTGGCTAAAGGGTTCATCCATCAATAGCCATTCAAATGGTTGCAGTAAAGCCCGTATAATGGCTACCCGTTGTTGCTCACCATAAGATAAAGTCCTGGCAAGGCTGTCTCTTTTATGGCCTATACCCAATCGCTCCATCCATTTTTCTGCTTCATGTTCGGTAATAGTATTGGTCAGCCTGCGTTTCACTTCCAGGTTTTCCCATGCTGTCAGTTCAGGAAACAATCTCATATCCTGGAAGATGATACTTAAATAGGAAGCTCTTAACTGCGATAATTGCTCAGGCCTGATTGTGGTCATGTTATATGCGCTCCAATGTATTTTGCCTTCGTAATCGTCACGCAAGCCATACAGCAGATGTATAAGCGTGGTTTTACCCGTGCCGGAGGGCGCTTGTATAAATACTTTTTCTCCGGGGTTAATGACAATATCCTGGTTCCATATCCAGGAATTGTATTCATTTATTTTATCCTTCAGCGGTATGGGTACCACATGCTCAATGCCTAATTGCATATAATGGGCTTCCTCTATTTAATAGGTACAAATATTCAATTTATAAATCCTAAAATCCTAATGACAGGGCAAACTGTTTTATCGAATTCCACATCCCTGGATAGTTTTCCACGCTTGCGTTGCAGGTTTAACTTATTGTATTAATCAGATGTGAAACAAGAAGTGGTTTATTTTCTTAAATTTAGATATGATATCACGACTTTTTGATATTGTCGAAAAACGCTACCGCGAAGAGCCGGAAGCTGCTATGCTGGCAGGCAAGGAAAATGCCCAATACCGTACCTATAGCTGCAGAGAGGTTTGGGAGACCGCGCAAAAGCTTTGTGGCGGTTTACTGTCACTGGGTATCGCTAACCAGGATCGTGCCTCCGAAAAGTTAGAAAAGATAGCTTTGATAGCCCCCAACCGGCCCGAATGGATCATTACTGATGTGGCTGTGCAACTTACCGGTGCTGTGCTTACTCCGTTATATCCCACCATCAGTCCGCATGATATGATCTATGTGCTCAACGAAGCACAGGTGAAAATATTATTTATTGCCGGGCAGGAATTATATGAACGCTTCCGGGATGCCTTCAAAGAGATCCCGAGTTTGCAATACATATTCTCCTTTGATGAAGTGAATGGTGTGAAGAACTGGAAGGAGCTCATCAATAAAAATTTACAGCCCGATTCAAATGTAGTAGATGGTATCCATCCGGAAACATTGGCTACTATCATTTACACATCAGGTACTACCGGCAATCCTAAAGGTGTGATGCTGAGCCATCATAATATTGTCAGCAATGTAGAAAGCTGCATGTGCGAGTTCTGGTTTGCAACCAAGGGTGAACGTACACTTAGCTTTCTTCCGCTTAATCATATTTTTGAACGTACCGTTACTTATATATATCTGAATGCGGGCGTTTCTGTGTATTATGCAGAGAGTATGGATACTATTGGCGCGAATCTGAAAGAGGTTAAACCAATAGTATTTACAACAGTTCCGCGTTTACTGGAAAAAGTGTACGAACGCATCTACGCAACCGGCTTAGAACAGAAGGGAATTAAAAAGGCCCTTTTCTTCTGGGCATTAAACCTCGGGTTTAAGTTCGATAACATCAATCACGGAAGTCTTTGGTACCGTATTCAGTTGGCAATTGCGAACGCGCTTGTCTTTAAAAAATGGCGGGATGCCCTTGGTGGGAATGTGAAAGCCATAGTAACGGGTGCCGCTGCCTGTCAGGTAAGATTGATACGGGTTTTCACCGCTGCCAAACTGGTAATAATGGAGGGCTATGGCCTTACCGAAACCTCTCCCGTAATATCGGTAAACAAATTTGCAAGCGAAGACCGCAGGGTAGGTACTATAGGGCCTGTAATAAAGGATGTGCAGGTAAAGCTTGCGGAAGATGGTGAGATACTGTGTAAAGGCCCCAATATAATGATGGGGTACTACAAAAATCCTGAAATGACGGCGGAAGCCATAAAAGACGGCTGGTTTTATACCGGTGATATAGGAGAATGGGTAGAGGGTCGTTTCCTGAAGATTACAGATCGCAAGAAGGAAATTTTCAAAACTGCAGGCGGTAAGTATGTAGCACCTCAGGTCGTGGAAAATAAGATGAAAGAAAGTGTGTTCATCGAGCAGATGATGGTCATCGGCGCAGGACGTAAATTTGTTAGTGCTTTGATTGTACCGGCCTTTAATTATGTTCGTAAATACTTGCAGGATCATGGCACTACACCACCTGCATCTAATGAAGAGCTGGTAAAGATGCCTGAAGTACAACAACTGATACAAAAGCAGGTTGATAAATACAACCCGCTTTTCAGCCACCCGGAACAAATAAAGAAGTTCGACCTGTTACCGAATGAATGGACCATTGACGCCGGTGAATTAACGCCTACTATAAAAGTAAAACGCAAAGTAATTGAGCAGAAGTACAGCAGTATTATTGATGCTATATATGCTTAATAATTGACGCTAATGAGAGTTTTTCTTTTTTGCACATTTCTGGTGCCGCTGCAATTTGTAGTATATGGCCAGCAACACAGCCTGCCGATATACTATTTTGTAAAATCGGGTAGTGCAACAATGTATTCCGATACAGTTTTTACAGCGACCAATGGTTTTTCCGCAGAAGTTGGCGAAGACATTATTTTCGCTGATTCCGCGATAGTCCATAACGGAAAGAAAGCATTAATAATTGATGCCTATAAAAATGTAAACGTCACAAGGAACGACAAACTGCGAGACAATAATTGTGACACTTTCAAGGCCGTCGGACATACCTGGCAAACCGGCCACCCGTCATATTCTGGCGACCACATACGGTTGCAATACGAAAAGTAAACGTTAGATGTTATTTTGTTGCTGGTTGTTTTGCGTTTGCTCTATATTATTCTTTCCTATGTAAACTGTTTGATTTTTCGCGAATTACTTCACGCAGATATTACAACAGTTTTCTCATCCTTTGTAATCATTTTGCCTATTGGGTGCATACATTGTGCCAGGCCATTTACTTCAAATAAGTGCATGATCTCTTCTGCAGCTTCAGGTGCTACGCTAATAAGTAATCCGCCATTGGTCTGCGGGTCGGGGAGAAGATTAAAGGCTTGCATCACATCTACTCCAGGTTCAAATTTTACTTTGGTCGAATAGCTATTCCAGTTCCGGTAGGTAGCATCGGGTACTATTCGTTGTGCCATATATTCTTTTACACCCGGCAATATTTGTATTGCGCTATAGCTAAGGTAGGCTGACAATCCACTGCCTTCCGTCATTTCTATAAGATGTCCCAGCAAACCAAAACCTGTTACATCTGTCATTGCATGTACGCTGCTCATGGCTCCTAACTGTTCTCCAATTTTATTCAGGCTCGTCATTTGTTCCACCATTATTGCAGCAAGCTCAGGTGTTATAACACCTCTTTTTTGGGCAGTAGATAGCACGCCGACACCAAGGGGCTTGGTCAGGAACAACAGGTCGCCTTCTCTTGCAGTATCGTTGCGTTTCAGATTGGCTACCGGCATCAGGCCTGTTACAGCCAATCCAAACATTGGTTCTTGGGTGTCTATGCTATGGCCTCCGGCAAGGGGTATATTTGCAGCCGCGCAGGTAGCCTTTCCGCCTGCTATTACCTTTTGGGCTATTTCTGCAGGCAATTTATCAACAGGCCATCCTAATATGGCTACTGCCAGTAATGGCGAGCCTCCCATTGCATACACATCACTGATGGCATTGGCTGCTGCAATTCGGCCAAAGTCGTAGGGGTCATCCACTATCGGCATGAAAAAGTCTGTCGTGGATATGATTGCGCTGCCGTTCCCCAGGTCGTAAACAGCCGCGTCATCCTTACTGCTGTTACCCACCAGTAGTTTTTTATCATCCGGTGTCGCAATGCTGTTTTTAAGTATTTGTTCGAGCACAGCGGGAGCGATTTTACAGCCACATCCGGCACCACGCGAGTATTGGGTAAGTTTGATCTCTGTATTTGTCTGTTCCATTATTAATTGTTCAGGTGTTCTGAAAGAGTTGTTACGATTTGTGCGGCATCCGTAGTAGGGCATGGTATGGTTTGTATTTGCTGTGCAGTTCGCTCCTGCAATGCCTTTCTATATTGTTTGTCGTAATACCTTAATAAAATTGTAAAGCATCCTTTAATATCGTCTTCAAGCAGGCAATTCACAGCATTTTTTGTATCCAGGCCACCAAGTCTTTTTTGTATGCGCATAATGCTGTTAACAAGTTTAGGCTTTTGTTGTTTTCCATATCCTTTAACAATATGTTCCAGCCGCTGCTCAAAAGGAATATCTACAAAATACACCTTTGCGTTGCGCATTTGCTTCCAAAATGGCTGTGGAATGTTCACGAGTCCGATGCGCTGGCTCTCGTCTTCCAGCCATATCGTATTAGCTTCCTGCTTTACTAATTCTGTAGCCAGCAGGTTTTCAAACATTTCCTGGCGAGGTTGTGTTTTGCCTTCTACATCACCGAAAGCTGAACCCCGGTGTACAGCTATCGACTCCAGGTCTATATGAGGTCGCAGTTTTTGCAATGCTTCCGTTTTGCCCGATCCCGTATAGCCGCCCAGGATGCGTAGGCTCCATTGCTTGTCAAACTGCTTCAGCACCCATTGTCTATATGCCTTGTAACCCCCTGCCAGGGTGTATACTTTAAAACCATAAAGATCAAGCAGCCATGCTACACCGGCACTACGCATGCCGCCACGCCAGCAATGCACCAGTAAGGTTTTGTCTTTTCGGGCTATTGTCTCTGCCTGTTCTACCATAGGCCGCATCTTCACGCCGAAATAATCGAGGCCTATTTTAACTGCGGTTTCCCTGCTTTGCTGTTTATATGCAGTGCCCACTACTTTTCTTTCCTCATCTGTAAAAAGTGGGAAACTATGAGCGCCGGGTATATGTGCCTGTTGATATTCCCCCGGGCTTCTTACATCCAGAATAGGATGTTTTGTAGCGAGGTACAGGAATTGCTCAATTGAAAGCTTATTGATAGCCATTACGCCACCAAAGTTAATAAACTGGAGGAACCTTAGGATGCAGTCTTACTTTCCTGCAGCCCTTCTTTTACCTTTCTGACCACCCATTCCTTATAAGGTACCCTGTTGAGTTTACTTTCTATCCATACAGGGAAATTGAAAATGGTAAATACCTGTTGCTGCACAGGATCATTTGCTGTAAGTTTCAATGTATCTGATAGTTGGTTAAATTGTTGCTGCAGGCCTTTAAAATTGCCGGTATGATAAGCTTTATTCAGCGCATGTATAATTGCCTTTTCAAAGGGCAGCGGCGTTTCGTGCCGGTAAAAGTAGGAGTAGGTGCTTTTATATTGCAGCTCGAAGAGGTAATTATCTTTTTTCTCAAAGCATATTACTAGTAAAAAGAGGTGCGCAAAAGAATAGTGTTCTGTTCTGCTATTGTTGTCGAAGAGCAGGAGCGCGTTTTTTATATAGTGGTATGCATCATCATAATCTCTAAGTACAAAACAGGCTATCCCGAGAGACAGGTTTAGTGTACGTTGTATGTCTTCGTTCACGTATTGCTCCCACTGTAGCATCATCTTCTTCATACCCTTCACTAGGGCTTCTACTTTATAGTAATCTGCCAGCTTGTTATAAATTCTGTTTAATGCAAGGTGTTTAATGGCTTCAAAATAGGCAATATGTGATGCGCCATTAATTCTTTTGTTTGCAGGGTGTTCCATTACATCTATCACATGCTGATAATCTTTTGCCAGCACGGCAGTGTAGTAAAACACGTATAATACCTCGATGTAATTTTCAGGATCATATCCGATACGGTCGGGCGCTGCTTGCCAGTTATGGATGTTTACATAGGCATGTACATAGCTTTCTGCATTGTGTTGCAGGTAATGCAGGGTAGCCTTTGTCATGTGGTAGTAATGCTTATACAGGAAGGAACGGTTAACGATAGGAGCATCCAGTATTGGCTGCTGTAACATATTTTTTATAGTTCCCTGGTCTTCTTTGGTTTGCCTGAAATGTGCTTTCCGTCTTAATAATAAAGCCTGGAAATGTAGTTCCTGCATTTCCAGCAGCTTGGCATACTCCTCAACAGAAATGATGGCCTCATCATAATCGTTCAATAAGTCTTGTTGGGTAGCCTTGGGGTTATAATAGAGTTGTAGTTTTCTGTACTCTTCTTTTAGCAATTGTATCATTGCATAATTCTCATACTGTCTTGCCTGCTTTAGGGATGACTGCCATATTTTAAGCGCCATTTTATGCAGGTTCTTATTCCTCAATATGCGTACCAGGGAAAGTTGCTGATAAAGTCCCGCGTCAATATCTTCCGTCGCATGCAACACAAGAAGTGCTTTAAATAATTGCTCTGTTAGATAATTCTTTGTGTAGGATATGTTTTTGGCGTTAAGCGCCGGAGATAATTGTTGTATGAGCTTTGATTCATCATATTCCTGTTGTTTATTAAGCAGATCAAACACTTGCAGATATAGTGGATCATGACCGTTGCCGGTGCTTCGGGAAAAATCCCTTCGGAAGAAGAGCTTCTCCTGCTGGGTAAGGCTCTGTACCAATTGCCATATATTACTGGATGCAGCCATAATAATTAGAGAAACTGGAATAGGCTCTCCCAAAAAATCAGCAGTCCGCAAAATGAGAAATGCAGTTTTTTCTGACTTCGCCTCTGTCTTATCCTCTTATCAATCTAAATAATGAACCCAAAAGTTAGAGAAAAATTAAATGTCATCCAAATGTCATGGGTTTAGTTTTATGTTATAAAAATGAATTTTTTAACCGAGATCAATTGAATAATTACCCCTGCTGATAAATCAAAAAAGTAAAGGCGCAGTTAACTGCGCCTTTATCATATTATGTCGGTTAAGATTATCGATGCATTCCTGCAAAGGAACCAACCATTATCAGTAGAATAATGATGAGCAGGTATAGTGCTAAAATGATGATCGTAATAACACCTATATACTTGAACATGCTCTTTAGATAGTACATGGCCCTGGCAAAGGTATTATTGTCATTGCTGTACACTGCTTCTTTACATAATACAGCAAATTTGTACAACGCGAAAACGGGATAAAAATAAATTGCAGCGATGAGTGTATAAGCCAAGCCAAAACCAATGCCGCCAATTGCGGCAAGGGCATTGTTAACGCCAGGTGTTTGCATCACTGCAGAACCAATGGCAAATCCCGCAAAGATCATCATCCCCATGAACACAAAACCCGCGATGCCGAGGAACTTTGCCCATCCGGCTGCTTCTTTCAGATGGTTTTTAGCAGTTTCATCAACAATTAACTGTGGTGTTTCTTCGTTGAGCATATTTCATAGTGTTTGTTAAGTAAATATACTTAATACGCTCTTGCAAACAATACACGCTGTGTCGATGGATTGCCGGTCAATATACATTTACCGTTCTCCTGCACATTGTTCAATGGTATACAGCGTATAGTAGCCTTGGTCAGTTCTTTGATCTTAGCCTCGGTTTCTGCAGTACCGTCCCAGTGCGCAGATACAAAACCCGGAGTTTCATCCAAAACACGAACAAATTCATCCCAGCTATCTACCGTACGCATATTTTCTGTACGGAATGCAAGTGCTTTATTATACAGGTTTGTTTGTATATCAGTCAGCAATTGGGCTATATGGCTTTCAATACCGTCCAGCGATACTGAAGATTTGGTTTTCTCATCCCTGCGGGCTACTTCTGCCACATTATTTTCCAGGTCGCGAGCACCCAGGGCAATGCGCACAGGTACGCCGCGCAGTTCATATTCTGCAAATTTCCATCCCGGGCGGGTGGTATCGTCATTGTCAAACTTCGCACGGATGCCTTTCAACTGCAATTCCTTAACTAATGCCTTGGCCTTGTCATCTATTTTTTGCCTTGCTTCTGCATCTTTATTGTAAATAGGCACAATAACCACCTGCAGCGGAGCAATGCGCGGAGGCAGCACCAAGCCTTCATCGTCACTATGCGCCATTACCAGAGCACCTATCAGGCGTGTAGATACGCCCCATGAAGTAGCCCAAACATGTTCGATCTTATTGTCTTTGTCGGCAAATTTCACGTCAAATGCCTTGGCAAAATTCTGGCCCAGGAAGTGAGAAGTACCTGCCTGCAATGCTTTACCGTCTTGCATCAATGCTTCTATGCAATAAGTATCCTCGGCCCCTGCAAAACGTTCGCTTGGTGATTTCACGCCGCGGATCACAGGCAACGCCATATATTCTTCCACAAAGGTTGCATATACATCGAGCATCTTAACGGTCTCTTCAATAGCTTCTTCACGTGTTGCGTGTGCGGTATGGCCTTCCTGCCACAGGAATTCTGCGGTGCGTAGGAAGAGGCGGGTACGCATCTCCCAACGTACTACGTTTGCCCATTGGTTAATGAGCAGGGGCAGGTCGCGGTATGACTGTATCCATTTTTTGTACGTGCTCCAGATAATGGTTTCCGAAGTAGGCCTTACTATCAGCTCTTCTTCCAGTTTAGCCTCCGGGTCCACAATAACACCATTGCCGTTCGGGTCGTTTTTCAGGCGGTAATGGGTTACTACAGCGCATTCCTTCGCAAAGCCCTCAACGTGAGATGCTTCTTTACTGAGGTAGCTTTTGGGTATAAACAGCGGGAAATAGGCATTTTGGTGCCCTGTATCCTTAAACATTTTGTCTAATACGTCGCGCATATTCTCCCAAAGTGCAAACCCATAAGGTTTTATCACCATGCAACCGCGTACGTCAGAGTGTTCAGCTAATCCGCCTTTCAATATCAGGTCATTATACCATTGGGCATAGTCCTGTTTACGAGATGTTAAAATATTGCTCATGTTAATCTTGGCACACTTTTCGGTGTCTTAAAAGTGTGGCAAATGTACTAATTTCACTAAGTAAAACATTATAAGATGAAACGCCTCATCATTACCGGCCTTTTGTTGACGAGCATCGTTAGCAATAATTCCTATGCCCAAAGCAAGAATTACGAAGACGATATTTACTATACGAAGAAGGATGCGCAAAAGGATGCCGAGGAGCAGAAGAAAATAGACGAAGAGTATGAGCGGCAGAGAGCGGCTGAGCAGGAACGTGCTAGGCAGGCAGCGCAGGATAACGGCAATGGAAATATATACAGCAGCAATGACAATAGCAGCGATGTGTATATAGACTATGATGACGATAGTTATTATTCTAACCGTTTCTCCAATTTTGGCTACGGATCTTTTTATGATCCTTACCGTTTCAATTCCTGGTATTCCCCATATTATTCAGGTTTTGGTATGGGTTATGGCTGGGGCTATGGTTCAGGCTGGTCTGTAGGCATTGGCTATGGTGGCCCTTATTGGTCTCCATATTGGGGTTATAGTGCATGGTATGGTTATCCCGGTTTTTATAGCGCATGGAACTATCCATATTATGCTTGCACCGGTTGGGGCTATGGTTTTGGAGGATACTACGGTGGCTATTATGGTTATGGAGGCTACTACGGTGGAGGCTATTATGGTGGTTATAATGAGGGTTTAAACAATGGTAATGTTCGCGGCAGGTCTTACGGTCCCCGTACTTCCATGAATACTTTTAATTACGGCCCCCGGGTGTCAACCGGCATACGCCAGGCAGCAGGTAGCACCATCGGCACACGTACCGATCCTCAATTGCGTACTTCTGGCCCGGTAAATACTTCAGGTAATGCAGGTGGTGGCCGCGGTATGGCACAGCCATCAATGCCATCTGGTGTTAGCGCTCGCCCTTATAATACTACTCCTGGTGGTGGCGTAAGAGGAGCAGAAGTTGCAAGCCCTAATTCAGTAAGGACATTTAGTTCCGGTGCCGGCGAGGTTCGCCAGGCGCAGCCTGCTCAAGGCTATCAGCAGCCGGTACGTACTTATGAGTCTGCAAGCCCTCGCAGTTACGAGCAGCAGCAGCCGGTACGTACTTATGAAGCTCCGGCTCGCACATATGAGCAACCAAGCCGCAGTTACGAGGCCCCATCCCGCAGCTTTGGCGGCGGTGGCGGATTCGGAGGTGGCAGCCGCGGTGGCGGTGGTGGTTTTGGTGGTGGCGGCGGTAGTCGCGGCGGCGGTGGTGGTGGCCGCAGATAATTCAGGCTACAACAACAGGCAAAATATTAATCCCGTTTGATGGTACCAGCATCCGCGGGATTTTTTTTAACAAAAGATTTTTTAACAGAGGTATAATATTTGATTGTTGATATTTGGTGTGTCATTATTAAACATTAATCACCATTTTTTGTCATAGTTAATAACAGAAACTTCTTTTATGAACATCCGTACATATCTTTCAGCAACCGTATTGCTGGCGGCAAATACAGCAGGTTTTAATGTGCTTGCGCAAGATGAAACAGACGCGTTGCGCTATTCCTATTTATCTCCCCAGGCTACCGCCCGCTCTATGGGTTTTGCCGGCGCTGTAGGCGCGTTAGGGGGCGATTTTACTTCACTTAGCGTCAACCCTGCAGGCATCGGTGTTTATCGCAGGTCCGAATTCACATTTACGCCATCGCTTAAAATAAATGGCACTAAAAGCACCTATCAAAATACGGAAACGAACGATAATACTACGCGCTTTACAATTAATAACCTGGGTGTTGTATTTACAAGCGCTGCAGAAGGCCAGCGTTATGAACGTAGCAAATGGAAATCTGTTTCCTTTGGCGTAGGCATCAACCGCATTGCCGATTTTAGCCGCAATTATACTTACAATGGTTCCATTACGCCATGGCAAGGTCCCGGCGATAATGATCTGACGCATAATTCTGCTTCTGAGATATTTTCGATAGATGCCAACAATAACGCCACACCAACAACTGCTAATCAGATGCCCACAAATTCCCGCGGCTATCTCGGTTATCAAAGCTATTTGCTGGATACTTTAGGTGGGGCTTTCGTTCCGGTAACTATCTACTCTTCAAAACTAAACCAACAGAAAGTAGTGCAGGAACGTGGCGGTATTACAGATATCGCGATATCCCTTGGCGCCAACTACATGGAAAAATTAATGCTGGGTGCTACTGTGGGAATACCTTCAATTATCTATAAACGCGATATCACCTTCACAGAATCAGATGCAAGCGGAGTTCCTAATAATTTCTTTAATAACTATCAATACACAGAGTCTTTAGTTACCCGCGGTACGGGTGTAAATCTGAAATTGGGTGCAATATATAAGCCGGTTGATTTCTTACGTCTCGGCCTTGCCGTGCATACACCTACCTATTATTCTATGAAGGATGTACAGGATATGACGCTAACTGCCAATACAGAGAACTTTAAATATGTACTTGGTTCACAAGATACTAACCCGATCACTAAGGCAGTTGCCGACCAATCTGTTTTTCAATACAACATGGTAACGCCTTGGAGGATGGTGGCAAGCGCTGCTGCTATCATTGGCAAATACGGCTTTATCTCTGCCGACTATGAATATGTTGACTACTCTTCTACAAGATTTAAATATGATGGCATTTATAAGGATCAGCAAACTGCCTTAAACCAGGTAATTAAAAATACATACAAGGGGGCATCCATTTTAAGAGTAGGCGTAGAAGGCCGTATCGATATAGTTTCCATACGCTTAGGCTTTGGATATTATGGCAGTCCCTACAAAAACAATTCTACCAACGGGCAGAGTATGAATGTTACCGCAGGTGTTGGTTTCCGTTTAGATAATTGGTTTGTTGATTTTGGCGTTATGCATACCATGGTGCAAGACCAGGAATATCCTTACGCGCTTAACTACGGCACTATTTCTCCGGTGATACCTACGGCTACTATTAAAAGCAGCATGAACAATGCCGCATTGACAGTGGGCGTTAAATTTTAATAACTAAATTTTAGAATATATTGGGGAGCGCATATTTGCGCTCCTTTTTTACTATGCCCATATCTCAACTCAAAACCTATATTTGCACACAGATAAAGTGAAAGAACAGAAGATGGCAGAACAGAATCAATATACGGAAGACAGTATTAAATCGCTCGACTGGCGCGAGCACATACGCCTGCGCCCCGGTATGTATATCGGCAAGCTGGGCGATGGCAGCAGTATGGACGATGGTATCTACATTCTCATAAAAGAGGTGATAGATAACTGTATAGATGAATATACCATGGGATATGGTAAGCGGGTAGAGATAAGGATTGACAAAGGTTCTGTAACCGTTCGCGATTATGGGCGGGGTATTCCTTTAGGTAAGGTGGTAGATGTGGTTAGTAAGATCAATACAGGCGCTAAATATGATAGTAAAGCGTTCCAGAAGTCTGTGGGCCTGAATGGTGTTGGTACAAAAGCGGTAAATGCGCTTAGTAGTTATTTCAAAGTGTCCGCTTTCAGGGATGGTAGAATGAAGGTGGCCGAGTTTGAAAAGGGCGTTCTTATCAAGGAACACAAAGAGACCGATACTACAGAATCTAATGGCACATTGGTAAACTTTACGCCTGATGATACAGTGTTTAAACACTATCATTTTATAAATGAATATGTAGAGAACCAGGTTTGGAACTATTGCTTCCTGAATGCAGGGTTGCAAATAAATCTGAATGGCAGGAATTTCCTTTCGAAAAATGGTTTGCTGGATCTGTTGCAGCGCAAGACCAATCCCGAATCTTGTCGTTATCCAATCATTCATCTGAAGGCGGA
This sequence comes from Bacteroidota bacterium, assembly GCA_018267955.1. GTDB lineage: Bacteria > Bacteroidota > Bacteroidia > Chitinophagales > Chitinophagaceae > Polluticoccus. Next base: position 414,625 of record JAFDXL010000008.1, read on the forward strand.
AGATATTGAAGTGGCTATCACGCATACCGGAGACTATGGCGAGGATATCTATTCTTTTGTAAACGGTCAGCATACAACACAGGGTGGTACACACCAGGCGGCTTTCCGCGAGGCATTTGTAAAGGTGATTCGTGATTTCTTTAAGAAGGACTACGATGCGGCAGACATACGTCAGAGTATTTGTGCGGCTATTTCTGTCCGTGTACAGGAACCGGTGTTTGAGTCACAGACAAAAACCAAACTGGGCTCACAATATGTTTTTGAAGGGGGGCCTAGTATGAAGTCCTTCGTTCTGGAATTCTTTGCTAAAGAGCTGGATAACTTCCTGCATAAAAATGCAGCTGTTGCTGATGCGATGAAAAAGCGCATTGAGCAAAGCGAGCGCGAACGTAAAGAGCTTTCGGGTATTCGTAAACTTGCCAATGAACGTGCTAAGAAAGCAAACCTGCATAATAAAAAGCTTCGCGATTGTCGCATTCACCTGAATGACGATGTGCCGAATAAAGGCAAGGAAGAATTTCAGCAAAAGCAACTGGAGAGCACTATCTTCATTACAGAGGGCGACTCTGCAAGCGGTAGTATCACCAAAAGCCGTAATGTAGAAACACAAGCGGTATTCAGCCTTCGTGGTAAGCCTCTGAACTGTTACGGGCTTACCAAAAAAGTGGTGTATGAAAACGAGGAATTCAACTTGCTGCAGCATGCACTGAATATTGAAGAAGGCTTGGATGGGCTGCGCTATAACAATATAGTGATAGCAACCGATGCTGATGTGGATGGTATGCACATCCGCCTGCTTATTATGACCTTCTTCCTGCAGTTCTTCCCCGACCTGGTAAAGAACGGGCACGTATATGTATTGGAAACACCGTTGTTCCGTGTGCGTAATAAACAGAAAACGATCTATTGTTATTCTGATGAAGAACGTCGTAATGCAATTGCTGAATTAGGCAGTAAGCCTGAGATCACGCGATTCAAAGGCTTGGGTGAGATCAGCCCTGAAGAGTTTGCACAGTTCATAGGTGATGATATGCGTAAAGAGCCTGTTTTGCTTGCGCATGACCTTCAGCTTCAAAAAATGCTGGAATACTTTATGGGTAAGAATACTCCGGAACGCCAGCGTCATATCATAGATAACCTGCGGGTAGAAAAAGATGTGGTGGAAGAATTAATGAGTTAAGATATCATAGATATTTTTGAATAACAGCCGCTTTTAAGCGGCTGTTATTATTTAATTTCATGCGCATGAGATACACAGCAAAAGGCGAGCACAACAGGCATTTCGAGTTGTTTGATGAAAACGGTGATTCAATTGGCCGCATCGATTATGACGGTTGGTTTTCAGTAAGTGTTACACTTCAGTATCGTGGTATGGAGTACCAGGTAGCCCCTGCTAATGCATGGCATACTGCCATATCGGTTACAGAAGGTGATCGGGAAGTTGCCGAGATACGCCACAATTGGGCCGGCCACCTGGTGTTGCACATGGCAGACGGCAATACTTATCTGTATAAGCATGGTTTCTTCGATACTCGCATGACATTGTATAACGCAGACGAACAGGCGCTGGCAGTAATGCAGCCCGATTTCAAATGGTCTAAGTTCAGCTTCAACTACGAGATAGAAACAAACGAAAACTATCCTGAAGCAAAAGATGGCTTGCTGATGCTGATACTGATCTATTGCTGCAATAATAAAAAACGGCATGGAGCTGCTTAGCCCATGCCGCTGAAATAATACACGAATATTACCTGTTCCGTTTTGCCTGTTGCACCTTTACGAATGCTTCAAATTGCGTCAGAGTAAAACTGCTCAGATTTCTGTCTGCGGTAAGGCCGCCTTTCTGAGCAGCCAATACGCCATAATATACATCATGGTAGCCTTCAACCGCGTGTGCATCCGGATCGATCGATAACAGTACACCTTTCTCAAGAGCATATTCTATCCATCTCCAGTCAAGATCCAGCCTGCGCGGGTGCGCATTTATTTCTATCACTACATTCTGTGCGGCACATGCATCAATGATGGCTTTATGATCTAACGGATAACCCTCGCGCGATAATAGCAGTCGTCCGGTTGGGTGCCCTAATATGCTGGTGTAGGGATTGTGTATGGCAGCCATTACACGCTCCATAGCCCGTTCCTGCATCATCTTCAGATTACTGTGTACAGATGCTATCACCAGGTCGAATGTCGATAGAACCTGCGGGTTATAATCAAGGCTTCCATCACTCAATATATCGGCTTCTATACTTTTAAATATCCTGAAGGGCGCCAGTTTTTCGTTCAGTGCATTGATCTCCTGGTGTTGAGCCGCAATGCGCTCGGGGGTTAACCCATTAGCATAGTAAGCTGCCTGGGAGTGATCGCTGATTACCAGGTATTCATAGCCTTTGTCGATAGCTGCTTTAGCCATCTGTTCCAGGGTGTTGCTGCCATCGCTCCATACACTGTGAGAGTGGATAATACTTTTGATGTCTTCCACCTGTATCAGCTCAGGTAGTTGATTGCTGGCTGCTTTATCCAGCACATGGCGCTCTTCGCGCATAGCAGGGTGTATATAGCTAAGGTTATTAAAGCTGAATATTTGTTCTTCGCTATTAAGCGCTTCAGGTAGTTTATATTTTTCGTTGAATGTTTCAATAAAGTCTTTGCTGCCAGATGTACGGAATAGAGTAGAGTAGAAGGCTGATTCGTTGGCTACAGGATGCACTATTATTTTGGGCTGGTTGGGAGCCTGTATATGCAGCAGTTGATCTTGTTCTTCGATTGTAATGCCTTGCGTAACGCCGAATTGTTGCTTAATGATCGATCTGTCAGTAGTTGTAATAATATCCAGGTGCTCAATCGTTGGCAATTGCCTGCGGAAAGCACCACCAAGAGCAAAGAGCTTCCCGGGATTTACGCGTTGTAGCTGGGTTATCAGCAGGTTGGCAATATTTTCTACTTCGGCCCATAAGTGAAAGCCCATGTTAGACCGTATAAAGGCAATGTTCTGTAATATGCTTTCCTGTGTTTTTGTGCCAAATCCTTTATAGTTCACCAAACGGTTTTCATTACAGGCATATTCCAGTTCCCCCACGCTTTCTATCGCCATCTCTTTCCATATCACAGCTATTTTCTTTGGCCCTAGTCCTTTTACCTGCATCATTTCCAGCACGCCTACAGGAGTTTTTTCCAGTATCTGCTGCAGCGCTTCCATGGTGCCGGTGTGTTGCACTTCTCTTATCTTCTGGCCAATGCTGTCCCCAAATCCCCTGATGCTGAATAGTTCCGCATCCTCCATGGCGCTGATCTCTTTGGGCAGCTTCTCAATATTATAAGCTGCAACGCCATAAGACTTTGCTTTGAAAGAATTTTCACCATGTATATCCATCAGTTTGGATAGTAGAGAGAACTGGTCAGCTATTTCGTAGTTGGTCATTTTGCAGTGCAATGTTTTATGGCAGGAAAAAGCCACTTTGTATCTCAAAAGTGGCAAATCAGTATCGAAAAATAAAATGAATTTTAGCCTTCTGTCAGCTGCGAAGAACGTTCCCTTACCCAGCCCAGAACTTTTTCTAATTGCTCTTCACGGGTCAGGCTGCTATTATCCAATACAATAGCATCATCTGCTTGTCTCAAAGGACTCACATCCCTGTTACTGTCTATATAATCCCGTAGTTCCAGGTTATGTTTTACTTCTTCCAGTGTAATGCTTGGGTTGACCTGGTATAATTCTTCAAAACGACGTTTTACCCTTACGGCAGGGTCGGCCGTCATAAATATTTTTAATTCTGCATCCGGGAATACGGTTGTGCCAATATCCCGTCCATCCATTACAATGCCTTTCTTTTTCCCAAGCTTTTTTTGCTGGGCCGTTGCAAAGGCACGTACTTCCCTGATGGCGGCAACATCGCTAACTTTTTCGGCCACGATCATATCCCTTACCTGGTGTTCTACATTCTCATCATTCAGGAATATTTCCGATTTATGTGTGGTTTCGTTTACATGAAAATTGAGGTGAATATTGGCCAATGCATCCATTACCTCTCCGGTCTCTTTTATATCCACATTATTACGAAGCATGTACAATGTAATGGCACGGTACATGGCGCCACTGTCAATATATTGGTAACCAAGTTTTGCTGCCAGTTCTTTGGCAAGAGTGCTTTTGCCACAGGAAGAATACCCATCGATCGCTATGATAATCTTATGCCTCATCAAGGCAAATTTCCGCCTTATAAACGGTAAAAAAAACATTGAAGATTATTTTTAAAACATTTATATTATTGAAGATTAGCTAATATTCAGAGTGATGAATAACAACTATTTATTTACGTCTTCGCGATTGGGTTTCAGGGAATGGAACGATGATGATGTTGATCCGATGACACTGACTAATAATGATCCTGATGTGATGAAGTACTTTCCTTCTACTCAGATCGGTGCGCAAACAGAAGCTTTTATCAGGCGTATGCAAAATCAGTTCGAAGAAAGAGGGTATTGCTACTTCGCGGTAGATACTTTGCAGGATAATAAATTTATCGGGTTCATTGGTCTTTCATTTCAGACCTTCAAAGCTTCATTCACTCCCTGCATCGACATTGGCTGGCGGTTGGCTAATGATGCTTGGGGTAATGGCTACGCTACAGAAGGTGCATTGCGTTGTCTGCAATATGGTTTTGATTTGCCGGGTGTTGAAGAGATATATTCTATGGCGCCTAAAGTCAATGAGCCTTCTATAAACGTCATGCAGAAGATAGGAATGCATTATGTTTCAGACTTTAAACATCCGTTATTAGTTAAACATCCTCAATTGGAAGATTGTATCTTGTATAAAATTCAAAAGCCCCGCTAATCGGGGCTTTTGAATGAGAATATCAGGAATTAGTTCTTGCTCATTTCCGCATAATATTTGTGGAAGTAAGGCAGCGTTTCTATTCCTTTGAAATAGTTGAACACATCATATTTCTCATTGGGTGAGTGGATGTTGTCATTGTCCAGTCCAAAGCCCATTAATACAGTTTTCAATCCCAGTATTTTTTCGAACAGCGCGATGATAGGGATGCTTCCACCGCCGCGTGTAGGTATTGGGTCTTTACCAAATGATGTTTTGATTGCTTCTGCGGCAGCTTTATATGCTACAGAGTCTGTTGGAGTTACAACTGGCTCACCACCATGGTGTGCAGTAACCGTAACTTTTACGTAATCAGGAGCAATGCTTTCAAAATGTTTTTGGAACATAGCAGCTATCTCATCAGAGCTCTGATCCGGAACCAGGCGCATAGATATTTTAGCATTCGCTTTTGACGGCAATACGGTTTTAGCACCTTCACCTGTATAGCCACCCCAAATGCCGTTTACATCCAAAGTTGGGCGTATGCCTGTGCGTTCCAATGTAGTATATCCTTTTTCACCCCAAACTTCGTTAACACCAAGGTCTTTTTTGTATTCATTCAGGTCAAATGGCGCATTGTTCAGCGCTTTGCGGTCAGCATCGCTCAGGTTTTGCACTTTATCATAGAATGCTGGAATGGTGATGTGGTTATTCTCGTCGTGCAGCGAAGCGATCATTTTGCAAAGAATATTGATCGGGTTGGCTACAGCGCCACCGTACACACCGCTGTGCAGGTCGCGGTTAGGGCCTACTACTTCTACTTCCATGTAAGCCAGTCCGCGCAGGCCTGTTTCCAGTGATGGATGTTCCATGCTGATCATAGAGGTATCAGATACCAGTACGATATCAGCCTTCAGTTTTTCCTTATTGCTTTCTAGGAATTTGCCAAGGTTAGATGAACCCACTTCTTCCTCTCCTTCTATCATGAATTTGATGTTGCAGGGAAGCGTATTGGTTTTCACCATCACTTCCAGCGCCTTCACATGCATAAACATCTGTCCTTTATCATCACAAGCGCCGCGTGCGTATATCTTTTCGTCTTTTATCACCGGTTCAAAGGGGCCGCTGTGCCATAATTCCAGCGGATCAGGTGGCTGCACATCATAGTGGCCATATACCAGTACTGTAGGCAGCGACGGGTCTATCATTTTTTCGCCATATACGATTGGGTGTCCGTCAGTAGGGCATATTTCTGCTTTGTCGCAGCCGGCTTTCAGCAGGTTCTCTTTAACTGCATCGGCGCAGCGCGAAACATCGCCTTTGTACTTGCTGTCTGCACTTACAGATGGTATGCGCAGCAGGTCCAGTAATTCATCCAGGAAGCGTTGCTTATTTGATGTGAGGTATTCGTTCCAAACTTGCATTTCTAAAAATTTAGGTCTCAAATGTAGTCAATTCATAAAACAGCCTCAACAAGCATTTACAAATCCCCTGTTAAATCCCTATAAATAGCGTTGGGTGGCATGGTTTTTAAATCGGATTAAGTATATAAAACTGATCTTAAATCTTATAAAAACACAGGTTATGACAACACGAAACTGGGTATTGTTGGGATTGTGCGTTACTGCCGCAGCAGGCGTAGCCGCACTGTTTACAACAGAACAAGGCAAAAAGGTTCGCAACAATCTTTCTGACTCTCTGTCCGACTGGTCGGATAAGCTCACAAAATTTGCAAAAAGTAACGGCGACGGGCTGGCAATGGCGGCAAATGACGTTAAGTCAAACGCAGCAAGGCATTTAAAGAACCTGCCATAGCAGGACACGAAGGGCCGGGTGAAAATCCGGCCCTTCATATTTATTATTATTTAAATTTTAAAACGAAATTGCCAAATTATTTATTTTCGACTAACTTTGCACACTTTTAAAGTTGTCTGCCATATATGAAGTTGTCGCAATTTAAATTTGACTTACCTCTAAATCTTATCGCACAGCATCCTGCAAAGACTAGGGAAGAAAGTAGGTTAATGGTTATCCACCGCGACTCTGGTAAGATCGAGCATAAGACCTTCCGCGATATTATCGACTATTTTGATGATAAGGACGTAATGGTCGTTAACAATACCAAAGTATTTCCTGCAAGGCTTTACGGCCGTAAAGAGAAGACCGGAGCCAAAATAGAAGTGTTCCTGCTTCGCGAACTCAACAAGCCAAACCGTTTATGGGATGTTATAGTAGACCCCGCACGTAAGATACGCGTGGGCAATAAGCTATACTTCGGCGATAATGACGAGTTGGTGGCAGAAGTTATTGATAACACTACCTCCCGTGGCCGTACTATCCGTTTCCTCTTTGATGGCGACGAAGAAGCTTTCAAAAAGATACTGGATACTTTGGGCGAAACTCCGCTGCCAAAGTACATCAAAAGAAAGCCGGAAGAAGAAGACAGGGAACGTTACCAGACCGTTTATGCCAAGTACGAAGGTGCAGTTGCAGCTCCTACAGCTGGTCTGCACTTCAGTCGCGAACTCATTAAGCGCCTGGAGATCAAGGGTGTAAATTTCGCTGAAGCAACCTTGCACACAGGTTTAGGCACCTTCCGCCCAATAGAAGTAGAAGATCTTTCCAAACATAAAATGGATGCGGAATATTTCCGTGTAGATGAGTTCGCTACCAAAATAGTGAACAAAGCCAAGCTGGACCATCGCAAAATATGCTCTGTTGGTACTACTACCATGCGTGCGCTGGAAAGCTCTGTTACAGCACAGGGGCTGCTGAAAGCAGAAGAGGGCTGGACAAACTTGTTCATCCACCCGCCGTATGATTTTTCTATAGCTAATTCACTGGTTACCAACTTCCACCTGCCTAAGACAAGCCTTCTGATAATGGTTTGTGCATTTGCAGGCTACGAACTTACAATGGAAGCTTACAATACAGCTATCAAAGAAAAATACCGCTTCTTCAGCTACGGCGATGCCATGTTAGTATTATAATAATTCACGATAATAAAGTTTTATACAACAGCGTACGTATCATATCGTACGCTGTTGTATTTTTGGGTATATGCAGCAAAAGATCAGGGCTATTTTACAAGAGTCGATAAATGTTAAAAGCAAGTTGTTAGAGGATGCTGTTTTGATGCAAACCATCGAACAGGTAGTAGAGGCAATAATAGATGCTTTCAATGCAGGTAACAAAGTACTGTTTTGCGGCAATGGCGGCAGCGCGGCTGATGCGCAGCACCTTGCAGCAGAGTTTAGCGGCAGGTTCTATACCGACCGCAATCCATTGCCGTCCGAAGCACTCCACTGTAATACTTCCTATTTAACTGCCGTAGCAAACGATTATGGCTACGAGTTCGTATATAGCAGGATAGTAAAAGGTACAGGCAAGCCGGGTGATGTGATAGTAGGGCTAAGTACATCAGGTAACTCAGCTAATATTACACTGGCATTACAGACTGCCCGCGAAATTGGTATGAAAACTGTAGGATTTACAGGAGAAGGCGGTGGTAAAATGAAGGATTGGTGCGATTTTTTAATAGCTGTTCCTAGCAAGGACACGCCAAGGATACAGGAAAGCCATATCACGATCGGACATATTATCTGCCAGTTAGTAGAAGAAAGATTATTTATTTAAAACACAAAGACGAAATGAGCGCGTTTAGTATTCCGGCACCTATAGATAGAAGCTGGACCCTGTTCCTGGACAGGGATGGGGTGATCAATGTGGAGAATGTAGGGTCTTACATTACCGATTGGAATGATTTTAAATTTTGTGATGGTACGTTGCCTGCACTTCGTAAGCTGAATGAAGTGTTTGGGCGTATTGTGGTGGTTACCAATCAGCGTGGGGTAGGGAAGGGTGTGATGTCTAAAGATGTGATGAAAGAGATACATGCTAACATGATTAATAGTGTAGTTGACGAAGGTGGCCGTATTGACAAGGTATATGCGTGCACTGCAGTAGACGATGCAGATCATAACCGTAAACCCAATACCGGTATGGCCATGCAGGCCAAAGAAGATTTTCCCGAAATCGATTTTCAACGCAGTGTAATGGTAGGTAATAGTGTTTCAGACATGGAGTTTGGTAAACGCCTTGCTATGCATACCGTTTTCCTCACTACCAAATACGAGCCGTTTGCATTACCGCACGATCTTATTGATGAGCAATATGCATCGCTACAGGTATGGGCAGAACAGTTAAAACCTGCACTAATCGCTGGATAGCAATTAGTTATGTTTCTAGAAACTTACTTGAGGTGCTTTTATCAGCACCTCTTTTTATATGTATTTATAGGCATCCCGATCGACTTTAATCCTCTTTTTAATGCCATTTTTCACAGATTAGGGATTTTTTGCACGAAAATTTGTTATAAAATAAAAACTTTTCTTTACCTTTGCAGTCCTTTTAAATATGGCTAAACAGTCCTTAATCAAACAAGACGGTACTATTGTAGAAGCATTATCAAACGCTATGTTCAGGGTACGTCTCGAAAATGGGCACGAAATATTAGCTACCATATCTGGTAAAATGCGGATGCACTACATACGTATTCTGCCGGGAGATAAGGTAGGTGTAGAGATGAGTCCTTATGATTTAAGCCGTGGCCGTATTATATATAGGTATAAATAAAATTTTAAATAAATTAACCAACTGTCATGAAGGTTAGAGCAGCTATAAAAAAGCGTAGTGCTGATTGCAAGATTGTTCGTCGTAAAGGTAAACTGTACGTGATCAACAAAAAGAATCCTCGTTTTAAACAACGCCAGGGATAATATTAATTAGAAATTAGTTTTTAGAAATTAAAATTTATAAAAATACATGGCTCGTATAGCTGGTATAGACCTTCCAAAGAACAAGCGTGGTGAGATAGCGCTCACATATATCTACGGTATCGGCCGTAGCACTGCTCAGTACATCCTCGACAAATCAGGCATTTCTTATGATAAGAAAGCTATGGAGTGGAACGATGATGAGCAAGCGTCTATCCGTAACATCATAAGCAGTGAGTTTAAAGTGGAAGGCCAGTTGCGTTCAGAAGTTCAGATGAACATCAAACGCCTGATGGATATTGCATGTTATCGCGGCGTACGTCACCGTAAAGGTTTGCCTCTGCGTGGTCAGCGTACTCGTACCAACAGCCGTACCCGTAAAGGTAAGCGCAAAACTGTTGCAGGTAAAAAGAAAGCACCTAAGAAATAATCTTAGAGCCACTGCCGGATCTGTTGGGGTGCAGCAGGGAGGAGTGGCTCAAAACCGTTTAACGACGGTTCTTTTTATTAACGACTACCTTAGTTCAAAATTAAAATGGCAAAAGCTCAATCTTCTGCAAAAGCCGCGGCTAAAAAGCGCGTAGTAAAAGTTGATCCGCACGGCGATGTGCATATCAGCGCAACATTCAATAACATCATCGTAAGCATTACCAACAAACAAGGCCAGGTAATTTCATGGTCTTCTGCAGGTAAAATGGGCTTCCGTGGTTCTAAAAAGAACACCCCATACGCTGCTCAGATGGCTTCTCAGGACTGCGGTAAAGTAGCAGCCGATGCAGGTCTGAAGAAAGTAGACGTATTCGTTAAAGGTCCTGGTTCTGGCCGTGAAGGTGCTATCCGTGCTTTAGCAGCAGTTGGTATCGAAGTAGTATCTATCAAAGACGTTACTCCTATGCCGCACAATGGTTGCCGCCCTCCTAAAAAACGTAGGGTATAATCTACAACCACATTAATAGTATTTTTTTTAATTTTTAAATAATAATACTGCTACGTATCGGGTTTTACGATTTTAAATGAGACGCAGCAGGTAACAAAAATCGAAAATGGCACGTTATACAGGACCAAAAAACAGAATCTGCCGCATATTCGGCGAACCAATCTTAGGCTCAGGCAAAAACCTGCAAAAGAATAGCAATCCTCCGGGACAGCACGGCCCTTCTAAAAAGCGCAAGGCTGCAAGTGAATATGCTATTCAGCTGAAAGAAAAACAAAAAGCTAAGTATACCTATGGTGTTTTGGAAAAACAATTCCGCAACACATATACTGAAGCTGCACGTCTGAAGGGTGCAACTGGTGAGAACCTGATCAAATTGCTGGAAGCTCGTCTGGACAATACAGTATTTCGTTTAGGTATTGCACCTACTCGTCCTGCTGCCCGTCAGCTGGTTTCTCACAAACACATTATGGTTAATGGCGAGATCGTAAACATCCCGTCTTACCAAATGAAACCGGGAGACATCATTGAACTGAAGCCAAAGAGCAAGGTGAATACAGATGTTACCAGCATGATACGCGGTAAAAACCCTAAGATCAGCTGGGTTGACTGGAACGAAAAAGATCTGAAAGGTACATACATTGCTCATCCGGAACGCGAATCAGTTCCTGAGAACATTAAGGAGCAATTGATAGTGGAATTGTACTCTAAGTAATAATTTTACGCTCCTGCTTCACCGCAGGAGCTTTGCTTGTTTTTAGCAGGCACCCCAATAACACAAAAACGTAAAAAAATCAAAAGCTCAATATGGCCATATTGAATTTTCAAAAACCGGATAAGATAGTTCTTCAGAAAGCTAATGACTTCGAAGCACAATTCGAATTCCGTCCTCTGGAACAAGGATATGGTGTTACCATTGGTAACGCTCTTCGTCGTGTATTGCTTTCTTCTCTGGAAGGGTATGCGATCACTGCTATCAAAATAGCTGGTGCAGATCACGAATTTGCTACCATCAAAGGTGTACTCGAAGATGTTACTGAGATCATCCTGAACCTGAAACAGGTACGCCTGAAAAAGGCTGTAGAAGGGGATGTTACTTCTGACAGGGTAGAACTGACTATCAAAGGTAAAGAAGCGTTTACTGCTGCTATGATCGGCGAAGCGCTGCCTAACTTTGAAGTTATGAACCCCGAACTGGTTATCTGCAGCATGGATCCTGGTACTACTTTCCAGATCGAACTGCATATCGGCAAAGGCCGTGGCTATGTTCCTGCAGAAGAAAATCGTCCTAAAGAAGCGCCGCTGGGTATTATCGCCATCGACTCTATCTACACACCGATCAAAAATGTAAAATACAGTATCGAAAACACCCGCGTTGAACAACGTACGGACTTCGAAAAACTGATAATGGAAGTTTCTACAGATGGTACTATCCATCCTGAAGAAGCTGTAAAAGAAGCTTCACGCATCCTTATCCAGCACCTGATGATCATCACCGATGAGAACATCTCACTGGATACTAAGCGCGAAGAAAAAGAAGCAGTGGTAGATGAAGAAACACTGCAACTGCGCAAAGTATTGAACACTCCTCTGGAAGATCTGGAACTTTCTGTACGTGCATTCAACTGTCTGAAAGCTGCTAAGATCAATTCTCTGAGCGAGCTGGTACAATACACTCAGGAAGAACTGATGAAATTCCGCAACTTTGGTCAGAAATCTCTGTCTGAAATTGAACAGGTGCTGGGCGAACGCGGTCTGCACTTCGGTATGGATATCAGCAAATTCCACCGCAGCAACGATTAATATTAATTCAAAATCCAAAAGTAAAAATTCAAAAAACGGATCATTTTACTTTTGGATTTTGCTTTTTGAATTTTTACTTAACATCAGTACTTCATATTCCTTGACACGGTATGAAGGAATTTAAAAACTAACAGTCATGCGTCACGGAGACAAAATCAAAAATCTAAGCCGTACAGCCTCGCATCGCCGGGCTTTATTGTCAAACCTTGCTAGCCAGCTTATCGAGCACAAGCGTATTGTTACCACCCTTGCTAAGGCCAAATCTCTGCGTGTTTATGTAGAGCCGCTGCTGACACGTGGTAAAAGCGATACCATGCACAACCGTCGTGTAGTGTTCAGCTACCTGCAGGATAAAGAAGCTATCAAAGAATTGTTTAGCACTATCGGCGATAAAATAGCTAACCGCCCGGGTGGTTATACTCGTATCATCAAATTGCCTCGCCGTATGGGTGACGCTGCTGATATGGCTATGATCGAGCTGGTTGATTTCAACGAGATCTACAAAACCGGTACTAAAGATGCAGCTGCTAAGAAAACCCGTCGTAGCCGTCGTGGTAACGCAGCTCCTGCTAAGAAAACAGAAACTGCTGCTCCTGCTGCAGAAGCTTCAGCTCCTGTTATCGAAGAATCTCCTGCAGTTCCTGAGATCAACGAAGCACCTGCTACAGAAGGTACAGAAGAAAGCAACGCTTAATTTTTTTAATAAGCATATTGATAAAGGCTACCATTTGGTAGCCTTTATTATTTCCGTTACTTAGTAACTTGCCCCCTCTATGTGCACTGTAACTTTTGTTCCCACTCAAACCGGCATTTTTCTATCTTCTAACAGGGATGAACTTGTTTTAAGAAAGCCTGCTACTCCGCCCATGGAGCATCAATATAGTTTTGGCAAAATATTATTTGCACAGGATGGCGAAAAGGGTGGCACCTGGATGGGTGCACACGAGAATGGCAATATTATGGTGCTGATGAACGGTGCGTTTGAGCGTCATAAAAGACAGGAAGCTTACAGGGAGAGTAGGGGTATTATTTTCCTCGAAATATTCAATGGGCCTGAGCCGGTTCGGAATTTCGATACAATAGAGCTCAATGATATAGAACCATTCACCTTAGTACAATGGCAGCAGGATAATTCTTCTCTTTGGGAAATGCGCTGGGATGGCGAAAGTAAATTTATTGCAGAGAAGAAGCCGGACCTTCCTCAAATATGGTCGTCTGCAATGCTGTACGATAAGCCGGTAATTGAAAAGAGGGAACAGTGGTTTGATAAGTGGTTGCAGGAAGGTCACAATTTCAATTTCCAGGAAATAATGAAGTTTCACGAGTTTGGTGGCGATGGTGATGAAATGACAGACCTGAAAATGAATAGGAATGGAATTCTTAAAACCGTTAGTATTACAGTGGTAGAGGCTTTAGATAATGAGTTTGTAATGCACTATCATGATACCATATCTGGTGAGCGGTTTAAGAATGAATGGCGGCACAAATAGTTAACTTTGAGATAATATTAGCTTCATAACTTGCTGACAAACAAAACAAACGTGCGTCAGTTAAGTCAAAAAATCGCAGCTATATCTATTGCAGCAATTGCTCTGGTGTCTTGCAAGCATAACGCTGCAAATTTCGTAGTAACACCTGCAAATACAGGAAATCCAACTTCTAATGCGCCGACAGCTTGTGATACTACAAATGTTAGCTATAGCAAAGATGTTCAGCCAATTATCAGGAACAACTGCTATGAATGTCATGCAACTTCCGTTACACAGGAAGGCGGCCTTAACCTGGAGGATACCACTTCATTAAAGCAATATTTAACGAAGCACTATCGCGGGGATGGTATATATGGTTCTCAGTTAATGCATATCATCAATCAACTACCGGGTAGTTTACAAATGCCACCAAGCTATAAGCTCGACTCTTGTTCCATAAATAAAATACAGCGTTGGATACACCTTGGCGCCCCTATTTCTTAATGTAACGGGCGCTTCTTTATCATACCGCCTTTGGTATCATTGATAGTATGCTGGATGATGAATGCATCATTATCCACTTTTTCTACCTCGTGTACCAGGCGATGAACTTCAAGGCGGGTTACTACCGAGAATATGATCTTGCGGTCTTCATCAATAATGCCTTTTTTCCCAAATCCTCCTTCGCCCTTGTATATAGTTACTGCCCTGCCCAGGTTGTTAATAATGGTCGATTTTATTTCGTCTGCCTTTTCAGATATAATGGTCACTCCGATATACTCTTCAATACCGGTTATAAGAAAGTCAACCGTCTTCGACGCAGACAAATAAGTGAGCATAGAATAGAGTGCAGTTTCGATGTTGATAAGCAATGCAGATACGCAAAATAGAAGCACATTAAAAAGGGCGATAACATCCCCAACACTCATGCTGGAATTGCGGGTAATATAAATGGCCATTACCTCCGTGCCATCTATCACACTACCCCCCCGAATAGCAAGTCCTATGCCTGCGCCAAGGAAAAAGCCCCCGAAAACTGCGATCAGTAATTTGTCGTTAGTAATATGGGGCAAGTCTATGAACGCAACAATCACCGCCAGGCCGGCAATAGCTAGTAATGTTTTCAAGGCAAATTCTCTGGATATCTGCCGTATGGCAATAATAATAAAAGGAATATTGATCAGGACTATCAATATCGGCAAGGGAAAGCCGGTCAGCCTTGTTATTAACAGCGATATACCTGTAACACCACCATCCAGGAACCCATTGGGTAATAAAAAGCCTTTAAGGCCAATGGCTGCTGAGCAGATGCCTGCGCAGATAAGGAAAAATTCTTTTGACCTTTTCAGTCCTGGGTTGCCCGGTTTAGCAGATCCTGTATGATGTTGTGCGCTATTCATCGGTGTATAGATGTTTTTAAAGATAATAAAACAAACCCTCAACATAGGTAAACAGAATGTCAAGGCCATGCTAAATATCGTTCTGCAGGGAGCAAAACAGCAAAAAATGGCTATCTTGTTCCCCGAGCCCCTTATAATAGGTTTTAAATAAAGTCTTTAAATCAAAATGTCTGTAACAATAAAACGTTGCGATTCACTGAATGATCTGAAAAAATTTGTTCAGTTTCCTTACGACCTGTATAAAAGCAACAAATATTGGGTTCCCCCGATGAAAAAAGATGAGCTGAATGCATTGCAGCCCGCAACAAACCCTGCATTCGGCATTTGCGAAGCTCAGTTTTGGCTGGCCATTAAGGACGGAAAGGTAGCTGGCAGGGTAGGGGCTATTGTTAATAAAGCCTACAACGAAAAGGTTGGTGAAAATAAATGTCGCCTCAGCCGTATCGAATTCATAGATGATAAAGAAGTAAGCAAGGCATTATTAGATACGGTAGAACAATGGGCTAAGGAGAAAGGAATGGATGGCGTACATGGCCCGCTTGGTTTCACTAACCTCGATCACCAGGCTATTCTTATCGAAGGCTTCGATCATCTTCCCTCCATAGCATCAGAATATCATTTGCCATATTATAAAGCGCATTTTGAAGCTGCCGGCTATGAAAAAGAAATGGATTGGGTGGAGTTTCGCCTGAAGCTGGAAAAAGAAATACCGGAGAAAGCACTGAAGCTGAATGACATGATCCAAAGGCGCTATAACCTGAAGGTGGTTCATTTTGCCAACAGGGAAGAGATGAAAAAATATGCGCCCTGCGTGCTGGAACTTTTAAATGTCGCTTTCGGAGACTTATTCAGCTTTGTGGCAATGAATAAAGAGCTTTCTCAATTCTATATAGATAAGTACTTCAATATTCTCAACCCTGAGTTTGTAAAAGTTATTGAAGACAAGGATGGCAATATTATCGGTTTCATTATTAGTTTACCATCTCTGAGCGAGGCTATGCAAAAGGCTGGCGGTAAATTGTTCCCATTCGGCTGGTACTACCTCACGCAGGCATTAAAGAAACCTAAAGTGGTAGACTTATTACTCACTGGTATACATCCCGATTGGCAGGCGCAGGGCGTCAGTGCATTGCTTATTACAGAACTGCAAAAGGTGATGCAAAAGCATGGTGTCGAATACGTAGAAACAACCGGTATGATCGAAACCAATGAAAAGGCCATCAACCACTGGAAGAATTACGATCATATACAACACAAACGCAAACGTTGTTTTGTAAAGATGTTCAAATAAATAATGAAGCCCCGATTACGGGGCTTTTTGTTTAGAGAAGATTCTTTTCCTGCAGGCCTTGCAACTCCATATATTTTTTGAAGGCCTTAATATCTTCCTGTACCAGTTTTTCAAACGAAGGATTGAACAAGCGCGATACAGCGTTGCCGACAATTCCCAACGGTGCCCGATAAGTGATAACCACACTTACTTTGGTAGCGCCTCCACCTACATCTTCAAAGGTTACTTTGCCGGCGTTAACTACACTTGCGCCAGGTAGGGAATTCCAGCCGATCATCTCGTTCGGAATATCTTTTACTATTTCTGCATACCATTCAACCGCACCGCCCGGTATTTTAGCTTTCCAGTGAGATGTTTTGCTATCAATACTTTTTACACTTTCCAGGTGGTTCATAAATAAAGGCAGGTTCTCTACATTCCGCCAGAATTCATAAACCTCATCCCTCGAGCGTCCAACTATAACACTGGTACGTGCATTGATATTGCGCACAGGATTGGCAAGTTTTTCTTTGTTAAAAACACTATAGAGAGTGCAGTGTCCGGTTATTCCACGATAAAACAGGTATAATCCTGCTGACAACAATGGAAGGTTAAAATTTTTGTTTTTGGCTACATAACTGCCAACCAGCAAACCGCCAATTACCGATAATACCCGTTCCGGCATGCTTACGTTTATTTCCGGTTTTCCGGATACTGATGAATTCTCGATCATAACTAATTGTTTTACGGTTCAGTAGTTTATTTCACGACTTCACTGATAACAATCATAAAAATTATACCATTAACTCATGGTAAAACCTTTAATGTTTAAATAGCTTTGGCATTGTTTTTATCTGTTAACTTAATAAAACAGGTACTATGCGTGCTATATGGAGCGGCGCCATCGGCTTTGGCCTGGTAAATATTCCCATCAAATTATACAGTGCTATAGAAGATAGCACCTTAGATCTTGATATGCTGGATAAGAAAGATCATGCGAATATCAAGTTCCAGCGTGTCAATGAGAATACGGGCAGGGTAGTGAAATGGGAAGATATCGTTAAAGGGTATAAGTACAATGACGATTATGTTGTATTAGAGGATGAAGACTTTGAAAAGGCGAACCCGGAAAAAAGCCATGTGATTGCTATTAACGAATTTGTGAAGGAAGATAGCATCTCGAGTATGTACTACGAGAACGTTTATTATGCTGAACCCGCAAAGGGGGGGGAACGTGCCTATGCATTGCTTAGAGAGGCACTAAAAGAAAGTGATAAAGTAGCGTTGGGTAGTTTTGTGATGCGCACCAAAGAGAATTTCTGTATGCTGAAGGCAGATGGTGATGTGGTGCTACTGCTGAAATTGAGATTTCCGCAGGAGATCCGCGATAGCAAGGAAGTTGCCGCTCCGGCAAAAACATCCGTAAAACCTGCTGAACTGAAAATGGCACTAGCCCTTATTAATCAGCTTACACCGAAGAAGTTTGATATTACCAAATATAAAGACACCTATACAGATGCTTTGATGAAGATAATAGAATCAAAAGCTAAGGGCAAACGCATAGCTAAGCCAAAGTTCAAAATTGTGCATAACAAGACAAAAGACATCATGGCGCAATTGAAAGAAAGCATCGAGAAAAGTAAAAAAGCATCCTGATGAGCCTGTCGAAATACAACCAGAAACGAAATTTTAATGATACACCGGAACCTGCCGGAAAAGCACGTAAAGCAGACAGCAAGTTGATATTTGTGGTGCAACGCCACCATGCGTCCCATTTGCATTACGATTTTCGCCTGGAGTTAAACGGTGTTCTTCTAAGCTGGGCTGTTCCTAAAGGTCCTTCGTTAAACCCCGCGGATAAAAGATTAGCTATGATGGTGGAAGATCACCCGCTTGACTATGCAACCTTTGAAGGAGACATACCGGAAGGTAACTATGGTGCTGGTCATGTGGATGTTTGGGACCATGGCACTTATGAGCCGGTGAATGAAGAAAGCGAAACCATTACTCCAAAAGAATTTAAAAGTAATCTTCATAAAGGCAGCATTAAATTCAGGATGAAGGGCAAACATCTTAAAGGTGAATTTGCTTTAGTGAAACTGAAAAGAGGACAGGAAGATAACAGCTGGCTACTGATAAAGCATCGTGATAAATACGCAACAGACGAACCATACAACAGCGAAGACTATGCAAAGAAAAGTTCGCTGAAGTACACAGAAGCACGGAATAATCGCCGGGGTTTAAAAAAAAAGTCAACTCCATAACTGACCCTCCTGATCCTCCGGTCTCACGCGCCCCAAAGGATGAAAAATATAAGCAGTTTATAGTGCCTATGCTTGCACGGCTGCACAATCAAGCTTTTGACAGGAAAGATTGGATATTCGAGATCAAATGGGATGGTTATCGTGCCATCGCAGAGTTGAACGGAGCTAAAACACGTTTATACTCTCGCAACGGTTTGTCATTTGCAGCTAAGTATCCTGTTGTTTTTGATGAGTTGACAACGATCAAAAAGAAAATGATCATAGATGGCGAGATCGTTGCGCTAAACGAAAAAGGAATGCCCGATTTTCAACTACTGCAGCAATACGGAGAAAAGGAAGTGCCACTCATTTATTATGTATTCGATATTCTTTCCTTAAATGGTAAGTCAACCGAAGATATGCCGCTAATAGACAGGAAAGAACTTCTTAAAAGGTATCTCCCGGAATCTGAAGTGATCAAATATTGTGATCACATCGCCGAGAAAGGAAAGACTTTTTTTAATGAAGTAAAGAAACAGGGACTGGAGGGCATTATTGCCAAAAATGCGCAAAGTGCTTATGCTGAAGGTAGCCGCAATGGAGACTGGCTAAAGATAAAACATGTATTAACGGATGAGGCAGTGATAGCTGGCTATACCGCACCTCGAAACAGCCGCAAATATTTTGGTGCACTAGTTTTGGGTACTTACGAAAAAGGAAAGCTTACCTATATTGGTCATACAGGTACAGGATTCACTGATAAGATACTGAAAGACGTATATAGTAAGCTGCAACCGCTTATTACCGATGCTAATCCTTTTGGTAAAAAGGTACCCGTAAATACAGCCGTTACCTGGGTGAAACCGGAATTAGTATGTAATCTTAAGTATACGGAGATCACCAAAGATGGTATTCGCAGGCACCCAGTGTTCATGGGCTTACGGGTCGATAAAGCCCCGAAGGACGTGCACCGGGAAGCACCTGTGGAAGTGCCGGAATCTAAGACAACAAAACAAACATCAAAACATATGGCAGCCACATCATTGAGCAAAAAGCTCATACTCACCAACCTTGATAAGGTGTTCTGGCCCGATGAGGGCTACACCAAAGGCGATGTATTGAACTACTACAACAGTGTTTATAAATACATCATCAAGCATATCAAAGATCGTCCGCAATCCTTGAAACGAACTCCAAATGGTATTAACGGACCTGCCTTCTTTCATAAAGACGCTGGTGAGAACGCTCCCGAATGGATGGATACATATCCTACTTATTCAGAGAACGTCCATAAGACGATCGACTACCTGGTATGCAATACAAAAGACGCATTGCTTTACATTGTTAACCTTGGTTGTATTGAGATCAATCCTTGGAATTCACGGGTGCAGTCGCCAGACCGTCCTGATTACCTCGTACTAGACCTGGACCCGTCCGATAAAAATACATTCGATGAGGTGGTTGCCTGTGCGCAGGTGATCAAAGAGATATTGGAGCAAGGTGGTGCAGAGAGTTATTGTAAAACATCCGGTTCTACGGGCTTGCATGTTTACCTGCCTCTTGCTGCTAAATATACTTACGAACAGGCTCGTGATTTTGCGCAAGTGATAGCACAGATGGCACAGGAGCAATTACCTGAATTTACTACTTTGGAACGTTCTCTTAGTAAGCGTAAGAAAAATCATATTTACATAGATTACCTGCAGAACAAGGAAGGGGCAACTTTGTCTTGTGCCTACAGCCTGCGCCCGAAACCAGGTGCACCGGTATCTATGCCGCTGGAATGGAACGAGGTGAAAATGGGTTTAAATCCGCTCGACTTTAATATCAATAATGCTTTGGAACGGATCGAAAAGAAGGGTGATATTTTTCTGCCGGTATTAAAGAAGGGAGTAGATATAGTTAAGGTATTAAAGAATTTGGGAGCTTAAGATTATTCATATGCCGGAAGGTCCATCAATTGTAATTTTAAAAGAGCAGGTACAGCAGTTCAAAGGTAAGCTTGTTACAGAGGTTCACGGCAATACAAAGGTTGATAAGGAACGCTTACGCAATAAGAAGATCATTGATTTCAAAAGCTGGGGAAAACATTTCCTTATTTGTTTCAAAGATTTCACGGTGCGAATTCATTTAATGCTGTTTGGCTCCTACCGTATCGATGAAAGAAAGCCAACTGATGCCCGCCTTGGTCTTGTATTTAAAAATGGTGAACTTAATTTTTACGCATGCTCTGTAGTAATACTGGAGGAAGATTTAGATGAAATATATGATTGGAGCGCCGACATCATGTCTGATAGCTGGAGCAATGCAAAAGCCAAAAAGAAGCTAAAAGCAAATCCCGATCAGTTGGTATGTGATGCGTTGCTCGATCAAAACATATTCGCAGGCTCAGGTAACATCGTTAAAAACGAAGTACTGTTTCGCATTAAAGTACACCCCGCAAGCAGGGTAGGAGCATTACCCGAAAAGAAATTAAACGAGCTGATTAACGAAACGCACAAATATGCCTTCCAGTTTTACGATTGGAAAAAGAAGTTCGAATTAAAGAAGCATTGGCAGGCACATACCAAAATGATATGCCCGCGTTGCGATATTCCCCTGAAAAAAGAATATCTGGGTAAAACCAACCGGCGAAGCTTTTTCTGTACTAATTGCCAGGAATTATACACTTAAGGTGCTCTGTATCATTTGCTGTATATCCCGCACGTTTTGTATAGCGTGTCCGTTCATAGTGTTATTGAAGAATGCCCACACATCAAAACCTTCACGCAGCCAGTCGCTGATCCTGTTTGCATAGTATTGCAACATTTCTTCGCTATAAGACGAATCAAACAGTTTTTCCGGCCCGTGAAATCGGAGGTAGATATGATTGGCAGTAACTACTTCTGCATAGGGAAACCCAACCCCTGATTGTGAGATTACCCAGGCAATATTGTTGTCCCGTAATAGCTGAAAAGCATCATCATTGATCCAGCTTTCGTGTCTCGCCTCCAGTGCATAGCGGTGCATCGGGTATTTTGTTAAAAGGCTTTGAATAAAAGCCGTCACAATATCACGGTCATATTTTAATGATGGTGGCAGTTGTATCAACACAGGCCCCAACCGATTGGCAATAGGATCAAATACGTTAAAGAATTTATCCAGCGAATCTTCAATATCCTTTAATCGCTTTATATGCGTCACATACCTGCTCATCTTAGGGCAGAATTTAAAACCTTCAGGTACTGCATTTGCCCATTTGTCCACTGTCTGCTGTTTCGGCAAATGATAAAAGCTCATGTTAATTTCTGTGCAATCGAAGATTGTCGCATAATAACTTAGCCAATCTGTAGTTTTTATAGTAGGTGGATAGAAGAATCCTTTCCATTCTTTATAGCTCCAGCCCGATGTGCCAATGTGTAGTCCCATACAAATGGTAATAAAATAATTACGCCGCCATATTCAGGTTGGCACAGAATTTTAATGATAGACACTAAAAGTGAAGTAAGGTATGAATACGACGATAATTCCATTTAACATTAAGTCAAACACCATGAATTGCAAAGGCGAGGCCATTGGCAATGACCTGGAAAATAGGAGCCTGTTCAAGGTGGCCATCAAAGGCCAGGAGCCTTTTTATATACAGGCAATACCTGATAATGAACTACCTTGTTATGAATGGACTTCCTACCTGGAAAATGATAACAAAAGGTTAGTTCCCATTATAGGAAAGATCATCGAACGATACTATAGCAGAACAAAATAATAACACAGGAATTGACACAGCCATTATACGCGATCAATAATATACCCGATCGCAACACAACCTTTAAACCCCAAAATGGGTTGGAATACGAATTAACAGAACGTAATTCTCTGGCGTCGGACGACGCTGCAAAAATGCTCTTTAGGGATGCAAACCATAAGCTATTAAATATTAGCTTCTGGCATCTCTACTCAGGCTTATCGGGCGTTCGTTTCATTTTGTCCGGTCCGGGGGCCGATGCGCTAAAGCCCGTTGCTTTAAAAAACGACCTGGTGAAAGTTGTCTATAACGATAGATCCGGGGAACATTGGCTCACCATAACTGACATCATTTATCGTGCTCCTAACCTTCACAGCGAATATATTTTTCTGCAGATGCAGGATTGTTCCGGCATAGCGTGTGATAACTTTGGAAATAGAAACGAAGTAAATATCATCCTCAGCCGGGAAAAGAATATCGTTTCGATATCACTTGATGGGAACATAGATTTCCGGCAGGAATTTTCATGGAATGATCTGCTTCGTGGTATCATCATGCAGAACGATTAATTTTATAATTACAAGGGTACAATTTTTTGCTTTCAATACACAAAAAAACGTCATGCAAAACTTAAATGGTAAAAAGGTAGCGGTACTTGCTACAAATGGTTTTGAGCAATCAGAACTACAAGTCCCTGTAGATGCCCTGAAGCAGGCTGGGGCCCAGGTCGATATCGTGTCATTAAAGCCCGGAACTATCAAAGGCTGGAAAGATAAGAATTGGGGAGACGAGGTAAATGTTGACAAGATAGTGAGCGAAGCAAATGCACAGGACTACGATGCTTTGGTTTTACCGGGTGGTGTAATGAACCCCGATCAGTTAAGGCAGGATCAGGATGCTGTAAGTTTTGTGGGTGGCTTCTTTGAAGATAATAAACCTATTGCCGCTATTTGTCATGGCCCCTGGACACTCATCGAAACCGGTGAATTGAAAGGCAGGAAGATGACATCCTATCCTTCTATAAAAACAGACCTTATCAATGCCGGTGTAGATTGGGTAGATGAAGAAGTGGTGGTAGATAACGGATTGGTAACAAGCCGTACACCTAAAGACCTGCCGGCATTTTGCGAAAAGATGATCGAAGAAATTTCTGAAGGGGTTCACCAGGGTTAAGGAAACCTGAACTCCCTTAACACGATAGCCTGGTCGCAAAGGTTAGATGCTGCATAGCAGCAATAGTTATCATCAATAGGTATGGGGTATAGATACCAATGGTTATTGTACGCCCATACCTCGTTGGTGTACACTTCTATCGTTTTCATATCATCTGATATTCCGGTACCGTTAGCTTTTTGCACTGCTTCTTTTTTCGTCCACAATTCAAAGAACAGCCTGTTATGTTCCGGGTCAGAATTTAGCAGCTCCCATTCTATATCCGTAAACAGCTCCCTTAGCAATGTAGTAGGTTTTATAGCCTCTACATCTATGCCTATGTGGCCGTTTTCAATGTACGCGCACACTGCCAGGTCGCCTGAGTGAGAGATATTAAAATCAAAATGAGTTCCGGGAAGGTATGGGCGGTTATGATCGCTATATTGCAGGTCGTCCATCCTCAGATGTGGAGCCTTATCTTCTATCATTGCCTTTAGCAATAATTTGCCGGCCAGCCTTAACTGTTGTTGATATTCGTCTTTATAGGCAGATATTCTTTTCTGTACAGGTTCCGGTAATTGCGCAAGATAATGTGCAAAGTCGGCATCCTTTAAAAGATGGGAGATGCGTGTATAGAAAACAGTAATCATTGTTAAAATTACAATACTACGCACACCAATGTATAATTCATAGTACTTTTATTTTACTTTTTATTAATCATGTCATTATTGGGCACAAGCATTGTGCTCGGGCAGTTAAGGCCCGATCTGTTACAGGAAGAAACATTGGCGGATATTTTTCGCTCCGTAGCGGAAACATATCCCGATCATGTTGCATTATATTTTAAAGGCCGGCAGCTTACTTATAAGGAATTGGATCAGTGGAGCGATGCTGTAGCCAGCTTTTTGCTGGATAATGGCATTGGCAGGGGACAGTTTGTAGGCGTATGGTGGCCGCGCAGCATTGAACTGCATGTTGCCATTTTAGGTATTGTAAAGTCCGGGGCGGCTTATGTACCCGTGGATAGGGATATGCCCGGGGAGCGGGTATTGACCATAATGGATGAAGTAAAAGCCTCCGCTTGTTTTACAGATGCCGGACTCGCTTTCTCCGGGCTTGTTTTTGCTATCCCTCCTTTTCCCGGGGCGGATGTTTTCGCACCATTACTCAATCCTACCTATAGCGACGACATTGCTTATGTGCTATATACATCCGGTAGCACGGGCAAACCGAAAGGTATTGCCATTACACAACGTAATATTTGCCATTTCATTAGGGCAGAACAAAGCATTCTAGGCATCCGCCATGATGATCGTGTATACCAGGGTTTTTCTGTTTCGTTTGATATGTGGTGCGAGGAAACCTGGATTGGTTTTCTTGCAGGGGCAACATTGTTTATAGCAGATAACATCACTTCCAAATTGATCGACGATTTGGATAAAGTATTATCAGAGCTGCAAGTAACGGTATTGCATGCGGTACCTAGCCTCCTTTCCGTGATGAATGATGATATTCCTACCCTTAGGCTCATCAATGCAGGCGGTGAGGCTTGTACACCACAAGTAAGAGATAGATGGGCAAAGCCACCCCGGATGTTCTTTAATAGTTATGGTCCTACGGAAACCACTGTTACGGCAACTATCAAACAATTGGCAGTAGGCGAAAAAATAACCATTGGTGCTCCATTGCCCAACTATAACCTCGCTGTTATAGATGAGGCCATGAACCCTTTGCCCCGGGGAGAAAAAGGAGAATTGATCATATCCGGCCCCGGTGTTGGGGTGGGTTATATAAATCGCCCCGACCTTACCGGGGAAAAGTTCCTCTTAAAGCCGGCTGCGTTAATTGCAATGCCGGGGGAAAGGATATACCGCACGGGAGACGCGGCTATTATAAAGGAAGATGGTTCTGTAGAATTTCAGGGTAGGATAGATGACCAGGTGAAACTGAGAGGGTATAGGATAGAGTTGGGAGAAATAGAAGTGTCCCTCGATCAGCAGCCGGGAGTTGCCGCTGCGGCTGTAGCTCTTAAAAAAGATGGTAACGGGCAGGATGCCCTGGTTGGTTATGTTTTAATGAAGCCTGGCTTCGCGGTGGATGAGGCCTTAATGAAGGCGGAATTAGAAAAGACTTTGCCTTTATACATGATCCCGGCTACCATCGTCGCTTTACCAGAGATGCCGAGGTTGCCCAGCGGTAAAATCGATCGTAAAAAATTGCCTGTACCGGAGAGTCTTTCGGCCGAGCCGGCAATAGGTGCAGATACTCCTGTAGATCGTTCCCTGCCATTAGATCAAAGGGTGATGCAGGTTTTAAAGAAGATATTCCCTAATCGGGATATCAGCTTGTCGCAGGATTTTTTTACAGACCTCGGTGGGCATTCTTTGCTGGCGGCTACACTTGTATCGCGCTTGCGCAATGAAGCTGGTATACAAGATGCATCAATCAAAGATATCTATACGCACAGACCTCTGCAGGCTGCTGTAGAGGTATGGGATAGGGAGCGGGAAACACCGCCATCTGCCAAAGCTAAATTTAATGATGTACCACGGTTAAGGTATTATACATGTGCACTCGCACAAACGATAGCCTTATTCTTTATCTATGGTTTTTACGCAATACAGATATTCTTTCCATACCTGGGTTATTACTATGTGCAGCAGGATACCGGCAACCACGGTTATGCATTGATAGCTGCGTTGTTGATCTATTGTTTCGTTTCTCCGTTTTTTGCCATCCTGAGCATTGTTTCCAAATGGTTCATCATCGGCAGGATGAAGGAAGGCGATTATCCTTTATGGGGTACTTATTACTTCCGCTGGTGGCTGGTAAAGGCTATACAAAGGCTCACTATTATGCAATTTATTAATAGCACGCCTATATATAATGTGTATTTGCGTCGACTAGGTGTCAAGGTAGCTCCAGACGCTCAGCTAAGTGCCTTAACTATTGGTGCGGAAGACCTGGTAACTATTGGCGCAGACGCCAGCCTCAGTTCCCAGGTGGTATTAAATAATGCTATTGTAGAAGATGGCTTATTAAAGCTTCGTCGCATTTACATTGGTGATCACGCGTATATCGGCAGCAGTTCTGTTATTGCTGGCAACACTACTATAGAGGATTGGGGGGAACTGCAGGATCTTAGTCACCTTCCGGAAGGTTCCGTAATACGCCGTGCGGAAATATGGAACGGCAGCCCTGCGCAGTTAAAGGACAGCGTAGCCGAAACCGAATTGAAACAGCCACTGCAGGTAAGCAGGTCTAAGCGAAATAGTTATAAAGCCATATTTTCATCCTTATTGTTAGTCTTTCCAGTAACGGTACTGCTGCCTTTATTACCCACTATCATTATCCTGAACGAGCTGGATAATGCAGCGCCTGCATACGATTTCTCTTACCTGGTGTATACGCCTTTTCTCACGTTGGGCTATGTAATGTTATTTGCACTGATAACCATTGTACTTACGAGGGTATTGCTTGTCAATATCGGTCCGGGCAGGTATCCTGTCTACAGTTTTAGTTATGTTCGCAAATGGCTGGCAGACCAGTTGCTTTCCCTTGCGCTGATAGTATTGCACCCTATCTATGCCACGGTATATGTGTCTATGTTCTTCCGCGCATTGGGTGCTAAGGTGGGCGATCGTACAGAGATATCTACAGCAAGTAACGTCACGCATACTTTATTAGACATTGGCGAGGGCTCTTTTATAGCAGATGCGGTATCCTTAGGCGAGGCCGATGTGCGTGGACAGGAATTGATACTGGAACGTACTTCTATTGGAAACTCCAGCTTTGTTGGCAATAGTGCTTTGATACCTCAGGGATATAGTCTGCCCGATAATATGCTTGTTGGTGTGTTGTCAACGCCACCATCCAAAGAACAGATCGCGGCCGGAAATGCACGTGATTTTTTCGGTTCCCCGGCAATAGCCTTGCCCCACAGGCAACCAAGTAAGGAGTTTCCATCCTCCCTGACAATGACTCCTTCCTTCGGTAGAAAAATGGCTCGTGGTTTGGTAGAGCTGGTACGTATTCTGATACCGGAGACGGTGCTGCTGATCTGCAGCGTATTGTTTATCGCTTATGCGCACGACCTTATAAAAGTCGGCCTTAGTTATAGGGTATTCTTTATACCGTTCTATTACCTGTATTTTATTGGCCTGCCCTGTTTCCTGGTTACCGTAGCGCTTAAATGGTTGTTTGTCGGCCGCTACAAAGAAGGCCAGCATCCTATGTGGACCTGGAAAGTATGGCGGAGTGAGGCTATGACAACTACTTACGAGGCGCTTGCAGTTCCCTTTTTTCTCGAATACCTGAAGGGTACGGCATGGTTGCCGGTGATGCTTCGATTGCTTGGCATACAGATGGGCAAGCGTGTATGGATGAATACTACGGATATTACCGAGTACGATATGGTGAGTATTGGCGACGATGCAGCCCTTAACGATGATTGCGGCCCCCAAACGCACCTGTTCGAGGATAGGGTGATGAAGATAGGTGCTGTGAAAATAGGAGCCCGGTCATCGGTTGGGGCGCGCAGTATTGTGCTATACGATAGTGTCATCAGGGATGATGTTAATATAGCTCCACTTTCTTTGGTGATGAAGGGCGAGAGTCTGCCCGGAAATACAGAATGGATCGGTAGCCCGGTGCGTAACAAGTAGGAATGCCTGGCTTCGTTTTGCGATATTTAATAATGGTTGTAACTTGCATATAGGCGACAGATTGCCGGTGATGTATTTCTACAAAAAGTGCAAAATCACTAGCAAAAACTAGCAAAAACTAACAAATTACACCGCTCGTCCTCAATGAATAACTCCATATTTAAAGACCCCGCGTTATTAGAAGAGATTGATAGATATGCACGTATTAAGGTGGTTCCGCGAGACTCTGTTTTGATGGAGGCCGGACTGGATATTGTATTCGTTCCTATTGTGCAAAAGGGCGCATTGAGGATTGTTAGGGAAAACGACGAAGGACGCGAAATATTTCTGTATCACCTGTATCCGGGGCAAACCTGCGCTATGGCCATTAATTGCTGCCAGGCGGGCAAGAAAAGCATGGTAAAGGCCATTGCAGAGGATGATACCGAAGTGCTGCAGATACCGGTAAAAATGGTGGAAGAATGGCTGCGATTTCCCGAATGGAAGATATTCATCAACAGCACATATAGCAATCGCTTCGCCGAGCTGTTGGAGGTAATAGACCTCATAGCCTTCAGTAATATGGATAAGCAACTGATGCACTACTTATCAGAGCGTACAAAGGCATTAGGTACAAATACCCTGTCCATTACCCATCAGCAAATTGCAGACGAACTACATACCCACCGCGAGGCTATCAGCCGCCTGCTGCGTACCATGGAAGAAAAAGGCCTTGTTTCTCTTAGCAGAAATACCATCAACGTGCTTTCCCCGGTTATGTAACATTTGTTCCCATACAGGTCTTTTCTGGTTTGTAGGTTTGCATTATAAAACCGGAAGGATCTATGAAGAAGAATATGGGTGTTGCAGACAGTGTTATCAGGATGCTGATTGCTGTTGTTATTCTTAGCCTCTACCTGGCAGGTATCATCAATGGTACATTGGCTATAATTCTATTGGCTGTTGCCGTAATATTTATACTTACCGGGCTCATAGGATTCTGTCCTTTATATCTGCCTTTTGGCATTAGTACTCGTAAGAAGAATAAATAAGATGAGATCGGTTTTATTAAAATACAGGTTAGAAATATTGGGTGTGGCGATTGGGGCTGTTGCCGGATGGTGTTATTGGTATTTTGTAGGGTGTGCGTCCGGCACATGTCCCATTACTTCCAAACCTGTTAATAGCAGTTTATATGGTGCTCTTATGGGGTACCTTTTATTTAGCATGTTCAAAACAAACAAAAAAGTATAATAAAATGAAAACAGTAGCAGAATTAGTAAAAACAGACAATGTAATGATTGTAGATGTACGTACCCGCGCCGAGTTTGCCGGTGGCCACGTAGCTGATAGTGTCAATATCCCATTGGACGAATTACCTGAAAGAATCAATGAGTTAAAGGACAAAGAGAACATCATTGTTTGCTGCCGCTCCGGCGCACGTAGTGCAAATGCCGCAATGATCCTAAAGCAGAACGGAATCGAATGCCTGAATGGTGGCTCATGGCTGGATGTTAACTACTATCGTAACAATTAAACAAACATAGCAATGCTTCAATTCTTAAAAAATATATTAAAACCTGCACCTAAGGTAGACCTTGGTGAATTAATTGCCAATGGTGCAACAATTGTTGATGTACGTACCGCTCGCGAATACGCTTCGGGACATATCAAAGGTTCTGTAAACATCCCCCTGGATGCATTGAGCTCACAATTGAAAAAGATCAAAAAAGACAAGCCTGTTATCACCTGTTGTGCATCTGGAATGCGTAGCAGCTCTGCGAGAGCGATCCTGAAATCGAATGGTTTTACAGACGTACATAATGCGGGAAGCTGGTTTAGCCTGAAAAAATACGAAAGATGAGTGTTTGGAAACAAAGGCTATTAACTAACTGGCACGTAATGCGTGTCATAAGGCTGGGCATCAGTATCTGGATGGTAGCTACCTTCTTTATACAGAAAGATATGTTTGCCGGGTTGTTTGGTGCATTTTTCATGTATCAGGCAATCACAGATACAGGGTGTTGCGGTGTGGGAGGGTGTTACACACCACCATCCACACGAAAAGCAGGTAATAAAGTGGAAGAAATAGAATACGAAGAACTTAAATAAAACAAACATGCAACCAAAAACCTTTTCAGAAATCATAAAAGACAACAAACCTGTCCTTGTAGATTTTTCTGCGGAATGGTGTGGCCCTTGTAAAATGATGGCACCCATCCTGGAAGAATTGAAAAAAGAGATAGGCGATAATGCCACCATCATTAAAATTGACGTAGATAAGAACCCACTCGCGGCTAGTGCGTATCACATATCCGGTGTGCCTACTTTGATCCTTTTTAAAGAAGGCAATGTGTTATGGCGTCAATCAGGTGTAGTACCCGCAGGCCATCTTAAAAAAATTATCGAACAACATACAACCAAAGATCAAAATGAGTATCACGCATAATTACGATGTATCAGTAAAATGGCTGAACGATAGGAAAGGGGTTCTTGCGTCAGAGGAATTGAATGGTGAAATAGAGGTAGCAACCCCACCACAGTTTCCCAATGGTATGGAAGGTGTCTGGTCGCCGGAACACTTGTTCACCGCAGCCGTAAACAGCTGCCTGATGACAACTTTCCTTGCTATTGCAGAGAACTCGCGACTTAACTATCAACAATTTGAATCGAATGCTTCGGGTAAACTGGAGATGGTAGATGGTAAATACGTAATGAGTGAAGTAACCCTGAGGCCTGTTGTAACTATTGAAAATGAAGAAGACCGGGCAAGGGCGGAACGTGTATTGCAAAAATCAGAGCAAAACTGTTTGATCTCAAATTCTATAACTTCGAAGATCATTTTCGAACCAACAGTTAACGTACTTGCTAAATCTGAAGTAATATGAGATTGAAATCGCTCACCCTATTGGTATCTCTTGGCTTTTTTATTGCATCATGCCAGCAGGCAACTACCTCTGATGCACAGGAAAGTTCTGGCAATAAAATAGCCCGGACTATCCCTGTTGAAGAATACGAACAGAAACTTGGAGCATCTCCTAACGCTCAACTTATAGATGTCCGTACACCGCAAGAGTATACAGAGGGTCATCTAAAGGATGCGGTAAACATGGATATCAATAACACCGACTTTGATGAAATGATCGGCAAGTTGAACAAAGACAAGCCGGTATTTGTTTATTGCCTTGCAGGTAGCCGTAGCGCGCAGGCTGTGGATATAATGAAGGGTATGGGCTTTAAGGAAGTTTATAACCTTGCAGGTGGCATTATGAAGTGGGAGCGTGCAGGTAAACCAGTTACTGTGGGTGAAGGAACTACCCGCCCTAAGGGAATGACCGTTGCAGAGTTTAATGAACTGATCAATAAACGTAACTATGTGTTGGTAGATTACAATGCCCCCTGGTGTGTGCCTTGTAAGAAGATGCTGCCTTATATTGAAAAACTAGCAGAGAAGGATAAAGACAGGTTGATATTAGTAAAAATAGACGCTGACGATAATAAGGATCTGCTGGCAGAACGTAATATTCAGAATATTCCTTACCTGGAGTTGTACCTGGACGGTAAATTGGTATGGAAGCATGAAGGCTATATAGAAGAAGCCGATCTGCTAAAGGAAACTAAACTGTAATTGACAAACAAAGCAAACATAGGCCCCTTGTTCAAGGGGCTTTTTCAGTTTTTGCGCTATAGTTTAAACATAGCATGTTTCGGATTTTTCCCCTCGGCATTCATACTGACATTTGTATCCTAAATTTGAATGTGATGGAAACACAAGCTCATCTTAATTATAGCAGGATAGCGGAAGCGATCGAATACATAAGGACACACTTCCAGGAACAGCCCGGCCTGGAAGCAGTTGCAGAGGAAGTACATTTAAGCCCAGCGCATTTTCAACGCTTGTTTACGGAATGGGCAGGAACCAGCCCTAAAAAATTCCTGCAGTATATAAGTATTGAACATGCCAAAAAGATATTGACAGATAATAGGGCTACGATCTTTGACACTGCATTTGAAACGGGGCTTTCCAGTACCAGCAGGTTGCACGATATGTTCGTGAAAATAGAAGGCATGACTCCGGCCGAATTTAAAAACGGTGGAAAGAACCTGGCGATCAACTATAGTTACGCGGAAAGCCCGTTTGGGAATCTGATTGTTGCTTCTACCTCGAAAGGGGTATGTCACATGGCCTTTGAAGACGATGAAGAGAAATCGCTTGATGATCTGAGACGAAAATTTCCGAATGCTACATTGCAACGTAAGCTAGACCTGTTGCAGCAGAATGCGCTCTTTATTTTTCAGAATGACTGGAGCAAGCTGCCTGAGATAAAATTGCACCTGAAAGGATCTGAATTTCAATTGAAGGTATGGGAGAGCTTGCTGAAAATTCCTATGGGTAAGCTTTCTACCTACGGAGAGATAGCTAAAGGAATAGGTAATCCTAATGCATCGAGGGCAGTAGGAACTGCTATTGGAAGCAACCCCGTGGCGTTCCTGATCCCATGTCATCGTGTGATACAATCATCTGGAAATTTTGGCGGCTATATGTGGGGTACCACAAGGAAGACTGCTATTATAGGTTGGGAAGGTGCAAAGACAGATCAGTAAAGGGCATGATGATGGACACAATTATTGAAAAGATACGCAATGCTAAATGGGATAGTATTGCTGAAAGTATGAATAGAGGTGGATACGCAGTCATTCCATCCGTATTGAGTGAGGAGGAATGTGAAAGGTTGAAAGATGACTATACAAATGTCGCCATTTACCGTAAAACTGTGATGATGGAGCGCTATAGGTTTGGATTGGGTGAGTATCAATACTTTAATTATCCATTGCCGGATATTATTGAGACTATACGCACTAATATTTATTCATGCCTGGTTCCTATCGCTAACAGATGGTTTGCGCAGCTGAATATCGATACTCAATTCCCAACTACACATGCAGAGCTTATACAGCGGTGTAAGGATAAAGGGCAGGATAAAGCGACAGTGCTTATTCTTAAATATGGAGAAGGTGGGTTTAATACACTACACCAGGATCTATACGGAGATGTTTATTTTCCTATACAGATCGTATTAATGCTGAGTCAGCATGGGCAGGATTTTACCGGCGGAGAATTTGTGCTCACGCAACAAAATCCAAGGGCACAGTCGAAGGCTACAGTACTCAAACCCAATAAGGGCGATATTTTGATATTTACAACCAACTTTAAGCCTGAGAAAGGAAGCAAAGGATATTATAGAGTAAATATTAAACATGGGGTTAGTGAGGTAAAAACTGGCAACCGATATACACTTGGTATTATATTCCATGACGCATTAAGCTGATAGTATGATATGGCATAAAGACATGAGCGATACAGAATTAAGGCGAAAGATCCACTATGGTGCGATCAATTTTGGAGGAAATATGCAGTTGAAAATTTATGGTTTACTTTCATGTTCGTCTGGGAAAAGAATGAAGCGTAGTAACAGAATTTTCTTTGTTTCTGAAGCAGAGGCCATAGAGAATGGTTATCGTCCATGTGGGCATTGTATGAAAAATGAATACAAAAACTGGAAGAATGGAATTGTTTGATGATGCACATGATACGGAAAGAAATCTCCTACCTAAAGATGGGGTAGTAAGATATTACGGTAAGATAATGGATCGCCCTGCTGCTGACCGTTACCGGGATATTTTGCTTAGAACCATCGATTGGAAGAATGATGAGGCGATCATCTTTGGCAAAAAGGTAATTACGAAAAGAAAAGTAGCATGGTATGGTGATAAACCATTTGAGTACACGTATTCTAAAATTACTAAGGAAGCACTGCCATGGACGAAAGAACTATTGGAATTAAAAGATATAGCCGAAAGAGAAACCGGGGAAACATATAACTCCTGCCTGCTGAATTTATATCATACAGGTGAAGAAGGAATGGCCTGGCATAGTGATGGAGAAACTGATCTTAAAAAAGACGGTGCAATAGCATCCTTTAGCTTTGGAGCAGAAAGAAAGTTCTCATTCAAACATAAGGCAAGTAAAGAAAAAATTGATGTGATGCTAGAGCATGGCAGCCTGCTTTTGATGGCTGGTACTACCCAAACCCATTGGCTGCACAGGCTTCCTCCAACCAAACTGGTTACAAGTCCTAGAGTAAACCTAACCTTCAGGACGATCGTTAACTAATATTGCAGGGTTATTTCTTTTAGTTTTCCATAGACTGCGGTTTGGTAGTGTTAAGCCAATATCGTTACAATACAATTGTGCAGCGGATCATCTACCGGTATCTGGCAACTGAGCCGTATAGACGGATCAGTAATTCCTAAGCCGGATAATGTAGATGATTCGTTTCTGTCCAATCCTATGGTTGGGGGGGCATTGCTGAGCTTTACCTGGCAGGTAGCACATCGGCCCATTCCGCCGCATTCCCCAAAGTCATCAACATATAGCTTATCTTGTATCAGGTTCATTAACGAGCGATACTCATTTCTAAATGTGTGGATAGTAGACTCCTGTCCATGCAGAATGATCTTAACGATGATACTATATTGTCTGACCATAGTATTTATATCCTGACGATGGTATGTCTTATTCCGCTTTTTTACTCTCGGGCAAATGATTCTTCGAGCTCAATTGATTTTGGAAAGAGGATATTGTTTTCCAGGTGTATATGCAGGTGCAGGTCTTCCTCAAATTCCCGGAGTGTTGCAAAGGTTACACTATAAGTATTGCAGCCATCAGCAGGTACGTTGTAATCATTGCTTAATTCCCTGATCTTTCTGAACCTGTCACCTTCGATATCGTGTTCATGCATCATAGCTCTGATAGGGTTTTGTACTGTGCCAAACGGCGCCCCGGTGATTTTGCTGCCACTCTGCTTTGTTTGTACCATTTTATGGATGAAGGGGAACAGTAATAATTCTTCCTTCTTCATGTGCATGGTTAACTCTCCCGCGCAGGCATCGAAATGCGTTTTTATTTCTTGAAGTTCCGGATGCCTGTCACCATGTACCCGTATGATCTTTTCCAGGTATGCCTGTATTACCGGTATTTGTGTAGTAACGTAGCGATGATGCTTTTTCTCGATAAAGTCTGCCAAAAGATCTAATGGCCATGATTTATAGTCGCTCACAGCATCGCTATTGCCTGCGGTTGCACTCACCGTTTGTTGCAGCTGGCTGATCAATTCGTCTGCCGATAAATTCTGCTCACTGCATACGGTAGCGATTGTGCGGTTGCCATTGCAGCAAAAGTCAATATTTGAATTGTTAAATATGCTAGCCGCGCGATAATCTTTCGCAACAATAGCCCCTATTGTTGTTTCTTTTGTGATGTTCATATTTGTTGATTTTAAAATACCCGTTCAGGATGTTTATATTGAATAGTTGTTTTGATAATACCTGATTTTCGATAGAAATGCTATTGCCATCCTATCCGCCTGTAGCTTGGCGAGATCTGCATTAGCGCCTGAAAAATGCTCATCAACAGTTTGGCTCCATAATTTCTGCCACGTGTCAAAATGTTTCTGCTCCAGCGGCAACTGCGCGTGCGGTGGAAAAGGGCTTCCGTAATAAGTGTGTTCATCAAGCAATACAGTTTGCCAGAATCTGCACATCTTTTCCAGGTGATCGTCCCAGCGATCTTTGATAACCCCGTTGAATATTGGGCCTAAGAGCACATCGATCCTTATTTTACTATAAAAGGAATGGACCAGTAGTTCTACATCCGTTAGGTTGGCTATATCTTTCCTTGCCGTCATCATCTACGCACTATTGGGTTATTGAAAAATAGCGGAACAGATAGAATAGCGCCCAGCCTACAAAGCCGATGATAAGCGTCCACACCCACCAGGGAATGCTTTGTGGTGTTTCACTACCTACGATCAGGAAGGACTTCTGATCACCTTTACCGTATGCATTGATCATTAAGGGAAGAACCCCATCTACTACCGCATGTTCTTTTATACCCTCGATGGCTATGGCCGGACCATTGCGTACAACAAAAGGAATCTTCCGGATACCCTCTTTGCCGGTTGGGTCTTTACTGACTATTTTCAGCACATGATCGCCATCAACCAGCTTGCGTGTATCCAGTTCAAAGCTCACCGGTGATTGTAGCTCGGCTATTGGTTTAATATCGTCGTCTAAGAAAATAAATATGGTGCTTTTATCGCTCATCTTATTCGTTGTTTAAAATGAATCGTTTAATATGACGGTCAGATTTTTCCCCGGGGCGTATCAGCCATTTTATCGAGAAGAATAATGTGTATAATACTATTGCTATGGCTATGCAAACGATGATATAATCCCACCTGCTTTCAGGGCCGGATCCATGAGTAATGCCTCTTAGTATCTTAGGCTTGTTACGTTCGCAAACAGGACAGCCTAATGCCCATACAGTGCTTAATAGAAACGGAATAGTTAACAGTATCTTTCTCATTATTTGGCTGCTTTAAGTTTTACAAAGTCCAATATTTTCTTTACCTCATCCGGCGTTACTTTTTTGCCGTTGTTGCCCCAACTGCTGCGCTCGTAGTTGATAAGTGCGGCCAGTTCATGTTCTGTAAATTGCGCGTTCGTTCCAACAGGTGGCATTACACCAAATTCTTCCCTCGCATCATATCCGTTCATAATAATGTCCACATATTTTTCCAGGTCATCACCTAATACTATCGGGCTACCCTTCAGAGGAGGGAATGCACCCGGCAGGCCTTCGCCATTGGCCTGGTGACAGCTCTGACAGTTGGCTGTAAAAATTGCCTGGCCATCAGGTTCTGCGCCATTTGCAGCGGCTGCTTTTTTCTCTTCCTTCTTATACAGAAAGGCTGGTGTTTCTGTGCCATCAGGTAATTTGGTTTGTTTTAGCGACTGCAGGTAAGCGATCAGGTATAAGGCATCCTGGGTAGCTACAACCTTACCATCCTGTCCATTGAAATATTGCGCCGGTATATTAACAACTACATCAGATTTGGAAGGCTCTTTTTTGATAGTGAACAGCCAGGTGTATGCAGGCATGATAGATTCCTTTACCACGATGCGTGGATTGTATAAGTGTACCAGGTTCCAGTCCTTACTCGGCTGTCGGTTACCAACATCCGTTAAGTCCGGCCCGGTGCGTTCTGTACCCATAAGTGTTGCGGTATTACGCCACAGGTCTGTTCTGTGAATATCTGCATAGTCTGCCGCCAGGCTGGGGCGGCCACCCCATATTTTATCCATATCTACATTCCTCACCTGTTGTGTATGGCAGGCCACGCAACCGTTGGCAATGAATATAGCCTTGCCCTTTACCGCATCAGCACTCAAAGGTTCTGCATTGGGCAGTGGTTGATTATTGTTTTGATTTCTGATTGCCGGCATAATGGCTACGAACGTGGTGAGTACTACAAAGAGTAATGCGGCAGTACCAAATAGCTTTTTATGATTATCGAAGAATTCCATGTTGTTTAAGAATGATAATTATGCAATTGTATGAGCTGAACTATTAGAATCACTAAGCTTTTGAATAGCTGTTTCGCGCACATCTATTACATGCCTTACTGCCAGCATCTTATACATATTGTAGGCGAAGAACAGGTGCGATAGCCACATCAGGCTGCCGCCTATTGCGCGCCACAGCCAGTACGGTGCCATTAGTATTACGCCGTCAATGAATGGTTTACCTTCCATCCATAGTAATCCTTTTAGAGTACTGCCATACATTAAAGGGATGGTATAAAACATCAAACCTACCAATGCCAGCCAGAAGTGTGCTCCTATGGTAATTTGTGGAGCCTCCTTACCGGTGAGACGTGGGATAACCGCATAGATACATGCCCACAGGAAAAAGGATATAATACCATACATAGTTAGGTGCGAGTGTGCTACCGTGAAGTCTGTAAAGTGCCAGATGAGATTGGTGCTTCGGAATGCTTCTGCTGTACCCTGCATAGAACCCGTGAAATAGAAAATGATGCCTACCAGGAAGAATGGAAGCGTGTAGCTGTCTTTGATCTTGTACCAGGCACCTTTAAAGGTCATGATGAAATTTGTGGTACCCGCTATCACCGGTATTGCCATACCGCCACTACCCACAATAGCCACTGTTTGCAGCCACCAGGGTATGGAACTGAACACAAAATGGTGTGTACCTATTAATGTGTAGAAAAGTATCTGTGTCCAGAAGGCAAGGATGCCGAGACTGTAAGAATAGATAGGTTTATTGAGCTGCTGGGGCAGGAAATAGTACACGATGCCTAACGTAAAGAGCATAAACCACATGCCCACACCCTGGTGCATATAATATCCCTGTACGATAGTTTCCCCAAGCCCGTTTTGCCAATAAGGTATATATGCAACCAGTGTGATCACAATTGTGAAAATGATTGCTGCTACTATATACCAGTTAGAGATATAGATCTCTTTTGTAGTGCGCCTGGCAATTGTTTGAAGGAAATTGATGAGTGTAAGGATAATGCCAAGTGCAAACAGTAGTGTAACAGGCCATATATATTCCCTGTACTCACCACCACCATTATTGATTCCGGCCATCAGGCAAAGGGTGCCTAATATCACTGCTCCGTTAATCAGCCACAGGGCATACCAACCATATTTCATATTGGCCAGGCGGGTGTTGCTCACACGAGGAACGACATAATAACCCAACCCTAACATACCTAATGAAGCCCAACCCCAGAATACTGCGTTGGTATGCACGGGACGAAGCCGCCCAAAGCTCAGCCAGCTTACGTGATCAGCATCAGGCGCGACAAATTTTATCCCGACATATTCCCCGATGGTAGTGCCAAACAATAGCCAGAATGTTGCGCATCCCAGGTACCATAAGATCATGCGAGATAGTTCGGGATCGATGTTGGGGCGAGGGAGCGCTTTCTTTTTAATAGCTACAATAGGAAGGCCGGTTTGCTCATTTATCTGTAATAGTCCCTTCTCGTCTTCAGCCGGCTGGTCTCCGGTGAGCTCTTTGTTGTTTAAGCGAAAGTCCAATGCTTTTTTTCGCTTTTTTAGCTCTGTATCTATTTCTTCTATAGGTAAAGAACGCAGGTAAGATGCCAGCTTTTCAGCATCTTCAAGGTTTTGTTGATTCTTTGATTGATTAAGGGCATTGGTCAATTTAACTACTAAAAAGATAATAGCAAAAAGTATGGGAATTAATAAAAGTATGATCGTAATAAGGATCCCGGTTTCATTCCAGATGGAACCACTAACCTGGTTTTCCGTTCCTTGCGCCCAAAGGCTTCCGCCGGAAAGCAGGAGCAGGACAAGCAGTATAGGCAATGTTTTGCCGTTGCCTGTATTTCGTTTGTAATTGATCAGCCTCGAAATCTGTTTGCTGTTCAGGTTGCGGATGTGTGCGTTAAAACTATGTTCCTGTTCCTTGCCTGATTTTCGTTTATGCCCGTTTTTTATGTCTTCGGCCTTTTGTCTCAATACCAAAACGCTAAAGAATGTCACCATCAAAAGCGCGAAGAGCAGCCATATCAGGCCGGTTGCAGAGCTAAAAGAAAAGCCCGATGGGCCGGCTTGCTGCGCCATGGAAGGAAATGCATCCAGCAGTGTGCATACCATAAGTAGCTGGAATCGTTTAATAAAACTACTTGACTTCATTTTGTGGATATTAATACCTTTTTATCTTTTATTTATTGTTTAAAAAAACTATCGTTTTAGGAACGTCAGATTTTTTTCCAGCTCGTCTGTAAACTCGCCCAGCTTAGCCTTTTCAAGGACGTTCTGAATGCTCTTTCTGACCTTTTTAAATTCGTGGTGTATGGGACAAGGATGTGTTTCGGAGCATTGTTTGAGGCCCAGGCCACAGCCCGTAAAGAGTTTATCTCCGTCTATTACTTTTACAATTTCAGCAAGTGTGCGGCTGAGATCTTCTTTTTCGAGATAAAAGCCGCCGGTTGGGCCTTTCATAGATTGTAATAAATCTTTCCTGCTCAATTCCTGCAGTATCTTGGCAATAAAGTGCTCCGGTGAATCAATTCCCTTTGCTATCTCTTTAATGCCCACCTTAGAGCCATCTTTCGATTTCTGAGCTATAAATATCATAGCTCTAATGGCATATTCGCAGGTTTTTGAAAACATGGATCGTTTTTGCAGTGCGAAAATAGAACACAATTCTAATAAAAGATAAAAAAGTCTTTTATTTTTATCTATTACGGTATTGGGTACATCTATTTTGTAGCATGATAATAATCGGAAGGATTTTGTTGGAATGCAGTAAATAATAGAACCCGACAACAGTCGGGTTCTATTATTGTTATTTGTGCGGAGAGACAGGGATATGAACCTTTCTCTTGAAACCCGCGTCAACATTGATTTCTTTTCCTTCAAAAAATATATTGCCACAAAACTGCCACAACTTTTTGAAGTACTTTATTGAAGTATTGTTATTTGCTTCAACTTGACCTTGGCGGAGGGAGAGGGATTCGAACCTTATGAAGATTTCGCTTGATTTTCAGCTATGT
This sequence comes from Bacteroidota bacterium, assembly GCA_018267955.1. GTDB lineage: Bacteria > Bacteroidota > Bacteroidia > Chitinophagales > Chitinophagaceae > Polluticoccus. The sequence goes on from JAFDXL010000008.1 coordinate 455,315, forward strand.
TCGAGTTTATAATCAAACATTTGCCACAAAACTGCCACAAAACTCCGAGGGTTATTCCTATCAACTCCGTATCTTAAAGAGCTCCTGCGAGAAGCTCACTGACTTTTTAAAGAACCTATAATCCTTTGATTATTTACTGTTGTAAAGTTAGCAATATTTATGCGATGGGGTATTAATCAATACATCCTAATTTTATAATTTCAGAACTATGAAAGAAAAACTTCTCCAGGCTTTATTGAGTAACAATCAGGATGTTCTTAAAAGTATTGCAATGATCATTGCTCACGAGGTAAGAAATAATATTGAAGATTTTCATGTGGCCCATTTGTCTGACAGGCAGATGAAAGAATTAAATCCCTTAATAAGAGAAGCTATTTACAATGCGCTTTTTGCAATAGCAAATTATGAACAACACCCTTCATTAAAAAACTTTATAGACTTCCATGTCATGTCAATACCCGAGTATTGGGAAGTTCCTCAGTTATATAATCAGTTTAGTGATGTATTTGCCAGCCTTGAAGAAAATAATACAGTAAGTTTCAAGTCTCAATTTTTAAACGAACAATTTGAAATTGGCAATCTCTACCCTATTCCAAAAACAAACTATATTCAGATAAAGGCATCATTTGATTTTATTGAAGTGGAAGGTGATAAGCATAAGCATAGAAATAAAATTTCCTCACACCTACGCAGAGAAGGGTATCTTTTTCATCCATCAATAGGGGCTTATATATTAAACAGCAGATAATCTACAAGCATAAGCATCTAAATTTTGGGCTACTATTCTAAAAAATGACCTGAACAATTAAAATTGAAGAGAAAAGGTTTTTTTAATAATGTGGGGGGGCATGTATAAACCCTTTTATTTTCATTAGATTGACACTTAATAATTAATTTATTAAAATCTATCGCCAACCTAATGCAGGTGCAACATGCTCCAAAATGGAAGACAGTAAATGTATATTATAATCAACTCCTAATGTATTAGGTATCGTCAAAAGAAGCGTATCTGCTTCCCGGATAGCTTCATCCTCTGATAATTCCTTTATGAGTTGATCTGGTTCTGCCGCATAGCTCCTTCCGAAAATAGCTCGTTTATCCTGTTCAATCATTCCAATTGAATCTTTCCGGTTAGTTTCCTGTCCAAAGAAATAATGGTCCTGGTCATTTACCAATGCGAAAATAGATCGGCTTACAGACACCCGCGGTTCACGTTGGTGCCCTGCTTTTTTCCATGCTTCCTTGTACAACCTTATCTGCTCTGCTTGCTGCACATGAAAAGGTTTACCGCCCTCATCATATTTCAGCGTAGAGCTCTGAAGGTTCATTCCGTTTTCTGCCGCCCAAACAGCGGTAGCATTAGAAGCAGCTCCCCACCAGATGCGTTGCTGTAATCCTTCCGAGTATGGTTCCAAACGCAACAAGCCTGGTGGATTGGGAAACATTGGGTTAGGATTAGGCTGGGCAAAACCGACACCTTTTAGCTTATCCAAAAATTCCAACCCTTTACGGCGTCCCATATCTGCATCATCTTCTCCTTCAGCCGGTTCATATCCAAAATAGCGCCATCCGTCGATCACCTGTTCTGGTGAACCTCTGCTAATTCCCAACTGCAGCCGTCCTTTCGAAATTAAATCGGCAGCACCAGCGTTTTCTACCATGTACAGGGGATTTTCATAGCGCATATCAATTACACCAGTCCCAATCTCTATTTTGGTTGTTTTGGCAGCGATTGCTGAAAGCAAAGGGAATGGTGATCCCAACTGTGCCGCAAAATGATGTACCCGAAAATAAGCACCATCCAACCCCATTTCTTCGGCAGCAACAGCCAAATCAATAGACTGAAGCAACGTATCACTAGCGGTACGCGTTTTATAAGCCGGATGGTTAGCCCAATGTCCAAACGATAAAAAACCTATTTTCTTCATAAATCTCTTTTAAAATTTTTATTCGAGTTATCTACACCAAAATCCTGTTTTCCCTTTTACGGCTCTTTTGAACCGTTTCAATAGAAAATTACTAATTAGATCGTTTATAGGAAGAAATAACTTCGGTAAAAAACGAAAGCAATAGAAAACGATAATAATCCAGAGCAAGATAGTTATAATGGCAAAAAGCCTCCCTATTTTCCTCTATGTAATGAAACCCTCTACAAGTTTCTTCCTTTTGGCAAGTGCTGGCGTTCTTTCGTCGTTAAAAAGAGACAGGTCAGTTCTATTCCTGACCTATCTCAAGGAGCTTATATGATAGGTTATTTTTCGAAAATTACCGCGCTGGGATCTGCGCCTTTGCGGAGAAGGATATTCGAGATGCTATTGGTCATCGCGTCCGGCCCGCAGATATAAAACTGTTTTTCAAAACTGTCAACATGAATATTCAGGAAAGTCTCATCGATAAGGTCGTGCAGATAAATACCATCGTTTCTTTCTGTGACAATAAATAACGCATCTTTTCCCAATATTTGTTTTAACTCTTGTTCGTAAATAATATCTAGTGGTGTTTTGTTTGAAAAGAAGAGTTTGTTGCCATTAGCCATTCCTTCTTTGTGAAGCTGTCGCAATATGGCAATAAAAGGTGTAATGCCTGCACCACCGGCAATAAAGTATCCTGGCCCTTTATAACTAATAGCACCCCAGGGCTCGCCGATAATAAGCTCATCACCTGCTTTTAATTTACTGATCTGGTTGGTAACACCATCATGATCACTGTAACATTTAATGGTAAATTCGAGATAAGGGTCATCGTTAAGGCAAGTAAATGTAAAAGGTCGCTTTTCTAATGCCCATCCTTCCTTATTAATTACTATCTCTGTGGCCTGGCCAGGAGTGAATGAGTAACCTAAAGGTTTTTCTAACCTGATGCAACGAACATCATGTGTCACCGAGAAAATTGATAATATTTTAAGTGTATATTCCATATGATATTTTTATACTGTTAACATTGCATATAATTGATTGCTCCGGCTATCCTGCAGAAATTGTCCATGGAAGCTATGAGTAATGGTAGCGCATCCTTTATCGTTAATACCTCTTGAAGCAACACACAGATGTTCTGCACGTATGATCACGGCTACGTCCTCAATGTCCATTACCGATTTTAAATGTTCCGCGATCTGGATAGTAAGGCGTTCCTGCACCTGTGGTCGTTTGGAAAAATAATGTGTAATCCGGTTTAGCTTGGAAAGACCGATCACCTCTCCTTTTGATATGTAGGCTATATGTACCTTGCCAATTATTGGCACAAAGTGATGTTCGCAATAGGAATATAAAGGAATATCCTTTTCCAATATGATCTCGTTATATTTAAACTTATTTTCAAACAACGTCACGGATGGCTCGTTTAATGGATTTAGTCCCATAAAGGCCTCATTGACGTACATTTTAGCTACCCTGAGCGGTGTATCTTTTAGACTGTCGTCCCGCATATCCAATCCTAATGCCAACATAATCTCACGAAAGTGATGCTCGATAATACTAATCTGTTCACTCGCTGTCAAGGATATTTTTTCTTCTTTTACCAGGGCATCTTCTATAGAATAATGCATATTTTTTATTGCTTTTGAGTTTAAACGTGAATTTTAAAATTGGTGACAGGTAACGATTAATTTATTCAGTATCTGAATAGGTTTTAATGTATTCATTAGAGTGATTATTCAGGAAAAGGTTACAAAACTTTTTCCTGAAAGATTTTTGTAATCTTTTATTCTATATATCTAATCTATATGAGGGGCCAGACCGGTACTATAGCAATAGATACAGTTTCAGGCGAAGAGCCTGTTTCAGGAATACCCGCGGGTAATAAGCAACTTTTTAGCTGCTCATCCGGAGATACAATCAGCATTTATATCGAATAGGTATGTCTGTCCTTGAAAATGAAACAGAAACCGAAAACGCATATAGACGACATATACCAATGCCTATGTGAATTGATCAGGGTTCGAAGGGCGTTCCTTATTTAATGTATAGCGAATTCGAATAATGTTGAATCAGTATTATAAACAGAAATGTAAATGGAGCACTTTAATCCCGCACAAAATAAAATTTAATAAATATGAAAATTGAGAAGTTAGAAAGCGAATTACCGAAAGCCATCGTGTAAGCTCGATACGTGCTGCAAATAACTAAAACGTGGTTTGATATGCTAAAAAAACGGATTCCCTCCTGCCGGCTTTTAGCCCCTTTTATTAACGCATATTTTTTGATTCTAAAACTTTATTCAAATAAGTTCGATAGCTTTCTCATAGGATACCAAAGAATTACCTTGGTCTATGGTCAGTTCATTGATTTTGCTATCTAAATCATCAAGTGCCTTTTTATAATGTTCCGTCATTTAGCTATAGACTTTCTTTAATGGAATCTTACTTAAAGGAGAAATAGCAGAAGCCCGCTATTTTAGTGCATTTTTAATGCGTTTCAACTCACATATAAATAGCTTTTACGTTAATCCTTTTATCTGCTTTTAGTTCAAAACTTGCTTTGGAAAAATTGGGTCTGTTTCTTAAACCTATTGATTGATAGTTAGAAAATCCAATGCCTTCTTTTGGTAGAAGCAACCCTTTATCAACTTTACCGTTATTGTTTTCATCATGTAAAATATTTAAGGCATATTTTCCTTTGGGGAGGTTTTTAAAAATAATCTCGGATTTACCATTTGCAATTCTTGCTTTCTCTAATCTGCAATAATTCTTGTAATCTTCATCAGGAATTGAGCCGTCTTTGTTGTAAAGAGCGAATTGCACAACACCCTTTTCATTTCTTAAATTTTCTACCCTGACGGTTAATGAATATGTTTCTGCTTGACTTTCTGAGAATGAGCAGAGAAAAAAACTTAACCCAACTGTCAATATAATAAAAATTGATACTTTCATTATTGCTGTTTTTTGCTTGAACTAAACTTTTCTTTCACTCTATCTACCCCGTAATACACCATTGGCACTAAATAAACAGTCAAAACGAGTGAAGAAAGTAGCCCTCCAATGATTACCCAAGCCAAACCGTTTTTCCATTCGGCTGCTGTTCCACTTGCTAATGCTATGGGTAACATTCCTATTGCCATAGACAGGGTTGTCATTAAAATTGGGCGCATACGTTCTTTTCCTGCATTAATAAGTGCTTCTTTGTAATACTTGCCTTCAGCTTTGAGTTGGTTGGTAAAGTCCACAATTAAGATTGAGTTTTTTGTTACCAATCCCATTAACATAATTAAACCGAGCAAAGCGAATAAACTCAAATTGCTTAGCGATAAATTCAAGGCTAAAAATGCTCCGATAGTTGCAACAGGTATGGCAAATAAAGCTACAAAAGGATAAATATAACTGTCGTATAAGGCCACCATAATGAGATAAATCAACAAGAATGAAATCAACAATACCGAACCCAAAGCGCCAAAGCTGTCATTCTGCCGTTTAATATCACTGCCCCAAGTCATTTGTATACCGTTAGGTAATGGATTATTTTTTACATAAGCTACTACATCATCAGCTACTGTCCCCGAAGGCCTGCCAAGTGCATCGGAAGTTAAAGTAACAGCAGGCTGTCTATCTTTTCGCTCCAACAAAGAGGGCGAATTATCTCTTGCAATAGTTGCAAATTGTGAAACTTCAATCGGAATACCCATTGGGTTTATGATGTTGAGTTGTTTCACATCCTCATAGTTTTTACGGCTGAATTTGTCCAACCAAATCCGTACAGGGTACTCTATTCCGTTTTCAGTTAAAGTGGCATCATTATTTCCTGTAAAAGCCGTTCGCAAATTGATTCCCACGTAAGCGGTATTTAATCCCAACCGTTGCATTTTATCCTTATCAGGGATAATTTTTAATTCAGGGCTTCCTGCTTCTACCGACAAACGGACATTATCTGCTCCGGGAATTTTTTCAATTACAGATTTCAAATCATTGCCAGTTTGCATTACTTGATTTAAGTCGCTTCCGCTCAATGTAATTTCTATTGGGGCAGAACGTGGAATTAACCCCAATGCCATTATCGAAAAATTGATGCCCGAATAATCTTTCTGTAAATCTTCCCGCAACTTTCTCATAAATGCTTCTGTGGAAATATTTTTGGTTTCCTTTTTAGATTTTAACTGAATGGTAAATTCGGTCTTATTAGCAGAGCCAACACCTAAACTACCAATGCCTGTGCTTGGTCCACCAATATTGCTGAAAACTGTTGCGACTTCAGGTTGCTGCAGAATGTAGTTTTCAATTTTTTCGGAAACCAAATTGTTGTGCTGAACAGAAGTGCTTTTATCAAATTCCAATACCAAACTAAATTTCCCCTGGTCGCCTGTTGAGATTAATTCCTTTCCAATAATTCCCTGCTTCATTATTGCCAACGTTCCTACAAAAAGAAGCAAAACAAATCCTGTAAAAATGAGTTTATGATTTAAAACCCAATTTAAGGTTTTGCCATACCAAGCAATGAATTTGTCTAATTGATGTTCAAACCAGAGTAAAAAGCGGTTGAAGAAATTAGTCGGCTGCAAATCTTCTTTCTTTCCAATTCGTGAAGCTAACCAAGGCGTTAAAGTAAATCCCACTAATAAACTGGTAAGTGTAGAAGTGATAACCACTACCGAAAACTGTTTGAGCATATCGGCAACAAAAACCTGTAAGAATAAAATCGGTAAGAACACCACCACATCAACCAATGTTATAGACAACGCTGAAAAACCAATTTCCATTCGTCCGTCCATAGCCGCCCTTCTTTTTTCTTTGCCCATATCCAAATGACGTTGAATATTTTCTAAAACTACAGTGGCATCATCTACCAAAATACCGATGATTAAAGACATTGCCAGTAAAGTCATCAGGTTGAGCGTGTAACCCAACAACCACATCACGGCAAAAGCGGTAATCAAAGAAGTAGGAATGGCTACTAAAACAATCAGCGAGTTTCTGAAACTCCGCAGGAACAGCAACATTACCAACGACACTAACATCACGGCTAATATCAAATCAAATACAACCGAATTAACGGCTGCAATGGTGTTATCGGTACTGTCGTCCGTAACTACAAATTTTACTTGTGCGTTGACATTCTGTTTTTCAATAGACTGAAATTTTTCCCTAATCAATTTTGAAACATCAACGGCATTGGCATCGCCTTGTTTCTTAATCATCAAACCCATACCGGTTTTGCCATTGTAACGGCTATATGAAGTGGTTTCTTTAATACCGTCCGTTACTTCGGCAATATCTTTAACATAAACAGGGCTACCTTGAAAAGGCATTGCGATTTGAACATTCTCAATATTATTAATGGTATTGAATTTGCCCACCAACCGCACCGAATTATTTTCTGTATCTGTCTGTAATTTTCCAGCAGGTAAATCAATACCCGACCGATTAACGGCTTCCACAACCTGATAAAGAGAAATTTTATAGAGTTTCAGTTTTTCCTTATCTACTTTAATTTGAATTTCGCGTTCTTCCCCGCCTAAAATTGTAATTTCTGCCACTCCTTTTAGCTGTTGGATTTGTGGCAGATAATTATCTTTCATCTTTTGATAAAACTCCGTAGGCTGCAAATTGCTTGTCGCACTAATCGACATTATAGGCAAATCATTGGGCGATACTTTGCTCATCACCGGATTTTGAATATCGGCTGGTAAGTCTTTTCGGATGTTGTCAATATATCGTTGTGCATCCTGCATCGTTTTATCCAAATTTGTTCCGTATTTAAGATTAGCAATGATAATCGAGGCATTTGGCAAGGACTTAGTAACCAAATAATCCACGCCTTCCAAATTGGAAAGTGCATCTTCAATTTTTCGTGAAACGGAAGTTTCAACTTCGTTTGGTTCTGCTCCCGGATAAACAGTTCGGATTACGACAACAGGCTGATTAAAATCGGGCATTAATTCGTAGCTCAAATTTTTATAACCGATAATTCCCAATAAGGCAAACACGCTGAAAAGGACAATAATTAGCGACGGACGTTTGATTGATACTTCTGTGATGTTCATTTTCGCTGATTTTATTTAGTCCTAATATTTGCTCCGTCAAACAGATTGATAAAACCGCTCGTTATCACAATGTCGCCCTGATTTAAACCGCCTGAAACAATCGCCTTATTACCGATGTTATTTGAAATTGTGATTGTTCGCAATACTGCTTTTTCACTTTTTACAACATAAACCTGTGCTTGATCTTCATTGTTAATAATGGCAGACGAAGAAATAAAAATGCCCTGTTCCGTTTTGTTTGCGGACAATCGTACTTTTCCAAACATTCCCGATTTTATAGCTGTTTGTTTGTTATTGGCAACTTGAAATTGTACCGGAAAGCTATTGCCCATATTAGCTTTGCTTCCAATCATTGTAAGTTTTCCAGAAAGTGGAATTTCAGGAAAAATATCCGCCGAAATATAATATTGCTGTTCAATTTTAAATTGTTTTAAGTCCGTTTCGGGAATGTTCACCGTAAATTTAAGCGTAGCTATATCCGTAATTTGCAATAGTGGAGCCCCGGGTGCTGCGAATGCTCCGACTTCATTCAATTTTGCTGTTACCACACCACTGAAAGGTGCATTGATGGTGGTTTTGTTGATTTGCTCCAATAATGTTGCCTTTTGAATTTTGGCAGATTTCAATCCTAATTTTGCTTTTTCCAACTGAATACCTTGTACTGCATCGGCTTGCATTAAAATGGTATAACGATTTACATCATCTTGTAAACCTTCAATTTGTACTTCAACGGATTGTAATTGTAATTTCAACAAAGAATTATCCAAATGGATAAGCGTTTGTCCTTTTGAAACATAATCTCCCACATCTACCAGAACCGCATTGATTTTTCCCTGTATATCAGCACTGATTTTGGTTTCTTTGTTCGGTTCAAAGGTGCCTGTATAAGCGTCTTCTGCGCTTAAATTTTCAAAATGAATGGTATCTACTTCTACTAAAATTTGTTTGTCTTTATCGTAGTGATATATCTTGCCTTCTGTTGTTTTCTTATTGGTTACCAATTTGAATACGACCAAACCAATAATTGCAATTCCTGCTATTACCCAGATTATTTTTTTCATTTTGTTCTTTGTTTTTAGTTCTTAATTGTTCCCGTCAGTTTTTTAAACTCTAAATCAGCTTTTAGATATTCAATCACTGCCGACAAGTAGCTTTGTTGTGCTTCCCGAAGTGCATTATCAGCTAATAGAATATCGGTCAGCGTTGCCGTACCTTGCTTTTGCTGCAAAATGGTTTGTTCGTAAATCGTTTTGGCTAACGCAATTTGATTTTTCGTATTGGTAATGGCGTTTTGGGCAATCGTTCTTTGACGAACGCTATTGTCAATTTCCATTTCGCTTTTGTCAGAAGTTAATTGAGCTTGCAGTTCGTTGTTACGTATCTCTATTTTTTTTTGATTGATTTTTCGTTGGGTTACAGTACCATTAAATAGTGGATAGCTTAATTGCAAACCTGCAAAACCGATAGGATAGAATTTTAGAAAATTATCCGGCGATTTATCATATCCAAAACCTGTTGTACCGTAAGACGTAATGAAGTTCAGAGAAGGCAGGGACCGTGATTGGTTCAATGTTTTCAGTTCGCTGCTTAAAAGTTTGTTTTGGGTGCTAATAATTTTCAAATCCAAGATATCCCCTGCATTATTTTCTGTTAATTTTTGTTGCTCGATTTCAGGAACAATGGTAATGTCTCGCTGCGATGAAATGCCGATATTTAGTTTCAGTGTATTCAAAATGGAGATGTATTTGTTGTGGGCATTTTCTCTTTGTGTACTCAACTGCTCTGCCTGCAATTTTACTTTGCTCACATCTGTTCCCTTCACCATTAGCTGCTCTCTCAGCAATTCCATATTCTTTAAGAGTTTATGGGTGTTCACCAAATTATTTTCCAAAAAATCAAGCTGATGTTTCAGAATTTGAGCGTTGTAATACAGCGTTGTTATATCAAACAAAACCTGTTCTTCCGATTTTTGATATTGAAGCTGTGTCAGTTCGTTGGCAATTTTTGTGTTCGCAATTGCTCCGTAAACCTGCGGATTGTATAAAGGCATTGCCAACTGAACGTTCGCATTGATGTTGTGCGGAACACCGAATTGCAAATCCTTGAATTGCCCTTCCGGGGCTTGCGGATTGAGCGCATTCATCGGCATTAGCTGTGTAGGCAATTCTATAAAATATTTGTAATCAGCATTGACAGTAGCTTTCGGAATGAGATTGGCTTTTGCTTCTTTTTCCCTTTGTTCGCTAATGCTGATATGATTTTTGTCGATTTGCAGAGTTTTATTAAATACCTGTGCCGTATCAATACACTGTTTCAATGTCCAGATCTCTTGTGCCTGAACTGTATTCCACCGGATAAAAACCAACAGAATAAAAATAAGTTTGTGAGTATTCACTAACATGAGTAGAGAAATTTTTTTCTTGTTCATCATACTTGTTTATTTAATCTCCGCCTATCATTTTTGAAGTAATTCCTTTTTTATCCGAAAGTTCAGCGGCTACAATCCCTGTAAAATGCAAAAGAATGAAAAATGGAAACCAATAAATGCCCCATTTATGGATTATCTCAATGCCTTCTTTCCATTGCGGGAAAAATCCTTTTTTGATACAAATACCCGTAACTGCTGAAATAAAAACGAAAAAGTAAAAGTATACGTAAGTAAAGCCTTGCAAACGTTCTTTAAGTGGCTGATTTCTTTTAAATGGATTCGGAAAGCGAACACCTTTTAATAACATATAAGCTATTCTTGCAAGCAATGAAAATATCATTATGTGAGCAAATATTTCGTGCCATTGCCACATTGGTTCACGAATGCTTTTAGCGATGTCTGTTATCTGCTCTTTGGGTATTACCGATGTTTTAGCTTCTATAATCCCCGTTATGTGATTTTTATTCATCCAATACATTCTCAAAAAGCCGGTAATAAACAGAATAGGTAATGCAACTGCCATTATCCAATGCAACAGTCTGTGGAAAGCTGTGAATTTGCGTTGACTTTGCATAATCATAAAAATTTTGCTAATTGAAATACTGATGGTATTGTTCGTACGAATGTTGAAGTTTCAAAACAATTTTATTAGCGCTTGCCGCATCGGTTACTTTTTCTAAATCTTCCACTGCTTGCAAATGCGGATGCAGCCATTTATGTAACTCATTGTGGCTTTTTCCATCCATTGTACAACTTTTTATGAGTTGACTATTTTGTTTTTTTAGTTGTTCAGCTAGTGTTTTATAATCCGACTGTCCATTTTGAATATAAGTATTGGCCAATTCTTCGCCTTTCAATACAAAAGGTTTCATTTCATCGTTTACCACCCATTTTTTACCATTATTAAGCTCAACTGCTTCTGAACTTTTCTGATGATGTATTGCTTGATTTTCTGTTTCCTTATGTGTTGATTTATCTGAAGAATTGTTGCAACTCCAAAAAAACACAACACCTGTTACTAACACAATTATTTTTTTCATCTCTTAGCTATTTTTTTCAATCATTTTTAAAATTCCTCCTAAAACCGCCTTTCCCTCTTTTATCAGGTTGGATTTATGACCGGAAAGTTTCCATTTTAAGACGGTCATTCGCATCCCTCCAAGTATGATAGTGGAAAGTGTAGAAGCATTTATGAGTTTGCTATATTGTCCGGTTTCCTGACCTTTTTCAATGTTGGCATAAACATATTGATGCATCAAATCCATTATCTCGGAAACCTTATTGCTTAAACTTCCGTCAAAATGAAAAATGCCTTCGGCGAAAATAACGCTTACGATAGCCGGTTTATTTGTAAACGCCTGGAGCTGAGAATTGAAAATCCTCCTAAGTTCCTCTCCCGCAGAAGTACCCAGCGGTAGAGATAAATTACCTATACGGGTTTTCATTTCCATTATAAAGTAGTTGAGCAGACCAAGCAAGATGTCATTCTTACTCTTAAAGTGGCGATATAATGCGGGTTCGGATAGGCCAATATCGGTTGCCAGGTTTTTGATAGTAAGATTTTGAATACCATAAGTATCAATCCGAGCTGTTGCAGCTTCCATTATTTCTATTTGCCTGTCGGTAAATTTTTTCATATTATATTTTTGCTAACCAAATCAAGTTAGTTAGTATTCACTAACAAAGGTAGTGAAACTTTTTTATTCTTCAATTCTTTTTAAAGATTATTAATAACCAATCTAATACAATCATAATATTCATCCTTCTTGCTACCAATGCAATAATCATGGTCATTCCTAATGCGTTCCATTTCACTTTCAACGAACACAGAATATCTAATCTTACCTGACGACAGTTGTTTTCAATTTCCTGCTTCATATTATCCGCTCCGTTTTCATCCGTGAAAAATAGCATTTGCGGTTGCGCCGAAGACGAAGCGAAGGAGAATTGCGGGCTGATGTTGAAGTTCGTGCAAGTGTAGGCTTCCCATTTTCAGTACG
>JAFDXL010000009.1 GCA_018267955.1 Bacteroidota bacterium
ACATCTTAGCGCCGTTTACCAGCAACTGTACGCTGTGCCCATATTTCACCACCGTATCAGGGGTAAGGATATGCACCTGTGGCAGCGGGCGTACTTCTATATACGCATCTATCGTATCATAGCAGAACACTTCATCACCTACCATGATCTTATAGTGGGTGCTCTTCAGTGGTTTCGCTACAGGGTTGGCGCAATAATCGCAACTCAGTGATTTGAAGGATGGCTTGTACTGTCCTTCTTCATACTCAAACCACTGGTAGTCGTTACCGTTGCGCACTTCCAGCGGTACGGTCTGGCCATAGCATATAGACGTATCTGCAGGCCATACTGAGAAGTTGTGTACAGGAATGTACACCTGCATCGTATCTGCTATCTTACAACCGTTTTTGCCGTAGGCAGATACCTGGTAAGTTGTTGTGCGCGGCACATAAGTAAGCGGCTGGCGAATGGTAGAATCAGACAGCAAGGTACCGGGGTACCAGGTAAAATCAAACGGATTACCCGGTGCGTCGCAGAAGGTCATACCAAATACAGGGCGGGTTTGCAATTCCTTAATATTCCCTATAGTATTCGCACCACAAACATCCGGTGTTGTTTGGTCAGGTGCCGGTAGGTATATTGTAGCAGGATATGTGGTAGGCATATATTTTAGCAGGCCCGGAAATCCATTGCCACCGGGGCCGCAAGGGGTAAGTAAAGCTGGATTATTGGCATAACATATACCAATCACCAGGTTTTTAGTTGTATCCCAATTGTAAGAGTGATCCAGCACAAAATTATGTATACCGTCTTCCAGCGTAATGCTATTTGTTGCATACACTTGAACCAAGCCGCTGATAAATCCTTTCGTTTTATCCAGTTTTGTTACGGTAGATGGATCGACACAACCCATAAATATCTTAAAGTCTCCGTATTGGAAAAGAGGAGTCGTTTTATTTTTCGTTACCTCAAAAGACAGGCTCTTAATACTACCGGCTCGTAGTCCGGCTTCTCTAAGCTCATCTTTTCTTATCAGGAATTGAAAACGATAACTGAGAACATCACCGTTAAATATTGGGGCTGAGGTGCCGAGTGTGTCATAAGAAATACCCGTTCCAAATACGGTAGAACCATACAGAGTGATGGAATCAGGTACATCGCATGTAAACTTAGGGAGTGTATCGCACTTGGCATTGTTTACAGGGCCCCCGCCTTTGGTTACAACATCCAGTTGCAGATAACCGGGGCGGCACATCACAAATTTATCTGTTTGCGGAAAGATGTCTATTGAATTACTCGTATCATTGATTAAACCTACAGTATCCCGTACTTTACATTGTCCCGTTAGCTCTGGGGAATACACAACATACTGAGTGCCTCCCGGTGCCTGAACAGTAGGTGTAGGTATAGTATCATTGTCAATGCCAATTGCCGGGCCGCCGCCTACATCTGTCCATTTTACCTTCAGGTCAAGGTTGCCGTAGCCCTTCACGAACAGTCTGCGGCGAGGTGGATTCAGGTTACAGGTTGGCAGATCTTTGCCTGCGTCAAGGCCGGCAATGATTTTAAGATATACAGACGTATAGCTGTACAGCACGATTGGCTGGCCTGCTTTGCACGTAGAGTCAGCCGAGGTAATAACCAGGTTTCGTTCTCCGACATCAGCTAAAGTTGGTGTCCAGGAGAAGGTACCAACGATGCTGTCAGACCCCGCGTTACTTACTGTGAAAGTAGAGCCTGTAAGTACGTCATTATTAGCATACATGTACAGGTTATGGCCTTTAGTGCCTTTCGATGTCAGCGAGAACGTCATATTATTACCGGGGCAGGTAACAATCGCATTACCGGATCTGAGGCCCTGGTCATCAAGCACAGGTACAACAGCGCCGTCTACAACACTCAGCGATGGCTTCAATGAATCTATATTAGGTGCCGGTGAGTTACATCCAAGTACGGCAACCTGCACATCGCGGAATGTTTTACTTAACAATACGCCCGACCCACGTTCATAGTCCTCTGCCCTGAATGCAAGTATATAAGCTCCTATATTACCTACAGGAGTGAATGTAGCTGCACCGGTATTAGGGTTCAGTGTATAAGGATTAGATGTGGAGGAATACATTGGGTCCGAAAGTGTCGCTGGCTGAGTTGCTGGCAGTGTAGGCGGATTGCCTGGGAAGGTACATTGACTTGTACCGTAAGGAGCAGTACCTGATATATTGTTATACGGAGCCTGTTGATAAACTTGCATAGAATCACCATCCGGATCAAATGGATTATTCAGGTAAGTAGTAGGCTGGTTTTGACAGATATATGGTAATGGGGCACTGGTAAAACGTGGAGAGCTGTTATTATATCTTGTTACATTGTTTAACATAACTTCTATCCAGAGGCTACCTCCGCAAAATCCTCCGGGAAGATTTGTATAAACACTACGTCCAGCACCTGTGATCGTATACGCAAAAGTCCAGTCATACTGTGGGGTAGGTAGTGTTACTGTACCTTTTAACGTTCTTCGTCGGTAAGCAGGATAGTTATTTGCATAAAACGCAAGATTTGGATCATTTATATGCCTGCAACTATTGGAGTCTAACGCGAATGGGCATAAGCTGGATATTGTATCTGGTTCAGCTCCCGGGCCGTTTACATCCGTTACCTGAATAGTTTGTTGAGAACTTGTACCTAAGGTAGGTGAAAAAATATACACGTTGTCTGTGGTGCCAATGTCCAGACCGCACGTCTGGCAGCCCATGTACACATTTACCGTAATCTCATAGTCATAAGATGTAGTACCTGTACAGCCGTCAATGCCCGGGCCTACATATGTGACCCACATATCGGCAGCCGCCGCATGGCATGCTTTGGCCTCGTGATTAGATAAAATACTAAACACAAGAAACAGCGCGGTAACTATAAAACGATACGATAGTAATTTTGAGCGCATAAACGATATTTATTATAAATAATTAGACTATAAATTTATTCCAAAAATATTTTAATACCAAGAACTTAGGTATATTAAAAAATACATATTGTGTAATAGTCAATAGACAGGATTTTAGCCGGAAAGGTTGGTATTATACATGTTAAATAAATATGATTTAAATCACTTTTTTTAATACGAGATTACCAAAATCAAGCACTGTTTTGCTCAAGTAATTCGTTTAATACTTAGTTTTCCATAAAATCGATCGTTATGCAAAAAATAGGAATAATAGGTTCCGGGGCCGTAGCCCGTGCTTTAGGCATTGGTTTTATTGAGAAAGGATATAAGGTTATGTTGAGCAGCCGCGATGTGCAGAAGTTAGCCGATTGGCAGGAACAGGCCGGCGATCATGCACACACAGGTAGCTTCGAAGAAGCAGCAAGATTCGGCGATTTGATTGTGCTTGCAGTTTCGGGAAGGGGAGCTGCTGAAGCAATTGAATTGGCAGGGCCGCAAAATTTCAAGGGTAAAACGGTTATAGATACTACAAACCCTATTGCAGAAACCCCTCCACAGGATGGCGTGCTCAGGTTTTTTACAACACTCGAAGAGTCGCTTATAGAGATTTTGCAGGAGCGCTTTCCCGAAATTCATTTTGTGAAGGCATTCAATAGTGTCGGCAACGCACTGATGGTAGATCCTCAGTTCAAAGATGGCAAGCCTACCATGTTCATTTGTGGTAATAACCAGGAGGCTAAAAAAGAAGTTTCCGCTGTATTAGACAGTTTTGGCTGGGAAGTTGAAGACATGGGAAAAGCCACTGCTGGTCGCGCTATTGAGCCTCTATGCATATTATGGTGCATCCCGGGGTTCCTGCAAAATCAATGGTCCCACGCATTTAAATTGCTAAAACATTGATTGCCATTTAATTAATCTTTCTTTTTTATCGTCCTGCCTTAAACAGGCAGGATTATTATTTTTACACAATGCAACCGATTATTACGATCACCAATCTCTTTAAATCTTACGGAGAAAAACAGGTACTGAATAATATCAACCTAACAGCCTATCCCGGGCAGATCATAGGCTACATCGGGCCCAACGGCGCGGGTAAATCTACAACGGTAAAAATACTTACGGGTATTATCCAGGACTATACCGGGGAGGTAGTAGTAGCGGGTATGAACCTGCGCGATCACCTGCTCGAGATTAAAAGTAAAATAGGGTATGTTCCAGAACTGGCAGAAATATACGACCTGCTTACCCCTCGTGAGTACCTGCGTTTTATAGGTACCTTATATCATATGTCGCCCGAGCTGATAGAGGAGCGCACTACAAGGATGCTGGATTCATTCCAGTTACTGGAAAACATAGATCAGCGTATGGATAGCTTTTCAAAAGGGATGCGCCAAAAAGTATTGCTTGCTTCCGGCTTGCTGCATAATCCCTCAATAGTAATATTGGATGAGCCATTGTCAGGCCTCGATGCAAATGCGGTGATACTTGTTAAACAGCTTTTGCAAAGATTGAAACAAGAAGGCAAGACTATATTTTACTGTTCGCACATGATGGACGTGGTGGAGAAGGTATCTGACCTGATAGTGTTGATAGATAAAGGGGCCATCGTAGCCAATGGCACAATAGAACAATTGAGAGGAGATTCAGGGCAATCGCTGGAGCAAATATTTTCTAAACTTACATCCGGCGAAGACCTTGGATTACGTGCCGATAATATCGCAGCAGCGATGAATAATAACAACCAATAATCTCATCCTGCTATGAATAAAATACTTAGATTTTTGGTGATGTTACCCAAAGGGCTGTGGCGTGCGTTGGGTGCAGATGTAGACCAGTTAAATGCAATACTTACCGTTAAACTGAAGATGGATGATCGTAAACCGCTCTCTTTCGGCAGGCAGCAGCGTAGTCAGAAACCATCGAAATATACATCTACCATTAGCTTCATATTTACGCTGGCTATTGGCCTGGTGTATATGCTGCCATTCATCATATTTGATAACGTAGTGCTTGCATCCACTATGTTTCTTACCATGATGATGGTGTTCCTGACTTTTGGATTGATAATTGATTTCTCAAATGTATTGGTAGATACGCGCGATAAGCTGATCATCTTTCCCAAGCCTGTTAACGACCGTACTATTTTCTTATCGCGTTTATTGCATATTGGTATTTACTTTTTCAGGATTGTGCTTCCTATGTCGCTTGCATCCTGGATAGCTGTTGGTTTTACCCATGGCTGGAAGGCTGTTTTATGGTTTCCTGTCCCCTTGCTGCTCATGTCTTTCTTTTGCCTCTTTTTTGTGATGGGATGTTACTTATTGTTATTACGCCTTTCTTCTCCCCAGCGGTTTAAGGAAACAATAAGTTATTTCCAGGTCGCATTTTCCATACTCATATTTGGTTCTTACTTCCTGCCGCGTGCCATACAAAGCAGTGCCGTTATGGGTATGACTATTAATACTGTTCCCTGGTTCAAATACTTTCCTTCGTATTGGATAGCTACTTGCTGGTCATGGGTAGATGGCAAAGCCGAATTAATGCCGCATACGCAATGGCTCAGTTTTCTTGCACTGGTACTTCCATTTTTGTTATTGTGGTTCACCGTACGTTTCCTTGCGCCACAGTTTATAGCTCGTTTAAGTGGTATTGATAGTATAGATGTACCTAAGGCCAACACGAAGAAAGTGAAGACGGCCGGTGGAGGTAAATTCTACATTAGGTTGGCCAACCTGCTCAATCGGAGCGATGAAGCACGAGCCGGTTTTATGATCACCTGGCTGCAAAGCAACCGCAGCCGCACTTTTCGTATGCGGGTATATCCTATGTTCGCATTTGTGCCTATTTATTTTGTTTACCTGCTTACTATGAACAAGGAAACCTCGTTTGCAGAAACATGGGAACACTTACCGCAAACCAAAACATACCTTCTTTTGCTGTATATGACAGGTACGGTTATAATGAATGCGATCAATTATATAACAATGAGTGAGCAGTACAAGGCTGCCTGGCCTTATTATTCCTCACCGGTAACGGTACCCGGTAATATCCTGGCCGGTTCTTTCAAGGCTATATGGCTTAAATATTTCTTTCCTTTTATTGCAGTTATAGGTGTTTTTGTTATGTATGTATGGGGCTTGCACACCATAATAGATGTATTGCTGGCGATGGCGAATGTTACGCTCTATGTGGTTTGTGTAATGAGGGTGGGGCATCGCAGCTTGCCTTTTTCCATGCCGGAGCAAATAAAAAATAGCGGCGGGAAGGTGATAGTGAGGATGTTTTTTGTATTTATACTTATGGGTATACTCGGGTTTGGCCATTGGATAGCATCTATGTTCTGGTGGCTCGAAATATTGTTCCTGGTACTGACGTTAATATTTACATGGCTGGTATGGGATGGCTATAACAACACAGATTGGAAGGGTATTAAGGCGGCAGAAGACGCTTATTAGACTTTTAAAAACGATTACTACTATATAATAATGAAGAAAATTATGGTAATGGCCCTGGGGGCATTGTCTCTCTCAGCTTGCAATGAACATGCTAAAACAGCTGCTGACAATGCTCCTGCGTCAGACACGGTTGCGACAGCAAAAGATGAGCATACACAAAGCAATGCAGATGAGGTTACCCTGAAGCATTTGAACCTGGATATTGCTGTCGATTTCGACAGAAAACAAATTGCAGGTTGCGCAACATGGGCTATCAATAATCACAAAAAGGTAAGCACACTAAAGCTGGACACTTATGATCTTACTATTGATAGTGTATATGTAGATGGCCGTAATAGTTCTTTTTTAATGAAGGGCACCGTACTTCATCTGGGTGAGGAATTGGATATCCCCATCGAACCGGCTACCGGCACGGTGTCTATATATTACAAGACCGGTAAAAATGCGCGGGCGCTGCAATGGCTTGATCCTGCGCAAACAAACGGTAAAAAGTTTCCGTTTTTGTACACTCAATCAGAATCTATCTATGCCCGTTCCTGGATACCATGTGCCGATGGCCCGGGCATTCGTTACACTTATGATGCCCGTGTAAAAGTGCCTAAAGGGTTATTAGCCCTGATGAGTGCCGATAATCCGCAACAGGCCAATGACAGTGGTATCTATCATTTTAAAATGGATATACCGATACCTGCGTACCTGATGGCATTGGCAGTAGGGGATATTAAATTCCGTCCTATAGATGCGCGTACGGGCGTATATGCAGAGTCTTCTATGATAGACAAAGCGCGTTACGAGTTTGAAGATGTAGGTAAAATGGTTACTACTGCAGAACAGTTATATGGTCCGTACAGATGGGGTAGGTATGATGCTATTGTATTGCCGCCGGGCTTCCCAATTGGTGGCATGGAAAATCCTAAGCTTACTTTTTGTACGCCCACTATTATTGCAGGCGATCGTTCGCTGATGAACCTGATAGCGCATGAACTGGCTCATAATTGGAGTGGCAACCTGGTAACCAATGCTACATGGAACGATTTCTGGCTGAACGAAGGTTTTACCGTTTATTTCGAACGCCGCATCACCGAGGCTATGACGGATAAAAGTTATGCAGATATGCTTTGGGAACTGGGCTACCAGGATTTCGAAAAAGCGGTTGAGGATCTTGGCAAGGATAGTAAAGACACCTGGCTGAAACTAGATCTCAAAGGTCGCGATCCGGACGATGGGCTTACTGATATACCGTATGAAAAAGGTGCAGCATTCCTGAAACTTATAGAAAATACGGTCGGCAGGCCGCGCATGGATAGCTTCCTGAAGCAGTATTTTGATGAACATGCTTTCAAGACAATTACTACAGAACAGTTTCTCGCTTATCTCAATGAGCACTTGATAAAAGGTGATAGCGGTATTGCCCGTAAGCTGGATATCAATGCATGGGTGTATGGGCCCGGTATCCCGGCAAATTGTCCACGTGTACAACCCGAGCGCTTCAAGAAAGTGGATGAGGCGCGAACTGCATTTTTGAATGGTACATCTCCTGAAACCTTACAAACAAAAGAATGGAGCACGAATGAATGGCTGCATTTCCTTCGCAAAATGCCATCCCCGTTGAGCCAGGCACAAATGCAAGCTCTGGATAAAGCATTCCACTTTACCAATAGCGGTAATAGTGAAATAGCTGATCTATGGTACACAATGGCCATTCCGGCAGATTATAAACCTGCGTTCCCCGCTATGGATAAATTCCTGAGCAGGGTAGGCCGTCGCAAATTCCTGGAGCCACTATATGAGGGCATGATGAAAAATAGCAAGCAGGATATGGCGAAAGCTATCTACGCCAAATACAAACAAAATTACCACCCACTCGCCCAGGAAGATGTAGATGCTATACTGGCCGGCAAAAACTAGATGATAATATACTATAATAATAAATGCCACCAATCGGTGGCATTTATTATTATATCTGAATCTTAGTTTTTAGTATCTCAGCAATTCACCTATCCTCGCGGCCACTTTATCTGCACTAGGCAACATGGCTGCCTCCAGTATCATATTCATAGGTACAGCCGGCAGGTCCAGCGCGCCAATCGTTTGCACTGGTGCGTCCAGGCTTTGGAAGCAATTCTGCGCTATTCGGCCGGCTAATGCTTCACAGAACGAGTTGCGCAACTGTTCTTCGGTCAGCACAATACACTTGCCGTGTTTTTTAACCGTTGTATAGATCAGTTCTTCGTCGAGCGGATAGATAGTGCGGATATCTATTACTTCCACCTGGCCAGGATACTGTTTTGCGGCGTTCTTAGCCCAGTGCACTCCCATGCCATAAGTAATAATACAAATGCTTTCGCCATTATCTACTGCCTCCTGCGAGGCTTCCAGCGCTACGGTGCCTTTACCAAGAGGTAATATATAGTCTTTGTCGGGTTCTACGGTCTTGGCATCTTCGGTACCCGGTACTTTGCTCCAGTACAGTCCTTTATGCTCAAGCATCACTACCGGGTTAGGGTCGTAAAAAGCTGCTTTCATTAAGCCCTTAATATCCGCTGCATTACTTGGGTAGGCAATTTTAATTCCTTTAATAGTTGCCAGCGTACTTTCTACACTGCCACTATGGTAAGGGCCACCACCGCCATAGGCACCGATAGGTACCCTGATGATATTACTAACAGGGTATTTACCACAGCTCAGGTAGCAAGATTTACTTATCTCCGTTACCAGTTGGTTGATGCCCGGATATATATAATCGGCAAACTGTACCTCTACTATTGGTTTCAGTCCCAGGGCGCTCATACCCACGGTAGAACCTATGATATATGCTTCCTGTATAGCGGTATTAAATACCCTGGTATCTCCAAATTTATCAGCCAGTGTGGCAGCTTCACGAAATACACCTCCCAGCCTGCGGCCTACATCCTGTCCGTAGAACAAAGCTTCTGGATGTGCCTGCAATATTTCTTCTACCGCGTGCAGCGCTGCATCTACCATTACTACTTTGTCTCTGCCGGCAGGTGTCCGGTTTCCTTTTTCCTCGGTTATTTTAGTAGGCGCGAATACATGGTCTTCAACAGTTGCAGGATCCGGTTCCGGTGCGGCAACTGCTGCTTCAAATTCTTTTTGTACATAGGCCAGCTCTTCTGCTGCTATCTGGTCAAGATATTCTTCTGTAATGCCTTTTTGTTGCAATAGCGCTTTCCGCAGCTTCGGGCCCGGATCATCCAGCGAGTGTTTAAAGAGATCTTCTTCTGTGCGATACCATTCTTTACGCACGCCGGAGGTATGGTGCCCCAGCAATGGTACTTTTGCATGCACCAGTATGGGGCGTCTTTCTTTACGTACCCAATCTATGGTGTATTCCATTGTTTTGTAGGCATCCACAAAATCGCTTCCATTTACACGCACTCTTTCCATGCCTTTAAAACCTGCAGCATATTCATAAGCATCCATGGTGCGTGCCTCATCACTGCTTACAGATATACCCCAGTCATTATCCTGTATTAAATATATGATCGGCAGCTGATGCAGGCACGCAAATGAAAAGGCTTCACTCACTTCGCCTTCGGTTACACTGCCATCGCCAAGCGAACATACAACCACCGGTGGTACCGGGTAATCTATCAGTTTTTGCTCTTCTATATATTGTATGCCCTGCGCTACACCTGTTGTGGGTATTACCTGCATACCTGTTGCGCTGCTCTGATGTATGATCTTCGGAAAATGATCGCGCCTGATATTTGGATGGTTATAATATTCCCTGCCGCCTGTAAAGGGATCATCACCTTTTGCCAGCAATTGCAGCATGAGCTCATATGGGCGGTAACCCATCCCCAGCATCAGGCTTTCATCCCGGTAATATGGGCTCACGAAGTCACATGGTTTTAAAAGAAAACCTGTTGCCAGTTGTATGGCCTCATGCCCGCGCGATGTACTGTGAACGTATTTACATATTTGCCTGTTGGCATCATAAGTGTCTGCCATAGCCTTTGCCGTCATCATCAGGCGGTAGGCCTTAAGCATTTGATCTTTTGATAACATGTCTTACGAAATGCCATGTTGAAAAATGGCAGGCGCAAATGTACCCCTAAATAGTAGATTTTTGAACACATGCCCCAAACCTGTTATGTCTCAGTTAATAATATATTTCTTTATGTGATTTTTTAACAATAACCATTTCCATAAGTGAATAGAAGCCCTATTTTTGTTTGATAAACAAAGCACTGAATGCAATTCGATCGCAAAAAGTTCATGCCGCAGTTATTGATCATACTCGGCCTTGCTGCTATAGCCATTTTTTACAGTTACCCAGAACTGCAAGGTAAGGCCTTATACCAGGGCGATACCGTTCAATGGCAGGGGATGGCCAAGGAAGGTATCGACTATCACGAAAAGACCGGTGATAATGTTTTTTGGAGCAACAGCCAGTTTGGTGGTATGCCTACTTTTACTTTCTATGTTCCGGAAAGTAATAATTACATCGCCAGTATACATACTGCCATATTAGGGATCTTCGGCTTGCCTGCTGCGTTCTTTTTTATAGGTATGGTTTGCTTCTATATGATGATGCGCGCGTTTAAGATCAACCAGTGGTTGGCTATAGCCGGTGCCATTGCTTATGCTTTCACATCATTTAATATAGATTCTATTGTTGCTGGGCATAATACAAAGGTTTTCGCTATTTGTTATTTCCCGGGGGTGATAGCAGGGTTAGTGTATTTGTATCGTAGCGAATGGTGGAAGGGCATCCCGATAATGGGCATCACATTGGCTTTGATGATATCTACGGCGCATTACCAGATCATGTACTATGCGTTGATAGCAATTGTTTTCCTGGTGATCACGATGTTGGTTATAGCTGCTCGCTCGGGCAGAGTAAAAGAGTTCTTCGTTTCATCAGCGGTGGCAGGTGGCATTGCAATATTGTGTGCCGGTTTATGTCTGCAGTCGATTATGTCGGTGTCAGAGTATAACAAGGTTACCATGCGCGGTGGGCAAAGCGAACTGACGATCGTTAATCATGATACGGATAAGAAAGGTGGCGGGCTTGATAAAGAATATGCCTTCCGCTGGAGTAACAGCATCGGCGAAACTTTTTGCCTGATGATCCCTTATCTGTATGGTGGTGGTAGTAACGTATCTGCAGAGGATGCTCCAAAATTTTCTGAAGTTACAGGCGGCCAGGCTACGGATGCACCATTATATTGGGGCGATCAGCCATTCCTGGGTGCGTCTACCTATTTCGGGGCTATTATCTGTTTCCTTTTTGTTTTCGGGGTTATGGTGGTGCGCAGTCCGTATAAGTGGTGGATCGTTGCAGCCAGCGCCCTTTCGATAATGATGTCCTGGGGCCGCCATTTTGCGGGTCTCAATTATTTCTTGTTTGATACACTGCCAATGCTCAATAAATTCCGTACACCATCTATGGCGATCGCAATTGCGCAATTGTTATTTCCATTGATGGCAGCATGGGGGCTTAACGAGGTGATAACCGGTAGGGTGTCTAAGGAGGATGCACTGAAAAAATTAAAGATAGCATTAGGCATTACGGCAGGTATCTGTGTAGTGATCGCATTTGCAGGCACTGCCT
Source organism: Bacteroidota bacterium (assembly GCA_018267955.1). Lineage (GTDB taxonomy): Bacteria > Bacteroidota > Bacteroidia > Chitinophagales > Chitinophagaceae > Polluticoccus. The sequence goes on from JAFDXL010000009.1 coordinate 11,960, forward strand.
TTTTTGATTTTACCGGGGCTGGTGATAAACAGTTCCCGGAGCAATACAGGCAACAGCTTATTGCAGCATTGCGGGAAGACAGGCAGGCGCTTGCTATGAAGAGTGCATTAACAAGCGCGGTTTATATTCTTTTGGCAGGCGGGCTAATTTGGGCATTCCTGAAGGATAAGATCAAAAATGTTAACCTTGTAGTAGGTGGTATTGCTGCCCTTATTGCGATAGACATATTTTCTGTAGCACATAAATACCTGAATGATGAGAATTATGTTGAAAAAGATCAGGTAGCAACCATTCAGCCGCGCGATGTCGATACACAGATCATGCAGGACAAGGATCCATATTATCGTGTGCTCGATATATCTAAAAATGTGTACAATGATGCTACGCAATCATACTTCCATAAGTGCATTGGTGGCTATAGTCCTACTAAAATGGAACAATACCAGGACTTGATAGATGTACACATGAGCGGCTCCTTTAATTCACAGGTGCTGAACATGCTCAATACAAAGTATATTATCTACAATGCAGGCCAAGATCATCCGGTTGTGTCGGCTAACCCTGATGCTTGCGGCAATGCCTGGTTTGTAAATGATGTGAAATGGGCAAAATCTGCTGATGACGAGATATTATCACTGAATGCATCGAAGCTGGGAGACACAACAAAAGTTGCGGATGAGTTCAAGCCTTTGCAAACTGCTGTAATGCGTAATGCATTCGAAAAGGATATGCAGGGCTATACGTTTGGTAAAGACAGCACAGCTAAGATCAAATTATCCAAATACGGTTTGAATGATCTCAGCTTTACGTCCTCTAATAGTCAAAACGGACTGGCAGTCTTCTCCGATATCTATTATCCTTATGGATGGCATGCTTATGTAGATGGAAAGGAAACACCGATAATGAAGGCCGACTACGTATTGCGTGCAATCAAGATACCGGCAGGTAATCATACTATAGATTTCAAATTCCATCCTGATAGCTTCTATAAAGGCGATAGGATTGCATTGATATGCTGCATCTTGCTGATCGCGCTGTTTGGATGGTCATTTGTTCAATTGTTCAGACAAAACAGTCCGAAAACAGCCTGATAATGCATGGGTAAAAGCGCATCCGGTGGTTACAGAAAATTGCTTGGGCTAAGGCCCGAAATGAGCATGGGCTTTTACCTCACTGATTTTCTGTTTAGAAAAATATTGAGGCAAAATTCAGGCGTATCCTGGGCAATACATCATACCAGTACCATACATTGTCCCGAAAGGATAAAGTGTGGTAAAGATGTCTATCCGGGAGATTCGCCGGGTGTTTATATAGATGCCAATAATGGGGTAGAGATCGGCGACTATACCAATCTTGGCCCCCATGTAGGGTTGATCTCCTCTAATCACGATTTTGTGAACAACGACGTCTATACCAGTCATCCGCCAATAGTTATAGGTAAGCATTGCTGGTTTGGTAAGGGCGCTACAGTACTGCCAGGTGTCAGGTTAGGAGATTTTACTATTGTAGGTGCAGGTGCTATTGTCACTAAAAGTTTTGAACAGGGATATTGTGTTATTGCAGGTAATCCTGCCGTTATAATAAAGCAACTAAACAAAGCCGAGTGTGAAGCTTTTGCCCAAAGCAAATCATAATTCCTTTGTGGGCAATTCAGCCCTCATCTTTCTTTCCAGGTTTTTCCCAACCCTGGCAAGTGCGGGCGTAGCTATTTATTTTTCTCATAGGCTTGATACCTCGGTTTACGGAACTTATGTGAACTTTTGGACCAGGCTGTTCCTTGTAAGCACTTTTGCAGGTTTAGGGCTGCAGGGCTTCCTGATCACGTATACTCCGTCAACGATTGCCGGATTGTTAAAAACGCTTCGGTCAAAGCATTATGCGATGCTGCTGGCATGGCTGCTGGCAACATCAGCAGTATTTGCTTTTATGGAAAATGATGTGCTGGGATCGCTGCTCTCGGCAATGTTTTTAGCTGTTTACGTAAGTTCTATAGTGATAGATGCGTTGCTGATGGCCTTCAGGAGCTTACGAGTGTTGATAGTGCTCAACCTGTTGTACGCGGTATTATTCGCTTACGTACATGTTTTGTTCGTAAATGGTACGCTTGATTTTGCACAGTTATTTTATAGCCTGTTGATTGTCTCCGTACTCAAGTTAATAGTGTCTCTGTTCGTATTGCTAAAGGATATGAAACAACAGGTTGTTGATATCGATTCTATGCCGCCCGGTGCAGATATCCGTTCCTTATGGATGCACATGGGCATTTATGATGTATCACAGGTTGTATTTAAATGGATAGACAAATTTATTATCGGTTGGCTGTTTACTGAATCTGTTTCGGCTATCTACTTCAATGGTTCTAACGACGTCCCTTTTTTGCCTTTGTTGATGGGTGCGGTAGGCAGTGCTGCTCTGATGCAATTGTCGGCAGACAAATCAGAAGAAGCACCGATAGTAGTAATGAATAAATCCGGCAGGATACTCTCCTCGGTGGTGTTCCCTTTATTTTTCTTCCTTGTATTCTTCCGGTACGAGTTATTCCATATTGTGTTCTCTAAACAGTACGATCAGTCTGTTCCTATATTCCTTGCCTCCATTATGGTATTGCCACTTCGTGCATATAATTTCACAGTAGTGCTTCAGAACAGGCATAAAGGCCGCATTATCAATATCGGTGCCGTGATCGACCTCGCTATTGCATGCATCCTGATGTATCCATTATATTTATTGATGGGATTACCCGGCGTGGCTTTCAGTTTCGTAGTAAGTACCTATCTGCAGGCAGGGTATTACTTGTACCAAACTTCCAGGATACTGAATGTTTCCTGGGGTAAATTATTGCCAATGGTTAACTGGGCAATAAAGCTGATTGTTTTTTGCTTCCTCTTTATAGTTATTCATTATTTGCTGGCAGCGTATTATACACCACAGATTGTTTTAATTTGTGGTATGATATTGGCAGCCTTAATTTCCGGTATCTCATTTATATTTGAATTAAGAGCTACAAAAGCAAAATATGGCGCAGTCAGGGAAACGAAAGTTTGAAGCGATAGGTAATACTGGTTTCAGCACCAGTAACAATACAGAAGGGGGGCGGCTTACCAGGAAGGATGGAAGCATTAACCTTTCCAAGACAGGGTTGCCTTTTTGGGAGCGTATTAGCCTGTATCATTCCCTATTGAGGATGTCCCGGGGCAAGTTCCTTATTACGGTGCTGGCTTTTTATACAGTGGTAAATGTTTTATTCGCCGTATTGTATTTGGCAGCAGGTGTTAATAATCTTAAAGGCATCATACCCGCCAACGATACACTGAGCAATTTTGAGCAGGCTTTTTTCTTTAGTTCACAGACATTAACTACTGTTGGTTATGGCCATATCAGTCCTTCCGGGCTGATCACAAATATGATTGCTTCGGCAGAGTCTTTTGTGGGTATTCTTGCTTTCGCTTTGGTTACCGGCTTGTTATACGGCCGCTTTACCCGCCCAAGGGCCTATTTATTATTTAGTGATAATTTATTGTATGCGCCGTATAAAGACGGTAGTGCATTGATGTGCAGGGTAGTTACATACAAAAATAATCATCTGACGGATGTAGAAGCACAGGTAAACATTGCAATGCATATCACTGATGATAATGGCAATAAAGTAAGGAGATTCTATCCTTTACCGCTGGAGATCAAAAAAGTGAACTCGCTCGCTTTATCCTGGACCATCGTACATCCGCTTAACGAAGAAAGCCCCCTGTATGGTATGACCATGGAAGAGATCAGGGATGCTGATGTGGAAATATTATTTTTTCTTAAAGGATTTGACGATCATTTCTCCAATATTGTACAGCAACGTTTTTCTTATATCTACTCCGAAATGGTATTTGGCGCTAAATTCCTGCCTATGTTCCATCGGTCGGCTGATAATACCACTACCATACTGGAACTGGATAAGATCAATGCCTACGAACCTGCGTATGTGCCTGAGCTAAGCAAATCGGTGGTAATTGTGTAAATTTGCCATATGCTGGCAACAACTAACAATTCCCCGCTTACACAACAATTGCTCGATCGCGAAGATCTCTACAGTGCTCATAATTACAAGCCACTGCCTGTAATGCTCACTCGCGGAGAAGGTGTGTATGTGTGGGATGTTGATGGCAAGCGCTATTATGATTTTCTTTCCGGTTATTCCGCAGTTAACCAGGGGCATTGCCATCCGCGTATTATCAATGCATTGATAGAGCAGGCTCAGAAGCTAACGCTTACTTCCCGCGCATTTCATAGCGACTTACTGGGTGAATATTCAGAACTGATAACGCGCTATTTTGGCTATGATAAGGTGCTCCCTATGAATACAGGCGTAGAGGCGGTAGAAACAGCGTTGAAGCTGGCGCGTAAATGGGCGTACCAGGTGAAAGGCGTTGAAGAAAATAAAGCTAAGATCTTAGTTTGCGAAAACAATTTCCACGGCCGTACGTTAAATGTAATTTCATTTAGTACCGATCCTTCGGCCCGTAAGGATTTTGGGCCTTTTATGCCGGGTTATGAAATCATACTGTACAACGATATTCCCGCTCTGGAACGTGCATTGAATGATAAAAATGTAGCCGGTTTCCTGGTAGAACCTATACAGGGCGAGGCTGGTGTTATGGTGCCGGATGATGGTTATTTATCCAAAGCGTACGAATTGTGTAAGCAGGCAAATGCTCTTTTCATTGCTGATGAAATACAAACCGGCCTTGCAAGGACAGGCAAAATGCTTGCCTGCGATCACGAAAACGTACGCCCCGATATACTGATCTTAGGGAAGGCCTTGTCTGGGGGCACATTGCCAGTTTCTGCGGTATTGGCTGATGATGAGATCATGCTCACTATCAAGCCGGGAGAGCATGGCTCTACTTATGGCGGCAATCCACTCGCATGTAAGGTGGCCATTACTGCTCTCGAAGTACTTACCGATGAGCATATGGCACAAAATGCAGCGGAACAGGGCGAATATCTAAGGCAACAACTCCGGGCTTTAAACAGCCCCCATATCCAACTGGTAAGAGGCAAAGGCTTATTAAATGCCATCGTTATTAAACATGCAGATAAGAATGCCGCGTGGGATCTTTGTGTAGAGATGATGAAGCTCGGCTTGCTGGCTAAGCCTACTCATGGCGACAAAATACGTTTTGCCCCGCCGCTGCTCATTACCCGCGCGCAACTGGATGATTGTATCAATATTATCGGCAATAGCCTTAGAATATTGGATTAATAGCAGATCATCACGATCATGAAGGTTATTTGGTGGGTAGTTTGTCTGTTATTTCTGTAAGCGCTCCTTCCGGATAATTTATTTTTTCCAGGTACAGGCCATTTCCTGTAACATTAAAATAAGCTTTGGTGCAATCTTTAGCTTCCAGGATTGCTCTAAGGTCATTGCCATCTTTATGGGCGCCAGATAAATGTAATTGTGTGGCCACCAATCCACGCACCATACCGCGCAAAAAACGGTTGGCTTCTACTACATAATGCAATTCTTCACCATGCTCCTCCCAGTGCGACTGCATAATATTGCATTTGAAAGTATGCGTTTGGGTATTTCGTTTCGAAAAGCTTTCAAAATCATGATACTCCTTCAGTACCGCTGCCATCTCATGCAGTAGTCCATGGTTTACTTTATATGGGTAATATAAAGCTCGTTTATGCAGAAACGGATTTTTTTTGTTGTAGATGCGATAGCGGTATTGCCTGCTGGTAGCATCAAACCTGGCGTTCAGTTCAGGATTATTAGCTTTATACAACGCCTTTGCGGTCAGCGCATCAGGCAGTATGGCATTTAGTTTATATAAGAGGTTGGGGTAGGGTTCCAATTCTGTATCGAAGTGATAGAAAGAGCACAGTGCATGTACGCCTTCATCTGTTCTGCTGGCTCCAAATGTTTCTATTTCCGTGCGGAAGAGTATAGAGAGTCCTTTGTTTACTGCAAGTTGTACTGTAGGTAGCGATCCCTGCAGCTGAGAGCCGTGAAACGCTGTGCCGTCATACATTACTTCCAGGAAATATCTTGCCATCTCTTCTTTTTCAGAACGCAATATTAGCTTTTTTGAAGCAATAGTTTTTTGGCTACGCTTTTATGCCTAAATTTCCGCTCCATGTGCGGTATCTGCGGTATTATCAGGTTCGATGAAAAGATAGCTCCTGTTGCTATTCAGCGTATGACTGCAGCTATACGCCATCGTGGTCCCGATGATGAAGGGTATATCAGTATTGGAGACGAAGGTAATATCAAGTCTTTTGCCGGTGATGATACGGTAGCTTCATTGAAAAATAGCATGTTCTCTGTTGCGGGCGGGTCCTTCAGCAATGTTTGGCTTGGTTTTCGCAGGCTTTCAATTATAGATCTTTCTACACATGGCCATCAGCCAATGGTGACAAGTGATCGGGAACTAGCGCTCATTTTTAATGGTGAAATATATAATTACAAAGAATTAAGGCAACAGCTTCAATCGCTGGGGCAGGTATTTCAAAGTAATACAGATACGGAAGTCATACTTTTGGGCTACCGCCAATGGGGCAGGGGAGTGCTGGATAGGTTGAACGGAATGTTTGCCTTTGCTATTTTCGATAAAGTTGCCGGAGAAGTATTCTTTGCCAGGGACCGCCTTGGTATTAAGCCATTATTTTATAGCCTTTCAGAACAAGGCATTGTCTGGGCTTCTGAGATCAAGGCTGTGTTACAGTCTGGGCTTATCAGATCGCAGGTCAACTGGCAGGGGCTCTTTGCTAATTATCAACTGCAGACAACGCCATCACCCTTTACTTGTTTCGAGAATATTCATTCGCTGGAGCCGGCCAGCTTTATGGTAATAAATGTATATAACAAGAAGGTTATAAAAGAGTACTATTGGCATATTCCGATCAATAAGCCTTCTATAACTATTACTGCTGAAGATGCGGTTGCAGAACTCGACTATCGATTGCAAAATATTGTTGCAAGGCAGCTACGCTCAGATGTTCCTGTTACTTCCTTAATGAGTGGCGGCATTGATTCTACAACGCTAACTGCTATTTGCACCCAACAATATAAAGGCTTCGATTGCTATTCTCTTGGTTTCGATGGTTCGGGTCTTGGTGCGGATGAATTGCCGCAGGCCATAGCTATGGCTAAAATGTTAGATATTAAACAGCATGTGCATGAAATAAAACCGGGTGATGTCATCGATACTTTAGATGCCGATCTGCGCCATTTTGAGGAGCCTTATGTAAACCTCGAACCAGCTATTGCATCCTCTGCGTATTTGCATCGCGAAGGGTATAAGGTGGTGATGAATGGATTAGGAGCAGATGAGGTGTTTGGTGGCTATGCACATTATCTTGACTATCGTAATTGGCAGGATCGTCGGAAATTGGCTTTCCTCAAAGGATTTATTCCCCCCATAAATGATTTTGCACGAAAAGTGCGCAGCTATCTGTCTATAGACAATAGTTTCAAATATTTCATCAATAGCCGCATGGGCATTCGCCCTTTCGAGATCAGGCAATTAACGGATAAGTCATTTCTTCCTGTCAATTTGTTTCTAAGGGATAATGTAGATGCACGCACAATACCTGAAGAACTCTCCTATTACGATCTTAAATATTATATCGGCTCGCACCATGTTTACAGGGACGATCTGAGCTCTATGCGTTACAGCCTCGAGGTACGCTATCCTTACCTCGATCATGAACTAATAGACTGGGTGGCGACTCTTCCGCTTTCCATCCGCTATGATGGTGCTACTACTAAGCCATTGATGCGCAAAGTAGCAGAGCGATATATTACGGCCGAGAATATGTCGATGCCCAAAAAAGGATTCAATCTTCCTTTAGATCATTGGATGAAAACGTCAACTGCTATACAGGACTATGCGCGTCAGCATCTCGATGCATTGGAGCAGCGTGATGTTTTTGACAAAAAAACTATCGAAAAATGGTGGCGCAGAAGAGATCAGGGTGTTTATTTTTCCAAGATCTGGCAACTGGTTACCACCGAAGTTTGGATGGATGAATATATCGATGCCTAAGCACTTAAATGCTTATTCACACGTTTGCTTTTTTGCACCCTGTTGCCAATATACCAAAACGATACTCCCAGTATCAGGAAGAACAATCCTTTATTGGTATTATCCCAGAAATATTCAAAATAGCGGGTGTACAGATTGATGAGTAAAGCAAATAATCCTATATCACGTACTGCTTCATCGCGCTTTTTAATGCCATATAAAAATATAAGCGCACCGGCAATTGCAAAAATGAGGGCATACCATATCACTAGCACCTGTCTTACTTTAGACCATTCTTCCAGGCTATTGTAATTCCCGAAAATAGACACGCCCCACAATCCGGTAAGCAATATGATTAGCCCGGCAATGTAGGTAAATCTTTGGGTGTCTTGTAATTGTTTCACCTGGGTCTGCATATACGCAAAAGCTAACACCACGATGCCGAATGCAGCAAACCGCATGGGATAGTTCATCCCCAGGAATAGATCATTGCTGCTTTGCCATGCAGAAAAGGCGCCATACCATCCCATCAATGCCAGTATGCCCTCTATCCACAATGCTTTACTACGCAGCCATGCAGATAATGCAAATAATAAAACGGTAGCTATTGCCAGGAAGCCGGAATACTTTGGCCCGCTGCCAATGTCTTTGCAATAATAGATAAGTGCTGTAAGCGCTAATAGAGAGGTAATAACGCTATATGCTTCAAATAGGGTATTGCTATAACCGGCTTTCTTCCTTTTAATGAACAGGAAAGCTGCTGCCGATAATATGGTAAATAAAACCGCGATCGCGATATTGCTCAAAGAGAAATAAACTTTGAATTTCTCCAGCATTTTATCATCAATAAAAATGGCTCCAAATGCCAATATCACACACGATAGTGCGATGAAAAAAAAGTAACGGGCTATTTGTTGTGCAGGCTCATCTTTTACGGTGATCGTATCTTTCAACTCTTCTGCCTGCTCCGGGGATAGCTTGCCTTCTTGCAACCATTCTTCTATTGCGGAGGTAAGCAATTCTTTTTCTTTTTTATCGGCTTGCATAGTTGGGCTGTTAAAGTTAGCCAATAAAACAACAAGTCCCGTATAAACGGGACTTCTGTTACATATAGAGGATAAGAGAGAACGAATTCATATACACCACCGTCCTAAGTGGTATATTTCAATGCTGTAAATATAATAATTTTTTTATACAGCAAAAATCATGATTGAAACAGAATCATTATCAGCGAAGGTTTTTGCTTTTCACATCCTTTACTTTTTAATGTTTTTTGTTTCCATCATACATATTTTTATACTACGTTTCGTATTGCAAGTTATTTCCCTTGGTTGTTAAATACCCAAATCGTTGCTAACTAACCGGTTAGATAAAAAAAGGGCATTTACCGGTAAAATGGTAAATGCCCTTGTTAAGATATTTTTATCTGCAGGTTTAGAACTTGAAATTATAAGTGATACTAGGCAATACCGGGAATATCGACACCTGCATTACTTTGGCCTGCACACCCTGGCTCACACTGCCTTTTGTGTCTACATACAGGAAGTAAGGGTTTTGCCTGTTATACACGTTGTATATGGAAAACGCCCAGCTGCTCTTCCATCTGTGCTGCTTCTTTGGTTTCGGATTATATATAGCGGATAAGTCCAGCCTGTGATATGCAAACAAACGATAAGCATTCAGATTGCTGTACTGCGGTACTATGTTATTATCAATGATGTAATAAGCTGTTGGCAGGGTAATGGCATTGCCCGATCCGTAAACGAATACAGTGGACAGTGTCCATTTTTTGGATAGCTCGTAGGTACCCACAACAGATATATCATGCCTGCGGTCATACTTCGCAGGGAAGGGGTCTCCATTATTCAGGTCTTTAAACTGCCTGTACGTCCACGATAGGGTATAGCCTATCCAGCCGGTGAACTTACCTTTTGTTTTGTTTACAAAAAACTCAGCGCCATAAGCCCAGCCTTTACCAAACACAAAATCCAGCTCAGGGTCCTGCAGGGTAGATGGTATATAACCCTGGCGGTACTCTATCTGGTTTTTCATGTCTTTATAGTAAAGCTCTACCGATGTTTCTATTTTGTTTTCCAGCAGGTTTTTGAAGTAGCCTACAGAATATTGCCATGATTGCTGCGGTTGCACATAATAGGTGCTTGGCACCCAAAGATCAGTCGGTAGTGTGCTGCCATTGTTAGATACCAGGTGTATGTACTGATAAGCTTTAGTTACACTGGCTTTAATGGAGGAGCTGCTGTTCAGCTCAAAACGTGCGTTGAAACGTGGTTCCAGGCCACCGTAGCTTTTTACAAGCTGGCCCTTACCATATACGGTACTATCTATTCTTTTGTTATTAAAATCAGTTTGGTAGCGGGTGTATGCGCCAACCTGGCCAAACATCGAGTAACGCAAACCAGCATTGATACGCAGCCATTTGGTGGGCTCAAAGTCATCCATCACATATACAGCTCCTTCATGGGCATATTTTATCAAAGCATTATTCGGTTTTAGTTCCGTTGATTCTGTCTGCCCCGATAATTGGTTAGGTATAAAGGTGTGATAGGTATAAGCAAAGCCGGTCTTTATTTTATGGTTGAATGCGGTGTAATAATCAAGATCTACTTTGCCGTTATAGTCTTTCACACCCGAGGATAATTTGATGTTAAAACCATTTTGCCCTGCGCCAAATGAAAAGTTATAATCATTATATACAGCGGTTGTATTCAGGAATAGCTTATTAGAGAACAGGTGGTTCCAGCGCAGGGTGGCGGTGCTGTTACCCCATGGTATGGTAGCGTTAAAGCTGCCGCTCGAATTTTTAAATGTGAATTTGTCGCGCCCGAAATAGCCACTGGCATACAAGCGGTCTTTTTCTGATATTTTATAATTCGCTTTAATGTTTGCATCATAGAAGTAATATCCTGATCCTGCAAAGGAACCTGATGCAAACGGCTTGATCAAGGCGTCTATGTAAGTGCGCCTGCCAGAGATGACAAAGGAACCTTTATCTTTTTTAATAGGGCCTTCCAGTAATAACCTTGATGCGATCAGCCCAATACCACCTTCGGCATGGTATTCTTTCATATTACCCTCTTTCATAGATACATCTACTACAGAAGATAAGCGACCACCATAGTTAGCAGGCATACCGCCTTTTATAAGGGTTACATTTTTAATGGCGTCTGTGTTGAAAACAGAGAAGAAACCAAACAGGTGCCCTGTATTATATACTACAGCGTCATCCAGCAATATCAGGTTCTGGTCGGGGCCACCGCCACGCACATAAAAGCCCGAATTGCCTTCCCCCGCAGATTGCACGCCGGGCATCAGTTGTAATGCTTTTAATATATCTGTTTCCCCGAATATAACAGGCAATGTTTTTACTTTCTCTGCGGACAGCGAGATGGTACCCATTTCTGTACTCTTTACATGCTCATCCTGCCTGATGCTGGTCACTTCCACTTCCTTCATGGTAGTGGTGTTTTGCATATCGGCGTTAAAACTTACGTTATCAACCATATTAATGGTTTCTGTACGGGTGCCAAAACCTACATAGGAGAATATAACAGTATAATTACCGGCCGGGGCAGATAAGGAATAGAAACCATAGGTATTAGTTTGCGTACCCAGCGCCAGTTCTTTAATAAATACGGTGGCTCCGATAATTGCTTCACCACTGCCTCCATCACGCACATAACCGCTCAGGGTTACTTTCTTTTGCGCAAAAAGCTGTGCCGGCAATACCATCAGCAAAGCCATTACAGAGACTATAAAGTATAAATGTCGCGTTGTGCGCATAGAGTTTTGGTTAAATGTTTATTTTAATGAATCGGTCACTTCTCCGCATTCCAGCATCTTTTTGCCGAAATAAGGATTTTTTATTTCAGGATCGTTGCTAAGCCAGTAAGCGCCTTTGTCGTTAAATGCCATTGGGCAATATTCCCTGTATATATTGGCATTTTTCAGGTCAGCAGCCTTCGCAATCCCATACACTCCGTTCGATACTTTTTCAAAATGTACACGCTTCACTTCGCAGGTTTCGTCCTTTACTGCCTGTATTTGCTTACTGCTATTAACAATCGTATCAAAATAAGGTTGCATGGATGCATACACTGCTGTATCATTTTTTACAGCGCCCATCAGTTCTGTTGCTGATGCCTGTAACTTCTGCGCTGCAGAATCGGCCATAGCTGCATTGGTGGCTACCATTGCATCCTTTAACGCATAGTAATCATTTACCATGGCTAACAGCTTTTGGGTATTGGCTTCACCTAATTTACTGGCTGGCGGCATAGAAGGAGCGGCTGGTGCTGTTGCTTCTGTTGTGGTTGTCTCTTCTTTTTTCTCTCCGTTGTTGCAGGCGGTAAAGATCAGCACAGCTGCAAATGCTGTGTAATAAAGCTTGCGCATAGTTTAAAAATTTCCATGCAAAAATAAAGCTTGCACCGATGCTAAACGTATGTGTTGTAAATTTGTTGCCTTATGTTACTTGCATTACAAAATATTTCATTTCACTTCGGCTCGAGGACCATTTTAGAAGATGCCAGCTGGCAGATCAATACAGGAGAGCGTATTGGCCTGGTTGGTAGCAATGGTGTGGGCAAATCTACCTTGCTCAGGCTTATTATGCGTGAATACACGCCCGATGCAGGGGTGATCAATAAACCCAAAGATGTAACCCTTGGCTTCTTTAACCAGGATTTGTTGAGTTTTTCTACCAGTAATTCCATTCTGAGCGTGGCCATGACGGCTTTCGAAAGGGCGCACGAGGTGGAAAAAGTGATGGATCGCCTGATAAAGGAATTGGAAACAAAGCCCGATGATGCACAATTGCTCGATGAATATAGTCATGCCCTGCACGATTTTGAGGTAGCAGGTGGCTATGAAATGGAACACCGCTCTGCGGAGGTCTTGGAAGGCCTGGGTTTCTCCACAGCAGATCTGCAACGCCCTTATGACCAGTTTAGCGGGGGATGGCGTATGCGCGTGCTGCTGGCTAAAATGATGCTGCAGGCGCCGGATGTATTGTTGCTCGATGAACCTACCAACCACCTCGATCTTCCATCTATCGAGTGGCTGGAGCGTTATCTGATCGGTTATCCGGGTAGCGTGGTAATTGTGTCGCACGATCGTTATTTCCTGGATCGTATGGTGAATAAGATAGTAGAGGTATGGCAATACGACCTGCATCAGTACTCAGGCAACTATACTTTCTACCAGAAAGAAAAGGCGGAGCGTATGGAGTTGCAACAACGGGCTTTTGAGAATCAGCAGGAGTATATTCGCCAACAGGAGCGCTTTATAGAGCGTTTCCGTGCAAAGGCTACCAAGGCTGCCCAGGCGCAGAGTGCATTGAAAAGGTTGGATAAACTGGACCGTATAGAAGCCCCGGATGGTACTATGCCGGTAATGAATATCAACTTCGATGTGGCAGTACAGCCGGGCAAAATCATTAATACGCTTAAGAATATTACCAAGCGTTTCGGCGATCTTACGATTGTTGAAAATGCGAGTGCAGAGATATATCGCGGCGATAAAATAGCACTTATCGGTGCCAACGGTAAGGGTAAGTCTACCTTGTTGCGTATCATAGCAGGTAAAGAAACCTTTGACGGAGAGCGTAAGGAAGGTCACAACGTAGAGGAAAGTTTCTACGCACAGCACCAACTGGAAGCACTGACAGTAGAAAATGAAATATTAGAAGAGCTGAAACGTGCCGGTACAGGTAAAACTGAGCTGGAGCTGCGCCAGCTCTTAGGCTGCTTCCTGTTTAGCGGCGATGATGTGTTCAAGAAGATCAAGGTGCTCTCTGGTGGTGAAAAGGCGAGGGTAGCATTGGCGAAGACGATTGCCATGAAAGGCAATTTCCTGATGCTCGATGAACCTACCAACCACTTGGACATGCAGTCTGTTGAGATGCTGATCGATGCGCTGAACAAATATGAGGGCACTTTGATACTGGTATCGCACGATCGTTACTTCATTAGCCAGATAGCAAATAAGATATGGTGGATAGAAGACCGCCAGATCAAAGAATTCATCGGTTCTTATGATGAATGGAATGTGTTTTTAGCAGAACGTGAAAAAAGGTTGAAACAATCTGCACCTGTGCCTGAAAAGAAAGAAGAAAAGCCAAAGCCGCAGGAAAAAGCGCCCGTGAACGTGAATGAACAGCGGGAATGGCAGCGCGAACTGCAAAAGCAGCAGAAACAATTCCAGAAGCTGGAAGAGCAGATCAATAAACTGAAGGAAGAGAAAACACAGCACGAGCTGCAATTAGCGGATCCTGCTTTTTATTCTGATAAGGTCAAATTTCAGAAGCTCGACGAAGCTTATAAGGCGCTGACAGCCAAGCTTGATTCATTAACGGGCGATGCCGATAAGGTATTCGAGCAGATGATGGAACTGGAAGAAAAGCTGGCATAATATTAACCGCTTGCTTTCTGTGAGATCAGATTTTATCTTTGAATTAATTTAAACTTATATACGAATGCCGTCATTTGATATTGCCAGCAAAGTAGATCTGCAAACTTTAGATAATGCAGTGAACATTGCAAAAAAAGAAGTTGAAAACCGTTACGATTTTAAGGGTGCTCATGTTTCCATCGAGCTGAATAAAAAAGACATGGTCATCAACCTGGAGGTGGACAGCGAAATGCAGCTTAGACAATTGGAAGATATCCTGGTTACCAAATCTATGCGCCAGGGCCTGGAAGCGAATGCTTTTGATCTTACCAAACAATTTGCTGCTTCAGGTAAATATATTCGCAAGGCCGTACCTGTTAAGAACGGTATTGACAAGGATATGTCTAAAAAGATAGTAAAGCTCATCAAAGACAGCGGGCTTAAAGTACAGGCTGCTATTATGGATGATATCATCCGTGTTACAGGAAAAAAGATAGATGACCTGCAGGATGTGATACAGCTTTGCCGCAGCTCTAATCTCGATCTTCCACTGCAATTCGTTAATATGAAATCATAAGGCATCTAATGCCTATAACAAAAGAGCAGCTCTATCGGGCTGCTCTTTTTATTGGAATGTTATTTCTCTTTTACGGGTTTTGATCTTCACTTTGCTAAAGTCAATAATAGATGATACCATGATAGATGCATAATCCCAGTCGCGCAGTCCGTATTGATACAATACTTTAAAGTTTATGATGGTTTTCATCTTGCTGGTAACGGATAGCTTGTTAACGATGGGTTGATCCCCTGTTTTAAAATACCCTGTATAGCCCGATATATTATCATCCAGGATCAAATGCTTGCCCGATAGCTCCAGGCCGGCACCATAAAGTGGCGCATCGTCCTGCCTGTAATCTTCGCGATAGGTTTGCCAGGAGTAGAATCCGGCAAGCGCATAGAATCGCACATTCTTAAAATAAAGATGAGGAAATTGCACCGTTTTACCGGTGGATAACGAAAAATAATAGCCCGGTGCATCCATATAGCGTGCTGCTTCCAGGTTATCGCCCGATGCTGTTTTGGTGCCTGCACAAAGCATTAAACTGGGACGATGCTTTTTCTCTTTTAAGATCTCGAAGTAGGCATTCACATATACATCACCCACCGCATGACCCTTACCATCAAAATCTCTTGTATTCCTCACATATCGCGATGTAATGGTATCCATCTCATAATGCTCCCACGGTACGAAGTACATATTGATAGCCGCCCGGTTACCTACTTTGATGGTTCCATTCATGAAGGCGTTTTGGGTATGATCGCCGGTACTGTAATGAGATGCATACCCAGCTTCGAAGAAAGAGTATTGCGGGATCATTCCCTTATTCATCTCCGGCACCGGTGCTCCATTGGGGCCCATATATTTAGCTGTTAGCTGCATATATTCTGCCCATGGGGTATAGCCATTCCAGTTATGTAGCACTTCCCACCATTTATCTTTGCTCACTGCCTGCGAATGTCCCTGGAATGCGCAGATGAGTAAAGCTGCTAACAGCAAACGTTTATGCATGAAATGAGTTTCCTCTAATTTAGTTTGTTTTCAATACAGTTTCTTGTCCTGTTAAAATGCATAGCCAAGGTTAAAGCACATAGGTATTAATATACCCGGGTTATCATAAAAGATGTTGCCGTTAGAATAGTGCGCTATCCTGAATTCGAAATTCAGGTTGCGCTTCTCTCCCATAAGAAAGCCCATACCAAGATAATCGTAGAATGTAAAATGTTCCCCCGTTATCCTGTTATCCAGCATTTTTTCGGAGAAATAGGTTGGCCCCGCCACGGCTGCATTAAAGTATAGGTCAAACGGTTTGGTGCGTAATGGCCAAAAACGCATGGCCGGATAGAGTGATACAGTAAAGAAGTCCTGCTTGTTCAGCTCTGTTTGGAAATAAGATACATTCGCACCCCAGTCTATCTGGAAGAATCTGCGCCCATGGAAGCTGTTGCGTTGGTATTGTAGCGTGATACCGTGCGTAGCGCGTATATTACCATCCCAGAAAACAGGTATAGGTGCTTTAGAGAACCAGTAATTGATACCGTAACCAATAGCATTGGTAGAATATCCGATCTGTATCACATTATGCGGAAATGCATAGTGCCCGGACGAGTTTTTCGCAACTGCTTCTTTTGATAGTGGGCGCATGTAATAGTTTACCCCAAGGCCGTAAAACATAGTGCGCGGTTGTTTCTCGTTAGTATTACCCGCTGCGTATGTCACGCTACCGACCAGGTCGGCACGCTTATTCATTTTATAATGCAGTCCTGCACCCAATTCATAGGTAAGGTAGTTTGTACTGCCTGCTATCTGTACATTATTGGTATTAAATCCGGCCCTTGTTACAATAGCGCCACCGGCTTCAGCATATGCAGTTAGCTTCTTACTCAAAGGCAACATACCCTTGCCGGTCACACCAAAAACATTCATAAATATGGCATGTTCGCCATTGTCGCCATTTACATTTCGATACTCCACCCATAATACGGGGCGCAGGTAGCTTATCTGGGCCGAAAAGTATTTATTGAATTCATGCCCCAGGATCACTTTCACGGCAGGGAAGGGCTTAACTATCTTCTCTGCTGTATAACCGGGTGCTAATAATGCATTCGTAAATGGATAATCAATATAACCTGCATGTACCCCGATATAGCTATTGGCTAACATGTTAGGAAACTGCGCGCGGGTACTATCCTGTGCAAAAGTTTTGCTGCCGGCAAATATTAAAGACAAGCCCAGGCAGGCGGCTAAGTAAAATTTAGTCATTTATTAAAGGAGACGTGTATAGGGCTGCGAAATTACAATATACAAGGCATAATTGCCTTATATGAAGCATATATTAATGACGGATGTTAAGTATCATAATGACTGCCGTCATATGAGCAGCCTTTATGCCAGTATAGTTTTGCTTCGAAAGCATTAGAACATATCATCCATAAAAAGACATTTATGAAAAAAACAACACAAACCCTGCTCGTCGTCGCACTATTGTTTGCGGGCGTGCAGGCAGACGCTCAAAGCTTTACAATTGGCGTTAAAGGCGGTCTTAGTATTCCAAATCTTACAGCCGGCAGCACAGATAAAACGCCTATGAATACAGGCTATAAATCCAGGCTCGGCCCCGAAGCAGCTTTATTTGCAGAGTATAAGGTTTCAAAACTTTTTTCGGTCGAGGGTGTAGTGCAATATTCTTCACAGGGGGGTAAAAAAGATGGTATGCAGGCTCTTAAAACGCCGGCAGAAATAAAGTCAATGTACTCCAATGGCGACGCACCACAATATTTGTATGCCAATTATAAAAGCGAGGCAAAGCTAAACTACGTGATGGTGGCTGCGTTAGCTAAGGTAGGTTGGGATCTTGGTAAATCCCCGCTCAGGCTATACATAGGCGTGGGCCCATTCGTTGGATTCCTCGTGAGCGCAAAGCAGGAAACATCCGGGCGCAGTGCCATTTACCTGGACGAAGCAGGTCAGCAGGCACTTCCGGGGGGAACCCTGTCTTTTGATCATACAGAAGATATTAAAAGCGATCTTCATGCCGTCAATTTTGGCGTAGAAGGTAGCCTGGGACTTAGCTACAGGATCGGAAGAAATAACATATTTGTAGAAGGTGGTGGTAATTATGGCTTTCTTAATATTCAGAAATATTCAGAAAATGGCAATAATACCATTGGTGCAGGTACGGCTGTAATAGGTTACAGTTATCGGTTAGGTAAATAACAGGCGCATATTTGAGAGTACCGTGCCCCTGCTGAACAAGAGCACGGTCAATTCAGGAAAAGTTATCTTTGACCTCAATTTAATGCTACAGTGTTATGAACCGCGTTGACAGATTAGTTGCTATATTGACCACCATACAGTCGAAGAGGTTCGTAACATTAGAATATATAGCTGATAAGTATCAAATCAGCGAACGTACAGTTTACAGGGATATAAAAGCATTAGGAGAGATCGGCGTTCCAGTCAGTTTTGAAAATAATAAAGGCTATTCCATCCCTAAAGAATATTTTCTGCCTCCTGTTACGCTTACAAGCGAAGAAGCAAACGCATTAATATTAGTAGCAAAACTGTCGGAAAGATATACTGATAGAACCATTCAAAAAAATGTTGCCAACGCATTGGATAAGATCAAATCGGTACTGCGTACGGTTGAAAAAGAAAAAGCACATCAGCTAGAGGATCGGATTGGTGTATTCACGGCTGCTAATGCTGAGACCAAGGATTATCTGACCGAAATACAGAATTCAATACTTAACAGGCAGATACTGGATATTGAATATGTAAACAACAATGAAGAAAAAAGTAGCAGGCTGGTGGAGCCTATCGGCTTGAAATTCTACTCAAACCAGTGGCATCTGATTGCCTGGTGCTGGTTACGAAACGAGTACCGCGACTTCAAAGTATTGCGGGTACAGAGTTTGAAAAATACTATGAAGCCTTTTAAGAAAAAAGAACATGTCAGCCTCGAAGAATATGTTCAGTCACTGGTATGACAAATATTTTTAAATGCACTGACATAGGGTTGACAGTGCCTGGGTTTACTTTTACAAAAAACACAAAATGAGCAAGACTTATAAGAATTGTCAAAGCTGCGGTATGCCATTGGCAAAATCTCCAAATGGTGGCGGCACAAATGAAGATGGATCAATAAGTACCATGTATTGTGCTTACTGCTATGAAAATGGAAAGTTCAAACAACCTGATATTAACGCGGCAGAAATGCAGGTGTTTGTAAAAGGAAAAATGAAAGAAATGGGTTTCCCGGGTTTTCTGGCAAGCCTGTATGCCAAGGGTATTCCTAAATTAGAGCGTTGGAAAAATAAAGCATAGTATGAATATAGAAGAATTGCTAAAAGACAAGGCCATCAAGCCAAAGGAGAAAACAGAAATGATAAGCCAGGCTTTGCTCGATAAAACATTGAGTACGGATTCACTCATTGATTTTGCATCAAAAGCAAAGGATCCCGCTAAAGCTACCTGCATAGAAGCGGTAGAATTTGCAACGAAACAACAACCTTCTATTGCGAATGAAAAGATGTTGGAATTTGTTACGCAATCGCTTACCGCGAAGGCCCCGCGTGTCAAATGGGAATCTGCGAAGGTGATTGGTAATATAGCTCAGTTATTTCCTGCGAAGCTCGATGATGCAATTGCTCATCTTCTTGCCAATACGGAACACGAGGGTACAGTAGTCCGCTGGAGTGCCGCTTTTGCGCTGGGCGAAATACTAAAGCTGAAGACAAAACACAATGCGGATCTATTGCCTGCTGCAGAAGCTGTTTGTGAACGCGAAGAGAAGAACAGCATAAAGAAGATATACACCGCTGCCTTTAAAGCATTGAAGAAATAAACTATATCGATAAACAAGGGCCGCTTTTGAGCGGCCCTTGTTTATCGATTAATTAAATGACTGCCGAAAGGCTAGGGGAGATAACAATGTTTTTGCCTTAAATAACTTGCTGAACGATTGCGGATGCTCAAAGCCCAGTTCATACGCTATTTCGCTTACCGATAGGGTAGTTGTCGATAATTTTTCCTTGGCCTTTTCTATCAGCTTATCATGTATATGTTGTTGCGTACTTTGCCCGGTCAGTACCTTTAGCAGGTTGCTTAGGTATCCCGGCGACATGTTTAAGGACGCAGCCACATATTGTACACTCGGAATTCCATTCTGCATCAAATGCTCATCATCAAAATACCTGTTTAAGATATCCTCCATCTGTTCCAGTACCTGGTGGTTACTTATCTTCCGGGTAATGAACTGCCTGTTGTAGAATCGCTCCGCATAGGTTAGCAACAATTCTATCTGTGCTATAATGATGCCCTGGCTGTATTTATCAATATTAGAATGATATTCCTGTTGTATATTCTGTATGATCTCTGTCAGTACATTTTCTTCTTTCTCTGAGAGGAACAATGCCTCGTTTACTGCATAATCAAAGTATTCATATTTACGGATGCTTCTCGCAAGGCCGGTATGCCACAGAAAATCAGGATGGATCAGTAATATCCATCCTGAATGTTCTACTTGTTTGGAATGATCTATTTCTACGCCAAATACCTGCCCCGGCGCCATAAAGAACATCACGCCTTCATCAAAATCATATTGTTGCTGCCCATACCTGATCTTGGCCGCGGAGTTTCGTTTCAGCGAGATAGAATAAAAATTGAGCATTACAGTTCGGGGGTCATTTGCCGAATGGTCGATGGTGCTATAATCTACCACGCTTATCAGCGGATGTTCCGGTTTCGGTAAGCCCCTTAGCTGGTGAAACTCACTGATGGTTTTTATCCGGTATGGTTGTTGATTGGCCACGTTGCAATGCTACTTAATTTTGATGAAATGCTTTCTCAAATTCTCTTGCATAGTCTGTCAGTTTCACATTCCCCAATACAGGTCTATTACGATAATAGTCTTCATACAATACACCGCCACGCCGGCTGGCATTCATTGCTACATAGCCTTTTGCAGTGTCAGGGTTCATACCTGCTTCAAGTAGCCCATTCAGCAATTGTTCATCGGGAATAACTGTCCATTTCAGGTCTGGCTTGCCGATCGCATTGCCCAGTATTTGCGCTACTTCATTAGGTGATGCTTCATCACTGGCTATGTACCTCACATTCCTCCCTGTAAAAGGTTTTACAAGTTCTTCTGCTGCTACTGCTGCTATGTCCAGTGGTGACACCCACGGTTCTTTATCATCACCGCCATAGTTGGCAATAATAGTTCCCTGCGTTTTGATGGTTGGTATGAACGCAAGCATATTGTAATAAAATCCTACTGGCCTTAATGTAGCCAGCGATACATCTGCTGGCAATGCGTTCAGTATTTGTTCTACTTCGTAATGAAATTTTAGAAGGCCATTTCCTTCACTCATATGTGCTCCAATACTGCTCAGGTGCACTACGCGTTTTACGCCTGATTGTTCAATGGCTTGTTTGTAAGCATTTCCTATTTCGGTTATGGCATCCATTACGTTTACATTATGGTCAAAGAAAGCGTTTTGTCCTAATGCTTCCATAATATATATGGCATCCGCACCTTTAAATGTTCTTGACAGGAAGGCTGGGTCTGTCATCGTGCCGATGGCAGCGGTGCCACCTAGTGCTTCTATCTCTTTTTGCCTTTCAGGTTTACTGCTTACTATAATTACCTCATGGCCTTTTTGTACCAGTTCTGTTGCGAGCGGCCTGCTTATATTTCCCAGCGAGCCTGTTATTACTATTTTCATTGTATTGATTTTATAATGCAAAGCTCCTTCTGATTGCAAAAACGGGTGTAGCCTTTTCTGCTGTTGTTGTATCCAAATTCCATTATAAAATAAAATTTGCGCAAGTAAATACTTGCATATATATTTGCAAGCAAATACTTGCGTATTATGGAAATGAGAAGGGATGTATTCCAGGCAATAGCAGACCCAACGCGCAGGCAGATCATTGGCCTGCTGGCAGCAGAACCGCTGAATGTAAACACCGTCGCTGAAAAATTTGATATGACCAGGCAGGCTGTGTCGCTGCATGTAAAGATATTGGAAGAGTGTGGACTTATCATGGTGAAAAAGCAGGGTAGGGAACGCTATTGCGAAGCGAAACTGGATGGATTAAGTGAAGTCTCTAAATGGGTAGAGCAGTACAAGAAGTATTGGGAAAGTCATCTCGATTCGTTGGAAGATTACCTGGCAAAAATTCAGAACACAAAAACTAAGAAATATGCAAAACGAAAAAGCTAATGTAACAGACAGGGAGATCAGTATGGTTCGCTTACTGGATGCGCCTGTTAAATTGGTATGGAAGGTGTGGACGAATCCCGATCATATCAAAAACTGGTGGGGACCAAACGGTTTTACAAATACGATTGCCAAAATGGATGTGAATAAAGATGGTGAATGGAATTTTGTAATGCATGGCCCCGATGGTACGGATTATGAGAATAAGGTTGTATTCAGGGATATAATAAAATATAAGAAGATCGTTTATGAACACGTCAATTTTCCAAGGTTCACAGCTACCGTAGAATTCGAAGAACGGGGAAATAAAACGATGCTGAATTGGAAAATGATTTTTGAGAACAAAGACGAATTTATGACAGTGGTTAAGAAATATGGCGCTGTAGAAGGTATGGAACAAAATATCGTAAAGCTCGATCATTATCTTTTACAGGTTGCTGCTGCTGAATAATTAACTTTATCAAACCTTTTTTAATAAACATTATGCATAAAATAACACTTGCCTTATTGGCAGCATTTCTTTTAATTAGCAATACCACAGAAGCAAAGGCCTCCGACGGCACGAAGCGCTCACCTGTAAACACACCACATAACAGCGCTTATGCAACGGTTAACGGACTGAAAATGTATTACGAAGTATATGGTGCCGGTGAACCGCTTATATTGATACATGGCGGAGGGTCTACCATCCAGACTTCATTCGAAAAGATCATTCCCCGCCTGGCCCGGCATCACGAAGTGATTGCTATGGAGCTGCAGGCACACGGTCGTACAGCAGATAGGAAGGCAGACTTATCATTTAAACAAGACGCGGAAGATGTTGTAGCGCTGATGAAAATACTGAATATCAAAAAAGCCGATATACTTGGCTTCAGCAATGGCGGACAAACCGCTATAGAAATTGCCATCAATTATCCCCAGGTTGTAAATAAGCTGGTGCTTGCATCTACATTTTATGAAAGGAGTGCAGCTTCGGATCAGTTCTGGAAGGGATTTGATAATGCTAAGTTCAGCGATATGCCACAGAGCCTGAAAGATGGTTTCCTGGCAGTGAATAACAGCCCCGCAGCATTGACTAATATGTTCAACAAAGATGTAAAACGCATGAAGAATTTTATAGGGTGGACGGATGAACAGATGAAATCAATAAAAGCGCCTACACTGGTAATTAATAGTACCATGGATGTAGGCACGCCGGAAAGCGCCTTGAAAATGTACAGGACCATCCCTGATTGCCAGCTGGTGATCCTGCCGGGTGGGCACGGTGAGTACCTGGGTGAAAAAGCAGCAACACAAAAAGACGGATGGCACCAGGCTTATATTACAGACATCCTCGAAAATTTCTTAATAACACAATAAAGAACAGAACCGTACAAACGGTGCTGTTTTACTATTACTTTAATTATTAGGCATACCTGCGTCTACCCATTTCTCAATTTGCCTCACTTCGCAGTTAGATAAATGTAGACCTTGTGGCATGCCATTATATCCCGGTGTGTAGTTGATGCACTGAATAAGGCTTTTGTTTAGCACAGCATCTTTAACTGCATTGTAGCTGGTAAGCGTAACACTTCCCTGAGGTGCAGAACCGCTATGGCAACCGGTGCAATATTTTTCTACCAACGGTTTCACCCCGCTGTTGTAGGCAAAATTGTTAGAATCGCATATGCCGGCACAGTTGCTGTCTTTTACCGCTCCGGCGTCTATCCACTCTTTTATAAGGGCTATCTTATCTGAGCTTAATGCAGCGGCATCTCTGGGCATTTTTTCTTCAGCCGTTCCCGTGATAGACTGGTATATTTTACTGGCTGCAGCATTACCCACAACAATGCCTTTTCTTACTATATGCTCATAACTATCCAGCATATAGCCTTCTTCATGGCGTTGTGCATCGTGGCAACCTGACTTTGCACATTCTGAAACGAAGATGGGTAATATATCCCGCTCAAAGCACAGGCTGGCATCGCCGGTCGGGTTAGGGTTTACATATGGTTTGTGTGTGCATGCTGCAAATATGCCTGCTATAAGAATAGAGCAGGCAAGGAAAAACCTTTTTGTCATTTGTTTGAATCGATCTAAACGATATTAGACCAATAACGCTGCCTGTTTTATGACTATTGTCATAAAAACTATTCTTTGCTAAATTTTAACAACCTTGTCTTTCCATCATTTATGAGCTGAACAAAATACAGTCCCGGTGTTAATGACCCCGTATCAAATGACCATTGCCCAATCTTTACTTCTTTTGGTTGTCCTACCCGTGCTCCATAAACATCCAGTATCGAAATCCTTGAAGGGTTTGTACTGGTTTCAATATTCAGCCTATCTGTTACCGGGTTGGGGTAGATGTTTACCATTGGTTCTTGCATGTTTATGCCGGTTACAGATGTAGGTATCATATTAATGTTAATACAGGCAGCATTGTTATTTACCGCAGTATCCATATTAGTGTTCCAAAGGTTGATGCTATCAATGCAGGGGTATGCATCTATACATATTTTCCCGTTCAAGAAATCTTGCATAGGCAGCGTTGCAGTTGTTATCAGTGTATCAATGTGCATCGTATCTCCGGTAAACAATGTCTTTGCTTTAAACCCCATATGGTCGGTATAGGAGCTGCCGTTTTTCAGCGTCATGGCCTGTCCGGCGTTGTCTATAAAACGGACAGCGATCGAATCATTGATCGACAACGTGTCTTGCCCGACATTTTTGATGATGAGGCTTATCGGCACATTGCCACCTTGTACATAAGCGAAATTATTGGTTGGCGATGCGATAGTTACCTGGATATCTACATAGCGCTTAGCTTTTGCAGATGTAAGAAAAGACAGCATAACGATTACTGTGAAAATGTATTTCATGTTAATAGTTTTAGTAAACGGTGAATAATGCACTAAGCTAATCTCCTTAAATATTTATAATGCCATATATATGTAAAATGTATAAAATATAAACTTTCAATTAAACATTACTTTTATGACGTAAATGCAAATCTCTTCACCTCTGGTATGATATTGTTATACCATGTGTACTAAAGCAACAGGTTATGAAAAAGTATTATTCTCTCTTGATGGTATTGTGTGTACTCATTATCTCTACCGCGTTTTATTCCTGCAAAAAAAATGCGGAAGGACGTACGGTATTGAATCTTGTAGATGACGGTACAATGCTAAGTTTATCACAGCAGGAGTACAACGATTTTATTTCCCAGAATCCGCCGGTAACCGGCACTCCGGAAGCAGAGATGGTACAGCGCGTAGGTTCCCGTGTTACAGCCGGTGTTAGTAAATATCTTTCGGATATTGGCAGGTCAGACCTGATCTCGAACTACAGTTGGGAATTTAATCTGGTGAATAGTGCAGAGGTAAATGCCTGGTGCCTGCCCGGTGGTAAGATCGTTGTGTACACTGGTATATTATCTTTGGCAAATTCAGACGATCAACTGGCCGTGGTATTGGGGCACGAAATAGCGCACGCGGTATTAAAACATGGTAACGAACGCATGAGTGAGCAATTACTGGCACAATATGGCGGTGTTGCACTTTCTGCTCTCTTATCTTCAAAACCCCAGGAAACACGAAATCTTTTTAATACTGTATATGGTATCGGCAGTACGTTGGGTACACTTGCATTCTCGCGCAAGCAGGAATCAGAAGCTGATGAGGCCGGCTTGTACTATATGGCTTATGCAAAATATGATCCCAACGTGGCGGTTAGCTTCTGGCAAAAAATGCAGCAGTACGGTGGGGGCTCTAATGGCCCAGTGTTCCTAAGCACACACCCAAGCGATCAACAGCGTATTGATGATATCAAAAGCCACCTGCCTAAAGCGATGGACTATTATAACAAACAGCAGTAATCGGTACAGTTAAACTCTTAATGAGCCTCGGAAACCTCTCGCGGCGTAATAAGATTCTGCGCCATTATGGTAAAGGAATACCGTATTATATCTGCGGTCACAAAACACTGCGCCGCCATGTTTCCTGATCTCGGCAGGGGTAGCTACCCAGCTCGATGTTTTGGTGTCAAATGCGCCAAGTTCCTGCAGCGCGCGATATTCTTGTTCTGTTAGTAATTCTATGCCCATTTCAGCAGCCATATTTACGGCGCTGTCTTTGGGCTTATTTTCTTTGCGTGCTTCCAGGGCTTCATGGTCATAGCAAAGGCTTCGGCGCCCCTTTGGGCTTTCGGCTGCGCAGTCGTAGAAAACATACTCTCCGGTTTTATTATCATAGCCAATAACATCGGGTTCGCCGCCGGTCATTTCCATTTCGTTGAGCGACCACAATTTAGAAGGATGTTCTTCAAGTTTTTCAGCTACTTTATCCCAGTCTATGCCTTTATGGCGCTTGGTGTTTTTATCAAAGCGTGCTTTTAGTGTAGCAAGCAGTTCTGTTGCCTCCGTGGTGGATAGTTTCTTTTTACTCATGAATTTAGTTGTTTAGTCATTCAGGCCTTTCCCGTCCATTATCTGTGGTATTGCTTTCTCTATTCTTGCCTCACGGGTTTTCGATTGTTTGGGTGTTGAAAAATGCAGCAGGTAAGCTCTTTGTCTTCCGGGTGTTAATGCTTCAAACGCTTTTTTCAGAGCAGGCGTCTTTTTTAGCTTTTGCGCAAATTCCTCTGCCATGGCAAACTCTGCCGGCTGCTTCATTTTTACCTTCAGGCCGGCCCTTTCTACTTCTATAGCCTGGTATATATAGGATTTTATAGCAGGCGCCAGTTTCACTATTTCTTTCACACCGGTAAAGCGTATTTGCCTTGCCGACTGTACATTTTCTGTTTGCTGTATCAAGATGCCATTAGGATCCACCAGCAAAGCACCTTTCATAAACAGCAATGCGCAGTATTCTTTAAACCCATGTATCAGCACTACATTTTTACCTTCAAATGTATAGCAGGGCTGTCCCCATTTCAGTTCTTCATTCAGCCCGCAGTCCAGCACTATCTTTCTTAGCTTTTCATATTCTTTTTGCCAGGCCGATTCTTTTTCAAAAAAGAAATCCACCTTCGGATTCATTCTGTTCATTTACTAAAGTTAGCTAAAACAGGCTTTCTATTCTCCGGCCTCATATACCAGGACAACATGGTTAATGCCAGTAACAGTAAGGCAGGTAGGGTAGCAGTAAACGATTGCCCCACTGCAAGGTGCGAGAACATAGCGCCTGTAGTTACAAAGAAGAATCCTGCATAGGCCCATTCCTTCAGTATAGGAAATCTCGGTATGAGTATTGCTGCCACTCCCAGTAATTTCCATACACCTAATATCGTCATCAGGTAATCAGGATAGCCAAGGTGTGCCATATCATCAGCCGCACCAGTACCTTCTTTTGCTTTCATTACTTGTACAATACCTGTTGCTGTCATGCCCAGTCCCAGCCAAAGTGTGGCCACCCAGTAAATGATCTTTTTCCCTTTGTTCATAATACTATTTCATTTTGGTTAATACTTCTTCAAGGCGCTTATGTGCCATATTGATACCTTGTTTAAATGGTAATTGCATCACCTGGTCGCGTTGCGCTATAGACTCATAAATAACATGCATGGTAAGCTTACTTGTATCTTCGGTCAGGGGTTCAAAGTAGTAGAACTCCAGTTGTACACCCATCGGGGTGCCTTCCATCTCAAAAGTCCTTACGATCTTCTGTTCCGGCACCAGTTCATGTATAGCACCCGCAAAGCCGTATTTATTGCCCTTGGGGTCTGTGGTTTCAAACCGGTAACTGCCATGTTTCTGAGCGTCTAGTTTCAGTACTTTAGTTCCCATCCATTGTTCTACAAGCTCGGGCTCTACATAAGCTCTAAAAAGTAGATCTACGGGCAGGTCAAACTCGCGGGTGATCTTTAATTCCTGTTGGCCGTCTTCGGCGTGGATTTGTGTCTTCATTTCCATGTTGTGCTATTTTTTTGATTTGTATTGTTTCATTACACTTTCCAGTTTGTTAAACCTGTCGTCCCACATTTTGCGGAATGGCTCTATAAAGTCTGCTACTTCTTTCATTTTTTTCGGATTTAAATGATAATATATTTCCCTGCCGTTTTGTTCCTGTTTCAGCAGTTCGCATTCTGTAAGTATGGCTAAGTGTTTAGATACTGTCGGCCTTGCGGTATCAAAGTTTGCAGCGATTGCGCCTGCGGTCATTGCCTGGCTGGCTACCAGCATCAGTATCGCACGCCTGGTTGGGTCTGCTATCGCCTGGAACACATCTCTTCTTAGGTTCATTGTGTAGCTATTTGACTACAAATATATGTGTAGTTATTTGGCTACGCAAATTTTTATTAAAAAATCCGAAAATTATTTTTCGGATCAGTTGTATCTAAGTCTTTAGCCTGCTATCTCAGCAGCGTTACATTCCCTTTCTTATCTATCGTTTCACCATTTTCAAACACTACAGATAGCAGGTAAGCGTATGCTTCCACAGGAGCTGTGTTTCCTGCAAATTTGCCATCCCATCCTGTTTTTAGATCATTGCTTTCAAAAACGATCTGCCCCCAGCGGTTGTATATCCTTAGGTGTATATCGCGTATACCTTTGCCCATTACATACAATACATCATTATTGCCATCGCCGTTGGGACTAAAGGCATTAGGCAGGTCGGCTATATTGCAGTTAGTCGTTACAAAAGCATCTCCTTCTGCAATACATCCAAGGCTATTAGTGGCTGTTACTTTGTATTTGCCGGGCACCAGGCTATCTCCCGTTGTGTTGTTTTTTATATTATCTACGCTATATACTTCTTCCGTCATGTTGCTATACAATTTATAGCTCCATGGTTGCCAGCCTTCTGGTGTGCTCACCTGCAGGTAGCCTTGATTAAGGCAACCTGCAGGTATTGCTTCAAGATACAGATCTGTTGGTATTACGCTTATAGTATAGGCCTGTGTCTGTCTGCTGGCTATCGGGCAGCCATTATCGGTATAGGTCACAAAGAATGTATAGTCGCCCGCCGGTATACTATGCATATCCCAGGAGAAGCGGCTTTTGGGCGCGGTAGTATTATTGGCGGTGATCTCTAATCTGGAATCTTTTGGCAGCCCGTTAGCAACCATAGTAATGGTATTACCACTATCCGCATCCTTAGGGTTGATATCAAAAGATACATTATGATCACTGGCGCAGGTTCTTACAGTTACACTATCAGCAATCACGGAGCCCGATGCGTTAGTGATATACCCAGCCGGCGCGTTATTGTCGCAATTCATTACTACCACGGTCATTTCACGCATACTGCTGCCTATCAATGCTCCTTTACGATATTCAGATACTTTATATACCACCAGCGATCGCTGTATGGTAGCAGGGGTAAAGTTGAGCTGGCCATTGGTGCTATTAAAGATAAATTTACCTGGTATTACGTCTAATGGATTTTTACCGCTAAAGCCTGTGGCATATATCAATTGTTGTTGGGCATCCAGGCCCGGTACCAGTTCATATACAAGGCTATCTCCATCTGCATCCACAGCGCCGGGGTTAAAGTTGGTCGCCCTGTTTACACAGTAAAAGGGCGTTGCTATTGTAGTATATACGGGCGATGAATTATTATACTTTGTATTGTCAAGGCTGGCCACCAGTTCTATGATACCTGCTGATGTTACATTGGTAAGGGCAATGCTGCGACCTGCAATAATAGGTCCGTCCGTTTCTCCGAGAAATACAAACTTCCATTTGTCGGATGTTCCAGTTAACGTGAAATTTTTGGAGTACACAAATTTCTTTACGCCGGGTACAGTACCCGTAGGGTTTACACAAGTAGTATTGTTTAGCTCAGCGGGACAAACAGGGGTTACTTCCGTGCCATTTTGCGGTGGCTCCCAGTCAAGGTAACCGGAGGTGATTTCTAAGCTATCTTTTTTTATATGTATGCGTGGCCTGGAATTCGAAAAAGAAGGGAACTGCGCACCACTGCAGTCACCATAGGCTACCATGGTTACCTTATAGGTATCGCCCGAAACATAGGTATAAAACAGGTCCACACCATAAAAGTGCGTAGCAAATAAATTGCCGGTGGCGCCCAATAACAGTAACATTATTAAGAATGCATTACGCATGGCAGGGTTTCATATAAATAGATGAGGCAATGTGTTTCACCTAATCAATTTAGTAAAAAATATAAATTATGCAAAATTAATTAGGCCTGTTGCATACTATAAAAGTTGCGTGAAAATTTGGCGTAGTGTCTCTGATAGATATAGTGCTATTTCCTTTTAATGGCAAAAAACGCCCACTTATTATTCTTTCCTTACCGGATATAAGATGATGTTTTTCATACGCTTGTTTATGAATGATATTAGCATAGAATGCTGGTTTTAAAGCTTGTATTACGGAGTATGCTGAAAATCCGGCAAAGAGTAGGCGCAAATAAAAAAATATCATCAATATGGGAACATTTAAAAGCAAACTCACTCTTGCACTTAGTGCCTGCCTTGCAACCATATCCGTAAATGCACAAATATTATATACTCCCGGCGGCCTTATAGGCAGTGGTGGGCCTGGTGTGGGCATTGGCACCTCCTCACCAAGCGCGCTATTTCACGTTTTTAATGGGTGTGTATTATTTAGCGGAGCAACTGGAACCAATACCGTATCTGGGGCTGGTACACGTATGATGTGGATCCCTGATAAAGCTGCTTTTAGAAGTGGTATGGTCACAAGTTCGCAATGGGATAATGCAAATATTGGGATGTACTCTGCTGCGATAGGAAATAGCACAACTGCATCTGGCGACGGTTCATTTGCGGCGAATGTAAGTACAATAGCCTCAGCATCTGGTGCTTTTGCCGCTAATTATCTCACACATGCTAGCAACTCAAATGCAACAGCTTTTGGTGAGTCCACTAATGCGAGTGGTGTAGCAGCTTTTGCAACAGGTAATACCACTACAGCATCTGGTACATATTCTATAGCCGGAGGAATAAATTCTGTGGCGTCAGGCGATGCATCGGCAGCGTTTAACAATGGTGCACAGGCTACACAGTATGGTGCTTTTGCCGTAAACAATGCTACAGCTTCAGGTGATAATTCTTTTGCTGCAGGTCAAGGTATAGCATCCGGGTCCAAGTCTTTAGCGGCTGGTGAACATGCAGAAGCGAGCGGTATAGATGCCGCCGCTTTCGGATATTATTCTCTGGCCTCCGGACATTCTTCGTTCGCAGCCCTATCAGGTCAGGCAACAGGTAACAATTCTGTTGCAATAGGCGAAGATTGTAGCACTAATGGATTTGATGGATCTATAGTTTTTTCTGATTTTCAGACTTCCCCTACAGTTAAAAATCTGGCAGCAAATGAATTTAGAGCAAGGGCGGCTGGTGGTTTTGTATTTCACAACGATCAGTATATGACAGATCCATATACTATGACCTTCACAAATGGGAATCTTGGTGTAGGAACGATCACACCCGCAGAAAAAGTAGATATTAGTGGTAAATTAAAAATTCAAAATATTCCTAATGATAATAGTCTGACAAAAGTATTAGTAAGTAACAATGGTGTCGTCAATTATAGAGATGTGTCATCAATTATGGGTCAGGACTGGCTGACTTTATCTAACACCACCCCTACATCTATCAATGATGATATCTATAAAAATGGCAAAGTAGGTATTGGCACCAATAGCCCCAATGCACTCTTACATATTAAAGATGCTACTTGTAGCGGCGTTGCTAATCTGCGTCTTACACCTAATTCTTCATGCGGAACTCCCGGCGACTTATTGGTGGCAGAAAATCAATCAGGCGTTACTAAAGTCGTGATCAAGCCAACCGGTAATGTAGGTATCGGAGGCACAACAAATCCTTTAATGCTATTAGATCTTTACCAGGGCGATGCCATTTTTACAGGTAGTCCAACCAATTCTTTCCGCTTTCACTATCAATACTGGATACCTAATGGCCAAATGTATTTAGCACCTGCTGATGCTGCCGGTAATCTTACTGCTACGGGTATTGCAATAGGAACAGATGGCCACGTGGGTATCGGTACCAATAGCGATGCTACTACGGGAAACCTGTTGCAGGTTGCCGGCAATGTTGTGCCTGATGGCAGTTGTACCCGCGATCTTGGTACAAGTGTTAAAAGGTGGAATAATATATTTCTGTGTAATGCTCCGACTATCATATCTGATGCAAGGCTGAAAAGTAATGTACGTGATCTGGAATACGGTTTAGATGCAATCAGGCATTTGAGGCCTGTAAGTTATAATTTGAACGATAATCCTGTTTCACAACGTAGCCTTGGTTTGATCGCACAGGAAACTAAGGAAGTGATTAAGGAGATTGTATATGTTGGCGATGATTCTATGCATACGCATGGTATTCAGTATACAGAATTGATACCCGTAATTATTAAAGCAATGCAAGAACAAGACAAGTTGATCGCACAAAAAGATGCTAAGATCGCTGAGTTGGAAGACCGTATTGCTCGCCTCGAAGCATTGATGACTAAAAATGCAGGTGTTGAAAACATAAGTAGTAGTACTTCTGTTTCAGATGATATGCTGTTTCAGAATACACCTAATCCGTTCAACGGCAGTACGGAAATTCGTTATCATCTTACCCACACTTTTACCACCGCCGATATCATGATCTTTGATATGAATGGTAGGAAACTAATGAGTGTGCCGGTAAAGAACCAGGAAGGACAGGTAACTGTATCGGGTTCAGAACTGGCTCCGGGTATGTATATCTACAGCCTGCTTATCGACGGGCAGGAGGCTGCTTCAAAACGCATGATTGTTGCTAAATAATGTGTGATATTAGGTGATAAAGCAAAGGCACAACAACTGTTGTGCCTTTGCTTTATAAAGCTTTTTTTGTTCCCGGATTATAATTATAATCCGGGAACAAAAAAACTGATACCACCGAGCGCTACCGTCGCTATTTGCCCGCAAATTGTCGCATCATACATCCATTGGCATGAAATCTTACATCGATCTTTGTAAAAAAATATTTTATGGCAAACAATAGCGTTTCTCTTCATAGAGTTATCAAAGCATCCCCCGAAAAAGTATATCGTGCATTTACAGAGCCTCTGGCCATCGCATCCTGGCTGCCGCCTTATGGCTTCCTCTGCACTGTACACGAAATGAACCCGCAGGTAGGTGGCACTTTCCGCATGTCATTTCACAATTTTTCTACAGGCAATGGCCATTCCTTCGGCGGAAAATACATCGACCTCAGGCCAAATGAATTTTTACAGTACACAGATACATTTGAGGATCCAAACATGCTCGGCGAAATGCGTACTACCATATGGCTGGAGAAAACTTCTGTAGGTACGGAAATGAAAGTGTTGCAGGAAGGTATACCATCCGTTATACCGGTGGAGATGTGCTATCTAGGCTGGCAGGAATCACTGGAAAAGCTCATCAAACTGGTAGAACCTAATATACCGGATGCTTAATATTTTTTGCGACTCTTTAATCAATAATCGGGCAGCTGTACATAGCAGCCCGATTATTGATTTTCTTTTCAAAACAGCCTTAAGCACTCAATCCATTTTCCAATAAGCCTTCACTGGCAGCAAAGGCCTTCATTTTTTCTGCGTATAGGCTCAATGCGTTGTTTACATACCAGAATACAGTACCGTCTTCCCAAATGCTGCCTGCTTTTACACCCGTCAATATTTCTATTCCGTCCTCAATTTTATCTACCGCCCATATTTTGAATTGGTTGTTTTTGATCGCATCGGCAATTTCTTCCTTCAGCATCAGGTTTCTTACGTTTGCTGCCGGTATCATCACGCCTTGTTCGCCATTCAATCCTATATGCTTGCAGATCTCAAAATAACCTTCTATTTTTTCATTAACACCACCTATAGGTTGTATCATGCCTTTTTGGTTTACAGAGCCGGTTACTGCTATG
Organism: Bacteroidota bacterium; assembly: GCA_018267955.1. Taxonomy (GTDB): domain Bacteria; phylum Bacteroidota; class Bacteroidia; order Chitinophagales; family Chitinophagaceae; genus Polluticoccus. The sequence goes on from JAFDXL010000009.1 coordinate 46,027, forward strand.
CCTTGTTTTATAGGCAGGCTGGCAAGCGATGATAATATGGCATACAACTCTGTGCTCGATGCGCTGTCTCCCTCTACTTCCGAATAGCTTTGTTCAAATACTAGCCTTGCTGCCAGGCTTATAGGTTTATCCTGCAAAAATTTCGATGTCAGGTAACCTGTTAGTATCAGCACACCCTTGGTATGTATTGGGCCGCTTAGTTCTGCCTCTCGTTCTATGGTGATCACACCTTCTTTACCCATGCCTGTAGTGCAGGTAATGCGGGTGGGGATGCCAAAAGAAATATCACCGATACCAAGAACCGACAGTCCGTTTATCTGCCCGATAATTTCACCGCTGGTATCAATGAATATTTCATGCGTGGTGATCATCTCATTTATTTTCTCCTGTATCAGGCTCGATCTGTATATCTTTTCTTCTATCGCATTGGCAATGTGTTGGGCAGTAAGCTTTGCTGATTGTTCCTGCGCCGCATAAAAGCTGGCTTCCCTTATAATATCAGCTATGGCGCCAAAGCAGGTGCTCAGTTTATTTTGCTCATCGGCCAGCCTCGATCCGTATTCTACGATTTTGGCTACAGCAGTGTTATCTGCCGGTGGGAGGCTTTCTTTATTGCATAATGACTGAATGAACTCGTTATAATCCTTTATGGTATCAACCGTGCGAGGCATCTGGCTGTCAAAATCTGCCTTTACTTTAAATAGCTCGCGAAAATCATTATCATATTGATAGAGCAATTGGTAAAACATAGCATTGCCTATTAATATTACCTTCAGGTTTAATGGTATAGGCTCCGGCTTTAAAGATCTTGTAGTAAGATAGCCGAGCTGGTCTGTAGCTTCTTCTATGGCAATCTCCCTGTTTTTCAGTGCGCGTTTCAGGCAGTCCCAGGCAAAGTAGTTATTTAGTAGCTCTTCTATCCTGATGATGAGGTAACCTCCGTTTGCAGTATGCAACGCGCCGTTTCTTATCATCGTGAAGTCAGAGATAAGTGTACCCATGTAAGATTCCTTTTCAACTCTTCCCAACAGGTTATTGTAGGTTGAATTTCGTTCTATGATAACCGGTGCGCCGTTCGTGTCGGTATTATCTACCAGCACGGTTACTTCATATCTTTTTAATAGCTGGTTATCATTGTTCAGACTTGGTTTTATTTCCTGCTTAATGAATTCTGGCAGGTTGTTCATAATGTCTTCCTTCAGCAACTGCAGGTATTTGATCACAGAAGCTATCTGCTTGTATTTCTCCGTTAGCTCGCCTATCAGGTTGCCAATAGCATATTCTGCTACTTCCCGTGCAAGGTTATCAAGGCGCTCGGCCATCGCTTTTTCCAGCTTTCGTACTTCCCTCAGGCTCGCGCTTATGAGCTCCTGCAGCCAGTCTTGTTTTTTATTCAGCTCATCTATCTCCGCTTCCGTCATGCTGTTGATCTCTTCGTCTGTCAGGGGCTTGTTATCTTTTGCAGGTATGGTAATGATGGTTGTCGGCGTTTGCTTTACCAGGAACGAGTTTTTTGTCGCTTCTTCATTTATTTTCCCCAGTATTTCGGTTTGCTGCTCATCTAAAGAGCCTACCAGTTGTTGCCTTTTATTGGCATATTCTTCGCTCTCAAATGCTTTTATCAGGGCATGATACATATCCTGTATCAGGCTTTTCATTTCCTTTTTAAACTGCAGTGCCGTACCTGCAGGAAGGCTCAATGTCTGCGGTCTGTAGGGGTCTTTGAAGTTATTTACATAGCACCAGTCAGCAGGTATGGATTCCTTAGCGGCTTGTTTTTCTACAAAGTTTTTAACGGCAGTCAGTTTGCCCGTTCCCTCGGGCCCGGATACATATATGTTAAACCCTTGCGACTTAATGCTTAAACCAAGGGTCAGTGCTTTGATAGCTCTTTTTTGTCCTATCAATACTTTTTCTGATAAAACCTCTGTGATATTATCAATGTCAACTGTTTGGGGGTCACACACATTCCTTACATTCTCTGCTGTCAATAGCTGTTGCATATAGTCGTTTACGGATTTCGTTGTAAAGAAATCATCCATTCTGCTCAAATATGCTGACCGCTATTATACCAAAAGCTGATATCTGTCAATTGTAGAAGGATTGGATCGAAACTTGATCAATTGTATACCACGCGACAATCATCTGGCTATGGTTTGTTGATATTTGCCTTATATGCTCAGTACCTGGGTAGGGACAATAGAAGATTTGCAGGCGCTTCAGCAGCTTGCCATAACAACCTATACAGATACGTTTGGTGAATATTATACCCCTGGTGAGCTAAAAGAATATCTTGATGATACCTACGGATCAGCAAAGCTACAGGGGGAATTTGCCGAACCCTTCTCCAAACCATTGCTCGCATTCGATGATAATAAACTGGCAGGCTTCCTGCGGTTACGTAAAAATCAAATTGTAGAGAAACACGTAGGTGCTGACAACCTCGAGATACATCAGTTATACGTTCATCGAAATTATCATGGCGCAGGCGTTTCTATGCTGCTTATGGAAGAAGCCGTAAAATATGCAGTCGAGCAGGGATACAGCATGATATGGCTCAGTGTATGGGAGCATAACACCCGTGCACAGCGATTCTATTCCAAATGTGACTTTGAAGTTTTCGACAAGTATAATTATATGGCCGGCAATGAACCACAGGTAGATTTGCTGATGAAAAGGAAGTTGTAAATTCATGCAACGAAAACTACAGCCCCACATGGACAATACAAGAGTGTACCGGATGACCTTTGCTAGCGTCTATCCATTATTGGTGAAAAAAGCAGAAAAAAAGGGTCGCACAAAAGAAGAGGTAGACACTGTTATCTGTTGGCTTACCGGCTACAATCAGCAGTCTTTGCAACAGCAGCTCGATGATAAAGTAGATTATAAAACCTTTTTTGATAATGCACCTCAGCTTCATCCTAATGCTGTGAAGATCACAGGCGTCATCTGCGGACACCGGATAGAGGAGATCGAAGACCCTTTGATGCAAAAGATACGTTACCTGGATAAACTGGTGGACGAGTTGGCCAAAGGGAGGGCAATAGAAAAGATATTGCGGAAATAAAAAATCTTACCCCTTACCTCAATCTGCGAATGTACGTTAGGGGCATTGTTTTTGCGCTGGTATCGTCGTCTTATGGAAAAAACAAGGATAAACCTCGACATATTACTACCCGAAGTGCCGGATGAGCGCGATGCCTGCGTAGCCCGCATCATTCATTCACTGCAACGTAAAAAGGGGATAGATACAGTGCATATCGTTCCCGCGAATGCGGATAAACAGGCGCAGTTATGTTTTCATTACGATCCTGGTGTTATTTCGGTAACAGAGGTAGAAGCGCTCGCGAGGGAGGCAGGTGCGAAGCTTACGGAGCATTACGGGCATCTTCTTTTTGATGTTTCCGGCATCCGCCACGTAAGGCACGCACGTATTATCGAAAACGCGTTAAAACACCTACCGGGAATTATATCTGCTTCCGTATCGGCAAGTGGTTTTATCAGTATAGAATACGAAAAGGAAAAGCTATCACCGGGGCAGGTACGGCAAAGCATAAAAAAATCCGGACTAAAAATAAATGAAACAGCCGGTGTTCAGCAAAATGAAGAAGCAGGCCACGCAGAACATGATCACGAGGGACATGATCACGACCACTCACACGGTGGCATATTCGGCGAAAAAACAGAGCTCATCTTCGCTATCATTTCCGGCGCGTTCCTTGGGGTTGGCTTTGGGCTCTCATTTGTTACCGGTATCGCTGCCTGGGTTCCCATTGCATTCTATTTAGGTGCCTATTTCTTTGGTGGTTTTTTTACCACTAAAGAGGCTATTGCTGCCATAAGTAAGGGCGATTTTGAAATAGATTTCCTGATGCTGGTGGCTGCCGTCGGCGCTGCAGTTCTTGGACAGTGGGCCGAAGGTGCACTGCTTTTATTCCTGTTCAGCATTGGGCATTCACTGGAGCACTATGCTATGGAGAAGGCAAAGAAATCAATTGCAGCTTTAACAGACCTGGCGCCAAAAACTGCTTTGCTCAAACAGGATGGATCTTTAAAGGAAGTAAATATCTCGGACCTGAAGGCTGGCGATGTTATTGTAGTAAAACCCAATTCTAAAATTGCTGCAGATGGTATCATCATCAAAGGTAATAGCAGTGTCAACCAGGCACCTATTACCGGCGAAAGTGTGCCTGTTGATAAAAACGCTGTCGATGATCCCGGTATCGATGTTTCGCGGGCAGATACTTTAGATCCAGCTTACAAAGTGTTTGCAGGCTCTATTAACGGGGCAGAAGCATTGGAGATAAAAGTCAGTAAGGTAGCTGCCAATTCCACCATCGCACGGCTCATTAAATTGGTCAACGAAGCGCAGACCCAAAAATCTCCTACTCAGAATTTCACAGACAGGTTAGAAAAATATTATGTGCCATCCGTGCTTGTACTGGTGGGCTTGCTGCTGTTTGCCTTCGTGGTCATTGATGAGCCATTCAGCGCCAGCTTTTACAGGGCAATGGCGGTATTGGTAGCTGCCAGCCCCTGTGCATTGGCAATTGCTACACCCAGCGCTGTGCTCAGTGGTGTAGCAAGAGCGGCACGGGGTGGGGTGCTGGTAAAGGGAGGTAAGCCATTGGAAGAATTAGGTACGCTTACAGCTATCGCGTTTGATAAAACAGGTACGCTTACAGAAGGTAAGCCAAAGCTTACTGGTGCATATCCTTTAAATGGCTTGTCCGAAGCCCAATTGCTGGAAATTGCCATCGCGGTAGAAAAGTTAAGCGATCACCCTCTTGCTGCTGCCATTGTAAAAGGAGGATTAACAAAGATCAATAAAGATGTGCCGCTGGCTAACAAGGCACAGGCTATCAACGGCCGGGGAATAAAGGCTGATTACAACAGCACTGAAGTACTGATAGGCAACAAAGAACTGTTTGAAGATGGCGGGAACCCATTGCCCGGCGATATCAAAAAGCAGGTGGAGGATTTGGAACGGGAGGGAAATACCACGATGCTGGTGCAGCAGGATAATATCCTCATTGGGATCCTTACCCTTATGGATATACCGCGCGATGATGCACGTGATACGCTATCACAATTGCAGCAACTCGGCGTGCGGAAAATGATCATGCTTACGGGAGATAATCAGAAGGTTGCCGAAGCAATTGCAAAGGAGATCGGTATTACACAGGCAATGGGCAGCTTAATGCCGGAGCAGAAGGTAGATGCTATTGATACTTTGAAACAAAAAGAGAAGAAAGTAGCAATGGTGGGCGATGGCGTAAATGATGCGCCGGCTATGGCGCGTAGTACTGTGGGCATTGCTATGGGGGCTGCCGGTAGTGATGTGGCGTTGGAAACTGCCGATATTGCTTTGATGGCCGATAAGCTAAGCAATTTGCCGTTTGCCATCGGGCTCAGCAAAAAGGCAAGTCGCATTATAAGGCAAAACCTAGTTATCAGCCTGGGTATGGTGATAATATTAATACCGCTTACTATTGCCGGTATAGCACACATTGGCCCCGCGGTAATCGGGCACGAGGGCTCCACGCTGGTGGTGGTTTTCAATGCATTACGGCTCCTTGGTTATAAAAAGAAATAAGTTCTTATTTCATCCTTTGCAGCATGTGCTTCATTTCTTCTGTTTTAAACAGTTATTTCAGCGATATTTATAGTCACATACCAATGTATAATAGCCATGACCACTCCACACAACCTCGATCGCTTCCTAAACGCACAGCAAGGCATATATGATACTGCCCTTGCGGAGATAAAGAATGGCAGGAAAGCCAGCCATTGGATGTGGTTTATCTTCCCGCAGATAAAAGGCCTCGGTCATAGCGATACCGCAAAATTTTACGCTATTAAAGGCAAAGAAGAAGCACAGGAATATTTAATCCATCCGATACTTGGGCAGCGGCTCATTGATATCAGCGAAGAACTGTTGCAACTACATAGCACTGACGCTGTACAAATATTCGGAAATATCGATGCTATAAAGTTGAAATCCTCCATGACCTTATTCTCCTTATTGCCCAATACCAACCCCGTCTTTCAAAAAGTATTGGATAAGTTCTTCCACGGAGAAAAAGACGACAGGACAATAGGGATCGTAACAGCTTGAGCTTTTCAAGAAAATTGGCGAGATTTGAAGGACTGCTAAACAGCCTTATATATTTCTATGAACGTACAGGAACAGATCCGAAACTATATAGCCAGCCAACCCGAATCAAAAAATACAGAGCTGCAGGACCTCCACAAGCGTACACTCCGCATATCCCCGAAAGCCAAACTGTGGTTCTTCGATGGCACGGACGATCAGGGCAAAACGGTTACTAATCCCACTATAGGCTATGGCAACTATACCATTAAATATGCCAATGGCACCACCAAAGATTCCTTCCGTATTGGTATCAGCGCCAACAAAACAGGCATCTCTGTATATATCCTCGGTATCAAAGACAAAGCGTACTTAGCCCAAACCTTCGGTAAAGACCTTGGCAAGGCAAGCGTTACCGGCTATTGCATCAAATTCAAAAGCCTAAAAGATATAAACCTCGATATCCTCGAAGCAGCCATACTGTTTGGTTTGGAGATGAAGGATTAAAGTATATCTTGGTATACACAAGCTCTTCACACGCATTTTAAAGCAACCTTTATTCTCATTAATTATAAAAATGAAAACTATTACATTGTTTTTTATTGCAATACTGGGTATTGCTATCCAAAGTCACGCGCAATGCCTCCTACTAAAAGTATATACGGGCGATTGTCCGTTACATGTTACCCGCATTTCTATGTTTGATCCCATGAAAACAGGATTACCCGTTTTCGCTGTTTATCCCGTATCAAGCAGAGAAGATAGTGCCGATATCGAGTACGCGGGTAAATTTTCTGTACGCGGTATAAAACTGCTGTTTAATGATAACTGGAATGAAAAACTAAATTGCAACAGCGGCCTATCCTGCATTTTTGGACTAGATAAAGATGGTAAAGTAGTGTACACATCGTCACTAAACTCAATAGATTCTACACAGTTTAGCGCCTTTTTGCTAAAGAACACTTCACAAAAGAGTGACCTTGTTAGGCAGAGAGATTCTTTTTTATATGTCAAAAATGAATTTGGAACCATTAAGATATTGAATGCCGCAGACAACCGGCTAATAAGAACCTTACGCGCAGCCGATTTCGATCTTCAATTAGTAGCCAACAAAATGCCTGCGGCAGAAAAGCTAAGGTTTGAAAAATATGGTAACATCATTAATAAAAGAACAAGCGCTTTTCTGGCGAAATTTCAAAATTTCAGGATCACAGATAAGGGAGATCTGTTTGTAATGTTGCTATTTCATAACACGCAAGACAGCTTAACAACAAACATTACAGATGAGCACGCCATTGTGCATTATGATGCAAAGGGTAATTACAAAGATGTATATCTGTTAGAGCTGCCTAAAACTGTATATTTTTTCGATATTGATTTTTTACTGGCTAATGAGGATACATTGTATGCAGTGACACGGAACGGCAAACGGGATATAGATCCTCAAATGCCGGAAAGTAACATTAAATTTATCGGCCAATATGTGAAGAAGGACGGGAACTACCGGTTCTTCGGTTTTATACCCTATAAAATGCCCTATATATATCAATTGAAATTTGGCTATGGTTACCTCGGCTCCGGTACTTCTACCTACCCATTCTTTGTTCCTAAATTATCTAATACTGTTTATAATATAAAAACAAACAGATCAGTATTTATTATAGATAGCGCAAAATACATAGCAGGTATAGATACTACACCCTTCAATGCTGAGAAGTCTATTGAAACACATGAAAAGCTGGATGTACGCGGCATAAAGCCTGTGTTTGGTCAGTCTGATTTATATGTTATGCCTTATTTATATGATGGTAAATTGTACATTAATTATTACACAACGGACCTGGTAAAGAAATATGGCTATTGTTGGGGGCAAGCTACAGTGGCAGGCAAGCCTATAGTTTCCGCATCGGCAAGAGATGGACAGGATGTATTTTCTGTCATCTATGCTGATAAAGATAAAACATGGAAATCGATAGCGCTGCCCCTGAGTCTTTTCTTTCCGGCGAAAGGAGATTAGTATGGAGTTCATTCAAGCCGGGCGTCTCATATCCTCGTCCTCGTTTGCAACGAGGATACCCCGGCAAGCGTTTTCAACGCACAATAAAAGAGCCGTTACCATCGGTAACGACTCTTTTCTCAAAACGGATGTTTTTGATAAAAAACTGAATTAAATTGGTCCATATATTAATGCTGTATGAAACTTGGCCTGCTATTTTCTCTGGTACTTTTACTTTCCTGCACCACAAGGCACACCAACAGAGAACACGTAAATACTTCTGTAAAGAGTACCATTCCCAAACAGGCTATTTTGTCTGATAGCATAAGTTCAAACACAGAAATTATCGAAATATTTATTGATAGTTTGAATATTGGTAAAAAGGGCCAGTCTAAGATCGAGTTGATAAAGCATAGGGTACTTGATGACATGTATGTAATTGTAAAATTCTATACTAAAGGGCCCCGTTATTGGTATCTTCAGAATACTTATTTGTACGAGTGTAATGTATCAATGGATTTAGAACCTATCATTTCAGACTTTAATAACGATAAGTTTAATGACATCACTTTCGTTTCAGCCCAAGCTGCGCGATTGTCAAATGACGTTAGAAGACTATTCATTTATGATGATAGAGAAAAGCAACTGATCTCAATTGTCAACTCCGAAGACTACCCAAATATGCTTTACAATAAAGAGCTCAATTGTATTGATGCATTTTTAATTTATGGTGGCAGCTCTACTGTTTTTGCAAGGATCGAAGGTGATAGTTTGAAAACGTTTGCTAGTGTGAACAATGATATCTATCGCACCGTTTATGAAATTGACAACTCAGGGAAGGAAACGCTTTTGAGAAAGGACTCGATTGATCCTGAAGACAATTATATTCGGTACATCAATTACAAACCCCTGAAAAAGTATAAATAATGCTAGGCAAGGCGAGTGCTAAATGAAGGATTAAAATAAAGAGCCGTTACCATCGGTAACGACTCTTTTTGAGTAAAAGGAATTAATATGGCTTGATCACATGTCCGGTACCTGCTCCGAACACACTTTTTCTAAACCCAAATTCCAGTTGATGCATTGTTACAGGAATATCACCCGGGAAGAATGGAAAATACTGGGGTGAATTCTCTATCACCGTCGGACTTACCGCATTGATACGAATGCCGTTTTCCAGTTCAATGGCTGCTGCTCTTACAAAACCTTCTACTGCTGCGTTCGCTGCAGAGGCATTGGCAAAATTGCGCTGCGGATCGTGCGTTAATGCACCGGTGATCAGCGTAAATGATCCTTTAGGGTTAATGTAGTGCTGGCCAATGAGCACCAGGTTGATCTGTCCCATCATCTTGCCCTCTACACCATTGCGAAACTGCGCATCTGTCAGCGTTTTCCACGGACCTACATAAGTGGGTCCTGCTGTACATATCAGCGCATCAAATGCACCGATCTTTTTGTACATGTTTTCGATCGATTCGGTAGAGGTAATATCTACCTGTACATCAACTCCCTTTCTGTCTGCCCTGATGACTTCGTGCTCTTTTTCAAATGCCTGTGACAAATAAGTGCCCATCGTGCCCGAGGCACCTACAATTACAATTCTCATGCTTGTTATTATTTATTTTTAAATGAAGAAAAATTCTTCGCTGCAGATCGCTCCCATAAGGAGCAGTCTTTTATCCTTTTTTTTCAGCTTGTTTTTTTACACTGATCCTCGATAGCACCAGGCTGATGTTCAGCATCCTGTTATAGCGCTCTACATTGTTAGATATATTTACCAGGCCATAACCATAGCGTGCATCTAATGTCAGGCTGGTCTTTTTCATGTTAAACGTATAGCCAGCACCTGCCTGTAGGCCTGCATCCCAGCGCTTCAGGCTGCCCATATCGCTGCCAAATGTTACTTTAGTTTTGGTCTCCGCTACATTCTGCGACGCTTCTGTTTTTAAACGGCCCGATAGTATATAGCCAACATAAGGACCGGCATTGATGTAGAAGTTGTTAAAGTGCACACGCGCTAAAACCGGTAACTCCAGCGAACCCATACGTAGTGTAGATTTGCCGCCGGTCAAGGGGTTGTTTTCTTTTAGTGTGCCGCCTTTCATAGCAAAGTATAATTCCGGCACCACGGAGAACATAGGTGTGATGCCTGCCTGGTAAGAGAAGCCAGCCTGCAAGCCCTTATAGTTTTGCTTATAAGATTGCAGCATGCTGTTAGATGCGCCGTAATTGAAGTTGGTGGTCAGCGAATTAAGGGAGATCCCGAATTTGCTTGTTTGCGAAAAAGAACTGAACGATAAAGTTGCCAGTGCCAGTGTTACTACTGCAAGTTTTGCAGATTTAATTGTTTGGTACATTTTGATTTAATTTTTAGTGGTTATTAATTATTGTTGTTATTATCATTGTTGGTTGATTCAAGGCAATAAGTTCCCATCTCCCTTTTGGGGAGTTTTTTTTAATTACATCTTGCAGAGTAGGGGAAGTTTACGTCAGTATGCTATATCTCCGAATCATGCTACAAAATTAGCTTCTGTATTACCCTTGCCGGTAGGACGATCTTGTAGTTATATAGCACTTATGCGAAGTTGTTTTGTATTGCCTGCGCTATTATTTAACGTAGCCAGCGTATGGCTATCTTGCCTTTGGTACGCATCGTTTCCATATAGCTAAGTGCTTCCGGTATATCATGCTGAGAGTAGGTTTGTGTAATATGCACCCGCAGTTTATTCTTATGAATAAGTGAGCCCAGCATCTCCAGGTCCATAGCATCTGCCTCCGCTGTAAATTGTGCTAAGGGAAACCTGCTGAAAGCTTTTCTTAATAGTACGGACATCATATGCGGCATGGTAGTAAACCCTACAATCACACCTCGTTTACCCATGCGTTTATAGTCTGCATGAGATAGGTTCCCGTTCGTATCCACTACCAGGTCATATTGCCCGTCGTGCTGATGGATATCTTCCTTGTCGTATGCTATTACTTTGTCTGCTCCGAGCCCGGTAACAAAATCTGCATTTTTAGAAGAGCACACTGCGGTAACTTTTGCCCCGCATGCTTTTGCTATTTGTATGGCAAAGTGTCCAACGCCGCCTGAAGCTCCATTGATAAGCACCGTTTCATTTCTCCGCAACTGTCCGTGTATCACCAAAGCCTGGTATGCTGTGGATCCTGCCAGCGGCACGCATGCCATTTCTGTATAGTTAGTACCGGCGGGCATTACAGCACAGCTGTTGGCGGGCACAGATACATACTCTGCAAAAGCGCCTCCTTTCAAATGGTGGCCAAACACCCGGTCTCCGGCTTTCAAATGGGTAACGTTATTTCCCGTTTCAACTACCACACCCGCAAAATCAGTTCCCGGTATCTTATATTTTGGCTTAAATAATCCATACGATAATCTTGCAAACAATGGCTTGCCGCGTAGTATATGCCAATCTGCAGGATTCACGGAATTCGCTATTACCTCAACGAGTACGTCATCTGCTTTTACGGATGGTTTCGCTGCTTCCTCAAACCGGAGTATCTCAGGGCCTCCATACCGTGTTTTGATAAATGCTTTCATACTTTCCTGCATTAAAAGTTTTCTTCGATCAGTTCTTTGTTTACCATAATGCCTGTTGTAGTGCCCATAGATACGGCATTGGCTACAGTGCGCAGCCTGGTGGTATTATCTCCGCAGGCATACAAACCATATGTAGTGGTTTTATGGGCCATATCTATTTTTATATAGCCTTCGGGGGTCAGCTCGCAACCCAGCAATTGCGGAATGGCGGAGTGCTGTATAAAAGGTAGCCGCGAATACAAGGTCTTTACCGGTACACTCATGCCGTTTTTAAATGCTATACGCTCCACATATCCTTTTGTATGTTCCAGGCGTGTTATCTCTGTCTCTACTATATCTATGCGATGCTTCTCCAGCTTTATCCGGTGTTGCTCATCAATGGTGGATGGCCCGTTTGTATATATGGTTAGGTCGGTGGTCCAGTTGCTGATCAGCGATGCCATTTCAAAAGCCAGGTCGCCATTAGCAAAGATGCCCGTCTTTTGTTGCCGTACTTCATAGCCATGGCAGTACGGACAGTGCAATACACTAATACCCCAGCAGTCGGCAAAGCCCGGTATGCCCGGCATCTGGTCTTTAATGCCTGTTGCCAATACTAACTTGCCGGCTGAGAATGTTTCACCCGTATGGAGTTGCACGGTAAATACATTGTCCGATTTTGAAGCGGTCACTGCCCAACCGTTTAAGAATTCAATAGTGCTATACCTGCTTAGCTCCTGCCTCGCAAACGCTGCTATCTCGCCGGGTGCTTTGCCATCATTGGTCAGGAAGTTATGAGAGTGGGGCGTCTGCTTATTACATGGGTCGCCGCTGTCAATGATCAGTACATGGCGCAATGCCCTTCCTAGCGCCATACCAGCGGCAAGGCCACTGTAGCTGCCGCCTATTATTATTACATCGTATTGATTTTCCTTTTTCATTTTACTGTTGATTGATTTTCCTTTCACCCATTTAGGTATTAACATCCCTGCTGTCAGTGCCCCGGCCAATTTTATAAATCCGCGTCGCGACTCCATGCCTATTTCATTGTTCTCTTTGCAGACACCTTTCGGATAATGGCATCCAACAGCGGTACACCGGCAAACATCATCCATGGCACCAGTGAGATGGTAAGGATAAATGTTCTCAGGTACAATGGCAGGTCAGCCAGCGCTTGCCCAAAGAAGAACAAGAAAGCGGTAATGGATGGGTAAATAACTGCCCAGATCTTTAAAGACATCAATAACCTTGTTTTTGCGTTCATTTCGTTTAGTTTTTGTGATGATTAATTTCTTTCACAAAAGTAGAACGGTCAACCAGGGCTATGATAGGACGCTTTTCAAGTTGAATGGTACTTATTTAAAGTTATTGCGAAATGCCTCCGGCGAATAGCCGGTATGCTTTTTAAAGAACCGGATGAAGTAAGATACATCTTCGTATCCCAGGTGATCGGCCACTTCTTTTACCTGGCTGGTGGTGGCCAGCAGGTATCTTCTTGCTTCCAGTATCACTTGTTCGCTTATCAGGTCCGATGCGGTTTTGCCTACAGAAGCCTTGGTTATCGCGTTCAGCTGGTAGGCCGACATGCTCATCAGGTCTGCATACTGGGCTACATTCTTCATGCTGCCTATATTGTTTTCCAGCAGTCTTAAGAGCTCTTCAAAGCGGTCTTGTGTATAGGCTTTTTCATTGGAGGCAATACTTTTCGGGTTTTGGCTTTGGCGTATATATTCTATGAAGAAGAGATCCAGGTGCGCCTTGATTGCTTCTGCAAATCCTTCCTGCTTCGTGGTGTACTCGTTAAATATCTGGGCAAGTATGGTATGCAGCCGCATAAAACGCGCCGCTTCTACTTCGCAATAATTCTTGCTCGATGCCTTGCGCCACCTGTGCTCGGTAATGGTATTCTTTGGTTGATAAAATGCCAGGTCGAATTCCATTAGAAATCCTTCGCTGCCTGCACCTAGTTCCAACCTGTGTACCTGCCCCGGCCTTAGTATGAAAACGGAATGGTCATGTACCTCGTACTGCACAAAATCTATCTCGTGGATGCCGCTTCCTTTTTGTATGGCAAGCACAAAGTAAAAATCATGCTTGTGAAGATCATGCACAAGATCGCGCCCGTCTAATAACTGTGCAATATCCCGGATGCTGAACCGCCCGGCATTACGCTGCTCTTCAGTCTTACTGGCAAGATGTCTGACGGGTATCGCTTTCATTTTCAACTGGTTATCCGGTGGTAATATTAATTATTTTTATTGAGTTTAGATAATTGTCACTATTACTAAAAATGAGTAGAACAAATGCGCTGTCCGCACATTTGTTCTACGTTATTCAGATCAATTGCAGCATTAGTTTCCAAGTCCGCTTGTCTGTACACGTTTGCTTTCTTCCTCAGCTCCGCTTTGAATTTGTTTCGGCCCTTTTGCCTGGTGGTTACCAAAACGATAGGTGAAAGAAAGTTTTACCTGGCGTGTTTCTTGTTTACCCGAAGCCCAAACTTTCTGACCGGAGAAGTCACTGTTGGCGCTCCACTTCAGCGAGTTAAACAAGTCGCTTACTGATACCTTAACGGTTGTCCTGCCTTGCATGATCTTTTTCTGAACACCTGCATCTGCGCTCCATATGGATGCTGACTTCATGCTTCCCTGCCAGATCGATGGTGTTGTGTAAAAGCCGCTCAGTTCTGCACTCCAGTCTTTGCCAAAGCTATAGCTGTTTTGCATGAAAAAGTTGGCTGCCCATGTATCAATATTTATATCTCTTCCGGCGCCGTAAGATGCCTGGTATTTCGAATAGTATCCGTTAGCACTGGCAAAAAAGCTATAGGCTTTGTATTGGAACGCATAGCTCAGGTTCAGGTTGGTAATATCCTGGGTAGCTAAGTTGCGGTTAGAGAGAAAGCTCTTCAAGCCGGCTGCTGTATCCACTACTTGTCCAAATACATCATCTACATGGCTATAGCTAAGGCTGCTGTTCAGGCGGAATTTGTAGGTATAGGTCAGGCTTACTGTATTGCTGTATTGCGGCCTGAGGTCTGTACTGCCCTTATGAAAGCCATATTCATTGATACGATACTCAAATGGATTCAGGTCTTTATAAACAGGCCTGTCAATACGTCGGCTGTAAGCCAGCACAAACTGGTTAGCTGTTTTGGGGGCAATTGTTACAGAAACACTTGGAAAGAAGTCAAGGTAGTTTTTGGTGAAATTTTGGTTGACAGCTACCCAATGATTAGGGGTGTTTTCCCATTTTCTCAAATCTCCTTTTATAGAGGTAAGCTCCGCGCGCAATCCTCCCTGTACAGCAAAACCTTTGAATTCGCCTGCGTACTTAGCATATGCTGCGTTCACATTTTCTGCATATTGAAAGAAATTGCTTGCTGTTCTGTCCAATGCCAGTGCGCCGCTATGCTCATTATACTGGTCGAAGGTGTTATCCGTTTTTACATAGCCAAACTTTCCACCGAAACCTATATGACCTATAGCGGTGTTCTGCTCATAGTCTGCCTTCACCGAATAGATGTCAATACGTGTAGGGCTTTCTATCTGGTAATTCCTGGTGTTGACGATATTTTTACCATCGGCATCTAAAAAGGTATTGGGTTGCCATTGGCTTTGGTTCAGTGAATAATAGCCATAATCCCCTGTAAAGTTTAGGCTCCTGCCCTTACCATCTGCGTACGAATAATAGACGTTTGTGTTTACGTTATCATTCTTCATCTTATTGATGTTGGCCGCATCCAGCGTGCGGGCTGTTTTGCCAGTTGTTTCATCCAGGATATAAGTATAGTTTGTGTTTTCCAGTGTAGGTGTCGCGAAGCTGCCATTCACCATAACGCCCAGTGAATTTTTTGCGTTCAGCGTATAGTCAACGCCCGCTTTAAAGTTATGGCTGTTGTTTTTAAACAATAACTTATTCTTCTGATCCAGGGATGTATCATTCAAATTTCTGTAAAGGTTAAAATCCATGCCTGTATTGCCATAGGCGCCATTGTAAGACCCGTAAAGGTTCATCTTTTCATTACGGTAATTAATGGAAAGGCCGTCATCAACTCTTGTATGGCAGCTTACACTAACGCCTGTGCTGACGTTGCCATTGAATCCCGCTGATTTGTTCTTTTTCAATCGTATGTTGATCACTCCTGCGGTACCTGCCGCTTCATATTGCGATGAAGGATTGGTGATGATTTCTATGGCTTCGATCTGCGATGACGATAAAGATTTCAGGTAGTTCGATAGGTCTTGCGATGAAAGGGGAGAAGGGCGTCCGTCAATGTATATCTTTACACCATTCTTGCCGTTTACGCTTAGCTGGTCATCTTTGTCTATCATCACCCCCGGCGATTTGCGCAATAGCTCCAGCGCATCGGTGCCCGTTGCGTTGATGGTACCTTCTACATTTAGTACTATTTTATCCGGTTTGGTCTCCACCATTGGTTTGCGTACAGAGACTACAACATCCTTTAATTGTACATCCGTCTTGCGCAATATCATAGCGGGCAATACAACCGGCTCGTTGCCCGAATAGAATTTGGATGAATAGGCAGTCTGATAGCCCACATTATTAATGCGCACTAAAAGGCTGTCCGCTCCTGTAGCATTAAGATTGTATTTACCATCTACCAAAATGTTTTGGTCGATCACTGCGCTGTCTTTTGCACGCAGCAAAGATGCCACTGCACCGGTCAGTTCGTTGTTTGTGTCGTCTTTAACAATGCCGCTAATCTGTTGTGCATGTGCTGCCGTTGTTACAAAAACAGGCATTAAATAAAGGAATAATCGTTTTTTCATAACTATATATTTTATTGTTTGATTTTATTTTTGAAATAGGTATCCCATCGGCTTGTTACAAGCCGTTAAAAACCATAATGTCTTTTTTGTCGATCAGGAAATTGTTTCCGGCTGGCGATGGCCAACACAGGCACTGCCTGCTTCAGCGCAACAGCAGCTTGCTGTTTTGTTCTTAACAAAAGGGCTGCTGCAATTCCAGCAGCTAGCTGCCGGTTGCTCAGATAGCTCGAAGCCCATTTGTTCTATAATATTTTTTTCAGTGACAGAAACCAAGTTGGGTTGAAAGCTAGGCTGCAATGCATCATTAAGATAGAGTATCCCTGTATTGCGAAAACCTGCCTTTACTATACCTCGTAGCGACGCCTTGTTTTCCGGTGCGTGTATGATCCAGAACTGGTCTGCTTCTATTTGCTCGTACTTAATAATATGCTGCAGCAGCGCCGGGTAAATGCCAAGCCCCCTGTATGCGTTTGCTGTTCGGAAGTTCCACAGGTAGCGGTTACTTGCAGGTAATATAATATCGTGATTCAATTCCCCGATGCCTGCTTTTTTTCTTGCCATCCAGCCAAAAGCCGCCGGTTTCCCGTTTATAAATGCTACAAATGCCACGTGGTCGTTTGTCAGCCTATCGTTTATCTTTTCAACAGGGGCATCGCTCATTTGCGATAGTAACGCTACGTCTGTACTTCTTTCGATATGCAGGCCTTTGATGGGCGGCAGTTCCGGCAGTTTATCGTTGGTTGAAAATGTATAAAGCGACATTGAAGAATTGATTTATTGTTTGTGTAATGATTTTAAATAGCGGAGAGAAACCTGGGTTTCTCCCCGCATGTTTGTTTAAGCGCAGCAAGTGCAGCCGCATGTGCAACCAATGCCCGGGCAGTTATCGCCGCAGGTACAAATACCTGTTGATGCGTTGATTGCTTGTTCAGAAGCGGTGCTGCAGTTGCATTTTTTTGACTTTTCCATTTTTGCTTATTTTTTTTGGTTTAAAAATTATTGATAATGCAAAAGTAGTTTGGCGCAGAGGGGGCATTGTTACACCATGGAGTGTTCGTTGTATATAATTCCCTTTTTGCAAAAAATAAGCATTCACATCTCCGTAAAGCAGTTCCCTATATGTCCGCAATTATGGTATTTTTATGTACAGAACTTTTGCCACATGCCCCAGCCCAAAGCATTTATGTATATCAGCCCGACGCGTATGATGCTGGTTTCGCCGCATTTGGTGGCCGAGGTGCATCAGCATGCAGTGATCCAGTTCACCTGTTCGCTTGACGGAACGCCTTTTTCTGTTTGGACGGAAGGGGATGATTGGCAAAAAACAGAGGCTGTGCTTATCAACTCGGGCGTTGCACATAGCGTTAAGGACTTTAGCGGCTGGCAGGCTACTATCTGCATTATACCGGATGCAAGATTAGGCAGCCTGGTACAGGAGCGTGTTTTAGAGGGTAAAGAGGTAAAGTATTTCCATGCAGGGGATATTGCTCCTATATTAGAATTGATACAGCATACCCGCCACCAGCCCATTGCAGATAGCCATAGTTTTCATACACTCACGGATGAAGTATACCACCATCTCCTGCATCAGCCGGGTTTTATGCAGCCCATAGATGAGCGTGTCGCCACAGCTATTCGCTTCATCCGGCAAAATATCCATGATAATATTCCTGCTGCTTCACTGGCGGCACAGGTACATTTATCGGAAGACAGGTTTTTGCACCTCTTTCGTGAGCAGATCGGGGCGCCGTTAAGACAATATATTCTATGGCAGCGCCTCGCCGCGGCAACACAGGCTTTTGTAGAAGGCAAGTCAGCCAAAGAAGCCGCTTATGAGGCGGGCTTTTCAGATCCTGCCCATTTCACCCGCACTTTTGTGCAGATGTTTGGTGGGTTACCCTCTGCCTATGCAACCCTACGTCCTCATTACCATTTTGCCTTCTTTCACGATGAAGACTAGGTTTTCAGGGCTGTTCTCTAAAAAATAGCCGGTTTATTCAATTCGATAGCTGTTTTATTCAATCTCGCCCGATTTACCCGTTGTTACTTTGCACTTGTAAAAAAGCCATATATAACAACGATGAAACAGTTCATTGCTATAAAAGAAAAAAGAACGCCGCTGCAGGCCATTGCCAAACTGGCAAAGGTTGCTTCACGTATTCCGGGCGAATGGAAGATACTGCTGGCAGTATTGCTGATAATGGGTTTGAGGATGGTGCCGATCATTGTCCTTGTTCTGAAACAGTTTTGAAATCGTTACGTCCCAACCAGGCAATTATGGAATTTGTACACACACTTCATGTAAAAAATATGGTATGCCAGCGTTGCATACTTACTGTAAAGAACATCCTTGCCTCGATGCACATAAACGTAGTGAGCGTAGGGCTAGGTAAAATAGTGTTGCCCGAAGCACTGGAGGCCGACCTTCACAGGCATTTGTCAGAAAGCCTTCGCAGCATAGGGCTCGAGATCATAGAGAGCCGCGTGAACCAGCTCATTGAAGATATGAAGCAAAGCATCCGTGATTATATGGCTTTGGGGATAGATGCCCAGCAGTATAAGCTCTCGGGCTTTATATCTGCAAGGCTGGCCTACGATTTTGGCTATCTCAGCGATCTGTTCTCTAAAGTGGAGGGCATTACCGTTGAGCGCTATTTTATGCTGCAGCGCCTGGAAAAAGTAAAAGAACTACTTGCTTACGATCAGTTATCGCTGAGCGAGATATCTTACGATACCGGTTTTAGCAGTGTACACCATCTGTCTGCGCAGTTTAAAAAGCTCACGGGGCTTACGCCTTCGCAATACAGGCAGCTGGCCGAAAAAGAAAGGATGCCGCTCGACCTGGTGGGTGTGCAGGAAGTAAACGTTTTGTAAGAATATTTAATACTAAGTCATGTCTATGCTTACTGTTACTGATGAATTGGAAAGGCCTGGTTTTAAAAGCCGTTTGACAGGCCTAAAGGCTGAAAGGAAAATTGTTGTTAAGGCTGTCAAAGCGCTTATCAAAGAAATATATAACGGCGATTTTTGTTTCGGGGAAGGTTTCAGTTTTCGCCGCATGATGGAATCGCGTCTTTTAGTTCCATACGCAATTGCTGAAACCTGGTTTATAGAAAGCGAGGATAAAACGATAGCCCGCGCCATCCTGGATACAAAAATCAACAAGGTAAAAGAGCTGCTCGTATATACAGACCTGCCGATAGAAGCCATTGCAGCTAAACTGAATTATGCTTCCACTGCCCACTTATCCGACGAGTTGATACAGCATACGGGGCTCACACCCGGTTTCTTCCTTGCTATGAAAGAACGAAGAGCAAACCTTGCCTTACGCCAGCGAGCTGCGCAACAATAATTGCAGCCCAAACCCTCGTTCTCGTTTGCAACGAGGATGCAGCGTCAAAGCGTTTTCAACGTCCTGTAAAAATAGAAAACTGCCATCCCGGCGGCTTCTCTAAGCTATTTCATCTTAAAGCTCTTCAATATTACTTGCGCCTCATCACGATGCTCTTTATTGCACCGTAGCCCGAATGTGTAGTAGAGGTGATCGTTGACGAAAATAAAATATTGGTTCGCATATTCATTTTCCAGCATTTTATAGGCTTTCATACCATTGAACATGGTTGGCTCGGCCAACGTACCCTCCGCCTTCAATGTGTCTAAAAATTGCGCTTCCGTTCCGGCCCATTTTTCCTTATCTATCTCTACATAGTTATCCTTAAAGCCATCGGGGGTTAAAGTAACACCGGTTACCTCGTCTGTGAGTTTCCAGTTATTGTAGTAGTCAAATTGTATCGCTTTTATCTTACCCTTATACGTTAGTTTTACCGGTGCTTTTTTCTGTTGGCCATATCCTGCAATGCTCAAAAATAAAATGGTTGTTAGAATGGTAATCGCTCTCATAAATTTATTTTGATGACAATATAATGTTTTTTAAACCACATTTTTACATGTTAATATTCCCCTTATGCTTTTTGCTGCGAGGATGCTCTCAAGAGTTTCCAACGCCCATATCGTTTTTGTATGTTTGCCTCATGATGAGGTGTTTTTCGCGCAAAATGGATCTATCGGTTCCCGTAATGCAGGGCCATTCAGAGAACCTTAACAAGATTGTATAAATGGGTCAACATATTTTATCTTTTTTGAAATACTGCGTTTTAACATTCCTGTTTACTTATGGGATATTTTACGCGAGTTATAAATATGGCCGGCCAGACCTTGGCAATTGGGATTTCTTAAAGTATAGCAAGATGGTGGATTCCCCTTTGAATCTTTCTGCCACCGTTGCGCCGCATGCATTACGACAACTACCTGTATTGGTCGCGTATGCAGCAAAGCAATCCGGACTGTATTATCCAAATAAAATATCATTTGCCGGATCCATCACCTACAAAGGGCTAAATATGCAGAAAAACTTCTTTGCTTTATTGCTGGTTAATTATGCTGCTTTTATTGTAGCTGTGGCACTAATAATTTGGTTTGTCGTCACCTATGGCGGTCTGCAAAAAAACAATTTCACCTACTTTTCATGCATAGCGCTTTGTAGTGGTTACTTCATGGTGCCTGTCAATATAATTGCACCAATGTCGCAAGGGTTTGGCTGGCTGGCATCGGTATTGTTATCTATAGGTATCTTTAGTTCCCGCTATCGATATATAATAATTGGTGGGTTGATAGGCATTTTCTCAAGAGAAACCACCGTGCTTTTTTTTATTGTCCTAAGCACAATAACTGGTGCCGCTTTTTATATAACGAAAAGAAAATCTTCATTTTTCTTCACAACCGCTGTTATACTTTTGGGACTATTTGTAACGCTTCTTCTGCTTCGCATCTACTTTGCAACAGGCCAGGAAAGGCAATTTTCACTTTTGTATCTGGTTGGAAAAACATTTGATAGTGCTACTAAAGCAGATTATTTATTCCAGGCATTTCTTACCCAGGGCTTATTATTTTTTGTTTTGGCGCTTTGTTATAAAAAAGACAAAAGCCGAACGATATATTATGTAGGTGCAGCAGTATTTATTTTACTTATCGGAGGTTTTGGGGCCGGGCGTTTGCTTGGCGAAACCTATCCCTACCTGGTACTGCTTTACCTGCTTCCATCAGCCGCCGATCACAATCCGGGCGGTTTGCCTGCTGATCGGCGCTCTGCAAAAGCCGCCGTTCTGCAAAGCTAAAATCCCTTAGTTCAAATATTCTCTGCATTTTCAATACAACGCGGAACGTATATCTTTAACCGCGAAATTGTTATGGCAACAGGCAAAATGAAATATTATACCGAACTAGACGGGATCAGGGGATTTGCCGCGCTCACCATTTTCTTTTTCCATTTCCTGCATGGGCAAACGTTTAGCGGCCTGCTGCCCAACATCTTTATGAAGCTGGTTTCCATTGGCCCTACCATGGCCAATCTGTTCTTCGTGCTGTCGGGTTTCCTGATTACACAGATATTGCTGGATGCAAAGGGTACAAACAATTACTTCTCCTATTATTATGCGCGCCGCATATTGCGGATATTCCCGCTATATTACCTGGCGTTACTGATATATTTCTTTGGCTTACCCATATTGTATGGCAGGGGGATACCCTCATTTTCGCTGCAATGGTATAACTGGGTGCACCTGCAAAACCTGCCCATCACATTCAGGTGGCCACATGCGGGGCCAAAATACCTGTGGTCGCTGGCGGTAGAAGAGCATTTTTATCTCCTATGGCCTATGTTGGTATTGTGGCTCAATAAGCGGCAGCTGATAAGTGTCTGTATCGGCATTATTTGCCTGGCATTGGCAATGCATATGCTGCTGGCGGCAAACGGATACCCGGTATTCTTCTTCACTTTTACTACTATCGATGCACTGGCTATGGGTGCTATTGCCGGCATACTCCATTACGATGGCCGGCTTACGACATACAGAAAACGTGTACGGCAATGGATGTATATTTCCGGCATACCTGCCATTATCCTGTGGTTTGTTTTCTTTGGCACAACAAGCGCGCTATTTAATATAGGCATGCCGCTCTTATTCAACCTGTTTTATGCATCTTCGCTTTCTTACCTGGTAACGGCCCATCAGGGCCATTTTTTAAAAAGGTCCTTACAAAAAAAGGTACCCGTGTTTACAGGTACTATCAGTTACGGCTTTTTTATCTTTCACCCCCTGTGTATCTCTTTTACTCATAGGATATTTAAAAACCAGGCTATGATGCTGCAAATAATTATTGCCCTCATTGCTTCCATAATAGTCGCCACAGCCAGCTATTATCTCTTTGAAAAAAAGTTCATGCGCCTGAAGAGGTATTTTTGAGGAATACCCGGTCCTCGTTTGCGACGAGGACGTATCTGCAAGCGTTTTCTCAAGATGCATCGATCGCTAAAAGCAAACAACTATTCCCTTTAATTTGCACTACAACGTAATAGGCAATGAAAAGAATAATTTTAAACCTGGCAGTTACCTTAGACGGTTTTATTGAAGGGCCAAATGGAGAGGTCGATTGGTGCATTATGGACGATGATATGAACTTCGATGGTTTCCTCGATAGCATCGACACCATATTTTATGGTAGAGTAAGCTATGATGCCTGGGGTAATTTCCAGCCCGGCGAACATGCTGATCCCGCGGAGAAATTGATGTGGGAAAATATACATGCTAAGAAGAAGTTCGTTTTTTCAAGCCGCGACAGGCCGGATGATAAGGCTACCTTCCTGACTGCTGATATAGAAAACAAAATAGCAGAAATAAAGAAACAAGGTGGTAAAGATATATGGCTTTATGGAGGAGCAAACCTGGTAAAGACATTCATAAGCTTAGGGCTTATTGACATCTATAAAATATCTGTTCACCCGGTAGTTTTGGGCAATGGAAAACCCTTGTTCGAAGATGTGAAAGAACGGATCGGATTGAAACTAACCGAAACAAGAGTTTTTAGATCCGGCGTTGTTGAGCTTACCTACGAGCTAAAAAAGTAATGGCCAGGTACAATTAAGGATAGCTGGCCACTCGTCCTCGTTGGCGCAATCTTCTGCTCATACCTTAAAGATAATAGTAATGTATGCAGATGCAATATTACTAAACGACTCCTTCATGATTTATGGCACAAGCACGCTCGCGCAGCTTTAGCTGCATGCTTGCGCCAACAGAGGTTATGAAGCTCCCAAGTCTATAGCTTACGATTTATTTATCGTCCCATTCTGCATCGTCATCTTGTGATTTAGCTTGCCAGTTGTATGATGCAGCTAATCCATTTAACAGCTTTGCTGTAAACGGAAATTGAGTTCGAATTTTTTCAGCGTCTTGCAAGAATTTATTTGCCAAATCTCTTTCTTGGTCGCCTCCTGCGAAGGGGCTTCGTACTGTAATACCCCTTAAATTACGTTTACCGGAATGAAATTCAGTTTCGATATCTCGACATTGGAATTTCTCTAACACAATTCGGACTTCCTCTGTAGGCCAAATTCCATCTTCGCCAACAGGTGAATTTGCTAAAATCCTACCTATGTTTCTTAAGGCTGGACCTACTCTACGACGTTCCTTACATTTCTTAATTACTTCTTCTATCCAATTAATAAGAACTTCTAGGTCTATACTTCCATCCAATTTTGTTCCAGGGACAGTATGAATTGATTGTAGGGTATGAAAACCAACATCTGCTAGTCGTACATCTGGACCTTCAGCAATATTAGATGTAGATGATTCCTCGCTGCTTTTATACGACCATGTAATCAGGTCAACAAAAATTGACGGGTCTTTAAATATCTCCTGATGCAATGCTAATTTAGGTCTGTCATGGCTAAGAGATTTTAGAAATGGAATTTCAAGCTTTGAAATAACCCCTAAATCCGTTTCTAAAGCGTCTAATTTTTTAAACACTGCAGCAATTGCATGAGGTTGAACATGGATGTGCTTTCCTTCACTTACCCAAGTATTTATATTTTTTGGAAGCAATTCAAGTAATCGAATAATCAACTCCTTTTTTATTGAAACTGTCGAGTACGCAATAGATTGAACGAGGTCAGGTGCTCTATTGCAATCAAGCAACTTATTTATCCCAAATTCAAAGTCTTCCTGATTAAACCTGTCAAAATAAAAAGGATTGATATTATTCCAATAAGCAGATTGAACTTCAATACTTTCAGATTCGAGGGCATCCCAGGTTTCTTTACTTACTTTAGCAACAAGATAAATTTTGGCTATTCCAACTGAAGATAACCCGTAGCCTTTGGCTTTAGATATAAAATTAATCAATTTTGGCATCCCCTCTTCGGAATACATCAGGAATAATATTGCGGTACAAATATCAAATACATTATTAGACTTACTTTCTATATTCTCGAGTAAATAGTTTTCAATTCCTTCAATATTTCTACAATATTTATAAATGGCATATCCAACTTGCGTAGCCTGTTCAACTTGTTCCGATAGTCTTGAAAAGCCTGCAAATCCTTCTGCCTTAAAAACCTCGTTTATGTTTTCTTCACGTAAAACAGCAACGTACTCTTCCCGCTCTTTATCTGTCGCAAATTTCTTAAGCGTTTTAGGCCAATGACTGTATAGCCAAATGCCATTTTCAACCGGACTTTCAGGCTCAATAAGTTTTAAAATTGCTTCCAACTTATTAACAACAGTGCTCTCTAGAGCCCAGTCTGTATCGTCATAAGTCCTATGACGATCTATTTCGTCAATTAATAAATTTCTAAGACTACTCCATTGATCCTTATCCGAATCTTCTTTTACTGCGTTTTCAAGTTCGGTTAACAGTTCATGTAAATCAACAAACCCATCCATTGCTGATAAATGTTCTACTAATGATGTCCATTTTTCTGCATCATTGCTAAGTTGTGAACGAATCAGTACAATTAAAGATTGCACAAATTCTATATGTTCAGCTTGTGTAGCTCTCTGCCTATAATCTTGTGCCCAATTCCTCCAGTGCGGAAGGTCTCTTAATGTCGGAAGGTCATCATGCAATACAGCCAAAAGTAATTTCCATCCTACTTTTGGAAATTTTTCAAGTAACGTCTTCAAAGTCGCAATCCTACCATTATCTTCGATTTCACTGAACCTTATCCAAGAATGAAACAATGTAGTTAGACTTTCAAACGGTCTATTACTAAATCTGCCGCCTGGATCTATTTCAGATAATTGTGCGAGTAGAATTGCACAACGGGTAAAATATTCATCCGACCAAGCTAAACACTCTATTGCCCACAGTAGTCCACTATGGTAACACGAGCCCCAGAATGAATCTTTACCTTCTTGATTGAACAAATCTAAAAATACATTTGAACCGTTTGTAACACCGTCTTCAATAACTAACAAAACTTCTTCTGGGGATGCTTCAACATAGATAGACAATTTAGTTCCGTGTGTTGCCCAAAACTTCCAATCAGTTTTACCAATTTCTACCAGTCTACGTAATACATTACGGCAGGCATGTTGAACTGATGCATCAAGTTTTTCAGACCTGCTGCCCATCAACGCAAGTGTAACTGAAATACCATTTTTAATAGTCCCTGAATACGTTGTGGTCTTGCCTAAAATGTTTGCCATATACCGTTGTCCTTCGTCTAGATCTAGAGCGGGAGATAATTCCGTCAATATTTCTGAAGAGACTTCAATAAACGTACTCAAATCAGCTTTTGAAATATATGGAGAAAGTAAGTCCCAAGCTTCTTCATGTGAAGTGAGCCGCCAATTGTTCCCTATTTTGCGAAGTGGACTATCAGGTATATTTAATAATTTTTGGTAATCCCTTTGAATATCTTCAATACTACACCTACCTAATTTTGCAAGCTGGTTCAAATCTGCTTCACTTTCAGTCCATTGACCCAATAATAATGCTGGAATGAGAATGTGTGCCTCTTCAAAGGTTGCCCATTTCGGCTTAAAACCGCCAGCACGCATTATTAATCTCCGTCTTACACTTGGTAGATGACGTCCAGTAACGCGTAAGATTGCATCCGCTTCCTCTCTTGAAAGCCCCATTTTGCCTAAACTATCCATAAATGCATCCCGCTTTGTTCGTGGTAAATCAATACCCAAACCGTTTTCAGTTTCATCTTTTCCGAGTGGAAATAAAACATGATGTCCATTTAAGATACTCTCATTCAGCGAAAAATCATCGCTAAACATTGGGATTAAAATTGCTGGCGTTTTTAGTTTTGAAAAAATGTTCCAGGCTTCTAAAGTCTGAACTAATATCGCTTTAGCCATTACTAAATCTGACAAATCAGGTTCCAATTGTGCCGATGAAGCCAAAAAGCCAACTGCCTCATCTTTAGTGTCAGATTTTATATAGATCGAACTTGGTTTTTCTTGCAGCCAGCTAACCACTTGATTTTTTTGTTCATTTCTCCCGGCAACTATTAATTCTGGGATTAATGATGGTTTGGTTGCTCCAGCCCAATGTATCCACCAGTCGGCTAATGTTATATAGCCACTCTCTGGGGAAAGCCCAATTTGTTTGGCAAACCAATGACTAACAATTTCCGTACTTTGAAGCCATTGAGAAATATCCTCTGCATCTACAGCAATTACCTCCTTCCATATCTTTTCTGTATTTTTCTGTTCAGTCCAATCTTTCTTTTTAGTCCAAGTTCGCGCCGCTATTTGTACGTATGTGGTGTCACTTTTATTAAGAATTGTAGAATCTGATGTTCTAGTAGTATAGTCTCTATTTGCTTTCGCTAAAGGGTCTTTATCAACTGATATTTCAATTTGTACCTTGCCAGGAGGAATATATAAGCCTCCATCACTTTCGATTGTGCCATCAAAATTTGGTAGTCTAACTCCACTCCCACCTGGGACATTTATAACTTTAGGATTACCTACTGTAGCAAGAATTAACCTTCTTATTAGAATTGGGAAAGTGTAATGTGCTTCAGGTAAATCAGACCAGTTATTAATATATTTTGCATCTATTGTCATGGTTAAGCATTAAATATCTGCCTATAAAGATAAAGCCTATGTTATCCGAAAAGTATGATGGGATTTCCACACTAAGTGTATCTCTTGTTCTGCATAGTCTCTTTGACTACTCAACCCAGGTAGCAAATCTCCAGATTTACGAACAGATAGCAACAAAAAAGCCGCCCTACGGCGGCTTCAAAACTCTTAAGGATTCATCCTCGCAAAAGCAGCTTTCAATTCCTCAGGCCCGGCCTTGCTCATCGCTTCGCTAAAGCCAAAGGTCGCTGTCGTCTTGCCTTCCTTTAGTTGGTCAAACACCGCCTTAATAAAATCGCTCACCGGTGGTGCCTGGTCGTGCAGGCCCTTGCCGCCAAGGTCGGTATTCAGTGCAGGCGGTATCAGTTCCACCACTTCTATATTCTTCTTCTGCAGCAGGTATTGCAGCGATAGCGTCAGCGAGTGGAAGAAAGCCTTGGTAGCAGAGTACACCGGTGTTTTGGTAAGCGGCGTAAACGACAAGCCCGAGGTTACGTTCATAATAGTAGTCAGCTTCGGCAGCTGTATAAACAGGGAGGTCAGGTGTATCGGCGCCATCACGTTAATGGCCACCTCTTCCTTGGCACGCTCGTAAAAGTTATCATCATCCACATTCATCCATTGCTGTATGCCCGCGTTGTTCACCAGCACATTCAGGTCGGGGTGCTGTGCTGCTATCCAGCGGTACAGTGCTGTGCGTTCGTCTTCGCTGCCCAGGTCGCACACCTTGGTAATGAGGGCAGGGTGGCGTTGCTGCACTTCTTCCAGCGCAGAGGCGCGCCTGCCGCAGATGATCACCGTATTGCCTTCTTCTAAAAATCTTTCGGTCAGCCCCAGCCCTATACCGCTGGCGCCGCCTGTTATCAGTATCTTATTTCCGCTTAATTGCATATCGTTTTATTTGCAGGCAAGTTAGTACAGTCTCTCATTGCGGGCATTACACTTATCAAAGAGTTTTGTATAAAAATCAAGCCGTGCTGCGGCCATAATTTTTTGGCGGTGTGCAGCTATATTTGTAATTTTACAGTACCAGTTTAGTTCTTTGATATCACATGAAAACAGCTTCCAGTAAGGATTTTCACCACTTCACACAAAACAGGTTAGCAAAGGTTAACAATGGTTAGCAAAAGTTAGCAAAGGATAACAACGGGAGTATTATGCCCTGTTGAGATCGTCCGGTTATTGCTAATTTATAGGTAAGCAATCGGTTAGCAGCAGGTTAGCAAAGGTTAGCAATTGTTAGCAAAATCAGTGGTCTATGATGCCGGTCATAGTTTATAAAGTATAGGTTTCGCAACTTTGCACATTCTTAATCTCCGCAAATGATCATATTCAAACAGTTCAGCTTCGATTCTGCCCATTACCTGCCCAATGTTCCCGAGGGGCATAAATGCAAAGAAGTGCATGGCCATACCTACAAGCTCATTGTCTACCTCGAGGATAAGTTGGATGATACCCTCGGCTGGGTGGCAGATTTTGCAGAGGTAAAGCAGATCGTGGCTTCCGTGGTCTCTATCATAGATCATAAGCTGCTCAATAATATAGAGGGCCTCGAAAACCCCACCTGCGAGCTGCTCGCCGTATGGATATGGAATAAGGTAAAGGACCAGCTGCCTGCTTTAAAGAAGATAGAGCTCCACGAAACACCTACCTCCGGCGTCATCTACGAAGGGGTATAAAGTAAAAGCCCTCCCGCAATGCAGGAGGGCCGTATAAAAGAGGGGTTGATTAAAAATGGATCACCGCATCCTTCAGCATAGGCTGTGCCAGGTCTTTCTCAGATACAATGGCATTTGCAAGGTCTATCTTCCAGTCTATCTGCAGGGCAGGGTCGCTATAGTTAACGCCGCCTTCTGCGCTCTTATCGTAGAAGTTATCGCATTTGTAAAACACTTCTGCGGTATCGCTCAGCACAGAGTAGCCATGCGCAAACCCACGCGGAATGAAGAATTGGCGCTTGTTCTCGGCAGATAGTTCTACACCAAACCACTGCCCGAAGGTAGCGCTGTCTTTGCGTACGTCTACTACTACGTCCCATATCACTCCTTCCAGCGCGCGTATCAGCTTGCTTTGTGGGGTGGGAGGGTTCTGGTAGTGCAGCCCGCGCAATACATTCTTTACAGAGCGGGCCTGGTTATCTTGTATAAAGTCTATCTTCAGGCCGGTCACTTGCTCAAAGGTACCAGCGTTATAGCTTTCAAAGAAGTAGCCGCGGTCGTCGCCATGTATCTTGGGCTCTAGTATCAGCAGGCCTTCTATCGGGGTTTTAATAACGTTCATGCCTTATGCTTTGGTCAGTTCGTCTATTACTT
Organism: Bacteroidota bacterium; assembly: GCA_018267955.1. Classification (GTDB taxonomy): domain Bacteria; phylum Bacteroidota; class Bacteroidia; order Chitinophagales; family Chitinophagaceae; genus Polluticoccus. The sequence goes on from JAFDXL010000009.1 coordinate 75,703, forward strand.
CGTTTACGTTCTTTACAATATAGGCAAGCTCTTCTTCGGCAAACTCGGTATGTATCGGCAAAGAGATCACACATTCCTGCAGCATATCGGTAGTCGGCAGTTGATATTCCGCGCCACCAAAGGCTTCCAGCATCTTTTGTTTATGGCTTGGTACCGGGTAGTACAGCATGTTAGGTATCTTACGTTCTGTCAGCAGGCGCGATACTTCGTCCCTATCCACGTTCTTCAGTTGCAGTGTGTACTGGTGAAACACGTGGTGGCTATAAGCCGCGCGGAATGGTGTAACAATATGTGCATTGTTCTTAAAGGCATTGTCGTAATAGTCTGCTACGGCACGGCGTGCATCGCAGTACTCATCCAGGTGGCGCAGCTTGATGCGCAGGATGGCAGCCTGTATAGAGTCGAGGCGGCTGTTGCAGCCTACCATCTCGTGGTAGTAGCGTACCTTCTGCCCGTGGTTAGCTATCATCTTCAGCTTCTCGGCCAGCTCGTCGTCGTTGGTAAACATCGCACCGCCATCGCCATAGCATCCCAGGTTCTTAGATGGGAAGAAAGATGTAGTGCTGATGGTGCCCATAGCGCCTGTCTTTTTGGTAGTGCCATCGGCGAATGTATAGCTGCCGCCAATAGCCTGGGCATTGTCTTCTATTACAGGTATGTTATGCTCTTTGGCAATGGCCAGTATGGCATCCATATTAGCGCACTGTCCGTAGAGGTGCACCGGTATAATGGCTTTCGTTTTTGGGGTGATGGCCTTTTTCAGGGAGTCTGCATTCATGGTAAATGTGTCTGCATCTACATCCACGAATACCGGCTTCAGGCGCAGCAAGGCTACTACTTCTACCGTAGCTATGTAGGTAAAAGACGGGGTGATCACTTCATCGCCCGGTTCCAGGCCCAGTGCCATCAGGGCTATCTGCAGGGCATCAGTACCGTTGGCGCAGGGTATGCAGTGCTTTACGCCTACATACTCGGCAAGTTCTTTGGCAAATGCATGTATATCCGGCCCGCCGATAAATGCTGTGGAGTTTAATACGTTTTGTATCGCTGCATCTATCTCTGGCTTTATCTTTTCGTATTGACGCTTCAGGTCAACCATCTGTAAATTAAACATAGCTCCTTTTTGGTGGTGCAAACCTACACCTTAGCCGGCATACCTCAAAGCATAATCTGATTGTCAAAAAACAGGATATCGCGGGTACGGAACGGGATAAAGGCGGATAATTGCTATCTTCACGCACAAAATCAGCCGCTGCCGTATATATGAAGAAGGCTTTAATGTCATTGCTCTCTGTTTGTCTGTTTTCCGCCCATGCTTTTGCCCAGGATCCCGTTTTTGGCGAACAAAAGAAGCCTGCGAGAAAAGGGTTTGTATTTTCTGTTAACGGTGATTACGATCTGCCGGGTGCGGATATGGCAAAGCGCTTCGGTGCCAGTTACAGGGTGGGGTTCGAGGTCTTCTACAAAACGAAGAGCAACTGGATGTTTGGCCCCAAGCTCGACCTTATATTTGGTGGTAAGATCAAGGAAGATTCCCTGATGATCAACCTGAAGGATAATAGTAATATGGTGCTCAATATCAGCGGCCAGCGCCAGGGTGTCGGTACTTTTGAGCGTGGCTATATGATAGGGGTGCAGTTGGGTAAGCTTATCAATACCAGTAAGAAGAGCAGTGATAACGGGGTGATGTTCCTTACGTCTGTAGGGTTCATCCAGCACAAAATAAACATATTCGATCGCTCTGCTTCAACACCTGAGTTGAAGACTGAATTCAAGAAGGGATACGACAGGCTGGCGAATGGTATGTATGTAGAAGAGTATGTTTGTTATAATTACTTCGCAGACAACGGGCTGATCAATTTCCATATAGGCCTCGATGTGATGGCCGGCTTCACTGCAGGCCGCCGGGACTTCCTCTGGGATGTAAGGCGTCCTGATACCGGTTCCCGATTAGATCTTTTGTTTGGTATTCGTGGGGGATGGTACTTGCCTATCTTCAAACGCAAGTCCGAAGAATTCTTCTTTGAGTAATCAGGCATCCATATAGAAGCGCTCCAGTATACTGAAAAACGTTTCTGTGGCAGGGCTATCTTCTTCCCAGGTATAGTGTTCCCTCAACCAATCTACTGCTTGCTGGTAATGGTCTAGATGATCCAGCTTGCTGATGGCATGTTCATACGCATTCCTGTCGCCGTCAAACAGCTCTGTAATAAACAGGTAAGTATCATTGATGCCCACCAGGTTTTTAATAGAGGGCTTAGTATGTTCTGATATGTTAGATACTGGTTGCACAGGCGCTGCAGGCACTATAGGTTCTGGTATGCTGATGGCTATTTCCTGCACCGGTTCATCTTCCTGTATATAGCTTGTCGTGTCTTTAATAATGAGTTGAGGCTCCATGTTCTCTAGGCTAATATTGTCCGGTTCTGTTGCTTCCAGTTCAGATACAGGCAGGCTGCTGTTGAAGCCAATTCTGTTACGCAGCTCATGGAGATCGGCGTATATCACCCGGGTATAGTCCATCATCAGGTCTATGTCTATTAGTGATGGTTCGCCCTTCTGGTTCGATAGTTCGCTGAGCTTCTGCAGTAAAGTCTGTATCCTTTGCATATTAGTTGGCGCTTTGTGTCAGGTTGCGGAATATATCCTCCAAAGACTGTGCCTCCGACTGCATAGAGCTGATATTAATATCATGGTTCAATGCCATTTGCATCACTTCCTTACGCAGTTCTTCAGGCTTTTGGGTGAATAACTTCCACTTATTGTTGCCCATTGATTGCATGCTGCGAACATTAGCAAGTTGCTTCAGTAATTGCTCATCAATTGCCTGCTCAAACTGAACGATGAGTACACCCTGGGCAGTATTGGCCTGTTGTATCTTATCTATGCTGTCATCCGCTACGATCTTGCCGTTGTTGATGATCATCACGCGGCTGCACATAGCCTGTACTTCCTGCATAATGTGGGTAGACAGTAATACTGTTTTCTCCTTGCCAATCCTCGTAATCAGTTCCCTTATCTCTACGATCTGGTTAGGATCCAAACCGGTTGTGGGCTCATCCAGTATTAATACTTCCGGGTTGTGCAGCATAGCCTGTGCAAGGCCTACACGCTGCTTATAGCCTTTGGAAAGCATGCCTATCTTCTTGTGTGCTTCTTTGGTAAGGCCCGTGAGCTCTATCATCTCTTCGATGCGGGCTTTGGCATTTTTAATCTGGTGTATGCCTGCACTGAACTCGAGATATTCGCGCACGTACATATCGTAATATAAAGGATTAGACTCAGGCAGGTAACCTATCACCTTTTTTACTTCCAATGGCTTTTCAGCTATGTCCAGCCCACATACCCTTATATCTCCGGATGTTGCCGGCAGGTAACCGGTGATCATCTTCATGGTAGTAGATTTGCCTGCACCATTGGGGCCAAGAAAGCCCACTATTTCTCCTTTTTTCAGTTCAAATTCAATATTATCTACTGCCCTTTGGCTACCGTATATTTTGGTTAAGCCCTTTACGCTGATTGACATGGGCGCAAAATACTGATTTTTAGCATCGATGGATATAGGGCATTATCATATACCTGTAAATACATAATTATATTAACAGCTTATATTATTGAAAACTACTTTATTTGACAGCCACAAAATCCAGCACGGCAGAGTTCATGCAATACCTGAGCCCTGTTGGGCGTGGGCCATCGTTGAATACATGACCCAGATGCGCACCACAGCGCTTACATTCCACTTCGGTGCGTTCTCCGTCCGGGTCTGTCTTTTCTTTGACGCTGGTAGCCGCTGCGGGTTTGTAGAAACTTGGCCACCCGGTATGGCTATCATACTTAGTATCGGATGTAAACAGCAGGTTACCGCAACAAGCACAGTAATAAGTTCCTTTCTGATGGTTATTCCAGTATTCACCGGTATAAGCTCTTTCGGTTCCTGCCTCCCTTGCAATTGTATATTCCCCTGCAGACAGTATCTTCTTCCACTGCGTATTCGGTACGTTTATTGGTTTTGTATCCGTATGTGAATAGTATGGATTATGTTTCTGTTTCTCCTTCAGATTTGGATCCTGTTGTGCAAAAGCATAGACACTGGTCGTAATTATAAGCAAACTTGCAATGATTTTATTAATGAGTTTCATGAGCTGTATTTTATTTCCTGTAATAATAACGATGTGCCTACTGTTTTGGTTTTAGCTTCTATGTTAATAATGGCATGGTTTTTTAAAATTCTGCATTGTTAAAAACTATAGTATGAAAAACTTAAGACTGTCGATCGTAGCATTAAGCATGGCTGCTTTGATCTTTCCTTCCTGCGTAGCTAAGAAGAAATACTTAGCAGCGCAATCTGCCAATGCAGATCTTACGCGACGTAACGAAATGTTGAACAAAGATCTTGCTAATGCCCAGGATAGCCTGCAACGGTTAGGTAACAATAACGATATACTGAGAGATGTATATAATGTAACTAATAGCGAACTAAGTAATAGCAAAGAGCAAATAAAGTCTCAGCAACAACGCCTGAAGCAGTTGGAAGACCTGATCATGGCACAGCAACGCAATACGGAAGCACTCCGTAAAAAGATAGCGGATGCATTGGTAAACTTTAAAGCCAATGAGCTTACTGTAACCATCAAGAATGGTAAAGTATATGTAAGTATGCAGGAAAGCCTTCTGTTCCCTTCCGGTAGTGCAGTTGTAAATAAAGGTGGTAAGGATGCCCTGGCAAAAGTAGCAGGTGTATTGAATACCAATCCCGATATCAATGTAGAGGTAGAAGGCCATACTGATAATAAACCTATCAAAACAAAACTGTATCCCGATAACTGGGCTTTGAGTACTGCGCGTGCCGTGGCCATTACGCATGTGTTGACAGACGATTATAGCGTATCACCCGTAAAGATAAAAGCGAGCGGCCGTAGCGAATACGAACCGGTAGCTACTAATGCAACCGAAGAAGGACGTGCATTAAATCGTCGAACAGAGATCATCCTGGAACCTAAATTGGATGCGCTGATGGACCTGATACATGGTATGCCTAATACTGCATCTAACTAAACTACAATTTCCATTTATATATCAGAAAGGCCTGTTGTAAAACAAGCCTTTTCTTTTTTAGTGGAATTCTATACGGTAACTAAGAGATGGTATCAATCCAGTCTCCAACACATTCTTAATACTGTTAGACCGAATGTCAAAATATATGTAAGAGAAATTCCTGCGGTTGGTTACGTTTTGTATATCTAGTGCTATTGTGTGGGTTGCTCTTTTATTGTTCAGTTTATAATAAGCACTGGCATCACATCTGAAGTAATTGGGATCCTTGAGGGAATAATACTGGTTATTAACATAGACGGTTTTATTCTCTGCAACCGAAGCTATATAATCTATAGGTGATTCCCGCTGACCACGACTGGAAATCACTTTGCCATTAAGCCCTATGAGACTGTGCTTTTTTGCATTAAAATAAAATTCCTTTCCAAAGACTATGTTGAACAAATACCTTTTATCGAAATGACTTTCGTAGGTATCACCCTTATAGTTGGTATAGGTAGATTTGAACAGTGATGAAGTTAGTAGTACATAATAGTTATCCGCAAAAGGCCGTTCCAATACCATGTCTATACCGTAGTTCTGCCCGGTACCTTCGCTTACAAGATCCTTAACCTTATATAATCCTGCTACACCTTCATTATTGATCAAAGAGAATCCTGATGCCGTATCGGCTTCTACAGGAATGTGGTACAGGTATTGATAATATGCTTCCAGTTTTAAGTGTAGTTTCAGGGGAAGTGACACATCGTATCCCAGTACGGTATGAGCAGCACGGAGCAGGTCCAGGTTTCTATTGGGCTGTTTGCCCGGTGTATCAGAATACAAATAGGTTTGTATGTCTGGTTTACTGTGTAAACCTGCTGACAAGGTAAAACGATTACGACCGGTGGTGTAAGATAAAGAAGCTCTTGGCTCTATGCTGTATTTATTATTAAGAGCATAATAAGATGCATTTACTCCGCCAATAAATGTAAAATGCTCGGATAGCCTGTTTTTCCATTGGGCAAATGCCTGGTAATAGCCTGTATTACCGGCATTGTTAAAACTATCTGTATAGCTAGTATGATAATAATATCTGTCAAGATTATAATTTATTTGCTGGGCGATGATACCGGTACGTAGTGTGCTTCTTTCACTGATCTTATTATTATATATCACTGAAAGGCGTAGTGCTGTATTTTTATACTTAGACCCGGTATAGGGTATATTAGCATAGTTGTCGAGTGTACTTAGCGTATCTGCATGATTGATTGCCTGCTCATAAGAACCGGAAAGCACTGTTTTTATAGATGACCTATGGTTAATGAAATATTGATGCTCTACACCTGCAACGCCTGTCTTTGAGCGGTTATCCAGTTTCAGGTTGGGATCTGTATCATCCCATTTAGTACTGTCATTTTCAGGAGCGGTCAGTATTTTATTCATACCTCCGATCCCAAATAGGGAGAAAGTGCCTGCTTTTTTCGTCGGGAAATTGAACTTAAATGTCAAGTCCTGGTAATCGGGAATAAGCCCGTTGAGATTCAGGTAATCCTGTACAAGGGCAAGGGTAGAGTAGCGATAGTCTATAAGATAAGATGATCTGGTACCTTTTTTAAATGGTCCTTCTATAGCGACTTCTGTGCCCAGCAAGCCTACCTGGGCAATGTATTCATTGGTATTGGTATTGCCGTTTCTCAGGTTCAGGTCGAATGCTCCCGACAGGGCATTGCCTATCTCGGCCGGGAAGGCGCCTGTATAAAAGTCTGATGTCGCCAATGTGTTGGCATTGATCATACTTACGGCTCCGCCAGTACTGCCCAGTTCGCTAAAGTGGTTAGGGTTGGGTATTTCTATTCCTTCCAGTCGCCATAAGATACCCTTGGGTGAGTTACCTCTCACTACTATATCATTATCCAGGTCACCATTGCCGGATACACCTGCAAAGTTCATAGCTGCACGGGCAGGATCTGCTATGGAGGCAGCATACCTGCGGGTTTCTTCCACAGAAAAGGAACGGGCACTTAGTGTGGCAAATTCATTCAATGCCTGGGAATGAAACTTGTTGGCAGATACACTTACTTCTTTTAATTGGTGCAAGCTTTCGGTCAAAGACATATTCAGTTCAGTTTCCTTTCCTGAGGTTATAAGAATTTCGGAAACTGTCTTTGTATCATAACCGGCAAATATGAATTTGAACGCCTGCCTGCCAATTGGCACATTCTTTAACAGGTAATAGCCTTCGCTATCTGTAATATCATTTATTTGAGGGTCAGATATTAATACGATCGTTACCCCTGTAATTGGTTCTTTAGATTCTGCATCGATCACCTGCCCGCGCACATTCTGTACCAATTGCTCCTGGGCATTAGTATAATGCCCCATGGTTAATATTGATAATAAGATAAATAGTGCTCGGATTTTTACAGGCATGGTACAAAATAAAACAAAACGCTTGCCAATTTGACTCATTAAATGGTATAAGGTTTAGCACGATTTTTACACAATATTTAGTAGATTCAATGTTTACACCTCTATTATGAATAACAAACTCAGGCAGGCACTTTATTTTTTCGGTGGGGCAGCTATTACCGCTATTTCAATCACTACTCTCGCATTCAGGGAGGGAAGTAAAAATGATGGGGCTGTGGATGTAAAAGAAGATGGTAAGATACAATACAGATGGCATCAGCCTGAGATACCTAAGAACCTGACGTTTGCAGGTGAGCGCGTGCCCCTGGAAAGATGGGATGTGCGGGAACGCCTGGAGCGGGAAATGATCATTAATTACTATATGCACGGAACTACCTTGTATATATTGAAGTTACAAACCCGCTATTTTCCCATGATAGAGCGGAAGCTAAAGGAAAATGGAGTGCCCGATGATTTTAAATACTTATGTGTTGCAGAGAGTGCATTGCAGCACCAGACATCTGCTGTAGGCGCTGCCAGTTTCTGGCAGTTTATGAAAGATACGGGGCCGAGGTACGGACTGGAGATAAATGATGATGTGGATGAACGCTATAATGTAAAGAAAGCAACGGATGCTGCGTGCATGTATTTTAAAGAAGCGTATGGTAAGTTCCTGAGCTGGACGGCTGCCGCTGCATCTTACAACTGTGGACAGGCAGGATATAGCAAACAGGCAGACTACCAGGGCAAGAGCAACTATTATGATCTTGCTTTCCCTGAAGAGACAAACCGTTATATATACCGCATACTAGCACTAAAGGTATTGCTCAGCGAGCCGCGTAAATATGGTTATATTCTTCAGAATAGTGAAGAGTACAAGCCCATTAAAACACGTATACTAACAGTAGATACTACCATACGCAACCTCGCAGCATTTGCGCAGGATAACGGCAGCACGTACAAAATGCTGAAGCTGCTGAACCCATGGATGCGCTCTCATTCGTTGCCTGCTAAGAAGGGTAAGGTGTATGAAATAGAATTGCCTTATGATAATCAGTAAGCCTATTGATTTATTGTAAGCGATTTGTTAGCTTAGTAGAGAAATCTTTTCCTTTGCGTAAGCTCCTCGCCATACTACTCCTTGCTGTAACAGCCGCTATTGTTTATTTATTGAACATGCCATTGATGGGCGGTAAGGTACCTGCTTTTGGTAAGTTGCTTGATCCTGTGAATGGATGCTGGGTAAGCGCAGAGCCGGTAAACAAGAATTTTGACCTTAAACAGGATATACCCGGATTGCAGGGGCCTGTATCCGTTTACTATGATGAGCGTATGGTAGCGCATATAAAAGCTACTAATGACCACGATCTGTATATGGTGCAGGGATATGTACATGCATACTTCCGTCTATGGCAAATGGATCTGCAAACCCGCGCTGCCGGTGGCAGGGTAAGCGAGATATTGGGCGATAAGGCATTGAAGTTTGACCGGACGCAGAGAAGGAAAGGAATGGTGTATGGTGCCGAGCAATCGCTAAAGGAAATGGAAGCAGACCCACGCACCAAACAAATGCTGGATGCATACACGGCGGGGATCAATACCTATATACATCAGCTAAAATTCAGGGATTACCCGCTGGAGTATAAACTAATAGGTTTTGCACCGGAGGACTGGACCAATATAAAAAGCGCATTGCTCCTTAAATACATGGCCGATGACCTTACCGGGTATACCGAGGACCTTCCGCTTACTGTATTGCGCGATGCATTGCCCCCTAATGTCTTTCAAACATTATATCCTGAACGATTGCAGGATGTCAATACGGTTATTCCATCTGACAGTGTGAAGCAACAGGCCAGTTTAAAAATACCCAATGCACCCGCAGACAGTATTGCATGGGCGCATTTGCAGCCTGTAGATTTTGAAACGCCTGATAATGAAGGTAAAGGAAGTAATAACTGGGCATTGAGCGGTAGCAGAACAAAATCGGGAGCCCCTATATTGTGTAATGATCCACACCTGGGGCTGAATTTACCCTCTCTGTGGTACGAAGTGCAGCTGGAAGCGCCGGGCATCAATGTATATGGCGTATCGCTACCGGGAGCGCCGGGAGTGGTGATAGGCTTTAACGATCATATATCCTGGGGCTTCACCAATAACTATCGCGATGTAAAAGACTTTTATGCTATTAAGCCGGCATCTGCCCATACATACTGGTTTAATGGTAAAGAAGTAGCGTATAATGATAAGATAGAGCGGATTGCTATTAAAGGCAAACCTGATTATTTAGATACCGTACACTATACTATTCATGGGCCGGTTATTTATGAAGATCATTTTCATGGGCCGAATGGATTGAAGAAGCCCCTGGCATTAACGTGGATGGCACATAGGCCGAGCAATGAATTACTATCCTTGTACCTGCTTAACAGGAGCACGAACTACAATGAGTATGTAAATGCTATACAGCAATTCCTTTGCCCTGCGCAGAATATGATCTATGCAGATAAGGAAGGAAATATAGCCTTGTGGGGACAAGGACAGTTTATCAATAAATGGAAAGAACAGGGACGTTATGTGATGAATGGCACAGATAGCAGTACTTTATGGGGGCAATTGATACCTGTTGCAGAAAACCCACATGCGCTAAACCCTGCACAAGGCTATCTTGCTTCTGCCAACCAGACGGTTACAGATAGTACCTACCCATACTGGTATAACGGATACTTCTACGAGTTTCGCTCATGGCGCATCAACCAGGTATTGAGCGGTACCCATTATGCAACAGTGGAAGATATGTTTGCTTTGCAGAATGATGTATACTCTGTCTTAGCGGCAAACGTGCTACCCATTATGCTTACTCATTTGGATGCTGCGGCAATAGCGGATAGGGAACGTGCGTATATAGAATACTTGAGTAACTGGGATTACAGGCTGAGTAGCGAGAGTATTGGCGCTACCGTATTCCAGGTATGGTGGACTAATTTCTATAACCTGCTATGGCAGCGTGTGATAAAGGGAGTACCGGAACAATTAATGCCATCGCCCGAGCGTACTATGCAATTGATGAAACAGAATGACCCTGTGCTGGGTAATATGGACGAGCTGCTGGTGGCAAGTTTGAAGAATAGTGTGGATTCACTCAATAAACTAAAGAGGCAAAATAAACTGGAGTGGTATCATGCCAAGAATACTTCTGTGAACCACCTGGCTAAACTGCCTGCATTCAGCTATACTGATCTGAAGATAGGTGGCTGGGGCAATACCGTAAATGCGGCGAAAGGTAATCATGGCCCATCATGGAGAATGGTGGTGCAAATGAGTAAGGATATTGAAGCATACGGCGTATATCCCGGTGGCCAGTCGGGTAATCCCGGTAGCAGGTACTATGCAACTTACCTTGATAAATGGGTAAAGGGTGAGTATTACAAGCTCAACTTTACACCTGCTGGTAAAGCGCCGGAACATGTAAAATATAGATGGAATTTAAACCCGGGAAAGTAACATGAAATTATTATTATCCATACTGTCAACAGCCATTCTTGCTGCAATTGCTACCTGGTTCTTCCCCTGGTGGACGATAGCAGTTTGTGCTTTTTTAATACCTGTCTTGTTGAATTTGGGAGCCGGTAAAGGTTTTGTTTCAGGTGCGTTGAGTATCATCTTATTATGGCTGGTAGTAATACTGATGCATGATATTCCCAACCAACATATATTGTCTTCTAAAATGGCAACTTTAATTTTAGGTTCACCTAATTACGTAGTGCTTATCCTTATAACAATTGTTTTAGGAGGCTTTATAGGCGGGCTTTCCGGGCTGAGCGGCGGAATGATGAACCGTGCATTCAGAAAATAATTTCTAACTATTTTGTAGTATTTTTGGCTTTCTTATGCCAGTAAAGCTGCAACGCAATATCGCTCTTCTTTCAGTTGTTTTATTTATTGGCAAATTAGTTGCCTGGTATCTTACCCATTCGGTAACCATACTTACAGATGCGCTGGAAAGTACCGTCAATGTGATAGCTGGCTTTATTGGATTGTACAGCATTATACTTGCTGCAAGACCAAGAGATAAAAACCATCCGTATGGGCATGGTAAAGCAGAGTTTGTATCATCGGCAGTGGAGGGCTCCCTGATCTTTATAGCCGGTTTGATGATCATCTACGAAGCGGTAGATAAATTATTGCATCCGCAGGAACTGCATAAGCTGGATGTAGGTATCTATATCACTGTTGCTACAGGTATCATCAATTATTTTGTGGGTGCTTATGCCGTGAAGCAGGGTAAGAAGAACCGTTCGCTGATAATTGAATCCGCAGGTACGCATTTAAAGTCAGATGCTTATTCTACGTTTGCAATAGTTGTAGGGCTTGTGCTCATCATTTTTACCAAACAGGCATGGCTGGATAGCGCTGTTGCCATGATCTTTTCTGTGGTGATCATGGTTACCGGCTACAAAGTAGTGCGGAGATCGCTGGCAGGTATCATGGACGAGGCAGATGAGAAAGTGCTGGAAGAAGTAATAGCAACCTTAAATAAATACCGCAAACCGCAATGGATAGACCTGCACAATCTGCGTGTGATACAATATGGTGATGTATTGCATATAGATACGCATATGACGCTGCCCTGGTATTATACGGTACGTGATGCAGAGCGGGAAATACATGCACTGGAAGACCTCGCACGGCAGCATTATGGCGATAAGGTAGAACTGTTCATACATATAGATGGTTGTATGCCATATCAATGCAAACTGTGTAGTGTGGATCCCTGCGATGTAAGACAGGAACCGCTAAAGCAATTACAAACCTGGACTTTGGAGAATGTGCTGTTAGATAGCAAGCACGGAAAGGAGTAATGTATTTAATATCGCAAATGTGTATGCTAACTCAATAGCATTATATATTTTCACACATACTTATCCAAACTATCTATGAATACTTTCCTTCGATTGAAGCATTGGCAATTGTTTTTACTAGGATTTATTTTGCCTGTAATTTGCCAGCCTTTCGCTTTAGCCGCCCTTACAAAATTTCACAATGCTGCACTAGGCATGGGACTATTTCTGCTAATGATGTTATTGTGCTTAATACCGTTATTCAGTTGGTTTTATGCACTCGGAACCAATCTATATCCTAAACTGCCGGAGATGGCCAATATGAAGTTGAAAAAATTTAAAATATTTTGGTTAATACCCGTACTTTATATTGGTACGATTATGATTTTTATCGGTACCAAATTTGTACTTGGTATCGAAGCTTTAAATATTCCCGGTGCAGTTGTACTAATCGTGGTATTGTTACACCTATTTTCCATGTTCTGCATATTTTATTGCCTTTACTTTGTTGCAAAATCATTAAAAGCTGTAGAATTAGAACGCCCTGTTTCATTCAGTGATTATGCAGGTGAGTTTTTCCTGATATGGTTTTTCCCCATAGGTGTGTGGTTTATTCAGCCAAGGATCAATAGTATATTTAGCGATAGGGCTCCCGAGGCTTATTGATGTCATGGGTGTCCACGCTGTCCATAGCGTCCATATTCTTTTTTCGTGGACAGTTGGACAGTTCTGCTCCAGTTGCTCCAGTGCTCCACAATTACTGAATGGAGCAGTGGAGCAAGACTACTGTCCCACTTTGTCCCGGTTGTCCCATAATCCTGGTGTGGGACAGTGGGACATTTAGTAATCTAATTCAATAATTTCTTTTATAATCCCTTCTCCTATTTGTAATATCCCATTATTGTATAAAATGAATGGCATATCAGGTGCAATATTATCTTTGATTAAAGAGAAAGCAGTAATAATAATCTTTGCTTTTGCTGATTCACCAGCACAGTTCTTTTCTTTATCTATGAAATAACACTTTCCTGAGAATAGCGACGAATGGAAATCAAATTTTAAATGAATATAAGAGTCTGTTGGTAAACATCGTATTTCACCTTTAAGCAGCATGGGAAAGAAATGAAGCGTAACAACAATGTGACTTCGATATGTAAGTAGTTCCATAGGTGATATTATTACTTTATCTGAATTCAATAGTATATATACTTATTCATACTTCACTTACTGTCCCAGTTGTCCCACCAGTGGACAGTGGGACAACCGGGACAGTGTGGGACAATATAATAACAGACAATAATACTATACTGATATTCCTTCTTTTGCTCCATTGCTCCATCCGGGAGCATTGGAGCATGTGGAGCAGAGTGGAGCAAGCTATACTGTCCAAGTGTCCACGAAAAAGGAATATGGACAGCGTGGACACCATGGACACTTTTAATTCCCGCTTTCGTAGCCTGCATCAACTAACCATTTACCGCTATCTGCTGCTGCAGTGGCCAGCTGGTCGCAACGGTTGTTCATTGGGTTGTCGGCATGGCCCTTTACCCATACAAATTTGATGCGATGCTTGTTGTGATACTTCAGGTATTGTTGCCAGAGGTCTACATTTTTTTTATCCTTAAAGCCTTTTTTCACCCAGCCAAATACCCATCCCTTTTCTACTGAGTTGACTACGTATGATGAGTCGCTGTATATAACAACGTCTAAGCCCTCTCGGGTAAGGCTTTGCAGTGCTACTACCACGGCCATCAGTTCCATCCTGTTATTGGTAGTAAGCCTATAGCCCTGCGAAAACTCCTTTACTGTTTGTCCCCATTGCATTACGATACCATATCCGCCCGGCCCGGGGTTACCTCTTGCTGCTCCGTCTGTGTAAATAATTAATTGTTGTTGCGACATGAATTCGTTGGCTTCTCCTATCTTTACGGCCTAAAAATAGAGTGTTGAGCGTCAAAATAAAAGTTGCAGCAGTAAGTTATTTGAATACCAAGCCTTTATTGTATGGTATTGAGCGTAGCGAAGTGATGAATGATATGGAGCTGCTGCTCGATTATCCATCGAACCTGGCAAAAGACCTGAAGGAAGGAGTGATTGATATGGCTTTGTTGCCTGTTGCTGCTATGCCCGGCATACCCGGTGCGCATATCGTATCTGACTATGGTATTGCAGCAGATGGGAATGTGGCTTCTGTTTGCATCTTCAGCATGGTGCCGATAGAAGAAGTAGAGGCAGTATATCTCGATTACCAGTCGCGCACATCGGTACGTTTAGCGCAATTGCTGCTGGAGCGTCACTGGAAAAAGAAAGTTGTTTTTAAACAGGCGCCTGAGAATTATATAGAATACATCAACGGCACTACAGCAGGTGTTATCATCGGCGACCGCGCATTAAAGCAACTCACGAATTTTGAATATATCTACGACCTGGCCGCAGAGTGGAAGAAGATGACGGGATTGCCTTTTATTTTCGCCGCGTGGATCGCTAATAAAGAATTACCGCAATCATTTACAGATGCTTTTAATAAAGCTAATGCAGCAGGGTTGGAGCATATTGATGAAGTAGTTGCGGAGAATCCATTCCCTTATTACGACCTTAAAACATATTACACCGAAAATATCCATTACCTGCTGGATGGCAACAAAAAGAAGGGGCTGCAAACATTTCTTGAAATGATAGCCGAATAGTTTTAGGCAATAGCAAAATGATAGTGAATAGGTCTATCTTTGAGCCCTCATATTAATATTTTATGCAGAAGGGTATCACGCTCATTGAATGTCCCCGGGACGCCATGCAGGGCTGGAAACACTTTATCCCTACAGAACGCAAGGTGGAATATTTGAATGCGTTACTGAAAGTAGGCTTTGATGTGCTGGATTTTGGTTCGTTCGTATCTGCAAAAGCTATTCCCCAACTGGCAGATACCAAAGATGTAATACCGCAACTGCAACTCAACGATAAAACAAAACTGCTGGCTATTATAGCCAATACACGTGGCGCAGAAGATGCAGTGGTATATGATGAGATCCATTATTTAGGTTTCCCTTTTTCTATATCAGAGACCTTCCAGTTACGAAATACAAATAAAACCATAGCCGAGTCATTGAAGCAGGTAGAAGAAATTCAGAACTTGTGTGTGGCGAAGAGCAAAGAACTGGTGATCTATATATCTATGGGCTTTGGTAATCCGTATGGCGATGAATACAATGCGGAGACTGCCATTAAATGGGTAGGCAAGCTATCGGGTATGGGTATTAAAACCATTGCTATGGCAGATACTGTAGGCGTAGCCAAACCGGAGACGATAGAATATATCTACAAACACCTGGTGCCTGAATTTACAGATGTAAACATAGGCGCGCATTTCCATAGCACAGCCGATACATGGGAAGAAAAGATACAAACCGCTTACGATAATGGCTGCCTGCGTTTTGACAGTGCTATGAAAGGTATAGGTGGATGCCCTATGGCAGAAGATGAGCTGGTAGGTAATATTGCTACCGAGAACATCGTTAACTGGGCTGCCCGCAAGAACATACCATTACAACTGGATATGGAAGCCTTCGACAAAGCCTGGCAAATGGCTGCCGGAATATTTATCTGATACTAATTATAACTTTGCATTTACATCTCCTCTAAAAAATAAGATCATGTCTGTACACAAAGAGATCACCAAGGTAACTACCAATACCTTGCAAAAAATGAAGCAGAAAGGAGAAAAGATATCCATGCTTACGGCCTATGATTTTTCTATGGCAGGAATATTTGATGATGCAGGCATAGATGTATTACTGGTAGGGGATAGTGCATCTAATGTGATGGCGGGGCATGAAACAACCTTGCCTATTACGCTCGACCAGATGATATACCATGCGCAAAGCGTGGTAAGGGCTATTAACAGGTGCCTTGTAGTGGTGGATATGCCTTTTGGTACCTACCAGGGTAATAGTAAAGAGGCATTAAGTTCGGCCATCAGGATCATGAAAGAGACCGGTGCTCACGCCATAAAACTAGAGGGTGGTGAAGAAGTAGTAGAGTCTGTGAAACGTATTGTGAGCGCAGGCGTACCAGTGATGGGCCACCTTGGCTTAACACCACAGTCGATCTATAAATTTGGTACTTATGTGGTACGTGCACGTGAAGAAGCAGAAGCAGAGCAACTGGTAAAGAACGCACATCTGCTGGAACAGGCAGGCTGCTTTGCCATAGTGCTGGAGAAAATACCTGCAACATTGGGCAAGCGTGTATCAGAGGCCGTGAAGATACCTATCATTGGCATCGGTGCCGGTATGCATGTAGATGGGCAGGTATTAGTAATGCACGATATGCTGGGCATTAATAAAGAATTCTCTCCAAGGTTCCTGCGTCGTTACCTGAACCTTTATGACGAGATAAAAGGCGCTACCGAGCGATACATATCAGATGTAAAAAGCCAGGATTTCCCTAACGAGCAAGAACAATACTAAGAGCATGGTGAATGTAGATGCCTGGAAGGAGATCAGTGCAGAATTAGCTAAGGATAACGTGACGCTCGTTGCGGTATCTAAAACTAAACCTGTAAGTGATATACAGGAGCTATACGATCTTGGCCAGCGCGATTTTGGTGAGAACTATGTGCAGGAACTGGAAGAAAAGCAACCACAATTACCTGCGGATATTCGCTGGCATTATATAGGTCACCTGCAGAGCAATAAAGTAAAATACATTGCCCCCTACACCTACATGATACATGCGGTAGATAGCTTTAAGCTGCTGCAGGAGATAAACAAACAGGCTGCCAAACACAATCATACTATAAAAGTATTGCTGCAATTGCATATAGCAGATGAAGAAACCAAGCATGGCATGGATGAGGCCGCGGTGCTTGAGTTGCTGGATTATTACGAAGCCCAGCGTGCAGACCTGCAGCATATACAAATATGTGGCGTAATGGGCATGGCTACGTTTACTGATGATACGGAAAAAGTAAGGGCTGAGTTTAAAAGGCTGCACAACTTCTTTGTGTATCTCAGGCAAACTCATTTTATCGCAGATGGCAACTTTACTACTATATCTATGGGCATGAGCGGCGACTATAAGCTAGCGGTAGAAGAGGGTAGTACTATGGTGCGCATAGGTAGCCTGTTGTTTGGCCATAGGGATTATACCAACGGTTAAGTACTTATCGGGCGCACTTTTTTATATAACCATATATAGCCCAATGTTGCCAGCAAACATATACCTCCTATGAACCACCACAATGCGTGAAATCCCCATTCCTCGGCGATAAGAGAGCCTGAAGATGGCCCCAATACCTGGGCGGCACTCCAGCAAATACTGTATAAAGCGGCGTATTGTCCCCTGTTAGATTCCGAAGACCTGCTGATCCAGAACGAGTTCATAAATGGCATGGACAATATTTCGCCTATTGTAATTACTATTTCAGATATTATCGCTACTGTAAATGCGCCGGGTAGTAAATTGAATAACATGAACGAGATGCCGGTAAGCGTTACGCCCACACTTATATATTTAAGAATATGCAGGCGGCCTTCCAGGTTGTGCACGATCACCATTTCGAACAGGGCTATCAATATGCCATTCATAGCCATGATAAGTCCAATCTGTGTTTCTGTGATCTGCAGTTTGTTCCTGAAATAAACCGGCAGGGTAGTAAAACTCTGAAAAAAGCTGTAAGCAAACAGCGTAGTCAGTACGATGAAAACAAGGTAAAGCTTGTCGCGGTAGGCAGACCTTGCTGGCTCCGGGTGTTCCCGTGGTTTCTTTAGTGTAGCGGCATTTTTAGAAGGTGCAAGTTTCAGCCAAAGCATACACGCAGCTAGGATATTGGTAAGGCCATCTATCCAGAACAAGGCAGTATAGCTCTTAGATGCAATGAACCCGCCCAAAGCGCCACCGGCGGCCCAGCCCAGGTTGATGGCCAGCCTGTTGAGCGAATAGGAGCGCGTCCTGTTTTCTACCTTACTATAATGCGCTATGGCGGCGGAGTTGGCCGGGCGGAAGGATTCATTCACCAGGCTGAGTACAAACGTAGTGATGCAGATAGCCGTGAGCTGATGCATCTGCCCCAATAATATGAATAGTAACCCGCCGCCGATCAGTGCTATGATCTGTAAATAATAGAAGCCAAACTTATCTGTGAATTTACCACCGAGGAATGCACCGCATATAGAACCTACACCCCAAAGGCTTACTACCATGCCCGCCGTGGCCACAGAATAATGCTGGCTGCGGGTAAGGTAAAGGGTCATGAACGGCAATACCATTGTACCCATACGGTTGATGAGCATCACTACGGATAGCCACCAGGTAGACGGTGAGAGGCCGGCATAAGCATTACGATATAGATTGGCAATCCGTTTCATGGGAATGTCACAAATGTATATTGTTTAGGCAAACCGGCAATCAGGCATTATTATTGTGGGATAATAATAAACCTATATAACTTTTATGAAGCCTTCAGTTTATCTATCTGTTTTTTGCGCATTGATGCTTATTAGCTGTCAGAAAAAAGAGCCTTCCGTAACACCGGCGTCTGCAAATCAACAACCGGATTCTATTTCAGGCTATTATCATGGAAGATCGGAAATAATAAGAATAGACGTAAATCCTTCCAATCCTGTTCATGTGGTGCAAGACACTACTTATTCCGATACTGATGCTGTTCATATAAGTAAGACAGGGGACATTGTAGTTTTTAATATGAGTTTTCTGCCTTCATATGTAAATCCTTCCAGTAAAAAATACGTCGACTCCAATTACTACAATTTTAGTGGTGCGGCATCGCACAGTTATGATAATGTAGATGTGTATTTTTACCCTCCGCACGATAGTGTGCGTGTAATCTATCACAGTTATGACGGCTGGGGAGGCGGATCGACGGAACGCTATTATACCTTCTCTGGTAAGAAATAGCTATTTATAATCTTCTATAGATATCGTGTCTTTGCAGAAGTAATACTCCCGTACATCATTGGATGCGACGATCACCAGCCTGTTGTTCGTGTATTGTTCTATCCAGGAAGTATATTGTTCTACGCCCTGCTGATCTAGGTTAGTGCAAGGTTCATCAAGTAAAAGAATAGACGTGTCAGAGAAAATAGCCTGTGCCAGCTTCACGCGCTGCTTCATGCCCGAAGAGTATTCACCTATCGGTTTATCGGCAGCTATCTCTAAACCTATGAGCCTGATGACATCTTCTATGGTTAAGCCCGGTAGTAATTTCTTAAAACCGAAATGAAATTCGAGAAATTCTTTTAGAGTCAGTTCTTCTACGATCTCTTGCCCCGGAGCACAAAAACTAATGTATGGAAATATACCCGTAGCAGGTGTGTCAGTTCCGTTTACTGTATAGGTTATTTTCCCTTTGCTGGAAGCCTGCATACCTGCAATGATGCGCAGCAGGGTAGACTTACCACTGCCATTGGCACCTAACAAAGCATAACGCCCCGGGCTATCAAAGGAATAGGAAATATCCTTGAATATCCAGTGGCGTTGAAATCTTCTGCTTATGTTATTAAGAGATATCTTCATTGTGCCTGCGGGCATAACCTTTCATTATACCGCGACCTGTATCGCGAACAAAGGAAATGATCTCATCGCGTTCGTCAGATACGGGTATCTCGGCTTCAATGATGCTCAATGCTTTTGATACATTATAGCCACGTACAAACAGTATACGATATATATCCAGGATGTGGTTAATGCGGTCTATATCATAGCCCCTGCGTTTCAGTCCTACTGAGTTTACACCCATATAAGACAATGGCTCACGTGCAGCTTTTACATAAGGCGGCACATCTTTACGCACAAGGGAACCGCCGGTAACAAAAGCGTGAGAACCTATGCGTACGAATTGCTGTACCGCAGTAAGGCCTGCAAGCACTACGTTGTCGCCCACTGTAATGTGGCCGGCGAGGGTAGTATTGTTAGAGAATATGCAGTAATTACCGATCTCGCAATCGTGCGCAATATGGCTGTATGCCATAATGAGGCAGTTATTGCCAATCTTTGTCTGGCGCCTGTCCAATGTACCACGGTTGATGGTGACACACTCACGTATGGTAGTGTTGTCGCCTATGATGGTAAGTGTTTCTTCTCCTTTATACTTGAGATCCTGTGGTATCGCAGATATTACAGAGCTGGGAAATATGCGGCAGTTTTTACCAATGCGCGCACCTTCCATAATGGTAACGTTGGATGCGATCCATGTACCTTCACCGATCTCTACATTCTTATGAATGGTAGTAAACGGATCTATCTTTACATTGGGCCCAATTTTGGCATCCGGGTGGATGTACGTAAGCGGGTGAATCATTTTTTATCTTTTCGTATTATTTGAGCAACCAGCTCAGCTTCTGTAACCAATTTATTGCCTACATACACAGTTCCCCTCATTTCGCATATACCGCGGCGGATCGGATTCAGCAGATCCAGTTTCAGGATCAGTGTATCTCCCGGCAGTACGCGATGTTTGAAACGCACCTTATCTATCTTGATGAAATAAGTATCATAATTCTCGGGATCGCTGTAGTTGTTTAGCGCGAGGATGCCACCTGTTTGCGCCAGCGCTTCTATTTGAAGCACACCCGGCATTACAGGGTTACCCGGGAAGTGACCCTGGAAGAAGTGTTCGTTAAACGTTACATTCTTAATGCCCACCACATGGTTATCTGTCAGTTCTATGATCTTATCAACCAGCAGGAAAGGGAACTTATGCGGAAGTGAACGTTCTATTTGCGTGATATCATAGATAGGAGTCTGGTTAGGATCATAGTTAGGAACATCAGAAAGGTGTTTGTTCTTTTTGATGAACTGCTTGATCTTTTTAGCAAACTCTACGTTAGAAGCATGGCCCGGCCTGCTTGCAATGATGTGTGCTTTGATATTATAGCCTATCAGGGCAAGATCTCCTACAACATCCAGCAGCTTGTGCCTTGCAGGTTCGTTGGGGAAACGCAGCTGTATATTGTTGAGGATCCCTTCCTGTTTTACCTGTATGTTCTTTTGGTTAAACACTTCAGAAAGCCTGTCCAGTTCTCCCTGGCTCACCACCTTATCTACCACAACGATGGCATTGTTGAGGTCGCCACCTTTGATGAGGTTATTATCCAGCAGGTATTCCAGTTCGTGCAGGAAACAGAAAGTTCTGCAAGGCCCCACCTCGTCTTTGAACTCTGCAATATGTTTCAGGGTAGCATGCTGCGTACCCAAAACAGGAGAATTGAAATCTATAAGCGTAGTGATCTGGTATTCGTTTGACGGAACAGCCAGCATATCTACATTCTTTACAGGATCGTAAAAATGAATATTAGAGTCAATTGTATAAACAATGCGCTTAGCATCCTGTATCTGTATGCCCACACTCTCTATAGCCTCAATAAACTCTTTGGAAGAACCGTCCATAATGGGTACTTCAGGGCCATCCAGTTCTATCAGCACATTATCAATACCCATACCCACCAAAGCAGCAAGGGTATGCTCTACGGTACTTACACGAGCGCCGTTGTGTTCCAGTGTGGTGCCACGAGAGGTATCCACCACATAATCGCAGTCGGCTTTTACGATAGGTTTATCGGGCAGATCGACGCGCTGGAACCTGATACCGTATCCGGGGTTTGCAGGTTTCATAGTCATTGTAACTGCTTCGCCGGTATGGAGGCCGACACCCGGCATAGATACCGAACCCTTGAGCGTATGCTGGTAATCAGAAGAAGTATCCGGCACTATAGTTGATTTTTTCTTTGTTTCAGAATGTGTATATGTTTCCAAACTCACTACTTTTCCTTTAATTCTTGATTGTTTAACTGGGAGCTTAATTGCGCTACCATTTCTTCCAGTTTATAAATACGCTGTTGCAGTTCCGGCAAATTTCTAAAAATTGCCTGACTTCTCAACGAACTTTTATAATCAAATGCAGGCGAGCCCGTCAAAGCCTGGTTTGGCTCGTTCACCGATTTAGACAAACCACTTTGCGCATTGATGCGTGTGCCATCTGCCAGCTGTATGTGGCCTACAATGCCTACCTGGCCGCCTACGATACAATTCTTGCCCAGCTTGGTGCTACCCGATACACCTGTTTGCGCTGCAATAACCGTGTTTTCACCGATCTCTGCATTGTGCGCTATCTGTATCAGGTTATCCAGTTTTACACCTTTGCGTATATGGGTAGAGCCCATTGTAGCCCTGTCGATCGTAGTATTGGCGCCTATCTCTACATCATCTTCAATGATCACATTACCAATTTGCGGTACTTTACGGTAAGTGCCATCTTTCTGTGGTGCAAAGCCAAAGCCATCGCCACCGATAACAGCACCTGAATGCAGTATTACGCGGCTGCCGATAGAGCAACCATCGTATATCTTGACACCGGCAAATAGCTGAGAATCTTCGTTTACCACTACATTGTCACCAATATAGCAGCCCGGATATATTTTTACGTTATCTCCTATAATTACATTTTCCCCTATGTAAGTGAAGGCGCCTATATAAACATCCTTACCTATAGAGGCCGATTTTGAGACAAAAGACGGCTGCTCGATGCCATTGCGTCCCTTGCGGGATATGATCTCGTTGTATTTTTCCAAAAGGGAAGCAAAGCCACTATATGCGTCTTTTACGCGGATGAGTGTAGGTTTTACCTGTTCCAGAACTTCAAGTGTATCATTCACTATAATGATGCTGGCATTGGTGGTATAGAGATACTCTTCGTACTTGGGATTGGCAATAAAGCTAAGTGATCCTGCACCAGCTTCTTCTATCTTAGCCACGTGGCTCACCTTGGCATCGGGGTCACCTTCTATCTTACCCTTTATTAATGTAGCGATCTGTAGTGCCGTAAACTGCATCTTAAATTTTTAACGGGAGTGTAAATTACATAAACAATACTGTCAAAGTACATATTTGGATATGCATTATTTATAAACGCATATAGCAAATGTAGTTTTTATGAATAGGTATGGCAAGGGCCTTGTTAACTATAGGGTTATCGATTTCCGATATATCTACTGCATTTCCACCTTTCATGGCTATCTGTATCCTTTCATCGCTGATATTATAGGTGTCGTTTGAAGCAACACCGGATGAAACGAAATAAGACAGATCAGCATCTTTTATATTTAATTGTTTTTTTATTAATTCTTTTTTCTCTGCATATAAGTTAGTTACGCTATCTGATGTAAGACTTACCTTGTATAATCTCCTGTTTACCATCATTTTGCAGAGTGTAGAAAGTATTTCATCCTCGTGCTCTTGCCATATTTTTATGGAGACAGTGATATCATTATCGTCCAGGCTGCTGTAATGGCTCAATAATTCTTCGTTGTTTTTAAAGCTCTTCTCATCAAAACTATTGTAAAGAAAATAATGTAGCGCCGGTGTTGCAAACAGCTGCAAGCCTGATAACGCTAATTCCCTAGCTCGTTTCAGGATATTAATGAGCAGGATCTCTGCAGATAATACCGTTTTGTGCAGGTACACCTGCCAGTACATGAGCCTGCGGGCAATGATGAATTTTTCTACGGAGTGTACCCCTTTTTCTTCCACCATCAGCGATCCATCCTGTACGGTAAGCATTTGTAAAATGCGATCGTACCCGATAACGCCCTCTGACACACCTGTGTAAAAGCTATCCCTGTTCAGGTAGTCCATGCGATCTACATCCAGCTGGCTGCTTACCAGTTGGTGCAGGTAAAGCTTGGGATGTGTATTATTGAATACAGCAATCGCTTCATCGAGCAATCCACCAAACTCCTTATTCATTCGCTGCATGAATAGCTGCGAAATGGTTTCGTGAGAAACGCCATCTATCAACGTATGCTCTAGTGCATGAGAAAATGGTGCGTGGCCTATATCATGCAGTAATATTGCTATGCGCGCAGCGAGATATTCATCGCGGCTGACATCTAACCCTTTTGCCTTTAGCTCGTCTAACGCCTTGCCCATCAAATGGCAGGCACCGAGAGAATGCGCGAAACGGGTATGAACTGCACCCGGGTATACCAACTGCGCCATACCCATTTGCTTGATATTGCGCAGGCGCTGGAACAGCGGATGATCTATAACCTTCAGCAGCTCTTCTTCCGGAAACCTTATAAACCCGTAAACGGGGTCGTTAATGATCTTGCCTTTTATATTCATGGTTGCTAGCCTGCTATTTAATCACCGTTCCATTCTTCTTTAGGTTCGCCATTAGTACCGGAATCAGCCGGAACGTAACCAGACGAATTATATGTGCCCATGCGCTGCAGGCTGGTAGGATCGTAAGAATCGCAGTCATCGAAATTATCCGGTTCCTTGAATGTAACGTCTGTGCGCACATCCAAAGATTTATCGGCATATACTTTTTGCATGAACAATGCCCATATAGGCAGCGCTGCCGCAGCACCCTGTCCTAAAGCCTCACTATTGAAACGCAGGTAACGATCATCGTGGCCCACCCAGGCACCGGCAATGATCTGTGGTGTGTAACCTATAAACCATGCATCGGCCTGGCTATTGGTAGTACCCGTTTTACCCGCAATATCTTCTTTGAAACCATACCGGTAACGCAGCCTTTTGGCCGTACCCATATCTACAACCCCACGCATCAGTTTCACCATCTTGAATGCGGTCTTTGCATTGATGATCTCCTTTTGGGCAGGTACGTAGTTTTTGATCAAAGTACCATTCTTGTCCTCGATGCGGGTGATGAACATAGGCTGCACATTCATACCTCCGCTTGGGAACATAGTATATGCTCCCAGCATTTCGTAAAGAGAAATATCAGGTACGCCTAAGGCCAGTGCAGGTACCTTATCTATTTTGCTGGTAATGCCGCATTTATGAATAAAATCGGCAAAGGAATTAATGCCTACTTGTTTGATGAGGTATAGTGCCGCATTGTTTATTGACAATGCCAAAGCCATTTTCATAGGCAGCTGGCCATATTTGCTGCCGCCTGCATCGTATCCTTTTTTAGTAGGGAAATCCTGGGGCATGGTAGATACAGTGCCGCAGGGAGAAAAACCATTATCTACGGCAAGGCAGTAGAGTAGTGGCTTGATGGTAGAGCCTACCTGGCGTTTGGTATTGATGTTTACGTGATCGTACTGAAAATAAGTATGGTCAATACCGCCAACCCATGCCTTAACCTCGCCGGTAAAAGGATCCATAGCCATAAAGCCTGCCTGCAGGAACATCTTCATGTACTTGATGGAATCTATAGGGCTCATTACCGTGTCCTTATAGTGCTTATCGTTCCATGCAAATACACGCATCTCTACCGGTTTGCTCAGTTCGCGGATGATGTCCTCATGCTTCATATCCTGCTCTTTGAGCAGGCGATACCTTTCGCAATCTTTTACAGACTGATCAAAGAAATCTTTGAACTTGACCCATGCAGAACCGTTTTTATTATATGGCTGCGCATCAAACACTTTTTGGATATCCTGCATGTGCTGCTCCACAGCCTGCTCCGCATAGCGTTGCATGTGCATATTTAGCGTAGTGTATATCCTTAACCCGTCTTTGTAAATGTTGTAGTTAGTACCATCAGGTTTCTTCAGTTCTTTACACACTCTTTTCACTTCCTGCTCCACCACCTGCCTGAAATAAGGTGCTGTACCCTCATGGTAATCGAGCTTGTGATAATCAAGAACTATAGGAAGCTTAGAGAACTGGTCTGATTGCTCTTGTGTGATGTAATCATATTTCGCCATCTGGTCGAGCACCACATTGCGGCGGTCGGTTGCCAGTTTCGGATTGCGCCTTGGATTATAGATTGTATTCCCCTTCAGCATACCTATCAGCACAGCGGCTTGTTCTACGGTAACTTTATCGGGAGTGACATTATAGAAGGTAAGTGAAGCATTGCGAATACCATACACATTATCGCTAAACGGAACAGTATTCAGATACAGGGTAATGATCTCGTTCTTGGTAAGATTTCTTTCCAGTTTTACAGCCATTACCCATTCCTTTAGTTTCAGGAAGGGAAGTGTAATGGCGTTTTGATGTTCCCTTGGAAACAGGTTTTTGGCCAGCTGCTGTGTAATGGTGGAAGAGCCGCGTTTTTTGCCCGTGATAATATAAAAAGGTATCGCTACAGTTGCTATCGGGTCGATACCGGAATGTTCATAAAAGCGGGAATCTTCCGTTGCCAGCAACGCATTAATGATATTAGGAGAGATATCCCTGTATTTACAAGTAGATCTGTCTGTAACATAATAACGGCCAATCAATGTGCCATCAGAAGCGTATACGTCTGACGACAAAGCACTATCGGGGTTCTCCAATTCCTTCATAGAAGGCATGTAACCCAGCCAACCCATATTCATGGCAATGATCAGCAGGTTGCAGGCAACAACACCTATAAAGAAAACACGCCATAAGAGCTTAACCCGGCGCTTGGTCCTATATTGATTCTTTTCCTTCGGCAATTTGATCTTTTTGTGGCTTTCGCAAAGCTAATTTAAAAACTTAATCGGCAGTAGGCTAACCTGCGATTAATAACAGAGTTGTCACATTTATATATTACCCAACTACATTTTGTTCCTCATCCTGCGGTTTCATAAAAAAGCCAAACATCCTTAATATATTCAGGAAGCCTTTTAACCTGGTTCCCGTTTTCACCTTCTTACGCACGGTTTTTATAAACGGCGTCAGGAAGCCGGAAATATATTGCTGCTCCTGCTGCGTGAGCGGAAGGTTTGCATATTTTTTCTTCAGATAGATATTCATGAATGAAGTAAACGAAGTGCCCAGCAATGGATCTACCGTGTTGCGGGCATATTGCATCGGTGTTTCTATGCCGCGAATAATGCCAGACATATGTAAGTAGTATCCCGCGGCGCGGTAAGCCCAATATGCTTTTACATCACCTTTCGCATTGTTATACCTCAACCTGTAATACCACCATACAAGGGTAGGGATCGCCAATAATAGAATAATAATAGCACCAGCTATAGCAGCTATTGTAAACAGGATGCTCTTTATCGTCACCGGTTGCTCCGGTTTAGCAGCCTGCTTTGGTGGCTCAGGCTTAGAGGTGTCTTTACGCTTCAGGTAAACCTCGTCTATTGGCGCCGGTTTAGGAAACCTTTTAACAATAGACAAGCCTTTCTCGTTTTCGCCGGGCTCCAGTTTTTTCATAGCCTCTGCGTAAGATACTGCAGTAGCCTCATCGCCTTTTTTAATAGTACTAATAGGTACGTCGATGCTATCGATATTAATAGTAGCGATCTTCAGATCCATATCAATATCCTGCGGCTCCTCAATATTGTATTCCTTATCGTGGAATATCATGTGTTTTACCTTCAGCACCATGCGTTTCTGCGCTGTATCAATATTTTCTACAATGCCGTCTGCTGCCAGCCATGCGCGTGGGGGCTGCATAGGTGGTGTGCCATCCGGCTTCGGACTTTCCTGTGCATCGCTGTTGCCGACTGTTGTATCGAAATCGAGCCAGCCATAGCCGGGGAAGTAAACCTGCACCCATGCGTGAGCCTGATCGGCATAATACCAGTACCAGCCTTTATTCTTATCACTGCGATCAACAGTAAGAAAACCTACTGCAATACGGGATGGGATGCCCAGCGAGCGCAGCATAAACAGAGTAGCGCCGGCGTAATAAGCGCAATACCCTTTCCTGTTCTCGAACAGGAAGTACATTAGCTTAGAGGCACTCGGTATATCGGGTATGCCGGGGTTATCTGTGTATTTGAACAGCGGATCACCGTTCTCGTCTTTCGACAGGAAGTAATCGCGGATCGCAATGACCTTATCTACCGTAGTATTGGCGTTTGCGGTTACCTTATGCGCCAGGTCGCTGATGGTTTTGAATTTGGCATCGGAAGGCATATAGGTATAATAAGTCATGAAGCGCCTATCAATATCTGTGTATGGCCCTGCCTGGCGAAGTACTGCGAACCGCGCAGCCTGGAATTTTCTGATCTGTGTATCGGGTGAGTTATATACGAAATAGGCACTATTCAACTCAGATACATAGCCTTTGGCCCTGAACGCTGTTTTGAATTCTTTCTTAAAATCTTTTTCGACCGTGATTGGCTGAACGAAGAAACCAACATGCGGCGCGAGATAGGTGCTTGGAGAAAGCGCTTTGCTATAGACCTCTATCTCTACTGTTTTACGCAGTTTGGTCGCCATACTGTTCTTAATTACCGAAGAATCGTACTTGGTGAAGAAAACCGGCAATGCCGAAGGATTGGGTTCGAATAGATCGTTCTTAGGTATGGTACTATCGCGCTCGAATGTTTCCGTTAAGGTATCAAACTTAGTATAATAGAAGGCTGTGAGATATAAAGGATTTGGAATATCCGAACCAGCAAAATAGTTATTGATATGTGCGCAGAATAGCAGCTGGTTATT
The DNA here is from genome assembly GCA_018267955.1 of Bacteroidota bacterium. Lineage (GTDB taxonomy): Bacteria > Bacteroidota > Bacteroidia > Chitinophagales > Chitinophagaceae > Polluticoccus. The sequence goes on from JAFDXL010000009.1 coordinate 104,355, forward strand.
ACGGCCAAGGGTGCTGCTAAGGCGTGAATAATCCTTGAGATCAAAGGTATTATCCTTGTTCTTCTTCAGCATACTGTTCTCGCCCTGTTGCCCGCCACCGCCATAATTGGCCACTGTTTCTTTTATCTCCGCACGCATCAGGTAAACGACGCCCGCAAGTAAACCGCCCGCGAGGATAGCGAACAATGCCAGCCTGCGTGTAAGGAACCACCAGAACTTCTGCGACTTATCTTTATAATTATAGATCTGCTCGGCAGTGAAAACAATATATACTGCATAGAGCAGGGCAGGGGCAAACGCACTTAACAGGGCTGTAACCGTATCTGTTTTTTGTTTGGCAATGATGAGGATGCAACCGGTGAGAATGGCAGCTGCTATAAATATAGACCAATACCTGAGCCTGATGAAGCCCCAGCCAATAAGCCATCCCGAAACAAATAACGCCGCAAAGACCATGAACTGGACTGAGATGAAAAAAGCATCGAATTCGCCGGTAGCGTAATTATCCAGTCCCTTATAAATAGTATATAATCCTAAAGCCAGTAATGCAAACGTTGGCAGAAAACGAAAGCGGAAAGAGTAAAACAGGGCAGCGATACCCATTCCTGCTCCAAAATATATGGTTTGCTGTATTGCCGCATTGTGAGGAACCGCAAAGTATTCATTAGCATTTACCAGTAAAAAATAACTGATGAAAACAGTAGGTAACAGCAGGAAAATGGCTTTTGCCAGGAATTCATTAACAGGTGTAGCGCGTTGTATACTCATATTAGATACAAGCCTAAATTTAGAAGAAAAAATACTGCCTTATTGTTAAAAATAAACAGGCTAACTCCAGGCAGGATTGCCTGTAAGAGTTGACGAATAGTGATAGAATTTATATGTGAAATTTCTCCATGTTCAGGTTTGTGTAAAAGATGTGTATAGACGCAGAATGTTTGCTTCTTATTTATTAATAAAATGCTACCTTAGGCACGTTTTAAAATATTTATTAAAAAATGATTCAAACGCAAAACGTTGATGCAGTAAAGCTTGGAGATACTGCATTGGACGAAAACACAAAGGCTATGTTACAGAAATTAAAGATCGTTACGGTTATTGGTTCCGGTACCATGGGTAATGGTATTTGCCACGTTTTTGCTCAAAGTGGTTTTAATGTACACATGATGGATATCAACCAGGGTGCTATGGATAAGGCACTTGCTACCATCGGTAAAAACATGGATCGCCAGATAGCAAAGAATGCTATGACCGAAGAAGCAAAGCAACAGGCACTGGGCCGCATCACTACTTATACAGATATGGCTGAAGCGGTAAAGGATGCTGATATAGTAATTGAAGCTGCCACTGAGAACATAGACCTGAAAGTAAAGATCTTCCAACAGCTGGATCAGTTGTGTCCTGAACATTGCATCCTAGCTACCAACACATCGTCTATCTCTATTACACGCATCGGTTCTTATACCAAACGTCCGGGCAAAGTGATAGGCATGCACTTTATGAACCCTGTACCGGTAATGAAACTGGTAGAGATCATCAATGGATATGCTACAGAAGCCGAGGTGGCCAATACGGTGCACGCACTGTCTACTTACCTGGGCAAAGTACCATGTATTGTAAACGACTACCCGGGTTTTATCTCTAACCGTATCCTGATGCCGCTGATCAACGAAGCGATCCTGTCTTTGCAGGAAGGCGTTGCAGGTGTAGAAGAGATCGATACAATTATGAAGCTGGGTATGGCTCACCCAATGGGACCATTGCAACTGGCAGACTTCATAGGCCTGGATACCTGCTATTCTATCATGAATGTACTGCACATGGGCTTTGGTAACCAAAAATATGCACCAGCTACGTTGCTGGCCAATATGGTGCAGGCAGGTTTTCTGGGAGTGAAGAGCGGTGAAGGCTTCTATAAATATACTGCTGGCAGTAAAGAATTAGTGGTAAGCGAACGCTTTAAGAACAAAGGCTGGAAAATCTAATCTTTTCCGTTGTACATATTTAAACCCGCTCGTTTGAGAGCGGGTTTATTTTTTGAGCAGATACTACCAAGCATAAAAAAACCGGAATGTTCATCCGGCTTTCTTATTGATATTTTGATTGTGCTTACTTTCTAATAGTGCCAACAAACTTAATGGTTTGTTCTTTGCCGTTAGGATGCTCTACAGAGGTAAAGCTGATCTTGTCGTTATCTTCGAGGATCGTAATGATACGGCCACCATATTGATCATCAGTATAACTTATTTTGCCATCTGATCCGATATTACAAACGATCACATCGGTTGGGCGCGTATATCTTACAAACTGAACTTTAGTTGCAGAACCGTAATCTGTTTCTGTATAAGCAATATAAGCAGAGTCGATAGTAGGTGGCTGATTGTCAACTATAGTTGTACCATCATAGATACCGATATACCTGTCTGATGCTTTTCTTTCGCACTGGCCGCCTTCATATCCGGTTGGACATTTACATAGGTTATCTGCACAAGTACCACCATTGCGGCATTTCAGTTTCAGGCAGGCATCATCGGAGCACGATGTGTAAACCACTGAAAATGATACGGCAAGGAAAGATATAGTTGCTATCAGAGAATGTCTCCAAAACTTCATGCTATAATAATTGTTTATTACGCCAAAATACAAAAATTATTAAGGAAATATAGTGCCCATTAATATTTTTCTTGGTCGAAGGTATTCCAGCCCTGCGCTACCAATTTATGGGTATTGCCACCTTTTGTCTGCAATACGGTGCCTTCGGAAATATCGGTCATGTGGCCGATGACGCTGATCTTCTCGTTCAAAACCAGCTTATCATAATGAGCAGGATTGATCGTAAACAACAGTTCATAATCTTCTCCGCCGTTTAATGCGCACATACTAGGGCCGATATTGAATTCAAGCGCGGTATCCCTTGTTTCAGTATGAACCGGTATTTTGTCTTCGTAAAGCCTGCAGCCCAGGTTGCTTTGCTTACATAAATGCAGGGTTTCGGAGCTAAGCCCGTCGCTGACATCTATCATGGAAGTGGGCATAATATCCTGTTCTTGCAGCCATTCTACGATATCGGCACGAGGTTCCGGCTTCAGGATACGGCCTATTGTATAGGTTTTATTTTGAAGATCGGGCTGCACCTGCGGGCTATCGAGGAATATCCTTTTTTCTCTTTCCAGCAGCTGCAGGCCTATATATGCACCGCCAAGATCCCCGGAAACACAAAGCAGGTCGCCCTTTTTAGCACCAGAACGGGTTGCAAATTTATCCGGGGCAACTTCACCAACAGCAGTTACACTTATAATAAGCCCTTTGGGTGATGAACTGGTATCGCCTCCTATAAGATCTACATTGTATCGCTCGCAAGCTGCGTAGATACCCTCATATAGCTCGTCTATGGCTTCTACAGAAAAGCGGTTAGAAAATGCTATGCTTACCGTTATATGCGTAGGTGTAGCCATCATGGCATATATGTCTGATAAATTTACCGCTACCGCTTTATAGCCCAGATGCTTCAGTGGGGTGTACATCATATCAAAATGTATGCCCTCAACCAGCAAATCGGTGCTGATAACACATTGCTTGCCATACTGATCTATAACGGCACCATCATCGCCAACACTTAAGATAGTGCCTGCCTGCCTGGTTTCGTTGTTTTGTGTTAGCCTGTCTATTAATCCAAACTCCCCGAGAGAAGAGACATCTGTACGTTGTTCATCCATGATCTACTTATTTTTTATTGCGTATCAACCTCAGCATATCCTCATGGATATGGCCATTTGTTGCCAGCGTTTCTTTATCAAAAACACTATAAGGTTCGCCATCGAAATTGGTGATGCGCCCGCCGGCTTCCTGAACGATCAGGTATCCCGCAGCTACATCCCAGGAGCTAAGATTATATTCCCAGAAGCCATCAAAGCGGCCACAAGCTACCCAGCAAAGATCTATTGCGGCAGAACCAAGCCGCCTTACAGGCAAGCCTTCCAGTATAAAACGCTCAAATACCCGAATAGGGTGCTCTGAAGAATTGGGCCATTTATAAGGGAAGCCCGTTACCAGGCAAGCTTTTGCAAAATTGGTCTTAGAGGATACTTTGATGGGCTTGTCATTCAGGTAGGCACCTTTGCCTTTTTCCGCGAAGAATAATTCATTCATCATAGGGTTGTAAACGGCACCCAATAATAATTCTTCTTTATGCTTCAGGCCGATGCTTACACAACAGATAGGTATTCCATGTGCAAAGTTCACCGTTCCATCAATAGGGTCTATGATCCATTGATAGTCTGATTCCTGGAGCATCTCGCCCACCTCTTCGCTGATGATGCTATGCTCCGGGTAGTTTTTACGGATAATATCAATAATAGCTTTTTCAGAATGTTTGTCGACCTCTGTAACCAGGTTGTTGATGCCTTCCTTATTTTCTATATTAAAGCTGCCCTGGAAATATTGCTGAATGATCTTACCAGCTTCTTTAGTAGCCTCCAGTAAGACTTTTTTAAATTGCTCCATTTATCATAGTTTGATTTCTTTACCGAGATAATAGTCAATTACCTTCAGCTTAAATATCAGGTCGTACTTAGCCTTAGCGAGGTTTGATGATGCGGTATAAGAAGTATTTTTTGTTGTGAGGTAATCTACCGTGTTAGTAAGGCCCAGGTCGTAACGTTTTTGAGCAAAGTCTAATGCGCGTGCAGCAGATTCTGCAGCCCGTTCAGCAGCATAATATTTTTGGATGGAGTTTTTGGCATCGTTGTATGCCTTGTATATATCCTGCCTCAATTTCAGCTCTGCCTGGTCTTTATTGAGCTCGCTGGTGAGCATATTGATACGGGCCTGCTTTACATTATATTGAGCCTGCCATCCATTAAATAATGGAACGGTAAGGTTCATTGATATTGTTTGCCTGAAGTTATTATTCAATTGCTTGCCAAGCGGCACGTTGCGTGTAGTATAGGTACCATCGTACTGATATACATTTACCATGGTATCGCCTACAGGTATGAAGGCCCCGGTAGGCTTTATGCCGGTGACATTAAATCCGGTATATTCCTTTAAAGTGCTTGCCCAGTTGGTACCCAATGTACCCGAAAGCCCTAATTGTGGCAATAATGCCCCTTTTGATGCACCCAGTCCTTTTTGTGCCGCCTTTAAACGATAATTGCTGCTGCGGATAGTGCCATAGGTTTTTGAGGATACGGCATATATCTCTTCGGGCGACATAGTAAGTACTGCCGATTTATCTGTTAGCTCAACAGTGGGAACTTCAAGACTAAAAGGAGTGGTGAAATCAAGATTCAGTAGCGCCTTGATATCTAATATGGCGGACGTATAATCAGTAATTGCCGTAATGAGGTTAGCGCTGTCGTTTGCCAGCTGCGACTCCATCTGGGCTACATTCAGTTCCGGTACGCGTCCTGTCTTTGCAAATTCCAGAGTCTGGCTCATCTGTGCTTTGGAAAGCTCCACCTGCTTTTGGCTTACGGAAATCTGTTCCTGCGCCAGCAAAGCACGTAAGTAACCGGTGGCGACATTTAATGATATGTCATTGCGCGCCTGGTCTGCATCTGCTTCAGAAGCCAGGTAGTTATATTTATTACGGGCAATGTTGTTTCGTTTCTGAAACCAGCCAAACACCAATACATCCGCATTTGCGTTCAGGCCCATGAAGTCGTAGCTGGCGCCGCTAACAAACTGGTTAGTAGTAGGATCGACCGAACGGCCATAGCTGCGGCCGTAAGAGCCGGAAGCATTCAAGTTAGGTATCTGCGACAGCTGGCTCTGCTGCATAGTGAGCTTTGCCAGGCGTGCATTGAGAACATTTTGCTGAATGGTAAGATTGTGATCTATTGCATATTGAATAGCACGCTGTAAAGTCCAGACCTCATTTTGCTGAGCACTGGCGATAGCGGTAAAGAATATGAATACGGGCAGTAATAAGCGACGCATACACAAAAATATACTAATTAACAGTGCAATAGATACACCTGTCTTATTTTTTCGAAAGACTATTTATCTCCTTTCTGGGCTGCCTTTTTCGTGGTTTCCGGGGTAATGGGAGCAGACTCCTGCTTCTGTTCCTCTACCTGGAATGGCAGTATGAGTGTTTGTTGTTGCTGGCTGTTGTTGATGGCATTCAGATACTCTGCATAACCGCCATATTGAGCCATTAGCTGGTAGCCCTCGCGGGTAAGCTCCAGTTTACCGGCGTTACCAAACCCTATAACAGGTGAAACCCATCCTGATGCGATCATTACTGCCCACAGACGCTCGGCTTCTTTTTTGGGCAGGGTAATGCGGTTGGGTTTGTATATTTCATTCTCAAGATGCAAGGCATCCTTGTCTGCGTTATTATAAAGAACTTTAAGAACGGTGTCTATTACGGCTTTATCTAGTATATTCCTGTCTATTACCGGGCTTGCGGAAACCTTCATCCTTTTTACTATTCGCTGATTTTTATTCGTCGCCATTCATCAAAAGTAGGCAATTAAGCAATTATGGCATATTATACGGCTATAGACTGTTATAAATACAGTTGTTTTTGGGCATAAGAGACTTATTGTCCGCATGTTATGTAATAATCTGCCAATAATTCCTTTATAAAATTCTGGAATGGTTTTTATGCTACTCTTACCGATAAGCAAAGATTATGAACCTGAATAATTTTACCATAAAAGCGCAGGAAATGCTGCAACAAGCACAGCAACTCGCTTATAACAATCAGAGCCCGAGCATCGATACTGCTCACCTGCTCCAGGCATTACTGGATGACCAGGACGGGCCTACCTCCTATCTATTGAAAAAGAATAACGCCAATTTGAACATGATCAATGCCAAATTGGAGGAATTGATAGGTCGCATGCCTAAGATGCAAAATGGTGAACCGGCTCAGAACATTAGCAGGGAACTGAATAATGTATTACTGAAATCTGCCAATAACCTTAAGGAATTCAAAGACGAATTTGTTACACAAGAGCACTTGCTGATAAGTTTATTGCAGGTAAACGATGAAACGTCTAAGATATTAAAGGATGCCGGCCTTACAGAAAAAGGTCTCATAGCAGCCATTAAAGAACTGAGAAAAGGCAGTACCGTTAATTCCCAGACATCAGAACAACAGTTCAACTCGCTGGAAAAATATGGCAAGAACCTGAACGAACTTGCCCGTAACGGTAAACTAGACCCTGTGATAGGGCGTGATGAAGAGATACGCCGTACCCTGCACATCCTTTCGCGCAGAAGCAAGAACAACCCGATATTGGTTGGTGAACCCGGTGTTGGTAAAACAGCGATAGTAGAAGGGCTTGCACACCGAATCATCAACGGTGATGTGCCGGATAGCTTAAAATCTAAGATCATCTACGCCCTGGATATGGGGGCATTGATGGCCGGTGCCAAATACCGTGGTGAATTTGAAGAACGCCTGAAAGCCGTGGTAAAAGAAGTATCGGAAAGTGATGGAGAGATCATTCTCTTTATAGATGAGATACACACACTGATAGGTGCCGGCGCTATGGAAGGTGCCATGGATGCGGCTAATATATTGAAGCCTGCATTAGCACGTGGTGAACTGAGAGCGATAGGTGCAACTACACTGAACGAATATCAAAAATATTTTGAGAAGGATAAAGCATTAGAACGCCGTTTCCAGAAAGTGTTTGTTGATGAACCGACGCCTGAAGACGCGATATCTATATTACGCGGACTGAAGGACAGGTATGAAAGCCACCACCAGGTGCGTATAAAAGACGAAGCTATTATAGCTGCTGTAGAATTATCGCACAGGTATATTACGGACAGGTTTCTGCCCGATAAAGCGATAGACCTGATAGATGAAAGCGCCGCCAAGCTGAAACTGGAACTGAATTCTATGCCCGAGGAGCTGGATGAACTGGAACGCAGGATCCGCCAACTGGAGATAGAAAGAGAAGCTATCAAACGCGAAAATGATGAGCAGAAGCTGAAGGAGCTGAATAACGATATTGCCATGCTTACTGTGCAGCGGGATACCTTTAAGGCCAAATGGATGGATGAAAAGGAGATCGTAGATAAAATAAATAAAGCCAAGACCAGTATTGAGAACCTGAAACAAGCTGCGGAAGTAGCAGAGCGCGAAGGTGATTATGGCAAGGTTGCGGAAATACGGTACGGGAAGATCAAAGAAGAAGAGGCGAATGTAGCGCAATACAGCAAGCAACTGGATGAAATGGACAACCAGCACAAACGCTTGCTGAAAGAAGAAGTAGATGCAGAAGATATAGCGGAAAGCGTAGCTAAGGCAACCGGTATACCGGTACAGCGTATGCTGCAGAGCGAGCGTGAAAAATTGCTGAACCTGGAAGAAGAACTGCATAAACGTGTAGTAGGACAGGATGAAGCAATTGAAGTAGTAGCAGATGCGATACGCCGCGGACGCGCAGGCTTGCATGATCCACGCCGCCCGATAGGCTCTTTTATATTCCTGGGTACCACGGGTGTGGGTAAGACAGAGCTGGCAAAAGCACTTGCAGAGGTGTTGTTTGACGACGATAGCATGATGACCCGCATAGACATGAGTGAGTACCAGGAAAAGCATAGCGTCAGCCGATTGGTAGGCGCCCCTCCGGGATATGTAGGCTATGAAGAAGGCGGCCAGCTGACGGAAGCTGTGCGACGCAAGCCTTACTCAGTAGTATTGCTGGATGAGATTGAGAAGGCGCACCCCGATACCTTCAATGTATTGCTGCAGGTGCTGGACGATGGCCGATTGACAGATAATAAAGGCCGGGTGGTGAACTTTAAGAATACCATCATCATCATGACCAGCAATATGGGTAGCCATATCATACAGGAAAACTTTGCAGACCTGGAAGGACGTAATATTGAGGACGTAGTAGATGCAACCAAAGAACAGGTGATGGACCTGCTGAGGCAAAGTATGCGGCCTGAATTTCTGAACAGGGTAGATGATATCGTGATGTTCCACCCGCTGATGCGTAAGGAAATAAAAAATATCATACGCATACAACTGCAGCAACTGCAAAACCAATTAAAAGAACAAGGTATAGACCTGCAGTTCTCGGACTACGCACTGGATTACCTTTCACAAAAAGGATTCGATCCGCAATATGGCGCAAGGCCACTGAAACGGGTGATACAAAAAGACGTAGTGAATCTGTTGAGTAAAAAGATCATTGCAGGAGATATAGATAAAACAAAACCAGTACTGATAGATGTGTTTGACGGAGTAGTGGTAGTAAGGAACGAAGGTTAAGGTATATCAGTATTGTATAATAAAAGCTGCCGGCATAAACCGGCAGCTTTTGCTTTTGGAACAATTTTTATATTTGGTTGTTAAACAGCTAATATGCGCACAATACTTTGCCTCCTTGTTTCCAATTGTTTTATGACCTATGCCTGGTATGGCCATCTGCGCAAAGCAGGTGAGATGCCATTATTAAAGCTGGTGTTCATCAGTTGGGGAATCGCTTTTTTTGAATACCTGTTCATGGTGCCGGCCAATAATAAGTTTGGGCTGAAGGAAGGTTATTCTCCTTTTCAATTGAAAACAATACAGGAAGTAATATCACTTAGCGTATTCTGTGTGTTCGCGCTGGTTTTCTTAAAAGAGCCTTTTAAATGGAACTACGCAGTCGCTTTTGTAATGATATTGGGGGCTGTGTATTTTATGTTTTATCAGTCGCCTCGTTAGGTGGTTCCAATTTTAAAACCTTGAGTATCGGAGCTTTTACATAAGTTACTCCCACCACTACCAGCGTCATAATGCCGCCAAATACCACGGCTGGTACTGTGCCCATCCATTTGGCAGTAGCACCGCTTTCCAGTGCACCAAACTCGTTGGACGAGCTAATGAACATGGTGCTTACCGCAGCAACGCGGCCACGCATATTGTCCGGCGTGTAGAGTTGCAGTATGGTTCCGCGGATGATGACGCTGATCTGGTCGAACATGCCACCAACAAGCAATGCCATAAACGAAAGAACCACATTGGTAGATATGCCAAATATGATGGTGCAAACGCCAAAGCCGGCAATACATAGCAGCAGTTTAATGCCCGGGTTTGTCTTCAATGGTACGAACGACAAAAAGAAAGACATGATGATCGCGCCGATAGCCGGTGCAGCTCTCAGCCATCCAAAGCCTACTTCCCCAACCTTTAATATATCATCGGCGTAAACGGGCAGCAACGCAACCGCACCGCCAAACAAAACGGCAAACATATCTAATGCTAATGCCGATAATATTACTTGTGTGCTGAATACAAATTTCAAACCCTGCCCCAGGCTTTTTAAAATAGGTTCTTTTTCAGAAGTATATACCGGCTGTTTAGGAATCCGGAGCAGCGTATATAGTGCCACTATCTCTATCGCGAAAACAGTATCTAAGCTGATGCTGAAACCGCCGATAGCTATCATAGCGCCGCCTATCAGCGGGCCAATAACAGCGCCCATTTGCCAGGCTGTGCTGCTCCATACATTGGCATTAGAATAGAATTTTTTAGGGACTATGGTACCAAACAAAGCAAACGTCGCAGGGCTGATAAAAGCCCGGATGGCTCCCCCAATAAATACACCCGAATAGATAAGCCAAACAGTAAGTGATACGCCAGCCTTTTGCTGGAACCATTGGCGGGACAATAACACATATAGACAGGTAAGCAGCAGGTAGCTAACGATACATTTTATCAATACACCTTTCTTTTCCCTTTTATCAACCATATGGCCGGAGAACAGCGAAACACCAATAGCAGGTATCACCTCTGCCAATCCCAGCATACCTAAGGAAAGCTGATCTTTGGTAAGGCGGTACACCATGTAGCTGATAATGGTAGTTTGCATATTGAGCGCCATGATGATGGCGAACCTCATTCCCAGGTAGTTCTTAAAATCAGGGTATCTGAGTGTCCTGTTTTTGAGCAGGAACGATATATAAGGACGCAAAATGGATGCTTTGGTAGTACGCAAATTTACATACAGTAAATTGGTAGCCAAACGTTAAATTTGCTTGTTCATGAACCGTACGGCGCAAATTATCGGTACCAGCATCCTGCAGGCTTTCCACGAGCTCAGGGCTAATAAACTGCGCACATTCCTGTCGCTTTTGGGGGTTACTATCGGTATATTTTGCATTATAGCAGTGCTTACCGTGCTCGATAGTATGAAAAATAATATCAAGCAATCCCTTTCATCACTTGGTAGCGATGTTATATATGTTGGGCGGTGGCCATGGATGGGAGAGGATGGTGATTATAAGTGGTGGGAATTTCAACGCCGGCCCAGTATGACCCTGAAAGAACTAAAAGCGGTGCAGGATAATGTAACCGGTGCGCAATACACTACGCTGTGCTTTACTAAACGTAATCTCAACATCAAACACAACGACCAGGAAATTGAAGGCATCTCGGGCTATGCGGTAACGGATAATTTTGATAAGGTTCAGAATATAGACATAGCACAGGGGCGGTATCTAAGTGCCTCGGAGCTGGAAGGCGCGAGTAATTCGGTAGTGCTTGGTGATAAAGTATATACAGAACTATTCGGAGCAACCAACCCCATCGGTAAGACAGTTACCTTTTTGGGCAGGCAGTTTAATGTGATAGGTGTGATGAAGAAAGTGGGGCAGGATATGACCGGCTTCAATTTTGACGAAGGTCTTATTTTTTCTTACTATACGGCATCCTCTATACTGGATACTAGGTCTATCTATTCTGATCCCAACCTTATAATAAAGGTAAAGGATGGCCGGAATGCAATGGACGTAAAGGATGAGGTAGACGGTGTGCTGAGGACAGCACGTAAAGTGAAACCGGGACAAAAAAGCGATTTTGCATTGAACCAGCTAAGCCAGGTATCGGAGCGGCTGGATATTATTTTTGACAGCATTAATATGATAGGCCGCATCATTGGCGCATTCTCATTAATAGTGGGCGCTTTTGGTATCGCCAATATCATGTTCGTTACCGTAAAGGAACGCACCAAGCAAATAGGCCTGAAGAAAGCATTGGGCGCAAGGTCGCGTAGCATACTTACAGAGTTCCTGGCAGAAGCCGTAACTCTTTGTATAGCAGGCGGACTGGTAGGTATCGTGATCGTATTGTTGCTAAGCCTGGCACTTACTTACGGTGCAGATTTCCCGGTAACATTGTCAATCAAGAATTTTTCTTTGGGTATAGGTATCTCGGCATTGGTAGGCATACTGGCAGGGTATATACCTGCGCGTACCGCATCTAAACTGGATCCTGTAGTTGCTATACGCTCCAACTAAAATATATATGGGTAAACAAAAAGTACTGATACTCGATAAGGAAAGAATAGACCAGAAGCTGCAACGTATGGCTTACCAGATATGGGAAAGCAATAGCAATGAAACGGGTGTAACCTTGCTGGGTATTAAGGGCAGCGGATTGGTAGTGGCGAATAACCTGGCATATTACCTGAAGAAGATAAGCCCGCTGAAGGTGCAGGTGCTTCCGTTAAATATGAATAAGAAACAGCCACGCAACGAGATAAAACTGGATAAGGATATCACTGATACATCTGTTGTATTGGTAGATGATGTGGCCAATTCGGGCAAGACGTTGCTTTACGCACTGCGCCCGGTGCTGGATTATAATACCCGCAAGATACAGATAGCGGTGCTGGTAGACCGTAAGCATAAATCTTTCCCTGTGTCGCCGGATATAGTGGGGCACTCTGTAGCTACAACCTTGCAGGAGCATATAGAAGTAGAAACAGAAGGGGATGAGGTGACTGCAGCGTATTTGCAATGATACTTGATACTAGATATTAGATACTGGATACTTGATATTCGATGCTGGATACTTGATAAACCCACTCACGACTTATGACTCATAACTCACGACTAAATAATTTAAGATGATAACATTAGTAATACATGGTGGCGCGGGTAATATTACCCCTGCTATGATGAACAGGGAACAGGAGATAGAGTACGATAATGGGCTAAAGAATGCGCTGGATGCCGGCTATAGCATTCTAAAAAATGGTGGCAGCTCCCTGGATGCCATTGTAGCAGCGATCACTGTGCTGGAAGATAATCCCATATTCAATGCAGGGCGTGGCTCTGTATTTACCAAGAAGGGACTGCATGAAATGGATGCTGCTGTGATGAATGGTAAGACGCTGGAAGCAGGTGCTGTATCCGGTGTTCGTAATATCAAGAATCCCATTAAACTGGCTAAAGAAGTGATGCTGCATTCGGGCCATGTATTCCTGAGCGGAAGCGGTGCCAGTGAATTTGCACTAAGCCGTGGTATAGAACAGGCAACGGACGATTATTTCTTCAATAAGCAACGTTACGAACAATGGGTAAAGATCCGCGACAGCGATTTTACTCAACTGGATCATGAAGGCGATAATCTGAAAGGTGCAGTAGCACCCAATCCCGATCATAAGTTTGGCACCGTTGGTGCCGTTGCCTGTGATGCCGAAGGTAACCTGGCCGCAGGTACCTCAACCGGGGGCATGACCAACAAACGTTTTGGCCGTATTGGCGATAGCCCGGTGATAGGCGCGGGTACTTATGCCAATAATGCATCCTGTGCCATATCCTGTACAGGCCATGGAGAGTACTTCCTCCGTGCAGCAGTGGCGCACGATGTATCATGCCTGATGGAATATAAAGGGCTTAGCCTGCAGGAAGCCTGTAACGTGGTGATAAAAGACAAGCTGGTGAAGATGGGGGGCGAAGGTGGATTGATAGGCGTGGATGCTCAAGGCAATCATACTTTCTGCTTTAATTCTGCCGGCATGTACCGTGCTATGCGCAATAGTGAAGGCAGGGAAGAGATAGCGTACTACGGCATATAACAAGTGTCGAAATAATATTAGATATCCCAACAGCAAGTTATTTGTTGTTGGGATATTCATTTATCCAATGAAAGCCTGTATTAGCTAATCTGAAAGAGCTGAGTGGTTTGTTGTGCATGTGTATATTGGTAGTATCACCCGGTTTAATGGATAATAAATTCAATTGCCCCTTGTCTTTTGTATAGCTGTAAATATTTCCAACAGGGTCTTCATCAGTTAATAAACGGATGGTGTGTTTGATGGAGTCGATGCTGCACATATACCGCTTACCCTGTCCATTGGTGGTTTGTATATATGCTGCATTATTCATGTCTATCGCCATGTAATGCCATACCTTGTCGCTGGTGATCAACGGAGCAAGTGTATCACGGTTGTGAATATGACTATCAACCTCATATAATCCATAAAGTGGTGGTTTTTTGAAAAATTCACTATATGCATTTATAGTGCCGAGCTGGCCCCAACCAAGCAATATGAATACAAGGCCTTTAATAATTCCTCGTGCCCACCGCTGCCTGCTGGTATTGTATATTGCTATTGCAGGAGGAATTTCTAGTTTTTTATGGGTTATGAAAAAAGACCAAAGTCTTGGAATGTAGGGCGAGCAAATGAATACAGTAGCAAGCAGGAGGTGAGAGGAGAATAGCTTTACCGGGATATCATAACAGAAATTCAGCGCTACAATATTGCAGAGTACCGTCATGGTAAACAGGCACCCAAACATAGTGGTACGCCTGAATAACAGGAGCAGACCGCCAACAACTTCAAGAGAACCCGTAAATACATTATAAGCCCTGGAATAGCCCATAAATGTCCACGCAAGGTTCATGGGTGTGGCGTCTCCATAAGGTTTAATCAATGTTCTGAAGGGCGGGTAAGGAAATTGTGAATGGGAAATTTTTGAGCAGCCATAAGATAGCATATAATACGCTATACAATAACGCATCAATGCTATGATCCAATAGAGCAGGGTGTTATAACTTTTCCGCCGGCGATCTACGAGCCACCAGATAATAGAACCGATGAACGCAATGATAACCATACATAGCAACTGTATATAATTGTATGTAGTATCGCCGCTACCATTCGGGTATACCGTTATTTGCTTCCAGATATGAAGCTGTTGACCTGTCCATAATACGATGGGGTCCCAGGCATAGTCGAAAAACGGTGTATAGAAATAAATGAAAAAGTACAGCGCAAAGAAGCGTAACAATTGCTTTTGCAATACTGACCAAGGTAAAGGTATGTCGCTATCATTTGTCATAGATTAAACAGATAACGTTATCTAATATAGAAAATTGCACCGATGACTTCTAATCGGATGGATTTTGGCCGATAATTTTTTTTCAAATCCCGAAAACCATTGTCACGACATTGTCGTATATGCTCTCATATCGTTGAACCTTTAAAACAAATGATATGGGTAAAAAACTTAAGAAGGTATTGATAACCAGTGCAGTTACGATTGGTCTGCTGATTATAGTGCTTGGTGTTCATATTTACCTGGTGACCAGGCCACACATCGATGAGCATACTATTTCTATGACTCGGATAGATATGAACCAGGATATATCTGCAGCGCAGGGCGCTGGCATCACCAACTGGCTGTACCAGCAAAAAGGAATAGATCATGTGGTGTGTAATGCAGATGTGAACAATGTAGTGTTTACCTACTACCCGGCACAGGTAAATGCCGATGAACTTACGCAATCGCTTAATAATACATTTCACTACCAGGGGCATAGATATATACCGGACGAAGCTGCAATGAAAAGCGGATGCCCGGTAGCGCCCAATTCATTCGCCTATCGCGTAGTCAAATATTTTCAAAAGATTATTTAACCACCATAATTATGTTTATGAAAAAGCAAATATTACCATTGCTTGCAGTTGTAGCGGGCTTCGCCGTATTAGGAACATCGTGCAAGAAGAAAGACGACAACATGACGACCACTCCCACCAACAACACAACTACTATGACGTTGTATGATTCGCTGGGTGGCGCCCAACTGGTAGCTGATCCTGCAATGCAGGGGCAGATGATAGAAAAGGGCAGACTGGGCATACGATCGGTAGTAGACAGTACCATTTTTGTAATAGCCGGTGACCCTAAGCTGAACGGTTTCTTTACCGTGTTATTATCAGAAGTTACATCCGGCAACACAAGCGGGTTTACAGAGTTGAGCAATAACCTTACCGATTTCTTTTGTGTGGCTACCGGTGCCAAAAACTTTACCTATAAAGGTATGAGCATGACCGCTGCTCACGATCCGGCACAGAACAAAAGAATGAATGGTAAAGCATCTAACGCCGACTTTGATCAGTTTGTTTCCGACCTGGTGGTTGGTGCTAAAAAAGTGGGCCTTTCAGATCAATTAATAGGACAAGTAGGAGCGGTTGTAAATACAACCCGTTCGCAAGTAGTGCAGAAATAATATAACCTGCGGTTGAAACAGAGAGAGAAACGGAGTCCCGAAAGGGCTCCGTTTTGTATTGTTGCTTAATAATTATCGTTAGAATTTGCCGGGCTCGTAATTCAGCTCCTTGAAGTATTCTACATCGCGCAGCAGGCTGCGTCTTTGTAATTGTAACTGAATAAAGGCCGTAAAGGAGGAAATTGGCGACAGTATAAAAATGGCCACGATCAGTAGGCGTTTAAACATGGTTACCCTGCCTTGCCTTTCGGGTGCACCCGGGCCGCCTTTTTCGCGTATGAACTTAGACCACTTCCTGAAATTTTTAACACCTCTCTTTTCCAATATGATGAGACCGGGCTTTAGATGGATGCCACCCAGCATCAGTAATTCTTTTTGCAATTCATCCAGCTTATTCTCTTCCAGGTGCCTTAAAATAGGTACGCCAAAGCGGCTGGCGCGTTTAATATCATGGTCCTGAACACCAGCAGCAGGTAACAAACCCGAAGCTTCTTTACGGCCTTTGAATGACCAGCGTATGATGGTAAGGACAGAAATAAGATTAGGATTGGTGTCTGTTAAAACTATATTGCCTACCAGTTTTGCACCGATCTTTAGAAAGTATTCTTTTATAGTTTCCTGCCCGTGCAGCCACATATTGCGACAGCCTATAACGGTGAGCACATTCTTGCCTTTCAGAATTCTTGCATCGTCGCTCTGGAGGAATGAACTGATGGGCAGTGATGGATTCAGGAACCAGGATTGATAACCAAATATCACCAGGTCATAGTCCTTGTTCATCACCTCTGCCGACAATGGCTTTAACGCAATAGGGATATGCTGCATCGTTTCGGGCATCGTATCGAAGAACTTAGATGCCTTCCACGGCAATGGGTAAGAAACTACAGGCTCTATCTGGGCAAAATCAATATCTGCACGGGTGCTGATGTCTGCTGTAATGTTATCTATGATATCCCGAAGCTGGCCACTTTGAGAGTAATATAAAACCAGGATGCGTTGCTTCATGCAATTGTTATACTACTGTAAGATACATATAAGCATACGAAAAGCGTGCACTTTCCGGTACCATTACCAGTAAACGGTCCCCTTTTTTAACAAGTCCTGTATTCAGCATCTCTTCCAGCATCATGAAAGCAGAGGCGCTACCTACATTGCCTATCTTAGGCAGGTTATAAAACCATTTATCGTAAGGTATATCCATGCCTATTCTTGCATGGTGTTCATATATCTGTTTTTTGAAGAACTCAGAAGACATGTGCGGCAGGTAATAGTCTACCATATCTACTGTCAGGTTGTGTTTTTTCATCAACTCTGCAAGATATAATCCACCCTTAGGCACTATATTTTCGCCAAGGATGCGGGTATCCTGTTTTACAGAGAACACACTTTGATGTCCCCATTCATCGGTGCCCATATCATTCCAGCCCGTCAGCGAACCATCTTCTTTTTTAACAGCGCCGGCATACATGCAGGTTTCCAACTCATTTGCGTAAGACGTCGTTTCCAGCCATTCTATACGGAAAGACAGGCCATCTTCGTTTGGTTTGTCCTGCACTAAAGCAGCGGCAGCACCATCACTCAGCATCCACCTCAGGAAATCCTTTTCGAAAGCTATATATCCATTCTCTTCCAGCTTGTTCAGGTTCTCTATTTCCGGCTGAAAACGGGAAGCCTCCATCCAGGTGCTCATTTTTTCTGAGCCACAAACGGCCGCAGTTTTGGCCATACCGGCAGCTATTGCCATGTAGGCATACTTGAGCGCCTGCATACTGCTGCAGCAAGTGCCTGCTGCAGATATCAATTCTACCCGCTGATTACCTATGGCACCATGTACCATAGATCCGTGGGAAGGAATAATTTGTTCGGGAGAGCTGGTGCCAACCCCGAGAATATCTAAAGAAGATAGTGGTACTTTTTCGTCAAACAGGCTCTTAATAGCAGTAGCCGCCATCTCTACATTGGTATGGGTGCTTTTGCCGTCGCGGTATGCATAGTAACGCGTTTTGATTCCATTATTTCTAAGTACCAGGGCACGTGCTTTCGACGGTTTCCCGTTTACCATTCCCAACACCGATTCCATCTGATCGTTGGAAACCGGGTCATTAGGTAAAAACTTTGCTAATCGTGTAATATAAACGGGGCTCACTTACTATATTTCAATTTGGGATGCAAAAATAGTTATTTATCACCGCTTTACTATGGCGATGGCGTAAAAATAAGGCCTGTAGGGCAATGTACATAATCTGTACAGATAACCAGTTTGTTATTAAGTAATGATAATACATATAAAAATAGCTCTACATCTATGCAGAGCTATTCTACAATAGATTTATCCGTTACTCTTTATTCCGGCGATTCCGAATTACCATTGGCATTGGCATTGATGCCATAGTAATACATGCCCCTGTAACCGGGATAGATACCTGCTATCTGCGCCTTTTGCTGCGAGGAAAGCAGTTTCTCCAGGTCCTGGCTGGTCTTCACCGCATAATCATTAACAGAGATAATGATGAAATTGTTTTTGATGCCCGCCTGCGCAAGAATGCCGTTGCCCACATTGGTTACCAATACACCGCTCTCTACGCCGAGTTTCTTTTTCTCCTCATTCGTAAGCGGGCGAAGGTTGGCGCCTAATATTACCGGATTCGCCACATCTTTTTTCAATTCGATGGTGGTGGTATGCACACTGCCATTTCTTAAATAGGCCACACTGATATTATCACCAGGATGATAACGGGCTACCTGTTCCTGTAATTCAGGTGCAGTTGTTACCGGTTTTGAATTAATGGCAGTTATAAAATCTCCTTTTTTAAGACCCGCATCAGCAGCGCCACTGCCGTTTACTACATCTTCTACATACACGCCATCGGTACGATCAAGGCCTAAAGCAGAAAGTTGCTCAGGGGAAGCATTTTTACGGTCGAGGTACCTGATGCCCAGGTAGCCGCGTTGCACCGATCCATATTGTACCATATCATTCACCACCTTGCGAACAATGTTGGAAGGTATGGCATAAGAATAACCTGCATAAGACCCGGTAGGGGAGGCTATGGCTGAATTAATACCTATCAGCTGGCCATCTGTATTTACCAGGGCACCGCCACTATTGCCGGGGTTTACCGCAGCATCTGTTTGTATAAAAGATTCTATAGCTCCCGGAGATTGGGTACGATTAATACCGATAGAGCGTCCCTTTGCGCTGACGATACCGGCGGTAACCGTTGCATCGAGGGAAAGCGGATAACCAACCGCTAATACCCATTGCCCAAGGCGCACATTATCAGAGTTTCCAAAATCCATATAGGATAGGTTTTTCTCATTTACCTTAATGACTGCAATATCTGTTGCAGGGTCTGCCGAGATAACCTTAGCGCTTGTGGTGTACCTGTCATTAAAAGTTACGGTAACCTGGTCGGCATTGGCAACCACGTGGTTGTTGGTAACGATGTATCCATCGGGAGATATCACTACGCCCGAGCCGGAGCCCATTTGCGGAGGAAGCATGTATTGCTGGCCAAATAGCTGGCCCCAGATATCATCTGCAGGAACTGCCCTTGCCTTGATCTGTGTTTTAATATGTACTACTGCTTTTACTGCCGATTCTGCCGCAGGAGTAAAATCTGCAGATCCCAGGCGTGCAGTGGACATATTGTCGTTACTGGCGTATCTGATGTTGGAAGCGGCAGGGGTATCATGTACGGAAAAATATGGCTTATTACTGTCAAATTTTCCGGCTACAAACAGAGTGGCTACAGATGTAGCGGCAGCTGTCAGGATTACGGGAATGATTCTTGATTTCATAATTATGACCTTTCTTGTCTGTTTAGAACAAATTTAATTCCATACGATATTATAGAACTGTTAAAACTACATATGAAAAAGGGAGGGTATAAAGACCCTCCCTAATTACAATAGAAACTAACAAAACTTTTATTCAAGCACGAAGCTTTCGATAAACTTCGTTGTAAAATTGCCCTTTCTGAAATCTTCATTCTTCATTAGTTGAAGGTGGAAAGGAATAGTGGTTTTAATACCCTCGATCACGTATTCGCTCAAGGCGCGCTCCATAGTAGAGATAGCTTCTTCGCGCGTTTGTGCAACGGCGATCAGCTTAGCGATCATAGAATCATAGAACGGAGGTATGCTGTAATCTTTATAGATGTGTGAATCTATACGAACACCATGTCCGCCCGGAGTATGTAATTCCGTGATCTTGCCTGGGCTCGGACGGAAATCGTTGTATGGATCTTCTGCGTTGATACGGCATTCGATAGCATGCATTACGGGTTCGTAATCTTTACCACTGATAGGAATACCTGCTGCGATCTTGATCTGTTCTTTGATCAGGTCAAAGTTGATCACTTCTTCGGTAACACAATGCTCTACCTGTATACGGGTATTCATTTCCATGAAGTAGAAGTTGCGATGCTTATCTACCAGGAACTCGATCGTACCTACGCTTTCGTAGTTGATGGCAGCGGCAGCTTTCTTAGCAGCTTCACCCATGCGCTGGCGTAGTTCCGGTGTCATGAAAGGAGAAGGGGATTCCTCTACCAGTTTCTGGTGGCGGCGCTGGATAGAGCAGTCGCGTTCGCTCAGGTGGCAAACAGTACCAAACTGATCTCCTGCTACCTGTATTTCAATATGGCGAGGTTCTTCCACGAACTTCTCCATGTATATGCCGTCATTCTTGAAAGATGCGGCTGCTTCTGCTTTGGCATTGTTATAAGCGCGCTCCATTTCTTCATCGCTCCACACTACACGCATACCTTTACCACCGCCACCGGCAGTAGCTTTAATGATAACAGGGTAGCCCATGTCCTTAGCGATAGACATGGCTTCTTCCAGGCTTTGTAACAGTCCTTCGGAGCCTGGTATTACCGGTACGCCTGCCTTGATCATCGTTTCTTTTGCTGTGATCTTATCGCCCATAGCGCGGATCATCTCAGGTGTAGGCCCAATGAATTTAATGCCGTATTGCGCACATATCTCAGAGAAACCTGCATTCTCGGCAAGGAAACCATAGCCGGGATGTATTGCATCTGCATTGGTTATCTCTGCTGCCGCCATGATATGCGGTATGTTCAGGTAAGAATCTGCACTTTGAGGCTTGCCAATACACACTGCTTCGTCGGCAAAACGAACATGCAGACTTTCTTTATCTGCAGTGGAATAGACAGCTACAGTTTTAATGCCCATTTCGCGACAGGTACGTATCACACGCAGAGCTATCTCGCCACGGTTTGCTATTAATATCTTTTTAAACACGATCTGGATTTTAAAGTCAAAAAGCAAAAAGTCAAAATTCAAATGTATTCAGCGTTTCCGGTAATACTTTCTTTGAATTTTGACCTTTTTATTTTTTTAAGAATTAAGCAGGCTCAACAAGGAACATTGGCTGATCGTACTCGATCGGAGAAGCGTCATCTACCAATACCTTAACGATCTTACCACTCACTTCACTTTCAATCTCGTTAAATAGTTTCATTGCTTCTACAATACACAGAACATCACCCTGTTTGATCTCATCTCCTACATTCACAAATACCGGTTTATCAGGAGATGGACTGCGGTAGAAAGTACCGATCATCGGAGATTTGATAGTGATCAGCTTATCGTTAGCAGGTGCAGACGGCGTTTGTGCCGGAGTAGCCTGCGGTGCTGCAACTGCCTGTTGTGCCGGCATAGTATGCGGCATCATCTGTGGCATTGCCTGCATTGCCGGCGCCTGAACTGCGATAAACTGGCTTTCTGCAACCTGGGCTTGCTTGATAGTGATCTTGAAATCACCTTCTTCAACGCTTAATTCGCTAATGTTAGATTTATTAATAGCTTTTATGAGCTCTTGTATTTGCTTGAATTCCATGTCGGAAGATTTTGAGTAAGTAAAGAGTAAATCAACTATTCCTTAACGCGCTCCATATAAGCGCCTGTTTTGGTGTCAATGCGTATCAACTCGTTCTCGTCGACAAACAAAGGAACCATTACGGTAGCGCCTGTTTCTACTGTAGCAGGCTTCAGCGTACGGGTAGCAGTATCGCCTTTAACACCGGGTTCTGAATAGGTAACGCGCAATACCACGTTTGGCGGCAATTCCACGCTCATCGGCTGTTCTGTTTCGGTATTTACAAGTATAAAACATTCCTGGCCGTCTTTGTAAAGTTCAGGACGTTCGATCTGGGATTCCGGAATGGTAATTTGTTCGAAAGAAGACGTGTCCATCAGGTTGAAGCCACTGTCATCTTTGTACAGGAACTGGTAAGGACGGCGTTCTACACGTACCGGGTAAACAGTATCGCCGGAGTTCCATGTATGCTCAATAGAGCGGGTATTATCAACACCTTTCAGCTTTGCCCATACTTTGGCGGCGGCGCGTGCTGTCTTATTTTGTCCAAATTCAACTATTGAATAAAGGCTGCCATCTAGTTTGATGATGAGGCCTGTTCTAAAGTCTGCTGTTGTAGCCATAAACGTTTTTTGATACGGACAGCAAAAGTAATCAAATAAGGCATAAAGCAAAATCAGGTTTTGCTTTAAAAATTAAACTTTTGCCATAAAAAAGGGGCGTTTTTGTTGTTTTTATGCCCAAAATCCTATAAAACAACTCCATTTATTATCATTTTCTCAATTGGGTTGTTCCCATAATCGTATGGTACATAGGCTAATGACGGCATCGGTTTGGTAATGATAAGGTTCGCTTTTTTACCCACTGCTATGCTGCCGACTTCATTTTGCAATTCCATCGCAGCCGCACCATTGAGTGTAATGGCGTTGATCGCCTCTTCCGGGGTCATTTTGAGTTGTGTGCAGGCAATGGTTGTCAGCAAGGGCATATTTCCCGAAGGACAGGAACCGGGGTTATAATCTGATGCCAGGCATACCGGCAGGCCGGCGTCAATCATTTTGCGGGCCGGCTGGTAATGCATACCTAAAAAGAAAGCGGCACCCGGCAATAATGTAGGTATTGTATTGCTATTTTTTAGCACTTGTATTTCCTCGTCGCCCACACATTCCAGGTGGTCAACGCTTATCGCATTATACTTAACACCCACCTGTACACCACCGGAATAATGCAACTGGTTGGCGTGAATCTTTGGTTTTAGTCCATGTTTAAGTCCGGCTTCCAGTAGTCGTTCGGTATCTGCCACGCTAAAAAATCCCTCTTCGCAGAAAACATCCATATAGTCAGCAAGGCCGTCTTCTGCTACTTTAGGTAGCATAGTGTTAATAATTAAATTCAGATAACCGTCATGATCTTGTTTGTAATCAACAGGATATGCATGTGCTGCCAGGAAAGATGATTTTATCAGGATATGTGGGTTTTGCTCCTTTAGCTTACGGATAACCCTGAGCATTTTTAGTTCACCTTCCAGGTTGAGGCCGTATCCGCTTTTGATCTCGATAGCAGCTGTACCTTGTGCTATCACTTCATGTAATCGCTTAAGGCTTTGATCGTAAAGCAAAGACTCGTCGATATCATTAAGCCTTTTTGCTGAATTGAGTATGCCACCACCGCGGCGTGCTATTTCCTCATAACTCAACCCATTGATGCGATCTACGAATTCCTGCTCGCGCGGTGCGGCGAATACCAGGTGCGTATGTGAATCGCACCAGGTTGGTAATACCAGCTTGCCATGCAGATCAATGATATCATTGCAATCTATCATGGGTTCTTCGTCCATGCTGCCATAGCTATGGATCCTTCCGTTCTCGATATATAGCCATGCATTATTAATAGAAGGAAGGGTTTTCATATCAGTACCGTTCACGCGTTGCCTGTTAGCCTCCGCGGTCTCTACCTGACAGAGTTGTTGAATATTGATCAGTAGCAGATGCATATAGTATTCGTTCTATGGTAAAATTAACTGCAATTTTTAGTACTTAATTATAAAGGCAGAATAATATCGTACCATTTAATTGATCCCTATATTTACCGTTATGAGGAGGATCATGCTATTAATGGCTTTGCTGCTGCCAATACACGCTTATTGCCTGCATCTAAAACCCGGATTTGACAAAGAAGAATATATAGAGTTGCTCAAAATAGCTAACCTGCAGCATATAGATATATCGTATTTCGACACGAGCAAGCTGCCTGCGCCGGCACATAGTAAGTTGGCCTATCGCTCGCCTGTGATGGGTTTGGAAAATATCTGGGACCTATGGATGATGGATGGGAACACCGGTGTCATTAGCGTACGGGGAACAACCGCATCGCAAGTAAGCTGGCTCGCCAACTTTTATGCAGCCATGGTTCCCGCAACCGGGCAATTGAAACTGGATAATAATTATACATTTACCTATTCCCTGTCGGACAATCCTCGTGCAGCAGTGCATGTAGGCTGGCTGCTGGCAATGGGTTATTTGTCAAGAGATATACTGCCGCGCGTCGATTCCTGCTATAAGGCGGGCATTCGTGATTTTATTATAACAGGCCATAGCCAGGGTGCAGGTATCAGTTTTTTGCTTACTTCTTACCTGTATGACCTGCAGGCTAAGGGAAGAATACCGGCGGATATACGGTTGAAGACTTACTGCAGTGCCGCGCCTAAGCCCGGCAATTTGTACTATGCCTACAGTTATGAGCATACAACAAGTGGTGGCTGGGCATATACAGTTGTAAATTCAGCAGATTGGGTACCGGAAACGCCCGTATCGGTGCAAACAGTAAACGATCTCAATACTACCAATGCCTTTAAAATGGCGCCTAAGCTCATAAAGCAACAGAAGTTTCCTAAAAACCTGGTAATGCGTCATATCTACAACAGGTTGAGTAAACCATCGCTGAGGGCACAACGGAATTACGAGAAATACCTGGGTAGAATGGTTTCTAAAATGGTTAAGAAGCAGCTAAAAGAATTTGAGGCGCCGGGTTATTTTAAAAGCGATAACTATGTAAGGACGGGTAATACAATTGTATTATATGCCGATAGCGAATATTTTAAAAAATATCCCGATAACACGTCCAATATATGGATGCACCATTTTATAGGCCCCTACCTGTATTTGGCCAGGCAGCTATAATAGGTATATAGCTGGTATAAACAGTTAATTTTTTTTACCGTTAATAAATGCCCGGTATAAGACGAAGCCGCCCGAACCACCTCTGTAAGTACGACATGACAACGTTGCACTATCTGATGATGGGAAGTAATGGAATTCTGTAAATGCATCGTGCGGGTCGCCGGATGTATGCTGTTCGTTTGCTTGAGTATATCTGAGGATGCCATGTGATATATGATAGTTGTTTATCGAAACTCGAATTGTTGAGTCATCCAGCTTCGTTACTGTCATCACCCCGGAATATGTTGAATCTGAAGTTGTAGGCGGCCCTCCCGCAGAAATTTCAGTATCTACTTTTATGTTACAATTATAGCTACCTATTACACTATCAATAGGAAGGAGTTTTTTTATGACAATTGGTGTGTCCTTCGTTTCGGTTTTATGACATGAAATCAACATCAGGGCACAAAACATGTAAAGTATAGGTTTCATAAGCGGGAGTGGTTGATACCAAAATAGATAAATAATCGTATATATTGGTCGTGCGAATGTAATTAGTGTGTACCTATCTTTGCAATTATGCGATTTTTGAAGTGGGTATTTAAGTGCCTGGCAATATTCATAGGCATCCTGCTGTTGATTCTTATAGTATTTAGCGCCTACGTTTATAGTGTTTCTGATAATATACAGCCACCAAAGGTTGCAGATACTTCTGCATTTGCGCTGAAAAAGCAACATGTGGAAGGCAGCCTGTATACCATAGGAGATAACTGGATCCGTAAAAACGAATTCGGGCTTTATGAAATGTATGTGTCTGGTAAGCCTTTTGAGCGGGGTGTAAAGAATGGTAAACTATCACAACAGCAGATCGTTGACCAGGAGATAGCTTTTACCCAACAGATAAAGCAGATGATCCCCTCGCCGGGATACCTGAAGTTCCTGAAGTACATAGTGGGCTTTATGAACCGGGACCTGCCCGATCATGTAACAGAAGAGTATAAAGAAGAGATCTACGGCATCTCTCATGCCGCAGCAGATTCCTTTAACTGGATCGGTAATAACTATGCGCGCATATTGAACTACCATGCCGCGCATGATATCGGGCACGCTTTACAGAACCTGATGCTCGTTGGGTGTACCTCGTTCGGTGCATGGGATAGCAAGACTGCTGATGGTTCTATGTTGTTGGGCAGGAACTTTGACTTTTGGGTTGGAGATAAGTTTGCCGAAGAGAAGATTGTGGCGTTTTATAATCCTGACCAGGGGCATAAATTCATGTTCGTTACCTGGGGCGGCTTTACCGGTGTGGTATCCGGTATGAATGATAAAGGGCTTACGGTAACTATCAACGCCGCACGCTCTGATATTCCTTTTAGTGCCTGCACCCCGGTTTCCCTGGTGGCACGCGAAGTGCTGCAGTATGCCGGCAACATAAAGGAAGCTATTGCTATTGCGAAAAGAAGGAAGATGTTTGTAAGTGAGAGCTTTCTTGTAGGCAGTGCTGCAGATCATAAAGCCGTGATCATTGAAAAGACGCCGAAGCAACTTGCTATCTACGACCCAAACAAGGATAATATTCAATGCACCAACCACTACCAGAGTAAAGAATTTGAAACCCAAAAGCTGAATATAGAGCAAAAGGCTACCAGCGCATCTGTATATAGATACCAGAGGTTGCAGGAGTTAATGCAGCAGAACTACCCGCTGACGCCACAGAAAGTTGCCAATATACTGCGCGACAGACGCGGCCTTGGCAATGCTGATATAGGGGAGGGTAATGAAAAAGCAGTGAACCAGTTGATAGCACACCACTCAGTAATATTTCAGCCCGATAGCCTGCGTATGTGGGTGAGCACTTCCCCCTGGCAGCTGGGTACCTATGTTTGCTATGATATGAGAAAAGTATTAGCCATGCATGGCTTGCAACGCGATACGGACATATCTATTAACAACCTGAATATTGCACCGGATAGTTTCCTTTATTCGGGCACGTATAGGGATTTCCTGAAGTTTCGGAAAAATAAACTGGCATTACTGGCGCACCAGCCCGTAGATACGGCAGAAGTGGTGAATAGCAATCCTGAATTTTATGATGCCTATCGGATAGCAGGGGATTATTGCATGCAAAAGAAATGGTATGTTGCTGCCGAAAATTATTATGAACATGCGCTTCACCTGGAAATAGCTACTGTTACAGAACGTAAAGCGATCCTGAATAAAATTAAGGCCTGCGAAAAACAGAAGAAAAACGAAGAATAAACGCAAAGCGTTAAATTTACCCCCTTACTACGATAATATACTGAAGATCAATGCCTGAAGCCGGCTTATACGACAACCTGTTGAAGAAGAATAAAGCCTGTGTGCTGATACCTACCTATAATAATGCAGGTACGCTTGCCGGTGTGATAAAGGATGTATTGAAGTATAGCACGGATGTAATTGTGGTAAATGATGGCAGTACCGATAACACAAGGGCAATACTGGATGAATTTCCGCAGGTGCATTTGGTAAGCTACCAGCCTAATAAGGGTAAAGGAATAGCCCTGCAAACAGGAATACGCGAAGCCGCAAAGCTTGGTTATGACTATGCCATCGCCATGGATAGCGATGGGCAGCATTATGCAAGCGACCTGAAAGTATTCCTGGATAAGATAGAAGAATTTCCCGGTGCATTGATAATAGGCGCACGTAACCTTAGCGCAGAGGAAAATGTACCTCAGAAAAGCAGCTTTGGCAATAAGTTCAGCAATTTCTGGTTTTGGGTAAATACCGGCTTGCGTATGCCCGATACCCAATCCGGCTAC
Organism: Bacteroidota bacterium; assembly: GCA_018267955.1. Taxonomy (GTDB): domain Bacteria; phylum Bacteroidota; class Bacteroidia; order Chitinophagales; family Chitinophagaceae; genus Polluticoccus. The sequence goes on from JAFDXL010000009.1 coordinate 132,420, forward strand.
AGGCTGTATCCCGTTCAAAAGCTGGCGTCTAAGACGTATTATACGCGTAAATATGAATTTGAAATAGAGGTGATGGTTAGGGCATCGTGGAGTGGTGTACCTATCATTAGCGTGCCCATATCTGTATATTATCCCAAACCTGAAGAACGGGTTTCGCACTTCCGGCCCTTTAAGGATTTTACCCGCATCAGCATACTCAATACCGTATTGGTACTGATAGCGCTCTTATATATTAAACCGCGGGATTTCTTCCGCCTGCTAAGTAACAAAGAAGGCTGGAGGAAGATATGGCGAACTGTATTTGCCAACCCTGAAGAAAGCAATCAAACGAAGGCTGCTTCCATAGGTTTTGGCATATTCATGGGTATTGTTCCGGTATGGGGTTTCCAGCTGGCCATAGGCATTCCGTTATCTATAGCCTTTAAGATGAATAAGGCACTGTTTATCCTTGCCGCGCACATCAGCGTATTTCCGTTTACACCTATTATCTGGGTAGCCAGCCTGATGACCGGCAAATTATTGCTTCGCCAGGATAAATGGTTTGTTAGCTTCGACCACCTGAGCCTGCAGCGTTTTATGCAGGAGGGTGCGGCTTTTTTTCTTGGCGGTACTGTGCTTGCCATTGTTGCCGGGTTACTGAGTTACCTGATCGCCTACATGTCGCTGGCTACTTTCAGAAAACCTAAGGCCATATAGGTATCATCCCGATATTATCAAGAATAATAGTTTTCAGATATTTTTTGCTAAGGATGAAGAAATCCTGCTTTTAATACAGGACGTCTCTGTCAGAAACAATTCATTATCAAAGCATTTACAAAATGCTGATATTTAAATTTTATTGCCAGCGATAATCTGTTTACTTTTATATTCTGTTTAACTTTTCTATGTCGCAACATTTTAAAAATTATACAAACGTGAAGATCGTGTATGTTGATGATGATGTGGATGATAGGTTTCTTTTTACGGAAGTGTTGCGTGAGATAGACCCTGACATTGCCCTGCATACGCTTACAAACGGGCAAGAGCTCATTAATGAGCTTGATAATATTGCAGAACAGCCCACATTAATATTCCTGGATGTAAATATGCCGGGATATAATGGTTTTGAATGCCTTAGCTATATACGTGGAAAGCGTATTTACGATGATATCAACGTGTATTTGCTATCTACGTCTGCAACGGAGAAAAATGTAGAAACCGCCCAAAACCTGGGTGCTAACGGCTACCTGAATAAACCTACAAGCTATGGCGATCTGAAAACGCTTATCTGCAATTGCATTGAATCCGTTCTTAGCACGTAATTTGTATGTTGTTCTATAACGAACAATAATAACCTGTAAATGGGAATAAAAGATATTGTAAACAGGGATGTTGTAAATATCGATAATTGCGAAAGTGAACCTATACATATCCCCGGCTCTATACAGCCCCATGGTTTTTTACTGGCAATAGATAAGAACACACACGTCATTCTTTACTGTAGTGCCAATGTTCGCGAATTTTTAGATCGCGAACTTAAAGATGTATTGGGGAAAAGATTCCACGATCTGTTTGATTGCGAGGATGAATTGAAGCTCGAAAACTATGCGGCCGGGAATGAGTTTAATGATTCGAGGCCTTTTCAATGTCATTTTAACAAAGTGGGTTATGATACCCTGGTTCATCTTTCCGGCGATCTTCTGATCCTTGAATTTGAGCAACACCCTGAAAAAATGCCGGAACTTCCGAACCTGTATATACAGATGCAGAAGTTTGTGAATGAGCTGCAGCGTACAACCACATTAAAAGAGCTTTGTCAATCTATTTCTGAAGAAATAAGGCATGTAACCGGTTACGACCGTGTTATGATCTATAGGTTTGACAAAGATTACAACGGTGAAATTTTTGCAGAAGCAAAACGCGACGATCTTGAAGGATTCTTGGGACTGCATTATCCGCATACAGATATACCTGTACAGGCAAGGATGCTATACCTGCAAAACCCGCTTCGTATCATTGCCGATGTAGATTATATACCATCGCCTATATATACAATAGTTGATGGAGCGGATAACCAAAGCTTACACCTTGGTAATGCTATGCTCCGCAGTGTATCGCCCATCCATATTGAATATCTAAAGAATATGGGCGTAGGTGCTACACTCACTATTTCGCTTATTAATGACGGTAAATTATGGGGCCTTGTCGCCTGCCATCATTACAGCAAAAAGGAGCTTCCTCATTTTTTACGGCATACAGCTTTGCTGGAGGGTAACTTCCTCTCTTCCCAGATAAAGGTTAGGGAAGCATCCGAGAAATTTGAACTGTCTAAGGAAATCGACAGCAGATTGCAGGAAGTATTAAAGGTATTCAATAGTACAGAAAACATAGAGGAGTATATCCGGCACCATGTGTTGTCGGCATTGGTAGGCGCAGATGGGTTCGCTATTATCCACAATGGCCGGCTATATAGGCAGGGCATTGTGCCGCCTGATGAAGAACTGCTAAAACTTGTCAGGTTTCTGCATTCGTACGACAAGCCGGAACTGATCACAGATAATCTCATTGCAGTATATCCCAATGCAAGAGAGATCGTGCAATATGCGGCGGGGCTGATGTTCTTTTCCATTAATAAGCTGAAAAATGACTGTGTTATCTGGTTCAGGACGGAAATTGAAAAGACCATTAACTGGGCTGGTGAGCCCGATAAAGCAATTATTAAAGATCAAAAGGGCCTTTCCCCAAGAAAGTCGTTCGCGATCTGGAAGCAGATTGTAAAGGAACACAGCCGTATTTGGGACGATATAGAGATCAATGCGGCAATAAAATGTGTATTCGCCCTGCAAAAACAATTTACCATAGTAGATGCAAGGAAAGAAGAAGAAAAACAACGCAAACTCACGGAACAGCTACAGGCTGTGAACGAAGAATTATCAAATCTGAACTGGATCGGATCTCATGACCTGAAGGAACCTTTGCGTAAGATACAGGTCTTCGCCTCGCGTATGCTGGATAAAGAACGCTATAGCCTTGCCGATGGAACGACGGATCTGATAGAACGCATCCGAAGATCGGCAGAGCGCATGCAGTTGCTGATAGACGATATCCTGCGATATACGAGGTTATCTAATGTAGAAAGTCATTTTTCGGGAATAGACCTGAACCGGTTAATGCAGGAAGTAATGAGCGACCTGGACAACGCTATTGAGGAAAAGAATGCAGTGATAGAAATAGGGCCTTTGCCGGTAATAAAAGGTATTCTGTTCCAGGTGCGCCAATTGTTCATCAACCTGGTGGGTAATGCCATAAAGTTTTCAAGGCCCGACGAAGCATGCGTTATAAAAATCAATAGTACAGAAGTAAGTATAAACGGGCAGGACCACTTTAAAATAACGGTGTCAGATAACGGTATAGGCTTTGATAAGAAATACGAGGATGCCGTATTTAAAGTATTTCAGCGGCTCAATGATGCATCTGTGTACCAGGGTACCGGTATCGGATTAGCTATTTGCAAAAAGATTATGGAAATACATCACGGCAGCATAGAAGCCGCAAGCGTGGAAGGGGTTGGGGCTGAATTTTTTGTGTATTTCCCTATTAACAATTAGTGCGTGCAAAGTATGTTTATTGAAGAATTGAGGGCACAGACGATGCAAGACCATCAGCAGTTAGATAAGCTATTGATCCCTTACATAAAAGGGTGTGATACCGCTGCTAAATATGCTGATCTGCTACAATGCTTTTATGGTTATTTCCATCCTCTTGAATTACTGATATCTACGTATATCAATGATAATATCGTTCCCCAATATAGCCGCAGGCGGAAGGCAAATGTGATAACGGAGGAATTACGATCTATGCATCAAAACCTGCGCTCCACAAACGAAGATGTTCCTCTGCCACGTATAGATAATGTTGCCGGTGCATTGGGGGCTATGTATGTACTGGAAGGCTCTACAATGGGTGGTAAGATCATTAGCAAAATTATTGCAGGGAATCTCGGCAGGCAACCATCAGATATCCGTTTCTTCAATTATTACAGGGATGATGTGGATGCTTTATGGGGCCAGTTTGTACAAACACTGAATACGTTTGCTGAAGAACTGGATGATGCAGGGAAAGAAGCTATCATCTCTGCAGCGCGCAATACGTTCCATTGTTTTAAGGTATGGATCGAAAACTGTTACTTGCAGCAGGCGTGAGGTGCCTGATTTGCAGGTCCTTTCCTAATTATTGTTAAGTTCCTGTGAACTTGTCTGCAGGCATCGTTGAAAATGGCAAAAAAGCCAAAATTGACGCCTATTTTATGTACCTTTGCACCTCTTTACAGCATTATATATAGCTGTTTTATAATTTTTCGTTTTTTGATATTTAATTTTTACGATGTTATCAGTATCTAATTTATCGCTCAGATATGGCAAGCGCGTGTTGTTTGAAGATGTGAACATAAGGTTTACAGAAGGGAATTGTTATGGTATTATCGGTGCCAATGGTGCAGGTAAATCTACGTTTCTGAAGATATTGTCGGGAGAGATAGACCCAACCACAGGTAAGGTAGAAATAGGTAAGGATCAGCGTATGAGTGTGCTGAAACAAAACCACTATGCCTACGATGAGTTTACTGTGCTGGAGACCGTGATCATGGGTAATGATAAGCTGTATAGCATCATGAAAGAGAAGGATACCATCTACGCCAAAGAAGATTTTACAGAAGAAGATGGTATCAAAGCTGGGGAGCTGGAAGGATTGTTTGCTGAGATGGATGGCTGGAATGCCGAAAATGATGCAGCGACATTGCTGAGCAACCTGGGTATCAAAGAAGAATTTCATACAAGACAGGTAAAAGAGCTGGATGGTAACCAGAAAGTGCGCGTGCTCCTGGCACAGGCTATCTTTGGTAATCCTGATATCCTGCTGCTTGATGAACCTACCAACGACCTGGACCTGGAAACGATCAGCTGGTTGGAAAACTTCCTGGCCGATTATGATAAGATCGTATTGGTTGTATCGCACGATCGTCACTTCCTGGATGCTGTGTGTACACACGTAGCAGATATCGACTTTGGTAAGATCACCATATTTACTGGTAACTATAGCTTCTGGTACGAGTCGAGCCAGTTGTTGCTGAAACAACGTACAGATGCTAATAAGAAGGCAGAAGATAAGATCGCTGAACTGAAAGAGTTCATTGCCCGATTCTCTGCGAATGCATCCAAATCGAAACAAGCCACCAGCCGTAAGAAAGCCTTGGATAAGATAAAACTGGAGGATATGACCGCATCTACACGTAAATATCCTGCTATTCTTTTCAACAACCAGGTACGTGATGCCGGCGACCAGATACTGGAAGTGAAAGGACTTGGCAAAACATTGAACGGTGAAGTGATGTTTAAAGACATCAGCTTCGATCTGAAACGCGGACAGAAAATTGCTATCCTTTCAGAAAATGGTTTGGCAACATCTGCTTTTTATAAAATACTGGCGGGTGAGGATACTGATTTCCAGGGAAGTTTTAAATGGGGCGTTACCATTACCACTACCTACCTGCCTAACGATAACAGCAGCTATTTTGAAGGTAAAGACCTGAACCTGATAGATTGGCTTCGCCAGTATTCTGAGGAAAAGGATGAGACTTTTATACGTGGCTTCCTTGGCCGGATGCTATTCACCGGAGAAGAAACGCTTAAGAAATGTACGGTACTAAGCGGTGGTGAGAAGATGCGTTGTATGATAAGCCGTATGATGATGCTGAAAGGTAACGTGCTGATGCTGGACGAACCTACCAACCACCTGGACCTGGAAAGTATCACCGCGCTGAACAATGGCATGAAAGATTTCAAAGGTACTATACTGTTTACCACACGTGACCATGAACTGGCTGAAACCGTTGCAGACAGGATCATTGAAATAACACCTAATGGCGCTATAGATCGCGAAATGAGCTTTGATGAGTATCGCAATGATGCACGTGTGAAAGCTCTGCGTGCAGAAATGTACGGATTGCAACCAGCGTAATAATTAGGACTTAATTATAGAAAAGCCCCGTATAGCGGGGCTTTTCTATTTGATTAGAATGTTTTCCTGTTTTGAATATCCCTACCAATAACTGTATTATTGCAAAATGCCGAGCGAGAAAAACTGTTCTAAATGCGGGAATGTTTTTGAATGCACCAACGATGCCGATGGTTGTTGGTGCCAGCAATACACGCTTTCTCTTGATGTATTAAAACACCTCAAGGAAAACTTTGAGAATTGCTTATGTCCAGTGTGTTTGGTACAATACATTCAAGATGAAAATGTGCAAAACGGCTATTAGTTTGGTGCATTTTCGTCCTGATTTAAACCTGTTGTATCTAATTTTCCTGATTGTGCGTCAATAAAATCCCTGTAACCGGGATCTTCCTGTAGTTCCAGATAACGATATGGTTTGATGAATACCCTTTTTACAAGAGGAGACTTGTAAACAGCAGTACCCCATATCGCGATCCCCAGCATATTACGAAATATCAATTTGAGATAGGTGTCTGTGTAGCCGGGTAAAATATCATCTATTGTTTTACCTCCGATAGCATAGAATATCAGGAAAAGAATATTAGTACCGAGCTCTGCAAAAAGTAATATGATAAATGCTTTAGGAAATATATCCCTGCGCATTACAAACCAATAGAAAATAAAGCAGGCATATATAACAAAGGATGCCTGTACAGCCATTTCTATAACAAGGAGTAACTGTAAGCCAGTTGCACCCAATTCATTTAAAGCTAACCATGAGGTAGTCTCGAAATAATGCCCGGCTATGAACTGGTATAAGTATATGATAATACGGATGACCAGGATGACCGCCAACAGGATCAACCAGCCGGAAATGGTTTCCGGTATTTCTGTTTGAGAGGTTAGGTTTGATTGCTTTGCACTCATCTTTTTTAAGAAGAGAAATACAGCAACTACGGTAACAATCGCAATGAAGACCATTATCCAGTTTGTATTGCTGAAAATGCTCTTATCATTTTTTAACCTGCTAACCTGGTTGTTATAGTGCTCATTATAAGAAAATGAATACTCCATAGAAGCTGTCATCTTCTTATAATCTTGTAGGTAGAGTGGTAATTCCTGGGGAGATATATTGTCTTTCAGCGATTCAAAGTAATACTCTAGCGTAATGGTTGAGTCATATATTCTTGATGTGAAGCTAAACTTATAGGCACTTCGCTCAATGCTATAATCCTCTGTTTCAAGAGACCATGGGCGTGGCATTTTTATAATCGCCTTATATCTAAAGGTAGATGGATATGCCAAAGCGAGTGGATTGGTGAGATCAGATTCATTAGGTTTAGGCAATCTTGTGTACAATGATTTTGCAGCAATCACGATGCCCGTTTTTTTATCAGAACTTTTAGTCCAAATACTGTCTATTTTATAAGATTCATAAAGTGTTAATATGTTATTTACAGTATCATCTTCATATTTAATATCATCACTGCTTTGAGTATGCGGGTAAATGCTCTGATAAAAGTTCTCAAATTCTTTTTCAATGTCTTTAAAACTATTTGCTGATAAATAATTGCGGGTGCCATCGGCAGAAGCATAGGAGTAAGTCGTCTCAACATCCAGGGTCGCCTTGGATTGATTGTCGGCCGGTATGGTAAAAGTTTCCTGTGCATGTGTAATTCCGGCACCCTTAATTTCAACTGATGTTAAAGTTGATGTGTTTGCGTCGATAACAAGGGATTTACCATAGTTGGGGATTGCGATATTAAGAATTTCGCCCCGTTGAAGACTATTAGTAGGATCAATCCATACATCTACTCCATCTACTTTAGCGGTTACTATTGCATGGTCAAACCAGAGGGTTGATGGTAAATGTTCGCTAATGTGCTCCTGGAGATGTGTGCTTATCAACCCTATGAAAGCGGGTATTTGTTGGGTACGTAATATCGCGCATAGTAATAAAGATTTGTCTTTACAATCGCCATATCGTTTATTGAATGTTTCAATAGGTGAGTGGGGTTTATGAGAATTAGCACCTATCTCGATTCCCATATATCGAATGTCATCCTGGACAAATTGCGTTGCTCTACCGGCGAATTTTGCGATGTTACCCTGAGATTGATCATGCCATTGATTGATTTTATTTTTTAATTCTCCGGATAGAGTATACTGATAATGATTAACGATATTGTCTGCCCAAATCGCAACTTCGTTCCAGTTTTTGAATTCTGATACTTCTACATAAGGATAACCTATGTACCAGGATGGAACATCTGTCGCAAATGTATATGCAGTTATTTGCCTGTCGGGCCAATCATAAATTGTATTTCCGTTTTGCTGAACTGCTGTAGGTTGCTCTGCATTATTGAAATATTTAAAATTTAACCGACGCTGAGATGGGATAATTATACTTTGAAAGTTATTAGTAATGGGTATAACGCTCGCTAAATTGAAATTGTCACAAAAGATATTTTCATAAATTGGGTTGAAGCCTTTTATTGTATAGGATAGCTCAATCTCATCGCCTTTTCTTATATCATCAAATATAATTGTAGCACTGTATGTGCCTGAGATTTGGTAAGATGCTAGCTCGGGTTCCTGGTTGATGATCCTGATCCTGGAGAGGTTAAGTTTATTGATTTCTTTACCATCCCTTTTTACGACGATCTTATGAAAAGTTAACTGTTGATAGTCTGGATGAAATCCTATAGATAGTTGAGATACTATTTGTACGCCGGATTCATTGATGATTTTTTTAATGCTATGATAGAATCTCTCCTGAAGTCCAACATTGATTTGGTTATCGGTTAAAATAAAATAATACCCATCACTGATCTCTGTTCTGGCAGGTTGCCTGTTAAGGTCGGGCTGTCTTGTTAAAATCCATGAAGGAGATTCAGATATCTTTACGTGTGGTGTCGCAAATGATACAGACGCTTTTAAAACAAAAAAAGCAAAGAAAAGGGCTAATAACCAGTAGTAGTTTTTCATAACGATTCGACTACAATATAAATAAATCTGGCATTTTGTGTAGGTTTACACCTGATGAAACCAACACGCTCGTTGCCTTTACTGATCGGTCGTAAGCCGGTGATGGAAGCTATAGAACAGGGAAAGCCGATAGAAAAGATATTTCTGCTGCGCAGCGCCAGCGGCGATGAGATCAACCAGATAAAGAAATTAGCAAGGGAACATCATATTCCCATCAGCCAGGTGCCTGTAGAAAAGCTGAATAACCTTACACGTGCCCAGCACCAGGGCGTAGTAGCATGGGCCAGCTTATTGCAATATGTAGAATTACAGGATGCTATATCGCTGGTGGTAGACCAAGGTAAAGTTCCATTGTTTGTATTGTTGGATGGTGTTACCGATGTACGCAATGTAGGTGCTATCGCGCGCACAGCCTGGTGTTGCGGGGCGCAGGGATTAATATTACCCACTTCTTCATCAGCATCGCTTACAGAAGAAGCTATCAAAACATCAGCCGGCGCATTGCATAAGATCATGCTGTGCAGGATACCTTCTGTACCACAGGCAATAGATGTGCTGCGGCTGAATGGCGTGCAGGTACTGGGTACGGAGATGAAGGGTAGCGTACCCGTTTTCGAAAGCGATCTGACCATTCCATCCTGCATAGTAATGGGTGCGGAAGATACCGGCATCAGTAAAGATGTGCTGAAACGAGCCGACCAGCTGATACGCATACCTATGGCAAACAGTTTCGATTCTCTGAATGTATCTGTTGCAACAGGAATGATTTTGTATGAAGCTGCAAAGCAAAGGCTTACAGAATAACGTTTTTTCTGTTTAAATTTTATTTTGGTTTCTTTATCCAAGTTTATACATTTGCGGCACTGAAGGTTTCCGCTTAAACAACGGAATGAAAAGGGAACCGGGTGTGAATCCCGGACATTACCCGATGCTGTAAGCTTCTTTATAGCCTTTTGTATCCTCATTGCCACTGTTCTTGCAACGGGAAGGCCGCAAAAGGTGAAGTAAGTCAGAAGACCTGCCTTTAGCCCGACACAAGTCGGGAACTTATCGCTGCTTTCGGGAAGAAAAGCACAGGTAAGAGAAGGCGCTGCTTCTTCATGAATGTCTGCTTTTTTTCTGTATCTGAAATTTTTCCGTAGCTGCATTTATTAATTGTTTTAAACCAATTTTTATGCGCAGATTTACATTAACGATCTTTGCAATTGCTGCTCTTACAGCAGCCCATGCCCAAACCGTGGCAACTTTTGAAAGCCTTAGCCTGCCTAAGGCCGACACTTTTTACGTTAACTATTCCAATTCAGGCAATGATGTAGGCTTTGATGATGGCCTCGCACATTTTCCGTGTGTATATAACTCTTCCTGGGGAGGGTTCTGGAGCAGTGGTTTTGCTTATTCAAACATGACGGATAGCGTTACCAGCGGCTTCGGCAATCAATATTCCGCAAAAACTGCCAAAGGGTATAATGGTTCAGATAAATACCTGGTTTCTACCGGAAGCAGTAATTACATCGATCTGAAAGCCACCGGTAAAGGAGGTTTCATAAAAGGCGTTTATGTTACTAATAGTACGTATGCTTATAATTCCATGAGGGATGGAGATGCGTTTGCTAAGAAGTTTGGCGGTGCAACAGGTAATGATGCCGATTGGTTCAAACTGGTGATACGTGGATATAAAGACGGGGTGCTGAAGCAGGATAGCGTTGAAGTGTACCTGGCCGATTTTCGATTTGCAGACAATAGCAAAGACTATATATTAAACACCTGGAAGTTTGTAAACCTCATGCCATTAGGCAAGGTGGATAGCCTGGATCTGTCGCTCAGTTCCAGCGATGTTGGCGCCTTTGGCATGAATACACCAGCCCTGTATTGTTTAGATAATTTTACCACACAGGAAATCATAGCCCCTTATGCGCCGCAAGCTACAGTTAGCGGTTCTACAGCTATAGAAAAGATGAGTAGTAAAATAATGGGGTGGGGCACTTCCTGCACTGTAAATAGGGGATTTATGGATATAGCTGATCCGTCTTTGGGTAAGGTTACATCGGGTGCAGATAGCAATGCGATCGGTGTGCCGGATAATATTCCTGTCAGCCTGGGAGATAGTGGTGTGGCAGAAGTTCGCTTTAATAATATCATTTATAACGGTGCCGGCGCTGACTTCATAGTTTTCGAAAATGGGTTCTCCAATCCATCTAACCCTGAAGAAGCTTTTCTTGAGTTTGCATTTGTAGAGGTGAGCTCCAATGGTACGGACTTCTTTCGCTTTCCTGCATCTTGCCTGATAGATACGGCACAGGTACCGGTTGCTGGTGTGTATAGCAATGCAAGGGAAGTGAATAATCTGGCAGGTAAGTACATTGGCGGATATGGTACTCCGTTCGATCTGCAGGAACTGGCAGGTACTCCGGGCCTTGATATAGATAATATTATTGCTGTACGTATTGTAGATGCCGTTGGTTCTATTGGTGCACACGGGCAAACAGATGTAGATGGCAGAAAGATCAATGATCCATATCCTACGGCAATCCCTTCCGGCGGTTTTGACCTGGATGCTGTGGGTGCTTTATATCTGAAATGGCCAACAAATATTGCAGCTGCCAACACTACTGAAAATATGCGTGTTGTTCCTAATCCTGCCTCAGATTATATCAACATTAGTTTTGCAACGACACCGCAGGGTACGCTTAACGCAAGCATTACGGATGTGACAGGTAAAACATTGATCAGATCAGCAATAACTACAACCAACAATTCTATTAATATCACATCCCTTGCAAAAGGTATTTATTATCTTACGGTAAGCGATGCAACCGGTAATAAATGGGTACAAAAAATATCCAAAATATAATTCTCCTTGTTCTTTACACATGCCTGGTGGCGTGTGTAAAGGATAAGCCCGGCAATACCTCTTCTGCCGGCAACCCGGTTGCTACTGACACTGCAGCAAGAGAAGTGTATGTGGTTTGTGAAGGTAGCCTGGGCAATGGAGATGGCAGCTTATATCAGTACGATGTAAAGTCCGGCTCTGTAGCGGGAGATGTTTTTGCCTCTGCTAATGCCGGTGGTAAATTGGGCGATGTGTTTCAAAGTATGACAAGAATCGGCGATCGGTATTTTCTGTGCATCAACAATTCTGATAAGATAGTGGTGCTAAACCGATCAGATAAAAAAGCAATTGGTACAATTGCTATGCCGAAGCCAAGATATATTTTGCCCATAAATGATACCAAAGCTTATGTATCTACTTTGTTTAGTAATAAAGTGTATATCATCAATCCACAAACAATGCAGGTTGCAGGAACGATAGATATGCCCTATCAAAACCCCGAAGGAATGCGCCTATACAATGGCAAAGCCTATGTTTGCACCTGGGATACCGCTTGCAATAAGGTATATACTATCAATACCACTACGGATGCTGTTGAAACTTCCATACCTGTTTCCGGTGCAGCGCCGCAGGAAGCCCTGGAAGATGCACAAGGGAGGCTTTGGATATTGTCGGGCAATGTTTCGAAGAATAAAAGTTCTTCTTTAACGGTTATTGATAAAGCCGGGAATATAGCCAGGTCTTATCATTTTCCGGACAAAGCCGATGTTATAAGGCCTGTTTTTAATCCATCACTTGATACTCTGTATTTTATAGAGGTTAATTATTCGGGTGGTAATGATTACAACGGTATTTATAGAATGTCCATTAATGATGCCAATGTTCCATCTGTTCCATTTATAGCAGCACAAGCCTATCAATATTTTTGGGCGTTAGGCATAGATCCAAAAGATGGTAAGATATATATAGGCGACCCCAAAGGCTTTATACAGAAAGGTTCTGTTTCTGTTTACAGGCAAGATGGTACTCTTGCCACTAGTTTTAGTGTAGGCCTTGGCCCCGGCCATTTTTATTTTGATTAACTACAGTATTTAAGATAATGTATCAACTCCCCGCCATCATGAAGAAGAAACAGGTAGCATTGCTTATAGCAGTGCTATTTTGTTTTCCTGCACATGGGCAGTTAAGGGATACATTGAATGAAGTGCGTGTAAAGACAGCGAAGAAGAATTTATATCATGATGAACGTATTGATCATTTTTCTCCTGGACAAAAAATAACGCATATTGATAGCGTTGTATTGCAGCAATATAAATTCCAGGGTGTAAGTACATTGCTGTCGCAGCAAGTTCCGGTGTTTGTTAAGTCTTATGGCATCAATGGCCTGGCTACACTCAATTTCAGAGGGGCCTCTGCCGCACAATCACAGGTTTATTGGAACGGCATACCTATTCAGAATGCTGCTTTGGGTATTACTGATATATCCTTATTAAAAACTTCATCATTTAACCAGGTAGATATTGTATATGGTGGCTCTTCTGCATTATGGGGGTCTGGAAATGTAGGAGGCGCTTTATTGCTCAATAATACAACTCCTGTTTTTAAAAACAATGAAGAGTACCATGTTGGCCTTTCTTTGGCGGCAGGTAGTTATAGTCAGCATCAGTTACAGGCAAATAGCAGTGCAAGCCGGCAGCGTTGGTATATCGCTTCAAACATTATTCTTCAAACAGCAAAAAACGATTTTGATTATACTGCCGACGGAAAAACATATAAGACTGTTAACAGTGAGCTCACCGGGTTGAGCGCCCAGTTAACGACCGCGTATAAAGCAAACGATAAAAATACGTTTTCATTTACTGCATGGGGGCAGGGTTATACCAGGGAGATACCTAAAACAATTTTTGAGCAGCAGTCTGTAAAAGAGCAAAAGGATGTAAGTCTTCGTGTTTTATTAAATTGGGATAGGACCACAGCCAAAGATCACCGGTATGCAAAACTGGCATACCTGCAAGACTATATGCATTACCGGGATAGCGCTGTATTGCAGGACACTAAGAATACGGTCAACCAATTGTATGGTGAACTGGGATGGAAGTATCAATTCAACACGCATCACAGCTTACTATTATTTGCTCCAATCCAATATAGCTGGATGAAAAGGCAACTGGCGAATGATATGGTATCGCAGAGCAGGATATCTTTGGCAGGCGCATATTCCTATGCTGCTTTCCATAACAAGCTGCAGCTCGCTGTAAATGCCAGGGCAATGCTTGTAGATAGCAACCTGGTACCCATGTTGGGTGCAAGTGCTTCCTACGCATTTGCTACATGGCTTACCATTCGGGGCAATGTTCAAAGAAGCTATCGCGTGCCTACCTTAAACGAATTGTATTATGTGCCGGGCGGTAACGATCAGTTGAAACCGGAACAGGGGTGGAGCAAGGACATTGGATATGTAATAAAGACAAATGCCTCTGGAAGGTTTTCGATTGTACATGACCTGTCGTACTTCGATCGTACCATGCATGACTGGATCATCTGGTTTGGAAGCTCTATATGGACGCCTCATAATATAGCTACCGTACATAGCAGGGGAGTGGAAACCGAGAATAAAATACAATTCAGAACAGGAGACTGGACCATACATGTGGGCGTGAACACGGCTTATGTGCTGGCAACAACAGAGCAAAGCTATATAGCCGGTGATGGCAGTATAGGGAAGCAAATCCCGTATTCGCCACGTTACAATGGTCAGCTCAATATTGGTTTTTATTTCAGGAATATTTACTTCAATTACAACCACACCTATACCGGGTACAGGTTTATTACTGTAGACGAGTCTAGCTGGCTGATGCCATATAATACAGGAAATGTATCGGCGGGTTATGATCTGAAACTGAACAGGTCAAGTCTGCAATTCAACATTCAGTGCAATAACCTGTGGAATGAAACGTACTTTGTAGTAAGCGGACGCCCGATGCCCGGTAGAAACTGGCTGGCGGGTATATCATTTAACATGTAGCTTTACGCTATCGGGCTTTAGCCAAAAGTTTTACGGTAGATTTTGCCTCCTTTTCACTTTTGGCTTTTACCAATGCAAAGACGAGGTGATCTTTGTTGGGATTGAACATGATAACATGCTCCTTAGGGGGTAACATCTGTGCCGTTTCCCTGCAGGAGATCACTTTTCCTTCTAATGATACAATTCGATAGTAGGGCATAGCACTAGTTTTCAAATTTTGTTAAAAAACCGTGCTATCAGTTACATTAGCAATTTTAATATTCAATATTTGTTTATATAAGACCGATTACTAAGTTATCTTTACCATCTATTCGTTAATTATTAAAAATGTAACGGTTTTCACCCAACGCATCATGTATAGATTCAGTCTATTATGTTGTAAATCTTTAATACCCGTTACTTGTCTATAGCGTTGAGTTATAATATACAAGGGCAAGCGAGCGAGCTGCATGATCTGATCCAGGGGTGTATACGCAATGAACGCGGTGCACAGGAAAAGATGTATAGCCTGTTTTATGCCCGGATGATGGGAGTAGTAAAAAGGTATATAGATCACCAGGAACAAGCCGAAGAGGTATTGAATAATGGCTTTTTGAGGGCGTTCCAGAAGATCGAGCAATATACTTTTCAAGGTTCTTTCGAAGGTTGGTTAAGAAAAATTGTTTTTCACTCCGTTTCAGACTATGTGAAGCAGAATGCACGTTATAATGAAAAGGTAGTGCTGGCAGAGAAAGATCAGTTTGTGCACAAAGATCATGCGGATAACCTGTATTATAACGAGTTGTTACAGATGGTCCAAAGCTTGCCGGAAGCCACAAGAAATGTGTTCAACATGTATGTGATGGAAGGATTTGCACATAAAGAGATCGGTAAAATGCTGGGAATAAGCGAGGGAACCTCTAAATGGCACCTTTCTGAAGGGCGACGGATATTGAAAGACAAAATTGAAAAACTGAACTTACATTTAAAAAAATAAAATTTTATCCCGATGGATAAAAACATGATAAATATTGATGACCTGGTGCGGCTAAAATTAGCCGGTGGAGAAGAGAAGGAGCGGCCCGGTGCCTGGTTGCAAATGAGGGAGCTCCTTGATAAGGAGATGCCCGTGCAGGCCCCGCCGGCAGTATTCAACTGGAGGCGTACGCTCTCTGCTGCAGCCCTGCTGCTGGCGTTGGGTACCGTAACCATTGGTGGTTACCAGTTATATAATAATAGAAATGCAAACAGCAACACCGGTACCCCGGTGGTAGTTGCTCCTAATATGCATGCTATTAATAATGCCCCTGCATCTAACTCTGCTCCTGTAAATAACAACACTACTACCGGTTCTGCATCAACAAATAATACTTCAATAAACAATAACGAGCCTGGCAATGGCCACGGTAATGAACCACAGCACATAGCTGCTTCATCTGCTACCGGCGCTGCTAATAAAGGAATAGCAAAGAAGCATACCGCTCATCATACAGCTAAAAGTTCTGTTGCGGTTAATAACACCATTGGACAAAACGATGCAACTGATATTTCATCAGCAGATGGTGTAGCAAACAATAAGGCTACAGCCGCTCAACAGAAAACTCATAAAAAGAATCATTCTAACAATGTGTTTGCCTCTGCCGGTAAGTTACCTGCTAATGGCTTAAATAAGCCTGTAAAACATTCGGGCAATAACAATGGTACCACTAATGGTATTGCTAAAGGAAATAAAGAAAATAAAAATAATAGCCGTAAGGGTTCAGCCCCTGTAAACAATCCATCCAGCACCTATACTCCCCCTGTTTATAACACAGGTAATAATGGAGTAACTAACCCTGCAAATTTTGCAGTGAACACGCCTCGCGAAAAAAGGCCGGCTTTAGATTACCACAAAACCAATCCACGGTATGTCGACTCTATCAACTTTACCTACGTTCAGGAAAAGAGCCGCAGAGGTGCAAAGCGCATCGATACGATCGACAAAGGTTTGATGGCTGTTAACCAGAACGAGATTGAACCTGCATCCGGTGCTTCAGAAAATACTGCTGCTGCAAATGCAGAAGTAAATCCTGCTGCAGGCGGCTCTATTGAAGATGTAAAATTGACAAGAGCTGAAAGGCGTGCTGCAAGAAATAAATACGAGCATGAGTCCATTTTTGAAAGAATGGTAGACAATGCCAAGGTTAATTTTAACGAAGTGTCTTTCCATCCGGGCTTGATGCTAGGCGTAAGCAGCACAATGGGTAAGTATAACATGTTTGGTATACAAGGCGGATTTTCCGGTTCTCTTAATCTAAGCGAGCGTTGGGGAATCTTTGCAGAACTGAAATACCTGTATCGCTTTGGTAATGGTAAATCACTTGCCAATAACTATAATAGTGTAGACCAGGCGCCACCACAGTATATTTCGCCAAACTATTTCCGCTTCACGGTAGATTCGCAGGAGCACTCATTTAATATATCTTCTTCAGGCCTGGTTGAATTACCACTTGCAGTTAGATATAGGGTACAGAAAATGAATTTCTTTGCCGGTGTTGACCTCGCTTACAACTTTGCAGTAAACGTAGAAGAAAGGTTTGATAAGCTGCATACCTCTTATTACTATGGTAATAATACAGAAAGCCTGCAAAATAACTGGAAGAACAACAACGATCCTAAGCTGACACCTGCTGAATTTGGTAGTCGTTTCTCCATGGGTTATATGTTTGGTGTAGGCTACCAGGTTTCTCCGGTTATAGGGCTCGACCTCAGGGCTACACAGGTATTCTGGGATAATGGTAAAGTACATTCTGAAGGTGCATACTTTGTATCTAAGCAAATGTATCGCTCTCCATGTGTACAGTTCAACTTCACCTATAGCTTAATAGGTAACAAAAATGGCCCGATGAAAGCGAGGTAATTATTCCTCGCCCATAGCCGCAGCCTTCATAGCAGCTGTGGTCTCAGGCCCCAGGTAGGCTGCGATACGATGTTCAATAAAGTAAATCAATGGCGTTAATATTAACGCCATTGTTGCTTTATAGCTATAGTTTACCAGCCCTATTGCCAGTACTCTTTGATAACTCCAGCCATTACCTATTTTAAAAGCTATGAACAGTACTACAAAACTATCTATCAACTGAGATATGATGGTAGAACCGGTGGCACGCAGCCATACCTTCTTCTCCCCGGTTACTTTTTTGATCTTATGAAATACCCATACGTCCAATACCTGGCTTACCAGGAAGGCGGTGAGGCTACCTACGATGATCCACATGCCTTGCCCGAATATACCGGAAAACGCTGCCTGCATATCAGGTATGCCATCAGCAGCGTGGCTGCCTATCCAAAACTCC
Organism: Bacteroidota bacterium; assembly: GCA_018267955.1. Taxonomy (GTDB): domain Bacteria; phylum Bacteroidota; class Bacteroidia; order Chitinophagales; family Chitinophagaceae; genus Polluticoccus. Next base: position 150,547 of record JAFDXL010000009.1, read on the forward strand.
CTGTTAGCCGGTACTTTTATAGCTGCATAAAACATGATGAAAGCATAAGTGATCAGGCCTACAGCTATATAAGAGATTCTTCTTACTGCTTTTGGGCCATAGAACTCATTTACTATATCCGTCATTATAAATTCAAGCGGCCATAACAGTACGCCACATGTAAGCGTATAAGTCAAACCGTTTTCACCCAGCAGGCTAAATGGCTTTGGCTCCATGCCAAACAATCGCTCCAGTGAAAAGAGTTTACCGCCGATACACTCTGCTATCAATGCATTGGCAACAAAGAAAGAAGCCATGAAGATGAAAAGGCGCGTGGCTTTATCATTAAGAATACTACGGATCATAATGGATTTTGTTGACGTAAAACTAATACCTGCAGCTTAATGCTGGTAATTATTAAGCAGCATTATAATATATTGAACTCCTTAACTATATTTACGCTTACAAACCAATTATGTATGAGAAAGTTCATGAAATGGACAGGATATATAATCCTCGTCATAGCCCTACTTATTATAGGTATTGTGGGCTTTATTAAGTTTTCTAAGCCCGATGTAGGTAAAGCTCCTGACCTGAAAGTGGAGATAACACCGCAAAGGGTAGAGCGCGGTAAGTATCTGGCTAACTCAGTTACACTTTGCATGGACTGCCATTCCACCAGGAAAATGTTTGTATTATAATCAGTTATTTTTAGAGCGAACAATTAAAGAAGTATAATATTTCTCTAAAAAATGATATACGACCAATTCATATTTACGTTGTTGTGTTATAAACAATCTATTCATTAACATATGAAGAAGGCTGTGCAATAAATTGTCCGTATCTAAATTTTTATTTTTTAATAATTTTGATATGGCTAATTTGTTTTGGTCTGAGCGATATTTTAAAATTTCGTGAAAAACTGGATTGTTGTTTTTTTCTAACAGAATTGGAATCGTCTTTTGATAATTCCTGTATTTTTTATTTAGCTGTTTTTGTAAATCCAAGGATCCTCCAAACTCATTAAAGAAACTAACCTGCATTTTTTTTAGCAATGTGTGTTTGCTTATTATACTGTAGCCGAAATCACCTAACAAATAATCAATGCTTAGCATAGAGAAACAAACAAAAGATCTTTCATCATTTAAATATTGTGAATAATTCAAAAAATTTATAGCTGATATACTATCATAAAAAAACAAAGATTCAACATTCTCAATATTGGCTGCTCCATATCTTTCTAGTTCCCTTGAGTATGTGTCCATCAATATTTTGTCAATTAATCCATTAGAAACAAATTCTGCAATAACATCATTAAATTTCGATTGCAAGGTTATCTGTCTAGCAGTATCTTCATTATAAAATCTGATCCTTAAATGAGGGAAATCGTCGAAATAACGAACAAAGAAGAATTTTTCAAATGTGTTAGCGGCAAGCCCATTATTAATAAAACTAGGTAGGATTGTTGTCAAAATTTTTTCAATTACCTTATTTCCAGCGTAAATTTTGTAATATATCCATTTGCTATGCGGCAAAAATTTCCGTTTAACGTTATTATTATTATCGATATCACGCAGGCGTGACAAATTGTTTGTGGAATCGTTATATATGGGAATAATCAATTCGTTTGTGAATAAATTTTTGTTTTCATCGGCAACAATCAAATTTTGATCGTGAAACAATAACTCTTCGACATCAATCTCTTCGTTATTTTTAGCGTGTTTAAGAAGAATTTGAAGATGTTCAGAATTATTCAAATCAAGTACTAATTCATTATCAAATTCTCTTAATGTTATTTCCTTGGGGAAATTGTTCTTAGATAAGTATTCTTTGAATAAATTGATAGAATTCTTTTGCTCTAACAGTATGTTTTGAATATCAGTTTTTTTTATTTTCCACCTGGCTTTTTTTAAAATTAAATTTTTATAAACAACCCGTGGGAGAAAACTTCTGTCTGCTAGCAGCCCCCAATCCCAAACAGAAATTTGTTGTTTAGTTTGGGATTGTAAATCACACAAAAACTTATATATAGGTAAGACATTATTGGAATAATTATGGGCTGAACTTAAACGAGGGATAATACGTTTATTATTTTTTTTGTATTTTAAGTATACTTCATTTTCTACAATGCTAACGGTAATATCATTTATTTTTATTTGTTTTTCTTCTTCAATACCTGAATTGCCTAAAAATGTTATCTCATAATCTCTAAGCACAGGACGACATAATATATTGCCTAATCTTGTTTCTGGAAGGTGAACTATTTCAGCATATATAACATCAGGATTATTTATTTCGTCCTCAACGACTAATTCATTTGCTAAATCTCTTAATTTTTTATCATGGGAGATGAATCTACCTAGCAGATTCAATGCGGAAGGGCCGGTTGTATATTGTAAGTTAAATTTAAAATTATTGCTTGTAAGATCATTCCCAGCTTTTAGAAGATTACCAAGTATATATAAACTACTAGAAATTTTAGTGTCATCAATATTACAAACCAAAGACAAATTATCATCAGTCAAATCAATTTCTGATTGATTTAAAGTTAAATAATCATGATATTTTTTTAATGAAAATTTTTGAAGTTGTGTAAGTTGAGATGTTTGTAAAGTTGAAGATGTTATCCTTAAGTCATCGATTAAATCACTTTCACCCCTAGCTTCTTTATCATTTGCGTAGCCTACACCTAAATCTAAGTCTAAGGCTAATGGGAGTGGAACCTCTGCATCTTCAAACTTTAACTTGAATTTTTTAACAAATGTTTCTAAATCAGCATTAATTATGGGTGTGTTTAAAAATCTCAAATCCCAAACCTGAGTAGCAATATTCTCAATGATTTTTCGATCGATTATTAACGATTTTGCTGACAATCCTAAGTCAACTTGCAACAAGTTTTTTGCCGCATCACCTAATCCTAATAGCAATTTGATTTTTTCTTCTACATTTTGGTAACTTTTAATTCCTTGAAATTTTGTATTCAAGGAATCAAAAATTTCATTCAATGTTTTTTGTTCATTATTAATCCCATGCAAAGAATTGATTTTTGATAACAATATTTTAAATGGATCATCTCCGGTAATAGTTGGCTGTAAAGATGAAACGAGAAGTTGCGCTTCAATCATTTGGTTAAGAAAGCCGAATGCGTCCGTCTCAGAAACACCTTCAAGAGTCTGTAGTAAAGTTGAAAGTTCATTTAGAGTAGTACCGTTCTTTGCCTTATTAATAACCGAATCTATATATCTTGTTTGAGGGACGGAATTAACTTGGTATTTTCTTGTATTTAATTGAGTCGTATACTCAATATATCGAAAAGTATTCCCTACTTTATAAAGGCTGTTATTTGCTAAAAACTTAATTTGAAATTTAGCTTTCTCGCTAATTAAATCTGCGATTTTATGCAAATAGGCCATGTCTATTCTCACGTTTCTAGAATGTGTCTCGCTATCATTGATGATAATTTCAGTTTTATCTCCTACGCTCAGCACACCAACACCGGCAAATGTCGCAAAAGGAGTACATCTAAAACAGCTCCTAATCCAATACTTTAAATATGATTGTCTTTTTTTCTCTGTTAGATGCTCATGCTTTATTAACTCCATCCAAAACTCTGGAGATGATAAATATATTCCTTCACTAAAAATTCCATTTGATTTCTCTGTCAAATTGCATAGGTTCCTAAAAGGTTGAATTGGCACCCGTATCAATATGTGGGAAGATACATGCAACATTATCAATCATTTATCATAAGGCAATAGTCCCATGAGAAGTCATTAGTAATATAGCTATATAATACTAGTCCTATTCCTGCGATACCTTCTAAAATGCCAAAGTCGTTTTGATGTATTTTAAGCATACTGTTATATTTTTTAAATCCCGCTAGGCCATCTTGGTATTTAGCAAATTCTAAGGTCTTTTTTATCCAAAATGCGGATGCAAGTTTATATTCCGTTTCTCCAGTATAATTCCACATTTTGTTATATATGTGTGCTGCCCCTGCGCTCCCATGACATATTCCGCCATCATAAATCAATGTATCTTCAACTTTTGTTCTTTGGGTTGACTGAATTAAGAGGTTTGAAGCGAAAAGAAGTAATTCATTATCTTCAAGGGTAATCGCAGCTTGATATAAAATTAACCCTATACCTAAGTCACCGTAGCACCAAGCAAGACGTTTGCTTACTTGCAATGGTTCGTCTTTTACATAAATAGATGGGAAAGCGCAGTTGTCTATAGGATTGCTTGCTACATTTAGCATAAATTTAATTATTATGTTTGATATCAGCTTTGCATGGTTTTCACACACCTTAAATTTGTAACACGATAAACAAAATTTTAAAATACTAGGTAGGCCATGTGCCAAACCCAAGTTTATCTTATTTTTTTCAACAACTTGATTAATGTGATCGTAGTTATGAAAGAGAAAATTAGTATCAGTAGTAGTTATTTCTGATAATTCCTTGAATAATTGATTGAAATAGATAAAATCGGTTGGTACAGTGGAATGTAAAATATAATAGGCAATACCTAACGATCCATGCAGGAAATCATAGTTTCCGTTCTTAAGAAGGGTTAAGGAAATATGCTTCAAATGACTGTCGTCTGAGGACAACATATCATAATCATATTTTGACAACATCCCATTCTTAAATAAATTAGAAAAATAATAGTTTACTCCTGCTTTGCCATTACTGAATGACGGATGCCATGACGTGTTAAAATTTATACATAAGTCTTCAATGGTTTCTTCTAAATAGGCCGAAATATCAATATTTATAAATTCGGAATATTTTTGAATAAAAAGCATTTCGCCACATTTCCCGGTCAGAAGTCCTAGAGCACTAAGTTTTTTGTTTTTTATTAAGGTGTTATAAATATCCTCCATTTTTTCCTTAATCGCATACATTGAATCTTATTCTTAGAATTAAAATGTTGGGTAAGTCCATGTATCTTTACACATAGGGCCGGCTGTTCCACAGAAAAAACAGGAATTTTGTGTTGGAAAACAATCGGCATTGGTGCACCATGGACCACTATTAGTAAATCCATTAGAAATTGCAATGGGATTATTTATCCCAGATATTTTCTCTTTATTCAATTCTAATTTCCTGCTTACCACAGGCTGGGCATTAGTCACATTAGTGGTTACACCATACCCTATTTGATCTAAATTTATTCCTTCTAAAATATTCATAGTTGTATATTTAAAGATTTTTTAACATGCACAATTGATGACTTCATGTCCTTTAACCAAAATATTAAATGTATCTGATACTTGAGTGGAAGCTACTAAAGAGTATCCCGGTTGAAGATAGATTTGCAATGTTGCCATACTTCTAAATGCTGGCTGTACAGAACTTTGTGTAGTGGCAGGAATTTGCATTTCTGTGATTAAAAATTTAGTAGTGCCATTATCTATAAACAAACGAATCATTCCCTCGCTAGTATTGCCGGTAGATTTAATATTTATAGCTTCAATAACCCCACCGCCATTTAGAGCACCCGATTGTGCTGTAAATAATGTAACGGTAGGTCCAGTTCCATTGAGATTGCTATTTCCAGTATTTACTTGTTTAATTTCAGTTCGAGCAAAGTTTCTTAAATCATCGCAATCACTTCCATTGACACAATCACACTGAAACCAGTTTGATCCATTAGCTGATATATTAAAAGTGTCAGCGTTTTGAGTCGATGCTTTCAATGTATAGCCAGGATTCAACGTAATTTGTTCTTTGAGTGTAAATTCGAAGGATTTTTCCACTGCAGTTTGAATTGAGGCAGGAACATAAATCTCTTTATATAATAAGGTGTTACTTCCAGCATTATCAATAAATAATCTAATCATTCCCTCGGAAGTATTTCCTTGAGATTTTATAGTAATTTGATCTATATTGGTACCTGACAAACCAGCAGTAAGTACAGTGCCCATAACTCCAGTGCCATTTAAGTTAGGATTTGGACTAGAGATTGTTACTAATCCCGTGTTAGCAAATGATTGTTTTTTTGTGCACATAAAAAGAGGTTGATTTATTTATTTATTTATTTAATATTGGTTAGCGCTACTTTACATTGCAATCGCACATTTCGTAATTAGTCCCGTAAGCGATTAGGCTAAAATTTTCAGACAGTTGCGTGGAAGCAGCTAAAGAATATCCAGCTTTTAAATTTATGCCTAACTCAACGGTCGCAGCATATGATTGCACTACTGAGGTTGGAACAGTTGTAGGTATCATTATTTCCTGAAATAGATAGTAGACTGAAGAAAGGTCTTTGATAAACAATCGTATCATTCCTTGATTATTGCTTACTAAAGATTTAATTGTAAGACTGTCAATCATAGTTCCATCATTCGCACCAGTAATAATATCAACGATAGAGCCAGTTCCATTAAGATTAGGATTAGCTGTTGTCAACAAAGCCATGCCTGTATTTGGCGTTATTTTTTTATTGGAGTTACACATAGATATTAATTTTTGTTTTTGTAAAACTATATTTATACTTTTATTTCATCTATACGTAGCGATAGGTATTTTTTAACCCTTTACTCATTGTCTATACGTAGGCATACGTATTTGCATACTAACTGAAAACCATTTTGCTATGAAAACACAAGGTCTAATTAGGCTTGGCATATGTGACGATCATCCAATTTTCCGAGAAGGAATTATCGCTACACTCAAATCTTTTAATTGTTATAGTATAGACCTCATAGTATCTAATGCAACTGAATTGACGATATCTCTCAGTAGAGCAAAAATACTTCCTCATGTATGCTTGATAACAATCAGTACATTATGTGATGCATATTTTCACGAAGCACTAAAAATGATAAAATATCGTTGGCCAACGGTTAACGTTATAGTTATATCGACATTTGAAGGGGACTATATCGTTAAATTGTTATTGCAAAAAGGTGCAAAATCCTACTTTAAAAGAACTGTTGATAGAAACGAACTTCATGCAATTGTAATGTCTGTATTTTATAAAGAATATTTCCAGCTAGAAAGTGATACTTGTAAAAAGCCACAGCCTATCACGGAAGCACCTCTGCTTTCTTTGAAAGAAATGGAAATAATTCGTTTTATATCGAAAGGATGGGACAACCGGATTATAGCAAATGAATTACACATTTCTATTAGAACCGTACAAACTCATTGTAATAATATTTACAAAAAGCTATCTTTACGCACAAAGGAGCAATTAATTGTTTTCGCTTTCAAAAATGGTTTATGCGACTGAACCAGTTATATAGTTAGTGGTGCTGCTATATGTATGGCAAAATGAAAGAAAGCGACTTATCTGCTATATACGCTTACCTCCGTACTGTAGATAAACGAAGTAATAAAGTAGTGAAATGGCAGCCCGGTGCCAAAATCTGATAAATAAAACAGAAGCCCGCTATCAGCGGGCTTCTGTTTTATTTATTAATTCTAGATATCCCAATCTTCTACCAGCGTATTGTATAGCTGGTAGGTGTTTGCAAGCGTCGCTTCATTTTCATGTTCATAATAATTCCAGATGAATACCCGGTCGCCCATGCTGAAGGCCCGCTCACCAATATAGGAAAAGCCTGTTTTTTGCAATACATTATCTGATGCATCATTACCTGCAATGGTTCGGGCGCACACACTATCGAGCAGCAGGCTGTCAAATGCATAATTAATAAGTTCGCTAACGATCTCGGTCGCCAGTCCTTGTCCCCAATATTCGGGCATCAGCAGGTATCCGATCTCGTATAAGTTTACTTCAGGAATAAAGCAATAACCTGCGCGTCCAAGAAATTTGCCGTTTTTGTCTGTCACTACACAAAATCCTACACCATGCTCATCATGGTGTGCAATATAATTGTCTAGTCTTTCGCGTATTTGTAGATCTGTTTCTGTACCAAAGTGAGGTGGGATAAATTCCATTACCTTAATAGAAGTGCAAAGTTGCTTCAGCAAGCCGAAGTCGTTTTCCATAAACGGACGCATGATTGTGCGTTTGGTTTGAACTAACATAGCTTTAGTCTTTACATACTCTAAGTTAATAAATTTTCACAATACATGAAAATAGTTTTTTATGTGTGGATTAATAATAAATAATTAACGGATGTTTTATATATGTATGAAAAGTGTGGTAGAAATTAGAGGTATAAAGATGGAAGGCGTTTAGCTCATCTATCACACATTTGTCAAAAACATAAGTATATATCGTCTTAGCATTTCTTTAATCAAAACTGGCATAGTTTTTTGTCCGTATATGTATATACGTTAACCTGTAAAAAGGTATTATATGCGATTCAGGATTTTAATGGTAACAAATAAAGAAGGAAGCCAATATGCAGATGCTGAAATGCTCAAGGAACGGGGCTTCCTGGTATATAATTGCACCGACACGGTAGTAAACGGGATGATATCTGAGGTAAAACCCGATGTTGTTTTTATCAACCCTGAATCTCCCGACCTCCACATAACCAAAGTGTACCATAGTCTTTTAAAAGATAAAGAGCTGGCAAATATTCCGGTTATCTATGCGTTGAATGAAGATGATCTTTACCTGGTAAGTTGCCAGAGAAATTCGCGTAATAAAAGGAATGTCACCACCGACAATGTAATGGATGGTATAAGAATGTCATTGGCACCTGCTATAGACAAGCGTGCAAAAGAACCGCTGAAACTGTTAAGCAGGCAAGTAGACCTTTGGCCGGCAAATGTACATGTAGCTTAGCGTATTTTATATCCCGGTTTTTGCTCCAGGTAATTACAGTCGCTCACGTCACCAACTCTCAATCTGAATGGTATTTTGGTGATCTTTTCCAGTTTATTTTCCTGCCTGCAAAAGAAGGGAAGTCTTTGCGTGGCATAGTAAGCTGGTAGTGGCGCGAATAAGAAAGCCCTATTCGCATTTATTGTATATATGGACTGCTTCTTTGGGTGATCGTTTTTTAAAGAGTCTGCCATATTCTGGGCAATTGCAGCATTACAAAACGAACCTGTGAGCAATAAGAAGCATACTTTCTTCATCACGATTTATCAATAGAATAGGAGCCGGGCCCCATAATAAATAATGCAAGAAATACTGTTGCTAGTTCTATTGCTTCTGTGGCATCTGAGAGTCCACGCGCGCCCGTTAATAATTTTGCTGTTGCCACTATCATATTAAACAGCAACAGAAAACAAACAGGTCGAAAGAATAATCCAAGTAATAAAAACAGTCCGCCAATGCTTTCTGTTATAGCGCTCATAAATCCCCAAAATGTATAGCCAAAGTGTATGCCTACCAGCTCTATTGCGCTACCCAATTTTTCCCATTTTTCCGGGCCGCCCGATAGTTTGGGATACCCATGCAGCATCATCATAACGCCGATACCGATGCGAAGTAGCAACAAAGCTGTATTGGTATATTTACCAAGTTTAGTAAAAAGGGGCATTCAGAAAAGGTTGATCAAGTTGTGTAAATGAATAGAAAGCAATTTACAAAACTTCGGGTTAAACCGGCCAACAGCAGCTGCATTATTGTAACCTCGTCGCAGCGTACCTGGCACACTCAATATTCATAGAATGAAAATGCCTGCAATGCTTGCAGTAAGCATTGCTCCCGGCAACATTGTTGCTTCTTGTGGCCGACGGAATCATCATAACGCCACCCGTCAGTAAAAAAACTGAAATTGTTATGAGTAATTTCATAGCTGTAACCTTTTTGACTCCGAACAAAATATTTAAATATTTTCATATTTCATAGTGTTTTTCCGCGGTAGTAACAATCTTTTAATATGCAGGTTGGCCGGATGCTCGAAGAGCAGGTAAATGATAATGGATAGAATGAGCGTTATACAGAATTCACTTACTACAAGGACGTCATACCTAATGCCGGTGAAGAGATTGGTAAACGCATGTGCGGGCCCTATGATAAGCATATGCAACAGGTAAAAGGTATAAGAACTTTTGCCGAAGAGATTCATTGAATTTCCTGACAGAAAACGAGATACGGCTGTGTTTTCTGTGCACAAACCTCTATAGAACACCACAACGGGAAAGGGAAGTGCAATATTAAATAGCATTTGCGTAGTCATAAGCCTTATTGTGCCATGCAATAGCAAGGTGCCGCCAATGCAAAGGATCACAAGTAAGATGCCCGTTAGTCCCATGTAAGTGTAATTGCCGGTTTTTCGAACACTGATCTTGCCTGTGAGGAAGCGCATTCCCAGGGCTACACCCATGTAAAATTCAAAGAACCTACCTATGTAAGTAAGCATGAACATGTAATGGTTGGCGACAAAAACATTGGGCTTATTATCCCTTAAAAGCAAAATGGTTGAAAGTACCACTATGTAGATCACCAACGGAGACCACACTCCGTATTTTCTGATCAGTAAAAAAATGATGGGTGCAGATAGGTAAAAACATTCTTCTACCGTTAAAGACCAGCTGGGGCTGATGGCAATATCTCCGTAATTGAAAAGGCTATGTGTCAGGGTATAATTTTCAACGATGTAGCCCAGGTTATGCGGAGCGGATGTGATCAATACGATGGTTACCAGGAAAAAGTACACCGGGTAAATACGTGCGAAACGCCTGATAAAATATTTTGCAAACCAATCTTCAGAAAATGAAAAGTCGTTGTAGTATCTGTAAGTAATGAGAAACCCGCTAAGTACAAAAAAAAGCGATACCCCGGAGCTGAAGCCTGCCTGCAGGTATTGAAAAAATGGAAAGTAAAGGTGCAATGGCAAATGGTTAAAGAAAACCATAAAGGCTGCTATAGCCCTGATGCCCGTCAATGCTCTGAATTGTTGTTGGTCGTACGCCATCCCTGTTAGTAGCTAACAGGAACACAGAAGATTTTTTAGAAAACGGCAGTAGTAAACATAGCGGTTGTAATAAAAATACAAAAATCAATTGGATTTTAGTAATCCATAATAATTCAGATCTATTAGCGTGCCATCGCTCTTCATGTGATCCTCGCGCAAAATGCCTTCCAGCTTAAAACCATTCCTTAGCACCAGGTTATTGCTTTTTATATTATCTATACCTATCCTGCAGTAGATCTTATTAAGGCCCAGGTCATTAAATGCAATGTTGATGGTTTCTTTTATAGCCTTGTTCATGATCCCTTTGCCCTCTTCATCTTTGTCAATAAAATATCCCAGCTCACATTTACGGGTTTTAGGGTCTATATTTTTAATAAAAACAAGGCCTATGATTTTTGCTTCGTCGTTCTCTACCAGTAAAGTGTACAGTTCACCTTTTTCCAGCAATACCTGGTACATCTTTATAGATTCAGCGGTGATGTCGGGTGTCGCTGTTTTCTCCAGTGTAACAGGGAAATAATCGGCAAGGCGATCTTTGTTCTTTTGGATCAGGTCATAAAAGGCATCCCGGTCACTGATGGTGATGTGTCTGAATTTCATGTGACTCTCTCTTAGTTGCCACTAATTTACTAATTAACATTTAGATATATATTATAATCTACATTAAAAAAAGAACCTCATCCGTTACGGATGAGGTTCTTTTAAGAAAGTTTAATTACTAATTAGAATTGTTCCAGTCCGTTAAAGAAGAAGCTGCCTTCTATAGCCGCGTTTTCGTCGCTATCAGAACCGTGTACCGCGTTTTCGCCTATTGATGTAGCATATTTTTTGCGGATAGTGCCTTCTTCAGCCTGTGCAGGGTTAGTAGCACCTATCAGCGTACGGAAATCGGCAACAGCATTGTCTTTTTCAAGAATAGCTGCTACGATAGGGCCGCTGCTCATAAATTCGCAAAGCTCGCCGTAAAAAGGGCGCTCTTTATGCACTTCATAAAATTTACCGGCCTGGTCCATAGTAAGGCGGGTATATTTCATAGCTACGATACGGAAGCCTGCTGCGTTGATCATTTGCAGGATATTTCCTATGTTGCCGGCCTTAACTGCATCCGGCTTGATCATTGTGAAAGTACGATTAGACATATAGATTTTGAATATTTCTGATTTGACGGCGCAAAGGTAGGTTAAATTTGACTAGGTAACGCTGTTTTTTTGGCTTTTCACTGTGTATTACTAATGTTTAACTGTAAATTAGCGCCTTCCTGATTATAGGGGGTTACTTAAGATTATTGATGTTACCAATACAAGACGTACTACCATTATTACAAACACCGCGCAGGATATTTATTACAACGCATCATAAGCCCGATGGCGATGCTATTGGTAGTATCATGGCGCTGTATCATTACCTCACGGCCAAAGGTCATAAGGCTACACCGGTTATCACCAGTGAAATGCCCGATTTCCTTACCTGGATGCCGGGAGCCGAGGATCATATTATCAATTACGAAGCGGAATCAAAAAAGGCAGAAGCGGCTTTAAATGATGCAGAGATCATTTTCGGCCTCGATTTTAATGATTTCAGCAGGACCAAGCACCTGGAGCAACAGCTGGCAAACGCATCGCAGCCCAAAGTGCTGATAGATCATCACCTTTTTCCCAAGCCGGTTTGGGATTATGGTATCAGCATACCTGACAAAAGCAGCACTTGCGAAATGGTGTATGATTTCATCAACCTGTGCGAAGACAATGCTTTGATCTCAGTGCCGATGGCTGAGTGCCTGTATACCGGCGTTATGACGGATACTGGTTCGTTCAGGTTCCCGGTAACGACATCTGCAGTTCACCTGATGGTTGCAGACCTGATATCTAAAGGGTTGGAACATAGCCACATACACGAAAAAGTGTACGATTCCTGGAGTATTAAGCGCATGCAATTCCTGGGCTATGTATTGCTGGAGAAGATGGAGATATTTCCTAAATATAATGCAGGGCTTATTTGCCTTACCCGCAAAGACCTGAAACTATTTGAAGTAACTACAGGCGATACGGAAGGGTTAGTTAATTATCCTTTAAGTATTGGTTCCGTAAGATTTGCTACCCTGATAACGGAGCGTAGTGATGAAGTAAAGCTCTCTTTCAGAAGCAAGGGCGACTTTGATGTAAGTGACTTTGCCCGAAAACATTTTAACGGCGGAGGACACTTTAATGCGTCCGGCGGAAGGTCTACTTCTTCTTTTCTTGACACAGTATCTTATTTTAAGCAAATTTTATCCGATATTCACCCCCGATAATTTAAAAATCAATGATAAATAAGTTAACAACAGCAGCATTAAGTATTGCAGTTATCAGTTTCAGCGCATGTTCTAACAAAGGCGGAAGCGGAGATTATGAAAAAACCAAAGACGGCCTTGAGTACAAGATCGTAAAAGATGTAAAAGAAGGTACCAACCCCGGCGATAGTGATATAGTAAAAGTAAAACTGCGCATGTACTACATGGAGCCAGGCAAAAAAGATACGCTGCTGCAGGATATGGTGCAGATGAATGGTGGTCAGCCATTGGAGATCCCTGTTGCTATGCCAATGCCATTTAAAGGTTACTGGCCTGCCGGGTTGAAATTCATGACCGCCGGCGATAGCGCTGTCTTCCGCACACCGATTGATACATTTAAGAAGTATTCGCAGGGACAACCGTTACCTCCTTTCATGAACAGCAAAGGTTACATAGCTACTTCTGTTGTACTTGTATCATTCAAGCCTGAAGCGGAGATGAAAAAAGAACAGGAAGCTAAGTCTGCAGCTCAGAAGGAAACAGATGATAAACTGCTACAGGATTATTTTACAAAAAATAACCTGAAACCAAATAAAACTGCATCAGGTTTATACTATATCATAGATAAAGAAGGAACAGGCGCTACACCGCAGGTTGGCCAGAATGTAACTGTAAACTATACAGGTAAAACATTAGACGGCACTCCGTTCGATTCAAACGTAGATCCGGCTTTCAAACACGTAGAGCCGTTTACATTCCCAGCAGGTAAAGGCCAGATGATACCTGGATGGGACGAAGGTGTAATGTTGCTGAAAAAAGGCAGCAAAGCAAGGTTGTTTATTCCTTCACCTTTGGCATATGGCGCTCAAGGTAGCCAGGCATTACCTCCAAACTCTATTTTGGTTTTCAATTTAGAAGTAACAGATATTAAATAAGGCATTAACTGCTCGCAGTATCAATGAAACAAACAGGAATAATACTATTCTGTGCCGGGCTGTTATTGCTGGGTGCTTGTAATACCGCCAGGAAAACGTCTTCTAAAGCGGCGTTTAAAACAACTCCTGGTGGCATTAAATATCGCATGTTGTACGATAAGCCCGGTTCCAATGCTGCGGTAGGGGATTTGATGGAATTGGATATCAGGACCAGCATTAATGATAGCCTGGTATTCAGTTCTAAGAATATCAACGAAGGCAGACCTGTGAAGTTACCTTTGAATAAGCCTAAATTTAACGGAGACCTTGCGGAAGCCCTTGCGTTAATGAGCCCTGGCGATAGCATGATCGCTATGGTTTCTGTGGATTCATTAAAAGCTGCGGGCCAGCGTACACAGCCCTGGATGAAGGATGGTGGCAACATTACCTATGTGATACGTATGTATTCTGTTTTATCGAAAGAAGAAATAGAAAAGAAAGAGAAAGAGGGCAGCAGTGCGCAGATGTCGGCTGACGATAAACAATTGCAGCAATACTTTGCCAAACATGGCATTAAGCCTATGAAAACTGCCAGCGGTTTGTATTATACTATAAATACGCCAGGCTCGGGTGCAAACGCAAAATCAGGGCAATCTGTCTATGTTAATTATACCGGGCATACGATGGATGGCAATGTATTCGACTCTAATCTTGACCCTAAGTTCAATCACGTAGAGCCGCTGGTATTCCCGGTGGGCGAGGGGCGTGTGATCAAAGGCTGGGACGAAGGGCTCCTGTTGTTGAATAAAGGTGCAAAGGCCAGTTTTTATATTCCTTCCCCGTTAGCATACGGAGAGAATAGCCCAAGCGCTGCTATACCTGCAAATTCAATATTGATATTTGACGTAGAATTATTAGATATTAAATAACTTACTAAAAAGCGTACATAATGAAAAAACTATTAGGCCTGCTTTCACTGGTATCTATTTCGTTTGTGTCTTTTGCGCAAACCCAGGCAGAAAAAGATGATGCTATCCTGCAAAAGTATTTTGCGGAGCATAAGATCAAAGCTACCAAAACACCTTCGGGTTTGTATTATGTAGTAAATCAAAAAGGTAGCGGCGAAAATGCTAAACCGGGGCAAAATGTTACGGTTAACTATACCGGTAAACTGCTTGATGGTAAACCATTTGATTCTAACGTAGATCCGCAGTTTAATCATGTGCAGCCCTTTTCGTTTACTTTAGGCAACCACCAGGTGATCTCCGGCTGGGATGAAGGCATAGCCCATTATAACAAAGGCGCTAAAGGAACGCTGTACGTACCATCTACACTTGGATACGGCCCACAGGCCCGTGGCCCTTTGCCGGCCAATGCGATCATGATATTTGATGTAGAACTGGTTGACGCCAAATAATTTTCAGAAGTAAATATTTAAAAATAGATGAATAAGTCATTGAAGGCATTATGCCTGCTATCTCTCGCAGTAACAACAACTGGTTATGCGCAGAAAAAGAAACCTACCGAAAAGCCTGCTGCCACTAAAGAAAGCAAAACTGAGAAAAACAATAACGAAGGCTTTTCTAAAGCTCCCAGTGGTATGTTATATAAGATCGTTAGTCATGGTACCGGCACAAAGAAGCCTGTTCCTACAGATTTTATTTCCATCCACATGATGTATAAACTTGGCGATAGTGTATTGTTCAGCACCAGGCAGATGATGAATGGCCAGCCTGCAGAAATACAGATGCAGCCAATAACACCCGGCGATATTGCAGAAGGTTATACCTACATGGTTGCCGGCGATAGCGCTATTTTCAAGGTATATATAGATAGCCTGGCTAAGCTTCCCGGTTTCCAGGTACAGCCCTGGATGAAAACTGGCGTAGGGCAGACCATCGACTATTATACCACACTGGTAGCTGTAAAAACGCAGGCAGAGAAGCAAGCAGAAATGAAAATGCAGGCCGAACAGCAAATATCTATAGATGATGAAAAACTGCAGGCTTATTTCAAAGAAAAGAACCTGAAGCCTAGCAAAACTGCATCTGGCATGTATTATACTATAGAAAAGCAGGGCGCAGGTGCACAGGCTAATATGGGAGATACTGCTGTTGTGAATTATACGGGTAAAACATTAGAGGGTAAACCGTTCGATTCCAACACCGATCCGCAATTTGGCCACGTTCAGCCTTTTTCATTCCCTGTAGGTATGGGTATGGTGATAAAAGGCTGGGATGAAGCTTTCCTGCTTTTTAAAGTAGGTACTAAAGGAACTATTTATATACCATCAGGTTTAGCTTACGGTCCTAACAGCCCTGATCCTAATCGTATTCCTGCTAATGGTATTCTTATTTTTGATGTGGAGCTCAAGGATGTAAAAGCATTAAATAGCGCTCCCAGGCAAATGAATAAAACAGAAGCTAAGAAAAAAGGTTAATGAACAGGATCTCTTTTTTCGTGACAATAATGGTGTGGTATTTGCTGAAAGCAAATACCACATTTGCTTATAGCCGGCAGGATACCTTACGTGGCGCTAATGGCAGTGGAAGAAACTGGTGGGATGTTACCCGGTACGAATTAAATATCAGGTTCGATACGGCTACACAAAGCATCAATGGTTATGTAGATATGCGGTTTAAACTGGCTGCGGATGCTGGCGATAGTATGCAGCTGGATCTACAAGAGCCTATGGTGATGGATAGTATCATCAGTCCCGCCGGTAAGTTATTATTTGTTAGAGAAGGAAATGTTCTTTGGGTCAATACATTTTCGAAGGGCTGGCAAAACGGAAGTGTTCAGCAATTAAGGTTGTATTATCATGGTTCGCCGCGGAAAGCAAAAACGCCTCCCTGGGATGGCGGTTTTATATGGGCTCATGACAGCACAGGTAAACCATGGATAGCCGTGGCTTGCCAGGGGCTGGGAGCAAGCGTTTGGTGGCCCTGCAAAGACTACCAGGGCGATGAACCGGATAGTGGTGCACGAATGACTTTTGATATGGGAAAGATGCAGGAGGTGGTGGTATCTAATGGTCGCGAATTGGCGGCACCAGCTAATGAGATCAGTGACAATAGTAATGTTTGGACATGGGAGGTGCAAAATCCTATCAATACTTATGATATTACTTTTTACATCGGTGATTACATATCGTGGCAGGATACCATCATGGGGGAAAAGGGAAAATTAGATCTTTCATTTTATGCCCTGCGGGATAATGAGGCAAAGGCCAGAAAACAGTTTGCAGTAGTGAAGCAAATGCTGCATTGCTTTGAATACTGGATGGGCCCATATCCTTTTTACGAAGACGGATACAAGCTGGTAGAAGCTCCCTACCTGGGCATGGAACATCAAAGTGCTGTTGCCTACGGCAATCAGTACAAGATGGGTTACCTTGGCGATGACAGGAGCCACACGGGCGTTGGTACCCTTTTCGACTTTATCATTGTGCACGAAAGTGGGCACGAATGGTTTGGTAATAATATTACGGCTGCAGATATTGCTGATAACTGGATACACGAAGGTATCACAACGTATTCCGAAGCCTTGTTTGCAGAATGTGCATTTGGGAAAGAGAAGGCTTTTGCCTACACTACAGGCGAGTGGAAAAACATTCGTAACGACCGGGATATAATTGGTGATTATGGTGTGCAGGATGAAGGCAGCGGTGATAAATATGATAAGGGCAGCGCCTTGATCCATACCATCCGTTTGCTAATAAATAACGATGAGCAATTTCGCCAATTGCTGCGGGGATTGAACAGGGATTTTTATCATCGCTTAATTACTTCCGCTGAAATTGAAAATTATATTATAAAACATACGGGCTTAAACCTGAAACCCATATTCGATCAGTATTTAAGGACAAGCGATATACCGCAATTGGAATATTATATAAAGGACAAACAGCTGTATTTCAGGTTCAGCAATGTTGTCTCCGGTTTTACATTGCCGTTACATGCTGTAAGCGGTAATCGGGATGTATTGATAAATCCTGCAAATGAATGGCAGAGTGTAAGCTGGAAGGGGCATCGTTATAACGTAGATTTTCCGCAAACCTTCTTGTTTACGGTAAAGCAATAACTATTCCACAAGTGTGAATTTTGTCTGCCGCGGTTTCGATGCTTTTTAGTTAGGTTTGCCATGCATGGCAAAGACAGAAACACCACTCATGAAGCAACACAGCGATATTAAGGCAAAATATCCTGATGCTGTGCTCTTGTTTCGTGTTGGTGATTTTTATGAAACATTCGGAGAGGATGCCCTGATCGCATCCCGTGTATTAGGCATTACGCTTACAAAAAGATCAAACGGATCTGCCTCTGCTGTTGAACTGGCAGGGTTTCCGCACCATTCGGTAGATACTTACCTGCACAAATTGGTAAAGGCCGGTTACCGCGTTGCTATATGCGACCAACTCGAAGATCCTAAGAGTGTAAAGGGTATTGTGAAACGCGGGGTTACAGAATTAGTAACACCAGGTGTTGCCACAAACGATAAACTACTCGAAAATAAAACCAATAACTTTCTTGCGGCATTACACCTTACAGATGCAATTTGTGGGGTAGCTTTTCTTGATATCAGTACAGGCGAATTTTACGTAGCGCAGGGCAATGCGGAGTATATGGATAAGCTGTTGCAGAGCTTTCAGCCTTCAGAGATTATCCTGTCAAAATCTAAACAGAAACAATTTAAGGAGCAGTTTGATTCCCGTGTTTATACCTTTCAGTTGGAGGAATGGATATTCCAGGAACAGTATTGCTACGATACCTGCCTGCAGCATTTCAACACTACATCGCTCAAAGGATACGGTATAGAAGAGATGCGTGCCGGGATCATTGCTGCTGGTGCAGCTTTGCATTACCTGAAAGATACAGAGCATAGCCATCTGCAGCATATCAATACCATACAAAGGATCATTGCCGAAGATTTTCTTTGGATGGACAGGTTTACTATTCGTAACCTGGAACTGCTGAATAGCAGTGATGAAAAAGGCAGTTGCCTGCTGCAGGCATTAGATCATACACAAACGCCGATGGGTGCCCGTTTGCTGAAGCGATGGATGATCTTCCCATTGTTTGATATGGCGAGGATAGAGCAACGCCTGGATCTGGTGAGTCATTTTATCCTCGATCAGGAACTCAGCCATAACCTGCTAACATGCGTAAAACAGGTGGGCGATGTAGAAAGGCTTATTAGTAAGATACCACTGAGAAAAGCAAATCCACGGGAGGTATTGCAGCTCGCCAAAGGAATGGAATGTATAGAGCACACCCAAAAAATGTGCCTCGATAGTGCCTTTGCTCCGCTAATAACGTTAGGCGATTCCATCCGGCCGCTTACTGATGTGTACAACCGCATCAAGTCGGTGATTGTAGATGATGCGCCGGCGTTAGCAACCAAAGGCGGTATGATACGCGATGGCATTCACGCAGAACTTGATGATCTGCGAAACATATCGCGCAGCGGCAAAAATTATTTGTTGCAGATTCAGCAAAAAGAATCCGAACGTACTAATATAGGCTCGCTTAAAATCGCATATAATAATGTGTTTGGGTATTACCTGGAGGTAACCAATTCGCATAAAGACAAAGTGCCGCAAGACTGGATCCGTAAGCAGACACTAGCTAACGCAGAACGCTACATTACTCCGGAACTGAAAGAATATGAAGAAAAGATATTAGGTGCGGAAGAAAAAATGCTGGCGATAGAAATGAATATCTACCAGCAATTACTCGGCGAAATTGAACCTTATATCGCTACGATCCAGGTAAATGCTCATGCTATAGCGCAATTGGATTGTTTACTTTGTTTTGCCAACAATGCCATCCAGTATAAATATCGCAGGCCGGAGATACTGCAGGATGCCATCCTGGATATCAAACAAGGCAGGCACCCGGTTATAGAGCAACAGTTACCGCCGGGAGAAAGCTATGTAGCCAACGATATAAAACTTGATAAAGAGGAACAGCAAGTAATAATCCTAACCGGCCCAAACATGAGCGGTAAGTCGGCCCTGTTAAGGCAAACAGCCATAATAACGCTCATGGCGCACATGGGCAGTTTCGTACCTGCGGAGTCGGCTGCTATAGGGCTGACTGATAAGATATTTACACGTGTTGGCGCATCTGATAACTTAAGCGGCGGCGAAAGTACCTTCATGGTAGAAATGAATGAAACTGCCAGCATCATCAATAATATCAGCGATAGAAGCCTTGTATTATTAGATGAAATAGGGCGCGGTACCAGTACATACGATGGTATATCCATTGCCTGGTCTATTGTTGAATACCTGCATAATACGGCTGCAAAGCCCAAGACTTTATTTGCCACGCACTATCATGAGCTAAATGAACTGGAACATCAGCTGCCGAGGGTAAAGAATTACCACATAACACATAAAGAAACGGGCAACAAAGTTATTTTCCTTCGCAAACTGGCACCCGGTGGTAGCAGGCATAGCTTCGGTATACAAGTAGCACGCATGGCAGGTATGCCAGCGGCGTTATTGAGTCGTGCTGATGAGATACTGGCATTACTGGAAGAAAAACACGGAGAGTCGGGGAGTGCTGCGAAGAAAGTAAAGGATATCAAACAACTACCTCAATTTCAGCTCAATATTTTTGATGGTGTCACCGAAGATCTACGGAGAGTACAGGAGATACTCGTGGCAACAGAGATCAATACCTTAACGCCGGTAGAAGCTTTATTAAAACTGAACGAGCTGAAAAACATAGTGAAGGAGTATAGCTAAGATTAGATATTTTTGGCATGTTTTTATGGGGTATTAAACAATCCATGCCGATAACTGTTGTGGAATAAAAAAATAACGAATTGAAACGTAAACTTGTTTTTATACTAACCATAACGATGCTATCATCATTGTTACTACAATTGGCTTCCTGTATCACTCCCCGTAGAGGCCCGCAAAGGCTGTACAATACTGCGGTAGCCAATAATATGTCTTTCGATGCTATTATTGTTCCGGGTATCCCTTATCATGGACATAGCTGGGATTCTGTAATGAAGGCCCGTGTCATCTGGTCCTGGATATTGTATAAAAACGGGTTGGCAAAGAACGTTATCTATTCGGGCGATGCCGTTTATACGCCTTATAAAGAGGCTATAGTAATGGGGCTGTACGGGCAGAAGCTGGGTATTCCTAAAGAACACATCTTTTACGATACTAATGCCCGGCATAGCACAGAAAATGTGTATTATTCGTACATTGTGGCTAAAAAGCTGGGATTCAAATCTATAGCGCTTGCATCAGATCCATTTCAAACCTTTTTACTAAAAGGCTTTCTAAAGCGCAGGTTCGGTACTCCTATATACCGCCTGCCATTTATTACAGATACCCTTGCGGTTTATAACCATCTCAATCCGCATATTAATGCCAGGCCGGCATTGGTACAGGATACCAGTTTTCTGCCTATTACACAGCAAGAGTCTTTTTTCAAAAGGCTTAGGGGAACTTTTGGGCGGGATATAGACTGGGCCCAATACAAGGACGGCAAGCTGGAATCCTTATAGGGCGCGCATTTCATTTCTTTTTAGCAGGTTTTAGTTTGTTAATCACCGGTTAACAGGTTGCAAAAACGGCGTTAACAAGGCTGCATTTTTTGCATGTGCACACCTGTTGCCCCCATATTTGCATCATCAAACGAACAAACAACACAAACAATAACAACAAACCATAACCACACAACAAACAACAAACCAAATGAAAAAGATCATCGCAATCGCAGCTATCCTTACTTCAACTTACGCAGCTAACGCACAAGTTTCTTCTACAGCTACACAAACTGTAAACCTGAACCTGTCAAACGCTATCGAGATCACTTTTACCGGTTCTTCCAGCGCAACTGGTGCTGCCGTAAACCTGGCCTTTAATACGGTGAACGATTATGCAAACGGTGTAACTTCTGCTGCACAGGAACTGAAAGTACGTTCTAACAAGAATTTCACTGTAGCGATCAAAGCTAATTCAACAAACTTCTCTTATACCGGTACCACTTCACCTGCACCGATCATGCCTGTAGCATCTGTACTGGATGTAATGGTATCTGCTAACGGTACAGGCGGTACTATCGCATCACCGTTCTCATCTACTGCATATGCAGATGTAACAGCAAGCAACCAAAACCTGATCAGCAATGGCAGCAGGGGCGGTAACCAGACATTCTCTGTAAAATACCAGGCAACACCCGGCTTCAGCTATCCTGCAGGTACTTATACTACCGATGTAGTCTATACAGCTACTCAACTATAAGTAACAGCCTTAAAAAAATATATAATGCAAAGCAGCCTCTGTAGGGCTGCTTTGTTATTTACAAGAGGGGTTGATGATGAGTAGTTATTTATCTGCCGGGGTTATATTCATATGCTACCCGGTAAGGAGTAGTATTTAATTCCGGGTTCGTTTCTCCGATGGACAATAATGGAGAAGTAGGCTCGCAGATGGCGTACTGGTTACCCTTGTAGGTAAAGCTTTTTGCGGGAGGATTATCAAATTTCACAGCGATTGTTAAATGGGTGGGATATAGTAACGCCACCATCGGCAGGTTATATATTTCCTTTACCAGGTAAAAGAAGAAGGCTGCACGGTCATCACAATCACTGTATTGATACAGGAGCGTTTGCTCCGGCGACATGCGTTTTTCCTTACCAAAGTTTTCCTTATCGTCTTTGTACAAAAAGGCGTTACGCGTAAATTCCATCAGGTAATCCACACCTGTTTGCTGATCCATTTTACTTACATTTTTCTTTAACTCCGGGATCAGCGAATTATAGGTTTCATCACTCAGCGGGATGTTGAAATAAGATTCAATATCTGTGACCGGGTAGTTGGCAAATATGGTATTGATCTGTTTGTTGACTTTTACCTTAAACTGGTAAGCTTTATGCCCAAATTTAAACTGGATGTCTTTTTCGGCATAGTAGGTGGGCGAAAAGCTAGGAATCCGCGTTACCTTGTACGAGAAGGATTGTTCACCTTCCGGTATCTTGATGTCGGTAGGATAAATTCCATCTTTTTCAAAATCAAAACTCTTATTGGCATAGTCGTGCATATTCAGGCATACATAATGTTTGCCATCCCGGGTGTAGTAGGGGATGTCATAGATACTATCCTCACTTCTTACATAAAATATCAATTGCCCGTCGCTTATGGCCAGGTTGGCATCGTACCCCGATTTAGCAAGGAAAAACCATTTGTATAAAGTATAAAGGGGGTAGTTATCTTCTTTGGGACTGATGGATTGCGCAGTTTTTCGTATCAATTGATAATAAAACCAGTCATTTAGTTGATTTCGTTCCCTGAAAGCCAGTAAAGAATCTATTACGGGTTGGTATGCGGCGGTATTTGCCTTATCATAAAATTGCTGAACTGCTTCTCTGGTAACAGGCTCATCAAATTTGATTACCAGTGATTTACCTATTGGTAATAAAGCAGTGTCGCCGTAAAAATCAATAAGCGTAAATGAATTATTTTCCCTGCTGTATAGACTCTGCGGATGAATGGTTAGTATAACCACAATGGATAATATGAAGCTCCATGCTTTCACTTATCAAAGCGTTCTATACTAAGTTACGATTACTTAACAATTATTTAATGTTAAGTTTTTGGCTTTCAGCTGGCTTTAACAGGTGGCTAACATCAGGTCGCCAGCCGGCTCTTTTTACGGCCGTAGAGAAAGTAAACAACCAGCCCTATTACCAGCCATATCAGGAAACGTTCCCAGTTACTGGTGCCGCTCTCGCAAAGCAGGTAGGTGCAGCACAAAAAGCCGAGTACCGGTATTAAAGAATAGCTGCGGATGAAGGAGAGTATTGCAGTAACGAAGAATACAATGCCGAAGGCGATATACGGTATTTTTTCACGGAGTCCTTGCCAGCCCTGGTCATCGTTATTCCAGAAAGATGACAAGGCATCCGGTGTGCTTTTAAGCCATACGGCAATGCAAATGATCAATAATGCAGGCACTATCCATTTGCCGTTGATATAGGGCGTCTGGAATTTGCTTTTAGGTATCTCCGCTACAAGCTCACCATTGGCTATTGCTTTTTTGCGTTGCTGCTGCAGGCGTATGATACCGCCGCAAACCAATACAAAGGCAAACAAGGTACCTACACTACATAGATCTACTACTACAGTAAGGTTGAGGAATAATGCAGGTATCCCCACTACACAGCCGGTAAGGATGGTAGAGAAAGAGGGTGTTTTATATTTCGGGTGTATCCTCGAAAAGATCGGCGGCAGCAGGCCATCCCTGCTCATGCTCATCCAGATGCGTGGTTGCCCTAGTTGGAAGACCAGCAGCACACTCGCAGTTGCTATAACGGCACTCACTGCAATGATGCCTGCAAGCCCGTCCAGGCCATTTGCTTTAAAAACATAAGCCAGCGGATCGCCTACGTCCAGGTGTACATAGCTGGTCATACCGGTTAATACCAGCGCTATGGCAACATAAATAATGGTACAGATCACAAGAGAGTTAAACATGGCTCTTGGCAAATCCTTTTGCGGGTTGCGGCACTCTTCTGCAGTGGTAGAGATGGCATCAAAACCTATATAGGAAAAGAATACTGCTGCTGTGCCGCTCAATATGCCCGACATACCATTGGGCACAAAAGGAACCCAGTTGCCCGGCTTCACATAAAATGCACCGGCCACAATTACCAGCAAAATCACAGCCATTTTTAAGATCACCATAGCATTGGTAGTGCGTTTGCTTTCTTTAATACCTACATATATGATCCATGTAATAATAATGGTAATAAGAAATGCCGGCAGGTCACATATCAATTTAATGCTGCCAATGGACGGGGCATTATTCCACGCTATTTTAGCGGCATCACTCAGCCCATCTTTGGCCGTCCAGTAGTCCATCGTCAGGTATTCCGGTATATGGATGCCAAAACCATCCAGCAGGGTAGTGAAGTAATCGCTCCATGATATGGCTACGGCAATATTACCAATGGCATATTCCATTAATAAGTCCCAGCCTATGATCCATGCAATGATCTCGCCGAATGCTACATAACTATAAGTATACGCGCTGCCCGAAACCGGTACCATGCTGGCAAACTCTGCATAGCATACCGCTGCAAACCCGCAAGCCACGGATACAAAAAGGAACAGGAAAATGATACCCGGGCCGCCATCATGGCTGGCCTTGCCAATGGTGCTGAATATCCCGGCCCCAACTATAGCCGCGATGCCCATAAAGGTAAGGTCGCGAACACCCAGTACCTTGTTCATGCCCGATGCATGGGCTGCATCAGATGCACCCTCGGCAATGTCTTTCTCTATTTGTGTAAGTGTTTTTCTGCGAAACAGCGTTTGCCACATAAGGCTGCAAGGTAAAATACTAAAGCCTAATATCAGAGTAGATATAGGAAATCATAATTATAGACTATTGCTTATGTCTGGATAGGCGCCTTCTATCTTATCGGTACAAGATTCTGCCGGATATATATTATTAGCTAACTTTGCGCATCCAATTCTAAAATAGTTTTATGCATAACGCGTATTTTCACTACGACCAACCTAAGAATGAACCGGTATTAGGCTACGCGCCTAAAAGCGCAGAGCGTATCGCCTTGCAAAAGGCTTTAGCAGAAATGAAATCTTCCACCCGCGATATACCTATGTATATTAATGGTAAAGAGGTAAGGTCGGGTGATAAGCAGGAGATACGTCCGCCACATGAAACAGGCCACTTGCTGGGTCATTATCATGCAGGCACTGCAGAACATGTGAAGCAAGCGATCAATGCTGCGTTAGCCGCAAGAGAAAGCTGGGCTGCAATGCCATGGGAACATCGCGCTGGCATCTTCCTGAAGGCAGCTGAATTGCTGGCTACCAAATACCGTTTCCGGATGAATGCGGCTACTATGCTGGGACAAAGCAAAAATGCTTTCCAGGCAGAGATAGACAGCGCATGCGAATTGATTGATTTCCTTCGTTTTAATGTACACTTCCTAAGTAAAATATATAACGAGCAGCCTATCTCTACGCCGGCATTCCATAATCGTATGGAGTATCGCCCGCTGGAAGGTTTCGTGCTGGCTGTTACACCGTTCAACTTTACTGCCATCGGTGGCAACCTGCCTACTGCGCCTGCGATGTGCGGTAATGTGGTAGTATGGAAGCCTGCCAATACGCAGATTTACAGCGCCAGCGTATTTATGGAGATCCTGATAGAAGCAGGTTTACCTGCGGGTGTTATCAACCTGGTATATCCTCCCGGTCCTGTGATAGGTGATGTGTGTTTTGAACATCCTGATTTTGCAGGTGTGCACTTTACAGGATCTACAGGTGTATTCCAAACCATGTGGAAGAACATAGGTACTAACATTGCCAAATACAAATCATACCCGCGCATAGTTGGAGAAACAGGTGGTAAAGACTTCGTGATGGTGCACCCGTCTGCAGATGTAGATGCGGTAGCTGCTAACCTCGCGCGTGGTGCATTCGAATACCAGGGCCAAAAATGTTCTGCTGCAAGCAGGGCATATTTGCCAAGCAATATCGCTGATGCGATCAAAACAAAACTGGTGGCCGAACTGAAAACCATGAAAATGGGCCCTGTGGATGATTTTACCAACTTCATCAACGCGGTAATAGATCAAAAAGCATTTAACAGCATCACCAAATACATTGATGGTGTAAAGAACAGCAATGGCAAGGCGTCTATACTGCATGGTGGTAATTATGATAAATCTAAAGGCTGGTTTATAGAACCAACAGTGATAGAAGCACATGCAACAGACTATGTTACTTTATGTGAAGAGATCTTCGGCCCAGTGCTGACCATCTATACCTACGAGGCTGACAAATGGATGGATATACTGGATACTGTAGATCATACCAGCGGCTATGCCCTTACTGGTGCCATTTTTGCGCAGGATAGGGAAGCTATTGAATACATGACCCGCAAACTGGTAAACGCGGCAGGTAACTTCTATATCAATGATAAGCCAACCGGTGCGGTAGTGGGTCAGCAGCCATTTGGTGGTGCCCGTGCTTCCGGTACCAATGATAAAGCAGGTTCTCTGCTAAACCTGTACCGCTGGCTGAGCGCAAGGACTATTAAAGAAACATATGTACCTGTTACAGATTACAGGTATCCATTCCACCAGGCCGATTAATTTTCCTGGATAAATATAAAAGCCCATAGCATTTGCTATGGGCTTTTTGTTTTTAATACGTTCACTTATCTTTGATATACATGAGGAAGCTAAGCCTGTTGTTGATCCTTTTCGCCGGTCTTTGCAGTTGCGACTGCAGCAAATACACAAAGAATATAGTTGCAGATAGTAAAACGCATGAAGGCATACCCAATGTAATGGTGTATAGCGTCGCGGCAACAGGTGGCAACCAAACGGAGGAGAAAACAATCTATACAGACTCCACCGGTAGTTTTGAAGCCAGCTTTTCCGTAAGTGGTATTGCTAAATGCCCTACGCTGAAACTTACCATCAGCAAGCCTGATTACGATACAAGACGCATCACCGAGCCGCAACCCGGCGATACGATCTTTTTGACAAAGCTGAACTAATTACACCTTCACCAACTTCCACTTACCTCTTCTAAATAAAAGAATAGCGGCTATTGCCATCAGGCTTTCAGCAATGGATATGGCAAGGAATACGCCCGTTGGCCCCATGTTCAATACCTTAGCCATCACATAAGCTATCGGTATCTGGAAGGCCCAAAAACCTAAGAGATTTATTATTGTAGGTGTTTTAGTATCACCGGCGCCGTTGAAAGATTGAGATACCACCATGCCATAGCCATAGAAGGCATATCCAAGGCTTACAAAACGCAGGCAGGCTACGCCATAGCTTACAACGGCCTCATCCTGGGTAAACAAGTGGATGATGGGTTCTGCGCATGTAAAGAATATTACCGCCACCGATACAAGAAATAGCATATTGTATCTGGCTGTCTTCCACACAGATTGCTCGGCACGGTCTGGTTGATTAGCCCCAAGATTTTGCCCTACCAATGTTGCAGCCGCATTGGCCATACCCCATGCAGGTAGTATGGTAAATATGATCACACGTATGCCAATGGTATATCCTGCCAGTGCATCGCTGCCGAAACCTGATAATATCCTGACCAGGAATATCCAGCTGGCAGAACTTATTAAGAACTGGGCCGTAGCGCCGGATGCTATCTTAATAACATTGGTAATAACAGGTATATCTAACCGTACGTGCTTGCGGTGAAATTTGATAATGCCCGTACCACCAAACAAGTGATACAGCTGATAGCACACGCCAATGCCCCTGCCTATGGTGGTAGCTAGCGCAGCGCCAGTCAGCCCCATAGCAGGTATTGGCCCTAATCCGTTTATCAGGGTAGGGCATAGTATGATGTTCAGCGTATTGGCGATCCATAGAGAACGCATGGCTATAGACGCATCACCCGCTCCGCGAAAGATACCATTGATCAGGAAAAGCATCACAATAACCATATTGCTGCCCATTAGCAACTGGGTGTAATGGTAGTTTTCATTAGCCACTTCTGAGGCAGCGCCCATAATTATCAGTAGGTTTTTTGCATATAAGATGCCTGTTATGGATACCAGCAGGCTAAAAAACGCGCCAATGTATAGTGCCTGCAGGCCGGCGTGTGCCGCTCCGTCAGTATCTTTTTCACCCACGCGGCGCGCTACTATAGCTGTGGCTCCCATACTCAGCCCCATGGCTATAGAGTAGAGCAGGGTCAGCATAGATTCCGTAAGCCCTACAGTTGCAACTGCATTTACGCCCAGCTTGCCAACAAAGAAAACATCCACTACGGCAAATAAAGATTCCATCGCCATCTCCAGGATCATAGGCACCGATAGCAGGAAAATGGCTTTTTTGATGCTACCGGTGGTAAAATCCTGTTCGCCGCCGGTTACTGCCTGTTTAAACAGTTGTAATAAATATATAGTACGTGATGATGCACGTGATTGCATAACAGATTAATTTTCAGATTATTGATTTAAGTAAATAGAATGATTTCCGGCGTTATATATGCCGGTAAATCGGGCTGAGAATCATCGCCCGAACGCGTCAGGCGGTATGTTAAAACACCATAAGATTGAAGAAATGATGCGCTAAAATAAAGGAAATATTCCATACCAAAAACTTTGTTATGTAAAAAGATCTTACATCACGAAGTAAGGGTGGGCAATTCAAAGATAGCAGGTGTGCCTACGACAATAAAAGGGTGGTTACAACAGGCAAAGCTTTCATAAAAGCAAATGTGTATATTTAATTATTCACATGTATACTTTTTTAAATAAAAAAATATACATTAGTGTATTGTTTAACCTTAAATTTTTATCAAAATGAAAAAGTTTTTTTTAGCAATGCTGATCGTAGCTGTAGCACATTCAGCAAAAGCCTTAACAGTAAACGCAAGTTTCTTTTTAGATGCTACAGCAATGCAATCATTGCCATACACATTTCCTCCGGGTTGGCCATGCACAACACTAAAAATTGTTCAATTTGATAAGGTATGGGCAGTTTGTGAGGATGATTGCAGCACGTTATATGTGTGGAGTGGAAGCGCACCTTTCCCAATTAGTGCGCCCAATGGCAGTGCCATAAATATTAACTTAACTGGTCCTTCTACAAACTGGACTGCTTTATCAGGTGCTTCGAAAAATCCTACTTGTTCAAATTTGATAATTGTCGGAGTTTCGTTTAAAGATTTTAATGGGGCTGGGGTTACACATATATTGCAAGATAATAACTATTGTGCGTCCTCGCTTTCAATACCCGGAAATGAAGGTGCAGGGTATGACTGCGTTCATAATCTTGGGCCTAGTCCTTGCTTAGATATGGATTGTACTAATACAACGGGTATTCTAAATATATCAATTTATTACTGTTTGACTTGTGGATTTGGAGGCGTTCCAGGAACTGAAGTGTGGATAAATCAGATTTAAAAATCAAAATGATGGCTTGTCCTTTGCCAGATAAGCCATCATTTAACGATTATACAAGCTCATCGTCTTGGCTATACCCTGGAAGGCAAAGCTTTCTATAATATCGATGCAGCGTAGTATTTTATCTTTTATGATGGGTAATTCGTCTTGCTTCCATCGGCTCAGCACAAAGTCTGCCTGCCTGCCTTTGGCAAAATTATTACCTATACCAAACCTCAATCGGGCATATTGGTCGGTCTGTAGTAATAATTCTATGTTTTTCAACCCGTTATGGCCTGCAGCACTACCTGCGCCACGCAGCCGCAGAGCTTCTATGGGTAATGCCAGCTCATCAACTATCACTAATATATTTTCTAATGATATTTTTTCTTTATCCATCCAATACTTCACTGCCTTGCCGCTCAGGTTCATATAGGTAGTTGGTTTGATCACCACAAATTGCTTGCCCTTAATTTTAACATTTGCCACAAATGCATGCCTGTCCAGCTCATAATTGCCACCATGTTTTATCACAAATGCATCTGCCACTTCAAATCCTATATTATGCCTCGTCATATCATATTCTGCGCCAATATTGCCCAAACCAACGATCAGGTATTTCATTTCGCGAAGATAATTGCTATTCTGATGAGGGTTTAGAGAAAAAAAATTATTATTTACCCAACTAAAAAAATTAAGATTTTGTCTTTATATTAGTAGCTTATAATAGAAATGTAGGATTGAATCACCCCAATCAAACATTGTATTTTTTTTAAACGTTTGCTAAATGCGAAAACTTTTATTACTAACCTTTCTGGGTTTCTTAGGTATTAATGCGTTTGCACAGGATTATACACCGGCTTTTACCCATACATCGGGTACCCAGGTGTATAATACTATAACAAATAATATACCTATATCTGTTACCATAACTCCTGTTGGCAATCCCGGTAGTACAACACCATATTGCGGAACAGGGCCTTATTTCGTAGCCTACGATGCATCTCACACAGGTGGGTACCATTATAGCTTTTCACCTGCGGCAACGCATGTGAAATTTGAGATTGCTGACTTTCAGGCAGATGATACACTGTATATGCGTGTTAATGGTACTTTGACACCTATTACACCCGGTATGTTATCAAGCTATTTGCCGGGATGTACCACACCTGCTCCTACAAGCTCTTATATAGCTTTGGGCGGCAAGCTTACCAGCACACTGGGTGCAGGTAATAATGGTGTTACCTTAACCTATGCTTCGGCACCCGGTACTATTAGTTCTATAGAATTGATACATGACCGCTTAAATACCAGTTCCGGCGGGGTTGTATGGTCTGCCTATGCCGCATTAGATAGTTGTTTGCAGCCATTCGTAGTAACGGCTGATTCTCCGTTTTGTACAAAACATAATTTGAACCTGCACGTTCCTAACTTTCCCAATACTACCTTTAGCTGGACAACGACTGCCAGCATCCCGATGCCTATTGCTCAAACAACAGTTCCGGATCCTATCGTTCCCAATCTGCAGCTTCCGGGCTCTAACGGTACCTATACCTGCGTAGCCACCCGCGGTGTTTGTACTTATACGTCCAGTAAAGATATAAGCGTTGACCTGACACCTAACAAACCGACGGTTAAGCAATATGGCCCTAAATGTGCCGGCGAAGCTGATACTGTTTACTTGCTTACAAGCCCGAACGTTGCCAATATTATCTTTGATAACTTCGGCAACGCGCACCCATGTACTATAAGTCCGTTTAACTTTTATGCGATTCCTAGCATACAGATAGTCAATGCAGGCATATATAAAGCTGTTTCCCTTTCGCTTTTAGGCTGCCCTTCAGATACAGGTTCGGCTTATATCAGTTTGAATTCTTTAGTGGTAGCTAATTTCTCGTTCGATCTGATGCCAGGTTGCAAAGAAGATAGCGTACAGTTTCACGATCTTTCTTTAGGCAACACTCAGTGGCATTGGGATTTTGGTGATTCCAAGACAGATACAACAACCAATCCTTTGCATATTTACAGCCAGCAGGGTAGTTATCGTGTAAGGTTGATCGTTAACAATGCACGTTGTGTGGATAGTATCACAAAACCATTTTCAATCAACCACCCGCTCGAGGCCAAATTTGCGATCAGCGATGATAGTATTTGCCAGGGAGATACCATCTATTTTACAAATCAATCTACAGTAACGCCTGGGGTTGCCACACCGTTCGACTGGGATTTTAAAGATGGTTACACGAGCAATCAATTTGAACCGAAGCATGGCTATACCTATTATGGTGATTATAACGTTAGGCTGATTGTTACCGATTACCTCGGATGTCATGATACCGCATATAAAATCATTGCTGTTGACTCTTTAGGTTCTGCGAGCTTCTTCTCTGATACGGTAATATGTGCCGGCGAAACGATAAAATTTGAAGGTGACTATTCTACAATCGGCGGTACCTATGCTCTTTGGGATTTCGGTGATGGCCATACTATACAGGATCAGTTCAGCATTCAGCATGCTTTCGATAAGCCGGGTATTTATGATGTTCAGTTGAATGCACACTATAGGGTATGTCATGATACTACTTATCATCAGAATATCTATGTGAATGCATATCCTACTGTCGATCTGGGTCCTGACACCGCTATTTGCCCGGGAGGCCAGCCGATATCTATAGGTGATCTCATCAATAGCCCAATATCTAATCCAAACTATCATTGGAGGTGGAATACAGAAACCAAGGATACCACAGCAAATATCATGGTTCACCATCCCGGTACTTATTCTGTAACGGTAGATAATAATGGTTGTACTGCTGCCGATAGTATTGTGGTGAAGAAAAACTGCTACATTGATATCCCTAATGTATTTACGCCTAATAACGACGGGTATAACGATTACTTCCTGCCAAGGCAGTTCCTGTCCCGCAATGTTAGCAAGTTCGATATGACTATTTACAATCGCTGGGGTCAAAAAGTATTTGAAACAAATACGCTCGAAGGACGCGGTTGGGATGGTAAATTCAACGGTACAGATCAGCCGGAAGGTGTATATATATACGTGATCAAGGTTTCATTCGGTAATGATACCAATGAAAGCTACGATGGCAACATCACCTTGCTGCGATAAAAGTGAAGTTTAGATGTTTTATAATTATTAAGAGCTACCTAACAGGTAGCTCTTAATTTTTTATGGGTATTCTAAAAATATCAGGGATGCTGCAATAAGCCGCAACTAATAATAAGAATGTGTAGCAAGATAGTTGGCAACATAATCTTTTATACCATCTTCCAGGGAATGGAAATCGTTGCTATAACCGGCAGCTTTTAGTTTGTGCATATCAGCCTCGGTAAAATATTGGTACTTGTCCCTGATGTCTGCAGGGGTGTCGACGAAAATGATATTAGCAGGCAAGCCCAGCGAGTTAAACACAGCCGTTGCCAGGTCTTTGAATGTCCTTGCACGCCCTGTGCCGCAATTGT
Source organism: Bacteroidota bacterium (assembly GCA_018267955.1). GTDB lineage: Bacteria > Bacteroidota > Bacteroidia > Chitinophagales > Chitinophagaceae > Polluticoccus. The sequence goes on from JAFDXL010000009.1 coordinate 183,913, forward strand.
ACAACCCATTTTCAGGTTGTTGCTGCATCAGCCAGGTGCAGATAGACAATACATCTTGTACGTATATAAAATCACGCAGCTGTTCGCCATCCCTATAGTTCGGGTTGTGCGATCTGAACAATTTTACAGCGCCTGTTTCCTTTATCTGGTTGTATGCGTGGAAGATAACCGATGCCATACGGCCCTTGTGATATTCATTAGGTCCATATACATTAAAGAACTTTACACCTGCCCAAAATGGTGGCATGGTATCTTGTGCCAAAGCCCAGATGTCAAATTCATTTTTTGATACACCATAAGGGTTCAGTGGTTTCAATTGAGAAACTATCTTATGGTCGTCTTTATAGCCCAGCTCTCCGTTGCCATACGTTGCAGCCGACGATGCGTATACCAATGGTATTTGCTGCTGCGTACATACCGCCCAGATAGCTTTGGAATAATCCAGGTTCCATTTTACATGCACTGCATAATCCATCTCAGTGGTATCGGTCCTGGCGCCAAGATGAAACATATATTGTATATATCCTGGCTTACGATTGCACCAATCTATAAATTCGTTACGATCTATTTGTTCCAGGAACTTTTTGCCTTCTAGGTTTGGCTGCTTGGCAGGGTGGGAGAAATCGTCTACAAGTATGAGGTGGTTGTAGCCCTTGCTGTTTAAGTATCCAACCAGGTAGCTGCCGATAAAACCGGCAGCACCTGTAATGGCTATAATATCATTATTATTCATGCAAACATGATAAAAACAAAGCGATTATTCTGCTTTGCGGCTTGCGGTATCTGCAACAGTTGCTGCTGACGCTGGCGCTTCTTCTTTTGGTGCTGTTGCCTCTTCGTGAGATACTTCTTTAGCGCCCATCATTTCATGTGTTTCCGCATGTTCAGCACCTTCATGCTCTTCACTCATTACATTTACAAAGTTAACTGCTGCAATAAACAGGCAGGCAAGCAGTAATGTAAACCAAAATGCCGCGCTTAAGGGCGCTTTTTTAGGTGCTGAGTGAGAATCGTGTGTATGTTCTTCGTGTGACATGTTGCTTTTTTGTGTTGTGCGCAAAAGTAATTGTTTACCCTGATTATTAAAATAGCTGGGCTTGTTTATCCACCGCTATTTTTTAGGTGCGGGTGGTTCCATGACAGTACCGCATTTTTTACAGGTGCGTTTTTCCACGTCCGAATAAAAGCGTTCCATCAGCGGAGGAAGTTGTGATACTATATCTGTCAGGTCAAGATATTCTTCATACAGTTTTTCGTGACAGTTTTCGCAAAACCACATAAAAGCGTCTTTTTCTGAATGTTCCCTTTTTTTCTCAATTACCAGTCCTACGGTATTTTCACCACGCTGTGGAGAGTGGGGTACTTTACCCGGCAGCATAAACATCTCTCCTTCCTTTATTGGTATATCCACAATCTTCCCCTCTTCCTGTATGCGTACCACAATATCGCCCTGCAATTGATAAAAGAGTTCTTCACTTTCGTTATAGTGAAAATCCTTACGGCTATTAGGCCCGCCAACTATCATTACTATAAAATCTCCTGCATCTTTGTATAATTGCTGATTGCCAACAGGGGGCTTTAATAAATGACGGTTCTCTTCTATCCACTGACTTAGGTTGAACGGGCGTTTCACTGCCATGGCTGTTAATATTTTGTAGTTTAAATTTACTTTAAAATTTTCATTTTCACCGTTTCAATGCGGGTGTCACTAACCAGCAGTATGTCAAATTCGTAACGGTTGATAATGATGCGGTCTTTGTGTTTTGGTATGGTTTCGTGGTTGTTGATGATAAAGCCCGATAATGTTTCAGACTCATCTGTAGGGAAATTAAAATCGTATTTGTTATTCAGGTATTCCAGTTCCAGACGGCCTGAGAAAATGTATTCATTTTCAGAGATCTGCTTCTCCACATGCTCCTGCTCATCATATTCATCATTGATCTCGCCGAATATCTGCTCCAGTACATCTTCCATGGTAACAATGCCAGCAGTGCCGCCAAATTCATCTATCACCCATGCTATGCTCTTGCGTTCCTTGGTAAACCTGTTCATCAGGTCAACAGCGCTCATAGTTTCAGGCACGGCAGTGATTGTGTGCAGTACTTCCTTTATCAGTTTGGGCCTGCGGTTCAGGTCCAGGTGATGCAGGTAGCCTACTATATTGTCTATGTTGTTTTCATAGACCACTATTTTAGAAAGCTTGGTATCAATAAACTTCTTCTTTACGTCTGCAATAGGTGTATTTATGTCCACGGCTTCCACTTCATTCCTCGGCACCATGCACTTCCTGATCTTTACATTTACCAGGTAAAGGGCATTTTCAAAAAGTTCGGTATTTACTTCCGCCGTATCTGTTTCGTGGCCATGCAGGCTTTGCTTTACAAATACTTCAAGATCTACACGGTTAAATACTTTTTGGTTTTCCTTTATGCGAACGTTGAATAGGTATTTCAGGATGAATTCAGAGATCGATACAAATATTTTTGCTAGCCACGAAAGCAGGTAATAACTGATCTGCATGGGCACCGCAAATATGGTGAGCACTTGTTCTGCTTTGCTGCGGAATATGGCTTTGGGCAGAAACTCTGCAAACACAAGTATGATCAGGGTAGCCAGTACGGTGTCTATTAATAGGTGCACATACTGAGAGTCGAACGGTGGCGGAAGCATATCCAGGTAGGGCTTCACCAATTGGGTCATCAGCAAGCCATAGATCACCAGCAGGATGTTTACACCCAGCAGGCTGGTACCGATAAATTCGGCGGGGTCTTCCATGAATTTAGACAAGATGCGGCCCGACATAGTGCCTTGCTTCTTGCGCAATTCTATATTCAGTTTGTTTACAGAGGTGAATGCTATTTCAATACCTGCAAAGAATCCCATCAGGATAATGCAGCCAATGATATATAGTATTAAATGGGATGTATCCATATTAAACCAAAGATAGTAAAAAGCTGCCGACCTATGCGTTAAGGAATTCCTCTACAGTTTGTATGAGTTCCTGCGTCGCTATTTCCAGGTCGTCATTCACTACTATACGGTCAAACTGTGGTGCAAATGTCAATTCATAACGTGCTTTATCCAATCGCTCCTGCAAGGTTTCCGGTGTTTCTGTATTTCTCGCCATCAGGCGCTCTTTCAATACTTCCAGCGATGGCGCTTGTATGAAAATAGTAAGCGAATTGTGCGGGTATTTTTGCCGTATAGACAAAGCGCCATGTACATCTATATCTACCAATGGTGCTTTCTCCAGGTTCCATATACGCTCTACTTCGGTTTTAAGTGTACCATAATACTTGCCGGTATATACCATTTCCCATTCTACAAAAGCATCCTGTTTTATCAGGTCTTTAAATTCCTCTTCGCTGTAGAAATAATAGTCTTTACCATGCTGTTCGCCGGGCCTGGGGCTTCGCGTGCAGGCAGATATGGAAAATGCAAGATGATGATACCGGGCAAGCAAACGTTTTACAAGCGTGGTTTTGCCGGAACCCGATGGTGCAGTAATGATAATGATCTTACCTTCTGTCAAGACAAATAATTAATGGGCTGCAAGATAATAATAAAAAAAGGTGCGCTCTTGCACACCTTTTCATCAATATCAAAAATTTATTAGCAATACTCTTCGAAAGCCTGCATCAGGTTAGCCGCGATCATTTGCGCAGGGCGGCCTTCTATCATGTGGCGTTCTATCATATGAACCAGTTTGCCATCTTTGAAAAGGGCTATAGCCGGTGATGATGGCGGGTAAGGCAGTAAATAATGCCTTGCCTGTGCAACACCTTCCATATCATAGCCCGCAAAGCTGGTATACAAATGATCAGGTTTTTTTGTGGCATTTTTTACAGCCAGCACCACACCCGGACGGGCAGTACCTGCAGCGCAACCGCATACAGAATTAATGAACAACAGGCTGGTGCCCGATTGCTTCATTGCGTTATCTGCATCAGCAGCAGTTTTTATTTCTTCAAAACCATTGCTTGTAACTTCAGCCTTCATTGGGGCCACTATTTCTGTAGGATACATCTTCGATTAAAATTTGTTACGCAAAATTAAGATTTATGCGGCTAACTGTTGTGATTATACTATAACGAAAAATGATACATCTTTTTTTTAATTCCCCCTATAAATAACCTTTTCAGATTAGTTTCACATCCTTATCTTTTCGTTCTTTTGTACCCAGCGCACTTATATGAAGAAATATATATTATTTGCTGCCTGTATATTAACTATTACAGCTTGCAATCACAGGGAAAAAACTGATAATCGCAGTTCTTTTCAAAAGATATTGGACAATTATTGGGAAGAAAGAATGCAGCTATTTCCGCTGGAGGCTACCGCTAATGGCGATAACAGGTATAACGATAGGATGACTATCACTATCTCTGAAAGTTTCCTCGATAGTCTCAGCCGTTTTTATCAAAAGCAATTGCATCTCATAGGCGCAGTAGACACGACCAGGCTTAATGAAGAGGAGAAATTGAGCTATACCTTATTCAGTTACGAAATGAATATGAACCTGGAGGGCTTGAAGTTCCCAACACATTATCTCCCTATCAACCAATTTTGGTCGCCTACATTAGATCTGCCTCAATTAGGTTCCGGTAAGGGCAATCAGCCTTTTAAGACTGTTAAGGACTATAAAGATTTTCTGAAAAGGGTATCTGTTTTTCCGGCATGGGGCGATACGGCTATCGCCAATATGCGGGTGGGCATTGCCAAAGGTTGGGTATTGCCTAAAGCCCTGGTAATAAAAATACTGCCACAACTAAAAGCAATGATCGTCAACGATGCGAAAGAAAGTATTTTCTATGGCCCGCTTAATGATATGCCTAAGACCTTCTCACCGGAGGACAAGCAAAAACTGACGGCAGACTATGAAGCTGCTATCTCGAACGAGATCATCCCTACTTATAAAAAACTGTATGATTTCTTTGAGTCCGAATATATGCCGAAGGCCAGGACAACCACAGGGGTAGGGGATTTACCCGATGGTAAAGCATATTATGAATATTGCGCCCGCTACTGGACAACAACAAACCTATCGCCGGATAGCATATACCAGATAGGGCTTGCCGAAGTAAGCCGCCTCGAAGCAGAAATGAACAAGGTGAAAGAACAAACGGGTTACGCAGGCGATTTGAAAAGTTTCTTTCAATACACCACTACCGATCCTAAATTCTTTCCATTCCATACACCACAGGAAGTGTTGGATAGCTTCTGGAATATTAAAAAGCAAGAAGATCCCCAGCTAAAACGTTTATTTAACCACACACCTAAAACACCATTTACCATCAGGCAAACGGAAGCCTTCCGCGCAGCTTCTGCAAGTGCAGAATACAATCCGGGTTCAGAAGATGGTAGCCGTCCGGGTGTATTTTATGTGCCTATCCTTGATGCAACAAAGTACAACGCAGTAGGGATGCAAACGCTTTTTCTGCATGAAGCCATTCCCGGACATCATTACCAGATAAGCCTGGCGCAGGAAAATGAAGGATTGCCTAAGTTTCGCAAGTTTCTATGGTATGGAGCTTATGGCGAGGGCTGGGCATTATATAGTGAATCGTTAGGTAAAGAACTGGGATTATATAAAGACCCCTATCAATACTTCGGCCATCTGAGTGACGGCATCCACCGTGCTATACGCTTAGTTGTAGATGTAGGTATGCATACCAAAGGAATGACAAGAGAAGAAGCTATTGCATACATGTGCGCGCACGAAAGCATTGATGAAGCAGGGGCTATTGCTGAGATAGAAAGATATATGGCAATACCGGGGCAGGCACTTTCCTATAAGATGGGGCAGCTGCACATAGCCGCTTTGCGTAAGAAATATGAAGCGCAGCTGGGAGCTAAATTCAAGATTGCTTCTTTTCATGATGAGGTGCTGAAAGATGGCTGTCTGCCATTAGATGTGCTAACCGCAAAGATGGATAAGTGGGCTGCAAAGCAATAGTATTAATATCTTATTAATTCAGGAGCATGTATTATGGCTTATACAATATCAGGTGCGCATTACCGTTATTTTCTAAAGCCTGAAAATATATGCGATACCTAATTGTTCCCGTTTTGCTGCTGTTATCAGCAAATACGTTTGCACAAACCCATAATGCAGCTAAGAATGCTATAGCTATTACGGCAGCTACTTTAACTCAAACCACGCCATTGGGCTTCGGCGCCCAGTACGACCGCTCTATTGATAAGTCCGGCAAATGGAACTTTACTGTGCCGGTATCTTATTCTTTTGGCAATAGCAATCCTTGCGACCCAACTATAAAAACAAGGATGTTCAGGGCTTACCCCGGTGTAAAATTTTATCCCGCCGGTAACGATCACAAGGTGAATTATGCGATCGGTGCATCCGCTGTAGTAGGCGTTGGCTCTTCTAACTGCAATTGCGATGCTATTACTGATGATAAGCAAAAAACTCAGCTGGATGCCACGGCTCCGGCAAGCGATAAACAATTCTCTAAACGCACGGAAGCCGGTGTAATGATCAATAATGCATTGACGGTGCAGGCATGCAAGCATACCTTTATCGGCGCTGAATTAGGTTTGGGGAGTAATTATGTTAATTATAGATCGATTGCCGGCGCTGAATTCGCCTTCCGTTTCAGCTTTAATATTGGTTATAGATTTTAGTCAATCTTTCTGTAAAGAAAAAGGCTACCTCGCAGGGTAGCCTTTTTTATCTTTTATGGAGCAGCTATTTGATCTTACTTATTACGATCTCCATTATTTCTTTTTCACGTGCATCTGATGCTTCACTCATCGCTATCGCTTTTTCTACAAGTGGTTTCACCTCAGGATGCTCTTTAAGGTCCTGGGCATTGATGATGACGTTCAGATAAGCTCCCTTTACCGCTGTTCGTGCGCATAATGCAGCTACACCGGCGTCACTCACACTGTTAGGATTACCTTTCTCTGCCATTGCTTTGGCAAGATCGAAAGACTGGAACGCAAGCTCCATAGTGCGATAAGGTACTTTGATTGCTGTTATGGTAGCAGCTTCTATAGCCAGTTTACGTGCGGCTTTTTCTTCATCGTTTCCTTTGGGCAATCCAAATGCCGCCATGATCAGGTTAAAGGCATTGGTATCTTCATCCACCAGGGCCAGCATTTCTTTCATCATGGCCTGCCCGCGATCCGCATAGTCTGAAAACTCTTTCCAGCGTTCGTCCCAGCCTTTTTTATGAGAAGAAAGGTTAGCTACCATGGTACTTAATGCTGCGCTCAACGCACCGCAATAAGCGGCAATAGAGCCACCACCCGGCGCGGGAGATTCACTGGCAGTTTCTGCTGCAAAAGCAGTTACGGTCATGTCCACCAGCTTCTTCACATTTGTATCCTGCATTCGGTATTCGATGATCTTTTTCTGCGGGTCAAATGGCGATAGCTCATCCAGTCCCATAGATTTAATGGCTATGCGTATTAGTTCTGCATCACCAACACCCACACTGCGCTTTTGTTTTTCCAGGAAGTACTTACCTGCATCCAGCATAGCTTTTAGCGGTACCAGCCCCACCAGCTCACTGCCTGTAACACGCATACCTCTTGCTGTTGCTCGTTCGCAGGCAGTGTCAAATGCAATATGCATAGGTGTTACATTCATATTGGTAAGGTTCATAGATATCTGGGCAATACCATATTCTTCAATAAACCAGCCTATGCCTTTTACACTTTTCAGTAGTCCCGGCTCCCATACCGCTTCACCATTGGCATCTTTTACAGGCTTTCCTTTCTCATCTTTTTTCTGGCGGCCTTTTTCACGTATATCAAAGGCAACAGCATTAGCGCGCCTTGTAGATGTTGTATTGAGGTTTACATTATAAGCGATCAGGAAATCGCGAACGCCAATAACGGTCGCTCCGCTTTTTTCGTTGAATGCTGCAGTGCCATAATCCGGCTTCCATTCCGGTTTAGTGATCTTAGCTGCAAAGCCTTCGTATTCGCCGCTGCGTATATCTGCCAGGTTTTTCCTGTAGTCTGCAGATGCCGCGTATTCGTACAGGTAAACAGGTATGTTCAGTTCTTCGCCCACACGCTTACCCAGCATTTTGGCAAACTCAACGGTTTCTTCCATCGTTATTCCGCTGATGGGAATAAGCGGACAAACATCGGTAGCGCCCATGCGCGGATGTTCGCCTTTATGGGTGCGCATATCTATCAGCTCGCCAGCCTTTTTTATAGCCTGGTAAGCAGCTTCTACAACTGCATACGGGTTGCCAACAATAGTTACTACGGTTCTGTTGGTAGCCTTACCGGGGTCTACGTCCAGCAGCTTAGCTCCTTCTACCTTTTCTATTTCGTCGGTTATTTGCGTAATGATATCCATATTGCGCCCTTCGCTGAAATTGGGCACGCATTCTATAATGGCGTTTTTGAAGTCTTTCATTGATAATTATTGGAGCATAAAAATAGAGATTTTACTGCTTGCTATATATTTTACTATTGTTATATGCGTGGCAAAAGCCTGTTAATGCTTGTTAAACGCTGGTTAACGGGTTGCAAATGCAGGGTTAACCCTGCCTGTTTTTTCTGAAACATGCGCCTGGTGACGGATATTTACATCACCAAACAAACATACTCATGAAAAGAATCATCTACATCGCCATCCTGCTCACCTTTACGGTGACGGGGGCTTTTGCCCAGGCAGCGGGGGCCGGTGCTTCGCAAACTACCAACTTGCAGTTGTCTGATGCCATCGAACTGAGCCTGTTAACCAGCAGCACCGTAGCGATGGAATTTAATACGGTAAATGACTATGCAAATGGGATCGAGTCTGATGAGCATACTTTCCAGATAAAATCAAATAAAAAATTCGTTGTTCGTGTAAAGGTGCAGTCTTCTTATTTTACTTATATGGGCTCATCTGCCGATCCTAAGATGAAAACAAACTCTGTTCTGAAATTTAAAATTGCATCTAATCATACAGGCGGAACGCTCACATCCGGCTATACCAATTATAAAGCCCTGTCTACAAGCGGTTCTAAGGTGATCAATAATGGCGCAGCAGGCGGCAATAATACTTTCTCTGTAAAGTATAAAGCCACACCTGGTTTCACGTATCCTGCCGGTACTTATACTGTTGATGTAGTATATACAGCTACGCAATCCTGATCGGCACAAACTAATATTTATTAAAGCCTGCTCAACGAGCAGGCTTTAATGTTTTTTAATTATCAAAAAAGACATTTCTTTAACCAGCGGCTAACAACATATTATTTTTTAGTGCTTTACATTTACGGTTGAATTATGAGACGGATTTCATATTTGATCGTTCTGCCTGCGTTATCGTTTATTGTGAATACTGCTAATGCGCAATTTGCGGAAGAGGTACGTGCTTTGCGGCCCGGGCAAAGTGTTACACCGCGTACAGTAGGTGAAAGTTGTTTTCAACTGGGTGTTACGGGCGAAACAGGCTGGTCAGAGAAAAGCGACGATGCTGTAGATTCCTACAATAAATATCAGTCGGCAACAGGCTATCTGTACTTCGGTATTTCTCACAGGTTAGATGTGCAGGCACTGGGTGGTATGCGCAACGATAAATTCCTGGTCAATGGTGTCGATTCTAGGGTATCTGGCTGGAACCTGGCTGCCGTCGGTTTAAAGTATAATATCTTCAATACCACGTCAAACAATTTTGCATTGGGCCTGCAGGCGCTTGCTAAGATCCCCAACATATCTTCTGATTACCCGGCAGATAAAGTGGCACCTCGTGTATCATTACTGGCAGAGTATAACCCGGCCGGGCAGGTTTCATTATTGGCAAATGTGGGTATAGATTATGATGGTGTCAGTAATGATCCCAAAGGTATATATGGTTTCCAATCGGCCTTTATGCTCAACGACTGGCTGGGTAGTTTTATAGAAACCTACGGTACCTATCAATACCGTGTTTTCTATAACCATATTGATCTGGGTGTTTTTGCGCATGTAGCGCATCATTTTATGATACATGCATCCTGCGGCATGGGTGTCATTGGCAATAGGCAGGATGAGGGCTTTTTTGCCGCCGGCCTCGCTTATCGCTTCTCCACCATCAGCAACCGCCACAGGTGGATATATGGCGAATACAAGGATTAAAGGTCTTCGGCATCAAAGGTATTTCCCTGCCTGATATCGCCTGTTTCATAGCCTTTTTTAAACCACTTCATCCGTTGGGCCGATGTGCCATGTGTAAATGCATCAGGTACAATATATCCCTGCGATTGCTTTTGCAGCCTGTCGTCGCCAATTGCCTGGGCTGCATTTAGTGCCTCATCAATATCCCCCGGTTGTACAATTCCTTTTGTCTCTGTGTAGTGTGCCCATACGCCGGCATAAAAATCTGCCTGCAATTCCAGTCGCACAGATAACTGGTTATACTCTTTTTCACTTAGCCTGCTGCGAAGCTGTTGCATTTGCTCTGATACGCCCAGGAGGTTTTGTACATGATGTCCTACTTCATGCGCCACTACGTACGCCATGGTGAAATCCCCCGGGGCATGAAACCTGTTTTTTAGTTCATCATAGAACGATAAGTCTATATAAACTTTTTCATCTGCAGGGCAGTAAAAAGGGCCCATGCTGGCTACCGCATTACCGCATGCAGATTCCACGGGATTATTAAACAGGGCTAACTTCGGCTTTTGATAAGTTTTACCCATCTTCCGGAATATATCTGTCCACACATCTTCGGTCTCTGCAAGCACTACGCTTACAAAATGGTGCGCTTCGCTTTCTGATTGTGTTTCCTGGTACGGTTCATCCTGGGTGGCTTTAGGCATAGTAGGACTTTCCTGCAATACCTGGCCGGGGTCGCCACCAAGGAAATACACAATAATAGCGATGATAATGGTACCGATACCTCCGCCGATCACCTTGCCGCCACTGCCGCCACTGCCACGCAGGTCTTCTACATTATCGCTTTCTCTTCTGCCTTTCCAGAGCATAAATAAACTGTTTAGGTAAAACTATAGGTTTTCAATTCATTGTTCAGATAGGGAATCAATCAAAATTTCGTTCCATTGGCATGAGTTTTAACGGCGATGTATATATGCAGTCCGAATTACCTAAAGTGAAGACCATAAAGCCTACGGGTTTTAAAAAGTACTTCAACAGCTTTGCCAATAAGGTAACAACAGCTACAGGTAGTCCCTGGGCATTTATTCTTGCTTTGATTACTGTTATACTTTGGGCAGTGACAGGACCTGTTTTCAAGTTTTCAGAAACCTGGCAACTGGTCATTAATACAGGTACTACTATTGTTACTTTCTTAATGGTATTTGTGATACAGCATGCGCAAAATAAAGATACGGTCGCCTTGCATCTTAAGATGAACGAGCTGATAGCATCTACGCAACACGCCAGCAACAGGCTTATTAATATTGAAGACTTAACGGAAGAAGAGCTAATTACGCTAAAGCAATTTTACATCAAATTATCCGAGCTGTCCAAAAAGAATAACGACCTGTTTTCTACGCACTCTCTCGACGAGGCTGAAGATAACAACGAAGAGAAAGCAGGTCATTATAATACCCGAAGGACGAGTAGAGCACCCAAACCTACTGGTTCAGATAACAGCTAGTGTACACCAGGTATTGAGAACCTGCGGGTGGTTGATAGCTATCATTCAATTCCTGGCATTTCTTCTTAGCATTCTTTTCTGTAATGTTCAGATAAGGTTTTTCTTCAACTATCTGGTTGTTCGATTTACATACGCATGTATAATCGTTATGCTGATAACAGGATGATAAACTGCAAATTGCCAGGGCGAAAAGTAAATAGCGGATCATCTTTTATTGTTTTGTATCCTAATATATGTAAAACAATAGAAAGCGCATAGTAATGCCTACACTTTTTTATAATGTAACTGTACCAGTCCCGATGGATAAGCAGTGGATGATAATAGTTTTAGTTCTATCTCTGGCTTATCACTTGTTTTAAACAGGCGAATTCCTTGCCTTAGCAGTATAGGAATCATGGAAATTATGTATTCATCTACCAGGTTTTGCTGCATAAAGGCAGCAATTAGTTCAGCCCCGCCATCCAGGTGGATATCCTTACCCGGCTTTGTCCGCAGCTCAGCCACCAGCTTATCTATACCTGCGCTATAGAAATGCAAATTGTTTACGGAGGGCCTGGAATTACGGGTGATGACATACGTTTGCCTGTCATCGTGTGGAAATGCTCCGCCAAACGTCAATACTTTATCATAGGTTTTGCGCCCCAAAATGAAGGTGTCTGTCTGTTCTATCATATTGCTATATCCATAATCTTCACCGGGAGTGCTAACTATATCCAGCCACGATATATCTCCGTCTTCCTTTGCAATATAACCATCCAGGCTGCACGCTATAAAAAGTATGATCTTGCGTTCGTTCATAACTGCAAATATGAGGTATATGTATGAAGTAAAACCATCCTGTTAAGGATGGTTTTACAAATAAGCAAGTATTGTTTTATTGTTTGATAATTGTGCCGGCGAAATTGCTTTCTGTTCCCCTGATGGTTAAGTAATATATGCCTGCCGCCCAGTCGCCGATCTCTACTACCGGGTTATGGTTGCCTTTAGGCAATTCCATTGTTTTTACAACATTGCCGGTAGTATTCGTAATGGTCATAACAGTGTTTTCTTCTGCCTGGTATTGTAGTTGCACTTGCGCTGTTGCAGGATTGGGATATATGCTTAACGGTTTCATTTGCGTTATGGTGCCAATACCGGTAGTACCTACCTGGCCGGCATTTATTTTACCGCCGGCTGAGTTATATGCCCATTCTTTAACGGTAAATGAAGAGGCTCCTGCCCCTACCGACATTTTTAACCAACCATAATACCATGTATTGCCACTGTTCTTAAAACGAAAGCCTATGTATTTGTCAGTTGCATTTGTTACCCAATTACCGGTGCCACCGCTGCTTAGCGCATCATAATCTCCGGCGATCCAATGCCCGGAGGGTGCTATGCTGTCGCCCGCATTTAGTTTTGCCGGCAGGGCCGATGAGGTCTCAAACAATATTTCTGCATTCCCATGGGTTTGTATCACCACTTCCGGCGAAGGGTGCCACCAGATAACGATATCAGTACTGCCGGGAGTTGGCTGTATCACAAAGGCATTCCAGGTATTAACCGTTGTATCAGGGTTAATATCATGATAATTGATTTGTCCGAACGATATGGTTGCTAAAAGGACAAACAGTTGCGTAAAGAGAATTTTTTTCATTGCTATTACTTTAATGATTTGAATGATTATTTATACCCAAAACACATATAATTCCCCCAAACCCCTATAAAGAATACCTTGAAATGCAGCATATTTTGACGAATGCCTTTCATCAAAGATTTATCGTCACATACACGTCAAATATTTGGCATTTATTAACTTACGTATGTGATTCAAAGAATAGCTGATAGCTTTTTATTGCGCAACCTCGTTATATGCTTTTTATATGTTAGCCCCGATATGTTTCAGGATATTGCAGCCCTGGAGCAGATGGGCATACCTCATCTTGTTACCGATGTAGGCGGCCATATTGCGTTCTATATGTTCTTTGTTTTTCATAACAGGGTGCTGTACGAAAAACTGTTTGCCGCTAAAAAGTATGCTCTTTACCTGGTTGGATTCTTCGTTACTATGTTTGTATGGAGGGAGAGTACACAATATCTTTTTTGGTTATACACAAGGCCAGCCGGTGAAACTGTTTACCAAATAGAAGAGCTCAGGAATTATAACTGGTTGTTCTGGGTGTTTATTTATTGGGCCGATTTCGTGTACTCATGGTTCGCGCTGGGCGTTTACCTGGCCTTTAAGTATTTTAAGGAACGTACCCGTTTCCTGCAGGTAGAAAACCTGAAAAAAGAATTGGAATTAAAGCAGCTAAACGAACAGTTAAACCCGCATTTTCTGTTCAATGCATTAAACAATATTTATAGCCATCTGCTCGATAATACCAACGATGGTAAAGAGCTCATCCTGAAATTAAGCGAGCTGATGCGCTATATCCTTGATAGCAGTAAGCATACAACTGTTTCGTTGCAAGACGAATTAAAGTTTATAGAGCATTATATTGCGTTCGAACGGGAAAGGCTGGGGGAGCGATGCCGGGTTTACTATACCAAATCTGTCAGCGCCAAAGATTTCAATATTGTTCCCCTCATCATGTTCAACTTTATCGAAAACGCTTTTAAGTACGGTGCCGCGTCTTTAAGCAGGTCAGATATTTATATTGATATTGCTGCAGATAATGATATGCTCAGTTTAAAAGTATCTAACCCGGTATTGAATAACAGCTCTGCGTCTATGCAGATAGGTATGGATAATACAAAGAAAAGGTTATCATTGGTGTACCCCGATAAGTACGAGCTTAGGATTTCAGGAAACGAAAAAGAATATACCGCCATTCTTCAACTGCAAAATGTCAATAACGCTTAGCTGCATAATAGTAGATGACGAGCCTGGAGCAAGGCTTATACTGGAGAATTACATCAGTAAGCTACCGTATGTTTCCTTGCTCCATATGTTTAGCAATGCTGTAGACGCTTTCCAGTTTCTTAGAAATAACAAGGTGGATGTGATATTGCTTGATATTAATATGCCCGAGGTGGATGGCTTTAGCCTCATAGATATGTTGAGCCATAAACCCATGGTCATATTTACAACTGCCTATTCAGACTTTGCATTGAGAGGGTTCGAGTATAATGCTATCGATTACCTGCAAAAGCCCATCCGTTTCGAGCGTTTTGTACAGGCCATAGAAAAAGCTGTAAGATGGAATAAAGCAGATAATACTACCGAACCCGAACCGGAATATATTACCGTTAAAGCCGATGGCATTACCCGGCGCGTATTGTTGTCAGATATATATTATATAGAAAGCCTCGGCAATTATTTAAAGATCTGCTGCAGAAACACAAAATACATGGTGCACATGACGATGGCCGAAATGGAAGCCCAGCTTCCACCCATGTCTTTTATTCGCATACACAAGTCTTATACGGTTAATACAAAACATATCGCATCAGCCGATGATGCACAGCTCCAGGTTGCAGATGTAACCTTGCCTATTGGTAAGACGTATAAAAAATACGTTACCGAAATGCTGAAGCGAATAAAATAAAAACCACTCAATCGAGTGGTTTAAAATATCTGGCCTAGCAAGTAAGAGTTGTATGCAAACATAGCACTTTTAGCAACGCTTAGTCATTGCCATTTTTTTGATTTTTACTTTTTCTATAAAATTCCGATCGTTTTGCGCAGCTCAATCGTCAAAAGATAAATATTTTAAAAAATGAAGAATCTAAAAGACAAAGTAGCTGTAGTATTTGCCGCATCCGGAGATATTGCCGGCGCAGTAGCGGAATCATTTGCAATGCATGGTGCAAAGGTATATTTGGCAGCAAAAAGTACCGACAAATTACAGGCATTAGCTCGAAGAATTGAAGATGCTGGTGGCAATGCGGTAGTCGCCGCGGTAGATGCATTAAATGAGGACGAAATTGATGAGTTTTTAAACAAGGTGATCGCCGATAACAACCGGCTAGATGTGATATTCAATGGCATAGGCGCCAATTATGATGAGATGGGAGGGCGTCCACCTACCACTACGGCTACTTTCGATCAGTTTATGGCGCCAATGGAAAAGATTTGTGGTTCACAATTTCTTACATCAAGAGTAGCGGCAAAATATATGATCCGGTCCGGATCTCAAGGTACTATCTTGCTGCTTACCGCTGCCCTGTCAAGGTCAAAGTATCCGAATGTTGCTGGTATTACAGCTGCCAGTGCTGCTGTTGAAGGTATGACGAGAGTGATGGCTGCCGAATGGGGTGGAAATGGGATCAAAGTGATTTGTATTTGCCCCGGTGCTATAATGGAAACAAAAAGAATATCGGGCTGGATTGAAGAATCTGCAAAAGAATATGGTATTCCGGTGGAGCAATTGGTTGCTCAATACAAAGCTTTCGATCTTATAAATGTAAGTCCAACATTAAAACATGTTGGAGAAACAGCTGCATTCCTGGCTTCCGAAACAGGAGTTGCATTCAATAGTCATATTGTTGATGTGGATTGCGGCAAGATGAATATATTGTAAGTATATTGGTGGCTGTAATCCCGTCAGAATGATTACAGCCACTATACATTTGTTTTATGATTTGAATGGAAAACGAAATTACCCTCAATGCCGCCAGGCGTGGCGATATCAATGCTTTTCAAAGCCTGTTTGCAGAATTCCAGCAACAGTTGAAGTCTTACTTGTATCGTTTGTTGACCGACAGAGATGATGTAGATGATATTACCCACGATACATTTATTAAAGCATTTGACAAGTTGGGAACATTCAATGGCGATTCCGCATTAAAAACATGGGTTTTTAAAATTGCAACTAATCTTGCCTATGATCATTTGCGGAAAAAGAAAAGATGGCAGGTTGATGCGCAGGACAGGGCAGCAGACCTTGCAATAGGATCAGAAGAAATCAGGCAGGTTTTTTGGATGGTCCATGATACATCACCCGCAGGGGCCTATGAGATGAAAGAGCATATTGATTATTGTTTCACATGCATTTCAAAAACTCTACCCATTGAAAATCAGGTTGCATTGATATTAAAGAATGTATACGATTTCCAGGTAAAAGAGATTTGCCTTATTCTTGAAAAAACTGAAGGTGTGGTAAAACATTTGTTGAATGATGCAAGAACTACAATGACCAATATTTTTGAGCATAGATGTGCTTTGATAAATCAGGAGGGGGTATGTCATCAGTGTAGCCACATAAACGAAATTTTCAATCCTAAGCAGCATCAGCAGGAAGCTTTAATGAAACTCGAATTAGTGAAAGCTTCCAAAAAATATAATAGGGAACAGCTTTTTACATTGCGAACATTGTTAGTAAAGTCAATTGATCCGCTTCATGCTTCCGGTACTGATTTTCATGAGGAAATAATGAGATGCCTTAGAACTGCCATTGGAGAATTGCCTGATTTTTTTGATAGGGACAAAAAGAGTTAAGCTTGGTCAGTGTGTCAATACTTATTTATGTAACAGAATAAAGCCTACGAATGTTCATAACCATTAAGTATTTTTTTTGAATGCTATTCAGGCATACAAATTGCTGTAAACAGAAAAAAATCTCACGATGGAATTTAACCCCGCCAACAATGTTGTTAAGCTGTGCCTACAAGGTATGGCTATGGAAGAACAAGGAAAACATGCAGAAGCACACGGCCTGTTTCTGCAGGCATGGAATGAAGCTACAGACGATTTTGAAAAATTTACTGCTGCCCACTATGTAGCAAGGCATCAAAGCAATGCGGCCGACAAACTAAACTGGCACGAAACAACATTACAGTATGCACTAAGAGTGAATGATAATACAGTTAACAGTGCTTTCCCTTCTATATATTCCAATATTGCCAAATGCTACGAAGCGCTTGGCGATCTTGCCAATGCAAAGAAGCACTACGAATTGGAAGCATCGGCCACCGATAACATTTCCGATAATGGCCCGTTTTATCACGGCACTCGGGCTGATTTGCAGGTAGGTGATCTGCTTACTGCAGGTCGCCTTTCCAATTACCATGCAGATGTCATTATGAACCATATTTATTTCACAGCGCAGGCCAATGGTGCGGGGTTTGCTGCCGCATTAGCCAAAGGCAATGGCCGCGAACGTGTGTATATAGTAGAGCCTACAGGTAATTTTGAGAATGACCCTAATGTTACTGATAAAAAATTCCCGGGCAATCCCACACGTTCCTACCGCACAAAAGATCCTTTAAAGATCGTAGGCGAAATAGAAGAGTGGGTGCGGCTGTCAGACGAAGACCTGCAGAAGTTCCGCGAAAAACTGGCACAGAGCAAAGGCGAGATCATTAATTAGCACCTTGTTTAATATAACATTAACGATTTCTATATCATACTGATTACAAACAAAACGTAATTTTCTCAGTACACATCCTGTATATGAGATCAAGCACCATCCTGTTTTTCTGCGTTTTAATAGTATTCAGCTCCTGCAATGGGCAGGATCAAAAAACGGTAACATCAAAGCTCGCCGCGGTTGCTGCATTTGCAACAGGCGATCCCGTTTCAGGTATTGGAAAAGATAGTGATTGCATCTACCAGGATAGGAATGGCAACTATTGGTTTGCGAGTAATGGCGAGGGTGTTTACAGGTACGATGGGAAAACCATGATGCATATTACTGCTAAGCATGGTTTGTGCAGTGATTTTGTCTGGAGTGTTCAGGAAGATGTGAACGGAACCCTTTGGTTTGCCACACGCGATGGTATTTGCAGTTTTGATGGCATCGCATTCACCGATCATACCGATGCTATCAGGAATGCAAAATTCGGCAAGCTGTTTTACAAAAAGGGTGGACTGTTCTTTAACCACAGTGATGGCATTTGCTTTTACGATGGTCGTTCGTTTACAAACTTCACCATAAGCCCGGCAACATACAAGCCGCAACTGAACAATGCCTATCGTCCTTATGATGTTTACTGTACACTGGTCGATAGCACAGGTAAGGTTTGGTTGGGCACCCAGGAAAAAGGTGTAGGTGTTTATGACGGTAAGACAGTTTCATTCATTACGGGTAAAGACCTCGATGGCCCCGCTGTTCGTAGTATATACCGGGATAGTAAAGGCATTTTTTGGTTCGGCAACAATGGTGGCGGGCTTTATCGCTACGATGGCAAAACGCTTCGAAACATAACGGAGGAAAAGAATTTAGGCAACGAGGATTTTTTAAGGGGGCACAAACTGGTCGACAAAACAGGTTCGCTCGCGCGGGTATTTGCCATTAATGAAGATAGCGATGGCAATCTATGGCTGGGAACTGTTGATGCCGGTGTCTGGAAGTATGATGGAACTAACCTTACTAATTATACACCTAAAGACGGACTCTCCGGAAACTCAGTAAATGTAATTTACAAAGACAAAAAAGGAGACCTGCTATTTGTATCTAATGGCGATGCAGTGAACCGCTTCGACGGACAGAAGTTTTCCAAGATCAATTTTTAGCGCATTCTGCCCTCAATATTGTCGTATTTACCCCGCAACTGTATCTTATTTGTTGCCGAGATTTGTATTTTATAACAACTTAAAACAACCAAATTCAATGAGAAAAATAATTTCCTTCATGCACATATCGCTCGATGGTTTTGTAGCGGGGCCCAACGGAGAAATGAACTGGATCAAAGTCGACCAGGAGATCTTCGATCACGTAGGCAAGCGCATTGGCGAAACCGATACTGCATTATACGGCCGGGTCACCTACGAAATGATGGAAAACTACTGGCCCGATGCCGGCAGCAAGCCTAATGCCAGCAAGCATGATGTTGAACATTCCGCATGGTACAATAAAGCCCACAAGATCGTGCTGTCACACTCTATGAAGGGGCAGGCCTTGCCAAATACTACTATCATCAGTGATAACCTTGCCGATAACATCAACGAAATAAAACAACAACCCGGCAGCGAGATACTCCTTTTCGGCAGCCCCACGGCTACACACGCGCTCATGCAGCAAAACTTAATAGATGGCTACTGGCTGTTTATTAATCCCATCATCCTGGGGCAGGGCATTCCCTTGTTTACAAACATCAAAGACAAGGTAAAATTAAACCTGCTGAGCACGCAACAATTTACCAATGGCGTTACAGGGCTGTCCTATTCGGTAGATCGTCAATAACATGCATACACGCATCCCCTCGTCTGGGGATGCGTTATTTTAAACAACGTATAAACAGATACAACCATGGCAAAACATAAACTGCCCCTCATGCACAATATTGGCATCGTGGTAGCATCGATCGATGATGCGATCGCATTTTTTTCTGAACTCGGCATGACGCTCGAAGGCCGCGATACTATAGAGGGCGAGTGGGCCGGGCGTGTCACCGGGCTGGGCAATCAATGTGTAGAGATAGCCATGATGGCCACCCCCGATGGCCACAGCCGCATAGAGCTTTCACGGTTTATCGCCCCTGCTGTTATAGCAGATCACCGCACTGCCCCTGTCAACTCCCTTGGCTACCTGCGTATGATGTTCACCGTCGAAGACCTGGACGATACCCTGGCAAGGCTCGCCAAATACGGCGCACGGCTCGAGGGCGAAGTAATGGAGTACGAAAACATATACAGGCTCTGCTACATCCGCGGCATCGAAGGCCTGCTCATTGGCCTTGCGGAAGAGATGGGTGGTAAATGAGTTTTAGAGGATGCAAATCTCCCGATTTGCAATGATCTTCAAATAAATAGCAATATCATTTATCCGTTGAACCCATAGTTATGTATGGAGGAATTTTTTCCCAGGTTCGTCCATTCAATGTTTTTAATGAGTCTGGTATAACATACCGGGGATAAAAATCGCATTCATCAGGATTGGATGAGAGAAATTTAATTATAACATATTGACCAGTGTCAATCCCGTGTTCGTAAGTAATTCCGTCTATACGATGCAGTTTATTATTATACCAATGTTCGATGTACACTCTTCGGCCATGTGCCACAGCTTGTATTCTAACAATTTTACCAACGCCATAAATTCCATTCCTATCTAATTCTTTCATGGAATAAAGGGAATAGACCGCCATGATAATAAGTATTAAAGCGGCCAGGCCAAGCACTTTTTTATTTGCTTTTTTTGTTGACATTTGACAAAACCTTATTAAGCATATTCTCGTCCTCGTTTGCAACGAGGATGCATCGTCATAGCGTTTTCAACGCATGGAAGTAATTCTGGAATATACATTTATATCAATAAAGCGGTTTATTTATTATTTGATGGATGAACCGCTTCATATGTCCAGGCACTAACAAATAGCATCACCTTCGCAAGGTCATATTCCCGGTTATCTATTAGAAAGCTATTATCCTGTGTATGAATACGTCGCCCGCTGTCATCTAATATCACAAATACCGGAAACCCAAATCTATCCGGGTATTCCAAGGTTTTCATCAATTCACTATTCTTATTTTCCTTACTATAGTTTACGTACACTACTTCGTAGCTTTTATGTATATAGCTTTTTAAAACCGTGTTAGATTCAATAAAATTGTGAAATGCCAGGCACCATTCGCACCAGTTGCCGCCAATTTGTATTAATACATGTTTCTTTTCTTGCCGGGCTTTGGCTATAGCCTCATATACATCTTTTTTAGCGTCCGCATTAGGATTATAGACTTGGTTCTCTTCTTGCGAAAAAGCAGTTGCAGCAAGAAGACAAAGCACAATAATGAAGATCCTTCTTTTCATTTGATTTAAATCTTTCCTTTCAGCGTATCGTGTCCGTTGGCATGATTAAGTGCTTGTAATACCTCTTCAGAAGAGACACCCTGCTTTTCTGCCATTCGCGAAAGAAGAAATAGTTGTGCACGCTGTATATTGATTCTTTCTGTTAATCTATGATAGACGCCAGTAAGGAAATATCCAAGAACCAAAGCTATCGCAGCAGCGATGATGTAGATAAGTAGTGAGGGAGATTCCATAGTTAATGTTGTTGTTTAAGTCGTTTACGTGTTTATAAATATACATCACCTGTTATGTAATTCAAGTGGTTATTATTACATCGTAAATGAGAATTTTCCCATTCTCGTCCTCGTTTGCAATGAGGATGCACCGTCACAGTGTTTTTTAAGTTCGGCATAGTCTTTCAACCAATCAACCAACTAAAGGGCAACTTGCAGTTTAATGCCATAGCTGCCTTGCGTTCCTAATACCTGTAATAGATATTGCCCCGATGTCACATTGTTATTGAGCACCAATGCATCTTTATGTTTGCCGGCACTTTTTCTTTGCTCCTGCTCAAATACCTGCACCGTACGTCCGCTCATATCAACGAGCTTAAAGGTCAATATCTCTTCTTTCTCAGTTTCGTAGGCAATATTTATAACGCCTGATACCGGGTTGGGGTACACCACAGGTTTGTTTTCTGCTGCCAGGTGCAGGATGCCCAGTTCCAGGCCCGATAAGTATCGTAGCAATGTAAAGTCGTACGTTAGGTCTACAGCCCAGTCCGAACTATAACCTCCTACTACAATACTACGGTTGGGGGTTATGGTAGCCGCCTGTCCTACTGACTGGCGGCCAACGTTAGTGGTATCTTTCCCATTTACCCCGAAAGTATTGTCTAAAATGCCGTCTTTAGTATATCGGGCTATAGCAAATGTATTAGCCTGGTTGCCGGCGCCGGGGCTGGCATATCCTGCTATGTATAGTTTATCATCGTCCTGCACCAATAGCTCCTGCGCCCAGCATTGAGCACTGCCGAAAGTAGTGATCATATATCCGTCATTACCAAAAGAACTATCGGTGGTTCCATCTGTAAGCAGCCTTGTTAAGTAAAAGAACGAACCTGTTCCGCTATCGCACGTAGCACTTACCACTATCTTATTATCAGACTGTAGTCCTATACCCGTCACCTCTCCAATATATTTTTGGTTTGTGGTCAGCAGTACCAGGCCATCTTTGCCAAAGCTGCTATCCACATCTCCATTTGAGGTGTAGCGCGTAACAGCCATGCGTGTATCAGGGTTCGTTGGCCATATATATACATACCCGCCTGCAAGTACTTTACCATCCTTTTGCAACGCTATTGTATGGGTGATTGCAGAAAAACTATCCTGCCGCCTGGATGCATTGCCGGTAATGCCAAAGCTGCTATCGATCTGTCCGTTTTGCAGGCAGCGGATCACGTCAAATTTGGCAGCTGTATCATTGAGTGTGGCCATCAATATCTTTTGGTCTGGTGCTATTATCATCTTAAAAAGATAATGATGAAGTATCACCGCATCACCGGCAGTACCAAAGCTGGTATCCTTAGTGCCGTCGGGTTTATACCGGTTCGCAACGATATAAAAAAGATAGTTCGAATCCATACGGTAATCTGCCAGCAGGATGTTTTCTATACCCGATAATTTCTGAATACTTACTAAACCCGTCTTAGAAATCCCTATACCGGGGTAAGCCGTTTGTACATTACCGTTATTTCCAAAAGTCCTGTCAATACTTCCATCGGTATTATACCTTAACATCACCGAACGCGTACCCGGTGTAACAGAGCCAAAATAACCGCCAGCTATTATCTTCCCGTCCGATTGGCAAGCTAATGAGATTACCTGTTCACCGGCTCCATACCGGATAGTGGTTACTACTTTCCCTTTTTGGCCGAAGTTCATATCCAGCCCGTTTCCCTGTGCATAGCAATAACCGGCTGCGGATATCATCAACATGAAGGCTACAATTTTTTTCATGATCTCGGATTTTTAGCTGTGTGCAATCTATAAATATCATGGAAGAGTACAAAACAACGTTATTACTCCACCAGTCCATCCGCCCATTCTCGTCTTCGTTTGCAGCGAGGATGCAAAATTTCGCTCGATGCCAGGCTCCATAATCATTATAGAAACTTGATGACACATACTCATAATCAGCCTGTTTAAGAAAGTGAAGCTGCATACTTAGCCAACTAAGTTCTAAGCAGTATTAAAACCGTATTGTCACAAAAAAATTACATACCGACCAGATAGGTGACGGAAAGTGGCATGGTTTATGGTCAAAGAAACTTATGTGTTTGATTTGATAGGCTAGATAGTACATGCTATAAAAACTAAAATCATGCGAGTTTTTTTACCCCTTGTGATGTCGTTGATGTCATTAATCAGTCTTGCGCAACGGAACAACACCCATTGGTGTTTTGGACAAAATTCAGGCTTGTTATTCCAAGGGAATACTTCTGGCGCGGCTCCGGCTAATATTTTCGGGCCAATAAAATTTTATCCTGTTATCAATACTTCAGGAGGAAGTGCAACTGTAAGTCATACAAGTACAGGAAATTTGCTTTTCTATTTCAATAAGGGAGATCTGTATGACAGGAACTATAAACCTATGCCTAATGGTAAAGGTATTAGTGCAGATACAACAGGTAATACTACACAAGGTGCATGCATTGTGCCTGTTGTTCATGATCCCAGAAAATTCTATGTTTTTACATTGGGGGGTGCAAATGGCTTGCTCGCATATTCAGTCGTTGATACAACATTACGCAGCGGTTTGGGTGATGTAGTCGCCGGTCAAAAGTTTATCAATATCGATAGTGGTTTTTCTGAAGCCATGACGGTTACAGAAGGGTGTAAAGGTTATTGGCTTATTGTCTACAATAAACTTAACTCCAATTTTTACGCCTATAAAATTGCTTCATCCGGTATTAATTTTAGCCCTGTTGTCTCAGTTGCTACGTATCCTAAACCACCGGGAAGTTCAATGTCAATCAAATTATCACCTGATCGACGGTTATTGGGACTGGCAGCTATAAATGGCAGTTTTGTTGCAATGCATAATTTTGACGCGAGAACCGGACGGATCACTAACGCAAGGTTGATAGATACCAGTATGAGCAGCGCTGCCGGGTTTTATGGATGCGATTTTTCATCAGATAGCCGACGATTTTATGCAACTGCACCTAATAGAAAAGATATTTATCAATACGATCTCACACAGGCTACCACTAATGCTATAATCGCTTCAAAGAACATTGTTCATCATGATACGCTTGCGCCCGGCGGTATGCAGTTAGGACCTGACGGAAACGTATATGTGGCATTGATCAATACGCAAAGAGTAGATAGAATTACTAATGCTAATGATTTGTTTCCGGGTTGTGCATATAGCCAGGTGTCACCTTATAATCCTACAAGTACTGTACTATGGGGCCTCCCTCAAAGAGTACCGCGTGCAATATTTCAAAGAGCAGATAGTGCCTTTGTTAGTATTAAGGATAAAACAGATTGTCTAAATCCGTCAACTGTGATATATGGCCCGGAGGGCATGGCTTGGTATAAATGGCAGGATGGGAGTATGAATGATAGTTTTGTAACAAATACATCTGGTGTCTATTGGGTTACTGCGTACGATGGATGCGCGACTTTTATTGATAGTATTTCGGTGGGAGGTTTTTCGTCTTATGAAAATCATACCGTAAATGATAGTATTTGTCCGGGTAAATCTTTGATCCTTTTTCATTACAGAGATCTGGATCAATCTGGTGCTAATTGGCTTTGGAATACAGGCAGCATCAACGATAGTCTTACCGTTTCGGCCGCGGGAAAATATTGGGTTGTTATGAAGAACAAAACATGCCATTTGTCTATAGATACATTCAATATCAAAAGCATATTTACAGATTATACCTTAGCGCCAGATACCATTATCTGCCCAGGTGACACCATAAATTTACTTGCCGGTAGCTTCCCCCAAAACACGAAAATAGTTTGGAGTGGCGGAGATACAGGAGTAGTTACTAAAGTGTATAATAGAGGCAATTACTTTTTTGATGCTATGTATGACGGGTGTAAGATTAGTGATACTATTGGAGTTACCGAGTACGCTACACCTAGAATAGAATTAGGAGACGACAGAGAAATATGTTACGGAGAATTATTGCTTCTTCCTGTAAACGACACATCTGCAAATGGAGATAAGTTTATTTGGCAGGATGGCAGCACCGAGAGGAGTTTTACTGTAGCAGAAACAGGTACCTATTATGTAGAAGTAGTTGGCCGTTGTCAGACGGTTAGAGATACCGTAGAAATAACAGTAAACCCATGTAATATTTTCTTTCCATCGGCATTTTCACCAAATGGTGACGGAGAAAACGATATTGCTCGTCTTATTGGTGATATAGCGAATGTCAAAAACTTCGAAATACATATTTTCAATCGCTGGGGACAGGAAGTATTTGTCAGTACAGATGTATATTTTGGTTGGGACGGAACGTTTAAATCAAAACCAGCTGAAATGGGAGCTTATTACTATTACATGAAATTCAAGTACCGTGACAAAAATGAAATGATAAAAAGTGATATAACTTTGATAAAGTAAATATTCCGCTCAGCCTAGTCTCCTCAACTACGCTGTGCAGGAAGCAAATCTCCCTATTTGCAATAATGGCTGCCAATAGCAACCTAGGTGCCGCTCAAGCTTCATCACTTTTGATTTTTGACTTTTTACTTTTGAATTTGAAAACGCTTTCACTTTAAAACACTTTTTAATTTTGATTTTTGACTTTTGAATTCCTACCTTTGTACAAATGTTCAATAAATCCTATACACATGACACCTTTTATCAAAACGATCCTCGCAGAGGAGGATCCCGCCGCGCGCGACAAAGCCTACAACGAGGCGGTTAAAGATTACAAAAAACTTTCTCCCCGCAAGCAACTCTTCATCGACCAGGTCATCCTTCATGGCAACCAAACCGCCGCTTATCAGACCGCTTACCCCAATTGCACCGCCGCAGCCGCAAAATCGAGCGCCAGCCGCCTCATGGCCGATCCTGTTATTGCAGCTTGTATTACCAAGGGCCGCAACAAAGCCCGGGTAATGGTGGCCGAGTTCCTGCGTCAGCGATGCCTGGCCAAGTTTGCCGATATATCGGAGAAGCGTGCCGTACTCACCCGCATCATCCGCGGAGATATTATGATCGAGAAAGAAGTGATCGACAAGTTTGGCGAAAAGCAGGTGGTAAAAGTGAAACCCGATCTCGATGAGCGCATTCGAGCCATTAACGCAGATGAAAAACTCGAGGCCAAATGGGAACGTCAGCTACCCCAGCTCATGAACATCTTCAATATCCTCGATGATCCGTATCAAACCCTCGAAGACTTTGATTCCTTAGATTAGGTTAACAAAGGTTAGCAAAAGATAGCAAACGTTATCAAAGGTTAGCAGTAGGGTAGCCGCGATGCTGTACGGATGGGCGCCCCGCTGCTAACCTTCAGGTCAGCAACCGGTCAGCAGCAGGTTAACAAAGGTTAGCAATTCAGTCAGCAGGCTACAGTTTGCAGTAAGCAGTTTGCAATTGGTATCCAGTATCAAGATCTAGTATCCAGAATCAAGCATCCAATATCCAGAATCCAGCATCCAGTATCCCGCATCAAGCAACCATTTTGACTTTCCACCCCGAAACACTATTTTTGCTAAAATCCCACGTACAGTTGAAGACCCTGCTTGATAATAAGCAACTCGACATTACTCTGCAACGCCTGGCTCATCAATTAGTTGAGAACCACCTTCAATTTAAAGATACTGTGATCATTGGCATACAGCCCCGCGGCATCTGGCTATCAGACCGTATCGCAGCCATTGTATCCCGTATCACCAAAGAGAAGAACATCCCATACGGCAAGCTGGATATTACCTTCTACCGCGACGATGTGCACCAGGCAGGCCAGGAAATGAACGTACCCTCATCTACCGATATAGATTTCAGCATAGAGAACAGGAACGTGATACTGGTAGACGATGTGCTGCATACCGGCCGCACCATCCGCAGCGCTATGGATGCCCTGATCGATTTCGGCAGGCCCAAAAGCGTAGAGCTGCTGGTACTGATAGACCGCCGCTTCAGCCGCGAGCTTCCTATACAACCCGATTACGTAGGCCAGACGGTAGACACTATCATCACCCAGAAGGTAAAAGTGCACTGGAAGGAAAAAGACGGTAAAGACGAAGTTGTATTGATCGATTAAAAAAAGTTGAAATGTCGCTATCTGTAAAACATCTGTTAGGTATTAAAGAACTGCAGCCGGGGGATATCCAGACCATCTTCCGCACGGCAGATAATTTTAAACAGGTATTACAAAGGCAGATAAAGAAAGTACCTACACTTAGGGATACTACTATAGCCAATATATTTTTTGAGAACTCCACCCGTACCCGCATCTCTTTTGAGCTGGCAGAGAAAAGGCTCAGTGCAGATGTGGTCAATTTCTCGGCCTCGGGTTCTTCGGTATCCAAAGGGGAAACCCTCATAGATACCGTTCATAATATCCTCGCCATGAAGGTGGATATGATCGTGATGCGCCACTCGGCGAGCGGTGCACCTTGGTTCCTGTCCAACCATACAGATGCCAGCATCATCAACGCAGGCGATGGTATCAACGAGCATCCTACACAGGCCCTGCTCGATGCCTTCTCTATACGCGAGCGCCTTGGCGAGCTGAAGGGAAAGCGTATCGCCATCATCGGCGACATCATGCACTCCCGCGTGGCGCTGAGCAATATATATTGCCTGGGCAAGCTGGGGGCAGAGGTAATGGTGGCCGGCCCGCCAACACTGATACCTAAGCATATAGAAAAGATGGGCGTGAAGGTAGAGTATGATGTAAAGAAAGCCCTGAAATGGTGCGAGGTAGCCAACGTATTGCGCATCCAGCTGGAGCGCCAGCACAAACCATTATTTTCAACACTTAGGGAATACTCATTATACTACGGTATCAATAAACAAATGCTGGATGACCTGCAGAAAGAGGTACTCATCATGCACCCCGGTCCTATCAACCGTGGGGTAGAGTTGAACTCAGATGTGGCCGACAGCAAGCAGTCCATCATCCTCAACCAGGTAGAAAATGGCGTAGCCATCCGTATGGCTGTAATCTACCTGCTTTCCGGTAAAAGAGAGCTGGAATAGTGGGTTACCCACATAGCTTTCCGCTTTGCGTACAAATCGTATCTTTGTAACCGTTTTGCCGTTTTTTTAAGATTGTCAGAACTTATTTTTAACTAATATCAACAAACATGTCCTCTACCTGGTTTCGTCGTATTAAGAAAGGCATTCTTACCAGTACGCATGAAAAGAAGGAAGCTCCGGATGGGGTATGGCACAAATGCCCCGAGTGTAAGGTAACCATCACGGTTAAGGAATTACAGGAACACCTGTACGTTTGCCCCAAATGCAACTATCATAACCGCATCAACGCTCCCGAATATTTCGATATACTTTTCGATGACGATTCTGCTGAACTCCTGTTCGAGAATATAGCGCCTAAAGACAAGCTGGGCTTCGTAGATCTGAAGCCTTACGCGGTAAGGCTGAAGGATGCACAGCGCACTACCGGCCTGCTCGATGCTATGACGGTAGGCGTAGGTGATATAGAGGGTCGCAAGATCGTTATCGCCTGTATGAACTTCAACTTTATTGGTGGTTCTATGGGTAGTGTGGTGGGGGAAAAGATAGCCCGCGGCATTGAATACGCTATAGAGCACAAGCTGCCATTTATGATCATCTCCAAGTCTGGCGGTGCCCGTATGATGGAAAGCGCCTTCTCGCTGATGCAGATGGCAAAAACCTCGGCGAAGTTAACAAGGTTAGCAAAGGCTGGCCTTCCTTATATATCTTTTATTACAGACCCTACAACGGGTGGTGTTACCGCATCCTACGCCATGCTGGGCGATATCAATATTGCAGAGCCAAAAGCGCTGATCGGTTTTGCAGGCCCGAGGGTTATCAAAGAAACGATCAAGAAAGATCTTCCACCGGGTTTCCAGCGCTCAGAGTTCCTGCTGGAACATGGTTTCCTCGATTTCATAGTACAGCGTCAGAATCTGAAAGAAAAGCTGACTATGGTGATTGATTGGTACGTGAAGAATAAATAAACTATTATAAAACCTACCCTCACTTGGCCCAGGACAAAGTATATATTAAAAATCGTTCTGCTACTTTCGAGTACGCGATAGAGGACAAACTCACTGCCGGTATGGTACTTACCGGCTCCGAGATTAAGTCTATCCGTGCCGGTAAGGTGAGCTTTAATGATAGCTATTGTCTTTTTAGTCATGGAGAGCTTTGGGTAAAAAGCCTGCATATATCAGAATATGTGAATGCAGGTTATGCCAGCCATGATCCTACCCGTGAACGCAAACTGCTGCTGAATAAGCGAGAGCTGCGTAAATGGGAAACTAAGATAAAAGAAAAAGGTTATACGATCGTTCCCCTTGCTGTTTTTATCAACGAAAATGGCTTTGCAAAGATAGATATAGGCCTGGGCAGGGGTAAAAAGCTGCACGATAAACGCGAAACCATCAAATCTCGTGATGTGGACCGCGAAATTAAAAGGGAGCTGTACAAAAAACGCTGATAATCAATCTGCGATTTTAACCGCTGATTAGTTTTGGGCAATTCACATTAAAATGTGTGAATATCATGCCCAAATAGTTGAAAATAAAAACTAATCATTTTATTTTTATCATACAATATTGTGTTAAATTTTGAGCGGCTTCTGCTGCTTGTGTAACCGCGTATGATGAGACTTAAACCCTTATTATTTTTTATTGTAGCGCTCTTATTGGCACAAGGCCATCTTGCAGCGCAAACTTTTACTTGCCCGTCCAATATAGATTTTGAGTTAGGTAATCTTAATAATTGGGACCTATACACCGGCAGTTGCTGTCCTATCAGTACGCCTACTCCCGGCGCAGTCAGCTGGAGGCATACCATTACCTCCGGTACGGCTACAGACTACTATGGTGGTT
Source organism: Bacteroidota bacterium (assembly GCA_018267955.1). Taxonomy (GTDB): domain Bacteria; phylum Bacteroidota; class Bacteroidia; order Chitinophagales; family Chitinophagaceae; genus Polluticoccus. The sequence continues at coordinate 214,209 of JAFDXL010000009.1, forward strand.
TCCCGGTTGTATCTCCGGCGGTAGGTTTATATTCCATGATGCTTGGTAATGCCGCTGCAGGTGCGGAAGCAGAAAGAGCCAGGTACTATATACATATACCTTCTAATGCCAATAACTATAGTGTTTTTTATCGCTACGCAGTAGTATTCCAGGATCCTAATCACACTCCGGCACAGCAGCCCCGCTTCGAGGTTTCTGCCTTTGATTCTGCTACAGGCACGCCAATACCGTGTACTGTGCGTAGTTATGTTGCATCAAGTAGTCTTCCGGGCTTTACACAATCAACCGTAGATGCTACTGTTTGGTATCTGCCATGGACTATTTCTTCACTCAACCTTTCCGGCAGTGCAGGTAAAACCATAGCCGTAGATTTCGCTTCAGGCGACTGTGCACTTGGTGGACACTTTGGCTATGGATATATAGATATTAGCTGCGGCCTTTTTTCTATTAGTAACCAGGAGTGTAATCTTGGTGGCAATACAACCCTTTCTGCCCCTCCCGGCTTCAGGCTCTATACATGGATGGATTCCAGTTTTACAACCACTATTGCAACCGGGCAAACAATCTCTATCCCAACGCCGAGTGTCACTACAAAATATAAGCTTATCCTTACGCCGTATCCGGGCTTTGGTTGCGCAGATACACTTAGCAGTGTAATCACAGTATCAGATCTTGCTATTAAGGCTCCGAACGATACGATGATCTGCCGGAATGCTTCCATCAAACTGATGAGCAACCATACCGGTGGTATAGCGCCATACTCATTTTCCTGGACGCCTTCCGCAACAGTAAGCTGTAGCAGTTGCGATACCACAAATGTTACTCCGGTAGCACCTACGGATTATTATATAACCGTTACTGATAGTACAGGCTGCTTCCGTAAGGATACGGTACATGTAGTACCATCGCCTTATGTTACCTTAACCAAGCAGGATGTCGGTTGCTTTGGGGATTCATCGGGTAGTGTAACTGCCCATGTGCAGGGCATCACACCATTTACTTATAGCTGGAATACGAGCCCTGTGCAGACAACAGCAACAGCCTCTAACCTGAAGATAGGCAACTACACAGTTATTGTTACAGACAGTATTAATTGTAAGGATACGCAGACGGTTGCGATAACTGAGCCCACAGCACTGTCCATTTCAACAACAAAGGTAGATGTTACCTGTCACGGACTGAATAACGGCTCCATCAATGCAACGGTAGCCGGTGGCACGCAGCCTTATACTTATAGCTGGAATACCACACCGGTTCAAACTACCGCAAACATTACCGGTCTTTATGAAGGGGTATATACATTAACCGTTACTGATGCTCACGGATGTGTTGCAATACATGTTGATACGATCTCAGGCCCGCAGGTTTTGACGACAGTCAACCCCGGCATCACCCATGTTAGTTGCCATTCAGGTAACGATGGAGCTTTGATTGCCGGTGCTACCGGTGGCACGGCGCCATATAGCTATAGCTGGAATACAGTACCCGTTCAAACAACAAGTAGTATTAGCGGATTAAGAGCAGGTAACTATACGGTCACAATTACAGATGACCATGGATGTGCTGTGAGTGCCACTTATACGGTTACTGAACCGCCATGGCTCACCACAACAATTACCTACAAAAAGAACATCGATTGCTATGATTCCAGCACAGGTATGGCCGTAGTAGTGGCTACCGGTGGCACAGGGCCTTATACCTATATTTGGAATAGCACCCCAGCCCAAACAACAGATACTGCAAAAAAACTCCATGCAGGTTTCTATAATGTTACAGTTACAGATTCAAAGGGCTGCACTAATTCTAATGGATATGTTACTTTAAATCAAAATAGCAGAATTACAATAACGCCAACGGTAACTGATGCGAATTGTTATGGAGAAAATAATGGCGCTATTAGTACAAGTGTGTCAGGCGGTGTGCCCGGCTACACCTATAGCTGGAATACCAGCCCAACCCGTACCACTGCTAATATTAATAACCTAACTGCCGGTACTTATACATTAACCGTAAGAGATAGTTTATCATGTACAATGTCGCAAGCTGTTGCTGTTGGCCAACCTCCGTTATTAACCGTAGCAATTGCAAAGACAGATGTAACCTGCAATGGAAAGGGAGATGGTACAGCTACTGCAAATGTTACTGGGGGTACCGCAGCATATACTTATAGCTGGAATACAACTCCTGTTCAGACGACGCAAAATATCACCAGCCTTGTTCCGGCATCCTATACTGTTTCTGTAACGGATAATCATGGTTGTACCGCATCCGCCAGCACAACTATAGCAGAGCCTGCCGTACTCAGAAGTTCTATTTCGCATACCAATGTCAGTTGCTACGGTGGATCGGATGCTACAGCTACGGTAACACCTACAGGTGGTAATAGCCCTTATACCTACCGGTGGAACTCATCACCCGTGCAAACGACAGCTAATGCCAATTCTCTGAATGCAGGGCCATATAATGTTATGGTAACCGATAGTAAAGGGTGTACTTACCAGGATACGGTAACGATAGGCCAGCCAACAGCCCTGGCTGTTACGCCGTCAACAATTAAGAATATTAGCTGCTATGGCCGGACAGACGGTTCTATAGTCATAACAGCATCCGGCGGTACTTCTCCTTATAGTTATCTGTGGACAACTATTTCGCCACTTAATTTTACTGCTACAGCTACTAACCTGGCAGTTGGTACTTACCCGGTGAAGGTTTCCGATGCCAAGGGCTGCAACCTTATAGTATCTGTGCCTATTACCCAGCCGGCACAGCTCACCTCAAGTGCCACAAGTACCGATGTCACCTGCTTTGGAGCCAATAATGGTACTGCCTCTGTAACAGCAAGTGGCGGTACTACGCCGTACAGATATTCCTGGAATACATACCCCGTACAGACATCCGCAAATCCTTCGGGTATAGGACCCGGCTCTTACACCGTGACCGTTACCGATACGAATGGTTGTACCAGTACTTCGAGGGTGAACATCACACAACCTGCGGTACTTGTAATTGCAGATAGCACAAAAAGCATTAACTGCTATGGTGGAAATGACGGTTATATCAATATCAAAGCATCGGGAGGGGTTGCACCATATACTTATTCCTGGAACACGATACCGCCGCAAACCACAACTACACTTACCAGTTTGAAGAGCGGCTCTTATACCGTAACACTAACAGATGCCAACAATTGCACATTACTGAAGAGTTATAGCCTTACACAACCGGCCAAACTATCTGCCATAGTTCGTGCAGATAGCGGTACCTGCCGCGAGAACGCAAATGGATCAGGCTATGTAAATGTTTTGGGAGGTGTAAAACCCTATAAGATAACCTGGAGCGATCCGGCCAATTCTACCACCTCTGCTATTGCAAAACTAAATGCAGGAAAATATGGGGTTGTGATAACAGATTCCAATGGCTGTGTACTGAAAGACACATTGACGATACCATTGCTGCCATCACCTGTATTATCTATTAAACTATCAGATACGGTGATATGTGCCGGTACGGCAGTAGTAATGACAGCGAGCGGAGGTATACGCTATAAATGGGCGCCGCCTGCAGATCTGCTATGCGACACTTGTGATACGAATGTATTTACATTGCCCAATACCGCTACTTATACACTTACCGGTTATAATACATTCGGCTGTAAAGACACTGCATCGGCCACTATAAAAGTAATAAACCGGTCAGCCGCTTCAGTTGGCGATGAAGTGAAAATATGTATAGGCGACAAAGCGCAGTTGAGTGCCAATGGAGGTATTTCCTATAACTGGAATCCTGCGACAACCCTAAATGCGCCGGATAGCAGTAGTCCCATTGCCAAACCGGATAGCACTACCATTTACCAGGTGGTCATTAAAGAGAATAAATGCTTTACAGATACCTTGCAGCAACAGGTTACTGTTTATCCTTATCCGACAGTAGATGCTGGCCCAGATGTGGTCGGTGTTCCCGGCGCCACTATGCAGTTTACAGCCACAGCTTCTGACGCAGAAAGATATGAATGGACACCCAATACATGGTTGAGTTGCGCGGATTGCCTGGATCCTTCTGTAACACCTAAAGCTATGCAGAAATATACTTTGAAGGCTATAAGCCCCGGTGGATGCTATGCCACAGATACCGTGACCGCACGAATAGCCTGCGATGGTAATACTGCATATTTACCCAATACGTTTTCACCAAACGGTGACGGGCAAAATGATATATTCTATCCAAGGGGTGATGGGTTTACAACCATCATGAATTTCAGGGTAATTGACAGATGGGGCGAAATGCTGTTCTCTGCAAACAATTTCATGGCGAATGATAAGGCATTTGGCTGGGATGGAACCTATCATAACACACCGGTAGCGCCGGGGGTGTATGTATATGTGCTGGAGATCGGATGCCCGAATAACACTACAAGTATTATTAAAGGAAACATTACTTTATTAAGATAACCCATGAACAAAGTGAACATGAAAAGGCGAGTATTATCTATTAGAACAGTCCTGGGCGTATTGCTATTTATAATAAGCGCACAGGTTCGCGCGCAGGACCCTTATTTTTCCCAGTTTTATCAAACGTCGTTATACAGAAACCCGGCATTGATTGGCGTGCTGGGAGGTTCGTACAGTGCGGGTGTTATATATCGTTCCCAATGGAATAGCCTGGGTACTGCGTTCAATACTATCATGGCATCGGCAGAAGGGAAGGTAATGATCAATAAAGAAGTGCATGATTATCTAAGCTTTGGCTTATGTGTGAACAGTGATAAAGCAGGTAGTATTGATTACAGCTCAACGGACGTATATGCAGGCATTAACTATAACAAATCACTTGAAGACAGACACCATTCTTTCTTATCAATGGGATTTACGGCAGCCTATAAACAAAACTCCTTCGACCCTAGCAAAATGACTGTTGACAACCAGTTTATCAATGGTGGGTTTGATAATAGCCTGATTTCGGGTGAAAACTTTACTAGCAATAAGATCTCTTATATAGACTTGAGCGCCGGGATGAGTTATAATACATCTTTTGGTGCCAAAAATGAAAATGCCTTTTATATTGGTGCTGCAGCGTTTCACCTGCTAAGGCCATATTCCAGTTTCTATTCTAATACTGCAGTAAAAAGAAGCGTTCGCTGGTCGGCTAACCTGGGTTTTGTAGGGCGCATTACCGAAAGGGTAGGGTGGCTTTACCATACAGATGTGCAGATAGAAAATCCGCATCAACAAATTGTAACAGGAGGTATGCTTAGCTGGGTAGGGTATAAAGACGGGGGCGATAAAAAGATGATATTCTCAGCAGGTGCTTTTTACAGGTTCCAGGATGCGATCATACCAACTATTAAAATCGACTATAGCCATTGTGCGGTGACCTTCTCTTACGATTATGCATCATCCGCCAAAATATTGCACTCCGGCACATTTGCTTCTTACGAGATATCGTTCTATGTGAACGGTAACAGTAAAAATATACCTATAAGCAACGGGCTTACCTGTCCGCGCTTTTCTAATTTCGACGACTATTAGAATTACGTTATTCTACGTCTTCCACGAATTCAATACCATGATGTCTCAGTTCTGTTAACACAGGGCGGTACACCGATGGCATATTGGGAATATGAACACCGACCGGGGGGACTACCTTGCCGGTAAGTACAAAGCGTGCAAGGATAGCCATGGGCAGGCCTACCGTCTTTGCCATAGCGCTATGATGCCTGCTTTCGCCTTCCAGCACCATGCTGCTTGTTAGTTTTATCCGGCTACCTTTGCGCATATATTCCACCTCGTGCTGCATTACTACCATATCCTTGTCATGAGGTTTCATTTCCCATTTTTGTAATAGCAGATCCAGCAGGATGTCCGGAGAAGAACGGAGATCATCCTTAATTGGTGCATTATCGAAAAGCCCTAGCCATTCCAGCATAGGGATGATCTTATCATCTTCCAGCTTCAGGAACCTGGTGATATGCTCTTTAATACTTATGGAAGTATCGGTATAACCGGTTTTATATTTGATCCAGTCTTCGTAAGTAAGATGGCCATTTGTCAACTCATCAGGTTGTGTAAGCCCCATTTGTATAATAGCCTGCCACCCCCTGCAAAATATAGGGTGCCTTAATGTAGCGCGGATGAAAGTCTTGATCTCGGGCACATCATACAATTCCAGGTAGCGGAGGGAATCGCGGTTGGGATAGTAGGCAAGATTGCCAAGCCCCTCTACCTTTATTTTTTTACAATTGTCGAAGATGCTTTCATACGGTACAAACACCTCTTTGCCATTTAGCAAATAGTGAGCCCCGCCCTGGCCTGCAGTAACAATATTCTTTGGGTTCCAGCTAAATTTATAATGCCATGGATTATCATCCGATCCCGGAGCTATGAGCCCTCCGCAATAAGATTTGAACGAAAGAATACTGGACGCTACTTTCTGAATGCTATGAATGATCTGGTTGGCAGTCATATGATCTATTCCGGGGTCCAGACCCATTTCGCACATAAACATCAAACCTGCTTCTTTCACCTCCTTATCCATTGCCTTTATTTCCGGAGAAACATAGGAGGAAGTAATAAGATTTTTTTTGTGTTTCAGGCAGTCGTGTGCAAGATGAATGTGAAGATGCGGCGGCATTAGCGACACAACTATATCTGCGCGCTTTACCAATGGTTCGCGTTCTTCTATATTGGTGATATCTATAACCGCAGTTTCTGCGTATGGGCTATTATTGGTTTTCTCTTCAATTGCTTCTTTGCTTCCGTCCGCTACAATTACTTTCCATTTGTGTTTAGGCGCGTTGTTTATCAGATACTCAATAAGGTATATTGACGACTTGCCAGCGCCGGCCACTAAAATTGTCTGCATAACCCCGAAATATTAAACCCGTAATAATGTACTTTCAACCTCAAAAGTAATATGAAAGTTGGTATATACAAAGATTAATAAATATATATTTGACCAATAATTATTTAATTATCATTAGATTATGTCTGCAATCTGGAAACAATATGGAACAACCATTGAGATACTTAACGCACGCAGTATCAATACAATGGCAGAAGTATTAGATATACAGTTTACCGAAATAGGCGACAATTATCTGAAGGCTACCATGCCGGTAGATAGCAGAACACATCAGCCCTATGGATTACTACACGGCGGTGCATCTGCAGCCCTTGCCGAAACGGTAGGCAGCGTAGCCTCTTCTTTGTGCATAGATATAGAAAAGCAGATATGTGTAGGTATCGAGATCAACTGTAACCATATACGCGGTACCAGGCAGGGTATGGTAGTGGCTACTGCAGAACCCCTGCATATAGGCGCTACAACACATGTGTGGGATATAAAAATACATGATGAAAAACAGCGCCTGATATGCGCCAGCAGGCTTACCGTTGCGATATTGAAAAAGCCTGTTTAAAAAGATTATCCACAATTTGTTGTAAGATGTTAAAAACCTTGATTTACAAGCTATTTCACCCAAAAACTTCCACCCCAAAAACGTATATTTGCCATTCTATTTTCAATAGCCAGATATGGATCAAAACAACGGCGAATTAACACCGCAGGACGGTAGCCAGGAAACCAATAAGATCATCCAGGTAAATATCGAAGAGCAAATGAAAACGGCCTACATCGACTATTCGATGTCCGTTATCGTTGGCCGCGCACTGCCGGATGTAAGAGATGGTTTGAAGCCCGTACATCGCAGGGTGTTATTTGCAATGCATGAATTAGGCATCAACTATAACAAACCTTATAAAAAGTCTGCCCGTATCGTGGGTGAGGTGTTGGGTAAATACCACCCGCACGGCGATAGCTCTGTATATGATGCAATGGTGCGTATGGCCCAGCCATGGAGCATGCGTTATATGATGGTAGATGGCCAGGGTAACTATGGTAGCCAGGACGGTGACGGACCGGCCGCTATGCGTTACACAGAAGCACGCCTGCAGCGCCTTGCGGAAAGCATGATGGAAGACCTGGACAAAGAGACCGTTGACTTCTCCCTGAACTTTGACGACTCTTTGCAGGAACCTACTGTAATGCCTACTCGCATACCGCAATTGTTACTGAACGGTTCCTCCGGTATTGCCGTAGGTATGGCAACCAACATGATGCCTCACAACCTGTCAGAAGTAGTGGATGGCTGTATCGCGTATGTAGATAACAGGGACATCACTATTGATGAGCTGATGAAGCATGTGAAAGCTCCCGATTTTCCTACAGGTGGTATCATATACGGTATAGACGGCATCAAAGCCGGCATGCATACAGGCAGGGGACGTGTAGTATTGCGCGGCCGTGTGAATGTAGAAACTACCAAGAGCGGTAAGGAAATGATCGTGATAACGGAAGTACCTTACCAGGTGAGCCGTGATGCACTGGCGGAAAAAATAGGCTACCTCGTAAATAACAAGATCATTGAAGGCATCACACACGTTGCCAACGAATCTAATAAAGACGGTACCCGTATTGTGGTAGAACTGCGTAGGGATGCGGTGGCACAGGTTATCATCAACCAGCTATATAAATACAGCGAACTGCAAACTTCTTACGGTATCAATAACGTAGCGCTGGTAAATGGCCGCCCGCGTATATTGAACCTGAAAGACCTGATATCTGAGTTTATCATCTTCCGCCACGAAGTAGTGGTGCGCCGCACCCAGTTTGAATTGCGTGAAGCAGAAAAACGCGCCCATATACTGGAAGGTTACCTGATAGCGCTGGATCACCTGGATGAAGTGATTGCACTGATACGCCAGTCGATCAACCCGGAAGAAGCGAAGACTGGCCTGATAGAAAAATTCGGTATGACCGAGATACAGGCAAAAGCAGTATTGGAACTGCGCCTGCAACGCCTTACCGGTATGGAGCGCGATAAGATACGCGAAGAGCATGCGGAGCTGATGAAGCTGATAGGCCACCTGAAAGAGATACTGGCAAACGAAGGCATGCGCTACGACATCATCAAAGAAGAGCTGCTGGATGTGAAGAAGAAGTTTGGTGATGAGCGTAAATCAGAGATACAATACCTGGCCAATGAAATGCGTATTGAAGACCTGATAGAAGAGGAAGATGTGGTGATCACTATCTCGCACCTCGGGTATATCAAACGTACATCTGCCGCAGAATACCGTTCGCAAAGGCGCGGTGGCCGTGGTGCTATGGGTGGCCGCACACGCGACGAAGACTACCTGGAGCATCTGTTCATAGCATCTACGCACCATACGCTGATGTTCTTTACAGAAAAAGGTAGATGCTACTGGCTGAAAGTGTACGAGATACCTGAAGCAGATAAAAATGCTAAAGGACGCGCGATACAAAACCTGATACAATTACCACCGGATGATAAGATACGTACGGTGATAGATATACCAAACCTGGAAGATAAAGAGTATATAGAGAGACATAATATAGTACTCTGCACCAAGAAGGGTATCATCAAAAAGACTTCTTTAGAAGACTTTAGCCGGCCACGTACCAATGGTATCAATGCCATTACCATACAAGACGGCGACCAGTTGCTGGACGTATCGCTCACAGATGGCGAAAGCTATATTATGATGGCAGTACGCAGCGGACGCGCTATATGCTTTGAAGAAAACAAAGTGCGTACTACAGGTCGTGGTGCTATTGGCGTATTTGGTATAGAGCTGGAAGGCGATAGCGACGAAGTAATAGGCATGATATGCCTGCCGAAAGAAGATGTATCTAAACAGATACTGGTGGTTTCTGAGAAAGGCTTAGGAAAGCGTACCCAGTTCCTGGAGCCATTGAGCGAAACAGCGAGTGAAGAAGATAAAGCGAAAGCCATCCGCCTGAAGGATGAAGAAGGTAACGAGCAATTGTTTGAGCTGTCTTACCGTATCACCAACCGCGGTGGTAAAGGTGTAAGGACCATCAACATTACCGAGAAGACCGGCGCGCTGGTAGGCTTGCTGGCTGTAGAAAAAACAGATGACCTGATGATCACCTGCAAATCAGGTATCACCATCCGCATGAAGGTGGAAAATATACGTGAAGCGGGTAGAGCTACACAAGGCGTAAGGCTGATAAACCTGGATGAAGGCGATGAAATAGCAGCAATTGCACGTATCGAAGAGCAGGAAGATGAAGGTGAAGATCAGGTAGATACAGATAATGCAAATGATGCAACTGAACCTGCGCCAGAAGCATAAATTGTAAATGAAAAGCAATATTAACATTAAGAAACGCCCGAAATTATCTTCGGGTGTTTTCTTTTAAATAACTTCGCATAAATTTTTAAAAAAGTAACTGAATGAAAAAGATCATCCTGGTTGCAGCGGTTTTTGCCTTTACTACTACAGCGTTTGCACAAAAGCAAAACATCCAGACTGCAAGTAATTATCTGAATGATAAGGATTATGACAAAGCTGTTGAATACATTAACATGGCTGTCAATGATCCTTCTACAAAAGATAATCCTAAAGCATGGTATGTAAAAAGCCGTATTTACATGGCTATGCAACAAGATGCATCCAAGAAAGCAAACAATCCGTATCGCGAGGCTGCTACATCGCTGATGAAAGTAGTGCAGCTGGATACCAAATATGAAAAAGAAGATGTAAATACAGCTTTGACCATCTGCGCCTATAATTTTTATAATGATGCGGTGGCTAACTATAATAAGAAGATGTATGATGAAGCATACACACTTGCAAAAGGAACCGTAGATATACACGACCTGGAAGGTGGCAAACGATTTGCCGGCAATAAATCTTTTGATACGGTAGCAGCGCAGGCAATGATCATGGAAGCATTCAGCGCCTACTATGCCAAGAAGTATGATGAAGCACAACCTGTACTGGAAGCGTTGAAGAATAGCCCTATAGGCAAGAGCGCAAATGTGTACCTGACACTTTCTGATATATACAGCAGGCAAGGTAAGCCAGATCAGCAGATAGCGATGCTGGAAGAAGGCCGCACGCAGTTTCCTGATAACGCTAACCTGAGAAACGAAGAACTGAACTATTATATACGTACAGGCAAGCAGGATGTGCTGATGAAAAAGCTGGAAGAAGCTGCCGCAAAAGAACCTAACAATGCCGAACTGCAGTTTAACCTTGCCAATGGATATGCTAATATGGCAATACCTAAAGATGCGAATGGTAAAGAGCTGCCAAAGCCTGATAATTACACAGACCTGTTAGCTAAAGCAGAAGCCGCGTATGCTAAAGCGATAGCGATAGATGCTAACAACGGTGGCTATAATTATAACGCAGGCGTGCTGTATTATAATGAAGGTACGGAGCTGAATAAGCAAATGAATAAAGAGGCTGATCTATCTAACAGCGCGAAGGTGGCTGCAGAAAAGAAAAAGCATGAAGATGCCTACAATAAACTGACTGCACAAAGAGATGTGCTGTTTGATAAGGCGATACCTTATTTTGAAAAGACAGTAAGTACACTCGGTGCTAATGTAGGTTCACTGAATGCAGATGATAAATTTTCTTATCAATCTTCATTAATAGCGTTGAAAGAAATTTATGCACGTAAGAACCAGCTGGACAAATCTGAAGAAATGAAAAAGAAGATTGAAGCGCTGAGGAGTAAATAGTTATAACAAGTAATTCTGGTTTTTTTATAGAGCAGTCGTTATTACGGCTGCTCTTTTTATTTGTTAATATTGGTGTGGCAGATATATGATTATTCTCATACAATGCAAAAAAATCATCATAATAGTTTAAATTCGCAAAAAATATTTTTGCAATTGTCACAAATTAAAAAGCTTGATATAGTACGCTTTGCACCGCGTAATGGTGAAGGATTTTACGATACTCTAAAAAAGAAAGTAGACGCTTATTTTACCGAAAATAAAATTGATCCGCATGGTAATGCTTCTATGGTAATGAAGACCGTTGCCATGGTATCTATGTACCTGTTGCCTTACCTGGTAATGGTATCGGGTGTGGCTACCAACCTGTGGGTATTCTACGGGCTGTGGCTGATGATGGGTGTAGGCATGGTAGGTATTGGCTGCTCTGTAATGCACGATTCTAACCACGGATCCTATTCGGATAACAAAGTGCTGAATAAATACCTGGGCAAGATCATTGCTATGGTGGGTGGCTATGAAGTAACCTGGAAGATACAACACAACATACTGCACCATACCTACACTAATATAGAAGGACTGGACGATGATATAAACGCAGGCGTATTTCTTCGTTTTTCTCCGCACTCAAAGAAATACAAAATGCACCGCTTTCAGCATTGGTATGCATGGTTCCTTTATGGACTGCTGACACTGCAGTGGGCTACTATCAAAGACTTCCGCCAGGTGTATGATTATCATAAAAAAGACCTGCTGAAAAAGGAAAAGCTCACATTGCGCCAGGCAATGCTGCAATTAAGCTTTTACAAAGTATTGTACTATATCATGCTGTTTGTAATACCGATAGCTGTTACCGGTATAGCATGGCAAAACGTACTGATAGGATTCCTGATGATGCACTTTGTTGCCGGGCTGGCATTATCGTGCATCTTTCAGTTGGCGCATGTTATAGAAGAATGTGAATTCCCTATGCCGTCTGACGACAGGAAAATGGAAAATAACTGGGCTGTGCATCAGTTGATGAATACGGCGAACTTTTCACCAAAGAGCCGCATTATGAACTGGTTTATCGGTGGACTGAACAGGCAGATAGAACATCACCTGTTTCCGCATATCTGCCATGTGCATTATAAGAAGATAGCCATATTGGTAAAGCAGACAGCGTATGAATACGGACTGCCTTACCAGGAGCAAAAGAACTTTGTATATGCGCTCATCAACCATGGCAAAATGCTGAAAAAGTTAGGAACTGAATAAAAAATATCGTAAGTATTTGATTATATTTATGAAATATTACCTTTGGGTATAATTAATCTTTAAATTTCATTTTGAGTGCAAACACAAAAATTAACGGGAACTGTAAAGTTCTTCAATGAAGGCAAGGGATTTGGCTTCATTAAACACGACGACTCTAACCAGGAGACTTTTGTACACGTGACGGGACTGAAAGAGCAGGTTAAAGAAAATGATCGTGTAGAGTTTGAATTACAGCAAGGAAGAAAGGGCATGAACGCGGTGAACGTTCGTGTTATACGATAAGTAAAAGAGTTTCAGATTGCAAAAAGACCGTCCTGTACGGTCTTTTTTTATTTTTGCACCTTCATAGTTTTTCATGAGCACTTCAGACAATTCTATACTGGGCTTAAAAATGCCTACAGACCCGAGATGGGTAGATCTTGCATCTATATCCCTGGAAGAAATACTTACCGACCATGCTTTTTGTGAACAGAAGGCGGCTACCCAGTGCATATCGTTAATACAGCGCTACCCTGATAAGCCGGAGCTAGTGAACGCATTATCACCCATTGTTACCGAAGAGTGGGGGCACTTCCGTATGGTATGGGCAGAGATGAAGAAGCATGGCTTCTCGCTGGGTAAGCAACGTAAAGATGATTATGTGAACCTGCTACTGCAAAATGAACCTAAAAACATACCGGGCGATAAAAAGCTGCTGCATAAGCTGATGATCTGCGCATTGATAGAAGCACGAAGCTGCGAACGTTTCCGCCTGTTGTCTGAGAACCTGGAAGATGAAGGGTTGCGAAAATTTTACTACAAATTCATGATATCAGAAGCGGGCCATTACCGCCTGTTTATAGACCTTGCTAACACTTATTACCCTGAAGAAGAAGTAAAAGTGGCCTGGCAGCAATGGCTGAAAACAGAAGAACGGGTATTGCAAGAGCTGGCTCCACGAGGTGATCGCATGCATTAATATTTCATATCTGTAAGTAACTGGTACACTTTCCCCTATAGTCAGATAGTGGCGGAAGCCGCTATAATACTGTTATATATTTAATTATTTTAATTAAATATTTTATCTATTTGCATTTCTTTATGCATTATGGCACCAATTTATTTGTAGTTAGTTGACAATGTTTGATTGACGAACTAAAAAAAGGAGGAGTTATGAATGCAAGGACATTGAGGGTAGGTAACTACATTAAAGCTGGTGGATTTATCAGCGAGGTAGTTGCTATATCCAAAGATGAGATCAGTTTTGTTCACGTGAGGAATCATACCAATGATATCCTTACGATACCAGCAAACGAAATTGAATCTATCTCCTTGAACAAAAATGTGCTGATAGAATGTTGTGGCTTTGGAACGGACAAGCGGATTGCAGCAAAGGATATGTTTCTGCAATACACACCGGAAAAAGACAACTACATCATCCTGGAAAATGCGAAGCGCGAACAGCTGATACATTTCTGGGACATCAAAGCACTACACCAGTTGCAAAACCTGTACTTTGCTTTGGCAGGTATAGAAATGGTAATAGCGCTGGACTGTCTTGTTAGTGTTATTAAATAGAATACAACGAGAACGGATAGATGGCGGCTGCATTATATATGCAGCCGTTTATCTTTATCGCTGGTTGGGATAAATGGAAGGTATAGCACTGGCCTTCATCATCTGGTAGCCTGCGTGCATCAGGCATATGCCAATAAACTCTGTAAGATATAATACCTGTATATAACCAAACTTGGAAGCAGTACCGCCAATGCCGGGAAGCAATGCCCCAATGGCTATGAGTATATTTCCCCATGCGCGGCTCTTATCTATCATGGTACGGTAGTATAGCACTGCAGAATAGATAGCCCCACCACAAAGAAATAGAAAAGCATAGATATTGATAAAAGGTACAATGGCCCTGATGAAGCCCCATTCCAGTATCTGGCCACTGAGTTTCGCATCCGGATCTGTAACAGGTCTTAAAGGAGAGAGCAGTATCAATACCGCGCCTGTTATTATTGCTAACCCTACAATAACCGATAAAATATTGGCCATACGCCGTGATAATAATAGATACACGGTGCCCTGCGCTAATGGTGCACCGCCAAGTAACGCACCGAAAATATACCACAACCTGAAATTGAGCGGAATGTAACCTGCAACTGCATGTATGCTTTCTGTAATGGTACCGGCCCCATAAAAGAAAATCCCCACCATCCACCAGAGAATATGTGCGGAATTGGGGGTATTACGCCAATGCTGCCATAATTCTATAAAGAAGAAGGCAGAGAATAAAGTGGTTGCTATGGGTAAAAAATAAATCAAAAAAACAGCCTTTCTATAAAGTTATAGAATGCTGCAGCTAAGGTCATAAGGTGATTGTCATACTTACGTCAATTAAGTATTATATCTCCATATCCTGGATGTGTTGAATAGTAAATGTCACCGAGCTTACGAATATCCCTATCAGCAATGCAAGTACCATACACCTTGATTTAAAGATAAAAAAATGAAAGTGTGCCATCTGATAAACAGAACAGCACACTTTCTGTTATAACCGAAAACCGGATCATTAGATTTTAGATACCGCGGCCGGGCGTCTGAGAAGGATTCGGATTTTTGCTGTCGTTGCTTTCTTCCGTATTTAGTTCCCTTTGTTCCCTGTTCACCTCCTGTTGTTCACGTTCAGGATCGTATCCGTTAGCACCGCCTGCAGCCTGTGTTGATTGGTCAACGCCTTCCTGGCGGGATGGTGCTTGCTGTGGTGTGTTTTGTTGCTCTTGCTGTGATTGATTCTTTTGATTTTCCATAACGGTTCTGTTTTACAGATAATCATTAAAATGATGTGCCAGCAAGTGCAAAATGATATAACCTACGCTGCATTAAGTGTTTGCAGTGTGGCTGAAATATGACGACGTACAATATTACTGCGTGAGAGCTCCATCGAAGCAGTTAAAAGTGTAGAAAGGTCTGCTACTGCTGCGTTGCAAAAAACTTTTAATGCGCGATTTTTTTTGAAATATGCAAGTGTTCTCTTTTTCATAACTATCGGTTTTGACTAGGCTAAAATTAAAACCGTGCCATGCGGGCGGAAAAACGAAAAAAAATTATTTATGCTGCTGGTATTGTTTTGTAATTGGCTTTAAAATAAGCAATTATAAAACAACGTACATGCAAAAAAAATATCCCTTCTATATCCAGGCTACCACCGTATTGTTAGGCCTCACCTTATTTGTGCTGGCATTAGTGACCCTTCGGGAGGTATTGGTGCCTCTTTCCCTATCGCTGGTGCTGGCAATATTATTAAACCCGCTGGTGAACAGATTTGAAAAATGGCACCTGTCAAAAATATGGGCTATTGTGGTATCCTTGTTATTGTCCTTTATCCTGCTTAGTTTAATAGGTTACTTTTTCACAAAGCAGATAGCCAGCTTCAGCGACCAGGCACCTGTCCTGAAGCAACAACTGGCAAAATCTTCCAACGCATTTCAGAATATGCTATCGAGAGAAATGCATATCAGCCGCCAGCAACAGCATAGTGTGATACAACGCGCACAGGGAAACGTGGAACCAATGGCCACACATGCGGTGGGTACGGTGATAGGTTCTATTGCCATGATATTTTTGCTGCCGGTGTACACCTTCCTGTTCCTCTTCTACAAGAACCTGATCCTTAATTTTCTCTATGATGTATTTGATAATAAAAAATCGGCGGCGGTAACGGAAGTGCTGGTAGAAACAAAATCGGCCATACAAAGCTATATGGTAGGGCTGCTGCTGGAAGCATTGCTGGTAGCCGTGCTGAACTCTACCGCTCTGCTCATATTGGGTGTAAAATACGCGATACTGATAGGCGTGCTGGGGGCTTTGCTAAATATGATACCCTATATAGGTGGTATCGTAGCTATTGCTATGCCCATGATCATGGCCCTGATAACCAAGGGTGGCTATGAAGTGCAACTGGGTATATTAGGATCTTACGCGGTGATACAGTTCATAGACAATCACTTTTTCGTCCCTTATATCGTATCATCAAAAGTGCGCATCAATGCCTTGATGTCTATCGTGATCGTGTTCCTGGGAGGTATGGCATGGGGTGTATCCGGTATGTTCCTGTCTATACCTTTTATTGGTATCTTAAAAATCGTGTTCGACCGGGTAGATGAGCTGAAACCCTGGGGCAAGCTTTTAGGAGACCAGGTACCTACCCGGCACAAAGGGCAATTGTGGTATAGGCGCATTAAAAAGCCAGGTGCTGTATCTGAGAAGATTGTGGGTGACAAACAGCCTTAGATGTACTTTTGTGCAAAATTAATTTGTACAATTGTCTAAAATGGGTAATTTGCCATAACAAACAAGCGTAGCGTTATGGCACTGATGAACCAAAATACCTCGGAAAGCGGCATTGAAGCAGCCATCATGTATGTGGACATGAATAGCTTTTTTGCCAGTTGCGAACAGCAGGAACGTAAAGAATTGAGGGGAAAGCCAATCGGGGTGATTACCCATCCCAGCGATTTTGCCTGTGTGATTGCCCCGTCTGTAGAAGCAAAAAGACGTGGCGTGAAAACCGGCATGCGACTCCCTGAATGTAAAGCCGTCTGCCCGGAGATGATACCCGTTGTGGCCCGGCCCTATATATACAGGCTTTACCATGTACGGATACTGAATGTACTGAAAGCTTACTGCGATGATGTAATACCAAAGAGCATAGATGAGGCGGTACTCAACTTTACCACTTACAGGCTGGTATATAAAGACCTGAAAGAAGTAGCCCTGAAAATAAAGGCTGATCTTGCCGATACAGAAAAAGGTTGCGGGCCTTTCGTAAAATGCAGCATTGGCATAGCGCCTAACTCCTTCCTTGCGAAACTGGGCACCGAGATACAAAAACCGGATGGCCTGGTAGAAATAACACGCGACAATATTGATGGTTACCTGAAGAACATGAAGCTGACCGACCTGCCGGGCATAGCGCGTGCCAATGAGCGCCGGCTGCAGATGATAGGCATCAAAACACCCTATGATATGCGCCATTCGTCGGAAGCGCTGTTACGTAAAGCATTTGGGGGTGTGGTAGGTAATTACTGGCACCGCAGGCTAAACTTCAGGGAAGTGGATTTTTACCAGAGCGATTACAAAGCCATGAGTGCCACGCGTATGGTATCGCGGCTGCAGCGCGAAGATCCGCAGGCATTAGAATCATTGTTTATATCTCTGTGCACCAGGCTGGAGCAACGGATGGTGAAACAAAATGTGTATTGCAAAACAGTGAGCTTCTACATGCGCTATCATGATATACCTACGTGGGAAACCACCATCCACCTGAACGATGCTACACAGGATGCTGTGGAGATGCGCCTGTATATTATGCAGCAGGTAGATCAGTTTGAGCAATCAAGAAACTTTAAAATTTTCAATAATAAAGTGCAGAGCATGGGCGTCATCATATCGGGCTTCATCAAAGGAGACCGGGTACAGTATAGCCTTTTTGATAATAAGATAAAACAGGATAAAGCCCGGAAAACGCTGTATCATATAAAAGATAAATATGGCCGCGATGTAGTGCGTAAGGCATCAGAAACAATACGGGCACATGAGATGCGCGATGCAATTGGCTTTGGATCTGTGAAAGATTTTAATGGAGTAGTAGGTGCGCCCGATGCCGGTCTTATGAACCAATACCTGTTGGAAAATGATGCGCCGAGGCCTGTTCCTAAACACGTACTGGAGATAAGAGCACGAAAACAAAAACAAAAAATAGCAGAACAATTAATACAAACCGGCCATGATCATACAGCATAGTAATGAGCGATTTGAAAAAGGAAGAGGAGCACAGTTTAACCCAAAGAACAAATTTCTGAAAGGCGAATATGTGCAGGAGCATGTGGAAGGTATAGACGATTGGGAACAGGAGGAGCGGAAGACCGAATATATATATGATGAGAGCAAGACCCTTGTAAATAAGATAACCAGCCCCGATGTGGGCATGATGTACAGCGCCAACCCCTACCAGGGGTGCGAACACGGATGCATTTATTGCTATGCACGCAACAGTCATGAGTACTGGGGTTATAGCGCCGGGATAGATTTTGAAAGCAGGATAGTGGTGAAGAAAAACGCGCCTGCTTTGCTGAAGAAATTCTTTGAAAACAAGAACTGGGAGCCTGCGGTAATATCCTTATCGGGTAATACAGATTGCTACCAGCCGATAGAACGCAAAATGAGGATTACCAGGAAGCTGCTGGAAATATGCCTGGAGTACCGTAACCCGGTAGGCATACTTACCAAGAATGCACTCGTATTAAGAGATACAGATATATTACAGGAACTGAACAAGCACAACCTGGTAAGGGTGTTTTCGTCCATCACATCGCTGGATGAAGACCTGCGCAGGGTACTGGAGCCGCGGACGGCATCTTACCGCAGCAGGCTGAAGGTACAGGAGACCTTATCTAAGGCGGGGATACCTACCGGCATTATGAATGCCCCCCTGATACCGGGGCTGAATGATACCCACATGCATGATGTATTAAAGGCTGCATCAGAAGCAGGGGCTAAATGGGCGGGGTACACCGTAGTGCGGCTGAACGGTGCGATAGGTGGAATATTTAAAGATTGGTTATATAAGACCTATACCGACAGGGCCGAAAAAGTATGGAACCTGATCAGTGATTGCCATGAAGGACATGTGAACGATAGCCGTTGGGGAAACCGTATGACGGGTGATGGTAAGTTTGCGGCGCTGATTAAGACCCAATTTGCTATTTATTGTACGAAATTTGGTTTAAATGAGACCACTAAACCATTGAATATTAACGACTTCAGGAGAATAAAAAATGGCCAATTACCCCTGTTTTAAGCGATAGGTAAGACAGATTGTCAGTATGTGTATTTATTGATAAGATAGAATTGTTTAATGTTTTGATAATCAGATTTTAATAACAATAAATCTATGGTTTTGGAACCTGTATAGTAACTACTGTTCCTTTGCCGGGAGAAGAGTCCCATTCTACCGTTCCTTTAAGATATTCTACCCGGGTGCGGATGTTTTGTAAACCTATGCCGTCGTATTTGGATCTGTCCCGGGTATTAAATCCCTGCCCATTATCTTCGATGGTGACACTGATACCATCCTCGTCTTTTATAAGGGAAATATCTAATTGGTTAGCTCCTGAGTGTTTGATCACATTATTGACGCATTCCTGTATCACCCGGTAAAGAACGGACTCTGTATTCCCTTCCATGCGGTCGTTAATACCCTCGGTAAAGAGGTTTACCTGCAGCACCCGGTGATCTATCTTATCAATAAACTCGCGAATGGCAGATGCCAGTCCTGCCTTCAGCAACGCATTAGGCATAATGTTATGTGATACGGTTCGTACCTCCTTGCAGCCTTCATCTACCAAAGCCATTACCTTATCGAATGACTGCTTTTGCTGTTCGTCAGTAAAAGGCAGTTCATTACCTATGACAGATAGATTGAGCCGGGCAGCGCTCATCAACTGGCCCACGCCATCGTGCAAGTCGCCGGCAATACGTTTACGTTCCTTCTCCTCTGCATCAATAACGGCCTTGGTAGCGAGCTCCTGCTGACGGATGATCTCTTTTTGTAATACAGATTGTTGCTTTAACCTGTAACGGCGATAAGAGGATAGGCCTAATAGCAAGCCTAAGGCCATTAAGCCGCTAACACCACCTATGATATAGTTTTTACGAGTAATGTCTGCCTGCTGCAGTGCTATCTTTTGCTCCTTCTTGCTGGTTTCATACTTTGTCTGTAGTTCTGATAGCTGCTGCTGGGTATCCTCATTGAGAATGGAATCCTTAATAGCCATGGATAAACGTTGCAGTTCGAGCGCGTGTGGATAGTTATGTCTTTTCTCTTCTAAAACCGCCCAGCGATAAGTGATATCTACACGTTCGCGCCTCAGATTTTCTTTGATAGCTATGCGGTCGGCAGAATCCATGTACAAGGCAGCCTCGTCTGCTTTTCCTAAAATATCCAAGGCTTCCGCTATATGAAAGTAGGAGGCAGTCATGCCATAGAAATCTTCATTTTGTTTATCATAGCCCAAGCAGCGTTTAAATATCTGTAGCGCCTCCGGTACACGTCTAGTATTCATATAGCAATCGCCAATATTTGTGAGCAGGGTAGCAAGCAAATCGGGCTCCTGTAGTTTTTCCGCCACTGCGAGTCCGCGGTCAAGATTGACTGTAACAGAATCCCACATTGCTTTTTCTTCGTAAATGGTACCGATATTGTTATAAGTATTTGCAAGTGCGCGGGCGTTGTTTAGCTTTTGAGCGAGAGCGTTCGATTTTTTATAATACATCAGCGCCTCATCCCAGCGTTTCATTTTTTTGTACACGATGCCGATGTCATTATAAGAACTTAGGAGGCCCTTTTCGTCATGAAATTTTTCTTTTATATCCTTGCCTTTTAGGTGATAATCCAGCGCCTTGGCATAGTTTCCTTTGTTCTTCTCGATGACACCCAGTATGCCATAATCTTCTGCCAGGTATATAGGCTTATTATATTTTCGGGCATAAGGCATAGAACGCTGCGCATACATGCCCGAGGAGTCTGTAGATATATGCAGATATTCTTTAGCCAGGCGATAATAGAGGTAGGGGAGGCCACTATCTGGAACCGGCTGTTTCAATACTGTTAAAATGCTATCTATGATGCGGCGTTGCGCAAATGTTTTTTGAGGGCTGCATACTTGTAGTAACAATAGAAGTAGGGGCATATAATGCCTGGTGCTGAGACGTAACATATAAGGGGCAATGTTTTACGTTGAACGATTTTTCGAATATAAAAAATCTGTTTTTTATTGTCTAACAAGCGTCAAAAATTTCTTAGAAATGTCATAAAATTTTAATAAAAAAAATTTGCTAATGAGTGAGTTTAGACTTAGATTTACATACATACACAGACGGCGTTTGGGATAGATAAGAATAAGGGATAAGAACAAATCACATACAGTTTTATTGCTATTAGTGAATCATAGTTTATGTGTATGAATATTACTATTCGATTACAACAAACTATAAAAAACTTTCCTGTTATGAAGAGCTACCAAAACAAATTGGACAGATTTCGCAGTATTGCGAAGAAACTGGTGGATGAGCATTCTGCTGAATACTTCAGCAACCAGCAGGTCTATAACGATCTTGGAGTGGATGATACCAGCGCGGCTTATAAAAGCCACCTGGATAGCTTAAGCAAACAACTGGAAGAGCAGGCGCAGTACTTTATGATGACGGCACGTGCCGGTGCAGAAGCAATTAAGCAGGAGATATCGGGGCTTTGCCGTAAATACATGGACCAATTTGCACAAAGAAACCAGCCAACTTATTAAAGACGCTTATATACCACACACCACGGAAGCAGCAAGCTCAACCACAAACGAATAAACAATATTAAAGGGCTATACGGATTGTATAGCCCTTTGTCATACGCACCCGTGCGCAATTAGTTTTCTAAAGCATGTATGCCTCTTAGCAGGCGTTTCCAGCGCATATCGGTGAACATGCCGCCATCTCCATAACTGAACCAAACCATCCAGGCCTTGCCCACCACGTGGTCTTCCGGTACAAAACCCCAATAACGGCTGTCTAAGGAGTTATCGCGGTTATCGCCCATCATAAAGTAATAGTTCATCTTAAAGGTGTAAGTATTTGTTTCTGTATTGTTTATAGATATTTTACCATCCTTTTCTGCAAGCGTATTACCCTCGTAACTGGCAATGATGCGGCGATAAAGAGCTATATTCTGTGGGGTGAGCGTTATGGTTGTTCCGGCTTTTGGGATGGTAAGCGGACCGTAATTATCGCGGTTCCATTTGTAGTGGACTGTATCTAACGGGAAAACCCAATTAGCAGGTTGCTGCGGAGCCTGACCTTTATTTTCTGTTAAATAAACATTTGCAGACAACACATTGCCAGCATGTTGTACTTCTGATACCTGATCTTTCTCCAGGTTGTATATATAGGTGCTATTGTTGATCATTTTCAGTAATTCGAGGTCGTCATCTACCATTGGTGCCCTGCCGTTGGTGACTACCAGGTAGTTTTTCTTTGTATGCGGATAATCTGTTTCCGGCTGGCCATTAATGTATACCCGTGCATCTTTGATCTCCAGCACATCGCCCGGAACAGCCACACAACGTTTGATGAGGTTCTCTTTTTTATCTACCGGATGTGTAACAATGGTATAATTGCTTAATATGACATCACGCCCATAAGCACGGCAAGTCTGGTAGTAATTCAGCTCGGGGTTCTCCGCAATAGCAGTGTCTCCATCAGGTCCGTTGAATACTACCACATCATTGCGCTGTACAGATCCGAAACCAGGCAGGCGATGATAACCCCATTGCACCGCATCGGTATAAGATTTACCACCTATCAGCGGCAGGGTATTGTGTACAAATGGAACTGCAAGGGGTGTATTGGGAATGCGCGGCCCATAGGCCAGCTTGCTGACGAATAGGTGATCGTTGATGAGCATACTGCCCTCCATAGAACCGGAGGGGATGGCGTAGGCCTCTAATATAAAGGTGCGCAGCAGGGTGGCAGCGATCACTGCAAACAGCCCGGCATCGAGCCATTCGCGCAGCAGGGATTTCTTTTTCCGTTCTTCTTTGGGTTTCTTTTTGCGAAAAAACATAGTTGTACTATTGATATAATACTATTAGTAGAAAAAATCATTATTTAATCACATCACGGTGCTATGATTCTACAATAAGATTTCTTAAATTGGTATAAAGCTTATTTTATGGCAAGGTTTATAAAAATTCCTAATACAGAAGAGTATCTGAATGTGGATGCTATAGCAACAGTGAAGGCTTATAAGACCCGCCATTTAGTGGGCACTATGATACAACTGATAGGCCAGGAAGAACCCATCGTAACTGAATATCCATTTGAAGATTTCCTGGAAATGATTGGCGTGTTCCAGCATCACTAAATAGTGGTTATTCATAAAATGAGTAAAGTAATTACTGAAGTTATTATTTCGGTAAATAAATCTTATTTACTGTAAACCAGTAAAATGCAATTTTCCATTCCGCACCATGCTACAAATTGATTTTGATCCCTTTCCCATACTTACTACCGAACGACTGGTACTGCGACCGCTGAAAATTACTGATGCTGAAGAGATATTATTACAAGGAGGTGGCAGGGAGATAGGGTTGCTGTAGTTATTATCGCAAACCCCAGTGAACGTTACATATAATATATGGCATAATTCTTGGTTGCTATGATATATCCAAATATTTCTATGAACTCTAAATATATATACCTCTTAGTGATTGCTTTGTATGCCACAATCAATACTAGTTGCCATAAAAAACATAATAATACTACACCTTCAACAAACAGTACACCTTCATTTGATTTCAATTGGTCGGCATTTCCGGTATCTATATCTATTATAGATTTCAACAGTACTATTACCGATACGGTGAATAATACTTTTCGCTGGGATTTTGGTGATGGCAAGATGTCCACAGAGGCGAGGCCGCAACATTATTTTGGTAGTACAGGCAGCTACCAGGTAAGCCTTACCATCAACGGCGATTTTGACCATAAACTAACCAAAACCGTAGAAGTAAAATACCCAGTAAGATATAAAGGCACAGGTACCATGGTGGAAGGGGATACCGTTTATTTTACACAAGATGCCGATCCTGGAAATACCTTTGTGTGGAATTTTGGTGATGGCACCACTTCTACAGAATGGAGTCCCAAACACATTTATAAGAAAGCAGGTACATATAATACAAGCCTGCGGGTGAATGATAAATATGATGCATATATCGCATCATACTATAGCAATACAATGGTGATATTCAAAGATCCTCAAATAGCTGCCGTTACAGGTAACAGGAGCTGGGATTTTATAGAACGGTACCAGGATCTACAGTTAGGTGTTGATTCAACCAGTTCGTTGCAAGGGGAGCAAATAACTATTAAGTATATTGATAAGGTTACGGTTTATTGGCCGGGAAGCAAATTCTCTATGGGCGATGACCTGCGGTACGATAATACGCAGTCAAAAAATAACCTGCTTGTTTTTGTATCAAAAAGTAATGAACGCCTGGTTTATGACCGGGTGGCAGATACAATGCACTTCACATATATTCATGGTTATGTTGGTGGCCAGGGTGTGCCCGCAAATATTAAAATATCTGCAAATGGCACCACTAAATGATTCTATACTAACATTATCTTTTCTCGTTTTGCCGGGATATTCAAAGATATAGAGTTTGCCTTTAGTTGGCGCAAGTATGCGACATGGGTTAGTGGGTAGGGCTTGTATTATTGGCTATTTTTCGATAGAATAGTTAACGTGATAATGTTGCTGTACCTATTATCGCAAATCCGGAGATTTGCTACTTTGTATGACGTAGTCGGAGACTACGCCGAGCGGGCGAGAGATGTTAGCCGCCGTTAGGGGTAATAGCTTTGTGCGTATTCATAGTAGTAGAGACAAAGTTTACAACCATATGTCTTGCCCTGTTCCAAAACACAAAAGTAAAAAGCAAACTAAGCCAAAAGTCAAACCATCTAAAGTGATATAAAACAAATAATAGCCAACAAAACGAAACTAAGGTTAAGCCTTTGAACAAATCATTCATCAAATTCCAGTATTCGGCTTTTTCAAACTTTCCATCATATTGAAGTCGACTGACTTTAACCCAGAACTCGTTCGGAATAATGCCTTTTTTGTTAAGCATACCGGTTACTCTATATCCGTTTAAAATGAGGACTAGGAAATTTACAATCCATAGTACTTTAAACTTTTTTAATTTAGTCGAATAGCTTGACTTTAAATCCCAGAAATACCGGCCAAGTTTAAATAACACCAAATCTAACCCGTGTATGAAATGTCCAATAAGGTAGAGTCCAGGCAAAAGTAAAAATATAACCAATGCTTCATTATCTTTTATGTCTGACTTTTCAATATTGAAGAACTTAAGAAGAGTATTATCAAACGTTCGGAGAAGAACAAGAAGAAAAAAGAGCCCGGTTGCGAAATACACCAAGAAGTCTCGTAATGTGAATTTGTCTTCCATTTAGTGATTGTTGATTGTGGCGGCTAACTCTTAAATATACACATGTCCAACAAAAAATCAAATACAAGCTTTAGAAAGTGCCCTCTGACAATCAAGAGGTATTAAGCTATTTCAATGGGGAATGCGTATTGTGTATTTTGCATTGAAACTACTAAATCACTATCTCATCAATACAAAATGTGCAATAGTATATCCTGATTGCTTGAAGCAAGTTACTGTTCTGCTGGTTACCATTCTAATACCATGTGATCTGGATTGGATTCGAACCGATGACCCTTAGATCTTAGCAACATGTAGTAACATATGCTACCCTTAAAAATTATTTGATATAACATACATAATAAAAGTATCTTTTATATTCGTATAACACACCTCTTTAAGCAGATTTGTTAAACAAGGAAATCAAAAGTCGTGTGTAATTAACCATTCAACTTCATACCCAGCTTATGTCGACTGAAAAGGACTTTTTGCAATGGCTTACCCAAAAAAACAAACTTTATCACAGATTTAATGAACTGGCAAATATATTTGAGAATTTTCTAACAGACTATATCTTAGTTTCTAAGGAAAATGCTGACGAGATTTCCGTTCGCTTAGAGGATATGTTAGGTAAATGTAATATTCCAAATATATACGAGAAAGGTCAGGCAGTTGAAACATATTCAATGTTGCATTTTCTAGAACGCTATCGTCGATATCAGCTTGTTTATTTGCAACTTTTGGAAAATCAATTAATTCCTTTTGCGACACTAATAAAACATTTAGATATTGGCACTGGACCAGCCCCTTCAATATTTGCATTTTCAGATATTATTAAATTTTACAAAGAATTTTCTCAAAAAGAAGAACCTCGAGAATTTTTTGAAATTGAATATTTACCAGATTATGTCGAAAACAGCGATAGTTTCAGAAACTGGCTTCATCATTTTACTGAATATGCTAATTACAAAAACTATTCTGGCGGATGGGAAGTCCCTTATCATCACGGTACTTTTCGAGATTTTGAAAGTTTAGATTTTAAAAAACTCAATTATAATAAAGCTCTTTGGCAAAAAGAAAGGGTTTACGAAGCCTTTGGCGCGAATCCCAATTATATCATACTCGAAACATCAAAAGAAATAACGGTTCATGGTCGAAATTTTATTTCAGGTCAGCTATTGGATAAAAAGAAAAATGGACATCGCTACGACGTTATCTCATTTTCCTATTTTCTAACACTTCTCGAGCAAACAAAACAATTTAAAAAACAAATCAAAGGTTGCGCATTCGCTCTTAGAAATAATGGCATTATTATTAATATTGGCTCTAACAACGATGACTATTTCCAAATCGCAAAATACATTCGGAGAACAATACAACGCTATAAATCTGTAAACAAAGAATTTAATGTAAGTTGTCGTGAGGTATTAAATGAAATAATATCATACAATACTCATGATGTTTTTAGTAAACGAATAAAGCAATCATATGAATTTATTATAAATAATTTGGAACTCCTCTCTGAAAAACAAAAAATTCCTCAGAAAATAAAGAAAGATTTTGATAAGTATATTAACTCAGGACAAGAAGAAAACATAAAAGATTTTAGACTACAGGTTTTTCAAAAAAGAATAACGTCAACAAACAATGATCAGCATACTGGTTAGACATACTAAAACTTGATTGTATTCGAATCAATTCAAATTGAAAATCAAATCGTCAGAAATCAGAGATAATATTAAAAGCCACTGAAATCAGTGGCTTTCATATTTTGTGATTTGTATTGGATTCGAACCAATGAACCTTAGATATTAGCGAACATATGGTACATACCCACCCTTAAAAACTTCCCCCTCCCGCAGCTGATAAGCTGCAAAGGCGATAGCCGTTTTACTTGGATGAAGTTTCTTTTTTAAGATCTTTCTTTATACCTTATTGTATACCTTTATTAATATCTTATTTAAGCTGCTGTAGTGTTGCGCTTAGTATCGAAATGCTTAAAGCAATAGACTGAAAATGCAGGTTGAAACGGAATGTGCTATTGCTTATTTAAGCTGTCGTTATGTGCTCTTTAGATAAGGCTGCTGGTACAAGTGTACCTCGGGCAACAATGCATTATAATTGAGTTAATAGTATCTGCAGCAAGCCTATTATAAAGCCCAGCACACCGCCGATTATCTCTACAAAGCGGAATTCTTTGCTCATGATGGCTACCAGTATCTGCTCCAGTTTGTCTGACGAGAAATTAGCTACCTTTTCCGTCACCATCTTTTCAATATCTACTTTCTCCGCAAGGCCCTCTGTATATTTCCCAATTACCTGTGGCAGCAGTGTATTGATCTCTTCCATCATGCCTTCCTTCAGCTGGCCAATGGTTTTTTCGCCCACAAACATGGCTATCATAGGTATCTTCTCGGCAAGGCGAACCCTCAGGAAAGTATCGATATGAGTTTCTATTACCGGGCTCACCGCAGCTAACTGTTGCGGGTCTTTTAGTTTACTTGCGATCTCATCAAAATGTATCAGTTCGCTCGCCACCAACATCCCCAGCTTTTGGGCAAACTGTTGTTGCCTCTTGGGAAAGATGCCTTGTATGGTGAACCCAAGGACCTTCACCGGGTTCCTTGGGTGGAACAGCATTTTGATGGCTATCCAGTTAGTAAACCAACCAATGAAGGCCGAGATTATTGGTAATAATAAAAGCTTCAGGTCAAAATCCATTACTAGTAAACTGTTATGTTGATTATTGTTCTTTGGCTATCATGGAGAGGTAGGCACCGTATCCGCTCTTCATATATTTATCGGCAAGGCCCAGCAGTTGTTCCTTATTAATATAGCCCATGCGGTAGGCGATCTCTTCGATGCAGCCTATCTTCAATCCCTGGCGTTTTTCTATTACTTCTATGAAGTTGCCTGCTTCCTGCAGGGAATCAAAAGTACCTGTATCGAGCCAGGCGGTTCCCCTGTCGAGCACGCCTACTTCCAGCTTACCTTTTTGCAGGTATATCTTATTCACATCGGTGATCTCCAGTTCGCCGCGCGGAGATGGTTTCATCGCCTTAGAAATAGCTACCACCTCGTTATCATAAAAATATAAACCCGGCACCGCGTAGTGCGATTTTGGCTTTTCCGGTTTTTCCTCGATGCTGAGCACCCTGAACTCCTTATCAAATTCTACCACGCCATATCTTTCGGGATCGTGCACCTGGTACGCAAATACTACGGCGCCATCGGGATTCACTTTTTTCTGTAACAAAGTGCCCATGCCGGAGCCATAAAATATATTGTCGCCCAATACCAGGGCTACACTATCGCTACCTATAAATTCCTCACCCAGGATAAATGCCTGTGCCAGTCCTTCCGGCTTTGGCTGTACTACATATTCAAACCGGCAACCGATCTGGCTGCCATCACCCAGCAGCTTTTTAAAACCTGCCTGGTCTTCCGGTGTAGTTATGATCAGTATCTCGCGGATGCCTGCCAGCATCAGGGTAGACAAAGGATAATAGATCATTGGTTTGTCGTACACCGGCATTAGCTGCTTGCTTACAGCTATAGTAAGTGGATACAGGCGTGTACCGGATCCACCGGCAAGGATGATTCCTTTCATAGTATATTAATGTGCGTATTGCTTTTGGTAATATGATTGGTAGTTTCCGCTTGTTACATGATCCAGCCATTCCTGGTTGTTTAGATACCAATCAATGGTAATATCAAGGCCTTGTTCAAATGTAACAGATGGTTCCCAGCCAAGCTCGGTTTTAATTTTGGTAGCGTCGATAGCATAGCGCCTGTCGTGGCCGGGGCGATCTTTAATATAGGAGATCAGTTGTGCGGATGTACCCGGTTCACGGCCCAGCTTTTCATCCATTTTGGTGCAAAGCAGCTTTACCAGCTCAATATTCTGCCACTCGTTGAAACCGCCTATATTATAGGTTTCGCCGTTTTTACCGGTATGGAATACCATATCTATAGCACGGGCATGATCTACCACGTATAACCAGTCGCGGGTGTATTTACCATCGCCATAAACAGGCAACGGTTTATTGTTGCGGATATTATTAATAAATAAAGGAATCAGCTTTTCCGGAAAATGGTTAGGGCCATAATTATTAGAGCAATTGGTAAGCACAAAAGGCAAGCCATAAGTATTACCATAAGCCCTTACAAAATGATCTGATGCAGCTTTAGAGGCAGAGTAGGGCGATTGGGGATCGTAAGGCGTAGTTTCCAGGAAAAAACCTGTTTCGCCCAGTGAGCCATAAACCTCGTCTGTAGATACGTGGTAGAAGCGCTTCCCTTCAAAATTGCCCTTCCAGCTTTCTTTCGCAGCATTCAGAAGGTTGGCCGTACCCATTACATTGGTTTGTATAAATGCATTAGGGTCAGTGATGGATCTGTCCACATGGCTTTCTGCTGCCAGGTGAATGACGCCATCTATGTTATATGTATTAAATATTTTATTTATTCCCGCAGCATCTGTGATGTCGGCTTTTATGAAGGTGTAGTTAGGTGCGTTTTCTATATCCTTCAGGTTCTCGAGGTTGCCCGCATAAGTAAGGGCATCCAGGTTTAGTATCTGGTAATCAGGGTATTTGTTTACAAACAGGCGCACTACATGCGATCCGATGAAGCCGGCGCCTCCTGTTATCAGCAGTGTTTTCTTCATGGCGCAAAAGTAGCTTAATAGTTCTAAAAATGCAGAGGCGTACCGTTATTGATATGTCAATGTTTCTATTTTGTTAATGCTTTTTTCACATGCGTAAATTTTCCCATTTTGACAATATTTACTTACCTTTGCCGCTCATTTGAAGAAAACTAATAGTATAATTTATAATTCTTAACAATGGCAGACTTACGCTATCAGCGCAACTTCGGTATTGCAGCGCACATTGATGCGGGTAAAACCACCACAACAGAACGTATTCTTTATTACACCGGCGTAAACCACAAAATTGGTGAGGTACACGAAGGTGCTGCTACCATGGACTGGATGGCGCAGGAGCAAGAGCGTGGTATCACCATCACTTCAGCAGCTACAACCTGCTTCTGGCAATTCCCTACGGTACAGGGTAAGCCAACACCTGATGCTAAAAAATACAAATTCAACATCATTGATACTCCGGGCCACGTGGACTTTACTGTAGAGGTAGAGCGTTCTATGCGTGTACTGGATGGCCTTGTAGCCCTGTTCTCTGCGGTTGACGGTGTAGAACCTCAATCTGAAACAGTATGGCGCCAGGCAAACCGTTACCGTGTACCACGTATCGGTTTCGTAAACAAAATGGACCGTATTGGTGCTGACTTCCTGATGGTAGTACAGCAGGTGCGCGATATGCTGGGTGCAAAATCTGTACCGCTGCAATTGCCTATCGGTGCTGAAGACAGCTTTAAAGGTGTGGTTGACCTTATTACTATGAAATCAGTAATATGGGATGATGCTACACAGGGTATGACCTATACTGAAGGTGAGATCCCTGCTGATATGGTAGAGGAAGCTAACCACTGGCGTGCACAACTGGTAGAAGCTGTTGCTGAATATGACGATAAACTGATGGAGAAATTCTTCGAAGATCCAAACAGCATCTCTGAAGCAGAAATCCACGAAGCAGTTCGTAAAGCAACTATCGACCTGAGCATTATCCCAATGCTTTGCGGTAGCGCTTATAAAAATAAAGGTGTACAAACTGCCCTGGATGCAGTTATCCGTTACCTGCCTAGCCCGGTAGATATCGAAGCTATTAAAGGTACAGATCCTGATACAGGTGATGAGATCATCCGTAAACCTGATGCAAAAGAACCATTCGCTGCGTTGGCGTTCAAGATCATGACCGATCCTTTCGTAGGCCGCCTGGCGTTCTTCCGTGCATACTCAGGCCACCTGGATGCAGGTAGCTATGTACTGAACGTACGTTCTGGTAAGAACGAGCGTATCAGCCGTATCATGCAGATGCACGCTAACAAGCAGAATCCTATCGACTTCATCGAAGCTGGTGATATCGGTGCTGCTGTTGGTTTTAAAGATATCAAAACAGGTGATACTCTTTGTGATGAGAAACACCCGATCGTATTAGAGAACATGTTCATCCCTGAACCGGTAATCTCATTAGCTGTGGAGCCTAAAACTCAGGCAGATGTTGAGAACATGGGTAAGGCTATTGCTAAACTGGTAGAAGAAGATCCTACACTTCGCGTTAAAACAGACGAAGATACAGGCCAGACTATCCTTAGCGGTATGGGTGAATTGCACCTGGAAATCATCGTTGACCGTATGCGTCGCGAATTTAAGGTAGAAATTAACCAGGGTGCTCCCCAGGTTGCTTATAAAGAAGCATTTACGCTGAAAGTAGAACACCGTGAGATATTTAAAAAGCAAACGGGTGGTCGTGGTAAATTCGCCGACGTTCAGTTCGAGATCGGACCTGCGGATGAAGAATTCTTGAAAGAAGGTAAAGGCAACTTCCAGTTTATCAACGATATCTTTGGTGGTTCTATCCCTAAAGAATTCCACTCTTCTATCGCAAAAGGTTTTGAAACTTCAATGACTACCGGCGTTCTTGCAGGTTTCCCTGTAGAAAGCATGAAGGTGCGTATATTCGACGGTTCATTCCACCAGGTTGACTCTGATGCGATGTCTTTTGAATTATGTGCTAAATCAGGTTATCGTGAAGCAGGCCGTAAGGCTAAGCCGATCATCCTGGAGCCGATCATGAAAGTAGAAGTAGTAACTCCTGACCAATACATGGGTGACGTAACAGGTGACTTGAACCGTCGTCGCGCTATGCTGGAAGGTATGGATAGCCGTAACAACCTGCAGGTGATCAAAGCTAAAGTTCCACTGAGCGAAATGTTCGGTTATGTAACTCAGCTTCGTTCTCTTTCTTCAGGTCGTGCATCTTCTACCATGGAATTTAGCCACTATGCTCCTGCTCCTCGTAACATCGAAGAAGAAGTAGTAGCAAAAGCTAAAGGCGGTAAGAAAGTTGGCGCTGAATAATTAGCAATAACATACTGATAATAGTAATGCCCGGTTTTGCCGGGCATTATTCATTTTAACAAGATCGATCAGTATTACCAATATGGTTCCATCATGTCTCTGAGCATGGTTACCAATTCCTCATCCATGTATTCGTATTCATCTGGTATATCCAGTATCACTATGGCCTTGTCTGCGAGCAAATCGCCAAACTGGTAGATGAGTTTATCTCTATGTACCTTCTCCATTACAAAGATCATATCTGCACGGGAGATCATTTTTTCGCTTACCCGCACAACGGCATTGGCCTCTGTGCCTGCAGACCATACCTTGTGGCCCGGTACATCACGAAATATTGTTTCCGCAGTGCGGCTGCGTTTCTTGTTCCTGCTGCAGATAAAAAGGATATTCATGAACGCGGGGGATCAACATAATTTAGGATCCATGAAGAAAGGCTTCCTTGGGTTTTCTTTCATATTTTTCTCAATACGTTCTGCCAGCCATTGAAAGTATTCTCCCAGGTAAGGATCAGGCTGCTTAACGCGTATATCCTCGAACATAGCTTTGTACTTATTCCAGGTAGAGGTAACGAAGATGCCCAGCGTTTTATCTACCAGGTCCATATTAATATGCCGTTCGGCAACCAGCATACCCAGCGCTTCCATTTGCTGCGCAAACTGGAAAAGCATCACCTGCTCATTAACAGGCAGCGCACGCATACCTTCCTGTGTATCGGGTAGTGTAGTGGTATTGATATAGAGGGCTATCTCCGAAAACTCGCGTGAATCAAAAGTCCGGAGTGTTTCCAGTGTCAGCCTTTCCCGCCGGTCCCTTTCAGCGGTCTTAACTTGTGCTATACCAAAGATCAAAGCAACAATAAAAGAAAGTGTAAGCGCCACATTGGCGATCATTGTAATTAACTCGGTCATATAGATGCAGGTTTGTGAATGTTAAAGATAATGACAGATAAGATTAGTCAAATAATTGCCGGGTATCTTATTTATATTAAACAACAAAGCCGGGACTATGCCCGGCTTGTTTATTTTTTTAACTAACTACTAATTATTGTGTTACTACTTTATACCAACTTGAAACCCCATCAGAAACCATCCTTATGCCTGTAGCTGCGCCTAAAGAAAGGCTACTCATAGAAGAGCCATTAAAATTCAGAGCATAATATGATGAACCGGAAGACGTTATTACCCAGGTTGGATTTGCCGTGATGTATGCTGTTGCACTGAAGGATAATATTGTACCTGCAGGGTAGCTAGCTGCTGACGGTATTGTAATATTAATAGTTGATGATCCACCGCTTGAACCGCCAAAACCTACAAGCACAGTTCGAACAGTTAGATCGGATAGTGTTTGTGAAATTGTACCACCGCTAACACCTGTATAAACAACCATTCCTCCTGCACTTGCAGTTGGAGTGCCCCATGCAACACTAGAACCATTGTAAACAAGTGACTGACCAGCCGTAGCGCCTGAAGTATTGATGTGGCGTGGCAGTACAGCACTACTTTGCAGATGTACCGGGCCTACCGCATTTGTGAGGAGTTTCAAGCTTGAAATAGCACTATCTGCCATTTTAGAAGTTGTAACGGTACCATTCGCCACTTTAGATGTAGTGACCGCATTGGCTACGATATCTGCATTCTGGACGCTGTTGGTCAGGCTCAATTTAGAGTAAGGGATACCAGCAGCAGCTACGATATCTGCATTGGTGATTGTACCATCGGCAATTTTAGCAGATGTAATTGCACCGTTTGCAACTGTTGGGTTAGGATAAGTACCAGTAAGATCACCACCCGCAGAGCCGCTTGGAGCTCCTCCACTAGGGGTAGCCCATGCAACATTTGTACCATCAAAGATAAGAGCTTGTCCTGTCGCTGCGCCGCTTGTGTTGATATGAATCGGACCTACAGCACCTGTAAGTAATTTAAGCCCGGATATAGCGCTATCTGCCATTTTAGAAGTAGTAACTGTACCGTTAACCACTTTAGATGTAGTGATAGCATTTGCAACGATATCAGAATTCTGGATGCTGTTGGTCAGGCTCAGTTTAGAGTAAGGGATGCCAGCCGCTGCAACGATATCTGCATTAGTGATTGTACCATCCGCTATTTTAGCAGAAGTGATCGCATCATTGGCAACAGTAGGGTTGGGATAAGTACCTGTAAGATCGCCACCGGCAGCACCGCTTGGTGCGCCACCTGGTGTAGCCCAGGCAACATTTGTACCGTTGAAAATCAAAGCTTGTCCGGTTGCTGCGCCTATCGTGCTTATATGTACAGGACCTACAGCACCTGAAAGAAGTTTTAAACCGGAGATTGCGCTATCCGCCATTTTTGAAGTAGTAACCGTACCATTTACCACTTTAGAAGTAGTGATTGCATTTGCTACGATATCAGAATTCTGGATGCTGTTAGTCAGCGTCAATTTAGAATAAGCAATAGCGGCTGCCGCACTTACGTCTGCATTGGTAATTGTACCATCAAGGATCTTTGCAGAAGTAATTGTGCTGCTTGCAACAGTAGGGTTAGGATAAGTACCTGTAAGGTCTCCACCGGCAGCACCGCTTGGTGCGCCGCCTGGTGTAGCCCAGGCAACATTTGTACCGTTGAAAATCAAAGCTTGCCCGGTTGCCGCGCCTACAGTGCTTATGTGTACAGGACCTACAGCGCCTGAAAGTAATTTAAGCCCGGATATAGCGCTATCTGCCATTTTAGAAGTAGTAACTGTACCGTTAGCAACTTTAGAAGTAGTGATAGCATTTGCAACGATATCAGAATTCTGGATGCTGTTGGTCAGGCTCAGTTTAGAGTAAGGGATGCCAGCCGCTGCAACGATATCTGCATTAGTAATAGTACCATCTGCTATCTTAGCAGAGGTGATCGCATCATTAGCAACGGTAGGGTTAGGATAAGTACCTGTAAGGTCTCCACCTGCAGCGCCACTAGGAGTGCCGCTTAATGTTGTCCAGTTAACGTTTGTACCATCAAATACCATTGCCTGTCCTGCGGTTGCACCGGTTGTGTTAAGGTGCTTAGGCATTACTGCACCATTTTGTATGTGTACTGAACCTACAGCAGCAGTAAGAAGCTTAAGGCTCGAAATAGCACTATCCGCCATTTTAGAAGTAGTAACTGTACCGTTAGCAACTTTAGAAGTAGTGATAGCATTTGCTACGATATCAGAATTCTGGATGCTGTTGGTCAGGCTCAGTTTAGAGTAAGGGATGCCAGCCGCTGCAACGATATCTGCATTGGTAATAGTACCATCTGCTATTTTAGCAGAGGTGATCGCATCATTGGCAACGGAAGGGTTTGGATAAGTACCTGTAAGATCGCCACCTGCAGCGCCTGTAGGTGATGTACTTAAAGTACTCCAGGAAACATTTGCACCATCGCTAACCAGCACCTGGCCGGCTGTACCACCTGTACCATCAATATGACGTGGTTGTACCGCGCCGTTTTGTATGTGCACGGAACCTACAGCAGCAGTAAGGATCTTAAGGCTGGAGATAGCACTATCCGCCATTTTAGAAGTAGTAACTGTACCGTTAGCAACTTTAGATGTCGTAATAGCGTTAGCTACGATGTCCGCATTTTGAATGCTATTGGTCAGAGTTAATTTAGAATAAGCAATGGCAGCAGCAGCATTTACGTCTGCATTAGTAATAGCACCATCTGCTATTTTAGCAGAAGTGACTGCGTTTGCCGCAACCGTAGGATTAGGATAAGTACCAGTAAGGTCTCCACCTGCTGCGCCTGTAGGAGGCAATGTAGTTGGGGCACCTGTTATTTTAGTATATGCTACATCATTTACTTTAGCATCCGTAATAGCACCATCTGCGATCTTAGCAGTAGTTACATTAACGTCTGCAATTTTTGTTGTAGTAACTGCATTGTCATTGATCTTAGACGTTACTACCGCATTAGCAGCAATCGCAGGATTAGGATAAGTACCAGTAAGGTCTCCACCCGCTGCGCCCGTAGGAGGCAATGAAGTAGGGGCACCTGTAATTTTAGTATATGCTACGTCAGTTACCTTAGCATCCGTAATAGCACCATCTGCGATCTTAGCAGTAGTTACATTTGCATCTGCAATTTTTGTTGTAGTAACTGCATTGTCATTGATCTTGGATGTTACTACTGCGTTAGCAGCGATCGCAGGATTAGGATAAGTACCTGTGAGGTCACCACCAGCAGTACCAGTTGGAGGCAGTGATGTAGGAGTACCTGTTATTTTAGAATATGCTACGTCAGTTACTTTAGCATCCGTAATGGCACCATCAGCAATTTTAGCCGTAGTTACGTTAGCGTCTGCAAGTTTTGTCGTCGTAACTGCATTGTCGTTAATAGTAGCAGTTACTACAGCATTGGCAGCAATTTTTGAAGTTGTAACATTTGCATCAGCAATCTTTGCAGTAGTAATATTCGCGTCAACGATCTTAGCAGTAGTCACACTTCCGTCCGCTATTTTAGAATTAGTTACTGCACTGTTTGCAATCGCAGGATTAGGGTAGGTACCCGCCAGGTCACCACCTGCCGCACCTGTAGGAGGGAATGTAGTAGGGGCACCTGTTATTTTAGTATAAGCAACATCGTTTACTTTAGCATCTGTAATGGCACCATCAGCAATTTTTCCGTTGGTGACATTCAGATCGGCGATCTTGGCTGTTGTAACATTCTGGTCTGCGATCTTAGCAGTTATGATGTTAGCATCAGCTATCTTATTTGTTGTGATATTACCGTCAACGATCTTAGACGTTGTTACACTATTATCTGCAATTTTTGTATTTGTTACAGCATTGTTCGAGATAACAGGATTAGGATAAGTACCAACGAGGTCTCCACCCGCGGCGCCAGTTGGCGGCAATGAAGTAGGAGCGCCGGTTATTTTTGCATATGCTACGTCGTTTACTTTAGCATCTGTAATTGCGCCGTTAGCAATCTTTGCATTAGTTACATTGAAATCTGTGATCTTAGCAGTTGTAACATTCTGGTCTGCGATCTTTGCTGTGGTAACGTTGGCATCCGCTATTTTAGCGGTTGTGACATTCTGGTCTGCGATCTTCAGCGTTGTAACATTAGCATCAAATATCTTAGACGTTGTTATACTACCATCTGCAATTTTTGAATTAGTTACTGCATTGTTGGCAATAGCAGGGTTAGGATAAGTACCTGCAAGATCTCCACCGGCAGCACCTGTTGGTGGCAATGAAGCAGGAGCACCGGTTATTTTGGTGTATGCTACATCGCTCACTTTTGAGTCTGTAATGGCACCATTATCAATCTTAGCAGTAGTAATATTCAGATCAGCAATTTTAGCTGTGGTTACGTTTTGATCTGCGATCTTAGCCGTAACAATGTTTGCATCCGCAATTTTTGCTGTAGTAACATTAGCATCTGCGATCTTGGAAGTAGTGACAACACCCGGAGCAATTACCGTTGATTTTTGTGTACCGGTTACATCTCCGGCAAGTGTACCGCTAAAATCTGCTGCCTGTGCCAGCTGGCTGATAACCTGGAAATTATTTCCATCATAAATAACAGACACTATTTGTCCATCCTTTATGTCGTTAGCAATCAGGTTTTCGTTCAGGTTTTTCAATATAGCCTTCGCCCCCATGTTGTTAACATTCAAGGTAACGTTGCCTGTACTGGCAAAATTGGCTTTAAAGGTAACGATCAACCCAGCGGTGTACACAGAACCCTGGGGTGTAACGGGTAGGGTTACAGCATAATTGTTTGCACTACCTGTAGCCGAGGCAAAAGTGAGTTTATTGTGCTGTACTGCATCAACATTAACAGCGTCTGTTGCGTCTTGCGGAGCTGCAAGCCCTGTCACTCTACGATCGTTGGGAGCAGAACCGGTCAGCTGGACCTGTTTGTCAATTTGTACCTGGGCCTGCGCCGTAGCGGCAACGGTCATTAAGCAAGCAATGGATAATAGCTTTTTCATTAAAGGTAATTGTTATAGTAATGGTTGTTGTTTACGATAAATGGGAGGATTGAATATGGTGATATTCAATTATTGTTTTATGAAGTTGACAACTTTTACGAGTTGTCCGCGGCTGAATACAAGCCTGTATACACCTGAAGGGAAGGAACCAATGTCATTGATAGTGATCATGTTTCCATTCAGTATATACACCTTGCTCGTCATGAGTTTGCCATAAGCGTCTGTGATCCTGAAAACACCTGCGTTTGCCCAGTCTTCAAGATTCTCAACAAGGATATTGATATGATCTGTAGCAGGGTTAGGGAATGTGGTGATCTTAACTTCCGGGAGCGTTTTTGATTGTGCATGTTTCCCCGCCAGTGTTAGTGTGCGGTTCATATAATCAAGGCCTTTTCGCATATAGAAGCGTCTATCAGACATTCCATTTATACTAAAAGAATTTTTTGAACGGTCGTCAAGAGACACAAATTTCGTGTTATCCCAATATGTGGTGCCATATAGGCCCAGGTTTTGTACGTCTTTACCATTGTCGAAAACCGGCAGCCACGAGAATGTAAGGTCGTAGCTCGCATCATTGGTAGGTTTGTTATTATCTATATCCCATTTTGCTGCGATAGATGTTTCATCGCCAATCTGGGTTATGGCATCAGCACCTGTGGTACGGTTTACGCCGAAAGTGCCTATAGCATCGCCTTTGGTAGTCATCACATCACAACCCAAAAAGCTAAAGTAGGCTTCCTGGATATTGCGTGTGTTTAATATAGCTGTACCTTCTATGTAGCTATTGCCGGTCTCGTTAGGGTTAGCCGCTTTCCCGGTAAAATAAACAGGATGAGCAGCACTGGTGTGCAAAACACCTTTGTCGAGCAGCAAGGCATCAATAATGCCTATTTTGCTTTCTAATTGGAGGCCCGCGTCGTTATTTAACTGTAATGTGCTTATTGCAAATGAATCTGCCCCGCCGATAGACTGAGGCCGGTTTCCTTCAGCAATGATGGTGCCCGTTAATGGAGTTGTACCAAAATTGGTGAGATTTTGGTGAAAGGCAAGGGTCCCATTATTAGTTAGTGTGGCTGTAGGTTCTATGCTAACATCTTGCAGCGAAGTCACTGTGGTGCCCGTAAGTATAGTTAATCCTGAACCGGATTTTACAGTAATTTGGGCTTGGGTTGCCAGTGAAGTAGCGGTGAGGATTAATGGTAGGTAAATTTTTATCTTCATGAAAATATCTATATGTAAGCAGGTGAATTTGCGTGTGAAAGTAAATTATGCTTTTGATATTAGCTAATTTTTAACAGGCGGTTAACAGACGATTAACAAAAAATCATATAAATATAATTTTGTATAATGATTGAGTTTTTGTAGAAGTAATTCTAGTTTATCAATAAAAAGGTTCAGTTATTGATGGCTTGATTTTTAGTAAAATTGTTATAGTAATTTTTCCTATGAGAATCGCTACGTATAATGTTAATGGCGTTAATGGCAGGCTACCTGTACTGCTACGCTGGCTAGAGGAATCTGCACCGGATATTGTGTGCCTGCAGGAACTTAAAGCACCAAACGAAAAGTTTCCGGAAAAGGCAATTGCTGATGCAGGCTATAATGCTATATGGCATGGGCAAAAAAGCTGGAATGGAGTAGCCATACTAGCCCGTGGAATGCAGATAGATGAAGTAGGAAGAGTATTACCAGGTGATGATGAAGATACACACAGCCGGTATATAGAAGCAATGGTTTCGGGTATTCATATCGGTTGTCTTTATTTACCAAATGGCAACCCAGCACCCGGGCCTAAGTTTGACTATAAACTCAAATGGTTTGAGCGGCTTACCATACACGCCGCCGGATTATTTAAAGAGAAGCACCCGGTTGTGTTGGCCGGAGATTATAATGTAATGCCTACGGAGCTGGATGTATATAAACCGGAACGTTGGGTAGATGATGCCCTGTTTCGCCCCGAAACAAGGGATGCATTCAAAACCCTGGTTTCGCAAGGCTGGACGGATGCTTTAAGAAAGCTGTATCCAAACGAAACGATATATACCTTCTGGGATTACTTCCGTAATGCTTATCAACGTAATGCAGGCCTGCGAATAGATCATTTTCTGCTGAATAAACCAATGGACAAGAGGTTAGTTGCAGCGGGTGTAGACAAGGACGTAAGAGGTTGGGAGAAAACAAGCGATCATGCACCTGTATGGATAGAGGTTAAAGATGCATAGATCGTCATTGCATGACCGGCTAACTAAAATCTTTAGTATTTTGAGCCAAAATCAAGATCATGCCCCATATTGTCATACTTTCTGCAAGCGTTCGAACGGGTAGGGCTAGCCACAGAGTAGCTTTATTTTTCGAAAAGTATTTTGCAACTCATACAGATGCTACTACGGAGATATTGGATCTTAATGCATACAAGTTTCCCATTTTTGAGGAAAGGCTTCAGTACATGCCTGATCCTTCGGCCGATGTATTGGAAGTATCAGAAAAGATAAAAAAAGCGGATGGCGTGCTCATTGTTACGCCTGAATATAATGGCGGGTATCCTGCGAGTCTTAAGAATTTTATAGATCTGCTGTATAGCGAATGGCGGCGCAAACCTTTGGCTATATCTACAGTATCTAACGGCAATTTCGGTGGCACGCAGGTGATCACATCCTTACTCTTCTCTTTATGGAAAATAGGCTCCTGGATTGCACCGGCTATGTTTCCTGTGCCTAATGTACACGAATCGTTTACAGAAGAAGGGAATGCAACAGACCCGGAGGCCACGGAAAAACGGGCTAAACGTTTTGTAGATGAACTTTTGTGGTGCATCGAGGCACACCACAGAATGGAAGCTAAGTGATTTGCTGACGAACATCATATTCCTGTATAGTCTTTGTCATTGAAGCTGTTGCTGTTATCTGTCAACTTTACTTAGTTAACCACTAAAAAAGTATAGATAATGGAAACAATGGAAAACATAATACCTATGCCGCGTATAGGTGATAAGGCTCCCGAGTTCAAAGCAGTAACCACACAAGGTGATATCAACTTCCCGGCAGATTATAAAGGCAAATGGATCATCCTGTTTAGCCACCCGGCAGATTTTACACCGGTATGCACTTCTGAGTTTATGACCTTTGCCAAAATGGAATCTGAATTCACCGCGCTTAACTGCCAACTTGTGGGTTTGTCTGTAGATGGGCTTTACAGCCATATTGCCTGGCTGCGTACCATAAAGGATAAGATAGAGTATAAG
The DNA here is from genome assembly GCA_018267955.1 of Bacteroidota bacterium. GTDB lineage: Bacteria > Bacteroidota > Bacteroidia > Chitinophagales > Chitinophagaceae > Polluticoccus. The sequence goes on from JAFDXL010000009.1 coordinate 256,265, forward strand.
GGGATGAAGAATATAGAAGTCAAATTCCCGCTGATAGAAGATATAACCATGCAGGTGGCAAAGAAATATGGCATGATACAGCCGGGCGAGAGTTCTACCAAGGCAGTGCGTGCTGTATTCTTTATAGATCCCAACGGTGTCATTCGCGCAATGATATATTATCCGCTATCTACCGGCAGAAACTTTGATGAGCTGAAACGTGCATTGATAGCCATGCAAACCGCTGATAAATTTGCCGTAGCCACCCCGGCAGACTGGCGTCCCGGTGATGATGTGATCGTGCCTACGGCAGGCTCTTGCGGGGTTGCTAAAGACAGGATGGAACACCAGGATGGCATGACGTGCCACGATTGGTTCTTCTGCACTAAACCATTACCTAAAGAACAGGTAATGGAATAATTGAAAAAATGATCGGCGACATCACTATTCTGTATAAATAGTGATGTCGCTATGATCAAAACCGCCCGTTCTGCCAATATCAACGATCGCAGTGCCATGAGCCTGCTTATTATCTGCTACATTTCCCTCTGCTTTTAAGTAATAACGACCCGGGGCAAGCTCATCAAAGTAAGCCTCGCCTTTAGCATCGGCCTTTCTGTGATCCATAGGGCTGCCCAAACTGTCTACATCAAGGTAAATATCTGCGTATGGCAGGGATTCATTATTATATACCACATGCACCAATATTGAATTGTTATTGATACCCGTCTTTTCGCAGGAACTAAACCCGGCAATTGCTAACAGCAATATTAATATTCTACTCTTCATTTGCTGTGTTTTTTAACTTCATTAATAAAGTGTACGCGTTTTTCTTCACCACGTTGGCATTAATAAGATCAATGCCGCTAGTCGTAACTGCTACATACCCGTTTTCTGTAGCGCCCGTAGTCACTTCTTTCATTTCGAAACGTTTATCGCCTGCGGGTACAAATATGTAATGCTTGTTCTCATAGTTAACGATAGCATCTTCCGGCAGTGCTATTGCGTCGTCCGACTTTGTCTCGATCTCTGCATTCATATACATGCCCGGTACCAACGTATGGTCGTATTGCTCAAAGTGGCAATGCACCTGTACCGACCGCTCTGCACTTACGTCTTTACCTATCAATATGATCTCGCATGGATATTTCTTATCCGGGTTAGCATTGCTGTAAGCCACCAGTTTTTGGCCTATGTACAGCTTATCAAGGTCTTTTTCAAAAATCGTGAGTGCAAGGTGAATGTCTGTAGGGTTTACCAGCTCGAATAATACATCAGAGGGGGTAACATATTTACCAATATTCACATCCACCTGCGATACAAATCCGTCTATAGGTGAGAATACATTTACTGTTCGTGATATATTATTCTCATCCAGCCGCGAAGGATTGATGCCAATAAGCAACAGTTTTTGCTGCAGGCTGCTGATCAATATTTTATTGCTCCGGTAGTCGGCCTCTGCCTGCTGGTACACCTTATCGCTGGTAGCTTTGGTTTTGTTGAGATCTTTTTGCCTGAGATATTCTTTTTCCAGGTAATCCTGCCTTGCTTTCGCTGTGAGATAATCCTGCTGCAGTTGTATATACTGCGGATCTTCCATAATGGCTATTACCTCGCCCTTGCTTACATGCATACCGGGCAGCAGCTTGGTAGATTTCAGATACCCACCCAACGGGAAGCTTACCGATACCATATTTTGCGGGGGTACATCTATTTTACCGGTTACTTTAATGATATTAGTAATGGTCTTTTTCTCCGCATGTCCTATCTCAAGGCCTGCGTTTTTGTACTGCTGATCGGTAAGCACTACTGTATTGCCATTGTCTTTTTGTACTGTTGCTTCCTGCTTTTTAGGTTGACTGCAGGAAACAATGAAAAGACTTAATATGATGAATGTATATTTCATTAATTATTGTTTTTTGTCAGGTAGTTTAATTGTAATACGGATTCATTTAGTTTCCTTAATGCCTCATAATAGTTGCTGCGTATGGTGATAGATTGGTTGATGAGCATAATATATTCCAGGTAGCCTATCTCGCCACCATAGTATTGCTGTGATGCAACATCTTTTATAGAATAGGCATTTGGCAATGCGGTTTGCTCATAATAACTCAACTCTTTAGCAGCAAGTGTATAGGAGGCCAGTGCCTGCTGATACTGCATAGCAAGGTCGTTTTTAGCATCCTGCAACTGCGACGCAGCTATAGACCTGTTTATAGACATTGCCTTGATCCTTGCCTGCTGACCTGTAAAAAGTATGGGTATGCCAACACCCACCTGCACAGAATTAAACCTGTCAGAAGTGGTGTAGTAACGCTCTACATTATTTACATTTTGCCAGCCTGCAAAGCTCTGATTATAATAGCCGGCCATGAGAGAAGGCAGTAGTTTCGATTTTTCCAGCTGGTATTGCGTTTTCGCCAGTTGTTGTTGCAACTGCATATATTGTATGAAAGGATGCCGGCTTAGCTCCTCTTCCTGCAAGGTACCGGGGTTTAGTTTTAGTAGGATAGTATCAGGCACAAGGGTTACATCAGTATTTAATACATAATTAAACTGATCGTTTAGCTGCTGGATGCTCGTTTCTATTTGCTGTAATTGCAGGTTTATCTGCAGGCTTTGATTTTCGGCCGCTATCTTTTCCAGTACATTCGATTCTCCAAGTTTTAATCTTAGTTCAGACTTCCTGAGAAACTCTGCATATAGGCTATCAGCATCTGCCAGCAATTTTCGTTTTTGGTAAAGATTATTGATCTCATTGTACAAAATGCTTACCTGTTTTTCCAACTCTTTTTCCTTGAGTGCAGCCTGTGTGGTAGCAGATCTCCATTCTGTACGTAATACCGCATGTTGGCGGTTGTACACAATGGGAAATGCTATACTTTGAGTAATGCCGATCTTATTATCTGTATAGGCGCTGTTTACATGTCCTAATTCTGCTGTAACAGATGTTTGACCGGGATCAAAAGCAGTACCTTTCATTTTTTTATAATAATCTGCTGTAAGCCTTGCCGTTCTCAGCTTCAGGTTGTTTCTCCTGGCAGAATCTATCGCATCATCGAGGCCGATGCTGGTTTGAGCGTGAGATGCGAATGGCAGTGCCAATAATAGCATAAGGAGGGTAGTTGGCGCATTCATCTTATTTTTCCTTTTTTCGAATACGGTAAATAATATGGGCAGCAGGAATAAAGTAAGCAGGGTAGCAGTGAGCAGGCCTCCTATCACTACGGTAGCCAATGGCCTTTGAACTTCTGCACCCGCGCCATTACTTAAAGCCATTGGCAAGAAACCGAGAGAAGCAACTGCTGCGGTCATGAGCACAGGGCGTAATCGCACACTTGTTCCCCTCATGACTATTTCGTTCAAATCGGTAAGTCCCTCTTTTTGAAGCCGCCTGAATTCAGATATCAGTACGATACCATTCAATACCGCCACACCGAACAAAGCGATAAACCCGACACCTGCACTGATGCTGAAAGGCATACCTCTTGCAGCCAATGCAAACGTGCCGCCGATTGCAGACAATGGAATAGCGGTGTAAATGATAAGGCTATGCTTCACAGACCGGAATGCAAAATAGAGCATCAGGAATATCAAGCCCAAAGCTATCGGCACCACTATCGATAATCTTTTCTTTGCAGCTTCCAGGTTTTCAAATGCACCGCCATAAGTGATATAATAGCCGGCAGGCAGCTTTATGGATGCAGCTTTTTGCTGTAGCTCATTCACAATGCTTTGTACATCCCTGCCACGTACGTTGAAGCCTACAATGATCCGTCGTTTTGCATCTTCCCGTTGTATCTGGTTAGGCCCTTCTTTGATGGTAACGGTTGCCAACTGGCTTAGTGGTATCTCTGCGCCGTGAGCTGTAGGGATCAATAGATTCTGCACATCGGCGACATTCTTTTTCTGATCGCCTGCAAGCCTCACTACCATATCAAACCTTTTTTCGCCTTCATACACCAGGCCGGTACTTTGCCCGCCGAATGCTGTGTTGATGATATTATTTACTGTTTCTATATCCAATCCATATTGTGCTATCATTGCGCGGTTGTAGTCAATGACAATTTGCGGCAGGCCTGTTACTGCTTCTACATACAGGTCTTTTGCGCCCTGCACGGTAGTGGTAAGCTTGCCCAGTTTGCCGGCAAGGCTAGCGAGTGTATCCAGGTCTTCGCCAAATATTTTGCAGACCACATCCTGCCTTGCGCCGGTCATCAGTTCATTAAATCGCATTTGTACCGGGAACTGGAATCCGGTAGTGATGCCGGGCACTTCATTCAATGCAGCTCCCATTTTCTCTGCCATTTCAGGGAAGGTGCGGGCAGATGTCCATTCTTTTTTGTCCTTCAATATCACCATCATATCGCAGGCTTCCATAGGCATAGGATCGGTAGGAATCTCACCGCTGCCGATCTTGGTCACTACTTTTTCCACCTCGGGGAATCTATTAAGCAATATAGAAGAGGCTTTTTGTGTGGCATTGATGGTAGTATGCAGATTGCTGCCTGTAAGCACACGGGTATCTACGGCAAAGTCACCCTCTTCCAGTTGCGGAATGAATTCGCCACCCATGGATAACAATATTACCATGGCAACAGCAAATAAGCCAACCGCTGTAGCGATGGCAATTTTAGGGTAGTGAAGTGCTTTCTCGAGCATGCGTTTGTACCTATGCTCTATACTACGCATGGCTTTTGCTGAAAAGCCTTCTTTGTCGGTTATCTTCTTACTTAGCACCACAGAACTCATCATAGGGATATAAGTAAGCGATAATATAAATGCCCCCAGTAAAGCAAAGGCTACCGTCTCGGCCATCGGGCGGAACATCTTGCCTTCTATGCCTCTTAAAGAAAAAATAGGCAGGTACACAATGAGAATGATCACCTGGCCAAATACGCTGCTGTTCATCATACGTGAGGCAGATGTATTTACCTCGGCATCCATCTGCGGCTGGGATAATTTTGAAATCCCGCTGAATCTATCCTTTTCATGCAGCCGGTGCATCACGGCTTCTACAATGATCACCGCGCCATCCACAATCAGGCCGAAATCCAGCGCACCCAGGCTCATCAGGTTGCCGCTTACGCCAAACAGGTTCATCATGATGATGGCGAATAGCATGGCTAATGGTATAATGGAGGCAACCAGTAAACCTGCACGGAAATTGCCGAGGAATAGTACCAGTACAAATATGACTATCAAAGACCCTTCGAGCAGATTCTTTTCAACAGTACCGATGGCATGATCTACCATCTTGGTCCTGTCGAGGAAAGGTTCTATCATCACACCCTCCGGCAACATCTTTTGGATTTGCGCTACACGTGATTTGATGTTTTTGATCACCTGGCCGCTATTAGCGCCCTTCAGCATCATCACTACTGCACCCGAAACCTCTCCTTTATCGTTATAGCACATAGCGCCATACCTTATGGCAGCGCCTATATGTACTTCTGCAACATCCCGTACAAAGATCGGTGTACCATTTGCAGTATATTTTACCGCAATGTTCTCTATATCCTTTATACTTTTGGTAAGGCCTTCGCTGCGTATATATAACACTGTAGGCCCTTTTTCTATATAAGCGCCACCGGTATTGCCGTTGTTTTTTTCAAGGGCATCAAAGATCTCGCGGATGCTCACGTTCAGGGCGGCGAGCTTAGCAGTATTCACGGCTACCTCGTACTGTTTCAGATAGCCGCCAAAGCTGCTTACATCTGCTACGCCTGCTACTCCCAGCAATTGCCTGCGCACGATCCAGTCTTGTATGGTTCGCAGTTGCATGGCATCGTACTTTCCTTCATAGCCGGGTTTGGCCTTTACCACATACTGATATACTTCTCCCAGCCCGGTAGTAACCGGTGCCAGCGATGGGGAGCCAATACCTTTGGGTATCTGGTCTTGCACAGAGATCAGCCTTTCTGATACCTGCTGCCTTGCCCAATACACATCTACATCATCTTTGAATACAACGGTAACCAGTGATAAACCAAACCTGGAAAAACTGCGTATTTCCTTTATCCCGGGTATATTGCTGTTGGCCAGCTCTATCGGGAAGGTGATGAGCCGCTCCACATCAGGGGCGCCGAGTGATGGTGTTACGGTAATTATTTGTACCTGGTTATCTGTAATGTCAGGTACGGCATCAATAGGCAGGCGGGTGAGCTCATAACTGCCATAACCTATCAATGCCAGGATAAATAATAATATGATGAGTTTATTCCTTACCGAAAACTCTATGATCTTATTGAGCATAATATGCGTTAATTCTTATTGATACCTGCGTATAGCATACGCGTTATCAAAAAAACAGGAAATGAAGTGAGAATTAAGCCACTCAGGGCTAACAGAATAGATTAACAGCGGGGCGGCTGCCAGATATTGGATAATGCCTCAGCTGTATGAAAAGGTGTGCTGTAGGCGGATAGTGGTTTTACAATATCAGGAAAGTAAGTTGGCTGTTTCCAATTGTAAACCGTAGTATGTTCGAAATAAGTAAAGAGAAGTGCTATATGACTGCAATGCTTGAATGGTAATTGCATATCCCTGTCGTAGTCGGCATGCTTGACGTCGTCATGAGCATAGTGCATTTCCAGAAATCCCCAGAAGCTTATCTCACTGTTCAGGTTTTTATGTTCATAATAATGCTCTACCAAAGTTCCAAGCTTCAGGAACTGGTGTACAGGAGTCTGTATCATCAGTATGGTACCCAGCATTAATATGGCAATAAACCTTGTCACTGCTGCAAATCTATGAAATCTAACTTAGGAAACTGTATGACCGTTATCAATAACAACTATGACATTCGTAATAGGTTATATACTATTATCTGTGCTAAAACCGGCCGGTACGGCTTTTTTGCTATAAATACGTTCTGCAAGGTCTAATAGCGGGCCGGTCATAAAAGTAGTTACCAGTGCCATGATGACCATCATTGTAAACACTTCATTGCTCAATATCTTTAGCTCGTATCCAATATTCAGGATGATCAATTCCATCAATCCCCGGGTATTCATCAATATCCCTATTACAAGGCTGTTGTAGTTAGACTCGCCTGTGAATTTGGCAGCAAGTGCACCGCCCCCTAGTTTGCCGATAATTGCCACAATTGTTATGAGTAAGCATATACCCCATAGCATAGGCGTGTTCAATGCTTCGATTTGCGTTCTTAAACCCGTGATCACAAAGAATAATGGCAGCAATAGAATTAATGCCACATCTTCTATCTTATCTATGATGACTTTCCGGATGCTCCATTCCGCAGGCATCACGAGGCCGGCCATAAAAGCGCCAAATAAGGCATGTATGCCAATGAGCTCTGTAGCAAGCGCACTAATGAGCAATGTAATGAGGATGATAGCTGTGGTAGATTGCTTTATGATCTGGTTTTGTTGCTGATTGACCATTTTCTTTAATACAGGACGCACAATGAACACCATGGCTAACATATAACCAACCGTTTCCAGCAATACCAGGAAAGAACTGCTGATAGAACCTGCCTGTACTATTGCTACTACAAAAGCGAGTAGACACCATCCCGTTACATCATTAATAGCGGCACTGGCCAGCGCTATAGATCCCAGCCTGTTACCGGAGAGTCCGCGTTCTTTGGTGATCCTTGCCAATACCGGGAAGGCAGTAATGCTCATAGCAATACCCATGAACAAAGCGAACGCGTAATAGGGTGTATGGGGCAGCCCGTAATCTTCATAAAGAAAATAGGCGAGTCCGATACCTAAAAGGAAGGGAAAGATAATACTGGCATTGCTTATCGTGATGGCGGTACGCGCCTTTTGTTTGATAATAGATAAGTCAAGCTCCATGCCTATTACAAACATGAATAGGATCAAACCTATCTGACTAAGTATGCGCATATTCCCAAGAGAATTGGGAGGGAATACGAAGTTTAGATATTCCGGGAACATACTGCCCAGCATAGATGGACCCAGTACAATACCTGCCACTATCTCGCCCATTACCGTGGGCTGTTTCATCAGCTTAAACAAATAGCCAAATATCCTGGAAGCGATAACGATGACTATCAGCTGAATGAGAAAAATGGACAAGTGTTGTGTCATCCGTCAAGTTTATAACATGAAGATATAAACTTTATATAACCGCCATGTTATTTAATTTATTAGGACTGTTCGAAGAACTTAACAGCTAACGGAATAGCGTTTGCTACGCCCTTTATACCGCAAACGGTCAGGCTTACCAGGATGGCGTCTATTACTTGTGCTTTGGTTGCTCCCAGTTCTTTGGCTGCAGGTATATGGTACTGTAAGGCCAGTGTATCACCATCTACGGTTTTCAATGCTATGTAGATGAGTTGTTTGGTCTTCTCATCTAAACCTTTAGATGCAACAATAGATTGGATAAGACCATTAAACGCCTGTGCTACTTCCGGCGCTTCTTTCTGGAATAATTCTAATGGGTTACTCATGATGATAAATATTTAGTGACATTTAAAATATTCAAACGGCTCTTTACAATCCTCGCATTTATATAAAGATTTACAGGCAGTAGAGCCAAACCTGCTGATGAGTTCGGTGTGTTTAGAACCGCAGTATGGGCAGGCAACATGCATTTCTGCTGTTGCAAGATCGCCACAGGAACTGTGCTTTGGCGGAGCAATACCGTAGCGCTGCATCTTTAGTTTAGCCTCTTCCGTCATCCAGTCGGTTGTCCATGCAGGGCTGTAAGTAAGGGATACCTTGACAGGAGATATCCCTTTTGTTTCAAGTAAAGCTTTGATATCCGCCTCAATGATTCCCATGGCCGGGCAACCTGTGTAGGTAGGCGTTAATATCACTTCATACCCATTATTAGTTATATGTATATCGCGTAGCATACCGATGTCCTGTATACTCAGTACCGGTATCTCCGGATCTTTGATCTCCTGCAACAGGGCGAGTATCTCTTCTTTAGTATGTATTTCCGTTACCATTCTGCATCAGGATATGCGCGTTGCAGGTATTGCATCTCGCTTAATAAATGACCCAGGTGTTCTGTATGGATGCCTTTTCGGCTGCCTGTTTGCATATAGCCGGTTACAGGCATATTCAGGCTTGCAGCTTTTAGCGTATCTGTTATTGTTTGCAGCCAGGCAGGGTATAGCGCTTTCAGATCAGGTACCATGCCATCCTTCACCAGTTGGTCATCGGTTTCGTCCATTTCAAACAGTTCAGACGTGTACATCCACCAGTCGTTCACCGCATTTTGGATGCGTTGATGGCTTTCTTCCGTACCCATGCCCAGGCGTATAGTCCAGTCGTGTGCATGTGCAAAATGATATTTGATCTCTTTAAGCGTTTTAGCAGCTATGGCAGCTAACGTGCTGTCTGCACTTTTTTGCAATGCTGCATAATATTCTTTTTCGAACGCAGATATAAAGAGCAGCCTTGCAATGGTGTAAGCAAAGTCGGTATTGGGCAACTCTACCAGCAGGTTGTTATAATATTGCCTTTCTGACCGGCGATAGGCTAGTGTATCTTCGGTACGTCCTTTTCCTTCTACATTGCCGGCATATTGCAGTAATGCCTGCGCACGGCCTATCATATCCAATGCAAGGTTGGTAAGCGCCAGGTCTTCTTCGAGGAAAGGTGCATTGCTACACCATTCGGACAGGCGATGCGAATGGATGAGTGCATTATCACCCAGTCGTAGTATATATTTAAATAATGCTTCCTGTTGTGTCATAGTTATATTTGTTTTGCACCTTCCGGCATGGTGTAGAATGTTGGCAGCCTGTATATCTTATCATTGGCAGGGTCAAAGAACATATCAGAATCATCAGGGTTTGATGCTGCAATTTCATTAGTAGGCACTACCCAAATACTCGTCCCCTCACCGCGGCGCGAATAGGTGTCTCTTGCATTTTGCAATGCCATCTTTCTATCGGATGCGTGTACGCTGCCCTGGTGTATATAGTTAGCCCCCGGCCTTGCCTGCATAAATACTTCCCAGGAATCTAATTGATTATTATGAGCCATAAGTTTAGTTTTTAATTGGATGATTGATTGTTTGTTCTTGCCTTGTAAGCCTCTGCAGCTTCTCTTACCCAGGCACCATTATCATGCACCTGTTTATGATGTTGCAGCCTTTGTTTGTTGCAAGGGCCGTTACCATTGATCACCTGTTTGAATTCTTCCCAGTTGATCTCACCATGATCGTAACCACCTTTCGCATCATTCCATTTCAGATGGGGATCAGGAACGGTTAGGCCTATTAATTCTGCCTGCGGAACAGTCTTGTCAATAAATTTTTGACGTAACTCATCATTGGTATGCCTTTTTATCTTCCAGCGGAAAGCATCTGCAGCATGCGGAGAATCACTATCGTGCGGACCGAACATCATTAATGATGGCCACCACCAACGGTTCATAGCATCCTGTGCCATTTCCCTTTGCTCGGCTGTGCCTTTCATCATCTTCGCCATGATCTCATATCCCTGGCGCTGGTGAAAGCTCTCTTCCTTGCAGATGCGTACCATAGCACGGCTATAAGGTGCGTAGGATGTGCGTTGCAGCGATACCTGGTTTACAATAGCGGCACCATCTACCAGCCAGCCAATGGCGCCAATATCGGCCCATGTCAGTGAGGGGTAGTTGAATATATTAGAATATTTGGCCTTGCCCGTATGTAATTGCTCTATCATTTCTGTCCTTGTTATGCCAAGGGTTTCAGCTGCGCTATAGAGGTACAAACCATGGCCACCTTCGTCCTGTATCTTGGCGAGCAATATCTGTTTTGCCCGCAGGCTTGGGGCACGGGTTATCCAGTTGCCTTCCGGCTGCATGCCTATCACTTCTGAGTGTGCATGTTGCGATATCTGCCGGATGAGATGTTTCCGGTAAGCTTCCGGCATCCAATCGCGGGGCTCTACTGCTTCCCCGGCCTGCACATGTTCTTCAAATTTTGATAACAATGCATGGTCATTTGATATAATGTCCTGAACCTGATCCATAATTAATTGTTTTAAATGTTTTAAAGTGTGCCGCGTTTTGCTTGCTCTGCTTCGATAGATTCAAACAATGCTTTGAAATTGCCTTTGCCGAAAGACTTAGCCCCTTTGCGTTGTATGATCTCATAAAAAAGAGTGGGGCGGTCTTCTACCGGCTTGGTAAATATTTGCAGCAGGTAGCCTTCTTCATCCCTGTCTACCATAATGCCCAGCTCTTTCAATTGACGCAGGTCTTCAGCTATCTCACCTACACGATCTTTTACGGTATCATAATAATTACCCGGCACATGCAGGAATTCTACGCCACGTTTGCGCATCTCTGATACGGTAAACACAATATCATCTGTAGCCACGGCAATATGCTGGCAACCCGGGCCTTCGTAAAAGTCGAGGTATTCTTCTATTTGCGATTTCTTTAAACCGTGTGCAGGTTCGTTGATAGGAAATTTAATACGCCCGTTGCCATTGGTCATTACTTTACTCATCAGGGCAGTGTATTGGGTAGATATGTCTTTATCATCAAACGTTACCAGGTTGGCAAAGCCCATGATCTTTTCATAGAACTCAGCCCATTTGTTCATCCCACCCAGTTCTACATTGCCCACCATGTGGTCCACATATTTCAAACCGGTTGGTGTTGGGTTGTATTCCGATTCCCATGCTACATAACCGGGAAGGAAAATACCGTTGTAGTTTTTCCTTTCGATGAACAGGTGTACGGTATCGCCATAAGTATGTATACCTGAACGCACGATCTCGCCATGTGCATCTTTGATCACTTCGGGCACCATATAGGAGATGGCTCCGCGTTTTACTGTTTCATCATAGGCCTTGCGTGCATCATCCACCCAGAGAGCGATGACCTTAATACCGTCCCCGTGGCGATGTATGTGATCTGATATCGCATTGGTTGATTTCAAAGGCGTGGTCAATACCAGCTTTATCTTATCCTGCACCAATACATAAGATACCTGGTCGCGGGCGCCCGTTTCCAATCCGGCATAGGCCAGCGATTGAAAGCCAAAAGCTGTTTTATAGAAATGTGCAGCCTGCTTGGCATTGCCTACATAAAACTCTACATAGTCGGTACCATTTATGGGCAAGAAGTCCTGGGCCTTGTCAAATATCTTTTCAAGGCCGTAATTGTAATTGGTATTTTCTTTTAAAGCAGTTGTGGACATATAGTATGTTTTAGAATTAGTATTTGTTTATGCTTCCTGCGGCAGCCACGATTTGTAATAATCTTTCACTTCTATACGCAGCGCCTCATCTGTTATCATCACCGGGCTGAACGGATCTATCATCACGGCAACCTCTTTTGTTTCCTTTTGGCCTATGCTGCGTTCTATAGCACCGGGATGCGGGCCATGTGGTATGCCGCCGGGGTGCAGTGTCAGCTGGCCTTTCTGTATGTTATTGCGGCTCATGAAATCGCCATCTACATAATAGAGTATCTCATCAGAATCTATATTGCTGTGATGGTATGGGGCGGGTATAGCCTGCGGATGATAATCGTACAGCCTAGGGACAAATGAGCATACCACGAACCCTGCCGCCTCGAAGCTTTGGTGTATGGGTGGCGGCATGTGTATGCGCCCTGTGAGTGGCTCGAAATTGAAGATGGAGAATGTATAGGGATATAAATATCCATCCCAGCCTACTACATCAAATGGGTGATATAGATACACATAAGGAAATATCATTCCTTTTTTCTTTATGAGAATGTCAAATTCTCCTTCCTCATCTATTGTTTGCAAATTCTTTGGCCTCTTAATATCCCGTTCACAGAAGGGTGCGTGTTCCTGCATCTGCCCAAACTCGTTTCGATATCGTTTGGGTGTATATATAGGACTGAATGATTCGACGATTAGCAGCCTGTTCTCTTTGGTTTCAAATTCTATCTTATATACCGTACCGCGTGGTATCAATACATAGTCGCCATACTTGAAGGGCAGCTGGCCGAACATGGTATGCAGTGTGCCACTGCCTTTATGGACAAACAGTAATTCATCTGCATCGGCATTTTTAAAAAAGTAACCCGGTGATTTTGTTGGCGCCGCAAGGCCAATGGTGAGCTGGCTGTTCACAAATAATGTCTTCCTGCTTTGTAAATAGTCTTCAGTAGGTTTTATATCAAAGCCGCTAAAGCTCATGGCATTCAGGCTGTTTTCTATGGCTACCTCGGGCTTTACGGAATAGGGCATGCCTTTTTGCTTTACACAGGTTGGCGGATGAATATGGTAAACAAGAGAGGAAAGGCTGCTGAACCCCTGGGTGCCTACCAGCTCTTCCTGGTACAATTGATGATCCTCATTACGAAATACTACGTGTCTTTTCTCTGGTATGGTTCCTAATGAATGGTATATTGGCATTATTTGTTAAGTTTTTAGCTCAACAAGTCTATTACAATTTGCTGCGCAGGAATATGACCGCCATTATTTTAAAACCTGATATTTCTCAGGAAATGGAATGGTTGTGCGAAGGCCGGTTTTAGACCGTTTGTGTATTTCTCATTATTTTAGCCGCAGGACGGGTGCGTTGTTACTAGCATAAGGAAGTTTAGTATGGGATTATATAACCTTTTTGCCATTATTGTTTTGTTAGCTGCGGTTTTCAGTTATTTCAATCATCGGGTATTGAAATGGCCGCAAACTATTGGCGTAATGGCATTATCCCTGCTGGTATCTATTATTATTGTTTTTACAGGTTCATTTTTCCCTTTACTACAGGAATTCGGTAAGAAAGTATCCGCGCTCGACTTCAACACCTTGTTGATGAAAACCATGTTGGGCTTCCTCCTTTTTGCGGGTGGCTTTCACATTAATGCACAACAGTTAAAGAAGCAGGGTTTATCGATATTCGTACTTTCTACTTTAGGTACCATCCTTTCTACGTTTATTGTTGGGGGCCTTGCCTATTTAGCTTTTAAGCTATTTCATGCGCCCATACCATTTATATATTGCCTTTTATTTGGCTCTTTGATATCTCCCACTGATCCTATTGCGGTATTGGGCATTTTAAAGGAATCGAAAATGCCGTCGTCCCTTGAGCTTAAAATATCAGGCGAATCATTGTTTAATGATGGCGTAGCGGTGGTAATATTCCTTACATTATTCGAAGTATCGGCAAACGGTATTGACGATTTTTCGTTTTCCAAAACCATTATGCTATTCCTGCAGGAGGCTGTTGGCGGTGTTGCCTATGGGTTTGCTTTGGGCAGCCTTGGCTACTGGGCATTAAGATCAATAGATAATTATAAGATAGAAGTACAGGTAACTCTTGCATTGGCAATGGCAGGCTATTATTTTGCTGACCTGATACATGTTTCCGGCCCGCTGGCAATGGTAGTGGCAGGCATTGTAACCGGTAACCAGGGGAAAAAAGCCGCTATGTCTGATGTGACAAGGGATTATGTATCCAAATTCTGGGAACTGATCGATGAAATACTGAATGCAATCTTGTTCCTGCTGGTAGGTATCGAGATGCTGGTGGTAAAAATAAATATAGACATATTCATCATTGGCCTGGTAATGATAGCGGTGGTGTTACTGGCAAGGTTTCTTTCCGTTTCGCTACCGGTTGTGTTCCTGAAACGTATTACTAATATAGAGCGGAATGCAACTTATATCCTTACATGGGGTGGGCTGCGTGGTGGGCTTTCCATTGCTATGGCATTATCCCTGCCAACCATCTTTCATCGTGATGAATTTGTGGCAATAACTTATATCGTAGTTGTTTTCTCTATATTAGTACAAGGCCTCACTATAGAGCGGCTCGCAAAAAGGCTTCTTTAATTAATAAAACCTATGCAGAAGATATTATTGATTGTTTTATCAGTATTCAGTTTCTCATTTACCACACATGCCGGGTCATTAGATGCAGGTAAGATCATCGAAGGGCTGTCGGGGCAATGGCGAGCCGTGAAATGGGTGAATTTTGAGAACATGAACAAAACTTTTACGGCAGATGAACAAAACGATATACAGTTCGATAGCCTGAAATGCACCTCTTCAGAATTGACCATCACTGCTGATAGTTTCTATTTTGATAGGGATAAAGCTTGTTATTTTACGACCTGCTCACAACCTTTTTCTGCCTATAATGTAAAAAGGCTGCTGGTGGTGAACACCGGTGATATACATCAAAAAACGCCCGGTATAGAACTGGCTACAGAGCGGATCAGTAAATACCTGCTTCGCCTGATGGACCAGGACCTTAATAGCCAGCCATTGATGATCTATACAGCCTGCCCTGTTGCCGATAAAGAAAGAAAGTTGCAGATCATTTATATCAACGACCGAAATATCGGTTTATATAACGGCACTGATATCATTGTCCTAAAAAAGAAGTAAAAAAATAGTCCCGCTTTTGCGGGACTTGTTATTTAATCTTCTACTGCTTTTTCCAGGTCGGCTATAATTATCTTACCCATTGCCATCATTGCATTCATGGCTTTCTGTGCTTTTGCAGGGTCTTTGTGTTGCAGTAATTCTCCCAGCCTGTCCGGTATTACCTGCCACGATAGTCCGAACTTATCTTTCAGCCATCCGCAACGGCTTTCTTCACCGCCATCAGCTGTCAGTTTGTTCCAGTAATCATCTACTTCATCCTGTGTTTTGCAGCTAATGAAGAACGAGATGGCTTCGTTGAATTTGTACATCGGACCACCGTTGAGCGCATAGAATTCCTGTCCTTCCAGCTCGAAGGTTGCAGAGAATACCGGCCCATTAGGGCCTGCGCGGTTGATGCTATGCACTTTGGCATTTTTAAATACAGAAGTATAAAAATTGATGGCTTCTTCTACCTGGCCATCAAACCATAAAAAAGGTGTGATCTTGCTCATACAGTCAGTGATTTTATAAGGTCAAAACTATTGCTCATTTCGTTAAGTAAGGTGGTACATCTGCGACATTTAAGAGGTTTGTTACGACATAATTATATACTCTAAGTTAGTATTGTCACACTATAGTTTTGCCAGACTCATTTGTTTGTCACATCTGCCTTCAATGCTTGTATACACGCATGTTTGAGCGATACTTTTATATCAGTATTCATTCTTCACCAAAATTGCACCGTATGAAAAGACACCTATGTTTATTTTTATTTACTCCGCTTATTTTTTATGCAGGCAGATTGCATGCCCAGGCAGCGTTTAATACCATTGAGTATATCGATGCCAACAAGATAAAGGCTGCAACCTCTGTGCACGGAGATATGCTCTGGAATCCAGCACTACTTGAATTGTCAGATTGTGAATTCCCGAAAGGTTCTGGAAAGTATGCGGGCGCATTAACAGCCACCTGGATGTCTGGCAATGATGCATCTAACAAACTTCATGTTTCCGCACAAACTTACAGGCTTGATGGTAACGATTACTGGCCTGGTCCACTAGCTGCAAACGGACAACTTAGCTATGCTACCTCACAGATGTGGAACAAGATCTGGAAAATCAATAAGTCTGATATTATTGCTTTCAAAAATTTATCTGCCCATACAGTTGCCAATACGCCGCAGGTAATATTGGAATGGCCTGCAAAAGGCAATCCTTATGCTAAGGGATATAACGGTAATACTTTGACTATAACAACTGATATGGCCCCCTTTGTTGACGCAAATCACGATGGGACTTATAACCCTATAGACGGAGATTACCCCGACATGCAAGGCGACCAGATGCTTTGGTGGGTTTTTAGTGACGACGGTCCAAGGCATAACAACCATTCTGCAACAACAGACAGTAGTACTCCGTTGAGAATAGAAGTACAGGCTTGCGCATATACTTATACAAGAGGCACATTGCTTGATAATGTTATTTATTATGGTTACACGCTGCGCAACAGATCTATTAATGACTATTCTAACTACCGCCTGGGTTTATATTCTGATATGGACCTTGGATATGCCTTAGATGATGCTTTAGGTTTTGATTCAAGCTATAGAATGGGAATAGTATACAATGGAAAGAATTATGATGGTAATGGAAGTGGGGGCAATGAATACGGATATAGTCCGCCGATTATTGCTATTACGCTGCTTCATACTCCCGGTGATAATAGTTCAGCTTTACAACCTACAGGCAGCTTTATGTATAGCAACAATGATTTTTCCGGTTCGGGTAACGCTCAATGCGATACGGAATATAGTAATTATATGCGCTCGAAGTTTAGAGACGGTATGCATTTAAAAAATGACTACAGCTTAGGGGCCGGTAGCAACGGAAGAGGTCCGGGGCCTGATGCCAACTATGTATTTTCCGGAGATGTAGCCAATCAACAGCAATGGAGTTGGTGTAACGCTAGTAATACTCCGGTAGATGTACGCTTTATATTATCAACCGGAGATTATACATTTAAGGCAGGCACTACAGCCAAGGTAGATTTTGCATTGTTAATTACAGACACAAGTAGTAAAAATACCTGCCATGGACTTACATATGATGGTATCAGGCAGTTGGCCGATACTGCATGGAAAAATTACCGCTACAACCTACCTACAAGTATTGCAACAACAAATCCAGCCCCTGGTAAATCCCTCCACCTTTATCCTAACCCTGTACAGAACACCCTTTATATAGACGATAATGACGCACCCGGTGAAGCAGAGGTGTCAGTTTATGACATAACCGGTAATAAGATACTATTACCTGTAACCGCCCAATCTCATGGCGTGGTAGTGAACACACAATCATTAGCGCCCGGCACCTATCAATTATGGTACAAAACCAAAATAGATAGGAGAGGAGCTTTATTTATAAAGCAATAGTTATCAATGGATAAACCGCTCAAAGGAGTGGTTTATCCATATTTGCTTCACGTTTTAACAGAGGGGTATAACAATATTACATATAATTGATTATATTTGTGTAGGTAATCATTGTAAATACAATGTTTGAAGCATTAGCCGAATATATAAAAGGCCAGAAACCCTTTGTAGACATCTTCACCAAAGTGGCAGAAAGCGTAACTAACGCTTACGTTGCAGAGGTATATGCGCAAATAGAGCAAACAGGTATCACACCATCTTTTGAGGAGTTAATGGATAAGGTACGTGCCTTGCATGATGACCTTACCCGCCGCAGTGTATGGATAAGGGAAGATTACAAGGAAGACCGTGGCCGCCGCTCGCCAAGATTTACAAAAGGTTGCAAGAAGATCATAGATAAATCTACCCAGGATTTCCTGCGCACCGTAAAGCTGGTACTAAGTACGCGCAATAACAGCTACAGCCATCTAAGCGTACCCGTGGCGCACTAATTTCTTTCTATTTTATCTGTTTCCGGTACATGTAGTATGCAATACCGCCGAATATAATATTAGGTATCCATACGGCCAGCAGTGGGTTTAACCCTGCCTTTGTAGAGAATGTGGTGGAGAATTGCATAGCCATGATGTAGAGCGCACTGATGATGATACCAATGGCCAGGTGCAGGCCACTGCCACCACGCACCTTTTTACTGGCAATACATACGCCAATAAGTGTTAATATCAATCCGGCAAAGGGTTCTGAAGACCGGCGGTATTTTTCTACATAATAGAAATTAAGTGATTCCCGTCCGCGAAGTTTTTCCCTGGCTATATAATTATTAAGCTCGGGCGTGGTAAGCGCTGCTTTCACCTCTTCATCATCTTCCAGGTCGCTGGGTTTAAAAGGGAATTTCATGATCGTATCAGGTATCTGCCGTAACGATTCCTGCAGCCCGTTATTATGCCTGATTTTTACGGTAAACAGTTTCCATTCATGTTTGATGCTGTCGTAATTAACATGGTCAGCACTGATCTTTTTTTTGAGGTCGGTACCTTCAATGGTTTCTGCTGTAAAAAAATAACCGGTATTAGCTACATAATCGTAGTAGAGCATATATACATACAGATCGGGCGATAATCTTAAATGTATATTCCTGTCAGACGAGTATATCTTGTTATGTACATAAGTATCCTCAAACCGAAGTCTTTGCTTATTGGCATTGGGCACTATAAAGTGGTTGGACACCAGGGATAAAAGGCACAGGAATCCACCACCAATAAGGTAGGGTCGCAGGAACCGCTGAAACGAGACACCTGTTGCCAGCATGGCAATGATCTCTGATTTATACGCCAGCTTTGATGTAAAGAAGATCGTGGCAATAAAGATGAACAGTGGAAAGAGCAGGGCCGTTATATGCGGGATGAAATTCTTAAAGTATAGCAGTATCTGGATGGCCGGCGCTTTATGAGATACAAAATCGTCCACTTTCTCAGAATAGTCTATCACACAGGCTATCACCGCCAGTATCATAATGGCGTAGAAAAATGTACCTATAAACTTCTTAACTATATACCAATCCAGTTTTTTCATCCGTGCTGTACTATAAACGTTGTTTTAAAACCGGTATTATCTCATTCTTCCAGCTGTTGAAATCGCCCTGCAAAATATGCGTGCGCGCCTGCTTTACCAAATGAAGATAGAACGCCAGGTTATGTATGCTGGCAATAGTAAGTCCAAGTATCTCACCGGCAACAAACAAATGGCGCAGATAAGCCTTTGAATAATAATTGCTGGTTTCACAGTCTATACCATCATCTATCGGGCTGAAATCATTTGCCCATTTCTTGTTCTTAATATTAATAACGCCTTTTGATGTAAACAGCATACCGTTACGGCCATTGCGGGTAGGCATCACGCAATCGAACATATCTACACCCAGAGATATATTCTCTAATATATTCCACGGTGTACCTACGCCCATCAGGTAGCGTGGTTTTGCATCCGGCAGGCGATCGCAGCAAAGCGCGCACATCTCGTACATCATCTCTTCCGGTTCGCCCACGGATAATCCGCCAATGGCATTGCCATCACATTCCATAGAGGCTATGAACTCAGCCGATGCTTCCCTCAGATCTTTATATGTACTGCCCTGTACAATGGGGAACAGGGATTGCTCATAACCATATTTAGGTTCCGTTTCGCTCATCTGCTTTACGCAGCGAGCCAGCCATCTATGGGTCAGCTCCATAGATGTTTTGGCATATCCGTATTCCGACGGGTAGGGCGGACATTCATCGAAAGCCATGATAATATCGGCACCTATGCTGCGTTGTATATCTATTACATTCTCCGGGGTAAACAAGTGTTTGGATCCATCGATATGAGATTGGAATACCGCGCCTTCCTCTTTCAGCTTCCTGTTATTAGCAAGAGAGAATACCTGGTAGCCGCCGCTATCTGTGAGTATGGGCTTGTTCCAGCCGTTGAATTTATGTAAGCCACCAGCCTGCTCCAGTATATCGGTACCGGGGCGCAGGTATAGATGGTAGGTATTACCTAATATGATCTGGGCTTTTACTTCCTGTTCTAACTGCTGCTGGGTAACGGCCTTTACACTGCCGACTGTACCAACAGGCATAAAAATGGGGGTTTCAATAGTGCCATGAGCAGTGGTGATGACCCCGGCCCTTGCCTTACTGTTATTATCCCTTGCTTTTAATTCAAACTCCATATATCTGTCAGTTTAGGCATTATTGCCCTCACTATCTGCTAATAATTTGTTTCTTTGTCGCGGTGTTCAACGAGGCAATAGCTGCAATTTTTCTTTTATCTGTCACTATCCAGGTGGCTTATGCGCTCTATTTCTTTGTGCAGGTATTCAGGATACCAACCGCTGCTAAGCCGGTATCTGCTCAAAAGCCGGTATCTGTAATTATCTGCGCCAAAAACGAAGCCGCAAACCTGTTGCAGAACCTCCCCGCAATAATGGCGCAAAGATATATTAATGATGCGGGTATTACTCTTTTTAAAGTAATAGTAGTCAATGATGCTTCTGAGGACGATACAGCTAAAGTATTGGCTGGCTTCCAGGAAATCTATCCGCAGCTACAGGTAGTTACCATTGCTTCTAATGAAATACGCGATATGCCGGGTAAAAAATATGCCTTGGGTAAAGGAATTGCCGCGGCAGAAACGGATATAGTAGTGGTAAGCGATGCAGATTGTAAGCCATCTTCTGATCTTTGGCTGGCACAGATGGCTGCGCCTTTAATAAATGGCAAGGGCATTGTTGCGGGCTATGGTAAGTATATACAGCAACCGGGCTTACTTAATCGCTTTATCCGTTGGGAAACACTGCATACCTTTTTGCAATATAGCGGGTATGCGCTTGCAGGCAATCCTTATATGGCAACCGGCAGAAACCTGGCGTATCATAAAGAGGCATTTACAAAGGCGAGCGCTACACCTGCATGGCGTGCTTTGCCTTCAGGTGATGATGATCTGCTGATAGAGGCTTATGCCCATGCAGATAATATAACTATTGTATGCGATGAGCAGGCCTTCACCATTTCTCCGGCAAAAAGCACCTGGGCAGATTGGGTAACGCAAAAGCAACGTCATTTATCTACCGGTAAATATTATAAAAAAGGCATACAAGTGTTATTGGCCGGCTATGCCGGTACCCATGCGCTCATGTGGATATTATTTTTAATCAGCTTGTTTACACCTTTTTATCAAACAGCACTGGTGGTAATGCTGTACCGTTGCTTTATTTATTGGCTGATTTGGGCCTATATGGCCAAACGACTTGGAGAAAAAGACCTGGTAACCTGGTTCCCGGTGATGGACTTTGGCTGGTTGCTTTATAATTTTGCGTTTTCGCCTTATATATTTTTGAAAAATAAGACTCAGTGGAAATAGTCCTGAAATACTTTGCCGACTTTACAGACACACAACTGCAGCAGTTTGGCCAGCTCGAAGAGCTTTATAAAGAATGGAATGAGAAGATCAACGTCATTTCCCGAAAGGATATTGACTCGCTCTACGAACGCCACGTATTACATTCTCTGGCTATAGCTGCGGTATGTACATTCAGCAAAGGTGCAGAGGTAGTAGATATAGGCACAGGTGGTGGCTTCCCCGGTATTCCATTGGCTATCTTCTTTCCCGAGGTAGAATTCCTGTTGTCGGATAGCATTGGTAAAAAAATAAAGGTAGTGCAGGGTGTTGCCGATGCCATAGGCCTTAAAAATGTAACTGCCGTGCATAAAAGGGTAGAGGAGATAAAAGGCCGCTCATTCGATTTTGCAGTATCGCGTGCTGTTGCTCCGCTTGGTGATCTATGGAAATGGATAAAACCCGCATTGCGTGCCGGCCATAAAAGCGAAGAATTTCATAACGGGCTTATTTGCCTGAAGGGTGGGGATCTGCGTGAGGAAATAAAAGCATCGGGCTTAAATCCTAAACGATGGAAAGTACATGATATTTTTCCCGAACCTGCATTTGAAGATAAATACGTACTCTATGTACAGCGATAATGAAAATGCCCCGTAAATACGGGGCGTTTTTTATATATAGAGGATAAGAGAGTGGACAAATTTAAAAAAGTGCAGCGCGAAGCAACACGCTACACTTTTTAAAGATTAACAGCCAGTAGTACACACGAAAGGATAGAAATAAAAAGAACAATTCTTTTAGTAGCTTCTGCTTTGCGGAGGATGTTTGACTGTTGCATTTGTGTGTTTTTTATTTTTTGTTTTGGGTTGTGTGTGTTTATTTTTTGTTTCGTTGTTTGTGATACAAAGATGCTATCGTGGGCAGTCCTTTGCCAAATAATCAGGGCCGTTTAACCGCTTCTTTAAAACTCGTTAACCACCGTTATTGCAAACGGTTAACCACTTATTAAGAAATCATCTTTCCTTGTTATTTGATGTGTTTAGACATAAAAAATAAGCCCCGTGAATACGGGGCTTCATTACATATAGAGGATAAGAGAGAATGATTTAAATGCCTGTTTACAGATTAACTGCCAGTACCAGGCATGATAGGATAGAAACAAATAGAACGATTTTTATCATTGCTTCTGATTTGCGGATATGCAGGGTTTGAGCTTGTGCCGGGGTAAGATGAAGAGCCTGTTGCATAAAATGTGTTTTTTATCTTTTGTTTTGTTTGTGTTGTGTGTGTTTATTTTTTGTTTCGTTGTTTGTGATACAAAGATGCTATCATGCACAGCCCTTTGCCAAATAATCAGGGCCGTTTAACCTGCTGTTTAAAACTCGTTAACGTACATTGTTGTAAACGGTTAACCACTTATTAAGAAATCATTTTTCCTTGTTATTTGATGCATATATGGACAAAAAATAAGCCCCGTGAAAACGGGGCTTCCATTACATATAGAGGATAAGAGAGAACGATTAAAAATGCTTTCTTACAAGTTTACTGCCAATACCAGGCATGATAGAATAGAAACAAATAGAACGATTTTTATCATTGCTTCTGATTTGCGGATATGCAGGGTTTGAACTTGTGGTTGGGTGTGGGTGATATAAAGGGCCTGTTGCATAAATGTGTTTTTTATCTTTTGTTTTGTTTGTTTGTGTTAGTATTTTTTGCTTTGATGACACAAATATGGGGGCATCAAGCATGCGTCTCCAAACATTTTAGCTCGTTTAACGACCGATTTAAAACCGGTTAACGCCAATAAATACAACTTGTTAACGACCGTTTAAGAAACGGTTGCTAAAAGCCTTAACAGTAAAGGATATGCATATTTTTTGCGGTATGATGCGGAAATATGCCGGTTCTTTGAATAAAATATTTCAGCTTAGTAAAGACGTTTATTATTTTTGCGCCCTGAACCAACAATCTGAAAATACATTAATATATGGGTAGGATATTCGAAGTACGGAAGTCAACCATGTTTGCCCGCTACGACCGTATGGCAAAGCAGTTTAGCCGTGTGGGTAAGGAAATAGCTATTGCTGTAAAGAAAGGCGGTGCCGACCCTAACACCAACCCTATGCTGCGCCGGGTGATCCAGAATGCCAAATCCTTTAACATGCCGAAGGACCGCATTGAGAACGCTATCAAAAACGCATTAGGAAAAGATACCAGCAACTACGACGAGGTGCTGTACGAAGGTTATGGCCCTCATGGTGTGGCTATACTGGTAGTAACAGCTACCGATAATACTACACGTACCGTTGCCAACGTACGCTCTCATTTCAATAAAGGTGGCGGTACATTAGGCAACAGCGGTTCTGTAGCATTCCTGTTTAAGCACATGGGTGTGTTTAAACTGAATCCTGAAGGCCTTAGCACCGAAGACCTGGAACTGGAACTGATCGATGCAGGACTGGAAGAACTGGGTGAAGACAGTGAAGGTAAACTGATTGTACGTTGTGCATTTGAGGACTTTGGTAAGATGCAGAAAGCGTTGGAAGAAAAAGGCATCACACCTATATCTTCGGAGCTGGAATGGATACCAGGCACCACCGTTCAGGTAACAGATGAGCAATCAGAAGATATATTCAAACTGATAGAGCGCGTAGAACAGGATGACGACGTGCAGCAGGTGTTCCACAATATGGCATAATAGCTAGGCTATGCTGATGTTGCCATAAATATCCAGCAGGATAGCGCGTTCATCGGCCATACGCCTTACAATTGCACTAATATATTCTTTAGGATGATCCGGGAAGTGTTCCGCCAGCGAGAGCAGGCTTAGCTTTCCGGATTTTCTTATTACAGATAGTATGCTTTCAGGGGTTGGCATCGCTGTTCTTGTCTTTTGCCTGCATATATCGCAATGCCCGCAGTCATCTGCTTTTTGCTCGTTGAAATACGATAGCAGCATCCTAGTGCGGCACACATCTTTATTATACAGGTAAGCGATCATCGCAGCAGTCCGCTCTGCATGTCTTTGCTTTAATACCTGTATGCGTTTGTAGTTGATAATCAGCTGCCTGCTATCTACCCGGTAATGATGGAAGAATATCTGTGGCCCTTCTGTCTGCGCCCTGTATTCAAAGGTGCCCAGGTAATCCAATTGCTTCAGGGCCAGTTCCAGGTCTGCCCGGTTCATTTTGGCCTGCTTTGCTATAGTAGATAACCGCACAGGGGTAGGGTATTGAAACAGGGATCCATACAATCTTAATATACTTGTGATAAGATAGGTGTATTGGGGATAGCCGTTCATAAAGAAATCGAGCTCCTCTCTATTCAGCGGACAATACAAGGTGGGCGGCATAAACACCGATTCGCTCATTGTCCATAAGCCTTCCTGCTCCAGCAGCTTCAACGCATAGCTTGCCGGCGCTGTGTCTAGTTTAAAACGCTGGCAAAATTCCTTCAGGTCGAAATTGTAATACGTATATGGTTCGGCACTGATGGGTATTTGCAGGTATTCTGCTACACATTGATAGATATGCCTCAGGTAGGGCTCTTCGGGGTATTGTATTTCTATACTGCTTTCCAGCCTGTTGATGTCTCCCTGGTTGTAATAAACAACGGATAGCGCGGGCATATTGTTTCTGCCTGCCCTGCCTGCTTCCTGGTAATAGGCTTCTAAATGCTCTGGTGCATCATAGTTGATAACTAACCTTACATCCGGTTTATTGATGCCCATGCCAAATGCCGTAGTAGCGATGATTACCGGCACTTCATCCACCATCCATTGCCGTTGGGCCTCATCCCGATCGCGCTTGGGCATGCCTGCATGGTACACTGCCGATGCAATACCGTATTGCGCCAGCAGTTTACTCAATACTTCCGTTTGCCTGCGGCTGCGGCAATATATTATGGTACAGGTATTATTAGCACCTAACTGCTGTAACAACTCCTGGTTCTTATTCTCGGTATAGTTTACTGCATACTGTATGTTCTTTCTTTCAAAGCTTTGCACTACCAGCACCGGGCTGCGCATTTGTAATTGCAGGGCAATATCATTCTGTACATGCTCGGTTGCAGTGGCTGTTAAAGCGAGCACCGGCACTTGCGGAAATTCTTCGCGTACAGTTACAATGCGCGTATAATCGGGCCGGAAATCATGTCCCCACTGAGAGATACAGTGCGCCTCATCGATAGCCAGCAGGTTCAGGTTGAATGCGGGCAGGAATTGTTTAAACAGATCTGTCTGCAATCGCTCGGGCGATACATATAATAATTTATACGCATCGTTCATGGCATTGCTCAGTATCTGCTTCACTTCCAGGTAGTGCATACCGGAGTGAATGCAGGCTGCCGGTATTTCTAATTGTGCCAATTGCTGCACCTGGTCCTGCATCAGGGCGATGAGTGGAGATATCACCAGGCACATGCCATCCATCATCAATGCCGGTACCTGGTAGCAGAGCGATTTACCCCCGCCTGTAGGTAGCAATGCCAGTGTATCCGTGCCGGAGACCACATAGTCTATGATGTCTTTCTGCAAGGGACGAAAGCGATCATATCCCCAGTATTGTTTTAGTATTTCTTCTGCTGATGACACTTTATTTATTGCATGCTGTCAACAAACATTGGTTTCAGGCCTTCTGCCCACAGTTGCTTCTTTGCTTCAGGTTTCTGTTCCATCTCTGTGAGTGATAAAGATGGAATAAATATCGCATCATCAAACCTGTTTGGCCCAAACAAGCGGAAGCTGGCGGAGATACCTAATTGCGCCGGCATGATGCCCAGCAGTATCACATATTGTGGTGCGAAAATGCTCTTTAGTTTATGCCAGGCCATTTTTTCTGTGCCGGGTACCTGGATGATATTATAACCGGTATTATCAAGTTTGCAGGCACTCATCATCTTTTCAAGTTGTGCTGCTTCGGCGCTGCCTGTGTCAAAAGTTGCGCTGATTATCAGTACACGCGCCTCGTTATTTATTTTTTTCATATCGATAGCATCATTCCAAAAACTATCCCACTCATTTTTTACTATATCTACATTATACAGGTTCATATATTCGCCGATTATATCTGAAAGGAGGGTTACCGATTTTTTTTCGTTTCTTTGTGCGAAATTAATCCTTTGTTATGAGTGTTTCTACTATGGATATACATGTGCAGAAAGTAGAGAAGAGCAGAATCAACCAATTAGATCCTAACAACATCCAGTTCGGTAAACTCTATGCAGATCACATGCTGATCGCTAATTACGAAGATGGAGAGTGGAAACAACCCGAAATAGTTCCTTTCGGAAATTTAAGCCTGAGTCCTGCAACAACATTCATGCATTACGGACAGGCAATATTTGAAGGTGTAAAAGCCTATAAAGATGCGGATGGTAATGCAGTGATCTTTCGCCCGCATGATAACTGGAAGCGTATGAACCGGTCTGCACACCGTATGGGTATGCCAGATGTGCCGGAAGAACTGTTCGTAGAAGGTATGCGCCAGCTGGTGAAACTGGATAAAAACTGGATACCGACAGGCGAGGGTACATCTTTGTACATCCGCCCGTTCATGATAGCTACAGATGAGTTCATTGGCGTAAAACCTGCCGAGAAATTCAGCTTTATTATTATTACAAGTCCTGCAGGCCCGTACTACGCACGCCCTGTTAATATATTTGTGCAAGATCAATATGTGCGTGCATTCCCGGGTGGTATCGGCTTTACCAAAGCTGCGGGCAACTACGGCGCCAGCATGTATCCTACTATGGAGATCCGCAAAATGGGCTACGACCAGATATTGTGGACAGATGGCCTGGAACATAAATATGTACAGGAGATCGGTACCATGAACGTATTTTTTGTGA
Organism: Bacteroidota bacterium; assembly: GCA_018267955.1. Taxonomy (GTDB): domain Bacteria; phylum Bacteroidota; class Bacteroidia; order Chitinophagales; family Chitinophagaceae; genus Polluticoccus. The sequence continues at coordinate 283,698 of JAFDXL010000009.1, forward strand.
TAGGTGATAAAGTGATCACGCCAAACCTGGGTGAAACTATCCTGGAAGGTGTTACCCGTGATAGCGTTATTACCCTGCTGCGCGAAAAAGGCGTTACGGTAGAAGAGCGCCCGCTGAGCATCGATGAGATCGTAGACGCTTATAAAAAAGGAGAACTAAAAGAAGCTTTCGGTACCGGTACTGCCGCTTCTATCTCTCACATCGCTGAGCTTACTTATCACGACCTGCATATTAAGCTGCCTGAAGAAAAGAACTGGACAATATCTGACTGGGTAAAACAGGAAATGAATGATATCCGTTATGGCCGCAAAGCCGATACACACGGCTGGATCGTGAAACTATAATTGTTTAAGAATCTAATTTCTAAATAAAGCCTGTCCATGCGACGGGCTTTAATTTTTACTACACGGCTTTATTTGTTAATATTACGTTTCAATTAAAATAGTATGACGCTACACAGTAGTAAGTATTTATTACTACTCAGTTTCTTTTTCGCAGCCATTGCTTCCAATGCCCAGAATATAGATGAGGACGAAGGCATCCTGTCGCCCGGCGGGTATAACCGCTTACTGGGTATAGGAGTAGGGGCCACCTACCGCAGTTTTCTGGACCAGGGCTTATCAAACCTTACTTATCGTAAACCGGGTGCTACCGTGTACCTCGAAAACCTGAAAACGGATGATATGAAGTTTACCGAGCTGTCGATACAGGCTTCTTATCTTACCATGCAGCGCAAAACCAATGACCTGACACCCGGCGAGGCAAAGAGCTTTAAAGGCGTAATAGACTATCGCCATACTTATAAGATCAATGTACTGAACGAGAATGTATATGATGTGCGCCTTGGTGCCGTATTATCGGGCCTGGTAGATATCCGCAATATGCCGCAGCTCAATTATTCTGCCCAGTCTTATGAACATGCCTTTAGCCTGGGTTTCCATAGCAAGATAGCACGCTCTAAAAATATGAACAGCAGGAACGGCAGTATCATCTGGGACCTGAGCATCCCCGTCGTTTCCGAAATAGGCAGGCCACCATTTAATAATACCAATGGCGAATATGATCCCAGCTACACACCCTTAAAAGGATTCTTTGGCAAGGACGAGATCGCTACGTTTGGCAAGTTCTTCCGCATAACATCTCGTCTGCACTGGCAATACCCGCTGAAGAATGGTAATAAAATACGTTTCTCCTATACCTGGGATTACTATAAGATGAAAGGCGCTACCACCGTATATAGTGCCGAGCATACACTTACGGTAGCATTTCTGTTGAATTACTAAGCATTATCGATGAAAAGGTTATTATTATTTTCATTCATACTTATAAGTTTTGCATCCTGCGAAAAGCTGCTGATGCCTAAGAAACCGTCTGATCATAACGGTGCGATATTTAACGAGGTATGGACGGCGCTGGATAAAGGGTATGTTCATTTTAATAAAGTACCCATCTCCTGGGATAGTGTAAAGAAGATATATACCCCTGTTTTTGCAGATAGCATCAATACCCAACAGGTGTATGATAGTTTGGCATCTATGCTCAATACTATGCTGCAGGATGTGAACGTTTCCCTCAATTCGGGCTTTGCTACCTCTTATTATTCCGAAAGATGGAAGTATCCTGCCAACTTCAACAAAGGCTTATTGGAACAGAAATACTGGCCGGGCTATGAACAAACAGGCGGCTTGCTATATAAAGTATTTGATTCGGTAGGGTATATCTATTATCGCAGTTTCAATGATGTAGTGAGTGATGAGCAGATGCAGGTAGTCATCCGCAGGCTGAAAGGGAATGGTGCCAAAAGGGGAGTGATCATTGACATTCGCGACAATGCCGGGGGAGACCCTGCCAATATGAAAGTATTCTTCGACCATATGGGGCTGGATAGTAATATCGGGTACGATTACACCACCTTCCTATACGAGATAGCTTATAAAAAGGGTCCAGGTCATGAGGATTTTGAAAATTATAAAGGCGCTTATACCGAAAAGAACAGCAACCTGAAGTTTCCCGGCCGCATTGTAGTGCTTACCAACCGTGGGGTAACGGGTACTGCCAATGTGTTTACCAGTGCTGCCAAAAGCTTTAATAATGTGAAGGTGATGGGCGATACTACAGGTGGCGGGGGGGCAGTGACCTCCTCGTTCGAGCTATCAAACGGCTGGATCCTTACTTACCCATCTGCCCGTATGAGGGATGGCGTAGGTACCGGCCTGGAGAACCCCATACCGCCCGATTTTTATGTGCCTATGAAAAAGGCTGATGAAGATGCCGGGGTAGATTCGATATTCGAGGCGGCAAAGCTGTTATTAGTCAAATATTAGGCTCACCTTATAGGCAGTCGGGTTTACCGACTGTTTTTGTTTATTTACCGAAATAAGGTTTAAGCGCGTCCGTCTGTGCGTAACTTTGCAGCACTACTAACGGGATAATAATATTATGGCGCGTCCTAATGCTAACAGCAACGGAAGTTTACCTGCAGATCTACCAAAGGCAAAACTGAATAAAGAGAGCTTCAAAGAAGGTTTATTAATTTTCAAATATATTAAACCTTATATCGGCAAGTTCATTGCCGGGTTATTGTTCATAGCACTGTCTGCAGGCACTACCATGGCATTCCCGTATTTGCTAAAGGGCCTGATAGACAGCGCCCACAATACCAACCCTGCCGATTATTTTAAAACACCATCTGGCATTGCCATTATGATGGTAGGCTTGCTGGCGGTGCAGATGGTCATCTCCTTTATGCGGGTGTACCTGTTTACCAGCGTGGGCGAGAATGCCCTGGCAGATATGCGTAAAGACATCTATAAGAAGATGATCACCATGCCTATGGATTTCTTCTCCCAAAGGCGTGTGGGGGAACTATCCAGCCGCATCAGTACCGATGTATCGCAGATACAGGATGCAGTGACCACTATGCTGGCCGAGATACTCAGGGGCCTGCTTACCTTATTGATAGGTATGGGATTAATATTATACATCTCTCCAAAGCTTACCTTAATAATGCTGTCCGTAATACCGGTGATCATTGTAATAGCCCTGGTATTTGGTAAATATATACGTAAGCTGGCCCGTACTGCACAGGACCAGCTGGCCGATTCCGGTACCATTGTGCAGGAAACCCTGCAGGGCATCAGTAATGTAAAGGCATTCAGCAACGAGCATTTCGAGATCAACCGCTATAGCAAAAGCATTAATGAAGTGGTAAAAATGGCCATCCGTAACGGGCGTTTCCGTGGTTTCTTTATCTCTTTTATGCTGTTCAGCGTGTTTGGGGCTATTGTATTGGTGGTATGGTATGGCGCGGGTATGATGCAGCAGGGGCTGCTATCCTTTGGCGATCTTACCGCTTTTGTGGTGTACACAGCCTTTGTAGGGGGCACTATGGCAGGCTTTGCTGATCTATTCAGCCAATTGCAAAAAACACTGGGAGCTACCCAGCGTGTACGCGAATTGTTACGTGAAGAACCCGAAGCGGTATCTACCAGCGACGAACCTTTGCTGGATCAATACAGGCTTACCGGCAGGGTTACTATGGAGCATATTGCATTCAGGTATCCGAGCCGGCCGGAAGTGCAGGTATTAAAAGATGTGACCATTAAGGCAGAGCCCGGTCAGCAGATAGCTATTGTAGGGCCCAGCGGTGCGGGTAAAAGTACCCTGGCATCTATATTATTGCGTTTTTACGATCCTGAAGCAGGTAAATTACTGTTTGATGGTATAGATGCGAAGGAAATACCGCTGACACAGTTGCGTAAACAAATGGCACTGGTGCCGCAGGATGTATTGCTGTTTGGCGGTACTATCTACGAAAACATCGCTTATGGTAAAGCAGGCGCTACATTGGAAGAAGTAATGGAAGCTGCCCGTAAGGCAAATGCCCATAATTTCATCAGCGGCTTCCCCGAAGGTTATGAAACGGTGGTGGGTGAGCGTGGTGTAAAACTATCGGGCGGACAGCGCCAGCGTATAGCTATAGCACGGGCGATATTAAAGGATCCTGCTATTTTAATACTGGATGAAGCGACGAGTTCCCTCGATTCTGAATCTGAAGCATTGGTTCAGGACGCATTGAATAACTTAATGAAAAACAGGACTTCATTCGTTGTTGCACACAGGCTTTCTACCATTCGTAATGCAGATAAGATAGTGGTGCTGGAGCACGGGGTAGTTAAAGAAACAGGCACCCATAAAGAACTGCTGGCTATACCGGATGGATTGTACCATAGCCTAAACGCCTTGCAGTTCGAGGGGATGATCTAGTTCAGAATTGCCCGCGGATCGGTTTCCTGGCTTTGCAGTACATATTTAACCACCTCGTTAATGGTCTGTTCAAACAGGTCTGATGATGGCTCCGGTATATCTTGCTGAGATAAAACTGCCAGGGCATAGCTCAGGTCGGGTTTTATCAGTGGATTCATCACCACGCGGCCGTTCATAGTGGTTTTGATCAGTTCGAAGAGTATTTTGGCAGCACCATCGAAATCGTGTGCTGTATAGTGGTTGCAGAATTCTGTAAAGGCCTCGCTCGAATAATTTCTATTCCTTCTCATAGCTGTACGTTTTATGTGGTAACTATAGGGGATACCACCTTATATAGGGTAATGCCAATCCTGTGCCATGAATTGTTATTATCTACAATATCTATGAAACTATGTTCTTTTTCTACTTAACATAATATAAATTATAGTACAATCCCGGATCGTAACAATAATTGGCATTCATGTTAAATAGAATTTTAAGCTAGGCTTCTGCAAAAAGAAAGAAGATGAAAAGATTCATTAGCTGGCTTAAATCTAAATTCAGCAAGAAACGCGCTACGGATAAAAATGATAAAAGTGATTTAGTATCTCAAGCAGATAATAAATGGCTGCCGTGCACGTACCAAGAGCAATCCAAAAATTTATCCGATTTTGTCTATATCCAAGGCGCTCCAGGGACCGGGTTCTTCTTGCCTCGTGATCTCTATTCAAAACAAAAACCTTAACGCTACCTGCTGATTTAAGTTGCCTACCCATATCGGTCAATTCAAGATATTCTCTGCCTCCATTTTGCAGGTCACTCCTTTTTATTGCAAAGCCATTTTCTACTAAATAATCCTCAATATCGACCAATACTTTTGAAGTACTAGCCATGCCACGCTCTGCAGGAGATTTGATATGCTTAACAATTGTGCGCAATTCAAATGGCCCGTATGGCGGCAAAAACGGGATGATTTTATTTACCAAGTCTTCCATTATCTTTTTTTTGCCATAAGACTACGGCATTAGCCAACAAACCGCAAGCGTGTTTTCACCCTTGTATAGTTGTATATCTCTTATTACTTTTACGCTGTTAGTATTATAACATAGTGTTGCCACTACTAAAACACCACAATTAGTAAACACACGGATTACGAGCAACGCAATGGATGTAATACGCCGTTATGGCGTAGCTATGTCTATTTGCTCGTAAAGGGATGTGGTGTCCCATGTAGTGGCAGATATGATATTTGCTACGCTATTTTTTAACTACTAAAACACCACAAACATGCGCAAAGCGTATTTTATCGTAATCTGCATTCTCGCAGTCACCTCGCACTTTCGTGCATCAGCACAAGACATCTTAACAACCAGAGATGGAACCGAACTAAGAGTAAAAGTAACAGAAGTATCAGACGACAACGTAAAGTACAAAAGCTGGGATAACCAGGATGGCCCCATCTATACAATGGAAAGAAACGGCATCCTATTTATCAAATACGAAAATGGAACAAAGGACGTATTCAAAATAGAGGAAGATGAATACTCCACCAAATTAAGCATGAAAGAACGCGGTAAATTAGATGCCGAAGAATATTATCATAGATACCAAGGCGCAAGAATGACAACATATGCCACTACAGTTGTAGGCGGCGCTATCATTGGCCTTGTTCCCGCTATTGCATGCTCAAAAAGAATGCCTGCCGACCATAGATTAGACTATCCCGATAGTACCCTTATGAAGAATAAAGAATACCGCAGAGCATACAAACATACCGCCAAGAAGATCAAACAGGGCAAAACATGGGGCGGATATGTTTGGGGCATTGTCACCAATATACTAATAGGCATCGGGTTAGCTATTGCCATTGCGGCTTAAAATTGTATTTCTGTATATTGTGGTGAATAAAAATCATACACAATGAAAAACAAATTAGATGAAGCTCTTTATCAAATGAATGAAAAAGAATTGCTCATCATTTTAATTAAAGCGCATGCGGACACACTACGCAGACTTCAGTATATCGAATCGTATTGTGACAAAACATTCAATCATCTTTTGCCCAATGAAAAACCGTATTACAATAATGCTGAAAAATTAGGCGAGACATACATTAAAACAATAAAATTAGCATCGGACATTCAATCATTCTTCAATGATGATACATCTAAAGAAGAAATAAATACCGCGCTATCTTATTTATCCGAACTAAAGGACTAGAAAATTTTCGTGCACACCTTTCTATCAAGGTGTGCATTTATAATTCCAACTATCTTATTTAATTTATATGCTTCCGGATCATGTCCATCTTCTATAGCATCGACTATATTCCATATAGCACTTTGCTGAGAAAGCATGATTTTTTTTAAATCTCTTATCTGCTTTTCCAGCGATTTTACATCTGAATATTCAATGGATTCCAAAGCATAATATTTAGGCCCGACTACTGTTATTAAACCGAAATGCCCACGCTGCAAATTCTATTTAACATGACTGCCAAACAGGATAAAGGCAGGATGGTACTATAATTGGATCTTATCGTTAAGTAGGTCTTAGCGTAGCTCAAAAACTTACGCTTAGCCCTACTCAAGCCGTCGGTAACATAAGACAAAATTATAGAACAATCCCGAATCTCGTTCCATAATTAGCATTCATGTTAAATAGAATTTAGGCTAACGCTTCTTCCTAATGTATATTGTAGAACAATGCAGAATCGAATTAAGACGGCCATCGAGTTCTTGAAGGATGGACAATCTTTTACAGTAGAACAATGCAGAATCGAATTAAGACGGCCATCGAGTTCTTGAAGGATGGACAATCTTTTACAGTGGAAGATTTACGACTAGGTATAAATGAAAAAGGCGAAATGCAGGTAACCGGGTGGTCACGTTATACAGAATTCAGGAATTTAAGTAAAGCTGCCTGTCTAGAGGAATTAAACGAAGTCAAACATTTTTTTTCGGATATGCTTATGATGTCTGACGATTTGAGAAGATTTGTAAAGGATAAATCCATAGAATATTCTTTGTATTTCGATAACTATGGGAAATCATCAATTGGTATTTGTTCTGAAAAAAACAATCAGATTAAATGGTGTATTGATTTGGAATGAATGCATAGCTATTTATCAGTTTTCACATGACTAATAATCCATTTCAGGCTATCAGGAAAAGGATACCCATAATATTCAAACTCAGATGGTGTAAGTAAAATTTGACTTTCATAGCCATACCAATACTTTTTGTAAGCAACGGGGAAAAAATTACCGATTATAAATTTGCCAGCATTACATTGTAAATCTCCATCTCGTGTTGAAGCAGTATGCTTACGACCATCTGCGTAATATTGATATTGAATATTTGCTCCAAAATTACCTCTGGTTCCACATCCTTTAGAACTGGCAAAAACGTACCCTACTGTAATTTTATGACTCTTTCTAAAATCCTTACCATAGTAACGCGCCACCAATATGAAAAGTATGACGGAAACTATTAATAGGACATATTTTTCGATCAGGCTATTTTGAGTTTCTTTCTTAGACTTCATTTAGATGATAAAACTTACAATTGATGAATATTATTTCTTGTCACCATTAGCCTGGCAATTTGGTTTCTCAAGCACCATATTATTCTTTAATATACTTCAATATCCATTTAAGTGAGTCTGGAAATTTATAGGTGTATGTTTTAAAATCTCCCGGAGTCAGAAGCAAAGCACTTAAACAATTATTGTCTGGATTGTACAGAACAGGAAAATTTTTTCCAATAATAAGACTATCACAATCATTTTGATTTAACCCAATCCTCGTAGAGGAACCATTAAAAACTTTTGAATTAACTGTATAGTGATATCTCACACCTATCCTTCCGCCGGACCGTGGCAAAAATTTGCATTGAGTAACAATACCGGTTGTTAGGCAGTTATTATTAGCCAACTGTTCTCTTTCAAACAACGAATAAATGATCATACCTATTAACGCCGATAATACAAGAACAGATATTATCGTATTTAGCTTATTGGGGGTTTCTTTCTTAGGTTTCATTGTCCCACGTTTGCGCAAGCATTTAGCTTAGCCTGTGCCTGCGTGCTTGTGTCTCTTTAAAAATACTAAATTCATATTAATCATTGACACAAGTACCCTGCCCGCTAAAGCTTTGCGGCATACTTGCGCCAACTGAGGGAAATGCTGGTAACCGGGTGGTCACATTGAGCTAAAATAAAAGTCCTATTATTATTTTTTACATAGTCGTATTGTCAAACAACTAATCAAATCCGGAATCCAATTTCTTGTAGATGTTCTATTGCGCTGACTTCATTCATTTTCCCTTTAAACTTTTGCATACAAGCTTCTGCTATTTTATTTAGAGTGCTGATATCCCCTTTGGCTTTCAAAAGTGTTGTCAAATATCTAAATCGACATATTTCTGTCGTTCCCCAAAAACCTTCGTTCATCCAACCCATTATCAAATCTTCATCAGATATGTGCTTATTTATTTCAGGAATTATTGTGTTTTGAATGGTCACCGACAAATTTGAAACAATATTACTGATGTCATCTGATATATCGGCTTTCCACCAAAAATCTGGGCTACCTGGCATAAAAGCACCGATTCTAGCATGCCAATGACACTGCTCAATTTGAGGCATTACTAAGTTTTCATGACGATGTTCAAATTGTCCTAAAACATTAGAATAAACACCAAAGTTTATCGTGAAGATTGTAGTTTGTTTAGTACTCTCCTTACTTTTCTGAAAGTTTACAACCGCATAATTTTTGCTTGATTCAATATAAAAATTATTCAACTTTTTACGGAATCCATTTTGCTTAAAAACGGATGTTGTTGAATCAACAATTACTTTAAAAATCTCCATGGTATATTTTTAATCAATCCCCACGTTGGCGCAAGCATGCCACTTAGCCTGTGCCCTGCGTGCTTGTGTCACTTTAAAAATACTAAATTCATATTAATCATTGGTACAAATACCCTACCCGCTAAAGCCTTGTGGCATACTTGCGGCAATCACGAGAATTTCACCATTTTGTAGACCAAGAAATGATTTTACAGTCAGACAGAAATTTATACCGTTCAATTTCTATTCTAAAATCTTCTTCATATGTTGTAAACATTGCAAACGAATTATATAGATCAGACGAGAAATATACCTGGTATATTTTGGCATTATTACCTACAATATATCTATTGCTATTTTTAATAAGCAACTGGAAATAATCCTCTTTGTGTATTCCATTACCATAGCAATATCCCAATATTGTAATAATATTACCACATTGCTGGTATTCTATCGCAACATTTGTCCAATTTCGACCGTGTTTTAAATGTCCTTCTATCGCTTTATTACTAAGACTATCAATCAACAGCAAAACATTGTCAGAAAAACAATATCGTATGCCGGGCGTACCTGGCTTGTCGCAAGTAATTTCCCTTACTACAGTATCAGGTGCATTAATTTGAGCAAAGCTATATGAGGGGAGTAAAAAAATATGCAATAGAAATATACTTAACAATAGCCTCATTATATATAAATATAAGTTTGTTTAGCGTCTCAATCTGTCAATCCTCTTTCTCTCAAACAATATTATACGCTTTCTTTATTTCAATTCTGCAATTGGGAAATAGATTTTGGCTGTTTTGTATTAAAGTCTAGTTGGAAAACTTCCGGTATATTTCTGCATATTTCTCAATCAGACTGTTTTGAGTTTCTTTCTTAGACTTCACTTAGATACGTTTTACATGCTTTAATACTCCATTTAGCATCATGAAGCGTTCTGATGATTATCTTAATAACAGGGGTTTCCCAATTATTGTCTTTTATTAAGTAGGTTATAAAATTTCCTCCATCTTCAGTCTCATACCATCCACAATCTATTATATACTGTCCATAGACTGCCTGGTACATATCTTCCCTCAAATTTGTATCGTCTGAAACATCATCGTATATAAAAATATCGTCTTTTACAATTCTTAAATCCATGATATATCAGCTCTGCAGGTAACAAATCTCCTGATTTGCGCCTACAATAGCAAGTCGCCCAATTACTCAATCCACCTTCTTCTACAGGGGGCGATCTTTGCACCTAAAAACCACGCCTCCCACTATCATTTTTTTCTTCATTTCATCGAATACTATTTATCGCCGCCTTAACATTCCGCCATTGTCAAAGCCGGGCAATATTGTACCTTTGATCAAAATCAGACCGTTTCAATGGCACATTACTATACGCTGGGGACAATCCCTCACAAGCGCCATACACAATTTCGCAAACCGGATGGTGGCTTGTATTCTGAGCAGCTTTTCAGCACAGAAGGTTTTTCCTCTAATTATTCGCTGCTTTATCACATACACCCACCCACACAGATCATTAAGGCAGAAGAACCGATAGATGTATCGCCAAAGCCTGCCCACGATAATATTCTAAAACACCGCAGTTTCCAGGGCTTTAATATCAAACCGGAAGCCGACTACCTGAAAAGCAGGAAAATAGTATTGTTTAATAATGATGTACAGATAACCCTGGCAGCACCTTCTAAGGGCCTTACAGACAGCTTCTTTAAAAACGCAGATGCAGACGAGGTAATATTTGTACACGAAGGAACGGGCGTATTAAAGACACAATATGGCCAGCTGCCCTTTGGCTACGGAGATTACCTGGTAATACCACGTGGTACCATCTACCAGATAGAGTTCAATGACGAAAACAACCGTTTATTCATCGTAGAATCCTTCAGCCCGATAACATACCCTAAGCGCTACCTGAGCCGCTATGGCCAGTTACTGGAGCATGCCCCGTATTGTGAGCGTGACATCCGTAAGCCTCAGGACCTGATAACTATAGATGAAAAGGGCGAATTCCTCATCAATACCAAAAAGAAAGGGCTGCTCTACCCCATTACTTACGCCAACCATCCGTTTGATGTAGTAGGCTGGGATGGCTGCGAGTATCCTTATGCATTCAGCATACACGATTTTGAACCCATTACAGGCCGCGTGCACCAGCCACCGCCGGTACACCAGACATTTGATGCGCACAACTTTGTGATCTGCTCTTTCTGTCCAAGGTTGTTCGATTACCATCCGCAGGCAATACCAGCACCCTACAACCACAGCAATATCGATAGCGATGAAGTGCTGTATTATGTAGATGGCGATTTTATGAGCCGTAAGCATGTTACAAGGGGTATGATCACCCTGCACCCTGCAGGCATACCGCACGGCCCGCACCCTGGTGCTGTAGAAAAGAGCATCGGCGCTAAAGAAACAAAAGAACTGGCTGTAATGGTAGATACCTTCCACCCGCTGAAGATGACCATGGAAGCGCATGGCATAGAAGACGATGGCTACATTATGAGCTGGGCTGAATAATATTATTGATAAACGAAAAGTAACAAATCCTAAAATAGTAGTAGTTATGCAAACAATGACCGCGAGCGAAAAAATGGCAACAGCGCAAGACTTTCTGCCAATTAACGGTACAGATTACCTGGAGCTGTATGTTGGCAATGCCAAGCAGTCTGCCCATTATTATAAAACGGCGTTCGGCTTTCAGTCTGTAGCTTATGCAGGCCCTGAAACAGGCGTACGCGACCGCGCATCTTATGTGCTGCAGCAAGGCAAGATACGCCTGGTGCTGACAACCGCTTTAAAATCTGACCACCCCGTTGCAGACCATGTTCGCAAGCATGGTGATGGTGTAAAAATACTGGCCCTGTGGGTAGATGATGCCTACAAATCATTTGAAGAAACTACCAAACGTGGCGCTAAGCCATACCTGGAGCCTACTACGCTTACAGATGAGCATGGTGAAGTGCGTATGAGTGGCATCTACACCTATGGCGAAACGGTACACATGTTCATAGAGCGTAAAAACTACAAAGGCATCTTCATGCCGGGTTATAAAGCAGTAACATCAGACTACGCACCTAAAGAAGCAGGCCTGCTGTATGTAGACCATTGCGTAGGTAATGTGGGCTGGAACCGTATGAACGAAACCGTACAATGGTATGAAGATGTAATGGGCTTTGCCAACATCCTGACATTTGACGATAAGCAGATCAATACCGAATACTCTGCCCTGATGAGCAAGGTAATGAGTAACGGTAACGGTTATGTGAAATTCCCGATAAACGAACCTGCAGAAGGTAAAAAGAAATCGCAGATTGAAGAGTACCTCGATTTTTATGAAGGGGAAGGCGTACAGCACATTGCCGTTGCTACCGGCGATATCATTGCTACCGTTCGCGAATTGAAATCTCGTGGTGTGGAATTCCTGGATACACCAGACACGTACTACGAAGAGTTGTTTGCCCGTGTAGGTAAGATAGATGAAGATATCGCCCCATTGCAGGAACTGAAGATACTGGTAGATCGTGATGAGGAAGGCTACCTGCTGCAGATATTTACCAAGCCTGTAGAAGATCGCCCGACCTTATTCTTTGAGATCATACAGCGTAAAGGTGCCAAGAGCTTCGGCGCAGGTAACTTTAAAGCATTGTTCGAATCTATTGAAAGAGAACAGGAAAAGAGGGGCAACCTTTAATAACTAAGTAAGACAATATAAGAACGGGGCTAATTATAGCCCCGTTTTTTTAATTACTCGATCTTGGATTCTGAATATTAAAACCACCTACTACCAGCCGTATGTGAGCGCCATTGCTCGAACTGGAAAACCTGAATTCGCCGCGGATGCTGTGTTCACTTAAGTGCGAAATGTGTATATATCCATCCTTCACCACATCGGGGATAGCACCGGTGCCATCGCTGTAATCAATGGTTTCGATACCGGGCTTTGCGATAGTGCAGGTATCATGAATACCTGTAAGGTTCAATAAAAAGGATTCTCCTTTATACCCGTCTGCCAGTATGGTAGCCACTCCCCTGTTGTAATCCCATTCTGCATTTACACGCTGTATAGCTATATAATCGCTATCATTTGCATAGCGCACCCTTATGCCCGACGTTATATTTACTGTATGATCCTTCTGGCAGGCAGCTACCAGCAAAAAAGATAACAGTACAGCAATTTTCTTCATCGGGCGCAAGGTATCAGTCCTAAGTTACGCCTGTGTTATCCCAATATTATCTTAATGTTTCCTAATGTATAAGTACTGCTATATGCGGTTATTTAATTCGGCAACACATATTAATGACGATCCTTTAAGCTTTCCGGGCACTATACGTGCATCCAGGTATAGCATATTCCCAATGAGTTTATGCGCTGCTTTAGATAAGCGTGATGACGGGGCAGATAATTTTATTTGCCTGTCTTTCTTAGATAAAGACTGAACCTTGAGCATCCAATACAAAGGATGAAAGAAGTATTGCTGTTTTACTATAGCGAAGCCTGTATTGTGCATCGTGTTCTCCATCATAGCCAGATCGTACCGCCTGAAATGCCCGTAAAACTCATCGTAGTTGCTCCATATCTCTTTACATGCAGGCACGGTAATGAGCAAATGCTTCAGTCCTGGATAATATTCCTTAAGCTCTTCGATAAATTCTTCCGGGTCTTTAATGTGCTCTATCACATCCAGCAATATAATAGCCTGTATATTTTCTCGTATGTGTACAGGCAGATGGATGGCATTGGTATTGTAATGAATGGTAGCATTACCTTCTATAGGCTCGCAAATACCTAGTTCTACGCCCGTGATCATGGTGCCCCTGCTAAAAATATAATTGGTAGCTATACCGCGTCCACAGCCTACATCCAGGATGTTTTTCAGCCCGTATTTTTTTGCAAAATGGTGCACCAGCCTGTTTCGGGCAGTGTTCCAAAAGTCATTTTCAATTCCATCGGGATAAGCATTGTGAAATTCTTCCTGGTCAAACTCTGTGTTGAGGGTAGGAAATAGTTTTTCCTGTACGGCATCGGCCGCTTCAATCCTTAGTGGATTCATGGTGAATTGGTTTAAGTTAAATTATTATTGTTCTACTGTCTTGATATTGACAGACAATACAGGTACTTTGGTTTGTATAAATATTGTCATGAACTAGTCATTTCAAAATTTATTAAGCTATAGTTACACTATTCTCGAAAACAAGGTAACAAGAGTTAATGCTCATTGAAAAAAATCTAAATAGTGGATACAGTAAACTAAGATTATTCATTATTTTTTATAAACCTCGCACTTTCAGTTTCTACACTATTGTTTAATGAATTTAAATGTTTGGATATTTGTTTCCCCTTCAACTTTAAGTATATAAAATCCTGGTGCTAACGAAGAAATATCAATATCAGAAATTGGTCCGTTATAGGAAGACACAGTACAGGCGAACACATTACCCAATACGCTTGTTACCCTGATCGATTTCAATTTGATATCAGCGGGTATTGACAAGTGAAGAACATCATGTGATGGATTGGGATATAATTCGAATTTTTTATCGGATAAGGCTTGCGTATTTTCAATGGAAGTAGTTTTATATCCCATATAAGAATTGCATTCCATATAAACATTTCTTGTCGGGCTATCGATACTAACTGTAACAGCTACTTTTTTTGTTCCCAATGATGTCCACACTCCTACAGGAAGATTATAGGCAGTCAGCGTATCAGCCTGCCAATATGTAGGCGTATCAATACATGCGGCATTGGCCTGGATATCTCCATTCGAAAATGTGCCCATAAGAAAATTATTCATTGGATTGCCGGTGGCATTCATGTAACTAACTAACATGTGTCCGGATGGCGTATCAAGGTCATTTCTCACAGCCATTGTCGGGACAAAGAATAAAGGAAAAGCATAAGTGCTGTCTATTAACGGCTTTAAATTATAATCGTAGTTAATATTCAAAAGGTCACTAAGTACAAAACCGAAGTTGTATTTTCTTTCCCATAAAGGAGCTAAGGATGGTATACCAGGAGTTGCATTTACCATAAAATCCCCATAGGCCGATCCTGTTGGCAAGATACCTGGCATCACAATATGACTGTTACTTGGATCACTCCAATACATATTGAAGCCTGTATTCCCGTTGGTAATCGGGATAATAAGGTTATAACTCAATACTGTTCCTGAGTATACATCGATCTTGGCTATTGCCTCCGAATGTCCATAGCTGGAGCTAGATAGCAGAAACAGATTAGTACCATTTAAAAGAGAATTTATACCCCTTGCATATTGACGGTCTGACCAGGGAAAGCTAGGATCTGTTTCGCGATATGGCTTATTCCAAATTACAGTACCGCTGGGATCAATCATCATATTTAACACAGCTTGGTCTGCTCCGTAAAATCGTGTTGAAAAGTCTGATTGTGATCCTGTGAGGTGATATCTTATCGCACCTGAAACAATATATCTATCTATATTGTTGATACAATCAAACCAGCCACCGGTAAGAGATGGGTCTCTCGTGTAATATTTACTCCAATTAATGGTTTGCAAATCGTTGCTGATTTGCATCACAAAACCAAACTTGCCTTCAAACAATGAATTAGTTCCATCTGTTTTTACACCCATTCCGACTATCATAAACGTTCCCATGGCATTAGTAGGTGGTGTCCTGTTGGGTTCATAAACCACATCTAATCCATACAAATTAGCTTTAAGAGTAGATAAATCGTAAGTAGCCTGGTTTATTATGTTGCCATTTACATTCAAACGGAGCAAGAACGCTACTTTTTTAGTATCATATAATCCACCGGTGGTACCCGTAATTATCACACCGTCCGGAGTAGGCCGTATTTTACCACTGAAATCTTGTTTGCCATTAAAGTCATAAGTTTTATTCCAGATTACAAAACCGTGTTTGTTTCTACAGGTTACGCTAATATCAAGTGTTCCTGTTTTAGAGTTATCTTCTGTACCAGCAGTGTAAAAATTGCCATTAGATTCACAAATTGAATAATTGAAGTTTTGAAGTGTTCCTGGATTATTTTCAGAGTGAGTAAATGGTATTTGCGCTTTTGCAGTATTCAATATAACTATACACAAGGTTAACAAAATTGGATACCTGAAGTAATTTTTCATATTTTTTTTCATGGTTAACTATTTAAGTAGAAATGATGTTTAGGTTTAAACAATAGCAAAGTATATAGCATGCGTTTAAGCACTGGCAAAAACTTTATGAACGACGATATTTCTTTACAAACGAAGAAAACTATCTTGATATTTGCATTCTGTAAATAACACAAACAACATTTGCCGTTATTTTACTGGTTAAACGCCTGATTGGTATACGCTGCTTCAGTAATCGTATCACACATCATTATCGAATCATTTTGATGTCTTAAACCAGGATTTAAGCGTATGATTTAGGTTATTTTTAAGGAAATCTTTTGATTATTAATCATATCTTTATGCCTCTATTTACTAACCATACTTTTTACTAGTTACTAATGAGGAAGCTGTTCTTGAGCGTGTTACTGATATTGGGGAGCTTGGCATCACAGGCACAGGACGAGGTGCAAACCTTTAGAAATTTCCAGTTGTCATTCAGCCGCGTATCGCAGGCATGGGTAAGATGTAATGATACCCTGCAGCGTGTATTTGCATCCAAAGGGGTTGCCTATCCTCCGTCTGAGATATACCTGCGCACATTCAAAGCGCAGAACGAGATGGAATTATGGGCAAGGGACAGCACATCTGACCAGTTCAAACTCATCAAACTATACCGTATCTGTGCCCTTTCGGGCATCCTGGGCCCTAAACGTACAGAAGGCGACCGCCAGGTACCGGAAGGCTATTATTTTATTGAAGATTTTAACCCCAAGAGCGATTATTTCCTTTCCCTGTTGCTGAATTATCCTAACTACTCGGATATGGTAATAGGCGATAAGAAAAAGCCCGGTGGCGATATTTATATACATGGTGGCTGCGTAACCGTTGGCTGTATGCCCATGACCGATCCTGTAATACAAGAGATATATACCCTTTGCCTGAATGCTAAATTTGCAGGGCAAAACTATATACCGGTACACATCTTCCCTACCCGTTTCAACCAGGCAGGCCTTAACTTCCTCGGTAAAGAGTATGGAACAGATACTACCAAACAACGTTTTTGGGTGAACCTGAAACAGGGTTACGATTATTTTGAGCATTACAAGAGACTGGAGCCCGTGATATATAACCCGGAAGGAAAGTATATACATACCAACTAAAAGCTATTCCTGCATTAACCTTATGAACAACATATTCAGCAAAAGCAATACAAGGTGGAGTGCCTTTATTGCTTTTTTTGTCATAGTGATATTCACGCTTACATCCTGCGAAAAAGAGGTAAAGATCAATCTGCCGCCCAGCGAGCAGAAGGTGGTAGTAGATGGCGCCATAGAAACCGGACTACCGCCATATGTGATCCTTACCAGCACTATCAGTTATTTCTCTACCATCGATATCAATACCTTGCAAAACAGCTTCCTGCACGATGCAGTAATTACGGTTTCCGATGGCAACAGGACCATCAATCTGAAGGAATACAGTATAGACACCGGTGTTAACGGAAATAAGTTTTACTTCTATAGCATCGATACCAGTGTGAAACCATATTTCATAGGCCAGGTCGAAAAAGAATATAAACTCCATATAGAATATGGAGGCAAGACTTATGAATCTTATACCAAAATACCCACCCCTACTTCGCTGGATTCCGTAACAAGCGTACAGCCCGATCCGCCGTTTAACAGGGATAAATATCCAACTGCACGCCAGATACGCATCTTCTTTAAGGATCCGGATACAACAGGTAATTTCGTTCGGTATTTTACAAAAAAGAATAGTGAACCCTATTTCCCCGGGCTTAATTCGGTATACAACGATGATATTATAAACGGAATCGCCTTCCAGACGACGTTGGAATTAGGCTATCCCCGTTCTTCATCAGGAGGCAGGGATTCTCTCGGTGTAGGTTATCCCGGCGATACCGTAACCCTGAAATGGTGCGCTATCGACCGCCATGTGTATGATTTCTGGAGTACTTATGAGTTTTCGCTGACAACAGTAGGCAACCCGTTTTCTAGTCCTATACAGGTAAAATCTAATATCAGCAACGGAGCAGTAGGTGTATGGTCGGGCTACGGCTCTGTGTATAAAACGTTGATAATCGAATAGCTAAGTACGATAGCCGACATAAGGGCTCAGATTTTTTTTGCAAATTTGCAATTCTTCAATTACTGAATAATGTCTGATATAGAAAAAGTTCACTGCCTGATAATAGGATCAGGACCTGCAGGTTACACTGCTGCTATATATGCCTCCCGTGCGGGATTGAACCCTGTATTGTACCAGGGCCTGCAACCGGGCGGACAGTTAACGATCACTACAGATGTAGAGAATTATCCCGGTTACCCCGAAGGTATCATGGGGCCGCAGATGATGATAGATTTTGAGAAACAGGCACAACGCATGGGTGCAGATATACGCTGGGGATATGCTACGAAGGTAGATTTCTCACAACGTCCGTATAAAGTGGAGATCGATGAGGAGAAATGGATAGAAGCCGACGCGATCATCATTGCAACAGGTGCATCTGCAAAATGGCTGGGGCTGGAATCAGAACAACGCCTGAATGGCCATGGTGTTTCCGCTTGTGCCGTATGTGATGGCTTCTTCTTCAAAGGCCAGGATGTGGCCATAGTGGGTGCTGGTGATACCGCTTGCGAAGAAGCCCTCTACCTGTCTAAAATATGCGCTAATGTACACATGCTGATACGCAGGGAAGAAATGCGTGCCAGTAAAGTAATGCAGGAGCGCGTATTGAAAACACCAAACATAAAGGTGCACTGGAATACCGATACGCTGGAAGTATTGGGTGATAACAAAGTAGATGCTATAAAAGTACTGAACAATAAAACCAACGAAGAAACCACTATATCGGTAAAAGCATTCTTCGTAGCAATAGGCCACAAACCAAATTCAGACCTGTTTAAAGGGCTGCTGGATATGGACGATGCCGGTTACCTTATAACACAGCCTGGCTCTTCTAAAACCAATATAGAAGGCGTATTTGCCTGCGGCGATGTGCAGGATAAAATATACAGGCAGGCTGTAACCGCAGCGGGCAGCGGCTGTATGGCAGCCCTGGATGCAGAACGATACCTTGGAGCTTTAGAACATTAAAATAAAAAGTCCCTCAATTGAGGGGCTTTTTATTTCTGGATTAATATGTACTTATATGAAAATGCATTCAATATGCGCTTAATTTTATTAGTATGAAAGTATTTATTACTAAAGGGCATAAAAGAGATTTGAATAATGGTATAATTGGTAATTACTCTTATCATACCAAAGAATGTGCAGTAGTAGTTAATTATCGAGAAAGAATGATCGAAATTGAAACTGAAGACTTCAAAAAAACAATTTTTAATTCATCATTTAAAGAATGTAAAGTTTGTCTCAATCCAGACTACGAGGTTTATTACTATCCAGATCAATGTTATCAAGACATGTTGAATGACGAGGCAAAGCAACATAAAGAATATAGCGAGCTTGTTGACCTATATGATTCAATAGTGAATAGCAAATCTTAAAAGGTTGTATTTTGACGGAACTGGAACAATACATACAGAACTATTTTGACGTCGGTGAGGATAAAGACCTTGCTGCAATCGCTTCTTGTTTTGTTCCTAATGAGGTGCGCAAAGGAGACTACCTGCTAAAAGAGGGCCGCATCTGTAATCAACTATCTTTCATCCACTCAGGGCTGATACGCATATACGCTATTAAGGGCGATAAAGAAGTGACACAATGGATATCTACACCCGGATATTTTGTTACTGATCTTGCCAGCTTTACGTTCGGCACACCTGCCAGGTGGAATATGCAGGCATTGACAGACTGCGAGCTTTATACCATAGATCGCGAAAGGTATAACAAGCTGGGAGAAGCTGTTCCTCAATGGCACCAATTGGAAAAGCTGTTCATTGCCAAGTGTTTCATTATATTGGAAGAAAGGGTCAACAGCCATCTATTTATGACTGCAGAAGAACGCTACCAGCAATTGGTGGCGAAGCAACCGGAACTATTTAACCAGGTTCCCCTGCAATACCTTGCGTCTATGCTGGGCATGACACCTGAAACCCTTAGCAGGCTTCGGAAAAAAGCCATAAGCTGAAATTCTTGATATTTATCAATTCTGTGCGCATGTTTCCTTAAGAGCTTTGTATCATAAAATTCAAAGCAATGAAACAACTGATCAGCATCGAAGAAATGGCCATGATGGCAATAGCAATCTACGGCATCACCCTTTTACCTATACACATCAGCTGGTGGCTCTACCCTATACTATTTCTAAGCCCGGATATTAGTATGCTGGGATATGCGGTTAATGACACAATAGGCGCATTTACTTATAATTTATTTCACCATAAGGCTGTTGCTATCTCTGTTGTCGCAATTGGTATCATCAGCGGCAATCCGTACTGGTTATTTGCGGGGCTTATGTTGTTTGCACATTCAGCTTTCGACAGGATGATGGGATATGGACTTAAATATGTAACAGGTTTTTCATACACGCACCTGGGCCTGATAGGTAATAAACAGAAGGCAGCGGCAAAATAAATTACCTTTGCAGCTTAGTTAAGCATAAGCAATGATACAAATAGGCCAATACAATACGCTGAAAGTAGTAAAGAAAGTAGACTTCGGCATGTACCTGGATGGTGGGGAAGCCGGTGAAATACTGTTGCCTAAACGTTTTGTTCCTAAAGAGCTAAAGGTAGATGATGAAGTAGAGGTGTTTTTGTATCACGACTCTGATAACCGCATTATTGCCACTACGCAAAAGCCCTATGCCGTAGCCGGGGAAATTGCTTTGCTAAGAGCTGTATCTACCAATAAGCAAGGTGCATTCCTTGATTTTGGATTGATGAAGGATGTATTTCTGCCTTTATCGCAACAGGCGGAACATATAGTAGAAGGTACACCTTACCTGGTGATGTTATATATTGATGAACGTACCGGCAGGCTGGCAGCAACGCAGAGAATTGAGCGCTACCTGGATAATGAAGTACTGACAGTAAAAGAAAGGGACGAAGTAGACCTGCTGGTATATCAACGTACGGATATTGGTTATAAAGTAATCATCAATAATAAACACATTGGTGTACTGCATTACAACGAAGTATTTAAAGAACTGGAGATAGGCGATAAAGCGAAAGGGTTTATCAAGACAATAAGGGAAGACAATAAAATTGACGTATCGCTGGGCGAGATCGGTTATAAAAAGGTAGGTGGAGAAACAGACAGGATACTGGAATTATTAAAGGAGCATAACGGTTACCTGCCGTATAATGATAAAACAAACCCCGAAGAGATCTACGAGTTCTTCGGGGTGAGTAAGAAAGTCTTTAAAATGGCTACCGGTGCTCTATATAAACAACATAAAATAGAATTTACACAAACCGGCATCAAATTGCTGGAGGAATAGCTATTAGTGCATCCCACCCATTTTATAATCGCTGATGTTCTTAGTAATGTCGGCTTTTGTATTTATAGACGTTACTTCCATCTTGGTCTGTAGCTCGTTGTTCTTATAAAAGTTGCCTTCCATCAAAAAGCCACCGGCCTTTGTATTACCAAAATAGCTCAATGGCCCGCGTGAAAAGCTGCTGCTGATGTCAATATTCACGGCAGTTGTCACCCATGCTTCAGTGCGTGTATTGCGATCTTCATCTACGCAAACAAATTCAAAGCAACTGTAACCCTGTATCGTTTTAGTCTTACCCGTTTTATTGCATTTTATAGATTTAGACGCTCCTGAAGGATCATTTCTCTTTGCCTGTGCTTCGGCACTCATGAATGAATTGATATTAATAGCCATACCCGTTTTCTTATCTTCATTCAGTGTCACCATGCTATTATTCTTATTATCATAGATCATAAACATATCCTCGCTCTTTCGCCTGCCGGAGCCCTGTGGCTTCATGCCAAAATACTTTTCCTTCGGGCTCAGGTAATACTGAATATCGTTCTCGTCCTTTACCTCACCACCTTTGTATGTAGTAACATGCATGGTTAGATCTTGTGTAAAATGATAGGAAGGTTCCGTCTTGCCATTCATCATACCTTGCAGCCAGGCTTCGCCCCTGGCTTTGTTGCCTGCATTATCTTTTTCGTATTTGTGTTCTATGGCCTCGCGGGCATAGCTGCTGCCTGGTTGTGCATACAATAAATGGCTGCTAAATAGAATTGCTGTCGTAAGGAGTAAATTTTTCATGTTTGGTGATTTAAGCTGGAATAAAATTACTGAAATAACATTTGAATATTATTAATTTAATTAGCGCATTTAACACAATCTTGCAGTACTATTTCTTATTTTCAACTCCGGAAAAATGCTACTATAGCCGGTTATACTACGGACAAAGACTATGAATTGGAAACAGATAAAATGGCTGACACGATATTATCTTCAATACTTCCCTTTTACTATCAATACCCTTGTATGCGCGGTAGTTGCCTATGTAAGCTATAAGATACTCTACCGGCCATTACAGAAAGATGAGGTGGCCCCTTTCCGCCCGTTTATACTATTAATGGGCAAGATCGTTTTCTGGTTTTTTATCGCTTTGGTTCTATTATCTGTACTAAGTACCATTGCCAGCTGGTTGCATTACCTGTGGCTGAAGCGCGACGAACGAAACAAACTGCAAATATCCTTTACTACAGAAACGCGCAATGGCAAGAAGAACAAACTTTATTTGCATGCTGTTATTGAAAAGATCAGGCGGCCTTTGCTAGGCTTTGTAAAAGCACGCCTCTACTACGATAACAATACACTTACGGAGACCTTCACCCTGCTATCTAACAAGCTTAAAGAAAAAAGCATCTGGCGCGAGGCAATAACCGGTAAAAGCCGAATGGAACTGCCGGATATTAAAGAATATGAACTCAAAGGCAGCTTCCTGTTTTTTGAGGACATGCTGCAGATATGTAAGCTTACTGTATCACAACCATTAGGTGGACACTTTTACCAACCGCCTGTATTGGCAGAAGATGATGACCGTGATGTGTATCCAAAGAAAACCGAAAGTATGGATGTGCGCATAGATCAATTGCGCAGGGTTGAGGGAGAATATTTGAACTATAAAGATTTTGAGTCGGGCGATGATGTGCGCAGGATCGTGTGGAAGGTATATGCCAAAAACAGGGACCTGGTAGTACGCGTGCCGGAGTTATACGAACCTTATGCATCGCATCTATATTTTTATGCCTCTTTCAATGCTACTATTAAAGCTCAATGGGCTAGCGACGGGTATATGAAAGAGATGCTCAACTATTATAAGAATTATGTGTGGACGGTATATGATACTTTATCAAAGAAAGAATGGGCGCTTAGATATATACCAGACCAAAGCTTTAATATACCGGAGCATTTAAGCGATAATGAAAAGGCATCGCGTATTATAAGCAATAGCAGCTGGAATAACGATAAGACTTTAACGCAGTATTTTAACCCCAGGCACGGCACCGTATTATGCATTTCATCCCTTACTGATCTGGAAGAACTGCAAACCTTACTGGACCAATGTGATGCCAGCACGGTCATCTATTTTGTAAAGCTCTCCGGTGTATTCAGGCAGTTTGTGGCATGGACATGGCTGAAGCGGTTAATATTCCTACCACCCAAAGACAGGCTTAACAAGCTCCGGGCAAGATGGGTGTTCTCTCCACTAAGGCTGCAGGTATTAAAACGCGAAAAGGCAATAGAAGAAATGCTGCAAAAAACGGCAGCCATAAATGCAACTTTATAAATATTAATACAGCCTTAAAACAGGTTCTGTAATTTTAATTTCTAAATCATCATATTATGTTAGACGAAATAATGAACATCATCAACCAGCATGGACAGCAAAGTGTTGTAGAAAATAGTGCTGTACCTAATGAACACAACGAAGGTGTATTGCAGGAAGCAAGCAGCTCTATATTGGGTGGGCTACAGCAAATGGTAGCAGGCGGCAACTTCAGCCAGCTCATTGGCATGTTCCAGGGTACAGACCATACGGTAACCAACGATATATCAAACAATTTTGCACAGAATATCTCTCAGAAGTTTGGTATTGATCCATCGGCTGCAACCAATATTGCAGGCAGCCTAATACCGCAGGTGCTGGGTTCTTTAAAATCTCAGATTGTAACCCAAGGCTTCGGTGGTATGAACATGCAAAATATTTTTGCCTCGCTTGGTAATGGCGGCGGCGTTCAGGACATCATCAATTCGGTAGGAAACCAATTTGGCCTTGATAAGGACAAAGATGGTGATGTAGACCTGTCGGATATTACAGGATTCTTTAAAAAGTAGAAAGGTGCTAATGCACCTTTTTCTTTTTCCACCTTATCGCATAATCTACGTAGAAGTTAAAGTCGAAAATACTCGGCTTATCTCCTCGGCCATATCCGGCTATATAAGATGGCGGTAATTCTTTCAGTTGCTTACCGTTAAATATAAATTTACCTCTTACAGTCCATCCGGTAAATAGCCCTTTAAACAACTCTACCCTTACACCGCCGGTAATCTCAAACCAGTGGGCGAATATATTTTTGCCGGGTATCGTACCGCTGGTATTGCCCCATAGCGGATCTATAATAGTAAAGGCTGCAGGGCTGCGATCAATGAAGGCTAGTCCATACCTGAGCCCAATAAATGCCATATCCCAGTCGTTAGGAAATAAGCGGGTAAGAATACCTTTGTTATAGCCGCCTCTGAAAAACACATTGCTGCTTTTATAACTCAGGTAAAGAGAATCCTGCTGGCCACTGCCCCAGCCCCCTTCTAACACCCAATACGATTCCTTTTTATAATAATAATCCAGTTCAAAATCAAAGGCCTTACGCTCTTTGTCAAATCCGTACAGAATAGGCTTAAAAAGATCAAAACCGAAACGCAACTGGCGCACACTATCCACTACCACGGTTTTGTTATCCGTTTCATCGTCATCGCTATTAGCTAACTGTGCCGTAGCACATAAGCTAAGTAACAACAATAATAGTGTGCTAGTAAAATATTTTAACATGTTCAATATTAGCAGTTCCGTCTATATTTCCATTGACGATTTTTACAGAATCAATATTATAATAGGTATTTTTCACACTCTGAAGTACATAATGAAAAGTGTACCCACAGGCTTTTGATAAAAAGGTGAGGTTTCGCTGATAATAAAAGGTAATTGTATCTGACCCCAGGAAAGTGGAATCTGTACTGATATAATACCGGATGCTATCGCTCTTAGGAGACAACAGCAACGCAAATTTGCTTTGATTGACACCCTTATACAATGCAAAATTACTATCTGGAATAGTGATCAGCGCTTTTGGTAAAATGGAATCTACACCTGCATAACCCGTATCTGCAGGCTTATAAGTTCCAACCACCATATCTACCGTTAGGGGCTGAAAACATGGCTCTGAGGACCTTTTACAGGAAACCCACAATACCGATACAAGTAATATGATCAGAGATAACTTAGAGCCTGTCTTAATCATTGAGTGTAGACAATATTTTATCTATTTCACCAATCACGGTATCCAGTTGCTTCTTCATTACATCTTTCTCGCTATCGCTGATGGCGGTGTTACTGATCTGTGACGCAAGTACATTTTCTTCCATACCGGCTACCTTTTCCTGCAGCTTTCCTATCTCTTCAACCTGCTGTGCAATAGTTTCCTGCAGCCGCTGGTTCTCCGACTTTAATGATGCATATTTTCTCAATAAAGCATCCAGTTTATCGTTCAATAAGGTCAACTCCTGCATTACTCGCGTATTTGAGCCTGCAATTTGGTTTTATATGCGTTGATCAGTTGCTGCATCACCTGTTCTATCTCCGCTTCAGTTAAGGTACGATCCTGCAATTGAAAAGTATAACTTAACGCGTAGGATTTCTTACCTGCTCCCAGCTTTTCGTTCTCAAATACATCAAACAGTCCGAACCCTTTCAGAGAAGATATCTTCTGCTGCTCTGTCACCTGCTGCACATCGTTATACATTACTGACTTATCCAGTACTATAGCAAGGTCGCGCTCTACAGATGGAAACTTAGGCACCTCTGCGTATTTGATCTTATTCGCTGCCATAGCTTTCAGCCAGGTTTCCCAATTGATAGCTGCAAAGAACACATCCTGCTTAATATCAAAGTTCTTCAGCTTCGCTGTATCGACATCTGTAATGGTACACAATACTTCGTTTTTCCACTTCCACGAGGTACCATGTTCATCATAAACTATAGATGCTTTGGTAATGCCACTGTGAGCAAGGAGATTTTGTATAATGCCTTTCAGATAAAATACATTTGCCATTACAGGTTTCTCATCCCAGTTGGCAGGCGTTACATTGCCTGTAAGGTATAGCGCAAGCTGGTGTACTTCTACATACTTGCCATCTGCAAGTGAATATACTTTCCCAAACTCATACAATGCCAGGTCGGTATTCTTGCGGTTGCAATTATAGGCAATCACTTCCAGGCCGCTCTCCAGCATCGAGGGACGCAGTACATCCAGTTCACTGGTAAGGCTATTAAGCATCTTCACCAGGTCTGTGCGGTCGGGGTAGTATTTGCTGTTTACTATAGAATTGGTAACGATCTCTGTAAAGCCCCTGCCCGTCAGCAGATCAGCAATGCGATTACGTTCCTGCCTATCGTTTACCATTGGCTTTGTCAGTGAAATACTCAGGTTCTGCGGAATGGAAATATTGTCTAATCCATCTATTCTCAATATTTCTTCCACAATATCAGCAGGTTGCTTTACGTCCGCTTTATTGGTGGGCACTTTAAGAATGAGTCCGTCACTATCTTCCCTGTCTATAACAAAGTCTAATGCAAGAAGAATATTTTTAATTGTATCCTTGCCATAGTTTTTACCGGCCAGTTTGGTGATGTAGTCATAACTTACTTCCACTTCTACCGGTACCAGCTCCCTTGCTGTAACATCCACAACATCGCAGGCAATTTCACCACCCGCTATCTCCACTATCATTGCCGCTGCACGTTGCAAAGCAGGTAACACGTTATTGATATCTACGCCTTTTTCAAAATGCGTAGCAGCATCTGTGCGCAGCCCATGATGCATAGATGTGCGGCGCACGAACATCGGGTGGAAATAAGCGCTCTCCAGGAATATGTTGGTTGTAGCATCAGACACACCACTGCCTGCACCACCAAAAACACCTGCTATGCATAATCCTTCTGATGCGTCACATATCATCAGGTCGTTATCGTTCAGCTTTCGTTCGCTGCCATCAAGCGTAACAAATTTTGTATCCTGTGGCAAAAACTGAACATTAATAGTTTGTCCCTTTATCTTATCAGCATCGAAGGCATGTAATGGCTGGCCAAATTCATGCAATACATAATTGGTGATATCCACCACGTTATTAATGCTTCGTACACCAATCGCGGTCAGCCTGCGCTGCAGCCATTCCGGCGATGATGCTACTTTTACACCTGTGATGCAAATACCTGTATAACGCGGACAAGCATCCGGAGCCTTTATATTGACTTTGATGTCAAGCAGGTCTTTACACTTTTCCGGCAACATGGTTGGCGGCATTAAGACCTCGTATTTACGTCCTTTATGATGGGTAAGATAAGCGCAAACATCCCTTGCCACACCAATATGGCTCATAGCATCGCTGCGATTGGGTGTCAGCCCTATATGTATCACCTGGTCAGCATCGGGGATATTGAAATATTGCTTCGCACTCATGCCTATCGGGGCATCATGTGGCAATACCATAATGCCTGCATGGCTGTTGCCAAGGCCTATTTCATCCTCGGCACAGATCATACCTTCGCTTTCTTCACCTCTTATTTTAGCTCTTTTTATCAAAAATGGCTCTCCTGAAACCGGGTGTACCGTGGTGCCCACAGGTGCTACCACTACCCTTTGCCCTGCCGCTACATTAGGCGCCCCGCATACGATATTAGCCTCCAAACCGTTGCCTAAATGCACTTTTGTCACGCTCAGCTTATCGGCATTGGGATGTTTATGACAAGTCAATACTTCGCCAATTACAAGCCCCTCAAGGCTTCCCGGTACTGCCTCTGCCTTTTCTATAGCTTCTACCTCCAATCCTATGGAAGTCAATATTTTACTTAATTCAGCTACCGGCAAGGGTTCCGGCAGGTATTGCAATAGCCATTGATAAGAAATGGTCATCTGTTTTGTATAAATTTTGTTGTAAAGATAGCCCCGAAAATGCATCTTTATAGTAAATCGCATCATTTTAAAAAGGGGATGCCTCAAAAACATTTATTCACAATTATATGTGTGTACCGTGTGGATAGATGTGATTTCAGCCGTAACTTTGTTGGTAACGTAGAGGATTAATGTTCCACAAGTGGATAAACTGTTGGATTCGGGTGAGTTATACGCTGATAATTATTTATTTCAGAGGCTATTGACGAGTCAAATTTCAATTTTACATTAGTCCTCCGCCCCAATTTTTAAGGCTCTGAAATGACGGTTTCACATTAGGAAAATGTTAAGCGAATATTACCCGAGCGTTAAAATAAGGTAAACAGCACCGGAAGCGGATTTAGAATAACAGATTTACATAAAGACTAAAAGACTAACCCAAACGATGGCAGTAAACATTAAAAAAGACTTTGGAAACACAAGAAACCGGAAACCGGATATAACCAATCTTGTGTATGGCAAAGTTCCTCCCCAGGCGCCCGAATTAGAGGAAGCTGTGATTGGCGCTATAATGCTGGAAAAGGACAAACTGGCAGAGGTACTTGAGATCATCCAAAGTGAAGACTGCTTTTACGTAGACGCTCACCAAAAAATATATGCAGCTATACGCAGGTTATTCGATAAGGGCATGCCTGTGGATCTGCTGACCGTTACGGAAGAACTCAGGAAATCGAACGAACTGGAAATAATAGGCGGCGCTTATTACCTTACCCGCCTGACTATGAGCGTGGTTTCCAGCGCCCACGTAGAGGCTCACGCCCGTATCGTGATGGAAAAATTCATCCAGCGGGAGCTGATACGCATATCCGGCCAGGTGATCGGCGATGCTTATGAAGACAGCACAGACGTATTCGACCTGCTGGATAAAGCTGAAAGCAACCTGTATGAGATCACGGATAAACACCTGCGTAAGAACTTTACCAGCCTGAAAGATGTATTGGTGCGTACCGTGCAGGAAATTGAAGAGGCCAAGAACAAGAAAGATGATATGACCGGGGTACCTTCTGGCTTCACCCCACTAGATAAGCTTACCAGCGGATGGCAGAAAACCGATCTTATTATCCTGGCTGCCCGTCCTGCGGTGGGTAAAACGGCATTCTGTCTTAACCTGGCGATGAATGCGGCCACCCATACCGGCAAACCATTCCCGGTAGCCTTCTTCTCATTGGAAATGAGCTCGGGCCAGCTGGTAAAAAGGATGCTGGCCGCCGTTACCGAAGTAAGCATGGAAGCCCTTACTAAAGGCCGGATGCAGGAACACGAGTTTGTGCAGATGACCCAAAGGATGCCTAAACTGGCACAGGCCCCCATCTTCCTCGATGACCAGGCGGCTCTGAATATCTTCGAGCTTCGTGCTAAGGCAAGGAGGCTGAAGCAAAAACATGATATTCAATTAATTATAATAGACTATTTGCAACTGATGCAGGCTACCATCAATGGTGGCGGTAACCGTGAGCAGGAAATCTCTAAGATATCGCGTGATCTGAAGCAGCTGGCAAAGGAACTGGAAATACCAATTATAGCGCTTTCGCAGTTGAACCGTTCGGTAGAAACCCGTAAGGAAAGTAAGGTGCCCCAGTTGAGTGACCTCCGTGAATCGGGTGCCATCGAGCAGGATGCCGATATGGTTATGTTCCTGTACCGCCCGGAATACTATGGCATCAACAACGATGCGATGGGACAATCCATTGAGGGTGAAACACATATACACGTTGCCAAGCACCGTAATGGTAGTACCGATACTGTAAAAGTGCGCTTTATAAAAGAATACCAGAAGTTCGTTGATATGCCGGATGACTTCGGATTCGGTGGAGATAATAACTTTGGTGGAGGCGGCGGTGGAGGCTTCATGCCTTCAGGTCCCGGCGATAACCCAAGTGCAGGCATCAGGCGCGACAGGGATACCAGTGATTTTGGCGGTAGTAAAATGTTCATCCCCGGCGGATTCCAGACCCTGCCATCAAAGGCAAGCAACTATAGTTTTGATGACGATGAGCCATTGCCTCCATCACCATTCATCAAAAGGCCCAATAGCCCGGCACCAGATGATGATGCACCATTTTAAGCATAATTTGCTCATATCTAATAAGTTAATAATCATAAGCGCTGTCCGGAAGGCGGCGCTTTTATATTACAGGAATACACCTGATAAAAAACAAAAAATTGGAAAATGTAATATTATCGGTACCTTCACGTATAGGTAGCGATAGTCATTCCCGGTAAATAACCGATTTTTTCGTTTTATTTTCTCTCCGTATTACTTTCTAAATTACCTGTCACAATTAATGAAATTATTTATTGGTAATCTTTCATTAGAGATTACATCACAACACCTTTATTCCCTTTTTTCAGGCTTTGGAAAGGTCAAGTCTGCTCACGTAGCCCTCGATGGCAAAGGTCATTCACGCGGTTTTGGATATGTGCTGATGGCATTGCCGTCTGAGGCGGAAACAGCCATACAAACCTTGAACAAGAGAAAATTCATGCAGCAATTTATATCTGTAAGTGAGGCCATGGTTGACGAAAACGCAGACAGTAAATAGTAGTGAAGTCATTAACAATCATATAGTATCATGCAGATATACGATTCTGAATATAACAAGAAGCAACGCCAGTTTGAGGAAGGTATCAATTCTATCAAAAGAAAGAATAACTATTTCTTCAAGAATCAGATATATAAGACCACTATCTACGATCTTACCGATATAAAATCTTATTTCGAGGTAACACCAACGCCTGCAAGTTCCCTGCCTATGCTCGAGTTCAACACCAAATCACCGCTTCCGCAGGAAATTGAAAATGATATCCGCGAACTATTTGCAAGGATCTGGGTGGCTGAAAGCTTGTAGTAAAGCTTAACTCCTCCCCGCCTTTCAATGGCATAACATTACAGCCCACTTAATAAAAAAATAGCACTATGTTTTTTATGATGTGGGCAGTTGGTTTCCTGGCTTTGATGTATGTAGCTTATCTTTTGTTCTTTAAAAAGAAAGAATCGAAAGAGCCAACAAAAGGAGAATAGTTATTTCTTAGAAATGCTAACATAAAATTGTGACGTATCGCGCGTCGCAGTTTGGGTTTCTTGTATGGACTTTGCAGTTGATAAATGGCAATCACCAACGTACAAACCTTCAGAGCATTTCAAAGCAGGAATTACGCGTTATTTTTCGGCGGACAATCTATATCGCAGATAGGCACATGGATGCAACGAACTGCTGTTAGCTGGGTTGTTTACTCCATTACGCATTCTGCATTTATGCTGGGGCTTACAGTATTTGCCCAGCAATTCCCTTCTTTCATATTATCGTTATACGGAGGTATTATATCAGACCGTTACAGTAAGTACAAAATATTACTGATCACCCAAACAGCATCTATGATACAGGCAATACTGCTTGCTATCCTTACGCTTAGCGGCCATTATGTAGTATGGCAGATACTGGGTCTGAGTATTTTGTTAGGTATCATCAACGCCTTTGATGTGCCTGCAAGGCAGCCCATGATCCATGAGATGATCGATAATAAGGAAGACCTGCCTAATGCCCTGGCGCTAAACTCGGCAATGGTAAACCTGGCACGATTGCTTGGCCCTGCGTTATCAGGCATTGTGCTGCAGAAATTTGGTGCAGGTATTTGCTTCTTATCCAATGCTATCAGCTTCATGGCAGTATTAACATCGCTGTTAATGATGAAATTGCCGGCTTTTACACCTTCATCTGTAAAAAAGAAAGCCTTGCTGGAGATACAGGAGGGCTTTCAGTATATGAAACAAACACGGGAAATAAGTATTCCCTTATTGCTGCTGATGCTGGCAAGTATGTTTGTACTACCATACGATACGCTGATACCCATATTTGCCAATGTAGTATTTAAAGGGGATGCGGCGACGTTTGGGTATATCAGCAGTTTCATGGGGCTCGGCGCAATAGCTGGCACATTCTTCCTTGCGTCCTTAAATAAAGGAGACAGTCTGAAGACTGTGATCATGTTTACAGGTATCCTGTTAGGTATCGGGCTATGCTTCTTTTCCCATATCAGTTATTTTCCCCTTGCTATGGTATTTGCTGTGCTGGTAGGATTTGGAGCCATGTCTCAGAACACAGCCTGTATTACTATTATACAGGTACATTCCGCACAGCACATGCGTGGCAGGATGATGAGTTACATCGCCTTTGCGTACTTCGGCACATTACCATTGGGCAGTTTATTAATAGGTACGGTATCACAGCAGATAGGCGCACAAAATACATTGCTGGTACAGGGCATTATCTCATTGATAATTGCTGCCATATTTTTTCCAATGTTGCGAAGGGAAAGTCTTACTGAAGATGAAAAAACACAAATGGAAGAAGTTGAAGCAACGGTAGCTGATAAAATATAAAACGTAAACAACCAAGATTAATGGAACAGGTTACACAAAACACTGCACTGCTTGTCATGGATATGCAGACAGGTATTGTAAATATGTACCCGGATGCAACAGAGGTACTGAAGCAGGTAAACAAAGCCATAGCAGCAGCACGGAAACATAATATCCCGGTCATCTATGTTGTAGTGGGCTTTAGGCAAGGTGGCCCGGAGATAAGTGTTAATAATAAGGGCTTTAGCGCCAGTAAACAAAGATTCGCCAATGCCAATATGGAGGAATGGATGAAGATACACCCTGAAGTATTGCATGATGCAAAGGATATGATCGTGATAAAACGCCGTGTCAGTGCATTTACAGGCAGCGACCTCGAAGTTGTCTTACGTGCTAAGGATATTAAACATATAGTGCTTACAGGTATAGCTACAAGTGGTGTAGTATTATCAACTACCCGCGAAGCTGCTGATAAAGATTATCGCATTAGCATATTATCTGATGCCTGTGCAGATAATGATGAAGAGGTGCATCGTGTATTGACCACTAAAGTTTTTCCACGCCAGGCAGATGTCATGACTGTAGATGAATGGTTGTAAACTAGCAAGCTGAACATAAAATGAGCGCAGATGGTACTGCGCTCATGTTTTATGGTATTGGTATAAATATAGATTTTCTCAGGGCCTGCTTCACATTCCTTGTTCTATGCCCCTTTCCTGTGGTATCTTCCAGTAACAACACATCACCTGCATTAAAACTTCTTTTGTCGCCAAGTGAAGTTTCTATCTCTATTTCACCATCCAGTAAAATAAGATACTGCTTTTGCGGTGCGTTATGAAAATCATAATCGTAAGTGGGCTTCACTTCTCTGAATATGATGCCCTTCGCCGGTATCATTTCAGATAGCATACCTATCTCTCCGCCATCCTGCAATTCTATCGATGTATCTTCAAAACGGCTATCCCCGTTGGCATCACTATATATTCTTGTTATAGAAAACATACTGTTTACTGTTTATTAAAGACAAGTTTGTTTGCGTTATCTATCTCATCGTGGCTGATGGTGTGTCCCATATTTGCATACACTTTTTCATGCACATCCGCATTCATGCTTCGCAATATATTAGATGTGGCATATACACGCGCTACAGGCACATGAGGGTCCGGATCACTGGTGCCTATAAAAACGGGGGTACCGGCAAAATCTCCTTTATAGTTTTCGTTATATATTTTATCTCCTATCAGTCCCCCGGTAAATGCTACAACTCCGCCATACCTGGCTGCATTGCGTGTTACAAATTCCAATGTTAAACACGCGCCCTGCGAAAAGCCAAGAAAATAGATATGCTCAGACGGCACACCGAGGCTTAGCAGGTCATTCAGCAAATCTTTTAAAACATCTAATGCTGACGACAACCACGGTTCATTTTCCGCTGGCGGAAACATAAATGAAAATGGGTACCATGTATGGTTAGTTGCCTGTGGCGCTGCCAGCGTAAAGTCTTTTACATCCAGGTGATGTGCAAGGCTGAGTATATCTTCTGCACTGCCACCACGGCCGTGCAGCATTATAAGTACCTTGCTGTCTTTAGTCAATTCCTTACCGGAATAAATTATATTCTTTTGATGCATAATTATCTGTATTTATCCAGGTTCATAGTTACGGGTTCCAAAGCTGCTTCCAGTTGTTGCCTTTTAGGTTCAAATTGCGGAGGAAGCTTTAATGCTTCACCAAGATGCTCAGGGCTTTCATCAATAGCAAAACCCGGCCCTTCTGTAGCCACCTCAAACAGCACGCCTCCCGGCTCCCTGAAGTATACGGATGTAAAGTAATTCCTGTCCAGTACGGGCGTAGGGTTCAGCATACGTTGTGCAATCTTCCTTCGTACCAATTCCTGCGATTGCCTGTCGGCCGTCGCAAATGCTATATGGTGAACGGTGCCACTACCTGCAAGGCCCTTCAGGCTGTCGGGCATACATAATATATCTACATAATTGCCCGGTGCATCTTTGGCTGCATAGCGAAAACGATTTCCTTTTTCTGCTATCAGTTTATGATCCAGTTGTTCGGTCAGCAATCCTGCCGTGCGCTCGTAACCGTCTTCCCATATCTCTACACTATAAAAACCTTTGATCGCATGCTCCGGAGGTATATGTCCTTTCGTGTACCCGGTTCTTGTATCCTTGTCGTTAAATACCAGTTCCAGGCCCAGGCCATCTTCATCTTCAAAATATACTACTGCCTCACCTTCAAATCTTTCCTGCGGTTGCTTATAGCTAATATTAAACCGGTCTAACCTTTTCAGCCAAAAATCCATAGAAGACATAGCTACAGAAAAGGTGGTAGTATTCAGCATTCCTTTACCATGCCTTCCGTTTACTAATCCCTTGTAGGGAAAGAATGTAAGCACTGTACCGGGAGTACCTGTAGTATCACCGTAATAAAAATGATATACTTCCGGCGCATCAAAGTTGACGGTCTTCTTCACCAATCGCAGCCCCAGGATACCTGCATAGAAATCAATATTGTTTTGAGCATTGCTGGTTATTGCCGTTACATGATGAATACCTGTGATCATAAAAATCTCCTTAAAATAAAAATGAGGTAATGGTTGGGCATATTGTGTATACCCAACCTTATTTGTTTGTTTAGTTCTGTTTTAATTCGGGTAATACTTCTTCTATTCTTTTTCGCATTGCCTCGTATTGAGCAGGCAGCATCAGGTGGGTACCCAATTCTTCGAGCGTTTCGTCTGTTACAAATCCCGGGTTCTCAGATGCCAGCTCAAACAAAACACCACCCGGTTCGCGGAAGTATAATGAATAAAAATAGTTACGGTCTATCTTCTCGGTTATGTGCAATCCTGCCGCCACCACTTTCTTACGAAAGTCCATTAATACCGTATCGTCTTTAACTCTGAATGCCACATGGTGATTGGTACCGCCTGCATTGATGCCATGTTGCCCGTTTGGTGCTTCGATGATATCTACAATATTAGCAGTGTCAATAGCATCTGTAGCAAAACGAAGCATATTACCTTCCTGCGCTGTTTGCTGATAACCGAAGATGTCTGTTAATACTTTTGCGGTTGCCTTGCTGTCTTTAAGCATCAGCGTTACGCTGTGGAAACCTTTTATTGCAACCTCTTCCTTTATATCATTGGTAACCCATGGTTTTCTTTCATCAGCCTTGGCTGATGCCACCAGGTTCAATATCAGCCCATCAGTATCTTCCAGCTGTATGTATTGCTCACCAAACCGCTCACTGATTGGTGTATGCCTGATATTTAATGCATCCAACCTTTTTACCCAGAAGTCCAGGCTGCCTGCCGGAACAGAATACCCAATTTCGGTAGCCATTCCTGTGCCTATGCGTCCTTTTTGTATTCCTTCCCACGGAAAGAAGGTCAGGATGGAACCAGGTGTACCTATGGTATCTCCATAATAAAAATGGTAGGTACCCGGATCATCAAAGTTTACTGTTTTCTTTACCAGCCTTAGCCCCAGCACTTTACTATAGAAATCATAGTTTTTCTGTGCATCGCCGGCGATGGCGGTTATATGGTGAAGGCCTAAAATCCTGTTATTCATAATTACTCCTTTTTTTATGCTGCTGCTGATTCAGATGCAACCTGTTCAGCTTGTTTTACTAATTGAACTTCTGCTTGAATTTTTATTTCGTCGCTTACCACTACTTGTCCTGCTTCTGTTACTGCGTTCCAGGTAAGTCCAAAATCTTTACGGCTGATCTTGCCATTAACGGTAAATCCTGCTTTTGTTTGTCCGTACGGATCAACAACGATACCTCCCACCTCTACATTTAATGTTACGGGGCGGGTAACACCTTTTATGGTCAGTTGGCCATGCAATTTGGCTTCGTCACCGTTGCCTTCAAATTTTGTACCTGCAAAATGTAATTGGCTGTGATTATCCGCGTCAAAAAAATCGGCTGATTTCAGGTGTGCATCACGCTGCGCATTGTTGGTATCAAGCGAGTGAATATCGGCGCTGAATTCAATTTTACTTGCTGTAGCAAAATCATCGCTTTCAGTTTCTACCTGCAGGTCAAAGTTCCTGAAGTGTCCGGTCACTGTAGTGATCATTAAGTGTTTCACTTTGAACTGAAGTTCTGAGTGTGCTGCATCTATTTTCCATTGCTTTTTCATAACTGTTTTGTTTTTGTTTTTTGTAATACAAAACTACTATGATGCACAGGGCAGCTCCATTGCTCTATGATAATAAATAACTGTGATCTATATCAATTATTTTTTCTCAGATAACTGCTTGCGTATGCGGCTAAGCGTTTCCCTGGTAATACCAAGGTACGATGCTATCATATGTTGGGGAACACGCTGCATACAATCAGGATAGGTTTGTGTGTATTTCAGGTACTTTTCTTCAGCAGTTTCCGAAAGCGAGCCCATGAGCCTTCTTTGGGTAGCTACAAGATTATTCTGTAACAATACACGGAAATAGCGTTCGAATTTGGGAACGTTTTGCAAAAGCATATCCCATGACGATTTGTTGATGAGCAATACTTCAGAATCTTCCAGGGCTTCTATATTAAAAGATGAAGGTTCATCTGTAAAAAAGCTGTACAGATCGGCAACCCACCATCCCTCCGGTGCAAATTGCAGGATATGCTCTACTCCTTTATCATCTATTTTATATGATCGCAGCAAGCCTTTTTCTACAAATGCCTGGTATTTGCCTACATCGCCTTCTTGCAGCAAGTATTGACGTTTACGCAACTTGCGTGGTGTAAAAGCAGTACGGCAATAGTTAAACTCCTCGTCGGTTAATGAAATGATCTCGTTTATCTTCTTATGTAATAGCTCAAACATAAATGCTGTACTGTATGGTTTAAAGATACTACCTAAATGTTTTATTCATACGGTCGCTTCACCATTCCTGACATCAATCAGTTAGCCTATGTTCTATTATCATTTTTTCTAAGATCGCAAAATGGTCATTTTGTAGTAAAACTAGGACCAATGAAAACAGACAACTCCGTATTAATGGAAATGGCCCGTCAATCCCTGCGGGGAAAATGGGCATTAGCTATAGGCACCTTTCTTGTTTACAGCATCATTATGGGGTCATTTGGCGCGCTGCAAAGGGCGGGCATTGTAGCCTTGCTGGTAGCCGGGCCTATGATGCTGGGCGCCGCAGGTTTTTCATTGACACTATCAAGAGGCGGCGAGGCCAGGCTCGAACAAATATTTGATGGCTTTCGTACGTATGCAACGGCTTTGGCAACCCATTTACTGATGGTCCTGTATATTATTCTTTGGTCTTTATTGCTGATCGTACCCGGCATTATCGCTGCGCTCTCCTATTCTATGGTCTTTTATATCCTTGTTGATGAGCCAACCCTGGCTCCGCAGCAGGTTTTAAATAAAAGCAAGGTGATGATGTATGGCTACAAATGGAAGTTGTTTGCGCTCTTCATGTGGTTCCTGTTGCTGGCTTTGTTATGCATCCTTACCCTCGGCATTGGATTTCTTTGGCTGATACCTTACATACACATCACAGTGGCCAAATTCTATGATGATCTAAAAACCAGCAATGTGGCGAGCAATCTATAAATGAATAAATCTCTTCAAATACAAAAAACAGTTTTATGGCTCTGATTATATATGACTCGGCTTACGGCAATACAAAAAGGATTGCAGAGGCAATTACGGAAACCATTGGCGCCAGCGCTCGCTGTATTCTTATCGACGATATAGAAAAAGTAAATTTAAATGATGATCTCCTGATCGTTGGTTGCCCTATCAATGCCTGGCATCCCACACCTAAGATCGTCGAATTTTTAAAAAGCCTTTCTCCCTCGCAGCTATCTGGTGTCAGTGCAGCAAGTTTTGATACGCGTATCGATTCAATCTTTAGCGGCAACGCGGCACGAAGAATAGCTTCGGGGCTAAAAAAGGCCGGTGCCATTATGGTTGCAGCGCCGCAGGCATTTTATGTGAAGGCTACTGCAGGCCCGTTAGCAGACGGAGAAATAGAGAAAGCAAAAGAATGGGCGCGATCTTTAATGAAAGTAATGCACAATACACACGCTGTGCTCGCGGGCTAATTATATTAATGCCGAGTAGTAACTTAGCCGGATCATGTACACCAAACAGGAAACATCGCGGCAGAAGCAGGCATTTTGGACCACCTTTGGTAAATATATGCAGCCTATACTTTCTGCAGATGGCATGGAGATAAACTGGGTGAATTACAAAACAGGCATACCTGGCTTGTACTTCCGCATGGATGCTGACACAAAGGAGGCTAGTATTACTATTGAGCTATCGCAGAACGACATCAACATACAACGATTGTACTATGACGAATTCCTGCAGCGAAAGAATATATTGCACGAAATATTGGGCGAAGAATGGGACTGGCAATTATTGCAGCCCAATGAATATGGGAGTATTGTAAGTACCATCAGTAAAAAGATCACCAATGTCAATATTCACCGGATGGAAGACTGGTCCACGATCATTTCTTTCTTAAAACCCAGGATAATAGCACTGGATGAATTTTGGAGCATAGCCAATATCCAAAGGATCTGGGGCTAGCCGGTTATTAGGCTATCATCAGCTCAGGATTGCTGTACCGCTGCCTTATTTCTTCAAATATCTCAGTAATCGCGGTAACGTTATCAGCAGTTACCAGTTTCATGCGGTACTCTTTAATATGAGACAGGCCTTTGAGGTAATTGCCATAATGCATACGCATTTCCAGTATGCCCAGCTTCTCACCTTTCCATTTGATGCTGCCGTTCAGGTGCTTCATGCAGGCGTCTATACGCTCGTCTATTGTGGGTGGTGCCAGCTGCTCCCCTGTTGCCAGGTAATGTTTTATCTCTCTGAATATCCATGGGTAGCCAATCGCTGCGCGGCCTATCATCACACCGTCAACACCATACCTGTTCTTATACTCCAGAGCTTTGGCTCCGCTGTCAATATCACCATTGCCGAATATTGGTATATGTATACGCGGGTTTTCTTTCACTTTTCCTATCAGGGTCCAGTCAGCTTCTCCTTTATACATCTGTACGCGGGTGCGTCCATGTATGCTTAATGCCTGTATGCCTACATCCTGCAGGCGTTCGGCCACTTCTTCTATATTGCGGTTGTCATGATCCCAGCCAAGGCGTGTCTTTACGGTCACTGGTAGTTTGGTAGCATTTACCACCGCTTTGGTAAGACGCACCATCAGGTCTATATCTTTTAATACAGCAGCGCCTGCACCCTTGCACACTACCTTCTTTACCGGGCAGCCGAAGTTAATATCTACAAGATCTGGGTTGGTAGTATCCACTATTTTAGCAGCCAGCGACATTGCCTCCTCATCACCACCAAATATCTGGATGCCAACCGGGCGTTCATAATCGAAAATATCCAGCTTCTGACGGCTTTTGATTGCATCCCGTATTAATCCCTCGCTGGAAATGAACTCGGTGTACATCAGGTCGGCGCCATATTCTTTACACACTGCCCTGAATGGCGGATCACTTACGTCCTCCATTGGGGCGAGTAACAGGGGGAAATTCCCCAATTCTATGTTGCCGATCTTCACCATAACAAATGAGGCGCAAAGTTACTGCATTTACACGTTTTTAAGGCTAAACCGTTCATTCACATTAAAAAAATGTAAAAAACGGTAGTTAATATCTGTGCAGGCACAAAAATTATTAGCTGTAGGGAAAAGTCAGTACTATGGAAAATACAACATACCAACCAAGTAACAGTATATACGGTTTTGTGCTGTTATCAATTATATCAGCAATAGCAGCTATTTACTATGCAGTGAATGTTTCTTTTAATTCCAACGGTTTTAAGCCTGCTAACTGGATAGTCCTTAGCTTATTGGTTTCAACCTCGGTGTTGTTCATTGCTATTGCAATACGCAGAGATACACGTACGGCAGACGGATTTTGATGTTTGGTAGAAAAAAACCGGTAAACTATTGACATTTCAATTGTTAACTCCTAAATTTAAGAAACTAACAATTCAACTGCCAGCTTATGAATTACAGAACAGTCAACTATTTCAACAGGAAGAAGGCATTATCAAACCTGCCTAAGGCAACTGATCTTAAAACGATCCTTAAAACAGGGTTCTTTGCCTCCGGTAACTTAATGGTAAAAAGAGATATTTTAAAGATATATACAGAATTGAGCCGCGCTAAGGCGTCTTAGTTCTCAGAATGATATTCTATACTTCCCGCTACAGTCAGCGGGATTTTTTTTGCCGTTATAAAAATCACCGCTACAAGCGAACAATACATAACGCCGGCACGTTATATGGTATATCATAATTATGCGCTAACTTTGCGCGCTGTATCTAAAATAACCGCTTGCAACTGTGGGCAAAAATCAAAATAAAGCATCCCTTGCGGGTTTGCTGATCGCTTTAGGCATTATTTACGGTGATATCGGTACTTCCCCGCTCTACGTATTCAATGAAATTTGTAACGGACGCCCAATCAGCGAGTTACTTATCATAGGTGGCCTGTCTTGTATCATCTGGACCCTTACCCTGCAAACCACAGTTAAATATGTGCTTCTTACTCTAAAAGCGGATAATAAAGGTGAAGGTGGTATCTTTTCTTTATTTGCCCTGGTACGCCGCCATGGTAAATGGACCGTATTCCCCGCCATGATAGGTGGTGCGGCCCTGCTGGCCGATGGTATGATCACCCCACCCATCTCTGTGGCTTCTGCCGTAGAGGGGCTTCAGAATATACCTTCTATGGGCCATATTACCACATGGACGCTGGTAAACATTATTATGGCCATCCTTACGGCGCTATTCTTCTTTCAGCAATTTGGTACGGCAAGTATTGGCAAGTTATTTGGGCCTATCATGCTGATATGGTTCCTGATGCTGGGCACCCTTGGCCTCTATCATATCAATGATGAATGGAGCATTTTTAAGGCATTCAACCCTATGTATGCCATCAAATTATTGACTCAATACCCTAAAGGGTTCTGGATATTAGGTGCCGTATTCCTGTGTACTACAGGTGCGGAGGCGCTTTATTCAGATCTTGGCCACTGCGGCCGCGGCAATATCAGGGTATCCTGGATATTTGTAAAAAGCTGCCTCATACTTAATTACCTGGGGCAAGGGGCATACCTGCTGAACCATAAGGGCAAGATATGGGACGCTACTGCCGCTAACCCATTCTATGAATTAATGCCCGAATGGTTCCTGATCATAGGTATCTCTATCGCCACTATGGCTGCTATTATCGCCAGCCAGGCGTTGATATCGGGTTCCTTTACACTTATCAGTGAGGCCATAAAACTGAACCTGTGGCCTAAAATGAAGATCAATTACCCGTCCAACGAGCGTGGCCAATTATTCATTCCGGGTATCAATTTTGTCCTCTTTGCGGGTTGCACAGCGGTTGTTTTCATCTTCCAGAAGTCATCTAATATGGGTGCGGCGTACGGCCTGGCCATTACTTTGTGTATGATCATGACTTCCTGCCTGTTTAGTTATTATATGTTCATCAGGCGGGTACCAATAGCCTGGATAGCAACTTATCTTATAGTTTTCCTTACCATAGAATTCTCATTCCTTGTTGCCAACCTCGAGAAATTCCCGCACGGTGGTTATGTAGCGTTGATCGTTGCAGGTATCCTGTTTATGGTGATGATCGTATGGTTCCGTGCACGCAAGATCAAAAACAGGTACGTGGAATTCGTCCGGCTGGAGGATTATGTCCCTATCATGCAGGAATTGAGTAATGATAAGAGCATTCCTAAATATGCAACGCACCTGGTATATCTTACCAGTGCCAATAATCCTAAGGAAATAGAGCATAAGATCATATTTTCTATCCTCTATCGCAAGCCCAAACGTGCAGATATCTATTGGTTTGTACACGTAGATGTATTGGATGATCCGTATACTATGGAGTATTCCGTGCAAACGATCGTTCCTAACGAGATCATCCGTATCGAGTTCCGCTTAGGTTTCCGGGTAGAACATCGCATACAGCTCATGTTCCGCAAGGTGGTGGAAGAAATGGTGCTAAACAAAGAGGTAAACGTTGTGAGCCGCTACGAATCTCTTAGCAAGAATAATGTAAAAGGAGACTTCCGCTTCATCGTAATGGAAAAATTCCTGTCTCGGGATAATGAACTGCCTCTATGGGATAGAATGCTGATGCGTGGCTACTTCCTGCTGAAAAAGGTAAGCCTTTCAGAAGAACGTGGCTTCGGGCTCGACTCATCAGACGTAACCTTAGAAAAATACCCGATAGTTGTTACCAACGTATCGGATATTAATCTAAAACGCATCGACGGGGATTAATCGCCCAATCCTATAGTCTGATGCATATCCGGTATCTCAATATCGGTAAAGCCTTTTTTCAGCAGCCTGTCTTTAAATTCTATTTGTACATCATACTCGCCATGTACCAGGAACAGCTTTTTAACGGCTTGGGGATCCTGGCAGGCCAGCCATTGACTCAGGTCATTATAGTCGCCATGTGCACTCAGGCTTTCAATAATAGCTACTTCTGCATTGACCGTGTATCGCGTACCGAATATCCCTACCTCTTTAGCGCCTGCGCGCAAGCGTCCGCCTAACGATTGAGGTTCGCAGTATCCCACTATCAATATCGTATTTCTGCTATCTTCAATATTATGCGCTATATGATGTTTGATCCTTCCGGCTTCGGCCATGCCTGATGCGGAGATAATTACACAAGGTTCTTTTATCTCATTCAATGCTTTAGACCCTTCCACGTCTTTAGTATAAAAAAGACCCTTGAAGTCAAATACATCTTCATCCTTCTTTAGCAGGGCCTGCACACGGTCGTTAAAGCATTCGGGGTGATGTTTGGTAACCTGTGTGGCCTCTATCGATAAAGGGCTATCTACATAATAGTTAACCGGTGGCAGCCTTCTTTCCAGGTCCAGCCTGTTTAGCAGGTATAATAGTTCCTGCGTGCGGCCTACGCTGAATGCCGGTATGATCAATTTACCACGCTTCTCCAGGCAGGTATGCACAATACTATTGAGGAGTTTTTCTGTAGAAGAACTGATGCGATCATGCAGCCTGTTACCGTAGGTAGATTCTATGAGTATGTAATCTGCCTGCGGAAAGGTAGCAGGACTGCGTAATATCTCATCTCCATACCTGCCAACATCGCCGCTGAAGGTGATTCTGGATGTTTTACCATCTTCCGTGATCGTAAGGTTCACCGCTGCGCTTCCCAGTATATGTCCGCAATCGGTGTACATCAGTTCTACTTCCTCATCTATGCGGTATGGTGTGTTATAATCTATCGTAAATATCATCGGAGAAACCTTCTGAACGTCTTCCTCTGTGTATAGTGGCTCTACGAGTTCCCTGTTTTCCCTTTCCCTGATCTTGTTGATATGCTGCACATCCCCTTCCTGTATCCTTGCTGAATCCAATAGCAATATCCGCATCAAATCTGCAGTTGCAGGCGTGCAATAGATCGTGCCGTTATAACCATCCTTTACCAATTTTGGTAACAGGCCTATATGGTCTATATGCGCGTGAGAAATGATTACATAGGTCAATTCTGAAGGCTCAAATCCCCATTCCTGGTTGAGCCTTATGGTGTCGCGTCCCATTCCCTGGAACATGCCACAATCCAGCAATACCTGCTTACCCGATCTTAAATGTAAAAGGTGTTTAGAACCTGTAACTGTCCTGGCTGCGCCGTGAAAAGATATCTTCATTGTGCTAATTACTTTGTAAATGTAACAGGCTTATACCATTAAAAAAATAGCCTCCTTATCGGAGGCTATGTAAGTTTTGTTAAACTCTTTTATTGCTGCACCATAGATCCAAAAACTTTTTCATCTACATGCATAGGATATTTTTTGCGGATGGCGTCATTCCAGCTTTTTTCCAGGTAATCCTGGTATTCCGCTACAATATATCCTTTTGCTTCTTCCAGTGTTTTTGGTGTTGGTGTTGTAAATACATCAT
Organism: Bacteroidota bacterium; assembly: GCA_018267955.1. Taxonomy (GTDB): domain Bacteria; phylum Bacteroidota; class Bacteroidia; order Chitinophagales; family Chitinophagaceae; genus Polluticoccus. The sequence goes on from JAFDXL010000009.1 coordinate 328,429, forward strand.
CCACTTTTATCACCGTATAGCTGCCATTATCATTCTTCTTAGGCTCAGTTACTTTGCCTTTGATAACGTTGGCAGGCTGCATATCCTTCATTTTAGAGAATTCATAATGGCCATGCTGCACTACAACCGCATCAGGTGTGGTTTTTGAGTTCAGTTTTTTCATCACGTCTTCATCTTTAGTGCCTTTCTTCGCCAGCATTTTCTGCCCTTCTTTCAGCGCTTCTTCGTTCTTGAACACATAGATAGAACCGATAAAGCCGGGCTCCCACATATATTTATTCTTGCGGGTTTCATAAAACTCTTTCAGCCCAACGGTATCTTTCGATGCTTTGCTCCATACATTCCTGTCCATCAGTTCAAACAACATGATACCATCTTTGTATTCTTTCATCAGCGATTTGAAATCAGGGTTTTCATCCACAAGTTTCTGCTCTTCAAAATCTGTCAGCACTTCTTTTTGATAATAAGTCATCAGGTCGCGCAAAACAGCGTTTCTTGCGCCCATCAGCCTTCCGCGGGTCATTGTCTCCGCGTATTTCATAAAGTCGTTTTGCATATAATCTTTACCGGCGAAGGTGAATACTGGTTTGTTCATATTTGCAAAATCAGTAGCACGGAAGGAATTAGCGGCTTTACCTGTATCAGGTATTTTCATCACTTTCGCTTCCAGTTCTGCCATGTTAGCAGGGTAATCTTTAAACCCGTTCTGTTGTTTTATCTTAGCATAGAAAGCTTCTTTGGCAACTTGCGCACGGGAATCATTTTCTACCTTACGTTTCAGAGCAGTCCTTACACTGTCAAAAGGTTTAGTCTCAGTTTTGGCGATGAGCTTAATGATATGCAGGCCATATTCTGTTTGTATAGGAGCAGAAATATCACCCGGTTTTTTCAAAGCAAAAGCTGCTTTTTCAAATTCAGGAGCTACATCACCAATGCCAAATGGTTTCAGCACACCGTTTTCAGGCATGGAATATTTATCATCAGAATATCTATGCACCAGGCTGTCAAAAGGAATACCTTTTTTCAGGTCCGCCTGTATAGAATCCATTCTTTTGCGTGCAGCAACCAGGCCTTCTTCACCTTTCGATTTTGGTGATGCTACCATTATTTGCTGTACCGTTACTTGTCCTGATGCAGGACGCTTATCCAATACCTTTACAATATGGTAACCAAATTGTGTGCGGAATGGTTTGGACACTTTGCCTACAGCAGTGTTATAAGCGGCATTTTCAAAAGGATACACTGTTTGCAATGCTGTCATGTAGCCAATATCGCCACCTTGTGCTTTAGAGCCCGGATCTTCAGAATATTGCATTGCCATTTTCGAAAAATCGGCTTTGCCTTTCACGATCTCATTATATATGCTGTCGATCTTTTTATACGGCGCTACGGTATCTGCAGATGGCACATAGATAGATGATGAAATAAGAATATGCTGTACATGCACTTCCTGTTTCATTCTTTCGTACGCTTCTTTCACCAGTTGCTCTGTAACCTGGTCGTCCGTCAAATAATTTTTTGCCAGCTGCTTACGATAGTTATCCAGTTCGTTTTGTATAGATGGTATAGTATCTATATGTTGCAGTTCCGCCTCTTTTACTTTCATCCTGAAGAGGGAATAAAGGTCCAGGTATTCCCGGAGCGCTTTCTCTGTCATTTCAGGCTTTTTATTAAGGCTGTTTTTTTGGTAGACCCTCAGAAATTCCTCTTTACTTACGGGTGTGTTGCCAAATTCAAAAAGGGTTTGTGCATAACCCTGGGCTGTAATAGCTGCAAAGGCAAAAAAAGTCAGAACAAGCTTGCGCATGTGGTAATCTTTTAAAAATAGTTTTAGTTGGTTACTTGGATTTAGTTTTCTTATTTCTCTCCAGCATGTCTATAAGACCTGCAATATTACTATAATCAATTTGTTTCCCTCTAATTATCTTTTTATCGTCCAGCAAATATATAATAGGCGTCATATATATATTGTATTGCTCGCGGAAACGGCTCTGGTGCTCAGGATCCCATACATTGGTCCATTCCTGCATACCGGGGTTCTTTTTCAGGAAATCCTTCCACATTTTCTCATCGTCGTAGGTAGATATAGCATATACTTTTACACCTTTGGCTTTCAACACAGCCTTATAGGTAGAGTCTAGTTTAGGCAGCTCTACCTGGCAATGCCCGCAATCCGGAGACCAGAATACCAGCAAAGTATATTTGGCATCGATAGCATGCATCGATTGTTCTTTGCCGTTTACATCTTTCATTTTCAATTCGGGGGCTACGTTGCCTATAACGTTGGGTGCTATCTTACGTGCGGCTGTAATATATTGCTGCAGTTCATCAGGTTTCAGCCAGGTAGCATCGCCTTTCATATAGTAATTCTCTACAAAATGCACATAGGAGCCATCCATACCCATGATCTTGCTGTTACCGGCATTATTGGTAAGCCACCACAATGTGTATTTAAAAAGTTCCTGCGTACCTCTTGTTTTAGCAAGCAGCCAATCGCCTTCTTTATTGATACTATCTTCGTATTGCAGTGTCAGCTTATTAATGTATTCATCGAGCTTGGCATCATATAAAGGTGTATTGATCAGCCTGTCGTCGCGAAGGTCAAAACCATCCCAATAATGCGCTTTATAATACAAGTAGCCAAAGGCGCTGTCCACTTTACCATCTGCAGTATAATGCGGCCCATCGGGTACCTGGGGCAGTTCTAATGCAGAGAATATCTTTGCCAGCAGGGCCTTTGGATGGCTTTTAATATAGTTCTCCCTGTAATCATACAATTCCTTTGCAGCATCTTTCACTTGTTTTTCCAGCGCTGCCGAATCTGCTTTGTTTTTTGCATTCTTATACCCTTCAGAGATCTGTTCCTGTTTCTGGCCATAACCGTTCAAAAACTCACCGTACGCAATGAAATCGTTATTCTGCTGCGAGCCTGTGTATTTCAGGCTTTGCGGTAGGGTCTTTACAGTAATGTTGATACCTATTTCATCGCCGTTATCCAGCAAAAAGTCAAAGTAGGTTTTCTTATCAGATAGCAATATCATGTAGATGCCACCTAATATCTTTTCCTTACTCTGCATCACCCCTACTCCATTCTTATCCACCTTTACAGAGTCGGTTTTGTAGATAGTAGGCAGTGGTTTGCCGTAGTAATGCGCCAGGTACACCAGGCTGTCTTTAATATCTGTAAACTTCAGTTGTATCTTATAACCATCGCGGGCCTGCAGCTGCGATGCGCAAAGCAAACACAGTACAAAGCCCGGAAGAAGGTTTGAAGCAAATTTTTTCAGCATTCCTGATGATTATTTAGCAGCTTTTTTTTCTTTATTTTCTAAAATATCTAGTAGGGTAATAATATTCTCATAGTCCAAACGCTTGCCGCGGATGATCTTCTTTTCATCAAGCAGGTATATGGTTGGCGTACCATATACATCATATTGAGATTGGTAATCAGAATGATGTTCGGGATCCCAAACGTTTACCCATTCTTCCATTCCCGGATTCTTTTTGATGAAGTCCTGCCATTTGGCTTCGTCACCTTCGGTACGTACTGCATACACCTTTACACCTTTCTTTTTAAGCACTGCTTTGTAAACAGAATCCATTTTGGGTATCTCTGTCATGCAGTGGCCACAATCTGGCGACCAGAATATGAGGAGCGTATATTTTGCTTTCAGATCAGACAGGCTATGCTCTACTCCTTTCACATCTTTCATCTTCAATTCAGGAGCCACGTTGCCTATTACATTCGGTGCCACTTTACGTGCACGGTCTATATATTTATTCAGTGTTTCATGGTCCATCCAATAGGCATCGCCTTTCATGTGGTAGTTCTCTACCAGGTACACGAACACCTCATCCAGCCCCATTATCTTACTGCTCTGCGCCCAATTGGTGATCCAGTGAAGGGTGTATTTAAACAACTCGGTACGTCCGCGTGTCTTGGCTAATAAAATATCTGCTTCTTTTTCTACAGAATCAGGTGTTGGTATCAGCAGTTTATTGAAATATTCATCCAGTTTCTGGTCATACACGGGTGTATGTATCAGCCTGTCATCCGTAAAATCGAAGTAATCCCAAAAATGGCTTTTGTAATAATTGTAGGCAAAATTGCTATCTACTTTTCCATCAGGCAGGTAATGTGTCCCCTCGGGAACTTGCGGGGTGCGAATAGCATTGAATATCTTAGCCAATAGCGAATTCGGATATTCTTTGATATAGTTCATCCGGTAGTCTATCAGCTCTTTAGACATGTCTTTGCCCTTAGTATATACCGCTTCAGAATCAGCCTTTGTCTTTGCTGCTTTTAGCTCATCCTCCAGCTTTTTACCGCGGGCTCCAAAATCTATCAGGTAGTTAGAGTATTTATTGAAGCGCTCATTTTCCGGGGAACCGGTTATCTTAATACTTTGCGGAAGCTTTTCTGAATTAGCGGTGATATTCATATTATCACCATTATTCAGCAACACTTCAAAATAGCGCTGATTGCCCTGCACTAATATAATATAGATACCGCCCAGCACCTTTTCTTTCGATTGCAATACCAACACACCGTTTTTATCAATACGGCCTGAGTCCTGCTTGTACAGGGTTGGCAAGGGCTTGGCATAATAATGGGCCAGGTAAACCAAAGAATCCTTCAGGTCAGAGAATTTGATCGTAATCTTATAACCATCACCGGCAAAACTCGCCGTACTCAAAAGGATAAAAAGAGACGCAAATAAAAATCTTTTCATATATGCAATAATTACGGAAAGTAACTGTTTTATTACAATTACTGTAGTTTAGGTCTGTTTAAAGTTCGGTAAAACTCAAATTTAAATGTTATAGACAGCGTATCCTAAACTAATGGCTGTAAATTTGCGCCTAATTAACTAATTTTTAGCACTTAGTCATTGGCCCGGAAAAAGAGACAACCTATTGAAAGCGTACAGGTAACAACCTACGCCGCTGAAGGAAAAAGTATTGCCAACCTCGATGGCGGCAAAGTACTGTTTGTAGAAAATGCCATACCCGGCGATATTGTCAATGTACGCGTTACAAAGGACAAGAAAAGCTGGGCAGAGGGTAAAGTAACCAAACTGATACAGCCTTCTGCTGATCGTGTACAACCATTTTGCCAGCATTTTGGCGTATGTGGTGGCTGCAAATGGCAGATGCTGCCCTACCCGTTGCAATTGAAATATAAGCAGCAACAGGTGCTCGACCAGTTGCAACGCATTGGACAGGTGGCCTTGCCACCGATGAACAATATACTGGGCAGCCCGCGCGAACGCTATTACAGGAATAAACTCGAGTTCACCTTCAGCCAGCGCAAATACAAAACGGTGGAGGAAATAGAAGCTGCAGGCGATGGCTTTATTCCGGATGAGCCAGCGTTTGGCTTCCATGCGCCGGGATTGTTTGATAAAGTAGTAGATATTTATACATGCTATCTGCAGGAGGAACCTACCAACCTGCTGTTAGATGCTCTGAGAAAGTATGCCACGGAGCGAAACCTCCCTTATTACGATTACAGAGAGCATACCGGCTGGCTGCGTAATATTGTACTGCGCGTAGCACGTACCGGTGAGATACTGATCAATCTTGTATTGCAACATGATAATGCAGAGCGTAAAGCTATCCTCGATCATATATTAGCCAACATACCGGGCATAACCAGCCTTCATTATACTATCAATCCCAAAGTAAATGATACGATCTACGACCTGGATGTGCATTGCTATCATGGTAAAGGATATATAGAAGAAACGCTGGAAGATTATCGGTTCAAGATCTCACCAAAATCTTTCTTTCAGACCAATACCTACCAGGCAGAGGCGCTATACCGTGTAACGCGCGAATTTGCAGGACTCACAGGTACGGAAACTTTATACGATCTCTATTGCGGTACGGGCAGCATAGGCATCTTCTGCTCCAAAGGAGCTAAAAAGGTAATAGGCATCGAAGTAGTGGCGGATGCTATTGAAGATGCTAAGGAAAATGCAGCATTGAACGGGCTGGATCATTGCCTTTTCTATGCAGGCGATGTGGCCGATATATGCACGGACGATTTCTTTGCGCAGCATGGTAAGCCCGATGTGATCATTACAGATCCTCCAAGGGCCGGTATGCACGAGAAGTTGATACAGCAACTGCTGCGTATGCGTGCACCTAAGGTAGTATATGTAAGCTGCAACCCTGCGACCCAGGCCCGCGATCTGAAATTGCTAGACGAGGCTTATAAGGTAACGAAGTTGCAGCCTGTAGATATGTTCCCGCATACGCACCATATAGAAAATGTAGCGCTGCTGGAACTCCGCTAAGGTTTAATAATCAAGCGTACAATCGCTGGTTTCCTTCACGGTAAAACCTAATACGTCGTGTGTGGTTACAGAGTTAGCACAACGGCTGTGTGCATCGCTGCGGCTGGCCTTGAACGTTTGTGTATTGGTTCCTGTGGTCAATACAGAATCCTTGAAAGATGTTGCCGTATGGCAGGTGCAGGTCCATGTTTTTTTGCAGGAGGTACCAAAGCTGAGTACTGCCAGTAAGGCAAGGGGCATTATGAGTTTCATAAGTTGTAATGAATGTGTGACTGTAATAATACAACGTTTTAGGGAGTATCAATAGCTAATCCTGTTCCTCGAGCTGGAATATCTCTTCCACCGGCTTCGCAAAAAAACGGGCGATCTTCAGTACCAGTATCGCAGAAGGAACATATTTGTTCGATTCAATAGCTACAATGGTCTGTCGCGATACATTTATCTTTTCAGCAAGGTCGGCCTGGGTCATGTTATGCCGGGCACGTTCTACTTTTATATAGTTTTTCATGCAAGCTCCTCCTTCCCTGCCTTTTTAAAATGCAGCTTGAAATAATATATCACTATAAATATTACTAGTATGGTAAAAAGATTGGCATATAGTACCATCAAAAAGCTGAGTCCGTATAAGCTAAATAGCCCTACAGCAAGTACAAAGTAGTTTACATATACACTTATTTGCAACGCTCTTAACCGCACGGATGCTACATATTCATCTTCTCTTTTTTCTTTGGAGAAAGCGATCATGAACAAACTGGCAAATACAAGGAAGATAGCCACCTCGTTCGACATATCATTATCCCTTATATCGAACGCTTTAGGCGGTGCCGTTGGTTGTGGCAGCCTGAGAAATGGTACGGAATAATCGTACATGATCACTGCTACCATAAATATGATAGAGGGAAGTATCAATACCCACCCGATCTTCCTGCAGATATGAGGTAATAAAAGACTGTTTTTCATGTCGCTCATTTTTTACCAAATGTAAAGTATATTTTACATAAAGTAAAGTTATGTGGACATATTTATAGGATTTTTTTGCAAACAGTATTTACATTATTTTGCCAACAGATAGTATTGGTGATCAATGAGATTGGATCGATTATATGTTTTATTAAGCGCCGCTTTAATAACCTTTTCAGTAACATCCTGCAAAAAACAAAAGCTGCATTTCAATGATGTAGTGAAGCTGGATAGTCATGGTACAGACAGATATAATGCTATTTATTTTAAGGGCAACGATGGTTTTGTAGTTGGCGGCAATCGCTTCGATAATACTTCCATCCTTGTAAGCCATGATGCCGGCGCTACCTGGGAGAAAAAGGACTTTCCCGAGGCCGGTAAAGCACTCTATGGTGTTACAGAAACACCGGGCGGTAATATTGTGGCTTGCGGTTATGATGGCAAAATGCTTACCACCACCGACAATGGTTATAACTGGCGCTTCAGCCAGATATCTAACTGGCAATCTTATAAAGACCTGGCCTTCCTGGATGATAACCATGCTATAGGTATCAGTGGTAATAGTTTTAACAGTGGCGGCATTTCTTACTTTGATGCCTACGGCGCGGTTGACCATTGGGACTCGACAGATGTTGAATACAATGATATCGAGATGCGCGATGCCTACACCGGTTATATTGCCGGATATGGCACGATGCTGAAGACAACGGATGGCGGCAAAAACTGGAATGTATTAAATGTGGTAAATGATGATTTTAGCGGGATAAGCATATTGAATGCCGCAGAAATGTGGATATGCGGGAGTAATGGAAGTATTTTCCATTCTGCAGATGCAGGAGCCAGCTGGAACAAACAAAGAAACGGTAATAGCCTTACGGAGAAAAAGTATTACCTGCACGATATACTGTTTATTGACCAAAGCAATGGATGGGCCGTTGGAGATAAAGGTGTGGTGATCTATAGCAGCGATGGCGGCAAAAGCTGGAAGGAGTATGAGCACTTTACAGATGATGCTTTACGCAGCATCTGCCAGCTGCCCGATGGCAACCTGGTTGTATGCGGCGACAATGGCGCGCTGTATAAGCTGGTACGTTAAAAATAAGCTGATATACAAGCAACTTATAGCTATCTTTGCACACGTTTTCATTTTTTTACATCGAATAAATAAATAATGCAAGCCACGTTAAGTGAACAGGAAGTAGTTCGCAGGGAGAAACTTAAAGAGTTACACGAACTGGGCATAGACCCATACCCTGCCCCTTTATTTGAAATAACGCATACTGCGAAACTGATAAAGGACGAGTACACTGACGATAAACAGGAAGCATTTAAGAATATATCTATTGCCGGCCGTGTAATGAGCGTACGCGATATGGGCAAGGCCAACTTTGCTGTATTGCAGGACAGTACAAGCCGCATTCAATTATACATCAAGCGCGATGATATTTGCCCCGGCGAAGACAAAACGCTTTACAATACAGTTTGGAAAAAACTGATAGACATAGGCGATGTTATTGGCGTAAAGGGTTATGTATTCACTACCAAAACCGGTGAAACTTCCATACACGTAGAGCAATTTACTTTATTGACAAAAGCTTTAAGGCCGCTGCCAATAGTAAAAGAAAAAGACGGGGAAGTTTTTGATGCTGTGACCGACCTCGAATTTAAATACCGTCAACGCTATGCAGATCTGATCGTAAATCCTAATGTACGCGATACGTTCATCAAGATCACGAAGATGAAGAATGCCATCCGTACTTTCCTGAACGATCGCGGAGCACTGGAAGTAGATACCCCTGTGCTGCAAAGCATACCCGGTGGTGCTATAGCACGCCCATTTATTACGCATCATAACGCACTGGACATTCCTTTATACCTGCGTATTGCAAATGAACTATACCTGAAGCGCCTGATTGTAGGTGGCTTCGATTGGGTATATGAATTCAGCCGCAACTTCCGCAACGAGGGTATGGACCGCACACACAATCCTGAGTTTACCATCCTGGAATTTTACGTAGCTTATAAAGACTACCTCTGGATGATGGAAACAACGGAGCTAATGCTGGAGCAAACAGCTATCGCTACCAACGGCAGCACAAAATCTGAAGTGAATGGTGTAGAGATTAATTTTAAAGCGCCTTTCAAACGCATCAGTATTTACGATGCTATCAAGGAACACACCGGCATCGATATCAGTGAAATGGACGAGGACGGACTGCGCGATGTATGTAAGCAATTACACATCGAAACAGATGCTTCTATGGGTAAGGGCAAACTGATAGATGAAATATTCGGCGGCAAATGCGAAAAACATTATGTGCAGCCAACCTTCATTATCGACTACCCTATAGAAATGAGCCCGCTTACTAAAAAGCACAGGAGTAAACCTGGATTGGTAGAACGTTTTGAACTGATCGTAAACGGTAAAGAAATAGCGAATGCCTATAGTGAGCTGAACGATCCTATCGATCAGCGTGAGCGTTTTGAAGAGCAGGTAGCCTTGATGGAGCGCGGTGATGAAGAAGCGATGTATATAGATCACGACTTTCTGCGTGCACTGGAATACGGCATGCCGCCAACAGCAGGTATAGGCTTCGGTATCGAACGCCTGGCTATGCTGCTGACAGGACAGGTATCTATACAAGACGTGCTGCTCTTCCCACAAATGAGGCCTGAGCGTAACGAAGGAAACTGATAAGATAAGATTAGAACAAACCAGATAAATTATAAAGCCCGCTAAATGCGGGCTTTGTTTATGTCGATAGTTATTCTTAATCCTCAAACTCCCGATAGAGTTTCCATTTCTTAGATAAAACAGCTCTTTCCTCTGCCGATATCCTTGCTTCGCCATTATAATATCCTTTCAATGAGCGCTGCCTGAATGCTTCATACACCGAAACAGCGCAGGCCACAGATATATTGAGCGACTGCACCATGCCTACCTGTGGAATCACAAAATTACCTGTGCAATAACTCAGACATTCTTTAGTAAGTCCGTTTATTTCGTTACCAAAAACCAGCGCAACAGGCGCTGCAAGGTCCAGCTCATATAATGATGTTGCTTCTTCACTTAAATGAGTAGCATATACATTCTGATAGCGGTCTTTTACTTCCGTCATGCAGGTCTCTATGTTATCGTGCTCATGAACGGTAAGCCAATGCTTGGCACCTGAAGAGCTGCGTTTACCATGATGCTCCAGTTTGGTATGCCTGCCAATGCGTGTATTTAAAATATACAGATTCTGAATACCAACCGCGTCGCAGGTACGCATAACAGCAAAGATGTTGTGTACATCCTGCACATCTTCCAATACCACGGCAATATCCGGCTGCCTTCGATTCAGTACGCTTACTACTTTTTCTTTTCTTTCGGGGAGCATAATATCAATGCGCAAAAATATAAAACCGGCTGTAATTATTGCATCAGCTTGCGGCACACATCATAAATGCTGTCGGCAATTGCCTTATAGGATAGATGTTGCTCGAAATAAGACAATATATCGGCAGTCATCATATCACGGTCAGCCAAGGCAGCTTTTTGCATCGCCTGCAATAAACCATTCACGTCACCTGGTTTAAATGTATAAGCAAGTTTACCGTCATCGGTAATTGATAAAAAAGATGGAATGTCTGTAACAACCGGAATACAACCACAAGCCATACATTCAATCAAAGCAAAACCCGCTGCTTCGTGATGGCTACCGCTAACAAAGAAATTGCATGCAGTAAACCATGCAGCCAATTCTCCATGATTAACCTTACCAACCAGGTGAACGGTATTCTTCAAAATGGTTGATTGTTCAATTTTCCCTTTCACCTCGTCCAGCATCGTATCATCCTGGTAGATCATGTATAAACACGCTACAGGATTCGCTAAAGCAAACTGTTCAAACGCACTCAATATAGTAAGCGGATCTTTGCCGGGTATCAGCCGCCCAACCGACAAAAAATTAAGATCGCCCGAAATGCCCAGTTGTTTACAGCAGGTATTCTTGTTCAGTCGCTTCATATCCGTAGAAGCTTCCAATACCTCATAGCACTTATCTACGTTGTTGATAACGCCCGCATCCACCCACTTCTGTGCATTACCTTTTGCGGTGAAGAGATAAGCATCAATATATTTATCTGCCAGCTTTTGTAGCCGTCTTTTAATAGTATTAATGAAAGGCGGCTCGCCATGATGCTGCGCTATGATCTTAACTTTCTTACCCAGGGCAAGTCTCAAAGCTAATACCTGCACGGGAAAGACAATTCCCTGCACCAATACTACATCTGGCTTTTTCGACTTAATATATCTATGTGTGCCGAAAGGAATATGGAAGAATTTATTCCTGCTTCTGAATCCTGAATACGGAACACCGGATATCTCGGTTGCGGTTTCGGAGTTCAGATGCAATACTACCTGCACATCTGCATTCGATCGCATAATGGACAGGTATCCATACGATGTTCCGAACCTGCTTACTGCAGTCCGGATATCAGTCAGGTCATTATTGGCATAGTAGTTCAGGTCTGCAAACCTCATATCCACTAAAAATAAGAAAAGGCGCCTATATAGACGCCCTTCTTTTGCATCGCCCCGTTCTTAATGCTTTCTTATTTTGCCTGAACCTGAAATATCAGTATTCACTACTTCTGGATTACCCCAGTAATCTATGTCGCCGGAACCGCTGATATGTGCATCCAGGCTGTTCCCAACAGTTATCTTGATATTGCCGGAGCCGCTGATACGTGCTTTTACATAATCACCTGTACAATATGATGCATCAATCTCTCCTGAACCATTTACATGCAGGTCCATATTGCTGAAATGATTATCAGCGATTGATATTTTACCGGAGCCATTAACATCTGCATTCATGGTACCCGGTTGAAAACCGGAGCTAACATTGATATTGCCCGAACCATTGATCTTTACACTGGCAGGTTGTGTAGTATATACACTTATATGGATGTTATTGTTGCGCACATTAATATAGCCATCCTGGAATTTCAGCTTCAAAGTATTACCAGATACTTCTGTTTTATAAACCGGCACCAGGTTATGATAACCGCTTACTTCCACCTTGTTTTCTGATGATGAGTACACATCTACATCCACATCTCCGTCAGCATTTATTTGATTGAAAGGAGATACATAACGTGTCTCGGATACAATAGGACCTTCACCTTTCAGGCGGAGTTTCTTACAAGAAGTAGACGCGATCGTTACAAAAGCCAGGCTTAAAAAAAATAGTTGTTTCATTTTAATATATATTTATGTTTAATTGTTTACAATATTTTGGTTACCAGTGAAAATCTACACGGTACAGGATGTTGGGGAAGAAACCAATTTGATTGATTGTTTTAATGTTTCCTGATTTGTTATCGTAATAGGATATAAAATAGTTCTGGCGATTGGTAATGTTCTGTATATCCAGTTGTATGGTATGTGTGGCACGTTTATTATTGATCTTATAATAAATGCCACCGTCTAACCTGAAGTAAGCAGGTCCCTGCTGCGTGAAGTACTGGCCGGCAACATATTCTGTCTTGCCCGTCATCCTCGATTGAGCCAGGTCTATCAGCGACTCTTTCTGGCCACCGGTATATACTATCTTTCCGTTAAGCCCTATCAATTTCCTGCCACTCGTGTTTAATTTAAATTCTTTACCGCCTATCAGGTTCAATTGTACACCGCGGTCGTAACGGGTATCATAGGTCTGTCCGCCATAGGTCGTATAATTCGATTTGAATATAGATCCCGTTGCCAGTATATAGTAATTGTTTGCAAATGGACGCTCAAAGCTAATATCAATACCATAGTTATGGCCCTTACCTTCGCTCACTAACGGTTTATTCACCGATAAAAGCGAATACACATCCTCCGCGTTGATAATAGAGAAGCCACTTGTGTTATCCTGCTCTACCGGCACTTTATACAGGTATTGGTAATAGGCTTCCAGTTTCAGGCGAATCCTGCCGGGTAAAGTTGTTTCATATCCCAATACTGTATGCATAGCATGCTCCAGGTCCAGGTTTTTATTAGGATAGGTAATAGCTTGCCCTGCCTGTGCATTCTGAAAAAGATAGGTAGATATCTCTTCGGGCTTGCTATGAATACCGGCTGCTGCTGTAAACCTGTTCTTACCCAATTGATAAGATGCGGACAAGCGGGGTTCTATACTGTATTTGCTGTTCAGGGCGAGGTAAGATGCATGCAACCCACCCACCACAGACAAGCGATCCGTAACCCTTGTCTTCCATTGGATATAGGCCTGGTAAAACTGTGTGCTGCCGCTGCCATTCAATATATCTTTCCACACACGTTGGTTATCTTCAAAGTACTGTTCGCTGAGATCATACCCTATCCTGCTGGCAATAACACCTGTCCTGAAACTATTACGCGCACTCAGCTTTTGGTTATACATTACAGTAGCACGTATGGCGGTATTGGTAAGTGCTTCGTACTGTACAGGTACGTTTGCATAGCTATCACCAGGATTTAATGTATCTGCCTGGTTAGTGCCCTTTGCTTTAGAAGCAGAGATAATGGTCTTTATATATCCGTTCTTATTGATGAAGTATTGATGAGATATGCCGCCTACCATCATATAGTTCTTGTTGTTGAATTTCACATTAGGCTTATCATCGGTCCACTTACTGCTGTCCGCTTCCGGGTTGTTGTACGCAATGTTATATCCACCCAATCCCCATAGCGTGAACGTACCCGCTTTATTTGTAGGCAGATTCACCTTAAAGGATCCATCCTGGTATTTAGGCAATACACCGCCCAGGTCAAGGAACGATTGTAACAGAGCCAACGTAGAATAACGGTAGTTAACGATATAGGATGCATTGCTCTTTTTACTAAAAGGCCCTTCTGTTGCCAGTTCTACACCAAGCGCACCTACCTGCACCGTATATTCATGATGTTCTGTATTACCATTCCGCAGGTTCAGATCAAATGCACCGGAAAGTGCATTACCTATCTCGGGTACGAATGCACCGGTATAGAAATCGGAATTGCCCAGCGTATTGGCGTTTAACATGCTGATAGCGCCGCCACTTGCCCCTTGCGATGTAAAGTGGTTGGGGTTAGGTATCTCGATACCTTCCATGCGCCACAGTACACCTTTTGGAGAATTACCGTGTACTACTATGCTGTTTTGGCCATCGCTGCTGCTCGATACACCGGGATAGTTCATCACCATCCTTGCAGGGTCTGAAAAAGATGCAGCATAGCGTCTTGTTTCTTCCATAGAGAAGGTGCGTGCGCTAACGGTGGCATATTCATTGATAGGCCTGATCTTATCTTTTGCTGCTACTACGCTCACTTCATTTAGCTTGGTCAGACGCTCGGTCATCACCGCATTCAGTTCTAACTCTTTCCCGGTGATCACAGGAATTTCTGATGCTGTGTAAGTATCATAGCCTGTAAATCTGAATTGGAATGACTGGCGGCCTACCGGTACATTGCTGATAGTATAGCGCCCATTACTGTCTGTAGTGGCGTTTAATTGCGGATTAGAGACCACGATCACCAATATACCTTCCAGCGGTTGTTTTGATTCTGCATCTACTACTATACCGTGTACATTCTGCGTAAGTAAATGCTTTGCCTTTGTACTGTTATTAATTGTATCTGCTTGTTGCGACTGTGCCTGTGCATATATGCAAGGCGTTGCGGTCAGCGTTAAGCAAGTAATAAGCTTATGGATAAATGACATAATCAGGTTGTTTTGATTAAGACAATATGAGTATTGAATACCCCTACTTGGTTAAATAGATTTTTTAAAAACGGAATTGTACACCTGCCAACGCACCTACATATATACCATTGAATGTATAACGGCCATTGTGGCTCCATATATAGTGCTTCGAAATATCAGAGCCATCAAATTCATCAGATATTACATGGCTAATGACAGGACCCGCAAACAGATCGATCTTACCTAAAGAAACAGTTGGCAATATCCTTAGAGAAGAACGCAGGTAATCTTCGCGATCAAAATTGGTAAACGCATCTGTAACGGCTTCTACATTCAGAGTCAACACATTTTTAACTATCATAAAACGCGCACCCATACCGGCTTCCATTACATAGAATTCTTTATCGCTTTTGAAGTTGTAGCCGGTACCAACAATGCCATAGAGTACTCGTCCACCAGAACGGAATGCACCTAACACCGTACCGCTTTCATCGGCTGTTATACCTATTGCTTTATAGCCGTTCCTCACAATATTTACCAGCCCTATAGGGAAATCACTGCTGTCTGCTATATTAATAAAGCCTGCTACCTGCACACCTTTTACCTTACCGGCAACGTTGATGAAGCCTGCTACCTGGGTATTTACATTCTCCGCAAGGTTCATAAAGCCGGCAAGCTGCGCGCCATGCACGGTATCTGCCATATTCAGGAATCCTGCAGTTTGTGCTCCGCGAACATTGCCTGCGGTAAGATTACAGAAGCCTGCCGTCTGGTAGCCGATCACATTATTCAGTGTAAGATTGCAAAAACCTGCAGCCTGCATACCCCTGTTGCTACCGGAAAGATTAAGGAATCCTGCTGCTTGCAATCCTTTCGCTTCATTCCTTACCGTATTCATAAACCCGGCACACTGCATACCTGATGCACGGTTCAGTATATGGTTGGAAAAGCCGGCGAGTATCGCGCCATCCGCACGGTCATATATGATATTGGATACACCTGACGCGCAAATAGCGGTTTCCGACCGCGATACACCTGCTATGGCGTGGAAGGAAAATACATTGGTATATTTTTTTGCGTCAACGCCATTGGTGCTTAATGGATAAACAAGACCGATATGCGCAATGCGTGTTTTGCTATGCTGGGCAAATAAATTGGTAGATAATAATGTGAATGCTGCAATAATGCTGAATACTCTGTACGTCATAATTTCTGCTGTTTGCTATTACGACGCTTAGTACGCTTTATACCCCTACTCCCAATGCATAGTTTTTTAGAAAAAAGTTATCCCTGCATTCCAGCCTACCCAGCTGCACCAGTCATTCCCGTAATGAGTAAGGAACAGGCCATTATCAGGTACATCTTTTTTATACCCATCAGTAAATGTTACCTGGTCAGAATAATAAACATTGAAAGACGGGCCAACGTACAGGGAAATGTATTTATTGATCTTATAATTAAGATTGATCTGGGCTTTAAATAAAAGATTGGAGTGATCCCAATTGCCAAGATATAGATGCTGGGCAGACACTTCCGGATCTATGGTAAAATGCCTGGACAGGTTTTCCTCCAGCCCCCAGCCATAACCAAAAGAATAAGCCTTCTGGAAACTGCCTGCATTGAGCCCTGCAAACCATATATTATACAGTCGCCTGTTTCCCAGTTTCAGCGCGGCATTTACATTCAGCACTTCATTAGTAGATATGGTTAGCTTATGATAGCCCTTCCATACAAAGTTGATGAGGCCAATACCAATACCGGACGATGTATCTGCTACATTCACCAGGCCTATCTGCACACCTTCCAGGTTATGCGTATAATTGACTACACCGGATACCTGTGTGCCGCTCAGTTTACCCCCGGCAAAATTCGATACGCCGCTTACCTGCACACCATCTACATCATCATTTGCATAATTACTGACACCTGCTACCTGTACACCGTCTGCCTCACCGCCGGCATAGTTGGCTACGCCCGCTATCTGCAGTCCTTCTACGTTCTCTTTAGAAAAATTAGCCACGCCCGATAATTGTGCACCTTTAGTACCACCCCATATATGATTATACACGCCCGCTACCTGCAAGCCGGAGAGGCTATCATTCACAAAATTGCATAAGCCTGCAAACTGCCAGCCTTTGGATGCTTCCAATACCTGGTTATACAGGCCAGCTATCTGTACGCCATTCACATCACCGCCTGCTATATTGGCCGCGCCGGCCAATTGCGCATAATGCACATCATGCTTTACGATATTGAATACACCACCTATTTCAAAACCTTTAACCCCCGCGGTATATCCGCCTATCAGGTTAAAGGAAAATTTGTTTACCACCTGTGCGCTCATCCTGCCATGCGTACCGATACCCGGTAATATAGATCCCTGGTAAGGTTTATTTACAAAATACTGTCCTAAATTAATGCTCTGCACACGCTGTCTTGATGACAGGAACAGTTTGCTGAACCAGCTTTTTTCTACTTCGTTGTTGCGCACTACGAAGCTGTCTAGTTCTACAGGCTTCGGTAATATGCCGATGGATATTTCCTGTATATTAGAACTTCTTACTGTAACAGCCGTATCAAAGTACAGGTGCCTGCTAATGTACAGGGTTAGCGCCTGTAGCTTACCTTTCAGTTTTAGCCTGAAGTAGCCCTGCTCATTCGTAAGCGTACTTACCAATTGTTGCTTTTCATATACACTTGCATTCACTACTTTTTCACCTGTTACGCCATCTACTACATATCCACTGGCATACCAATACTGTCCGCTTGCTCTTTGTATAATCACATATTTCCCTGTTTCATTATATTCATAGGCATTGCCAAATAGCATATCCAGGGCTTCTTTTACGGTCTTATCAGCCAAGGTTATCGTTACAAGGCTATCCCTGCCTATGATGTCACTGTTATAGGAAAAATAGAACCCACCTTGTGCTTCTATACTTTTCAGCACTTGCGATACAGGTTTGTTCTTCGCATTGATGGATATCTTCTTCTCCAGGAAGCCTTGTGCAACACAAAGTCCCGGCAATGCCAGGAACAATGTAAATATGATGATATAAGTAGTCTTATAAAAATGGTTCATCCTGTATTACTACGGTTTTAATAAAATAGAATCTCCCTGCTTCTCCGCTTTGATATTAAAGGTGCCGGTGATTACAGATAGTATGCCATCCAGCGATTCATTATGGAATGTGGTATTTAACTGCATTTGTTTCAATTGCTCATCTTTAATAACAATATGGCTGCCATACGCTTCATTCAGCACATCCACCAGCTTATATAGAGGTGTTGCATTGCAAATGAATTCCTTAGTACGATAGTAACTATATAGTTCATCGTGGATGGTCTCTTTTACCGGGGCTATATTGCCTCTTGTTACCGTTGCCTTCTCTTTAGGCTTCAGCCTCACCATTGCAGCTTGTTTGCTCACTTCTACTATGCCAGTCTCTACGATCACTTCTGTTTTCGCTGCGCTGGTCTTCACATTAAAAGAGGTACCTACCACTTTGATGCTTGCTTCATCAGCAGTGATAATAAATGGTTTTGATTTATCATGCGCTACATCAAAAAATGCTTCACCTTCCAGTTCCACAGCTCTTGTATTTCCTTTAAATCTTTTAGGGTAATGTATGCTGGAATGTTTGTTGAGTGTCACCAGTGTACCATCCGGCAGCGTCTGCGTAAGTACTATTTCATTAGAACTCAGCGTCAGCATCCGGTTAGCGAAATTATAATAGTAAAACCAGCCTCCGCCTATCATTAATACCAAGATCGCTGCTACTCGCATCCAGCCGCCAAAATACTTGTTTAGCGGTATGGTCCTTGCCTTCGGCTGCTCTTCTGCCTTAGCAACCCTTTGCTGAAAACGTGCCCATGCCGCATTTTCATCCACACTGCTTTTAGCGGCCAGGTCTTTGCTATGCTCCCATATCAGCTTAAAGTGCTCGAAGTATTTCTTATTGTCTTCTTTTTCGTCGATCCAGTGCTGTACGCTTGCTATTTCATTTGCGTCCGCTTCGCCAAGCAGGTATTTAACCAGCAACTCATCCGTCATATTTCCGGTTCCTTGATTCACATCTATCGTTTTACAGGTTAAATAATATTAACCACAATGCCGGCAGGTAGTCTACCAGTTTCAATCTCAATAGCTTTAATGCCTTGCCCATATGGTTCTCTACGGTCTTTACAGAAATATCCATCTTCACTGCTATCTCATGGTATTTCAGTTCTTCAAATCTGCTCATCTGGAACACCGTTCTGCATTTCTCCGGTAATTCATTGAGGGCCTCTTCCAGTCTTCGCTCCAGTTCTGTTACCGAAGCCCTGTTTGTCTTATTGTTTGTTTCTTCCGTCATCCGCATAGCATACACTCTGTGGGAGGCTTTTACCTTTTCATGTCTCAGGTAGTTGATGCTTTCGTTGTAGACAGCCCGGTACAAATAGGCCGATACTGACTGCAGGGTCTGGATCAAACCGTCTTTTTCCCAAAGCTTGAAAAACACATTTTGCACAATTTCTTCTGCCTCGGCTTCATCTTTTACTATTGTACAGGCATAGGCATGTAAACCTTTAAAATGTTCCTTAAAAGTTTTTTCAAATATGACTGTCTTATCGGCATTCGCGGCAGGCGAATGATGTATTTCCATATCCATTTTCAAAAGCTGGCTACCCGGTATAAAGATAATTCCTTCCAATACTTTTATAGTAAGACGGCAACTGTACTCTTTACCCCTACTCCGTTTTTCGAAAAATATTTTCCGGGCGCAAATAGCGGCAATAAATATATACCATTTTATGAACCAGCTATTTAGATATTATCATTTGAACCAAAAATGCACTTACCAAATAGCCGGTAACTTTGCGGGCATTTATCAATCTACTAAAAGCCTCATGTTGAACAGAAAGACTATTCTATTACTCCTCCTTACGTTATGTAGCTTTTTAAAGACAAATGCCCAGTATAGTGACAGTACCCATTATATGATCGGGTTCACTTCAACGGGAAATATTAATAAAACCGAAGGCAATGATGTTTATCTCCTAAGCAATGCCCTAAAGTTCGGCATCAGGAAAAAAAGTGTAACGCTGAATGCAAATGGCGGTTGGGTGTATGGCGAAACAAATGGCAGCTTAACAAACAACGATGTCAATTCTTCCGTCGACGTCGATCTATATAAAACATTCGATCATTTTAACTACTGGGGTCTGGCAAATTATACTACCAGCTACTCTTTAAAGGTCAACAACCAGGCACAACTGGGTGCGGGCATTGCCTACAGTATCTTCGACAAGCCTGAGTACACCGTTAACCTAAGCGATGGTATTTTATACGAAAACAGTGATCTGCAGTTAGATACAGTAAGAGATGTTTACAGCACATTCAGAAATTCCTTCAGGTTATCGTTTAAGTTTATCATTAGAAAGTCGATCACCATATCCAGCACCAGCTTCTATCAGAATTCGCTGAACAATGGCAGCGACTATATTTTCAAGTCCAATAACAATATCTCCGTTAGAATAAGAAAATGGCTGAGTCTTGGCGCGACACTCAGTTATAACAAGTTCAGCAGAACGAATAAAGAAAACCTGCTGCTTACCTACGGAATTATAATTGAGAAGTACTATTAGCGATGCCTAATTAAGGAACGTTGCGGCTCTTCTCATTACTTCGTCAAAAGCCGCTGTCACTTGTTTATCATACTTAGGCATAGATATGAACGGTGCCACATGGCTATACGGATAGTCAAAATCCATGATCTCAACAGGTATTTGTATATCGCGATACCTGCCATTTAATGCATTCAAGATTTCAACAGGCGGAATGACGGTATCATTCTTCAGGCTTAATGCTTTTACCCTGTTTTGTATCTCTTTCAGCCTCGCTTCCCGTTCATCTATATAGTGATGATATAACAACATGGTTTTAAAATAGCTTTCGCCGGTGTGCTGATCTCCGAGATAATGCAATAACCTTTCTTCGTCTGCAAAGTCATTATTGATCTTCTTGGCAAAGAAATCGTGCAGCGCTAGGCTGGCATTATAATCCAGTATGTAACGGGATGATGGATACATCCTGTCCATGGTAGTGCCGCCGCAAAAAGCAAATAACCTGCTTTCGCCCAGCAGATCATCCGGGTTGGCCATAAACAATATGGTAGAGAAGAATGCACCTATAGAATAACCAAAGAAATCTATGGATGCATCTTTATCAACACCGGCAATAGATCCTGACCTGATATTTTTCAGCAGCTTATGGATATCTAAAAAGGTCTGCAGGCCCGACCAAAAGAAGCGTTGCGGATTTTGCTCTATGCGGCTGCTGATGGCAGCGTTCACAAAAGATGTATTCACATTGTCATGCTCGCGCATTTCGGCCGTCAATTGCATCATCTTCTTATCAGACCATTCCTCGGGCGCACGGTTCATATGGAATGCTATCGGGAAGAGTATTACCTGCTTCCGGGTTAGCTCCGCCAGTTTATAGGCCCATGGCAGGTACTTATCCCATTTCTTTTCATTAAGGCCATGCAGCATAATGATAACGCCATTGCTTGCATCCCTTCCGGAAATGATCGGGTAGCTAAAATGGATATTATTTTCTATAGACCAATCCGGCGCATGTAGTGGCAATAAATCCTCAGTTACATGATGCGGTTCTTCCTTATTAAACACTGTACCATGATGCTCGCATTCATATACTTCAAGCCCTGGTAAAATAGACCTGGCATCACTAATAAACGGATGCATGGTAATGGTGGTTTCCAGGTCCGGAAAACTTATAATGCTTTTATGTGGATCAAAAGATTTTTTTAGCTGCTCGTAGATATGCGAATATCCTTTAAAGACAGTATTATATTTTTCCATTTTTTATCTCTTCTACTACAGAAGGATCTAACAAAGTGGATGTATCACCTATACTATCAGTCTCCCCTTCTGCTATCTTACGTAAGATACGCCTCATTATCTTTCCGCTTCGTGTCTTTGGCAAACTATTAACAAACTGGATCTTGTCAGGCCTTGCAATGGCGCCAATGATGCGGGTTACTGTTTGCGCAATATCCTGCCTCGTCAGGTTTTGTTCTTCCTGGTGCGTGCTGTCATATACAATATAGGCATAGATTCCCTGCCCTTTAATATCATGCGGGTACCCCACCACAGCGCTCTCTACCACGCCTGTATGCATATTGATGGCATTTTCTACCTCTGCGGTACCTATTCTGTGGCCGCTCACATTCAACACATCATCTACCCTGCCGGTGATACGATAGTTTCCATCTGCATCACGATAGCAACCATCACCGGTAAAATACAATCCGGGATAGGTAGCAAAATAATTGGTTCTGCAACGTTCATGGTCTCCATAAGTAGTTCGCAATATGGATGGCCACGGAAATTTGATGCACAAGTTACCACTCACATCATTGCCGGTTATTTCATTGCCCTGCTCATCCACCAATACAGGCTGTACACCCGGCAATGGTAAGGTTGCATAGGATGGTTTGGATGGTGTCACGCCCGCCAGGTTCGATATCAGGATACCACCATTCTCCGTCTGCCACCAGGTATCTACTATCGGGCATCTGCCCTTACCTATATTTTCATCGTACCAATGCCATGCTTCCTCATTGATAGGTTCGCCTACCGAACCCAGCACTTTCAGACTGCTGAGGTCGTGGTCTTTAACAGGGCCCAGTCCGTACCCCATCAGGCTACGTATAGCCGTAGGTGCGGTATACAATATGTTCACTTTATACTTGTCCACAATATCCCAGAAACGCCCTGCATCCGGCCAGGTAGGCACGCCTTCAAATATTAACGTGGTAGCCCCTGCGCTAAGCGGACCGTAAAGTATATAACTATGCCCTGTGATCCAGCCGATATCTGCTGTGCAGAAATGAATATCCCCGGGATTATACTGAAACACATTCACAAAAGAATAAGTAGTGTACACCATGTACCCACCGCAGGTATGTACCACACCTTTAGGCTTGCCTGTAGAACCTGATGTATATAATATAAAAAGTGGATCTTCCGCATCCATCTCCTCCGCCGGGCAATCCGGATTACCCATTGTCTCTACTTTTTTTATTTCATCTTCCCACCATACATCGCGCCCTTTTATCATACTTACAGGTGTATGTGTACGCGTCAGTACGATCACTTTAGTAACAAACTTACATTGTACCAATGCATCGTCTATTACACTCTTCAGTGGTATCTCTTTATTACCACGATAGGCGCCGTCGCAGGTGATCACAAAACTGGCCTGCGCATCCTGCAGCCTGTCTGCTATGCTTTGTGCACTAAAACCGCCAAATATCACGGAATGTATCGCTCCTATCCTTGCTGTTGCCAGTACCGCAATGGCTAGTTCTGGTACCATGCCCATATAGATACACACGCGATCCCCTTTCTTAACACCGTTATTCTTCAGCACATTGGCAAACTGCACTACTTTATGATGCAGGTCTCGATAGGTGATCAATCTGTGGTGTTCTTCGGGGTCATTGGGTTCCCATATTATAGCCGGCTTATTGCCTAATGCTCCAAGGTGCCTGTCCAGGCAATTCTCCGTTATGTTTAGTTTCCCGCCCGAAAACCATTTTACATTGGGTTCTGTAAAATTCCATTGCAACACATTATCCCAGCGTTTGCGCCATAGAAACGACGATGCTACATCTGCCCAAAAGCCCTCAGGATCTGCTACGCTTTTTTCCCAGGCTGCTTTATACTCTTCCTTTGTTTTGATTTGATATGGAAACGACATAAACGGAGTATTAATTAGTACCATAATTTACTCAATACTTATCAATCGCCAAGTATTTTTTCATAATTGAAAAAGGCTTATGTTATAAATGCATAATGCCCGGGATAACCGGGCATTATGTTTCGTATATATGATCTTATTTACTGTTTGGTAAACAGGACCGTTGCATTGATCTGTTCGGCATCATTTATTATCTGCAATGTATATACACCCGCAGCCATTCCATTCACATCAATAGATGTAGTATTTGAATGGGCAAAATCAACAGAATAAAC
Source organism: Bacteroidota bacterium (assembly GCA_018267955.1). Classification (GTDB taxonomy): domain Bacteria; phylum Bacteroidota; class Bacteroidia; order Chitinophagales; family Chitinophagaceae; genus Polluticoccus. The sequence continues at coordinate 352,424 of JAFDXL010000009.1, forward strand.
CTTCACAAGCTGACCAAGTTTATTCAATACCCTGATATCTGTCTTACCATTGATCGCATTGGTAAAGTTGATATTCAGTTTCTCTTCTGCAACCGGGTTAGGATAAACAGATATCGCATTGTTTGCTTTACCGTTCACTTTGTTTACACTCAGCGCCGGGTCTACCCATATACCGGATTCTGTACTGGTTGTTATCAATGGTGCGCAAATGCTGCCTTTCACAACGCAGCGGTATTTATTGCCGCTCATGTCAAACCCTATAGGATTAATAACCAGTGTATTGGTTTGTGTTCCGGAATATGGTGGCGTTTCCTGCAGATCCATAAAGCCTGTGTTATCATGGTTCTCCTGCCATTGGTATTCACCTGAAGTATTAGGTACTGTAAATGTTGCAGTACCGAAGTATGGCACAATGAGTTTGGCCGGTGTTGAAACAGGTTTCAGGTTCACTGCAACCGGTATATCCGTAGTATAAACGGTCTGGTTACAGAAAACAGTTTCCGTTACAGCACACCTGTAAATGGTACCATCTACGTACGCAGGTGTATTCGTAAAGGTTAGTGTAGCGGTATTGGCACCTGAATAAGGTGGTATGTTCACTACATCGATATAAGAACCATTAGATTCTTTTCTTTGCCATTGATATAAGAGCCCGCCTCCGTAAGCGCCAATTGTGAGGTTGGTATTGCCTTCTTCACAAACCGTATCGGTTGCCGGCTGGAATGCAATGCCTACTGGGTCGTAAACGCCAAGACTGAGCGCAGAGGAAGTAACTGGCGGTGCACAAGCGCCGCTTACAATACAACGGAACAGGTAACCATTCATATTGCTGGATGCGGACAGTACTTTTAATGAAGGACTTGTCTGACCGGCATATTGAGGTGTATTAGGAACATTTACGAAGCCTGATCCCATATTCACCTGCCATTGGTAATTTAAGAGGCTTCCTGCTGCACCTACGGTAAAAGTAACAGCGGTTTTCGGGCAAACCATAGCCGGCCCGGTTTTAGTGATCCCTAATATAACAGGCAGATCATAAACCGTAAGCATGGCGTCATTAGATGTTATATCCGGTGCACAACCGGTAGATATAATACAACGATATTTGAAGTTATACAAAGGTGTATTAGCCGTTACGGTCAGCGCGCCGGTTTTTACACCGCTATAGGTACTATTGTTAGAAAGGTTCACATAACCGGAACCATCATCTACTTGCCATTGATAAGAAAATGCAGGATAAGCCTGGCCGCTTACACTCACCAGGAACTGTGTGGTACTACCCATGCAAACTATTTTATCTGATGGCTGCATGGTAATTGTTGGCGGTGTATTTACATATAACACCTGTGTTGTAGTGGTTACTGACGGGCTGCATATACCGGTGATCACACAATGATACCTGTAGCCATTCATAGTTGCCGGTACACCGCTCATAGTTAAGGTGCTGCTTGTGGCGCCGCTGTATATTGTGTTGTTAGAGATTGGTGTAAACCCGGATCCTGTATTTACTTCCCATTGATAGGTAATGCCCGTACCTACAGCAGAAACGGTCATGCTGGCGCTGCTACCGGCACAGGTAAATGTTGTAGCAGGGTTGGTAAGGATAAAAGGTAACCTGTTTACTGTATAAGCCGCCACGTTTGATACGGCAGCAGGCGAACAAAAACCTGTTACCACACAACGGTACTTGGACCCATTCAGGTTAAAAGGTGCGTTAGATACGGTAAGTGTAGCTGTATTAATGCCTGTATAAGGTACGCCGGGGTGAACATTGGTCCAGGTTACGCCGTTATCCGTACTTACTTGCCATTGGTAAGTCAGCGCGGTACCGGTAGCTGTAATGCCGAATGTAGTAGTTGCCGTACCCTCGCACACGGTTGTAGATGCGGGTGGCTGGCTGGTAATGGATGGCGCTACTGGTGCGGTCAGTACATATGGCCCGTTGATGACGTTAGAAGCGCATGGGCCTAAAACAACATATATATTGGTATAGCTGCCGGATATCAACCCTGTAAGTGTTACAGCACCCGCAACAGCTGTCTGGGTAACGGGGGCCTGTGCCACACCGCCAAGGGAATAATTGATCACATAGCTGTTACCTGTTACAAGCCCGTTGATAACTATTTTACCGTCATTGGCCGCGCAGGTAGGGTTGGTTGCCGTAACAGTGCTAATGGCTGGTGTAGGATTAACGGTCATAGTAATATTATTACTGAATACCGTATCCGGATAAGGGCATTGTGCAGAGCTGATCATACGCACAGATACAACATCATTATTGACAAGTGCTGTATTGGAGTACGTTGCAGTTGCAGTACCAACATTGGTTCCATTCAATTGCCACTGGTATGCAGGAGACGCGCCACCATTTACCGGTGTTGCAGTAAAGGTAACATTGGTGCCTGAGCATATAGCGCCTGCAGGGCTCGCGCCAATGGAAACCGACTGAAACACTACGATATTAGTTAATGCGGTTTCATACGCGCCCATATCTACAGTGGTTTGCTGTATACGTGTTGCAGCTGTAAGATCTGTAGTAAGGCCAACAGGAATATTTGCATTATTGCCTGCATTGATAGCTTGTGAACATTTGGTCAGAGCTAAGCCGTCATCGGCAGTACCCCATACATTATCCGTACCGTCAGGATCAGCTGTATTGAAGAATTTAGGGTCAACAGCCAGGTTCGGCGCCGTTACTGTAGCTCCACGTACAAGTGAGTTCACTAGGTTAGGTGTTCCTCCGCCTGCTATTTGTATAGCTGCATTGCCCCAAACAATTGTATTATACAGGTTCAGGTTACCGGATGCATCCTGCGCGAATGTATTGGTGTTAGGTACGGCTGTGCTCGCTGATGTATTATTATATAAGGTAGAATTGTAAAAATTAACGGTTGTTCCACCTTGTATATGCACCGTGCCACCACCCACATTAGCGGTGGTTGTGGTGCTGTTGTTGGCTAATACGCAGTTGATAAAATTGGTAGTACCGTTATAGTTATTCATTACACCTCCTATCTGTCCGGATTTATTACCGTAGAATATGGTTTTGGTAATATTGGTAATGCCGCCACCGGGGTTATCAATAGCGCCTACTACTGCACCATAGTTATTCAGGAAGCGCGAATTATTGATAGTTGTTGTGTTTGCAGTGCCGTTATACATACCGGCACCGTAGGCTGTTACACTGTCATTAACGAAATCACAATTATTGACAATATATGTAGCACCACCCAAAGCAGAGATACCGCCACCTGTATTAGCTTTATTGGCAGTAAAGGCTGAATTGGTAATGGTAATAGCCGCAGACTGAAAAACAATACCACCGCCGGATGCGCCACAACTATTACCGGTGAAGCTGCTGCTGTCAACTGTCAGTAACTGTAATGGCCCCGCGGATGCAATGGCACCACCATAAGAGGATCTGTTATTATTAAATACGCAAGACTTAATAGTAGGTGTACTTGCCGCGCCATAATACACAAGAGCGCCACCAAAAATACCACCGCTGATAGTTGGGTCAGTGCTATTGGAGGCAAAGGTGCAATTAGTAATGGAAGGATTACAAACCGCCGGACTTACGCCGTTGAAATGGCCCGCTCCGCCGTTCGCTCCGGCGTAGTTAGATGTAAATGTGCAGGAAGTTATCACAGGGGATGCTACACCGGTAGCGTTTTCTGTATAGAAATTTAATGCACCACCCTGGGAGTTGGCCCTGTTGCTTGTAAAGTTACAATTGCGGATAACAGGGCTAACGACACCGCCCTGGTGGCCTTGTCCGTATATACCACCACCCCATTCAGCGTTGTTACGGTTGAATGTCAGATGTTCAAGTAACGGAGAAGACGCAGCGCCTGCACCCAGGCCTGCTACGTTGATACCGCCGCCTGCACCACGATAAACAGCCATGCCATTAATCGTAAAGGTGCCGGTATTTTCTGCTTTACCACCATATATGGTAAACCCGTCCACTACCGTATTACTATCTATATTACTGCCGGTGTTACCTACGATCGTCATTACGTGATAGCTGTTATCGGTGCTATCATTCGCGGTACCAATATCGCCGGAAAGTATTGTCACATTCGTGGTATAATTACGCTGGCTTAATAAGGTCTCTGTACCAGCAAAACCGCCATAGAGTTTCACGTTGTTGCGGATAATGCGCAGCGAAGAATCTCTGCTTGTTGCATTGGCATATCCGGTACCTGTAGGATAATAGGTGCCTTTCTTCACCCATACCTGGATATTACAATTCGTATTATTGGCTACGTCCAGTGCTTCGCCCACAGTTTTAAACGGACTGGCCCATGATAAGCCGCTGCCCGATGTGGCTACACTGCTATCCACATACATTACTGATGCCGCTTCATAAACAGTTGTTGCGGCTGAAGTATCTGTGCAGGTACCGTTACCGGTTACTACCTGGTATTTACCATATGCACTTGCTGTATATGTTTGCGATGTAGCACTTGGTATTGCTACACCGTCTTTCAGCCATTGATAAGTGGTGGCAGTATTTGCGGTAAGCAGTATATTATTGCCGGTGCAGAAATATGCTTTATCAGAAGGTGTTACCGTAGCGGTACTGATCGTAACATTATATTTAAAACCGAGATAGCGGTTAATGGTCTGTATCTCGCAATCTGTAAGCTTCCTGTCATATACGATCATCTCGGCGATATCACCGTTGAATGGATTGTCATTACCATCAAACCCGATACGCAAATCTGTTTGCGCTGCAGTAGGGCTGGTATTATCGGTAACAGTCTGCACAGGCGAACCATTAAAGTAAATGGTTGATCCGTTAGTTGTTCCATTATCATATACCGCAGTCAGCAATTTTATATCTCCCTGTACCCCCGCATTCGGAACAGAAACATAATTCGTAGGTGCACCCACGGAAACAATACCATTATTACTGCCAAAGCGCGACATAAAAAACCTGTCCCAGCTTCCGTCGTCATTACCCCAGATACATTGCCAGTCTGTAGAAGCATAACTGCCTTGCCTGTACACGGTAAAGATGGTCAGTTGCGGCATGGTCGTAGCCCTTACATCTACTCCTGTAACTTCATAAACCGTTCCCAGAAAATTGGTTGTTCTGGTAAACTGCACCACATCATGCCCGTTCAGTTGCGAACTGTTAACGGTAGGCGTGTTTTGCCCCGAGAATACCGTAGCATCGTTGCCGTTTCCGGATACGTCCTTCCAGGTAGACAAGGAAGAACCGTTGGAAGGATTGGTTGATGGCGTTGTGTTATTCACATTGGAGCCATCCAGCCAAAGAACAATGCCGCTGTTAACACCGGCAGGCCCTGCGATCTGTGCGTCTATCCTTGTGGAAGGAAATGCTGCAAACAGCAGGGTAACGAATAGTAGCAGTCTATTCATGTTTTATATCTGGGTTTTAAATTAATTACAAGTGCATTTATGCTCTGCCTCTATTATATATATATACGGTTTACAATCCTTAACATATATAAAAAATGAGGAAGACAAAGGTATCCGCTTTACAGGTTTTATGCAATATCTATAGCGCAATAATTATTAACCTATAATTAAATATTTAAAGTTTTTTTCATCAAAATTTCTGTCTTAGGGTGTTTGTATCAGCAAATTATTCTTAGATAGGACAATTATTAACTAATTGGATAACATATAAATGAAGCATAATTGTAAATGACTGAAACGGAAAAAGAAGAACTGTAACCAAAACATAAAAACGCTATGATGCTCATTTTAATGTACTATTGACATGTAAGATTTTGTTTTTTAAAAGAAACCCATTACATAAAACATTCTTACATTCTTTAGTATCTTACTCTGAACCAGAAAATCCACATGATGCAAAAAGACATTGTAGCATACCATGAATCACTTCAAAAAGATGAGAGGGACATCTGCGATCTGCTCTATGCGGAAATTAATAGCAGTTTGCCGGATGCTGAAAGCAAAATATGGCACCGCCACCCGGTATGGTTTCTCGAAGGAAATCCAATTGTAGGCTACAGTAAATTAAGAGACGGTATAAGACTTTTGTTCTGGAGCGGTCAGTCGTTCGATGAACCAACCCTGCAACCCGAAGGCAGCTTCAAAGCAGCCGAAATACGATATACCGATGTTAATCAGGTGAATAAAAAACACCTGGCTAAATGGCTGAAAAAAGCACGAAAAATCCAGTGGGATTATAAAAACATTGTGAAGCGTAAAGGCATATTAGAGCGGCTTAAATAAATGCTCGAATACAAGGCAACCCCAATACATTTGAACCGGATTAATAAAAATAGCCTCCGCAAAAAAACGGAGGCTTTCACGGCGCCGATGAAGTCACCATGGGATAAATTACTCTTTATTATAAGGTACGTTTTCCGGAAACGTTTATGGTATTGCCATCGCTATCTTTGCTGCTGCCGCTGATCTCTTCACCAGAAAGGTTAGCTACGGTATTACCTTTATCATCCTTCATTACACCATTCACATCAACTGTGCCTGATACATCTTCCGAACTGCTGGAATTATCTTTTCTTGCTATTCCACCCCACTTACCCAATTTCCTCGAAAGAACAATATTGAATGTTCCGGTTTCGGGTTTCGTGGTGTTATAGGTTCCTTCATAACACTCTACCAGCGCATTAGAGGTTTCCTTTACCAGGGTAAATACGGCATTAGGATGGCCTGGTATATTGCTGGCTGTAATGGTAGGGCTGCCGCCATCAACCGTTACAGAGAAGGTGATGCTTACCTGCTGGCCGTTAAGCGTACCGGTAAACGGCGCTACATATGGCTGCCCGTTCGTCCAGCTAACAGAGGACGTCAGGGTTACGGTTTGCCCGTCAATTACTAATGTTGCCTGTATATCATTAGTGCCGTTCATCACAGAGAATTTCACCGTGCCGGTAGATCCTATGATAATTCCTTTATACACGCCTTTACTGCTGGCATCATTTGCCGGAAGGGCGTCCGGCGTCGCAGAGCATGTAGCGCATTTGTAAGGTTGTTGTTGTTGCTGCTGCTGTGCAGGCTCATCTTTCGAATTCTTTTTACAAGCGAAAAAACCTGTTACAGCAATGGCTAGTAAGACTGTAGTAGCGATCTTTTTCATTTTTCTTTATTTTAATGATTAAAACTCAACTTTGGGCTGGCTTTTCATAAGCCATTTCCGGTTGTAAAGTTCCCCTTGTATCTGCACCTTGTCAATAACATTTTAGTAGTAATTACCGCCTGAATACCTTATTCAGCGCATCGGTACGAGAGTTTACCTGCAGCTTGCCATAAATGTTTCGGATGTGGGTTCTCACAGTTTCTGTGCTCAGGTATAGCCTATCCGCTATTTCTTTATATCGCAGCCCTTTCGATAATAGCTCCAGTATCGTCAATTCTCTTTGGGATAGCTTCGCCAGTTCCGGGCTATTGTTTGTCTCGTTAAACGACATTACTACCTGCCTGGCTATATGGCTGTTCATGGGCGATCCTCCGTTATGCACTTCTTCTATCGCGTCCAGCAGTTTCGATGGTTGTATGGTCTTGGTAAGATATCCGGTGGCGCCGGCCTTCAGCGCTTTAAATACATTCTCTGAATCATCAAACGATGTACAAATGAGGAAATTGGTACCGGGGCATTGTGGTTTCAGTTCATGTATACATTCTATACCCGATTTTCCCGGCAGGTTAATATCCGTCAGCACAACATCTAATTTCAAATTACCTATTTCCCGGATGGCATCTTCGGCATTAGCATACACATGCCCGCAGGAAAAACCTTCGCTTCCGTCGATCAGTTGCTTCAGGCTTTCCCTGATGTCTTTTTCATCTTCTATAATGCCTACGGTAATAGTCATAATACAAAAATAATGCGGCGTGCATTTTTTAGTTTACTACTTAAGTAGTAGAATTGACAGGCGAGATATTTGTTTTCAGTTCAATGCTGGTTCCCTTGCCCGGTATAGCAGTAATGTTCAAATTGGCCCCAATCGCTTTGCTCCTAGATTCCATATTGTTTAGCCCATTACCATCTTTCCGGCTTTCATTTATATCACCGGTACCATTATCAGCTATCTGTAGTTGAAAATGGGGATATAATTGCATTACAAGAGACACCTTATCTGCCTTCGAATGTCTTACCACATTTTGCAGGGCTTCTTTTACGATCATGTAGATATTTCTGCTCATTTCCTTTGTTATCCTTGTTTGCGGAATATCTTCAGGTATATCATAAACTATATCTATCGGAAACTCTTCCAGGTACTCCCCGCTATACTCTCTGATTCTTGCTACCAGGTTTGCTAGTGTGGTATTCTCCGGGTTCATAGCCCATACCAGGTCGCGCATATTATCTATCACATTTTTGCAGGTTTCTGATATCGATTGCAATGACGCATCCAAGTGCTGTTTATTACCTGCCTGCGTGTACATCAGTTCAGACAAAAACTTGATCTTAGACAATCCCGATCCCAGTTCGTCATGAATATCCTTAGCTATGCGCCTGCGTTCTGCAGATTCCGTTTCCCGTATCAGGCGCTGCTTCATCACACACTCTTTCAGCCGCCGCCTGGTTATATACAGGTATAGTCCTATAGCTCCTGATATTAGTAGCAGGACAAGGGTAATCAGCATCAGTCTTTGTTTATTAATATAATGTTGCTGTTCTGCCTGTTTTAGCTGATCTATTTGTTGTTGCTGTTTCAGCAATTTTATCTCGGCCTCTTTCTGCGCGGTTTCATACTTAGCTTCCATATCAGCCAACTGCTTGTTAAAGCTTACCGGTTGTATGCTGTCTTTAATACGATACGCCGCCAGCAGGTTGTCGAACGCTGCCGCCGGGCGCTTCATAGCCGAGTATATCTCCGATAGTGATTTATAGCAGTCTTTTACTATCATTTTATTTCCGGATGTCCTTGCCACCTGCATTGCATTTTGTACATAAATGATAGCGCTGTCATATTTTGCCAGTTGCCCGTAAATATCACCCAGTTGCTGATAAGTACCGGCTTCTATAGTGGCATAATTGTCCCGCCCTACTATATTCAATGCTTTCTGTGCACTTGCAATTGCTTCATTTATCTTATCATGCTCCAGGTAGATGCGGCTGAGGTTAGAATAGATAATGGCCATCCCATTATAATCGCCCAATGCAGTGTAGGCGTCCAGTGCCCGCATATAGCTTTTGCGGGCGCTGTCATCTTCCATTTGCATATAATAGGTATTGCCCAGCGGCAATTCAGTCGCCCCAATACCGTTGTAATTACCAAAGTCTTTAAAACTGGCGTTACCTTCCTTATAGTACGCTATCGCTTTATCATACAGCCGCTGCGAATAATATAACTCTCCCAATAACGCATTCGCCCATGCATGCACCATCGTATCATGTACGCCCTTATAGGCAGCAGCTTGCTCATAATACAGAGTTGCTTTTTGCTGGTTGCCAGTTTTTAGTAACACTTTCGCCAGTCCTATACCACACATTACGCGGTCAAAAGGCGAACTGCTTAACATAGCCCATCCTTTTTCGTAGTATTTCCGGGCCGAATCATATTCGCTACGCCGATACCGGCAAGCGCCAAGTGCAGCATACAGCCGTCCGGCAGATACTGTGTCACGGGTATTTATTACCACAGGTAGCAATTGATGAATGGAGTCTATCGCCACCTTAGCATCATTGCGGCAAGACTGAACAAGGCTGATAATACAACGGCTGTCTGCCAGGCCTTTTATATAATTCGTTTTTCGGGCTATATTTTCTGCAGCATAGGCTAACTGTAATGACGAGGTGTAGTTGCGGTCATACTGTGCGTAGGCAGCATCATTTAGGGAATCTGCTAACTTTTGCTGCTTAGTGCTGATTTCCGCTGTTGGTACAACAGCTTCGTTATGATGCTCCCCGGCATTCTTACACCCGGCCAATGCCGCAAGCAGAAATAATGCAATGGGTAGTTTAGTTTTCATCAATGTATGTTAAGCGATTCTCCCGGCTACACGATACGCTATACAACACTATGATACACAAAATAATACATCTGCGTCAGATATACTATACCTACCAAATTCATTGATTTAATATGATTGTTTTAAGCCTCCCACATATCCACGCTGTACAGTGGCAGGGTTAGCTTTATCCGGGTGCCAACATTTTCTTCAGAGCTTACATCCATCTCCCCGTGGTGTATACGAATGATATTCCTGGTTAGTGGTAACCCTATACCATAGCCATTAAATTTGCCTGTGTTAGATGCCCTGAAGAAAGGCTCATAAATATACTGTATCTCTTTTGCCGGTATGCCTATCCCTTTGTCTTCTATTATTACGATCACTTTTTTATTGGCAGCAGCAAGTGTTACACTCACGGGCTGGTTCATCGAATATTTACAGCCATTCAGCAGCAGGTTTACAAATGCTATTTCCAGTAACTGGCTGCTGCCTCTTATCCATAATTTACTTTCATCTTCCGGCATCAGGTGCATTTGTATCATGATCTTACAACCGGGGATGATATTCTCCACCGTTTCCTTAGCTATATATAGTATTTCATCAGCGCGAAGCGGTTCAAATTCCGGACTATGTGTTGTATAGCCGGTTTGCGCCAGGTGCAGCAGGCTGCCTGTTATTTTCCGCAGGCGTTCGGCCTCTGCGAGGATTGTATTCATAGAGGCCTGGTATTGCTCCTGTGTGCGGGGTTTATTCAGTGCAAATTCAGATTCACCGATGATGGTGGTAAGTGGTGTATTCAATTCGTGCGATGCATTGCTGATGAAATTCTTCTGGGTTTCAAAAGTAGTTTCCAGCCTGTTCAGCATATCATTAAAAGTATCTGTCAGCTTACTGATCTCATCCGTACCTCCATTACTTTCCAGTCTTAGGTGCAGTTGTGTACCGCTGATCTCATTCATACGCCTGGTAAGCATACTAACAGGCCGCAATATCACTTTAGAGAACCATAACCCTATGATACCCGAAATGATAGCAACGGCAAGGATAGTGAAGATGATCACACGCCGCAGGTTATACAGGTATGTATCACTAAACTCATTACTGGCCGATACAATGATGATATGCTGCGGGCTGCCCCTGTATAGATGTGCCAGGTATAGAAGCTGGCCTTCTCTATAACGCGCAGTACCCTTTGCTATAGCTTCGTTTACAAAGCTGGCAGGCAATTTCAATCCGTTCTCTGCAAGGTGTTGTTGAATATCTTTTACCGGCAGAATGTATTCTTTTTCACGGGGCAGTTTTTCAAGATGCTGTTTACGCACATCTTCAAATGCGCTCTTGGTCATGCCTGCTTCTTCAAACTGTATTTTAGATGCTATAACGGCGCGTATCTCCAGCCGTTTATAAAAGTCTTCAAAAGTATCCTGGTTAGCAAAATAATACTCTATCGTGGTCACCACTAGCATCATGCCTATGGTCAGCAATACAAATATCAGTGTTATGCGGTACTGTATCTTCATCGCCTATTCCGGTTTCAGTATATACCCCATCCCCACCACAGTATGTATCAGTTTCTGCTCATGATCTTTGTCGATCTTTTTCCTAAGGTAGTTTACATACACATCCACCACTTTGGTATTCATGTTAAAATCCACACCCCATACATGTTCCAGCATATCCATACGCGATACCAGTCGCCTTGCATTGGTCATCAGGTATTTCAGCAGGCGGTATTCTGTGGCAGTCAGGTCTATCTTTTGCCCGCTGCGTGTGGCGGTCTTATCCTGCAGGTTCAGTTCCAGGTCGGCTACTTTTATTTTTTCGGTATCAGATGTGGCAGCGTTTCCTTTTCCCCGCCGTATCATACTTCGCACACGCGCCAATAGCTCTGCAAGCTTGTAGGGCTTTACAAGATAGTCATCGGCTCCGCTGTCCAGCCCTGCAACAATATTCTGTGTAGTGCCCAGTGCGGTCAGCATTAGTATTGGCGTAGTATCGCCGTTAGCACGTATTCTTTTACACAGGTCCAGCCCGTTGATGCCGGGCAGCATAATGTCCAGTATCAGCAGGTCGAAGCTGTTTCGTGTAGCCATATCCAGCCCGGTTTGCCCATCGGGCGCCAGGCTCACTTCATAGCCTTCTTCTGCCAGGCTTCTTATTATCAGCGATGCTACAGAGGCTTCATCTTCTACCAGTAATATATTGTTCATATCAGGTTAGCTAAAAATAACCTGTATAATCTTATAATTGTTGATTCGACTGCCGTTTTTAACGACTTCTCAACATTTCTTACCAAATTCTTACTTCTTTCTTATTGTATTCTTTACAGGAGCTTACCGTATCTTAACCCCGGCATTGCATCTTGCACTAACAAAACGATGTGCAATGAAACATATTCTTATCCCAACAGACTTTAGCATTCCGTCTCTGAATGCGGTACACTCGGCAATGGCCGTTTTTAATGATGCTCCGGTCAGGATCACATTGTTCAATTTGCTGCGGATGCCTGATGAATTGCCGGGTATTATTTTCCGGGCCATGCGTAGTAAGCATTATTCGCTCATCACAGATGATTTTAAGGAAGGTTGTGAAATACTCGAGAACCGCTACGGCGCTTCCCTGCATAGCCTGAAGGTGAAATTTGCTTTCGGCAACACAGTTTCTTACCTGCGAAACTGGCTGGATGGCGAACAGGTAACGGATATCCTTATCTGCCCCGATATACCACTGGGCTTACCATCATCTAAAAGTATCGCTATGGTACCGTTGCTAAAAAACACAGGATATAATATCGTCAGCATTTCATCAAAAGCAAGATACCAAAGCCTGGATACCACCACCATCAGTATGCTGCGCGAACGGGGGATCAGATTGTTAAAACAGGAAACAGAAAACTATGCTGCTAAGAAGTAAGATACCATTGAAATATATCCTGGGTAAGATAAAGGTGGGATTGATAGGTGTTTCTATCTACGCCATTGTGATAGCAATATTATACGATTCTTTCCATGTTACCCGTATTACCATACCGCTAAGTGTGCCTATGATATTGGGTACAGTTATATCTTTCCTCTTAGGCTTCCGGTCCAACCAGGCTTATGACCGCTGGTGGGAGGCCCGCATTATATGGGGGGCTATAGTAAATGATTCCCGCACACTGGCAAGACAGGTACTCACATTTGTAGATAACGGCTATGCATCCTCAGAAGCGCAGCAATTCAAGGAACGCTTCATACGCCGGCAAATGGGCTGGTGCTTTGCACTATCGCGCCACCTGCGCAAACAAAAGCCTTTAACGGGCATTAAAAGCTATATGACGGAGGAAGAGATTGCGCAGGTATCCAGGTACAGCAACATTCCTAATGCCATGCTGGAGATGCATGGACGGGATATTCAATATGCTTTGGATGCAGGCTGGATCAATCAATACCAGCAGGTAGAGCTGGACCGTACACTCAGCCGCCTATGCGACTCTATGGGTAAGTGCGAACGTATTAAGAATACCGTATTCCCTGCTACCTATAGTCTGTATATGCATTTTGCTATGAATCTTTTTATTGCATTACTGCCGTTCGGGGTTATAGAATACTTCGGATATATGGAAATACCGTTGGTGATAGCTGTAGCTGCATCGTTTATGCTGATAGAGAAAATGGCGATCCACCTACAGGACCCATTTGAGAATAAGCCTACAGATGCACCTATGACCACTATATCGCGCAATATAGAACGCGATCTGAAGCAGATGCTCAACGATCATCACATTATTGAGGACGCGGAGCCCGTTAACCATAAACAATACTATGTATTGTAATAGAAAGGGGTCTTTTTAATAACAGGGCAAAGACACCTTTCCAGGTGTCTTTATTCATATCGGTGGTGTAACAAAAAAACAGGCCGCTTACTACAGCGGTCTGTTTATGATTAAGTGACATTCATTACATCTCATTGGGCTGTAGCAGGCTCACCCTGTTGCCTTCAGTGTCCTCAATAGACATCCATAGGCCTACACCAGGTATCATCATCGGCTCCATGCTGATGCCTCCGTTTTCGTCCATAGCCCCCAGTATCTTTCCCCCGCTTGCCTTCACCGCATCCATGGCCGATTTTACATCCTGCACCGCTATTACTACAGATGGTGCCTGCGATTTCGGATCGTCTGTCTTCTGGTAAAATCCGCCATTGATAGTGCCGGGTGTCTTTACCATTCCCTTATCATCTGTCTCTGCAGTATGCGCCACCACATAGTTGCCCATCTCAGCGCCTAGCTGCTGCATATTCCAGCCAAATGCCGATTCGTAGAATTTTTTCATGCGCTCCCTGTCAAGGTAGCCCATCTCAAAATGCACAACAGGATTTTTACTCATGTCTAATATTTTTAGTGTTATAGTTGAACTATAAATATAAGCCAATTGCAGGCACTACGAGCAGCGTAACAGATTAATAATATCCCTAGTTAAATTGTTTTTGTCTTCCGTTATTAAATTTTCAGATGATAATCAATTCAACTCTGTTGTGATTTTCTGCCTTACCAAGGCCGTTTTATATGGTACTACAACATATCCAAAGTCCAGATTGTCAATTTTAGGTGCAGAAGCTATAGCACTTCTATCTCCCAAATACTCTCTATATAACTCCTTGTCTGCTTTGGGATCATAAACTATATAGTAGTATTCATTGTTTTCAACTGTAATAAAGTAGAATCGAAATAATTGGTCAATTTTAAAATCCCATACCGCCCTCTGCCCCATTACAAAACTAAGAGAGCCGGGCACCAGTTCATTTTTAAATAGATGAGTTAAACTATACTTATGATCATTTGTAAAGTTGAACACATCATTCGACATTTTTTGAATGTAATATGGATAATAAGACGTAACATTATTATTATTGTAATAAACCTTGCATTGAATGTACTCTTTCGATAACTCATTAGGTAGGACTTTAGAGAATACAAGGTTGCCATGATCCTCTTTAAAAACCGCAAGCAGTTTTTTATTTTCCGGATCTGCTCTCATCTTACCTAAAGTAAAATAGTAATCATCATTGTTTACAATAAAGCTCAAAGAACTAAAAAAATAATCCTGGTACAACAATTCATCAGCTATAATGGGCAATATCTTTATCAGCGAACCATTATAAAATTTGTAAACAAAGTATATGTTTTTTACGATCGTATCTTCAGTAGATTTTTTCTGAGCAACCTTTGCTTTGCCTAACAAATATAGTGTGTCATTTTTTACGTTATAGCCTACATAAGCATCTTCGTCTACATAGCTATTTGATCCAAGAACCGTTTTGGTAATATTATAAGCAGAATCACTTTTATAACGGATATGCATACTAAACTTGACCAGAGAATCTTCCAGTTTATATTCAATCATATTTCTGTTTAAACGATCATATTGATATAAAACAGAGTTTACCCAGTTCAACGAATATATCTTTTTGTCACAATACAACGTACCTATATGATAATCTTTCAAAATCGTATCCTTGTCGCTTATAAAGCTTATTAACATCGAATAATATTTATCAAAACGGGACAAATCAATGCTTAATTTGAATCCGTACTTATTGAAAAACAAAATATCAGAAGTACCATTTTTAGGTTGAATGGAAGATATACTATCAGACCAGAAAACTTTTGCCTGCGGATAATTGGCAAGATGCAATTTGTTGCAAATATTTATGGAGTCGTCTTTAAAGCGTTCGTTAAATACAAAATAAACATTGCACTTAGATGAAAGCTCTTTTGCTGTACTGATCTTAGAAAGACAATCTGAACAGTCATTGGGATAAAGCCGGTAATAACATGTTTCTTTGGCGGTAACGGCCAACCAGTTTCCAAAGACCAGGAATATTATCAGGAAAAAATTTTTCATAGCTGTAGATTAATATATTACAAATGAAGACTGTCATATAACAGTCTTCATTCAGTTATTAAATTTAATTAAATTTCTCCTATTCACCGAGGTCAGGAACATTTGCCAGGTTACTATTACACTCTTACCAAGGTCCATCCCACTCATTATTTGTAAGAGTACTTGGATAACCGAAGCACACTTATACGTTTAAGAAGATACTCAACTTTTCCCGGCTATTTTTTGTTCCCTTTGTCAATATCCGTACATTTGTACAATCCGGTTCTTTGACATACTGTAAACCCAAACTACAATAATTCTCGCTCAGGAACTTTACTACAAAAACAGGATAACAAAGGTTAGCAATGGTTAACAAAAGTTAGCATTCGTTAGCAAAACAGGACCCCAAGCGGGCTAATATCATTCATTTTATAATTAGCAACAGGTTAGCACCCTGTTATCAAAGGTTAGCAAAAGTTAGCAATATTACCCTCTAGATGAATAGCCCTCCTCTTTTCAGAAGAAGGCTATTATCAAACACAAATACGAGTTATTCACTAAAGCGCTCCACTGCTACGATGTAGGCATGTATTGGATAGCTAAGTTCTGTTTGCATATTGTGCTCATTTACTAATTCCATTAATTGATATGCGTATTCCTCATTGGTAAAGCTAAAGAAGAGCACAGATTGAAAATGCTCACCAACTTTACCAAACCAGTTGTCCTGCAAATTGGCATGTGCCATATTCTTATGGCCTGTTGTTTCTGCTTCGCTAAATACAGGCACATGTGCCTTCTTAAACAAGGCTGCAATATCATCCCTGTATTCTATAATGCCGGTTACTGCTATAAGCTTCATAAATAATTGCTTTACGGTAACTAAATACCTTGATTTACTTCTTCTTTAACATTTTAAAATATAATAATGGTACTACCAGCAACGTCAGGAAAGTAGAGGTAATGGTCCCCCCCATCAGTGATATAGCCAGTCCCTGGAATATTGGGTCGAATAAAATAATGACAGCACCCAATACTACTGCGCCTGCAGTTAACAATATAGGAGTGGTCCTTACCGCACCTGCTTCTATAATTGCTTGTTTCAGAGGGATTCCCTCATTCAAACGGATGTCAATAAAGTCTATCAGCAGTATGGAATTACGCACCATAACACCGGCAAGAGCAATGAAGCCGATCATAGATGTTGCTGTAAAATAGGCCCCCATCATCCAATGCCCGAGTATAATACCAATAAGAGATAACGGAATAGCCGCCAGCATTACCAAAGGCACTTTAAAATTCTGAAACCAGCCTACGATCAGCATATAGATGATGATGATAACAACTGCGAACGCTATACCAAGGTCACGGAAAACCTCATATGTTATTTGCCACTCCCCATCCCATTTCAGCGAATAGTCATCTTCAAATTCAGGCTGCCTGGTATATTCTTCGTTAAGCTTATAACCGGCAGGCACTTTCACAGTTTTCAAACTGTCAGACACCTTTGAAATTGCATAGAAAGGACTCTCCAGTTTACCGGCCATATCTGCCAGCACATACACCACTTCCTTCTGGTTCTTCCGGTAGATGCTCTTGGGTTTTATCTGCCTGGTAACGCTTACCAGGTCACGAATGGGTACAGACATCCCTTGCATATTCACAACCTGCAAGTTCAGGACATCTTCCATACTCGATTTATCCAGGTTACTTAATTGCAGGTTGATAGGCGTTTGATTGTAAGATTGTGGCTTGTAAATAAAGCCGGATTGCATGCCTGATATTGCGGCAGCTACCGTAGCTGATATTTGTTGTGCAGTTACACCCATGCGCATTGCCTTTTCTTTATCTACTTCTATATGATACTCTGGCTGGTCTGCTTCTACCATCCAATCTACATCTACTACATCAGCCGTATGTTCCAGTCTATGCTTGATCTGTCCGGCAATGTCTATTTGTTTATCATAATCAGGTCCGTATATCTCTGCAACAAGCGTTGACAATACAGGAGGCCCCGGTGGTACTTCTACCATCTTTACATTTGCATGGTACTTAGCCGCTATTTGCTGAATGTCAGCACGCATACCTTTTGCTATTTCGTGGCTTTGTTGTTTTCTATCTTTTTTGTCTACAAGATTCACCTGGATATCTGCAACATTATCGCCACGGCGCAGGTCGTAGTGCCTTACCAATCCATTAAAACTTATAGGTGCCGATGTTCCAACGTATTCCTGGTAAGTCCTGACCAGGGGTTGCTTTGCTATATAAGCTGCAATCTCCGCAGACACTGCCTGCGTTCTTTCCAGTGTAGTACCTTCGGGCATATCTATCACTACCTGGAATTCGTTTTTATTATCAAATGGCAACATCTTCACAGCTACCGTTTTGGTATAGAAAAGAAACATAGAACCTATCAACACAATGGCGGTACCAAAAATGAACAGGTAACGACTTCTACGATTCTCCAGTAAAGGGTTGATAAAAGCAAGATATATTTTATACACTCTTGTATTTTCCAATACAACAGGTGTGCTTTCTCCATGCTTATGTCCACGTTTTTCCTTTTCGCGGAGGAATATATAACCGAGGTATGGCGTTAAAGTTAGGGCCACCACAAGGGATATCATCATTGCTATAGAAGCACCTATAGGCATCGGGCTCATATAAGGCCCCATCAGCCCGGATACGAATGCCATTGGCAATACCGCAGCTATTACGGTGAAAGTTGCTAATATAGTAGGGTTACCCACCTCATTAATAGCGAATATAGCAGCCTGCAGCGGTGGAAGTCGTTTCATTTTAAAGTGACGGTGCATATTTTCTGCTATAATGATCGAGTCATCTACCACAATGCCTGTAATGAAAACCAATGCAAACAACGTGATCCGGTTTAGCGTATAATGCATAAAATAATAGGCAAACAAAGTGAGCGCGAAGGTTACCGGCACTGATAGAAATACAACAAGTCCTCCGCGCCAACCCATTGCAAGCATTACAAAAAGTGTAACAACTACGATGGCAAAAAACAAGTGCAATAGTAGCTCCGAAACTTTTTCGGATGCAGACTCTCCATAATTACGCGTTATAGTAAGCTTTACATCAGAAGGTATTAGCTTTTTCTCAACCTGCTGCAGTTTGTTCTCTATCTGTTCACTCAATCTCATCGCATCTGCCCCCTTCTTTTTAGACACAGCGATCGTTACGGCAGGATAAGTTGACTTATATGTTTTTGACCCTACATCTGCACGGCCAAATCCCATAGATACATATTGCGAAGGCGTTTGTGCAGCATCAGTAACATTAGCTACCTGCCTCAGGTATATAGGTTGCTGTCCGTTTGCTCCTACTACGATATTTCCTACGTCCTCTGCCGATGTAAGAAAGTTACCTGTCACCACAGAATAAGCTGTATCGTACTGTACGATGGTGCCGCTCTGCATTTGCGAGTTGTTACCTTGTAATGCACGACTGACAGTAAGGAAATCAACATGATTCTGCGCCATTTTTTCCTTATCAGGCATCACTTTTATCTCCCTGCTTCTGCCGCCAATGATGGTCACATCAGCTACATCCGGTATCTTCTTCACTTCATTGGTGAGTTCCTGAGCCATCTGTCGCAACTTGAAATCATCATAGTGCTCACTCCATAATGTAAGTCCGAATACAGGTACATCGTCAATAGCCCTTGTCTTAATCAGGGGCATAGTAACACCTTTAGGCATACGGTCCATATTCTTCATCAGCTCGCTGTATAGCTTCACCAGGGAGCGTTCAATATCCTCGCCTACATAAAACTGAACGATCAGCATAGCTTGTCCGTTCATAGATGTCGAGTACACATATTCCACACCTTTAATATTAGATATGATCTTTTCCATAGGCGCGGCAACTTTGGTTTCTACATCCTTGGGGCCCGCACCCGGATAACCGATAAATATATCGGCCATAGGTACTTGTATCTGCGGTTCTTCTTCCCGCGGCATTAAAAATGTGCTATACCCTCCTATCAGCAGAAAGGCAAACATTAATAGTATGGTCAGCTTCGATTGCAAAAAAGCTTTTGCAATATTGCCGGATAGTCCTTTTTCCATTCTTGGGATGATTTCCTGTTTATGTATAAATAATATGATCTTACCTAGCTATCCTTACAGCAACGCCATTATATAGGTTACCCTCAGCATGCACGATAAATTGTTCATTTGCAGAAAGGCCCGATAATATTTCTACCTTATCATTAAATATCTTACCCAGCTTCACCCAACGTAACAATGCCTCATTGGATGAACTCACAGTATAAATTCCATCAAGATCTCCTTTATGCACAAGACTGCTAAGCGGAACTAATATTGATTTTGATTCCGGAGCTTGTGCTGTAGCATGGTCTACCGGAATAACAGCTGTTACATACATACCTGCCAATACATGATCTGTATCAGCTTCTTGTATGCTTATTTTAACCACATACATGCCACCGCTGCTTTGGGAAGAGCTACTTACTTCAGTTACTTTGCCTGGGAGGGTAACAGCAGCAGCATTAATAGACACCTGCACCTCCATGCCGGTTTTTATTTTATCAATCTGGTATTCAGGAACAGATGCCGTCACCTGTAACAAATGATCTGTTTCCATAGCGAGAATAGGCATGCCAGGATTTGCCATATTACCGGCATCCATAAATTTTTGCGTAATAACACCGCTAAAAGGTGCTGTAATATTGGTATAAGATATTTGGGCATTAGCCTCATTTCTCATTTGCCTGGCAGCGTCGTATGCTGCTTTTGCCGACTTATATTGCAGCGTAACGTTTTCATATTCTTTAGCAGATGCACTTTGCTGTTTGTACAATGCTGTATAGCGGTCCATATCTTTGTGTGCGTTCTCATATGCAGCTTCTGCTTGCGAAACGGCTGCTTCGGCCTGAGATTTCTTTGCAAGAATGTCAGCATTACTTATAGAAACCAACAACTGTCCTTTCTGTACCTTATCCCCGATCTTTACATGGATATTGCTTATATAACCCATCATACGGGTACTAATATTAGCAGACTGTACAGCTTCAATGTGGCCACTCAATGAAATATTGGTTGCATCTGTCCCTCCAGGCAATGCAACATTTACAACAATGGGATTAGTTTGTTTATCTAAAGAATTATTAGCATTAGATGAAGAGCAGGCAGTAAGAGAAACTGACATGCCGGTAAACAATATGGCTACGATCCATTTATTATTCATAATACAGTTTTATATTGTCTTTTATTAAGAATGTGTTGTTAGAAAATTGATGTATATAATGGAGCTGTTACGCTCATAAACAGCTTGTGCATACATAAGCTTTTGCTGTGCAAGCTGTGTTTGCGACTGTAATAAGTCTGTTGTATTTACCAAACCTTGCTCGTACCTGTTTTGCACTATTTTCAGCGCTTCTGTAGCCTGCGCTACTGCATCCTGCTGTTGTCGTATCTTATAAGCAGCTTCCGTAAACTGCCTGACAGCTTTATTTAATGCCGTTTGCTCCTGCTCTCTTTTATCGGTCAGTTGTTCTACTAGCTTTGCTCTTTCCAGCACAAGGCTCTTGGTTTTATGGAACGTTTGAAACCCTTTGAAAATATCCCATGAAAGCTGCACACCTGCTAAATAGCCATCTGCGGCAAAACCAAACACGCGATTATCGTGCAACTGATAATCGCCAAATGCATTGATCCTTGGCAGGTAACTAAACCTACTGCTACGCACCATACAAGTATAAGACTCCACTGCTTTTTCCATCGCACGGAAATCTGCCCTATTCATCGGTAAGGCTATAGCCTCATCAATAGTGCTATCCAATAACACAGTTTTTGGTTTATATATTTTGCCTTGTTCTTTATTCATTAATAAACCCAGGTAATCAGATGCATTAGCAATGTTTGATTTTGCCTCTTGTAATTGTGTCTCTACCGATTTCATTTGCACCTGAACATTGAGCAGATCAGATCTTTGTAACAACCCTTGCTGATACCTGTCACTTGTTTGCTTCAATGTAGCCTGCATAGTTTCCAGTGCTTCTCCTGCAACTATACTAGCATTCCATGCCAGTTGTAATTGCAGGTATACTTGCTGCACCTGCCAGCTCACATATTCTACATTTCGTTCTGTTTTATACTTATACATCTCCACTTGCCTGGCAGCCCCTCTGCGCTGATATACCATATCTACATTGAGGATGGGCTGCCTTGCCGAGAAACGAGTCATCATATCACTCGTAATATCCGGTTCATTAAGCGTAGCAGGATTGAAGTCTGCCGGTGCAATAATCTTTTGTTGCAGCTTGAAGCCAAACGCATTTAAGGGATTGTTAGTTGAAAATGCTGTATAAGAAACATTAAGCTCAGGTAGAAAAACTGCATTAGTTTGCCTGAAGTTTTCTAATGCCACTTTTTCGTCTATCCTGGCTATAGCAATATTTTTATTATCAGCTATCGCTGTTTTCACTGCCTGATCCATATCAAGGGTCACTATCTCCTGTCCTGTAGCCTGCATAGCTGCAAATAGCAGCAATAGCAAGGCTAGCTTTTTAGCTCTGTTTGTCCTTCGTTCGGTTGATATCATTTTAAGAATTTGTGCGCAAAAGTATTGGCACACATCAACCAAAATCGTGACATTAATCACGCTGCACAGATATCGTTTTCATGTATATGGTTGTAATAACAGAATATTATCAATACATAGGAATACAACGAAAAGAGACAACCTCTAAATGAGATTGTCTCTTTATTGATACAAATGAGAACTTTATAATAATGTAGTAGGACATACATAGTCCGTAACAGGGAATCTACCTCCGGCTTTTAAAGCTTTAAATCCGCCAACTACATTCACCAGGTTTTCATATCCTCTTGCTTTCATAATGGAGATAAAAATAACAGAGCGATAACCGGAGGCGCAATGCACATAATATGGCTTACCCTTATCTATAGCCTGCATAGTATCGTTGATATAGTCTAACGGAAGGCTTTCCGCATCTACTAAATGTTCGCTCAGGTATTCACTATTCTTTCTTACGTCCAATATATTAACTGGTTTTACCTTCGCAATCGATGCCAATTCCTCATCTGATATAGCATCTATATAATCAATCTCTTTACCAGCAAGCTGCCAAGCTGTAAAACCACCTTTCAAAAATCCGATAGCATTGTCGTACCCCACTCGTGCCAGCCTTGTTACCACTTCCTCTTCCCTACCCTCGTCAGCAACTATTAGCAATGGTTGTTTAATGTCTGTAATTAATGCCCCCACCCAGGGTGCAAAGTTGCCATCAATACCTACATTAATAGCATTTGGTATAAATCCTTTTACAAAATCCTCCGGAGACCGGGTATCTAATACCAGGGCTTGCGTTTCGTTAGCGGCTGTTTCAAAATCTTCCGGGCTTAGTTCCTGCTGACCACGCTCCAATACCACATCTATGCTTTCATAGCCCAGCTTATTCATTGCCACATTCATTGCAAAATACCCCGGTGGCGGCATAAGGCCTGTAGTTACTTCTTTAATAAACTCTGCCTGGGTCATATTTTGCCTCAGTGCATAGTTTATTTCTTTCTGATGCCCTAAGGTATCATAGGTTTCTTTGCTCATATTTTTGCCACAGGCACTACCTGCACCATGTGCAGGATATACAATAACGTCATCCGGCAACGACATTAGCTTTCGTGTAGATTCATACAATAAACCAGCGAGATCTTCCTGTGTAAGATGTGCAGCTTTCTGTGCAAGGTCGGGCCTGCCAACATCCCCAATGAACAAAGTATCACCGCTGAACAGTGCAACAGGTTTACCGCTTTTATCCTTCAGTAGGTAGCAACTACTCTCCATAGTATGCCCAGGTGTGTGTAACACCTCAAAGCTCACGTCACCTACTCTGAACACCTGTTTATCTTTTGCTATCAATGCCGGGAACGCAGGTTCAGCATTGGGGCCATATACAATGGTGGCACCGGTTTTGCCAGCAAGATCTATATGCCCGGATACAAAATCTGCATGGAAGTGCGTTTCGAAAATATATTTAATATTAGCTCCATTTGTCTCGGCTTTTCTTACATATTGATCTACCTCCCTCAGTGGGTCTATAATTACAGCCTCCCCATTACTCTCTACATAATATGCACCTTGTGCCAGGCAGCCTGTATAAATCTGTTCGATTTTCATGTTTCTGTATTTTATGATGTAAAATTCGGACATACAGAAAATATTTTCCGTGACACAAATCACGGCACAGGCTTATATTTCTATAAGGCAATAAGCATCAGTTATTCTTTAAAGCTTAATTCAGGTGCAGATCTAAGACTTGTATCTTCTGGTTACTTAGGGTGCGTATCATTCCGTTCTCTGCCAGCTTTTTCATTAGGCGGGATACTACCTCTCTCGATGAATTAAGTTCTTGTGCTATTGTCGTGTTGTTGACAACCAATATGTCAGAACCAGTAGATTCCTGTTGTTTTTTTAAATAAAAGAGCAGCCGCTCATCCATATTCCGAAAAACCACATGATCAATAGTTGAAAGCAATTCCTGGAATCGGTTTCTATAATTTTCCAATACAAAATAGTACCAGCTCTTATAGGTCTTCATCCACTTGTCCATATACTCCAATGGCACTGTGATCACTTCTGTTCCCGTTGCGGCTTCTGCTTTTAATTCACTCGCCTGGTGGCGGGCCGCACATATCATAGACAAGGCACAAGCCTGTCCAGGTTGTAAATAATACATAAAGTATTCATCCCCTTCCTCATCTTCTCTAAATATCTTTACCGAACCACTTACCACTATAATGATAGACCTGAATAACTGGCCGGTCTTCATTAAAGTATCCCCTTCGTGAAACGTTTTAACAGAAGCGTGTTCTAAAAGCTCATCTACCAGTTCCTTATCAAAATCGGGGAATAACTCACGGGCTTTCTGTTCTGTAAGCATGGATTGTAGTTGAATAAGTACAGCCAAAACTAAACGAAATTGCTAATATGCTATAAACTGGTAAGTTATAGTCTGATAGCACCAACAAATAGACGAACCCATATACATACTTTATCTATATATAACAGTTGTTACGGCATCAATACAAAATGCCTATTACCCTATTGGCATATCCATTTAGCTCCCCGGCAAACTTGAACTATATTTGACCTTGTAAAATCGCAAAACAACTCAGGTTATGGAAAACAACACGCTTCATTACGCATCGGAGCATCATCCGAAGGCGGCGACAGGTAAATGCCCTTTTACAGGCGGACAATTAAAACAAACAGCAGGTGGCGGTACACAAAACAAAGAATGGTGGCCCAACCAACTGAACCTTAAGATCCTCAGGCAGAATTCATCTTTATCAGACCCGATGGATAAAGATTTTGATTATGCCAAAGAATTCCTGACGCTCGATCTTAATGAAGTGAAAAAAGACATAACCGACGTCATTACTACATCTCAAAGCTGGTGGCCTGCAGACTATGGCCATTATGGCCCGTTTATGATACGTATGGCATGGCACAGTGCAGGTACTTATCGTATCTCTGACGGCCGCGGCGGCGGTGGTATGGGTATGCAACGTTTTGCACCGCTCAATAGCTGGCCTGATAATGTGAACCTTGATAAAGCACGTCGTTTGCTTTGGCCGGTGAAACAGAAATATGGCAGGAAGCTTTCCTGGGCCGACCTGATGATACTTGCAGGTAACTGCGCCCTGGAATCTATGGGTTTCAAAACATTTGGCTTCGGCGGTGGCCGCGAAGATGTTTGGGAATCAATGGAAGATACTTACTGGGGTTCTGAAAAAGAATGGCTGGGTAGCAAACGTTATGAAGGCAAGCGCGACCTGGAGAATCCACTGGCTGCGGTACAAATGGGCTTGATTTATGTAAATCCCGAAGGCCCCGATGGCAACCCCGACCCTCTTGCCGCAGCACACGATATCCGTGAAACCTTTGGCAGGATGGCGATGAACGACGAAGAAACAGTAGCCCTGATTGCAGGTGGCCATACCTTTGGTAAAACACATGGTGCAGGCGATGCGGGCAAATATGTAGGGAAAGAGCCGGAAGCAGCAGGCATAGAAGAACAAGGCTTCGGCTGGAAGAACTCCTATGGCAGCGGCAATGGCAGCCATACCATTACCAGCGGACTGGAAGGTGCCTGGACCACTACTCCTGCAAAATGGAGCCACGACTTCTTCAAGCATCTTTTTGAATACGAATGGGAACTGACCCAAAGCCCTGCCGGTGCCAAGCAATGGAAGCCAAAGAATAACGCAGGCGCGGGTACTGTACCGGATGCACATGAAGCCGGCAAAACGCATGCACCTTTTATGCTCACTACAGACCTTTCTTTAAGGTTTGACCCTATATATGCAGAAATATCAAAACGTTTTTATGAGCATCCTGAGCAGTTTGAAGATGCGTTTGCAAGGGCATGGTTCAAATTAACGCATCGCGATATGGGCCCTCGTGCACGCTACCTTGGCGCTGAAGTACCTGCCGAAGAACTGATATGGCAGGACCCAATACCTGCAGTAACACACAAACTGGTAGATGAGCAGGATATTACTGCCCTAAAAAGCAAACTAATCAACTCTGGCCTTACCATCAGTGAACTGGTATCTACAGCATGGGCTTCTGCATCTACCTTCCGCGGATCTGATAAACGTGGTGGCGCTAATGGTGCACGCATACGTTTTGCGCCACAGAAAGACTGGGCGGCAAACAACCCTGCGCAACTGGCTAAAGTGCTGGCTAAGCTGGAAGAAATACAAAAAGAATTCAATGCTGCACAAACAGGCGGCAAGGCAATTTCTATGGCCGACCTTATAGTCCTTGCCGGATGCGCTGCTGTAGAACATGCTGCTAAAAATGCAGGACAGGATATTAAAGTACCATTTACACCGGGCCGCGGTGATGCTACAGAAGCGCAAACCGACGTAGAGTCATTTGACGCACTGGAGCCTGTAACTGATGGCTTCCGCAACTATATTGAAGACCGCTACGCAAGCAAGGCAGAAGCATTCCTGGTAGATAAAGCACAATTGCTGAACCTGACTGTACCTGAAATGACCGTACTGGTAGGTGGTATGCGTGCATTAGGTGCTAACTATGATAATTCTAAACATGGTGTATTAACTGATCACCCTGGCACACTTACCAATGATTTCTTTACAAACCTGCTGGATATTGACACAGTATGGACTGCAAGTCAAAGCAATCCAAATATCTTCGAGGGCCGCGACCGCACAACAGGGGTTATTGAAAAAACAGCTACACGCGTAGATCTGATATTCGGCTCTAACAGCGAGCTGCGTGCAGTTGCAGAAGTATATGCCTGCGCAGACGCCAAAACCAAGTTTGTAAAAGACTTCGTGGCAGCATGGGATAAGGTGATGAACCTCGACCGTTTTGATCTGGCTTAAGATTAATAATAATCATAAAGGCAACTCCCTGCTATATGCGGGGAGTTGTCTTTTATAGATGGCTATAAGGTAACATTCATGTAGTCGATCTAACATATCTTTATCTATTGTAAAGAATAATAATCACTATCATCATGCATCATACACGAGTAGCACTCAGACAAACCGAGATACCTGACCTGGAACGTTTCTTTCAGTTTCAACTTGATCAAGAGGCTATTTATTTAGCGGCATTCACGCCAAAAGATCCAAATAACAAAGAAGCTTACTTAGAAAAATATACCAGGCATCTTGGCGACCCAACCATCAACATGCAAACTATATTACTAGGCGAAACTATCGTCGGCAGTATAGCCAAATTTGTAATGGAAGGAGATACAGAAATCACTTATTGGATTGATAAAAACTTTTGGGGTAAAGGAATCGCTACAGAAGCCCTGAAGAGCTTTCTGACGATTGAGAACTCAAGACCCATCTTCGGGAGAGTGGCGTTTGACAATATTGGCTCGCAGAGAGTACTGGAAAAATGCGGCTTCCTCAGAACCGGAAAGGACAAAGGCTTTGCGAATGCGCGGCAAGCAGAGATAGAAGAATATATTTATAAGCTAATGTGATGTGAAGCATCGATTAGTACCTACTTTCCCATATTCGACCGCTTTTTTGACGACATATACAATAAGCGGGCATTTTTTATTAGATTTGCACCGCTTTAAATAGCAAACACTGAGTCGCTGGTCCGGTAGCTCAGTTGGATAGAGCATCAGCCTTCTAAGCTGAGGGTCATTGGTTCGAATCCAATCCGGATCACTTATAAGGGTTACTCGATTGAGTAACCCTTACGTATGTTTACGCAATTTTACTATAATTGGATGATTTTCAGATTATTATAACAGATACAGTTTAAACTGGCATCCTACCTTTACAAAGGGTTACAGATTTTTAATCGAGCAATTAATCGAGCAAATTATGCTGTTACCTCTTAAAGCCGTAATGCTTAACCGCCCATTGAAGGATGGCACACATGTCATCTATTTTCAGTACTGCTATTCATCTGAAAAACGCGTTTTATTAAACACCGAGATTTCTATCCCCAAGCAATTCTGGAATAGTAAACGACAGTCGATTTCTAAATCTCTTCCGTTAGAGTTTGGGATTGCTGAAAATCTAAACTGTGATCTTGCACGGATGAAAAAAGTGATTGAAGCACTCATTAGCTTGTCCAATCAATCCAATTCGTTAAATCAAGGACAATTTGTAAAGGATAGATTTAAGCCATCGTTGAAATTGGAAAGCCTACAAATTGCAGAGGTAAATTCCCATGCATTGATTAAAAAATTACCTAATCTCTTTCAACAAATAGATAATTACATCAAATCGAAGGAAAAAAAAGTTGTTAGTACTGCAGCATTTCACGCACTAAGAGACCGACTAAGTCAATATCAAACTCATACAAAGAAAGAAGTAACATTTTCTAATCTTGATTTCAATTTCTACTCAGATTTTGTTGACTTCCTTACTTATGATTACGTTTTAAAACGAAAAAAAGTCCCTGAATACGGACTTAAATTGAGTACAATTGGTTCAACAATAAAAAACCTTAGAGTATTCATCAACGATAGAGTAAGAAGAAAAATAGTCCCACCAATTGACCTGGGCGATTTCAAAATATTGGATGAAGAAGCAGATGCGGTATATCTGACCTACGATGAAGTTGCAGCTATCTACAAGTTAGATCTTACTAATCATTCAGAATTAGAATTAAGCAGAAACTTGTTTGTACTAGGCTGTCTAACAGGCTTGCGGTTCTCTGATTATTCTACGCTAGAATTTAAAGACTATAGAAAAGGCATGTTATTTAAAAAGACAAATAAACAGGATAACTGGGTTGTTATCCCCTTACGGCAAGAAGCAAAAGAAGTATTTATACGTTTGTTTGAAAACGGGAAAGAAAGAATATCAAATCCTATTTTCAATAAAGAAATCAAAGAAATAGCTGCGATGGCTGGGATTACAGAAAAAGTAACTTTTAGCTACAAAAAAGGTAATAAGGACATTATTATTACGAAATCCAAAGCTCAATTTGTCACTTCTCATACATGCAGACGCTCTTTTGCGACAAATGAATATCTTGCTGGAACGGATGTAAATTTAATTATGAAAATCACTGGCCATAAAACATTTAAAGACTTCTTTAAGTATATTAAGGTGAGCCAAGAGGAAGCAGCCAAACGCATCCAAGAGGTCTGGAGTACAAGGGATAACATGAAAGCATTTTCATAGTCATCGATTGTTTTGGATACGTAACTTTATTGCGGGTGCGGGATTCAAAATTTGATTTTGGCAATGGCGCACGAGTTCGATTTCTGTTTTGGGCACTTAGACCAAATCAAAAAACCTCAGTCCTTACAAGGATTTGAGGTTTTTTCTTTTTGTACTCGAACGTTTTTGGGACGACTTTTTGTAAAAACAAAGAAATAATATGGCTTTTAAATTAATCCAGCCTCTCTACAAGCGATGTAATATGGTATTTTAAGAAAATTATCATTGGCAATTTCATTGTTTCTAAATAACTCAAGTTTAGATTGAAACACTCTATCATTTGTACGCCTATTTACCCCCATAGCAATGATAGTGTCGAACCAGAATTTCGCATCTTCACTGCATATTTTATCCACGTATCTTTCTTTAATTCCAAACAACTCCATCCAAGTATCAATTTCCTCCTTATAATGACTATTAGTAATTTTCAGTTCAACCTCATTGGGTTTTAGATTCTTTATCACACCAGTAACCTTAATCTTTATATTTAGTTTTGGTTTCTTTGATGCAAAAGGATAAAAAGCTCTCCTTCCAATCTTAGTTTTAGTATTTATTGGGTCTTGAGTGAGTTTGTAGGAAGTATTGCAAGTCTTACATATAGGCGCTAAGTTATTAGGGTTAACCGAATTAAATGGATAAACATCTTTGGGAAGGTAATGATCAAAAGCATCTCTTTTAGTTAGTCTATGTGACATAATATCTGAGATGCCACAGAAAGGACATTTTTCGGCACAATTAGTTTTTAGGAAATCATCGTAATAACCTTTTATATCTCCACACACATTTTTGAAAGCAGCTTTTTTGAGTAATTCTTTGTATAACAATTTGAAAAAACTCTCTAGTTTAACCCTCAAGGGTTTATCAATCTTTGCAATGGCATCATATAACATTGGCGTTTTAGCACCTGTACATAATTCTTTAATAGCATTATTGTTTTTAAACCCCATTTTTAGCTTAGCTAGATGCTTTTTCTCCAATCCATTGCAAATTCGATATATCTGCTGTATTGGTGTCCTTAGTAATTTTTTCTCAGCTATAACCATTGGCTGAAATTCCGAATGTAACTTACCTATCGAAAAATTGCCCTTAGGTTTACACCATACATCTAGAACTAAATGTTCAATATAAGTTTGTAGTTTATAGAAATCATGACTTATAGGCTTATATGTATAAAGCATTTTTATTTTTTTTGTTTTAGAGGTTTAATTTTTTTCAACTGATCTATTGTCAGTAATTTTTCGACTGAATCACCTAGACTATTGGCTTTCAGTATTGCAGACTGCAAATCAACTGTTCCCTTCTTGTAAGATTGTACTATTTTATCTAACTTTTGATTAGCTAACTCGGATATTGTTTCTGATTTTCCAAATACCTTCATCGTAATAAGACTAACAGCAGCCCCAAAAGTGTTAATTTTGGGGGTTGAAGTTTTTCCATTTTTAAATATGAAAACGCGCTCAGGTCTACAATCTGAAACAATAAAAGGAGAATGTGAAGTGATTAATATCTCCTGTTTTCTGATCTTATCAGATTGTACTTTTTCAATTACAGTTTTGTTAATTAAGCTAATAAGCTTCGATCTCCAATCAGGATTAAAATGTGTTTCTGGTTCGTCGTAAAGCAATAATGAACCAGAGGTGTTTAGCAATATCATGCTTCCTAGTACATGCATTAATTGATGCTCTCCATCACTTAGGTTTTTATACTTGATTAGCACTCCATTAGTTTTTCTCAATCGCATTTTATCTATACAAAAATTTAGATCTTCTCTTGGTGGGGTAGGTATCATGTGTAGTAGATTATCATATGTATTGCTTGGTGCTTCCTTTATTTTTCTACGAACAGATACGGGTTCCTGATGAATGTTCAAAAGATTGAGGTAATAGAAATCACGGAATAATATAAGGGCAGAACCAAATTTTCTTTTAAATGCTAAACGTGTTTCCTTATTAACGAAGTAGTCAAGTTTCAATTCATTTCCCGTCTCTTCATATGTAGTTGCACACTCCTTCAACTTTTCTATTGCAACTTCTAATGCACGGGCAATCTTTATTCTATTGTTCTTATAATTTGTGTATCTAATAATTACCTCAAAACTATCCAAAGGATCCTCTTTGTCAAGTTTCAAAGCATTGGTTATTACTGAAACTTCATTTTCTTCAGAAAAGAGACAATTGATTAAAGTTATGAGGTGACTTGTTTCATAATCCAAAAAGAAAAGTCTCGTAAGACCCAGTTCAAGATTATAATCTGCTTGCTGTTTTTTTTCTAGCTGCTCAAAATATTCATATTTAAGCTTAATAAAAGGATTACTAATTAATTCATTTTGCCCAGAGCTATATCCGATTATATGATTGGGCAAAATAAACATAGCTGGATCAGTAGATTCTTCTACTCGTACCCTACCATCAGATTCTAAAGTTATCTTGGGGAGTTCGTTAGCCGATTTTACAATGGTTACTATGGTTTCTCTCGAACCTTCCCAATCAAGTGTTTCTATGTTTTTCAGATTGCTGTTTCTAGCTAATTCATAGGTAATATCTATTTGATAAGTTATTTCAAAGCCAAAGGGTGTGCTGTGCTTTTTTTTATTTTTCCCTTCAGACTCAGAGTATTTTTCCAGATAATAAAATACCTCAGCGACTACTTCTAACAGATTGGATTTTCCAGAACCGTTTAAACCTACAAGACAAATAGGCTCAAGTTTATTATCAAACAATTCCACCTTATCAAACCGGAAGTTTACCCCCGCATCTAAGCTCCTGAATTTGGTGAGCAGTTTAAGGTTTAGCAGTCTCATATATTGGTATTAATTGTTACGAAATACATGCCATCATTCAAATTTTTCGTCAACACCTGATTATTAATATATCCAAATTCAGCAACTGACTCATTATGATTTTTATCTACAAATACTTGTTTCAATATTTTTTGCCTTAACATATCAAAAACAATGTTTTTCAAAACCTCATATTGATATTCATATCTTTTTGCCACTGCAAATTTTAAGTCACTAAAACTGAAATATTTGTCCTTATACTTACTATTCAGAATATTTCTAATTGCGTCTATATCCAATTCAGCGAAAAAAAGGCTATCAAGACTTTTAACAATTGCTTTTTTACCTTTAATAGGTTTTATATTATCAATAGGTAAATCACTAACAATTTCTATTGTTTTATTGGCTTGTGAATCTTCTCTTTGTTTTTCAATCGGTGCTAAACTACCCTTCACGGCTTCTTGTATCTCTTCCCAATCATGCCCTATTAACTTATGTATTTCATCCCTGCTAATTAATCCCTCTTTAGGCAATTCCATTCCTTCAAAAGGGTCACCGTATCGCTTGTCTTCTTCGGGGGCGGCAGGGCCAGAGAAGTTGTTAGGTTCTTCTTCTATGGGTACTTTGCTAAGGTCTAGCTCGCCTTTGAAGGCACGCTGGCTGAGCGAGCCATACAGATTCTCCAACTCTTGCAGACTGGCATTATATTGTTGTTTAAGTGCTTCTGTTTTTTCTACAATTGAAGCGAATTTGTTTTGGAGATCAATATCAGGAAGTATTACATTGTACTCTCCAACAATAGTTAAGTTTAAGTTTTCCTGGTTTCCACCTCTCCCTAAACTTCTCAGTTTTTTGTATGAGTTAATTAGTAAATGAAATAGGAAATTAGGATTGAAATATCGACTAGGCAATATTGCTGCACAAGCTTGATTAGTACTGGCTATGGTCTTCAATAGTGCAACCTTCCCTCTTGTAATTCCTTGCCCATACATTGCTAATAATACTGTATCTGGATTGTACAATTTACAGTTAGTTTCTTTTAAAGCTAAATCTGTAATTTTTTCTTCAGTGTCGTAGATGTAACCCCAATCTACTTCAGTTGTTTTAACCCAATTATGCTTACCGTTATAATACAAACTTTCATTTTGTCTACTTGGGGTAGCTCCAGTGCCTATTTCGGTTAAATTTCCTAGTTTGCGTTTCTCCCACCCCTTCTCATTCCTCACAGGGTCGCCAAACATATCCAGAAAAATAGATTTCAAAAACTCATCCAGCAGCTTGATAGTTTCTTTTCGTTGTGCTATCAGTTTTTCTGCTTTGCCAAGTATTGTGGCTATGCGTTTCTGGTCATCATAGTTGTCTGGGATAGGGATATCTAATGATAATAAACTTGAAATATTGAAACTTGCCTGATTAACTGATTTTTTTGTTATTCTTTTTAGCCTACTCTTAAAATAGGGTGTTCTAAAATAATAGAATGCATATTTGGGGTATAGCACATACCTATCAGCCTTTAAACAAAGCAAATTCATTCCGTGAATGATGTCAATGTTCTTAATATCATAATAAGCAACTTTCCCTAAGTGCAACTCACTATTGATATGGGACATTAATATATCGCCTTCTTTTAAATAGTAATCTTTAAAAGAATCATCCTTTACATTAGCATATCCTAATCTATTTAGATCAATAGTCCCATCTGCTATAGTTTCA
Source organism: Bacteroidota bacterium (assembly GCA_018267955.1). Taxonomy (GTDB): domain Bacteria; phylum Bacteroidota; class Bacteroidia; order Chitinophagales; family Chitinophagaceae; genus Polluticoccus. The sequence goes on from JAFDXL010000009.1 coordinate 386,446, forward strand.
ATTCTTGTAATAGGTACCCCATCAGCAATTTTATCTTGCTGAATATTAGCACCGTTTCTAATTGAAAGAAATATGTTACCAATCTTCTCCTTCCTCATTTCACTGTTATCATTAAATCTTTAAGGCCATCAATAATTTCATTTTCTAATCCACCCTTACCATCTTCTCCAATAAGCTTATTCAAAATCACATTAGGTGCATCATATACAACCTCTTCATACTCTTCTTCTTTATACTTGTTTATGCTCAGGTCATATTCGTTATCTGCTATTTCTGCCCTCGACACAAAAAAGTGCTGTGCTTTGCGGTCTATCTGTTCTTCCGTATGGCGTGCATGGTAGGCAGCTATTATCCGGTGCAGATCGCCATAGTCGCGTTCACCATTAGGCAGGCGCAGCTCGTTGCGCTTATCGTCAAGGCTGCGCCCATCACTTTCCATATCGTAGTACCATACATTGGTGGTTTCGCCCCCTTTCGTAAATACCAGTATAGCAGTAGCCACACCCGCATAGGGCTTAAACACGCCGCTTGGCATGTTTATTACCGCCTTCAGTTCGCACTTGTCTATCAGTATCTTCCTTAGCTCGGCAAATGCTTTTGCACTGCCAAACAGCACGCCTTGCGGCACCACCACACCTGCTGTGCCACCTATACGCAGCATGCTGTATATACGCTCTACAAACAGCAGTTCGCTCTTGGTAGTGCTGATGCTGAAGTTGGGGTTCAGGTCGCCCTTGTCTACACTTCCGGTAAAGGGCGGGTTGGCCATTACAATGTCATATACCCCTTCTTCGTTATAGCTCTTGCTTAGGGTATCCATATAGTCTATCCTTGGCTTGGCTATACCATGCATCATCAGGTTCATAAGCCCTATGCGTATCATGGTAGGGTCTATATCAAAGCCATAAAAAGACTGTTCGTTCAGTATCTTCTTTGCATCTTCGCTCACCAGCTTGTCGGCCATTGTGCCACGCACAAAACCATTGTCGTCTTTTTCTCTGTATTGCGGGCTGGTAAATTCTGTAATCAGGTATTTGTATGCAGCCAGCAAAAAGCCAGCAGAGCCACAGGCAGGGTCTGCTATCTTATCGCCCAGCTTGGGTTGCACCAGCTCGGTTATCATTTCTATAATATGCGTGGGCGTGCGGAACTGTCCGTTTTTACCCGCCTGGCTCAGCTGGCTGAGGAGGTATTCGTAAAAATCGCCCTGCGCATCTATAAACCTGTTTTCGGTCTTCAGCTCGTCATATATCTCGTCTATGGTTTTTATGGCTTCTGTCAGCAGGCTGGGCTTAGGAATCAGAAATACCGCATTGGCCATATGTTTGGTAAAGAAAGAGTTTTCATCACCATCCAACTGGCGGATGAACGGGAATACCGAAGATTGCACAAATACCAGCATTTCTTCGGCAGGCATACGTTTAAAATAGCTCCAGCGCAGTGTTTGTTTATCCAGCTCGCTACCTTCTTTAGCACCCGGTGGCAAAAACGTTCCGTCAAAAACAGATTCAAAACGTTCTTCCAGAAAAGCTGCATTGCTCTCTTTTATTTTATCGTTCTCATCCAACTGTTTCATAAACAGCAGGTAGGTTATCTGCTCTATGGCATTGAGGGGGTTAGATATACCCCCGCTCCAGAATTTATCCCAAAGAGATGATACTTTACTTTTTAAGGAAGGTGTAAGCATTATGCTGCTATTGTTTGTATAAAGTTTATTATTTCTTCAATTTCTTTTTGAGAGAATACACCACGTACCCCATCGGGGTGAATACGTGTAAAGGGTGCATTGATAAGGTCTTTTTTGGAAGCTGAACCTTTTTCCAGCAAAAAATTCCTGAGCAGGCTCAGAAACTCCAGTTGCCTTACAGACAGATAGCTGTGTTCGGCTATAAAATTATCGAAAGCTTTTGATACCGTTTCGGCAAATGTTTCCAGTATTTCAAGCCCCAATACGTGTTTTACAAAGGCAATGAGCTGTGCCTTTCTGTTATCGTATACCCTGCGAAGCAGGTCTACCGTTATGTGGGGGTGTTGCTGGTGCAATTCCTCAGCGAGCATTTCGGCTTCTTGTTCGGTAATCGTACCGCCCTGTTTTAGTTTTTGCAATATAGGGCTGGATAGCACCATTTCATTTATCTTCTGTTCTACCAGTTGCCTGTAGTTGGCTACCGTCAGCCTTTCGTGTTGCGGGCCAAACTCTACATATTCTTTGGCTATGGTGACATCCTTCAGGTTTAGCTTTTCAGGGCTCAGTGGCGCAACAAAAGAGTCTATAAATTTCATCAGAGGCGCCAGCTTCTCAACAAGCTCATCCATACTTTCTTCTGAAATGACAGACCAGAAATGATTGGTCTGGCTTCGTTGTATGATGTCCTTTTCATTAGCCACTATATTTACAGACAATGGCAATTCTCCTATTTCTTCAACAATGCTGTCTTTTAAAGCTTCAAACTTGTCTTTATCATTACTGAGATGTGCCAATGAAATTTCTACAATATCCTTCTCAAATCGCATGGCTTTGTAGTCTACCCCAACAATGGTTCGCATCAAGGGTTTTACCACATTTCGCAAAAACACAATTTTATCATCATTTAACGCCAACCAAAATCCGGGGTCATCTAATCGCTGCAAATCAGATTTGGCATCCATTATGACAACAGAATTTTGCGGCAATTGTGCAATCTGAGCCTGCAGTTTGTCTACCTCCTTTCGGGTAATTGCTTCATCTTTTAACTCAATTGCCTTTTCAATCTTATCGAGCCTTACACCAAACAACCTGACAGGTAACGGTATTTGTGGCCTTAATTCTTTGCCTTTAGGATTCAGCTTGAAATATTCGAAATTGTCCCAACAGTCTAATATCAGAAAGCCGTCTTTGGTCGTACACCAAGGCTTTATTTTATCTTTTTCCAGCAACCTTGTTCCCCTGCCTATCATTTGCCAGAACTTAGTATAAGAGAATACCTGTTTTACAAAAACAAGATTCTGCACTTCTCTTACATCTATACCTGTATCCAGCATATCTACACTGATAGCAATACGAGGCATATCTTTGTTGGTAAACTGATCTAACAATCCGCCCTTACCATGTACCCGAGGGTCATCACTAACAATTACTTTAGCCAGATCTCCCTTATGTTCAGGATAAAGTGCATCGAAAACTTCTTCTATACGCCTCGCATGCGCCTTGCTGATGCAGAAAAAGATAGTTTTACCAGGCAATACACCATTAGCATCTTTGATGCTTTCTTCCATAAACTCTCTGACAATAAGTGCATTGGTACCCTTATTGACAACAGTCTTCTCTATTTCTGAACCTTCATAATTTATTTCATCAACATCCTTTCCTTCATGCAATAATTTCTTTTGATCTTCTAGGCTGATAGTGCGTTTATTAATGCCTTGTTCCAGAAATTTTGTTTTGATTTTCATTACCTGAAAATCTGACAAATATGGTGGCACGTGGGTTACTGCCTCTTCGTATGAATAAGCAAATGTTGGAATTCCATCTTCACACTCAAACAACTGGAAAGTATTATGGTCTATAACATCAGTTGGGGTAGCCGTAAGCCCTAAAGTAATAGCACCAAAATAGTCAAGTATTTCACCGTATGTATTATAAATGCTGCGATGGCTTTCATCCACAATTATCAAGTCAAAAAAATGGGGAGATAGGCCATTCTTCTCATCTCTAATAATATTCAGCATTGTTGGATAAGTAGAAACATATATCCGCCTGTCTTTGGCAATTGTTTTCTCTCCTTGTTTCGGCCATCTGGGCTCATTTGGCAAATGTTCTTTAAAAGCATCCAATGTCTGCGATTGCAAAGCAATTCTATCAACCAAAAACAGCACTCTTTCTGCCCAACCGGCACGCATTAAGGCATCTACCAATCCTATACAAGTTCTGGTTTTACCTGTACCAGTAGCCATCACTAAAAGAAACTTTCGTTTCCTTTTCTCCACGGCTTCCATTACACTTCTTATTGAAGCTATTTGATACTCTCGGCCAGCAATTTTTGTATTGATTAACTCACCAGCTAAAGACTTTCTTGCTTTGCGGATATATTCATACCTCTCTAAATCATCTCTAGTAGGAAAACCATGCACTTTACGTGGCGGGTAGTTTTCTAAATCCCAAAAGAAAATATCATTTCCGTTGGTATAAAAACAGAATGGTAATACTCCCTGTTTCCGTTGTATATGGTAACAATATTGTTTAGCTTGTTCCCTCCCCAGTGCAGCGTCTACAGAAGTCTTTTTAGCTTCAACAACAGCTAGTATTTTGCCGTCTCTTCCTAATAAGCTGTAATCGCTAAACTGGCGACCATGGTATTTTGTTGGAGGTTCTGTCACTCCGTTAGGAAGTCCGACCTCAATATCATACTCTTCAATAACCTGCGTTCGGTCAGATACACTCCAGCCTGCTTCTGATAGCCTTTTGTCGATTATCTCTTTTCTAGTATGTTTTTCGGTGCCCAAGGGATAGTACTATAACCATAAAAATACATTAAGGAAAGCCACAAAACAACTTAATATTTATCCTAATATAACTATTCCGTCAGCCGATAATCATGACTTTTAAAATGCAATTCGAGACATATAATAACGGTATACTATTCATTTTTAATAAGGCCTTCAATATCTGCCCATAAATAGAAAACCCTGGATTTAATTTTATAAGGTTTCAACACGCCCTCTTTTGCCCATTGATGTAGAGTTTGACGACTAACCTGCAGTAGTTTGCATACCTCTTCTGATTTGAAGATCGGCTTTTGTGTAAATCCGGTTACTGAAAATTCTACCCTGTCATACAATTTCTCTTTTTTCATATCTGCCAACTCGGTTCGAATTAATTGTCTCATTTTTTCCCATAGTTCTTCTTGTGACATAGGAATCAAAAAAGGCGTCTTATTATCCATTGTTTCCTTTGTTTTCTGTTACTAAATTCTTTCTATTTGTTTCAATTATGTGATACCAGGTAGCAGCTATCGCAATCATTCCTACAATAATTAAGAATATTTGGTAGTTTGATTCTACCCTAGTTGTAATGCTTTCTTGTCCACTTGAATCGATTAATCGAAATCTAACTTCCTGTGTTACTTGTTCGAATTGTTGCATAGCTCAATGGATATTGTTTTATCAGTATTAATTAAATAGCAGTATTTACCTATTACCTTCCAGACACACAATTTGCTATCTTGTAACTCTCCATTTGCAATGCCCCAATCAAACTGAAGCTGATCGAGGACATCGTAGGTAATTACCTGGCCTTTTAGATATAATGGGTAGAAATTCGCAAGTATTTGTTCATACTCCCGGAATCTATTGATGAATACTTGTTTTGAATTATATTGCTTCGCGGATCTTTCTTTCTTCGCTTCGTAATAGCATGCGTCGCTGCAATAGCGTGCAGATGATTTCCTATTGGCTGGAATTAATTTGTTGCAATATGTACACTGCTTTGGCAATCGCATGGCGTTTTATTTACCGTGCAATTTCTCTAATGGAATATTTTGTAACCAGAAATGTCGAATTCTGGTTTATGTCACTTTTTTTTCGTATTGATTGGGAGATCTAGCTTATGTTGCGTTTTAAGCGCTTTATGAAAATCCTTTGTCAATTGACTTTCATTACTTCTGATCATTAATGTTGATCTATCTTTAGCCACTGTATCCCCTGGAAGCTCAAATAAACTTAGAAATTTCTTTACAAAATTAATTTCAGCTTGGGGATCTTGCGGGCCAAATTGCCACATACAAGTAATGGCAAATCCTATTTCGGCTAATTCCAGATGAGCCTCTTTAGAATCCCAATTGAACTTGTATTTTCTCATTTCATCATATCGGGCATTATTCAACTTGCTACTGACAAAATCGGATAACGTATTTAGCAAATTAGTACGATAAGAAAGTTCGTCGTGTATCTGGTTATAATGGTGTTCAGTGAATTCTAATTCACCAGACGATTTAATATCGCACAAAACATCGGTTCTATTCTTTAATAGTTTGAATGCAATGTTCTGCATGAATGAGACGGGGTTATGCATATCGAATTTCTGAACAGCCAATCTTAATTTATATTCTAACGTATCTAAAAATTGAAGCTGATCAATTATCTTATCTATAGTTCGAATTTTTTGCTCAATTAGCGAATTACCTAAATCGATAATTTCTGTTCCATAGGCATGTAATGTATTCAGGCCGATAGGAAAAATGAGTTCCTCGACTTGCAATTTATTTCCAGGACTGTTGATTTGATTGGCAGATATTGATTCAGGAACACGCACATTAATTGTATTTATTTCCAATAGATCAGTCAATGATTCAATAAAAAAATCGATACTATCCAATTGTAATAATTCATAAAATAGCTCAGTCGTAGTTTTTTCCTGTTGCATAATATAGTCTTCAATGGTTATCAGAATATTCTGGAATCTGCCATACTAATTTATTAAAAGTTGTTCTGATACTAATGGAAGTATCCAATTAAATGAATCGAAGTATCACCTAATTCCGGAATAATCCAGTTGCAATAATTTATTTATTGGATTCTATGTCAATTTTTAATGCTGGGAGTTGTATTTTAGCAATAAGATATTAAGCTGCGTTCTTTTCTGCCTCCAGAACCGACCAATTCAACCAAGCAGTAAGCAGCATATATACGCCATTATCAGATGCGGCCACGTTTAGGCGTGGGGCTGCTTATTAGGCGTATGCGTTCTTGGTCGGACGTTGGAGGCTGGTAAGATGTGCCTCACGTCGCTTTTTTATTAATGATCCGGAGAGGCCCGGATTTTCCAAAATCGACCAAAAATGAAAAAGCTAATCTTGTTAGCGACCATCTCCTGCCTGACAGTTTTTGCCACCCTTTTATTCAGTTGTCAAAAAGATGCCTGCGCAAATGTAAAATGTCAGCATGGGGGCACCTGTGCCAATGGATTATGTAAATGCCCAACGGGTTACGAAGGGAACTCCTGTGAAAGCAGACTATCTGACAAATTTGTTGGCACATATATTGGTACAGACTGTGATGGTACTGCTACCTATATCCTTTCTGCAGCGTCCAACACTACAGTTAACCTAAGGGTGCCAGGTCTACCCGGTAGTATGCATGCTTCTGTGAATGGTAACGCCCTTGTCTTTTCTAAACAAACGATTGATGATGGGGCCGGAAATTACTACTCCGTATCTGGCAATGGTAACCTAAACGGTAATTCGTTGTCCATAGTTCTAACTGCTACAGATATAAATACGGGCGATCAGCAAACATGTAGCTTTGATGGTAGTAAATGATCCTGAAGAAAAAAAGGAGCCGCTTTATAAGCGGCTCCTTTTTATGAAATCGCTAGCTCAACATATTATTTTGATATCAACACCTTTTTCTCTACGACTACCCTACCATCAACAGACAGGTAGCATATAACTAGCCCTGGACTAGTATCTTCAGGAAGTCTTACGTTCAGGGTACCTGATTTTTCTTTGATTGGTATGTTCTCTGTGATCTTACGGCCCGCAATATCTACGACAGATAATTCGGCATGTTGTTCAATATCACTAGTGAGTGCATAAAAGACATTAAAATTATCAATAGCAGGGTTTGGAGAAACTAGCAGACTTGCCATATTCTCGTCCATTTTAGAAATTCCTGTAGTGCCATTTTTATTGTTCAGCATCCTCCCACAGTTTAGACTACTGGTCATGTTAATATTAGTAAATGTTACTTCTATCACGGAACTAGAAGCAAAGGAATCTCGTGGTACATAAAGAGTTTGAGGATAAGTACCAGTTGAATCCAACGACGTTGTCGAATCCAACGGACAGTTAGCCGTAGAATCTTTTAGCGATGCTGCTACAATACCGAAATAAATGTCATTATCAGAAGATGCAACTGGGTTAGAATTACCTGCCATAAAAAGATTTCCGTTCAGCATACCACCACCGTTAAAAATATCCATACTCATAACAGACTCATTACCGGGCAGGCTAAAATCTGTAGATGCAGATATGGAATTTGTAGTAAGAGAAGACACGTGGGCTACCCAAGTATCCATGCCTGTAACAACTCCAGTCTGTTCTGGATTATAAATGTTATTTGACGGCACGTCAGATATATAGATGTTATCATAAGTGATAGGTAGGGCAGTTGAGATATTTGCATAATAACGCGAAATTGCGGTACCGCTTTTTACAACATTGACGGTTGCATTGTTGCCTGCCAGATCACTTCTAAAAATATAATGTTTAGTACCTGAACCTCCAACAAAACCATCTAATATATAACCACTAACCAAAAGCTTGTTATTCTTCAGGAATATTTTAGTAGGCCATTCGCTGTTTATGAGTACATTCCCTTCCTTTCCAAAAGTGTTATATCCAATATCGTAGTACTTAGTCCAAACGATACTACCATAGCTTCCGCTGAATGGATTATATTTCATGACAACCTGATCGTAATAAGTAGTAGTTGGTGGTGCTGTCCTATATGCATATCCCAGGATATACACGCTATTGCTATCAGATACGACACTTGTGAATACATCACTATTGTTACTCAATGGCAGCATCTGGTTATAGGTATTGGAAAGTGTAGCGCTGAAGACGCTTAAAAAGGCATCTACGCTACCGGGCGTAAAGTTATGGCTGCCTACTGCAACCAGGTTACCATTAAGCGTTTCGCAAACGCTATTGTACAATTCTCCAGCCGTATTTGTATTTGTGTCCCGAACAAATGCCTGGTATAGCAAAGTGCCTGTTGCGTCAAATCTATATATTGCAGCATTATTTCCAGTGTAAATGGAACTGCGACTTGCCGTACCTACGACGACAATATCGCCGTTCTTGGTAATGATCATATCATACAACAAATCATCGCCGTTTGTGCCCCATTGCTTTTGCCAGAGGATATTGCCATCCGGATTTATCCTTAGCAATAGGTTGTCAGCGTTTGTTACATTGTTACTGGAATCAAGATCGTAGATGTAGCCCGCAATGACGCTGGAGCCATCCGGCAAAGTTTTGATACTACGGGCAATTTCATTCCGGCTTGTTCCGATAGAATAGTGAGCGGTTTGTGCAATGCTGCCAATATAGCAACATACGGCAGCACTAAGTGCAATTAGTTTTCTCTTCATTTAGTGAATATTTAAAGGTTAAAAAAAACTTTAAATTAGTGTTCCGACAGGTACAGGTGGTCTTTCTTCTTTACCTGCGTTTCCCCGCCCCACATCAGGTCGCTGTTCAGCGCCAGCGGATAGCCAAGCCTGCCCATCCTGCTAGAAGCATTGCCGATCAGCTCATCGGGGGTTACATTGTCCATGGCGGCTATCGCCCCATCCATAATGCTGGTATCGGAGGTATAGCTGAAGTAATTTTTGATATAAGTGTTCTGGTTCAGGTGCAGGAATATTGCAATCTTTATATTGTTTCTTTTTTGCCTGGGCTTTAATTCTACTATTCAGCCTTCACGGCGTTGGCACCATTCATCGTTCGAATGACTATTTGCCAAGATGTTCGCTATGACAGTTTTTCAAATTATTTGATTTCTACGCAAGAAATAATAAGCTTGTTCCCATTCTTGATATAATCTATTTCTGTATAAAGAGGCAGCATATATTTTTGATCAACAAGCTGAAAACCTTTGTAAGGTTCCTCATGTGTATATAAATGTTCTATTCTATTGAGATCGAAGACAAATACCTTTCTTTTATTTTTGTCAATAGAATAATAATCTTCCTTATTAGAGTAGAAATAATCTGCCCGAATAAAAAAATAATTCAGATTAACATCCACAAATCTAGCGGTCCCGTTTAGACTATAAATAGTATCTGTTATGGTTCTTTGAGCCCCATTCATTGCTCCAGGGCTGTCATCCTCTATTAATCTGCGTAATATAGCATTAGGGTAACGTACAATGTATTGTCCTATGTATTCTTTTCTACTTACACTTCTAAACCGTTCAATTTGGACATTTCTACCGTTCACGGTGCTATCGGTAAAATAGCTCTTGCTAATAGATCTTACCACATTAAACTTATTCCTATCAATAATTACTGTGATTTTCTTGTAAGCGGTATCAATTTTAGCCGTCTTATTCGGTTGGATATATTTGGCTTGAAATACAAATATTTTTGCAATCGCATCTTCATTGAACCAACATAAAAAAAACAAACATGCAACAATTAATCTCATAATATTTTTTTTACTATAACGTAGCCTACATACAAACCTTCACTCTACTGTAACGTCTACTGCGTCTTAACATCGAACTTTGTCGATCATTAACATTTCGGGTACACCATCCTACTAGTTATTATAATTAGTATACAACTCATATTCAGCTATAACCGTATCAGGTAAATATTTACCCGTATAATCGAACCCTAACCGGATGTACGCTTCTTCCAAATGATTGCTTTCGTCGTATCCTTTATGTATGGGAATGATGATATTTTCTAACTTTCTTATACCTCTTAAAGTGTCGTATAGTATTTCCCATTTTCTTTGAGAGGGAGTTCCATATTTTTCAAAAAGATCGTGAGCTCTATTTATATCTGATTTCACAATAAATTTCCATTTAAAATTATATAAATCGGAATCTAACAAAGCATATGCTGCTTTATCATCATTCATGTTTATATACTTAACAAAACGTTGAGCTGTTGCTATTTTGTTATCCGCGTTACGTTTAAAAGCACAGCTCGCAAATAAAACCGCGATACTAAAAAATAAGATTTTCCTTTTCATTTAGAATATTTTACTTGGTATTGTTATGCCAGTCACCACTATTCCACCAGCCACCTTTACCGCCACTAGCTTTATTGACATTCGAAATATCTCTATACTTATCCACCATTTCAGGTTGTGTTTTAATACCATTTTTAGATCCTAATTTAAATGCTGTTTCCATTAAGTTAATTAGATATCCAGTTTGCTGTTCAATGACCTGATTTGATTTACCTTTAATATTTACACTTGGCAAAGTGCCATCCATGAGCAAATTAATTAAGTCTGCTTTTCCTTTTCCGCTGGAAAATATACTTGGCAACCCATTTGCATTATTCACGATTTTTGTCGCTCTATAAAAAGCTCGTCTATCCCTCCCTTCTTTGGCACTTGCATTCCATAAACCTTTATTATATTGATTAAGAATGACATATTTGCCTGCATCAACACTTCCTCCAATTGCATCGGCGGCTTCATATCTGCCTAGCGATTTAGAACCAGAAACAATTCCTTTTGAAGAACTTGTTGCTTCTGGAGAGGCATCATCGGCTTGTGCAGGATCTAACCATTCAGGAATTCCAGGCCTACCATCAATGTATTCACCATTATAATCCGAACCATTAATACCTACAGGAGCGCCTAAACTATAGCCGACATGACCTCGGCTATCTAATAGTTCTACAGGAATATTACTTTGAATGGTTTGAACCGTATAAAAGTCGGTAGACGGTTTTATTTTTGCAGATCCTGTATATTTCATTTGATACATAGCGCTATTAATAGGTAATAATTCCAGTCCCTCCAAGTCAATTCCTATTATCGGATTTTCTTGTGCAAATCCATAGGGAGTGTATGCCGGATACTTAACAGATAATGGATCTCTAGTATTAAACCTTGCTATCCTATCGTCATACTCCCTAAACCCATAATCCTGGAAGTTTCCAATCCCAGCAATCTCATTATCCTTCTCTTTGCCGTTGAACCCGAATCGGTACCCATCCCTCGGCACATCGCAGAGCGTATACGTGCTATAGACATAGCGTATTAATCCTATATCAGTCACCGGTGGAATGTGTATCCTCGGGCTGCCGCCACCTGTAGCCTTCATATTCATCTGCCCGCTGCTGCTGGTGGGCGTAAAGCTGATATTATAAGTGCCGGTACTCGGTATCGATACACTGCCTATCTGGTTCCAGCCGCCCGAGCCGTCCGGCTCCACGATCTCCGCCATCCAGCTGCCTGCAAGGTCATCTATCGTTAAGGTAACCGTATAGCTCACATCCGTCTGCGGCAATACATAGGTACTGCTGCTGCCGATACCCGCGCCGCTACCCGTAATAGTAAGCGCATTGCCCGTTTCCGTAGTATTGGTGCTGAGGCTGGCGCCACCTATGGCCGTAGTGTTCTGTGTACTGCCCGATATCCTGAAACCTCCGCTGCCTGCCCCACCCGTAGGATCGTTCAGCAATAAGCCGGGTTTAACTTGCAGCCGGTCTATCACCTGTGTGATGGTCACGCAGTTCTGCCCCGTGCTGTCTTCCACATACCTGCCCGGCATCAGCATACCAAAAGGATAGTAATCGTACAGGGCCTGGCATACAGGACGGTAGTACAAGCCGCTATCGCCCGTTGTAGACTTGGACAGCCGCTGGTCGCGGACTACAGCCTGCACATTGCCCAGGTGGTTGGTAACCTCGTAATTGCGGTAACCCAGCATGTCCGCGAACTTAAAGATACCCTGGTGCGTATTCTGCCATGGCGTAAGCTTGTCTTCCTTGATCAGGTCCTGGTAGGCATCGCTGTACCATGGGCGGATGCCGGTGAGGGTATTGATGGTTCCCGCCGCCGTATCGCCGTGGTCTGCATCCCAAAGGTATTGGTACAGGTTGCTGGGGTAGATACGGTTGCCCAGCCTGCTGCTGCCATACATGATGTGCTCCGACAGGTACAGGTGGTCTTTCTTCTTTACCTGCGTTTCCCCGCCCCACATCAGGTCGCTGTTCAGCGCCAGCGGATAGCCAAGCCTGCCCATCCTGCTAGTTGCGTTGCCGATCAGCTCATCGGGTGTTACATTGTCCATAGCCGCGATAGCCCCATCCATAATGCTGGTATCGGAGGTATAGCTGAAGTAATTTTTGATATAAGTGTTCTGGTTCAGGTTAAAGAATATTGCAATCTTAATATTGTTTCTTTTTTGCCTGGGCTTTAATTCTACTATTCAGCTTCCACGGCGTTGGCACCATTCATCGTTCGGATGACTATTTAGCTGCGTCAATTGTTGAGGGTGTCTCGATGGAATCCGACACAACAGCCGATATAAAGCATACGACGAACATACATTACCAACCATATACTAAATCATAAATCAACTGTTACCCTCCTATAATCTTTGTTAAACCACTTTGTAGAGTCTATACCATATGTATTAAGTTCCTTAGTAAAATCCCCAATACTTTTATAAACTTTGCTGGCATTTGAGTAATTTAACCATACACATTTACCTGACTGATTATAAAAAGCTACCAATTCAGGACAAGCATTGCAGGAACCAGCGCCATAAATCGTAAAAAGATTTCCCTTTCCCCCTTTTAAAGCCCCTATCTCATAAATAACATTATCCAGAACTGTTATACTATCCTCATGAGTAAATACTTTGTTATTAGCAATGATAGGTGAAGGGCTTTGTGCGATTTGATGCCCATTCTGTTTGAAGATCAACATCTGTTTTATAGAAACCGTGTTATTTATTTTATTGCTATCAATACGAGTTTCTAATATTAACTCACTACTATCAACAGACACTCTTATAGAAATATTTTTTGAAGTATTCTTCAGTCCTTCATCACCTGCATTTTCGTTTGTGCAGGATGACATCATAAACGCGATAATTAACAGGTAATTCCTCATTTTAGCTTATTAATTGTTTGTTCTAATTGCCCTTGCGGGGTAGCTATATCTGACTTGCCTTGCAATTCATTTGAGACAGCACTTTTAAGCTCTTGTTCTGCACCCTCCATTGTTTGGGTTGGTTGCCCGTAAGGAGATTCAGGCAGACTCGCCCATTCCTTATTGGTTTTTCTTATTGCAGTTTTAAAATCTCCGTTAATAACATCTCCTAAAGCATTGCGGTTATCTATTAAATATAGCCCAAATTTATCTTGTGATTCAGCACTAAAATCCTTAATACCCAAACTTCTTCGTATACCTTGATTTCCATTCCATGTTCTTGAAAGGATTTGATATGCTCCTGCAGCACTTGAAGAATATTTACCGTTTTTGATAATTTGATTAGGATGGTCTGAAAGGTCTGTTATAATCTTTCCAGAAAATTGTTTACTATAACCCCTTGTGCCTAAAGTACCTTCACCCTTCCGTATCATTGTTAAAAACGCCCTTGCATGCAGCTCAGGCTGGTTCATGCCTGTATAAGTACTATTGGCATTAAGTTCGATAACTGGCACTTTTTTGCCGTGATTGGCTTGTACATATTTATCATTAACTACCATAACTTTTAGATTATCTCCATAGGTCCAACGCAAGGTTCCATCTTGAGAATAGTACCTTTCAGCCCCTTCCAAATCCAAACATCTAATAACATCATTCTCTGCAAACGCATAAGTACTATTCCAAGGATATTGCATAGCTAGTGGATCAACAGACCAAAATTTGCCTAAACGTGGATCATATTCTCTAAACTTGAATTCATAATGATTTCCAATTCCTGCTATCTCGTTTGTTTTTTCAATGCCATTGAACCCGAACCTATACCCATCCCTCGGCACATCGCAGAGCGTATACGTGCTGTAGACATAGCGTATTAATCCTATATCAGTCACCGGTGGAATGTGTATCCTCGGGCTACCGCCTCCTGTAGCCTTCATATTCATCTGCCCGCTGTTGCTGGTGGGCGTAAAGCTGATATTATAAGTGCCTGTACTTGGTATCGATACACTGCCTATCTGGTTCCAGCCGCCCGAGCCGTCCGGCTCTACGATCTCCGCCATCCAGCTGCCCGCAAGGTCATCTATCGTTAAGGTAACCGTATAGCTCACATCCGTCTGCGGCAATACATAGGTACTGCTGCTGCCGATACCCGCGCCGCTACCCGTAATAGTGAGCGCATTGCCTGCCTCCGTAGTATTGGTGCTGAGGCTGGCACCACCGATGGCCGTGGTGTTCTGTGTACTGCCCGATATCCTGAAACCGCCGCTGCCTGCCCCACCCGTAGGATCGTTCAGCAAATAGCCGGGTTTGGCTTCCAGCCGGTCTATCACCTGTGTGATCGTTACACAGTTCTGCCCCGTGCTGTCTTCCACATACCTGCCCGGCATCAGCATACCAAAAGGATAGTAATCGTACAGGGCCTGGCATACAGGACGGTAGTATAAGCCGCTATCGCCCGTTGTAGACTTGGACAGCCGCTGGTCGCGGACTACAGCCTGCACATTGCCCAGGTGGTTGGTAACCTCGTAATTGCGGTAACCCAGCATGTCTGCGAACTTAAAGATGCCCTGGTGTGTATTCTGCCATGGCGTGAGCCTGTCTTCCTTGATCAGGTCCTGGTAGGCATCGCTGTACCATGGGCGGATGCCGGTAAGGGTATTGATGGTGCCCGCTGCCGTATCGCCGTGATCTGCATCCCAGAGGTATTGGTACAGGTTGCTGGGGTAGATACGGTTGCCCAGCCTGCTGCTGCCATACATAATGTGTTCCGACAGGTACAGGTGATCCTTCTTCTTTACCTGCGTTTCCCCGCCCCACATCAGGTCGCTGTTCAGCGCCAGCGGATAGCCAAGCCTGCCCATCCTGCTAGATGCATTGCCGATCAGCTCATCGGGCGTTACATTGTCCATGGCAGCTATCGCCCCGTCCATAATGCTGGTATCGGAGGTATAGCTGAAGTAGTTCTTGATGTAAGTATTCTGGTTCAGGTTATACAGTACGCCTGCCAGTGTACCCGAACTTTCCGTATGGGTAAGGTAGCTGTGCGCCCCCGTCCAGCTATCCCAGAAATTATTCACGTTTGCGTGGTTGCCATATTGCAGCAACTGCCCGCCAAGGTTATTACGCAGGGTGCTGCCCATGCCATATTCCGGTGTGCCGCCTGCAATATCGCTGTTCTGCACCAGGTCGTCAAGATAGCTGTTAAAATTCGCCATATTAGGCCCATAGGCCATTATCAGGTTGCTGGCAAGGCCCGGCATAGAGCTTACCGAAGATGCGATGGCAGAGGCATTGATATGGCAATCGGGCGTAGGCGGTACGCCATAGCTCGTAGCCAGGCTGTTTACCACAGAGGAGGCATGGGTGCACATATCATCTATCCGCGCTGCCAGCACGGTGCTGCCGTGGTCAAATATTCCGGCGGTCCAGTTCTGTATATCCATGGCATTGCCCAGCATAAACATCTGCTTCCATGCACCGCTGATAACACTGCCGCTGCTGTAGCCAAACATCGGGCTCATATAATCCTGGCCGTTCAGCAGCATATCGCCATACACGGCATTGCTATTACTTGTAAAGGTAGATACATTATTACCACTCACCTGCCCGCTCACAAAGCCGGTATTAGCGGCCGTTTGTTCTGTCAGCGCATTATTGAACTGGCTGTTGCCATGATAGTCCGGCAATACAATACTATCTATATAAGTATTTACATCGACCGAGGCTACAACGTCTCTGCGTATGATCTCCCAAAGCCTTTTTTTATCGTACCGGTACTTGGTCTCTCCACGGTATATTGCCAGTATATTGCCCTGCGCGTCGCGCACATAATAATCAGATACCGTAAGGCTGATGGTATCCTGCCGAATATCAGATTTCTTGGTCACCCGGTTACCGGCGCCGTCATAGGCAAAGGTGAGCGTAGTCTTTGCCGCCGTATCCTGGCTCATGGTCACCTTGTTATACAGGTTCCATGCTATAGTATCCTGCCCTGCATTCAGGTCTTTGATCACATTACCGATGGCATCGTAGGCATACCGTACTGCGGTGCTGTCCGTATTTTTCTGGATGTCTATTTTATACCTGTTAGAATCCTGGTCTGTAACTGTTTTTAATTTGTTGGAGTAGTTGTTTGCATAATAATACCTCAAAGTATCCATCTGGTAAATACCGCCGCCGCTCACATACCTGGTGCCTACCACATTACCTTTGCGCATCAGCCGCTTCAGGTTGCCATCCTGGTCGTAGCTATAGGTATTGCGATAAGCCTCTACGGGGTTCAATGTCAACGCCGAGGTATTGATACTGTCGTAAGCCGCCCCTACGATACGGTTGAGCTGGTCGTATGTATAATTGGCGGCAATATTGGAGAATGGCGCCATCGATAGCGTTTGCCTGGATATATTGCCGTTATAAAGACTTTTATTACGTTCGGGTAAAGCAGCCACGGTACTGCCGCTGATAGAATTGTAATCACCCTGGAAGTATTGCAGCGTCAGCGCCAGCGCATCTTTAGCAGTTACAGAAGCACGTCTGCCATCACCGCCAATATCACGGGTGGTATCCTGCAGATCGCCATTGATGGCTTTTAACCAGCCTTGCAAGGTATACACATAATCCACGCCCTGCACATTCTGGCCGCCCAGCACCATGCGTGCCAGCGGGCCATGTTTATAATAGCTATATTGTGCATCGTTGTGCCAGATGATGCCATCATTGCTGCATTCTGTCAAAGTGACCCTGTTATCATCATCGTAGGTATATCGCTGGTAAAACTGGTCTACATTACCCCTGTTATAGCTCAGCAGGTTTACCTTTCCGCTGATCAGGTCATAATCATAGTCAACACGCTTGAACCTTTGGCCGTAACCTCCCAAAGCGGGTATTTCGTGTACCAGTGTTTTTACATTACCTGCTATATCATAGCTATAATAAGTTGCATACTGGTAATTGCCCCGGTAATCCGCATCGGTAAATGAGGTCAGCACAGAATAATACCGAACGGCACTTACACGTTTGCGAAGATTGGTCTGCTTGTCAAAGCCAAAGCTGTCCAGTCCTTTTGTCTGAGCATCGTAAGAGGTGACAACGACATCTGTGCAATTGTGAAAGCCATGCACATAGGCCGTAATATCATTTGTGCCGGGCGTATATACGACGGCTGGCACGCCAACCAGTATGTCATTGGCATAATCAATGGAATAACACCCTTTCACTTTTGTAGTATCATTGGCTATCGGGCGTGGTGCAAACCAATGACAACCGGTTTTAAACTGCCCCGTCTCCACGATCCTGTTCTGATTATCGTAAAGATTATAAGTGAAAGAGCCTTCTTTACGCTGCTTGTCATTTTGAGAGAACACCAGTCTGCCCGCGTTATCATAATAATAGTTTACCGCGCCGCCATCGGGCGTTTTCTGGTAGATAAGCTGGTTGCGTGTGTTATACATATACACACTGCTTTTTTGCTGCTGCGAGAAGGGATATAATGTACTTATAGAAGTATCTTTTGTACGTGCATTGTCAACAGCTGCCACATTTGTAGAACTGAGCTTATAGATCCCTTCCGGAGATACCGTCCGCATCAGGTTGCCTGCCCTGTCATAATAATAAAGTGTGGTGTTAAACCGTTGATCCCTGTAGCCCAATGTCAGGCTCTCCCTGATGTTTTTCATGGCATAATCAGAAAAACTGTCTATAAGGGCAGTCCTGATGGAATCGATATAATGCTGATACCTTACCTTGCCCATATAAATAGCAGACAGCAGCAGGTCTTTTTCGCAATTGTCAAATGTATCCCTGGGCGCGGCAACAATACTGTTAGAAGGATTACCCAAAAGTACATTGGACAATTTGGATCCATTAGATACGGCAAAGCCGGCCATGCAGTCATCTACCCATATATGCGTATTATTGGCGGTGTTCTTTAGCTTTATCTTAAACAGCTCACAACCCTGGCCGCCGGGCACCGGCTGCACATCTTCGAGAACATATTTATGATGATCCCTTACCGGTATATACTTCGGCATCCTTATGAAAAAATAAAATAGCTTCAGCTTATCATCAAAATCAATGTATAAATAACTGTCATCGGCGCAGCGGTAGAGGTATGCGTCGGGGTAGGAATATAAGTAAGGGCCGGGCAAAATCAAATGGTTGGTGGTATCCCGCAGGAAGATGCTGCCGTCGTAAGGAGCATAATAATGGGTTTCATAGTCCGTAAATTTGGCTAACATGTGTCGTATCGTATCAGTCCTGTCATCTGCCAACGCTGCAAGATAGAGATTGGTAACATTGGCCGGATCGGATGGGATCGTATAGGTAACGCCCTGGGTCCCGAAAATGTACCTGTTTAAAGAATCTTCACTCATGGAATCCAGCACCACGCGCATGCTGGCATTCTGCCGGCTGTACATATAACGGAGCAGGTTTTGCTTACTGGTATATTCATTATCAACCGTACTTTGATAATTGTTAAATACATATAAAGCAGCAGGAGAGCTACCGGGATGTAGCGCCATATTTTGCATCAGGTTATAGAGCCCACCCGATATCTGGCTGGCGGTTGGCATGCTCGATGTCGTTTTCATCACCGCATACTTTTTACAATACATCCAGACGCTGCCGGTTTTCACATATACCGTGGTGGGCGCATTGATCTCCATATGTGTATAATAGTCATTACCGAAAGCAGCAGCGTCAGAGTAGTTCGAAGCATTGTTGTCGGCCTTAGTCGCCGAATTATATTCATAGATAAGCGTGCTCAACTGGTTCGCAGCCTGCCAGTAAGGATTAGGCTGGTTTACTATCCTTGCCTGCAACCCTGTAGCGGAGTAAGAGCTAATAAAGTCTTTATATTTCCATAGCGACCTTACCGGTATGCTGTTAAAGTCGACTAATACGAAAGTCACACCCGTTGTTGCATCCCGTTCCATATAAGGCGGCATCAGGAACACCGTAGGATCAACGGCATTAAAGCCCGAAATGAAAGCATTGGCCGCAGTAGTATCCGAGAACCTCAGGGAACTATATGCAATGTATTGTATCAATGGAAGGCTGTCGGCCAGTGCGCAGCTCCGCATAAAATCCAGGTACTGGTCCGCACTATAGTTCCTGCCTAGTTTGTAGTTCATGTAATTGGTGAGTACCGTTCCAAACAATGGGTGGTCTGTACCGTAAATTCCATAAGAATATAAAGTATCACTCAATTGCCTGTACAATCGTTTCATCTCGGTACACGGTATGCAACCTGCAATCTTATTTTCTGATGGCAACAGTGACTGCATCCTATCGGACCATCCTAACATCTGGCAAGTAGTAGTGGTAATGCCATGTGTCGCCGATACATTGGCGAGGAAGCTATAATTCTGAATATAACCATCGCCAATAGCTGAACCCAGATCATTAATGCAGGAAACTGATGGAAACTGGAAGGAAGTACCCGATACGCCGCTGAATATAGAATCGCAGGTAGAAACCGCACTGCCTGCAAAAGATTTTAGATATAACCTGATAGAATCCGCTCCGTTGTAAATGTATAGCGTATAGAGATTGACAGATCGTGTGTAGGCTGCGACAACGTGCACTGTATCATTCCCTGCACCCAGCGTATCTTTAATATTACTCTCAAAAATATTGGATGTGGGACTTAGCAGGAATGTGTTCATAGTACCCAGGCTGGATAAAGAATTGAGAACACCTGTACGGTTCAGGAAAGCGCCCATATCAGCGTAATAGCTTGGGCCTTTGCACAAAAAAGTACCTTTCTGCGCTGATGCCTGCACCTGGTCATAAGAGATCAGATAGGGGTTACACAGGTCTGAATTAGATACACCGTTTACAGATAATGCATAAGAAATGAGCCCCGGTGTAAAAATTCCGTTGGGCACACGGTTTCCGGAGCACATGTTGGACAAGGTATCATGTATCTTATTTAGCAAGGTTGTATTTCCCTTTATACAGTTAGACAATTCAGCTACTATGGAGTCTACTTGCCCTGTACATAATAAGTTGGTATTCGCCGATACAGTTGCAGCCGCACTATCCCTATATTTCATAAGTGAGTCCTGGGATAGGCTCATCAACTTTTTAATGCCATCTGCCGTTGATGCTGCCCCACTGTTAGCAAAAAATTTCCATATCGAGGCAGAATCGTAAGACGCGCCGCCGGGAGAGAATATCGTAGGAAACGTAGGTAAGGGTTTGATGATAGGTATACGTCGCAGTTTACAGCTCTCACAGGTATCTCCGTGGCTCGATGTCATGATGTCTATATACCGCTCCCTGTTCGCTAGATATAAGGGCAGCATGATCCTGTAATAATTGTTTTTGGTCACATCATTAATAAGTGCCGAGGTATTGATCTTATCCTTAAAAATATGATCCAGGCAGCGCCTGTACATGACACTGTCACCACAATTACAATAGGCCATTGAAAAAGCGAACGAATCTATATATATCTGGCTGCGACCTAATCGCAATAAGGAGTCCTTTGCTGCCGCGGCAGGCCATGAAAGCGGCGGGCCTGCCAGCTTAGCAACTAAAGGATCTGCATTAACTATATCGCTTAACCGCAGGAGGTTTTGTGTTTCAGCCGTAACACCATCGGGAATCGCCTGTAAGCGCTCACCGAAGGTATCTACAAAGCAGGCCATGAGGCGGCAATATTCCGGATGTAAAGGCAATAGCATTTCTGCAATTGTATCATCAAAGGCTTGCATTAATATGGGCGGTGCTGCGTTATGCAGATCGCCAAAGGACCTGAAATGCTTATAATAGTTTTTGGGATATTTAATACAGGTATCCTGGTACCTGTAGGGATAAGGTTCCTGCCTGGTAAAGATGGAGTTATCACCGTTAACATTATAATGAAAGGAATCTGTATAGTAAAAGTTTCCATACTTTCCTGTTCCCGGATAAAGATCCTTGAGCATCTCCTTTTTCTTCTTGTCGCATAAGTCTGTATATTCAGGAATACACGGAAATGGCTTTTTAAGGACTTCATAGTTAATAAACATGGCTTCTGTCCTTAAACAAACCCCATCGTCATTGGCTACCTGTTGAGAAATAAATTGGTCAACAGCAGATGCAAAATTGTCCGGATCAATTGTTAGCTCCTTATGAATGGTATGTTTACCCATTTCCAGGTATGCGGTATCTCTATGATTCGCCGTAACAGGTCCAGCCGCGCTGAACACCACGCCCGTATATCCTAAGGTGTCTGTTTCCGTATAATTCGTATTACCACATTTATCAATGATGTAGTAATTGTATTTTGCATTCACAGACAATGCCTTACCTGTACAGAATGGCACGGTATAGGGATAAAACGTGTATACATAATTGGTAGAATCGTTACCGGTGACATCCATATAAAAGTCCTTGTCCAGCACTTTGGAAAAACCAATTGTTTGTTGCACATTGCTGCCAATAAGCTCCTGCTGCAGATATTTGGCCCCGGGTACATTATCGTTTGCAATGATGGCATGTGTAATCGCATCGGGGCCTGTCCCGATCATACAAGACGTGACAGGGCGTCCTTTATAATCCTGGACAGACATGGATACCTGGTGATTAGGATCAGTGGTAACTGTTTTGCGATAAAAACCTTCCCAGCCGGCGTCGAGGCCCATCAGTTGGTCCAGATCCGCCTGGTCGGCTCCAACATATTCATTTTTTGTCTCGTGTCCTCCGCCGATCTGGAGTGTATAACCGGCTCCGCCCTGTACATCAACTTTTTTGTCGTTCTCAGGAGAAAATATAGTTTGCACAAACGGGTATCCCTGTGCATCCGGAACATATTTCTGAATACCTGATTGGTTTGGGTTATTCGATGAATAATAAATATTGCCTTGGGCAAAGGTGGCCAACGGCGATGGCCGATATTCTCTAGGGCAGGTTGTCCGGCAGATTGTATCAAAATCTATAGGCCGGTATGGTATCGAGGTATAATAATTTAAACTTACATCCGGTAAAAACTTGAAGGAGGAAGAAACGACAGGGGAAGGCAATAACTTTATGGATGGCCGGCCTTCAAAATCGTATAAGTTCTCCGTCACTAAAAGATCGCTTAGGTTAGAATTAAACCTGGTAATCGTTTGCCTGTTTTTCAGAAGGCCATCATAATAGCTCAGTACATGTTTATACTTGCCATCTTCAGCAAAACTGATCGTGTATTGCCAGTTCATCTTATCATAAACATGTCCGGCCGGAATGTAAAAATATTGGGTGCTAGCCGTTAGACTACCGATGGAACCGGAATCATTGTCAATGCTCCATTTGGTATACAGCGGATCTCTAAAATAAACTGAATCGGGTCGTACCATCCTCACCCGGAATACAACATAGCCGCGTTCATAGACTAATGGTATCCTGTAATAGTTAGTAGATAACCAAACCCTGGTAGCATTATGCTTAAAATTATAACTTAGGTTGCTTGCAGGAATGACTTCATTTGCACTGTCTGGGCCATAGTTGTCTACGTACGTCCATTCCAGTTCAAAATTCGCAGGTGTAACATCGGGAGGAGCTGCCAGCGTTACATAATTCATATTCATCTGGACATCCAGGTAATTATGGGCCGTATCACCAAAAGAGCTTGTTTGTAAAATAATATTCGGATCATAACCATTGTGGCCATAAACATCTTTTTTTGAATACCCTTCGGTATAAATATTTACCTCGAGAGAAAAATTCTTCCATTTCAATGAATTAGCTGTAAGGTTGACCGGATTATTGGCCGCATCATAAATACCTATGATAGTAAAGGCGTTGATAACATTATAACCGTAGTATTTAGCAATACTGATATCCTGGTAATTGGATAGAGAATCCGGGGAATAACTGATCGTAAGCGAATCTTTAATGGGTACCCCACCACTGGAAGTATCCAGACCAAAACCGATAAATGTATATACTACCTTATAAGTGTAAGCTGTGTCCACTTTGTATTTGCATTCATGGTTTACCTTAAACGTGACCAAGTCCTGAACGCTTTTAATTTTCCTATAGCTTCCATAAGATGATCCAAGACTTAATTTTTGCAGCCTTTCATTACTTGCTATGTTATTGAACACCTTAAACGGCAAGGTTTTGCCAAATAGATCTTTAGGCGTGCAAATCGCAGGTATGCCCGGGATCTTGTCAAAATCGAAACGAGGCTGGGCCAATAAGGGACTAAGCGTTGATATACAGATCAGGACGATCATAAATGGCAACGCTATCTTATAAAACATGCGGGATTTAGTGGTTTTCATACACGTTGTTTTATAATATTGTTTTTAATTGATACGTCTTATATTTTTTCAATACAATTTTATTCCCGCTAACGGTGAAATAGTTATTCATATCCATATTCTTTTCAGAAGTATGATAATGATCACAGGTAATTGTTTTCCGGGTGCCTGTCTTATCTCCGCGTGTCTGCCAGGGCTCATGGTAAAATGCATTCAGGACAATCTTAATGGGCAGTTTACTTGCTTTATTGTAGACGATATCCATGCTCTTGAATGCAGTATAGCTTGTTGTAAAGGAAATATGGAACTTCAGCGTATCGTGGCTGATGGATGAATAATCCAATTTGGAGTACCGCATCAGAAAGGAATCCACGAACTCCCCGAAAAAATCCGAACCTGGCGGCGTGCCGCTGCCCTCCTTGTTCCCTGCCTGGCTTTTTACGCCATAGACGAATACCTGCCTGTGCTTATGGTCTGCCTGGTATACCCACTTTTTTGTCGCCATATAGGTGATATCATCACTATAGCTGTACGTGATGTTTTTGGACGCACTTCTATACATTTC
Organism: Bacteroidota bacterium; assembly: GCA_018267955.1. Lineage (GTDB taxonomy): Bacteria > Bacteroidota > Bacteroidia > Chitinophagales > Chitinophagaceae > Polluticoccus. The sequence goes on from JAFDXL010000009.1 coordinate 410,913, forward strand.
TCCACGCATTTGATCCTTGGTCCCATCGGGGAATATCGCATCAACGGTATAATCATAACCGAAATCACGCAGGGACTTCATTCGTGAAAATACCTCCTGAACGTCTTTAAGCGAAGGCTGTGCATATATGCCGACACTGGACATAGAACAACAAAGCATAACAATCAATTTGATATAATTCATCCCGATCTACTTTTTAGGGTTAGCGCTTCGTGATTCAGAAATGGTCATGATACCTTTTTCCGTTTCCTTTTTAGTTCTTACAAGATTCCCTTCCGCATCATACTCGTAAAAAGTAGCGTAGTTATTTTCATCGAGGGTAGCCATTAATTTTTCGTCTTTGGAATTGTATGCGAAGGATTTCATGTTAGCATCATAAGGATAAATACGAATGTCATCTACATACACGTTACCGCGAAGCACCAGGGACTGGGTACCAGAACTTTTAGCTGTAAACACACATTCGACCTGTTGCCATTTATCGATAAAAGGTGATTTCGTGGTAGAGATCAGATTGTCCAGGCTAACAGGAGAACCATCGCCGCCATCTGTAGGTGGCTTTACCCAATAGGATAAAATGTACTTCGCCCCGGCCTGTAGTGTGAATGGCTTATACAAATTTGTAGATAGCGATGATGTGATGGGGAAGCCGATAGTGGTATTATCGTTACCGACTTTAAAAGAAAAATTGCCGGTATGGGAAACACCATTTATGATCTTGGTATTATTATTACCGTTATCAAGGTTCAGACTTCCGTACTTTGAAGATCCCGATACAGCGACTTCACTGAAATAAGTCTTGAAAGGTGAGTAGAGGAAATTCGTCAGGTTGTTCAATACCCGAACTGCGCCATAGTCCTCAAAGCCATCATATAAAATGGTTCCCTGTTTTGCATTGAATGCAACCGCGACTGGTAGCTCCTGGTTAAATCCATAAACTGCCGTACTGTTATTGCCTGCCGCATCCAGATTTTCTACCTCTGTAGCAAACGGCGACCACATCGTAACTTTACGCTGAACGTTCCACCCGCCAAAATTTGGATAGAAATAGGATGATCTCGTATAAGTTGCCAGCCTGTAAATATCATCATCCTTATTATCATCGAAATGGTCATTGCCGTCACTGCTGCAACCGCCATTGAATGCTGTTAATACCCTCCACGGAGACATCAGGAAAAATACGCCCGCTTTTCGAACGCCGGGGCTTGTATAATTACGGCTGTTTTGATAAACATATTCCCCGGTCAACCGGTACATGCCTCTCCTGCCATTTGAATACGCATTAATGTACGTATCCGCCGCGGTAACTGCATGGACTTTGGGATCACCGAAAGACCTGGCTTTAATTTCAATTACATTCGTAAGCGAATCCTGCAATCCTCCGCCTTTAACCGGCATATCAAAAGTGGTATAGGATTCTATATTGTCCGTCAGTAGATTTCTACGTCCCGACCTCAAAATCTTTAACGTTACATTGGTAAATGTGTGCGAGCCATCCCAGCCGTATGTAGAATTAAGATTTAAGAATTTAGGTTTTAACAAAGGCTGGCAATCGCCGGATCCATATCCCATAACGTATGCGATTACACGCAGTCCGGTAGAACTGCCATAATCATAGGTCATCAATACTTCATCGCCGACATTATAATTCAGCTTTTTACCATCAGCGGGTATGATAGCTCCGTCAGATGTATTGACGCTGACACTTGAATACTGATCTGTATATCCTGCATTCTGATATGCCCCACCCATCTCTTTGTAAGCCCAATAGGCGGGGTAACTAACGGAATACTCCTTATCCTTAAACTCATTATTAACAGATGTAATTACAGGCTGCCCGGTCAGAGGATCGAAAACCTCATTTTTCAACACGGTTAAAGCGCCTTCGTCATAACTCTCTACCTCTGTTAAGATCGGGTAACGTTGTACGACTTTGGTGATAACAGAAGACGCAAATTCATTGTTATATTCGCCATTCCATCCATAGACCAAAACGATCGGTATAGGGATTACAAATGCCGTACTGACGTTTAAGTTGCCATTTACGGTATGCGTGTGCGTACTTTCTGTTTTCTGCCTTGAGTCTAACGTTACATCCGCGTCTACGCCTAACAGGGCCTGCCTGGTACCAACACCCGAGTCGGTCAGGTTAACAACGTTCACGATATTGTCTTTACTGTAATGGTAGATCTGGTAGCTGACCTTCGCCAACGTCGCAGTAGTTGCCGTTGGCTTCCTGACAAAATGCTCGATGCTCTTAGGACGGCCATGCATATCATTAAGGTTGATCACGTACCCTTGTGTAGCATGTAAAGAATAGTCCTGCTCCTTTAGTTTGAATTTATGTTTATCCTGCTCATTTATAGGAGATGCTGCACCACTGCATGGATAATCAGCTGCAGTGTAGAATTGATAAACATCCACGGCCTGGGAAGACCTTCCGACCGATTGATGGATACTCGAAACCGTAACCTTGGAATAACCTACTAAAGGAGAAGGAAATAACGATTCCCCTATGGGCCCTTCCTGGTAAAGGTCAACAGCATCATTAGGTGGGAAATGGCTTGCGTTTTGACCGATATACGGAATAGGTTGTCTCATTGGGTTCTCATCACCACCAATCATCGGTTCATAACTCGCTACGCCGCTACTGTAAATATTGCCGGACACATCTTTTGTTGTATAGTCATATCTTTTACCGTAAGATGCAGTTTGCGTATATCCGCCAACCATATCGTTCCAGGAATCGTAGAATGCCAATTGTTTTACCCTGTATCCTCCGCCCTTCTTTACGTGACCCGGTGAACTAAGCCGGATAAAAGATTTCTCGGGGTTAAATTCATTGGCCCAACCTTGTTTTAACATGTGAATCAGGGGATTCTGGCCGATCCGGATAGCTTCCTGAATGGATTGCTTTAAACCCGACAATAAATTATCTACAGTACTGGCATCGGGATCGGAACCGGGAAATAAGATATGTGGTAAATTGTAACGCCCGATGTTCAGGGCCGTCTTCGTGATAGGATTTAGTACCTCATCAGATCCTTCTATACTCACGGAGCCAATGTCGACGTATCCATAATCGCTATTAGCGTAACCTATATCGTTGACGCCGGCATAGCCACGTATTTGCTCAAATTTCTCACGCAGCCGGACGTTAAAGCTAAAATATACGAGGTTCTCAGGTCCTAAATAATTGGCCTCTGCGTTCAAAGCCGGATTCTCACGGCTCTTGTCCCTTTTAAAATAAATATACCTGTTAGGGTTGTTTTTATTTGCATACAAGAATTTACCCGGGCTAAACGCATTGGTATACCCTACACCTGCAACTTTAAACATCTCCGTAGCACGGGAGTTCTGGACCTGGCTATAATCGTCCGCTTCGTAATCTACCTTAATTACACCGCCTGATGGCAGGATGATCTTAGTTAAGGACCATGCACTTGCATACGTATTATCAGCGGTATCTGTCTGATCTACATACGGATATTCAAAATTGGACATGGAACCGGTACTGGGTTTGTAATTTCCCCACCGGTCTTTATTAACGATGTTATAATCAGGATTGAAACTGCTGTAGGTAAACTGGTATGGGCTTACCATGCTTTTATTTGAATTGCCATAACGGAAGAAAATTTTGGTTAAGGTCAACTTACCATTGCTGTCTGCATTTGGAACATTTCTGCAAAGCGTATCCGTGTATTGAAAGAAAACCGTTTTTATTGGTATCGCGGATGCTTTATGTAATATCCTGTCATTTTTACTATACAGTTTAATAGAATCGAGCTTATAGGAATATTGCTTATCTGAAGAAGCACTGCTGTTGTAGGAACCTCCTCCTTTAATTGCCTCGGTAACGCCTTTCGCGTCTGCACGCTTTGACGTATAAAACTCTGCCACGAAATTTTTACTCTCTATCGACTGCAGTATCCATTCTTCACGGGAACCTACAATATAACTTGCTTTGTCATCCCTGCTGTCTGATAAAAAACCAGGGTTATATTGGGCTTTCCCTGGTTGTACAGGAGCCCTCCACCTATAATCATCAGATTTTAAAGAGTAGTTGAATTTATTGTAAGATCCAATGTCATCTTCGGTCGGTCCATTACCTGTTATGTCCACATAATCTGTTGAAAGAACGGAGGTTAGAAAGTAAGCATGAGTAAAGGCGGGAGTAATGGTACTGCTATAATATTCATCGATGCCGTTAGTATTACTTTTACTGTCATCTGTACTGGTATAGCTTACTAAACCATTGCCATCCCCAATATTATTAGTAGCGAAAATGGATTCCCTTTGTACGTTGTTCATAGCAGGTAAGCCATACACATACCTGCGACCATCTGTCTGCGTCTGTACGATTTCCGATACCTGGTATCCTTTCCGGCTGCCGCCGACACGGCTAATTGTCGCTATCGAATCTTCGAAACCATCCTCAAACCCGTTTTTACCATAATAATTCTGGATATTTTTCGTCGAAACCGTCTGGTCGCTGTTGACAACATCATCAGCCTTATTGCAGGAATAAAATGTGCTCCTCCGCTGCCGTTCCCCGTCTTTTTTCGACGGGATATTCCAGAAATCATAATCTTCGATAATGCCATACTTCCTGATCGCATTCCAATAGTCCTGATCAATCATCGCAAGGTCACCGCCTTGTTTAAAATATACTTTTTCATAAAGGTCACCCGGGCTGGCATCTGACGAAAAACTTTTGAAATAGTTCATCCATGGCCCGGACGTCGCCCTCGTATCAGCAGTTGAATAATCCGCACCAAATGCAAATAACCATCCGAAACTTGCTTCAAATTGACCGGAAGTCAGTTCAGCGCTGTTGCTCACAATTGGGTCAAAGACGCTGGCAATATCATTTCTGAACGCTCGGAACGAACCTCCGGTTCCCTGGCCGCTTAATGAATACACATCGTAAGTCATGGTTGCCAACGGCAGGTTTTGCATGGACTTATTGAACATACCATCTTTCTCCCTTGTAAAATCCATGATGTCTGTGGTATTTGCTGCCTCCGCATACATATACCCATAAGCATTCCGGGTACCATCATCATAATACTGTATCTTACTAAACTTAGCTTTGATTGCTCCCCACACGTTACACCATGCGGCTTCCAGGCCACCTTTTATCCGGCCGTAGTAGGTCGTCATGGTATTGCTATTTGTTATGACAGGCACATAGTTCTTTAAGCTGATCGGAATATTTCCTGATATCAGTGATGTAGACGCGCTTAGATTATTACAGCGTGCAGTTCCTGAAACATTAAAACTAATATCTTTTGATCCGGTTCTCGTATTGTAACCTGTGCCGACATTCACACCTACACCGGCACCCATATCTTTGCTGATAAGCTGGGATGTCGCGATATTTATTCCCCCGTATAGATCAACATCAGCACCACTTTGGGAACCGACACCCAGGTTTACACCCGCAGAAATAAAATTGAAAAGCTGTACGCCCGTACAAAATGTAAAATCAGCGCTTACACCACGATAGTTGCTAATATTGACGTTGCTGCCCACGCTTGCGTCCAGTTGTATGATCGAAGGATCACCAAGGCCGGCAGTTTCGCCACCTTCTTCAATTCCTAATCGCAATATCTTTTCATCCTTTATGTGAAGTTCTTTTGTTAAGGTTTCCCCTTTAAAATCATCAGGCACGCCGCGAACAGTACGATTAACAACGCCGGGGTTAATATTCCAGCCGAGACCCACCCAGCTCGCTTCCTGTTCCATGCCCACTCCCCCATGATAAGAGATGTTAATCGGGTACCCCTCAATATCCATCAGTGGTATATTATAATTAAAGTCCCCGGTAAACATATCTACCATATCCGTAGTTCCTACAGGTTCAAAGCTTTGCACCTCTGGCTGGCTGGGACCTGAGGTGAGGGCCATAGCGACGTTAGGATAAACTAATTGAAATGTCAGGCTCAGAATCAGACATCTCGCTATAAGTTTTAAAATAACTTTTTTTCTCATCGGCTAATGATAGTTAAATAGACACTTTAATATTGTTTAGTTCTTTTAGGGACGACTTCTCAAAGCTTGCTTTAATGATCCCGTTCTTAAATACCCTGTCTAATAATATCAGCTGCATATTTTCCTCAGGACCTTTATTCCCATTCTTAAGGTCAAAGCCAACGATCATCGTTTCAAAGGGCGCTACATTATAAGAGGTCTCAAAAACATAACTCATGGGATGGAGGGTATCCTGCCCGTAAATAAGGGTGATATCGTTCATTGCCTGGGACATATAATACACATAGCGTTGCTGGTATTCGTCCAGGGAATGCACACCGACACGTAGCGGGCTCTGATCACTATTCTCCTTCCTGAATCTGATACTGAACCAGGCCGTCCCTTTCAGTTGGTCAAACCTGATCTTTTTCATACTGTCCGACATTCCATTCCTTGATTCCTGCAATACAGTATAATCATATGGCCTGTACTGCATATCATATTCCCACCCTGAGATCGACAGCTTTCTACATAGGCCATTTGCCGGGGATTCTACGAATGACACGTAGTTTTTGGGGGCATACTCTTTTGTCCCGCAAGAGCAAAAGAGTAGGAATGCCCAGCTGCTAATATTAGTTCTCATAGTTCTTATTAACATATTGTATTACCTCTTCGGTCTTGTCAAAATAGTTATCGTTATACAATACGCTTCCCATCCCATTTGCCCCAATAATTAAATGGAAACCATTCTTTTTGCCATATTCATCGATCAATGGGTTTAACCGCTTCCATACCATCTCATTGATCAACTGATTGCTTTGATTATACTGGTTCTCTAATTCCCTCTTGGTGATCAGGTATTTTTGTATCAGGCTCCTCCTAACAGCGGAATCCTTACCATAACCTGCCAACTTGATCTGCCCATCAAGGCTATCGACTTGCAAGCTGAAATATTTCAGTTTCACTTCTGCCTCTTTTTCGAGCTCTTTTTTCATGGTAAACCCGTTAAATAATTTGACGGCATCGACCACGGCGATCTTCTTATCGTGATTGGCGGAAATAAAATAATTAGCCAATATCGAAATGATGATCACCACCGCGAAACCTGAATACTGCTTGATCCTGCTTGTTGTCATTGTTCTATTTTATAAAATCCGGATTTAAATACTTAAATGGAAGCCTGTATATTTTCCCTGCCTGGTTTGTTAATGTCAGGAGATAATAACCGTTATGCTTTAATGGATTATTCTTGTAGAAATCAAATACATAGAAGTTATCACCGTAGTTGACTTTAAGCTTTTGTTCCTTCATATCGATATCTTTCGCTCCCGTCAGGAATCTCACTTTTACGGTTAAACTGTCGTCGCGTTGTTCTCGCAAGGAGTATTTTACATTCAAACTTCCGATCGCAACGACCTGGCTGGAGCCATTCGTAACCCGGATATCGACATAGGGCTGCTTTCCCGGCGGCCTGTTATCCAATGAATCTTCGATGATGGTAAATTGCCATGGTTCCGCACCTCCTAGTAATATTCCTTTATAAAAAGCATCAACTGTCCAGACGTAAGGCTGGAACACCTTTAGCGGCTTAGCGGTTACAGGGTATATGATATTAGTCATAGTGACTTTGTCGTCCTGGTATACCGGGTTGTTTCGCACAATGGCGTTTTCTTTATTTTGTCCAACTTTCAATTCAGCGACACGCACCCTATAGGTTAGTTCGCTTGCAAAAGGAAAATTGACTACCCAGGATAGATCCGGGTTATGCTCATAGATCTTCGCATCGTCTTCAGGATCAACCAGGTTAATTAAAAACAGGTCATTTACGGTCTGGTAAATACACTCTGCCTGCGGGTCATCCATGACAGATTCCGTATGCGGAGTCGTTAATGACACATTTACACAATATTCGTAGGTACCCTGTGGCATTTTTCGATAAGTAAAGAATAACTCCCTAAAAGCTTGGCTGGAAAATTCCCAACTCAGATTGTGTACTTTCTCCTTAGAAATTTGGTTAAACCCATTTTGCAATGTCACTTGGCAACTGTACCGGGCGCTAATGCCTGAAGACCTGTAAACGACTGAGCCCTTAACGGTAACATCTTTTGTACTCCCGGTATTATTGATCATCTGGTAGTTAAAAATGTTCTCAGGGTTTAATTCCAAACCATCTATAGCCGATAGGTTAGTTACTACCGACTGCGACTGACCAAAGCATTTGCCTGAATCCATCAGCAATACCAATATCGTGCATAGGACAGAGGCCCGGAGCCAGCCGGATTTTATTACTGCTATATTAATAGGCTTGTTCATGAACGGTTATTTTTCTCATTATTGATGATCTTTTATTAACCAGCTAAATCCTAACTGCATTGCTAGTATGTTGCCCATCCCTTCAATATTCACCTGGTAGAGGTAGGAGTAACGTACTTGAGTATGAATAACAATTGGTTTGTTTTTTAAGCGCCAGTCTATGCCTGCTATCCCCCCCAAACGTTGGATGTGTTGTGTTCCGATCGCAAAGTCAACACCGGCATTAACCCGGACGCTTGTGTTGAGTGATTTACTCACATTCGAATTAAGAAAATAAGTGGCTTGAGATTGTCCCTTAATAAGAGACGGCTGTCTCATCCAACCGAGCGTAGCAGAAATGGACATATCTCTTGAAAATAGATAATAGCTGGCCTGGGCCGTCTGTGCTTTATAGGCAACAGTGTCCATATCACTGCTGTTTTGATTGTAAGTCACCATCAGCCTGTGCATAATACTATTCTGCCTTTTCCACTGATAGGAACCCCTGGCTATGGAAACAGCGCCTGTGATCGGACGCTGGGGGATAGCCAACGTATCATCATACCTCCTGAAAGTAGAGAATGGTTTGTAAGACAGGTAAATAGTGGGATATTGTTTTGAATTTGTCCTGATATCGATCCCCCATCTTACGTTGTAACCTGTAGTTACCAGCGATTCCTGTTTTAAATAGTTAAACTGAACTCCTGCGATAAGAAAGGATTTTAGGAATGATCCTTGCGTTGATAGGGAATACCTGTCTGTGCCGGCACCCGTATAGGGCATAGAATTATTTTCAAATTCCTTTCCCATGTGCTCCCATTCAGCTTTTACAATACTGTGAATGATTGGAAGGCAATATACTAAGCCAGCTCTTAGAGAAGACTTTGCATATTGAATATCCGTTACTCTTTGTGAATTTTTAATACTCGCAGCGGCTTCCGTTTCCAACGATAGTTGTTTAGTTATATTACCATTATACACAACAGACAAAACGTGGACCGGTTTCATAAACGACGGCACACCTACATCCGCCTTAATAAAATTATCGCTTTCAATAATCTGACGAGTTGGAGAATAGCCATAATAGATAATGCCTAAATGTTGCTTATTTATTGGCTTAAAATCTACGCGTGCGAGGTAAGAATTATACCTATCCACGTCCCCTGTCCTTGAAATGTATTCTGTTTTGCCAAGCGCAATACCTACTTCTGCAAAACCAATATCATAACCTAATGCACCACCTTTCAGATTTTGACCCGCAAGGGTATATTTAGACTCATATTTATTCAGCATTCCAAGCTCCAGTTTTGTCAGTCCGGACATAAATGATTTCACTTTGGATGTTGGCAGGATATGGCTGGAAGCTGCAACTAACTGCTTATAAGACACATTGGGGTTATCCTTCAGTTCCTGTAGTTTGGAATAGGTATTTACAGAGTCAAAATAATGCTGTTGTTCTATCTGGGTAGCTAATCTTTCATATTTTTCGATCTTTCTTTGCAACGCAGTGATTCGTTCATATTCCTTTGTGATCTTCTCCTTGTTGCGATTGATCTTATTTTTGGCCGCTAAAACATCACTGTCATTGGGCACATGCGAAATATCCTTCGAAACTATAGATGTCTTATTAACAGAGGACTCAATACCTTCCGCTTTACCTTTATACGAATCCAGCAGATTCCCATCTACGCCATACTCCTCTGCAAATTTCTTCTTGATTGAAAATTGCTCATTCTGCAATTGTCTTACAAGCTGTACATATAGCTGATCACTGTTTTTAATTTCTCCGGATACCTGGTTGAACCTGCTCTGATACGCATTGGTACTTTGGGTGAGATCGTCTTTTGCCTTATCAATATCGTATTTCAAACGCAGGTAGCTTGCTTTCGCTTTTCTGCCAATATCCTGGGTAGTGTAAAAACCTTCTATTGCAACGGGTATATTCAAAAGCTTGGTTCGCACATCACCTCTTAATTCGCCATAATTATTCCTCAATTGCGAGGTAGATTCCTGGCCATTACTGAAACTGCCCAGTACATCAATACTCCCTGACATATCATCCGAGGACCTACTGGTAATGGTCTCCGCTTTAGCTTTTGAATCCAGGCTAACTCCTTCATCAGAAGTACTGGCAAATGGATAATTAAAGGGATCTGCAAACACATTGCTTTCTTTATATACTTTTGAAATTGCAGTGCGTCTGTCTTCTACATGGTAATACCCTAGAAAAATACCTTTATAATAGTTTGCAAGATATTGCGCTCCCTCACGTGTGACATTTACACTTGAAACGCCTTCTGTCCGTGATAATTTCCTGGACAAACGTTCTGCATTTAATGCAGCTTGTTTTTGAGATTGTTGCGATACTCCCTGCGTAACCTGCAGATTTACGGGCAATCTATTATTACGACCGATCAACAGCCTGTTAAGTTTGCGGCCAATAGACGACCTCCCGGAAATTGTACTATCTATATTATAATAAAACTCGCTTGAATCTATCCTTACACCTTCGTTATCTTTAATCTTGATGAATGTAACATAGCTTCCAGGAGGCAAAAGCTTGAACTTTTTGATAACATCTAAAAATGGGTAGTTAATAGTCCTTAGCTTGGTGTTCCTCTCCAGGTTTAAGTTTACGGAATGGACGCCATGACGGATATGAACATCATTAAATTCCAAATCTAATACACAACTACTATCGCTATCGTGATATTGGTAACATCTTAAATGCACCGCAACATTGCGATTTGACTTTGAGGAATAATTCAGTGTTTGGAAAACAAAATTATCTTCTGAATAAAGAGGATCTAATGAAAAAATGTCCTTTATTGTTTCTTGAGCATTGCTAGCCAAGGAAATAAACAAAAACATAAAAACATTTACCATGCATTTTTTATGCATAAGACCTTAATTAATTCAGTTTGAATTAACAATTAGCTTGATAATATATATAATTATTATTTGTTTGTAGTATGTAAAGTGCGGAAGTTATTATGGACTTATCGAAATAAAATCCTTACATCTCTTGTAATTTCGATGGATTAGTTGCATAGAATAGTAGTTATAATACAGGTTAATATATCGGGTATGAAGTAAAGGTATATACAATGAAATATAAAGTCAATAGCTAACCATGTGTTAATGAAAAATTAATTTTACACAGACAATTAACATTATTCGTTCAAAAAAAACTAACAATTCATCTACATCATCTAAAATCCCTCGAATGACCAAACAACTCCGTTTGAACAGCATTAGCTGCACGCACCCTTGCATCCTGGTTGTGATAGCTGTCCATATCTTTTTCATCACCTCTTGCCAATGTTTGCACATCCGGCTCTTCGTTGGTTTGCGAAAGCTTTTTGAGTAATGGAGATAAATTATGACATCGTTGTACAATGACATGTATCACTTCATCTTCTATCTGTAATTTACCCTCTACCATTAGTAGCCGCGATTGTAGTATCTCCTTCCGGTATTTATCAAATAGTTTTTGAAACACTACCAGGTTGGCAATGCCGGTTTCATCCTCTATAGTAATAAAACATATTCCACTGGCAGTACCAGGTCTTTGCCTAACCAATACAAGGCCAGCAACTTTCACTGTCATACCATCTGTAAGTTTTGATAAATCTGTCGTTGGGGTGATGTGCAGGGACGTCAATGCATCCCGTACAAAACTTACGGGGTGTGCTTTAAGAGATAAAGATGTAGCACTATAATCCTGTACTACATGTTCCGGTAAGCTCATCTCCGGTAATGAAATATCTTTTTCCAAAGCGCTTTCTGAAGCCTGTCCTTCATAGATACCGGTAGGTGTATCACTTAATGCAGCAACTTCCCATAAAGCTTTTCTCCTATCCAACCCTATCGACCTGAAGGCATCGGCATCTGCCAGCTTCTCTAATGTTACAAGAGAAACGCCTGTCTGGTATAATTGTGGTATATCCTTATACGGTTCAGCTCTTTTGTCAACAAGTAATTGTACCTCTTCCTGCTTTAGCCCGCCTACCTGCCGGAAACCAAGCCTTAATGCACAATAGCTACCGCATATTTCTTCCAGTTGATTATCCCAATCTGAATAATTGATATCAGCGGGCCTCACCTCTACCCCATGTTTCTTTGCATCTATTACTATCTGCGCAGGTTGATAAAAGCCCATAGGCAAACTATTGAGCAATGCCGCAGCAAACACATCAGGATAAAAGCATTTGATCCATGAGGATACATACACCAATAAGGCAAAGCTGACTGCATGGCTTTCAGGAAAACCATAACTACCAAAACCTTCCAGTTGTCTGAATACCCGCTTTGCAAATTCTTCCTCATATCCATTGCCCACCATCCCATTTATAAGCTTTGTTTCCCAGTCGCTTACTTTACCCTTAGCCTTGAAGGTTGCCATGCTCCTGCGCAATCCATCAGCTTCAGCGGGTGTAAATCCGGCAGCTACAATAGCTATCTCCATAGCTTGTTCCTGGAATAAAGGCACTCCTAATGTTCTGCCAAGTATATCCTCTAGTTCTTTTGACGGATATGTTACCGGTTCTTCTCTATTACGCCTGCGCAGGTAGGGATGCACCATATCGCCTTGTATTGGCCCCGGCCTTACGATTGCCACTTCTATTACCAGGTCGTAAAATTCTCTGGGACGCAATCGTGGCAGCATAGACATCTGTGCCCTGCTCTCTATCTGGAACACGCCTATGGTATCTGCATGGCTTATCATTTCATACACAGCAGGATCATCTTGCGGAATATTAGCCAGGGTAAGATCCAGGTCGTAATGCTTTTTAGCCAGATCGAATGCTTTACGTATGCAGGTAAGCATACCAAGCGCTAATACGTCTACTTTCAAAAAGCCTAATGCTTCAATATCATCTTTATTCCATTCTATGCAGGTACGGTCTTCCATCCTTGCATTAAGGATAGGACATAGTTCTGTCAGCTTGCCTCTTGTTATCACAAAGCCTCCTGTATGCTGTCCTAATTGCCGCGGGAAACCAACATACTGCTCTGTAAGCTCCAGCACTTTCATCAAATGAGGGTCTTTTGCATTGAAGCCTTCTGCAGATATGCGCTCGCCTGCCATCCATTCATCATTAAATTCCCAGATAGATTTAGATAAGCGGTTAATAGCATCTACAGACATACCCATGGCTTTAGCCACATCCCTTATAGCGCCTTTATTATGTACCTGCGTTACCGTTGCCACGATGGCCGCCCTATCGCGGCCATATTTCTCATATATGTATTGTATCACTTCTTCGCGTCGCTCGTGTTCAAAATCTACATCTATATCCGGTGGCTCATCTCTTGCATCGGACATGAAGCGGGCAAACAATAAATTGAATTTTGAAGGATCTACAGAAGTGATGCCTAAACAATAACAAATTACAGAATTAGCTGCTGATCCCCTGCCCTGGCATAGTATATTTTTACTTCGGGCAAAACGTACAAAATCGTATACGGTTAGAAAATAAGCAGCATAGTTTTTACGCCCCATAAATTCCAGCTCCATGTCAATAGTCGCCTTTACTTTTTGAGGTATTTGTTCGCCAAATTTCTCCTTCGCTCCGATCCATGTAAGGTATTCTAACTCCTCCTGAGGCGTACGCCCTTCACTGGTGATCTCTTCGGGGTATACATATTCCAGTTCATCCAAAGAGAACTGGCAAGCCTTTGCTATCTGTTCCGCATTGGCAATGGCCTGTGGATATTGCGCAAACAAACGCAGCATTTCTTTTTCGGGCTTTAGAAACCTTTCTGCATTTTGATGCAACTTGTAACCGGCATTATAAATGGTACATTTTTTGCGCACGCAGGTGAGCACGTCTTGTAATTCCCTTCGTTGCGGTATATGGTAATGCACATCATTGGTAGCTGCCAGGGGAATATGGTATTGTTCTGATAACTGTGCCAATCTGTATAATCTCTTATTATCACCGGCCTGGTAAGTACGCATCATCCCCAGGTACAATTGGTTACCAAGAGCCTGGATATATTCCTCAACAGCTTGCTTGAAATCTGCATTAAAGTCAAATTGTGCATTTAATTGCAATGGTGGAACAACTATAAATAAAATCCCTGCAGCATGGCTAAATACATCTGCTTTATATAGTTGACATTTGCCTTTTTCAGTTCGTAGGTTACCGAGTGACAGTAAAGAAGATAATCTTGCATAAGCTTCTTTATTTGTAGGATAAGCTAATAAGGAAGGACCATCTGCAAGGTCTAATCTGCATGCGGGAATAATATGAATATTATGTTTTCTCGCCGCTGCATGGGCGCGTACTATACCGGCAAAAGTATTGCGGTCTGTAATGGCTATTCGCTCATATCCTAATTCCGCCGCCTGCGCCACTAACTCTTCCGGGTGAGAAGCACCACGCAAAAAGCTGAAATTGGTTGTTACCTGTAGTTCTGTATATCCCATAGCCTTATGCAAAATATCCATGAAGAAACCATTTGGGCTCTGCCTGTTCATAATGGCCTGCCCTGAACAGCCAATACCTGCATCCATTATCATCTTCTACACAATAGTAATCTCGATAAAGCCCTTGTTCTATCCACCATTCCTGTTCTATACGTTCCGGGCCATCTGCTTTAGCTACACGATGCAGTACATCCTTATGTTTAAACAATATGGGCGGATAATCCGGTATAGCTACCGTTACTTCTATTTGCTCCGGTTGTGGTAACAAGTGTATAGGCCTTGGTAAGTCTTCTCTCCATGCAGTACCAGGTTGCTCTTCTAATGATAAAGCTTGTTTATAAGAACGTTCCGGCCAATAGTGCTCTGAAGGTAAGTAACGATGGATGGCCTTTTCACCAACCTTCACTGCAAGCCTGTCCAATAATTCTGCAAGCTGCATTTCCTTATCCTGACTGACATTCCACATTGCTTCCTGGCTGCTGATGAGCGGTTCTACTATGGGTGCTTCCAATACAAATAATTCTATGCCGAGGTCAGGTTCTATCTGGCCGGTCTTCAGTTCAAATAATTTATAAAGATGGCTGCTGTTGCGCGATGCTTTGGCAGTATTGATCTGGATTGCTTGTATATTACCATCCAGCCTGTAGCATTTAAACACAGCTATACGCAGGCCCATACTTTCATCTGCCAGCCGTTTACATAATTGTTCCAGTAGTTCTTTTAAAGCTATCTCTATACCTGTTGCCGTTTTGATAGGTTCCAGGCAGGGCAGTCGTTCCTGGTAAGGCTCTATGGGGCATACCGGTACCAATGGCTCTATTTGTTGTCCTACGGCATAATCTAATTGTTGCAATAAGGATTCACCAAAGCGTCTGCGTAATGCCTTGCGTGGCATTTGTATAAAGCTGCGTATGTCTTTTAACCCGAGCTTGTGAAGGCGCTCTGCAATATTGCTTTCGATTCGCAATGCAGCAGGTGGCAATGGTAATAATGCTTCTATATGCTTACCGGGCTCTATGATTGGGTAGGCACTCCCATAACGTGATACTGCCCATGCAGCACCTATCGTATCAGCCATAGCTATACGCACATGGTAACCGAATACCCTGAGCCTGGTGAGCAGGTCTTTAAGATATGCAAGTTCCCCACCCCATAGATGCGCGCAGCCACTGGCATCCAGTATAATGCCATCCGCTCCGTCAATAGCGGCTATGGGAGTGAAACGGATACACCATTCTGCCAATGCTTTGAGTAACCGGTGATCCCTACCCGGCTCTTCATCAAACACCTGCAGCTCCGGTAATATAGCACGCCCATCGGCAACTACCATTCCGGTATATATACCGCTTGTGCAGGCTATGGGGTTTACAGCTTTTACGATCATCCTGCCGTGGTCAGGTGCAGCTATTACAAAGGGAATCTCTTTCAACTCCGGTTTGCGACGGGTGAACCAATCTGTTAGCAGATGACGAAACCATATTGCTACAAAACGCCTAGCCATTTTATCCGGCTTTCAGCTTTTGAGGAATGGAAATAATATGCTGCCGGGTATCATATTCTTCAAATCCATTGCCATTCCATTGCAATTGCCAGCTGCCGGGTTTTCCGTTACGTACTTTCAAAAGATTTGCCTGCCAGTGAGGGTGACCTACACCGGGAAGCCCATCTAATATAGCGCTATGAATACTTCTGATCTTAAACCGGGAAACACAGGCGGTAATATTTTCTGTCTTTGGTTTATATCTATGAATAAAGCCTGTAACATGGCTTTGCTCCACTGCCAACTGCAGCCGACGGGATTCTTTAAAGGATAGTTCAGATAATATGCCTACAACAGCAGACACAGCCTGGCATTTAAGCGCTTCTTCTACTGCCCACAATATATCCTTATTACTTACTTCCAGGAAGATGATATGCTCCGGATCAATTCCAAAAAATTTAAGTGCCGGTGGAAATACAACTCTTGCGGATCCTACCCAAATACTATATCCGGATCTACCTATCAGGTAGCTTAATATGCCGCTTATAAATCCATTTGTAGCGGCTGCATGTTCCGGCTCATGGCTGATGAATTCATGCACTGCACCTGTAGGAAAACTTTGATTAGGAAAAGCAGTTTCAAAGGGGCCGATAGTATGCGTGATTGCATCATTTACTTTTTTAAACCGCTGCAAGCTGTATACCTCCTGCTGCAGCCTGGCAATAATCTCTTGCTTTGCTTCAGCTTTATTGAAAAATGGTATTTTAGCGTTAACAGCCATTATTGATTCTTATTCGTACAAATGTACAAATAAATAAAATAAATCTGTACAAAAGAACAAATCAGACTGAATTTCTGCAAAGTATTTTATACTGTTATCATTCCACAATCACATATCTTTTTCATTTTTTAATCGTTAGCCTTAGCAATCAGAGCCATTAATTATTTACTATTGTTGAATCTGTAAGTCTCGTATCATTATCGGTGTTAAGTACAATTATCTCATCATCGGGCAACAGTTCAATTTCCCTAAGATGTTTCTCGGGAATGTTCTTATTCGTTTTAGCTTCGAGCTTTTTAATAGCTTCAAATCTTCCTATGATTGTATTTCCTTTCTTAGTGCCATCTTTCAAATTATACATCGCGTCCTTGTGAGCTTTTGTAGCATTGATAAGTGCTGTTTCTATTTTATCCATTTCTTCAATGAATGAGACAAATTTATTATAAAGCTCTCCGCATTGCCTGAATATTTCCTCCACATTTTTCACCTGGTTCTCCTTTTGCCATAGAATTTTTACAACTTTCAAAGTTGCAACAAGTGTAGTAGGCGTGATTAGTACAATTTTTCGTTTTAGGGCATTGTTGAATATTTCAGGATTCTGATTCATTGCCAGCGTCAGGGCGGATTCTACTGGCATAAACATAAATACATAATCAGGTGTAGTCAATCCGGCAAGCGACTGGTAATTTTTATCCGCTAACGTATTAACATGATCTGTTACACTTTTTAAATGTTGCTTGAGATATTCAATTTTCTCATCGGCCGTTTGTGCGTTATAGTAATTCACATATGCTGACAATGATACTTTGCTATCGATAATGATACATTTGTCATTAGGTAGTTTCAAAATGAAATCCGGCTTACGGTTCTTATCCTGTTCATCGTCCCGATACATTTCCTCTCTACTGAAATCAATATATTTCTGAAGCCCTTCAACTTCCAATATCATATTTAACCTGTCTTCTCCCCAATCGCCTTGCATTTTGACTTCAGACTTCAAAGCTGTCGCAAGGTTTCTCGCATCATCACTGAGTTGAACATTCAATTTATTAAGAGATTCAATTTCTTTCTTTAGAGAGGTTATGTCCTGTATATCTTCTTTTCGTGTCGCTTCTACTTTTTCCCGGAATTCATTCAAATTGGTTTTCAATGGGTCAAGTATGGTATTCAGTTCTTTTTTGTTTTCATCTACAAACAGCTTTTTCTTATCCTCCAGTACTTCAGTGGCAATGTTCTTAAATTGCTCTTGCGATCTATTATGTAAGTCTTCTATTTCCTGTTTGAAAACACTAAGCTTTTCATTTAAATTTTCTTCCTTTTGCTGGAGCTCAGTTAAATGAGTATTTAAGTTTAGAATCGTCTGCTCACGTTTTATCAGCTCTGTTTCTGCAGTGTCAAGCTTTCTACTAATAATATCGAAGCTCTCTTTGGCAATATAATTTCGTTCCAACTCCAGCTTGGAAAGTTTCTGTTCCGATTCACTGGTAAGCCTTAAAATAGTAGTCTGATGATCTTTATTCGCAGTAACTTCATTTTCCAAGCCTACTTTAACCTCTTCCAAATTTTGTGCTACATTATTATATAACTCTTTAGCAACATAGCTTGCTGCGATCTCTTCTTTTAGTACTCGGGAGGCTATTTCAACCTGCAATTGCAATATCTCTTTTTGCAATGTTTCAAATTCAGTTTTAGGTACATAAGCTCTCTGCTGATTTACTTTTAAAATGAGATAACCAATGACTGCTCCTACAATAGCACCAATAACCAGATATAATATGCCTTCCATGATTTAATGTGTTTATATACTAAAAATATTTAAAAAAACTCTATTTAGAACCAATTATTCTCAAGTCCTACCCTAAATGCGATAAACAATCGCGCTATTTTTCGTCCCTGAGGTAAAATTCTTACTTTGTTATAGCTAATAAATTTATGATGATACAACAACCCACTTTGTCGGAATTGCTTTACAATCCCGCCATTAACTATGCTATGCAACAAAACCACGTACCTGTGGTAAGAAAATTAATTATTAAAAACGATACAACTGAAGATTGGAGAGATATTACTGTTACGATTGATATAGAACCTGATTTCGCACATTCATGGCAATATCGTATTGAATCTATTCCTTCAGGAGGTATTATTGAATTGGATGCGATACAGATCAGTATACGCCCCCAATTACTAGCGGAATTGACGGAAAGGATTTCAGGTAGCTTAATGCTGAAAGCTTTAATGGGCACGACTATTCTTTTCGAACAACGTTATCCTATGGATATACTTGCCTATGATCAGTGGAATGGTGTAAGTGTATTACCTGAGATGCTGGCAGCTTTTATAACACCCAATCACCCTGAGATACCTAAGATCATTCGTCGTGCATCTGCAATTCTTGAACGTTGGACTGCTAACCCTTCTTTCGATAATTATCAAAGCCGCAACCCAGACCGGGTACGTAAACAAACGGCAGCCATTTATGAAGCAATTGCGGACCTACAAATTCTATATTGTACTGTGCCTGCATCTTTTGAAGAACAGGGACAACGTATTCGCCTTGCAGATGCAATTTTCAGTCAGAAATTAGGCAACTGCCTGGACATGTCATTACTCTATGCAGCTTGTTTAGAAGCTGTAGGGATACATCCTCTCGTTATTATCATAAAAGGGCATGCGTTCACAGGCGCCTGGCTGATTGATGAAACTTTCGCGGATCCGGTAAACGATGATGCCTCATTACTTACTAAACGCAAGGCATCTGGAATTAATGAAATTACTTTAGTAGAAGCGACCTGTATGAATATGGGTAAGACAGCAGCTTTTGACGATGCTGTCCGTTTAGCGAACCAGCACTTACATAATAATGCGGATTTCGGACTATTTATAGATGTGAAACGAGCGCGTTTCAGTCGTATTCGTCCGCTGCCTTTACGAATAGCTACCTCTAACGGATTTGAAATAATAGAAGAAAAACAGACGGTCGAACGTAATACAGGAATGCCTATTGCATTAGATGAAACATTATTGGTAGCTGAAGGCATGGCCGGTCCAGTGGGCAAGCAACAATTGTGGGAACGAAAACTACTCGACCTTACATTACGCAATAACCTCCTCAACCTGCGTGTCACAAAAGGAACACTTCAATTTATTAGTATCAACCCTGCAAAACTGGAAGATGCATTAGCAAGCGGTGACGAATTTCAAATCCTGCCAAAGCCATCCGATTGGGATAACCCACATCGTAGCGCAGGTCTTTACCAAACTGTTCATGCTTCTGATCCTATGTCAGAACTGGTGCAGCATGAACTTACACAAAAACGTCTTAGAAGCTATCTAAGCGACGGAGAGTTAATTACAAATCTTACTGCGCTCTATCGCTCGTCCCGTTTAGCTATTGAGGAAAATGGCGCCAGTACATTATATATTGCGTTAGGATTTTTGAAGTGGTATGAAACTGTAAACAGCGAAGTGCCAAGGTATGCTCCTATATTGTTATTGCCGGTTGAGATAGTTCGTAAATCTGCAAGACAAGGTTTTGTGATTCGCGGACGTGAAGAAGAGCCAATGCTTAACGTGACACTTCTGGAAAAACTGAGACAAGATTATGGGATCAACGTTAGTGGGTTGGAAGTATTACCACGTGATAATAGCGGCGTGGATGTTCCGGTGATATTCAATATTATCCGTAGAGCTATCATGGCCCAAAGCCGATGGGATGTAGAAGAGCAGGTCGTATTAGGCACTTTCTCCTTTAGTAAATTTATCCTTTGGAACGATATTCATAATAATAGTCAGCACCTACTAAAAAATAAAATTGTTGCAAGCCTTGTACATAATCAGTTACAATGGCAGGTTGTACCGGAAGTGGAACATGAACTTGATGTTTTCTTAAATCCATCAACTATAGCGTTACCTATTGCAACAGATTCATCGCAGTTAGAGGCTATTATTAGTAGTACAGAAGGAAAAAGCTTTGTGCTACATGGTCCACCGGGAACCGGAAAGTCTCAAACTATCACTAACATTATCGCAGCAGCATTGCACGCAGGCAAAAAAGTCCTGTTCGTTGCAGCCAAAAAAGCTGCGTTGGACGTCGTGCAATCAAGATTGGAGAGTATAGGAATAAGTCCTTTCTGTTTGGAATTACACTCCAATAAAGCGAAGAAGACATCAATAATAGAACAATTAAAGCATGCATCAGAAGTGGCAAAGAAAGCCACTCCCCCAACTTTCGAAACTGAAGCGCAACGTCTGAGTTCTTTGCGTTCAGAACTGAATGAATATGTAAAAGCATTGCATTACACATGGCCATTCGGCATTTCATTATATGACGCATTTACCCGTTATAATGTACAAAATACAGGGGTTTTAAAGCTTACGTTTCCGCATACTTTCATTGTATCACTTACTAATGCACAAATAGATGCGTTGAATGACATAGTTGCAGAAATGGAAATAATAACGGCAAGCATTGATCAACCTAACCGGCATTTACTTCGCGACGTAAAAGTAATTCAGTACTCTCCGCAGATTAAAGATGATATAGCTGCCGCGCTTAAGAATTACTTATCTGCGCTCCAAAATGTGGAAGCTGTTGTAGAGAAAACCACCAGACATATTTGCATAGAAAATTCATCTCTGACGAAAATCCAGACAGGGCATTTGCGGTATCTGTCAAAAACTATTCTGGAGTTGCCCGACATTCCAGCCTCATTGTTGATAATAGATTCGCCAGAACAGTTTTTTGTACGTATCCAAGAATTGACTAAACATGGACGGAAGCGTGACGAGTTAAAAGCTGCTTTGCTTCAGAATTTTAGCAAAGGTATTCTTACCGTAAATGCAGAAATTTTACTAAACGAATGGAATGCCGCAAAAAATAAGTGGTTCCTACCTCGTTTATTGGGACAAAACAAGATAGTGAAAGCTATTAAGCTTTTTCGGAATAATGGAATATTAAACAAAGCTGATATTCCACAAGTACTGCAATCCGTTATTGCCTATAGAGATGAACAAAACATACTGGATAAAGCTACCGATATCCGCGGTACAGCCGGCGCTCTTTGGCGTGATGAAAACTGTGATTGGGATACCCTGGACAACTTTTGTGACAAACTTACCGAGCTTTTCAAGGTAGCAGTAGCGCTTACCGGACCAACGTCCTTAAATACCTGGCGTCAGCGTTTCGCTAAGGCAAGTGGTGACAGTACTACTATGTTCATCTCCGCTTTTGGAAAAGATTTAATGCAGTTGGAAAAGCAATTGCAAGAGCTTGAAAATACTGAAGCAGCATTAACATCCTTAATCGGTAAAAACGCTATTTCTTCTGATGACAGTACGTCCTGGCTACAGAATAATATTATTACTGCTCAACGACAACAATCCGGAATTGATCTGCTAAAGGATTGGACGTCCTGGACTAATATAAGGGATAAGGCTAAAGCCTCTGGCTTAGACGTGGTTGTAGCTGCATATGAAATTGGGACAATAACATCAGCTGAAATTGGTATTCAATACCGCAAAGCTCTTTATAAAGCTATAGCAGAGTATATTATAGGTCAGTCTCCTGCACTGGCATCATTCAATAGCGCTTTATTTGAAGATAAGATCGCCCGTTTTAAGAATATTAGCGAGAGCTTTGAAAAGCTCACTCGTGAGGAATTATATGCCAGATTGGCTGCCAAAATTCCTGATTTTAGTATTGAAGCGTCGCAAAGTTCGGAAGTTGGAATTTTACAAAAAGCAATTCGCAGCAATGGTCGTGCTATGAGTATCCGTAAATTATTTGACTCTATTCCCAATTTACTTCCACGCCTCACACCTTGTATGCTCATGAGCCCTATTTCTGTAGCACAATATTTTGACGCAGCTAAAGCACATTTCGACCTTGTCATATTTGATGAAGCATCTCAGATGCCAACATGTGAAGCCGTTGGTGCAATGGCTCGAGGTTCGAATGTAATAGTAGTGGGTGATCCCAAACAAATGCCGCCTACATCTTTCTTTGCTACAGCCAATCGTGACGAAGACAATCCTGAGGAAGATCTGGAAAGCATACTGGATGATTGCCTGGCATTATCAATGCCATCTAAACATTTACTATGGCATTATAGAAGTAAACATGAGAGTCTAATTGCTTTCTCCAATGCAAAATATTATGAAAACAAACTATTTACATTTCCTTCCACAGATGACTTAGCAACTAAAGTTTCGTTCGTTCATGTACAAGGCTTTTATGATAAGGGGAAAACACGACAAAATAAGGCAGAGGCTATTGCAATAGTTGCAGAAATATTACGTCGTCTAGCCCATCCCGACCTTTCCAAACGGAGCATGGGTGTTGTTACTTTTAGCTCGGTGCAACAAAATTTGATAGAAGATATACTTACGGAAGAATTCCGCAAAGCGCCACATTTGGAGAAGATCGCTTTAGAAGCTGAAGAGCCTCTATTTATTAAAAACCTGGAAAATGTGCAAGGCGATGAGCGTGATGTTATTTTATTTTCCATTTGCTATGGGCCTGATGAAACGGGAAAAGTAAGTCTGAACTTTGGCCCATTGAATCGTGAGGGTGGCTGGCGTAGGCTTAATGTTGCCGTGAGTCGTGCGCGATATGAAATGACTATCTTTTCTACATTACTTGCAGACGGTATTGATCTGGCACGAACAAGTGCTGAAGGTGTTGCTGGCTTAAAGGCATTCCTTGCCTTTGCAGAAAAGGGTAAAGCTGCTTTACCTGGGAAAATCGGACATACTGCTCCTCAAACAGCCGGTTTGGAAACAACAATTGCAGAGGCTATCAGGGCTAAGGGTTACGATGTGCACTTGTCAATAGGCTGTTCTGGCTACCGTGTCGACATTGGCATAGTACATCCCGAGCATCCATCTGAGTATTTGCTGGGTATTCTCTGCGATGGTAATAATTATAAGGCTTCAAAAACGGCTCGTGATCGTGTAGTGGTACAAGAAAGCGTACTCCGGTCGCTCGGCTGGAAATTGCACCGGGTATGGAGTCTCGACTGGTGGGAAAAACCAGATTTAGTACTAACTGGTATCATACAAGCTATAGAAAACGCAAAAACATCTACAGAGACATTGGCTCCAAAGGCAAACCTAGCATTACCGGACGTAGAAACTATACCATCCACTGCTCCATCTGCGGAATTTACTCCGCTTAACAATGCAGTAGCATCTTTGCAACCAGTTCTATCTCCAAAATCGGATTATATAGAATCCTACGAAGTATGCCATCTACTCCCCGTAGCAACAGCGTCTACTGATGCCTTTTTGCAGCCTTATAATGGTATGCGTATACGCGAACAAATTGACCAGGTGTTGGAGAAAGAGTCTCCAATCAACAAGTCTTTACTATATCAAAGGATTCTGACAGCTTGGGGCATTGGCCGTGCAGGTGGGCGTATTGCAGCTCATCTGGATAATCTTATAGGTAATATGGGAATCAGGCAGATTAAACATGGAAAACAAGTTTTCCTGTGGAAAATGACGCAGCATCCTAGCACTTATAAAGTATACCGCTTGTCCCAAAATGATGCGCAGAAACGAGATGCAGAAGACTTGCCACCTGAAGAAATCGCTGTTGCGATACGCCATATTCTTAAAGCTCAATTGAGTTTGCCTAAAGCCGATTTAATTCGTGAGGGTGCACGTCTGTTTGGATACGCGCGTTTAGGTGCTAAAGTAGATGAAGCCATGCAAATCGGTATCGATGTCGCCATAAAGCATGGCTTTGTTATCACAGAGGGGAACCGTATTGTTTATAAAGAATGACTTTAGTCACAATATAATGCAGTACTTGCGTCTACTGGCATTCAATAATTAGTTTAGTTCTCTTTTTGATTTATGCGCGACAATTTTCGTGATTTTCTATCTCACCTCGGATGATAGTTGCGCCTAAATGACAACTGTACACTTATTGCATGCATCAGAAATGCAATGGCGATTCGGCCCGATAATGTTCAATAAATTAGGCACAATTTCGAATTTTGTACGTTATATGTAACATTATGAAAGAACAAGTAACCATAATGCCTAGGGAACAAAAAGCACTGAACAGATCGCAGAACGTGCTGGTAACTGGCACAGATGACGAGTTTGGTCGCAAATTGCAGGACATAGGATTGATTACTAAAAAGCGTGCACCTAAAACGTAAGGTGATTCAGGTGATTCATTTTTTTATTACTGAAGGTGCTCCAAATCCATCTGTCCGTTTTCCAGCCTCGATAATGATAACTTTTCGTCCATGGTCCATAAATATAATAAATTACCGTCCTCGTTTATTATTGTCTTAGGGTTTGTTCTTGTGCAAATAATCATACCCATCGGGATTCTTACCCATCTCTTTTAGTATATAACGAATATCCCTGTCATTAAGGTCATATTTAGCTATATGGGTATTTGCGAATGGCTTCTTACCCCTCTTCATCTGAAATGGTTCTCTGTAAGATTTTTAATGTCGCTCTTCTTATTAATATCAGGCCATAAAAAGGAAGTGTGAATGATACCCATCTCTGGCACCATTTTCGTCACAGACATAAAACATTCTAATCTCTGCATTGAATCCAAAGTAATGTGCTATGTTGTATCTTTGGTAAGACTAAGTAATCCTAAGTAAATATAGGTGCACTTGTTTACTGTTCTTAGAAATTAATCGAGCAATTAATCGAGCAAATTATAAAGTTCGCTCTTGGCAAAGGATTCAAAGCATTTTTCGAATCCAATCCGGATCACACAGCCCTCTCGATCAACCGAGAGGGCTTTTTCGTATCCGCAAGTCTCACTCTATACTCGTGGCATGAATTTTTCTAATATACTCTAGGTCATTCATAAGCATTTGATAAATAGCAGATAGCATAAACAGACTGAACTATATCAGTTGCCAGCCATTATTAATATATATGATGCAGTAGAATGCACCGCCCGTTCTAAACCTGAAATATGCAAATAACCGAGAATATAGACCTCCTGCAAACTGTATTCGATTCCGCGCCCAATGGTATCGCAGTAATGCAATCATTATATACCCCCGAGGGATTGGTTGAAGATTTCTCAATCTTACTTTTTAATGAACGCATGCTTCAGTGGGTAGGTAATACAGATTATAAAGGAAAATCTTGCAGAGAAGCATTTCCTATCGTAAAGCCGGCCGATGTATTCGATAGGTTTATTAATGTTGCGAAAACAGGAACAACCATTGAGTTTGAAACATGGTGCGATGGGAAAGACCATTTAAACAGGTGTTTTCATTTCCAGGTCCTTAAGCATGGTGAATTACTTTTAGTTACTACAGAAGATATTACCCGCAGGAAAAAAGCGGAAATTGCTTTAACAGAAGCTTTAAATAGTGCAGAAAAGCAACAAAGGCTTTATGATTCTATCATTAATAATACACCCGACCTGGTATATGTATTTGATTTGAATTATCGTTTTACTTATGCCAATAAGGCTTTACTTTCTATGTGGGGAAAGACGGCGGAAGAAGCGATCGGTAAAGGCCTGCGCGACAACGGGTATGAAGAATGGCATGCTTTAATGCACGAACGGGAGATAGATAACGTGATTGCTACAGGAAAACGCATACGTGGTACGGTTTCATTTCCACATGCAGAATTAGGAAGACGGGTTTATGATTACATCTTTGCTCCTGTATTTAATGAGCAAGGCGTAGTAGAGGCTATAGCAGGTACTACACGTGATATTACCGATTTCAAGCAGGCGGAAGAGCACCTTCAGCAAAGCGAGGCAAAGTTGAAATCTGTAATTGACCAGACACCTGCTGCTACACTAGTATTGCGTGGAGACGACCTGGTAATAGAACAGATAAATCACACCATGCTTCAGTTCATTGGTCAGAACGCAGAAATAGTTGGGAAACCACTAATAACTGTATTGCCCGAACTGGAAGGCCAATATGTTTGGAGCCAGGTACAAAAGGTATACAAGGAAGGCATACCTTTCAATCAGTCTGAAGTATTGGTTCGGCATAAACGTAATGGCATTATCCAGGATCACTATTATAATCTCGCTTATCGTCCATTAATGGAAGACGGACAAATAACCGGAATGATACAGGTAGCAATTGATGTTACAGAACAGGTTGTGGCTCGTAAGCGGTTAGAAGAAAGTGAGAACCGTTACAGGACACTATCTGAAACTTTAGAACAGCAAATCGTTGACCGTACAAAAGAGCTGCAGCGTTCCAATGAAGATTTGCAGCAGTTTGCCCATGTGGCCAGTCACGACCTTAAAGAGCCTGTACGAAAAATTAAAACTTTTACAGACCGGCTAGAGAAAAACCTCGCTGGTAAACTCGATGAAGAAGGCGCTAAATTCATTGAAAGGATTCACATAGCCACCAATCGAATGTATAATATGATTGACGGTGTACTTACTTATTCTACCACTAATGCCGGAATACAAAATTGTGAATTTGTTGATCTGAATGACGTTATCAAAAGTATCGAGACCGACCTTGAAGTAAAGTTACAAACCACTGGGGCTAAAATTACCAGCAGTAATCTGCCTGTTGTAGAAGGAGCACGGGTACTGCTGTACCAGCTGTTCTACAATCTTATCAACAACTCCATTAAGTTTGTCGCGCCAGGTTCTGCACCCCGTATCCTCATTTCTTCAGAACAAATCACAGGAAATGATACCGGTTTTGTTAGGATCATCCTCCGAGACAATGGTATTGGATTTGAACAGGAGTTTGCGGAGCGTATCTTCGAAACTTTTACGCGTCTTAATTCTAAAGACAGTTATGAAGGAACGGGCCTGGGACTTTCGCTCTGCAAAAAAATTGTAGAGCGCCATGGAGGCAATATTTTGGCATCTGGCGATCCCGGTATGGGAGCATCATTTACAATAACACTTCCTCTTCTGCAAAAACAGGCGCTTATCTAAATTATGGATGCGAAGATATTTTTGTTGGCCGATGATGATATGGATGACAGGGAGATGTTCTGTGAAACATTGGAAGAGATCGACAAAAATATAATATGCCATACCGCAGAGAACGGTCGGGACGCATTAGGCCTATTAAACAAGTTGCTTATACAACCACACCTTATTTTTCTTGATATTAATATGCCTATATTAAACGGGTGGCAATGCCTTGAAAAAATAAAAAACGACGAGCGATACAAAGAGATTCCCGTCATTATTATTTCTACATCATCTCACCAGCGTGAGATGGATATTGCCCAAAAGCTTGGTGCTATTGGCTACCTCACTAAACCACATGACCTTGACGAACTGAAGGAGGTTTTACATGCAATAACATCAAACATCGGCCCCAGGCTCATCAGCACACTTAAAAACTTAGAAGCACATAAGCCGGAATATATTCGTGCACTATAATATCCTGTTTTAAGAAATCACAAAGTCATATATTGTATGGAAAAATAAAGCTCAAAATGTTTTTCAGAACATATTCTTCTCTTTTCTACGCAATAAAGGTAATGTTCATTTGTCTGTGCTATATTTCTATACGCAATATTGAGGCGTGGAAATAATAAAATAAGCATTCCCCTGATAGCAATGCCGTTATCACTTTGTTCGTTATACCAATCAACGATCGTATCAAGTTTTACCCTCAATTCCTGTACCTGTTGCTTGCATTTATCGTCAGCTTCCGGGGATATAGAACCTGCTAAAATAGAACCACTGGTTTTTATAACTGCGTATAATTTCGGGTAAAATATTTTAATTCCTGTAATGACTATTAAGTCACAGATATTCACTTTATCCTTTAATATTGGCAGTGCTTCTGCGAGGGTATTAGCGTGACGTTTTGCAGTATAAATACTCTTTGCCGATTGCAGAAAGGTTTTGACATATATCAATGTAAAGCGTTCCCTGTCTTCTTCCTCTACATAAGCGTCGTTTTTTTTCATCTCATCATCAAGCAACGTTATTGCATAGTTATAGATTACTTTCCCATAATTTTCAGTAGGCGCGCTACCGGCAGAAAATCGTATAAAAGGTATAAAAAACATTATTGTTGATTTATAGGAGAATAACCGGGGTTTTACTTATATGACAAAATATAGAGACAGAAGGTAGATCTTAAATACTTCTTCAATCATGTAAATTCAATAAGCCAGGGGACTTTTCGATAGAAGGCATTTCCGGGCTATTCTTTTTTTCTGTAGCCAAGGGGATAGATATATAAAAAGTAGAACCTATACCTGGTGTACTTTCAAAGTTTATATGTCCACGCTGACGTTCCATAAATTCTTTGCATAGCGGCAAGCCCAGGCCTACACCCTTTTCGTTATTGGTACCAAATGTTGACCCTGATGCCATTGAAAAAAGTGTGGCTTGTTTAACGGGATCGATACCGGTTCCATTATCGGCAACTACTATCCGGCATTCTTTTTCATGCACCTCTGCATGTATATCTATCAACCCTTCCGGCAGTGTAAACTTAATGGCATTGTTAACGATATTGCGGATTACCAATTGCAGCATATTAGGGTCTGCAATTACGATAATAGCTGCATCTATTTGATAGCTAAGATTGATCCTTTTTCTTGCTGCCAGCGTCTTCTCTATCTGCAGTGTATTATTTACTATGTTGAGTAGATTTACTTCCGCCAGGTTGGCGGCAACACCTTCCATTTGAGACTTAGACCAATACAACAGGTTAGATAGCATTTCTATTGTTTGGTCAGTTGTACTCAGCAATTCTTTTTCCAGTTCCAGGCGCTCCAGACTATTTATCTCTACCTGGCTTAGTAACTGCAGATAACCTTGTATATGAATAAATGGTGCCCGCATATCATGCGATATAATGGATAACAGCTTATTCTTTTCAGCATTGCTTTGTTCTAATTGATCTGCCTTTTCCATCGCTGCAGCTCTTTCTCTATCATAGCCCTTCCTCAGGAAAATGATAATGATAGCCGTACCAATAACAGGCATAGGAAATGCTGTAATGCGGTCAATGAACGCTCCCCTGCCAAGATCAAAAGGATGCTTTACTAATGCCGGGTAATAATATTCTATCAGATGCACCAATAAAAAAGCAACTATATAAACAGTAACCCATACAAAATGCTGCCGGTAGGGAGAAATAGCCAGTACCAGCAGCAGGTAAGCGGGCCATATCAGGTCGGTAGAGCCATTGATACCCGAATTGGAAAAATAGTTGATAGAAAAAAGTACAATCCCGGCCAGGGCAAATATGATGTTACTATGTGCCTTGCCTCGAAACCTCGAATTATAATATTGGAAAAAGAAAAAGCCTGCTATCGCCAGGGCAGAAATAGCAGCTATATACAGCCCTTCAAATAGATTATACGGAACGTAAATTAACGTTAACAGTATCAACCCGATGCTGATAGAATGAAAGATGCGCGTCTCTAAAGAAAAAGCTGCTGCACTACCTATTAGCCTATGCCATACACTGCTTATTTTTTGAGCGGACTGAGATATGGGCATACTAAATGTTAATAGACCTGGAACAATATGATAAATTACAATGCAATAAAAGAACTTAAAATTACAATTTCGAATCTGAATTGAAGAATAAGCCTTGCCCTGCATACGAAGAAATTAAAAAGTATACTTTAAAATTTTATAGGAACAACCTATAGGCACGCTTTTCGTATTTTGTAAACAATAGCATCCTATATGCAGTTGGTATAGGATGATCGTTTAAAAATCCGTTATGATAAAGCAAATAGAAATAGGCAACCTTGTATTAGAAGATTACCAGGAATTATTAAGCGTTATGAAGGCTGCCTACCCACTATGGCAGGGAAGCTACTGGAGCGAAGGCGCTATAGAACGCATCATCAACCAATTTCCGCAGGGGCAGATAGTACTGAAGGCCGATGGCAAAGTAGTTGGCTGCGCGTTATCCATTATTATTGACTATGCTCTATTTGGAGATGTGCATACCTATAAAGAGATAACTGGCAACTATAAGTTTGATACACATAACCCTGCAGGTAATGTTTTATATGGTATAGAAATATTCATACACCCGGATTATAGAGGCCTGAGGCTGGGCCGCAGGATGTATGATGCAAGAAAAGAGCTTTGCGAACACCTGAACCTGAAGGCCATAGTATTTGGCGGACGAATACCCAACTATCACAAATATGCGGACCAGATGTCGCCCAAAGAATATATACAGAAGGTGAAATTGAGAGAAATATATGATCCCGTTCTATCCTTTCAGCTGGCGAATGACTTTCACGTAAAAAAAGTGCTGAAGAATTACATGCCGGGCGACCGGGAAAGTATGGACTATGCTACACTGCTACAATGGGATAATGTTTATTACCAGCCCAATGAGCACAAGCAGTTCAAAACAAAAAGCTATGTGCGCCTTGGGCTGATACAATGGCAAATGCGGCCGTATAAAAACCTGGAAGAATTATTTACACAAGTGGAGTTTTTCATTGATGCCGTCTCTGCTTATAAAAGCGATTTTGCCCTGTTCCCTGAGCTATTTAACGGACCATTGCTGGCAGAGTTTAATGAGATGCCCGAAGCGGAAGCCATGCGTGCGCTGGCAACATACACGCCCCAGATCAAGCAAAAATTTAAAGATCTGGCTATTGCTTACAATGTAAATATTATATCGGGCAGCCTGCCGAGTGTAGAAAATAATGAGCTGAAGAACGTAGGGTTTTTATGTCACCGAAACGGGGATATAGATCAATACGAAAAGATCCACATAACGCCCGACGAAACCAAGGCTTGGGGCATCCGCGGTGGCGACACCTTAAAAGTATATGAGACGGATGCCGGCCGTGTAGGCATATTAATATGCTACGATGTGGAATTCCCGGAACTATCGAGATTGCTGGCAGATGATGGTATGCAAATACTCTTTGTACCCTTCCTTACTGATACGCAAAATGCCTATATGCGTGTACGATGCTGCTCGCAGGCGCGCGCCATAGAAAATGAATGCTTTGTTGCCATTACAGGCAGCGTAGGCAACCTACCCAAAGTGGCTAATATGGATATCCAGTATTCTCAATCGGTAGTATTTACACCCTGCGATTTTGCCTTCCCTTATAACGGAATAAAAAGTGAAGCAACACAGAACACAGAGATGGTACTGATATCGGACATTGATCTTTCGCTGCTAAACGAACTACATATGTATGGCAGCGTACGCAACCTAAAAGACCGAAGGAAAGATTTTTATGAGCTGAGGCTTAAATAGATAGTATTTAGAAGCCGCTCCCGGGAGCGGCTTCCTTATTTTAACGCTATTGCTTTCTTGCAGAATAGCTTATATTTTTATACAAAAATAAATACTATGAAACTATTAAACACCTTTATAGGCCTGAGCTTCCTCGCCTCCTTAGCTGCCTGCACAAAAAGCAATAATAATGATGCAAATAACAACAATAATAACAATGGTAATTCGACACCATCTCAGCTACTGGTAGCGGGTAAATGGCAGATGATAGCAGGAACCGCTACAACCAAATACATGGGCAAGGATACTACTGTAGACGTATATGCCGAAACGGATGATTGTGACAAAGATGATTTTATACTCTTTGCAAGTAATGGCACCGGCACCATTGACGAGAATACCAACAAATGTGCTGACGACCAGCAAGTCGAAAGCTTTACCTGGGCTTTACTGAATAACAATACCAGGCTAGCGGTTGTAGACAGTAACCCTGATACGATGGATGTGCAGGAATTAACAGCTACTGAAATGAAGCTTAAAGAAGTTTCTAACAATTCATCCGGAACACCAATCATTACTGTGGTGACTTATAAGAACATAAAATAGCTGTAGCTTCAATGTATTGTTAAAACCTGCTATTCCCTGCACGGAGGCATAAGAGTTTTGCTTTAAAAAGTGAACCAAAAACTTGAATTATGCCAGGTAAGAAGCATGGAAATGTAAAGGATAGCGACAAATATGAAGCCCTGCGTGATAAAGGCGTGAGCAAAACAAGAGCAGCAAAAATTGCCAATTCACCGGGAGCATCCAAACGTGGCGGCGAACATTCGCATAGCGGACGTAAGCATCACTAATTACATTTCAAAAAGAAACATAAGGAACAGAAGTTGCTGGCCGGCCACAAGCCGGCCTTTACGTTATTATCTGCCCTTGTATGGCTGCGGTGCCGGCGCATCGCCATCTTTTAGCATATCCAGCGGTATCAGGTTCTGCACATAATTCCAGTGTCCATCACCCCATTTAAAACCATCATATTCTCCCGTAGGCACAAATGTATATTTACGATTGGGGTCGTTACTTTCTGATGCCAGCTTATCAAAATACACCGCACCCAGCTCTGCATCCCAGTTCATAGATACCTGCACCGCTTTTTTATATTCCAGTATAAAACGGTTGACGCGTTCATTTGGATTGTTCTGTGATCTGATGTTGAACAATGGCGCGCCAAACACTACTCCATTATCTGTAAAGCTCATAGGATCCATCACCTTCCTGTTGGTGAGCGGGCTCGATGCATTCAGCCCGAACATGGTGTAATACATTACCCCATCCGATTCGTGCGGTATAATGCGATAATACAGGGCTCCATACCATTTACCTTTCGTAAGGATGCTATCCTCAGCACCCTTTCCCAGTTCGGCAGTGCAGTCTATCAGGGGATACAGTTTTAATGCTTCGGCGTTCATCTGTATTGCACCATAGTACCTGCGTGATATCTCATCTGTCGCTATACCCCAGTTAAATATGCGAAAGCTCTTATCGTCAGGATAAATTATATTGATGCGTTGTGCCAGGCTATCAAAGCCATATTTATAGGAACCGGGATACTTCAGCGCACGTACCAGCAGTTTAATAAAGCGTTCATTATATGTAGTGCGTTCATCGGGTATCACTGCGCCATACATAGAGTCGGATATATTAACCAGCGTATCCTCTATCAGTTTTATCTCGGCAACATTTTCCTGGGCATGCACGCGTTGCACACTCATCAATAAACATGCTATAAGAACGAAATATGTTTTACGCATCAGGCAAACCATTTGCTTCAAACCTAAACAATTTCCGGCAAAAGCCCATTACCGTAGCCGTTAAACTATGTTTTTAGCGCAAAAGCCTTTAATTTCGACGCGTAAAACACCGTATTTCATGCATCTTATTCAGCAATTGTTATTTATACTTTTTGCTGGTGCCGCTATCTATTTTTTTGCTAAAAAGGTAGGCGAGATCAGGCGCAACATTAAGCTCGGGCGCGATGAAGACCGCACCGACAACTCTTCCGCACGCTGGCGCAACGTGCTACTGCAGGCTTTCGGGCAGAAGAAAATGTTCAAAAAGCCTACGCCTGCCATCCTGCACTTTTTTGTGTATGCAGGGTTTATTATCATCAATATCGAGATATTAGAAATTTTCCTCGATGGCATCCTGGGCAAACACCGCATGTTTGTGCCTATGCTGGGGGGATTGTATTCTTTCCTTATTGGTTTCTTTGAAATATTAGGTGCACTGGTACTTATTTCCTGTGTGGTATTTTTGATACGTCGTAATATACTGCACGTAAAACGCCTGAGCCAGCACGAACTGGATGGATGGCCCAAAACGGACGCCAACCTGATACTTATTACAGAGGTGATCTTAATGTCCCTGTTCCTGACGATGAACACTGCAGACCAGGTATTGCAGAGCCGCGGTGTAGAACACTATGTACTTACCGAGCCTTTCTGGGTCACCGGCCATTTTACAGGTATGCTCTCGGGTATGTCCACAGGCGCTCTTATAGCATTAGAGCGTAGCTGTTGGTGGCTGCATATTGTTGGCGTGTTCCTGTTCCTTAATTATCTGCCTTACTCCAAGCACCTGCATATTGTATTGGCTTTTCCTAATGCCTACTATACCCGCCTCGACCCACAGGGCGAGATGAGTAATATGAAGGAGATACAGAATGAGGTGCTGTATATGATGCAGCCTGAACTGGCACCTGCGGCAGACCCTAACCAACCACAACAACACCGGTTTGGTGCAAAAGACGTGATGGATCTTTCCTGGAAAAACCTGATGGATGCATATTCATGTACAGAATGCGGACGATGCACTGCATCTTGCCCCGCTAATATCACAGGTAAAAAGCTATCTCCACGCAAGATCATGATGGATACCCGCGACAGGCTGGAAGAAGTAGGCAAAAACATTGATAAGAATAAGAGCTTCGTGGATGACGGTAAATCTTTGGTTCATGATTATATTACTGTAGAAGAATTGCGTGCCTGTACTACCTGCCAGGCATGTGTAGAAGCCTGCCCGGTTGGTATAGAACCATTATCTATTATCAACCAGCTACGCCGCTACCTGGTAATGGAAGAGAGTAACAGCCCGCAGGAATGGAACCTAATGTTTGGTAATGTAGAGAACAATATGGCTCCGTGGAAGTTTAGTCCGGACGAACGCGACAGGTGGGCAGAAGAGATGGCATCAGCATAGTAATTACAATTCATTATTGCTAACAGCAAAAAACAACACATGCATATAAAGTCAATGGCCGAATACGCTGCGAACGGAGAAAACCCTGAAGTACTTTTTTGGGTAGGATGTGCCGGCAGCTTTGACCAAAGAGCTCAAAAAATAACAAAGGCATTTGCGCAGATACTGGATAAAGTAGGTGTGCAATTTGCCATATTGGGTAAGGAAGAAATGTGCACGGGCGACCCTGCAAGACGTGCCGGTAATGAATTCCTGTTCCAGATGATGGCATATAATAATATCCAGACGCTGAACGGATATGGTGTAAAGAAGATCGTAACGGCTTGTCCGCACTGCTTTAATATTCTGAAGAACGAATACCCGGAACTGGGCGGTAATTATGAGGTAATACATCATACCACATTCCTGCAGCAGCTTATTAACGATGGCCGTGTACGCCTGAAGGAAGGTGGTGATTTCAAAGGTAAAAAGATCACCTACCACGATAGCTGCTACCTGGGCCGCGGCAATAATATATACGAAGCCCCACGAGAGGTATTACAGGCGCTGGACGTGGAACTGGTGGAGATGAAACGCTGCCGTACTAATGGCCTGTGCTGCGGTGCCGGTGGTGCGCAGATGTTCAAGGAAGAAGAGAAAGGTGATACACGCATCAACTTCGAACGTTCTGCCGAAGCTATAGACACAGGCGCAACAATCATCGCAGCCAACTGCCCTTTCTGTACCACTATGCTTACGGATGGTGTAAAGAATAAAGAAAAAGAAGATAGCGTAATGGTGATGGACATAGCCGAAATGGTAGCCCGGTCACTGGCAGATTAATACATGGATAATAAGCCCGTAATATCGAAAGAAGGAAAGGCTAAGTGGGAAAGCAGGTTGCTCAACGACCTGGTGTATATCAAAAAAAATGGCCGCTACCCACTCAATAAAAGGACAATACTTCCTGTTGGCGGTATATTCCTGTTTATTCTGCTTATGCTGCGGTTTGCATGGCCGGTATTGGTATTAGGCAAGGATTCTGCGTTGGTACCTTATATGATGCTTGGCGTAGGACTATTGGCTATATGCAATGTTATACTTAGGTATATTAATGTGCTGAAATTCAGCAGACTTACTACACCGTTACATGTACAAGCTAATATTGCCCTTCTGACAGATTTCTTTAAAGAACAACACCTGGCATATACTCAACACCCGGAAGCACCGGAGGTATTTATGATACTGAGCAGGCCACTGGGCGGCAATGATGATAATCGCGAGGTAATGATATTTATCGCTGATGATAAACAGATATTAGTTAACAGCCATTTTACCAATCAAAAATTCACCGTATCACCGCCATCAAAACAATATAAGCACATGGCTGCCCGCCTGCACAAATGGATCAATGAGTATATTGATAACAGTAATAGCACCGGCAGCAGCCTGCAAAAAAACTAATGTAACTTTGCGGTATGAATATTGAAATTTTAAAATCTGAAATACCTGCAGATTTTCACGATAGTTCGCGTGTGTGGATATACCAGAGCAGCCGGCCATTTATAGAAAAAGAAGAAAAAGAGATCAACGAGCAACTGCACCAGTTCTATACCCAATGGCAATCTCATGGCATTCCTGTAAAGGGATGGGCTAAATTACTTTTCAGGCAGTTTATTGTGATGATGGCAGATGAAACAGCTACAGGTGTCAGCGGCTGCAGTACCGACTCTTCTGTTCGGGTAATAAAAAGCATCGAACGCCAGTACGATGTCAATATGTTTGACCGTATGATGATGACCTTCCTTGTAAAAGGCAAGGCCGAAATGTTGCCTTTGAATCAATTGCAGTATGCGGTTGACAAGGGTTATATAGATAAAGACACTATGATGTTTAACAACGTAGTTACCAATAAAAAGGAACTGCTGGAAAACTGGCTGGTACCTATCTCAGACACCTGGCTGGCAAGCAGGCTGAATTTTGACGTTGCAACACAACAATAATAAGAAAGGCTCCGGATGGAGCCTTTCTTATTATTTCATTTCCTTACTGAGGAATTTACCTAATCCCTTGCCTGCTACTGCATAGGATTCTTCAATCCTGTTGCCGGTATCATAATCGTTACCGCCAAATGTGCGGCCAGGGCAGTTCTGTACAGATATTTTAGCGATCACGTTTGATGGATTGGCAGTCTCCACGATCCAAACCTCGCCATCTATTTCGGCATTCTTACGGCTCACATATATATTATAGCCCGGCTCTGTAAAGGTGGTTTTGAAAATCATCGTATATTTTTCTGATGGGTATTCTCCCAGCAGCAGGTCTTCATCATATTTAGCAAATAACTCTTTGAATTGGGGCTCGAAGCGATTTTTACGATCTGCAACCCAGGATTTTTCCCATTGATCGCCCCTGCCCTCTTCTTTTTTATTGTAATCTGCTTTTTTCTTGGCTATATATTCTTCTTCGGTAGCAAATTTGCCCACACCCATTTTGCTATAGTCAAACTGCAGGTTCATTTTGTGGACGCTTTTCAGTGCATCCAGGCTGCCATCTATAACGCGTACCCGCTGGCCAGATGCCGAGTTAATGGCAAATAAAGTCATAAGGGAAACAATGGTGATCTGTATTGCTTTCATATCTAAGAGATTTTGCCGCAAAATAAATTTAAAGTCTCCATAATTCCATGATACACATCATTAAATATCCAATACTTTGTTTTTTACTCGTAACCAATACTTTTGCACCTACAAAGGAAAGTCCCCCGGATGAGCGAACAGAATAATAACAACCGTACAGAGCAAAATTCTGTAGTCATTAATGAAATGTACCAAAACTGGTTCCTGGATTACGCCAGCTACGTGATCCTGGAACGAGCAGTACCTGCTGTAGAAGATGGCCTGAAGCCCGTACAAAGGCGCATCATGCACGCCATGAAAGAAATGGACGACGGCAGGTACAATAAAATAGCCAATGTGATAGGCCAAACCATGCAATACCACCCGCATGGCGATGCTTCTATTGGCGATGCTATCGTGAACATAGGGCAAAAGGACCTGCTGATAGACACACAAGGTAACTGGGGAGATGTACGTACAGGAGATAGCGCTGCCGCGGCACGTTATATAGAAGGCCGTCTTTCCAAGTTTGCACTGGATGTAGCCTTCAATGGCAAAACCACAGAGTGGCAGCTTAGCTATGACGGCCGTAAGAACGAGCCCATAACACTGCCCATGAAATTTCCACTACTGCTGTCGCAGGGTGCGGAAGGTATTGCGGTGGGCCTTTCTACAAAAATATTACCGCACAACTTCTGCGAACTGCTGGACGCTGCCATCAAATACCTGAAAGGCAGGAAGTTTGAACTATACCCCGACTTCAATACCGGGGCTATGATCGATGTAAGTAATTATAACGATGGTGGCCGTGGCGGTAAGGTGCGTGTAAGGGTACACATAGAAGAGGTAGATAAAAAGACCTTAGCCATTAAAGATGTGCCTTACAGTGTTACCACTACGCAACTGGTAGATAGCATCCTGAAGGCGAATGATACTGGTAAGATCAAAATAAAAAGCGTAACAGATAACACGGCTAAGGATGTAGAACTGCTGGTACAGCTAGCTCCCGGCGTGAGCACTGACCAAACGATCGATGCGCTGTATGCATTTACAGACTGTGAAACATCTATATCGCCGAATGCATGCGTTATCATTGATGAAAAACCACACTTCGTAGGTGTTAGCGATCTGCTGAAAAACTCTGCCGAGCATACCAAATACCTCCTGCACAGGGAACTGGAAATAAAACTGGGCGAGCTGGAAGATGATTGGCATTATTCTTCTCTTGAAAAGATATTTATCGAGAAGCGCATTTATCGAGACATTGAAGAACAAACGACCTGGGAAGGAGTGCTTGGCGCCATTGACGCGGGATTGAAGCCGTATAAAAAGAAATTCCGCCGAGAAATAACGCAGGATGACATTATAAAACTTACAGAGATCCGCATCAAACGTATCTCCAAGTTCGACAGCTTTAAGGCTGATGAACATATAAAAGGTGTAGAGGCTAATATAGAAGAGGTAAAGCACAACATAGAATACCTGAATGATTTTGCGATAGCCTATTACGAAAACCTGCTGAAGAAGTATGGCAAAGGCAGGGAACGTAAAACGGAGATCCGCACATTTGAAACCATACAGGCGCAAAATGTAGCCATCGCCAACGCCAAGCTTTATGTAAACTATAAAGAAGGCTTTATAGGCACAGGCCTTAAAAAAGATGAGTTTGCTTTTGACTGTTCTGACCTCGATAACATTATTGTGTTCCGCAAGGATGGTAAGATGTCTGTTACTAAAGTGGCCGACAAAACCTTTGTAGGTAAGGATATCATTTACCTGGCCATCTTCCAGAAGAATGATGAACGCATGACCTATAACATGATATACCTGGATGGTAAATCGGGCATAACATATGGCAAGCGCTTCAACGTAACTGCTATTACCCGCGATAAAGAATATGATCTTACAAAAGGCAACCCGGGTAGCAAGGTGCTATATTTCTCTGCCAATGCAAACGGCGAGGCCGAAGTAGTAACTATTACTCTGTCTCCAGGCAGCAAAGCACGGATCAAAGTGTTGGATTTCTATTTCGAAGAAATGGAGATCAAAGGACGTTCTTCGCAGGGCAACCAGGTAACCAAATACCCGGTAAAAAGCATCAAATTCAAAGAAAAAGGACGCTCTACCCTTGCAGGCCAGAAAATCTGGTACGACCCATCCACAGGCCGCCTCAACAAAGATGACCATGGAGAGATGCTAGGTAAATTTGACGAAAATGACCGCATCATATCCTTCTACAAAGATGGTACTTACGAGCTTACCGATTTTGAGCTTACCAACCGTTTTGACACGGATAACCTGGTAAAAATTCAGAAATTCAATCCCGATAAGGTAATAACGGCTATTTATTTTGACAATAAGGGCAAGCAGTTCTATGCCAAACGCTTTGTGATAGAAAGCCAAACCCTGAAAAACCGCTATAGCTTTATAAAAGAAGGGGAAGGCAACTACCTGCAAATGGTTACTACGCTGCCTGAACCGATAGTAATATTGCGAACCGGCAAAAAGAAGTCAGAACTGACAGAGGAAACCGTGGCCCTGCACGAAATGATAGACGTTACAGGGTGGAAAACGGTTGGCACAAAAATAGCCGGGGCCGACCTAAAAGAAGTGCAGCTGATTACAACGGAGGAAGGCGAATCTGAAGCGCCTACCCTTTTTTGATGAGCATATATTTAACAGAAAAATACTATCTTCACGGCTCTTTACTTGGCTTGAAGATTTAGAAAAACTAATGAAAAAAATAGAGCTGGAAATTGTAGCCTTGTCGCATAGTATTACCCAAACACATTCTTATGCAGTAGTATTAGGTGAGGTCAACGGGCTCCGCAGACTGCCGATAGTTATAGGTGGTTTCGAGGCCCAGGCAATAGCCGTTGCCCTGGAGAGAATGCAGCCAAGCCGTCCCCTTACACATGATCTTTTTGCAAATTTTATGGATACCTTTGACATTGAGTTAAAGGAAGTTCTTATATACAAGCTGGAAGAAGGCATATTTTTCGCTAAACTGGTATGCCAAAACAGTATAGAAAGCATAGAGATCGACTCCCGCACCTCAGATGCACTGGCACTCGCCGTTCGTGCCAATTGCAAGATTTATACCTATGAGAATATCCTTGATACTGCCGGCCTGTACCTTGAAAATACAGAAGGACAGCCCGGTGAAGCCCCGGAAGCGAAACCCACCACTACCGCATCAGCGGTAAAAACATCAGGTTTTGAAAAAGATCTTAAGTCCATGAGCCTGGATGAGCTGAAAACATTACTTCAACAGGTCCTAGACCAGGAAGATTATGTTACAGCGATCGCCATCAGGGACGAGATCCAGAGCCGGGAATCAAAATAGGCTTAAACGTATAAATAACTACTGGTAAATGAAAAAAACTTTGGTTGCAGCAACCCTCGCAAGCCTTGCGTTTAGCGGAGGAATAGCGTCTGCACAGGAAAGGATATGCGGAACGGATATCGCGATTCAGCATCTTATCGCAAATAATCCGCAATTAGAGTCTGCATATACCCAATACGAAGCTGATGTTAAGCAAAGAACAGCAGCTCTGGAAGCTCAAAACACCAATGCTGCACAAAAAACTACCGCTACCTACAACGTGCCGGTTGTATTTCACGTAGTGCTTTCGCAGGCACAAATAGATGAGATCGGAGGCGTATCGGGTATATACGACCGTATAGCTTCCCAGATCGATGTATTGAATACGTGCTATACCGGTCAAAATTATAATACCGACAAGGGTAAAATACTCACTCAATTCCAGCCTCTGTTCGGTAATCCTAATATTACGTTCGGAATAGCACATACCGATCCTAATGGCGGAGGAACCACGGGTGTTGAAATAAAAATTGCACCAGCAACATTTACCGGTTTTGACGTTACAGATAACAATATCAAAAAATCTTCGGGTGGAGGATTTACTACCTGGGATACGAAGTATGTAAATATCTGGATAACGCATATTACTACCGCCAGCAATGGTGGCCAAGTTTTGGGATATGCCTACAATCCGGGACTAGCACAATCTATGGGTGATGCATCTCTTGCAGGAGTAGTAATTGATTATCTGGCATTTGGCAGACGTAGTTCTATACGGCAAAAATTCTTTGGCACTGCGGATAAAGGAAAAACATTGGTACATGAACTAGGACACTACTTTACTTTGAAACATATATGGGGCGATCTGCCAGTTGGTGGCGGTACTTGTGATAAAACACAACCTCATAGTGACGATGATGTAGCTGATACCCCGCCTCAAAAAGATGCCAATCAATCAACATGCCCATCCGGCGTAAAACCGAATTGTACCAATAGCCCCGGTGGCGAAATGTATATGAACTACATGGACTATGTACAGGACGCATGTATGGTGATGTTTAGCAAAGGCCAGGTTACCCGTATGCAAACAGAATTTACACCGGCCGGTGGTTCTTACCAGTTACAATTCAACGGTGGAACGCTCAACTGGCCAACCGGAATTTCGGCTGTAGAAGCTAAAAACACTTTTGATATTGTTCCAAACCCTTCTAATGGCGTATTTAGCATTAACTTTGCAAATACAACTGCAGATCTGAGGGCCGTAACAGTAGTAAACATGATGGGACAATCTGTAAAACAGATAAACACCACGGAACCTGCCAATAGCCTATTGATAGATATGAAAGGAATGCCTGCAGGAGTATATACAGTAAACTGCCGTTTTGATGAAGGCATAGTGACAAAGAAAATAGTAATTGAATAATGACAGAGAATTTTAGCCTGGAAGCAGCTTTAAAACACCAAGACAAAGCATTACAAGCAATAGCTGAAAAAGTAATAAACAAGCAACGCCTTACCGACGAGGAAGGCGTTTTGCTTTTTGAAAAAGGGGAATTGGGATTTGTAGGCGCACTGGCCAACCATGTGCGCGAAAGAATGCACAGTGATAAAGTGTATTTCAACCGCAACTTCCATATAGAACCTACCAATGTTTGCGTGTTTACCTGCAATTTCTGTTCTTACTCCCGCCAATACAAGCATCGCGATGAGGGCTGGGAATTAAGCATAGAACAAATGCTGGATATCGTACGCAAATATGATGGACAGCCGGTAACAGAAGTGCATATTGTAGGTGGTGTGCACCCCAAAATGAACCTGGAGTTCTTCTGCGAACTGATCAGCAAGATACGCGCGCACAGGCCCGATCTGCACATAAAAGGCTTCACAGCGGTGGAACTGGACTACATGTTCCGCAAAGCGAAGCTTACCGTTGAAGAAGGCATGCAAAAGCTGAAGGATGCCGGGCTGCAATCTATGCCGGGCGGTGGCGCAGAAATATTCCACCCCGAAGTGCGTGAACAGATATGTGCCGATAAAGTGGATGCCGATGGCTGGCTGCTGATACATGAAACAGCGCACAAGCTGGGTATGCATACCAATGCTACGATGCTCTACGGGCATATCGAGAATTATGCACATCGTGTAGACCATATGAGCAGGCTCAGGGCGCTGCAGGATAAAACAGGCGGCTTCAATTGCTTTATACCGCTGAAGTTCAGGAACAAGGACAATGATATGTCTAACGTACCGGAATCGACCATTATCGAAGATCTGAGGCTGTATGCTATAGCGCGTTTGTTTATGGACAATTTTGCGAACCTGAAGGCATATTGGCCAATGCTTGGCCGCCAATCTGCACAGCTCACTTTATCATTTGGCGTGAACGACCTGGATGGAACTATAGATGATACTACCAGGATCTACTCT
Organism: Bacteroidota bacterium; assembly: GCA_018267955.1. Lineage (GTDB taxonomy): Bacteria > Bacteroidota > Bacteroidia > Chitinophagales > Chitinophagaceae > Polluticoccus. Next base: position 454,664 of record JAFDXL010000009.1, read on the forward strand.
ATGGCGGGCTCTGAGGAACAAACACCTTCTATGAGTACAGAAGACCTCTGTGATCTGATAACTGCCGTAGGCCGCGTACCTGTAGAACGTGATACGCTTTATAATGAGATAAAAGTATATGCAGATGCTCCGCTTGCATAAGCAGGAACTATACATAAAAAATAATAGCCGGCTAATGCCGGCTATTATTTTTATGTATCAGTGTTCTAAAAAGTTCAGGTCTTTGCCAAAGGTTTCTTCCGTCATTACCGCGGCAATAGAACTAATGATCATCACGATAACACCGGTAATGATACCCGCGGTGATATAGCCATAGCCGGGTTGTAGTATTTTAAATCCCCATACCATGATGGGTAGCGAACCACGCACCATATTAGGCACCGTAGTAGCGGCGGTAGCTCGCAGGTTGGTACCAAAATGCTCTGCTGCCATCGTTACAAATATTGCCCAGAAACCCGTGCCAAAGCCCACCAGGGCACATATAGCATACATTTGGGTTGCTGATCCTCCATCCTGCCGGAAATATAGCACTATGCCTACTATGGTGATAGCATAAAAGATATATAAGGCTTTTTTACGACTCTTTAATGCCTGGCTCAGGAAGCCTATAGCAAGATCAGCGATGGATATGGCTACGTAGGAAAGCATCACCGCTTTGCCCGGGTTGATATCTTCTGCAATGCCAAAGGCTTTACCAAACTCTTTGGAGAAGGTAACCAGGATTCCTATTACATACCATGTAGGTAACCCTATCAGTATGGCCAGCAGGTATTTTTTAAATCTTTGTCCATTGGTAAAGAACATCAGGAAGTTGCCTTTGCTAACCTCTGCATGTTGTATGTTTTTAAACATACCTGATTCATATACACTAATGCGCAATGCAAGCAATACCAGCCCCAATCCGCCACCGATATAATAGCAAATACGCCAGTCGAACGACTGTGATATAAAATAAGCGAGCACTGCCCCCATTAGCCCCACGCCGGCTACTACTGACGTAGCCATACCACGCTTTTCTTTTGATATCAGTTCGCTCACCAATGTAATACCAGCACCTAATTCGCCCGCAAGGCCAATACCTGCAATGAAACGGCAGATAGCGTATTGATCTACATTTACGACAAAACCATTGGCTATATTGGCAATGGAATAAAGAAGAATGGAACCAAATAATACACTTAGCCTTCCTTTTTTATCACCCAGCATCCCCCAGATGATACCACCTATCAGCAGGCCCCACATCTGCACACTGATGATGCGCATACCATCGCTGGAAATAAGCTCATCTGTCAGCCCCAGGCTTTTGAGGCTTTTAACACGAACTATACTAAAAAGAAGAAGGTCGTAGATATCTACAAAATAACCGAGGGCAGCTACAATTACGGGTATGCTTACAATAGAAAGCGACTTGTTTTCGTGCATAATACATTTGGCGTAGTGCGCACAAAATACAGTTTTATTTTTCAGCTTCAGCCGGTTTCTTCTTACCGAAGAACATTTTGAAAATTACCGGTGCGGTTGTAACTATGATCAGGCCAATTACTATTTTTTCAAAATTATGATGTACCCATTCGTTCTTACCAAGGAAGTAACCTGAAAGGGTCATACTCATGATCCAGGCCACGCTACCGATGATATTAAATGAAAAGAACTTTCTCCGGTCCATACGCACGATACCTGCAACGATAGGAGCAAATGTGCGCACAATAGGAAGGAAGCGAGCCAGTATAATGGCACTACCGCCGCGTTTATCATAGAATTCTTTTGCCTGCAATACGTGTTTTCTTTTAAACAATAAAGTATCACGTTTTTCGAACAGGATCGGGCCGGTTTTTTTACCAAACCAATACCCAACCATATTACCTACAACACCTGCTATACTGAATATTGCTATCCAGTAGCTTAGGTTTGCAAAATCATTAGGAAATGGATTGCCCGAGTCTGCGATCATCAGGCCTGCAACAAATAGCAAAGAATCTCCCGGAAGGAAAAAACCAACGAACAAACCAGTCTCCGCAAAGATGATCAGAGCCACCAGGTAAAGGCCACCGTAGTCCTTCACCAGTTCCTTCAACTTGTCTGCGTTCGTCAGTTGCTTTAAAAGCTCTATGATATTGTGCATTATGGTTTTTTAGCGGCGTGAAAATAAAGAATTTAACCCAATTCTATCCATTTAATGAGTTTTCCCATTTGCTCACGGCCACGGTGGCTACGCTGTTACCTATTACGTTGGTAGCGCTGCGGCCCATATCCAGCAACGGATCTATGCCCAATAACAGCGCCAGCCCGGCCTCGGGTATGTTAAAAGTAGCCAGGGTACCTGCTATTACCACTAGCGATGCTCTTGGAACACCTGCGATGCCTTTGCTGGTAAGCATCAATACCAGTAGCATACTCAGTTCCGTGCCAGGATCAAGGTGTATGCCGTATGCCTGCGCTATGAACATAGATGCAAAGGTCATATACATCATAGAGCCATCAAGATTGAAGGAATACCCTAATGGCAGCACAAAGCTCACAATGCGATCATTACAGCCAAACCGTTCCAGCTCCATCATTGTTTTAGGGAATGCTGCCTCGCTGCTGCTGGTACTGAACGCCAGCAAGGTCGGTTCTTTAATATGCCTGAGTAATGTAAATATTCGCTTCCTGACAAATAAACTGCCCGCCAATAACAATACGACCCATAAAAGAAGCAAGCCAAAATAAAATTCGCTAATGAAAATAGAATAGGTAGAAAGAATGCCCAGGCCTTGCTTGGCTATTATTGCCGTCATAGCGCCGAATACTGCAACGGGTGCCGCCTTCATCACATAGCCGGTTATTTTCAATATCACGTGCGCAATAGCATCCATGGCTTTGATGACGATCTCGCCCTTCTCCCCTATTGCAGCGGTGGCTACGCCAAAGAATAAGGCAAACACTACGATTTGCAAAATCTCATTCTTCGCCATAGATTCAAATACACTGCTGGGGAATACATGGTATAAGAACTCTCTAAGCGTCAGGGCCGTCTTTTTAATACCTGTATCTACTGCTGCATCCGGCAATGGCAAATGCATGGCTACACCAGGTTTAAAGAAATTTACCAGCATCATACCCAAAAAAAGGCTGGCAAAGGATGCGCTGAAAAACCATAGCAATGTTTTACCGCCAATGCGCCCTACGGATTTAATATCACCGAGTTTTGCAACCCCAACAACCAGTGTAGTAAATACCAATGGCGCTACGATCATCTTTATGAGCCTAAGGAAAATATCAGCAAGCAAGGAGAAGGGTTCCAGCTTATCGTCCCGGGCAATTATTGCTGCCGACTTAGATTTAGATAACGATTCTACCTCTGCCTTCAGTGAATGATATGCAGGGAAAGTAGTATCGTGAAGCGTTGTTAATTGATTTTGCAAAGACTTTATGGTCACCTCTGCAGTGGCAATCCTTTGATTTTCGGCAGACACATAGCTACTGTTGAGCATAAACCCAAGGCCTATACCCAAAATGAGTGCAATGAGAATATATAATGTCAGGCGGTTCTTTTTTGCCGGTGCGTGTATTTCTGCCATCGGGCTAAGATAGTATTAATAAATGAGGCTTTGTTGTATAGAAACATTCCCCTGCAGGCCACCTGTATGGATGCATAATATGCGGGCATCAGCCGGGAAAACCTGTTGCTGAAGCTGCTGCTGAATGCCGGCCATCATCTTACCTGTGTACACCATATCCAATGGTATTTCATTCGTACGATAAAACTCGTTCATGAACCCGATCAATTCATCTGTCCACTTGCCAAAGCCACCGAAGTGCCAATCTGCGTATATCTTTTTGTTAGCTCGTTTATCTGCTTCTAAATAGATATCTATTATCTCATTCAGATAATCGCCGCCTTTCATAGGTGCATACCCATAAACACTCGTATCAGCAGGTAATGCATTAGCCACCCCGCAAAAACTGGTTCCCGTGCCTACGGCAAGGCAAATATGCGTGTATTTGTCATCAATAAAAGAAGCGATCTCTTCGCAGCCAATACGACCATTCTCATTCGCCCCACCTTCCGGTATTATGTATGGCAGATCAAATTGCTGGCTCAGTTGTAAAAGGTAGTCCCCCTCCTCTTTCATTGCATATTCTTCCCTGCTGACGAACTGTAACTCCATACCATACGCCACACAATCCTGCAAAGTAGGTGTGATGCTTTTTTGTGCATAGGTGCCTCTTACAATACCTATAGACCTCAACCCATATTGCTTTGCCGCAGCCGCTGCTGCTACCAGGTGGTTAGAATATGCCCCGCCAAATGTCAGCACTGACTTATACCCTTCTTCAATAGCATGTTGCAGGTTGTGCTTCAGCTTATACCATTTATTGCCGGAAACTACAGGATGTACTACATCGAGCCGAAGCATGTCTAAGGCCGCGACATAAGGACGATACCAATCAGGATGGAGAGGCTGTATGAAAGGCTCCCTGTTAGGAATTGTATCCATATTCTTTCAGGTAGTTCTCGTTATCGCGCCATTTAGGCCGCACTTTCACAAACAACTCCAGGTGCACCTTACCCTGCACAAACTCTTCAATTGCTTTACGGGCGTTGATACCTAGCTGCTTTATCATGCTGCCACCCTTACCTATCAGTATTACTTTTTGCGTTTCGCGGGTAACGATGATGTCTGCTTTAATAACATTGATATTCGGCTTCTCCTCAAACGACTGTATCAGCACTGCTGTATGGTATGGAATTTCTTCCTGGTACAGGTCATAGATCTGTTTGCGTATCAGCTCGCTTACAAAAAAGCGAACGGGCCTGTCTGATATATGATCTTCCGGATAATAAGGCATCCCTTCCGGCAGGTATTTAAGAATAGCAGGCATGATCTTATCAATATCCTTACCACTCTTAGCAGATACCGCTAATACATCCTGTATCTTAAACTTTTCTTTGTATTGCTTTATGATCCCGTCAACGCTGCCCTTGTCTTTAACAAGATCCTTTTTATTCAGCAGCAGTATTACAGGCACTTTCAGCTTAAGCATATCATGTATCGCCTCAAACTCCTCCATAGGCAGCGTTATATCATGCACAAGTATTGCTACGTCGGCATCTTCGAGTGCACTTTTTACATGCAGCATCATTTTTTGATGCAGTTTATACTTCGGTTCAATAATTCCCGGTGTGTCAGAAAAAATTACCTGGTAGTTTGGTTCATTAAGTATCCCTAATATTCTGTGGCGCGTGGTTTGCACTTTTGCAGATGTAATCACCAACTGCTCACCAAGTAATGCATTAAGTAAAGTTGACTTACCGGCATTAGGCGCACCAAAAATGTTTACAAAACCCGACTGAAATTGCTCTTGCATATGATACACAAAAGTATGACAAGGAAATAAATTCAAAACTTTGTTTGCAGATTAATATTGTTATCCTATCTTTGCACCCCACATCGCGAGGTAGAGCAGCGGTAGCTCGTCGGGCTCATAACCCGAAGGTCACAGGTTCGATCCCTGTCCTCGCTACAACAACATATAGATTTATCGCTTAGAGCGATACAATTTAGGAAGAGAGCCACGTTACACATCCCAAAAAAATCAGGGATATGAAACGTGGCTTCATCTTTGTTATAACATTACTAACATCTTATTAACTGATAGAAAACAAACCGATAACAACAAAACATATTCATTGCACTATAATTTTACCATCGAAAAATAAAGAACTACAACAATGAAAAACATTCTATTCATCAGCATCCTGGGCATGGTAGCTTTTTCTGCCTGCAGTAAAAAGAACAACATCAACGGGAACATTGGAAACAGGGACGAGATCCTTACCAGCCGCCACTGGCAAATCACTTCAAAGAAAGCTAACAACTCTTATGTTGACATAAAATCCTGCGAAAAAGACAATTATTTCGTTTTCGAAACATCAGGCAACGGCCGTTGGGAAGAAGGCAACAATAACTGCTTCGCTATATCTAACAGCGGAACGGATAGCACGGGTGCACCTATACCTACAGCTACATACTTTACATGGTCTATTACAGGTGATCAAAGGATCATATACATCAAAAACTTTGGCAAAGACGGTTATAACCCCGAATGGCAAATCACCAATATGGACTACAGTTCGCTGGACGTGCGCACATCTCAAAGAGTAGATAACGAAACCGTGGTATATGATATACACCTGGTTGCTTTGTAAGATAATACGTATGAAATATAACAGGCGGAGCGCATATAACGGCGCTCCGTTTTTATTTAAATAAGCCACAGGTATGGCTTTTACATTTTTTTTCCTTTATTTTTGCTACAATCAAAACAGAGGTGGATGAGATTATTGAAGACTGTATGCCTTGGCATAAGCATAGCAGCCTTAGGTTCCCTTGGGGGTTGTACCAGCAGCGAAGAGCTGATGCAGGCAACCAACAGAAAAAACACAAAATGTAAAACTGAATTCCTTGATGATGTAACCATTAAGGGTTGCAGCACCAATGTTCACACCAATATCTCCGGCGGTAAGGTGGCCTTAACAGAAGATACCCACCGCAGGAAAAAGAAAGAATCTATCTTAAACAGCTACATACAGCAGAAATATTCTGAGATGATGAATGTAGCGCCCGACTATATCAGAAGCCTGAAACTATACTCTTTTATTGATGACTGGTATGGTGTGCGTTATCGCCTTGGCGGTAATGACAAATCGGGCATAGACTGCTCTGCATTCGTACAGCAACTGTATGGCAACGTATTCAATATAGACCTGGTACGTACCTCTTTCGATCAGTATAACTCTGTTACCTACGTTTGGCATAAAACAGAGCTGCATGAAGGCGATCTTGTTTTTTTCCGTACGCGGGGCAAGCATATCACCCATGTGGGCGTGTACCTGATGAACAGCTATTTCGTACATGCATCTACCAGCGGCGTGATGATCAGCAGCCTTAAAGAAGGCTACTGGTCGCAAAGATTTGCAGGTGCGGGATATGTAGATTTGAACAAGAACAAAGGCTAACCCCCTATTTTTTCATCAGTTCCTTTATTGGCTTGCCAATGCAGCCATTGGGCATTTGTATATGCAACATAGCTGCAAGCGTTGCGGATATATCGGTCATATTTACTCTCTTAAAGTCCTCTCCATGGCGTATGCCCCAGCCATACCACAACAGTGGTATATGGGTATCATAGGGATTCCATGTACCATGCGTGGTGCCGGTAGGGCCATAACCGCTATACCACCCGGGTTGTAATATCACCTGCAGGCAGCCGCTACGCAACCTGTTATAGCCATTCATTGCCATCTTGCAGACATTTGCAGGCGCTGTGCTATTGGATATGTGTTCCAGGTCTATTACATAAGCCACCCCATCCTGCTGTTCAAACCATTCTGTCACAAGGCGTTTTACAGCTTCACGATCCATTTTGTATTTATCAATATTGCGGTCATTCAGATACACCTGGTAATTGCTAAGATCTTTTACCAGGCTGTCTTTACCCGTTTTCTCTTTCAGCCATTTGTTGAGCGATGTAAAAGCATCTCCTTCCATACGGTTTCCGGCAGGCAGTTTAATGCTTTGCATGTAATCAGCATTATGCGCTGCGCCGTGGTCTGCGGTCAGGAATATTGTATAATTACCCGCTCCCACATGCCTGTCCAGGTATCTCAGCAAAGAAGCTATCTCTTTATCCAGCCTCAGGAACATATCTTCTGCTTCAATGGAGTTAGGAGTAAATGCGTGGCCTACATAGTCTGTTGACGAAAAACTAATACATAGGAAATCTGTTTCACTACCCTGCCCCATTTCCGCACCTGCAATACATGCTTTAGCGGCTTTGACAAGCATCGTATTTGCAGTTGGCAGATATCTGAGCCTGTAATAATTTTTCTGAGCACCTGCTACTGAATGGGGAAACGTGACGTTATTCTCTCCTTTAATAGGCCCTTCGAATATATTCTTGTCTGGCAGGCTTTGCACATAACTATCCTTATCGTACAAAGTAACCCATGTGCTATTGACGAAACTATCTGCCCATCGTTTGTTGTTGAATTTCACCATCCATTCCGGCAAACTACTTCCATAGTAACTGCTGCTCATGAAATTACCTGTGCTATCATCAAACCAGAAAGCGCCATTGGCCAAATGTCCGGCCGGTAGTATAGCGCCCCTGTCCTTGATAGAAATACCATACACTTTAGAGCGCATATTGGTAGCCAATCGCAGTTCATCTGTAACGGTAGTAGTAAACAAGTTACGCGGACTCATCTGCCCTGCTTTATAGCTACCAGCTACAGCAGTTACAGTTTCGTCTTCGGTACAATAAACCCCTTTCCCTGATCTGTTATCCATCCAATCGTTTGCAACGATACCATGAATCGAGGGAACACTACCCGTATAGATACAAGTGTGGCCTGGCGCAGTAAAACTCGGCAGGTAATTGATAAAGGCATTCTGGCAACTGTAACCTTCATTCATCATTCGTTTAAAACCATCCTCACTGTAGCGATCGTAATAGCGATACAGATAATCCCATCGCATCTGGTCAACCACTATGCCTACTACCAGTTTAGGCCTGGAGATATGTTGACCTTGTTGTGCATCCAGCTTTAATACAAATAATAAAAAAGACGCAACTATAAGCAGTTTTCTCATTGAGATGGCATTAATGGCTGCAAAATTGCATATAAATGCCATATCACCACAGTGATATTTTCATTAATTTTGCACCGTTATTACAATACCATCATTACATAAAATCAGTTCAAGAATATTATGGATTTATTTGCCAAGTTTGAGAGTAAGTTAGGACCAATTGGTGACTATGCTGAAAAAGCGCCAGGATATTTCGCATTTCCTAAACTGGAAGGTGAGATAGGCAATCGTATGAAATTCAATGGCAGGGAACGCATCGTGTGGAGCCTGAACAACTACCTGGGTTTAGCAAACCACCCGGAAGTGCGCAAGGCTGATAAGGAAGCTGCTGAAAAATATGGCCTGGCATACCCGATGGGCGCGCGTATGATGAGTGGCAACTCTAATAATCACGAAAAACTGGAAAAAGACCTGGCTGAGTTCGTTGGCAAGGAAGATGCTATGCTGTTTAACTACGGTTACCAGGGTATGGTATCTGCTATAGACAGCCTTTGCAGCCGCCGCGATGTGATTGTTTACGATGCAGAATCTCATGCTTGTATCATAGATGGCCTGCGTATGCACCCCGGCCACCGTTATGTGTACAAGCACAATAACGTGGAAGATTGCGAAAAGCAATTGCAGCGTGCTACCGAAATGGCAGCGCAAACCGGTGGTGGTATCCTTGTTATCACAGAAGGTGTGTTTGGCATGAGTGGCAACCAGGGCCGCATCAAAGAAATTGCTGCGCTGAAAGATAAATACGAATTCCGCCTGTTTGTGGATGACGCGCACGGTTTCGGTACTATGGGCAAAAAAGGTGCAGGTATAGGTGAAGAGCAAGGTTGCATGGATGCGATCGATGTGTACTTCTCTACCTTCGCCAAATCTATGGCTAGCATTGGTGGTTTCATTGCCGCCGATAAAAAAGTATTAACATTCCTCCGCTATAATATGCGTTCACAGGTGTTTGCCAAATCATTGCCTATGGCAATAGTGGTGGGCAACCAAAAACGCCTTGATCTGCTGAAGAGCAATCCCGAGCTGAAGGAGAAACTATGGCATAATGTAAATCGCCTGCAAAATGGTTTGCGTGAGCGCGGTTTTGAAATTGGCACCACAAACACTCCTGTTACACCGGTGCACATGAAGGGTGGCTTGTTTGATGCTACACAGCTGATATACGATATGCGCGAGAACTACAACATCTTCTGCTCGGTAGTGGTATATCCTGTTATTCCTAAAGGGCAGATCATCCTGCGCCTGATACCAACAGCTTCGCATACAGACGAAGATATCGACCTGACATTGAAAGCATTCAGTGAACTACGCGATAAAATAGATCAAAAATTGTATCCACAGGAGATGCCTGACATCAAGAGCGCAATCATGCAATCAGAAGTAACAGCTTAATTGTTGTATGCTACATAACTATAAAAGCTATCCTTTGGGATAGCTTTTATTTTTTGATTACCGTTTATCAAACTATTTTTAGCCTTCAGTTTTTTTTACATCAATATGAAAGTATTTATCGCAGGGGCTTCGGGCCTGGTTGGCAGCAATTGTATGAAGCATTTTACAGAACAGGGGTGGGACGTCACCGGCTCTTATTTCTCTTACGAACTGCCGGGGACAGTTTATTATAATACCCTGCAACCTGCTGATGAAAGAAACTTTGATGTACCGGCATGGAAGCCGGATGTGATCGTACACTGTGGCGCTATGACGCATGTAGATAATTGCGAATTGAATCCTGACCAGAGCTATCAGCAAACGGTACAAAGCACCATCAATCTTATAGCGCTTGCAAAACAATGCAATGCACGCTTTGTATACATATCTACAGACTATGTATTCGACGGTGTAAAAGGCCCTTATACCGAGGATGCACCGGTTAACCCGCTGAGCGTATATGCAAGGCATAAGCTGGAAGCGGAGCAAATGTCGCTTAAAGAAATACCCGGCACACTGGTATTGCGCATCACTAATGTGTACGGCGATGAAGCGCGCGGTAAAAACTTTATAGCACGCATCATAGATCAATGCAAGAACAAGCAGAAACTCACACTAAAGCTTCCCTACGATCAATATGCATCACCTGCCAATGCCTGGGATATAGCCCGTGCTATGTTTGTATTACTGAGAGATAATAAATCCGGCATCTACCACGTAGCGAGCACAGACTACCTGAATCGTGTAGAACTGGCTATGCGGGTGTTGAAATACTTCCCGGATGCTGAATACGATCTGCAGGCTATTAGCACAGCAGAACTAAAACAACCGGCCGCTCGCCCATTATTAGGCGGCTTTGTTAAGATGAAGTTTAGCAATGAATACCCGGAATTCCTGTTCAGCAATGTAGATGACTATCTAAAAGAACGTTGTAAGTAATAGGCAAAAAATATCCCGATATACAGACGTACATCGGGATTGGACTGTACTTACTAACCCATCGTAAGTAGAACAAATATCTGAAAAAGGTTTTGTAAATGAAAATTATTTTTTCAGTTATATCACCCGGTTTTTGATAGTGATTTTTGTTATTCCTACCCCTTCATTGCTATTTTTTGTCCGTTTCTCGACATTTAGGCTGCGTTAAATAGACATTTTGTCACCTTAATCAACAAATAGCAGACATTTTGTCTTTTAAATTCAAGTGGTACTCCGTTTGTATAGGTATTCCTGAATAAATAATTCAGAAAAAACTTAAAAAGAATACAACTATGTACAACTACAGAAAAGCTTACGGAATGATGCCTCACACATTTGGCGGCCTTGTAAAAGACATGAACAAAATGTTTTATGACGATAACTGGAGCAATATAACAGCCCCTGTAAACATCAAAGAAACAGAAACTGCCTATGAAGTACAGGTGGTGGCACCTGGCCTTAATAAAGAAGACTTCAAGATTACCGTTGACGACAACAACCTGAAGATCTCTTTTGAGCAAAAAGAAGAAAACAAAGAAACAAGCGATAAATGGATCAGGAACGAATACCGTTTCCGTTCATTCAAGCGCAGTTTCACGCTGACTGATAAGGTAAATGCCGAAGGCATCAGCGCCCGGTACACTGATGGCATCCTGTACCTGAATGTGCCTAAAAAGGAAGTTGCAGAAAAAACAACCAAAGAAATTTCAGTTGCGTAAGCACTGGATGTGTTGAATGTGTGTATGAGTTGAGGAATGGATAAGTGTGAGTTTGGTTTAAGGCAGCCTTAATGGCTGCCTTTTTTATAGCGAATAATTTCCATAAAACTTATTACCAAGTAAACCCGTTGGAAGATTGGCATATATTTGAGCATAAATACCTCCCCATTTTATGAAAAAATTAATCACGGCATTGTTAATTCTGATAGCATGCTCCGCTTTAGCCCAAAAAACGCTTACCAGATGTATTGGTTTCTCAGTTTACTATCACGATTACAACCCAAACAATCCGCTTTTCACACGGCTTACCGATTCTGCGGTATATAAATATTCGGGAGCAAGGCCAGGCGAAATAATACCTTTTAGTAATTATATCAACCTAAAATTTGACCAGCAAATAAGACAATCGACCACAGAAGGCAACACTATTACTCTGCAGTCTTTTGATAAAAAAGATAATGTAATACAAGGATTGGTAATATACCAAAACACTTTCGACAGCATCAGTAAAGTTGAATTTACATATACCGCTAACAATGATACTGCCAGCATTGTAAAATATAAATACCAAAACAAAAATTGGGTTCCATACACACGTGAAGTAAAAAACTATAATACTGCTCACAGTATTCTCAGCTATTCTTTCGAAAACTGGAATACGACATCTAATACCTGGAGATATTATACGGTTGACAGCTTTATTTACGACCTATCCGGACAATTACAGGAAAAACGGTCTTATATATGGGATAATATAAACAACCAATGGCTTGCATCAGCAAAGAGTATCAATACATACAACAATGGCAATCTAACAGAAACGTTGCAGGAATATTTCTATAATGGTGCCTGGATGAAATACTCAAAGATGATTTATGGCTATACTGGTACACTTCTGGACAGTGCAATTAGTTATGGCTGGGATTCTTCAACAAACAACTGGTCAAAATTTGGTGGTGGAAATATATACACATACAACAGTAATCATCTCCTGGAAACAAGACTCGAAATAAATAATAACGCCCATAGAGACTCAGTTTTTCGCCTGACATACATATATGACACTGCTAATAATATTATAAAATATACACAGGAAGACCATACATTAAGGAATAAGTGGCGAAACACCTCAAAGTTTGATATAACCTACGATCAATATGGCAACCAGACAGAATTAACCATACTCTCAGGAGATAGTTCAGGTACCGGCTGGCAATATGATGCAGCCAGCGTCAAAGTGAGATATTATTTTAAGGTCATCGATTCTACAGAAAGTGTTAGAACCATTGCCAGCAATAGAGTTGATGTAAACTTATTCCCCCTGCCTGCATCGGGTGAAATCATGAATATTTATGCAAAATGGGAAACACCCCAAAGTTTTCGTGTTATTATTTATGACATGCAGGGTCGCACAATCCAATGCTGGGACGAACCTTCATGTAGTATTTATACGCACAGTATCAACGTTGGCAACTTGCATCCTGGCAGCTATATCCTTAAACTACAAGGCCATAGCGAGCAAGCATTAAAGCAATTTATAGTACAATAATAGAATTCATTACAACTATTATTGTAAGGTAGCCTTAATGGCTGCCTTTTTTGCTGCCGCTCATTTCCTGATAAAAATCATGTAACTGATTGATTATCATCACCAAATTATCACTAGTTGTGTTTGTATCTTTATATCGCAAACAAAATATACCTCTCTTCTCTTAACCGTTGATCATCAGAAAAAAAATAAAGCATCTCTTGTCGCAGAGATGCTTTTTACTTTTATGCGCTTATCTGATCCTATTTGATATAGCCCAGTATTTTCAGCATGCTTTGGGCCGATTGCTCTTTGGCATACAGCCAGTCTTCCAGCTTTCCTTCTTTGTTATATTCAACAACCACGTGCTTAGGAGATGGTATCATACAGTGTTTAATACCACCATAACCGGCAAGCTGATCCTGGTAGGCACCTGTATGGAAGAAACCAATATAAAGCGGTTCAGCCCCTTTTTCCTTGTCTATCTTAGGCAGGAACACCGCATTGATATGCTCCTCTGAGGTATAGAAGTCATGGCTATCGCAGGTAAGTCCGCCAAGATGCACTTCCTGGTATTCCTTATCCCATTTATTGATCGGCAGCATCAGGAATTTTTCGCCAATACCCCAGGTATCGGGCAATGTAGTAATGAAAGAGCTATCGATCATATACCAAATCTCGCGATCGTTCTGCTGCTTGTCATCCAGCACACTGTATATTACCGCGCCACTCTCACCTACGGTAAACGAGCCAAACTCTGTATAGATATTCGGCACATCTACCTTATTTTTCTTACACACTTTCTTGATGTTCGAAATGATCTCATTGGCCATGTAGTTGTAATCGTAATCAAAGCCAAGAGAGTGCTTGATAGGGAAACCACCACCAATATTAAGCCCATCCAGCTCAGGACAAATCTTCTTCAACTGGCAATACAGGTTTACAACCTTGTTCAGCTCACTCCAGTAATAGATATCATCCTTGATACCCTTGTTCATAAAGAAGTGCAGCATTTTCAGCTGAAACTTGTCATTGCCTTTTATCTTATCTACATAAAACTCCAGTACGTCTTTACTGCGGATACCCAGGCGAGATGTATAGAAATCAAACGTAGGCTCCTCTTCACTCGCTATACGCAGGCCAATGTTCACCGGGTCTTTGGCACGTATCAGGCGTTTGTAATCTTCAAACTCATTCTTGTTATCCAGTACAGGGATCACATTTTTAAAGCCATCGTTGATGAGGCGTGCAATGCTACGCGTATATGCTTTGGTTTTAAAACCATTGCAGATAATGATCTTGTCTTTGTTGATCTTCCGGCGCTTATATAATTGCTTGATGATCTCAATATCATAAGCAAAAGATGTTTCTATATGCACATCGTGCTTCAGCGTCTCCTCTACCATAAAAGAGAAATGAGAGCTCTTGGTACAATAGCAATAGAAGTACTGACCATCATACTTATGTTTTTTGATGGCATCGTTAAACATCTTTTTAGCCTTATTGATCTGCATACCGATCTTTGGCAAAAACGTCAGCTTAAAGGGCGTACCATATTTATCAATCAGAGCCCTTACATCCAGGCCGTTAAAAAACAGGTTGTTATCATCTACTGTAAATCCTTCCTGCGGAAAATCGAATGTCTGTTTTACGAGATCGGTATACGTATTGTTCATTTATCCTATGAAGCGAGGTGGGTAATGATTTTTGAGTACACAAAAGTAATAATTTGATATGATGCAAACCCATTTTTTTTCTGTGCCCCCGGCAAAATATTAGCACCTTCCAACAAATCAAATTACCATAAGTTTGCACCCACCTTTTTAAATGAAAAAAGCACTCCTGCAAATACATCTGGCCGTGCTCCTCTGGGGATTTACCGGGGTGCTCGGCAGGGCCATAACCCTTACCGCCCCCGTGCTGGTATGGTACCGGATGCTGATGACTGCAATTTTCATGGCAGGGATCCTCTATTACCGCAAGCAGTGGATGCCTATAAAACGCCGCGACCTGGGCCAGCTGGCGCTCATAGGCTGCCTGATGGGCATCCACTGGGTGGCTTTTTATGGAGCTATTAAGTTTGCCAACGCGTCTATCGCTTTGGTATGCCTTTCCACAGCCAGCATCTTTACTTCACTGCTCGACCCCTTGGTGAATAAAAGCCGCTACGATTATAAAGAACTGCTTATAGGCGCCATGGCGCTAGCGGGGGTGTATCTTATTTATCGCTTCCAGGAGTTTTATGGGCTGGGCATACTATTTGGCGTAATTGCCGCCGTCCTTAGCTCGGTTTTCACGGTACTTAATAAACGCATTGCCAATAAATACCCGGCAAGGCTGATGGTATTTTACGAAATGGGCACCGGCTGGTTGCTGATCACCTTGCTATTACCGCTGCAATTGTATTATCAGCCGCAAACCGCCATATTACCCACTAATATGGACTGGATATGGCTGGTAGTATTAAGCCTGTGCTGCACGGTCTGGGCGCAATCGCTTGCTTTAAATGCCTTAAAGCATATTAGCAGCTTTACCGCAACGCTGAGCGTAAACCTGGAACCTGTTTATGGCATCCTGCTGGCTTTTGTATTTTTTAACGAAAACAAAGAATTACATCCCGGGTTCTTTTGGGGCATGGGTTTAATATTACTTTCCGTAATTTTACAAATGGTACGGTTGCTGAAGCCCGGATTTACCAATAGCGGATACGTGAAAGAAAAGAGCGGCATAGACTAGGTTGATTTTTTTGACTCTAAAACCTGGCGGTATGAACAAATACCTGGAGCAATTATTGGAGAGAGAAGTAATAGCACGCAACGAGCCTGCCTCTATGCTTGTTGAAGGCAGTAAACGTTGCAATGGACGCCTTATCGTCTCTAGCAGGCGGCTGATATTTATCTGCAATGGTAATGAAGAGCCTGAAGTAGATATTGACCTTGATACGGTCAACAGCATTGCCCACGAATCAGAATTTGTAGATCACAATATACTCGCCATCACTTACCTGCAATACCAGGTAGTACGGTTTACAGTTATCGATTGCGACATGTGGGAAAAAACTATCGAAGAGCAGCGAATGACGGCGCATATAGAGCCCAAATTTTCGATCCACTCACTGAATTAGTGATACTGCATACGCACAAAATGTTCCTGATCTGTTAGTATAAGCGGATTTTTCACAAACCATTGTGTAAAGGCATTGTATTCCTTAGTATGTGTGGCTTTCCAGGCATCAAAAGCGGTTACATCACCCTGGAGAAGAATCCAGTGATTATAAGCGTCTGAATACCCGAGGTCGCTCATTCTCTTTTCATATTCAAATAATACATTCGGGTACTTCTGGGCGTATTCTCCTTTATAGAATTCATCAATAAAAGTTTTTCTTGCTTTGCACATGGCTTCCATATCTATAGCATCGGCCATCGCAAAACCCGTTAACATCAGAGGCTCATATACAGTTACTCCAAAAGGTAAATTCCCAGCCTTGCCGTTTTTGTCTACGTAGACAGTATTTACTTTAGAAAAACTGATGGACATGGCCGTATCGTTCACCTTTTTTACCTGAGATTGATAATTATCATACAGCAGCTTACTCATGCTTCTTGTCCTGTCTGTATTACGTTCCAGGTTTATGAAAAGCTCACCATACAGCATCCCCCAAACTTTTTCATCACCATCCAGGAATATGATCGCAGCCCTGTAATAATTCGAAGAGAAGGTTGGGTCCTTATCTATTCCATTCTCATAATAATAAACTGCTTTTTCATATTCATGATGAGTAAAATAAATATTGCCCTGCTCCATGTAAAGCCTGCCTGAATTGGGAAACTTTTTCAATCCTGCTTTATAGGCTGCAAATGCTTTCGTAGTATCTCCTGCCTGGTCATATAAATTGCCAAGAAATTGGTAACAAAGATCATCGGCATCCCGAAATTTCACCACTTTTTTCAGTTCTTCCAATGCCTTAGGGTAGTCATTCTTCATCTGGTAGGCATATCCTATTTCATAGGGATAATGATAATCTGCAGGATCAAGTTTTTCTGCCTTTGTTAATTGCACAATAGCCTCATCAATTTTTCCATCCTCGAGCATTTTCATGGCATTTTCGCCTATCTCCGAAGCCATAGCCTTTTTGTCCTGCGCAGAAGATGTTGCAGATATAAAAGCGAAAAATATGATGGTACAAATTCGTCTGTAAATAGACATATAGACTAAATAGCTTATTAAATGATTCTATTTGATTTCAAGGTAGTCTATTTGACTAATATCCTATGTATATAGAGGCAGTGACCACCATAAATTACCAGCGCAGGATAACAGATAATATTTAATACACATAAGATAGCTACATTATAGGATTTTGACAAGCTTTTTTGTAATTTCCAGAGTATTAAAAATTACCTTTGCGATTCTTTGAAACTATAGCGATAGTATTATGCTGCAGGAAGTTACTATAACACAGGATACAAGGTTGTCATTTGACGAATTCAAACTGGGCGTTCTGGAAGATTATCACCTGGCCGTTGCCAGTCGTGAGGCCAGCCTGATTGGCCGACGCGAGGTGCTGACGGGTAAGGCCAAATTCGGCATCTTCGGCGATGGTAAAGAACTGGCCCAGTTGGCCGCAGCAAAGTGTATGCAGCCGGGCGATATACGTTCGGGTTATTACCGCGATCAGACGATGATGTTCGCAACGGGTATGAGCGACATGGAAAAGTTCTTTTCGCAGCTATATGCCAACCCCGACCTGGAAATGGAACCTTCTACGGGCGGCCGCATGATGAATGGCCACTACGGTACCCGCTGGCTGGATGCGAATGGCGAATGGATAGACCTGACACAGGATGTACATTCTTCCAGCGATATATCTCCTACTGCCGGCCAAATGGTACGTGCATTAGGACTCGCTTTTGCATCTAAATGTTACCGTAACATACAGGAACTGCAGCAGGGTTTTGAGAAATTTACCCGTAACGGTAATGAAGTAGTGTTCTGTACCATTGGTGATGCCTCTACATCTGAAGGCCTGTTTTGGGAAACAGTGAATGCCGCAGGTGTGCTGCGAGTACCCCTTGCAGTATTTGTTTGGGACGATGGCTATGGTATATCCGTACCGCGCAAATACCAGACAACTAAAAATTCTATATCTGATGCGCTTGCCGGTATGCAATGGGACGATAGCACCGGTGGTATCAATATCTATAAAGTAAAAGGCTGGGACTATGCCGGCATGATGGAAACATTCCAGAAAGGCATTAACCGTGTGCGCGAAACGCAGATCCCGGCTATATTTCACGTGCAGGAAGTAACACAACCGCAAGGCCACTCTACTTCCGGCTCTCATGAACGCTACAAAAGCAAGGAAAGGCTGGAATGGGAAAAAGAATGGGATTGTATTGCTAAGCTTCGTGAATTCATACTGGAAAATGAGATCGCTAACGATGCAGAACTGCAACGCATAGAAGAAGACGCAAAGCAACAGGCACGCGATGCAAAACAACGCGCATGGGATGGTTTTATTTCCCCTATCCGCCAGCAGATACAGCAGGCTACGCAGCTATGCAACCAGGTAGTGTATGAAGGCGGCGCCAATGCACAAACAATTGCCGGTCTTGTTGCCCAGTTAACAGCAATAAAAGAGCCCATCCGCAAAGATGTGATGCAGACAGTACGTAAGGTGCTGAACCTTGTAAACGGTAACAGCGAAGCTGTAAGGGCATTGCGCAATTTCTACGGCAACCTGAAGGAAGATAACAGGGAGAAATTCTCTTCTCACCTGTACTCAGAATCTAAATACAGCGCCATGAAGGTGAAGGAAGTACCCGCAGTATTTACTGCCGACTCTCCGAGCCTGAATGGTTATGAAATATTAAATAAGTTCTTTGACCTGACGTTTGCTAGTAACCCTGCGGTTGTTGCCTTCGGCGAAGACCTCGGTAAGATAGGCGACGTAAACCAGGGCTTTGCAGGGCTGCAGGAAAAGTATGGTGTAGACAGGATATTTGATACCGGTATCCGCGAAGCTACTATCATTGGCCAGGGCATCGGTATGGCTATGCGCGGCCTGCGCCCGATAGCGGAGATCCAGTATCTCGATTACCTGCTATATGG
The DNA here is from genome assembly GCA_018267955.1 of Bacteroidota bacterium. Taxonomy (GTDB): domain Bacteria; phylum Bacteroidota; class Bacteroidia; order Chitinophagales; family Chitinophagaceae; genus Polluticoccus. The sequence continues at coordinate 474,070 of JAFDXL010000009.1, forward strand.
ACTGCAACCACTAAGCGATGACGTGGCCACTATGCTCTACCGCACCCGCGGCGGACAGAAATGCCCGATCATTGTGCGTACGCGCGGACACAGGCTGGAGGGTATCTGGCATAGCGGTTCACCAATAGGTATGATACTGAACAGCATCAGGGGTATGTACCTCTGTGTGCCACGTAATATGACACAGGCTGCTGGCATGTACAATACTTTGCTGCAAAGCGATGATCCTGCTATTGTGATCGAATGTTTGAATGGTTACCGCCTGAAGGAAACCGTTCCTGCCAACCTCGATACTTATACCGTACCATTTGGCATACCGGAAGTAATACGTGAAGGCAGCGATATCACGATCGTGTCTTACGGTTCCACCCTGCGCGTTATTGAAGAAGCGATCGTTAACTACCTGCAACCGGCTGGCATCAGCTGCGAAGTGGTAGACGTGCGTACGCTCTTACCATTCGACATCAATAATATGATACTGGAATCCCTGAAGAAAACAAACCGCATTGTGTTTGTAGATGAGGATGTTCCGGGTGGAGCATCAGCATATATGTTCCAGCAGGTAATGGAAAAACAAGGCGGCTATCGCTGGCTGGATGTAGCCCCACGCACTATCAGTGCACAGGCACACCGCCCTGCTTATGCTACCGACGGTGATTATTTCTCTAAACCAAATGCTGAAGATATTGCAGCAGTGATAGAAGAAATGATGAAAGAATAAGGCACCACCTATAATTTACATAAAACGAATAGCCTCCTGTTATCGGGAGGCTATTTTTATTATTGTCCTTCGTGCAGATCGCAAAACACATCCATGGCCTTCTTTAGAAAGCCAGGCAGTTCCTTAGCATATTGCTCATAAGTAGCACGATACCGTTCATCATTTATATACATATCCCCAATACCACGGTACATTTTTATGGGGCAGGCATAAAACTTATTGATCCAGGCATAATGCCGTGCCACTAATTGCTGCACAGCTGCATCTGCGGGGTCTTTATCCATCAGCTTTACCAGCGCAAGGTTGATCTGTTCACCTTCTTCTTTCAGGTTCGCTACTTCCGCCTTGGTCATGGCCATGATGTTTCGCTTAGACTCATCCAGTTTATCTGCGCCCCATCTTTCAGTTACTTCTTTTTCCCATTCTTCTACCTGCTCTTTGGAGAAGCCTTTATACATTTCTTCGTAGTTCATTTTTTCGTTTTTTAAGTTAGCAATGGTATGGTCTATGGTTTCCAGCAACGTACCATAATGCGTTATCCGTTTTTGCAGTTCTTTCCTGTGCGATTCCATTGCGGTCAGCACATCAAACTGTTCGTCATCCAGTATCTCACGGATGTCGGCCAATGGTATATCCAGCTCGCGGTAAAAGAGTATTTGCTGCAGCCTTAATAGCTCTTCCCTGCTATAATACCTATAGCCCGCATCGGTACGTATTGCCGGTTTCAGCAGATCTATTTCATCATAATGGTGTAAGGTGCGCACGCTTACACCTGCTATTTTTGCCAATTGATTTACTGAAAATTTATCCATAGCCATACTTGTCAGATACAAAGTAAGGGTATCACGCCACGTAAGAGTCAAGAAAAAACTCAAAAAAATTTTCAGGCTTGTGTTAATATTACCGCATGACAAGGATTGGGCTTATATCGGATACTCATGGCTGGCTGGATGATGCAGTGTTTAAACATTTTGATGTGTGTGATGAAATATGGCATGCCGGCGATTTCGGAAATGCAGAGGTCGCAAATAAGCTAAAGGCTTTCAAGCCACTAAAAGGTGTTTATGGAAATATTGATGGACAAGATATCAGGCTTGAATACCCGGAGATACTTCGTTGGCAATGTGAAGAGGTAAAAGTGCTGATGATGCACATTGGTGGCTATCCACCCAAATACAACCCGCAATCGCGAAAACTGTTGCTGGAAGATACTCCGCAGTTATTTATTGCCGGGCATTCTCACATACTGAAGGTTATTTACGACGATAAGCTTCGATGCCTGCATATGAACCCCGGCGCTGCAGGCCGGCAAGGCTGGCAAAAAGTACGTACCATCATACGCTTTATAGTAGATGGCAAGGATATGCGCCAGTGCGAGGTAATAGAGCTGGGGCCTAAATGAACCTTTATAATACAATGTATGTACCTTTGGCATCTTAATTTATACGACTATGGGCATTTCAGATATGTTATTTAAGAAGAAGGCAGAACAAGCCGAAGCTAATTTAAGAGCAGGACAGGAATTTCTTGCACAGAACAGTAAACGCGATGGTGTTACAGAATTACCAAGCGGTTTGCAATACGAAGTATTGGTTCAGGGTGATGGTGAGAAACCTACTGCGTTTAACACCGTAACCTGCCATTATCATGGCACATTGATAGATGGCACTGTTTTCGACAGCTCTGTACAGCGCGGCAAACCTGCGAGCTTTCCGCTGAACATGGTAATTAAAGGCTGGACAGAAGGCCTGCAATTAATGCCAGTTGGCAGCAAATACAGGTTCTTCATCCCTGCAAACCTTGCTTATGGAGAACGCCAGGTAAGTGCACAGATAGGCGCTAACAGCACGTTGATATTTGATGTAGAATTGCTGGGTATTAATTAATCTTACAAACCACATCTTATATGCACAAGCTGGTAGAAGACTTTAATGATTACCGCACGAAGATGAACGAGGTGATCCTCGGCAAGCAAAATAAAGTATTGGGCAGGCTGTTCAACCTGGATACCAATACCTATATGGAAGGAGCATTGCCGGTAAAGACAAAAGAATTACTGGGCCTGGTTGCCAGCATGGTACTCCGCTGCGATGATTGCATTAAATACCATGTGGGTAAATGTTATGAACTGGGCGTAACTACAGATGAATTATATGAAGTGTTTGCCGTGGCAAACATCGTGGGTGGTACCATTGTGATACCACATACACGCCGTGCTGCAGAATACTGGGAAGCGCTACAGGAAGGATAAAATGATGTATTAGCTGACTTCCGCACGGTAGTTGGCTAATACATTATCATACAGCTGCTCGTACAGCGGGATGATGCGCTGACGGCTATACTTCTCCGCATGTTTTATAGCCGCTGTCTTAAATGTTTTCAAAGTATCATCACTGCTAAGGATGTGCAGTGCTTTCTCTGCCATATCATCTACATCACCTACATTACTCATATAGCCTGTTACGCCCTGTACATTGATCTCAGGCAGGCCACCTGCATTGGTTGATATTACGGGTACTCCGCAAGCCATCGCTTCCAGTGCGCTTAAACCAAAACTTTCGTACTGCGATGGTAATATAAACAGGTCAGTTATGCTCAATATCTCATCTACCTGTTCCTGCTTACCAAGGAAACGTATATCGTTGCATTGCGTCAGTGTGCGGCAATACTCCTCTATATTCTGCCGCTCAGGGCCGTCGCCTATCATCAATAGTTTGCTTGGCATTTGGGCATGTACTTTCTCAAACATCTTCACTACATCCTCTGCCCTTTTTACTTTCCTGAAGTTGGAAACATGCGCCAGTATACGCTCGCCGTTAGGGGCCAGCATTTTCTTAAAGTGCTCTTTATTGCTATGCTGAAAGCGGTCTGTATCTACAAAGTTGGGGATAACAACAATCTCTTTTTCGATCTTAAAATGGCTGAAGGTTTCTTCCCGCAAATTATTGGATACTGCAGTGATCGCATCCGATTCATTGATCGAGAAGGTTACTACAGGCGCGTATGTCTGGTCTTTACCAACCAATGTGATATCTGTACCGTGCAGTGTAGTGATATAAGGTATATCCTTGCCTGCCTTCCTTAATATCTGCCTGGCAAAGTATGCAGCAGAGGCATGTGGAATGGCATAGTGCACATGCAACAGATCCAGGTGGTGATTATTGATCACATTCACCATAGTGCTGGTGAGTGCTGTTTCGTAAGGCGGAAAATCAAATAACGGATAGGTAGGTACTGTAACCTCGTGATAATAGATATTCGGGTGGAAATTAAGCCTTACCGGTTGCTGGTAGGTAATAAAGTGTACTTCATGCCCCTTGGCAGAAAGGGCCATGCCCAGTTCTGTCGCCAGCACTCCGCTTCCACCAAATGTAGGGTAACAAACAATACCTATTTTCATGCTGCAAATATCCGTTTTATCTTTTTATAACAGGATATAAGGCGATAAGGTTTGTTGATATTACAATTTGATAATATGAGGGCGCCTCATGGGCGCCCTGTGTATTAACTAACCTTGTTTTGCGTTGCTCACCAGGTAGGCGGTAACCTTACCTGCTTCATCGTCTGTCAAGTGTGCCTTTTTTGTCATGGTTGGCAGCACCTTGTTCCATTTGTTTACATTAAAATCTGTTGGTTCAAACAGTTTATGGCATTTGTTGCAATGCCCCTGCCATATCGCCTTACCATCAGCCAGGTCGGCCTCAGTATAGTTCTTTTTTACTTCGCCGGTAGTGGCTTCAGTGCTCCTGGTGGTGGCCTTTTTAGAAGTACATGCTGCAAACAGGATGGCTGATCCCATTGCTGCCAGTATTATTTGCTTCCTCATAGTAGTCTTAATGATTGATTGTGTTTTGATCCAATTATTGTACAAACAAATGTAAGAATTACCTTCATAAATAACCCTGTTCATTTTCGGACGTTTTCCAATTGCTTTTTTACTTTTAAAAGATGAAATCAAAACTACTGGCTTGCTTACTGCTTATGGGCACCGCATCCTATGCCCAAAGCGACTCTGTTATGCTGCGTAATATCTCGGACGAGATCATGCTGCATGGTACCTGTTACGAAAATCTGCGCTACCTGTGCAAAAAAATAGGTAACCGCCTGAGCGGCACGCCACAAGCTGCCAAAGCTGTAACATGGGGCGAAAAGGCGATGACCGAAGCAGGGGCCGATAAAGTATGGTTGCAACCCGTAGATGTTCCCTTCTGGATACGCGGACAGGAAAAACTGGCTTTTCGCTATCCGGGTGACAAATCTTTTAAAGAAGTGAATGTACTGGCTATAGGCAATACGGTAGGTACTGATAACAAGCTGTTGGAGGCGCCTGTGGTTTTGGTAAAAGACATTGAAGAATTTAAAAAGCTGCCGGATGATGCGGTAAAAGGAAAGATCATTTTTTTCAATTACCGCTTTCGCCAGGACCTTGTAAATACTTTCGAGGGGTACGGAGATGCAGGCCGCTATCGCTGGCTGGCACCTAATATGGCTGCGGCCCGTGGCGCTGCCGCTGTTATCATTCGCTCTGTATCTACCGGAGTAGACGATCAGCCACATACAGGCTCTATGCGCTATGCAGATACGGTAAAGCCTATCCCTGCTGTGGCTATTGGCAATACTACGGCCGACCTGTTAGAAAAGAAATGTAAAGAAGGCTATGTGTCTGCACAGATGCAGTCCAACTGCCATATGGCAGGTACAGTACGTTCTTATAATGTAATAGGCGAAATAACAGGATCCGAACATCCCGAAACTTATATCACCGTTGGCGGCCACCTCGATTCCTGGGATGTAGGTGAGGGCGCTATGGATGACGGTGCGGGCTGTGTGCAAACCATAGAGATCGTACGGACGATGAAGGCGCTGGGCATACGTCCTAAACATACCATACGCGCTGTGTTATTCATGAACGAAGAGAACGGCCTTAAGGGCGGGCTTGCCTATGGCGATTCTGCACGTGCTCATAATGAAAAACACATGATCGCCATAGAAACGGACGCAGGTGGTTTCTCTCCCCGCGGTTTCGGGCTGGACATGAAAGAATCAAAGAAAGAAACCATACGTTCATATCGTCATTTATTTCTGCCTTATGGTGTGTACGATTTTGAGCATGACGAGGGTGGCGCAGATATCAGTCCGCTCCACAGGATGGGCGTACCGGTTGCAGGCTTGTTGCCTGATCCGCAACGTTATTTCGATCTCCACCATACACGTGCCGATGTATTTGAGAATATCAATCACAGGGAGTTAAAATTGTGTGCGGTATCGCTTACAGGATTAGTTTATTTACTGGATAAATACGGCCTTGGGCATATAGATCCATTATCTGATGCACCAATCAATAGCAACGTACCTCATTCTTTAAAGAAAACAAACTAACTTCAAAGCCGGGTGAATTCGGAGACAGGAATAATACGCCGGTTAATCAAAAAACCTTCTGCAATAGTAGCAATAACCGTTATCGTACTGACATCGGTTATTGCTTTATTTGCTTATGTGCTGGCGCCGGATAATACACCCTTCGGCAATCGCATGATCATTGAACTGGGATCACGTCAACCAGGGTTTCAGAAACAATTGCTGCTGATTCCCAAGGCTGTGCAGGATAATGCCCGATCGGGAAGCTGGTTAAGTGGCACACCTTCCGACTATAAAGCAATTCCATTAAATGCCTGGGCATTCCGGGATACTGTGTTGGTGGCACGCCATTATGTAGATGATGGTATTGAAGATACATTGGTATATCCGCTAAGAACATTGCTGACGCCTGCCCAACAAGCATGGCCGTTGCAACAACAACAGGAATACATCCAAAAACATCAAATAGAAAACAGGAAATTCTACCTCGGCACCGATAAATATGGTCGTGATATTTTATCGCGCCTTATCATTGGTTCGCGAGTGAGCCTTGCCGTTGGTGTGGTAGCCGTAATGTTATCCTTGACGATTGGCATCATACTTGGTTCGCTTGCTGGGTATTATGGTGGTGTAGTAGATAATATCATCATGTGGGTGATCAATATCCTTTGGGCGATCCCTACCCTGCTATTAGTGTTTGCCATAACACTCACTATCGGCAAAGGCTTTTGGGAAATATTCGTTGCCATAGGGCTCACCATGTGGGTGAGCGCTGCAAGACTGATACGCGGCCAGGTTTTAGTGCTTCGCGAGATGGAATATATAACTGCCGCCAAAGCTTTAGGCATTGGCGATATGCGTATCATCTTCCGCCATATATTGCCCAATATAGCAGGGCCTATCATGGTAATAGCTGCCAGCAATTTTGCAACGGCCATACTTATAGAGGCAGGACTCAGCTTCCTCGGCATCGGCGTACAACCGCCGCAACCCTCCTGGGGCCTGATGATCAAAGAACACTATAATTTCCTGCTGACGAACAGGCCATTGCTTGCCATCATACCCGGTATAGCCATTATGCTATTGGTTTATGCCTTCAATGTATTGGGGAACGCGTTGAGGGATGTGCTGGATGTCAGGGGGAATTAACGGCTCATACTCTCCGCCGCTATATACCCACTACTCCATGCGTGCTGAAAGTTGAAACCACCGGTAATACCATCTACATCCAATATCTCACCGGCAAAATATATACCAGGCACTACCCTGCTTTCCATCGTCTGCGGATCTATTTCTGATGTTTTGATACCGCCGCAGGTTACGAACTCTTCCTTAAATGTGGTTTTACCCTTGACGGAGTAAGTATCACGTATTAATTTTTCTATCAGCTTATTTTGCGCAGCGGCGGGCAGTTCCCCCCAGCGGGTATCTTCACCAACACCACATTGGCCAAGCTGGTATTCCCAAAAACGTTTTGGCAGGTCGAAGGGATTTTTATGATGTACGAATTGCTTACCCTGGTCTTTTCTTAATTCCGCGATCGTTTCTTTCAGTTCCGCTTCGTTGGTTTCTCCCAGCCAGTTGACTACGATATTAAAATCATAGTTACGCTCATTGAGTTCCCTGGCAGCCCATGCAGATGTTCTTAGCACCACCGGTCCGCTAAATCCCCAGTGCGTGATCAGCAGTGGTCCATGTTCTATGATCTTAGTCCCGGATACTTTCAATGTAACGCCCTGCACTGCCACGCCCATTAACTGTGTAATGGGATGCTTCGGCATATTAAAGGTGAACAGTGACGGAACGGGTGGCATAAAGCTATGCCCTATATCAGTTAACCATTTATATTGCTCTGCTTTGGCAAAGCCTCCGCAGGCTATCAGTATTTTATCCGCAACATAAACAGATCCGTCCGCGAAATGTATATGCCATTTGTCATCGCTTTGCTCCAGCCTGTCAACAGCTTTATGATACATCACCTTTACGTGGTTATTCATCATTTGCTGCCAGATGCAGTCGATGATAGTTTGCGAATCGTCCGTTATGGGAAACATTCTTCCATCAGCCTCGGCCTTCAGGCGCACGCCTCTTTTGCCAAACCAATCTATAGTATCCTGTGGAGTAAACCGATACAATGTTTTCTTCAGTAATTGTTTTCCACGCGGGTACCTTGTCACCAATTCAGGTACGTCGAACAATGCATGAGTGGTATTGCACCTGCCACCGCCGGAGGCTTTCACTTTTTGCAGTGCTTTGCCTGTTTTCTCAAATACCACCACTTCCCTATCCGGCGAATAAGGAATATTGGCTGCAGCAAAGCAACCCGCAGCACCGGCCCCGATAATAGCTATCTTTTGCAACTACGCGTTATTACCTGATTTTATTTGTGCTTCCACTACAGCTATGGCAACCATGTTTACGATCTGGCGTACAGTGCTGCCGAGCTGTAATACATGCACCGGTTTCTTAAGTCCTAACAGGATAGGCCCTACAGCTTCGGCACCACCTACTTCCTGTAGCAGGTTATAAGCGATGTTACCTGCTGCCAGGTTGGGGAATATCAATGTATTGGGCGATTCATTTACCAGGTCGCTAAACGGATAATTTTCACGTAGCAGGTCCTTATTAAATGCGATACCTGCCTGCATTTCGCCGTCTATGATCATTTCAGGATGCGTGTTCTTGATGCGTTCTACCACGTTACGCACCAATATCGCTTCCGGTGAGGCACTGGTACCAAAGTTAGAATAAGAGAGCATCGCTATGCGTGGCTTTATATTGAAGGTCTCAACAGCCTTTGCCGTCTGCAAGGTGATTGCATAAAGCTCGTTTTCTGTGGGGTTAAAGTTCACGGTAGTATCAGCAAAGAACAAAGGTCCTTTCTTGGTGAGCATCACATACATACCCGCTACCCTGCCCGCACCTTCTTCCATGCCAATGATCTCCAACGCGGGACGCAGCGTATTAGGATATTGACGTGTAAGGCCGGAGATAAATGCATCTGCTTCACCTGTCTCTACCATCATGCAGCCAAAGTAATTACGCTCCCGCATGATCTTCCTTGCTTCGTACATATTATATCCCCGACGCTGCCTCTTCCAGAAGAACAATGCACCGTATTTATCTCTTTGCTGTGCCTGTGCATCGCTGCGCGGATCTATGATCTGCACATCGCTGAGTGGCAGGTTATTTTCTTCAATCAGTTTTTTGATCTTGGCTTCTTCACCTAACAGTATTGGGATGGCTATGCCATCATCTTTAGCTATCTGCGCAGCCTTCAGCACTTTCAGGTTTTCAGCGTCTGCAAATACCACACGCTTAGGTTGTTGTTTGGCTTTATTGATGATGAAGCGCAGAATATTATCTTCTGAATTCAGCCTGCGATACAATTCACTTTCATACGTTTCCCAATCCGTTATTGGTTTCCGGGCAACACCGCTATCCATAGCAGCCTTAGCTACTGCCGGGGCCACGGTTACCAGGAGCCTTGGATCTATAGGCTTCGGTATGATATAGGTTGGACCAAAATGCAGGCTTTTTTCATTGTACGCCACATTCACAATATCAGGCACCTGCTCCTTGGCAAGTTTTGCTAAAGCTTTTACAGCTGCGAGTTTCATCTCTTCGTTAATGGCGCGGGCGCGTACATCTAATGCCCCTCTGAATATATAAGGGAAGCCAAGCACATTATTTACCTGGTTAGGATAATCGCTGCGGCCCGTAGCCATGATCAGATCCGGCCTTGCAGCCATCGCGTCTTCATAAGGTATTTCGGGGTCAGGGTTGGCCAATGCAAATACAATGGGTTTATCTGCCATAGAACGCACCATATCCTGCGATAAAATATTGCCTTTAGATAAACCAATAAATACATCTGCACCACTCATTGCTTGTGCCAGCGATTGATCTTTATCACTATTGGCAAAGATGCGTTTATGCTCGTCGAGATCCGTACGGGTAGATGTGATCAAGCCTTTACTGTCGAACATATACATGTTCTTTACATCTGCACCGAGCGACATATATATCTTGCAGCAGGATATGGCTGAGGCACCTGCACCACTGATTACAAATTTTACCTTGCTGATATCTTTATTCACCAGTTCCAATGCATTCAGCAATGCTGCTCCCGATATAATAGCAGTACCATGCTGGTCATCGTGCATGATGGGTATATTCAGTTCCTGCTTCAGCCTTGTTTCTATCGCAAAACATTCCGGAGCTTTGATATCCTCGAGATTAATACCACCGAAAGTTGGCTCCAGCGCTTTTACGACTGATACGAAATGATCTATGTCTCGTGCATTCAATTCTATATCAAACACATCAATATCAGCGAATATTTTGAACAGCAAGCCCTTACCTTCCATCACGGGCTTGCTGGCTTCGGGGCCTATATCGCCCAGGCCCAGCACCGCCGTACCATTACTGATAACGGCTACCAGGTTGCCCTTTGCAGTATATCGGTAAACATCATCCGGATGCTCATGTATCTCTTTACAGGGTTCTGCCACACCGGGCGAATATGCGAGCGCAAGGTCTCTCTGTGTTTTGGTTTCTTTAGTAGGAATTACTTCTATCTTTCCCGGCCTGCCTTTCTCGTGATATTCCAGTGCATCTTCCTTGCGGATAAGCTGTGCCATTGTGAGCGTTTTATAAGTCTAAAGTTAAACAAAATAGCTCCGCTATCATAGATATGATTGATTTGCAATTGTTGCCATGATCGCTATAAAAAACTAGGGCATGATTTTTTAACCGGTTGTATCAAAAAATCATGGCAAAAACTGCAACCCGTAAAACAGCGCCAAAGAAAACAAGCGCTAAAAAAACCACTTCAACGGCCACCCCTGATTCTATGCTGGAAAAATTCTTCCAGGACGAATTAAAGGACATCTATTGGGCCGAAAAACACCTGGTAAAAACCTTACCGAAAATGAAAAAGGCTGCCACCTCTGCTGAACTGCAGGCCGCATTTGACGAACATCTGAATGTAACCAAAGAACATGTTGCCAGGCTGGAACAGGTTTTTGAAATGATGGGCAAAAAAGCACAGGCAAAAAAATGCGATGCTATGGCAGGTATTACGGAAGAAGGTGAAGGTATTATTGAAGAAACCGAGGCAGGTACAGCCACACGCGATGTGGGCCTGATACTGGCAGCACAAAAAGTGGAGCACTACGAGATCGCTACCTACGGCGGATTGGCGCAATTGGCTACTACATTAGGATTGAATGACGTAGCTGAGATCCTGCGTACCACTTTGGAAGAAGAAAAAGAAGCGGACGAAACACTGACTGGTATTGCAGAGAACGATATTAACTATGAAGCAAGTGAAGAAAAGGAAGACGAATAGTCTTCCTTTTCTCTCTTTAACTACTACATGCAGATAGACGATAAAAACGCTTCCTCGCAAACACGAACTATCCAACAAGCAGGGAAGGAACATAGACTATGGATAGAAAGCTACCTGGTGCTGGCTTAGCTAGCACCAGTTTCTATTTTATGGTACAATGAAGCTTCTGCTACAAGGACGGCGATCATCCGAAAGGCGATCCCGGAACAGCTGAAGGAACGGATCGGTTTATGCTCCCTAAATCAAGCGCTAGGTAAGCATCATTGTTAGTTATTCATAGCGCAATGCGTCAATAGGATTAAGGCCGGCTGCTTTTCGTGCAGGGTACCAGCCAAAAAAGATGCCTACTATTGCCGAAAAGGCGAAAGAGAGCAGTACGGAGCTGGCTGTTATCACCACAGGCCAGCCGCCAAACCTGGCTACAAGCTGCGAAACCAGGATGCCAAACAGGATGCCTATCAGTCCGCCGATAAAACTGATGAATACTGACTCAATCATAAACTGAAACAATACATCCCTGCTCTTAGCGCCCACAGCCATTCTTATCCCTATCTCCCTGGTACGCTCCGTCACCGATACCAACATGATATTCATGATACCAATGCCGCCAACAAGCAACGAGATACTGGCAATACTGGCCAGCAAAATAGTGAGCACTTTTGAGATAGACCCGAATACATTGGCAATATCCGCTTGCGATCGAACTGTAAAGTCGTCCTCATCTTCCTGTCCAAGCTTATGCTGCAATCTCAGTATCTCAGTTACCTGCTCCTTCGCATTTTCCATATCGCCTTCTGATCTTGAAGAAGCAAGAATATTGTTGACGTACATGCCCGACAGCATTCTTTTTTGTACAGTGGAGAAAGGCGCAATAATAATATCATCCTGGTCTTGCCCAAAGGTGTTCTGGCCTTTCTTTTCGAGCAGGCCTATTACCCTGAACGGAATACTGTTGATGCGTATGAATTGACCCACAGGATCCGTTCCCTCGCCAAAGAGATTGGTGGACACTGTTTGCCCGATCACGCATACCTTAGCTGCATTGCGTTGATCGCCTGATGAAAACAAGTTGCCGCTTTCGATCTTCAGGCTCCGGATAGATATATAGCTATTATATCCGCCGACTACCATGGTATGCCAGTTCTGGCTTCCCGCTATCACTTGCGATGATCTCATTACTACCGGCGATACCTCTGTAAGGTATTCGCACCTGGTAGCCAGCACGTCTGCATCTTTCTGGGTGAGCGTAGAATACGAACCCGCGCCCATACGCACACCACCCTGGTTCACCGAGCCAGGATATATCATTACCGTATTGGTACCCAGGCTGGATACCGATGCTTCAATATTTTGCCGGGATCCCTCTCCTATTGCCAGCATAGAAATAACCGAAGCCACTCCAATTATAATGCCCAGCATCGTAAGGAACACCCGCATTTTATTTTTACGCAGTGATCTCGATGCTATCTTTATCAGGTTCAGCAGTTTCATTTCGCGGTAACTTCCATTTTTATAGAGGGCAATTTTGGCAGCTCTTCCTTAGCCAGCTTCCTATTTTGCACGGTCTCATTAGAAATGATCTGCCCGTCGCGGAAGAGTATGTTCGACAAAGCAAAATCCGCTATATCCGGTTCATGCGTCACCATGAGTATGGTGATACCTTTACCATTCAATTGTTGAAATATATCCATGATCTCGTAGCTGGCATGTGTATCCAGGTTGCCGGTAGGCTCATCTGCCATAATGATGAGCGGATTATTTACCAATGCTCTTGCGATGGCTACCCTTTGCTGCTGCCCACCCGATAGCTGGCTGGGCAAATAGTGTAGCCTGTCTGCAAGCCCTACAGATCTTAATGCTTCTGATGCACGCTCTGTTCTTTCTTTTGCATTGATCTTTCCATTGTAGAGCAAAGGCAGTTCCACATTTTCCAGTGCAGATGTGCGGGGCAGAATATTAAACGATTGAAAAATAAATCCGATCTTATTATTTCGCAATGTTGCCAGCTCATTTTTATCCAGCTTCAGCACATCAATGCCATCTAGATAATACTCGCCGCTGGTGGGGTTATCCAGGCAGCCCAGGATATTCATAAAGGTCGACTTGCCCGATCCGCTTGGGCCCATCACTGCTACAAAAGAACCTTTCTGTATTTCGAGCGTTACATCTCTGAGTGCATGCACTTCAAAGTCGCCCATCTCGTACACTTTCGACAGGTTCTTAACAGATATCAGGTTGTTGGTTGTTGTCATGGCCGGCTTCTTCTTGTTGGCATTTGCGGCATAAATGGATTTTTGGCCGCAGTTGTACTCGCTGTATTCTCGATGCCGGTAATGATCTCATCGCCGGCTTTAATATTACCCGTAATTTCCAGCAGGCTGCCGTCAAACAAACCTGCCGTTACCAGCTCCGGCCTCATTGTATCGCCTTCTCTAACCCATATATAGCAGTTCCGCCCCGGTTGAGGTATCTCATTTGCTGCCAATTTCATGGAATCCATGCTACTCTTTACCATTGCCGAAATATTCAATTTCGTCATCACCTCTGCGGTGGGTTGAAAATGGACTGCATTGCTAACTACTTTTAATACATCGGGGTGCATAGCTATGCTAACCGAGATATTGGCTGTAAGCCCCGGCAGCAATTTCAATTCGGGATTGGCAACATCTATTACCACAATATAGTTCACCACGTTCTGTATCGTTACAGGCTGCAACCGTATCAGCCCCACTACACCGCGGAATCTATCATTGGGGTAGGCATCTACCGTAAAATCTACCGACTGCCCTACTTTCACCTGCCCTATATCTGCCTCATCCACATTGGCCAGCACCTGCATTTTCTTTAGGTTGTTTGCAATAGTAAATAAAGTAGGTGCATTGAAACTCGAGATGACCGTTTGCCCCACATCTACGTTTCTCGATATCACAGTTCCATTGATAGGGGCTTTAATAATTGCATAATGCAGATTGATCTTTGCATGCTCCATATTCGCAAGCGCGGCCATAAGATCGCTTTGGGATGATCTGTAGGTAGCATATGCCTGGTCGTAATCGGCTTTCGATGCTACTTTGTCTTTATAGAGCGTATCTATCCTTTTAAAGTTATGACCTTGCAGTTCTACCTGTGCCCTGGCTTTTTCTACCGTTGCTTCTGCATCCATGTAGGCTGCATGAAGTAAGGTAGTATCCAGCAACGCTATTACTTGCCCTTTCCTTACAATGGAATCAAAGTCTACAAATATCTTGGAGATAATGCCCGATACCTGGGCACCTACAAGCACTGTTGTATCTGCATTTACAGAACCGGTTGCGGTAACAGTTACTGCTATATTTCCCTTCTCAACTTTTGTTGTTTTCCATACTACCGGTTCGCTGCCTTTACGAAACCATAGGAAATATGCCGCAACGATCAACCCTGCAATGGCAACAGAAATTATGATGACTTTTCTCCGTTTTTTCATGTTTTTATTGCGTCAGTGAGTTTGTGTTATAGAAGTTGATGATCTTCGCACGGAAGATGTAACTATATTTTGCCTGCAACAACGCGAGCAAAGCTTTGTTATAGTTACTTTTCTCTACCAGAAAGTCTGTTACATTCGCCGCTCCCTGCATAAACTTTTTCTCCATATCTGTGTAGGCCCTTTCTTCTGCATGTAATTGCTCCTGCGATGCCATATAGCTTTTGGCTGCTGCAACCTCGTCAGTATAGGCCTGTTCTATTGCCTTACGTAATTGGTTCTTTACCGCTGATTCATTTAGCCTTGAATTAATGACGGTAATTCTAGCTTTCCGAACATTGTTATGGTATAGCAGACTGTTGAATATCGGTACAGATAAATTCAATGCTATACCTTGCCCCACATTATTCTTGTATTGCTCCCATAAAGGATAGTCGGCCTTCGTTACATTGGTTACAGGCACATCGCTCACTACTACCTGGGTGGGATCATTTTGCAAATACCCTATTTTTTGTACTACTTCGGTTGTTTGTGAATTTAGCCGTGTATTGAGGCTCGAGAAAGATGTATTTATATTACCAGACACGCTCAGCTTTGGATAAAGAACACCTTTATATGCTTTTAGCCCATATTCGGATGCGCTCTTTTTCGTCTGTGCACTCCGTACATCAGGCAGCAGGCTTAATGCATTATTATATATCTCTGAGGGTGTCGCCGCAATACTTTTCGGCACATCATCCACACCCGCACTTACTACTTCAAAATCATCATTCATGGGCATTTCCATCAACTGCATCAGGCTCAGTTTTGCCAGTCGCAGTTGGTTCATGGCTGTTACTTTTGCTGCATTATCCCTTGCCAGTTGTGCCTGTATCTGCAATAGGTTTAGCTCCGGCAACTGCCCTACAGCTACGTATTTCTTTGTTCTGTTAAGTTGCTCTGTTGTGGCATCTATTTGCGATTGTGCAATTGCGGTATCTTCATATTCAAAAAGTACCTGCAGGTAAAATGCCAGTACGCTCAGGCCAAGATCATTCTTTGCTTTTTCTAGATCCAGCCCCCCAGCTTCATAATTGGCTTTGTTTTGGTGTACCAGGTTTTGAAGCTGCAACCCGTTAAATAGGATTACACCGCTGCTTAGCACCAGGCTATTCGTGGAAAAATTTTGAGCGGTACTCTGCTGCGTAACAGGATTATTATACTTGCCAAAATTGAAATTTTGTGCATCACTAAGGCCCAGTGTCGGCAACATATTTTCCCTGGCCTGCTCATAGTTTATTTTGTTGATCTCGTTATTCCACCTGCTTTGATTCAGGGATATATTTTGCTGCCATGCCTGCTGCAGGCATTCATCAATTGTAAAAACTCTTTTTTGCCCGTACGACAATAGCGGGAGAAGGGCTATAATGTAAAATATATATTTGCCGGTTGTTCCTAAGGACATCACCACCTGTTATAAGTATTCTTCACAATAAAGAATGCTTACAAAACAACCTTAATGGCTGATTTAATTAAATGATGCAGATCAGGTATTTAACTGACAGACATCAGAGCTATTGCACATAGCCCAATTTATAAGGGCAACTATTGGTATATACAGCAACCGAATAACCAGGCAACGAAATGGAAAGCGTATCAAAAATATTTGGGTAAGGATTACTTGCATAACTGCCGCACGAAGAAAGCATCAATCGAAAATTTTCATACTGCTTCAACAATACTGCTTTTTGTTCCTCGCCTGACAAATTGAATAGAGCCAGTAACTCTTCCTGTTCATCTTTGCTAATTCGGTGTAGCATAAACGCGCTATCAGATATAATATGTACCCTGGAGTATTGCCTGTCGAAGTTCTTTAATGCTTTGTGGCTCTTCCGTAAATCAATCAAAGTCTTATACCAGGTGAGTATCTCTTTATGTGTTCCCTCATTGCGCTTTTGCCATTGCAGCTTGCAGCGCGAAAAGGTTTCATAGCTTTTAGGATCTGCCGGCTCTTCTTGCCATTTATCATGTGCAAACTCCGCTTTCCTGCCTTCTCTTATCGCTTCAATCAGTTCCGGATCCCGGTGGTCAACGAAGTAGGTGAAGGGTGCATCCTCTGCATATTCTTCTCCCATAAACAGCATAGGTATATAGGGCGCTAAAAACAATGCTGCAGCGGCAACCTTCAATTGGGGAAGATCAACCTGGTTCGATAACCGGTCTCCCTTTAGCGTATTTCCTACCTGGTCATGATTTTGTATGAAAGCGATAAAGCGTTCTCCCGGTATGCCAACAGAAGGCTGCCCAAATTTCCGCTTCCGGAAACTTACAAATTGCCCACTGTGGACATATCCATCCGTATACGCCTTTGCAAGCTGATCTATACTACCGAAGTCGAGATAACGTTCTCTACCCTTAGGATAGATCAATACATACAAAGCATGATGAAAATCGTCCAGCCACTGTGCATTAAATCCATAACCGCCAGCTTCGGTATCCTTTATTATCTTGGGGTTATTGAGGTCTGATTCTGCGATTAAGTAGTGAATCTTCCCCGTTTGCTGATTAAACGCATCCAGTTCTCTACGCAGATACTCCCAAAAATGAAGTGCCCCAAAATCGTACATCTGGTGTATGGCATCCAGTCTTAATGCATCAATATGAAAATATTTTAGCCAGTACAAGGCGTTGCCACAGAAATATTCGCGCACACCATCACTATATTCCTCATCATAGTTTATGGCATCACCCCACGGAGTTCCATATTTAGCGGTAAAATATGGCCCGAACGCAGGTAGGCAATTCCCTTCGGGCCCCAGGTGATTATAAACAACATCCAATATCACAGCAATACCTTTTTCATGACATGCATTGACAAGTCTTTTCAGCCCTATGTAACCGCCATAGCTGTTTTGCGCAGCATAGGGAAACACACCGTCATAGCCCCAGTTTCGCGTTCCGGGGAATTGGGCAATCGGCATGATCTCGATGGCATTAATTCCCAGCGCTGCCAGGTCGTCCAGCCTTTCTATTGCTGCTTCAAAAGTGCCATCTTCTGTAAATGTACCAACATGCAACTCGTAGATAATGTATTCATCGAACGGTATATTTCTCCAGCTATTGTCCGTCCATTCAAAACGATGATCGACAAGTTGCGAAGGTCCCTCCACCCCGGCAGGCTGATAAAAAGATACGGGATCGGGGTAGTCTTTCCCTTCCAGGTTGTAATAATACCTGCAACCCGCATAAGAGCCTGGCAGGCTGATGCGGAAGTATCCCTGTGCATCCTTGTCCATTTCAAAAATTTCGTCAGCAGGAGACACGATGTGTAGCACCATCTTCTCTTTTCCAGGTACCCAAACCTCAAAAACGCATTGATCATTTAAAATATTAGCTCCTATGTTTCTTTCCATACTATTAACCCTTTAAACGAATCACTACACCTTCGTCTCCACTTAAATAAATAACATCGCCAACCATAGTATTCTCCAATTCAGGAATAGTAGCTACTTCCACCTTCCCACCCATTCCTTCGGGTAGCTTAAAACAGCATTGCCTATGACTTAGGTTCAGGGCTATCAAAAAGCTATCATGTCCTTCCAGCTTCCTGGTATATACAAAACCTTGCCGGTCGTGATAGATACAATCATAATTCCCGGCCATCAGGCTCCATTCCTTTCGTCTTAATGCTATCAGTTTTTTATAAAGCAATAACATCGACCATTTATCTTTTTTTTGTACTTCCACATTCTCTATATCTGCCATCTTATCTATCTGCAGCCATGGCCTGACTTCTGAAAATCCGCTATACATACTACTATCCCATTGCATTGGCGTACGTTCCGGATCCCTGCTTATATTTTTTTCAGGCATATTCAAGCCCTGCGCATCATGCTGTTCTTCAAGTGGTATGGGTACATCCTGCATTCCTATCTCATCGCCGTAGTACATAGTAGGTGTACCGGGCAATGTTAATAGCAGTATAGCAGCAACTTTTGCCTGGTCTGATCCCACACGGCTTCTAATGCGTGGCTGGTCATGATTGCCTAACACCCAGTTTGGCCAGCCATTTTGTGGCAGCGCGCTCAGGTATTCATCTATTATAGACGATATATGCAGTGCATCCCACGGTGTTTGCAGTAATAAAAAATTAAATGGCAAATGCGCACCGTTATTATTTATCCCATAATAGGTCACCAGGCTATGTATTGGCAAATACACTTCGCCTATCATCATCCTTTCGGGGTAGTTATCTAGTATTGATCGCATATAGGATACGATCTCGTGTACTTCCGGCTGGTCAGTAGAATATACAGGCAGCAATGAATCGTAAGTAGGCATGTAATCCCGGTAATCCGGGTTTGTGGGATTGTTACGAAGGAGTTTATCCTTGATAAGATGCCATATCACGTCTACACGAAAACCATCTACGCCTTTATCCAGCCAAAACCTCATGATCTCTCCCAGCGCCTTTACCACTCCAGGTTCCCTGTAATTCAAATCAGGCTGTTCCTTTAAAAAAGCATGATAGTAATATTGCTTTGTGTTTTCATCCCATTCCCATGCACTTCCACCAAACACACTAAGCCAGTTATTAGGTGGCTTATTATCTACGGTAGCATCGGCCCATATATACCAGTTTCGTTTGGGATTATCTTTTGATGATCTTGATTCTTCGAACCATGGATGCTCATCAGATGTATGATTGGGCACCAGGTCTATAACAAGTTTCATTTGCCTTTGGTGCAATTCCTCCAGTAGTTGGTCAAAATCGTCCATAGACCCAAACAGCGGATGAATGGCCGTGTAATCCGTTATATCATAACCAAAGTCCTTCATAGGAGATGGATACACAGGGGACAGCCAGATAATATTAATACCAAGCCATTGTAAATAATCAAGACGTTTAATGATCCCCTGTATATCTCCTATACCGTCATTATTACCATCCTGGAAGGAGCGTGGGTATACTTGATAAATAATGCCGCTTTGCCACCATAGGTATTGCCTGGTATTCTCCATAATATTAATTGCCGTATCTCTATCTTGTATAATCTCGTGCCATTTATTGCGAGAACACGAATACATGCTGCATCATAACAGCTTACAAACCTGCAACAAAGGCCCCGTTTGTAGGTAGCGTAAACTGGGTATCGATCCTGCTGGGCAGCGTAGAATCTATCTTCACAAGTTTGGTGCTTGTCTTTTTTGCAGTAACATTAATAAGCTTATCAAGGAAATTATTTGCCCACATAAATATGTTCGCACGTTCCACCTTCTTCTGCATAGTACGCAGGGCTTTTTGCTTTTGATCGGTGGGCATACTCAAACCATAACTGATTTTCTCCGCAAATGATGTTATATCATTCGGGTTTACAAGGATGCTTTCTGTAAGTTCATTAGCTGCGCCCGCCCCATCGCTAAGCAACAAAGCACCATTCAGATGAATATTACTTGCGATATACTCTTTGCTCACAAGGTTCATACCGTCTACAATTGGTGTAACTACTGCAAGATCGGCTGTAGAGTACATTGCCGACAGCATATTTGGAGGGAATGATCTGTAAAAGTGTCGTATAGGTTGCCAATCAAATGTTCCATATTTACCGTTAATATCAGTGATCAGCCTGTTCATTTCCTGTTTCAGCTGTTTATACCCACCAACATTTTCGCGCGAGGGAACTACCAGGTGAATAAAGGTTACCTTACCTCTCCACTCTTCGTAGCTCTTCAAAAACAGCTCGAATGCCTGCAAACGTTGAATGATACCTTTGCTATAATCCAGCCTGTCTATGGATATCATGATTTTGGTATCTATCTGTTTCTGCAGTTTCTGGGCAATCCTTTTCGTTTCCGGACTGTTGGCCAAGTCCTTATATTTTTCATAATCAATGCTGATCGGGAAGCATGATACTTGTACAGGACGGTCGTTGACAGTTAGTTTATCAGTTCCTATAGAAGCACCGCCAATCTTTATGGCAGCGTTCCTAAAATGGGACACATCATTATTAGTTTGAAACCCAATTACATCTGCTCCCAGCAATCCATTAATGATCTGTTCTTTCCATGGCAGTGCTTTAAGCACATCGGATGATGGAAATGGTATATGGTGAAAATAACCAATGCGCAATTTGGGATTAGCTTGTCGCAGCATTTGAGGAACCAACATCAATTGGTAATCCTGCACCCATATAATATCGTCTTCGGTAGCATGTAGTAAAATCTCATCTGCAAATTTCTGATTCACTTTTACATATGCATCCCAATATTCAGGATCATATACGCTGTAACTTGTAAAGTAGTGAAACAATGGCCAGATGACCTCATTCGAAAAACCTTCGTAAAAATTATCGATCTCTTTTTTGCTTAAAAAAACCGGGAACAAATGATCCGGTTTCAACAGTTCTTCAACTTCCGCTTTTCTTAGCTCGTCTATTTCGGCCCCGGGCCACCCTATCCAGATGTTTTTGTATTTATGAAATACACTTCCTAAACCGGTAGCCAGTCCGCCATCGCTATTTTGCAAACTAATATTCCCTTCCGTTACATTGATCTTAACAGGTAGCCTGTTTGATACGTTGATAATTCTCTTCTCAGTGTCCCAGGTATTTTTCATGCGTGAGGCTTTGAATATTTATATAACAACATTGTGCCACAACATAACATGCTTGCTTTAGTTCCATATGCAATATGCACAGATGTTTACTCAATGCTAATTTGAATCCGGATTATAATGTTTGTTGTATCGCTCGTTATCATAATGGTAAGCTTTTGAAAATCTGCCAACTATCTACTCTTCTGGTACGAATTTTATACAGCATTCTTATAAATAAACCGGCACCTTCAAAATGGCTATTACTCCCGGCAGGAAAAGAGTTATCATCAGCAATATTTTACCGACAGTAGATTGTGGCAAATTCCCCGCAAAAATCGTTATCGATCAACCGTTTACTATTTCTGCAGACATTTTTACGGATGGCATTGATAAGATATCAGCCCGTGTTTTAATTCGGCATTCCGGCCAAAAACTATGGAAGGAATTAGAACTGCAATTACGAGATAACGATCGATGGTATGCCACGTTTACTCCCGATAAGCTGGGGAAATACAGCTACCAGGTAATTGCCTGGATCAATCACTACACCACCTGGCAGGACGGTATTCGCAAAAAATATGCAGCAGGCCAGGATATATTAGTAGATCTGAAAGCAGGATTGGCAATTGGTGAGGATGCATTAACGCGCGCTGCAGGAAAAGATAAAAACACTATACAAAAATGGCTGCAGCAACTGGAAGCCGTTACAGAATCTGAAACGGGTATGAAACTAACGGAGGATGAAACCATGAACGGCTTATTCTGCAAATACCGCAATAAAATTGCCACTACTATTCATCCACAAACTTTCGAATTGATTGTAGATCCACCTAAAGCGGTATTCAGCGCCTGGTACGAGCTATTCCCCAGGTCTGCCGCTGCCGATCCAAGCAAGCATGGTACATTCAATGATGTTTGCAACCTGCTCCCTACCATTGCTAAAATGGGGTTTGATGTATTATACCTGCCGCCGATACATCCCATTGGATTAACCAACCGTAAGGGCAAAAACAATTCACTGATTGCCGCAGAAACTGATCCCGGATCGCCCTGGGCAATAGGCGCCGCCGCAGGCGGCCATAAGGATATACATCCACAACTGGGCAATCTGAAGGACTTTAAAAAACTGGTTACCGCTGCAAAAAAACAAGGGATAGATATTGCATTGGATATTGCATTCCAGTGTTCGCCCGACCATCCGTATGTGAAACAACACCCGGAATGGTTTAAATGGCGTGCAGATGGTTCTATTCAGTTTGCTGAGAATCCACCGAAAAAATACGAAGATATACTGCCCTTCAATTTCGAAAGTGAAGCATTCGAAAGCCTTTGGGACGAACTGAAGAGTATCATCCAATACTGGGCAGACAATGGCGTAAATATCTTTAGAGTAGATAATCCACACACGAAAGCAATACCCTTCTGGGAATGGGCCATAGACAAACTGAAAGCAGAATATCCGCAACTGATATTCCTGGCTGAAGCCTTTACCCGGCCAAGGATCATGGAGCACCTGGCTAAGGTTGGCTTTACTCAATCCTACACCTATTTCGCCTGGAGGAATACAAGAAGAGAACTGGAAGAATATATTACAGAACTCACCAAAACGGATCTTCAATATTATTTCAGGCCCAACTTTTGGCCAAACACGCCTGATATACTTACGGAAGAGCTGGTACATGGCGGCGTTAATGCGCATATTGCGCGGGTAATTCTTGCCGGTACTTTATCCTCCTCTTATGGTATATATGGCCCTGTGTATGATTTGAATGTCAATGAACCACGGCCGGGCAAAGAAGAATATAATGATAATGAGAAGTATGAGATCAAACACTGGGATTGGAATAGCTATACCAAAACACGGGAGATCATATCCCGCCTAAACAGGATCAGGAAAGAAAATCCTGCTTTACATACTACCAATAATATTGAATTCGCAACAACAGACAATGACCAGATCATCTGCTATATAAAAGCAGATGACAGCAGGCAAAATATTATTATAGTAGTTGTGAATCTTGACCCTTATAATACACAAACAGGCAATATAAAACTGCCATTATATAAGGTAGGCATCTCTTATGATAAGCCATTTGCAGTGCACGACTTGTTAAGTGGCGATAAGTATGAATGGAACGAATGGAATTTCGTTTCCTTAAATCCCCATGATATTCCTGCTCACGTCCTAAAGGTGATTCAATAATCCGGCAAACATGAAAAAAGACGCAATAGACGATAAACTGCATTGGTATAAAGATGCCATCATATACGAATTACACATTAAAGCATTCAGGGATGGCAACTGCGATGGTATAGGTGATTTTGTGGGCCTGATGGAAAAGCTGGACTATTTGCAAAACCTTGGTGTCACCGCAATATGGCTGCTACCCTTCTATCCTTCGCCGCTTAAGGACGATGGTTATGATATTGCCAACTATTACAGCATCAATCCCAACTATGGCACTATTGCGCAGTTCAAGAAACTTCTGAAAGAAGCTCATAAGCGTAAGTTGAAAGTGATCACAGAGCTGGTAATTAACCACACCTCCGATCAGCATCCATGGTTTCAAAAGGCACGTAAGGCCCCGAAAGGTTCTGCCGCCAGGAATTTCTATGTGTGGACGGATAACCCGGAACAATATGCAGATGCAAGGATCATATTTCAGGACTTTGAAAAATCAAATTGGACATGGGATCCTGTAGCACAGCAATACTACTGGCATCGCTTCTTCCATCATCAGCCCGACCTTAATTATGATAATCCTGCTGTGCAGGAAGAGGTATTTAAGATATTAGATTTTTGGTGCGAAATGGGTGTGGATGGATTCAGGCTCGATGCGGTTCCTTATCTTTTTGAGCGGGAAGGAACCAATTGCGAGAACCTGCCAGAAACACACGCTTTTCTGAAAAAACTCAGAAAACACGTGGATGAAAAATATCCGGGTACTTTACTACTGGCAGAAGCAAATATGTGGCCAGAAGATTCAGCCAGCTATTTTGGTAACGGGGATGAGTGCCAGATGAACTACCACTTCCCAGTTATGCCACGTATGTTCATGGCTATCAAGATGGAAGATCGCTACCCCATTACCGACATATATGATCAGACACCTGCTATCCCCGACATCTGCCAGTGGGGCATCTTTCTTCGCAACCACGACGAGCTGACCCTGGAGATGGTTACCGACGAAGAGCGGGACTATATGTACCGGGTATATGTAAAAGACCCGCAGGCACGTATCAACCTGGGCATCAGGCACAGGTTAGCGCCCTTAATGGAAAATGACAGAAGAAAAATAGAACTGCTCAACTATCTACTATTCTCATTGCCTGGTACACCCGTTATATATTATGGCGATGAAATAGGCATGGGCGATAACTATTATCTTGGTGACCGCGACGGTGTTCGTACACCCATGCAATGGTCATTAGATAGAAATGCAGGGTTTTCTGAAGCAAACCCACAACGGCTTTATTTGCCAATCGTACTTGATCCGTTATATCACTACGAATATGTGAACGTAGAGGTGCAGAACAGAAACTCTTCCTCCCTGTTATGGGCAATGAAGAAGTTAATCAGCACCAGGAAAAGATATCTAGCGTTTAGCCGGGGAGATATCAAATTCATTGCTTCAGAAAATCCTAAGGTATTATCATTTATAAGAAGCTATGGCGACGAAAATATACTGGTGATTGTAAATCTATCCCGCTTTTCGCAACCTGTGGAGCTTGATCTTTCAGAATACAAAGGGCAAACGCTTACGGAGATGTTTAGCTACAACAATTTTCCCCAGATAAAAGCAGCAAGCCCGTATTTCTTTACTATGGCTCCATACGAATGTCTCTGGTTCGAGATCAGTAGCAAGGAAATGGTAGAAGATCACCCGCGACATGTATTAGAGTTCGAAAGATGGCCTGTTTTTACAGATGATGCTGAAGATATGTTTGTTGATACCATCCTTCCTGCCTATTTGAATAAGATGCGGTGGTTTGGTGGCAAAGCGAGAAGTGCAAATTCAATAGATATTGTAAACTATACAACACTGGCCGTTGCTGATAGTCATGTTGTTATGATGATACTGGAAGTAAGCTATAAAAGTGAACTTCCCGAACGTTACCAGCTTTCCTTAGCCTTTGCTTCTGGCGAGCAAGCAACAAAAATAGCGGACGATTATCCCAATGCTGTGGTTTGCAATGTATCTGTAAAGGGTACAGAAGGTATTCTTTATGATGCCCTGTACAGCGATTCCTTCAGGCAGTATATCTTTGAAAGGCTTGCAGAGAGGCATAAGGAAAGTGTTAACCACATTGTATTCTCTGCAAATCGTGGCTTAAAGAATTATGCAAGAAATAATAAGGCTATAAAGTCCAGGATTCTGTCAGCAGAGCAAAGCAACTCTTCCATTGTCTATGATAATGCCTATTTTCTAAAGATCTATCGCAAGGTAGATAATATAGCAAACCCCGATGTGGAAATAACTGAGTTTTTGACCGAGTCAACTGACTTTACTCACTTACCGGCGTTTGTTGGAACCATTGAATGGGATAAGGCAGACGGCAGCATAATACTCGGTATGATCCACGAAATGGTAGAAAGCAATATAGATGGCTGGACGTTCATGTTGGACCGATTGAAAAGCTATAACGAAAAGATACTTGCAGCGGCGCGGGCGGATGAGCTCATGCTGAAATTCAATGCCGGTCACCCGCCTTACCATTTTGATGAATTACCATTACAGGTAAAGGAATTACTGGAGCCTGCGGTTGTAGAAAGAATTACGCAACTGGGCACCCGCACGGGGGAAATGCACCTGGCTCTTGCCAGCGTAAAGGACATACCGGAGTTTAGTCCGGAACCTTTTTCACTGCATTACCAACGTTCCTTATTCTCGTCCTTCCAGTCGCAGGTAAGAAGTGCATACCAATCCTTACAGAAAAACATTAAAAAATTACCACCTGAAGTTCAAGCCGAAGCGGAGGAGGTATTGGGACTGAAAGAAAAGCTACTAGAGCGTTTCAGGTCGATCTATTCGAAAAAATTCGAAGTAATAAAAATAAGGGTACATGGTGATTATCATTTAGGGCAAACACTGTTTACCGGAAAGGACATTGTGATACTGGACTTTGAAGGTGAACCCGGCCGTAGTTACAGCGAGCGCAGAATAAAGCGTAACGCCTTGAAGGATGTAGCCGGCATGATCAGGTCTTTCCATTATGCGGCTTATGGCAATCTCTTCTTAAATAATAATACACGGAACGAAGATCTGTCTAAACTGATGCCGTTTGCAGAGCAATGGCATAAGTATATGTCCGACTTATACCTGCAGACGTATCTGAAA
The DNA here is from genome assembly GCA_018267955.1 of Bacteroidota bacterium. Taxonomy (GTDB): domain Bacteria; phylum Bacteroidota; class Bacteroidia; order Chitinophagales; family Chitinophagaceae; genus Polluticoccus. The sequence goes on from JAFDXL010000009.1 coordinate 500,875, forward strand.
ACCGTAAATGGAAGTAAACTGGTGCCCGGCGAGATGGAGGATGTGAAAACACTGATGGATGTTTACATACTTGAAAAAGCCATCTACGAGCTCAACTACGAATTAAATAACAGGCCTAACTGGGTAACTATACCCTTAAGAGGCATTAAATCTATCATCCAACAATAATTTTGATGAAAGCTACAACTCTATCAAATATTAATATAGAACCCGGCCGCGAAGCATTTGCGTCGCTATGGACAGAATATGAAGTGAACCTATTTAAATCGGGTAATCATTACCGTTTATATGAAAAGATGGGCTCACACATTATTTCTGTAAATGGCATACAAGGTGTTTACTTATCCGTATGGGCTCCAAATGCAAGCCACGTTTCTGTTATCGGGAATTTTAATGGGTGGAACAGGTCTAGTCACCTGATGAATGTAAGATGGGATGGCTCGGGAATTTGGGAATTGTTTATTCCCGGTATCGGTCAGGGTGAATATTATAAATATTATGTAGCGAATGCCAATGGATATACGGCCGAAAAAGGTGATCCTTACGCTATTCATTGGGAAACGCCGCCTGCAACCGCATCTATAGTATGGCCGAGACAGTATAAATGGAATGATAAAAAATGGAAGCAGGCACTCGAAGGCCAAAACTGGCGCGAAGAGCCCTTATCTATTTATGAAGTTCACCTGGGTTCCTGGCGCAGAGGCGAAAACAATAAGATGCTCACCTATACAGAGCTGGCAAAAGAGCTTCCTGCATATTGTAAAAAAGAAGGCTATACCCATGTAGAACTACTGCCCGTGATGGAGCATCCATTCTACGGATCATGGGGATACCAGGTAACAGGATATTTCGCGCCAAGCTCCCGGTTTGGCACACCAGAAGAGTTTAAGCACCTTGTAGATGAACTTCATAAAGCCAATATTGGTGTAATACTGGATTGGGTACCTTCTCATTTTCCTGATGATGAACATGGCCTTGCCTATTTTGATGGATCACATCTTTACGAGCATCACGATCCACGTAAAGGTTATCATCCGGATTGGAAGAGCTACATTTTCAACTATAGTCGCAACGAGGTAAGGTCTTTTTTAATATCTAATGCCCTTTATTGGCTGGATGAATTTCATGCAGATGGCCTTCGCGTGGATGCAGTTGCATCTATGCTGTACCTCGACTATTCGCGTAATCACGGGGAATGGGTACCCAATGAATATGGCGGCCGGGAAAACCTGGAAGCTGTAGACTTTCTTAAGAATCTAAATATTGCAGTTCATACCTATTGTCCACATGCAATAACTATTGCAGAAGAATCCACAGCATGGCCGGGGGTTACGCATCCCGTAGAAAGCGGAGGTTTGGGATTCGACCTGAAATGGATGATGGGATGGATGCACGATACGCTCAAATACTTCAGCTTCGCCCCCATACACAGAAGCTATCATCAGAATAGCCTTACATTCAACATGTACTATGCCTATTCAGAAAAATATGCTCTTGCTTTATCGCACGACGAAGTAGTACATGGCAAATATTCTATGCTAAAGAAAATGCCGGGTGACGAATGGCAGCAGTTTGCCAACCTGCGTTTGCTTTATGGATATATGTATTGTCATCCCGGCGCCAAGCTACTATTTATGGGTAGTGAGTTTGGCCAGGAGCATGAATGGCGCCATGACTATAGCCTTGATTGGCATGAAGAAGAAAGGCCTCTAAACAAAGGAGTAAGTACATTGATGCAGGATCTCAACAATTTGTTTAAAACAGATCCGCGACTATATAAAACCAATTATTCACCTGAAGGCTTTGAATGGATAGATTTTAATGACGCTGCCAATTCAGTAGTAAGCTGGATACGGAAGGCAGATAATAAAGAGCTTATCGTTATTTGCAACTTCACCCCTATAGTAAGGAACAATTACCGCATTGGTGTTCCGAGGCAGGGCTATTATCGCACTTTAATAAATACAGATGCCATACAATACGGCGGCAGCAATGTACTTAATGAGGCAATGGAATCTGCACCTATTGCACGACATGGTAAAATGCATTCTTTGTCATTGACATTACCACCACTTGCAGTAATGATACTGGAGTGGCAATGCAATAGCATTTAATCCCTGTTGTAAAATTCAACCAGGTATTTTAGGCGGTCTATCTCTGCACTACCGAGCGCATGTTCATCCATGCGCCATAGCCAATTGTTATTAATAGTGCCGGGTATATTCATACGGGCATGCTCATCTAGTTTTAAAATGTCTTGTAGGGGCATGATGACCGTATTGGCTACCGATCCATATACCATTTTAGTGAGTATGTTTGTTACATTATATTGATTCACCTCTATACCTGCATAAGATGCCAGTCTTTGCCTATCTTCTTCGGTAGTTTCATTTTTAAACCAACCCAGCGTTGTATTGTTATCATGTGTTCCTGTATAGGCAATACAGTTTATAGTATAGTTATGCGGCGCATCTACACTTGTACTCATATTTTCACCCCAGGCAAATTGTAATACCTTCATTCCCGGCAGCCCGGTTTTTTCCCTTAGGGCATACACATCGTCCATTTCATAGCCAAGATCTTCGGCTACTAATGGTAATTCATGTAAAGCTTCCTTCAGGCAATTAAAGAAATCTATCCCCGGGCCTTTTTTCCATTGTCCATGTCGTGCTGTTTCTTCACCCGCAGGTACTTCCCAATAAGCCTCCAAAGCCCTGAAATGATCAATACGCACCATATCAAACAATTCGATATTCCTTTTCATCCGCTTGACCCACCATTCATAATTACTTGCTTTTAGCTTTTCCCAATTAAATGTGGGAACGCCCCAAAGCTGTCCATCTTTTGTAAAATAATCAGGAGGCACACCTGCTACACCGGTAATTGTTCCATTTGCATCAAGCGTAAATATCTCCGTATTAGACCATACATCTACTGAATCATAACTTACATAAAAAGGAAGGTCCCCTAGTATTTTCACACCTTTATCATTACTATAACTCTTCAGCTCTTTCCATTGACGATCTATAATGAATTGTATCCATTTAGTTTTTTGAAGTTCGTCCTGGTGTATTTCTGTGAAAGTCTGCAGCGTCTTTTCGTCACGTGTTTTATAAGGCAGCGGCCAGTCATACCAGGGCTTATCCAGGTACTCTTGCTTTAATGCCATAAACAATGCAAAATCATCTAACCAATAATCTTCTTTATTACAAAAAGCCTGGTAAGCATACCTAAGCTCAGCGAAATTTTTCCGAAGAAAATTATCATATGCCTTATCCAGCAATTGCACTTTTATTTCTTCGGCATATTTATAATCTACTCTTCCTGTATTGGATGTGGTTAAGATCTCAACGTCACTATTTTCAATAAGACCGTCCTTTATCAATAGTTCAGGGCTCACTAATAGGGCGTTACTTGCCATTGCAGACAATGAACTATATGGCGAGTACATATTAGATTCATTAACCGGGTTTAATGGTAATATCTGCCATATCTGTTGCTTTCCTTGCTGCAACTTATCAACAAAAGATCTTGCACCTTCGCCAAAATCACCAATACCAAATGCACCGGGTAATGAAAATACCGGTAGCAATACTCCAGCTTTACGGCTATTATTCTTCACGCTACCTTTTAATATGGCAAACGGCAATTTACTCATAACCTCTTTCAAATAAATCTTCCCTGAAGTTTCTACTTTTTCATTGTCAAAGATATTTTCAAAAGAAACATCGTCGCCGATTGATATATACGTATCCTCCCATTCATTACATGGCAAACTTGTGATGCCCGTAATTACCAGGCACCATTCATTCTTAAATGTCCGCGCATAAGCAATAACGTTACCTGCATATTTCCCTCCTGTTACTAAAGGCAGATAACTACCCTTCTCAAACAGTTCTTTATGTTCCTTTCGTAGAGATAGCAGTTTATGTGTCAGCCAAAGTTTTATTTTCCCATTATGGCGTTCATCCCATAAGAGGGAGATATCTTCCTGCTCTTCCATTTCTTTAAGCCATTGTACACGTAGTTCATAGTTAACAGGCCTGCGGTTATCAGGATCAACCATACTTAAATCCCAGAGTTCACATCCCTGGTATATATCAGGCATTCCCGGGCAGGTACATTTAAGTATTAGCTGCGATAAGGAAAGAACAATACCGGCATCTGATATTTGCTTATGGTATTTCAAAAAGCTATGCATAAACCTGCTGTCAGGCTCTAATATCTTCTCTATAAAGATTGATACTGCGTTTTCATAATCTTCATTAGGCTCGTCCCAGTTGGTGTGCACTTTTGCTTCTCGTATAGCTTTCTGTATATAGGCTTTAAAACGATTCTCAAAATCATCCATGTCAGCGCCAGGCATAGGATAGCTTGCTAGGAGGGCCTGGTATATAAAGTATTCATCATTATCGGTTGGCGCACCGTCTTGTTTATAATCAAGGTTCAATGCGCGCCATTCTTTTACCATCTGCATCCATTCACTGGCTAAATGTGTTATAGCATTTAACCTCGCTCTTGCATCCTCTCCATGCTTAGTATCATGTGTGGCAGTAGTGTTCATAGTGAGCGGCCATTTCTTTTGGCGTTCCTGCATAGCTCTATGAAACTCTTCTACCGTATATAACGCTGCAGATGGGGAATCCCCTACCTCATTACGACCGATATAGCTATTGTAGGTGTACATAACTGTATCTTCGACACCCTTTGCCATTAAAGGGCCGGTAAATTGCATGCATCGCTTAAAAAATTTCGTAATCGCGTTAGCATCTTCTTGCGACAAATTGTCATTTATTAATAACGCCTCCAGGTATTGTACCTCATCAATGCACTCTGCTGCGTACCCTTTTATTTCATGGAATATGTTTTGCAATTGTTTTTTTCCCGCTTCATCCAGTGGGTATGTATTGCTGTAAAATCTATAAACCGGGAAATGCACAAGAAATAATGCTACCGCTGCCTTCAATCGATCGTCAGACAATAACTTTCCCGATGATATTGTTTTGGGTAGCAACCGCAACAAATTATCAAGCTCACCAGCCATGTAGTTGTGCAGGATCAGGTTTTTCTTATCCAGCATTTCAGTACTGGCAGAAGTTGGCCCGACAAGTTCGTTGTAAAAACGCTTGAGATTAATGATACCGGAATTATTACTCAACAAATTGTTCACTAACGGTATAAAATCATACCCGGTGGTGCCTTGTATAGGCCAGTACACGGGCAGTTGTTCGCCGGGCTCCAGTATTTTTTCCGCAACGATATAAGTATCATCGCCCAGTAATTTCCTTAATCTATATAAATATTCCGTCGGATCATCAAGGCCATCAATGTGATCTATCCGCACAGCATCAATAACACCTTCTTTCTTTAATTCATGAATAAGCCGGTGATGCGCATCAAAGGTCTCTGTATGCTGTATATCCAGGCATATCATACCATTGATGATAAAGAACCTCCGGTAGTTAATATGATCGTTGGTCTCCTTCCAATAACTGAATTGATAATATTGTTTAGCTAACACTTCACGGAGCAGCTTTGTATTGGTATTGGTTTGTTTTACCCATTCAATATCTACTATATCCTTAGGTATAGATCCCTGATTTATCGGATAGGCAACATCATTAAATTTAATTATAGGCTCATCGTTTAATAGTGCTATTTCAAACGCCCCATCCTCTAAAGCTTCATCCAGTGGTTTATCCAATACAGGCAGCATCAGTTTTCCATCAAAATCCGGATGCTGCCAATCAATATCGAAATAAGAACTGTAAGAAGATTCCGGGCCACGAGCCAGCACATCCATTAACCATTGGTTATTGATATGGTACGCCATGTGATTGGGTACAATATCCTGCATCCAGCCTACTCCTTTTGTATGTAGTTCTTTGCTTAGTTTTATCAGGTGTTCCTGCGTACCAATTTCGTCATTGACCCTGTTGGCATCCGTAACGTCATACCCATGCGTACTTCCGGGTACCGCGCTAAAAATGGGAGAAGCATATATGGTTACAACACCGAGTTTACAGAGATAATCACAAACTGCGCTGAACTTATCAAAATCGAAATCTTTATGAAACTGGATGCGATACGAGGTAACTGGATAGTACATATTTTATTGCTTATTTTCCTGATTTATCAATACAACCATTGATCTTGCATTTACACATATTTCTGTCATAGCATCATAAACCTCATCCGTTATTGCATTCGCTGTTTCAGTATCTACCAGCTTTAACCATTTACTTCCATACTTTTCTTCCGGTAGCTTGTAATTCAAATTTTCTTCGCTGGCATTAAAAACGATATAGAAATTATTATCTATTATCTTCTCTCCATTCGGGCCAGGGGATTTAATACCCTTGCCATTGAGGAATACACCTAACGATTTTGCAAAACCGGTTTGCCAGTCTTCATCACCCATCATGCTGCCATCTGTTTTAAACCAGGCAATATCTTCTGTCCCTACCCCGCTTATCTTCTGTCCCTGGAACCACTTCCTGCGACAAAACACAGGATGTTCTTTGGTGATCTTTATAACATGTTTGGTAAATTCCAATAGTTCCTGATCTGCTTCATCCCAATTGATCCACGATATCTCATTGTCCTGGCAGTAGGCATTGTTATTTCCACGCTGTGTTCTGCCGATCTCATCGCCCGCGGTGAGCATGGGCACCCCGATGGAAAGGAACAATGTAGTAAGAAAATTGCGCTGCTGCTTTTTTCTAAGTCTTATGATCGCTTCATCATCTGTTGGGCCTTCTGCACCGCAATTCCAGGACCTGTTATTACTGTCACCATCATTATTATCTTCACCGTTTTGTTCGTTATGCTTATCGTTATACGATACCAGGTCGGCTAATGTGAAGCCATCATGCGCTGTAATGAAATTAATACTGGCTGTCGGGCGCCGGGAATCATCCTGATACAAATCAGAACTTCCAGTAAACCGTTTGGAGAATTCATCCAGCATACTGTCTGCACCTCTCCAGAAATCGCGAATGCAATCCCGATACTTGCCATTCCATTCAGACCATCCCGGCGGAAAATTACCTACCTGGTAACCACCCTCACCCACATCCCACGGCTCTGCAATCAGCTTCACCTGCGATATAATGGGATCCTGGTAAATGATATTGAGGAAGGAACCTAACATATCGACTTCATGCAATTCCCTGGCAAGGGTTGAAGCGAGGTCGAACCGGAAACCATCTACATGCATCTCCTGTATCCAGTAGCGCAGGCTATCCATTATAAGCCGCAGCACAGCAGGCAGGCGTGCATTCAATGTATTTCCCGTACCTGTGTAGTCATTGTAATAGCGTTTATCATCCGTGAGACGGTAATAAACACTATTGTCAATACCTTTAAAAGACAAGGTCGGCCCCATGTGATTGCCCTCTGCCGTATGGTTATATACCACATCCATTATTACCTCAATACCGGCTTTATGCAGTGCTTTGACCATATTTTTAAATTCGTGCACGATACCCATCTTGTCAGTGGCAGATGTGTAATGTGGGTCGGGCGCAAAAAAGCCGAGTGTGTTATACCCCCAATAATTGGACAGCCCTTTTTCCTCGAGGGCATGGTCATCAATAAAGTAGTGTACCGGCATTAGCTCCACAGCGGTAATGCCTAAGTTTTTCAGATATTCTATCACCTCAGGATGAGCCAGGGCTCTGTAGGTGCCGCGAATATTCTCAGGAACGGCGTTATTCAGTTTAGTAAACCCTTTTACATGCAACTCATATATAATGGTTTTATGCAGAGGCGTATTTGGTTTTACATCATCTTCCCAGTCATAATTGGGATCTGTTACAATACACTTAGGCATATGGGGTGCGCTATCCTGATTGCTGAAACTCAGGTCGTCCTGTTCGTTCCCTATCTCATAACCGTATAAGGATTCATTCCATTCCAGCTTTTTTGTAATGGCTTTTGCATTAGGGTCTATTAATAATTTATTCTTATTAAATCGATGCCCGTTTGCGGGATCGTACGGCCCATCTATGCGGTAGCCATACAACTGTCCCGGTTTGAGACCGGGCACATACACATGCCATATATTGCCTGTCTTTTCTGTTATGTTGATTGCTTCTGTTTCCTGCTGATCTGTTTCGTTGCTAAACAAACAAAGTTCAACGGCGGTAGCATTCTCAGAGTATATGGCAAAATTCACACCGTTCGCATCGATCGTAGCACCCAGGGGGAAGGGTTTCCCGGGGGTTGTTTTTAAGGTCATCTGGTTTTTATAGCAACCCGCTAAGAAAAATATGCCAACGCTCTATGTTATTGTGCTACAAGGCAATCAAATTATTGTAGTACCGGTGGCATAAGTTTTACAAGATAATTAGTATGCCAGGCCCCAATAATCATCAACCAATAGAAGCGGACAGTATTTTATCAAATTATGCCCGCATCAAAGCACAGGAATACAATGTACCGACGCAGGATGTAATGGATATTCTTGAAATGGTGGAACACCAAAAGAAACTAACCAAAACATACCTCGAAAAGGGAAAGCGCGAGGTAAAAATTACCCAATCCGCTCTTTAGCAACCAGGTACAATGCATTTGCCCAACCTAACGGTGTATTAGGATTGGGTATGTTTGTATTGGCATAATACAATTCAGGAATGCTGCCATCAGGCAATATTATTTGCTCCGTATGCTGTACATAAGCAGCCGCCTTTTCATACTCGCCTAATTCTGCATAACAAATGGCCAGCCATGGCAATCCAAGGCACCATTCAGCTTCTGTACCGTAATAGAATGGCTTGGGGTGATGCCTGCCTTCTGCTTCTTTTGTACTATAGTAACTATCGCCTTCGTATCGTGCTACACCATTGTTGCGCAGCAAGCGTTGTTCGATATTATAGAGCACTTCCAGTGCTGTCTTCCTTGAATATACCCTGTGCGGATAGATGAGGCTTAATTGTGCCATATCCACCGGGCGATTATCGGTTTCGTAGGTACCGAGCTCCTGCAGTGCCAATAACCCTTTTGCGATCAGGCTTTCGGGAACATCTACCAGGTAGCTTACCGACCTGAGCCCGGACACACAAGCACCAACAGAGCTGGCGTGCACTTCCCTTGCTTCTTCCCACATGCCGTTATCGTTATCGTGCCAGTATTCGCAGGTACGCAGGTAATATACCAGTTTCTGAACCAGGCTCCTGTCGCGGTCATTGCGGATGATGGGCTTTCCACGTCGTTCGCCCTCGCCCACTGCCCATAGCAATAAACCTATCGCATCGTGCTGGGCATGACCCCATGCTTCACTTAGTTCCTTCACTGAATCTGCATCATACTTGGCATGTATATATTGCCATGGTTCTACAGGCTTTTCTTTGATGTGAATGTTTATCTTCCACTCGTATTCCAGCATCAGATCCAGCAATCTATGTATGGTACGCTCGTAGGTATTGCACGACTTGTTTAAAAACGGCATGCTGATATACAGCGAGTCGCGGATCCATACGGCAGAATAATGTTCAGAAGGGGAGGCAATGTACAAGCCATTCGGTAATCTTATGGCATCGAGTATGTTATAACTCTTTTCAACGTTCATCATCACAGAATCTAAGTTATCAAGTTAGATAATAAATAAGCAACTAGCGTGCCTGATTTACGATATTAAGCAATTATGACTTTTTCATGTATTTAAAGTTATTAACCTGTGTTTATAACTGGATGCTGGATGTGGGATACTAGATGCTGGATACTGGATACTGGATACTTGATTTTTGATACTTGATGCTAGATCATTGATTATTGCCAAATGGATATTGCCAACTGCATACTGAATTGCTAACCTTTGTTAACCTTTGCTAATGGGTTGCTATCCTTTGGGATAACAGTGGGGTTATTGATAATCATTTGTTTGCACTACTGCATTGCTACCATTTGATAACGTTTGTTATCTTTTGCTAACCTTTGCTAACCTATTTTGCAAAGCGAAAACCTCGAGCATTTATTGATCGCTATAAGGGAGGATTGTTTTCATGAAAGGTGTCATACTATAGGATTTATTGAACATTTGTACAAAGGTAAGAATTCAAAATTCAAAATCAAAAGTTTGTTGAGTTGTTGATTGGTTTAGCTGTTAATTTGAGGTTACCTTATTTGATCATTTTTTTGAAGAGCATAATCAAAGTGATGAGCACTACGAGGCAGAGCACGCCAATACCTACATATATGGTGGGATCCATTGTTGTGTTTTTATCAGAAGGCGCATAATTTCTGTGCCAATGGGGGTACGCAAATCGGGAGATTTGCTTCCTCGGACGCGTAGTCGGGAGACTACGCTGAACGTCTAAGTTGGCGCTAGATGAACAATATGATTATGTTGAACAGACAATCAATTGTAATCGTGCAATATATGTAACTTGCGCCGTAGCAAAGGTTCAATGGCACAGATCGACAACCTAACGGAACATCTTAAGGTTTTAAACCAGATTGGCGCATCCATTCTGTCAGAATTAACGGTGGAAGAAATCGTCGAAACGGTGTATTATCATGTTAATCAACTGATGGATGCCTATTCATTTGCCATTGGTGTCTATAACATCAATTCGGGCTATTTCGATTATGTGGGTGCTAGGGAAAACGGTGTGAAAGTTCCGCCTTTCTCTATCTACGCGCATAATTCGGAACGTTTTTCAGGATGGGTATTTGCCAATAAAAAAGAAGTACTGATCAACGATTTTGAGAACGAATACCATATCTATCTACCAGAGCGGATAACCGCATTGCAGGGGCATGAACCGGCATCTCTGATGTATGTTGCGCTTATCATTCAGAAAGAGATCATTGGCATGCTGTCCGTCCGCACACCGGCGAAAAACGCCTATACAAATCAATCGCTGGAAACACTGAAAACCCTGGCTGTGTTTATCAGCAAAGCAATAGAAAACAGTAGGATAACGGGGACAAGTACACTTACTATAAAAATCCCGGGATCTTATCATTTAGACCCGCTGTCTGCAAGGGAGCTCGATGTCCTTAACCTGTTATCTAAAGGATTTACCAATCGTGCAATTGCAGGCGAACTATATATCTCTGCCAGCACTGTAAAAACACACACGCTCAACATCTACATGAAACTGGAAGCCGGCAACCGTACCGAGGCAATTTTTAAAGCAAAGCAATACGGCATCCTAAAATAAAAATCCACCATTTGGCCGAGCGCCACCTTCATAGCCCGATCTACTTTTGCCCTGCAATAAAAAATGAAGCAATGAACAACTTAGCAGAGATCATTAAAAATTTACATGTACGGGAAGAAGACCTGTTGAAACGCTCGCGCTGGTACGGGCCAAATTTCTTTACCTTCCTGGCTACGGCAGAAGAAACGAATGGCGCATTTGCAGTTCTTAAATGTAAACTCAGGCGCGGGTTTGAGCCTCCGAAACATGTGCACTCTAAAGAAGAGGAAAGCTATGTAATACTTGATGGAGAAATCATTTACGAACTGGAGGATAAAAGCATCCATGCCAAAGCGGGCGATTATGTGCACCTGCCCAGGAACATCTCTCATAAATTCAGGCTCATCAGTGAAACGGTCACTTTTATCCTGATCATTACCCCCGGCGGGTTCGAGCAGCTCTTCTGGGAATTCAGCAGGCCTGCAGAGTATATGGACCTGCCACCGGTGCCAACTGCCAAGCCTCCCAAAGAATTCTTCGAAGCCATGGAACGGCTCAACGAAAAGCTGGGTGTAACCATGTTCCCCGAGCTTTAAACACCACCACATCAGTAAAATAATACTTTAATGGCTCAGCCGCCTGTGCGGCTGATACTGCGGACGTCTGTCCTGGTACATCCGCTGCCAATTCTTTATGTAATCAAACCAAAATTTTAAAATGAAAAGGATATTTATACTCATGGCTGTAATGGCCACCATCGCTTCGTGCAAAAAGGATGAAACCACGAAGAACAATATTTTTAAAGGCCCGGAAGTTAGCTTCTGGCATGGCAAAGCATGGACATCGGTGAAACTCAACGATGATGGCAGCCCCGCGCTACTGATGCTGACGCTGAATGATGATGTGCTTAACTCCGTTGGGGTGACGAACGATTCTGCATCTGCACATAGCCATGCAAACCAGGCCGATATACCGCTGCCTAAAGAAGCACCTGAGCCTTTTAAATTCATTATGCTCGACTGGAACCCGCATGGACATCCGCCGGTAAACATATATGACAAGCCACATTTTGATGTGCATTTTTACATGACCGCGGAATCAGAAGTGATGGGCTATACAGACACGGCAAAGATGGCCATTAACCCGGCGGCTGACTACCTGCCTGCCAAACACATCGGGGCAAACGCGATACCGATGATGGGTAAGCACTGGATGGATGCAAGCTCTCCTGAATTGCACGGACAGCCTTTTACACAAACATTCCTTTACGGATCTTATAACGGCCAGGTGGTGTTTTACGAGCCCATGATGACACTTGATTTTTTGAAGAACACTTCAGACTTTCAGCGTGCGATACCGCAGCCTGCTAAATTTCAGCAAACAGGCTACTACCCCACTACCATACGCATCAGCAAGCACGATGGTGTGACGGATATTATACTGGAAGGATTTAGCGCAAAGCAGGCATCGTAATATAAAAAGAGAATCACTAAAAAAAATGCCCCGGTGAGTAGCCGGGGTATTTGCTTTTGGGCAACGACAGTTATGTGTTAGTGAGATGTATAAGATCAAACAAGTTTGATAGTTTTCATAAGATTTACCCAAATTTTTTCTTGTTCAGCTTCAGACATTTCAACAATAGTTTGTTCAGGGTTATTAATTGCCTGATAACAATTAATATCAGGATATTCACTAAATAAACATGGCTTTACAATAATTGATATTATCACGAGCCCTTTGAATTTGGCCATACTTAATAAAGGGGGCAATTCATTTTTTTGAATAAAATCAGAATTAAAAAAGTCTGCGCTTATAAAAAGTAATCCAATATCAGCATTGTTTAGAGCACTTTCAATTTCATCTCTCCAAATCTGTCCAGCAACAATTTTACTATCGTCCCAAAAAATGAAATCATTCGAAAACGTAGAAATATGTCTTTTAAATTTCTCTACAACTTCTCTATCAGCATGACTATAACTTATAAATATATTTTTCATGATAGCTATTTATGTATCGCTTTATTTTTTTTAAAGTTATCAATGGCATATTTTATTTGATTTGTTGCATCAACTAAAGCCGAATCGACATTAACTCCATCTATAAATAACGGTTTTGTTTTGTACAAGACAGGTTTAATATTTGCAACTGGAAGTCCTCTCCATATGCAGTCTCTAATAATTACAGGTATGAAGAGGCAAGAATCTGTGTCCATCCGATCTATTGCCTTTTGCATTTCCATTGTTGAGTGCCAATCAGACGATAAATAGTCTGAACTTATTAAAGCAATAATGATATCTGATGTGTCAATTTTGTTTCGTACAAATTCTTTCCAATTTTCTCCGCTTGAGATATTTTCCACACTATCGACTGACATCCTAATCGTCCTTTCTAAAACACGGAAATGTTTTATAAATTCTTTAAAGTATTCAGAGTCATCATCTGTGAACGATATAAATACTTTTAAGCTCCCACTACTTGCTCCTCCGAGAATACTATTTTGTAACGAAATAAGTTTAATCATTTTAAGACTATGTGCGCATCGATCTTCATAAATATTCTTACTAATGTAATTTCTTATTCTATCAAAGCTAAAGTAAAACGGCTCTTTATTTCCGTTGCAGTCTTCGCAATTGCATGGGATTAACTTTTGAATTCTCAAATTATGATAGGTCAAGTGTATTTTATCCATACAATCCATAATTATTCCTAATAATTCGGTCTTATAGGTGCCTGAAATTCGAATTCTAATTTCCCTTTTACCATATGTTTCAAGAACTTCAGCTCTACTTCCTTGTCTTTCTAAAATAACTCCTTCACGCCATACCAAATTTTGGTCAGTAATCAAATAATACATTCGAACTATAAATCGGGTTATAATACCTTTAGGCATAAATTCATAATCATACTTTAGAACTATATTATTATTACCATCCCACTTATAATTTGGCTTTGCTTTTCTCAACAATTGAGGAGCGATAAATGCATCGGAACCATCAATTTGATAACACAATTCAAATTTCATCATTAAAGTAGTAAGCTCGTCATGCATCTCCGCATATTTAGAGTCATCCCAAATATCCTTCAGATCCAATCTGGTAAAATATCCGTTCGACTCAATAACCTTGTCACTATCTAAAATTTTGTAGACTGCTTCCGTTGCCCAGTCTGGACGAAGTATAATCCATCTCTTCAAAATCGGATTATCCTGAAAATGCAAAAAAACTCCCAAGTCATGTAAGTAACTGCTGAGAAAATACATCCTTACAATTTCAAGCATTCCATTTTTCTTGCAGATAGAAAAATAATCAGCATCAGTAATATAGGGAACAGTTATTGCTTTCTCTTCCAAAGCTTTCCTAATCTCTACCCAAATACTAGGAAGTTCAGTACCTATATGTGGCAGTTGATATATTTGATGCTCAATCTCTCTTTTGAGACGAGTTAACATTTTGGAATCTGTACCTAAATTGAAAGAAAAATTAGAAATGAGGTTTGAGAATCTTTCCTTCATCCCACTAATATTTATGTCTTTTTTACGGTCTTGCTTCTCATTTTGTACTATAATAGTTGGGCTGCGATTACTAAGTAGCTCTATTGTTTGAAGCCAATAATTAAAGTCAGTATTTTCCTCTCGATTATCCGATAATAATACATAAAGAGAGCGTTTCGTCAAAAAAAACTGGTGTGTCGCATGATAAATTTCTTGTCCCCCAAAGTCCCAAATATTAATTCGAAATTGATTCCCATCTATGGTCTTAAAATTGTAAGGCTGGATTTCTATACCCTTCGTTGAAATTTCTTCTGGATTAAGCACATAGTTACTATCAAGCATTTTATGCATTAGGGTAGTTTTTCCGGCACCAGGTTCCCCAACAATGAGTAGTTTGGCCTCATATAAATTTTCCGTACCAAGGGCTCTTTCATTAAAATAGTTTTTTATGGTTTCATTACCACGAAAATATACTTCAATTGGGGGATCGATAACTGGGTTATTTTCAATAGCCACATCTGCGATCTCGAAAAACCACGATGGTATACGTTCTATATTGTTATTAGAAACTGATACAAATTTTAAAGACTTGATATCTTTTAATACAATTGGAATAGTTTTTAAATTATTATCTCTCAAATTGATCATCTCCAGACACTGAAATCTCAGAAATGATTTTGGTAGTTCTGCAAGTCTATTATTTCTAACGTCTAAAAATTTGAGATTTTTAAACTCCAGCAACCAATCTGGCAAATTCACAAGCTGATTATAGCTAATATTAAGTCTGCTGATATTTTTCAATTCCAGCAGTTCAACCGGCAATTCACCTAAACTCTGGCTACTTAAGTCTATTGTTTGACTTTTGCTTTTTATAGCTTTTCGAATAATTTGTCGAGCCTCAGTTAAACTCATGATTATAATCTTTATCTGAAATTAGCAAGATTTCTATATGGAAATGGGAATATTTAATAACCATGATAACGATTTATAAACTTTCTGGAAGAAAATGATAAGGCAGTTAGAGAATAATAGGAATCAATTTTTATCAATATATTTTTAGATATTATAATACTCCAATTTTTTCAACCTAAATATAATTACTAAGACCTGCAGCCACCATAGCCTGTGCCGGCTAACATGCCGTGTTCTTTGAGGAAATGATATTTTGCTATATCGGTTTCTATTGGTGCAATGAAAAACTTTGCTCTTATCTTATTGAGTTCCTCGCGGGAAATACTGCCGGGCTGGTTAATCATATATTCTACATTCGTACCAACATTAAAAAACTTCTCTCCGTGTATACCCGGTTTAGGAGGGTATCCAATAAAACCCTGGTCGTATAAAAACGCTACGTCTTTGGGGTGCACGTTGCCGGCCTTGATCTGCTGCATGAAAAACTCGTCTGAATAGATCAGGTAACGCCTTTTATCGTACCGGCTATACTTATGTTCCCCATCATCATCCAAACAACTTACATAATGGACTACTATAGGGAAGTATAAACCGGAAGAGAAGCAATACTCATCAAATTTGAATTGTGTAGGCGCTGCATAAAACCTTTTATCATCTTTGTTCCTATAATAATAGTCTATCGCGTCAAAGCCATCTACATGCAGCTCGCACATGATATCATCCTGGTCCAGCCCGATCATTTTATCAGAAGGAAATCCTTTCTGATCTATTATCTTCTTTACTTCTGACAAAGTATGTGTTATCAGTGGTTTATACCTTAATGTGTATTCGGGGGTAGATTCGCCGGGATGATGATTTTTTGATAATTGATCGTAAGCATAGAGGCAGAGCATTTTCTTTAAAGTAACTGTATCGATACGCTTCAGGTAATGTGCCCTGTTTGCCTCGTACAGCTTCCCTATCCTATCTATATTCTTAGTGTATAGCGGATGGTTTCGAACATACCGCATCGCATGTAATTCAAAATGCCGGGGCATTAAACCATTTTGAAAAGCTTTTGTAACAACGGTTAAAAATACCTGCTCATTATTATCGTACAAGGCGAGTTGCATAGCTATGATACAATCGCCCATAAATACGAAATCGTATTTTTTGAAGACATCTACATAACCCTGCAGGCCCTGGTGTATATGGCCTTTAACGAATATTTCCTCTTCGGTATGATTGATGGATAAATGATATTGAGTATAGTCTTGTGCGGAAGACAGTTTACTATGGGCGCAAAAAAGAAAAACCAGGAGCGCAATTTTCCGGATGGTATTATACATAGTGATGTTATTGAATTGGCAGATGCAGGCATTGCCTTACACTCCCTAATTTAATAAATCTTCTTTATGCAAAGTACCACTCTTCCAAAAACACTACTCCCCCTTATGATGCTGCCATTTTTCGTAGCCTTCGATGATCTGTACAAGAGATGACTCTATAGCGCGGGCTTCTTCGGGTGCATCGTCTTCTATAGTAAACAGTTCGCTGCCCTCTTCTTTTACCATATAAAATGGGGAGAGCCCTTCTATGGTTATCTTCCAGCTACGGTTTTGCAGCAGGTCGGTATTTTGTGGTTCCAGTTCTATATTGTACACCGCGCCATCGATATCTATAGAGGCGCCGAATATGTTGTTTTCCATACTCGTTAACTATAAAAAGTTATGCCCCCGAAGCTTGGCACAGATTTTTATACTATTCCTAAAAAACACAGCGCTATGGATAACAAAGAACTAAAAGGCAGGCAAGACCGCGAACGGGTTTCGGGCAGTGAAGATTATGAACTGCAATACCTGGCGGAGCAAACCAACAGCACGCCCGAAGAAGTACAAAAAGCCATTGCCGAAGTAGGCACCCGCAGGGAAGATGTGGTAAACTACCTGAGCAAGCATAAAGACCAGTAAAGAGCCTAATAAAGGGAGAGTAAGCAGAATGTAGGCCTGAACGCATGAGCGATCATTGCAGGTAAGGATCTTATGTTCTGCTTCTCTATTTTATTGCACTTATCTGTTTTCTTCGCCTGTTATCGAGCGGAATACTAATGCCCCTGCTATTGAGATAATGCCCTGCACGTCCTGCATGCACGCCGGCAGCGATAAATGACAAAGTACCTAACATCACCGCGGTAAGGCCTGCATATACATACATATTCCCACTGATCTTGCCACTACCACCTGCGGGATCTTTAACATGATTCTGATTAGTAATAGCACCAAGGCCAATTAGAAATATACCCCCGGCTTGCATTACAATACCAGTAGTGGCAAAGCCCGAGAAATGCTCTAATTCCTTGCCCGCCTGCCGGAACCTGTATTGCATCGTATCACTCTGTGCCTTTACAGTAAGGGGGAGTAAAAGTAGGATCAATAGTCTTTTCATAGCGTGTATTTAATGAACTGAAATTAATAAACGCAGACTTTCATAAAATCATTCAAGCGTCATATTTCCGAACGATGATGTGTGCGACGCAACGGACGATGATGGGTAGATGAACGCCTGCTGCAAAAGAATCACTAACTTCATAACAGCATACACACATATTTACATGAAGAAACTGGCAGCCATACTAGCGGTGATAGGGATATTAACTTCCTGCAATAGCGGGCAGAATGCCGAAGTACAAAGACTGCAGGCGCAGGTGGATAGCCTGCGGGATAATGGCTACAGGCCGGGGCTGGGCGAGTTTATGATGGGCATACAGGTGCACCATGCCAAGCTATGGTTTGCCGGAGAGGCACAAAACTGGGAGCTTGCTAATTTTGAAATGGCAGAGATAAAGGAAACGATGGACGGGATAAAGCAATACTGCGCAGACAGGCCGGAAGTGAAACTGCTGAAGCTAATAGACCCCGCAATGGATAGTGTGAATGCCGCCATCACGCAGAAGAATGAACAACAATTTAAAAGTAGCTACCTGCTGCTGACGACTACCTGCAATGATTGCCACCATGCTACGCAGCACGCCTTTAACGTAATAAAGGTGCCGGATACCCCACCCTATAGCAACCAGGTGTTTACAACCCAATGAGTGATATAATAAAGTGTATAGACGACTACTGCGCTTCTTCTTTTTTGATAGTAGTGATAGACCCATTTCGTTCCATATAGATGCGGTCGATCTTAGTAAGATCATCGGTTAATGCAGCGCCACGTACACCCTGCATGATATCTTCGTGGCATACCAATGCCTTACCCATGTTAGCTGGTATGAATTCCCCTTTATCGTAAAGCAACATTTTATTGCCTTCAATAATACGAGCCAGGCGCGGACTGTGCGCTATCATCCACCCTACCAGCCGGTGCAGCAGCACAATACAAAGACAGGACACCACTACCGGCACGAATGGGGAAACACCTACCACTGCACGGCTGAGCACCGCGCCTAGTAGTATGACAATAATATTATCAAAAGACGTACGTGCACCAAAAGAACGACGGCCCGATATACGAATAAGTATGAATGCGATGATAAATACAACAATTGCCCTGTCGCACATTTGCAGTGTAGTAAGGTCCTTTCCTTCGCCAAACAGTTTCATGAGTATATCGTCCATCGCCATTATCATTAAATAGTGAAATAAACTAAACAATCGAAAAAACTGTACCAATGCAGAAGATAGCGGACGGTAACGCTGTAGCAATCAAACACTTAAAACAGCGGAAAGCTCCGTAAGGAAAGCAGCCTGGGAAGCATTGATCTTTTCAAGAGCTGTATCTAAAGGGAACCAGGCACCTTTATCTATTTCGGGCACATCTATAAACTTACCGGAACGTGGCGGCCACTCCAGCGGAAACGTATTGCTGACTATCTGATCCGGATCAATATCGCCCTGCAATGCCCAGGCAAAGATGAGCTTGCCTGAACGGGCTTTGATAGGTTTCAGTTCTAAAAAGTCGCCCGAGATCTGTTGGCCCGTTTCTTCGAAGAATTCTCTGATAGCAGCTTTCAATGGATCTTCGCCCTCGGCGAACTCACCTTTAGGTATAGACCATGCACCGTCATCTTTGTTCTTCCAAAACGGGCCGCCGGGATGTACCAGAAATACCTGCAGGCCTTCCCTGCCTTGCTTGTATAATAATATCCCTGCGCTGGTCTTTCTCATCCTGATGAATCGTTATGCTAATATATACATTAAGCTACATCATCCATCAGGCGGACGTTGCCCTGGTATTGTAAACCATTTTTCAGTCCGACCGGGGTAGTGCTGATATTGAGGATCACCTCGTCCCTATGCTCCAACTCGGTAAGTAAAGAGATGAGCGAAGTTATAGGCACGTTAAGCGCTGAGGCCAAAGTATGGATGTCTATATCAACATCTTTTTGCCGGGAACGCAGATCCTTCAAATAATTTAATACTGTAGTGGAGTTAACATTCATTACAAAAAACAAACACCAAATCTATGCCACGATATACTGCCGGTGGCATCATGTGTGCTTATCATTATTAATAACGAATGATTTATTAATTTGTAGCATCATGAGCGGGGTTAACCAAATAGAAACCTACAAACTGCAAAAAGCCACCAGGCTGGTATATGGCGGAAGTGAGTACTTTGACCTCGTGCAAGATATGATCAACCGGGCGGAGAAGAGCCTGCACCTGCATGTATATATTTACGAAGATGATGAAACAGGCACACAGGTAGCCGAATGCCTGATGAATGCCGCCAAAAGAGGCGTACAAGTGTACCTGCTTGTAGATGGATATGCATCTAAAGAGCTATCGGGGCAGTTTATTGAAAAATTAAAAGAAGCGGGTGTACACTTTCAGCAATTTGAACCATTATTCCGCAGTAAGAAATTCTATTTTGGCAGGAGACTGCATCATAAAATATTGGTAGCAGATAGCAGTGAAGCATTGGTAGGCGGCATCAACATTGCCAATAAATACAACAGCATTAACGGAACCATTCCCTGGCTGGATATGGCTATGTATGTGCAGGGCGAAGCCGCATATGAGCTGGAACGCATCTGCTGTGAAACATGGAACAGCACTACGGGTGCCGGCAAAAAAATAAAAGCCTGCGATGCACCTACCGGCAATGGACAGCATACCATAGCAGTGCGCATACGCAGGAACGATTGGGTGAAGGGCAAACGGGAGATATGGAAAAGCTATGCCAACCTGATAGCTAACACTAAGGAAGAACTAGTGATCATGTGCAGCTATTTTTTACCTGGCCTCACCTTTCGTAAGCTGATGACAAAGGCAGTAAAGCGCGGTGTGCGTATAACAGTGATTGTTGCAGGAAAGTCTGATGTGCCGATAGCTAAGAATGCAGAGCGATACCTGTATCGGTGGATGCTGCGTAATAAAATAGAAATATACGAGTACCAGAAAAGCATATTACATGCCAAGATGGCTATATCAGACAGGCGGCTGATGACCATCGGGTCTTATAACATGAATAATATCAGCGCTTATGCAAGTATAGAGCTGAACCTGGATATACATAATAAGCCATTTGTAGAGGGCGTGTACGAAAAAGTATTACAACTGGTAACAGAAGATTGTGTACAAGTAACAGCAGAACATTACCAGACCTATTACGGTGCGCGGAAGCGTTTATGGCAATACATCAGCTACCAGGTGATCCGTGCCATCCTGTACCTATCAACTTTTTATTTTAAAAGGGAGAAACTTTCCTAGTCGTGAAAGATGCGCCGCCACAACGCGCGGGCAACACTTTCATCCCATTTATCAAAACGACCACGTTGCAATACCAGCTTATTATCGCTCGGCAGGCTCAGATAAAAGTGAAAAACAAAACGCTCTTCAGGGTTTGTCCACCCTATGATCTGGCCAAAGCGAAGATCGTTGAATACAAGCGTATCGCCCCATTTCTCAACGGTATAATAGCCTTTTGAAAAACGTAGCAGATGCTGAACAGATTCATTCCCGCTCAGTTGGGTAAGCAACGAATCATTGCGTGGAAAATATTGCAGTCGCATAGTACGTGCTGTATCGAATACAGAACGGTAGCCAATGCTATAACCATCTTTCTGTTTTAGCACAATATACCATAGCCAGTTATTTAAAGGTGTGGGCGTGGAGAAATAGTCGTTATAAGCCACTTGCTGCTTCGCCAGCATTTTCTTTACCGTACTATCGATATACATCTTATCATATACGGTATAGAACAGGTAGCTGAAACATGCCAGTAAGCCTGTAACCCACCATAGCGTGCGGCGCTTGTCTTTTCGTGACGATATCATTAAGGCAGTAAAGGCTATTGCAGGCCATATAGAGAAGAAAGGATCTGCAACAAACATAGTATTGAACGAAAAACGCTGATGGCTAAAAGGCTCCAGCCAACCTACGCCATATACATTGAAACCATCCAAAAAGATATGGATAAGGCCTTGTATGCCAAAGAACCATAGCCAGCTCTTTAAAGAAATATTATGCGGACGGTGCCACTTCTCAGAGATCAAAGCGAGCAAAGGCGTTATCATAACCAGGAACAACAAAGAATGGGTAAAGCCCCTGTGTGCAAGGAGGTTCTCCGAAGCATCGCTCCAGGTAGCGGCAATGAAATCTATATCGGGTATAGATTGTGCCACAGCGCCCAGCGCCATAGCGCGCTTACCCAGTTGCTTGCCCATAAATGCCTGGCCAATACAGCCACCAACCACAATATGTGTGAGCGTATCCATGTTGCTTATAATATACAAAATCCGTGCTACTGCGACTTCTTCCTGGCCTGCTTCTTAAAATAGCCTTTGAGCAGGAAATTATGTTTCAGCGCTTCCATGTCTTCATTAAAAGCTGCGATTCCATTCTCCACATTGTTCAGGCTGCGGCTGAGGCGTTGGGTAAATGCCGTGTCGGACAGCAGGCCATATAACATGCCTTCCTTATTACTGACACCGGACTGCAACACAGAAGCAATACTATCCAGGCGCTGCATCAAGCCATCAGCTTCTGCAGTAACGTTATGGATATTATTGAGCGCACGGGATGCTGTAGCCCTTGCCGCCGTATCCTGCAATAACAGCCCTGCTGTACCCTTGCCTGCATGTATATCGCTTACTATAGCCTGCAGCTCTGCAATGGAATGATTTAAATGTTCTGCCGAAGACCGTACACCTACCATAGTAGCAGAAAGATTGGCCGGCAAGGTAGTATCGCTGAGTATGCGCCACAACACAGGACTAGCATTAATACGTTTCACCGTTTCCACCAGTTCAGAAGCTATAATGGCTGCATTGTCATTGGTGCGGGTAAGCGTACCTATCATGTTGCCTATATCTGCCTGCTGTACGGTTTGCAGCAAATCATTATCCTTTACCAATTCTCCGCGGATGGGGTTAGGAAATATATTTACCACTTTGTTGCCCATAAGGCCCTCGTTGCCAATGGTGGTTTGGGCGTTCTTCCTGATGTAGTCCCGGGCCTTTTCGTCTATGCTCATTATTACTTCAATGGTAGTATCGTTCAGTATCAGTACTTTTTCTACCGTGCCTGTTTCTATACCTGCGTACCTGACGTTATTACCCGCACGGAGCCCATCTACATTTCGAAAGCGCGCCCGCAATGTAAAGCTGCTGCCAAACATGTTTGATTTTTTACCGATCATATACAGCGCGAATATGAGCAGCAGCAGTCCTGCGATAACAAACACACCCAGTTTAATATTATTTGCAATTTTATTGGCCATAGATTATCATTCAAAAAACTGTTTAACATTAGGATCGTCCGACATTGCCAATTCACTATAAGTTCCTTCCGTATAGCATTTGCCATTTAGCAGCAATGCAATACTATCAGCGGTATTTTTTACGCACTTCATATCGTGAGAGATAATGATGGATGAGGTCTGATATTTATGCTGTATCTCTTTAATAAGCGTTGTTATTTCCCTGCCTGTGATCGGGTCCAGGCCCGTTGTTGGCTCATCGTAGAGTATAATATCAGGTTTCAGGATCAAGGTACGGGCGAGGGCGATCCTTTTTTTCATACCACCTGATAATTCAGATGGCATCATATCGATAGTATGTTCCAATCCCACATTTTTCAATGCTTCTACTACACGCTCATTTGCCTCTTTTTCAGAAAGCCTGATAGAGTGCCTGCGCATGGGAAACTCCAGGTTTTCGCGTACGGTCATAGAATCGTACAAGGCATTACTTTGAAACAAGAACCCGATCTTTACCCGTATCTCATCGAGCTCCTCCTGGCTTATATTCAGCACGTTTTGTCCAAATACGTTGATAGCACCTGCTTCCGGCGTAAGCAGGCCGATGATGCATTTTATTAATACTGATTTACCGGAACCGGAGCGACCCAATACCACTTTGCTTTGTCCTTTTTGCAAATTCATATTGAAATCATCCAGAACCTTGTTGCTGCCAAAAGCTTTGCATAATCCCCGGATAGAGATAACAGCATCGTTTGTATTTGCTATGTTTTCTCTTATATCCATCAGTTAAAACCCATTATATCTGTCACCTGCACCACCAGCAGGTCTATAATAAAAATCATTACAGACGATAATACCACGGCAGAGTTGGCAGAGCGCCCTACCCCTTCCGTACCTTTTGTAGAATTATAACCTTTGTAACAGCCTATCATGCCTACCGCAAAACCAAAGAAGAAGGTTTTGATAAAGGCAGGCATCAGATCGGTAAAATCTAATACATCAAACACCTGCCATATAAAAAGATCGGGGCTGGTAACCGTTTTAATATTTACACCCAGGTATGCACCATATAATGAAATGGTGTCGGACAACAACACCAGTATAGGGAGCATCAATGTTGCCGCGGTAACCCTCGTAACCACTAAATATTTATAAGGATTGGTACCTGATACTTCCATAGCATCTATCTGCTCTGTAACCCGCATGGAACCCAGCTCTGCACCGATGCTGGAACCGATCTTACCTGCAAAGATCAATGCCGTAATAACCGGGCCTATCTCCCGCACAACAGCTATTGCCACCATGGCGGGTATCTGCGACTCTACTCCATAATCTACCAGCGTAGGCCTTAACTGCATAGTAAGCACCAACCCCATGATGAACCCTGTGAGTACCACGAGCCCAAGGGACTGGTAACCAATAATAAAGCACTGGCGGATGAGCTCCTTGAACTCGTAGCGGGGCCGTATGGCCTGCCTGAAGTACCAGCCAGTAAAACGCGCTATTCGCCCTGCTTCATCAAAAAAAGCTTGTAATTGTTTGGCTGGTTTGTCAGGTTTCATTGCCCGGGGATATGTACGGGCATAAAATTATATTTGTTCCTACACATGAATAATGACCACCATCATTGCCTTTATGACTGCACTCATGTTTTTTGCTAACAGGTATCAGTAACACAATTGACGATATTACTATGATGCGGCATGGTAATACTGTAATTTTAATAGTATGAAAAAACTTCATCCTGATAAAGAGATACAAAAGCGGCTGAAAGCCATGAGGCTTTGCGCCGAAAAAGTATCACTGCATTTCGGTGAAGAAGATATACATCAGCTGAGAGTAAACTATAAAAAGGCTCGTGCCCTTATGAGGCTTTGCAATGGCAAAAAGGTAAAGAAACTATTACCATCACCGCTTAAAGACCTTTATGCCGCAGCCGGAAGTATCAGGGACCTGCAATTGCATACTAAAACGGTAAAGCGGTATTTTAAAGACCTGCACTCCATGCCCGCACATTACCTGGGTGCTGTTAATGCGGAATTGAAGGAAGCCAAGGATGAATATAAGCAGTGTTATAAAAAGGTTTCCTTTCAACGCATTACCAAATCGGCGACAGCGAACATGCCATCCGATATCAGGCACCGGGAGATAAAACAATGGGTGCAAAAGCAATGGAAACAAATAGATAAGATCATACAGTCATCCCCAGACGAAGAACAACTGCACGAAATAAGAAAACACCTTAAAGACCTGCATTATACGCAACAGCTATCAAAAGAAAAGGACCATGATGAACTTATAGATGACCTTGGCGATTTCATTGACATGAAAGTGCTGATAATGCTCAATGATCATTTTATAAACAGTGCCGCTGACGTTGAGAAGAAAATATTTGCGGCTGCCTCATTTCAATGGGCTATGGAAAAGAAAGCATTGATGGAAAAAATACTGGATCAGCTGGAAAAGCTTAAAACCAGCGCACAGTCATAACGCTTAGTGCGCGATCTGTAATTGCCATAGGGTTAACATTGCATGATACTGGTATCGATCAGTTACTGGTTTGTTTAGCTGAATTTTGTTAGGCTCCTCTTCTACATAACCAAAGCTGGAGCTGGATCCATCAGAAAAAAGAACATCAAAATTATAACGGGATCCTTCCCTGTTTGCTGTGACCTCAATACGTCCGTCCTCGATCTTGTATGTGATTGGATATGTCATGATAATGGCGATTTTATTAGTGTGAAGTAAAAACTGTGCCATAGGCTATAAACACAAAGGGCGTGCTTTAATAAGCACACCCTTTACCAAAACGTTGCATAGAACACCGATGCTTATTGAACCACCAGTTTTCCATTTTGTGTTTCAGTGCCTATGGTTACCTGGTACCAATAAGTACCGGGGGATAGCCTGCTTATATCTACACTAAGATTGTGCTCACCCCTCTGCAGCCTGCCTTTATAATCCTGCAAAAGAATGCGCCCGGTAACATCTGTAATGCGGTAAGACACCTCATTTGCAGAGGCAAGGTTAAGCTTTATATAAGCCTCATTTTTTGCAGGATTGGGATAGATGCTTGCACTGCTACCTGATGATGCGATGTTTTTTACACCAGTCGAATTGTCTATTGTTACGGAAGCGCAAGCCTTGTTATTATTAAGGATAGTGTCGTAAATATTGCCGCTTACATTATAGGGGATCAGCGCCACGCATATATCAGTAGCTCCACCCTTCCAACTAGTGTCTATGGTAAACTGGATACTGAATTCTGCAGAATCACCGGGAACAATAGTTTGACCGGAAAGAACAAGGAAAGAATCATAGCCGCCGGAAGCATTGCCAAAAGAGATTGGGGAACCATTGAAGTAGAGCATATACATACCAGAATCAGTATCGCGCAGCGTGTCTACACCCAGGTTATGAATGCGCGTGGTAATATCAAACTGGTTGTCGGGATAGATCACATCTCCCGTTACGGGTGCAACAAGGGAGACTTTGATGTCGGCATAGCGTTCCTGGGCTTTGCCGGTAACGCAGATGAATGTCAATAAGACGAAAAGGAAAGTAAATCTATTCATATAGGTAGTTTGTAACGTAAAAATACGTTATAGTATTTATGAACGTTAAAAGCTACCCAAATAAATATCATAAATAAGTGTTAATACCTATATGGCGCAGAACCAACGGAAGTATCGCCATAGGTATGATCGGGCTTATGCTTTTTCAGGTATTTATCATCGAGGTTCTTAGGAGCCGGTGTTTTTACATTTACATCATAGTGTCCGGTTTTTGCCAGCACACCCGTGTCTTTAGGTGGCACGTGGGCATTACGGCTCACTGTACCCGCGCTGCGATTAACGTTGTTCGATGTGGAAGTATTCCTATTCGAACGTTCGGAGCTACCGCTTGCAGTACTATTACTTGTGCCTGTATTACCTGTGCCGGTTGCGCTCATATCGTTTTCATTAGATGTACTCATACCACTTGTATTCTGCATATCGGTAGTTCCCGTATCCATCGTACCTGTAGCCGGCTCCGTAGTGGTCATAGACGATGTTGTGTCGGTAGTGGTGGTGCCGGATGTTTCGTTATTGTTGTTGCACGCAACTGTGGTGGTTAAAGCAAGTATCGCTATACCCCATTTTATAGATCTCATAACTAAACGTTTTTAGAAGATGGGATAAAAAATACATGCCAATACATTTAAATATTAATAAAAAGGTCCCGCGGTTATAACCACGAGACCCATTTATTATCTCAATTGTAGTGTTATTTTTTACTTTGTCTGCGCTCTTTTTCCTGCTCTTGCTTCAGCCTTTCCTGCTCCTTCCTGGCCCTTTCTTTTTCTTTAGCAGCTTCGCGAGCAGCCTCGGCTTTCTCTTTAGCCTGCTGCTTGCGTTCCTCTGCGCGTTGTTTGGCCTCAGCTGCCTTTTGTTTTTCACGCTCCTGGCGTTCCTTTTCTTTCTGCCTTGCTTCTTCTGCACGCTGTTTCTCACGGTCTTTACGTTCCTGCGCACGTTGCTTAGCTTCCGCCGCTCTTTCTTTTTCCTTCATGCGGCGTTCCTCATCCTTTTCTTTAGCAGCAAGTGCTTTTTGTTTTTCGGCGGCCCTGCGGTCTGCTTCTTTTTGGCGGGCAGCATCTCTTTTTGCTTGTTCAGCCAGGCGCTTATCTTCATTTTTCTGACGCTGTGTTTCCATGCGTTCTTTTTCCGCCTGGCGCCTTTCTTCCATTCTTTGTTTTTCTGCTTCTGCTTTCTTCTTTGCCGCCAGTTTTTCTTTAGCTTTTGTCTCAGCCTTTAGCTTTTGCTTCTCTTCTTTGGTCATCACTGTTTTTGCAGGAGCAGTGCGTTTGCTGCCTACGCCTCTTCTTTTGTCTTTTGGAGGTGGTGGCGCTGGTGGCACATAAGTAGCCCAGTCACCAATATCAGAAGTAACCTGTGCAAAGCCGGCAGTATTATCTATGTAACATTTCTTAATAGCGGAACATTTTTGCTTTTTATGGCCTTTTTTAGAAAGGTCATACGTTTTAAGGTCAGGCTGCTTAATGATGCCTTTTAGCTTGTCAATATCGCCTTCGTAATTGCAACCCAGGGTGGTAGCACCACTATCAGCCGGAGATAAATTGCCTGATTTGAAAGGCCCTGCTTTTACCTTCTTGTTGTCTACAAGATCATTCTCGTTATAAATAATGCTTAGTTTATAATTGTCACCTGTAACAGGCGCAAACGGATTGCGGTTATTATAATTCTCGAACAATGAAGAACTGATGGCCGGGGCGATCATATAAACATTCACTTCTTTCTGAGCAGGAGTATTGTAAACAGATTCACCCTGCATGAAACCACCGGATGCATTGAATAATAATTCTGAAGTCACCCTTGCACCGATATCCTGCGAAATGATATTGATCTGCAGTTTCTTATCTATCATAGGTATCACCTTGCGCAGTTTGAGACCTACATTCATAGCGCTTGGGATGGTATTGTGGTAGAAAATGCCATTGATCTTCTTAGCTCCTTTATAACCGCTGATATCATTGGCATCCCAGTAAACTTCAATAAACAATACATCTTTTTTGGTACCCGCCAGCAGGGCATCTTCCAGGTCGCCAAAATCGCGGCGGGAAGTTTTATTGAAATCGAAACGGGTGCCGTATGCTTTTTTACGGAAGCCATGGATAAGAATATCAGCAGTGATATTATCGTGTGCCATAGTGTTAATGGCCCTGATATAAGAGCGTGCAACCGCATCGTCGATGCGCTCAATATTATCATCCACAGAACCGGTGCTGTCCTTAATTCCGTACTTCACGCGTATGGCAGACATAGCCTTAGGATGTGCCTTATACCATTCGCGGAGAGAACCCTTTTTCTGTCTTAACTCTTTATCGCTTATAAAATACTCAGGATAATAGAGACCTTCCTTATCCATAAATACCCTTACCACCCTTTCGTATCTCATCCATTTGTCCATCCTTTCGCCAAAGACGGCAGGATATTGATAAGAGGGCTTAGCGCAGGAAGCAAATACAAATACTACCGCCAATATGTACAGGAGGTTCTTTTTCATTTCAGGATAATTCACTTTGTACCTTAAAAATAGTAAACTATTATCCCCGTGCAAACCGGCAGGCATAAAAAATCGGGATACCTGGAGTATCCCGATCGTAAAACATCTAAAAATCCTATGTCTTTACCTGCGGTGTCCGCCACCATGGCCGTAGCCCCAGCCACCGCCGTGACCGTAACCACCACGACCGTAGCCACCCTCATGCCTGTAACCGCCACCATAAGCAAAAACCCTGGCCGGACGGCGCCAGCCTCTGTAATACGCGCGCGGAGGACAAACCGGGGCCGGCGGAGCATAATACACAGGTGGCGGAGGTGGAGCATAGTTATACCCATAATAGCCACTATTGCAATGCGGACGTGCATAATAACCCCTTTGGTATCCGGGCGCATAATGTCCACCGTAGCAGCCGCCACCTCCCCCTACATTTACCGAAACACTACCGCCCGGCGCGTTCATATAGAACCCGCCGCGCTGCGCGCTTGCAGAGAGCGCCCCCATCATAATGATGGCTACTGCTGCAAGACTCATTACCCATTTTCTGTTCATACTTTTCACTTGTTTACCTAAGTATTTCAATTTTCTTACCAAACTTTGCCAATTGATGTTAAAGAAAACAGAAAGAATATTTAATCGACAATATCTGTAATATCGTTTTTGTCCCAGCGGGTGCGAATGAGCTTATTATAGACCCACCTGCATACATAAGTGCCGCCGATAACCAGACCAAGAAACAAGATCAGGCCTATCCATAACATGAATCCATCGTTATTAGGCGTTGCGCCTCCGGACAATAATATTGGTGCCATAATCTTTAGGTTTGTGTACTGTAATTTACGAAATAACTATATACGAAAAATGCCCCTGCGGGGCATTTAACATATTAAAAAGGGTAAAAGCGATAGATTACTTTTTAGTTTCTTTCTTCATTTCTTTTTTCACTTCTTTATTTTCTTTGTAACGCATATCGGGCGTACCATCTTTTTTCATTTTGGTGCCTTTATCAGTCGCACCGGCGGCCTCTTTTTTACCCGCTTCTTTGTTTTCTTTATAACGCATGTCGGGCGTGCCATCTTTCTTTGTTTTGCCTTTCATTTCTGTTGCAGGCTTAGCTGGCTTTGCGTTCTTGTCTGTGTTTTGAGCGAATGTGATGCCGGTTGTAATCAACAATGCCAGCATCAAGCTTAGTAGTTTTTTCATACAAATTTTGATTTTGTAATATAAAAGTAATAACCAAACCACCAGCTTGTGATAGCCAGATTGTTAAATATTCATCAAATATACAAGCTAGTTTATTCTACTGTTTTCGGCTTGGTATCCCCCGCCATTTGTGCAGCGGCGGTGTTGATATCATAAACTTTGTCAGCGGGGATCGTGAGCATTTTTTTGTCGGCATATTGTACCGTCACATTGGGCGCGCCGGGTTTGCGTTCTTTTACCCATACAAAGCTGTTTTTCTTAATCACCCTGCCATCAGGCATGGTAAAATTATCCAGCATATAACCTGGGCCTGAACCCGGGCCTCTATCAGCCCGTGTAACATTGCCTTTAATACCCAGGTTCCTGCCTTCGATATCCGTTGCTATCAGATACCCACCTATCTGATCGTGTACCAATACAATATCGCCCTGAGAAAAATCGATCAATTCTTCCATAGCATCAACACCGGCTTTATCCAATGGTTTATTGCGTGTAGCCGTCATGTAACGGGTAACGTCATTGGTGCCGGGGCGGATAATGGCCACTTTGGCCCCTTTGTCGAGCACATACCAGCCGGGGGCTATGTTTTGCGCATAGCCGGTATTAGCAAATAAACACACACAAAATAATAGGATACGATACATAGCTACGTCAATTGATTTGCAATAAAAATAACACAGACAGAATAAACGACCGGAAAGGTTGCAGAATTTTAACGTTATTGATTAAATCCACCGATTATTTACAATATGTTAGTTAAATTTTGATGAGATTGTTTATAATCATTGGGTTATAGAATATCTTTATGAAAAATTACACAATTGGCAAAAACACTGCAGCTGGTAAAATTTGCTCCGAAATCTCCGGACGGGTTTTATGATAATGTGAAAGCGAGGGTAAATGAGTACTTTTCGGCTACCAGTATATCTAAACAAGGCAATACAGGTATGTATATAAAGACGGCAGCAATGCTGTCTATGTATTTTATCCCCTATATTTTTATTGTAACCGGCGTCTTTCAGCAACATCTCTGGGTGTTCTATTCATTATGGCTGATCATGGGCTTTGGTATAGCAGGTATAGGCACATCTGTAATGCACGATAGCAACCATGAAGCATACAGCAATAACAACTTTGTAAATTCTATGCTCGGCGGGGTGTTGAATATCCTCGGCGGATATAGCCGCAACTGGCGCATGCAGCATAATATACTACACCATACCTATACTAACGTAGAAGGACTGGATGAAGACATTGAAGCAGGTATATTGTTACGCATGTCTCCGCACAAAAAGAGGTACAGCTTTCACAAATACCAGCATTGGTACGCATGGTTCCTGTACGGAATTATGAATATTTACTGGGTTACCGCCAAAGACTATAAAGGGCTGGTGAAATACAATAAGACGGGTTTGCTGCGGAAAGAGAAAATAAGTTTTCGCCGCGCTATTACCGAGCTTAGCTTGTACAAGGTGATTTACTTTGGGTATATACTGGTGCTGCCGCTTCTTTTTTCAGGAGTAGCATGGTACCATGTAGTACTAGGCTTTGTGCTGATGCATATGCTGGCCGGGCTGCTGCTTGCCTGTATCTTTCAACTGGCACACGTAATGGAAACCAGTGAGTTTCCGGAGCCGACAGAGCAAAACCGTATGGAAAACAGCTGGGCAGTACACCAGTTATTGAATACAGCCAACTTTGCACCACATAATCGTATTCTCTCCTGGTTTATTGGTGGGCTCAATTACCAAATAGAACATCACCTGTTTCCACAGATCTGCCATATGCACTACCCGCGCCTGTCAGTAATTGTAAAAGAAACGGCGGCCGAGCATAACCTTCCCTATAATGTGCAGCCCACATTCAGGATGGCATTACGCGAACATGCTATGATGCTGAAGAAACTCGGCAGGGAAGATTTCAACTAATAAGACTGAATCCTTAAACGATCGACCACATCAGGAAATAGAGAAGGCCAACTACGAAAAACAGAACATAGAAAACGTAGTTGACTTTATTACTCTGTTTGTAGTACTGTTTGAGCTTTTCCTGAAAGGTATTTTTGATCGTTTGTTTGTTTACGGGAACGATGGTATTAATAAACAGGTCCCAATATCCTCTATCGAGCTTTTTACGGCTGATGATCCTGGCCTTGATTAATGCATAAACTATGAAAAGGATTACGAACGCGACAGGAGCGTATTCTAAAATATATGTTCGAATCATTCGGTCTAAAAAGTAAGGTATAACACCGGCATTATGCTTATAGGTTTCGCATCAAATTTAATACCAGCAATGCAAAACTATGATTTATAGGCTATTCTGTGCTAGATTTTTTTCTGATCGCGTTGCACTTTTGTGGCAAAATATCCACATATCATAAACAAAAATGCAATATTCGCAGTTCTTCAGTGCAGTTACATATACTGTAATATATTTGCATTACCGTACACCTGATAGATAAGAGTATAAAAAATGGGCATGAATAAAAAACAAACACTTGAGAAGCTGTATGCTTTCAGGGGAATGGATAAATATGCCACGTTTGGAAAAGCGCAAACAGGAATCATACACAGCCCCGATGACCAGCAGGACATCATCAGCAATATACTAGACGAATGCTGTAAACATCTTGCAATAGAAATAGAAAGCACAACCCGCCCTGCTAAATCAAGCCTGAAGGAGATTATCATCGCGCACATGGATAAGATCATGCAAGCCCCGGTAAACACAGAAAATAAAGATTTTGGCTACCACCTTTGCTGGTTCCTGGCAGAAAAAGCCGGCGTGGATCTATGGCGAAATTCTGATACTAAAGTATGGGGTTACTGGTCTGTAAATGATAATATGGTGAAAACAGTAACGCGCGTTCGCAAACGAAAGACAGCTTAGCTGCTGCGGGCATGATTTTTTCGTTTTCCTGTTAAAAATCAACCCGCTATGACCAAGTATTTTTTAATATTCATATTCCTCACCTGGACATTTGCATCCTGCAAATGCAATGATAAGCAGGTTAATGACCGCAATACGGCTGCTGCTTCAGCCAACAATAATACCGGCAGCCAAAACCTAAAAGCAATGAGCGAGGCGGCGAACAGCCAGGATATCAATAAAACCCCGGACGAGCCCGGCGAAGAAGCGATGAACAAGATGTATGGTACCAGTGCCGCAGCCAGAGAAGCCATGGGGAAACGAAACGAGCTAAGAAAATCAGGAAAATTAATGGCAGGTTATTACCCCGAGGGATCTCAAAGACGACTTACAGATGATGATATCAAGTTTCTTTCGCCATGGGGGCACGAAGTAATGCTGAATGAAATATATGCAAGGCATGGGATGATATTTAAGGATGAACAGCTGAAAAGGCATTTTGCATCGCAGGGCTGGTATCATCCTGAAAGTGCTAATGTATATCAGAAATTATCCGGCATAGAAAAACAAAACATTGCGTTTCTCATTAATACTTCTAAAGAAGGGGAACAGGAATCTAAAAATGTCGCATCCAATCAATAAATTATAATAACATGGCAAAAAACTACTCTTGGGTATTTGCAATACCTGCGTTAATGATATTCAGCCAGTGTAAAAATGCATCGGCCGGAAAAACCGGTAGCGGCTACAGAACTACTACTGCTGCAAAAACAGCTGATACCAGGGATGAAAAGACTATTGCGCAGCCATCGCAGAATACGGTGGCTGCGCTTCCTGTAAATATATCATCTGCCGGGGAGGCCGTTAATAATACGGCTACGAACGAGCCATCTCTGTACACATCAACAGCGGAGCAGCAAAAACATGCAGCAGCCAGAAAACATATTAAGTCCAACAAGCGTATCATACTGACCCGCGGCAATTTCCCGGAAGGATCAGAAAGAAAATTAACGGAATGGGATGTTATTCATCTGTCAAAATGGGGCTATACCATAATGCTGAATGAAATATATGCGCGGCATGGTTTAATATTTCATGACCCTTCTGTTGCCGCCTATTTCAAAAAAGTAAGATGGTATAAAGGACGTTATAAAAACGTAGATAAAAAGCTAAGTCAGATAGAACGCGAGAATATCATGTATCTGAAAAGTACTGCTGTAGCATCTATGCCTAGATCTTAGACAGGACTTTTACGACGCTTCAACTATTCAGCCATTCAGCTTCCCGCCAGCCGTCAGTTGGGTGACATGGGAACCTGTATTGTAAAGTCTTTGCCGGTCCTTCATCATCGGATATAATTGGTCACAGTACAATTTATTTGACGTAAAAATAAATCAGGATCAATGAAATAGAAGTTTGCAGATTACTTTTTTTACATACATTGCATTGTACTAGTGCTATATCTCTATATGATCAAAAGTTCTGTTGGTGAGCTAAAACTTTCACCTATTAAAGAAGAAGGACGGTTTGTATTTTTCAATGATTTCATTACCATAAACGGCAAGGTATCTAAAGGAGATAAGATCAAAATATTTGTAGAAAGCTATCAGCCGCAGGGAAATAAGATAAATATACCGGAAGCATCGAGCTCGTCTGCTGTACTGGTAGTGCGGGGCCAGCAATACCGCCATGATGATATTACCGGTATGGATACCATGGATAAGCTTTATGAGCATGTATCTACCCTTTATAAAAACCGTTTTTATTTTGGCGACAAGGCTTAGTCCTTAAACATAGCCCACAATTTTACAATGCTTTAAAAACAGTTTGTATCTTTCGGGAGCATTAGTTGCAGAATAGATCATGCTGAAGAAGATACTCCGTTTTATACTTTATTTGTTTGCTGCATCGGTAGTATACCTGGTATTATGCAAATGGGTGATGCCACCTATAACCATAACTCAGTTAAACGCATTAGCAGGCGGATATGGCCTGGAAAGAGATTATGTGAGCTGGAGTGAAATATCCCCTAATGTGAAGCTGGCTGCTATAGCCAGTGAAGACCAGTTGTTCCCGGACCATGAAGGGTTTGACTGGAAGGCTATAGAAAAAAGCATGCAGGACAAGCCCCGCAAAAAGCGGCCTAAAGGAGCAGCGGCAAGCACCATAAGCCAGCAGACAGCTAAGAATGTATTTCTGTGGCAGGGAAGCGGTGTGATGCGCTATGTACGCAAGATACCGGAGGTAATATACACAGAGGGCATAGAACTGATATGGGGCAAGAAACGTATTATGGAAGTGTACCTGAACGTAATAGAGATGGGGCCGGGCATATTTGGCATTGAAGCTGCTGCAGAACATTATTTCCATAAATCTGCGAGGAACCTGTCCCGGGCGGAAGCAGCTATGATCATTGCCTGCCTGCCAAATCCGAAGAAGTTTACCGTAGTACCGATGAGCAGGCGGGTAAGCTGGCGCTATCCACAGATAATGGCCCAGATGAACAACCTGGACGGAGATCCTGATGTAGCAGAACTGATCAGATAAAAAAAGGGAGTACATACTCCCCTACTATACTACGACCTATAAATGACTCTTATAAATTCCTCTTACGTGCTTTTAATTGTTGCTCCCAGAAGACCCCTTTAAAAAGGCCCAGAGCGATAACAACTAACATGCCTCCTGCTAACAAAGCAGCTATACACCAAAGTGCGGTTTCGAGTATGTCTGATGATTGCATTTGATTATGGGTTTTGTATGAAAATATTAAACACTATGCCATCAAACAAAAAACATATTCAACATTTGTGGATAACATAAGTGAATAACTCGTAGTTTAGCTACATATTTAACTTGCAGTAAATTTTCCGCTGAGGTTCACCGATTTCATGACAAGGTTTTCACTCGTTTTTAAGATAGCGTTTATAATAATGCCGTATAGCCTTTGTGCCCGTACTGCAGATACGGTAAGTGTGTACTTTAAACTAAACGAATATAAACCCGACACAAAAGCAAGGCAACTCCTCGACTCACTTTTGTATAACGACATCATCAATACGCAAACCGGTATTTTAATAATTGGCTATGCAGATTATTTAGGCAATGAAGAAGATAATTTGGGGTTATCTCAGCGGAGATCTAAATCGATAGAAGACTATCTGAGCACGATGTCCATACCACGGAAAAATATAAAACTGTGCATAGGTAAAGGCGAGATAAACCGAAAAATGGAGGGCCGGGAAGGTTATGCCCCCGACAGGCGCGTGGATATAGTTTTATCAAACCTGCCACCGGCAAATACAGGTGCAGTACCAATTGCCAGGCAAGCTGCGGCCGGTAAACCGCAAGATGAAACCAGTAAAAACCTGAAAATAATCAGCAAGCTGCAAGTAGGCCAATCGCTAAAACTGGAAAATATATACTTCTTGATGGGCCGACATATAGTAACCGATGAATCCCTGCCACAACTAGATAAATTGTATGAAGTATTACTGGAAAACCCCAACCTGAAAATACAGATAGAAGGACATATATGCTGCCTTCAGCATGGGTTTGACGCCGAAGATGATGATACACATGAAGCGAGATTATCTGTAAACAGGGCGCGCTATATATACGAATACCTGGTAAAAAAAGGCATAGATGAAGGACGCCTGCGTTATGTAGGTTTTGGCAGAACACGGCCCCTGGTAAGCCCAGAGAAAACGCCCTCCGATGAAGATATGAACAGGCGCGTGGAGATACGCGTAATCGCCAAGTAAAAAAAATGCCCTCCGGAGTGGAGGGCATTTTTTTTACTCAATCTTTGTTCTATAAACCAAACATTAATCCAAGGTTCAGTTTTACATTCTGATTCATGTTGTCCATGTCGGTAACATAGAGTACACCCTGGTAATAGCTGGCATCAACGTTAAACCATATGTGACGC
Source organism: Bacteroidota bacterium (assembly GCA_018267955.1). Classification (GTDB taxonomy): domain Bacteria; phylum Bacteroidota; class Bacteroidia; order Chitinophagales; family Chitinophagaceae; genus Polluticoccus. The sequence continues at coordinate 538,178 of JAFDXL010000009.1, forward strand.
GCCATTTTGATATTAACACCGGCACCACCTTCTACTCCGAGATCTACAGTATGGAACAGATCGCTGTTGGTCATAACTGTTGTGCCATCATAATGCACAGTATTATCATTTGTATACTGGTCTTCTGCTATCTTAACAGCTATAGATGGGCCTAAGAATATTTTAGGGCGCACTGTATTGCCATATTGGCCAAAGAAATAGTATGCTTTAGGCGTCATGCGCAGGTACACAGGATCTACCTTAGTATTGTACAAGCGGCCTGCCCTTACATAATCGAGGCTATAGCCTTCATGAGATACAACTAATTCATCACTAAAACCCCAGTGCTCCATACGGGAATACATCAGGCTGATACCGAGATAACCAGATGGTTTGAACTTCTGGCCATCCATATTGCTGAGCCAGCTATGGCCAAAACCAGCTACAGGGCCCAAAGAGAAATATTGTGCGCCTCTTGTTTTGCTTAATACATTGCCGCTGGCTACGCTGTTTGCCGATTGTGCATTAGCCGTGAATGAACTCATTATTACACCGGCCATTAAAATCAAATACTTTTTCATTTCGCTACGATTTGGTTCATTGCACACTAAATAAACACCATGCCAATAACAACAAAAATGTGATGACACTATTGGGTTTACCAATGCGCAATAATCCACCGTATTGTTATCTTTATAGTCTCAAACACACCCGGTATGGATACAATGGACACGCTCTCTGAAATAATTGAAAAACTGCGTAAAGAAGGATATACGGATGACCTGAATGTGCAGCAAAACAGGCTGGAATGCAAAAACGGCGCCTTCCAGATATTTCATGATGAATTTGTAATAGATAAAGTTTACCGTTTTGAAGGCGAAAGCGACCCGGGCGATGAAGCAACCGTATATGCCATATCATCATCCAAACACCAAATAAAGGGCATATTGGTAAATGGAGCAGGCATCTACACAGATGATCTTACAGATGAAATGCTGGAAACCCTGCAGATAAAAAGGAAGAAATAATATTTAATACTGAAACCACACCTCGGTGGCGCCAAAGCCATACCGTACCTTCCAGTCGTTACTGAACCTGGCTACTTCAGGAACCTGCTTTAATATTTTATGCACCTCGTCTTTAAGCACACCTTTTCCCAGGCCGTGTATGATGATGGTGTGTACCTGCTTATTTGCTATAACAGCATTCAGATGTGCCTGCAATGCCTCAAGCTGAATATGCAGTATCTCACCATTGCTCATCCCATTGGTATTGCTGATAAGGTTTTCTATATGCAGGTCTAATTCAAAACGGGGAAGCGATGCCCGCCAGTCTTTTACGGGCTTTGATTGCGAAACAGGTTTGCGCGATACTTCCCAGAAATTATCTTCTGTCTTTTGATCGGGCTGGGCAGCGAAATCCTCGGTACAGAGATAGCTGAAGACAGGCTGATTGTTCTTTAGCACCTCGCTTATATGCTCGAATAATTTCTGAGGCTTAATGCGCAAAGTATCAGAAACAATATTGTGCTTAGGGCTATCGGCATCAGTTAACTCGTATGCAAAACGCGGCTGCTCATTCATCACATCAAATGGCAGGGTATGTAAATAAATATGGCCAAAACCATGCAGCTTACCCTCTAGTTTAAAGAGGGATTCTTTATGCTTATTAGTAACCTCATACTTATAATAGATGCTTTGCGGCAATTCGTTTTGCAGGTAGATCTTAATGTGATCTACAATATCTTCAAACACATCCGGCTTAAATACGGGCAAAAAGGATAAATAAATCCCCTTTGCCAGTTTAGGCATTTTGTCCTTAGCCTTTTCTACCGGCAGTTGCTCCGGAGGTGTGCCTTTTCGTTTTGCCTTTGTCTTTTCTGTAAACCATTTCAGATAAGGATGGTCAATATCCTGCATGTACACCGGGAAGCTAAGGCCACTTACTTCCACCTCTACCATCTGGTCATTGATATAGGCCGTAACTACACCCTCCTCGCCCGACTCCTTTAATATGATCCTGTCTCCTATAGAGAATTTCATGATGATGCCTGATTTAATTGTTCCTGCAGGAAAGCCACCATCTTCCTAACAGCTATACCCCGGTGACTGATGTTGTTTTTTATTTCGGGCGAAAGCTCTGCAAAAGTTTGTTCGTAACCCTCGGGGATAAATATGGGATCATATCCGAAGCCCCCCTCCCCTCTCTTTTCTTTAATGATGGTACCATTACAGATGCCCTCAAAGAAATAAGTCTGATCATTCCATATAAGGCAGATGACCGCTTTATAGAAAGCAGAGCGATCATCTTTATCCGCAAGTTCCGCGAGCAGCTTTTGCAGGTTGGCTTCATCATCACGCTTGCCGGAATAGTGCGCACTGTCCACACCGGGCTGCCCGTTCAGTGCATTGGCGCAAATACCACTATCATCTGCAAACACATTTTTACCAGAAAATTGATGAATGGCGCCGGCCTTGGCCAATGCGTTTTCCTCGAACGTATGGAATGGCTCTGCGATCTCCTCTGCAAAGCCAATATCATTGAGCGACAATAAGTCAACACCTTCTATCATTTGCCTGATCTCCCTGATCTTTCCCTGGTTGTTGGATGCGATAACCAATTCTGCCATCCGGCAAATCTATTATTTAAACAGAACTATGAAAAAATTTTAACCTCTCATTAAACCAAAATTCGATATCAGCGTCTTAGTATAAAATCTGCTATTTATGAAAATAATGAAAATCACAGCATTATGCACTATTGCCGTGTTTGGGGCTGTACTCACCTTTACGGCATGTAAAAAAGACAAAACAACGGCAACAACTACTACTACAACCACTGATACCTCCGTTAACGAGGATACACAGTACGCTGATGACATGGCACGCACAGAACAGACATTTGACGAAGCACAAAATTTTGCCGACCAGGCTGCCGACAATGGCACCGTAGAAATGAAAGGCGGGCCTGCCTTATTGAGCAATTGTGCACGGGTAATAATCGATACGGGCACTTCGCCACATAAGATCACCATAGATTTTGGCAGTACTAATTGTCTTTGCAGGGATGGACGCTATCGCCGTGGTAAGATCATCATCACCTTTGAGCATCGCTACAGGGACAGCGGGTATGAACATACTATACGATTTGATGATTACTATGTGAATGATAACCATGTAATAGGTACACGCACAGTAAAGAACATGGGACACAATGCTGCAGGCCATACATACTTCGATGTACATATAGATGGCATGATCGTGCTGAATGCTACAGGTGATACTATCAAGCATACATCTGCTAGGGTGCGCACATGGGTAGCAGGAGAACGCACACCTAACCTGGCCGATGATGAATATGAACTAACAGGCAGCGGAACACTCACCCGTGCATCGGGCAAGACATACACCATCAACATTACCAGCCCGCTGCATATAGCGCTCAACTGTAACTGGATAGAACAAGGCACGGTAGCTATAACACCAAATGGTGCATCTTCTCCAAGAATATTAGACTATGGAAGCGGTACCTGCGACGACCAGGCAACCATTACCGTAAACGGAAGAACCAGGACCATCACCCTGAGGTAGTAATATCATATAAAGTGTGAAGGGCAGCCTATTGAGGCTGCCTTTTTTGTTTTATCAGAATGGAAGCAGTTGCAGAATTGTTAAAGTTATGATAATTGAAACGTAACAATATCTAACCACGGAGTTAACACTGCTGTTTCAATTTTGCCGGCAAATCCCCAATGTATTATGAATGTAAAAACTACCTTACTGCTGGTACTGATGCTGCTTGCAACCCATTTTGGATTTGCACAGGTAACATCAGGTGCCATGGCCGGCATTGTGCTCGACAATGAGAACAAGAGCCTTGCCGGAGCCATTGTAAAAGCAATACACGAACCATCAGGAACCGTTTATGGTACTGCCACCCAGGACGATGGCAGCTTTAACCTGCAAAACCTGCGTACAGGCCCTTACCGTGTAGAGATACACTTTACAGGTTTTGAAACCAAAATAGAAAAAGACATCCTGGTGCGCCTGGGCGAAACCTATTTTCTGAAAACATCTATGAAAGCAGGCGGAACGGAACTGTCTGAAATAGTAGTAAAAACTGCTAACCCGCTGATCAATTCTCAGCGCACAGGTGCATCTACTAACATAGGAACTACCGAGATCAACACACTACCTACTGTAAACAGGAATATATCTGACTTTACAAGGTTGACGCCGCAAGGTGGACCAAGCTTTGCAACGAGCATGGGTAGCTCCAGCGCTCAATTCAATGATAACAGCTTTGGCGGAAGGGATGGCCGCTATAATAATATCCAGATCAATGGCGCTAATTTTAATAACGCCTTTGGCCTTAGCAGTAACCTGCTGCCGGGTGGCAATGCACAGCCTATATCGCTGGACGCGATTGAAGAGATACAGGTAGGTTTTGCACCGTACGATGTACGCCAGACAGGCTTTACCGGTGCCAACATCAATGCCATCACACGCAGTGGTACTAACGAGATACACGGTTCTGCTTATTACTTCTTCAAGAACCAAAGCTTTACCGGGATGAAGGTGGGTGACTACAGTGTACCTAACCTGGGATCAACTACTAAAAACACTTACGGCATCCGCCTGGGTGGCCCTATCATCAAGAACAAACTCTTCTATTTTGTAAACGTAGAGCATGAAGAAAGCAAAGCACCGGGAGTAACCTATGTTGCTAACCGCCCGGGAGCAAGCGGTTCGAATGTATCGAGCGTATCTGCAGATACACTGGATAAATTGAGATCATTCCTGCAATCGAAATACGGATACGATCCGGGAGCTTATGAAAACTTCGCTAACCAGGCAGTGAATAAGAACACAAAAGTGCTTGGCCGCATAGACTATAACATTAATGACAAAAACAAACTGTTTGTTAGCTATAGCTATATGAAAGCCCAGGAACCTATAACACAGGTGAATGCAACCAGTACGGGCGCCGGTTCTCGTCTTACCAACAGCCGCGAAGGCTTGAACTCGATGGCTTATCAGAACGCATTCTATGGCTTTGATCATAAAGTTTGGTCAGTATCGGGCCAGCTTACTAGCAGCATTACATCGCGCCTGTCGAACGACCTGTTTGGTACCTACTCATCTGTACAGGACACACGCGCAACACCAGGCAATCAATTCCCTTTTGTAGATATAGACCTGAGCGCTACAAGCACCATCAGCTTCGGTACAGAGTTGTTCTCTTATAAGAATGACCTCACCAATAAAAACCTGAACATCATAGATAACGTAACCTATAATTATAAGAAACACTCCTTCCTTGCAGGTGCTGCGTATGAGTATCTTTCATTTGGTAATAGCTTCCTGCCATCAGGAACGGGCTATTACCATTATAAGTCTCTATCTGATTTCATGAATGGTAAGGGCCCGATCGCATTTGCTTATACATATCCTTTTGCAGACCAGGGTGGCAATACTTATGTAAAGGCCAACTTCGGACAAGCGAGCATTTACCTGCAGGACAAATATAATGTGACGCAGAAACTGACATTGACAGCTGGTATACGCGTAGAACAACCTATGTACACCTATCAACTGCTGGATAATAAATACATCGACACCGTAAAAGTGTTTGATAAAAACGGCAACCTTACTACCTATCAATCTGATAAATGGCCGAAAGCAAAACCGGTAGTATCGCCAAGGATAGGTGTTAACTATGATGTGTTAGGCAACAGGAGCCTTGTATTGCGCGGCGGTACCGGCATATTCGCAGGAAAGGTTCCATTTGTATGGTTTACCAACCAGGCAGGTGGTACAGGTACACTGATCAACACGAAGACCTTTGCCCTTACCAATAAATCTAAATCAGACTCTGCATTCCTGAACAACATGCAATTTTCTAAAGATCCAAGCAATGTATCTGAATCTAACGGCAACCTCTTCCCGCAGAAAGCAGGACAAACAGTGCCATCGTCTGTTGCTATCGTATCGCCTGAATTCAAGATGCCACGTATCTGGAGAACGAACATTGGCATAGATGCGAAACTGCTATATGGATTTGTAGGTACTGCAGAATTTATCTATACAAAAGACCGGTAAATGTGTACATGCGCAATGCTGCATTGCCTAATGCACAGACTACGCTAAGTAATGGAGCTGACAACCGCCCTTACTGGACAAGCACAAAACCAGGCGGCAGCCCGGTAAACAGCTACTATGTATTGGAGAACTCAAACATGGGTGAATCATATAACTTCAGCATCGGTATCGCGCGTCCTGCACGTAAGGGATGGTATGGATCTTTGTACTATACCGTATCTGCATCGCAGGAGCTTTCGTCTAACCCCGGTTCACAGGCATCATCTGCATGGAACAGCCTTGCCAATACAAGTTCACCTAACGAACAAGTACTATCCTACTCTGAATACCTGACACCGCACAGGGTTGTGGCAAGTGCATCTTACAGGATCGAATACCTGAAACACCTGGCTACTACGATCTCTCTGTATTACGAAGGCGCCAGCCTGGGCAGGTTTAACTATACCTACGCAAGCGATATCAACGGAGACGGTGTGAATGCAGACCTGCTATACATACCTAATAATGCCAACGAGCTGAAATGGGCAGATATTAAAGATGCATCGGGCAAGGTAGTATATACCGCACAGCAACAGGCCGATGCATTTAATGCTTATGTAGATCAGGATAAATACCTGAGCGCACACAAAGGCAGCTATGCCAAAAGATACGGCGCTAAATATCCATTCTACAGCAGGTTTGATCTGAAATTTATACAGGATGTATTCAACGACTTCGGTAAAAAAAGAAGGGCCAGCCTGCAGTTCACCGCCGATATCTTTAACATTGGCAACCTGCTGAACCAATCGTGGGGTGTGCAACAACGCCTGGCAGTAGGTAGCGGTAATACATCGAGTATATTAAAAGTAGCTACCCCGGGCAATGCAACAACGCAGCCAACCTATCAACTGGCCACTGCTATAGACAACGATGGTAAGACAGTATTGCCTACTAAAACATTCTATGACTATGTAGGCACATTAAGCACATGGTCTATGCAATTAGGCTTCAGGCTTACGTTCTAACTTCTTCCTCTCTACCATAACAAGAAGGGCTGTATATAATACAGCCCTTTATTTTTTATCGTTGTTCGTATGGATGGCTATGATAATAGACCGTGAAATATAAATAGAGCATTCGTGAGTAGCGCATGAGCCAGGGCTGCGCGATGGTAGTGACCACTACGCTGGCACCAAGAAAATAAAAGATACTATCGTCCATAATAGACAAACCGAATATAGGCCAGTACCACAATGCATTCAGAAACATGAGCATAACTGTAAGCACGTAATTGATACCGATGCCATTGTTGGTTTCCTTTACCATCTTCATACCGCACACCTCGCAGTGCGCTGCAATGGCAAGGCATTTGTTCAATGGCAGCACACTTCTATTTACAAATACATGGCCCTTTCTGCAGTTAGGACATTTCATTGTAAGCAAAGCAGGCAGCATTGCAGGTTTCTTTCCCTGATCCATGTTTAAATATTCGCCGCAAATTTACCGTTTTATTTCAACGGATTGGCGACTACTGCCAGGGAGGTCCTAACCTGTATCTTGCTGTTAGAATCAGGATAATCTATAAAATGCGCCTCCAGGCGTACATACATAGAATCTTTGAGGAAATAACTCTTCAATTCTACGTCTTCCGGCGTGAGGTTGAACGCGGAAGCGTTATTTTTCCCGTATTCATGCGCAGCTAATACTTCCGGCAGGCCATCTGCAGATATATATACCCGCATCGTATCTACATAATCGAGATTGGTATTGGCAGGCTGCACCAGCGTAATGCCCAGCTCGTGGGGTTTTACACTCGTAAGCAGGTTGCTGCTGGTATTATTGTCTTTGAAAAAAGTGCTTGAATTAGTCACCAATGAATATTTAGGAAATGGTATAGTAACGCCTGCTGCAGGAAATGCCACACCGGGGTTTGGAATATTAGGAATATCCTGATCCTGGGTATATTCCACATTCTTGCGGATAACAATAATATCGGCCAGTTTATTACACGAAACAACGCTTGCGCCCAGTAAAACGAGGGGAATGATTAATTTTCTCATAGTCAATATATTACAAACATACATATAAACCGCCACTGATACTAATTATGTTATTATCAATAATCGTAACTTTGCGCCCTTATGTTGTCAAAAACAGTCGCATTTCATACTCTTGGCTGTAAGCTTAACTACTCCGAGACCTCTACCCTGAGTCGGATGCTGGAAGCAGATGGCTTTGTGAAAAAGGATTTTGAGGAGGTGGCAGACGTGTATGTGATCAATACCTGCTCTGTTACCGACAATGCAGACAAGGAATGTCGGCAAATAGTAAGGCGTATACAACGCCGTGCACCGGAATCTATGGTGGTGATAACGGGGTGCTATGCGCAACTGAAGCCTAAAGAAATAGCGGAGATAGAAGGTGTGGACCTGGTATTGGGTGCGTCAGAGAAATTTAACCTGGCAAAGCATCTGCAAGACCTTACCAAAGGCGATAGTGCTAAAATATGCTCCTGCGATATTGAGGATGTAAATGGCTTTAACAGCTCCTACTCTATCAACGACCGTACGCGCACTTTCTTAAAAGTGCAGGATGGGTGTGATTATAACTGCAGCTTCTGCACTATACCGCTGGCACGCGGGCATAGCCGCAGCGATAGCATAGAAGGTGTACTGAATAATGTAAGGGAACTGGCCAACGCGGGCACTAAAGAAATAGTACTGACAGGCATTAACCTGGGCGACTTTGGCAAAGGCAATGAAGGTGGCAAAAAGATAAAGACTAATTTTTACCAGCTGGTACAGGAACTGGATAAGGTAGAAGGCATTGATCGTTTTCGTATCTCGTCCATAGAGCCCAACCTGCTGAGCAATGATATCATATCTTTTGTGGCACAGTCGAAGAAATTCATGCCGCATTTTCATATACCGCTGCAAAGCGGCAGCAGGAAGATACTGGGACTGATGCGCCGCCGCTACCAGAAAGAATTGTATGCCGACAGGATAGCAACTATCAAAGAACTGATACCGCATTGCTGTATTGGCGCAGATGTAATAGTAGGCTTCCCGTCTGAAACCGATGAAGACTTTAAAGAAACTTTTGATTTCTTACACGATATAGATGTTTCTTACCTGCATGTATTCACTTACAGCGAACGCGCTAATACCTTGGCGCTGGACATAAAGCCCGTCGTGCCGATGAACATAAGACATGAGCGTAATAAAGCATTGCGCAACCTTAGCTACCAGAAGATGCAATACTTTACCGCGCAGCACAACGGGCAGCAACGCAAGGTATTGTTTGAAAGCGCGGAGAAGAATGGCATGATGGAAGGCTATACCGATAACTATATAAAAGTGCAAACACCGTATCGCGAAGAATGGGTGAACCAGTTAGTTGACTGGACACTTTCATAATTGAGCAGAAGGTGTATATTTGCAATCCCAACTAAGAAATGATTCTGTAGCTCAGTTGGTAGAGCAGCTGACTCTTAATCAGCGGGTCTAGGGTTCGAGTCCCTACAGGATCACCTCCAATAAAGGCTTTCAGGCATTAATCCTGCAAAGCCTTTTTTATTTGCATACGATTTGCATACTTTTTTTGTTGCAGTGCATGGCAATAAAGTATAGCCTGCGGTCATTCCATGTTAGCAAAAACAACCATCTATTAAGATTAATTATTTAACAACAAAAAAACATCCCTCACAACAATTCAGCAACAAAAAACAAAATAACCTTATACATCCCTTTGGCTGCAATAGAAGCTATATTGTGAGGGAACTAAAGTATTCAGGAAGTACCTTAAACATCCACATTCAATTCTAAATCATTTATAAACGAAAGCTTGAAGGGTAAAGTATAATTATTCCAATGGCATTTATACACACCTACCTTTGCCCTGGGACAGGCATAAGAACCAAATGACTAATTATGTCCCGAAAGAAGAGAACAGCAGCGGCAGCCAATACTGATCAATTAAACGAATTGCTACCAGAGCTACTGCTATCATAAAAAATATAGCAAAGCTAAGCGCTTCCCTAGCCGCCCTGTACGAAATCTTAAAACCATTCATTACACTTATATATCATCAACTACATTCCCCGCATTAACCAACAAAGCGGTTTATAGGTCTCATTCCGTCAGGGCAGGCATGTAGCCCGCCGGGTAACGTTTACAGCCGGTTAACACCCGCTGCCACTTGCTGCCCTTCGGTTGCATACCCGTCATGCTCCATGCAACTACCCATCCTTCATTCGCGCAGCTACTATATCCTGCAGGCCGCTGCATTTCTTTCATTCATTTACCCGCCTGTAGTCTATCCGCTGCTTATTGTTTGTGCTCGCCGCGTGGCCACCGTCTGCGTTCCAGGCATTGTTGACACATGGGCTGCGCTTATGTTCACATGCCACACAATTGCCTTTCACTGTGTGCCCTATGCCTGACGGCTTCCATAGCCCACCCCATCCGGTGGCACTCGCTGCTGCGTTCCGCTGCGCTCCACTTGCATAAACGGCTCGCATAATTGTAAAAGAAAATCTCTTACTCAACTTTTTCTTATTGCAACAGTTAGACTATTGTCACATCATACAATTATAACATAATTGACTACTATTAAATCAATCGATACCCCCTCTCCCAATGCTTTTAAAAACAAAGGCATTTGCATCCTCCCTGTACCCACCTATTATGTATCGGTTTTTTTCCAATAAAAAATGAGTAAAAAATTTTTAACTATACCCACCCTTATTACATCAGTTTTTTACGCCGACGAAAGGTAACCCATCCCAATACCTGGTCTGCATCACGGATAAATACAACACTGCCTTGTACTGCTAATTTATGAGCCATCTCCGGCAAGCCTTTTGCAAAATGATAACGCTCGCCTGGCTTCATATCTAATCTTGTAAACACCGGCTTCACGGTTATGAAGCCTGCATGATGGGCAAGGCGTTTGTATTCGCTGGCCGTGGAGAGCGAGCATCCAAGAATTTTAGACAGTGCTTTATTGGCTACTTTATAAAAATGGCTGGATTGTGATGCACGCCCACTAGCCCGTGCGTCCAGCCATTTCTTTGTCTTTTGAGCGTTTACAAGGTAGCTGATAACCGCCCCGCACAAGTAAGCTTTGAACTGCGAAATATCTTTCATTAGAAAGACAGCGGCACTTCTGCGATCAGAGTGCAGGCATTTCTGCAAATACTCAAAACTCCTGATATAATAGCATCCGGTACGATCATCGAAGCCTAGCCAGTTCCATTTAACAAGCGTCTTTAATGTGTTGCGTATGGTGCGCTCGCTATCCAGGCCAAGCGCATCCGCAATCGCTAACCTATCAGCAGGTGATAGTATTACCTTACCGCCATAGGTACCCTTAAGGAAGATAAAGAGCTGCAACTGCCTTGTGCGCTTCTTACGTAACGCGTCGAAGCACAGGTCAACCGGAATGAGCAAATACATTTCATCGCTTTGTTCTGCTGGTAAATGCTTCTGCTTCCGCCCTTACTTCGTCGGTTGTTTTCTTTCGCCCTGCCTTTATCCAGTCAAGCAATTCCTTACTGGAGAAGTAAAGGCGCTTGCCTCTTTTGTGCACCGGCAGTTCTCCCTTGCTTACAAGACAATAAACTGTTGGCACAGCCAGCGTCAACAATTCTGCTGCCTGTTTTATGTTCAGGAAACTGTCTCTTTCTACAGGTACTTCGCCGGGCTGGCTTTGCAGCATACGTTCTATCGCCAGCAGCTTGGTATATACCAGGCTGATAGCTTCCGGCATGTTATTGTGCGTTATTTCTTGCATCACATCATGTTTTACTGATGTAGCAAGATTATCGTATGGCTTTTATGGCAAAAATTATGGCTTTTCTGGCTTTCCTGATAACCTTATTGGTATTACGTTTTAGCAGTACAATATTTATATAAGTTGCTTTTATTTATGTTCTTTTTATCAATTTTTTCTTCACTAAAAACTGAAAAACATTTGCGTAAAAAGTCGAGGTACTCATAATTTAGTTGCCCCCTTAGTTCCTTCCCTATACTGCCACAGGCGTATGCCACACCCGTTTTATTCCCAGCCTTGACAACAAACGGCTTTTCTATAGTTACTGTCCGGTTTGTGAAGAAATCAAAAAAGCATGCTTTTATTTCATCGTAGTCACCTTTTTTGAAAGCAGTAGTTGCAAATTGCTCCAGGAAATCATCTATGGTAGCCATGATACTTTCAATGTTAGCATCCTTCCCCCACCCGGATGACGATGGTGCAAAATCCTTTGCTTTAATGATACCGCTTTTCTCTTTGAAAGCCTGGTAAAACTTCATAAAGCAATCATAGATATATGAAAAACCACCGAGGATAAATCGCTTATCCGTAGGCATCTTAATGAGCATTCTCTTTCTTCCCTCTACATTTGCGCTATACCACTGTTCTGCAAATGGCACTTTCAGCTTGATTGTGTTGAAGGAATTTTCCAGCTTCATGCAGTCTATATGAATACTATTAATTAGTCGATCTGCATTATTATTATCATAAAATATCAGCCCTTCAATTTCGTTTAACGCATCAGCTTTTATATCATAGATCTTCCCATTTAAGAATAGCCAACGGTAGTCATCCGCTATCTCCTTCGTAAACTCTGTATTCATCAAAGTAATGTGCAGCAGATGGTCCAGGCTGCTATAAAATTGGCGGTATTTATCTAATTGGGTGGTCATAATATAGGTGGCTTAAGTTGTGAATAAGGAGGCGTTAATCTACAATAGAATAATGATAAGTTACATGGATATAAAACAAGTATTTCATAATATATATTGCAGCCATTGAATTTCGTGCTATTAATTTGTATCATTGTTCACTGATTCGAACCTCTTATCATGAACCAAAATCCTGAACAGAAAGCACGGGATAATATTGACAGGCAATTGATAGCCTGCGGGTGGGTGATACAAGACAAAACCAAAATTAACCTTGCTGCAGCGCCGGGTGTAGCCGTGCGCGAGTATCTTACAGACGTGGGCCCCGCTGATTATGTGCTGTTTGTAGATCGCAAACCTGTGGGCCTGATAGAAGCCAAGCGGGAAGAAGAAGGCCTGCACCTTACGGTACATGAACAGCAATCTGCAGAATACGCTAAAGCAAAGCTGAAACATCTGAATAACGATCCCCTCTCTTTTGTTTATGAAAGTACGGGTGAGCTGACAAGATTTACTGACTACAGGGATCCTAAACCCCGCTCCCGCCCTATATTCACATTCCACCGGCCTGAAACCCTGCGCGACTGGCTGAAACAGGGACGCTCCCTGCGCGACAGGCTGCAAGACCTACCGGCACTTATTACCGATGGCCTGCGCGATTGCCAGGTAAATGCCATCACAAAGCTGGATATATCTTTTAAAGACGGGCGCCCCCGTGCGCTGATACAAATGGCCACCGGATCGGGCAAAACATTTACCGCCATTAGCTTTATATACCGCCTGCTGAAGCATTGCAAGGCAAAGCGCGTCCTCTTCCTGGTAGATACCAAAAACCTTGGCGAGCAGGCAGAGCAGGAATTTATGACCTTTCAGCCCAATGACGACAACCGTAAGTTTACTGAGCTATATACCGTGCAACGCCTGCGTAGCAGCTATGTGGCCAGCGACAGCCAGGTATGCATCAGCACTATACAGCGGCTGTATAGCATACTGAAAGGACAGGAACTGGACGAAAATGCCGAGCAGGAAAACCCCAACGAAAAACGTTGGCAGCCAAAAGAACCCATGCCGGTGGTGTATAATGAAAAGATACCCATAGAGTTCTTTGACTTTGTAGTAATAGACGAGTGCCACCGCAGCATCTATAATTTATGGAAGCAGGTGCTGGAGTACTTCGATGCCTTTGAAGTGGGGCTAACGGCTACCCCTGATAACCGTACCTTTGGCTACTTTAACCAGAATGTGGTGAGTGATTACGGTTACGAAGAGGCGGTAACGGACGGTGTGCTGGTACCGTATAACATCTACGAAATAGAAACCCATATATCTAAAAAAGGGGGCTCTATATGGAAAGGAGAATATATTGACCGGCGCGAAAAGCTGAGCCGCCGCAAACGCTGGGAGCAACTGGACGAAGATGTAAGCTACAGTGCCAAACAACTGGATGATGAAGTAGTAAACCCCAGCCAGATACGCACCATCATCCGCGCCTTCAGAGAGCACTGGCAGGAGCTGTACCCGCACCGTACAGAACTGCCCAAAACGCTGATCTTTGCCAAGAGCGACAGCCATGCCGATGATATCATTAATATAGTACGCGAAGAATTTGCCGAGGGCAATGACTTCTGCAAAAAGATAACCTACAATGCCGCAGACCCAAAAGGTGTGCTGGCACAATTCCGCAATAATTACAACCCGCGCATAGCCGTAACGGTAGATATGATAGCTACGGGCACGGATGTGAAACCGCTGGAGGTACTGCTCTTTATGCGGGATGTAAAAAGCCGCAACTATTTTGAGCAGATGAAAGGCCGCGGCACCCGTACCGTAACCATAGACGACCTGAAGAAAGTAACACCCAGCGCCACCTATACCAAAGACCATTTTGTAATAGTAGATGCCATTGGGGTAAGCAAAAGCCTGAAGACCGATAGCCGCCCGCTGGAACGCAAACCATCTGTACCGCTGAAAGACCTGCTGGGCGCCGTAGCGGTGGGCAATACCGAAGAAGATGTATTTACCAGCCTTGCCAACAGGCTGCTGCGCCTGAATAAGCAGATGACCGAAAAGGAGCATACGCAGCTACAGGCAAAAACAGGTGGTACACCCCTGCTGGTAATAGCAAAGAACCTGCTGAATGCCTACAGCGCCGATACACTGGAAGACCTGCAGCAGGATATTGAACGGCTGCACCCAGCCGCTACCCCTGCCGAAAAAGAAACGCTGCTGCAGGAAGCGCACGAAAAAGTATTGACGGATGCTGCTGCTGTATTTAACGGCGAGCTCAACGAATATATAGAGCATGTACGCAAGGTGCACGACCAGGTGATTGACAGTGTAAATATAGACACCCTTACCAAAGCAGGCTGGGCTACTGATAACAAAGAAAAAGCGCAGCAACTGGTACACGATCTGCAAACATGGATGGCAGCACATAAAGATGAGATAACAGCCCTGCAGATATTTTACGGGCAACCCTACCGCCGCCGCGAGCTTAGCTACAGCATGGTAAAGGAACTGCTGGAGAAACTGCAGCTGGAAAAACCTACCCTTGCACCGCTGCGTGTATGGGAGGCCTATGCCCAGGTAGAAAAAGTGAACGGCAGCCCCAAAACAGAACTGACTGCCCTTGTAGCCCTGGTACGCCATATATGCGGCATAGACAATGTGCTAACGGCATACGATGCCACGGTAGATGCCAATTTTAAAAACTGGGTGTTTAAAAAGCAGGCCGGTGCGCTGAAATTTACCGAAGAGCAGATGCAATGGCTGCGCATGATAAAAGACTACATAGCCGGCAGTATGCATATAGAGAACGAAGACTTTGAGCTAAGCCCCTTTAACGCATTGGGCGGGCTGGGCAAGCTATGGCAGCTATTTGGCGATAGCACCGAGACTATTATTAACGAACTGAACGAAGAACTGGCTGCATAGTATGAAGAAGAAAATACCTGATGATTGGAAGCCATTGAAATATGAGGATGTATTAGACTATATACAACCAACAAAATATATAGTAAGCTCAACAGAATATAGCAATAGTTATAAAACACCTGTGCTTACAGCTGGTAAATCCTTCATTATAGGATATACAAATGAGAAGGATGGAATTTTTGACAAACTACCCGTGATAATTTTTGACGATTTTACTACCGCAACTAAATTTGTCAATTTCCCATTCAAGGTAAAATCTTCAGCAATGAAGATACTTGTACCTAAAAGCTCCGAGGTGAATATTAAATTCATCTACTATTTAATGCAAACTATTCATGTTACAAATGATACCCATAAACGGTACTGGATATCCGTTTATGCAAAACTTAAGTTATATCTCCCCAGTATTGACGCGCAAAATAGCATAGTTGCTAAAATAGAAGAATTGCTGAGTGAGCTGGATAATGGTATAGCCCAACTAAAAACCGCACAGCAACAACTCAAAACCTACCGCCAGGCCGTACTGAAATATGCTTTTGAAGGGCGGCTTACCAATGACAATGTAAAGGATGGAGAATTGCCTAAGGGATGGAAGTGGGTGAAGATAGCGGATGTAGCAGAAGTAGGTACTGGTGCTACACCATTAAAAGGGAATACAGAATATTATGGAGGCAATATTCCTTGGGTTACAAGTGGCGCTCTTAATGACGATTTTGTTAAAGAAGCAACCGATTATGTTACTACTAAAGCTTTAAAAGAAACAAATCTAACGGTGTATCCTAAGCATACTTTGTTGGTAGCAATGTATGGTGAAGGTAAAACAAGAGGCAAGTGTTCGGAATTACTTATTGATGCATGTACAAATCAAGCAATTGCTGCAATTAATTTTGATAAACATGATAATAAAGTAAAGCCTTATTTAAAATACTTTCTGCTGAAAAATTATAATGATATAAGAAAGTTATCATCGGGAGGAGTGCAACCTAATTTGAATCTAGGAATTATAAAAAAAACATTCTTCCCGTTTCCAACTATTAAAGAACAAGAACAAATAGTCAATGAGATAGAGCGTCGATTAAGTGTAGCTGATAAACTGGAGGAAACCATCACCACCTCCCTGCAACAATCAGAATCCCTCCGCCAAAGCATCCTCAAAAAAGCCTTTGAAGGGAAGTTAGTGAGGGAGTAAAATATAAGTAACGCTAAATATTAAACCATGGAACTATTTCGCCTAAGAAAACTGAAAATGAAGGATAACGACATCTTCAAGGATGTACAGTTTGACTTTTTTGGTGACGAGGACATCATAGGAAACCCAGAACCATATTTTACGTTAATTATTGGCCCGAACGGAACAGGTAAAAGCTATGTACTAAGGTGTATTATTGATATATTCAGAATTGCCTACGAGAAAAAAAATAATTTCGATGTCAAATCTTATATAAACGGCAAATTCCATTTGGAATACTATTTGGACGATGCTAATTATGTTATAACTAATAGAATGGGCTGGGAAAATGGAGAAGAGAAACCGGAAAGTATTATAGATGAAGCAGGTGTAAAAGGAATACGCTTCTTAAAAAATGGTAGTGAAGAAATCTCACTTGAAAACTTTAAAATACCTGCTGCTATAACAGCCCTATCCATAATGTTAACTGATAAGTTTTTAGTTTTAAAAGAAAATTCTGATTTTTCAATATATAATTATTTAGGCGTTCGTCGTGATGCAAATACTGCGGGGACAAGATCTTTATTGACAAGAACAATTGATTACATTTTTAAGTCTGCAGATAAAGAGCATTTCATTTCAGATGTAAAAGAATTGCTCCATTTTTTAAATTTAGAAGAAGAACTTTATGTTCACTACTCACCCAGATATAAGCATATTTTTTTTAGAGGTGGGTTAACATTAGAAACATTTGAAGATTTTTTTCAGGATTATAAAAGCTATCTCAAAAGGGAAACAGAGCCCTGGAGCATAGGTATATTCCGATCGATAAAAAAAGCAACCCCGGAAATTATACCGGAGCTTGTAGAATCGCTTAATTTTTTAGCATCTATATTAACCACTTACAGTGGTACCAGGAGTAAGTATTTTGAGTTTAACTTGCTAGAAAATAATGATAATATCAATAGACTATTAAAGGTGCTTCCATATCTTCATAGATTAGATCTAATATCATACCCGGGCATTGTTGTTAAAAAGGGTGGCTATTATGACATTGAAGAAAGCAGCAGTGGTGAATATCATTTTTTGTCCTCTGTAATAGGATTATTAGCTACAATAAAAGACAATACACTTGTTTTAGTGGATGAGCCTGAAATAAGTCTCCATCCTAATTGGCAGATGAAATACATTGACTTTTTAAATAAAGTATTTCGAAGGTATAATTCGGCACATTTCATTATTTGCACGCATTCTCATTTTCTAGTTTCAGACATTAAACCTGAAAATTCAAAAGTGATTTCTGTTCAGAAAAAAGATAAAATTGTAGCCGAAACTGTTGATTATAATACTTATGGATGGAGTGCGGAAAATGTATTATTAAAAGTGTTTAATGTTGCAACTACAAGAAATTATTACATAGCTGAACGACTAGCTCAAATTTTTAAAATAGCTTCTTCTTCCGTAAGCCCTGATTTGACGATGTATAAAGACGAACTTATTGGTTGGTATAACCAACTAAGCAATGATGACCCGTTGCACTATACTATCGAAAAACTGTTAAATAGATTTGAATGGCTAAACTAAGTAAACGACAGACGCCTAAAATAGATAATAAATATACCCTCGCGCGTGTTGATTACAATGAAATTAAAAAATATAATTTCAATTGGGAAGACAAGCATTTAGACGATATTAAAGGTAGGATTCGGATGTTCTACAAGGAACAACAGAATAACATTTGTGCATTTTGTAAACTGCCATTCCGGGATGATATTCACATTGAACATATGGTGCCTAAGGGTGGTAAGTATGGGATGCCAATGTATGCTTTCTATACTTTAAATCTTTGCGTATGTTGTAAACATTGCAATTCTAAAAAATCTACTAACAATGATATGGTTCCTTGGAATAGAATTCCTTATCCGCACGATGGGCAATATTTCAAAATAATACACCCTCATTTTGACAATTATTTTGATCACATACAAATTGTAGATAAAACAAGATATGTTGCTAAAACTTTGAAAGGTTATAAAACAATCAACCGTTGCAAGTTGTACGACCCAGTAATTCTAGAAGTGCTTGCTGAAACTACAAAATATCAGGAAGACCCATTAATACAAGGAGTTCTAAGAATGAGAGAATTAGGAACTAATTTTAAAGCTACAATTGATAGATTTTTTGATAAAATATTCGGTTAAAATTTAGCAAATGACATCCTCCACAATCATATCCCGCGTTTGGTCTTTTTGCAATACACTTCGTGATGATGGCGTAGGTTATGGCGATTACCTGGAGCAGCTTACCTATTTGCTCTTCCTGAAAATGGCGGATGAGTATGCCAGGCCACCGTACAAACGCAAGCTGCCTATACCTGCGGAGTATAACTGGGAAAGCCTTAAAGACCTGAAAGGTGCAGAGCTGGAGCTGCACTACACTACCCTGCTCCGTGAGTTAGGGCAGCAAAAAGGCATTCTTGGCCAGATATTTACCAAAAGCCAGAACAAAATACAGGATCCTGCAAAGCTCGCGCGCCTGGTGCAAATGATAGATGGCGAGCAATGGATATTGATGGGCACGGATGTAAAGGGCGATATCTACGAAGGCCTGCTGGAGAAAAATGCAGAAGATACTAAAAGCGGCGCGGGGCAATACTTCACCCCCCGCCCCCTTATCAAGGCAATGGTAGAGTGCCTGCGCCCGGAGCTGGGTAAAACCATCGCAGACCCTGCCTGCGGCACGGGTGGCTTCTTCCTGGCTGCTTATGATTATCTAAGCGCACAGAAACCGGATAAAGAGCAGGCAAAGTTTTTAAAATACAATACTTTCTTTGGCAACGAAATAGTAGCCAGCACACGCAGGCTGGCATTAATGAACCTCTTCCTGCACAACATTGGTGATATAGACAGTGAGAACTTCATATCTCCTGCCGATGCATTGATAGCAGATGCAGGCCAGCGTTATGACTATGTGCTAGCCAACCCGCCATTTGGTAAAAAAAGCAGCATGATTTTTACCAACGAAGAAGGCGAGCAGGAAAAAGAAGACCTTACCTACAACCGCCAGGATTTTTGGGCTACGACCAGCAATAAGCAATTGAATTTTGTGCAGCATATACGCACGATACTTAAAGCCGATGGCCGTGCTGCTGTAGTGGTACCTGATAACGTATTATTTGAAGGCGGTGCGGGAGAAACAGTGCGCAAGCGCTTACTGGAAACCACAGATCTGCATACCATATTGCGCCTTCCTACCGGTATATTTTATGCAAATGGGGTAAAAGCAAATGTTCTTTTCTTTGACAATAAACCTGCCAGCAAAAATGCCTGGACAAAAGAAGTATGGGTGTATGACTACCGTACCAACATACACCATACATTGAAGAAGAACAAGATGGGCTTTGCAGACATGGAAGACTTCATAAAATGCTACAACCCCGCCAACCGGCATAAGCGTAAAGAAACATGGACTGCAGATAATCCGGACGGACGCTGGCGAAAATTCACCTACGAAGAAATTACTGCAAGAGATAAAACCAGCCTCGATATTACCTGGATAAAAGACAAATCGCTTGCTGACCTTGATAATCTACCCGATCCGGATGTACTTGCAGAAGAAATAATCGAAAACCTCGAAGCAGGTGTAGAAAGCTTTAAAGCGATCATTGCAGCCCTGGCAGAAATATAGAATAGAACAGATCTGCACTGCTAATCTTTAAAATCCAGCAGTTTTGAGGAGAAATGCTTCTTTGTATCTTCCTCAAAGCTATCGAGGTATGCCTCGGTAGTGCTTTTATCAGTGTGCCCCAGCGCTTCCTGTATAAACTCTACACTGGCACCGGAACGCTTTAATACCGTGCTAAAGGTATGTCTTGCCGTATAGGTAGTAATATCTTTTTCTATACCCAGCTCCCCTGCTATTATCCGGATATATTTATTAATGGTCTTGGTACATTGCTGGATAGCATTATATTCTTGCTCGGGTGTCATCCCCTGCTGCAGAATACCAAAAATATAATTATTGCCGTCGTTGTCCTTATTCCCCCACCGGTTAATTACTTCTATAGCTTGCGGAAGAAGGTGTATGGATATAGCTTTTGTGTTGGTTTTAGTAGATCGTTCCGTCTTAGCCCTTATGATATGCAGAAATTCGCCATCCCAGTTTTTAAACTTCAGGCGGGCAATATCTTTAATATTAATACCATTACACAAGTAGCTGAATAGCCATAGATCCTTGCTCTTCTGCATTGTAGCCCCTTCGGGCGCACGATAATGCAACAACTTCTTGACATCTGCTATAGCGAGCGCCTTTTTTATATTCCTGCTGGATGGTATCTGGTATTTTCGTTTACCAAAAGGATAAAGCTCAGCAGCTATCGCCCCATCGGCAATAGCAAGGTTATAGATGGACCGTAAATTGCGCATATAGATGCCAACGGTAGTTAAGCTATTACCATTCGTAGTCATCCATTTTTCATACTCATTCAGGAAAGAAACAGACACCAATTCAAAACTTATCCTCTTATTGTATTGTAACAGGCTGTTCAAACTGTTTTGATAAGATTTAGCCGTGCTTATTCGCCCCTCTCTGGTCAATTGCTCAATATAATCGGTGTATTGATCAAACATTGCACCATTAATAGTCCGTTTTCTGGCATAGCGGGCTTCAAACAGCTCAAAACTGAAAGTCTTCAGTTCTTCAATAATCGTTGTCGCTTTACCCTGGCAACTACTAAGATATTCCTTCAAATTCCTTTCGGCTTTGGTCAGCTTTTTATCGTTGAGTTTTTCCCATGCATCCACCTTCATATTAACGCCTGTAGGATAGTATTTCTGTTGCCTATTGTGCGTTACCCTCACTTTCACGGGGAATGTACCATCCTGTTTTTGTCTTCGGGTATCTAGTATAACGGTGGTGGAAGGTTTCATATTTGCATACAATTTGCATACAAATTACACAAAATAAAGGTTAAAAACAACAATCATCAATTAAAAGATAATACTTAAAAGTCAATACAGTAAACACTTTCAGCAAAAGGAACTAAAAATATAAAAACAACGTATAACAACCAAAATATGACTCTTAATCAGCGGGTCTAGGGTTCGAGTCCCTACAGGATCACTTGCATAACAAAAGCCACTGAAAATTCAGTGGCTTTTGTTATTTATGCGTTGCAAACGCTTTACCGTAGCCTCCTTTTCTTATATACGATTACTTAAACTTATTGCCCTTTTTATTCGTGGGCGGTTGTATCGCTGAAGGAAAATTGGATACAGGTTTAGTATGGCGTTTAACACAAGCAGTGATAAGGATTTAAGAAATCCAAATTTGAATAGTACAAAAACATTAAATCCCAGTACTATAAAGAAAATAACCAGGTGGCCTAATTCAGACTTTTTTGTTTGATACAGTAGAGTCCCCAGTGCATTAGCATTTCTTTCAACCGGGCTGGATTTTTTGGTTATTTTTTCCCAACCGATCCAGACCAATAATTTCCTGAAAAGATCTATTCCAAAACGTTGGTATACCTTTCCTCCACGCTCCCATTTCTGTTCATTATAGTAAGAAGAAGTAAGCGGGCTTTTTAGCGTTTCGATAAAAGCCTGCATGAATAGCATCAAAAGAAAATTCAGCGCCCATGCAAACATAAAACTATCCAATTTCATATAACGAACAAGGGCATAGATGGAAGCAATTCCAATAATTGAAATTGAAATCAAACTCAATATTTTTTTCATTTATTACTTTGTTTTGATGGCTTCCGGTGATACCAAACTTTCAATTTAAGCAGCAGACCTGGCTACTATTTCAAGTTTATAAATATATCGGATATAGCGCTTTTATTAGGTGCGGCAAACTTAGCATTTATAGTTCAGTTCTACGGCTTTAATCTTTCCACTACAAACTCTTCAAATGAATTTACTGCTGGGTTCTTATTATTATGTTTTAGTAATGATATATGGGTATCATCCAGTTTAGGCAGGTACTTATTTGCCCTGATTATTTTCAGTTCATCAGGTACCATATTACGTGGCAATACGGTAATGCCCATACCGGCCTTTACGGCCGCAACTGTACCAGCATAACTATGGCTTGAAAAAACTATCCGCCATTTTTTATTCAACTTTTCAAGAGATTGTATCGCCCTGGCACGATATACACATGGCTGTGGCGACAACACCAGCGGCACCGGTTCTTCATCATCAAAACGGTTAATATTGTTATTACCTACCCACTCTAATGCTTCAGACCAAACATCCATCCCATTTGGGAAATCCTCCGGCTTATTCATTTTAACAAGAACGAGGTCAAACTCTTTTTTCTTAAAACGTGCAAACAGGTTAAGTGTAAGATCACATTCAACATTAAGCATAATGCGGGGATGAAGTGAAGCGTATTCGGTCAGTACATCAGATAGAAAGACACTGGCGAAATCTTCGGGCAAGCCAAACCTTACCTGCCCCTGCAGTTCCGGGTGTTTAAACCGATCCATTGCATCACGGTTTAGCTGCACGATCTTTTTAGCATAGGTGAGCAGTATCTCCCCTTCTGAAGTCAGCGAAAGATGCCTTGCCCTTAAAAACAACGGCTTCCCAACCTGCGATTCAAGCTTGCTTATTTGCTGGCTTACTGCCGACTGCGTACGTGCAACTTTGTCGGCGGCACTTGTAAAGCTGCCTGTTTCTGCCACAGCAATGAAACATTCCAGCGTAAGAGCATCAAAGGACATTATTAGAAATTCTTATTTTACTTATTAGAATTAATCGTTTTTCTTATATGCAAACATAAAATACTTTTGCCTCATTCTAAACCAAATTCTAAAAAATGAGGCAAAACCTGACCAATTTTACACAATTTTTTCACGCTGATACGCTCAGTTGGGTCATGATGGGGTTGGTTGCATTTGTCGCAATATCCATCGGATCATTCTCCATACGTTATCTGAAAGGAGACAGGAGGCAGAAAGCATTCTTCACCAATTTACTGGCCCTTGTTCTGGCAGTTTTTGTGATGGTCTGCGCAGATCATATACTCCTGCTCTTACTCTCATGGGCGGTAAGCAATACCTTACTGGCAAGGTTGATGCTGCATAAACGTGAATGGGAAGCTGCAAGACAATCATCCATTCTTGCAATAAAGAATTTTGCCTTAGGCTTTATCTTCCTCGGAACTGCATTGTTCATATTATATACCATCACCGGCGAAACTTCGATACAGGCAATACTGACAAGATCCATTGAATCAAAATGGATCATTGCAAGCAGCTTGTTCTTATTGCTGGCTGCAATGACGCAATCAGCGCTATGGCCTTTTCATCGCTGGCTTACCAGCTCGTTAAACTCCCCTACCCCCGTATCTGCGATCATGCATGCGGGGCTGGTAAATGGTGGTGGTTTTCTACTGGCACGCTTTGCACCGATACTGGCCAGCCAACCTGCCGTACTGAATGTGATATTCATCATCGGCATTATTACCGCCTTGCTGGGAACATTATGGAAACTCATGCAAAATGATATCAAGCGAATGCTTGCCTGCTCTACTATGGGGCAAATGGGCTTCATGATCGCACAATGCGGCCTTGGATTGTTCCCAGCTGCTGTTGCCCACTTGTGCTGGCACGGCTTATTTAAAGCATACTTATTCCTTGCATCAGGGTCTGCTGCAAAAGAAAAGCGCCTTGATCTCGACTATCCTCCATCATTCAAAGACTTTTCACTCGCGCTTATTTGCGGGGCTGTAGCTGCTTACATGTTCTCACTTACCAGTGGCAAACAAATACTGGCAACAGATACAACATCCTTCCTTACGTTCCTTGCCATGATTGCCGGGGCGCAGTTTGCATTGCCTATCATCCGTGGTAAAGCAAAAGCCAGGCTACTGCTGGCTTTAACAGGCACCATCGTTACCGGCTCCTGTTATGGCCTTAGTGTGCATCTTGTTGAAAATATACTTGAGCCATTGGGGATTTGGCGACCACAACCATTAAATATCTTCCACTTGCTTGCTGCAGTATTACTGGCAGGATCCTGGCTGGCTATGATGTTCGCCCGTCCGTCCAAACAAAATATATACCCCGAATGGCTGCTAAAAAGATATGTACAAATGCTCAACGCAAGTCAACCACATCCACAAACAATAACTGCTCATCGAAATAAATATCAATTCTAAAGAGGCTAAAAATAAAAGCAATGCTAAAAACAGAATTAATGGAAAATCCGGCTAAGATTGTACCGGTCAGCGCCCATCAGTCAATTGATACGGCCATTACAAAGAGCTGGTCAAAAATTGCACCTTTCTGGCCTCTTAAAAATCTGATCGCAGTCAACCCGATTGCTGGCTTTGAAGATTTAAAGTTTGAAGATGGATTAACACAGGCGTATGCTTATTTCCAGCAACGCGAAATGCCGGCTGAAATGCAGCATGTAAACCGGGAAAGCATAAAATGGCTGCAAGCCTTTTTTGACCAGGGGCAATCAACTATAAAAATGCCGCTCAGCGAAAAAGGTTTACTGCAAAGTACTCTAACACTGCTGCGCTTTGATAAAGTGATCCACGGTAACGACAAGCAAAAAATACAATGGCTGAGGAAGCTGCCAAAGAATCCGGAAGCTATTATTGCCGAAACACTCTCACAACTTGGCATCCAGGCTCCCGAACAAGAACAGTTCCTTACACTGATGCTAACAACCCTTCCCGGATGGGCTGCCTATATCCGGTATCGTACCAATTGGGCGGATGCGCAAGACGCTGCACATCCGCACCCTGTTACACACACTGAATACCTGGCTTTCAGGATGGTTTTAACTTACCTGGTATGGCCAAGTGCTAAAGAGTTACTAAGATGGCACAGAAAGGCTTTAGAACTTGCTGATACTGCTAGTACGTATAATGAGGTTGTCAGCAATGAAACTACATATCAGCAAACCTTATTAAAACAACTTGAAACGATACAGCCGCCTCAAAAAAAGACAAGAGCCGAAGCACAACTGGTGTTTTGTATTGATGTACGCTCAGAACCTTTCAGGCGTGCTTTGGAAGCTCAGGGCAACTATGAAACTTACGGCTTTGCCGGTTTCTTTGGGGTGCCTGTTGCCATAGGCAATGCAGTAAGGGGAGAATCCTACGCTTCTTGCCCGGTTCTGCTAAAGCCGGCCTATAATGTGCAGGAAAAACCCAACCGCTCACATCAATCTTTCGAGGATGGATACACAAGACTTAAGGGTATCAAAAAGCTCTATCAGTCGCTTAAATATACTTTTACAACGCCGTTCAGCCTGGTAGAGACCATCGGTCCGGTAAGCGGTGTTTGGATGGGTATAAAGAGCTTATTGCCCAATAGCGCTGCCTCCATACAATCTGCCCTTAAAAGATCGATAGCACCTGATTATTCTGTAACACCAGATATTAGCAGCATCCCACACAGCCAACAGGTAGCATTCGGCGCCGGTACCTTAAAAATGATGGGGCTGACGGAAAACTTTGCGCCGCTGGTTGTTTTCTGCGGCCACGGCAGTACGACAGAGAATAATGCATATGCAACCGCCCTGGATTGCGGCGCATGCGGAGGCCGACATGGTGCGCCCAATGCCCGAATACTTGCTACCATACTAAATAACAAAGAAGTAAGAAGTGAAATAAGGAAACTGGGTATTGACATTCCGGATGATACAACCTTCCTGGCTGCAGAGCACAATACTACAACCGATGAAGTTGAAATATACGATGAGCACACACCCGGCATCTTCGCTGCACCAATACAAGTGCTCAAACAAAGCCTGGCACTTGCCCAAAATCAAAACAGCCTATGGAGAAGTGCGGAAATGGGGGTACATACAAATGCACGGAAAGCAAGTAAAGTTACTTCCCTGCGTGCCAAAGACTGGGCCCAGGTACGACCCGAATGGGGACTTGCCAGAAATGCAGCGTTTATCGTAGGGCCCAGGTGGCTTACGAAAGATATCAATCTCGAAGGCAGATCATTCCTACACTCTTATGAATGGGAAAAAGATACGGATGGTTCATCACTGACAACAATCCTCACAGCGCCGATGGTAGTAGGTCAATGGATCAATGCTCAGTACTTCTTCTCCACTCTTGATAATGTGGCTTTTGGCGGGGGAAGTAAAATCACTAAGAACATAACCGGCAAAATAGGCATCATGCAGGGCAATGCCAGTGATCTTATGCATGGGCTGTCTTTGCAATCGGTCTACAAATCGGATGATGAACCATATCACAAGCCAGTAAGGCTGACGGTTATAGTTTATGCTCCAAAGGAAAGGATCGACCTAATAGTGAAGCAACACCAGATTCTCCAAAAACTGTTTGGAAATGGATGGGTACATATAATATGCTGCGATCCGATAGAACAGAAGAAATATCAGCTGAATCGTGATTTGACCTGGACAGTTATCAAATAATGCGAAAAAATAGGCTGTCGATAAAGCAAGCACATTGAAGATAAGTATGAATTTTTCAGATAGCATTTTCTTTCAGCGTGACATCCTGATTGCCACGAGCCACAAAAAGGAAGCAGCTATTGCACCTGTGCTCCGTGAAAGGTTCCAATCAAAGATCATAGTACCTGGAGGGTTCAACACTGATAGGTTTGGCACATTCACGGGCGAAATAGAAAGGATACATAGCCCGCTGGATGCTGCCAGGAAGAAGTGTGCAGTAGCATCTAAAACTTATAATGCCGGCCTGGTTATTGCCAGCGAAGGATCCTTTGGTCCGCATCCTACCCTATTCTTTGTGCCGGCTGATGATGAAATATTACTATTGACTGATTATGAAAATGATTTAGAAATAGCAGTCAGAGAGATTTCAACACAAACAAATTTTTCCGGGAAGGAAGTAAAAACAGCCGAAGAGGTAAAAGATTTTGCGCAAGCTATTGGATTCCCTGATCACAAGATCATACTAAGAAAAGCTGAGCGGGACAACGCGCATATCGTTAAAGATATTGCTAATTGGGAAGAGTTGTTGATGACGGCTGAGATGTTTATGAATAGATATGATAGCTTCTTTATCGAAACGGATATGCGTGCTATGAATAACCCAACCCGTATGTCTGTAATAACCCAAGCTGCAAAAAAGCTTGCCGGGCTGATGGCGTCAAAGTGCCCGGGTTGCCAGGTGCCCGGATTTGATGTTGGCGAGGTAGTTCCCGGCTTGCCATGCAGCCTATGCAGTGCACCAACAAAAAGCACCTTGAAGAAAGTGTATGTCTGTAAAAAATGCAATTACAGTAAGGAAGTATATTATCCTAACAAAAAACGACACGAAGAGCCAATGTTTTGTGATTGGTGTAATCCATAATAATTATGATGACCTCATTTGAAGAAACACTAATAGGCAATGATATTGAACGGGCGGTACAATTGCTTGCTGCTGAAAAACTGGTTGCTATACCCACTGAAACTGTTTATGGGTTGGCCGCAAACATGTTTTCTGAATCAGCTGTTAAAGAAATATTTGCAGTGAAGCAACGGCCAGCCACCAACCCGCTTATCGTGCATTTACCGGATGTAGATAGTATCCATGAAATTGTAAAAGAGATACCTGCTGAGGCTAGAATACTTCTTTCAGCTTTTTCACCCGGCCCGTTGACCTTGTTACTTCCCAAAAATAACTCTGTACCTGATATAGTTACAGCTGGCTCACCCTATGTAGCGATTCGCATTCCCGGCCATAAACTTGCTTTAGACTTATTACACAAGGTAAGCTTTCCGTTAGTGGCTCCAAGTGCAAACCCCTACACATACATAAGCCCTACAAGCGCAATGCACGTTAAAAAAATGCTGGAGGGTAAAATACCGTATATACTGGATGGAGGGCCTTGCCAAATGGGGCTTGAATCAACGATTATAGGTTTCCCCAATGGTTCGCCTGCAATATATAGGTTGGGTTCTATTTCCAGGGAAGAGATTGAAGACAAAATTGGTAAAGTCGAGCTGGCAATAAACGGTAAAGCCATTGCACCGGGTATGCACCATAAACATTACAGCCCTGATACAAGATTGATACTTAGTGATGACCCGGATAAAGACTTTGTTCATTTCAGCAATTACAAGATCGGGGTTATTACCTATAATAACTATTCTGAGCTCCTGCCTCATGAACAACAAGTGTTGCTATGTAAAAATGATGATTTTAAAACGGCAGCCGCAAATCTGTACGCTGCCATGCATAGCATGGACAATAAGAATTATGATTTGATCATTGCCAGGAAATTTCCAGGAACAGGAATTGGCTTGTCAATAAATGATCGTTTAAACAGGGCAAAGGAAAAATGATGAAGCAACAGCTGCTTATAAAAAATGCGACAATTGTGAACGAAGGAAAGGCTTTTTCATCTGATATCTTTATTGAAAACGGCATAATAAACACAATAGCGCCTAATATCAGAAAGGTAGTAAGCGATACTATTGACGCTGCAGGCCTATATCTGTTTCCCGGAATAATAGACCCTCATGTTCACTTCAGGGAACCCGGCTTAACTTACAAGGCAGATATTCATACAGAATCTGCAGCAGCAATAGCCGGAGGTGTTACATCCTATATGGACATGCCTAACACTATACCTAATGCTACCAATAAAACGGAACTGGCTAAAAAATACGAATTAGCTGCCAATACATCATTTGCGAATTTCGGATTCTATTTCGGTGCAACAAGCGACAACCTGGATGAGATTACATCGCTGGATGCTAATGAATGCTGTGCAGTTACAGATGACGGGCTTTACTTTACCAACAAGGAATCATTACTGGTTGAGCAGCCTGACGTTTTAAGAAAAATATTAAGGGTATCGCCCAAACTGGTTGCTATACATAGTGAACTTGAGTCAGTTGTTAATGACAACTTAGAAAAAGCTATAGCTAAATATGGAGATAATATGCCTGTACACATGCACGCGCATATAAGAAGTGAAGATGCCTGTTACAAAGCAACAAAGCTGGCAACGGAGATTGCCGGGGAGAGCGGCAACCACTTGCATATCTTACATGTGTCAACCGCTAAAGAGCTCGACTTATTTGAAAGCTACAAGGATATAACGAAGAAGAAAATTACTTCAGAGGTATGTATCCATCATTTATATTTTTCGGAGGAGGATTACGATCATCTCGGGGCAAGAATTAAGTGGAACCCTTCTGTCAAATCTTATGCTGACAAAATTGGTTTATTAGACGGGCTGCGCAATTACCAGGTTGATATTGTAAGCACTGATCATGCCCCGCATCTATTATCAGAAAAAGAACAGCACTATACAAAATCCCCGGGCGGCGGGCCTATGATACAGCATTCATTAGTAGCTATGCTGGAATTTGTAAAAACAGAAAAGTTATCCCTGGAAAGGATAGCAGAGGTTATGTGCCATAATGTAGCAGAATTATATAAAATAGATGGCAGAGGATATATCAGAGAGGGATATTATGCGGACATAACCCTCGTTGACCTGGATGAAAAATGGCAGGTTCAAAAATCAAATATTTTATCAAAGTGCGGTTGGAGTGCATTTGAAGGAAGATATTTTTCATCGAAGATAAAGTACACGATCGTCAATGGAAATATTGCCTATAAAGATGGCAGAATAATCAGCGAGCCTTGCGGAGTTAGACTCAGACACAAATTATAAGAAGTACACAAAATTTAAAACAATATAAAAACTAAACAAAAATGACAAAGCAGGAAAATGAATTCAACCTTCTTAAAGGAACATTTACAGGCGCGGATACACGAGAAATACTGGTAACACTTTTAAGAGATAAAATGCGGTTTCACGGTCAAAAAAGTTTCAATCATGAAGTACGATTTGGTAAACCAGACCCTATTGCCGAGGAACGTATTCTAGAATTAAAGAAGACACTTGGCGAAGTCTTGAATTTTATCGAAAACTATGACGAAAGCAAATTTGAGATCTATGCAGATGTTAAAGTAAAAATGCTGAGCAATGATTAAATAATGGTAATAAATGAGCCCAGATCCTACCATTGACAACCTTTTCCCCTATTCGATAGTTAATAGCTATATATCATATTCATAAACATTAAATTATTGTATAAAATATCATAGTATAATCAATCTATTTATGGCAATACCACCAACATATAATAATTTATTTAAATTAAATAGATTCCAATAAACAATATGGGAGACACTAAACGCACAAATATATTATTCAAGTTTTTTAACCTGATACGATTAGAAAAAGCGGAGATTTCTTCTATCTATTTCTATGCCATATTGGGTGGTTTAATACAACTATCATTACCATTAGGAATACAGTCTATTATAAGCTTTGTATTAGGGGGTGCAATTTCCACGTCTTTAGTCTTATTGATTATAGTGGTGATACTTGGTGTGTTTGTAGGTGGTTTATTGAAAGTAAATCAAATGAAGATCATCGAAAAGATCCAACAACAACTCTTTGTAAGATATTCATTTCAGTACGCCAACAATATTCCCCTCTTAAACCTGAAAGAGGTTGACAATTATTACCTGCCGGAATTAACCAATCATTTTTTTGATACCATCTCATTACAAAAGAGTATTTCAAAGTTATTGCTTGATATACCTGCTGCTACCATTCAAATTCTTTTTGGGTTGATACTATTATCCTTCTATCATCCTGTGTTCATCTTTTTCGGCATACTGTTACTTTTTGTAGTGTATATGATTTTGCGGATTACAGGCAACAAAGGCCTGGAGACCAGTGTCCAGGAAAGTGATTATAAATATAAAGTAGCAGCCTACTTACAAGAACTGGCCAGAGTTGTAAAAACTTTAAAGTTTTCCAGGAAGAACAAACTGCATATTGTAAAAACAGACAACTATGTTAGCGGATATTTAAACGCAAGGACTTCTCACTTCAAAATACTTCTATACCAGTATTGGACACTGATCATATTTAAGGTACTGGTAACAACTGCTATGTTGGTAGTTGGTGCATTTTTACTGGTAGATCAACAATTGAATATCGGACAGTTTATTGCTGCTGAAATTGTAATTATCATGATCATAGACTCAGTAGAAAAGCTTATCATGAACCTCGATCAGGTTTATGATGTTCTCACTTCGGTTGAGAAAATAACAAAAGTAACGGAGAAGCCTTTAGAAGAAAACGGAACAGTAAAACTGTCAAATAAAGAACCATTATCAATAAGGGCACAAAACATATCATTTGGTTATTCAGATTCCGGCATTGTTTTAGACAACGTGAATTTTCAGATTAATCCCGGCGATAAAATATGCATTGAGGGGGCCTATAGTTCAGGTAAATCTACGCTCCTAAGATTGCTAAGTGGCGCTTACAGAAACTTTAATGGCATCCTTATGATAAACAATATACCCATATTGAATTACGACATGCTCTCATTGCGCCCCAGGATAGGTGTGCTACTCAACATACAGGATATACTTAGCGGTACCATACGAGAAAATATTTGCCTGGGCGATGACTCGATTGACTATCACCGGTTAGATGCTGTTACCGAAGTAACCGGGTTAAAGCCTTTTATTGACGGATTAAAAAAAGGATATGAAACAGAAATTCAACCTATGGGGCAACACTTGTCTGGACGAGTCATTAAAAAGATATTGCTATGCAGAGCATTAGTACATCGCCCGCAATTATTGTTGTTAGAAGAACCATGGTTGGGATTAGAAATGAATTATGCCGAGAATATTAAGCACTATTTGTTGAAATCACTTAAGGATACTACTGTGGTAGTAGTAACAAATGATAAATTATTTGCCGAACAGTGCGACCAGGTATTTGAGCTAGAGTCAGGGAAACTTAACATACTAAAGGCCAAAGATGAAAGAGATAAGGGAAATAATTGAATCAACTTATAAGTATGACGGATTCAAGTCATTCGCCAATGTGTACAGATCCGGTAAAAAAAGCCATGTACGCTACTGGTTTTATGGTCTACTAATATCTATGTTGTTGATATTAATACTTCCATGGACACAAAACATCAGGTCAAGAGGCTATGTTACCACACTAAAACAAGAACAACGCCCGCAGGAACTAAACTCTGTTATAGCCGGCAGGATAGTAAAATGGTATGTAAAGGAAGGTGATCATGTTAACCCCGGAGATACGATTGTACAATTAGCAGAAATAAAAGATAACTACTTAGATCCTGAGCTTTTGCAACGTACCCAGGAACAGATAACAGCTAAAGCATCCGGTATTGATTTTTATAACACAAAGGTTGCCGCCACAGATGCTCAATTAAATGCCTTAGAACAGGCTATGAACCTGAAATTAAAACAATTGTCCATGAAAATTATAAGCGACAGTATGGAGGCCGTTGCTGCCGCTAATGATTTAAAAATAGCAGACGCTCAATATAAACGTCAGCAAGTGATGCGGGATAGTGGCCTGGCATCTCTTGTTCAGTTAGAACAGCGGAATCAATACTATCAGTCTGCGCTGGCTAAAAAGACAAGTGCGGATATAAAGTTCATGAACACACGCACAGAACTATACCAGGTAAGACAAGAGTATGCAGAGAAAATGTTTAAAGCACAAGGTGAAAAAGCTGCAGCACAGAGTGAAATAGCCGCCGGGCAGGCAGAGTTAGCAAAATTGACTAACCAATATGCAAATTATAAAATCAGGAATGGCCTTTATTTTTTAATTGCACCCCAAAGCGGGCAGGTTGTCAAAGCAAGCAAATCAGGGATAAATGAAATATTGAAGGAAGGTGAAAAAATAGCTGAGATCGTACCCGATAAAATTGATTACGCTGTAGAGCTATATGTAAGGCCGGTAGACCTACCCTTGCTATCGCAAGGGCAGCAAGTACGTTTTATGTTTGATGGCTTCCCGGCTATAGTATTCAGCGGATGGCCTGAGGCATCCTACGGTACGTTCAGTGGTAAAATTGTAGCTGTTGAGAATTCAGTTAGCAGCAATGGTAAATTCAGAGTATTGGTAGGTGAAGATACCGCGGTTAAAAAGTGGCCCAGGACATTAAAAATGGGTACCGGTGCACAAGGTATCGCATTACTGAAGAATGTACCTATTGGGTATGAACTCTGGCGCAATATCAACGGATTTCCTCCGGAGTATTATAAAGCAAATCCGAATGAAAATGAAAGCAGTAAGAAATAGATTGATATTCATATTATACCTTTTGGCCCTGACCTATAAAGCAATCGGGGCAGACGAAAAGTATTTGTCTAAAAATGAGTTGATTAGTATCATCAGGCAATACCATCCGGTTGTAAAACAAGCTGACTTTACCATGCAACGCGCCAAGGCGCAATTATTACAATCAAGGGGAAATTTTGACCCTGTGCTAATGGGTGAGGTGGGTCGTAAATCGCTGGATGGCAAAGTCTATTATAATTATTTCAACACCCAGATAACTATACCTACCTGGTATGGCCTGGATATTAAAGCAGGGATCGAAGAGGTATCAGGTGACAGGGTATCGCCCGAGGCAACTCTTGGCAAAACCAGTTATATAGGAGTAAAACTTTCAACAAACAACCTATTGTTTGATGCCAGGCGGGCAACTCTTGCACAGGCTAAGCTCTTTTACAGGCAAACGGAATCAGAAAAACAACTTGCTGCAAACAATGTAATCTTTGATGCACTTGTAGCCTATTGGAACTGGGTCAAAGAATACCAGAATTATACCATCATTACAAAAGCGATACAGGTAAATGAAGAACGGCTGCAATTTGTACGAGTTGAGTTTGAGCAAGGCGCACGCCCGGCGATAGATACAACAGAAACATTATCTCAGCTGCAGGCATTTTATGTACAGCAACAGGCAGCATTACTAGCATATATAAATGCCGGCATAGAACTATCCGGTTTTATGTGGTTAGAGGGAAATTATCCGTACCAGTGGGACGATAGTATTGTTCCTGATAGTAATGACCTGTATACAGAATATGATATACCTGCATTAAGTAAACTGCTTGATGCGGTAGATAACCATCCTAAATTGGCATCAGTAAGTTATAAAATCGGCAGTTTGAAAATTGATCAAAAATTGAAGTCGCAGTATTTCATACCCAAACTTTCTATAAACGCAAATATGTTAGGTAAAGGATATTATGAGCAATTTTCCCTTAGTAGCACGCAGCTGGAAAACAATCATAAACTAGGTATCAGCCTAAACATGCCATTACTATACAGGGATGCAATCGGCGGATACAAAGCATCGAAACTAAAAGTTCTTGAAATGCAGGCTGAGCAAAACAATTTGATACTACAACTGGAGATAAAAGTAAAAATGTATTACAACGAAGTTTTATCGCTTAAAAATCAGATTGAAACTTACACCAAGGCATATGAAAACTTTCAGCGATTATTCCTCGGTGAAAAATTTCGTTTCGATAACGGTGAAAGCTCATTATTTGTATTAAACTCAAGAGAGAATAAAGTGCTGGAAGCATCGCAAAAATTAGTTGAACTAAAAACTAAATGGCATAAATCTTATGCAGCGCTTCTTTGGGCAAGTGGCCAACTAAACTAGTTGTCTTTAAAGCATATCTTATGGGGAGCTTTTCCAATGAGCATAGTAATCAGCGAACGGAAACATTTAAACCTCGATTTGCTATGTCTCCAATTCTATAGCATAAATATTTATATGACTTTAAAAGCATTACCTTATTGTCTTCCATAACATGTTTTACTAAATAAGATTTATCTCCTTCCGCTATCACTATTTTATCAACCATAGGTAACCTTACATATAGAATAGCGTCATTACCGTTATAGGCGGTTTTTATTACT
The DNA here is from genome assembly GCA_018267955.1 of Bacteroidota bacterium. GTDB lineage: Bacteria > Bacteroidota > Bacteroidia > Chitinophagales > Chitinophagaceae > Polluticoccus. The sequence goes on from JAFDXL010000009.1 coordinate 573,791, forward strand.
TTTGCACAAACATTAAAAAAACTAATGAAAGAGTTGAAGATTGGTATACTTGGGGGAGGACAATTGGGTGCCATGCTTATAAGGCATGCTATAGATTTTGGATTGGATATATCTGTGATGGATAAAAGCCTCGATTCTCCCTGTGCCCGTTATACCTCATCTTTTTCCGTAGGTAACCCTATGAATTATCAGGACGTGCTGGATTTTGGCAAAAACCTGGATATCATCACTATTGAAATAGAAGCAGTAAATACCAAAGCATTACGCGAATTATCAAATAATGGTGTAAAGGTATTCCCCTCCCCTGAAACAATAGAAATCATACAGAATAAACACAGTCAGAAAAAATTCCTGGAAAATGCCGGCATGCCTGTCGCCCCTTCTGTATTAGTAAATGCTAAGTCTGAGCTATATGGCCTGGTAAATAATTTACCCGGATGTCTTAAACTATGCAGCAACGGGTATGATGGTAAAGGTGTAATGATAATAAGAAGCGAACAGGATATTGAGAAGGCCTTTGATGAACCGAGTATATTAGAAGAATTAGTTGATATTAAGCATGAGATCTCGGTTATTGTAGCCAGAAACGAAAATGGACAAGTTGATTGCTATGATCCTGTAATGATGATCTTTAACAAAGAACGAATGCTCCTGGATTACCAGCTATGTCCCGCCGATATATCTGTTGAAACGGCAGCTGAAGCACGCAATATTGCTATCAAAACAGCTGAGGCGCTTAAGCTTACAGGTATACTTGCCGTTGAAATGTTTATAACCGGTGATGGCAAGTTATTGGTGAATGAACTGGCGCCCCGCCCCCATAACAGCGGGCACCATACTATTGAGGCATGTGTAACGTCTCAATATGAACAATTGCTAAGAGTAATAATGGGTTGGCCGCTGGGATCTACAAAATTAACAAGTAGCAGTGTAATGATGAATGTACTAGAGCCTGCAGCATCCGAAAAAAAGAACATGGGAAAAGCCTTAGAATCAATACTAGGGTTAGAGGATGTTCACTTGCACTGGTATGGTAAGAAGGGAGGATCTGAAGGAAGGAAAATGGGGCATATTACCATAAATGATGATACAATTGAAAAGGCATTGTTAAAAGCAGCAACGATTCGTAATATTTTAAAAGCAAAACATGAAGAAAAATAAAGTAGGCATCATTATGGGTAGCAAATCAGATGCACCTATAATGGAACAGGCAGCAATTGTTCTTAAAAAATTCGGCGTTGATTATGAGTTTGCCGTTGTATCAGCGCATAGAAGTCCGGATTGGCTTTTTGAATATGCGAAAGGGCTGGAGGCAAATAATATTAAAGTGGTAATAGCCGGCGCAGGTGGCGCAGCGCATTTGCCGGGTATGACGGCAGCACTTTCTATTGTGCCTGTTATCGGAGTTCCCATAAAGTCTTCCAATTCTATTGAAGGTATAGACTCTTTACTTTCAATAGTTCAGATGCCTAATGACGTGCCGGTAGCAACAGTGGCTATAAATGCTGCGCATAATGCGGCTGTACTTGCAGTGCAGATGCTTGCTATTGACGATGAGGATCTAAAGGAAAAATTAAAGACACTCAAGATCGACAATACGAAGAAAGTCGATCAGCAGAATAAAGAACTAATGGCTGAATCCTTAAAGAAAGACGCGTAACCTTTCTTTATAATACAGTGTTTTTAAAAGCATCAGGATGAAGAACTGCATGAATAATAATTTCATGCGGTTCTTCATTTGTAGTATTATTCCGATAGCTTATCTGCATGGCGATGTGCCAGTTTCCATTCACCATTTTCTTTTCTGAATATTTCGGTCACTCTTAGGTTGAAGACAACATCCTTATCCTGCCCCTTCATTTTCACTGTTGAACGTTGAATACCCGTCCAATAAGCTAAATGCTCATCTGCAGCCTGGTGCATTACTGCAAAATGATTTTCAGCGCCGGGTAAAAAATTAGCAGCACCCTTTTCGTTGAAAGCATTCACCTCACCTGCACCTTGCACACAGGTTCCGTTAGGTGCAAAAATTGTAGCGGGTGATTCCCCAACTGATATATCTTCCAGTAGTTTAAAATTTCCTTCTACAAATGCTGTTGAAGCGCTCAACCTTACCTTCATAAAGCGCTTAAATTCTTCCAGGTGATTAGCGTCGTTTGTCATTACTACTCTATTATTTAGAATCTTATTATAAAATAATCGCTAAAATCATATGCCGAAAAATATCAATCCCGATAACGATGCCCCAGCCGGTCACTGTCTTTGTTCCATTCATAAGCATCAGTTGCTCCATTTACATCACTCGCGTCATGCTTATCAGCCATTTTAATTTCGATTGGCTGCTGTTCCTCGCTTACACTTTTTTCGTTCATGCTGTTTTGATGGCTGTTATATGTTTCCATAAGTTTTGTTTATCTCTAGTAAATACAAATTAGTGCCATAAGGCCTAGCATTTTGCTAAATTGCACTACAAACAATAGCCGGGTATGTCAATAAACAATGAAGCGGAATTAATAGGAATGAAAAAAGCCAGCGAAGCGGTTGCCACTACGCTGAGAAAAATGATCGACTATGCACAGCCCGGCATGACTACCAAAGAGCTGGATGATTTTGGCAACGATTTACTGAAGGAATTGGGTGCAAGGTCAGCACCCTACCTCGCTTATGGCTTCCCCGGCTGCACCTGTATCAGTGTCAATAATGAGTTTTGCCACGGCATACCCACCAATGACCGGGTACTGGCTGAAGGCGATCTTGTTAATATAGATGTATCTGCCGAGCTGAATGGTTTCTGGTCCGACAATGGGGCATCTTTTGTATTGGGCAGAGATATTTATGGACATGGCGAACTGGTGGAAGCTTCGCGTACGATCCTTCAAAAAGCGATCAATAATATTAAAGGTGGCGTTCGTATATCTGATATAGGCGGGCTGATAGAAACAGAAGCCAGGAAGCGGGGGTTAAAGGTAGTAAAGAACCTTACCGGCCATGGCATTGGCCGCAGCCTGCACGAAGAACCTCTTGATATAGCCAGCTATCGGGACAGGTTCAATAAGCAACGCTTTAAAAAGAATTCCGTAGTAGCCATCGAAACTTTTATATCCACCGATTCTACAATGGCCGTAACACTTTCTGACAACTGGACCATGGCAGGCAATAAAGGCGGCTTCATGGCACAGCATGAACATACTATTGTAGTTACAGATGGCAAGCCGTTGATACTTACTGCGATGAACGGGATATGGAACTAAATATTATTTACTACACACTGCTTAGCTGTAATACCCCAGTTATAATACCTGATTGCAAATATCAAATTCAATGACAGCGGTCATTATTTCAAGCCAGATACATATTAACTTTGGATTTATATTCAAATTCTTCTGGTTATGAAAAAACTGATATTATTTACCTCATTCATTACGATCGCCATCTTTTCTGCTGTGGTATATAGCGGTTGTACCAAAGCCGATAAATGTGCCGATATCACTTGCCAGCATGGCGGCACATGCAGCGATGGTGCATGCAAATGTCCTACAGGTTACCTGGGTGCCAACTGCGAAACACGAACTTGTGAAGCTAATAAAACGGCAACTGTAAAATTCACAAACAAAACAGGCAGCAGCCTTACTTATGCCGTTGTGTGGGATGGATCTACCATTACCACCATCGCGCCTGGTGCCACATCAAGTACCTATACAGTTAGCGCTGGCCAGCACACGCTGCATTTTATGATTGCTAACTCCACCAACGAGGCCTGCACTATCAGCAGCCCCAATCTCGCCGCCTGCGAAAACCAGGAATACTGGTGCACCAAGTAATACTCCGGTCAACAACAATAATAATAGCAAAAGGGTTTCAACTATATGTTGAAACCCTTTGTGATGATTAGCTATGAACGAAGGTTAATTCGGATCACTAAATTTAGGATTCCTTATAAAATCTTCATCCGTCAGCGATTTCAGGAAAGCTACGAGATCTGCTTTTTGCTGAGTTGTAAGGTTCAATCCTGAGCCAAACTCCGGCATATGCTCATCCAGGTTAGGACTGGTTTGTTGTATTTTACTGCTATAGAAATCTACAACATCTTCCAGTGTCGTAAACCTGCTATCATGCATATAAGGCGCAGTCACTGCAATGTTCCTTAAGGTAGGCACTTTAAATTTTCCTTTATCTGCAGCGCTACCTGTAAACTTCATCAATCCGTCGTCTTTAGGATTCGCATCTAAACCATTGTTTCTGAATTCATGATCTGTGAACAACGTATTCATCAAGTGACAATTTTTGCACTTGCCGTCACCAACAAAAATAGCCAGGCCTCTTTGTTCCTGTGCGGTAAGCGCGGTACTGTCTCCTTCAAAATAAAAATGATCAAACCGGCTGTTGAATGATACCAGGGTTCTCTCAAACTGTGATATTGCATTCACAACAAGATTACTATCGATAGTACGTGTACCAAAAGCCTTAAAGAAAAGATCAGAGTACACCGTACTGTTCTGCAACCGCTTTACCACTTCCGGCCAGTTGTTCGCCATTTCGATCGGGTTGGTGACCGGGTCATGCGCCTGTCCTTCAAGACTCGCCCTTCTGCCGTCCCAGAAAAAACGCGTATTCCAGCCAAGGTTGATGATCGCCATTGCATTTCTGTCTCCAAAACTACCATTGGTACCCTGGCTGAATGGCCTCGGGTCATCAAATGCATTTTCCTGCTTATGGCAACTGGCACAGCTAATGGTCATATCATTGCTCAATGTTTTATCATAAAACAATTTATGCCCTAGTTCTACCCCTTCTGCTGTCATTGGGTTAGTGCCAGTCATCGGCATACTACCCACATATTTAGCTACGTAAGCTGGTACGGTCACAGACATTGCAGTAGGCGAATAACTTTCAGTTGCCGTTTGTGTGTCCTTTTTCCGGCAGGCATTTATAGTGCAGATCACTGTAATGTAGCCGACTAATATCAAACCCTTCTTCATCTATTCTACTACCAATTTTTGAACACCAGTTGCTCCGTCTACGTCTGTCGCCTTAATTACGTATGTACCTGCGGGCACGCCATTGATATTTATAGAAGGATTAGTTTTAGCATTGGAATAATCTACTTTCTTCACTACCCTGCCGTCAACAGATGTAATAATAATACCGGTTATTGCTTTTTGTGCTTTAACCATTACCACATCTTTTGCAGGATTGGGGGCAATACCAAAAGAAAAAATAGGTTTCGTTTCAGTAACGTTTAGAGCACCTATAGCGTTGTTAATAGCAGCCTGTATCCCGGTTTGATCATTTGCTGCAGAATTCCGCTGATTATAATAGATCTTGTGATCAGTGCCTCCCATAACAATGACGTGCGGCATACCCGATCCGCCGAAATCACTTTCGTTGATGGTGTTACCGGAATTGCCAAAAACAGTCATATTAGCTGTATTGCCAATGTTATTGGCGCTTATCCACGTATTCAGTGCGCTGCAGTTATCGTCACCCAGGTCATCAGAAAGATAATAAACCACTTTGCCGGGATTAGATGTAGCGAAACTCTGCGCTGCATTATAAGCTGCTTTAGCGCCTAGTACACAAGAGTTGCAGGGCATTACCCATACAAAAACGATCACCTTGCCATTATCCAATTCATTAAATAATGTATGACTGGTGCCATTGCAATCCTGGGCAGTCCAGTTGGTTGCAGTTGTCTGTGCATTAAGAGAAATGGCCGCTACAGCCAGTATGGCCGATATAAATATTTTTTTCATTTTATATTAATTAAATGATGGAAAATCAAAATAGAATAAGACATACACACTAATGTGTACATAAAAACTCCTTCAGAGTTCAGAAACTCAGCAATAGATCATATGCTGTATCAAATGCGATATACAGAATTGGACAGATAAATGGGTACATCTGGCCATATCAGCGGAGGTGGCCTTAGCAGATAATCAGGAGTAATGGAAACTTCCTGCTGATAAGAAACAAGTGGATTTATATTGTATCGCTGTGTTGTTAGCTTTGCTACAACCAGGATCTTTGGCTGAAAACTGATTGGCTCGCGATTCCTGTCATCCGATTTTTTAAACTCAAGCTTGACCGTTTTGCAGCATCCCCTGGGCATTTTCTTGCCCTTACAACACTTTCGCGTCTTCTCCGGGTGAACCTGCACATATCGGAACTCACCTTTACAATGATGATAAGACAAGGTAATGCCCAATGCACAAAGCATATAACTTATGAACACTACTATGGCCGTTACCTTTCTCACCGTTCTTAAAAATAAGAAAATCAACGGAAAAAGAAACTATTTATTCATTCCGGCCATACAGGAATCACATCAGCTTTTTCGAAAGTCGGACGGACGGGATTGGGTAAACAAATAGAATGCATTGCTGAAAGCTCCGACAGAATCATATCCAACCTGGAAAGCGATGTCGCCAATAGGTTTTTGCGTTTTTAAAATCATCTCGATAGCCTTCACCATACGAAGCGTTTTAAGATATTGCAGGAAGGAGATATGCAAATGCGATTGGAACATTCGCGACATCGACCGTTCGCTCAGATTGAAATGCTTACTTAAATATTTCAGGCTTATCGGTTCTGCAATGTTCTTTTCAAGAAATCTTATTATTTGCTGCATGCGCTCATCATCAGTGATTGGTAAAACAATCGGCAGCGCATTATTATTCAGTTGCGGGAGCAATTTCTTTAACGATACTAAAAAGTCAAAATTGTAATTTTTACTGTTAACATGAATACCATCCCACTTCTCAGTATAATTGATCATTTGAATCAATAGCTCATTTGCGGGATAAATACCAAGCTTATCATAAAAAGGATCATTCTTATCATCTGAAGAATAAAAATACAAGGATCTCAATACAGTAGCAGAATGCCCGATCCTCAATATATGGGGCATACCTTTCGGAATCCAGAAATAATGCCGGGCAGGTACCACATAAGTTTTGTAATTGACAGTTATGTATGCAATGCCGCCTTCAACATAACTAAGCTGCCCTTTTTTGTGCGTATGCAAGGGTATCAGTTTTTCTGATTTTTCATGCATTACAAAGACAGATTGCAATTGTCTGTCAATATCGGGCAATGAAGCGATAAGTCCCATATAGTCTGGCGCTACGTATTTAAAAGATCGATGACGCTTTAAACGCTACATCATAATTCAAAGATAATTATAACATAATGGCCTTATTACTATTTGGCCGGATTGAATAAAAATATGGCTATTATAGTAAACTAACGCACTCTGGCCTCCTGTACCTTCGCACTCCAAATTTTCTATATACAATATGCGCAAGACGCGGTTAGTTATACTCTTGCACCTTATCTCTAACTTTTCTTTGGCTAATACCGGCGTATCGGCTACTGCCCAGGCAGACACTTTACGCATTTCCCTAAAAGAAGTCTGGCAAAAAGCGGAAGAGTATAACCGACTACTTGAAATCAAAAGGAAAACGGTAGATGTTAACCAGGAAGAAGTTAGAAATAGCCAGTTAGAACGTCTTCCTGAAGTAGGCGTAATGGGAAGTGCAGAAAAAGCAACAAATATCCCGATCTACGAGAATGGTTTGTTTTCTAAACCTACCCAGCATGAGGTTATCCATACTTTATATCGTGTTGGAGCAGATCTATATTTAAATATCTACAACGGCAACAAGCTTAACCTGAAAATTGAGCAGGAAAAAACGCTGCATCAGATCAGCGAGATCGAACGGGACCAAACCTTATCGGATATACATTACAAAACAGCTGTACTCTATCTCGACCTGCAAAAATCCATCATATTCAAAAATTTGATCGAAAAGGATATTGCAGACCAGGAAAAGCAATTAAAAGAAATAAAGGCATTCCATAAAAACGGAACAACACTTAAGAGTGATGTGTTGCGTGTAGAACTCGACCTGTCGAAACGTAAGATGGCGTTGGTAACGGTCAACAATGACATCTTAATCGCAACTCAAAAGCTGAATATAATGATCGGCGAGCCCGACGAAAGGATGTTGCTGCCAACAGATATACTTGCCGAACAGGATAAAAACACATCCTATGAGCAATATCTTACCGAAGCCTTACAGCACTCATTTCCTTATCACATATCCGAGAGACAGACGGATCTTACCAGGATACATCTGCAACAGATCAAAGCAAACGTTCGGCCAAAGCTTGGCGTATACGGAGATTTTTATTACGCCAACCCACAGATATTTCTTTACCCGTACAATCCCTTCTGGTATTCCTTAGGAATCGCAGGAGTAAAAGCATCTTTCCCTTTATCTGAATTATACCTGAATGTACACAAAAGAAGGGCTGCCCAATTGGAATTAGAAAAAGAAGAGGAAGCACATAGAGACGCTAGGGATAAGGTACGACAACAGGTAAAAGAGGCTTATCTCCGATATCGGGAATCCCTGGTAAGAATACAAGTTGCCGAAGTAAATGTTCAACAGGCAGAAGAAAACGCGCGCATCATAAAAAACACCTATTTCAACCAAACATCGTTGATCACTGACCTGCTTGATGCCGACGTGCAGTTATTGCAGACCCATTTTGAACTGGAAGCTGCACGTATTATGGCAAACGATAAATATTATTTACTACAAAACATTGTTGGCACTCTTTAGATAATGAAAAAAAAATATTCAGTTACAGACAGGCTGATTACAAGGATAACCGGGTGGATAGCGGGGGTGATTGTCATAACACTAGCTATCTGGGGCATATACACTCTCTGGGGATATTATACGTACGAACAAACAAACGACGCCCAGGTCGAGGAATATGTCAACCCGGTTATTTCCAGAGCCGGTGGGTTTATAGTAGCAGTCAGGTTTGAAGAAAATGAGCATGTTAAAAAAGGAGATACACTTTTGATCATCGACAACCGGGAATATATATTACAACAAGAACAAACCGAGGCTTCGATCAAAAAAGCAGAAGGCCAGCTAACAGTATTGGAAAGTAATATCCACACGCTGGAAAGGTCGGCGGCAGCTTCGCAGGCGCAAATAACGGCAACAAATGCGAAGGTATGGAAGCAGCAGCTCGATTTTGATCGCTATAAACAATTATACAACGAGGAATCTGCCACTAAGCAACAATTGGAAAACATGCAGGCAACGCTTGATGTTAATAAAAGCGATTACAAGTCTGCGCAGGAAAACTACGATGCCGCTATTTCACGGATAAATGATATACGCGCTGAAAAAACAGTGGTATCCGCTGAACTTGCGCGGCTGAATGCCCTGCTTGACAGGAACAAGCTGGATGTAAGCTATACGATCATTACAGCATCTTATTCGGGAAGAATGGGTAGACGCACGGTGGAAGTAGGACAAATGATAGATGCAGGCCAAACACTTGCGTTTATTGTGAATAACGAAACCGACAAATGGGTGGTAGCTAATTACAAAGAAACACAGGTTGCAAATATGCATATAGGCGACTCTGTTAAAGTTATCGCTGACGCCTATCCCGGCAAAGAATTTAAAGGAACTATCATTTCCCTGTCACCTGCAACGGGTTCCAGTTTCTCACTGCTGCCACCCGATAATTCTACAGGCAACTATGTAAAAATAGTTCAAAGAATTCCTGTGCGGATACGTATCGATGGTAACCGAAGGGACAATGACGTGCTGAAGGTGGGTATGAATGTTAACGTATACGTACCTAAGGGGCAACACAATGGATAGCGCAATTCCGATATTCAAAAATTGGGCACCGGAATGGTTGATACGCATCATTCTTTTTTCCCTGCTGCTTCCAAGCATTGTTCTGTTCTTTTTACCACTGGCAAATATCAATGCCGCTGCTGGTTACTACGGCAGTGAGCCGGCAGATATACAGTTTTCTGTCGCCCTATTCTATGCAGGTTATGTTGGATTTTACAGCCTGGAACGCCGTTTCTTTACATATCTGGCTACTAAAGAGTATTTTATAGTATTCACGTTTCTACAAATCCTTACAAGCTTCATCTGTTATCATACGCATGAATTATACATTCTGTTTCCGGTAAGGTTTATACAGGGGATATTATTTTCCAGTACTGTAAACTTATCCCTTTCTTTAATGTTTACCCGCCTGCGTAGCGAACGGGCACGGGAGGTCAGCTTTTCAGTTTTCTTTGGCTTGCTACTATGCGCCATTCCGTTTAACAATTTTATTACCGCAGACCTGATCGATTCTTATAATTTCAATATAGTTTATAAAGGCGCGCTATTCTCTTATCTGCCATCTGTTGTTCTGCTATTATTGTCGATGAATAACATCCGCCTAAATGTCCGCTTTCCGCTATATAAATTAGATTGGCAAAGTTTTTCCCTTTATAGCATTGTCCTGTGCCTAATCGGATATATTATGATATACGGACAGGAATATTACTGGATACAGGATGAGCGCATACGATACGGAGTAATTGTCATTTTAGGGCTAACGGTACTATTCGCACTTAGGCAGAAGGCAATGAAGCGCCCATACGTAGATCTGCAAATATTACGGTTCCGCAATTTTAAGGTAGGTATATTGGTGTTATTCGTCATGTACATCTGCAGATTTTCACTGGGGATTGCAAACAATTCCTTTTCGACAGTATTGCATTTCGATCCTATGCATGTTTCCTATATCAACCTGCTTAATCTCTCCGGTATCGTAGCCGGGGTTATCATTGCTTGCTGCATGATCCTTCAGAAAAAAAAGATTCGGCACATCTGGCTACCGGGGTTTCTGCTGCTATTTGCATTTCATGTTAGCATGTTCTTTCTATTCGATGTGCAGGCTGATGAACCAAATTATTTTATTCCATTATTCATCCAGGGCCTAGGTGTGGGTATGATCATGGTGCCCACAATCGTGTACGCAATTTCGGCCGTACCGGTCTCTTTAGGTCCTTCAGCATCTGCCATATGCCTGGCAATACGCTACCTGGGATTTTGTGTAAGCATAGGTATTGTCAATTATTTCGAGCTCTTTGAAAAGAGCCGGCACTATAATGCTTTCCAGGATCATCTTACTAAAATGGATTTGATGACAAATTATTATTTCCATAAGCAAACAAGCAATCTTGCAACAAAGGGTATGCTGCCAGGTCATGTTACAAAGGCCACGTCAAAATTATTAATTAACAGGGTCAGCGAACAGAATCAGCTTCGTTTTGCAATGGACTATTACGAATTGATATCCTGGTTGATCCTTGGCACCTTATTGCTCATTGTTTTTTCTCCATACCTCAACAGAACGACAGCATATCTAAGATCCCGAAGACTTTCACCAGCGTAATGTTTCACTTTAAATAAAATTTATGGCACCGGTTATCAAAATCAAAAGAGCATACGACAAGCCTCTGAAAAAAGATGGCTATAGAATACTGGTTGACAGGCTATGGCCGCGCGGCATTGGTAAAGATGATGTTTTACTGGATGAATGGGCAAAGCAGCTGGCACCATCAGTACATCTTCGAAAATGGTGGGGACATACACCCGAATTATGGGACGAGTTTCAAAAACGCTACATGGCAGAACTCAGACATAATAAAGCGATAGAAGATTTTGTAGAAAGCCATGCAGATAAAAAAGTGCTGACGCTCATTTATGGTGCGAAGGATACAGAACATAATCATGCCCTTGTATTGCAGGAATATCTTGAACAAAAATTTAGATCTTAAATGAATTCTCTCAAACGGAAAATAGCGGGAGCTACTATACTAATAAGCCTGGCCGGTTGTACCAAGGAGAACAAAATCTTTAGCCTCAAGACGATCCGGTTAAACGATTGCCGGTCGACAAATAGTCACGTCCAAAACGTTTATTTTAAGGTTTTCATCGATAACAATACGGCAACACCACTTACAACTACAGACGTGTATCCTGGTAATCTTACGCTACCGGCAACATTTAAAATAGCCCCTACTCTGCCGATGACTTTATACAGCAAAACCTATTACGTTCAACTATGGGGAGACTCCACAGGCTATATAGCTGCCTGCAAAATAAATATGGCCGATTACAAAATCATATTCCCCATTGATATGGAAGTAAAAAATGACAGTTTAAACATCTCCATTATGGGTAGCTGGAAATGATAGACAATCCATACCTGTTAAGAAATGGAGCACGTAAAAATAATTCTACTTCTTTTTTACCACCCTCCACCAACAGACCTGTACAGTGCAACCTGACCTTGCAGAATATTCTTTTGTGTCTCTATTAAATTGATTTCTGCTTCTATAGCTGTCTTCTGCGCGGCGATCACTTCCAGATAAGATGCATATCCTGCTTTGAATAATTCGTTAGAGGTACTTACTGCTTCCGTAAGCACATCGGTCTCTTCCTTATTAAGCCGGTAAACTTCTTTGAACTGGTCAATATCATTAGAAACCGTAAGGATTTCCCTGAATGCCTGCAGAACCGTTTTATTATAAGTATATAAAGCCATTGTCCTTTCCGCTTCTGCACGTTTGATGTTACCACGAAGACTGCTTCTGTTGACCAAAGGAGCCGTAAGCCCACCGATAATGCCATATGCCAGGGATGCGGGATCAAACAACAGCTTACTGTTAAAAGAGCTGTAGCCGGCAAATGGCATTAAGGTCAATGCAGGCAGAAGGGTTGCTTTTGCAGCAAGCACGTCTGCACCGCTGGCTTTCAGATTCCATTCGGCTTCCAGTATATCCGGCCTGCCGGCAAGTATCTCAGCCGGCAGTAGCGGTTTGTAGTCGGCGGCCATACCAAGTGCTAAAATATCAGCATGTCTTTTTATAGGCTGCGGAAATCGCCCCAGGTAGTAGTTAATTTCATTCTCAACACGTACTATATTCCGCTCCGTTTGTGCCAGTAGCGCTTTCGTCCGCAGCAACTGGGCTGTCATTTGCTGCACACCCAGTTCTGTTGTTCTTCCCGCCTCTTTTTGTATAGTGGTGATGTACAGCGCGCTATCCTGCAATGCAATATTATCGTTGATCACATTTTTCATGGCATCTAAGGCCACCAGTTCATAATACCTTGTAGCCACCTCGGCAACCAATGTGGTGATCACCAGTTTACGGCCCTGCTCAGATGCCAGCAGGCTCATATACGCCGCTTTTTTCTGGTTCTTTAATTTGCCCCAGAGGTCTATTTCCCAATTGCTCCTTAGCCCTATAAAATAGTTGGGAACAAAAGGAAGGGATACCTTCTGACCTTCATCAATATTGCCGGATAGATTGGTATCAAAATTACCTACACCTTCCATGGTGTAATCTCCATACTTCTGTCCCGAGGCAGTGGCATCAGCACTTATAACGGGTAACATAGCGCCCCTTTTTATCCTGAATTGGGCGGCAGCCATTTCTATACGCTGCCGGGCTATGAATACATCCGGGTTTTGCTGAATGGCAATGGCAATCAGGTTGGTAAGGTTCGTGTCGGCAAATATCCCTTTGTCAATAAATTTCCCTTTACTGAGATTGTAACTAACATAAAAACTGTCCGGCACCTTCAATTTACCTTCCTCGCTGACGCTTCTCTTTGAAACGCTGCAACTACCCAATATAAGAGCAACAGCCGGTGCAACCATTACAAAGCGTTTAAGCGCATGTAAAAAACTAAGCATTTGATATTTGAACCGTTTAATTATTGTTTGAGAAATTTGATTCTTCAGAAAGTACAAGCGGATGTGATACCAGTTCAGAAACCGGCTCCTGCAACCGTTTTTTCTTACCCATGCTCGCAAACAGTACATACAATCCCGGAACGAGTATAAGCCCGAACAATGTACCTGTGAGCATACCGCCTGCGGCGGCTGTTCCTATACTCCTGTTGCCCATGGCGCCTGCACCACTGGCTATACAAAGCGGGATCAATCCGGCTATGAAGGCAAAAGACGTCATCAGGATCGGCCGGAACCTTGATACTGCACCCTCTACAGCAGATTGTAATATCGTTGCACCTTCTTTACTCCGCTGTATGGCAAACTCTACGATGAGGATCGCGTTCTTACCTAATAAGCCGATAAGCATTACCAGCGCCACTTGTGCATAGATATTATTTTCCAGTCCCGCGATCTTCAGGAACAGGAAGGAACCGAAAATACCCGTGGGTAAAGACAAGATCACCGACAGCGGCAGCAAAAAACTTTCGTATTGCGCAGCCAGCAGCAGGTACACAAATACCAGGCATATCAGGAAGATAAATACCGCCTGGTTACCGGAAAGTATTTGTTCCCTGGTCATGCCCGACCATTCTATACCATAGCCACGCGGTAGTTTTTCTTTCGCTATTCGCTCCACCTCATTAATAGCATCCCCGCTGCTAAAGCCCTGCGCTGCATCTCCATTGATCATTGCAGAAGTGTACATATTGTAGCGTGTCAGTTGTTCGGGCCCATATACACGCTCCATCCTGATGAAGGTAGAATATGGCACCATCTCTCCGTTGTTACTTTTTACATACAGGTTCAGTACATCTTCCGGCTTGCTCCTATATTGCGGGCCAGCCTGAAGCATTACTTTATACATCTGCCCGAAACGGATAAAATTAGTCGTGTAGTAACTGCCTAATAAAGTTTGCAAGGTGCTGAGGGCTTTGTCAATGGTCACTCCTTTTTGCGCCGCAATCTCCTGGTCTACATGAATAAGATATTGTGGAAAATTCGGGTCGAACCCGGTGAACACATTAGACACAACAGGAGATTGCTCCAGCGCTGTAGTCAGATCCTTGGTCACGGTAGCCATTTTTTGAAGATCGTCAGTTCCCGTCTTATCCAGCAGCCTTAGTTCAAAACCACTGGCGTTACCAAAACCCGGTACCGTTGGCGGTGGAAAAAACTGGATACTTGCATCCGCTATATGCGCGGTCTGTTGTTCCAATGCTTTTATAGTGGCATCCAGCGATGCTTTTCGCTCCTTCCAGGGTTTTAAATTGATCATGCCCATACCATAAGATGCGCCCGCAACATCACTCATCAGGCTAAAGCCTGCCAGTGTAGAAATGGATTCAATACCATCTACCCCTTTTGCAGCCTGCTGTATCCGGTTAAGCACTTCTTCGGTACGCTCCAGGGTAGCGCCCGGCGGCGTGGTCACGTTTACATATACCATTCCCTGGTCTTCAGTAGGAATGAAGCCGGAAGGCAAAATTGCCTGTGAGCCCCATGTAGCCAGAAAGAAAAACACAAGCAGTATCAAAGTAACGGCCCTTCTATCCGCTATTTTTGTTATCAGGTGAGCATATTCGCCGGCAAGCCTGTCATAGCCGGTATTAAATCTCATAAAGAATCTGTCTATAAACCCTGCCTTCTTTTTTGCAGGATCCGGATGCTTCAGCATGATCGCGCACAGCGCAGGCGTTAATGTAACGGCATTGATACCGGAAATAACAATAGCTATGGCCAGCGTAAGTGAAAACTGGCGGTAGAATACACCTACCGGGCCGGACATAAATGCTACCGGTACAAATACTGCCGACATCACAAGCGTAATGGCAATGATAGCGCCGCTTATCTCTTTCATCGCCGCCATCGTAGCCTGCAAAGGCGGCATATGTTTTTCTGTCATTTTGGTATGCACGGCCTCTACTACCACTATCGCGTTATCCACCACTATACCAATTGCAAGTACCAGGGCAAATAACGTCAACAGGTTGATGGAGAACCCAAGCATCTGCATAAAAAACAAGGTTCCTATCAATGCAACAGGCACCGCCAATGCGGGAATGATCGTTGACCGGAAGTCCTGCAGGAATAAATACACAACGATGAATACCAGTATAAATGCTTCCATCAAGGTCTTCAGTACCTCGTCGATAGAAGCATCCAGGAACCTCGATACATCATAGCTGATATTATAGGTCATACCGGGAGGAAAGGAGACCTCTTTTAACTCAGCCATGCGTGTTTTAATATTGTCGATCACTTCACTTGCATTAGAGCCCGGCCTCTGCTTGATCATAATAGACGCGGAAGGCCGGCCATCGGTCATCGAGGTCATGTCATAGTCAAGCGAACCGAATTCTACATCTGCAACATCACCCAGTTTTAATACCGAGCCATTGCCTTCGGCCCTGAGCACAATGTTTTTGTATTGCTCGGGCTGAACAAACTTTCCGCTGTATCGCAAAACGTATTGCAGAGGCTGTGCGTGCTTGCCTGAACTTTCACCTGTTTTACCAGGCGCGGCTTCTACGTTCTGGGCACGTATTGCCGCGATCACTTCTTCTGTAGAGATATTGTAAGCATGCAGCCTGTCTGGTTTTAGCCATACACGCATAGAATAGTCCCTCGCACCCATGATCTCTGCAAAGCCAACGCCTTCAATACGCTTTAGCTCTTTTAAAACATTGATGTCTGCAAAATTGTAAATGAACATTTCATCCGCAGCAGTATCAGTACTTATGATGTTCAGATACATCAGCATACTGTTCACCTCTTTTTCTGTGGTTACGCCGGCTTTAATTACCTCTTCAGGCAACTCATCCAATACGGTCGTTACACGGTTCTGCACATTCACAGCAGCTATATCCGGGTCTGTACCTACTTTGAAGTAGATCTGTATAATGGTAGTACCATTATTACTGGTCACGGTAGACATATATGTCATTCCCGGTACACCGTTTATCGCCCGTTCCAGCGGGGTAGCTACTGCCTTGGTGCACACCTCGGCATTGGCACCGGTATAGTTAGCGGTTACTATTACCGAAGGCGGAACAATATCAGGGAACTGCGTAACAGGGAGATTGAATAATGCCAATACCCCCAGCAGGACAATAATAAGTGAAATGACCAGTGACAGTACGGGCCTTTTAATAAAAATATCAAACATGTGGATGAAGATGATTACTTCTGAATACTATAGAATATTCTTTCGGATTAAACTATCCTGGCTTACCATTGCCGGGGAAACCTGCATACCGTCTTTTATATTTTGGATGCCCTCATAAACAACCGTCTCGCCCTCCTGCAATCCTGATTCTATTATATAAAAATCACCCAGCCTTGCTTTGGGCTTAAAATTGCGCATCTTCACCTTATTGGCTTTATCCACTACAAATACATAATTTTTGTCCTGGATCTCGAAAGCAGCCTTTTGCGGAAGTACTAATGCTTCTTCTACGTTATTGGTCAGCTTTATTTTACCTGTAGCACCGTGTTTTAGCAGGAACTGCGGATTGGGGAAACGTGCCCTGAAAGCAATAGACCCGGTATTCTCCTGGAACTCACTTACAACCGTTTCGACCTGCCCTGAAAACTCATATTGCTTTCCATCAGAGAGAACCAGATGAACAGTTTTGTCTGTCGTATCTGCCCCCTTTGGCCTGGCCCTCAGATAGTCCAGGTATTCGTTCTCAGAAATATTAAAATAGGCAAATACCGAACTGATATCCGATACACTGGTTATCAGGGTCCCTTCTTCCAGCAAGCTTCCTGGTTTTAATGGTATCCGGTCTATAATACCATCGTATGGGGCGTATATTTTTGTATAGGATAATCTAGCTCTTGCATGATCCAGCGCAGCCCTTGCCTCTTCTATCCTGGCACTTTGAGCGGCAAACTTTGCCCTTGCCACATCCAGTTCAGAAGTAGAGAGTATCCTTTTATTTACAAGTAGCTTTACGCGCTCTAATTCCAGCTCTACAGTTTTTGCATCGGCAATGATGCTGTTCAGGCTGGCCTGGGCCTTGCTTACCTCTGCTCTTAACTCCTCGTCGCTGATGGTAAATAAAAGCTGCCCTTTTTTAATGAACTTCCCTTCATCTACATGTATCTTTTCTAGGAAACCGGCTACTCTACTTCTGAGCTCTACATTCTGTATGGCTTGTATATCCGCTACATACATCCGGTCCAGGGAGATATCCTTTTCTATAACAGTGGTTACGGGTATTTTTTTATTTCCTTTATCGGTGGTTTTATCAGCTTCAGTGCTACATGAAACCAGGAGCAATCCTATTAACGGAATGCCAAAATAGCTGCGTTTACGCATAATATTGCGTTTAAACTTTATTGTTTTTGTTTAGCAATAGTTGATCAGATCAACAAAAAAATAAAAGAAGGGAATTAGCTAAATCAGAACAATGTGTACCTGAAGAGGAATAGATAATAATCCGGCCTTACAATACCGGACCAGTTAATGTATATAGGAGTATTAGTGATAACGACAGGCACTCGTTGCTGACTTTGCAGGGCCTGCGCAATATTATTACCCTTATTAACCAGGCTTCTGCCTTTGATCTTGGTAAGGGCGCGTACATGTATATCTACATGGTCGCCGTGTGGTTTTATGATACAATCTGTTTGCTCATCTGCTGAAACAGCCATCGGAGCAGTAATCTGCTCTACCGGGATCATCTTTCCAGATACCGGGTAAGCCATTGATTGCTGTGATAGAATAAGCGATGCTACGAACACTAAGAGGGCCATAAGCCCTTGAAAAGCAACCTTAGTGTTTAGTTTTAATGACATGCGCCTAAAATTCCGGGCAAAACTAAAGCAAAATATTTTTTCAAAAATGTTAATTTGTTGCTACTCATTAGTTTTCGTTGAGATATTCAATTCAGAGACTGTTTTTGTGCAGCGTTGAAAATAGCCCTGTCAGATACACTCAGGATGGTTAACGTAAAGAGCCCTAAAACAACTAATAATGCCATTTCAAGCGTAGAAAACATCTGCGATCTACTGATTATTGTTTGAGAATTTTGTCTCAGCTCATCACCTGCTCCTATTTGTATTTTACTTAAACTATTAAGATCATTCAACACAGAGTTCAGGCCGGCCGCTAACGCAATACCGTTTGTATTATAGTCTGCGTCCCCGCTGATATATTTTTTTTCCAGACCATTATATAGATCAAGATGCTTCCGGAATTCTGCCCAATGTAGTTTTTCTTCTTTTGTAAGCACCGTCTGCTCATAAGACTGCACCAGCGATGCAATATGCCGGTTATGAGCATTGATAAGAGCAGCCGTTTGCGCGTCATTGCCTTTTTCTTTCAGCAATAATCTTTTACGGTAGATATTATCAGTTATTTCAAAAATATAAGCCGATGGTTTGAGTCGGTCATCGCAGATGGATGAAATGGACTGATCTAAACTTGAAATTTTTGCACTCAGGAAAAAATTACCGACGAGGATAATCAGTATAATCCCTGTCAGCCCCAAGGCTGCTTTCATTTTGTATTTAATATAATACTGCCACATCATAACGAGTTCAAATATGCATTAAAAGGAATAGTTATAACAATTGCTTCAAAAAATACATTTTATTAATCGCATTTATGCAATTTCATTACATAAGTCGATTAATCTTTGGGTAAAAGTTTTTCATCGGCGTAGCCCTCTAGACTACTTTATAAAGGTTATAAATTACCTGATTTGAGAATAGGTTTGCTCTTACTGAAATTACGATAAAAGGCAGAAAACAAAAAAGGGTCTCGCTATGCGAAACCCTTTCGTGACCTTGTCAGGATTCAAACCTGAAACCTTTTGATCCGTAGTCATCGTATTATTGTAGCGATATGAATTAAAATGGTCTGTAAATGCCCATAAATAAAGATTTATAATTCATATCTATTTTTTATAACCCAGATAAATCCTAATTTTCTGTGCAAATTCTGTGCAAATATTTCGCTAACTTTAAAATATGAATTCGAACATTGTTGTCTCCCTCGATACCAGAAGGATGAAAAAAGATGGCACCTATCCAATAGTATTACGATTGGGTCATAATGAACGTACAACATCCATTCCAGTTGGAATTAGCGTACAATTGTCTGAATGGGACAGTAAAAGCAGGACTGTAAAGAAATCACATTTGGGTGTAGCGTCTGTAACGAGGTTAAATAACATTATACAAAAGAAAAAAGCTGACGCTATGGATATAATCCTTAAGCTGGATGAAAGCGGCCAACTCGCAAATATGTCAGTATTAGAAGTGAAATCCAGAATTGTAGATACAAATGCAAATGTTTCATTCTTTAGATATAGTCAACAGCTAATTGGTGAACTTATACAAGCTGGTCGATTTGGAACAGCCCAATCTTATAAAGGTGTTACAGATGCGGTAAAACAAATTCTGGGAAAAGACTTTTATTTTCATGAAATAAACTATCATTTTCTTACCCAACTTGAAATGCGATATTTAGGCAAAGGACATTCAAGAAATGGCTTAGCAGTCTATATGCGTACTATTCGAGCTATTTATAATAAGGCTATAAAAGCCGGAATAGTTGAAAAAGATCATTATCCATTTGCAAATTTTAAGATTAAAACGGTACCAACGGAGAAACGAGCATTGGATGCAGAGCTTCTCAAAAAGATCATTACTTTAAAGCTTCCACCTAGTCATGAATGCTTTAACGCTAGAAATTATTTTGTTGCTAGCTACATGATGTATGGAATGAACTATAGCGACATGGCATTTCTTAACAAAAAAGACATAAAAGACGGACGCATAACCTATCGAAGACGGAAAACAAGCAAGTTGTATGACATAAAAATAACAGATAGTTTATCTCAGATTTTAAACTATTATGTTAATTCAAATCCTGATAGTGCTTTCGTTTTTCCAATCATAAAACGCGATGAACCTATGTTACAATATAAGGACATCCAATGGTCTAGAAAGGTTTACAATAAGAAACTAAAACAATTAGCTGATCTCTGTAACATTGATAAAAATCTGACAAGCTATGTAAGCCGGCATTCTTTCGCAACACAGGCGATGTTAAATGATGTTCCATTAAATGCTATCAGCAGCATGTTAGGCCATTCTGATTTAAAAACAACTCAAGTTTATTTAAAATCTCTTCCGGCAAATATTTTAGACCAATACAACGATAAAATCCTAGACCTATAGGTTTTACCTCATTTATTACGCGCATCTCGCCACGGCTCCGGGCATTCCACTGCTCCCGCACGCCGAATAAACTGCTATAAGCTTTCGGTTTAACAATTGCCGAATTGGGCTAACATAAAACTGCCTTGCAACTTAGCTTTTTTTGAGGGACAGAAGTTCTAGGAAATCTATTGATTTCTCCGTAAGCTGTTCCTGCATTTATGCTTTTAATAAAAAACGGGGTACTTACATAAAGAACCAAGCAACTATTTTATAAATACTTTTCTATCATTGCATATATGTGTATTTTTAATGTACGTAGATAAATTAAGTCGTACTACTGTCAAACAAGATATGACATCTAAATAGACTGTCTTTATATGCAAGTGCCAAATTTTCTTCTCAAGTATTTTGATTCGACTATCAAAGACATTTTCGCAAATATTGAAGATGAAATAATATTTGCAATAAAGAATGAAATATTTGAGTATAGCGTACGAGAACTCAAGTATATCCTCAATGCGAAAACATTTCTCGAAAGAGACACACCTATTAATTTTCTAGAAATTTATTTTCCAATTGATATTAAAAAAAAGAATAGTTGGATAAATGCGTTGCAAGCCAGGAGGGATGAATTAGTTCAGTTTTCTATTGTGCAAGGAAATGCGGGTAGTGGTAAAAGTATGTTTGCCAAAAGTAAATTTATTGATGTTTTAAAGAATGAAAAGAGGATACCCATTTTTCTTGAGTTAAGATATTTAAAAAATGAAAAGCTACTAGACTTTATTAATTCAATTTTTCTTTTCAACAAGATAGCTACAAATGTAAATATATCAGATCGTTTGCTGAAATCGGGTAAAGTTACTCTTATCTTAGATGGATTTGATGAAGTTGATATTTTGTTTCGAGAGGAATTATTGAATGAAATCAATATGGTTTGCAAAAGATATAATGCAATAGATATTTTAATAACCTCAAGACCGGAGGTGAATCTAAATTCGTTAGGGGCTTTTACAACTTACGATCTGCTAGAATTAGAAGAGAAACAAATTGAACCTTTTGTAGAACGACAGTTAATTAATAGCAGCCCTAACGACACAGAGCAAATACTTTGTAATATTAGAAATGCTGATAAGAATTTTAAGGTTTATTTTAAAAATCCTTTATTTCTGTGCATGTATATTCTTACTTACAAAAACTTCCCTGAAACCCCTGACTCTAAATTCATCTTTTATGAACAGTTATTTGATACTCTTTATTACAGACATGATAAAGTAAATAAACTGTCTTTTAAACGGAAAAAAATTACATCACTAAAAAAAAATAAGTTTGAGGAGTTACTCAATAGTTTCTCTTACACAACACTAAAAATATCTCAGACAACGTTCAGTAAGTCTCAGCTGGAAAAAAATTTAGACTTTTGCAAAAATCACATGAAAGATTTTTCAGCAATTGAAAATGAAGACATTATTGAAGATTTGGTTGTCAATATTAATATTCTTTACAAAGAAGGTCATTTCTATTCTTTCCCACACAAGTCAATACAGGAATACTTTTCCGCAAAATTTATCTATTGTCTCACAGAACAAAATAAAGAAATTGTCTATACTAGAATAAGTAATGAGATCCTCAAAAATAATATCAATGTGAATTACTTAATTTTGTTATTTGAGATTGACACGGTTTGCTTTAAAAAATATTTAATTCTACCGCTTTTAAAGCAATTAATAGAATTAAAATATAGTGTTGCTCCATATCGCATTCAGGAAGAGATTTATTTAAATATATCCTCAATACTTAACAATGGCTTGGTCTCAGTGCCAAAACAATACCACTTTAATAATACAGCCCAATTAAGAAATGAGCTCTTGCTACTAAAAAACCAAATAGTTAAAGAAATTGAAGATCAAAAAAAAATAATTTAATAAGATAATATACGAAATACACATATGCGACCTTGTGCCCTTTGGATGATCATTTGTAAATAAAAGCGCCGATGATGCATTGGAAGCTGTAATCAATATTTAAGATGTCAAAATGATGAAAGTAGATAAAAAGAGCCGCTTACATAGCGGCTCTTGTTCGTTTGAACTTGTTAGTTCAGCACATTATTTTGATATCAATACCTTTTTCTCCGCTACCATCTTACCATCAATAGACAAGTAGCATATAACTAAGCCCGGACTAGTATTTTTTGGAAGCCTTATGTTTATTATACCTGACTTTTCTTTGATTGGCATGTTCTCTGTGATCTTACGGCCAGTAATATCTACCACAGATAATTCGGCATGCATATCTCCGTCCCCAGTGAGTGCATAAAACACATTAAAGCTATTAATAGCAGGGTTTTGAGAAATTAGTAAGCTTGAGGTATTCGCTTCTATTTTCGCAATGCCTGTAGTTTCGTTTTTGTTATTCAGCATATTGCCACATTGAAGGCTGCTGGTCATATTAATATTAGTGAAGGTCACTTCTATCGCAGAACTGGTGGCAAATGAATCCTTTGGCACATACAAATTTTGAGGATAGGTGCTTGAAGAATCTAAAGTTGTTGTAGAATCTAAAGGACATGCAGCTGTAGAATCCTTCAATGAAGCAGCTACAATACCGAAGTAGATATCATTATCAGAAGATGCTATGGCATTAGAATTACCCGCCATAAACAGGCTTCCGTTCAACATGCCAGCTCCATTAAAAATATCAAGGCTCATAATAGACTCATTACCGGACAAATTGAAATCTGTAGATGCAGATATGGTATTCCCTGAAAGTGAAGACACATGCGCTACCCAGGCATCCATACCAATAACCACGCCAGTCAGCTCGGGATTATAAGTAGTATTGAACGGTACATCTGAAATAAACAGATCATCATCTGTAAGAGGAATAGCTGTAGCAATGTTTGCATAATAACGGCCAATAGGAGTGCCACTATTAACAACACTTACTATTGCGTTATTACCTGTTAGATCACTTCTGAAAAGGTAGTGCTTGGCACCGGAACCACCCCCAAAACCATCTAATATATATTCGCTAACAAGGAGCTTATAGTTTTTCAGGAATAGTTTAGTAGGCCATTCGCTGTTTAATAATATATTCCCTTCCTTACCATAGGTATTGTATCCAATATCATAGTACTTTGTCCAGACGATATTTCCAAAGCTACCACTGAACGGATCGTATTTCATTAATACCTGGTCGTAGTAGGTTGTTGTGGGAGGGCTGGTTCGATAAGTATACCCTAGGATATATACACTATCGCTGTCAGCAACAACGCTGGTAAATGCATCACTGTTATTACTCAATGGTAATATTTCGTTGTAAGTATTAGATAGCGTAGAACTAAAAGGATTGCGGTCGCAAATCAGCACATACATATCGAAGGCTGAAGCAACGTTGGATAAGCTCCTTAATCCTACGCGGGAGTCATTCCAGCATCTCTTTAAATCAGAAACCGACCTATCAACGTCCAACAAAACAGATGTCACCTTCTTATTCCAGGAATACATTGCCACTCTACGTTCCGAGGATAGAGTAAAGACAGTTGAGAATCTGGAGCATGCTTTAAAGTCCTTTAAGCGATATAAGTTACCGTATATTTTGAGGACATCAATGAATCCTTTTTGAAAGGCTACAAGACATGGATGAATCAAAATGCCAATTCTGCCACCACTGCACATATCTATATGCACAACCTACGCACAATCTTCAATAAAGCTATCAAGGACGGTTTTATATCCAAACGCTTCTACCCTTTCAATGACTACTCAATTGGCACGTATGTCAAATCCAAGAATGTCATTTATCCCGAAAAAGTACAATTGTTTTCTAATCAGCCGACAACATTGAGGTCAAGACGTGCAAAAGACTTTTGGATGTTTTGTTACCTGTGCAACGGCATCAACTTCAAAGACCTTGTTTATATGAAGCATAACAACATTCAAGGAGATACAATTGCTTTTGTAGGTAAAAAGAACAAACTGACAAATACTGTTACCGACAAGTAGATACGTGCGCATTTACATCCGAACGAAAGCGCATCATTGAAACTTGGGGCATAAAAAGTGATGACCCTGACGATTATATATTTCCTATACTTCATGGCTATAATAGCATTATAGATAAGAAGGAAGTTGATACAGCGGCAAGTAAATGATAAGCTAATGTTAATCGGTGAGGAACTTGGTTTCTCAACTCCGTTAATATTAAACCTTGCAAGGCATTCATTCAGTACAAACCTGAAGTTAAGCGGAACGTTCTGTTATATCGCTTGATGTTTTAGTTATACAAATATAGAAACTGAAATTTTAAAGCGTCTATCTCCATTTTCTTATGGAATATGTGTTACAATACCTTTCTACACCCATTAATATGTATTATAAATAAAACTTTCAGTATCGTTTAAACGTATTTGTTTTAAAAGTCTCTCTCGCATTCTCGTCCAGATAATCGTAAATCGAATCAAGATCATAAAGAATTATCTTTTTTGCCGGTTGGGAATATCTGATCTTACCTTCATCTCTCAGCTTCTGCAATGTAGTTTTACTGGTGATTCGTAGCTTTTGCATGGCTTCCTCTGGAGAAATCCATTTATCTTCTTTTTGGGCTAATTCTTTTTGAAAGCGATCAAATAATCGGTCAAGAATAGCATTAAATGCCTGATCTTCTAAGCATATTACCTGCATGTCCCCTCCTTCTTTTGTATCACGTCCTCTTGTTCCGTTGTTTGAAATACATATACAGTATCGCTAATGGGATAAATAATAAAATAATCAAACACATATCCAAGTACGTATTCTTCAATTTGTCGAAACCTATTTACCACTGAAAAATCGTATCCCAGGTCCTCAAGAGTTTCGGTACTAATCTCTCGTTTTTGTATTTCTTCAACGAAATAGTAAAGAATGCTATAATTTATCTTAATGGGACCTAGATATCGACTATGTAGTTCCTCTCGGATCTTGCGTTGCAGATTATTATGCTTAATCTTACAATGACCGTGATACAACTTATCTTGCCTGCCATTTAATGGCAAGTGACAATATCGACAAATATTCTCTTCAGTTTGCATATACTGGAAAGCCGATTGACTTAAATCAGCAATGCATATTACAACTGTATAATGCCGTCGGGTAGCTTGTACGGGTAGGTAATTCTAAACTTTTATTTCTTTAGTAACCGCTTCAGCTATATTAGTTAGGTGTAATTTTTCAAAAAATTCACGAACAATTTGAAGGTTTGTTCTATTCCGATTATCGTCACTCACTAAACGTTTGCATAAAAATTTATACGTATTTGTATCCTTTATTGGCTTGTCCGAACGTTTACCCGTCATAAAGATTATAAACCGCGCAATATCCATTTTGCTGGGTTGATCGCAACTTAAATTTTTAAAGAGTTCCTCTAAAAGAAAATACATCGCAATCACCTGCTGTCTATGATTATTATTTTCGTCAGTATTGGGCTCATCTTCATTTAAAACATTTCCTTCATCCAAATTATGGTTGCTTACATCCGAATCAGAAGTATCTGCCTTTGCAATTATATCGACGTACTTTTGGAGAAGGGGTGATCTATCACCCAAAATTTCTCTGTAATCAATTGACATTGCTTGTAATCTGTCAACAAACTCCTCTAAATCCTTGTCAAAATATACTGCAAACTGATACGTTAGAATTGCCTTAAACTTCTCACTTGGACTAAGTCTTAACTTTAAAGCCAAATAGAATAGATAATAAATGTTATCTGGTGTTATAATAAGCTCACTTCTTGAATCTGCTATTCGAATAGTATTATCTGTATTACATGGCAACACATAAAAATCAGGGATTGGTCCGTGTACCTTGTCAGCCACCAGGTCCTTTTGAACAGGAATTCTGACATTAAAATAATTGTCAAAATAATCCGGACTGTCTGATCTGGATATCTCATCTCCAATCTTCGCCGCAATTAATGCACGTTCAATTCTCTGATTAAATTTTAAAAGATCGGGATATTCAAATGATTTTTTGGATTTTACCAGTTCTTCTACAATATCGGCATTGTTCAATTCCAATTCATTAATCGTAGCTAGTTGATGAAGATTACTTTTATCAATTTTATCCGAAAAGGTTAATTCATTAAGGCCCAATGAATTATCAAACTCTATAGCATTCGCATCGATTCGTCTAGATTCATTTTCATCCGCATTAATTCGCTTAGAGTTATGTTGGTTTGGCATAGAAGTTTTCTTTAAATTTCACGCAATATCAAATCTATCTAATTTCAACATCAAATACTCATAGTTTTTCTGGTAACAGACGTTCAGTCAACCTTTGTTACTTCGATTAGTTTTCTTTCTACATTTCCGCCTCTGGATTTGATAACTACACTTTTGGTAAATTTGTTTATCGCCAGTACTTTTCCCTTTTTTATGGTACCATTATCTTGCTTATACATGACAACGTCTCCAGTTTGGATATTATAAAGATTATCCGACGTATCATTAACCTTTTCGACAGTAAGCACTTTTACAGCTATAAAGGTGATTTTGTTTTTAAAATTCTTTCCGCGTTCAACATTGTATTTTTTTTCTTGTGTATCGACATTTCTACTCTCAATAATTTCATTGTCTGCGTCAGTTAGCATATAAATACCAGTTGCACCATAGCTGGCCGATATTTTTTTTGCCTTTACATATAACTTAAACATATCCTTCGGAGTTTCGCCTTCGCAAAACATCATACCTATTTTTTCGGCATTTTGAGGCACATCTTGTTGTTTAATATAGACTACTATATCTTCCCAGTTTGTAGGCTTGTAATGCACATTAGAAGTTTCAAGAAACCGCATTCTAGCCATGGTGGATGATGCGGCAAATAGTAGTGTCATAATAATGATAAATACTTTGTTCATATTTAGTTTATTTAAAAAATTAGCGTAGCTAACATTCCCTCGCTGTTCAAGGCTCTCCAAAGCCTATAGGTGCAAAAGACATAGCTACGCCGTGAGGCGTATCATATCCATAAGTCGCACCCTGTTTTAGATTTTTGGAGATTTAGAACAGCAACATTATGTTATAATACAAATGAGATATTTACTGTTATTTAGTCGATAAACTTGATTTTGTGCAAAAATAGTTAAGTATTTAATGTTTTGCTAACGCTTATATGTATTGTAAATAAATATTTAGCCTTTCCAAGAACTGACAAGGTCAATGAAACTGCCGAGCTGATATTCAGATGAAGAAGGCTTTTGAGGGAAATAAAAAATGACTGGCCAGCTGATATTGCTGACGTAAGTCCAACAAAGTGAACCTCTTTGGACTTACGTCAAACCGCTTTGTCGAATCTCCAAAATTGTTGACTTGACAAATCCATTGTCCTTAATCATCTTATACCTGAGCTTACAAAAAATCCTTGTCATCCTTTTATATCTTTTTGATGTGTTCGTGTTTTTCGCTCTGGCATTAATGATAGGCTATTCAGGACACATCGTCGTTACCGAAATGGTTAATAATAGCTGTATGCACATCATTTTTGAACTCCGCGAACGTGTAAGTTGTCATTCCAAAACCAAAATCATCTCTAGATCTATCAGGTGGTAAATCGAAGTAAAATCCATCTGTCATAGCAGACATGGATATCAATGTCGCTATTGAGTCTAACATTGGTATCATTGGCGTGGGAGCATTGACCAAAAAATTTAATACTGAGCGCATGAAGTTTGTCGTTAGAACGTATTACATCACGCACCATGCGCTCGGCATTAGCGAGTTTATTCTCCTCTGCCTCACTGGATGAATAAGTCCAACGAGTAAATGTTTCTTCAGTGAATCGAGCCATATGATAATAATGCCAAAGATACAGGCAATTTCATATAAGCATGTAATTCAACATATAACTTCGGCATTTGAGTGACCCATTATCTTTAACTATTTTCGGGTAATGCAAACGGCCACAGTAATATCAATCACAGCCATCTGTTTATCAATAACTAGTCTGCTTTGGCAAGTTTATGTATTTTCTGACGGTAAGAAAGCTCGTCTTAAGCTCTTTGACCATTATGAGATTGTTAGAGCTGAATATAGCAAGAATGATCTTCTTGGAATTGTTTTTACAATAATGAACAGCGGAAGTAAAAAAGCATTAATAAATTCTATTTGGATAGAATATCATCTGGATCAAATTACGCCCAAACCTATTCAGGATGTCTACAACAAATTTTATCAGCGCAATATTCGATTTCCAATACAAATCCCGGCTAACGACATCTATATATTTAGACCGCACATCTCTTGGGGTTATTCGGAACATATAAGTTTGAATTTACAGTCAAGAGATCCTTTAAAGATGGTCGGGCAAGGTTCTTACACGTATCGGGAGTGCCGTGTAATTGTAAAGGACATGAAAGGCAAGACATATAAGTCTCGCTGGATTAGTGTTAATAAAACCAAGAAGGAAATCGAGAATTATCCTGAGACAGTAATCATTGATTATGAGTTCCCGGAGATGATTTAAATCCAATTTTTTCCTATGGTGATTCATTATTTAAAATTTCTTCCTGCGGGAAACATCTCCTACTGCACCACAGTCCGAACCTGGCTACGCTTGTTTTGCCCATGGTGCGGATACCCATCTTTTTCATCTACCCATATCAATGTTTGCACAGGCTGAACATCGGTTTGAACTTCAGTAAGCTCGCGCAAAAATTGTGTAATGTCATAGCACCGCTTCACAATTACATGGATCACCTCCCCTTCGATATGCAATTTGCCTTCAACCATCAGCAGCTTTGAATACAGGATTTCTTTGCGGTACTTTTCAAACAGCTTTTCAAAGACAACAAGAGTTGCAAACCCGATTTCATCTTCAACAGTCATAAAGCATATACCGCCAGCGGTGCCAGGTCTTTGTCTAACCAACACAAGCCCGACGATTTTTACAGGCATGCCGTCCTTCGCATTGGTAAGATCATCAGCCTTTAAATCCCTAGTTTATCAAGCCTGCTTCTTGTGAATGATACAGGATGCGCTTTCAATGATAGGGCCGTTGAGTTATAATCGTGAACCACGTGTTCAGACAGGCTCATCAAGGGGAGTTGAATTTTATTTTTTAGCAGGGTCAACGTTGTTCATTCCCTTAAACACAGCAGAACTGATAGTGCCGCCAATCTATCAACTGCCTGCTCACTTGGATGAACACAAGTTTCTGCTATTTGGCCGCCTAAATATTGTAAGAATGTTTTGGGACCCAACCATCTCCAGAATATTCTTCACTATAAATTCTGAAATTAGCGAGTATCAGAAGGTTATTGAAAAAAGTTCCTTTGAAGTCTGAAGTCCGATATAGGTTGTCTTTCGACCTTTGATAACTAGAAGCAGATATGGCACATCGATTTTGTTTTTCGCCAGTTGGGATTTAATCATCTTGAGATCAACGCCAGATGGTGTCGGATTATCTTCAGGATGTGTATGCCACTCGCCCAGATACATGACTTGACCGTTGCTGTTGAAGAATTCGTAATTAATCACCATTTGGGCCGATAGGCGATGTCGCTCGAAATTATATCTTGAACACTTATCTAATTCGGTCGGAGTGGAAATCTTTTCGACTACAAACCTATTCTTGTATGCCCGGCCTAGCAAAATTCCACCCTGCTCCGGCGCACTGGATTTGACTTGCGCATGTTGATCCATAATCGCGAGAACGCCATCTGAAAATGCAACTTCTAAATCACCGATTTTAACTTCCATTATAGGTTGTTTACTTGAACTTCATATTCCTTGGTAGTATTTCCCAATTCAGATAATTTAATACCCAAACCGTCAATCACCTTGTCGCTATTTCGCCAGCTTATGGCTAGATCGACAGTTGAGTGAGCGTCAATTAAATCATACAGCGTGGGCATGATGGCTGATAGAAAACGTGTGATGCTTTGTCGTCCATACGGAACATAGCTCGTCTGGCAACCTGCCTCCCGTAATTTGATTTGCGCATCCTGGTCACCATATGTCTCACTAGTAATCATGTTGTATCGATAAAGGCCGTTCTTAAACAGTTCTTTAAAATTGACCTTATGCTCGGGTGTCAAATAGATACAATGCCCACCCATTAGATAGGGCTCAACCCAAAAGAATAAAACGGGTTTGGTCAATTCGCTTTCGGCCAGGGCCTGGGCTATATATTCCTCAACATTATTGATGCCTATTGACACGATGATAAAATCGCTGTCATTCAGGATGTTTGGCCTTTTATTAATTACCTCAATGACTGAGCTCTTGTAGGTATCAACTTTAAGGAGCGGATTGTTTGCCTGAAGATGGTGTTTTAATGCCTTAACTTTGTCTTCATTCACATGGGACATTCCCAACAAATGACGGTTTATGTTCTCGATAGTCAGGATATCAAAATCTATTAGTGAAATCTGAGACGTTTCAAGAGATAGCATATACGGAATTAAATTCGATCCGATACTTCCTACACCAGCAAAGGCAAATTTATACCTGTTAGGAGCCATAACGCCCGCTGTTCTTCTTTGTAGACGCGACGTGGTGTATTCTTCCATAATCATTCGTAACGGAAAATAGTTCTTTTGGAAAGTTGCGAGAACCCGAAGCGGCTTTAACGACCCGGTACGAAATCCTGGTCGATAACAGTTTACAAATGGCAAGTGCCATCCAAAAAAGGAAACGTTCTCTCCAATTTTTATTGAGAATATAAGGTAAGTGGAGCTGAAAACTTGCTCAAGAAACCTGTCGAAGTCCCGCGCTCTAGATTTGAATTCGCGTTCAATAAACAACGAGATGTCGCCGTTCGATAGCCTAAATGGCGGTGAAATCATGCCTGATAGTCCGAGGTAGAACGCAGGATGTTCCTTGAAGGTGTATTTCGCCTCTGACAAAAAGCCTTTAAATATTTCGAAGTCCTCGCTACCAT
Organism: Bacteroidota bacterium; assembly: GCA_018267955.1. Lineage (GTDB taxonomy): Bacteria > Bacteroidota > Bacteroidia > Chitinophagales > Chitinophagaceae > Polluticoccus. The sequence continues at coordinate 605,509 of JAFDXL010000009.1, forward strand.
CGTGGAGGATAAAGCCAAAGCCTCTGTACTTTTTGTCGAGAACGATAATTTTAAGGGAGTCCACCGCCGGTTCGCTCCCAGCCACCATATTTAAGCCGCGTTCATGCTTATCATCAGGGCCGTACCGTTCTGACCAATATGCGACAAACTCGTCTGTAACGTCGCCCGTGTTGTTTTGAGCTACGCCATCTTCAATGATTTTTATGGCGCGTTCTACGGCTAGTTTCACAACTTCACCTGGTCTACTGGTATCGAGTGTCAATGAAGTTGCATCATACAGGCAGATTGACCCTATTGCATTGATATGCGGAACGAAGCCAATCTCTGCCATGCATTCCTCAGCTAGATACATTTCCGGCATTAGCAAAGGAAAGTCAGTCGGTATTGCTGCGTATAGTTTCACCGGCCTGACGGACCCGTTGGGCTGGAAATATTCAGTTCTAATTTCCCATACCGGACGCGCTATTTCAAACTCTGCAAGCTCCTTTTCATCATCTGTAAGTTCAGAAATGGTCAGCGTTCTTTGTAGGAATTCGAGGGCGTCCTTTTTGGCCTGCTCGAGATCAAACATTATGAACTTTTTGCGTTATCTGTAATTATCGCGGGAGTAGACGCGGTTCGTGCATTTGGATCATAATCGAATGCGTTCAGACAAGAGAACCTGTCGCCGAACTGAGTTTGCCACTTCCCACAGGCGCGTTTTTGGTTGGGTTCGTTTACCGCCTGAATGGCTGCATTCATGAAGTTTTGCAAATGGCTCATAAATGTCGCCTTTTTATCGTATCCCGCGAGAATATCCTCTCCTTTAGGTGTTGTTGGTCGCCTACATTCGAATGCTGCGTCAAGCGTTGCCTTCATTGATATTAAGGTATCTCTGAGTGCGACATCGTCGGTGTTCCTTCCAACGTAACTATTTGCGCCAAGTATTGTCAGTATAATGCCACAGGGCATATCGTCATCGATAAAGTCACACCATGCCTTCAAATAGCGTACAATTCTGCGAACTTGCTTGTCTTCATTATATATTTGCTCACGCCATTCCCTGTAAGCGTCTTGGTAGCGCGCTCTTTCGTATAAAAACAGAGGATCAAATTTGGAATTAACCTTATTTTCAAACCATTCGATAAATTCGATTGGGTCGCTTACTGTCCATCCTTTCTTAAGATGTGCCAAGTCTGGACATTTGATTGTATCAGAATAGTATATCGGCATATCAACATGAAAGCCTCGATCAAATTCCATCTGTTGTTCATTCAGCTGATAACGGTAACCCTCCTTGTATAATGCCCGAACACAAGTATCCTTATCCTTCACATCATAGACATGGGGATTATCGGCCTTCACAGCCTGGAATACAAAGTCGTGAAAGTTTTGAACTGGTGCGCGCTCATTCTTAGATTGTCCACCCAAAAAATACACACCATCGTCTAAATCATAGTCATGCTCAATAGGATTGATGATAGTGTCCATCACGAACGATCCCTGTGATTGAAATCTAACTTCTCTGACGTATGGGTATCTGTGTGTATTTTGCCTGAAAGCCAATTCAATGCGTTTCCGCAGGTCATTTCTAGCCATTCTTAGAGCCTCCCTTCGCTCAGGCGAAAGGCGAATTGCTCCGTTGAAACTTTGAAATAATGAGTGACAGTCTGCCATAAAAGCTATTTTATTTTTGAAAGTTTTTGTTTACTAAAGAAATCAGCTATCTCTGCCTTTTTTCGATAGAGTAACCCCATATCGTTTCCTTTCCCGCTGATAAGCTGCAACGCTTGCGGTGTCGCGACATCCAATCTAATATGATCTTCCTGCTCTCGGCTTACCTCAGCTGAAGGAATGCGGCAGTAGTCAACGGGAATGTCACTCATATTGTGAAGTTGTGAAATGAAGAAGTCGGTGAAGAAACTCTGACCAGTCATCGACGTTTCAAATAAGTCCTTCCGCCAGTCGACAAATGATCGCTCTCGCTTTAGTCCGGTAGGTTTACCTCCTGTTATAGACAAGCTGCTTACAGATAAAATTTTAACACGGTCAAACTCCTTGTCGGTCCCGACGAAATACCTTAGCGCTTCGAGCAAACCGACCAGGGCAGGGTTATTCGCCCAAACACCACCATCGATAAACTGTTTATGATCATAGTAACTGATTTCTGCCATCGGGAAGAATGTTGGAGCTGCCGACGTTGCTAACGCCACATCGACATAATGCGCCTTATCGTCCCTTGTAAGATCGTGGTGATCTTTCTTAAATATAAACGGACGGGCTTCCGTGATAGTGTAGCTCGGGATACATAAATAGTTATGACTATCGCCGATCTTTGCATCTCCGAAAATTTCAGTTAGCGACCTCCGCAAATGGACATCAGAGAACTTCCCACCTTTGGCAATTTGCCGCACATCGCCATCCGTTACATTCTGGCCGAAAATGGCGCTGAACCATTTATTCTTTTTAAATGATGGGAAAATTTTTGGTCCCTCCGTTCTATAGAAATCAGTTACCTGAGACATGGGTATTTTCAAGGACGCAGCCAATGCAATTAGTCCGCCTGTGGATGTACCGCAAAGCATATCGAAGTGATCGGAAATAAGGCAATTGAAATTTTCTTCGAAGTGCTGAAGAACGCATGATGAATACAGGCCTTTTATACCACCTCCATCGATTGACAAAATTTTGAATTCACGGTTAGAGTTTTCAGCCATCCGCACAAAGCTTTAGGAAAATGTAATTTACAAAAACGTATTTTTCCTAATACATAAAGAAATGCACCGCCTGTGGATAACGGAGCCAAGGATTGTCTATCACGGGGTTTGTACAAGTGTCGAGAGGAATTTCACACAACCGACATCTGTTCTACGAATGATACCTATGATAAACTGTAATCTCAGCAAATTCCGTGCAAATTGAAAAGGGTTCCAAACTCATTTGTAACTGCTTGTGATTATCAACTCTCTCTCCAGGCGTTTTAACTTCAAAATGGTTCGAAATCCAATAGAGGTACAAAACAAAAAGCCGCTATAATAGCGGCTTTGATACAAAGTGAACTCTATTGGACTTACATCGAACCAAATATTCGAAAACTTAAAGTTGCTTCTTTAAAATGACGAAAACACCGTCATTGTTTCGATTACGGAGTGCAATATCGTCATTCATTAAATATCAAAAAGGCAGGTTAAAGGTGTATTCCATAGCTATGGCGAAAGCAGCAGAATCAAACGGTTATTTTGAGCTGCTATTACAACAATAAGCTTATAGCCAGCTTATATTAATCCCAGAAAACTCTTAAAAGCAAGCCTCCCAAATGCTGGCTTTTTAATATAAGTAAAATCCACGAATTAAAATACCGTGTTTTTCACATAGTTATTTAAAGGAAATAGTTCAATCTTTATATCATCAATCGTCACCGCAATCCGATATTATGAAACGCCGCATCTGTCTTTCCTTAGTCATCTGCCTGTTTTTTCGTCAGGGATTTGGTCAGAACCATGATCTGTCTTTTACCAACGGTAGGCTTGCAATACCGCAGAATAAAGCGTTTGAAACCATAAAAAAGGCAGACAAGGTCACAATTATCTTCACCGATAACGCATTGACGGAGGCTGATAAAAAGGAAATCCGCACTGCATTAGTAAGTAAGCTTGACAGAACGATCCGAAATCTGGAGGATCCGTCAATGAATCTTGAGGCTTTGTATAAAACAATATGGGGTGCGGCATTCTATGACAGTTACTTAAAAGCGCTCAAGAGTTTCCAGAAGAGCTTGGCTGAAAATACCGCAATAGCCAGGTATGCTTATCTGCCTGACCAAGCCGCGATAGATCATTTGTTAAAAACGACAAGCCTTTATGCAGAAGCTAAACCGCCACAAGACAATGACGTACTTAAAGAGCGCAGGATATTATATACAGATCCTTATAAGGATTGGGTGGTGACATTATATAATGATGACAAAGGTTCAAAGGACCTAGTGGTGGACGCGGACTATATCAAGGGCTGGCGTGAACTGGAGGCGGTCTATAAAGATCTTAGTACAGTATTAGACAGCCTTCGAAAGAAAATAAACCATTCTACGGCTTGCGATGCAGAAATTGCATGGCGTAATGACGTTCTAAAGAGATGGACAAATCTCACGGCGTCTGCTTCTAAGAACAGGATCTTGGTATTGCTGAGAACCGATTTTTATAAGCGGTGGCTTTGGTACACAGAAGGCATACCTGTTATGAACCCATTTTTTGTGACCAGCCCGGGCAAAGAATTCCCTTCATCCGAGAAAGATGTAAGATTCTATTGGTCAGATCCCGCAATCAAGCTGACAGACTCACTGAACAGGTTGCAAACAACCGACCTACTCAATATTGTCAGTACAAAAAACCTTGTGCGGTTACCGGTTTACTCTGATGATGACAAAATTGCACTATGGCATTTCGATGCATCGGACAACTACAGCACTTACGATTTGAATGGAAAAAAGAAGCGGTTGTCTAATGAAAAAAGAGTAGAGATTTTATTACACAATCTGCCTGCAGAAAAGTCAGCGAAGTATTCTGAGAAAGTAGTTTCCGTGTCAGAGTATGGAACCGGCATTAGCCAGTTTAACACCGCTGTTAGCCAGACGGCGACGTTTATAGGAAACATGACTGGTCTCGCAGGTCCGCTAGGCAAGTTATTCTCCCTCTTCGAACCATCACAACCAGGGATTTCCCCTACATCGATCACCGCCCCCACGAAGAAGGCAAGGGTAGGCAGTGATGCTGCCCTAACAGAAAGCTGGAAGGGGGTAGCTAAAATGAATTACGTCGCACTGGAAAAAGTATATGATGTGGATGATCTTAATTTAGACCATAACAAAGACGAGCCAGAAAAACCGCATGAGTATTTTGAGAAAGACGGGTTTATTTATTATCTATCCAGCAACTGGAAATTAGACAAACCTCTTATCCTGTACCAATACATTCAATACTACGACTTTACACTGCCTGATTCGATGATCAAATCGTTTTTGATCCACAATAAATATAACAATATCGTAAACTATTATAATGATCTGGCTATTGAAAAAGCTATAGATAAATTATTCACGGACTTCGCAACCTATTACAATGCGGTGTCCGCCTGCAACACCAAATATACAACTGCAGCCAAAGACTTGGAACCGACAACTAAGTTAGCCGGTCAGCTCATTTCTATTCCCACCAGAAATTTGCCTCCCACGATTCTTAAAGCAAAAACATCTGAGGTGCCACAAATGCGCACAGAAATCTTCGATGTAAAATCGGATGCAGATAATGAAGTAACCTTTACTATTGCGGAAAAAAAGAAAGAAGGTGATTCGGTAATTGCTTACAAAGGCAAACTACGCTTTGGAAAATGGATATCTTTCGATGTGAGTGCGGGACTCGGTTTTACATGGAGTGATTATATAAATAATGTACTTGCCGATAAATCAAAGGTGACAGATGTAACAACGCGCAATGACAGGTTTCATGGTATTGCGGGTCTTCACTGGTACCCGACAAAGATATACAAAGCGGAATCAACTTTTTTTATCGGTCATGGACTAGGAACTTTTATGCATCGTGTTTCGCTTTTCGCAGGCATCGACATTATCTATCCAAGATTTAATTTTTATCCTGGTGTAAGTTTTGATGTTATTCCAGGTTTAAAACTTATAGTTGGTCTGCAATTGTACAGGAATACGAAGTATGAAATACTGAATAATGCTGTCGTCAATGATGCATCAGGGCTAAAAGTGGCTGGTTTTTACACATCTCTCAATATTGATTCTAAAGTTTTTACAAAAGCGTTCACAAAGCAATAGCCATGAAAAGACTGTATACCGGATTAGCGCTATTTACGCTGTTTATATTGCTCTGCGTCTCGTGTAAAAAGTACAGTGAATCAAAAGACGACCTTTCCGGGGATGATTACCTGCGGGGCCGTGTTTTTGTTGCTGACAGCTTAAAGGGTGATTTTGTACCTGTCTACCAAGCAGGCGTCATGGTGATGGTCTCCGACAATCCCGCAGGTACAGATTTTTTATATTCCGCAAGTACCGATTCCAGCGGTTATTTTATTTTCAAGTATCTGAAGAAAGGCCAATCTTATTCTGTATATGCTGAATTAATCATCGACTCCGTAATATACTATGGCAGATTGTCAAAAACACCAGATGAAAACGATATCCAGTTGGTCTTGTCGCCAAAGACCATCGGACAAAGTATTGTATCGTTTACCGTACTTGATCCCAACGACCAGCCGGTACAGGGTACAAATATCTGTCTATATAATAATATGCTTTTGTCAAAAGATACCAGCTGCGTAGGAAGTATCTGGACTGGCGTCACAAATACAGCAGGTAAAGTAAGCAAGGTTAATCTTCCTGCTGGGGTTTATGTAGCGAATTTCACTTACGCAAAAGGGCAATTATCTTACCGCCAATCTGATACTTTTGTTCTCTATAGGGATTCTATTGTTGCGCGTAAAATTCACCTAGGTACTTCTAATGTATCAAAGACCAATTCTATTGCCTATATGGTAACCGATTCGCTGGGAGGGATCATTCCTAAATGCGATATATGTGGCTTCAGCAGTTTTCTGTTGGTTAACGATTCTTGTAAAAACAGTAATTGGAGTATACAGACAGACAACGCAGGTAAGGCGGTCATCAAAGATCTACCCACTGGAAAATACTATGTATATTTCAATGTTGCCTATGCAAGAACTCCACTAAAAGCCAGAGACACTATCAGTACGTTCACCGATACGACAAAATACCAAAAATCTATAATAGTTAAATAACGGGATACATTTTTAAAATGGTTCGATATTCAATTGAGATAAGCTAATTTGATTCGAACCAATAACTAAAGGAAATGAATGGTTTGTAAATAAAGCGGGTTTATCATAAATATTAAAAACCGCTCTGAGAGCGAGTTTTACATTATAAGTGAACCTCATTGGAGTTTTTTCGAACCAGATTATTGAAGATTTGAAGTTTTTGACTGTTTAAAGAATAAACGGTCTCATGTAATGGATTAGCGAAACGTTGAAGCATTGGCGAAGACAGGGGATCTGTTATTCGTCCGCCGATACAAATGCTGATTAGAAATACATTGTTCATTCAAACCCGATTAGAAAACGTCCAGCCGATAACTGCTGCTTAATAGCGATTTACTGCCGAATGCACTTCCGTCAGTCTACTTTTGCCAATGCACTGTTGGCTGTAGCGCTTCAAATTATAGTCTTTGTAACATTTTTTCCCGTTTGCTTCTTTGCTTCTACCAATGCTTGATTTACCCGGTCTGTAATTGATTTAAAATCATCTTTGCCCTTTTTATACTCAGTCACCCCACATGATACAGTAAGTTTATGTGCTGTATCGTCAATTATAAATGAAGTTTTTTCAATTAAAGTCCTTTTGCGTTCTGCTGCTTTATAAGCGTCATTTAAGTTAGTTTCATTAGTAATTACAACAAATTCGTCACCACGGAGAAACTGCCTAAAAGTTTCATCAGTAATCCTTTTATCATTATATAGCAGCTCACCCAGCTTTGCCAAGATACCATCTGCTACATTTGGACTAAAATCAGAATTAAATCTTTTGAAATCATCAACGTCAATAATAATGATTGAGAAAGTGGAATTCGATGCCTCAAGTCTATCAGTCAAATATTCCTTGAACGCCTTATGGTTCTTAAGTCCTGTTAATTCATCTGTGAAATTATCTTTTTGTAGTGCTTTATATTTTCTGTTGAATAAAATTGTAACAGTGACAACAGTGACACCTATTATTATTAGGCCGATAAGAAAGGCAGCATAAAAAGTGAGTGTTATAGGGATAGAAATTAACTGTCCAATTGAAGTCTCCTTAGGGACAATCTTAGATGCTGCAAAAATTATAGTTGCAGGAATTAGCCATTTTAGGATGTCATAGAACAGTTTGGAAAGAGCGTCCTGCCGAAATTTCTCAAAAGACTTTCTAAAATAACTTGCCATTGTTAGTTTGAGGTTATCGCATTACAGCCAACAGCTTGGGTATTGCCGAAGGCCGGGATTTTTTAACACGAAAGTTGAATCGAAGAACGAATGTTGAACATTGCACAAATGTCAAATGGAAACCGTTCAGCCCCGCTTTGGCAATACCCCGTTGCAACAGTTTTATTCGATTTTTAATAGATTCAAAATTTCTTTTTCATACTTGGCGTATGATGCTCTACCAAGTTGCATCATTTTATTTAATTTATTCACATCATACTCAAACATGTTTGTGCCGTGTTTAGGTTCTGGATAAGAATCACTAATTCTTAGCATATCTAAGTTTGGAAACAATAATTTAGAAACAATGGTATTGCTATTGGTGCTAGCATTTAATACCCTTTCAAAAAAATTAAGTATTCCTATTCTTTTTAAAAGTCTGGAAATTAAACCAGAGGCATTTTCTATATAGTGGCCTACACCCACATTCAGAATGTGAATATTCTGTTCAGGTGTCCCAAATGATTTATATGCGTCTATCATGGAATATAAAGTTGAATTGTTTGCGATAAAGCCGCCATCAACAACTTCTATTTCTCCGTGATTTTCAGTTTTAATTTTCATTTTATTGAAGAAAGGGTACGCTGCACAAGAACAGCGGACAGCAGTTTCAATAGTACAATCAAAGCCTGGCTTGAAAGATTGCTTCATGCCATGTGCTTGTTGAATATTTGTTTTAAAAATTAACGGCATCTGAGTATCAAAATTCAAGGCTACGATTCCAATATCCGTCTTAAAAGAATCAAACTTTCTTTCGCCAAATATTTTTTTCGCTTCTCTTTCCAGTGCTTTACTTTTCCATGCTTTACTTCTATTTCTCATTATTGTCGGTATGAGTTCTAAGTATAGTGTCTCAATCTCTTTTATTTTATAACCCAATCCGATTAAGGCAGTAATAATAGAGCCTGTACTTGTTCCATAAATTAGATCAAATGACTCGCACAGCGGTTTGCCAAGCTTCAACTCAAGCTCCTTTAAAACACCTAGCGTGTAGACACCTTTAGAACCTCCTCCGTCTAAAACTAATATGTTCATTTGTTTGTCCGTCATTGAAACGAATTCCAAAATTCAATTAATTTATTTCTGAAAGTTTTACAGTCTTCTACATTCCATTGTTGCTTAGAATTTCCAAATAGATATCGTTGTCTATTTTGGCATACTAAGGCTTCTAATTGAGTATCGGAATAATTATGAAATGTATTTAAAACGGCAAGGGTTCGTGAATAGTGGGTGACATTTTTAAAGATATTGTCTGGCATATTGAACATTAGTCCCTCTATGAAATATGAGGGAGCAAGGGATTTTGTTATTGTGCCACTGCTTACAAGTCTTGCTCTTATGTTTTTAATAATTCTTATTGTCGGTTTGTAGTTAGAATCACAATTTTGATTTTTTGATGCACCGTTGTCGAAATGCAGTTTAGGAAAGTTGACGACCTTTTCATGTGTTTCATTCGTCCAGAAAACAATGCCTTTGGCGTAACTAGAAGTGTCGATTTTACTGAAACTCCGATATTCTCTATACTCCGCACAGCAAATAACATCACAATCTAACCTTCCAGAATTTGCAAGTACCTTAATAGAATTATTACCGACCTTTACGTACGTTTCACCGTAGTAGCTTTTCAATCTTTGGATGACGGCATCCCTGAAAGAATTCAGAGAATATTTCCCGTCAGAGTAATATTCATTAAAGTCGCGTAATTGTTCTTGTGTAAGTTCATGTTTGTTAGAGTAGAACACTGAACTAAATTCAATAATCACATCTACATCACTATCACTCATAATATTTGTGAAGTTACGATACGAACCTTGTAAGTAAATATTAAAACTTACGTCATCGTTCCAATTATTTCCCTCAATGCACGTTTTTATTGAGTTGTACGTATTCGCGGATGAAGTTGTCGCTCCTTGGTTTGACCATGTTTGTAATTGTGATTCAGGTATTGCCATTGGTTTAAAATTGTTGCTAACGTTTATCGGCTTGGCGAAGGCAGGGAATATAACTACCACTGTCTATGCTTTTTACCGAAGCTCAATAAAGATATAAAGTTTAGCCTATGTTTGCCAGCCCTGCTTTTGCCAAACCGCTCTTGCCTGCAGTTGCGCCTTAACAGTAAGGGTCACCCCATTGTTTTTTCACAGTTTTTAAGTCTTATTTGAAATTCCTGCCCTGTCCGAATATCTCCCCCTGATAAACAGGTTTTGACTGCCCAGGCTTTCGCTCATCGCGAAACGTGCCATCGTTATTGTCCGCTGCTGATAGGGTTTGCAACTGCCTGTGATTGTCGTCTGCTTCCCCAAGCTGTTTTAGCATCTTCGAAAAATGGTTCGAAATCCAATAGAGATGAAAACAAAAAAGCCGCTAAAATAGCGGCTTTGATACCATGTGAACCATATTGGACTCGAACCAATCATTTACAGCACCTTACTCAATGTAAAATACCAAACAGGCTTTTTACTGAATGTCCCCGGCCATGCAACGTCTAATCTTAATGGATAACCTGCAAGGCTTGAACGTAATGATGCACCGTAGGACCAAAGCCAGTTATCATTATTGGGGTTAGTGGAGTTGCTTGTCCAGGTCTCCCCTGCTTTGCCAACGTCTGCAAATAGTCCGGGCTGTAATTTATTTATAAATGACAGCGGTGTTTCAATAGGTATCAATGTCTGGAATAAAGGGAAATAGACATCGTTGTTCCAAACTCCGTAATAATTCCCATAAACATCATTTTGCAAATATCCCCGGAATGGTGTTATTAATGTTTGAAACGCATAAGGTGCCTTTTGTGCCGCATGTGCATTGCTGTCCACTTTTACAGTAATATTTTTATCCAGTCCCGCCAGGTTGTATTGTATATGGCTGTGGCCAAAGCTTCGGCCTCCTTGCAGTTGCGTAACCCAGGTAATGTATTTATAGATCGGAAGATCATATCTCACTTGCATAGTACTTCCTACCATTGGTCCGGCTGATTCGTCCAATGGCTGGAAAACATCCAGCAGCAATTTGACTTTATAGCCTTTATGCAAATTGGGTAGGGTTGTTTGCAATTTGTTATAATTCATGGACAGTGTTGTGATCGACCAAAGGCTACGCAAATCCTCAAATTGGAGGCTGTATTTATCAGTAGCAAGGAAGATCGTCCGGTCATATCTTATGGCTTCTGTGGCGTCTGCCGACAGATAATAGGTTATCGGATGGTGCAGGCTCACCTCTCCGTAATGCGTTTTTACTTTGGCTACATTAGGATAAGGTTTTCCGGATTGGTCGGTCCAGTTCCTTAGCGGGTCAGGATTCAAGCTTTCTACATTTCTATAGTAGGCTATACTCCAGTCTGTTTTACCCGCAGTATTTTCATATCGCATGAAAAACATACTGCCTTCTGTTGCCGCCGGTAACCGGTAAGCAATATTTACGTGATGATCTTCTAACAGGTCGGTAAATCCGCCTTGTACCATACCCCCTAATTCGGGGAATTTAAATTGTCCCTGGTAGTTTTTATAGGGCTGGTACCGGTTGATGAAATAATCATTATTGACTTTAGCGGTGAAATAGGCGCTATGCAGTTGCAGGATATAAGGTTTTACTTTTTTCGGATCGTAGGATAGTGACCGGGCAATACTGTCATTTCGTTTCGCCGATTTTTCCTGCGCGTCTTTAGGCGTTAATAATTCGTCTATGAAGGTGGCAGGCTGGTTCCTGGCTGCTCGCAAAAGGCTATCTTCTTTTTCCCTCCTCTCTGCATCTTTTCTATAATCTTCCAGCCAGGGGCTCGTGGTATCTCCGTTTCTGTTGGTTTCTATCCATTGGTTGAGTGGCTGTCTGGTTATCCTGATACTATCCGGATCATTGCTCCAGGTGGATATTTCAGAGCTTAATTCATAATATTGGGCGGGCTGATAGTTGCCTAACGTCTGGTAACCGGTTTGATTTTTGTTCACTAGGGCAAAACGTTCTGTGCCGTAGAATGTATGGGTAGCAAGCAGTTGGTTAGGATTGAGTTCCACCAATTTATCCCATCTGCCATATGGGACGCTATCTATGTACAACGAATTTATTTCGTTTCCCTTTAATTGATAAATGCCTTGTCTCCATTTGCTGGTATCTCTAAAGCCTATGGTCCTTTTTTGATCTGCTGTAGGTTCTTTAGGCTTTCGGTTGGACCAGAAAAAGATTTCATCTAGACTACTAGTTTCAACCGGGTAAATATCATCGTATTGGTCATTTGTGTGGACCGTATATGCTTCTTTTTCCAGGTTATAGTTTACGATATCTGATTGCCCGTTTCTATAGGCAGATAATAAATAATCCTCTGCAGCCTGTTGATGTATATTAGTTACACCGTTTGCTTTACGGATAGCATTCTGCTGCAGCAGGTTTCCGGTGTACGTGAAACTCAAAATGCTAATCTTTCCTTTTACAGGCTTTACTACGCTTAGTTCATTGCCGTCCTTATTCCATTCCAGGATGGGATAAGGATCTTTGCTGTAGTCGTTGATCCATGGTGGCAATTTATAATTGGTCAGCTTATCTGTTTTACCAGATAATACATGGTAGAGGTAGACAGTTCTGACTTTATCCCGATATACGGTGTACGCGATTTCACTTCCTGTGGTATTGTCTTGTACATCTCTCACTATGCCGTCCTTGTGTGCAATAGTCGTAGTAGCAATTTTATCATCTCCCGGGCTTAAAGAAACAACTGGATTATTTTTGTCAATTTCCGTGAATCGGTTCGCATAAAATTGATAACACTGAGCTATTACCGTATCTAGAGGATGTTTAGTAATTAACCGGATCGCTCTTACCAGTGTCTTCCTTTTCTTCAATTGGGAATACAATTGCATAGCTGCCAGCGGATAATACTGCCTTGTCAAGAAATAACAGAATGCCTGGCCGCTTAGTTTTGGTTGATACGCTATGCTTTGTTCCCAGTTTTGAAAATGTTGTTTTTCCCACGATCTTTTCAATTCGTCTTCTGCAGATATAAGCCACCCCTCGGCAAAAAAACGGATAGCACCTTCTTTGTACCAGTAAGGAATATCCTCCCCAGTTGTTTTTCCCTTGGCCTGGGCGGATAGATCGTCCCGAAGTTGCGATTCCCATATTTCTCTTGCTATGGCTTCATTCAATTGCTTTTGCAGATCTTCATGGTTACCATTAAAGAACAGTACCAATCTGGTACCTTTAGCAATGAAGGTAGGCAGTGTATATTCTTCAGTCTCATACAGTCCGACATTGGATTCATAGTGCTGATCAACGGATGGATAGACTACAATATTAGGAGTACGTAGCAGGTCTGTACCCATATTATGCTTCACCCGCTTGATCGCGTCAGGAAGTTGACTTGCAATAAAAGCGCAAAGGCTGTCATTGCCTTGGGGAAAATAAATATGAAATGCCTGAGTATGGAAGGCTTTCCACCTGTACTTGTGGTATTGGAATTTGTTATAGTTACTTTCCTGCTGTGCTGAGCCTCTATTTGTAGCGCAAACTAAGAGAAGAAGAAATAATAATCTCTGAAAATTTTTCATGTGGTGCAGACAACGGAATAGAAAGTAAAATACAAGAAAATGCCGGTACTTTGTTGTATCTTTTCTTCATATTCGATAGATACATCACCTATGTTCAGCAGTGGCCAAAAGTATAGTCAACTGATAGTATTCCTGATATTTATTGTGATCCGGCAACCAGCCCGGGCACAGCAGAATATTTGGCAAACAGAAGTCCCGCGCACTAAAAAACATACTACAGCCAAACATACTACATCTCGCCTTCAACAGCTTCATGATCACATCAAGAGCTGGGGACTTGCAAATGATTATGATAGGGAATTATTAGCCGGAGGCAGGCTCAACAGTAATGGCTGGAGTGCAGGAGTATATTTTTTCACCCGCCACAGTGCCGGTACTTACAATTTTTGGCAATTACATTTTTCCGAGATCAAACAGGAAAAGCAGATCAAACAGCAGCCGGGTAAGAATAGTCATCCGGAACTAGGCATAGCTACTCCTTATGTATTTGGCAAGATCAATAACCTGTACACTTTACAAATTGGATTCGGACAGGAGCAGTTACTATTACCTGGTGTCATTGAAGATAATCTATCAGTTAGTTTTCGTTACAATGCAGGTTTCAGCTTAGCTATGCTGAAACCTTATTATCTCCAACTTGTAAGAGCAGATTATTCCGGGCCTGAACCTGCATTCCATTTAGAAGATATAAAGTATTCAGACAACAGTGCTGATGATTTTTTAAACAATGCTGATATACATGGCTCTTCAAAATGGAGCAAGGGCTTAAGTGAAACGCAGTTTATACCGGGGGTTTATTTGGAAGCTGCCTTTGTAATAACGCCTAAGGCAGAAAAATGGTTGGTGGAAGCCATTACGTTAGGTGCGAATGCTTCTGTCTATACGAAAACCCTTCCTGTTATGGCGGAGCTTCCTGCGAAGCCGTACCAGGTTTGTTTATTTGCAGGACTAGCAATTGGTAAAAGATGGAAATGATGAGACGATTTTTTGCGATTTGCACGACTATTCTGTTGCTAACCTCAAAGGTATTAGCGATTGACGTCACAAAAACAGATCGTATTCTCATTATATTGGACGCCTCATCCGCTATGAAACAGGAATGGAATGATAGCCTCACAAAATATCAGGTTGCAACAAGGTTCATACTTGAGTTGATGGATAGTGTTTATGCACGTAATAATAGTACAGAATTTGGATTGAGAGCGTACGGCGAGCGATCCTTTGATTTTTCAAATGAATGCTATGCTTCTAAACAAGAAGTTATGTTTAGTGGCAATAACTATACACAAATGAGCTTAAGATTAGCAAGCCTTACAAGCGGCAACACAGCTCCTTTAAAATTTGCGATCAATGAAGCTTTGAAGTACGATCTGACACAAGGCCCATATAATTATCACTTATTAATTTTAACAAGTGGTACAGTTACCTGCGATTCTAATTTATGTGACCTTACACCTCTGTTTAAAACCAGTGCTACCAGTTCTATCTGTATATTGAATTTTTCAAGTGAGAAAAACAATACCCTGGGTTGCATAACATCACCTAAGCAATTTCCCAAAAATTCGCAGTATGGAAAGTTTATCAATGATATGCTCAACAGATGTTGTCCTATTAATAAACAATGGAAAGAAGCTGGTAGCCCGCAAACGGTCCTTCCGCCAAAAACCAAACAGGAGTATACCTTTCCCAAGGTATTAAAGAAGCAAGAGGTACCCACACTAACGCAGGTAAAATCGAAAACAACCTTAACTGTCGAAAAAGCACCTGACCTATTACCAGCTATCTCGTTACCGGTAGAACCAGCTAATAATGGTTTTGGTTATCTAAAAATAAAAGAGCTATCAGATATTGTAAGAATAAAGCTATACTATTTTGAAAGCGGCCAATTTATCTTGTTAGATAGAATAGCTGTCGACAATCTTTATAAAGAACAATCCGTAAAACTGCAAGCCGGCAAATACAAGATCAGCTATGACATTAAACTCACCCCACCTTTGACAAGGGAAAAAAATGAAACTTTTACCATAGTCAAAGACATGATAACGGATATAAAGTTAAACTAAGATCCGATTGGGCTACCAATTGACTTTGTTGCAACCGATTAGTATTTTGGAAAAAAGACTTATGAAAACTCTCTTACCATTGATCATAGTTCTGTTTCTAAATCATCCGCTATTGGCTCAAAGCTGGCAGTCAGTTTATGAAAGCAATACAGGTTATTACAGATTAGCGTCCACCGAAAATGGAAATGTTTTCGCTTATAAGCCAGATACGCTCTTAATGTCAACTTCAGATGGAGATTCAGCAACGTGGACATTCTTGCCAACACCGCACGTGGTAGTGAACGCTTATTTTTACGCATTTAAAAATACGTTGTTTATATTAGATGCAACGCCATATACTGCCTCCTATCAGCCTATTGGCTTATATCGTTCCGACGATTTTGGTAATTCCTGGCAATCATGCAATGGTGGATTAGGAAGTGGTTGGCAAGATGGGTTAAATCTCTCCTACCTTGGTGATAGCAGTTATATGTTAATAATGAAAGGTACCGGCGTTTATTATAGCATCAATAACGCGCTGACCTGGCATAAATCGACTGGAGTAATAAGTGGCCTTTGCTTTGCCCGAGCAGGACAAAACACTATAGCTGCCGGCAGTAATTTCTTATTCTTATCAACAAATAATGGTGCTACATTTAACAAATTGAGTATTCCGACTCAAAATAATGGCATAACAAGAATTTATTCTTTAAATGATTCAACAGTTATGTTATACAATTCCGTTTGGGCTGGTGGAATGCACTTCATAACTGACACTATTAACCGGAAGGATGCAGCCATGAAAGGCATCGATTCAGGTCAACATTGCGGGCAGTTTACTAAATCTCCCATTCAAAACACCTACTACATGGCTACATTCCCTGAAGGCAATATATATGGGGGAGGTGATTTATATTTTTCGGTTGACGATGGGGACAACTGGGTGAAATGCGATACAGGTTTACCTGCCAAACCCTCAATACCCGTTTACAGTCCTAATACGATCCTGGTCACAACAAAAAACTATGTGTATGTTTCGTTGAATAATGGCAATATCTATCGGAGTACGATACGTAATACCAGTATCAAGAAGGTAAAGAAACAGTGGACAATATCGGCTTACCCCAATCCTGCAAATGAATATATTGACGTAGCTCTGCCTAACGATTTAAAAAATGCGGTAATAACTATTTTAGATTTGAAAGGGGCTGTCTTACAGGAACAAACAGTGATAACACCTGTGTCACATATCAATATCTCTGGATTAATCCCAGGTTCCTATGTAGTTCGTGTTAGTAATATAAATGAGTTAGCATTTAGCCGCTTTATTAAATACTAGCAATTACATCAGCTAATCGAGGATCAAGCAGCCAGTAGCTCAGTTTTTTTGGTTATACGCATCTTCTATCTCTTTGTTGTCTTTAAGCCGTTGGTAAAAATATTTACAGGCTTCACTTTCGTCAGTAAAAGTTTTTAGGACTCTTTTTTCCCCACGTTCCTTAAAATATATTTCATACCCGAAAGAATGAGTTCCTTTTATTACGACCAATGCTAATTTATCTTCATCATTCAAAGATCCATATAGCCCATGCAAATAATATCGATCTTCCGATAATCCTAAATCTTTTAGATTGTAATACAATTCTTTAATTGTCATGCATCCAATATTCTATGTAAGCTATTTTCTTCTATCGCTCATCATTAATGGAATCAACTTTTAATAGAAGGTACATAGGCTATTTAAATTGAATTGTTTACCGGAATTGGTGACCTGACTTTTACAACTTACGAGCACTAAGACGAATACCCTATTCTTTTATTACACCTCTTTTTATAGCCTCCTGATAAAACCATGGATCTGCTTTTGACTTATTAGCTAACAAATATTGCCTTATTTCAGCAATCTTGATGCTATTCTCAAAAGGAATACAATCGTTAGGACTCTTACAGCCGCGTTTCCAATATCTAATATCACCACGACCTGCGACGGCTACAATTTCGTCATCCGTTCTATTTTGATAAACACAACCCCATGCCTGTGGCACATTAGCAACAATATCTTCCGAAATTAAAATATCATTGTAATAAAAACGCATGTGTACTTCAATTGAATCATTACTAATATTTACACTCTCTAATCTCATAGGCAACATACCATAGGTAATATTTGTATCAACTGGTATTCTCATTTTTAAGTTCGTATCTGTATATTCCGCATTAGGTTCAAACCTTAATTTACGCATACAAGTTATCGAATACAAATACCATTTCGTTTTATCATAAAGGATTTGAATACCTAGCTTCTGAATTTCTTCAGGAACCGTTTTTTCATACATTGAATCAACCTTTGATAGTGGTTGTTGTGTAACCCTAGTTCGTTCTTCAGCGTTGTTAACAGGTTTATTTTGGCCTACGCAACTAAAAAAAATAAAAAGCAGACATATTGATATATACTTCATATACATTATCATTTAAGTTGTTTGTAAGTAAATTTATCAAATTGATGAATCGATTCAACCCCGTTATTCTTTTTATATAACCAAATATACTTATCGTCAACAATCACATTATAATATCCCGAATTGGCATTTTTCAGATCTGCAGGAGATGGCCCAGGTGAAAAGTTCATTTCGAATTTTATAGCACCTTTCATATACGAAAAGGTTCCTTCAGCAGCAGGATGTAAATGAATATCGGGGAATCCAAACCCCAAGCTGCCGGCAGAAGTACTGTGAGATTGAGATTGAGTCATGTCATTCCAAGTTGAAAAGCTGCTTGGGTCAGCCGTAACAATAGTGTGATTCATCATTCCAATAACTTTTAATTCGCCAGATACCTCGGCTACTGGCGACCATGGTTTACCGTTAAGCTGAATATTTTTTGCGTTTGTTAGTGGAATAACTGTCAAATCAGGGTCAGTATAACTTAAGGCTGGTACATGATTGTGATGATTAGCATAGGTGACAAATGATTTCAAATCATAAGTCACGTGATCAAATGTTACAAATCCTTTGCGTTCCGTGCTTCCACCATAATTCTTTGTCATTTCCTGCTTATAGGTATTTTGATTCCTTTCTTGCTGTTCTTTTATGTCTCTTTTCAAAAACTTGGTACCAACAGATATAGAACCTCCGCCTGGCGAGATCATAGCTGACGCAATAATCATCATAGGGTTATCGGTCATCATCGGAACATCATCACCAACAGGCATATCGCCACCACCTCCGTCTGTTGCAAAAACACTAAGAATTGACTTCACAACACTTTTGACGCCTGCCCAAAACTTTCCATTTCCTCCTGAACTTCGATTGTAATTCTGCCCTCCACCCATTAATACAGATTCTCCATGTAGCCCTAGGGGATCAATATAGTTCGCAGGGTCATTACCCACAAAATGATACGGAGAAAACATTTCCTGACCCATCTGGTCTGCCAATGGGTCCACACTGGTAAATCGGCCTATCTGCTGATCATATTGGCGATAGTTGAAGTCTGATAATTGCAGGTTCAGGTGCGGCTGCAATTCATTGCCTTCAAACAGGTAATTACTTTTTAAGGCACCTGTGGCAAGCCCGGCATCCAATACAAGGCCGTGCGGGTAATAATGCTGCTCTTGCTGCAATTGCCCGTAGTGTATGGTAAACGTGGTATTGTCTATAAATGTGACCACATCACTTTCATTGCTCACATAAGCAAGTACATAACCATTCTTCCTGCAGATATAACCCGGCTGTGTCAGCATGTTCCATACATGGTCCGGCCCTTTCATTTGCGTAATGCTGCATTCTTCGGGAAGTATATTAAACGATTCATCAAAGGACAGGTAGTTCAGGTACACCCTAGGGTAGTTCCGGTCTGTAATGCTGTCTTTCATCGCATCATAGATCGCATAGTTTTCAGACCCTAACAGGTTTGATACCGTGGTACTACTGATGGTGCCACCTTCACCGCCTGTCAGCGTTCCCGTAGTAAGGGTGCTAAGTAATGCTCCTGCCATTGTAGAAGCAGTGGCATAGGTATTAAAGGCATTGGTGTCTCCCGTCTCATAATAGCCATAGCTCTGCAAGTCCAGTTGATCCCCTGCCATTACATGCACCAATATAGCCGTGCCTATCTGGTTGGTCGTTCCATCAAGCTGGCCGCTCATCAGGTCTTCGGGTGTGCCTGCCGGATTGTTGTCCCGTATTGTTTGTATACCGGAAAACATGGCTTCTTCTATATTCGCGGCTACCATCTCAAAGCCTGCATGGAAGGCCATAGCTGTGCGTGTCTCTGCTGTTTGCACGGTACGTACATTGCCCTGATGATCGCGGGCAAATACATCCGTTTTAAAATACAGGCTGTCTTTCAGCCAGCGGTAGCGTCCTTCCGGGTGCATTACATATTGTAGGCTGTCATTGTTAAGCACCAATGGCCCCCAGTAGCGATACACGGTACTATCTCCACCCTCTAGTATGCGTTTTTGCAGTATTACACCTCCGGCATCATATATATTCTCAATAGAGTCTGTACCTGTCTTTACCTTGGTAGGCATATCCAGGTCATCATATTGCAGGGCTATCGCCTTATTGGCATCGGCTATGAGATTGCCGTTATGATCATAAGTATAATCGTTACCCGTACCCGAAGAGCCGTTGTCAAAATCACTTACCGGGCTCTTAACCCCTCCGTCCGTTACTTTTTGCAGCCTGTTACCGTTATCATAAGTATACCCCAGCAGGTCTATATTAGCCGGTTGCAGCAAAGTGTCATATCCTCTTTGATTCATGGTAAGGATATTACCATTAAGATCGTAGGTAAGGTTGGATACCGTAAAGTCCCTGTTAGCGTTATTCCAGTTAGGCGCCCCCGGACCAACGGAGCTGGAATCTCTGTAGGTGGCATCCGTCAGCCTGCCTGCGGCGTCATACAAATAGCCATATGCCCGCACCTCGCTGCTGGACGACCGCCATTTATAGCCTGATAAGGAACCATCATATCTCGGGTGATCAAAACCTGTCTCATAATTTAATTCCGACAGATAGGTCATATGGTCCGGCAATACCGCATCCCTGAGGTGGTCGGCATTGATGCCTATTAGTTGCCCTCGCACATTGTAGGTGAAATTCTGGTCTTCAGTCTCGCACAGGGTTTGCTTAGTTACCCTGCCGAAATTATCATAGGTATAGTTGGATACATAATACCAGGCAAAGGTGTCTATCTTCTGGCGTACATCTAATAGTCTTGTGGTAATAAGATCGTAGTTATATCCCGTTACTATCCTTGTGTTCGGCTTGTTCGCGCCGTTCCATAGATGGTAGCTGGCTATTTTGCGCACCAGCTGGTTTGCAAAATTATACTGCAGGGTAACGGTATCCCATTTACTCCATGGATTTTGTGTCTGCTGTTGTATCAGCCTTCCCTTTTCATCATAGAAATACAGGTTGGTCATCCAGGTATTTGTAAAATTATTGATCGCCCCGCGAGCCAGTATTTTGACTTTGGATGCTACCAGCTTACCCTGTACATTTAACAATGGCGTTGGTGTTTCTGCATAATAAGCAGCGCTCTGGTAAAGAGCGGAATAACTTGAATTGAATGTAGCGCTTACAGGTGCATTGCTGTAATCGTCATAGTAATTGTAAGAATAAATATCGCAGCCATATAGGCTTGTAGGATAGGTATAGCCGGAAAAGCAATTGGTGATCCAGTATTCCAGCGTGCCGGTTGCCGTTACCGGGTTGCCGCTTACATAATGGGTAACGGGGTTTGTGGTGCCTGCCGCTACGCCTCTCCAATAGGATATGGTCTCGCTGCCTGCATATACGCCGGTCATTACCGTGCGGCCGCGTTTATCATAAATCACGAACCTTAGCTTGCCGCTGTCTCTCAAGCCGGGTGTCTGGAATAGTACAGGCTGGAAATATTTATTGTAAATAACAATATCGGTATCGCTCCTTCCCGGCACTCGCTTGTTTACTACGTTGCCGTAAGTGTCATAGGTGTACTGGAAACAAAGATCATTGACATTTGACAAACAGGTATTGCTTGTAAACTGGTCCGTGGCCTTCGGCGGTACAATGCATACCAGTTGATCGAGGTCGTTATAGACATAATAAGTAGTGAGCCAGGTGCTGCCGCCCGCAAACACTTTTCGGCAGATCAGCTTACCATCCATATCAGTATATGTTTTTACGGACTGGCTGTGCTGGCCATCGCTTTCCGCAACCACCAATTTATTGGCAGCATAATAGCCCGATTTGCAAACCGTGCCGCCGCTATAAGTTACCATGTATATTTCGTTGGCAGCATTGAAACTAGAAGTACTGGTAACACCTCGTGGCTCACCCACCATAGCCCTGCCGGGTAAAAAGGATTTTGTCGTGGGCACGCCACTGACACTGGCAAAGCTGCCGGCAGAATAGGCATTATCATGCTCTGCCGGGAAGTAGGTACTGTAAAAGTTCTTTTGCAGCGCAAAAGGGTTATTAATAAAATCACCAGTTGAGTAGGTGTAGAAAGGCAGATAATTAACGGTGGTATCCCATTCCCTGTGATCAAATGGTTGTACGATGGCCTGGCCGGTACCATTGTTATTGATGGACATCAGGGCATTGCCCCAGCCATCCAAATAGGTGGTATTATAGATCATATTGCCTGTAAATAGGTTGGACGGCAATGTGGTCATAGGCCGCTGCGGGTAAACTGTCCGCAAATAAGTATGCCCCGATGGCGTAACGTTGGGCGACTGGTTGTAATCGTAAGGATAAGCAATTTGTCCTGATCCGCCGCCGGAAGGAAGGCCTGCAGTGCTTGGCAAATTCTGTGCTGCCGCACCACCACAAACAAACATCCCCGATAACAGGAAAACTATATGGAATATCTTTTTCATAACGAGTCTTTTAAGGATGTTTGGTTATTGATTAGGATTACAGTTATCGCATGGTACAGGACCATTATTATAGCTGGTATTCCACGGGCTGCTGCAACTGGCCGTTACTGCTTTAATGATATTCCCTCGAAGGTCCCGGACTATGGTCGGTCGCCCCATCCCGTCATATTCGTAGTAGTTGATATAACCGCTGTTATTAGCACTGCTGGACATGCCGAGGTTAGGAATATATGTGTAGGTAGACATGGAGGCTTCTAACGGGCAAAGCCTCAGTTCGTCTATATAAGTTTCAGGAGAAGGAGGTATAGTGCTATTCCCCGAATAAGCAATAACCAAATGTTCACCTCTGGCGGGGCTAATAATTGCGCTATAATATTCCCAACCATTGACTGTATTTTGCAAGGTCATTGTTACTGTAGTGCCTCCATGACCACCTGTTAATGTCACCTCAGGGATAGCCGACATTGTATATTTAGTCCAGAAGGATAAAACGTATTTCACGCCATCATGCAATGTATTACTCTCGATTTGGCCACTACTCAGGTCAAAAGACTTGCTGCCAGTCATAGCTCCCCATGCATCTGTGCCCGTACCCGAGAATATCCAATTACCATTGGACTCTGCGGTAGTATGAAAATCATCTGATTCAAAGCTGCTATAGGCTATATCGTCATACATCGCGTTCACAGCTTTTGCAAGCAACCAACCATTTGAACTGTCGTATATATTGGAGATGTATTGATCCTGATTATTCAGCTTGATCTCAACAGGATTATTACCGGCATCATACCGTGTCACTTCCGACACTTTCATCAGATTAGTCCCATAGTCATCCCGGTAATTATAATTGAATGCTGCCTTATCGTTGATCTTTGTTGTATCCAGGTAGTTGGCATAACTTAACGGAGCAGTTTGTATGGTTGAAAATTTGGCGGGAAACCTTATAAAACCGTTTACAGAATCGGTAACAACAAGTGTTCTGCCCAAAAGCTGGTTGCCGGCCGCGCTCACCTTCCAGCTGATGGTTGACAGGGGATTAGCCGCATTTTGGGGGAAGGTGCGGGAATACCCATAGTTACCTGCATATTTTATCTCGGTAGCGAAAGTATCTCCTTTGCTGTCTGTCCAGGTATCCGACGTAAGGTTAAATGCACCATCATAAGTATAAGTATGTACTTCCGGCATTTTATTACCCCCGATATAGGTGGTGTCATTGACTTTATAAGGTATCAACCATTCATTATCGAAGCCGCGATAATTAAAATGGAAATAAGTAAGTAAGGTATTGAACTCTTTAACACCTGTTATGGGGTCCCCATCGGTGTAATAATTATAGCTCGTCTCCTCCCTTGAAGTAAGTACCCCAGACTTATCATAGGTCTCCGTCTTTATTGGCAAGCCTAACCTATACTTAAGAAGGCTGGGCGGCATAGTATGGAATTGTTCACCTGTGATAGCCGTCATGCAGGAGGTATCATTGTTCGACGCGTCTTTGAACATCAAATTCGTAAACCATGTGGTCATTTTAGATTGTTGCTGCCCCAAATAACCTTTCGTGGTGACAGTTACTTTGCCAAAACCGTGATTGGAGTTATGGAAATATTCGTGTGAATTCAGAAAATAGTTGCAGACGACCATACAACTATCAATGTTATATTGCGTGTTTGCTGAATCCGTGTACCACATATACCCGCCCCGGTTAAAGCGCTGTCCATCTTCGTAGGTATATTCTGTAGTGGTTGTATTCTGGTAACTGTAACCATCCCTGCTGATGATCTTGCCAATACATAACCCATCATTACATGTATCTCCCTGTAGTGCCGTATCAATATCACTGCATCCTTTATATACAGGTGGCACTACCAGGTGGTCTATCTTTCCATTGGCATAGGTAAATGACCGGCTGTAAGAACAAGATGGATTGGTGAGATGGTAGTCCTGGTATACAAGGGAATCCCGGCCACCAGAACAGTTCCTTATGGTTTGCAAGGAGAAGGCCTGTGCTTTGCTAAAGTCGTATGATCTGTCCTGCCCCCAATCCGTAATATATGGGTCAGTATATGCAGTAAAAGAATATGTGGGACGAGAAACCTGGTGATGATATGGAATAGATAAATAAAATGTATCGACGACGCCGGCATGAAATAAATGCCGCACATACATATAGCTTGCTTTATTGTTATAGTACCCGTAATAATCCTGTTTGGATGTAAAACGATCGGGCAAAGGAGTAGAATTATATGTGAACGTGAAATAGTTCTCATAAGTAGAACCGTCCGGCCCTACTTTATCTATGCTTTTTAACTTTAACCTTGTTCCTCTATCTAGGTGGGCCGATTTCATAGAATCTGCATTGTACCCTGTCGTTACCATGCTGCTCACTAAAGTAGAACAGGCGGAAGGAACGGCATATTCAATGGAATTGAGGCCACGATCCATCGTATTGAAATAGGCCTGGTTCAACCTGAACGTAATCGGATTTACATCATTGGTCTTAATAATGATATTCTTCAACCTGTAATCCGTCCGGTTATCGCAACGTCCGTTGATGGTACTGTCCAGGTCAAAATCTACGGTTACTCCACGTGGATAGGTGATACGTTTTATATGTGTCTTTATACCGGTGTAATAATGGCTTTTGATCTCAACGGGATCAGGAGCTCTAGTTTCGTCAACTCCGACTCTCGGATATACGGTTTCCGTTACATTCTCTAAATAATTTGCCCATTTTTTATAGTAATCATATTGGATCGTAAAGCCGGTATAGGTGACTACCTTTGTCAGGTTCCAGGTTTCGATGGGATAGTATATACCGGAATCCGGATAGATCACAGTACTATCCGGAAAACCAAATCGTTTGCGCCTGTAATCACCCCTGTGGAATGTAAAAGTATTACCGAGTTCATCAACGATTGTAAACCCTAGCAGGTCGTGCAGGGAATCCAGGCCGCTTTTAGCGCCGAATCCACTGCGCACATTAGTATATCCGGAACCGCTTACATCTTCCATCACCGGGTAGATATGAATGGAACTATGCGGCCTTGTCTGGCATTCTACTACCGTACCGAGATAATTCTTTACAAAGCTGAACTCTACACTTCGCCCTCCGAAATTCGCAGTGAAGACATCGGGATCTGCATCATCCATCATCGGGTCACCTTCCGTTCTGTTGGCTCCCGGCACCAGTCTCCCTTGTAATGAATCACTGGTGCTGGCAAATGTCGTCGGCAGCGTAACTTCATCCTCCAGTCCTGCCACCTGCCGCGTAATGGTTCCTCCATAATTTAACTCCCAACCCAGGCCTACTGAAGAACTAAGTTGATTTACTTTAATTCCTTTTGCCAGGTAGTCGAGCGTAATCCCAAGATCCAGTCCCGCTACAGCGTTGGAATAGATCGGAATACTGACGGATGCCGTACCTGTATACAGGTCAACATCTACCGTATTAGTACCGGAGCCATTCTTTAAGGCATTAGGCTTATGTATGGCGTCAATCGTATTCGCGCCTTTAAGGTTTTGGGCAAACAGAAGTTTTGTGCTTCCCAATAGCAGGGCTGTGATTAGGATAATGTGTTTGGCCATAGTATGGTTATTTTTTTATGGATGCAAATCTTAATACAATAGGGCTTCTTAAGCCTTTTTCTTTCCACCATGCGTCATACAGTAGTTGTATGCTGCCGTTCCATTTATTGTTGATATTATAAGTTTTAGTGAGACCTACTAATATGGATTCATAATGAGTTCCTGTATTATGTGCGGTAGGAACAAGCTCCTGTGTTACTTGTTTGGTCTCTAAAAAGGCAGCTTGCTTATACATGCGTTCATAACCGGCATACAGCCCTACCCCATATATCAACTGCCAGCTGACATAAGTTCTTAATCCTAAGCCCTGGAAACTCAGTTTCAGGTTATTCCAATTTTGTCCTAGCCCAATTGAAGTAGTAATACCTACTCCATAGCTAAGTTTAGGTGTATGCCTGAAACCTGCCATAACGGATGCCTGCAACATGGCCGGCTTACCATCCAATGTTGACCGGCTGGTCTGCCAGTTAAACTGCTTCTCTATCCGCTGTGCCAGCGGCAAGCCTCGCATTGGATTTATTTTAAACTCTGGTTTCTTTGGCTTCCTTAATCTTGCAAGCGATGTCTTAGTTTGCAAGGCTGTACTTTTAGCCGTTTGCAGTTTCTTCACTTCGAACATATAATCCTGCATCTGGCTGCCCATTTTTTGCTGCATTCCACCCAGGCTGTTCCCAAATTTCTTTTGCAGGTTTGCCGTTAACTGCCGTTTCGTTGGATAGCCCATCTTCTCCAGGTCGGTTACAGTAGCTCCCTTGGCCGCTAAGGATGCCATGCTATTTGGATTTGCAGGATGCATGTATTGTTCAAAGCCTTTTTCTCCCTGAAGTACCTCCAGTGCCATATCTTCCGCCCTGGATGGTTCGTTACTGATATCCTTGAACACTTTCATTTTTTCACGGGCATAGAACAATTGCCTGTTCATGCCTGTGAGTCGACGGCCTGCTTTACTGATGTTCTTCAGGTTGTTTGCCCTTTGTTCTATAAGACCCCAGATATATTGGTTGTGATTTGCCTGTTGCCCGGCGGATTGAAGCTGGTTAGTATATTCCGACGCATGGATTTTCCCCGCTACGTTTGATTTGCCCTGTAGGAAAGCTGCAATGCGCTGAAGGCTGTCGATAGAAGGGTTGGCGAAACTCTTTTCCTTCGCATTGTTTCCATTCCTGGAAAGTGTGTTGATAGAATCGAAGCTTACCGAATGTTGTTGCAGCTTTACGTAAGCTGCAGAATCCTTCCGTTTTAACTGCCGTGTTATGCGGCGTTCCTTTTTTGCTAATTTATTTAGTAGCCGTTGTTGCAGTTTTTGATCGCGTTCATTCAGCTTATTAATCGAACGGATATTTAAATCCAGGTATCGCTTACCTTGATACAATACGTCACTCTCTTCCTGTGCATAGGCTGCGGAAGAAATGAAAAGCAATATCAAAAAGAATCGCATCATGGGTTTTATTTAACCTATGGGCATACAATAGCCGATAACAGCATACTATTGCCTGCCATAGTTCCTGTCGATAGAGTTTACAGGAATAAAACACTATATGTTATCAATGAAAGCCTTAACTGATAGGAGGGAATTAAGGCCGAAACGATTTGATGAGATAAACGTAAAATGTTTTTGTGTAAATCCAAGTATTGACTTTATTATTTCTTCTATTATCTTTTATCAACTTTATTGTTGTGTCGAAAATAATTACATGATACCAATGCCTCAACCGACATCACGACAAGATTATCAGACAGCTTTGCAACTAATGAATCAAGCTTTCAACGAACTTGGCCTACATCCATCGTTTAACATAAAAGACATTGGAATTTTGAATGAAAATTAAATGTCTCTCACCTTATCTGGTGAACCGTTATCTATTATCTATTATGTCCTTAATTAACCAACCAAACTTATATGCCGATAAGTGTATGTTGGATACATTGCTTTCATTTTCCGTTCCGCATCCATCTAGCTATTTGCGGTTACTGTGCATTCGATTGTTTCTACTGCTCCGCTTTTCGTCTTATCTTTACTTCCTTATAGGTTTTCATAACTTTTTTAAAGTGACACAAATAATGGTAACAGTTCGGACTTAATACTATGAGGGGCCAAATTTTATTTCTTCCAGCAGGTCAATGACATTTTCAACATCATTTAATACATCGTTGAACTCAACATCTAATCCTGCCTTTTGCTGCTTCAGATGGTCAAAAAAAATACGAATGTAACTCCTTGTAAATCAGCCTCCCCCTTCAGGAGTTGAACCTGAGCCCCCTGATTAACAGTCAATTCTCACTCTTAATATTTGAAGGACCGACATGCATTCTTAGTTATCAATTGTTGTAGGATAGTTGTAGTAAAGAAAAAAGTGTTTCAAGTTTAGCCTGAAAGGCTTGCTGTTCTTGTAGCGAAGACGGGAGTTGAACCCGTGACCTCAGGGTTATAAATCCTGCGCTTATTGGTTTCTGATATTTTCAAATGTGTTGAAATACCTTATTTTACTGTATTCTCATTTCAACAGTACACATTAAAAACCAATAAAAACCACAAAATGTTGTACCTATGTTGTACCAATTTTCGTATCTTTACTGTACCTAAATCCCCTACACATGGGAACATCAGTAAAGATTGTTCTGCGCAAAAAGCGGAAGAATAATGAAACTTATCCGCTTGCAATTCGTATCACGAAAGACCGTAAAACTTCATTCATTTATACCGGACAATATATCCATGAAAAGGATTGGGATTGCGACAACGAACGTGTAAAAAAGTCACACCCCAACTCTACCCGACTTAATCATTACCTGCTTGCTAAAAAAGTTGAAGCAAATAATCAGTCACTAGAGCTTGAAGCAACCCAGCCTGACGTAACGGTTAAAGCTGTGAAAAGAAAATCAAACCTAGTGCGAATGGTTCCGTTTTTGCCCAGGCTGACCTTTTTCTGGAACGCTTGCGCAAGGATAAAAAATACAACCAGCTACAAGCAGAAGAGCCACGAGTTAAATACCTCAAAGAATTCCTGAAAGAAGATATTGCCTTTTCCGACTTTTACTATACCTCTTATAAAACGTTTCAAAGCCTCAATAAAAGCTGAAAGAGGTACTTCGGAACGTACCGCCTCTAATTACCTTGCTTTAATCCGTCGTATATTTAGCCAGGCATTAGAAGAAAAGGTTTGCACCCCTAAATGCTATCCTTTTGGCAAGAGCAAAATCAGTATTAAATTTCCAGAAAGTAAAAAGGTTCGCGGGAATATGGACGACGTTACAGCTATTGAAGCAGTTGACCTGTCGGATAGCCAAAGAGAAAACCACGCTCGCAATATCTGGTTATTCTCCTTCTACTTTGCCGGAATGCGTGTTTCTGATGTCTTTCGTTTACGATGGGATGATTTTCAGAATGACCGCCTATTCTATGCGATGGGGAAAAACAATAAGGTTGATAGTCTGAAAGTACCCGATAAAGCCATGCAAATACTAAACCAGTACAAGCATACTAAAGATAAAACTGGATTAGTATTCCCTGAATTAAAAGAGTTACAGAACCTAGACGATAATTTTGCAGTCCAGGTTCGCATTAAAACCAAACTTGGTCAGATTAACAAGAATTTGAAAGAGGTGGCTAAAAAGGCAAAGGTTAATAAAACCATTTCCATGCACATATCGCGTCATACTTTCGGTAACCTTTCAGGTGATAGAATACCTGTCCAGATGCTGCAAAAGCTTTACAGGCACAGCAATATATCAACAACAATAGGCTATCAGTCCAGCTTTATCAATAAAAGTGCAGACGATGCCTTAGATGCAGTAATTGGCTTATAAATTGGGGTTAAACTCTTTCAAAGGTCGAGGCAGAAAATAGCCCTTGATACAATCTTGATTTCTGACACAAATTTGAATGTGCAATCGTTCACTGATATGTGAGCCCGGGAACGCGGGACCGCCTTCGGGGAAAGCACACCTTACAGTATCATAGGCTGGCTGATCTTCTTCAATATTTGCCTGATGAATATATTGAATTAATGCGCGGTCTAATGCTCTGTTATTACTCTTGTTTTCAGGTAAAGGTAATCCTGCTTGCCTCATAACTTTAGCCAGGCCATCATAGGCTTGATTTAAGATTTTGAGCGAGTTAGCATCTACAAGGTTCAAACAATTTTTCACCTCGATAATTGCGCCCAAAACAAATGGAGTTTCAATTTTCTTGGCATTTTTCTGTTTGTTTTCAGAACATTCTACAGCATATTCCCAAGCACGTATTGGATTTTGCTCCCAAAAGTATATGCCATCTGCTAACCAGTCCCACTTATTATCACTGCTTCTTAAATCAGTTTCTCCATTTAAGACACGTAAACCAACTTCTTTGTCGCAGCTATGAAATCCAATAATGCTGTACGGTTGGTAGAACATTCTATCTTTTTTTCGCTGAGGAAGACTTAGTTGAGGTCGTATGTGTTCTTACAATACCTGCTGCCTGCAAAAACTTAGTCGCTGAAGACTTTGATTGAGTAGCGGATTTTGTTGCCTCTTTAATGGTATGAACTTGCTTTTTAACTTCCATATATACAAAGGTAGTATAGATTTTTAACTATGATACAGCACAGAGTACTTTTAACAAAATAGGGAGAATTATTCCCCCTTAAATTCACAACAGAATTAGGAAGTACCGCTTACCCTTAGGCTTGTTAGGTGCTTGCGACAATACTGATCCTGCTAGGCTTTTTGCCGCCTTTGAGGCATTGGATTTTGCAAGGTTTTGCTTGCAAGTTTTGCCATCGCTTTGGATGACTGGCCTGATTTTGCCATAGAAATATGAATTTAATGGGTTCGGAATTAAACCCATACACAATTTACCCATATTTCAAAGGCCCTTAAAATCAAGTAATCAACACAATGTGAATAAGCCCGTTTACCTGATATCCCTAAAATGGTCGCGCTTGTGTTTTTGCAACGGTACGATTTCAGGGTAAAATATCCGAGCAACAGCAGCGTTTAGTATTTGAACAATATATTTAGCAAGCGTATCGTAAATATAGTTTTCAATATTTTCGTCCACTTCGTTTACACGACCAGCAAGCCGCTTTTCTTCAAAACTATCACGTTCAACCTTTATCTTTTCAAAAATATTGTTGACGACCAGTATATCGTAAAAGTCAGATGGTTCGAGATATTCCACTCGGCTGCCTTCCGGGTGTTCGCCACGAATTATTCCAATAAGACCCGGGTTGTCTTTTACGTCAATTTTAATATTAACTGGCTCTCCTAAATTTTTAAGGTGCTTTTCTAACAACGTAATATTGATGTCCATTACACTATAGTATTTGTATTACCATCTAATTTCTGTCTATAAACCGAATTTCTTCGGCAGGCACGCTTTTAATCGTACCATTCTCAAATTCAACTAAAGCATATACATGCTCACAACCTGGTTCGTCGCTATACACCTTGGTTACCCATTTGTGAAAGAAACCGTTTTCGGGATGAAATCTGCCTGCTATAATTGGGCGAAGTTCTTCTTTATTCATGCTATTCTATGTTTAATATTGTTTACTAATTATAAAAATCTAACAGTTCTTTTCTCTTTGCAGAGGCAATTGCGTCAATTTTATTACCGATTTGCTGTGACCACGCTTCAGCATGAGGATTGTTTTGCGCAATCAATTCTCTGGTCGTGTTAATCTCTTTACTCGCTGCGGCCATTACTTGTACTTTATCCAGTGCCGGCACTTCAATATCCATACTGATACTATTATAATCGGGGGTATAAACGTTTGAAAGAGTCAGCGAACCGCCGTTAGCTCTATACTCAAACAGTTCATGACTTCCGGTTACAGGGAACTCAACAGTGACGATGTTAACTGCCCGTTCTCCACCAAATATCATTTGATAATTAGAGGGAACTTGTCGCATTTCCTGCCTATTGTTTTTGATTACAGGGTCACCAATTGTAACTGGTGTTAGTATTGCCCTTGATTTAATCCTGTTAATTGAAGCATGGAAATGTCCGTCTTCTTTAACATCATTTATTGAAAGATTACCAATAGCATGCTTGATTTCTTTTTCTCTTTGTTGAAACAAATTGTCAAGTACACTTATTTGCATTGTATGTTTTATACCCATATCGCGTGTGTTTATTAAACCAGTACAACATATATTCCAAAAAATGCTCTCGGACAAATTGTCTTAAACTTAAATACTTTTGTGATTTCGACACTTCAAAATGGCAGTAGTCTTGGATTAAGTATCTTAAAAAAAGCAGAACAAAAATTTGTTCATATACAAACGAGGGTGTGTGTATGACAAGAAAAACCAATCCCACCCTTATTTTATAGTTTCTGCCAACAGACACCTTGCGTCCTGCAAAGGTTTCAGCTACTCACAATTTCACAAATGCACCATCCGGACTGAAAGTTTGTCAAAGATAAACCCTCGTTTATACCTGACACACAGCAAGCCTGAACCTGCCTGCAAAGGGTTTGCAAATGACGCTACAATTGACCAAAGCAATTGCCTATTACCGTGTTTCAACGGAAAGGCAGGGAAAAACCGGGTTAGGACTGGAAGCGCAGCAGGTGGCGGTTAGTGCTTTTGCAGAAACGCAAGGCTTTAATATCACCGGGCAGTTCATTGAGATTGAATCAGGTGCCAAGAATAACCGCCGTGAGTTAATCCACGCCCTGGCTGTGTGCAGGAAGCAAGGCGCAATCCTGTTGATTGCCAAACTGGACAGGCTGGGCAGGAATATGGTGTTTATCTCTGCCCTGTGGAAGCACGGGTTGATTTTCAAAGCGGTTGACAACCCACATACGAATAAACTGGTGCTGCATATCATGGCGGCATTTGCCGAACATGAAAGGGATATGATAAGCCAACGCACTAAAGCAGCCCTACAGGCGGCTAAAAGACGCGGTGTTGAACTAGGCAGCTATGGTAAGAATGTCCTGTCAAAACGGAACAAAGAAAATGCCAGGTTTGTTTGCTATCACAATGAAGCCCATAATTGAAGCAGTGCGGGATAATGGCTTTGTGACGGTCAGGGCAATAGCAGGTGAATTGAACAGATTGCATATACCGACCTATAGGAACTGCCTGAAATGGCATCCGGGAACAGTGCAAAACATACTGAAACAAATTAACCATATATAAAACAAAGGAACATGAAACAGAAACAGCTTTTTTCCAGCATTTGCGCTGCCGTGATATTGTTTGCTGCCTGCAAGAAGGACAACAACAGCACTACAGCAACGCCTACGCCCACGCCAAGCAAAACGCCAAAGGAACTGATTGTCGGCACATGGGCTATCCAGTCGGTAACGACCAATGACCCCGGCAATCCTGACCCGATGCCGTCCTGTGCAAAGGATGATATTTTGACCATCAAGGCAGACGGGACCTGCACGGCTGATGCAGGGGCTACCAAATGCGACCCGTCAGACCCGCAAAGTCAGAACGGCACATGGAAACTGGATAGTTATCCGGCATTTGAGCTTAAAACACCGAGTGACACGTTGCAGAGTACCATCAAGATTACGCAACTAGACGAAACAACCCTGAAATGGGAACGGGTCTTTACACAGGTCAGCCCGACCATTTTTATCTACACATGGAAACGTAAATAATCACTATTAATAAATCATCTATTATGAATGCTAAATCAATTTTGCTGCCTTATGCAGTGCAGCTCTCCTATTAACGTCATGCGGTAAAAAAGACTGGACATGCGTGTGCAATACCAACACTGGTATTAAGAACTCAAATACCATCTATATTGAGCAGGTGAACAAAAAGACGGCTAAAGACCGTTGCAAGCAGCATGATAAGACTTATCAAAACGGCAGTGTGACGGTGGTAGAAACCTGTGAGTTACAATAGCGAGTTTTCATGGTGAAGCCCACAGGGGCAATATAAAGGGGGCTATTAAGCCTCCTTTCTTTTTTAGTCGTAGCAGGTTGAGGCATTGCTACTGATAGCGACCAGCCTGCCTGTGACGAATGGGCGGGCAAGGTTTTGACAAAAGAATCTTTGCCAAACAGAATAGCAGCCTTTAGCGGCAAGGATTTTTTTGGCAAACCGTCAGACATGACCTTGATCCGGCCAGCAGGCACGGGCTAATTTTACGGTCAGTGGCTATGCCAACCAATCCTTAATTATTCTTATAAAATGCTTTTAAAAGGTCTTTATTCAGTTTTGTAATAGGTTCAAAAATCTCAAAAAGTAACAATGATGAATTTGAGAGTGCATTAAAATCATTATGCCATTTTTCAAACTTTTCGCCGTTCTCTTTATCAGTGATTTTTTTTATAGTTAAAGCACTGCCATCAGCAATATTAGTTGCTTCAAAACAACTGCCATTAAATTTCCAGTTTGAAACTGAGAGTTTAAGGTTCGAATAGTGAATTTTACCATCAGCCTGAGTTCGCGGGTCGAAAATCAATGATATAAATAAATGTAGTATTGCAGGTTCAGATTTATTATCGAAGAAAATGGGTGACACTGAAAAAGCTAAATACCTTACTTCGTTAACTGAAACGATGACGCCGCCCCTAACAAATTCTGCAAATTGCTGGAGCAAGCTGTAATACGTTTCTAATCGGGTTTTACGAAGTTCAGGGCTTTCGTACAAATCATTTATTCTATCAAAAAGCCAATATATATTATGAATGATTCCAACTCCGCCAACACCATTATCTATTTTATGAACCTTTTTATTTCGGAGTTTGCGCAAACCATGTATACGCTCTACTTCCAGAGTTTCAAAATAACCATTATCAAAGAACCATTGAATGAGTGCCTCAAAGTTACCTTTAGGTCGTTTGCCAAATAATTGCTTCCAACGAAGAGAAAGAGCTTTATCTAGTAAACAGATTGCTTGGGTAATTGCAATTTCAATAAAGGCATATTCGTAATAGCTATGAAGCAATAGTGTTTGGATAAGTCTTCCATCATCCTTTATCTCCTGAGAAACTTCATCCTTAAAATATAATTGCTGAAGCATATTATCATTAAATGACTGTAGCGATGTAATTGCTTCAAACCCCTCCCATATATCATCCTTTTTCAATTCCATAAATAAATGTAATTATTTAAGCGATGTAAGCCCGCTTTCTTCGCTTACCATTTCCTGATAAAATGCCGCTCCACAAGTGGGGCATTTTATCTGCTCAATAGATAGACAAACGATGAACGGAGCGTCGCAACAATGTTTGTATATTGTGTGAACGCAGATAACCAAGGATTATTAAATGACAATACAGGACTATAAAATCTGGTACCCATATGAAGCATTTTATATCGAAAGTATGCTGATTGTCGCACGTGCGGCTATGGAAGCTCAGACCCAATTACAAATAACTATTGATGAACTTGAAAGCGGAAAGCCAAATACTCAGGATGAAACGGAATATGTGATAGATTTAATTCAAACATTCCTTATAAATGCCGGTGCCCTATCAAGATATTTTTGGCCATCAAGAAAACAACAGGTTCATACTTTAAGAGCAGAAAAGCTACGAGAGGCTTTTGAAATAAAAGAGGGAAACCCTCTCGAAGACAGGGACATGAGAAACTGTATGGAACATTTTGATGAACGACTTGATTTATATCTTTCCAAAGGAATTGCAGGTACAATTATCCCCTCAGCAGTAGGTGGTAACATGAATAACGAACAGGGCGTGTATCATTTTATTCGGGCTTTCCATACGGCAGATTGGACCTTTGAGATTTTAGGAACCAAAGTAGCTATAATCCCATTAATGAAGGAAGTAATACGCATTTACTTACTTCTTGATAAGTTCAAACATGAAGGTGGACGACTGCCTAAAAGCAGTTAATCAATATCCACTCCCCTATCATTATTTAAATCTGGCTTTGGCTGCATCCGCTTTTTAAATTCTTCACGGCGTTTCTCCTTACCCTTTTCTTTATCATAGTCGAATACTTCTACACAGCGTTGATTGACCCGGCGAGCCATATCAAGGGCTTCGCGGCTTTCCATCACTCGCAGCATTTCTAAAATATCATGTGCAGTAATTTTATGAATCGGCATCGAACCGATGACGGGGAAGGCGTTATTTTCAAGGGAACGCAATACAACCTGTGTATGCTTCTTATCCCATATCTGTTTGCTATGCCATTCACGGGCTACAGCTTCAAAGCTATTTTTGGCAGTTGCGACATTATCAGCATAGCGGCTGGCTTTTTCGCGATTGGGGTTTAAGCCTTGCGCTACTAAGGCTCTTATCTCATCGCGTTCCTTCCTTGCATCAGACAGGCTAATAAGAGGATATTGGCCGATAGTATAAACACTTTCTTTCCCATGTAACTTATACGGGTACTGCCACATTTTTGAGCCGCTTTTACGCACCAGCAGGCGCAAATTCCCTTCGTCGTACAGCGTTGGGCTTTTCTGCATTCAGTATCAGATAGTTTTCGGACTAGACGAGCCATAGGGTACAACACCTAAATTGAACTGATATACCCTGTTTTGTACCCTGTTTGGGGCTAAATTCGGATGGTCAGTATGGGAGCAATATGAACGACTATAACGGAAAAACCTTTGTATTACAAGGCTTTTTTAAACTGCATTGAATTGGATGAAACGGGTATCTGGTGCCGGATGTCGCACCCGAACTAAGTCACTTTTATTTTTTGCTTGGAAATATTTAATTGGAATTCAAAAATTCCCTATACCCTGTTTTATACCCTACGACGTGCGCGCAAAAGAAGGAATAGAACTAACAACCAGACAGCTAAACAATATCATCCTATATCGTTCAAGTCAACATAAATATCAAGCCATGTAGATAAGTATTATTCGCTTATATATTCAATAGTGTGTATTTTAGTATGAACACACTATGAATAAAACACAGTACTTTGAAAAAAGCGCAAATCTGAAACTGCCCCCACGCTGCCCGTTATTAAATACCTGCCAAAGATGCGCCTATACCATTTATCTTTTCTCGTTCTATAAAGAAGTCAGCCCAGGCTTAGGCACATGGGAAGACCTGTTAAGAAATCATGGTCAACTGTCAGAAAAGTATTTTACCAAAAAAATAGAAATACAGGGTGAGAGCCCAGGCATTATAAAAGGCCCCCATTATTGGAGCTTTGACAGGGCTTGCCCTGAAATAAACTTGTTTGAAGATAGTATCATTCATTTCCCAAACGAACGCTTGGCTTGTACAAGTGCGTCTTGGGATAATGAAAGAACAAAGGACAAACTTTACACTTCAGAATATCAGCATTATTCTGAATGCGCAGAATTTTCTTATTATTTACACAATAAAAAACAAACAAAAATGACAAACACAAAAACACGCACCAAAATTCCGAAAGAGGCAAAAGTCAGGGCAGAATTACAGAAGGAAATAAATTCAAGTTGTCCCTTTTGCCCTAACGATGATGTTGGACATTTCGAGATACACCATATTGATGAAAACCCGTCAAATCATGAAATGACCAACCTTATTCTGCTCTGCCGTAACTGCCATTCAAAAATTACTAAAGGAGATATTCTACAAGCGGACGTTTTCAAAAAGAAAATCTATCTTCTTACCAATCCTAAGTCAGAACCACAACCTAAGGGCAAAACAATTAATTTAAGCAACATAAACAACGCAGTTGTTGGCGATAAAAACAACATAACAATTAACAACAACAAGAAAACAGTTAAGCAAAAATATCCACCTGGCTGTATTGGTTATGATACTAATAAAGCAAACTATATCGGGCATCTTATTAAGCGCTATAATGAATATAAAGAATACGAACTAGGAAAAGGTAACATGAAATTTTACATTTTTGCGGGGTTATTGAAGAAACACTTTAATGTTTCGCCAACAAGAACAATCTATAATCTTCCTGATGAAAAATTCGAAGAATTATATCTCTATATCCAAAGTCGCATTGACGGGACAAAACTAGCTAAGATAAGTGGCAAAGGACACAAGAATTATTCGAGTTTTGAAGAGTTTCAGCAGAAATAAGATGTTATGATGGGTAATGCTAAAAGTGAGGCAAACAATTATCTGTTTTGCCGTACTTTTTCACGACCTTGTTCTTTCAATTCAAGCCCCAAACCAAAATAGATATTACTAATTAGTTCTACAATTGCTTTTGACTTCTTCCAATGCAGGGTTTTAAGGACGGTAGTACAGTTGCATATTTCTCGTATCAGGTCTTCGGTCAGTTCAGGATGTAACCTTCTAAGTTCATTTCTTTCCTTATCTATCTTATCGACAATATCGTCGTGTAATTTCTTTTTCAGCAATAAGAATTCGCTTTTATAATCATGGGGAATAAATGCCAAATCTTTTTCCCAGCTTATCTTGTGAAAATATCCATTATATGCACGACTAATCCGTTCGCTAATACTTCCTGTACCAGTCGCCAGGCAGCTTAACCCTAGACCAAATATATTGAAGTGGATATAGTCAAGTTCAGTGTTCATTAATCAACGTCAAGCCCAGCTTGAATATCTTTTGATTGTTCAGAATTATCTTGCAGACGTGCCCTTACTGCTTCTCGAACAGCTTCTTTCTTACCAGCTTTCAACCCTGATTTATATTGCCCGTAATTAGAGCGTTCAATAATACCGTCTAGGTCTTTACTGTTACCGCGCTGCAACCAGTAACCATGTTCAAATCCTTTTTTATAAATTGGGTCAACTGTTTCCTCGCTCATTAGAATGTATCTTTTGCGTGTTTTTCAATAAATGCATCTATACTGTCACGGTCATACAATATTATACGTGGCTCAGGCTGTGAAAATCTGATTTTGCCTTCATCCCTGAATTTTTGTAAGGTAGTTTTTGATTTGATCCGGAGTATTTGCATTGCTTCGTCACCATCAATCCATTTATCTCGCGGCAATACATGTAGTTGGTGTCTGATTTCAGAAACCAGTTTAGCGTATAATTCGTAAAACGCTTCATCTTCAATAGTGATAACGTTCATAAATCTAAAATAGGAAAACTCACATTTTTAATATTCGTCGACCTGACTTTACAAGGTTGTCATACTCATCACAGATTTTTCCTTTTTCGGTATGCAACGACCTGACAACATCTTCAATTTGATCCTGCTCCCAATTACGTGGTACTTCTTGAAAATTTGGATTATTAGCTGGAAAAGTATTTAACCCGATAATTGCGGAGAAATTTTCGACTGCACCAAGCAAGCGCTTTTTGATTTCTTCAAGCTTTGGGTTTAAAAACTCAAAATGCGGGTCATTCTTTCTTCCCTCAAATCCATCTAGCTCATCCATGTTTTCAATTCTAAAACCATTATGAAAGTCTGCACCTCTTAACCAATCGATTGACCCATTTGCTGGCAAATGAGTATTTATTATTTTGTTAAAGAGATGTTTATCGAGTTCTAATGTATGGTCATCATATTTGAATGCTGATGTACATAGCTTGTATACAATAGGAATTAAGATAGTTGTAAGTACAATAATTGCGACCACCCACAACGGAAGATTAAATGTCCAAAGTTTAGTAAAGTTTGCAATGGTTGTTGTATCATGATTGAACTGAGCTAAAATAACACACCCTATATATGTGGCTATTCCTACAATCACAGTAGCTATAACTTTGCTCCAAACTGGGTCTTTCCAGATTAATTTCAGATGTTTCATTTGATAGATGTGTTCGGAAGTTGTAAGATATGAATTAATAAAGAATTATTTATTATTCTAATTTAGAATGATAAAACTCGATAAAAGATGCCTTTGAACATGGGACAAATGGATGAATTGACCAGAGAGTTAATTCAAACTGATATTGATGAGGGATTATCATCAATATATTTAAGCAAAAAATTGAGCGTCGACGCAGATGTGATTTTAAAAAGCCTTGAAGACATGCAGCGCTTGACCTACGAACTGATTTTTATCAAGCACTATAAAGATGAGGGATTTATGCTACCTGATGATGATGGTGTTGACGAATGGTATATGGTTAAAATTCCTAAAACAGAAAAATGGAAGGCCGAGATGCTACTCAAGGATGGTGGCTGGAATAAAAAATTTGATGACCATTTTGAGAAGTTGAATGCTCAAAAAGCAGAAGAAACCCGCAGATTGAAGCTTGAAGAAGATAGTTGGATAGCAACAAGGGAACAGGCAGAAAAAGCCAAGGAACAAGCAGATAAGGCCAATCGTCATTCTAAAATGGCTAATTGGATAGCGATTATATCAGCG
Organism: Bacteroidota bacterium; assembly: GCA_018267955.1. GTDB lineage: Bacteria > Bacteroidota > Bacteroidia > Chitinophagales > Chitinophagaceae > Polluticoccus. The sequence goes on from JAFDXL010000009.1 coordinate 645,753, forward strand.
ATTATTGCTTTGGGTTCATTTATCGCGACGATTGTCTTAAGCCAAAAACTCTAATTTGTTGTACCTATGTTGTAACAATGGGTTTTGAGGAAATTAAAAGAGCGGCCCGAAAGCCGCTCTGTGTCTGTGTAGCGAGAAGCAGAATTGAACTGCCGACCTCAGGGTTATGAATCCTGTGCAAATTCTGTGCAAATAAAAAAGGTTTCAAACGTCAGACGCATGAAACCTTTTGCTAGCTTGTGACCTTGTCAGGATTCAAACCTGAAACCTTTTGATCCGTAGTCAAATGCTCTATTCAGTTGAGCTACAAGGCCATTCCCGTTGTTTGGGAGTGCAAAGATAATGCAACCGTAACATTTTACAAACAGTTTTATAAAATTCTATCGCCAATACCCGAAAAACCTTGTAAATACGCTATTTTCAGCCTGGAAAATTTTTAGAATGAACATCGAGATCTGGTCAATAGGTAAAGAAAATGAATCTTTTATACAGACAGGTATAGACCACTATTTTCAAAAAACAAAACCCTATAACCCCGTTGAGCTGGTGATACTGCAAACACCTAAAAAATTTGCCACTACAGATATAGAAAAAACAAAACTGCAGGAAGAAGAACTGATATTGAAAAAACTGCAGGCGCATCACTACCTCATCCTGCTCGATGAAAAGGGAAAAATGCTCACCTCACCGCAATGGGCCCACCAGTTTCAGCAACTGATGAACCAGGGAACAAAAACAGCAGTACTGTTAATAGGCGGCGCCTATGGTGTCAGCGATAATATCCGTAAGCAGGCAAGGCAGGTATGGTCTTTGTCGCACCTGGTATTTCCGCACCAGTTGGTACGGCTGATACTGGCAGAGCAGGTATACCGGGCCTTCAGTATCCTAAACAATTCTCCCTATCATCATTCTTAATCGCTATTTTCGTTCCACATTTGTTATTAATGAGCTTTACCATCATCATCATAATTATAACCGTTCTCATTTCCATCGCTGCATTCAATAATGCGGATATGCTGAATAAGCTAATACTTTGGCCACGCAGAATGGATAGCCCGGCTGAATATTACCGCCTGCTTACCTGCGGCTTTGTGCATGTAGATTATATGCACCTCGCCTTCAATATGATCACGCTATTTTTCTTTGGCAGGGAGCTGGAAGTTTATTTTGGTTTGCTGGGCAGGCCCTTATTGTTCCCGATATTATATCTGTCGGGCATAGTTGCCAGTTCGCTCCCATCTTATATACGTCATAAGGATAATAGCTATTACCGTTCGCTCGGCGCATCCGGAGGTGTAGCAGCCATCATCTTCTCCGCTATCTACTTCTCCCCGTGGACACGCATCTACATCATTGTACTACCATTACCCGCTATATTATTCGCAGTCGGCTATTTGTTATATTCTGCCTATATGGATAAACATGGCAGCGATAATATTGGCCACAACGCCCACTTCTGGGGTGCAGTATATGGTTTTGTGTTTACACTGCTGTTCGATCCTACGCATGGGCGCATCTTCTTTGAGCAGCTAATGCACCCTTCTTTTTAAGCGGGATTAAAGACGATCTTAATTACCTGCTGCGTTTTATCTTTTACTTTAAAACGCTCATCCAGGCGCATGCCGCATATCCATACAATGCGCCGCCCCGATTCCAGTACCCAAACTTTATCCTTCACATGCAGGGGCACTTTCTGGTCTATAAAGTATTTGCTTACTTTCTTCTTTTTCATGCCCATCCCCAGCGGGTAGAAATAATCTCCCGTTTCCCATTTTCTTAATATCAACGGAAAGCTGAGTAATGATGCGTCTATCATGGCAATATTTTCCGCTACAGGAATGGTTGCAGGTTTATCTTCTATGGTAAAATGAAACGTTCCATGTTCTGTACTGATCTCGCAGGGCACACCCTCTATTTGTACAATATCAGTAGCGTGTGGTGTGGCATCTGTTATTATCAGGAAGTCCCGGTTACGTATCACTTTATGTGTAGCTGATGCTACCCAATGCCCGCTTTCAGCATCGAGCAATGATAAAATAGAAGGCAACTGTGCCGGTGTAAAGCCATATGGGGTAAACAGTTCATAGCAGATGGTCTGCAATGCTTCTGCCTTTTGCAATTTCAGTACGGGTATGTATATATCCTTACCTCTTTGCTCCACCAGTTTCTTTCGCTCTGCGTCAATAGCTTTTCTATAGATGATCTCTGCTTCTGCAAAGCGTTCTATACTATCACGCAGGTGACGAATACCCTCTGGGAAAACCTGTTCTATCACCGGCAATATATGATGGCGTACTTCATTACGCAGGTAATTATCCGTAGCGTTCGATGCGTCTTCTCTATACTTAATATCATTCGCAGCCACATAGGCTTCAATCTCCTTTCGGCTCGCAAACAACAGCGGGCGAATGACCCTGTCGTTCTTCACCGGTATACCATGCAGCCCCGCAATGCCTGTTCCTTTAAACAGGTGCATCAATAAGGTTTCCGCATTATCATTGGCATGGTGCGCGGTGGCTATTGCACTGTATTTATATTCTTCGCACACTTCTGCAAACCATTCGTATCGCAGCATCCTTGCTGTTTCCTGTACCCCTTTCTTCCACTCTTCCATTTTCTGTTTCGTCTCAAAGCGCACATGATGAAAGGGCACATCATGCGCAAACGCCCATTCTCTTACCAGCACTTCGTCTTTATCCGATTCATCGCCCCGCAACTGGAAATTGCAATGTGCAATACCAAATGGCAGTCCTGCTTTCAAAAACAGGTGTGCCAATGCCATAGAATCGATACCTCCGCTAACGGCTACAAGCGTATTTTGTGTTGGGCCTGCAAATTTTTGTTTCGCCCAGTTCGTTTCAAATCCTTTCAGTAAATCCATATCAGTAGGCAAGGTCTTCATAAGCGCTTTGTAATTCACTATAGCTGTGCATATCATTGGCAGCTTTAGCTATTGCCATACCGCGCTCATATATATCTAAGGCTTGTTTTGTTTCATTCAATCGTTCCAGCAGTTTGGCAAGATGATAATACGTAGCCACATAATCCGGGTGCTGCGCAAGGTTTTGCTCAAACACATCCTTAGCTGCCCGGTCGTCTTCTATCTTCACATATTCCAGCGCCAATGCATGGTTCAGGAAACTATCGTTCGGACTATCCTTCAAAAATTCTTTTAATCGTGCTATCCTGTCGCTCATGGGTTAAAATTAGTAAACCATCTTTAGTACAAGAAAAAAGCATAGACCATATAGATCTATGCTTCTAAAAAACTTGCTTTAATGATTATTTATTGATCACTAAACGGGTATGCATTTTATCACCGCCATCGTTGCCTACAAATATTACACTATATACACCGTTGGTCAGGTTAGCGGTATTGATTTGCGTATTATAGCTGCTGCATGGCATATTCACTACTACCCTGCCTACCGCATCCAGTATTTTCACAGTACCATTTACCTGGCTCATACCTGTAAATGAAATATTTACCACATTAGTTGCAGGGTTTGGATAAACTTCCATCGCTGCGTTCTGTGCATTTACATTAACCACTTCTGTTGGCCATACTACATTGAATGCCTGGTTAAAGCCACAACCGAAGTCACCACCAAAGTAACCGCTTAATGCCAAAGGGATAATGCTCGTGGTCTTTCTTACCATAAAATTGCCTACACCGGCAGTACTGCTGTTACCCCACCAACTAAGACCATCACAACCCTGGTCATCTACCATCAAGGTATAAGAGCCGGGGCCCAGGTTTACGGTGTCTTTATAAGTTGTCTGGATAGCACAGTTATTTCTTTGTGCCATGATATTCCCTAATGCATCTACTATCTTCCAGCTATTTTCACTGACACCATTTACGTTACCTTTATTAGTAGTCATAGAAACAATAATCGTCATTGGCCATTGTGGCGCTGCGGTAAAATAACTCTGCAAAGTATTATTGCTGGCATCTTCATCAGCAGCTCCATTCACCGCAATAATGCTTGCTTTAAACTTGTTGCTGTTTCCGGTTGCGGTACGCAGATCCCATGTTTCCGGTAATGTGATCGTTACTTCGTCTGAGGGCTGGATAGTGCCCTGCCAATCATATTGCAAAGTTGCAATGTCATTTACGGAATAACCTATAGTAAGTGACGTAATGGGCGTGCTGCCTGTATTCCTCACCATTATCACCGGCTTGCTGTTCGTAGGGTTTTCCCTGAAGTGCATTTCATGATCGTTAGGGGAAACTATATCTGTCAGATCAGCATCAACTGCATGATTATAGCTACCATAATATATAACAGTACCATCCACATCATAACCAGCGCTGCCATTATCTGTATATGGCTCAAAATCTATATCAACACTGTAATTAGTGCCGCCGGTGATACCTGCCAGCGGATGTATATTCGTATGCACCAGGTCGCCCGGACACCAGTTAGCACGTTCATATATCCAAGTACCAGATTGAGGATATAAGTGGTTCTTACCGCAATTGTCTCTCCAAATATCTGTCTGAGCTATTTGAGATCCATTTAACTTAACCTGATAGTATTTTTTACAAAACTCACCACAGCCTGTTCCGTCAGAACCATGGCCTGTTACATTAAATCGCAGATTGGCATATGCTGTATTTGCGGGTGCTGTTTCATTCATAGCAACCATATGACTCTCAATAGGGTCACTCGTTTTACCAAAAGCAAAATACCCATGCCACAGCCTGTTTACGCCTAAAACATTTCTTGCTGGTGTACCTTCAATAAATGCAAATTTAATATCACCATTAAAGCCCCAGCTATAACCTGAATAACTTACGCGTACCGTTGCTGAATCTTTCATCAATGGGTAAAAATCTGTTACATCAAATACATAATGCTCCTTCCATGTCCACGGGAAACGGGCATAGGATACATTAGCATACGGGGTGATCAGCCGTCCTAATTGTACAGTATCACCTCCTTTAGTCATCAGGTAGGTATTTACTGTGTAATCCCAGTCACCACAATATTGGGGATTTCCGGGACATTGATATTTTCCCAACGTAAATATCATATACACTTTGCGGTATATCGTTGTACTGGTATCGCTGGGAAATACCGCGACGGTATCAAAATCCCCGTAATGAGTGAATTGTACATCACTATGCGCCTGTACCCAGGTAGTATCACCCACAGCAGCACGGCTGCTAAAACCTATCCCTATCAGAAGGAATGCAAACAGTAGTAGTTTTTTCATTTACAGCAATTTAACTTACAGTTAAGCAAATGTAATTATTCCATTATAATTTACTGAACCCTATAATACGTATAGCTGCAATTATAATAGTACCTTTGCACACTAATTTTTAAATATGCCGGGATTTACCGTAGCGATCGTGGGGAGGCCCAATGTAGGAAAGTCTACCCTTTTTAACCGGTTGCTGGAGCAAAGGAAAGCAATTGTAGATGATATAAGCGGGGTTACACGCGACCGCCAGTATGGTGTTGCAGATTGGAATGGTAAAAATTTCAATGTGATAGACACAGGTGGCTTTGTAGTGAACTCAGAGGACGTTTTTGAAAGAGAAATACGTAAACAGGTACAGATAGCCATGGATGAGTCAAACCTGGTACTCTTTGTTTGCGATACCGTTACCGGTATTACAGACCAGGACGAGGATATGGCCCGTATCCTAAGGCGTGGTAACAAACCTGTGCTGCTGGTAGTAAATAAGGTAGATAATTCCGAGCGCGCACTGGCGGCAACAGAATTCTATTCACTTGGTTTCGATCATATATTCTTTATTTCATCTATATCCGGTAGCGGCACCGGGGAATTGCTCGATGAGGTAGTGAACTTCATTCCTGATGATGCTGTGGTGGATGAGGAAGAGGAAAACATACCTAAAATAGCCATCATAGGCCAGCCCAATGCGGGTAAATCTACCTTGCTGAATGCCCTGGTTGGTGAAGAGCGTACCATTGTTTCAGATATTGCCGGTACTACACGCGATACTATCCACACACATTACAAGCAGTTTGGTAAGGAGTTTATATTAATCGATACCGCCGGGCTCCGCAAAAAGAAGAATGTGCATGAGGACCTGGAATTCTATTCTGTGATTCGCGCCATCCGTGCTATGGATGAGGCCGATGTTTGTATGCTGCTGATAGATGCTGAGGTGGGCGTTACCGTGCAGGATGTAAACATATTCAGCCTTGCTACACGTAAAGGTAAGGGTGTGGTGATATTGGTAAACAAATGGGATACTGTGCAGAAGGAAACCAATACCGCCCGCGATTACGAAAAGGCATTGAAGCAACGTATTGCTCCTTTCACAGATGTACCAGTGATCTTTACATCTGCCACAGAAAAGCAGCGCATTTTCCAGGCAATGGAGAAAGCCCTGGAGGTGTATGATAACAGGCAACGACGTATCCCTACTTCTCAGCTCAACGATATTATGCTGAAGGAGATCGAGCGCTTTGCGCCACCAATGACGCGCGGCCACGCAGTGAAGATCAAGTATATATCGCAGATACCTACAGCAGTACCTTCGTTCGCTTTCTTTGCCAATTATCCCGAGGCGATCAAGGAACCATACAAGAACTTTTTAGAGAACAAGCTGCGCAGCCACTTCAATTTCAGTGGTGTGCCCATCCGTATATTCTGCCGCAAAAAGTAGTGCTGTACTTAAAATATTGATTAGTGAAAACGAAAAAACTAAAGAAGGACAAGGTTAATATCATCACGCTTGGATGCTCCAAGAACATGGTGGATAGTGAAGTACTCAGCGGCCAGCTGAATGCGAATGGCATTAAGGTAGCCCACGAAAGCGGCAAGCTCGATCATAATATCGTGGTAGTAAATACCTGCGGCTTTATAGATAAGGCCAAGGAAGAAAGCGTTAATACCATCCTGGAGCAGGTAGAACTGAAACGCGATGGCAGGCTGGATAAGGTATATGTTACCGGCTGCCTCAGCGAACGCTATCGCAACGACCTGATGAACGAGATACCGGAGGTGGATGCATGGTTTGGCACCATGGAATTGCCCCTGATCCTGAAACAGTTCAATGCAGATTATAAATCAGAACTATTGGGTGAGCGCCTGCTGGCAACTCCTCAGCACTATGCTTACCTGAAAATATCCGAGGGTTGCAATCGTACCTGCTCTTTTTGTGCTATCCCGCTAATGCGTGGCGGCCACGTTTCTAAAACCATTGAAGAGGTGGTGGCAGAAGCAAAGAAACTGGTATCAATGGGCGTAAAGGAGATCATGCTCATTGCGCAGGAGCTTACCTACTACGGACTGGATATATACAAAAAACGCGCGCTGGCCGACCTGCTGAAACATTTATCAGATGTACCCGGCCTGCAATGGATACGCCTGCACTACGCTTACCCTTCCAAATTCCCGATGGATATACTGGATGTAATGCGCGAGCGTGAGAACATCTGCAACTACCTGGATATGCCTTTGCAGCATATATCTAACAATATGCTCAAGGCTATGAAACGCCAGATGGAAACACAGGAGATCTACGACCTGGTTGCTGCCATCCGCGATAAGGTTCCGGGCATTGCTATTCGCAGCACATTGATAGCCGGTTTCCCCGGCGAAACAAGGGATGATGTGGATCAGCTGAAACAATTCCTTGAAGATGTACGCCTCGATCGTGTAGGTATCTTTACTTATTCGCACGAAGAAAACACTTCTGCCTACGACCTCACAGATAATATACCTGCTGAAGAAAAAGAAGCCCGCGCACAGGAGATCATGGAAGTGCAGCAGGAAATATCTTACGAAAAGAACCAGGAAAAAGTAGGCCAGACATTCAAGGTGATCGTTGATAAAAAAGAATCAGGTCGCTACCTGGGCCGTACCGAGTTTGATAGTGTGGAAGTAGACAATGAGGTAATCATCAATACCCCCAAACCCTTAAAACCCGGCGAATTCGTACAGGTAAAGATCACAAAGGCTTATGATTTTGATATAGAAGGTGATATAATGCAATAATCACCACATAAATCTTTATAAAAAATGGAGCAGGCTTTTATGCCTGCTTTTTTTGTTTGGTTACCAATTACAGGCTATTCGTTTAATGAGAAAGACTTTCCATTACAGGTCATAAACAACTGGTTATTTCACGGGGTACCTTCATTTCATTAGTTCACTCAAAAAACCAAACCAATGAAAAAGATCATGTATTCCTTGCTCTTACTAGGGACATCGTTTAACGTATTTGGACGAGGAAATCCTTGTACCGGACCGCAGCCAAATCTGGTAGCACACTGGGAGTTTACAGGCGGCAATTTAACAGAATCTATTAATGGATGGCCTGCAGCTTCCTACGCTGCAGGGACTACGACCCCATCAACGTTAACAAACGTTCCGGGCAGAGATGGTACCCCTAATACTGCTGTTAGGTTAATTGGGCAGTACATTAAAGTTCCTTATCAGGCGGCAATGAATCTTACATCCTGGACTATTACAGCAGTAGTGGAAATAGACGACTGGAACGTTGCCACCTGCCAGGGCAATGCAATCTTCTGGAGAGGTGCACAATTTGGCCCTAATCACTACGACCTGCAATTTTTTGATAACGCCTACGATAATGACTGTAATAAGTTCACCGGTGTTGAAGTATTTGCTACGAATGCCGCCGGCTCATGTCCTTTTCCTCAAACAGATTGGCTGAATAATCCTCCATCACCCGGTACTTCTATAAACCCCATTCTTTCTGTAAACAAATGGTATTGTGTTACAGCTACCTACGATGCAACTACACAGCAATTGGACCTTTATGTCGAAAACCACCATGTATTTTCCAAAAATTATCCTTACGGATATGGTGCGCCCTCAGCAGATGATCTATTCATAGGGTGCAGCGACAATCCATTAGGTCCGAATGTATATAATTTTTTCGGCCGCATTGACGATATTAAATTGTATGATGGTGCTATGTACTGCCCTCCCGCATTGGTTGAACTTTGCGCACAATGTAACAGTCAGATGCCCGCCCCTACACCCGTTGCCCATTGGGGTTTCGATGGCAACAACGGAAATAACCCTTATGTAGATGATATTAATGGTTTGGTTGGTGTACCTACCGGCACGCCGGTATCTGCTCCCGGACAAAATGGACTTGTCAATACTGCGCTTCACTTTAACGGCATAGGAGATTATATACAAGTTGCTTCCAGTCCTATCTTAGATCTTCAATCCTGGACTATACGAGCCGTATTTAAGCCTGATGGTTTTTATGCCGGTAACTGCCAGGGAAATATTATCGTAAAACGTGGCGCACAATTTGGCCCTAATCACTATAGCCTACTATTTACTGATAATATCTACGATAATAATAACTGTACCGCGCCCGTAGACCCCTACCATGAAAACATTACGGCTGGTGCAGCAGGTATTGACCCTATGCCAACGGCTGCCTGGCTAAATGGTCCGGCAACCTCACCAACGAATCAATATATAGCCGCCGGGCAATGGTATTGTGTAACTGCAAGCTATGACGGGGTAGCTGGCCGAATGAGATTGTTTGTTGATGGCATGTTAGTGTATGATAATCCATGGAATAACCAATATGGCCCACCGGCAATAGAGGATCTTTTCATAGGTGGCGATAACACAATTAATCCGTATTATTTCAACGGAACAATAGATGATATAGCTATATACGACGGTGCAACTGATTGTGCTATGTCTTGCAGAAACGCGTTCAATGGCCAGCCTAAAATCGCAAATAGCGTAAATAAGGTAAATGGAAGATCTAGCCTCGCTATTACCCCTAACCCCGCTACTAACGAGGTTAAGATTACCATACCGGCAAGTTGGGGTAAAACCACCTGGACACTTACAAATAGCGCCGGACAAGTACTGCAAACTGGCGAGATCAAAGCCAATACCACCCAGGCTGTTATCAATGTAAGCAACCTTCCTGTTGGTATGTATATACTTAAAGCCGAACATGGCACTTCATCAGAATATCAAAAAATGATCAAAAACTAATATTATGCTTATTTTAAGGGCCGCACAAGTGCGGCCCTTATTTCTTTAATAACCATTGAGACCATCTGCAAACTTTTTTTCCTGGCTTATCATCTTTATGGTAAGTCTTCATTGCCACGCACGCCAGCAGTTCAATATTGGCATTAGTGGAGGTTTGCCATCCAACCAGGTTTATTACATCACTACAGACAGGCTTGGTTATTTATGGATTGCTACGTCAAATGGTGTTGCAAAATATAATGGATACTCTTTCAAAACATTTGAGATCTCAGATGGCCTGCCAACAAACGATGTATGGTCGCTCTACGAAGACAGGCAAAACAGGATGTGGTTATTAAACATGGCCTATGCCATCGGCTATATAAAAAACGATGTTTATAAAAAGGCAATAATTCCGGGGCCAGATATCTATATATACCCTCAGGTATTCTCAGAAACCGATAGCGGCATTGCATTTATATCATCAAAGGGCTACAGCAATCTTAATACCCTATGGCTGGAACATCATGATACCATAAGACACATCAGTCTTGACGATCTTAATACACCTAATTCTATCCACCTTATTAACGATCATAATGAGCTTTTTTGCCTGTCCGATCATAACGTGTACAAAAAAAGCCTGTTTAGCCTGGGCAATAATTATAAGCTGGTAGCACATAGCAATCAGGATTATAGCACAGATAGCAGCATCCGTACCAGGTATATTGTTGTGTCCTCTATGGTTGTATCATTCGGTACCGGGAACAGCCTGCATGTTTTAAATACAGAAACATCTGATCAATATTACATCCCCTTATCTACCGACAAAACAGAAAATATACACACTGCCTACTTCAATAAAGGCAAATTGTATATATCCACGAATAAGGCAGTATATATCTATAATCGGGACCTGGTTAGGTTGTCGAAATATGATATAAATACAGTTGTTGCAAAACCAGGTTCTGAAAAGGTACTCCCCGGTATCTATAGCGATCGTTTCTGGGGCTTATGCTTCGGCGGCATGGATTACGGTCTTTACTTAAACTATAATTCACCGGCATTAAAAAAAACATGGGTGCCTGAAAACTATAAATATATTGGGCAGTACCGGCTTGCAAATCAATATTGGTGGAACAAGATAGAGAAAACGCTATTCATCAAAAGCCCTTCCGGTACCTATACATTTAAAAGTTTATCCTTCTCTAATATTGAAAAGGTAATCCCTTTAAATAACAATAAAGTACTGCTGCTAACAACCCAGGGGCTTTTTACCTATGATATTAATTCTTACAAAACCACCCCTTTATACGAAGGAATAAAACTTTTTAAACAAAACGAAAAAAACAAACCGTCAGAAACCAATGGTTATAGTTTTGCTAATGAAGGGCCGGTTATAGATGGTATCTCTTTGGCCGAAAATATGGGCTACCTGTTTGTGTCAAAGACTAAAGGATTAATGCATTTCTTTTTAAACAAGGATACATTAATTCAACAACAGGTAATACCTGGCCACTTAAAAGGATTGTGTTACGACTCTGTAAATGCCGTTACCTGGGTATATGGTGAAAATAGCTTGTTTTATTATAAGCACGGATGGGAACCGATACAGTTTACTAAAGAGCTGCTCGAAGAACTTGGTATTAAAAAAATAGAAAAGATACTGGTAGATAATAAATTCGGCAATATCATAGTGCAGGATTATAAAAAGCTATTTGCCTTCGACCTTAAAAATTTCACATTCCGCGAACTGCTGAAAAACTACCAGCTCACTAATTTCAAAACCCTGATCAATGGAAATAAGCTAATTATTGCAGGAAAGTTCGGTGTTGCATCTCTGAATATTAAGGGGCGGGGGAATTTTTCAACGCCTGTACTCTATAGCAATTTCAAAGAAAGCAATTACACCCATGTATATGACGCGATCGTTTCTTTGGATAGTGTATTGATAATTACAGAAAATGGCAATTATAGCCTGCCGCTTACATTTACAGGTTCATCTGCCGATAATTATAAATTGGTGCTTTCCTGCAATGGTATAACAAAAAACATTCTGAGCGGTGACACGCTTACGCTAAACAGCCAGAATACAAATCTTTTATTTGACCTGGTAAGGCCCTCAGGAAACGGCGCTGTAAGATATAGCTACTATAGAGACAGTATTATCCCCAAACCTAACATACTGAACGGCCGTGAGCTTCATCTCCCCTATTTTTCTCCAGGCAGCTACCACTGCATATACCTTATTGCCGGCGATGATCTTTGGCGCAGCAATCCCATCAGGATAGTGATTTATGTTATACCTAAATGGTGGCAAACAACTGCCGGTATTGTATTTCTTATTTTCATTGCAATAATACTCGCACTATCTGCCTTAGGTGTAACTGCATACATCACGAGACGAACTGTAAATCAAAAAAACAGCCAAAGGAATTTAAAACTGGAATTGAAAAACCTGCAGCTCGCGCTGGAATTGAAATCGATTTACGCGCAGATCAATCCCCATTTTATATTCAACACCTTAAGTACCGGCCTTTACTTTATAAAGAAAAAACGAATGGACGAAGCTTACGAGCACATATCTTCCTTTTCAGACTTGCTCAGGGCTTACATTAAATCTTCAAGAGAAAAATATATCACGCTTGCAGAAGAGATACAAAACCTAAAGAATTATATACAGCTGCAAATGGCTCGTTTTGAGGATAGGTTTGTTTATGACATTATCATTGATGCAAAGATTGATACAGATACGCAGTTGGTGCCTTCACTGCTATTGCAACCGCTGGTAGAAAACGCTATTATTCATGGGCTGTTTCATAAAGAAACCATCGGCCACCTAAAAATAATTTTCAATAAACCTGCTGCCAACAAACTGATCTGCATCGTGGATGACGATGGCATTGGCCGCGAACATGCTAAATCTATTAATGATGCTGCAACCCGGAAAAATCCATCTTACGGCACAGACCTGGTAAAAGACCTGGTTACTATTTTCAATACCTATGAAAAAGTAAATATTGAAATACATTATCTTGATAAAAAAGAACCTTTAACGGGAACTACAGTAACAATCACCATAAATTATCTTCATGAAAAATTATAGTTGCGTTATTATAGATGACGAGCCAAAGGCCATAGAGCTGTTATCGGAAAGTATAAAGGAACTATACAACAATATAAATATCCTATCAACCTTCACCAGGTGGCAGGATGCATTGAATACTTTGCGCGCAAATAATTTTGATATACTGCTCCTTGATATTTCCATGCCCCAAAAAAGTGGGTTAGATATATTGGGCTTAGTCCCCGAACTCAATTGCGAGATCATTTTTGTAACTGCACATTCTGAGTTCGCGCTGGATGCATTTAATGTTGGCGCCATGGGTTATATCGTTAAGCCCGTTAAGGATGCAATGCTTACAAAGGCGGTCAACAAAGCACTGGAGCGTATTGATAACAGAAAACTAGCAAAGGTGTCTAAGCCGGAAAGGTCAGAGAGTATCATAAATAAAATTGGGATACCTAATCATAAGGGCATTGATTATGTAACAGTGGATAACATTATATTTATCGAAGCTTTAAAAAGGTATACACGTATTGTAGAGAGCGGCAAAGAGGTCCTTAGTTCTTATAATATTGGCAAATACAAGCAACTGGTTAACAATAACCTGTTTTACCAGGTACACAGGTCTTATATCATAAACCTTAATTACGTTGCACGCTACGAAACAACCGGTATCATCACCATGTCCAATGGGCAAACCATTCCGGTATCCAAAAGCGTTCGGGAAGATTTCCTGAAGCTTTTTGAAAACGCCCGGAAATAACTGGTTAGCTTACCTTATACATCTTCCCCGGCAAGGTCTTCACCAGCCCCTGCATTTCCAGTTGTAATAATATAGCAGCCAGCTGAGAGCTGCTCATACCGCTTGCGCGATACAGTTCATCTGCGTGTACGGCATCTTTACCATCCAGCAGGCTCATCAGCATTTTTTCTTCTGTTGTCAGGTTTATGAAGAGTTGCTTTTGTACAGCGGGTTTCTTCTTTGCCTTGCCCCAGTTCATCATCTCCAGCAGGTCGCCCGCATTGGTGATCATACCTGCTATGTTCGATTTTATCAGTTCATTACATCCGGCAGAGCGCTTATCGGTTACCTTTCCGGGAAAGGCAGCTACTTCCCGGTTGTAGCCGCTTGCTATCCTTGCTGTTATCAGTGATCCGCCGTTGATATCACTTTCCACCACTACCGTCACATCGCACATCCCTGCCACTATGCGGTTCCGCATCGGGAAGTTCTCCCTATCGGGTATCGTTCCTGATGGAAACTCTGTAAGCACACCACCCTGCCCCTGCATTTCTTTGGCAAGTGTTTTGTTATGCGCGGGGTACATTTTATCATGTCCATGCCCCAGCACACCAACTGTTTGTATGCCCTTTTGTATGGCTGCTTTATGTGCTATGGTATCTATGCCATCGGCCAGCCCGCTTACTATAATGATGTCTTCCTGCTCAGCAAGGCCTTCTACCAGTTCTTCTGTAAGTTGCCTGCCATAATCTGTATGCTTGCGTGTACCCACTATGGCTATCATTTTACCGGCGCTCAGGTTGGCATTGCCTTTATAATAAAGCACCAATGGCGCATCTACACAATTTTTTAATCTATGTGGATAGGCATCATCATCTATCCAGATGGGCGTAATGTTATGCTTGCTGATATATGTTAATTCTGCTTCGGCTCTTTCCATCACTACGGGGTCTTTAAAAGCTTTTGCCTTTATCTCCCCTATTCCTTCCCTATGCCTCAGGTCCTTCAGTGGTGCCTGCATCACAGCCGATGCGGTACCGTAGTGTTGTATCAATCCTCGCCCTGTAATGGGGCCTACCAATTTTACATTTGTTAAAGCCAGTCTGTATAGCCATTCATTATTCATGGTGTTTGGCAGCAAATTTGTTTTCTAAGATTTAAAAGCCCTTCAAAGATCATTCTATTATCTTTGGCGACGTAAAATAATAATAATGATGAAAAACATTCTTTTGATATTGCTGGCAATTGTGTCTTTAAGCGCCTGCGCTGCTAAAAAGGCTACTACAAAACATCCTTCTGTTACTTATGTAAAGATGGACCGCACTGCATGTTTTGGTCGTTGTCCCGTTTATTCTATAGAGGTATATGATAATGGATTGGTGCGTTACGATGGCAAGCAGTTCACAGAATACAGTGGCATCTATGAAAAAAACCTGGGGGCTGCAGAGGCTGCTGCTGTACTTCAGGATTTTGCAAAATACCGGGTAGATACTTGTAAAAATCTATACGAAAACCGCATTACCGATGTTCCGGGCATCTATTTCACTATTACTATCAATGGTAAACAAAAAGAGATAGCCAACGCACATTTTGGCCCGTATTTCTTTAATAAACTGGCTACCGAGGTCGATTCCTTTGCTAAGGTAGATGCCAGCTGGAAGAAGGTAGAAGATACTCAAAAATAAGGCGGGCAATATCCGTTCAAAAGAAAACCACCATCTATAGATGGTGGTTTTCTTTTTTATAACAACCTGCTGTTACAGGTGCAATTTTTCCTTTTTCGCCAGCAGTTCTTCTACTGTCTCGCGGTACATTTCATCAGGCACACAGCAATCTACCGGGCACACTGCAGCGCATTGCGGCTCTTCATGAAAGCCCTGGCATTCGGTACACTTATTAGGTGTTATATAATAGGTATCTACTGCTACAGGCTCATGTTTGGCATTCGCATCTGTAACGCTGCCATCCATCAGGGTAAAGCTGCCTTTTACGGCTGTACCATCTGCAATCGCCCATTCTACTCCACCTTCATATATTGCGTTATTCGGACATTCAGGTTCACACGCGCCACAGTTGATACATTCATCTGTTATTTTGATCGCCATAAGATCTTCTTTTAGTTTTTCTGCGCGTAAAGTTACAATTTCGCACCTAAATTTAATACGCATGCTGCCATTAGAAAAAAGAATTGAGGTATTGAGCTGGCTCGGACAATATATGCTATCTGATGATGATACATGGCAACTCACCAAAGAACTGGCAATAAACAACAATGGCTGGTTTACCCCCGGCAATATAGAACTGGCCACCCGCAACATCGCCACCCAATACCTGGATGCAGATAAATTAAATACATGGGCTGCATCTTATCCTGTACAAAGCGTGCAGCAAAAGCATGTAGGCATGGTAATGGCGGGCAACATACCCCTCGTGGGCTTTCACGATCTGCTTTGCGGTTTCGTATCCGGCCATAGGCTCTCCCTGAAGCTATCGTCTAAAGACACCATGCTGATGAAGCATCTTATAGATAAGATGGTAGAAAAAGAACCTTCCATAGCAGAGCAGATAACTATTGCAGAGGTGCTCAAAGGCTGCGATGCCTACATAGCAACAGGCAGCAACAATACCGCACGCTATTTCGAACAATATTTTGCCAAATACCCGCACATCATCCGCCGGAACCGTACTTCTGTAGCGGTTTTAGATGGTACCGAAACAGAAGAAGAACTAAGCCGGCTAGCCGATGATATCTTTTCTTACTTTGGCCTCGGTTGCCGCAATGTTACCCAGGTATGCGTTCCTCAGGGTTATGATCTTACCAAACTGATAGACGCCTGCAATAAATACAGCGACCTCATCTACCATCATAAATACAAGAACAATTTCGATTATTACCTGGCCATCTACCTGCTCAATAAGGTTCCTTACCTCAGCAATAACAGTATGCTGGTAGTGCAGAATGAGGTACCGTTTTCCGCAGTATCCGTTCTACATTATCGCTATTATGATGATAAAGCCGATATAATAGCCGAGCTGCAAAACGGCGGTGATATACAATGTATCGTAGGCAAAGGACTATTACCATTCGGACAAGCCCAGACCCCCGGACTCGCAGATTATGCCGATGGCGTAGATACCATGCAGTTTTTAACAGGGTTATAACCCCAAACCACACATCCTCCACGTCTAATTTTAAATTCCGTCATGCCTTGCCCCGACAAGGCATCTACTATTCCCGCGCAAAGCGGGAAACCCACAACCACACATCCTCCCCTTTAGGGGAGATAGAGGGGCAAACCTTGCGCAAAGCAAAAAAACGACACACATATGGCTACCGCCATCAGTAGATTGCGGGTCAGGCCCGCAATGACAAAAAGAGGAAGCGGGAAACCCACAACCACACGTCCTCCCCTTCAGGGGAGATAGAGGGGCCACACACACCTGCTTCATTATAAACCTATTAAACCGTTCTAATTATTTAACAAAAGCTTTGCGGAAATAAAAATTATTCCTATTTTAACACCATTATTAGCCAATGTCATACTCATGTCAATTAAAAGCCTGTGTACACCAACGTTTTAGCGGTGGAAACCTGTCTTTTAGTTAATAAGGTGTGAAAATTAGCTGGTATGCCCTGTGCGGGGCTATTTCGGTATTTACTAAACGGTTTTTTAGAAAAATTAACCCATGATAAAAAAGTTATCCTCAAGGTTTGCTCTGGGTCTGTTGGCAGCTTGTAGTAGTTTTTCGGCATTGGCACAGCCATGGACGATTACTACAACATACACAACCAATCCTGTGACCAATGCTTTGCTCTTTAACGGCCCTCCAGTCGCAACTCCACCGATGTTTGCTACGTTTGTGGTTACTAATAATAATACTTATCCTGTAAAAATAATCGAAGTCGGGAACCTTCATATTTTCGCAAAGCAAAACGGTGGTACGTACACCTTATGGTCTGCACCTGATCCAAAAACAACAACTCCTGACCAAAATGATAATACAGTATCGCCAGATGTTCGGGTATCTACCGGTTGGACTCAATGCGGTTCATCAATAAGCCCAATTACCGGCACAGCTAATGCAGTAATATCTGTCATAACAAATACTTACGGATTTATTGCACCTGGTGAAACCCGGCGATTTGCGTTATCAATAGATGATTCCTTTTATGTGGGTACTGGTGGCGGTGGTCCTCCATTTACATTACCTACTCCAACGACCTATACAACGTCTAATATAACACTTAATACAGGTGCTACTTGGACTGGTAATATGCCTAACTCTGCTGGTGTTAATGGCAGTGCAACTGCACCTTTTGTATGGGACGGATATCTTGTATTTGATAAAGCGGAGCCCCGCAAACCGAAGATTACGGTCACCCCAAATCCTGTTTGTAAAGGCGAATGTGTAGTTATAACTGCTGCTTGCGATACATACATACACAATCCTGTATATACTTTCTACGATCAGAATGGTAATGTATTATTACCCGGTCCTACCGATCCGCCATATCAACGTACTAAATGTAATATGCAGCCTTCTGATGCCGGTAACTATACCGTTACTGTAACAGATGGTACACTTACTTCTGCACCTGCAGGTGTAAAGATCGGCGTAGTAGATCCTAAGCCACCATTGATTGATGGCCAGGTAGATTTCTGTCTTAACGATCCTTTTACTCCGGTAACAGTAATCGGTAGCGCTCCGTTCAACTATTATTACACACAAACAGGCGGTTCTCCGCTGCCTTTCGTGCCATATTTTAATACCACTACTGCCAACGAGGCGGATTTCTGGGTAAGCCAGACGGTAAACGGCTGCCCTAGCCCTCGTACCAATATCCACTATCGTGCGGCGCCAAAGCCAAATTCACCGATAGTTACTACACCTATATATTATTGCGAAAATTCAACTGCTTCCCAGTTGTCTGCAAATGGTCAAAAACCACTCAAATGGTATTATCAACCAACGGGCGGTATTCCATCACAGGTAGCGCCTACGCCTAATACTACTAAGCTCGATTCTTTCCAATATTATGTTACTCAAACGGTTGATGGTTGCGAAAGTGATCGTTCCAGGATAGATGTAGTGGTGGCCCGCAAGCCTAATGGTCTGATCCTGCCTTCACGTACAGAGATCTGCCAGGGCGATACAGTAATGCTGGGCTACTATGGTAGTGCCTTCCCTACCTCTGGTTACAATTGGGATTACCCTGCTGATGCGGTACCAATGTCAAAAGATTCTAATACTGTAATAGTTGCTTTTGATAGCGCCGGCAAACACAGTATCAAATTATCTGTAGGTATCGAAACCTGCCACAGCCCTGAATATATACAGGAAATACAGGTAGATGCCAAACCGGTAGCTATAATAGAAAGCGGCGACAGGATATGCGAAAACCAGCGTGTTCAGATATCTCTGAGCTATTACACCCCTACTATCGACTCCTTCTTCTGGGATTTTGATGGTGGTGTAGTAAGTAATGCTTCTACAGACCAGGGGCCTTATGGTGTTACCTGGAGCACTCCGGGCAAAAAGAACATCCAGCTGCGCCTTGTTGACGGTGTATGTAACGTTACTTATGTAGATACGCCAAACGTACATCCTAAACCGGATGCAACCTTTACACTGGATAAAAAGACAGGTCCTTATTGCTACGACGATAGCCTGTTGTTCACAGCTAATACCATAGCTTCAGGATCTACTTATTCCTGGACACCGGCACGCTTCTTCGATATCTATAACAACCTGCCAATTGCTTATGGCCACCTCGATTACCAGGATACTGCCAGCATCAAACTGACGGTTACTGATCAATATAGTTGTATGAACACAGAAGCACAGGTACTGCAAACCAAGCCATGCTGCGAGGTATTGTTCCCTACTGCTTTCAGTCCAAACCACGATGGTAAGAACGATTACTTCCACCCGATCATCATGGGCCACCAAGAGATCCGCACGCTGAAAGTAATGAACCGCTGGGGCCAGACAGTTTATGAAGCTGTGAACATTGGCCAGGGCTGGGATGGTACCATGAACGGTAAAGAACTGGAAATGGGTACTTATTACTACTTCCTCAGCTACAAATGCGCAGGCAAATCAATGGAACAAAAAGGTGAGATCGTATTAGTTCATTAATACCTCCACTCTTTCATAAAAGTTAAACTCCCGCTGTACAGCGGGAGTTTTTTTATTGCGGCTATTGTTACAATCTTAAATTATTAGCAGCGAAGTAATGAGTACCTTTCTTTCATAAAGATTAAATGCTTGCGAGAGTTTCTTGCCGATCAATTCCTGCCGGTTCCGATCTATTTTTTGAAGCCATTCACCCAAAGGCGTAACTTTGTATCAAGGCAGCGAAATACCACTATAAACCAAAAATTCCTGCTGTATGCTGCTAAAAAATATCCTGTTAGCATTGTTAGCAAATGATAACAACATATTCAATTCACCCTTAAACTGAAAACACTATGAACCTGGGCAACCCGTCTTATTTCCGCTTAAAGAATACAAACCCGTTAGCTGCCCCCGTTTCCGTTAATTGAGGCAATACCCGGTATTTATCGGCATCCTGCACCTTACAAATGAAGTAAGTGGGCTTATCAACATGGCCATTGAGCAGCCAGTCTTCGTTCCGGTACAAAGGATTAGCCTGTGGTTGTTTATCTGTATAGAAGAGGTCTGCATAGCTTTTATAGCCCAGTACATGCACATAAACATCCTTGCCCCTGAAGCTCTTAAAATATTCTATAGCAGCTCTTTGAGAGAACGCCTCTATTTTGGGTGTAAAATGAATGATCGTCACCTGTATGATCACTAATTGTAATCCGCTAAGCAATAGCATACCCTTCCTGAAGTTGCGGCGCATCCAGGCAATGGCTATAACGATGCCAACCAGGTATATCAGCCCCCATGCACATTCGGCATAGCTCCAGCTAACAGGTGCCTGCAGGTTGCCTACTGCAAATGGATCGTTTATATAAGGTATCAGCTTGTCTTTATTGAGGCCCACCAGCGGCAACGCAATCAGTATCACAGCCCAGATGCAGCCGGTAAACACTAATACGATGCGCGTAGCAAGGTTCATCCGTGCCTTTTGCTCTGATAGCCTGTATAGCTGCAGCGCGGCCAGGTAGGTAAGCGGGAAGTAGCACAGCGAAGAATAGTGTACGATCTTGGTCTTAACAATAGAAAACAGGATCAGCACTACCCAGAACAAGATCCACATCCAGCGGGTAAAGTCCTTGTTTTCGGCCTTCGCACCATCACGCTTGCCTATGTACTGGAACAGGAAAGCAGCCGCAGGAAAACAGCCTATCAGCAATACCACGAAATGGTAGAAGAAAGGCCCGCCATGCCCGGCATCTTCTGTCTTAAAAAGGCGTATTTGGTAAGTGATGAATTCGTTGACAAACCATGTACCGTGCAGCAATATCTCTATGCCAAACCACAAGGCAGTGGTTAACAGCGCCATAAGGGCTATAACGGCTATATGGACGGCCTTATAGCCTCGTAGCCCCCTGTTGACCACCAGGTACACCCCAAAGCCCAGTATGGCCACTAAGATGGCTACAGGGCCCTTAGTGAGCACTGCCAGCCCAAGGAACAGGCCTGCAAGGCTGGCATGCAACATTTTACGCTGTCCATCCTTTACCAGGTATACCTGGAAGAAGGCAAGGAATATATACAGGTTGAACGAAGGATCGATAATACCCGATTTGAAGTAGAAATGAGGCAGCCAGCTGGCAGCATACAGCAATACCCACGAGGTGGCCATTTTTTCGTTTACTACGCGTTTACCGGCATAGAAAAGGGTACACAGGGTAATAACGCCCACCAGCGCATTCGGGAAGCGGGCAGCGTACTCGTTGATGCCAAACAGCTTCATCGCCAGTACCTGCATCCAGATGAATAGCGGGGGCTTTTCCCAAAACGGCTGAAAGTCTATCTGCATACGCAGGTAGTCTTTAGATACGATCATCTCGCGGGCACATTCCGCAAAGTTGATCTCGTCCCAGTCAAACAGGTGTACATGCCCCAGCATGGGGAAAAACAGCAGTGACCCTGCTATCACAATGACGATATAACGTACATAGTTAGGCATGGCATATTACGGTTGCGTTCTGAAAAAATATGGCTGCGCCTTACGCATCAGCCATAAAGTTACAATGGAAACAGCTGTGCCCACAATGCTGCCCACATATACATCTGCAAAGAAGTGCGCAGCAAGATATATACGTGAATAAGCTACAAGCATGGCAAGGCAAAAGAAGATGATCCCCACATATTTATACGCCGGCTTCAGCAGGCAGGATAGCAGGCAATACATGCCAAATGCGCCACAGGTATGCCCCGAAGGGAAACTGTGTTCTGTAAGCCTTTGCCATGTGGGCAGTATATGTATCCATGCTGCATCATTAAAGTACTTAAGAGGTCTTGGTGCATCTGCCCAATGCTTCAGCAGTTGGGTAAAGACTGTGGGCAGCACATTAGCAATAAGTGCTGTGGTAAAATACCACCAGTTTCGCAGCGATGAAAGGCTCAGTAACAGCAATAGTACAATAGTAATAAAGGAAGCTTCTCCCATTTGAGTTGCCGCGCTCATTACCACATCTGTAAAACTGCTGTAATGGGTATTGACCATGGTGAAGAGTGTCTGTTTATCATACATCAGCAGCATGATACCACCAACAACTAGCCATAGAAGAAATGGAACAAGAAAGTAAAGATTATATGAGGTGTAAGGCTTCTTCACGCGATTTTTTTACGAGTAAAAAAGAACTTAATACTTTCCCAGCGTTTCAGGTACCAGTCGCGGTTAAATATCTGGGCATCGTTACGCGCCCTGTTTATCAGGAAAAAAGCTATGGGCAGCAGCATGGCAGTGGCCATCCACATACCTATCCACGATGGCACGGAGCCTGCTTTGGAGAGCTTCTCGCCGGTTACAGAAATGATATGGAACACAACAAAGAAGCCAACCGCTATCACCAATGGCATACCCAGACCGCCTTTGCGTATAATCGCCCCCAAAGGTGCACCTATAAGAAAAAGCAGTATACATGCAAAAGAGAGGGTAAACTTACGGTGCCATTCTACCATAAACTGCAGGTAATTGGTGTATTGCAGCTCCCTGTCGTTAGACGATATATCCAGCAGGCCTTTACCATTACGTGCATAATTAGCAGCGGCTTCTGCTACCCTGCCCTTCATATCATCGGGCAGGCATTCTATAAACGATTTTTTATAGCTGAGCTTGCTATCCGGGATATGTTTCAGCACACTGTCCAGCGTTTTGCGGTCGGCGGCATTGCCCAATATTATATTACTGGGGCCAAGATAGATACCTACATTGCTGGCAAGGTGGTTTTCATACTTCTTGAAGCTGTCAATACGCTCGCCCAGTTGCTGCACATCCATCATCTGGTAAGCATCTTTAAACAGGTCTTCATTGGTACGATTTACCTTGAAAGCAGAAAGGTCAAACACTTTGTCCCATTTCTTGAAGTACATCCTGTATTGCTGATAGCTAACACTGCCTTTGCCATTATCGGTTACTTCCTGGTAGCGCCAGCCATCCTTCAGGCGAAATATCATATAGTGTTTATCGGGTGTAGACAGCATCTCTCCTTCCTTTGCCAGCACTACATTGTCGTTAGTACCGCCACTGGTATGGTCGTAGATGATCACATTGCGAATGGTCCTGCCATCCTTATCCTTCTCCCCTACGCGAATAGAGAAGTTATCAATATCCCGGTTGAACTGGCCGGCCCTTATGTTGAATGACGGCTTGGAGTTACGCAAATCATACAGCAAAGACAAGGCTTTCAGGTTGCAGTAAGGGATCACATTGTTGTTAAACACAAAAGCAAACCCGCTGATGAAGATGATGAAAACAAGCAGGGGCCTCATAAACCGCAGCAGGGATATACCCCCGGATTTAATGGCCACCAGTTCGAAGTTTTCACCCATATCGCCAAAGGTCATGATCGATGCCAAGAGTATGCCTAGGGGAAGCGCCAACGGCACCATCGTAGTAGACATGTAAAACAGCAACTGGATGATCATCCAGATGCCTAAACCCTTTCCTATCAGTTCATCCATGTATAGCCAGAAAAACTGCATCACCAGGACGAAAAGGGTAACGAAGAAAGTAACTATAAAAGGCCCGATAAAGCTGCGCAGGATCAGGAGGTCCAGTTTTTTGATCTTCAAGCCTTTCATTGATTGCAAACCTACATAAAAACGGCTATCAAAAAGCAGATATTGCCGAACTATTAACGTTTTAATGCAAACAGAAAAAGCCTGCCTGTGCAAGCTTTTAACTGTATTATTTTAAAGAGTATTTAACTACCGATACGATGCTTCAGATCGCTCACCTGGGTATTCCAAAGGCGCTCCTGGTCTTTCATATCTGTCTTATCTGCAAAGTCAGTGATCTTCAGGATGGTTTCGTTCGTTATCGGGCTTTGCTCTATCCTGAATTCGAAGTATTCATCATCACCATAGTAATCCCAGCGGTACTTAACAAACTCATTTTCCAGCTGTTCTACCACTTCTGCGGTATCTGTTGCACCATTCCAGCTAAAGTAGAAGGTATGGTCTCTTTGATCCACTTTGTCTGCAAACCACTCCTGTAAACCTACAGGGGTAGATAGAAATTCGTACAGTATGGATGGAGAACATCTAACCGGGAATTCCATTGTATACATATTCTTTTTCTTACTCATTGTGTCGATTGCTCTGGTAATAAACTTTGGTGTGCAATAATAGAAAAAGGATTGAACAATCAAAATTTTTATTGGAAATAAAAGGGTATTTTTTTATTGTACACATATTTTTGGTTTGATTTTTGCTGTTAAGATTTCCTTAAATTTTATTTGGGTTGAATTGCTCTCACACTTAGATTTGCCATTATAATGTCAAAATTCATTGCTCATTAACTCCTTTCTATTCTCTTAACAAAAACATGCATCGCCTATGTCAATGCGTCAACTAAAGATCACGAAGTCCATTACCAATCGTGAGAGTCAATCCCTGGAGAAGTATCTGCAGGAGATCGGCAAGGTAGACCTGATTACTCCGGAAGAAGAGGTTCAGTTAGCTATCAAAATCAAACAGGGTGATCAAAGAGCCCTGGAAAAATTGACCAAAGCCAATCTGCGTTTCGTGGTATCTGTTGCAAAACAATATCAAAACCAGGGCTTATCTCTGAGCGATCTTATTAATGAAGGGAACCTCGGCCTTATCAAGGCGGCACAACGTTTTGATGAAACTCGCGGTTTCAAATTCATTTCTTATGCGGTATGGTGGATCAGGCAATCGATCTTACAGGCATTGGCAGAACAATCACGTATTGTAAGGCTGCCACTGAACAAAGTAGGCTTATCTAACAAAATAAGCAAAGCCTACTCTCAACTGGAACAGGAATTTGAACGGGAACCATCAACGGAAGAATTAGCAGAATTACTGGACATTGGTACCGAAGAAGTAGAAACTACTTTGGGCGTAGCAGCACGCCACGTATCTGTAGATGCACCGTTCGTAGATAGTGAAGACAATACCTTGCTGGATGTACTGGAGAATCCTAATTCTGAATCAGCGGATTCAGAACTGGAACATTATGATTCTCTTCGCTGCGAAATTGAACGCTCTCTGAGCACACTTACGGACCGCCAGCGCGACGTTATAAAACTATACTTTGGCATAGGTGTAGAGCACCCAATGAGCCTGGAAGATATAGGTGAGAAGTTCTCCCTGACACGCGAACGTGTACGCCAGATCAAAGACAAGGCTATTACCAAATTACGTACTGCAACACGTTGTCAATTATTAAAATCATATTTAGGCAATTAATTTTTACAATTCCTTATAGAGCTCCGTACCTTCACCGGTACGGAGTTTTTTTTTTATGAAATATTCATTGCTAATTGCACTAAGCCTGTCATGCATACCCGCAGGGGCGCGAACATATAACGATAGCATTGCAGCCCACCGCCGGCAATACAAAAATGAGTTTATTACAGAAGAAAGAAGCCCTCTAAAAGGTAACGATACGGCGTATCTGCAGTTTTATGAGCCGGATATACAGTATAGAATAACAACCGAAATAAAGCTAACACCTGGTAGTAAGCCATTTGAAATGCCCACTCATAGCGGCAAAACAAAGACGTTCAAACAGTATGGCATAGTTAGCTTTACAATACACGACACCACACTTATGCTGCAGGTATTTCAAAACCTGAAACTGCTGGAAGACCCAAAATATAAAGACCATCTTTTTATACCCTTTACAGACCTGACCACGTATGAGGAAACCTATGGTGGCGGACGTTATATAGATCTTTCAACAAAAGATATACATCACGGGAAACTGATGATCGATTTCAACAAATGTTATAATCCTTACTGCGCCTATGCAGGCGGATATAACTGCCCTATTCCACCGGTAGAAAACCGCCTGAAAGTGGCTATTAGAGCCGGGGAAAAGCTATACGGCAAAGAGCATGAATAGAAAAAGAAAAGGCGTTCGTCATGAACGCCTTTTTACTATATTAAGAAGTTAAGATTATTTGATACCCAGCTTAGTTTTTACAAGCGGCAACAGGTTATCAGCATCTTTGGTTACAAGTACTGCACCCGTGCTTGTATCAAACACGTAATCATATCCTTTTTCTTTAGCAACATCTTTGATGGCCTTCTCAGCTTTATCAAGGATTGGCTGCAGCAATTCTTTCCTTTTGGTTTGCACTTTGTCTTGTGCACTTTGGTTAGTGCTTTCTATACGAGCTTGCAAATCCCTTATTTCCTTTTCCTTCACTTCCCTTACGGCATCAGTCATAGTTTTATCACCAGCCTGGTATTCTTTTACTTTCTTCTCGTATTCAGCGCTCATGCTCTGCAACTGATCCTGGAATGTTTTGGTATAAGCATCCAGGTCTGTGTTTGCTTTGGTCATTTCAGGCATAACGTTCAATAGCTCCTGGGAGTTGATGTGGCCAAACTTCGTTTGCGCGAAAGCCATATTGGTAATGAATAATCCGCAGGCAAGGAATAATACTAATTTTTTCATTGTTTATATTAATATATGCTTTAAACTATATTTTGTGCGTGCAAAGTAAATGCCATTATTTGTTTATTCCAAGTAATTTTAACACGTCTTCGCTTTTATCCAGCTTCGGGTCTGCATAAAAAAGCGTTACACCACCCGCTTTGTCTAAAACAGCATCGTAGCTCTTCGTTTGGGCAAACTTCTGTACTGCGTTATATACCTTATCCTGTATAGGCTTTACAAGCTTCTGGCGCTCTTTGAACAGGTCCCCTTCATAACCAAAACGTTGTTTTTGAAGGTCTTTCGCGACTTTCTCTTTCTGCATGATCTCATCTTCACGTTTTTTCCTCATATCGTCAGAGAGCATCGCTCTTTCCGCTTCGTACGACTTGTACATTCTATCTACCTCCTGCATGCGGGTATCAATTTCCGTTTGCCAGGTTTTAGACATCTGGTCGAGCCTTGTCTGGGCATCTTTATAATCCACCATCCTGTCGAGGATGTACTTGGAATCTATTATGCAATAACGTTGCGCATTAGCCGAAAAACCAACGGCCATCAAAAGCAGCAGACTTAAAACTATTTTTTTCATACACTTAAAAGGTTTATCAATTAACTGATCATTTTTATAATTAACATCAATCCGGTTCAAAACCAAGCATAAAGGTAAAGGCTGATATATTACCCAGTTTGGTATTACCCGTAGCTTTGGAATAGTTATCAAAACCTACGCCATAGTCTAGACCCAGCAAACCAAACATTGGCAGGAATACCCTAACGCCCACACCGGCAGCACGGTTTAATGAGACTGGATTGTAGGTATTAAACGAGTTCCATGCATTAGCAGCTTCTACAAACATTAAACCATAGATAGTAGATGTAGGGCTCAGCGAGAATGGATAACGTACCTCAGCAGTATACTTGTTGAAGATCACAGCATTGGTCTGATATGGGTTTTTATAACCACGCTGGGCTATGATATCCTTACCAATGAAGAAGTTACGGCCTGACAGACCATCACCCCCAAGCTGGAACCGCTCGAACGGTGAATAACCGATATCAGGATTATAATATCCGAGGAAGCCATATTTAGTGGCAAACTTGAATACAAAGTTACCGGTGATCTTCTGATACCATTCTGCCGTGAAACGGTACTTATGGTATTCTATCCACTTATATTTTTCAGAAGCTGCCTCATTAGCAAGATTTTTCCCTGAAAGACTACTATAAGGAGGTGTAAACTGGAAAGTAAAACTGATATTAGAACCGCTTGTAGGATATAAAGGTTTGTCTACTGAGTAACGCGCCAATACAAGTTTTGCATATAAGTTATTACTGTATCCATTATTAAAGGGTTGGTTATTTTCATCTAAAACCAGGGAATAGTCTTTCAACTTATAATTCTGGTAGTTGATACCATAGGTAAATACAAAGTTGTCATCCGGCCATTTGATACGCTTGCTGATGGATACACCACCACCAAATGCGCGGATATAAGAAGAATCCGCGGGGAATGGTGTTGTAACACCTGAATAGCGGCTATAAATAAGGCTGGTAGTAAGTGCATTAGGCTTTTTACCACCCAGCCATGGTTCTGTGAATGCGAAGTTCACAGAGTTATAATATTTACCATTTGACTGGTAGTTGAGTGAAAGCCTCTGACCATCACCTACAGGCAGCGGATCCCAGAATTTGGGCTTGAAGATATTACGCAAAGAGAAGTTGCTGAATACAATACCTATATTACCATAGAAGCTGATGCCACCACCGAAACCGGCAGACAATTGTAACTGATCGCTTGATTTTTCTACCAGGGTATAATCTATATCAACGGTACCATCTTCCGGATTAGGACGAGGCTGAATGCCTATCTTTTCCTGGTCGAAGAAGCCCAGGTTTGCTATTTCCCTGTTAGAACGTATCAGATCAGCACGGCTGAATTTGTTACCCGGCAGTGTACGTAGTTCCCTGCGTATCACATGCTCATTGGTACGGTCGTTACCAGCAATATTCACATTACGGATAGTGGCCTGCGGCCCTTCTGTGATGTGCATTTCGTAATTGATCGTATCACCGACAATAGATGTTTCAACCGGATCTACGTTAAAGAACAGGTATCCGTCATCCATATACAGGCTGCCTATATCATCACCGCCGTCAGGGCTTAATGCCTTACCCAGGCGCGTGTCTAACAACTGCTGATTGTACACATCACCTTTTTTGATATTAAGTACTTTGGAAAGAAACTCACTGGTGTACTTTGTATTACCCTTCCATTCAATATCACCGAAATAGTATTTGTGTCCTTCCTTCACCTTTATCTCTACATTCACATTGCCGTTATCTACTGTATAAACGGTGTCTTTCTCTATAGAGGCATCGCGATAACCTAAGGAATTATAGTATTCTACCAGCGCCAGCTTATCGTCTTCAAACTTCTTTTGGTTGAATTTGGATGAGCTGAAAAAGCTAGGCCTAAAATATGGGTTGAGCGCTTCCAGCGTTTTCGACACCGATAGGAAGTTGAATTCTTTCAGGTAATTACTAAAGGAGCGTTCCTCCTTATCATATAAAGTAACTTTATCGGCGGGGTACAAAGAAATACGTGCCATTTCCTTTGTTGACTTTAGCGTATGCTTCAGTTTATTTTCCGGAGCATGATCGTTACCCGCAATGTTCACCTGGTTGATATGCGTTTTGTTTCCTTTATTAATATCAAAAGTCAAAACGATAGAGTTAACTGCGCCGGTATCTATGCGTTCTGCAACCTTTATTGATACTTCTCCATATCCCTTATCTGCAAAGAACTTCTTAATACGAACAATCGTTTCTTTCTTAGTTGCTTCTGTAACTACCCTACCCTTAACTAACCCTGTTTTTTCTTTCAGCTCCTGGGCTTCGCTCTTTTTGATGCCTTTGAAATTGTAACGGGCAAGGCGCGGGCGCTCCTCTACTTTAATATCAAGAAATACCTTAGAACTAATGATCTTTGTTACAGTTATACTAACGTCTGAAAACAATTCCTGCTTCCATAAGTTGCGTATTGCTTTGGCAATGGCATCGTCATTAGGCAATTTGATCTTGGTGCCAACATTCAATCCTGTAACGGCTATCAGCAGGTCTTCATCAAGATATTTGGTACCGCTAACCGTAACACCGGCAATTTCATATTGTTTTGGGGCATCGGGCATAGCCTGCGGCGACATAGCCGACTGAAGCCCGCCCTTGTGCGAACTGGAGTCGCCGGGCATAGCTATCTGTGCATGTACATTATATGCACCTGCCATTAACAGGCATGCTGATAAAAAAAAGTTGCGCATTAATGCTTTAAACATGCTGGGTAGTATTCGTTTGGATTTGTTCACTTGTTTTACCGAAACGGCGCTCACGTTGCTGATAATTGAGTATTGCTTCGTACAAATTTTGTCTTCTGAACGCAGGCCAGTGCACAGGTGTAAAGTACAATTCGGCATAGGCAAGCTGGTACAACAAATAATTACTGATCCTGTACTCCCCACTCGTACGTATCATCAATTCAGGATCAGGGAAAGAAGCGGTATTTAAATAATTATGAAAAACTTTGTCGTCTATATCTTCCTGCTTCAGTTTACCGGCCAACGCGTCAGCTACCATTTTTTTAGCAGCATCTACGATCTCCCAACGCGAGCTATAGCTTAAAGCCAATACCAGGTTAAGGCCCGTATTATTGGCCATCATATCCATCGCCTCAGACAATTCTTTCTGGCAAATGGCAGGCAGGCTCTTAAAATCGCCAATAACATGCATGCGCACATTATTCTTCATCAGTTCATCAGCTTCTTTCCTTATAGTATTTACAAGCAATTCCATAAGGGCATCCACCTCTTCCTTCGGGCGATTCCAGTTCTCGGTAGAGAAGGCATATAAAGTAAGGTATGATATTCCGAGTTCTCCGCAGGCATCAACAATATCCCTGACACTGCGTACGCCCTCATAGTGGCCGTACAGCCTGTCCTGACCTTGTTCTTTAGCCCAGCGTCCGTTGCCATCCATAATAATGGCAATGTGTTTGGGCATTTTATTTTTATCCAGAGATTGCAGAATATCCATATGGAAAATCGGAAGACACTTTAGTAAAAGTGTGCAAAGGTACAAAAATAGGTGCTTGCCGTATGTATCAAAATGGAGAATGCCAGTTTAACAATACTTTATCGGCATTAGCTATATAAATTATTCGATTAAACAATGTGTTAACAGTTTTTATGGTCTTGAATCCATCATTTATTTAAACTATTTTTAAGGTATGGTAACCAACCTCAGCCTGCATAATTCCATCCTCAGCGAATGGGTGCGGCAAATACGCGATGTTGAAGTTCAGGCAGATCGAATGAGATTTCGCCGTAATATGGAACGTATCGGCGAAATAGCTGCCTATGAGATCAGCAAAACATTACCGTATAAACTAATATCTGTTCAAACCCCTATGGGGCAGTCGGAATGTTTTGAATTGGAGCACCAACCAGTTCTGGCAACCATACTTAGGGCGGGAGTACCGCTGCACCAGGGGCTGCTCAATTATTTTGACCGGGCCGATAATGCCTTTGTGGCTGCTTACCGGAAACATCACCGGGATGGCAGTTTTGAAATAGACCAGCAATACCTTACCTGCCCCGAACTGGAGGGGCGCCCCCTGATTATTGCCGACCCCATGCTGGCAACAGGCGCATCCCTGGTATTGACACTCGAAAACCTGACGGACGGCTGCAAACCATCTGTCATTCACTTCGTTTCGGCAATTGCCTGCACCGAAGGAATAGACCTGGTGACCCGAAAATTTCCCGATGTACATATATGGACTGCTGCAATAGATGACGAACTGACAGCCAGGGGATATATAGTACCGGGGCTGGGCGATGCCGGCGATCTTGCATATGGGGTGAAAAAACAGTCATGACCCAACTAAATAATATTTAACGCCGTCTTAAATAATATTTAACGCTCTCTTTGGAATATAGGATTATTTGTTTATTTTGGCTTTCAGAAACTCAATTAAAAATTCATAAACGTTACCCAGATGAAGAAAATATTATTAGGAGTGGGTGTGTCAATGATGGTCGCAACTTCAGCAATGGCTCAAGATCCGCATTTCACTCAATATTTTGCATCACCGCTTACTCTAAACCCTGCTTTGACAGGTCTAACGCAATGCGATCTTCGCCTTGCCGCTAACTATCGTACTCAATGGGCTAGCGTATCTTCTAACCCATACATTACGGGAACCATATCTTATGATATGGCTACAATGAAAGGTAAACTGAATAACGGCGACGCAATAGGTGTAGGTATATTAGGCTTGTTTGACAGGTCTGGTACCGGTGGCCTGCAAAATGTAAGCGTAGGATTATCAGTTGCTTACCACAAAGCATTTGGCTACGAAAAACAACATACTTTATCTATAGGTGTGCAGGGTGTGCTGGTTCAGAAAAGCATAGACTTCTCGAAACTGAAGTTTGAAGACCAGTTTGACCGCGCAACAGGCGGTACACCATACAATACTTCTGAGAACATTGGTAACGCGGATCTTAACTATCCTGACTTCAACGTAGGTCTTATGTACTCTGGCCGCATGAGCGAACATGCTACTATGTATGCAGGTTTGTCTTTCTACCACCTGACTCAGCCAACTGAAACTTTCCTGCAAGACAGCCACCAGATACACATGCGTTCTACAGGCTACCTCGGCGGATCGTTCGATATGAATGAAAACATCGTGCTGTATGCAAGTGCTATGTTCAATGCACAGGCAAGCGCTTCTGAAGTATTGGCAGGCGCTGCTGTAGGTTTTGTACTGAACCCCGGCCACGATGCTGAATATGCTAAGAACACTATCCTGTACTTAGGTTCATGGTATCGCTACGGAGATGCTATCGCTCCTTATGTAGGTTTTGAGTTTTCTAAAATGAAAGTGGGTATTACTTACGATCTGAACGTTTCAGGTTTTGCTCCTGCAACTAAGAGCAATGGCGGTTACGAACTGTCACTGATCTTCAACGGCTGCATCAACAAACGTGAGTTCAAACCTACTTACAACTTCGCTTGTCCGAAATTCTAATTCTTCTTAATACCTCTTATAAAAGAGCCGGTCGATGACCGGCTCTTTTATTTATAATCCTTTTCCTTTACTTACGTATTTATTACCCTTTATATAAAAGCGGTAAGGAAGCATGGCATCTTCCTGTGCATAAGCTACGCCTACCCTGGTTGCAGCAACAATATCTTTAGCGGGCACCTTAATGCCCCTATCCTCAATATATATAGCATCATCGCGCAACAATAGCCCGGTATGAGACGTAACTATACCTAAGGCTGCGCTCATGGCGCCGGGCCCTGCAGTAAGCGCCGGGGTGAGCTTCTCCTTATTCCTTCGTTCCAGCATATATTCAATACCCTCCAGCGGCTCTATTGCCCTTATAAGCACTGCGTGCGGCACATCCTGCACATTGGTAACTACATTGAACAAGTGATGAATGCCATAGCAGAGATACACATACGCGCTGCCGCCATTGCGGAACATAATCTCTGTGCGATTGGTGCGACGATTGCCATAGGCATGAGATGCCTTGTCGCCAACACCTGCGTATGCCTCTGTCTCCACGATCATACCCGAAGTTTGAATACCATCTATATTAGTGACCAAAACTTTTCCGAGTAATTCCTTAGCGATCTTCACTACATCTTTACGGGTATAAAACGATTCCGTCAATATCATAAAGCAAAAATACAGGTTGCCGTACAATGCCGTATTTTTAACCCAGGATGAGCACAAAAGGAACAATATACCTGGTACCAATACCGATAGCCGAAGACGCAATATCTACCCTTTCTGCAAGCGTAGTAAGCAAAACATTAGAGCTAAAGCATTATTTCGTAGAGAATGTGCGCACTGCCAGGCGTTTCTTAAAGGCTTTACACCCATCAATAGTAATTGACGAGATACAGTTCTCTGAAATAGATAAACACAATGGCGCTGATATCGCCCTGTTCCGGAAATGGATAAAAGAAGGGCTGGAAATTGGGATTATGAGTGAAGCAGGCTGCCCCGGTATAGCTGACCCCGGCGCTGAGCTTGCAGGGATTGCACATAGTGCAGGCGCTAAAGTAATACCGCTCACGGGGCCTAACTCTATAGTACTCGCCTTGATGGCTTCGGGATTAAACGGACAAAGCTTTTGCTTTAATGGATACCTGCCTGTAAAAGACCCGGCAAGAAGCCAGAAACTGAAAGCGCTTGAGGCATTGTCAAGAAAAGAAACACAAACGCAGTTATTTATAGAAACACCTTATCGTAATAATCAACTACTGGACGAGATCATCAAACATTGCCAGCCACAAACACAGCTGTGCATTGCCTTAAACATAACAGGAGCTACAGAGTATATCAAAACGCAGTCGCTCAAAGAATGGAAGGCCAATAAACCGCAACTGGATAAAGCACCTGCGGTGTTCCTGATGCTGGCCTAGTAGGTAGCATCGCGTACCTCTTCAATTCTATCTACCATATATTGCCCTTTTTCTGCATTAATGCTATTGTAATTTTCACCACGCCAGGGAAGGCTTCTGCGGTATTGGATATAATGCAGGCGAACGATCTTGCCAAGGCATTTTTCGAGCGAGTCGGCAAGGGTGACATCATCTACGCTGAAATAATAGTATTGAGAATTGATAGCAGCACCTCTTTGTCCAAACCCAAGCTGGATCATTTCTCCTTCATATGTCTTGAACAAATTGCCCTTGCGTGAGAATTTCTGCAACACCCCTTCCCTGCTGCCATCGCTATAGGGATTATAATAGAACCAGTACACATAACCGGTTATTGCTACCAATATTACTATAATACTTATGAAAATTGCTTTACGCATAATATCTTTTTATCCTATTCTAAATTAGTAATAGTTAGCGGATATTTATATGATTTCAACATTATTTAACCTTACGCCCCTTCCAGCGATAGACGCCAAAGAACCCAAGGAAGCCTGCTGCAATGATATACAGGATGTGTAATGACTGCAGGAAAAGATAATAGCGGAGTTGCCTTTGTTTATTAAAGAATCGTGCTACAGGGAATAAATAAACCAATTCCGCAGCCGTTTTTACAAGCACCATTGCCGCCGCCAGCAACCAATAACGGCTGTTGGCAAAGCCTGCAATTAACAGCACAAGAAAGCTGAAATTGAATATATACACCATTAACAATACAGAAGTAAGTGTTTTATCATCGTATTTACCCGATTTAGAAGCCCAGCGAATACGTTGCTGCAGGAAACCCGCCCAATCGGGTTGTGGTGCGGTATGGACGATAGCGCCCTGTGATTTTAAGTAAGCAATACCAGTTGGGAACTTTTGTTTCAGTTTCATCATCAGCAGGTAATCATCGCCTGAAGCAAGGTGATCGATACCCTTGTAGCCGTCAACATGCAAATATGCCTCCTTGCTAAATGCAAGGTTAGCACCGTTACTCATATTGCCCATATTGAGCTTGTGTGCAGCAGCAGTAATACCCTGCATACTCATGAAGTCTATCGACTGAAATGTTTGCACAAGGCTTCCATCAGCAGTAAAATCAACCGGTGCTACGATCATTACAGGATGCTGTTGTTCATAAAGTGTAACAATATTCTTTATCCAGTCGGGCCCGGCAAAGCAGTCTGCATCAGTAGTTACGATAAGCTCACCTTTGCTTTGCGCTATACCTATAGACAATCCCAACTTCTTGAACGCAACAATTTTATCATCCTGCACTATATGTTCTGCCAACCGGATACATTTTACTCTTACATCACTAAAAGCATCAACTATTGCAGCCGTATTGTCTGTAGAATGGTCATCGACAACGATTACTTCCAACAGGTGAGGAGGATAATTCTGTTGCAGTGCAGAACGAACACAGGTAGCAATATTGTGCTCTTCATTACGTGCAGGTATTATTATACTAACCTTAGTTTGAGGCTCCAATAAACCACCTGATGTAAATGAAGGCTGCATTGCCCAACCACGACGATATAGCAGCATCAGCGTGACATAGCCTGCAGTGAGGAGTATGCTTATGATCAATATTACCATCATGCGCCCTTCAGGCATTTAGCAATTTGGGGCATGGTTTCTTCATCCAGCACGCGATGGCCTTTTTCAACAATGTGCAATTTGCCGATGCTGTGGTTCTCTACAAATTGTTTGCCCATAGACACAGGTATTACCTTATCATAAATGCCCATAAATAAGTGCAGCTCGATACCATATTGCTCTACGGCTTTTTTCAGTTTTTCATAATCGGGGATAAGATATGCCATGCTGGGCCATACACGTAACAGAAATTGCCTGTCGGCCTCTTCTTTGAGGTATTGCATGGCAAACTTATATCTAGATGCATCGATCCAGTTCTGCTTTCTTGCCAATTCGATCAGATGCATATAACGTTTCGGGCGGTTGAGAAAGCTATTAAACAGGTATTTGCCCGGTGTGGTACGCGTCAGGAAATAGTAAAAAGTATTAAACGAAAGGCCATCAGAGGCAAGCAATACTACCTTATTGATACTTTCAGGATAAAGTTCTGCCATCTTCAGGCATACACGCCCCCCCATACTATAACCCAGCAGAGAAACCTGCGATACACCTGTTAATTCCTTAACATGTTTTAAGATAAGATATAAGTCTGATGGCTCGAGGTAGGCATTGGCGGACCAATAGCTGCTGCCATGATGTGGCAGGTTGACGCAGATCAAGGTGAATTCATCACCCAGGTGCGTTGCAAGCGGTAAAAGCATAGCCGCATCATTGCCATAGCCATGAAAAGCGAGCAGCACTTTGCTGCCAGACCCGGCACTCACAAAATGTAAGCGTTCGCTTCTTATCGCTATATATCCTTCGCGGGGTATCATCTGAATGCCCAAAAATAAACATTAGCAGACGTTATTGACTTATAAAAAAATTAACAACAGCCGACACCTTTATTTAGTAGATTTAGAGTAAGAAATATAGTTATGGAAACAAATACTAAAAGCGCAATAATAGGGGGCGGATTCCTGGTGCAACCATCAGATCCGGAACAAACTTTTACTCCTGAAGATTTCTCTGAAGAACAAAGGCTGATAGAGCAAACCTGCAACGATTTTCTGGATAAAGAAGTAATACCGCAACTGATAGAAATAGATAAGCAAAAAGAAGGGCTGATGCCTTCTTTGCTGGATAAGGCAGGTGAACTGGGCCTGCTGGGCGCTGCCTTTCCTGAAAAATACGGAGGACTGGGTGAAGATTTTGTAACTGCTACACTCATCAACGAAGCTCTTGGCGGCGGGCACTCTTTTGCTGTTGCCATGGCAGCACATAATGGCATCGGCTCTTTGCCCATACTATACTTTGGCACAGAAGAACAGAAACAGAAATACATACCCAAGCTGGCAACAGGTGAGATAAAAGGCGCTTATGCTTTAACAGAGCCTGGATCAGGATCTGATGCGTTGGGTGCGAAGACCACTGCTACACTAACTGCTGATGGGAAACACTACTCTATCAATGGACAAAAGATATGGATCACCAATGCAGGCTTTGCAGATGTATTCACCGTATTTGCAAAAATAGATGGCGATAAATTCAGCGCGTTTATTGTAGATAGGAATACACCGGGATTGAGTTTTGGCGAAGAAGAACATAAGATGGGCATTAAAGGCTCCAGCACACGCCAGCTATTCTTTGAAGATTGCAAAGTACCTGTAGAAAACCTGCTGGGAGAAATAGGCAAAGGCCATATCATCGCCTTCAACATATTGAACATAGGCCGCCTGAAACTTTGTGCAGCAGCATTAGGAGGCGCCAAGAGAGCATTGGGCATATCTATTAAATATGCTGCCACACGCGAACAGTTTAAAACGCCCATAGCAAGCTTTGGCGCTATACAACATAAGCTTGCGGAAATGGCGATCAGGATATTCGTTACAGAAAGCGCTCTGTATCGCAGCGCTAAATGGATCAGCGATAAAGAACATGAACTGCTGGAACATGGCAAAGCGGAACATGAAACATTGCTGGGCGCGGCAGAGGAGTTTGCCATTGAATGTGCAATGCTGAAAGTGATAGGCTCTGAAACGCTGGATTACGTAGTGGATGAAGGGGTGCAGATACATGGCGGTAATGGCTTCTCTGATGAATATGATATATCGCGCTCTTATCGCGATAGCCGCATCAACAGGATATTTGAAGGCACGAATGAAATAAACAGGCTGCTTACGCTTGATATGTATCTGAAGCGTGCTATGAAAGGACGCATCAACCTGATGGGGCCCGCAATGGCTATTACTAAAGAACTGACCAGTGTGCCGGACTTCAGCACTAGTGATGCACCATTTGCAGCAGAGCTGAAAGCAATAGCCAACTTCAAAAAAGCGATACTGATGTGTGCGGGTGCTGCCGTACAAAAGCTGATGATGAAAATAGAAGGCGAACAGGAAATACTAATGGACATTGCCGATATGGTGATGGAAACATTCTCTGCGGAATCAGGATTGCTGCGTGCTATGAAAATGCAGCAAAACGGAGATGAAAATGCAGCGCTTGCGGTTGACGCCATACGCACCTTTATCTATGATGCTGCAGATCGCATCAATCACTCCGGTAAATCTGCTATCAATGCTTTTGCAGAAGGTGATGAGCAAAGGATGATGCTGATGGGATTAAAACGCTTTACCAAAGTTGATAGCTTTAATACAAAAGATGCACGCAGAAGAATAGCTGCCAAACTGCTGGAAAAACAGGCTTATTTCTTCTGATAAAAACAATCATTAAGCATTAAATTAGCCCTGTAAAACTTACAGGGCTTTTATTTTACTCCTATGGCAAACAAAGAACAATTCATCGCAGATATAAATAAAGGATATAGTTTCAAAGGAGCTTCTTTTCTATTAGGCAAGGGTATGCTGGATGGGAACCTTGTACCTGAAACGAATGTAAATGTTGCCCTGAAAACGCTGAACAGGCATGGCCTGATAAGTGGTGCCACCGGAACCGGCAAAACAAAAACATTGCAGGTATTAGGAGAAGCATTGAGTGATACCAGCATACCGGTAGTGATGATGGATATAAAAGGCGATCTAAGCGGTATTGCAGCAGCAGGCGCATCTAACGATAAAATAAATGAACGTGTGCAATTGATGGGCATCAGTTATGCGCCTGCAGCCTATCCTGTTGAACTGTTGTCATTAAGCAAAGAGCCTGGTACGAGGCTACGAGCTACTGTCAGCGAGTTTGGCCCTGTATTGCTGGCCAAGATATTAGGACTGAACGATACACAGGAAAGCATACTGGCTATGCTTTTCAAATATTGCGATGACCACCAGATGCCTTTGCTTGATTTGCAGGACCTGGTAAAGACTTTGCAATGGGCTGCCAATGAAGGCAAGCAGGAATTAGGCGCAGCCTATGGCAATATATCTGCAGCATCGGTAGGCACCATTATGCGGAAGATCATTGAACTGCAACAACAGGGTGCTGATACTTTCTTTGGTGAAAAGTCTTTTGAAATAGATGACCTGATGCGCATCAGTGATGATGGCAGGGGGATGATAAGCATTGTGAGGGTAACGGATCTCCAGGACAGGCCAAAGCTCTTTTCTACCTTCATGCTGCAAATGCTGTCGGAGCTGTATGCCACATTACCTGAATCCGGCGACCTGGATCAGCCCAAGCTGGTCATGTTTATTGATGAAGCGCACCTGATATTCTCTGACGCTACAGATGTACTGGTGAAGCAACTGGAAACGATCATCAAGCTGATACGCTCTAAAGGTGTAGGTATATTCTTCATTACTCAGAACCCAATGGATATAGCACCGGCAGTGCTCAGCCAGCTGGGCATGAAAATACAACACGCCCTGCGTGCCTTTACTGCAAACGATCGAAAAGACATTAAACTCACGGCAGCTAACTACCCGGAAACGAGCTACTATAAAACAGAAGACCTCATCACACAATTAGGCATTGGCGAAGCATTGGTAACTACGCTTGATGAAAAGGGCATCCCTACTCCATTGGTTGCTACGATGATATGCCCTCCTAAGAGCCGTATGGATATATTAACTACAGATGAGATCAATCAACTGGTAGCGAAATCTACTATTGCTGCAAAGTATAGCCAGGCTATAAACAGGGAAAGCGCTTACGAAATGCTTACCCAAAAACTACAGACGGCTGCTGCGCAATCTGCACCTGCTGCAGGTGCCAAAGGCGCGCAACAAGCGCAGGAGAAATCTGTCCTGGAAACCATTACAGAAAATCCCATAGCTAAGAGCATGATGCGTACAGCCGGTAATATGATCGTGCGTAGCCTGCTGGGGTCTTTGGGGCTTGGCGGACGAAGCAGTAAGAAGAGCTTCTTTTAACCGAATCGTTTAGAATGATCAGCGATCAATAACGTTACCTAATACATTAGTATCGTAGCGACGTCCTTTATTTTTCCTGTTGATGCGCTTTTGCATTCTTTTGTTCTGCCTGTAATTCTCCCGGTCCTGTCTTTGATAGTTCATTTTCATCCTGGCTTCCATCCTGCTTTCCCGCGAATGATAATAGGTGCTGGAGCTGGCGCAGGAACCTAAGAGTATGCAGACCAGCACGCTGATCCATACCCGGTTTTTCATAAATCCTCCGTCTTAAATGTAGAAATTCGCCTATATGCAAATTTAAATAATGCAGGGCTGGTATCGTGGATGTAAAGCGAGTTTTAACATAACAGAAACCATGCTATTTTCCCTTTGCGCGCCATTGAGCCGGCGTGTAGAGCGAATCGGATTGCGGATCTAAATAATACACATCCATTGCCGGCGGCTTGATGTAAAAGTGAAATTGCGAAACAAAACGTTGTGCATTGGTATGCCCTACTTCTATCCAATAATAATTGAAATCGGAGGAAGGAAACCTTACAGTACGCATCGATAACGGCCAGCGGCTATCTGTATCTGTCTTTATCATGTGTTGTATTTCGGGTATAGCTTCGAGGGCTGCATAGGCACTATCTTCCAATTGTTCTTTAGATAATTGTGCAGATGAATGAAACGAAATAAAGAAAGTGATAGTAAATAACAATAACAGCTTATTCATCTCTTAGCTCTTTACCCGTAAGGTTCAGGAATACATCTTCCAGGTTAGCTTCTTTTACCTGTTTCTGGCGTTTGAAGCCCTTAGCTATCAGCTTATCTATTAAGGAGTCCGGCGTATCAATGGCAATGATCTCTCCGCTATCTACTATAGCCACCCTATCACAAAGTACCTCTGCTTCATCCATATAATGGGTAGTGATCACCACCGTAGTGCCCCTGTCGCGGACTTCTTTGATTAGCTCCCAAAGGTTTCGGCGCGCCTGGGGGTCAAGGCCTGTTGTAGGCTCATCCAGGAATATTACCGCAGGTTCATTAATGAGCGTTGTTGCTATGGAAAAACGCTGCTTCTGTCCGCCCGAAAGGTCTTTAAATTTATTCTTTGCTTTATCACGCAGGTTAACGGTATCGAGCAATGCAAAAGGATCGACCTCCCTGTTATATAAACCTGAAAACAAACGAATGATCTGTACCAGGTTTAGATTAGGATAATAACCCGCAGCCTGCAATTGCACACCGATGCACTTCTTTATTTCATGCGCATCTTTTTCCAGGTTCAGTCCGTTCACGATCACTTCACCCGATGTTTTTTCGCGCAAAGTCTCTATGATCTCCAGCGTTGTGGTTTTACCCGCACCATTAGGACCGAGCAGGCCAAATATCTCTCCCCGCTTCACCTCGAAGCTGATGCCTTTTACCGCAACAAAATCATCATACTTTTTTACAAGGTCTTTTACTATGATAATAGCATTATCCATACGTAGTGCAAGTTACACAGTCGTGGTTATTTCTCTAATAAAAAACATTTACGGTGCAGCTTCCCCTGGAAATCAAAAGGGGTGGTGGCAGCGGTAATATCTTTGATAGATGGCGTAGGGATAGCATTCCTATCCAATTCAAAATTGCGATAGTTGTTACTAAAATAGATATGGCCACCTTCTCTGCAGCCTTTCAATAGCTGCTTTAACAGCCATACATGGTCGCGCTGCACATCAAAATTATCCTCCATGCGTTTACTGTTAGAGAACGTTGGCGGGTCACAAATGATCAGGTCGAAGGTATCTTTCGGAATATCCTGTATCACCTCCATCACATCGGCTTGTATAAACTCATGTATATCATCTTTATACAGCTTATTGAACTGCATATTGCGCTTGGCCCAGTTGATATAGGTTTTAGAAAGATCTACCGATGTAACGCTGGCCGCGCCGCCATGCGCAGCATATACTGAGAACGAACCTGTATAGCAAAACAGGTTCAGCACACGTTTGCCCTTCGCCTCATCGCGCACCATACCTCGCGTAACGCGGTGGTCGAGGAATAAACCTGTATCGAGATAATCGGTAAGGTTGATAATAAAATTCAGTCCGCCTTCCGGTACAATACGCTCTACTTTTTCTTCTGCAAATTTCTCATACTGCCCTTGCCTGCCAGCTTTGCGCTGGCGCACTTTCATGTATACATTATCCAATGGCAGTTCCAGCACTTTTGCAATGATCTCTTTGCATGCCAGCAGCCATTGTTCGTGCTCTTCGTCTTCCATTCCGTGGCGACGTTTGTATTCGGCAGCATGCACCACATCTTTATAAACGTCAATAGCAAAAGGAAACTCCGGCAGGTCGTGATCGTATATTCTATAGCACTCTACACCCTGGCGTCTTGCCAGCTTGCTGTAGTGCTTATACATTTTGGTAAGGCGATTCTCAAAAAAGTCGGAATGCAATGGCTAAATATTAGGCTGCAAATCTACTTATAAAATTGATGGCCCTTGATATGGTGGTATTTGCGAGGCAGGCTCATCAGATAAGCATAGATAGCATCTGCCTGTTTATCCGTCATCTGCGGAAACTTAGGCATAGGTTCTTTTAATACCCTGCCGTCTTTGGCGATCTTTTCGTGCAATGCCTTGCGGAAGTCTGCTTTGGTATAGGTGCCTATACCCGTACTTTCACAAGGTGTGAGGTTAGATGCCCGCACTTTGTAGTCCGGCATTTTAAACTTCATACCGCCGGCCATATAGCCTTTAGATTGCTCCGGATGCACATAATCGAGTCCGCCAATGCCTTTGGAATGGCAGTGATAACATGCGAAAATATCTACGAGATAGCGGCCATACGCTACAGGGTCGTTCTCATCCGGACCGGTAATAGGGCTGATATAAGGAGTAGGTTTACCAGTCATTTTCATGCCCAGTTTGCCTATACCTGTAATATGTGTACGGTTGGCCGTAGGTTGATTTGATTTTAAAGGCTCATCGCCAGAACGCAGATAGGCTACAATATCGTTCAGGTCTTTATCGGCCATTGTAGGCCTGATCATATAAGGGATAAATGTGCCCTTATTAGAAATACCTGTCTTTAGCAGGTAAACCAACTGCTCGTCGGTATATGTTTTCAGGATGCCATTATTGGTAAGGTCGGCGGAATAGATAGTTCCCAGTATTTTAGGGAGTTCTTCAATTTTACGGCCCGTAAATTTCCGGGTGCCTTTATAATCGTAGTGGCACTGGCCACAAACATTGTAGGTAAGATTTTTGCCCCTTTCCAGCGAGGTAGCGGTGGTATGTACCGCAAATGGCTTGTTTGCCAGCGGATAATGGGAACGGCATCCCAGCCCTATTACAAGGATAGAACAGAGTGTCAACAGTTTATGATGGCGCATATAGGCTACAAACTGCCTGAACCGGGGGATGTATTTCTTATCCATAGCTGTGTATTTATAAAACACACAACAAAAAGAATACCATCAAAAATAAAATA
Source organism: Bacteroidota bacterium (assembly GCA_018267955.1). GTDB lineage: Bacteria > Bacteroidota > Bacteroidia > Chitinophagales > Chitinophagaceae > Polluticoccus. The sequence goes on from JAFDXL010000009.1 coordinate 689,461, forward strand.
TGAATTAACTCCCTTTAATATAGCTCACCTGCTTGCTCAATGGTGGCTGATAGGCCCTGCCTTTGTTATGAGGCATACCTGCATTACGTTTCTGATAATAAACACTATCCTCTTTAGAATAGTCGTAATCCTTATGGTAGATCATCTCATCTACTTGGTAATCTTCTTCCCGTACCAGCCTGCCATTTTCAGGATCATAGAAACGCCACATGCCATGGCGCATAGTGCCTTTGTCTGTAGGGATAATGCGGGTCACTTCTTTTTCGTCCGTAGGATCTATAACACGCACTGTATCAAAATCGTGCGCAGGGTTTAGACCACGATAAAAGCCCACACAGGTAAGCTTGCCCCTGTCGTAATACTTTACTTCTCCATCCAGGATATTATTCCGGAAGGTTTCTATAGCGAGCAGTTCCCCTTCACCATTCAGCTTATACCACAAACCGGTCTTATTACCGTGATCGTAAGTGCCGAATTCTGAAAAGCCGTCCTCACCCATGCGTGAGCCTTGCTTATTCAGCCACATGCCATTTTTCAGCCCCTTGTTATCAGTTTTATTGATATCATCGGTGCGTTTGGGCACAGGAGAGTTCACTGCCTGCGCCATTGCACCCAGGCTTCCACACAATAATGCTGCTGCTATATATGCTCCTATCTTCATATTATACTGCAAATGAGCTGCCACAGCCACAAGTACTGCTGGCATTAGGGTTTTTGAACGCAAAACCGCGTGCATTCAACCCATGCTCAAAATCTATGGTCATACCAAATAGATACAGGCCATGGGCCTTTTTCATCACTACCGGTATGCCTTCTATTTCAAAAACCTCATCATCCCCTTCCTTCGCATCAAAACCCAGCATATAGCTCATGCCGGAGCATCCACCACCTTTAACACCTATGCGCAGGTATTGGGTAGTATCAAAACCCGGTTCTGCCATGATCCTTTTCAGTTCCTTAACTGCGCCCTCAGACAAATTAACAGGGGCTTGTACAGTTGTTGCCATTATACACCAATATTTTATACAAATTTACCATGCTCTGCAGGGGTTACCAAATAGGCATCGTTAAAGTCTTCATACAATTTTTAAATATATTGAAAACTATTGGTATAATGTATGTTGCAGAACTTTTTTACCTTTGCCTACCCAAAATTTTATACACAGCATGAGCGAGGTTTTAGATACCATATTTAACGATGCCAACAGCCAGATGAAAAAGGCCATTGACCACCTGGAAACGGAGCTGAGCCGCATACGCGCGGGTAAAGCTAACGCTGCCATCCTGGATGGTGTATTTGTTGATTATTATGGTGCTTCTACCCCACTTTCAGGCGCGGCCAACATCACTACCCCTGATGCGCGTACTATTTCCATACAACCATGGGAAAAGAATATGCTGGGGCCGATAGAAAAGGCGATCATAGCATCTAATATAGGGCTGAACCCGCAAAACGACGGCAGTTATATCCGCCTGTTTTTACCGCCGCTTACTGAGGAACGCCGTAAGGACCTTGTGAAGCGTGTAAATAATGAAGGCGAACAAGCTAAAGTAGCCGTACGCAGCATACGCCGCGACGCCATTGAGCAGATCAAAAAAGAACAAAAAGACGGGCTGAGCGAAGATGTAGCCAAGGATGCAGAAGCAAGGGTACAAGGCATCACCGATAAATACATTGCACTGGTAGACCAGCACTGCAAAGACAAGGACAAAGAAATCATGACCATATAACAGGAAGCCCGTTTGCAACGGGCTTTTTCGGCAAAGAACAGGGATATATGCAAGAGTGGATACGCCATATATGGGAAGCGCTAACCTCATCGGTATTTTCGATGTGGCAGAAGCAACTGTTAATGCTGCTTTCCGTACCTATCTATGCTATCCTGATACCGCTGGAGATCATCCTGAGTAATTACCGCAGACAAAAGTTTTACGGATGGAAGGAAACACTAATGAACGTGTACCTGAACATCGTAAACGCTGGTATTGATCTTTTGCTGCGCAGTTTTGCCCTTGGTGTACTGATATACATGTCTCAATACAAGCTGAACCTGCACTGGAGTCCTGTAGTATATTGGGTATTACTTTTTCTCTGCGAGGATTTCCTGTTTTGGGTAGAGCATTATGTAGATCATAGTGTGCGCCTGTTCTGGGCAGTGCATGTTACCCACCATTCATCAGAAGAATATAACCTGAGCACCGGCTTCCGGTCTTCTGTGTTCATGCCTTTCTACAGGTATCTTTATTTTATACCATTAGCCTTGTTGGGTTTCGCACCGATAGACATCCTGTTTATGTATGCGCTTACCCAGACCTATGGCATACTCGTGCATACACAATCCATCAAAAAACTACCGCGCTGGATAGAGTTTATATTCGTGACGCCGTCGCACCACCGTGTACATCATGCCAGCAATGCACCCTACCTGGATAAGAACATGGGCATGGCGTTGATTATATGGGACAGGATATTCGGCACCTTCGCAGAAGAAATGGATGAGGAGCCACCGCATTACGGGCTTACCACGCCGCTCGAAAACCAGCACCACCCGGTTCATATCATTACGCACGAGTGGAAGAACATAGCCACAGACCTCAAAAAGAAAGCCCCGCTAAAAGCGAAGCTGGGTTATATCTTCATGCCACCGGGATGGAGCCATGATGGCAGCAAAAAAACATCCAGGCAACTGAGAAAGGAATGGCGGGAGCAGCAAGGTAAAAGTTAAATGGCACCTACTGCGGTATATTTACAGCAGCTTGTCCAAGATCAAAGAACTTAAAATAATAAGTGTCCTGCATATCTTCATCAGCAATTTGTTTTTCATTTGTAAACACCGGTTTATCGTCTGTAAAATTCCATGTGCCCAGGTAGTTTACTTTACCGGATTCGATATTTAGAGTAAACCTTTCGAGTTCAGATTCCATTATGGTTATTCCGGATTTTTGTTTCTCATCCAGTTCTTTTGCCGTAGCATTTTTATAAACCCCTTCTGTTGTCCTCAACCCACCGTACCATTTACTTTTTGTCCATTCATAAGAATAGATAATATACCTACCTGCAGGTACAGAGTTGTGAAACCTGTTCAACTTCTTCGACCTCAATGATGGCTTCACATTGATATAATAGAAATGCTTATCATCCAAATTATAAAGCTTTATATACTGCGAAAATCCTCCGCTGCTAAACCCTAACCCTTGAATGAACTGGCCATAGATATATGCCCTGCCGGCTCTTATGGTTTTAGTATATGGTTGGATTTCTTCCACTCCAGTTGGCGGCTGTGCAGAAGTAGTATTGACAAAAATAAATAGGGTGATTAGTAAAATTCCGGCTCTCACTTCACCCCTCCCATCTTCAATATCTTTTTATACTCAGCAGGCTTCACGGTACCAACGCTTAACCTGGAAAGGCGCACCAGGTCCATATCAGCGAATGCAGGATCTGCTTTAATAGCTTCCAGTGTTACCGGTTTAGGTATGGCCTGCAAGGGCTTCAGGTCTACAACTACCCAGTTAGGGTCGTCTGTTGTCGGGTCTTGATACGCAGTTGTTACCACTTCCGCAATGCCAACAATAGCCAGCCCTTCGTTACTGTGATAGAACAATACATGATCTCCCTTGGCCATTGCCTTCAGGTTGTTACGGGCAGCATAATTGCGCACGCCATCCCAATGCGTTTTGCCATCTTTTACAAATTGATCCCAGCTATATTTAAACGGTTCGGATTTTACGAGCCAGTAATTCATACAAATACGAGTTTGTGTTTGCTGCAAATATAGATAGCATAGAATTAATTAGTAAGCAGTTATAAATACCTATGTATATTATTTATTCACTGCGGGTTAAAAACCCTTTCAATACCATAATTTAGTAGTAGCTAATCTTCCGGTATGATCCCATTTAACAAACCGCATCTTACAGGTAAGGAAATAGAATACATTACGAAGGCAGTAGAGAATGGCAAAATTGCGGGAGATGGAGCCTATACACGCCAATGCGAGCAGTTGCTGGAAAGGCGCTATGGTTACCGGAAATGTATGCTTACCTCGTCTGGCACCGACGCGCTGGAAATGGCAGCTATCCTCACCGGTGTAGGCGAAGGCGATGAGGTGATCATGCCATCATTCACCCATGCATCTACCGCCAACGCTTTTGTAATGCGCGGTGCGCATATTGTTTTTGCAGACAGCTATGCCGATCATCCATGCATAGATGCAGGTAGTATTGAGAGCCTGGTAACACCACGTACAAAGGTGATAGTAGCGGTACATTACGCAGGCATTGCCTGTGATATGGACGCCATCAGGAGTATAGCCAATAAACACCAGTTGCTGATCATCGAAGATTGCTCATTGGCGCTGGATAGTTATTATAAAAAACGCCCGCTCGGCGGTATAGGCCATATGGCTGCTTTATCTTTTCACGAATCTGCCAATGTGCAATGCGGTGAGGGTGGTATGCTGGTGATAAATGACGAGCAATTTATAGACCGTGCGGAGATCATCTGGCAGAAAGGAACTAACCTGACTGCATGTATGGAAGGCAAGGCCGACCGCTATCAATGGCTGGATATAGGCAGTTCTTTTATGCCATCGGATATTGTTGCAGCCTTCCTGCTGGCGCAACTGGAAAGTATGAACGAGATACAGGCTGCTTACAAAGCACGATGGGAGGCCTATTACAATGCATTAAAACCTCTTGAAAAAGAAGGGATCTTAGAATTACCCAAAATACCAAAACATACTACATACAACTGGCAGAAGTTCTTTATCATAAGCCGGAATGCAGAAGAAAGGCAGGAACTCATCAGCGCACTAAAAGCCAGAGATACGCATCCTTTGCTGCATTACCAGGCGTTACATAATTCTCCATTCTACAGGCAGCATCACGATGGCAGGGATCTACCTAATGCAGACCGGTTTTCGGACAAGCTATTGCGGTTGCCATACCATCTTTCGCTGACGCGGGAAGAAATTGAAAAGGTTGCTGCGATCATCAGGCGACCGTTGTAAAAGAAGAAGCCGGCAGACCTAAAGTGTACCGGCTTCTCTGAAAAAACTCGCTCCTATAAAATATCTTGCAAAATCGTGCCAATATCCGTCACGGCAATGTTAATTATCGCGCCCCAGCAGGTAAGTGGCCAGTTCGTGCAGATGTGCTTTGCGCGTAGAAGGCACTGCAGTCTCTTCCAGGCACTCAAACGCAAGATCAGAATAATGCTTTACTGCTTCTCTGCATGCTATATCAGCGCCCGTGTTGTTGAACAAGGATAGCATCGCATCTACTTTAGATTCATCATCCCTTTGTAGTAATGACCGTATAGCAGATTGCTGCAGCATGTTTGCATTCTCCAGCGCTTTGAGCAATAGATATGTTTTCTTGTTCGATTTAATATCGCCACCTATCTGTTTACCCGTGTTTGCACTGTATGCATCCAGGTAATCGTCCTGCAACTGGAAGGCAATACCGAGGTTTTTACCAAATTCATACAGCTTGTTGGCAGTACTTTCAGTAGCCCCACCTAATAAAGCACCCATCTTCAAACTGCAGGCAAGCAATACAGAAGTCTTTAGCGTGATCATCCTGATGTACTCATCAATACTTACATCATCACGCGTTTCAAAATCCATATCCAGTTGCTGGCCTTCACATACTTCTATTGAAGTACGGTTGAACAGGTGCAGTATTTCGGGCAAGGCAGTTTTGATATGTGCCAGTTGATCGTATGCGTAGATGCTCATCACATCCCCGCAAAGGATACCAGCCGTTAACCCATTACGCTCATGCACGGTGGTTTTGCCCCTGCGCAAAGGGGCTTTGTCCATAATATCATCATGTATCAGCGTAAAATTGTGAAACAACTCAATACCCAAAGCTGCGCGCCATGCATCGTCTGTGATATTGCCGAACAGTTCATTACTCATCAGGCAAAGAACGGGGCGTACCCGCTTGCCGCCGAGATTCATAAAATAACGGCAAGGTTCATATAATGTATCCAATTCCTGCGGGAAAGGCAATGTGTCGTTTAACCTGTCTTCAAACTGTTGTACCAGCTCCTTAAAACTATGCATTAATATTTCTTACGTTTTGATTTGGGCTTACCTCCACCCTGTTTTGGTTTACCCGCTTTTGCAGCAGCGCCTTTTGTTGTACGGGCGCTTCGCTGCGGTAATTCCGCTAAGGTATAATCAATCTGCCTTTTTTCCAGATTGGCCGATACTACTTTGATCTTTAATTTATCGCCCACAGTAAAACGCATACCGGTATAACGCCCTACCAAAGCATAGTCTCCTTCTATCAATTCAAAATCATCGAGATCGTGCAGATCTGTGATGGACACCATACCCTCGCATTTATGCTCCACCGTTTCTGCCCAGAAACCAAAGGATGCGACACCGCTCACTACTGCTTCAAACTCCTCACCCACGTGAGCAGTCATGAATTCTACCTGCTTGTATTTATTGGCGGCACGCTCTGCTTCCATAGCTCTGCGTTCCTGGTCGCTGCAATGGCGGCATTGTTGTTCCAGGTTCTTTATCGGCTTGATATTATCTGTTAAGCATTGCTCCAGTATACGATGCACCAACACGTCGGGGTAGCGGCGTATGGGCGATGTAAAATGGCAATAATCTTTAAAACCCAATCCGTAGTGCCCGATATTTTCAGTAGTGTACACCGCTTTTGCCATTGTGCGGATACCCAGGCTTTCCAGTACGTGTTGTTCCGGCTTGCCTTGCACCAGCAACAGCATTTCGTTGAACGATTTGGCAATCGATTCGGGTGTGTTCATGTCAAACTTGTAGCCATACCTGGCAGCAAATGCCATGAACAACCCCAGCTTTGCTTCATCCGGCACATCGTGCACACGGTATGGGAATGGTACCGGCTTATCTTTAAATATAATACCGGAAACATACTCCGCCACAGTACGGTTGGCCAGCAGCATAAACTCTTCGATCAGCTGATGTGCTTCCTTGCTTTCCTTTACTATTATACCAATAGGATTCGCTTCTTCATCAAGCTTAAAGCGTACTTCCTGCGATGAGAAATTGATGGCACCTTTCTTAAACCTAGTTTTGCGCAGGTTCTGCGCCATTTCGTTCAGCAATAGGATAACATCCTTATGATCGCCTTCCGCGCCTTCTATTATTTCCTGCACTTCCTCGTAGGTAAACCGGCGTTGTGAACGTATAATGGTCTTACCCAGCCAATAATCTTTTACCTTACCTTGCTTATTGATGGTAAAGATGGCAGAGAACGTGTATTTATCTTCGTCTGGCCTTAGGGAGCACAGTTCATTAGATAAGCGTTCCGGCAGCATGGGTAGTACCCTGTCGGGTAAGTACACACTGGTAGCACGGTTGTAGGCTTCCTTGTCCAGCTCGCTGCCGGCTTCTATATAATGGCTTACATCTGCAATATGCACGCCCAGCTCATACTCCCTTGCTTTCAGAGGTTTAAATGATATGGCATCGTCAAAATCCTTAGCATCTACAGGGTCTATGGTAAACGTAAGCGTTTTGCGCATATCCCTGCGCAGTTTTACTTCTTTCTTGTCAACCCCTTCAGGGTATCGGGCAGCTTCTTCCATCACATCATCAGGGAAGGTAAGCGGGAAGCCATTCTCTACAAGTATACCCTTCATCGCCACCTCATTGACCGATTCATTGGTAAGAATGCTGATGACCTCACCCACCGGGTTTTTATTACCTGTCCATTCTACGATCTTGGCCATTACATGATCTCCATTCTTCGCACCATTCAGCAGGTGCAGCGGAACATATATATCATAAGGCATTTTATCGCTATCAGTCACCAGGAAGGCAAAATGAGGCTTTACCTCCAGCCTGCCGGCAAATTCATTCTGCTTACGGCGCAGTACTTCTACGATGATCCCTTCGGGACGCGCGCCGAATTTGCGACCATGCTCCGGTATCTCTACCCTCACTTCATCGCCGTTGAGCGCATTGCCTAGTTTATCTCTTTTAATGAGAATATCTTTTTCCAGTCCGTCTACGATCACAAAACCCATTCCGCCTCTTGTCACTTCCAGTTTGCCTTTATATGATAACCTGCCTTTCCCGTCTTTCTTTTTCGTTTTTTTATTCATGGGTAATCTTTGTACTATAAAGATAAGCTGCTTAAACAAAACAGTTCTTTATATTTATGATAAGACCTATGATAAAAATCCTGCCATAAATAATTGGATAGCACTTTTATCCGCAGGTATCAATAAGGCTGCTCAGGATTCATAAAGGCATTGTTCTCGGCCACTTCTTTTTCCACGTAGTTCATCACTATGTTATCAAACTCCTGGCCTCCATTCAGCAGGAACCCAACACTTATTGGCAGTATCACAATAGGTACACCCCACTCTTTTAGTTTATCTGCATGTAATACCAGGCGGGCTGCATCCTTTTCTGTGGTCACGATCACCTTATTACTTACGTCCCAGTTATTATAAGCGTCTTTGATCTCTTCTATATCCCTGTTGAGGAAATAATGATGATCGGGATAGCTGAGTACATGCACATCTTTAGCTATACCTTCAAGCTGTGTTACTAAAGGCTCTGGACGGGCTATACAGCAAACCAGTATAGTATTAAGCCCCGCGAGCGACATAGGCTGGCCGGTAAATAAATCATAAGGCTGCTCGTACTTTATGGCCGTAAAGAAAACAGATTGGTGTGGTAAAGGAGCTATTTGCTTTTTGATCTCTTCAGCAGTAGCCTTATCTAAATCAGGCGGACATTTAGAAACAATAATTACATCGGCACGTTTGTATGCAGCGCGCTTTTCGCGCAATGTACCTATGGGTAATATGTGGTCTTTATAAAAAGGGCGCGAATAGTCTGTAATAAGTACGTTCAGGCCCGCCTTTACAGACCGGTGCTGGTAGGCATCATCCAGCAACACCACTTCTACACCCGGGCGGTTCTGCAGCAGGCGGGGAATACCGGTAATGCGTTCTTCCGCTACGCTTACCGTCAGCTCCGGAAATTTCATATGGTACTGCATCGGTTCATCCCCTATACGCAATGCATTGGTATCGGCATCAGCCAGCAGGAAACCCTGTGTGCGGCGTTTGTAACCACGGCTCATGGTAGCTACGCGAAAACGATATTGCAGCAGTTTGATCAGGTATTCCACATGTGGCGTTTTACCGGTCCCACCGACAGACAGGTTACCAACGGTGATGACCGGAATGCTAAACCTGATAGAAGAAAAGAAACCGGAATCGTACAAACTATTACGCAGCCATACTACACCACCATACAAAGGGGCAAGCGGGTATAAAAATATCTTAACGAAGGAAAATAGCTTTTTCATAAAACAGTGTACAGGCCCTGCCTGCACCATCCTGTAAATGTAAGTTAATTTGCCAACCGTCCTAAAATGCCATAGATATTAGATATGCCACCATTAACTTTTATCTAACTAAAAGACTTCTAACTTCATCTTCTCTTTTAGCTTATATGAACTGGATCACACAACCATTGATACTGGAAGGAGAAAAAGTAAAACTCGTTCCGCTTGCCAACGAATATTTTGATGAATTAACAGAGATAGCTGCCGACAAACGAATATGGGAATTCTTATCTATCCCCGGCTGGCAAAAAGAAGATCTGCACATAGCGCTAAAGAGCGCTTTGCTGAAAAGAATGAATGGAGAGGAGTACCCTTTTGTGATCATTGACAAGCTAACCAATAAAGCTATTGGCAGTACGCGGTATATGGAAATGGAGGAAAGGTTTCGGAAACTGGAGATAGGCTGGACCTGGTACACACCACAATATTGGGGTACTAAATATAATTTTGAATGTAAGCTATTATTGCTGACGCATGCATTTGAAAACATGGGCTGTGTACGCGTGCAGTTGAAAACATGGGATAAGAACCTGCGCAGCCAGGCTGCCATTAAAAAGATTGGCGGTAAGCTGGAAGGCACACTTCGCCATCATATGATACGGTATGATGGTCAAATACGAAATACCGTGATGTTTAGCATTATTGACAGCGAATGGCCGGAAGCAAAGCAGGCGTTGTTGGAAAAATTGAAATAAGCACATGCATCTGAAGAAATTACTCGTCCTATTCCTGCTCTTGTATGCTAGTAATCTTTTTGCACAAGATAGCTTGCCTAATGTGCATCTGCAGGAATTAGACTATTTTAAACTCCGCACCGAACTTGATAGGAATACAACGTTAGATAAAGAAACCAGGCTTTACTATACCAGCCTGGTAGATAATGCCTTCAACCGGAACGAGCTGGCCATAGCACATGCCGATTCCTTCAAAAGAATAAAAAGCAACAGGTGGACAGGCGACGAGATAATACGTCTGAATGAAATGCTGCTGGATAGCTATTTTAAAGCATTCAGATACCGGGAGGCCGCTGCCACTGCAGATGTGCTGATGCAGCAATATCAGAATACAGACCTTGCAGCGCTGCAGAATATGCGGGACATTTGTTATGGACTGATCAACGTTCCTGCACAACGGGCTGTAATAAGAGATGCAACCAGCATACCTGTTATCAGAAACCAAATAGGCCTTTGGGAAATTCCCGTTCAATTCAAAAATACTCAGGAACAGTTTCTTTTTGATACCGGCGCCAACATATCTACGATATCAGAAAGCTATGCAATAAAACTGGGATTGCGCCTCACAGGGAAAACAGTAAAGGTAAATGGTGGCCAGGGTAAAAGAGTGGATGCACAATTGGGTGTTGCAGATAGCCTGCACATTGGCAATATGAGCTTTTATAATGTTGTATTCCTCGTAATGCCCGATGATATTTTGCGGTTTCCGCAAGTGCATTTCAACATCAATGGAATCATTGGCTTTCCTGTTATCAATGCCATGAAAGAAGTACACATCACCAGGCAAGGGCGGTTAACGGTACCTAAAGATGCATCCGTAACCAGCCTGAACAATATGGCGCTGAATGGGTTCACTCCACTGGTACGTTCAGTTGCAGAAGATGATACATTGATATTTCAGTTTGATACAGGCGCTGCCAACACCAATCTATTCAGCAATTACTATAGTAGCCACAGACAACTGATAGCAGATAGGGCCAGCAAAGATCATAAACATATTGGCAGTGTTGGCGGAGCAAGGAAGATGAAGGTGTATGAATTGCCTTCTTTGAACATCTATGTTGGCGGCAATAAAGCGTTCGTCAGGGATGTGGCCGTTTATACGCAGGATATATTCAGTGCGGGCAAGGGCATTGCTATGGGCAATATGGGCCAGGACGTTATCAACCAGTTTTCTGAATTAGTGCTCAACTTCAAAACCATGAGCCTGGAGTTTAAAAACTAACTGCCGGTTAATAGTGTAATTTTTTATTCAGTTTCCGTTTCATATTTACCCGTTTTCTATGTATATTCAGGGTACAATTATCTCTGAAGTCCACATTCAGCCTGTACCTTATGAAGCGCACTATACTGCTAACACTATTATTATTCTTTACTTCATGGAGCATATTTGCCCAGCCACTGGTATGCCCGCCCAATATTGATTTTGAAGACGGTAATTTAAGCAACTGGGAATTCTACGTTGGTGGTTGCTGTCCTATCAGCACACCTGTAAAAACGGCTCCGGTACCGGGCAGGCACGACCTTACTTCCGGCACAATGGTTGATCCATATGGAGGGTTCCCGATAGTTTCTCCGGGTGGTGGAATGTACTCCTTAAAAATAGGTAACGATACCGCCGGGGCGCAGGCCGAACGAGCCAGGTATTATGTACACGTTCCTGCAACCTTCAACTCGGCTTATATACTTGTTTACAGGTATGCTGTTGTTTTTGAAGACCCCGGACATCTACCTCCTGATCAGCCACGGTTTGAAGTAAATGCCATTGATTCTGCAACCGGCATTTCCATACCATGTACCAAATACACATACGTGGCGTCCCAAAGCTTGCCAGGCTTCAAAGTATCCACTTATGCTAAGCAGCCGGTTTATAAAGAATGGACCACGGCAAGTATTGATCTTTCTAAAGCAAAGGGAAAAACCGTAGCCGTAGATTTTGCCTCCGGCGATTGTGCACTTGGCGCACATTTCGGATATGGATATGTGGATGTGAGCTGCGCATTGTTTCAAACCCATATTGATGCTTGTAAGCCCGGCGATAGTGTTGTTATGTATGGCCCGCCGGGTTTTATGTCTTACGATTGGTACGACTCACTTTTTACAATAAACTATGGCAGTGGTATTACAAAAACCATATTGGCAGCGCCGGTGAAACGTACTTACGCTGTTGTTATTACTCCATACCCAGGTTTTGGATGCCCGGATACATTATATACCCAGGTAAGTGCAGAATTCTACAAGGCAATAGCATCGCCTGATACGAACCTTTGTGTCCCTAAAGGACAAAGCATTTCAACACAATTGAATGCGGAAGTAATTAGCTATAGGGCACCATTTCAATATCAATGGACACCATCCACGGGGCTTAGCTGCACTACTTGCACAAACCCTGTAGCTACGGTAAAAGCGAGCACTACCTATACACTTACCGTTACTGATAGTACGGGTTGTATAAGAAAAGATTCTGCCAGGCTAAATGTCTATGAGATCGTAAATGCAGATATCATTAAACCATCCGATTCGGTATGCCAGTTTACCCCTATCACTTTCCGTAATAGCTATCCGCATCAGCCTAATTTTTATTATTTCTGGGGGCTGGACGGCGGCAAAGTAAAAGCGGTGGATACCACCGGGGGGATTACTGTAGCCTGGAATACACCCGGCATGAAATCGGTGACTATTGTGGCTGACAATTCCCTTATCTGCAACGAATATGATACCACAAATATCTTCGTGAAGGAAACTGCCGTAGCGGCATTTGATCTGCCGCAGAGCGGCTGTATTGACAGGGAACAGATATTAGCGCCTAAACCAACCTTGCCCGGTTCCTATCGCTGGAATATTACGGAACAAACTATTGGCGACACTGTGTATAAGCCTGAATACAAATTGACATGGCATACCAGCGGACAAAAGTTTGTGATATTGACTATTAGATCAGACAATGGTTGCAGCCCGCCGCCGGATACGCAGATCATTTATATTAACGACGTTCCGCCGGCACACATCAGTCTGTCTGACCCATCTAAACGAATATGCTTCGGCGATGAAGTGGTATTAAATACCACGGAAGGAAGGGATTATATCTATGGCTGGTCGCCACCTGAATACTTCTTAAACAACAATTATTACGAAGTGAAGATGAAGGCCGAGAAAGACACTACCGTGCATGTAGAAGTAACCAATCGCTGGGGTTGCTCTACCTCAGACAGCCTGCATGTAACCGCCGGGTTGTGCTGTAAGATATTTATGCCAAGTGCCTTCAGCCCTAATAAAGATGGCGTCAATGACCTATACCATCCGGTAGCCATAGATAATCATCGTATACACACATTCATTATCACCAACAGGTATGGGCAAATTGTATATTCCACCACCGGTAACGATGATGGCTGGGATGGCAAATACAAGCATACGCCACAACCACCCGACACCTATTTTTATTACATTAAATACATATGTGATGATGGAGACACGTATGAAATGAAAGGTGATTTTGTGCTGTTGCGATAGGCATTTTTGTACAAATATGCTTTAGTACTGGCGTCATAAAGTTTATCTTTGCGCTTTCTATATTCATATGTCAGATAATAACAGGTATAACCAAAGAGGTGTATCGGCACAAAAAGAAGATGTACACCGCGCTGTAGCCAGGTTAGATAAAGGGCTTTATCCGAATGCATTTTGTAAAATATACCCCGATTACCTGGGTGGAGACGAGGCATACTGCAACCTGATGCATGCCGATGGTGCCGGTACAAAATCTATACTTGCCTATATGTACTGGAAGGAAACCGGCGATATGAGTGTATGGGAAGGTATTGCTATAGATTCTATAGTAATGAATATAGATGATCTGCTGTGCGTTGGCGCTACAGGGCCTTTCACCTACTCGTCTACCATTGGCCGCAATAAGCACCTGATACCCGGCGATGTGATCGCTTCCCTTATCAATGGCAGCCAGGCTTATTTCGACAGGCTGAAACAATATGATATAGACGTGCATTTTCTTGGCGGTGAAACTGCAGATGTGGGCGACGTAGTGCGTACCGTTATTGTAGACGGTACAATGGCCTGCCGCATGAGAAGGGATAAACTGGTGACTACCGAAAAAATGAAAGCCGGCGATGTGCTGGTTTCTCTTGCCAGCTACGGACAAGCTACCTACGAAGACGAATATAACAGCGGTATGGGCAGCAACGGGCTTACCAGCGCACGCCATGAACTGCTGAAAAAAGAATACGCACGCAAATATCCCGAAAGCGTAGATCCAAACCTGCCGGACGATGTAGTATATAACGGAAGCTATGGATTAACGGATGCAACGGATACACCACTGAATGTTGGCAAGATGATCTTATCTCCCACCCGTACCTATGCACCTGTTGTATTAAAAGTGTTACAACAGCATTTTGATAAGATACATGGCATCATACACTGCAGCGGTGGTGGCCAAAGCAAATGCCTGCATTATTTACCATCAGCGCTACGGGTGGTTAAAAACAATTTATTACCGGTTCCCCCGTTATTTACCATGATACAGCAATCTGCAAAAACGGATTGGAAAGAAATGTACCAGGTATTTAATATGGGCCAGAGGCTGGAGATATTTACAGACAAAGAAACAGCAGCAAGCATCGTTGAAATATCAAAGAGCTTCAATATAGACGCGCAGATATCAGGGTATGTAGAAAATGCAGACCATAAAGAAGTAGTGATTGAAAGCCCGTATGGTACTTTCTCGTATAAATAAAAATATTATTGTTATTTTCATAAAGAATTGTGGCACAATCTGTGCTGTAACTAACAAAATCAATATAACCTATGAATATTAAATCAATTCTTTTGGCATCCGTTGCCGCTGCCATTTGCAGCACCGCTTCTGCACAGGATAAGATCTATAAACGCAGTGGCGATGTTATAGAAGGCAAAATAATAGAAGTTGGAACTAAAACTATTTCTTACAAAAAAGCCGATAACCCCGACGGACCTAATTATGTAATTGAAAAGGGCAATATAGACAGGATCGAATATCAAAACGGCACTGAAGAATACGTAGATGATCGCCGCAGGATGATGCATCATGATGAGGAAGAGACTGAAAGAAAGAGGCCTAAAGTACACTACGGTAATAATATTATTGCCATAGCACCGTTACAGGTTACGGACGCAGGTGTAGGTGTTGGCCTCAGCTATGAAAGAGTGCTGGACAGAAGAGGTTATGTTAGCTTCTACATGCCTATGTCATGGTCTTTTATCAATGATAATAGCGGCCCTTACTATAATAACAATGACTATCGCAATAATACCTTCTACTTTATGCCCGGCCTTAAATTTTATCCTACAGGCTGCAGGGGTAAAGTTCGCTACAGCATTGGCCCTAATATAGTTGCAGGCTTTGGGCGCGAATGGCAAAATGTATATTATTCTTACAACTATCCTCCATATAATTATCCATACAACTATCCGGGTTATTATGTGCGTGAGCAAAATGATCGTTTTACATTGGGTGTAATGGTAAACAATAGCCTGAACATTAACCCTACCCCGCATCTTTACCTTGGACTGGAATTGGGATTAGGCGTGTCGTATATCAATCAGCTAAACAGCTATAACGATGACGAACGCTTCCTGGCGCAATTTGGCTTTAAACTAGGTTACAGGTTTTAATAATTAATCACTTTATATTTTTGAAACTCCCGCAGATCCTGCGGGAGTTTTTTATTGCCAACGCTCAGATTTAGCCTGGTATCATTCAACATTTATTTAAGAATAAACGCCCTGCTATCACACGGTATAGTAAATAGGACTAAAAAGCGAAAGCCCCTCTGACGAGGGGCTTTCGTTATATGGAATATGTCTTAAGACTATTCTTCTTCGTCAAACTGCAGTACGTCGCGGTTAGCCATCAGCAGTTCAAATTCTTCCCTGGAACCAACTACCAGGTCATCGAATTCGCGCATACCGGTACCTGCTGGTATCAGGTTACCTGTAATAACGTTTTCTTTCAGACCCATCAGTGAATCGCTCTTACCGTTGATAGCGGCCTGAGAAAGCACTTTGGTTGTTTCCTGGAATGATGCTGCAGATATCCAGCTTTGTGTACCCAGTGATGCTTTCGTGATACCCAGCAACAGCGGAGCCGATGTAGCAGGGTTAGCATCGCGGTATTCTATCACCTTCTTATCTGAACGGCGCAGCAAGCTGTTCTCTTCGCGGATCTCGCGAAGGGTAGCTATCTGTCCGGCATGCAGTTTATCAGAATCACCGGCTTCAGTTACTACTTTCTTATCAAAGATCCAGTCATTTTCAACCTGGAAGTCGAATTTATCAACTGTATCATCTTCAAGGAATTTAGTATCTCCCGGATCAATGATGGTTACTTTACGCATCATCTGGCGAACGATCACCTCAATGTGTTTATCGTTGATCTTCACACCCTGTAAGCGATATACTTCCTGTATTTCGTTCACCAGGTATTCCTGCACTGCGAAAGGCCCTTTAATAGCCAGGATATCGCTAGGAGTAGTAGCACCATCAGAAAGTGGTGTACCTGCTTTTACGAAGTCGCCATCCTGAACCATGATGTGGCGGGTAAGAGGTACCAGGTACTTCTTCACCAGGCCTTCGCGAGATTCAACGATGATCTCACGGTTACCACGTTTTACGTTACCAAATGTTACTACACCGTCTATTTCAGCAACTACTGCCGGGTTACTTGGGTTACGTGCCTCGAACAATTCTGTTACGCGTGGCAGACCACCCGTGATGTCTCGGCTACGACCCATGATACGTGGTATTTTCACCAGTACCTGTCCGTTGTTTACTGTATCGCCAACGCTCACGATGATGTGAGAACCAACCGGAAGGTTGTAAGATTTCTCTTCTTTACCTTCTACAATGATAGATGGGATCTTAGTTTTATCCTTAGTTTCGATAACTACTTTTTCGCGGTGGCCTGTTTGCTCATCAGCCTCTTCGCGATAAGTGATACCTTCTATTACTGAATCGAATTTTACTTTACCGCTTACTTCTGATACGATAACGGCGTTGAATGGATCCCATGTACAGATCACATCTCCTTTCTTCACTTTCTGTCCGTTCTTCACTTTCAGCAGAGAACCGTAAGGGATGTTGTTGGTGATCAGCAGGCGATCGTTAGCAACGTCAACGATACGCATTTCACCGGTACGGCCTATAACCACTGTTACATTTTCGCCTTCTGCATCTACATAGTTTGTAGTACGCAGACCGTCAAACTGTACAGTACCGTCGAACTTAGCTACCAATTGAGATTCGATAGCTGAAGAACCGGCCACACCACCCACGTGGAAGGTACGCAGGGTAAGCTGTGTACCCGGCTCACCGATAGACTGTGCAGCGATGATACCAACAGCATCACCCCTTTGCGCCATGTAACCTGTAGCCAGGTTTTTACCATAACACTTAGCACACACACCGCGGCGGCTTTCGCAGGTAAGTACGGAACGTATTTCAACAGTATCTATTGCACTTTCTTCAATGTGCTTAGCAACATCTTGTGTAATTTCTTCACCTGCAGATACGATCAGTTCATCCGTAATAGGATCGTACACATCATGCAATGATGTACGGCCCAGGATACGATCATACAATGGTTCTACGATCTCTTCGTTATCCTTCAGGGCAGATGTTGCAATACCACGTAGTGTACCGCAATCTTCTTCGTTGATAACAACGTCTTGTGCAACGTCTACCAGACGACGTGTCAGGTAACCGGCATCCGCTGTTTTAAGGGCGGTATCCGCAAGACCTTTACGCGCACCGTGCGTAGAGATGAAGTATTCTAATACTGAAAGACCTGTTTTAAAGTTAGACAGGATCGGGTTTTCAATGATCTCAGAACCTGTAGAACCACTACGACGTGGTTTAGCCATCAGACCCCTGAGGCCTGCAAGCTGCTTCACCTGTTGCTTAGAACCACGGGCACCGGAATCAAGCATCATGTAAACAGAGTTGAACCCTTGTTTATCACTCGCCATTTCACGGATCAGTGTTTCTGTTACACGGGTATCTACACGAGACCAGATATCGATGATCTGGTTATAACGTTCGTTATTGGTAATAAGACCCATGTTATAGTTTTCCCATACTTCGTCCACTTCTGACTGTGCAGAAACGATCAGTTCTTCTTTAACATCAGGAACGGTAAGGTCATTGATGTTGAAGGACAGACCACCACGGAACGCGGTACGGAAACCAAGTGTCTTGATATCATCAAGGAATTGTACTGTTTTAGGGATACCGGCGTTCTTCAGGATGTCACCAATGATCTCACGGAGAGATTTTTTGGTAAGCAGCGCATTTACATAACCGCTTTCCTTAGGTACAAACTGGTTGAAGAGCACACGGCCTACTGTAGTTTCTATCAGTTTCTTCTCCAGTCCGCCATCTTTAGTCAGTACGTCTACTTTTACTTTGATCCATGCATGCAAGTCTACCCTTGCTTCGTTATATGCAATGATCACTTCTTCAGGGCTATAGAATGCCATACCTTCTCCTTTTACAGGATCGTTAGGCAGGTTCTTTTTACCCTTACTGATATAATACAGGCCAAGTACCATGTCCTGTGAAGGCAGGGTAATTGGTGTACCGTTTTGCGGGTTCAGGATGTTGTGCGAAGCCAGCATCAATATCTGTGCTTCCAATATAGCTGCAGCGCTCAACGGCACGTGTACCGCCATCTGGTCACCGTCAAAGTCGGCGTTGAACGCAGAACATACCAGCGGGTGCAGTTGTATCGCTTTACCTTCAATCAGTTTTGGCTGGAAGGCCTGTATAGATAACCTGTGCAGTGTTGGGGCACGGTTGAGCATTACAGGGTGTCCTTTCAGTACGTTTTCAAGGATATCCCAAACAACAGCTTCTTTGCGTTCTACCAATTTCTTGGCGCTCTTCACTGTTTTTACGATACCCCTTTCTATAAGCTTACGGATGATGAATGGTTTGAACAATTCAGCAGCCATATCTTTGGGCAAACCGCATTCGTGCAGTTTCATTTCAGGGCCTACCACGATTACAGAACGGCCTGAGTAGTCAACACGTTTACCCAACAGGTTCTGGCGGAAACGGCCTTGCTTACCTTTCAGTACATCAGAAAGAGATTTCAGCGCACGGCCACCTTCTGCCTTCACCGCGTTTGATTTACGGCTGTTATCAAACAGGGAATCCACAGCTTCCTGCAGCATACGTTTTTCGTTACGCAGGATCACTTCCGGAGCCTTGATCTCTATCAGGCGTTTCAGACGGTTGTTACGGATAATAACACGGCGGTACAGATCGTTCAGGTCTGATGACGCAAAACGGCCACCATCCAGTGGTACTAACGGGCGCAGTTCGGGTGGTATTACAGGGATGTATTGCATCACTGTCCACTCCAGCCTGTTCTCTACCCTTGTATTCGCATCGCGGAAAGCTTCTACTACGCTCAGGCGTTTCAGGGCTTCCTGCTTACGTTGCTGTGATGTTTCGTTAGCAGCTGCATTACGCAGGTCGTAAGAAAGCTGATCCAAATCGATACGGCTCAACAGAGAGTGTACCGCCTCAGCCCCCATCTTGGCGATGAACTTGTTCGGATCATCATCAGGCAGGTATTGATTTTCTTTAGAGATGGTATCCAGTATTTCCAGGTACTCATCTTCTGTCAGCAGTTGCAGGTATGTATTTTCTGAATCTTTCAGGTTCAGTTTCTGGCGTATCAGGTCATCAGCTTCACCGGCTTGTACTACTACATAACGTTCGTAATACACGATGCTTTCCAGCTTTTTAGAGCTGCTACCCAGCAGGTAACCGATCTTGTTTGGCAAGCTCTTGAAGTACCATATGTGTACGATAGGCACTACCAGCTTGATGTGGCCCAAACGCTCACGGCGTACTTTCTTTTCGGTAACTTCTACACCGCAACGGTCGCAGACGATACCCTTGTAACGGATACGCTTATACTTACCGCAATAGCATTCGTAATCCTTTACAGGACCGAAGATCTTTTCGCAGAACAAGCCATCACGTTCAGGCTTGTAGGTACGATAGTTAATAGTTTCAGGCTTCAGCACCTCACCATACGAACGGTCCAGTATCGTATCAGGGGAAGCAAGACTGATGGTTATTTTATTGAATCCCGCTTTCGGGCGGTTGTCTTTCTTTATTGCCATATCAAAAAAGAAGTATTTTAAATGTTTTTTTGTGAAAAATCCGGCTACCCTCCGAAGAGGGTAACAGGTTTATTCAAATTTCAGTTCCAGGCCAAGTCCGCGCAGCTCGTTCACCAATACGTTGAATGATTCCGGTATACCTGGCTTAGGTATGTTATCACCCTTAACAATGGCTTCGTAAGTCTTCGCACGGCCAACTATATCATCTGATTTCAGAGTCAGTAATTCCTGCAGGATGTTAGATGCACCATATGCTTCCAGTGCCCAAACCTCCATTTCACCAAAACGCTGACCACCGAACTGTGCTTTACCACCCAATGGCTGTTGCGTGATAAGACTGTATGGCCCGATAGAACGAGCGTGCATCTTATCATCCACCATGTGGTGCAGTTTGATCATATAGATAATACCAACGGTAGCTTTCTGGTGGAAGCGTTCACCGGTTTCACCATCATACAGGTGCGTATGGCCAAAGCCAGGTAAACCTGCCTGATCGATAAGGCCTGCAATTTCCTCAACGGCAGCACCATCAAATATTGGTGTAGCGAAACGAACTTCCAGTTTCTCACCTGCCCATCCTAACACGGTTTCGTAGATCTGTCCCAGGTTCATACGGGAAGGTACGCCCAGTGGGTTCAGAACGATGTCTACCGGAGTACCATCTTCCAGGAACGGCATATCTTCTGCACGTACTATCTTGGCAACGATACCTTTGTTACCGTGACGGCCCGCCATCTTATCACCCACTTTCAGTTTACGCTTGCTGGCAAGATATACTTTAGCAAGTTTCAGAACGCCTGCAGGTAATTCATCACCTATGCTCAGGTTGAACTTCTCACGCTTATAACGTCCCAGTTCTTCGTTGAATTTGATATTGTAGTTGTGCAACAGTTGGTTGATCAGTTCATCTGTTTCTTTATCGCCTGTCCAGTTTAACGGGTTAACGTTTTGGAAGTCGATAGAACCCAGCGTTTTTGAATTGAACTTACCACCTTTGCTCAGTACCAGTTCACCGAAGTTGTTAGTGATGCCTGCAGAAGATTTATCTTTCAGCAGGGTCATCAGTTTATCCATCAGCAATGACTTGATATCTTCCAGGTTCTTTTCGTGAACCTTTTCGATTTTTTCCAGAGCTGCTTTTTCACGCACTTTAGAGTTTTTATCCTTTTTAGCGCGTTGGAATAATTGCTTAGATATTACGATACCTTCTGTACCACTTGGTGCTTTCAGAGAAGCATCTTTTGCATCACCTGCTTTATCACCGAAGATGGCACGTAACAGTTTTTCTTCCGGAGTAGGGTCAGTTTCACCTTTTGGAGTGATCTTACCTATCAGGATGTCGCCCTCACCTACGTGAGCACCTATGCGAATGATACCGTTCTCATCCAGGTCTTTTGTTGCTTCTTCAGATACGTTTGGTATATCCGGGGTCAGTTCTTCTTCACCCAGTTTAGTATCACGTACTTCCAGTTCATATTCATCAATGTGTACTGATGTAAACAGGTCGTCGCGTACTACTTTTTCGTTGATAACGATGGCATCCTCGAAGTTGTAACCCTTCCATGGCATGAACGCCACTTTCAGGTTACGACCCAGCGCCAGTTCACCATCCTTAGTAGCGTAACCTTCTGTAAGGAAGTCGCCTTCCTTCACTTTCTGGCCCACTTTTACGCATGGCCTTAAAGTGATGCTGGTGCTTTGGTTGGTCTTCTTATATTTAGTAAGTGTATAAACTTTCAGATCATCTTCGAAAGATACAAGGCGGGCAGTTTCACCGCGCTCGTAGCGAACGTGGATCTCGTTAGCATCTACATACTCCACCACACCAGGGCCTTCTGCATGTATCTGGATACGCGCATCGCGTGCTGCCTTACCTTCCAGGCCGGTACCTACGATAGGTACTTGCGGACGTATCAGCGGTACTGCCTGGCGTTGCATGTTCGATCCCATCAGCGCACGGTTGGCGTCATCATGCTCCAGGAACGGAATCAGCGATGCACTCAAACCTACGATCTGGTTCGGAGCCACGTCCATGTATTCTACTTCTTCCCTGTCTAATATCGGGAAGTCGCCTGTTTGGCGGGATTTGATCTTTTCTTCTACGAAGTTGCCTTTGTCATCCAAAGGAATGTTCGCCTGGGCAATCTTAGCTTCATCTTCTTCTTCAGCACTCAGGTAGTGCTGATGTTTCAGATCTACCTTACCTTCTTTTACTTTACGGTAAGGGGTTTCGATGAAGCCCATATCGTTGATCTTAGCGTGTACGCAAAGAGTAGATATCAGACCGATGTTCGGACCTTCCGGTGTTTCAATAGTACACAGGCGGCCGTAGTGGCTATAGTGTACGTCACGCACCTCAAAGCCTGCGCGCTCACGGCTCAGACCACCTGGTCCGAGGGCAGAAATACGACGTTTGTGCGTGATCTCTGACAACGGGTTGGTTTGATCTAAGAACTGCGAAAGCTGAGAAGTACCGAAGAATGAATTAATTACAGAAGATAACGTACGTGCATTGATTAGATCAATTGGCGTAAACACCTCATTATCACGCACATTCATACGCTCACGTATAGTACGCGCCATACGTGCAAGGCCTACCCCAAACTGAGCAAACAATTGCTCGCCTACGGTACGCACACGACGGTTGCTCAGGTGATCGATATCATCGATTTCTGCTTTACCATTGGTTAAACGCACGAGGTATTTGATGATGGAAATGATATCCTGCTTGCTCAATACTTTCGTATCAAGGTCAATATCAAGACCTAATTTCCTGTTGATCTTATAACGGCCTACTTCACCCAGGTCATAACGCTTATCGCTGAAGAACAGCTTTTCGATAATGCCGCGGGCTGTTTCATCATCCGGTGCATCAGAACCACGCAATTGACGATAGATATGCTGAACCGCTTCTAATTCAGAGTTTGAAGTATCCTTATTTAAAGTGTTGTAAATGATAGAGAAATCACCACTTACTTCTTCTTTTTGCAGAAATACGGTAGGGATACCCATCTCGATGATCATCGCCAGGTTATCCTCATCCAGTACATTATCACGATCCAGAACTACTTCGTTACGTTCGATGGTTACTACCTCACCGGTATCTTCATCTACGAAGTCTTCTGTCCATGTACGTAGTACACGTGCAGCCAGGCGGCGGCCAATGTGATTAGCAAGGCTCTTTTTATCCACCTTCACTTCATCAGCCATACCAAACAGTTCCAGGATATCCTTATCTGTTTCGTAGCCGATAGCACGTAGCAATGTAGTTACAGGGAATTTTTTCTTACGGTCGATGTAAGCATACATCACGTTGTTGATATCCGTAGCAAATTCCATCCACGCACCTTTGAAAGGTATTACGCGCGCACTGTATATTTTAGTTCCGTTCGGGTGAACACTCTGTCCGAAGAACACACCCGGAGAACGGTGAAGCTGAGATACAACTACACGTTCTGCACCGTTGATAACGAAAGTACCACGTGGTGTCATGTACGGTATGTTACCGAGGAACACATCCTGGATGATGGTTTCGAAATCTACGTGCTCTTCATCGTTACAGCTCAGTTTCAACTTAGCTTTCAGAGGTACAGAGTACGTAAGGCCGCGCTCCATACATTCGTCGATAGTGTAACGCGGTGGATCAATGAAATAATCCAGGAACTCCAGAACGAAGATGTTGCGGGTGTCAGTGATCGGAAAGTTCTCCTTGAACACACGGAACAAACCTTCGTTATTACGCTTATCAGGAGTAGTTTCCAATTGGAAAAAATCCTGGAAAGACTGCAACTGAATGCCTAACAGATCAGGCGTATCAGCTACATCGTGAATTTTACCAAAGTTTACGCGTCCCGTTGCTGTGCGTTTTTGTGGTATTGCCATAGTATATTAAAAACTCCTTTTACAAAACAAAAAATCCCCGTACCCAAAGGCGATGCCTTTCAGTACAGGTTATAAAACTGTAACAAAAAAATTAGTCAAAATTAACTTGTGCACGTGCTAATTCCCCGAAGAGGGATTGCAAATATAAGAATTCCTGTTTTATTAATCAAAAAATATTCCAAAAATAGCAAACCGTACTTTTTATTTTTAAAATGTGGAGAAAAGAACAAATATTATTGAATCACATAATTAATATTTAATCAGCGATAGCAATTCGCTGGTGTTTAAAACAGTAAAACAGATCATTCGTACGACGAAAAAGCCCTTTGGTTGATTCACAACGATCATTAGTACGATCTCATCTCCGTAGCCGCTATTATACCCTGACCTTTAAACCTAATCTTTAAAAATTAAAACTTATGAAAAAGAACACCTTGAAACTTATTGCATTAGCAACAATCGCACTTACGTTTAACACGCAATCGCATTTATTTGCTCAGGCGCAATGGATAGCAGCTCCTCCGGGAACAGGCAACACCGACCTGATAACAGATACTAAAACACAAAATGTAGGCATTGGTGATAATGCCCCCAGCGAAAAACTTACCATAAACGGTAGTCTGGGATTTACATCTCAAAGCAGCGTTTACAGGGAAATCAAAGCACAGGGATATAATACCGGCCTGGTATTACATGCAAATAATGGCTGGGGTGATGGAGCTGCTATTCTAATGAACGGAAATGGCACTGCATGGGACCAGGGTGGGATTGATGTATTATCTACCGTTCCGGTTACCACAAATGAATATGAACCCGCTTTCAGAATACGAAATGTAAAGACACCTGCAAACGGCTCTACCTGGTTAGATCCCTATTTTATAGTGTACAAAAATGGAAAAGTTTCTATCGGGGAAAACGTCGGTATAAGTACGGGTACAAACTACCGGCTGTATGTAAAGGACGGAATATTGACAGAAAGAATTAAAGTAGCATTGCATTCTGACCCGGCCAACTGGTCTGATTTTGTATTTGCAGATGACTACAACCTCAGGCCCCTTAATGAAGTTGAAAACTACATTAATAAACACAGACACTTACCTGAAATACCAAGCACTGAAGAAGTACATAAAGAAGGACTTGACCTTGCCCAAATAGATGCCAAACTATTACAGAAAATTGAAGAACTTACATTGTACGTAATACAACAGCAAAAAGAGATCAATCAGCTGAAAGGAAAGATGGGTAAATAATCCACAAACATTTATTCACTTTAAATTTTCATGCTATGAAAAAGAAAATTTTCTTTTTGCTTTCAGCCATAACGCTCAGCTATAATTTATTTGCTCAATTAACTAATAGCGATTTCGCTATAAATAACGGCAATGATGCCACACCCATATCATGTGGCTCTAATCCGGGTAATAGTTTTTTACCGGGGTCCTCATCAACGGGCCCAGGTAGTTTACAAGACTGGTATAGATCTCACGGTACCCCAACAATTGTAAACAATTGCCAAAACCAGCCCGAAGCAGTTAGATTAATTGGGGAAGCCAAATCGCTCGGACAAGGAATAGCACATCAGTATCATTTCAGAGCCGGCAAAAAATATACAATTTGCTATAGAATTCTTAATTGGGATGCGTCTGGCGCTAGCCTGTCGTTTGCTTGCGGCAATGCATTAACACAATCTATTTATCCAAGTTGTTATTGTGTTTGTTCTCTTCCGTTTACCAGTTTGAGTAGTTTTATGATGATACCGGGATATCTGCCTGCTAATGCCAGCGGGGGATGCGCCGAATTGTATGATAAACAGATTTCCTTTACCGCAAATAAGGATTATGATTTTTTCTATGTTGCATTTTCAAGTAATACTGAAACTGATCATGAATACTTTATAGACCTCGAATATGTCAACGTAATAAGAGAGTGTGAAAGCATTTCAGATATCTACTTCGACGGAACTACGGGCGCTATACCAGGAGGCTATTATGATGCTTATAATAATATTTTCGCCGGATCAAGCTATGGAGCATCTTCAACTCCCGTAGCTACTACAGCAAGCCTTAATACCACATTTGAAGCGACCAGGAGTGTTACAATGACCCATAATTTTACTGCCCAGGTAAACTCAGGTCATTTTTTTCTTGCACAAATAAACCCTTATAGCTGTAGTGATTATTGCACAACTACAGGTGGTAAATCCGGCACTACCACTATAAAAGAAGCATCGCAACCTCTCAATTCCTCAATCAGTATCCATCCTAATCCAAGCAATGGCAGTTTCACAATAGATTTGCCTCCTGATGGCGATTACGATATCCGTGTTGCGAATATGATGGGTGCAACTGTCTATACTGCTAAAACCTACTCGCAACGGGTACTAAATGTACAACTTGACAACAAGTTGCCTCCTGGCAATTACTCTGTTCATATAACAGGGAAAAACATAAACTATGTAGAAAAAATAATAATAGCTAAATGATAAAAGAGCTCCGATACTATCGGAGCTATTTTTTATATGGCTCTCTCCATTCATTCTTTCCGCTATTAATAATTTCCGTAATTATGCGCTGTTGTACTGCTAGAAAATATACATGAAGAAATTATTCTTATCTACCCTTCTCTTTTATGGTCTTCAAGCCAATGCCCAAAACGGTTATGGAGACCTGAGCTATGATGGTTATAAACTAGTATTTTCAGAAGATTTCAATTACAATCCTGCAAACTTCAAAGAAGATCCTGCGTTCCGGCAAAACTGGCGGCTGCACCCCAATGAAGATTGCACGAATAAAGGAGCCTGCGTAGGATGGGGATACGAGATATACAGACCATCAATGGTGGATATGCCAGAACCGGGCATTATCAGGCTAAGGGATAGTGCAACCTCACCTGCCGACTGTATCAATAACATGGGTGGCCACCCTGTAAAACATATATCAGGTATACTGAACCTGACCAGGGCTGATAGCCAGGGTGTAATAAGTATGGGCATTATTGAGGCAAGCATTAAAATACCACCCTACCAGGGCGATAAAAGCACATCGGCGTGGCCGGCTTTTTGGGTAGCCTGGGGCCATAACGGCGATTGTAAAGGGCCTAATGCAACCGGCGGCGGACAAACGGAAATAGATATTATAGATAATTCAGACGGAGCAGACAGGTCCGTGCAAAACAATATCTTCTTCAGGGGCGGATGGAAAGGCGCCGAAGGCGAAAACACGCAGAACACTAAGGTACCCACCCTCCTTTCTGCTGATTTCCATACCTATTCCTGCCTGTGGGAACCATACAGCGCTACCTTTTACCTGGATGGCATCTTCCTGAAACGTATAGAATTTACGGAAGAAAAGACATTTAGTGATTTTCAGAGCCTTTACATCACGCTACAAACCAACGAGCGCACAACAAATGGCCTGGAAATGAAGGTGGACTGGGTACGCTACTGGGTGCCGGAAAAGTCATTAGGGGCGTATCTCTCGCACAGCTACACATCACCTGCATTTGTAAGCCCTGCGAACAAATAGTCCGTATGATATCCGTGCTACTACGCAGATGGAATTACCATATGTATGGTATATAGCAGGCCTAGTGTTCATTCTACTTTTGCTTTCATAAACAAATTACTTCATTTAAAAGCAATTATTTATGAAAAAGCTCGCCCCGATCGTTGCATTATCCCTGATGGTAGCCGCCTTCAGTTCCTGCAAAAAAGATTACACATGCTCCTGCAAAAGTGGAACAGGTACGCCATTTACCTACCAGTTTAACAAAGTGAAGAAAAAAGACGCTAAAGCAGCCTGCGATACATGGAATAATACTTACCAGATATCCGGCGGCAGCTGCTCACTATAATGGGTAAGGCGGTTTTGTATGAAAAAAGAGAGCTTTTCAGGCTCTCTTTTGTAGTTAATTATATTTTTTTTTGCGAAAACATTATGATAATTACATGACAATCTATAGTTTCGGGCTACTAAAACTATAACGTTATGAAAAAAATCGCCCCACTAGCAGCGGCCCTGTTGCTTACTTTCGCATTTACTTCTTGCAAAAAAGACTACACGTGCACATGTACAATTAGCGCAGGTGGTATAACTAGTACTGCAACCCCTGCAACCATCCATGACACGAAGAAAAAAGCTAAAGATGCTTGTGAAAAAGACAATGGTACACAAACAGTCAATGGAGTTGCCGTAACAAGGGATTGCAAAATTTAATTAATAACATTTACCGTTATTAGAAAGGCGCCTTAACGGTGCCTTTTCTTATTTTTATTCAAGCTTCCTTAATTCGGCATTAGCCTTTATTTTGCAAACATGTCCATAGTACGCCGCATAATACTTTCATTACTCTCCCTTGCTATTGGTGCCTTATTCCTTTTTTCAGCATTCACTAAGATATATGACCTCGAAAGCTTTGAAGGTTTTCAGTACACCATTGTAGAATATGTACACGTACCATGGATACTGGCAACTTTGGGAGCACGTATCCTGATAGGCATGGAGGCTGCGTTGGGTTTATTAATGGCCATACAGTTTTATGGCAGGAAAAAGTGGATATTAAAGCTTGCTATCTTTTTGCTGATCATTTTCAGCATTTACCTTGTTTATCTATGGGCTGCTGTCGGCAATAATGTTGATTGTGGTTGCTTCGGAGACTATCTGAAAATGAGCCCGGCAGTATCTCTATTAAAAAATGCCGCCTTGCTGATAGGCATCTATCTCCTGATCAGGTTTTGTAATGGGATAAAATTCAAAAGGCAGGAATGGATTACCTGGATTACATTCATAGGATTGACCACTGCCCCTTTCTTTATATACCCGTTACCAAACACCCAGCCCGACTGGCTAAATAAGGATAAATATAAAATCAACCTATCGTCCCTTTATACACCTGGAAAAACCGATGCGCCTAAAGAAGACTTATATAAAGGAAAGCATGTGATCGCATTCTTTAGCCTCAAGTGCCCGCACTGCCGCATGGCCGCTAAAAAAATGCATATTATGAAAGAGAAGAACCCCTCACTACCCTTTTATATGGTAGTTGCCGGCAATGATAAATACCTGGCGCCGTTCTTTGAAGATACACACGCTCAAAACATACCTTATACTAAATTAAAGAGTGAAGAATTTACCGCCATTGCAGGTTTTAGCTGGCCGGCTATATTCCTGGTAAATAATGGTATGGTAGAAGCACAAACCAATTATATAAATATGAACCAGGCAGAGATAGAAGACTGGCTGCAAAAACCTTGATAATGAAAGACACCGAAAGGTGTCTTTTTTATTTCTGAAATATTCCTGCGTTTTATTGTAACTTTTCTTTTACAACAACGATATACTATTATGTCATTCGCAGGCAAGACTATTTTTATTACCGGTGCCAGCCGCGGCATCGGCCGTGCTATTGCTTTAAAACTTGCCAAAGACGGCGCTAATATTGCCGTAGTTGCCAAATCGACCACAGAGAACCCAAAGCTGGGCGGTACTATTTATTCTGTTGCAGAGGAGATCATAGCAGCAGGGGGCAAGGCGCTTGCCGTACACTGCGATATACGCGACGAGGAGCAGATAATAGAAGCAGTACAAAAAACCGTTTCCGTTTTTGGGGGCATAGGTGTACTCATCAACAATGCTTCTGCCATCAGCCTCACCAATACAGAGCAAACAGAAACAAAACGCTATGATTTAATGTATGACATCAATGTGCGTGGCACCTTCCTGGTTACCAAACATTGTATCCCTTTTTTAAAGAATGGAAGTAATCCACATATACTCACCTTATCGCCCCCACCCGATATGCAACCTAAATGGTTCGGCATGTCAGTTGCTTATACCATCAGCAAGTATAATATGAGTATGATGACGATAGGCTGGGCGGTAGAACTGAAACAATATGGGATAGCAGCTAACTCGTTATGGCCCGCTACTACGATTGCAACCGCAGCTGTACAAAACCTGCTGGGCGGCGATGCATTGGTGCAGCGCAGCCGCAAACCTGATATAGTTGCCGAAGCTGCTTATTATATATTATCTAAAGCATCTGCCACTTGCACAGGCAATCATTTTATTGATGAGCAGGTGCTTACCTCTGAAGGCATAACGGATATGGACCAATATGCGGTAGTGCCAGGAAGCAAATTACAAAAAGACCTTTTTCTCGATTAACCATAACAAAACACATATACTTTGGAAAACATTCTCTCTATCAACAACATATCGAAGTCGTATGGCCCCGTGCGGGCATTGAACGATGTGTCTTTTGAAGTGCCGCCGGGCTCTGTATTTGGCATACTGGGACCTAACGGCAGTGGTAAGACCACACTGCTGGGCATCCTTTTGGATGTACTGCAGGCCGATGCCGGCACTTATAGCTGGTTCAATAACCCGGCATCCAGCGAATCGAGAAGGCAGATCGGTTCCTTACTGGAAACACCTAACTTCTACCATTACTTGTCTGCAGTAGATAATCTTAAAATCGCGGCTGCCATCAAACAACGCGGGCACAACGATATTAATAATGTACTGGAAAAGGTAAACCTGTTGCAACGCAAAGACAGTAAGTTCCAGACCTACTCCCTGGGTATGAAACAAAGGCTGGCAATTGCATCGGCCCTGCTGGGCAACCCAAGGGTACTGGTGTTTGATGAGCCTACAAATGGACTGGACCCTGCTGGTATCGCTGAAATACGGGACCTGATACGTCAGCTAAACAGTGAAGGCATAACCATAGTAATGGCCAGCCACTTGCTGGATGAGGTAGAAAAAGTATGTACCCACGTAGCAATTCTAAAACGCGGACAGTTATTGCTAAGCGGACCGGTTAATGAAACGCTGCGCAGTGAAGACCAGATAGAAGTATCTGCAATGAACCTGGATCACCTGAAACAGGTGATTGCTTCTATGCCGGGCATTAAAGATATCAAGCCTGTTAATGGCAGCTTACTGTTATCATGCGATAATAATATCCTGCCCGAGCAGGTGAATAAATATTGCATAGACAATAGCATAGTCCTCTCTCACCTGGCAATGAAGAAAAAAAGCCTCGAAACCAAATTCATGGAACTCACCAACAACTAAAAACTATGCAAGCAATACTCTCTATAGAATGGATGAAGGTTAAAAAGTACCGTACCTTCTGGATATTATCGGCACTGTTCCTGTTTATGCTGCCTGCATGGAACTACGGGTTGAAAAACGGCGTACTTAAAGTTGGCGGCAATGGTGTGAACATCCTCAACCAGGTATATAGCTACAGCTATGTATGGGAAAATATCGGCTACTGGACCAGCCTCTTTGTTGTATTCCTCTCGGTATTGGTAATTATTCTTACCACAAATGAGTATCAATTTAAAACCAATCGCCAGAACGTAATAGATGGATGGAGCCGCCTGCAGTTCTTCCATGCAAAATGGGGTATGGTTGTAGTACTAAGCCTGCTCACTACACTGTACGTTTTTATCAATGGTGTGGTATTTGCAGCGGCCGGCGGTTCTATGAGTGGTTTCCCCGGCCATATAGAAAAGCTGTTTTACACTTTTGTTCTCACGCTTAATTATTTCAGCTTTAGCCTGCTGCTGGCATTCATATTTAAGCGCAGCGGTATTACTATTGGTATATTCTTCCTCTACAGTATGTTTGTAGAAACCCTGCTAAAGTCGCTGCTCAACTGGAAGCTATCTTCTAACCCCGGCAACTTCCTGCCAT
Source organism: Bacteroidota bacterium (assembly GCA_018267955.1). Taxonomy (GTDB): domain Bacteria; phylum Bacteroidota; class Bacteroidia; order Chitinophagales; family Chitinophagaceae; genus Polluticoccus. The sequence continues at coordinate 721,339 of JAFDXL010000009.1, forward strand.
TACAATGCAGTGATGAACTTCTCCCCTTTCCACTGATGGATATGCTGAAGACCATTGCCAAAATGCAATCAGAAACCAACAATGCCTATTATGTAATAGCCTCCTTTGTATGGATAATTATCTATTACTTAATAAGTCGCCGGTTATTACTGAAATCTGATTGGTAAATTTACCTCATGAAACATGAGGGCAGACCTGTAATACTGATAACAAATGATGATGGCATTACTGCACCGGGCATACGCAACCTGGTAGATGCGGTAAAAGACCTGGGGGAAGTAATTGTGGTAGCGCCAGACAGTCCACAGTCGGGTATGGGGCATGCTATTACTATTGGCGAACCTTTGAGGTTGCATAAATCCAATGTTTTTGACGGTATAGATTCCTGGGAATGTAGCGGCACGCCGGTAGATTGCGTAAAGCTGGCAAGAGATAAAATACTGCACCGAAAACCAGACCTGTGCCTGAGTGGCATCAACCACGGGGCCAATCACTCTATTAATATTATATATAGCGGTACCATGAGCGCTGCCATGGAGGCTGCCATAGAAGGCATCCCCTCTGTCGGCTTTTCTCTTTTAGATTTCAGCTACGATGCCGATTTTAGCATTGCCGGTCATGTTGCACGTACCATTGCTGCCCAAATGCTGCAAACTGCCATGCCTGCGCACACATTACTAAATGTAAATATTCCCAAAGTGTATGGAGAAGAGTTTAGGGGCATCCGTATATGCAGGCAGGCTTATGCCAAATGGCAGGAAGAATTTGACCATCGGGTTGACCCGCGTGGAAAGGATTATTACTGGATGACGGGTAAATTCATGAATATGGACGAGCGGGAAGATACAGATGTGCAGGCGCTGCAAAATGGTTTCGCCTCTGTAGTACCGGTAAAATTCGACTTTACCGACGAGCGTATGAAGCAAAACTTACAGCAACAATGGGCCCACATTACCAATCATTAACCGCTAATTCCTAACAATTAAGCATAATAATAATATCTGCCTAAACCCAACTAAATAAATATTGTAGCTTGTCTTTGCAATAAACCTAAATTCCACTCTCTATGCAAAGACTGCTCATTTTGCCGGTATTGTTATGCCTGGCGCTCTGCACTTCTTTTATTGCTAACGCATCAGTAAGTGTTGCCGCCGGTGAAATTACTTACGAGTGGCAAAGTGATTCTACCTACCGCTTTATGTTTACCCTCTACCGCGATTGCTCAGGTGGCCCGGAGCCGGATAGTGTACAATTATGTTTTCATGATCCCTGCGATAATACTTTAAGCTTTAGCACCTACCTCATGAAACTATCCGGAACAACTATCCTGAAGGATTGTTCTGAGGCAAAATCTCAGTGTGATAGCCCTGCTTCTACCCTTCCGGGCTTTAAGCAATACACCTACACGGCATTAGCTACTTTACCGGGCAGGTGTAATTCCTGGCATATTTTCACGCATGTAGATTACAGGAATAATATGATCAACCTGCAAAGCCCCACCTCTAAACAATATTACGCAGAGGCCCGCTTTAATAATACAGGAAGTTTTATTACCAATTCATCCCCAAGTTTTGGCAATGCGCCTGTGCACTTCGCATACACGGGAAACTTTTCTGGTTATGATTGTAAGGCTACCGATGTTAACGGCGATTCCATTGTTTACGAAACTATCTCCCCTCTTACCAATGTAAGTTCCTGCTCAGATACGGTTGCTTCAGTTGCACCGTATATAACAACTTCTCCTGCTTTAAATAATTTCAACAATCCATTTCAGAGCAATAGCAGCTATTATCTGAATACTACATACCCTGCAACTAATACTTTCGCATGTACCCCAGGCACAACTGGCTCACAAAACGTTGCACTAAAGGTTAAAGAATATAGAAGAGGTGTTCTGATTGGCTATGTAACAAGAGAGGTGCAAGTTGTTGTATTCACACCACCACCAAATATTGGTAGTTATTTTAAATTTACTCCAGCAGTTTTACCTAATCACATTTGCGAAGGCGACACATTTGATTTTGACTTTGATGCAATAGCTTACGACAGTAATGCAAGGATTGTTATGGAAGACAACCACATCTACAGATTTCCAGGTGCAACTCTTACCTACACATCTCAATATTCAGATTCAGTACATGGACATTTTCATTGGGTACCAACGTCTTCAGGTAAGATGAGTTTTATTATCACCGCATTTGATTCTACCTGCAGAACACCGGGAGTAATCGTATACAATACACAAACGACAGCTTTCTATGTAGATGCAAGGCAAAAACCATTAAAAGATACCACTATCTGCCTTGGCGACACAGCAAAATATGGCCTCCTTTATTCTGGTAGCTGGTCTGTATTTTCCGGAACGCCGAATAGCATCAACTGCACAACCTGCCAGTTTGCAAATATGTACCCAACCGCAACATCACAATACACGGTGTACATGTCGCCTGCAGGTGCATGCCCTGCTTTTCATGATACCGTACAGGTAAATGTTAATACCAACATTACACATCCTTCCGTAACTATAACGGCAAGCCCTGATACCAATATAGCACCGCTAACCACAGTTACATTCATAGCACACGTTGTTAACTGCGCTCATCCCGCTTACCAATGGTATAGAAATGGAGTAGCAATAGCAGGGGCTGTAAGAGATTCATTCGTCCTTGCCAGTCTTAATAATAATGATGTGATAACCTGCAAAGTAAATTGCGGAGATGCTTGCCCAAGGCCATCTGATACTGCCAGCAATCCAATCACCATACATGTCAGCAGCGGTATAAACACAATCAAAACCCCATCTCCGTTCAGCATCTACCCTAACCCTAATAATGGCAGCTTTACGATCGTGGGCAAAGTGCAGACAAACAACACTACGATAGAATTACTGGATATAACAGGTAAACAGATGTACAGGAAGCAAATAGCTACCGGGAATGGTGAAATCAATGAACAGTTGCAGTTGGATCTGCGACCCGGCATCTATATATTAAAGATCGATAACCAAGCCATGCAGCTGGTAATAAGCAGATAGTATAAGATCAATATTAAAACCTAATCAATGAAAATTGCTTATAAATTATTATTCATTTTATTGCTACTTGCTGTCAACCGTTATAGCAATGCGCAAACCGCAGCAGGAGGCGATATTACTTATGAGTGGGTAAGTGATTCTACTTACCGCATATACGTAACTATTTACAGAGATTGTGCCGGGGGAAGGGAACCTGCCAGTGTACCTGTATGTTTTTATAATCCCTGTAACCCGTCAATGAACTTTAGCATAACTGCATCCAAATCGCCACGTACGGATACCAACACATACTTCGGCTGCGCCAGGATAAAGACGCAATGCGACAGCATTAATTCTGCATTGCCGGGGTTTAGAAAATGGATCTATCTTCAGACCACCACACTGCCGGGCAGGTGCGATTCTTGGCATATTTATACCTATTTAAATTACAGAAGTAATAGTAATAATATCGTCAATGCTACTGCCAAACCTTTTTATTTAGAAACAAGATTTAATAATACAGGTAGTTATAAAGAAAACTCATCACCTTTTTTCTCAATATCGCCGTTGATCTACTGGTATCCCAATGCACCAATCTCTGTTAACAATGCGGCGTTAGATGCGGATGGCGATTCTGTTGTAACAGAAATTGTATCGCCGTTAACCGATGTTTCAAGTTGTAGCGACACAGTGCCCTCCAATACTAGTTTCCCATCCACTACCCCGGCTTTATCGATCCCGTCAAACCCACTTCAAACCAATAATACACTCACGATAAACAACCATACAGGCCAGATAAATTTCACACCAACCGCCGTCGGAAGAAACACACTCACTATAAAAGTTAAGGAATACAGAAATGGCGTTTTGATTGGTAGTGTGATGCGTGAAAACATGATTGTACTCTATGGTAAAAAGCCAGATACACCGAAATTCAAAATTTCTCCTGCAATCCCTTCCGCCGGTTACTTTCAAACCTGTGTAAATTCCCCCATAAGTTTCTCCTGGGATGTTGTAGCTATCGATACTAATACAACTTTGGCCTTGTCTGATAATCATATATTCACTATGCCGGGGGCAACTATTACCTATTCTGCCCAAGGCAAAGATTCTATAAGGGGTACGCTCACATGGACACCCGCTATCGGTGATACAGGAACGCGGAATTTCATTTCGGTAACATTAGACTCAACCTGTTCCACAGCCGGATTTTATTCCCGTTATCTGAACCGAGTTCCAGTTGTCGTATACGGTCCACCTGCTTCTATGAAAGACTCGTCAATATGTCCGGGAGATACTGCCGGCTATACATTAAGTAATACGGGGAGCTATACCTGGTCTATATTACCGGGAGGAACACCGGGCAGTATCAGTTGCACCGGCTGTAATAATCCTAAGATGTATCCGGCCGTAAGCACACAGTATGTTGCTACCAGCACGTACAATGCTCTTTGCCCTACCTATTTCGATACCGTACAAGTAAGTGTAAGAACCAATATTTCCTATCCTTCCATTCATATTACAGCCACTCCTGATACCAATATCACACCTGGCTTGCAGGTAACGTTTACTGCTACCTCAGCCAACTGTACCAATTCCAAATATCAATGGAAAATAAACAATGTGAACGCAGCAATGGGGCCTTCTCTCACAACCACAACCCTGCAGGACGGAGACATCGTTACCTGCCAGCTTATCTGTAACGATACCTGCCCCAGCCCTAAAGACACAATAAGCAATCCACTTACTATTCATGTCAGCAGCGGTATAAACACAATCAAAACCTCATCTCCGTTCAGCATCTACCCTAACCCTAATAATGGCAGCTTTACGATCGTGGGCAAAGTGCAGACAAACAATACTACAATAGAATTATTGGATATAACGGGCAAACAGATGTATACAAAGCAAATAGCCACCCGAAATGGAGAAATCAATGAACAGTTGCAGCTGGATCTGCGACCCGGCATCTATATATTAAAGATCGATAACCAAGCAATGCGGCTGGTTATAGAATAGCAACGCACATCAATCCGGCATGAATGCCGGATTTTTATTGTATTTATATACCAATAAACTACACAATGAAGCTTTGTAAACTTATCATCCTGTTTACGCTGATGATTATGTCCCGGCAACATGCCAATGCCAATAGCATAGCAGCCGGAGATTTTTATTACGAATGGCAAAGCGACTCTACCTATAGATTTTTTCTTAAACTATACATTGATTGTAGCGGAAACTCAGAACCAGCATCAGTGCCTATGTGTCTGCAAAACCCATGTAACAGCAGCTTGAATTTCAGCACTACTCTCTCAAAATATTCAGGCCCCGGTAGCATTAGCATCAGTTGCAGCAAGGTGAAAACAATATGCGACAGCCCGGCATCCAACATTCCCGGCTACCGCGAATGGATATATACTGCTACCGTAACCTTTCCGGCGCAATGCAATGCCTGGCGCATTTTCGCCTATGCCCCGTCCAGGAACAACAGCATCAACATATCTAATCCTACATCCGGCTCTTTTTACACGGAGATCAGTTTCAATAACACAGGAAGTTTGCAAGGCAATTCGTCCGTACACTTCAACGACAAGCCTGTTTATTATGCAGGCCGGTTCATGCCGTTTGGTACAATACCCGGCATCACTAATACCGATGGAGATTCCATAACGGTAGAACTTGTGCGGCCACAAACCGGTGTCTCATCCTGCTCCGGTGTTCCAACCAATGTTGTTTATGTCACCACTTCACCTGCAATTGCACTTCCCTCAAATCCTTTCCAGACAAACAACAGCTTTACCCTTAACGACAGCGGCATTGTTACGTTCAATGGTACTGCACTTGGTAAAAATACCGCATGCTTTAAGATAAAAGAGTACCGTAACAATACCCTGATAGGCTATACCATGCGGGAGGCTCAATATTATGTTATGCAGCCTTATAGATTATCTCCTACGGCAACTTCTACTGCTAATATTTTAGGCTGCATTGGCAAACCTTTTGATCTCGTATTTACTGCACGAAATGACCCTAATACCAACCTCGTAATGCATACGGACAGTCTCCCAACAGGCGCCTTCATATCATATTACGGACAACATAGCGATTCTGTATCGGCAATACTTTCTTATACACCACAACCGGGCGATGGTCCGGTTAAAGTGTTCGTGGTTACAGCAATAGACTCCACTTGCTACCCACCGGGAATAATACCGTATTACCCAATATCAAATTATGTACCGATAGCTGGCCCCATGATCGCTTCTGACGATACGACGATCTGTCTTGGCGATACAGTGAGCCTGTGGGCACAGTATGGAGAATATCACTACCAATGGCAACTATTAAGCGGATCGGGGAATAACGACGGGTGCTGGAATTGCGCTGCGTTAAGTGTATTTCTCAATACAACCTCCACCTATATAGTTACATCAACCGGCGATACTTGCGGCACAAACTATGTAGATACTGTAACTGTACAGGTAAGAACCAGTAATCAACACCCAACAATATCCGTTGCAGCTTATCCAGATTCGGTCATCTCATTCGGGCAGCAGGTAATGTTTATTGCTACAACAACAAATTGCTTACAATCCCGCTACCAATGGCAGGTAAATGGTGTTGATATACCGGGTGAAACATCTGACACTCTTTTAACTACTAAACTTCTGGATGCCGATATTGTATCTTGCCGGTTACTTTGCGCAGATACCTGTCCCCAACCAAGATATAGTACCAGCGCAGGCATACAAATGTCAGTCGGCATTAAAAGTATTCTCAAAAACGCGGAGGGACATTTTCACGTCTACCCAAACCCTAATAACGGCAACTTTACGATCGCTGGCAATGTCAACAGCTCATTCGCGGCGTTAGAGATATTTAATACTCTCGACAGATCTGTTTATAAAAACACATTTACAACAAGCAACAACTCACTTAACCTGGTACTTGATCTGAACCTAACCCCGGGATTGTACCTGCTGCGCATCAATGGCCAAACTCAGACTTTCGTCGTCACATCCGGCAAATAAACATTAAAATATTATAAAATACGAAAGAAGTATTTGCATCCTGTTAATTAACAAGTCAGGCAATCAACTTATCTTGCAGCTTCAATTAATTACAGGACCCAAAGAATGGATTTTAAACGATTATTGGTTACGGCAGCGCTCCCTTATGCCAATGGCCCGGTTCACATAGGCCACCTGGCAGGATGCTATTTGCCGGCAGATATATATGTAAGGTATCAGCGTGCCCAAAAAAGGGATATAAAATTTGTATGCGGCAGTGATGAACATGGGGTGCCTATCACTATCCGTGCAATGAAGGAAGGCATTACCCCGCAGCAGGTGGTAGATAAGTACAATGCGCTGATAAAGGAAAGCTTTGAACAAATGGGCATTTCCTTTGATATATATTCCCGTACCAGTAATAAGATACACCACGAAACATCGCAGGCGTTCTTTAAAAAGCTGTATGACGATGGCCTTTTTGAAGAACGCGAAAGCGAGCAATATTTTGATGAAGAGAAACAGGTGTTTCTTGCTGACCGCTATATAGTGGGCACCTGTCCTGTTTGTTCTAATCCCAATGCGTATGGCGACCAATGCGAACGTTGCGGAAGCTCTTTATCTCCCGAGCAATTGATCAATCCGCATAGTGCATTAAGTAATGCGGTACCTGTAAAGAAGAAGACCAAACATTGGTATTTCCCGCTTAATAAATATGAACAATGGCTGAGCGAATGGATCGTGGAAGGCAAAAAGGACGAGTGGAAGGCAAATGTATATGGCCAATGCAAAAGCTGGCTGGATAGTGGTCTGCAACCACGTGCTATGACACGCGATAGCAGTTGGGGCGTTCCCGTTCCCCTGCCCGATGCACAAGGCAAGGTACTGTATGTTTGGTTCGATGCACCGATAGGCTATATCAGTGCTACCAAAGAGCTGACCAATCAATGGTCGGATTACTGGCAACAGGAAGATACCAAGCTGGTACACTTTATAGGCAAGGATAATATCGTATTCCACTGTATCATATTCCCGGCCATGCTGAAGGCGCATGGCGGCTATGTATTACCCGATAACGTACCTGCTAATGAGTTTCTGAATATTGAGGGTGAGAAGGTATCTACATCGCGCAACTGGGCAGTATGGGTGCATGACTACATTAAAGACTTCCCCGATCAGCAGGATGTGCTGAGGTATGTACTTTGCTCCAACGCCCCGGAAACAAAAGACAATGACTTTACCTGGAAGGACTTCCAGGAAAGGACCAACAGTGAGCTGGTTTCCATATTCGGCAATTTTGTGAACCGTGCTTTTGTGCTCATGCATAAGCTGTGTGGCGGCCGTGTACCAAAGCTCCACACCGATGTAATGGATGAAGCAGACCATGCACTGATACAAGCAATACAGAATACCAAAACACTGGTAGAATCTGACATCGAGAATTACAAATTTCGCGATGGCTTGTTTGAGGTCATAGACCTTGCACGTAAGGGCAATAAATACATGCAGGATAAAGAGCCATGGATAGTGGCCAAATCACTTACAGAAAATCCTGACAACCAAAAGCTGATAGATAACTGCCTGCATCTTTGCCTGCAACTGACAGCTAACCTGGCTATACTCATTAACCCCTTCCTGCCATTTACAGCAAGGAAAATGTGCGGTATGATGAAAGTAGTAGACCGTATGCTGGAATGGGAAAATGCCGGTAAGATGAACTTGCTGAATGTTGGCTATCCTTTAAAAGCACCTGAACTATTGTTTAGGAAGATAGAGGACGAAGAGATCAAAACACAAGTAGAAAAGCTGCATGCCAACATGGTGAAACCGAACACTGCTGCAACTGAAACGGCAAGTACGGAAGTGAAAGTGGAACATACAGACTTGAAGCCGGAGATATCAATAGATGATTTTGCCAAGATAGACCTGCGTGCAGGTGTAATATTAAGCGCCGAGAAGGTGGAGAAAGCGGATAAGCTCTTGAAGCTGGAAATAGACCTTGGCTTTGAAAAGCGTACGGTTTTATCAGGCATCGCACAGCATTTTAGCCCGGAAGAGATCGTAGGTAAACAAGTAACTGTGGTTGCTAACCTCGCCCCTCGCAAAATGCGCGGCATTGAAAGCAAAGGCATGATACTGATGGCTCAAAACGCAGAAGGAAAGCTTATATTCGTGTCTCCGCTGGAACAGGCAACTGCCGGCAGCGAAGTAAAATAACTTGAAAGCACAACACAGATCACAAATGAAAAAGAAGACAGTCTGGTGGTTGGTAATTGGCGGTATTGTGCTGCTGATCGTCCTTATTGCCATTGCTAAAGCCAATGGTGATAAAGGAACCAAAGTAGCCATAGAGAAAGCTGCATCCCACACCATCACAGAAACAGTTACGGCAAGCGGTAAGATCTATCCTGAAACGGAGGTTAAGATCAGCCCGGAAGTAAGCGGTGAGATCATAGAGTTGAATGTGAAGGAAGGAGATAGTGTAAAGCAAGGTGATCTGTTAGTGCGTATTAACCCGGCCATTTATAGTTCTATAGTATCACAATCAGAAGCGAATGTCGCAGAAACAAGATCGCGAGCTGCTAATTCTACACAAATGATGCAGCAGGCAAAGGCCAACTTCGACCAGGCACAGTCTAACTATAACCGCAATAAGAAGCTTTACAATGATAAGGTAATATCTGCCATGGAGTTTGAACAGGCGCAGGCTACCTTTCTAAGCGCAAAAGCAAGCTATGAAGCAGCTAAAGCCAGTGTATCGGGCGGAGGATACAGCATACAGGCTGCTAGTGCAGGGCTTACCCAATCTCGCGAGAACCTGCGTAAGACGACTATAGTGGCACCACGCTCAGGTGTGGTATCTGCATTGAATGTAAAGCTGGGTGAACGCGTAGTAGGTACTGCCCAGATGGCCGGTACCGAAATGCTGACCATTGCAGACATGAGCAGGATAGAAGTGCGTGTAGATGTAAGCGAAACAGACATTGCCAAAGTAAAGATTGGTGATACAACATTAATAGAAGCAGACGCATACCGCAACAGGAAATTTACAGGTGTAGTATCTAAAGTGAGCGTCTCCAGCAAAAGCGCTTCTTCTATAACATCTACTACAGACCAGGTTACCAACTATACCGTATACATCTGGATATTACCATCGAGTTATGCAGATATTAGTGCTACACTTGCAAAAGGCAACTTCGTATTCAAACCCGGTATGAGTGCATCTGTAGAGATACAGACACGCAGGGAACGCAACATACTGTCTGTACCGGTGAATGCCGTTACCACACGCGACTGGCCAGATAGCGTGAAGAAGAAGAACAAGGAAACTACAGGTGCAGATATAGATGATGTACGCCAGGTAGTGTTTGTATATGATAAGAAGCAAAGCAAAGTGATGTTGCGCGACGTAAAAACAGGGATACAGGACAATCAATACATACAGATAACCAACGGGCTGAAGGAAGGCGAAGAAGTTGTGATAGCACCTTATGGTGCTATAGCTCGTACTCTGAAGGACAAATCATCTGTTACCGTCACCGATAAAGACAAGCTTTTCGAAGCTAAGAAGGAAGACTAAGTGAAGGCAGCTAACCTATAGCTGCTATGGTATAACTTAACAGTATAAGCATTGAGCGATAGCATTCTTGGAAATATAGGCATTGTTGGTAATGGAAGCTGGGGAACAGCGCTTGCCAAGATACTTACAGACAACGGGCATAAGATACACTGGTGGGTAAGGAACAAGGAGGCCATGAACCACCTTGCAACAAGACACAACAATCCTCACTACCTTACATCAGTACGCTTTGCACCGCAGAGCATCATGCCAACGGACAACCTGCAGGAACTATTGATGCATTGCAATACAGTGATCGTTGCTGTACCATCTGCATACGCTCAATCTGTGATAGAAAGCGTGGACAGAAGTCTATGGCATGGCAAATACATCGTGTCTGCAATCAAAGGTATCCTACCCGACTCTAACCTATTGCTTAATGATTACCTAGCAAAAGACACATCGTTCGACCTAAAGAGCTACGTTGCTATAACCGGTCCTTGTCATGCAGAAGAGGTGGCACAGGAACGACTGTCCTATCTTACATTTTCAGGCTTAGACGACAATCTTACCAGTCAAGTAGCCAAGGCATTTTATACAAGCTATATCCATACCACGCATAACCACGATATATGGGGCGCGCAGTTTGCCGCTGTACTAAAGAACATCTACGCCATCGGTGCCGGTATGGCACATGGCCTTGATTATGGTGATAACTTCCTGAGTGTATATATCACCAACTGCTACAGGGAAATGTACCGTTTCCTGGAGGCACATTTTGAGAAAGTGCATCCATCAAACGACCGGCCGGATTTCCATACAAGTGCCTACCTGGGCGATCTTTTGGTAACCTGCTATTCGTTACATAGCCGCAACCGTATGTTTGGTAACATGCTGGGTAAAGGCTACTCCGTGAAAAATGCACAACTGGAAATGAACATGGTTGCTGAAGGTTATTATGCTTCACGTGGTATGGAAACCATATCTACACAGTTAGGCATAGATCACCCTATAGCGAGCCTTATCTATAGTGCTCTATGGGGTGATAGAACGCCTGCTGAAATTTTCAAAGAACTGGAAACAATGCTATCGTAGCATCAAGCCTGTTTAGCTAACAGGTAGTTGCATGCTATAATCGACTTGGCATCTTTAATATCGTTATGCTTCAATGCGGCCTTTAATTCATCAAGGCTGTAGTGGAGTATCTCTATATTTTCTGACTCTTCTTCAAGGCCGCCGCCATTGGTTTTGCGGCCGGTGTCATTGACCTCTACGTAGTATAAGAACACCCGTTCAGAAGAGCCACCCGGTGAGGCATAGCATGTAGTAATGTGCTCGATGGTAGCCGTCTCGTAGCCAATCTCCTCCAGCACCTCACGTTTCATCTCGTCGACAGGGTCATGTCCTTCTTTGAGCATACCAGCTACCACTTCTGTGATCCACCCATCGCCATGAGCATAACCCGGATAACGAAACTGCCTAACCATTATAGCCTGCCTGGTATCAGTATTCCATACTGCACACGCAACACTATCGCCTCTATGAAAACAGAGCCTCGTTTGAGGCTCTGTCATCTTTCCATCAGGTAGTTCGTATTGAAATGTAGCCTCTTCGAGTTTGTAAAAATCATCGAAGACGATCTTGCTGCTTTCTACTATTACCTTCCTGTTCATTATTTCCTGATTTCCATTTCTTCAATGAGGTTATGCGCTTTACCTAATTTGTCGATCAGGAAAAGGATGAACCTTGCGTCTGTGCAAATGGTACGTTTATAATTCTTGTCAAAAGCTATATCACCACTCATGGCTTCCCAGTTGCCATCGAAGGCAATACCAATCCACTCACCATTACCGTTGATAATAGGGCTACCGGAATTACCACCAGTGATGTCGTTGTTAGTAATGAAGTCTGTATGTAATGTACCATCTGCATCTACGTACATACCATAGTCTTTCTTCTTATACAGATCAACCAATTCTTTCGGAGAATCAAACTCATCATCTCCCGGCTTGATCTTAGCCACATAACCATCCAATGTAGTAAAGTAGTCGTAATGCACTGCGTCTTGCGGGCTATAGCTCAACACCTTACCATAAGTGATGCGCATAGTAGAGTTAGCATCGGGGTAGAACAGTTTGTTCTTGTTCATTTCCATCAGGCCACGTACATACTCTTTAGCCAGCTCTTTTTTGCGTTTGGCAAAAGCATCAACCTTAGGCTCGTAGTAGGTAGTGTAGTTATAAACAAAGCTTAATGCGTATACGATAACAGGATCTTCATCCATTTTCTCTAAAGTAGGATGTGCACAGAAGGCATTGAATTTATTGCTATCGAGGAACATGTTATTGTCCATCAGGTAGGCAGCATAATTCCTGAACGTCTTGTCCATATCATCGCCACCAAATTTTTTGAAGATAACGCGCTCGTACACACTTGGGTGCTGGCTCTTAGGAATATCCTGGTAGAACATTTTGAGCATCTCTGCAGTAAGTTCTGTTTCCGTACCCTTATCAAAAATCTTCATTATAGACTTACGTGCAGATTTGATCGCATCCACATGTTTCTTAATAGTATCCTGGTTAGGATTCTCCTTATCCAACTCTTCATATAGCTTTTCTGTGCTGGCACCCAGTTTTGCCAATGCCGGAGCTTTGAAACATTCGGAATAGTACACCGCATGTTTGGCATAGGTATTATAACCATTGTAGATTTTACTAAAGTCGCGCATTAAGCCCTTGTACTCAGGCGCATTTTTATAGGCCCATTTGGTAAATGCAGCTTCGTTATCCATTTTTTGATCTACTACATGCAGCCTTTTCAACTGTTCTGTTTGCCCAATGAAGTATTTCCAATAGTTGGCGATGCTGGCATACATAGAAGTCAGTTTCAGGTACACCGTTTTATCCTTATCCATGTGCGCCTTCATTATATCCAGGCGCTTACCACGGATCTTTACGATAGAAGGATTCACATCCTTAATAGCCACTTCCACACCATAAGAAACCTCATAACGGTTGGTGCGGCCGGGGTAACCAAAGATCATGGTATAATCACCTTCTTTGGGCCCTTTTATATTGATAGGCAGGTATTTTTTGGGTTTGTACGGAACATTGTCTGTAGCGTACTCGGCAGGCTCGTTGTCTTTGCCCGCATATACACGGAACATAGAGAAGTCTGCTGTATGGCGAGGCCACATCCAGTTGTCTGTATCGCCACCGAATTTACCAATCGATTTAGGAGGATTGCCTACCAGGCGGACGTCTGTATATTTCTTATATACCAATAGCAGGTACTGATTACCGTTGAAGTATTCCTTTACATTAGCTACATACTTCTTGTTTTCAGCAGCTTTTTCTTCGATCTTCTTTATTACTTCTTCCAGCTTTTTTGCCTGCTTGTCTCCTTTATAACGACGTGTTGCCGCATTGATCTGCGCTGTTACGTCCTCTACTCTTTCCAGGAATATCACACTCAGATCTTTGGCAGGTAGTTCCTGTTCTTTGCTGTATGCCCAGAAACCATTATCCAGGTAATTGTGCTCAATGGTACTAAGACCGGCAATGGCCCCATAACCGCAATGGTGGTTGGTAATCAACAATCCATTTGCAGAGATCATCTCGGCAGTGCAACCACCACCAAACTGAACCACGGCATCTTTAAGGCTGCTATGGTTGATGCTGTACAGGTCATCCTTAGACAGCTTCAGGCCCATGCGCACCATTTCATCATAGTTCTTGCCAATGAGGCTTGGTATCCACATACCCTCATCTGCTTTTACCTGCAAGAAGGTAACAGCCGCAAGGAATGATAACAGTAATTTTTTCATCCGTTTGTAATTGAGTCCTTTTAAGAAAATATGAGCCGCAAATTTAATCATTGCCGGCAAAGGACGAAGGGTTATATTATGAGTGATTTACAGGCTACAAAGCCATAAATGTTAGAAAATGCTAGTTTTTGCTAGTCTTTTTGACGTTTTGGACTGCAACCCCGCATACCGAATGGAAATATAGGCATCTGCCGAAAAGGGATAAAAACATATTGTTTCATAGTATAGTGTTACTGCAAAATTACGAAAAACAGTGGCTGTATACTATTTTAGTTCTTAGTTGTAGCATATAACTTATCGAGCCGCTTTTTCTCTTCTTCTACTTTTTGCAGGTAGGCTTCGTAACGTTTAATATCCATCATCTGGTAAGTGGCTTTGGTGACCTTTTTACCTTTTGCAGTTACCTCGTCGCGTAGTGTAACCACCGCTTTTTTATTTCCCTTTACCCATGTATAGTTCCGTGTGTGCAACATCAGTACGTATTTCTTATCCAACGGGTATGGAATAGTGTCTGTCGTCTTCGTTACAGCAGTAGGAGTACCGATGTATTTTATCATGGTTTTATAGAAAACAGTATCTACACCGGCGGTCAAATGAATGAGCGAACTATCCGAATCGTATAGCTGTTCTATATCCCAAAAATAGCCAAAATAAAATCCATACCCATTATCTATTAAAATACGGTAACCGGGAACAAAACGGGCGGCATTACTACGACCAGAATCTGTCTTTAAATTCTCAGTAGGGTCTGCGATCATCTCTCCACAATAGACAAACCCTACCGTACGATTACGATTTTTCCATGCTTTACGAGTTACTTTTCCAGGTGCATATTCTTTGTAATTGTGGTTATACTTATACAATTTATCAGACAAGCCTTTTTCACCAATAACAAAATCATCTGACATAATACCTATATCAAATCGTTCTGGCCCAGGCTTCACAAATTTCTGATTAAAAACAGAAGGCTTTCTAAGTGCGTACTTCCCATTTATTGAAAACCATTTTTCAAAATTCTCTTCTTTTGAAATTTCCAATGTAGCCCATGTTGGATTCAACCAATATTTATGAAATACAGACTTCTTATCATTCCCTTTATTTCTCAATTCGATCTTCCTTCTTACATCATCCAAAGATTCCAATCCTATTTTTGCGCGGTCCTCATTTATCCTTTTTTCAGAAGCTTCATCCCAAAAACCAGTGTAACAGACATTCTGATATTCTGCACCTTTAATATTTAAAGGAAAGTGAAGTGTAAGAGTGCCATACACAAACTCTGGACTCGGCGCATTTTTTTCCAACGTCTCAAGAAAATCTCTTGGGTCGAAATCAAAAAAGAACAAAGCTTTGTATAGCAGAGTATCAAAAAGATGTGAAGGCCTGCCACCCAATGCTGCCGATGCGTTATGAAACACAATAATATCGTAGTGTGAAAACTTCAAAACCGACTCTGAAGGAACGCCGCTTGTTTGAAATATCTTAAGTAATTCGTTTGAATTGATAAAATCCATTGTGTAGGTAGAATCTACCATATAAGCACCATTATACATATTAGCAAAATACTCACGAACGCCCTGATCCCGATCATATATTTTCCTTAACTTTTTTACCAGTGGATCTGAATCAAGCCTATGATTAGGATGCTTTGCAAGCATCTTGCTTACATACATCCACTGATCTCCTGAATAGGCTTTAGTAATATGCTTTAAAGATTCTGTATCTAGTCCGCGATGAAGCAATTGTGCAAGGTATTTCTCGGCAAGCGTATATTCTGCCTGATCCATAGCTACAAAAAAAGCATTAGTAAGATCCCTGTACATAGATTTCTTTGGATTGATGGCAAAGGCAGTTTTGTAATATTCTGTCGCTTTTACAAAATCACTATCACAAATGGCGAGCTCGGCAAGGTTGGTATTGCGGTAATAATCAAAAAAACGGGCATCCTGGGCGGTTGCTGAATGGATATAACAAACACAAAACAGGATAATAGTGAATAGGTAAGTTTTCATACAAGAAAACTACCTAATATTCTATATAAAAGCAAGATGATTTAATACTTACTATGGCACATCGGTCTTGTTGACCTGTACAATGCCTTTGGGATGGATGATGCGATACCAGGAAAAATCTTCATTGGCCTCCAGCCCGTCGCCATACATTATCTGCGTAGGTGTGGTAATACGCACAAACTTCTCGGTGAATATTTTGCGGATGCTCTGATTCCAAACAAGTTCCTCTGTGTTCAATCGTTCGCCCTTTTTATTTACCATCACCACACTATCGCGCACCAATACATTACCCTGCTTATCGTAATAGCGGGCGTAGCGTGCCGTGAGTGTGCTTTCTATACCGAGGCTATCATTATAAAAATCTACGTTCACACCCTTGCGCATGTCGGTATATGGTGGCTTTGCCACTTCGTTCTTTACAAACTCTTTGGTATAGATCTTAGCCTTAACATGCCCGTTTTCGCTAAACAGCATGGTTACATCAGTAGCCTTGTCTTCCTGCATATTGCCTTTGTTCACAAGGGCATCTATCTCCTTAGGATCATTACGGCAACCGGTTAACAAGTACATACTAAACAAAATACCCGGAATAAGCATCCGGGTGGTTTGTATGAATAATATGCGGAAACGGCTGTTAATCATATTTACGTTTGATAAACCACTTATCATTGAACGAGAAACCAAGGCCAAATTTCACAAAATTTTCGCGGATGAGGCCGTTAGCCGTTGTACCCCTGCTACCCACCTCTAATGATGTGTGTATGCGGGCAATATTTTTACGGAACGGTATAGACATACCTGCTGTGAGCGCGTAATAGTTTAACTGTGTATTGCGCAGTATCACAGGGTCGGTACCATAATAACCACCTAAGCGGTAAGTAATGCGGCTGACCAACTTCTTACCTTCAGGATCGGGCGTGTACTCTACGCCTCCACTCATTTTATATGCGCTCGATGCAAGAGAATCTGTAAGGCCGTAGGTGCGGTATTGAGACCAGCTTGCCGCGGAATAATCTAAACCGGCATTCCAGTTATGCGTACTGATGAGCATCAGGCCGATGCTGTATTTTGTAGGCAGTGTGATCTTTCCTTTTTCCCCCTCCAGTTTATAAGCGGTATCTGCCTCGTATTTGTAGCCGATCCAATATTCGCTGCGATTGGCATTCAGTTCCTGGGAGGCTGTAAATGTACCACCTATGCGGAAACCCAATGTTTTGCTGAGTTTGTGCTCATACATAGCGCCTGCATTCCAATAGATGCCACCCATCCTTGTGTTTGTGTAGAAACGAGAACTGATAACATTACTGGTAATATCCAGCGGCTCCAGCGAGCTGGTGCGTTCTATGCCGCCAAACACATAACCTACATTGAAACCAAGGCTAATGCCCTTTACCTTACCCGCAAAGCCTACAAAGCCCTCTGTAAGCGCGCCATTACCGAGATAGCTTTTAACACCTGTGCCGAAGGTATCAAGAGCGGAAGTATCATTCATCTGGTAGAAAACCCGTGAAAAAGGTTTCATACCTAATGCCATACCTGCATGTTTGCCCAATGGGATACCGATATCCATATAAGAAACGGTAGCCATCCCCACCTTGTATTTATCCACGCCGGAATTGAGCGTTGTCGAAGTACCCTCGCCGGCGCCTTCATAAGTAGTTAACTGCAAGGAAGCATACGATGCGGGATTATCTGTATTTACATTCAGCCCATTGCTATATGCAGATGAAATGGAACCCATGCCCTTGAGCGATGTGTTTACACCATTTCTAAGCTCGCCAATACCAAACCTGGAATAAGGGGAATTTTCCTTATTGGAATAGTTATAGGGCTGCGCTGTACCCGATACTGCTGATAATAATATGGTAGAAAATAAAAGGTACTTAGCGTATGTGTGGCGCATTATGCTTTAAGATTATATTTAGGCCCTTCATTAACAGATTAGGGTCAGCAAATATCTTACTTTTAAGCTTTCCTTCAAAAAAAGGAGCATCACCACCAGTTAATACAGCGTTAAAATCGGGGTATTGAGCAGCATATTCTGATATCATTCCATCTACTTCTGCAGCAATACCAAAGATGGTGCCGCTACGCATACAGGTTTCCGTATCATAGCCCAACAGCAACAAATCGCCTTCAGGACTAACATCGGGCAGCCTGTCTGTGAAATGGTGCATTGCCTTCAGGCGCATATACATACCCGGGGAAATGGCGCCGCCCCTGAATGTCTTATTCTTTTGTATAAAATTGTAAGTAATGCAAGTGCCCATGCACACTACCAGGTTGTTCATACCCGGGTTGGCCATAAATACCCCTACAGCCATAGCTACACGATCTACCCCCAGCGTACCGGGAGAAGTATAAGCGTTCATAATAGGCAGCGGTGTGTTGTTGGTCATTACCACCAGCGCGCGCATGTTTTCCTTGAGCATAGGCTCTATAGCGGCAGATTTATCTGATACAGAGCACAAAATACCCTTAACCGGCTTGTACTCTGATATCATTGCCAATATGCCTTCGCGGGAGTTATCTTCGGTAAAACGCCTTTGCTCGAGCAGTTCGTCATTGTCGCCAAACATGGCAGCCTTAACACTGCTATTACCCCAATCGATACAAAGATTTACAGACATGCTACTATTAATTTGATGTGCGTGAGACAGCCAAAATAATAAAAACTCTGCACAATTTTATGATGGCGGATAGAAAAAATGACGGACGGGTATTAGGATGCAGCCGCAGGCTGCGATGCGATAGTTAATGTGTGCCGCTGCCAAAGCAGGAAAAACAGGAATACAAAAACACCAAATTGAACCTCGAGCATGGGTTCTACCATTAATGCCAATAAAAGAGATAGCCAGGTAATGACAAGAAAAAAGCGCCCCTTCGCGCCCCTGCCCCAGGTTGCCGGGAAGAATGCCCATATTATAAATAAGATGAGCGCCGGTATGCCGCAACCGAGGCAAACAATAAGGAACTGATTGTGAGGAATAAGGCGGTACTCTGCCGGCACCTGCGGATACTTTGCCATGTATGCCTTCTCCATTTCCTGCTGCATATCGCCTGCGCCTACGCCGGCAAAAGGGTGCGCTTTGATAATATCAACGGCTAAGCGATAGGAAATAAGCCTGCCCATATCGCTGAGGCCGGACGTGGCGACGCCGCTTTGATATTGCCGGTATGTCTCCTTTACATACCAAACCCGCTTTTCGAGCGTGGGTATATAGCGACCGGCGAAAAAGCCTGCAGCGGCCAACGTTATGAGCAGGGCAAGGCCGATCAATGGCTTTTTTGTGAATACCAGCCTGAAACAAAACAGCACCAGGAAAAGATACCATACTAAAAGGCCGGAACGCGCTGCCAATATATGCAGGTAAACACTTAATAAAATGACGGTGATGGCAACAAAAAACCGCAACCAGCGATAAAGTAACTGTGGCCAGATGTATACGCACCATACTATAAATAAAGCCACTGCAAGACTATACCGGATATGATCTCCGTACACCAGCGTAGGAAGGATGTGCGAGTACACATACTGCTCGGAATAATAAACAGGATCCTTAAAATAAAAAAAGAGGCTGTATGCCGCGCTGCATAGAAAAAGGATGGAAGCAATGAGCGCAAACCGGCGCAGTTGCTTTGCTGTAAATGCAGGGAGCAGTGTAAAGCTTAACGGTAATAATAAGATCGCCAGCTTCACCTCTACCCTTGTATGCCAGTTGCCGGCATCTGACGACCACAAGCCTGAGATAGCGTACATGGCCACCCATGCAAGGCCCCAGAGCCACCATTTATCGCGCAGCCAGTTTTTGGGATGCACATTCCATAAGGCTGTAGCGCCAAAACCCGCCATGCCCGCTGATAATAAGCTGCGGGACAAAAGAAAGCCCACCAACATCACCACGACAAAGAATAGTGCGAGATCAGTTTTGCTTAGCTTTTTGATAATAAATGAATTGGCCTGGCCTACCAATGGGTAATTTTATCTTAATAACGCCCGAAGGGCAATTTTAGTGCAGGGCAAGATAAAACAAGTTAGCCTTATTCTAAACCCATCTCGCGGGCTATGCGCAGATGGTTCGTATTGATAGAAACTATTTTATAGCTTTAGTGCCTGATAACAGATGAAAGAATTGGATAGGGCAACACAACTTTTAGAAGACATAAAACAAGGCAGCTATCGTGCGCTTGCCCAGGGTATATCGTGGGTGGAGAACAATCTTACCGGGTATGAAGAATTACTCATGCGCCTGGATGGCAACCAAAATGCAAAAGTAGTGGGCATTACCGGGCCACCGGGGGCCGGTAAAAGTACGCTGGTAAACAGCCTGCTGCATTACTGGACAAGTACCGGCAAAAAAGTAGCCGTTATAGCAGTTGACCCCTCCTCCCCTTTCAATTACGGTGCATTGCTTGGCGACAGGATACGCATGTCTGAATTCTATACCAACCCCAATGTATACATCAGGTCGCTGGCCACGCGAGGATCATTGGGTGGTTTAAACCCGAAGATCATAGAGATAACAGACATAGTGAGAAGCGCCCCTTTTGATTATATATTAATTGAAACAGTAGGTGTAGGACAAAGCGAAGTGGAAATAGCCGGGCTGGCAGATTGCACCATTGTAGCGCTGGTACCGGAAGCAGGTGATGAAGTGCAAACGCTAAAGGCAGGCATTATGGAGATAGCCGACATATTTGTTGTAAACAAAGCCGACCGCGAAGCAGCCGACACGCTATACCGAAACTTGCGCATCATGGCCCATGAACGGGCCGGAGCAAAAACAGAAACGCCCGTTATAAAAACAATAGCCACGCAGAAACAAGGCATTGAAGAACTGGCAAGCACTATACAGACCTTCCTGGATACACAAAATGAACTACCGGAAAAGCGGCTGCACCTGCTTACTGAAAAGAGCTGGCTGCTGATACAACAATATAAAATGCAGGGAATAGACCGCAGATTACTGGCCAATGCTGTAAAAGATGCGCTAACCTTACCTGATTTCAACCTATACTCATTTACAAATTCCTATATACATAAGCTGGAGCAATATGGAGGTTAATAAAAAATAACAACCATATCCGCAGCTTGAGTATATAAGAATGCAACGGATCGTTATATTTACAGTAATATGCTGGTGGACATTATCGCGGGAAACAGGCCGGATATGATGAGGATGGCTTCTGTGCTGGAAGCCATACAAAATGAGCAACGAAAAGGAGTAAGGATAGGCTATCGGCTGATATTTACCGGAAGAGAGCATGACCTTGCCGATGATAAACAACTCTATGAACAATTAGACATTGCCCTGCCCAACATATACCTGGACATTAACGAAACCAGCGAAGCGGCGCGTACCGCAGGCGTAATGCTGCGCTATGAACGATTGCTGGCTAATAATAAACCTGATATGGTGCTGGTCAGCGGGGAGAACACCGCCTCTATGGCCTGCGCGGTTACTGCCCGGAAGACAGAGGACATAAACCTGGCGGTGATCAATGCCGGGATACGCACCGGATATGAATCTATACAGGAAACCAACCGCATTGTAGCTGATTCGCTGGCGCATATCTATTTTACCAGTTCGCATTTTGCAAACGAACAACTAAGGAATAGTGGCGTGGTAGAAGAAAATATATTCTTCTACGGCAATACAAGAATAGACACCTTACAAAAGGCGCTCAGCAAAGCCCAAAAACCTGCATTTTGGGACAGCCTGCAGTTAAAGCATGGTAATTTTTACCTCGTTTCCGTCAATAAGCCATTTAATGTGGGTTACCCGGCAACGTACCGGCACCTGCTGAATACCCTGGTACGCATAAGCAGGAATGCCCCCATCATAATGCTGCTGGAAGAACAGGGTGAAAAAAGCATACAGGCTATTGGCTTCAAAGCAAGCAACCTGTACACATTCAAAAGATCAGATTACCTGCAGGTTTGCTACCTGATGCAGCATGCCAGGCTCATTATTACCGACAGCAGCAGCATGCAGGAAGATGCAGCCGTACTACAAACCCCGACCGCTACGTTATATCCCTATACCGATGTACCGGACAGTATAGCCCTGAGCACCAATGTGCTGGCCACGACCGATACATTGGAACAATGCGTAAACATAGCAGAAGCAGGTAAATGGAAAAAGGGACAAATACCTTATTTATGGGATGGCCAGGCCGGAGAGCGGGTTGTAGCAGCACTCCGGAACCTTGTATAAGGCCTAAATTGGTGTCAAATCAACAACAAATCATATATTCTGCATTAACAAGATGTTAATCGTGGCAGAATTCTTTATATTATTGGATTAACTTTACATCTTCGCTAATACAAAGCAAGACTATTGGTTGTATGATGCCATTGCCATCACATCTTATCTACCTGTTAACTTTTATAACATCGCTTATAATAAGTCTTGTTTCTATACCCCAAATTATAGATATATCAGCCAAAAAGCACCTATTCGACGTACCCGATAATGAGCGTAAGCTACATTTGAGGATCGTGCCCAACCTTGGAGGCGTAGGTATTTTCTTTGCATACATCACTACTTGCTCTATGTTCCTGAACCCCGACAGCTTCAGGAAATGGAATTATATTATTGCTTCGTCCCTGCTACTGTTCCTTACCGGCATCATGGATGACCTGATATCGCTGAATGCATCCAAAAAATTCTTTGCCCAGTTTATGGCCGCAGCGATTACGGTATGCTTTGCAGACATCAGGCTTACCAGCCTGCATGGCGTACTGGGTGTATATGAGCTGACGTACTGGTATAGTGTTGTATTCAGTATTGTGGGTATCATATTTATCACCAACGCCTTTAATCTGATAGATGGCATAGATGGCTTGGCAGGCTCCATAGGGCTGCTGTGCACCTTTGGGCTGGGTGTATGTCTTGCATTGTCTGGCAATGCGGGCGCCGCGAGCTTATCCTTCAGCCTGATGGGTGGTATTGCCGGTTTCCTAAGGTATAATGCACCACCCGCACGCATATTTATGGGTGATACGGGATCCCTGCTGCTTGGCTATACCATATCTGTATTGTGCATCATATTTGCCAGCTCTTATAACAGCGGCACTGAAATGGCCGAAGTTCTGCATTCTCCGCAAACAGCGCTGGTGTTGGGATTATCGATCCTTTTTGTACCGGTATTTGATTCGTTCCGTGTGTTTACAACACGTTTGATAAAAGGCGGATCACCTTTTAAAGCAGACAGAACACACCTGCACCACTATTTGCTGGACCTGGGCTTTAATCATTCTCGCACCGTACTGATACTGATAACGGCTAATGTGCTGATCATTACCGTATCGTTACTTATGCTGCTCCTGAACATCAATTGCAATATTATTATCCTTTGTATCCTGCTGCTATCATTTGGCTTATTTGTATTGCTCTATTATATGCGCAAACATAAAATGGCCAACCTGCCGGCTGATATAAAAAAACGCAACGTCGGCAATACTAAAATAAATCCTTCGGGAAACTTATATAAAAATGATGCGGTATCTATGTAACCGATACCCGTTCTATTGCTCTACCATGTAGGAACTACTCTGATACCTGTAAAGGTAGATGTGCTCATTTTCCAGGTACATTATTTTGCCATCCTCATTTTTTTGCTGCCTGATATCGAAACGTGTAAATGGCGCAGCAGCATCGTCTTTGAATTTGGTATTGAACACCGTGCCGTATTTACTAAGCAGGTAGCTAAACCAATAAGTAGTTTCGTAACCGCGGAATACCATTTCTCCCAGTGTGCCGCCAATATCCTGTTTGTACATATTAGCAAGTGCCTGCCCCGGACCTGTGGACATATCAAAATAGAAAGGAGCCGTAATATAAACAGCAATATTGGGGAATGCCTCCGGCTTTTTTATAGATGGCATAGAACGCCACGAGGGCATACCATATACTACAAATTGATAATTGGGAAACCAGTTATTGAGTTGCAATAATATCTTTTCGGCCTCAGAAACACTTAGGATAGGCATCACCACCAGGTTGGTACCCGTGCTATCAAGGTTTTTTGCCAGTTTTTCTTTTGTTGGGTAGTAATTAAATAATATCCTGGGAACCGATGAATCGGCATTCAGGGCGGCAAAGGCCTCACTATCTAAAGAACCAATAGTGCGATAAAGTATGAGGGGATCCTTACCCTTGTATTTTTTGTCGATGTGATCCATGATCCAACTACAGTGCACATCTAACGATGGCTGGATCATTACAAAAAAAGGATTATCGGTGATGCCTGCATCAGAAGGCGAATAAGCGGATATGAAATTGATATTCTTTTTGCGTGCAAAAGCAGCCAAAGCAGGTATCTTGTTATTATGCACACAACCGATGAACAAGTCTGACGAATCGAGCACCTTATGTGCGATGAGCCATTCAGGTGTTTCCTTTTCCTGCATAACATCGTGTGTATAGATATCAATACTATACCCCATTGCATTGAGTGTATCGGCTGCAAGCTTAACGCCCTCGTAGAAATCAAGGCCGGTCACCGCTTTCTCAGGCAGGCGACCTTTGTACACACTCTTGTTGTTTTTAATTAGCTCATCCAGATATAGTGGCGCGAAGAAATCGATGCGGTACCTGGTTTTCTTTACAGATGCGGGATATTCCCAAGCCGCAGGCTTTTTTACAGAAGGTTTAGGTTTGGCCTTAGTTGCCGGTTTATGAGCAGGATATCTCTTCGTTTCCTTCTTATGGAACCAATTCTTCCAGAATTGAGCATCTGCCCTATTACTGTGTAAGGTGGTTGCTGTGACAAGTAGTAAAACGAAGCATATCCTGTATCTCATAAAACGATCTGATAACTATTCCCATTCTATAGTAGCAGGTGGCTTGGAACTGATATCGTACACCACCCTGTTAATACCTTTTACCCTGTTGATGATATCATTAGACACCTTAGCAAGGAACTCATGCGGCAAATGCGCCCAATCGGCCGTCATGCCATCTACTGAAGTAACAGCACGCAGGGCAACGGTGAATTCATAAGTGCGTTCGTCGCCCATTACACCTACACTCTGCACCGGCAATAAAATAGTGCCTGCCTGCCATACTTTATCATATAATTCTGCATCGCGCAGGTGCTGTATGTATATAGCATCAGCTTCCTGCAGCATGTGTACTTTTTCCTCTGTAATAGCGCCCAGAACACGGATACCTAAGCCCGGGCCCGGGAAAGGATGACGTTGCAGGAATATGCTATCAATGCCCAGTTCTTTACCAACGCGGCGTACCTCATCCTTGAACAGGAAGCGCAGTGGCTCTACCAGCGACATGTGCATTTTCTCGGGCAAACCACCCACATTGTGGTGAGATTTGATAGTAACCGAAGGGCCATGCACAGAAACTGATTCGATCACATCAGGATAAATAGTACCCTGGCCAAGGAAAGAAATATCTTTCAGATGCGTTGCTTCTTCCTGGAATACATCTATGAATAAGCGGCCAATGATCTTACGTTTCTTTTCGGGATCGGTAACGCCATCGAGCTCTTTATAAAACATTTGTTTGGCATCTACACCTTTAGTATTCAAACCAAGATGCTTATAACCTTCGAGCACCTGCTCAAATTCATTTTTGCGCAGCAGGCCATTATCTACAAATATGCAATAAAGCCTATCGCCAATAGCCCTGTGAATGAGCGTAGCAGCTACGGTAGAATCTACCCCACCACTCAGCGCCATTACCACTTTCTTATCGCCTACCTCGTTCTTAATACGTTCTACCGTATCGTGAATGAAAGAAGCCGGTGTCCAGTCTTGTTTACAGCCACAGATATCTGTTACAAAGTTCTTCAGCAACTGGCGGCCATCCGTACTATGTGTCACTTCGGGGTGAAACTGGATAGCGTACAATGCATTCTTTGCATAGCTGGCAGGTGCCTTGAATGCGGCAACCGGTATGTTATGCGTTTGTGCTATTACCTCGAAGCCTTCAGGCAAGTGCTTGATCGTATCACTATGGCTCATCCAAACCTGTGAACCATCTGCAATCGTAGCCAAAAGCGGATCGTGCACGATATTGTGCAGGTGGGCACGGCCATACTCACGATGGGTAGATTTACCAACCTCTCCACCTGCCTGCTGTGCCAGCAATTGCGCACCATAGCACACTGCAAGCACCGGCAAATGATCGGCCATAGCTTTGATATCCGGCTTTGGCGCGTTAGGATCATTTACGGAAAAAGGACTGCCGGAAAGAATAATACCCTTCAGGCCTTCTTCGTACTGAACCGGCTTTGTGCAAGGCTGGATCTCGCAATAAATATTCAGCTCCCTGATACCACGTGCTATCAGCTGTGTGTACTGAGAACCAAAGTCAAGTATTAAAATTTTATCGTTCATCTAAAGAGATTGTTTATGCTTGTCCTGCAGGGCCACCAAAATTAAATGGCATGGTTGCGGCCTCCTGTTCTTTTATAGGGCCATGCTGCGCCTCGAAACGCTTTACATTTTCTACCAATGCGCGCATCAGGCGTTTTGCATGTTGCGGCGTCATTACGATGCGGGATTTCACTTTGGCTTTAGGTACATTAGGCATTACGTTTACAAAATCGAAAACGAATTCTGCAAAAGAATGGGTAATTACCACAAGGTTTGCATAGCTACCATCGGCCATTTCTTCACTCAGCTCTATATTTAATTGTTGTTCTGCCTGGGGATTTTCCATTATACGGGATTTTAGAATTGAGCTGCAAAATTAGCAAAAGATAAGGACAGGTTAAAGCACGCTTTGCAATTAGCGATTTTATTATAGTTTTGGCGACAATGCGATACATTACAGCCATATTAGCTATATTTTGCATGAGTGCATGCAGGCCTGAAGTATATACTCCCAAACCGCGCGGGTATTATAAAGTAGAGTTACCTGCAAGGCAATACCAGCAATTTGAAAGGCCCGGATTTCCGTATAGCTTTGAATACCCCACGTATGGCAAGATCGTAAATGATACCAGCTTTAGCGGTGCAAAAGAAGAAACACCTTACTGGATCAATATAGATTTCCCATCGCTTGGCGGCCGTATATACCTGAGTTATAAGCTAATAGAAGGCAGCAGGGACAGGCTGCAAAAGCTAATAGACGATGCGTATACCATGACCGTTACCGTACATGATAAACGCGCAGATAATATTGAAGAATACGTGTTTCACAACGACAGCACCCATGTGCACGGGTTATTTTACAATGTATCGGGCAACGCGGCATCTGCATACCAGTTTTACGCTACCGACTCTGTAAAACACTTCCTGAGAGGAGCGTTGTACTTTGATGTATCGCCCAATGCAGATTCTTTAAAACCTGTAAATGAGTTTTTAAGAACGGATATAAAACATATACTGACGACATTACGCTGGCATTAAGCCAACGGTAAAAAGACGTGAAATGTAGTACCATGGCCGGGCTCACTCTCGAACCATATACGGCCATGATGCACTTCTACTATCTGCCGTGTGATAGAAAGGCCCAGGCCGTAAGGCTGCTCGCCGGAGGTACCAAAACGCTTCGCCTCTGTGAATATGTCGAACACTTTATCCTGTATCTCAGCAGGTATACCAATGCCCTGATCTTTAACCGTAATATTATACCCATCTGCAGCGGGGGCTCCCGAAACTAATATTTCACTACCGGAAGGGCTGAATTTCATGGCATTGTTAACCAGGTTATTAATGACACGGGCTATCTTCTCGCGGTTGATATTAATTGCAAACGGTTCATCCGCTACATTCACCTCAATTACCTGGCTTTTCTCAGCAGCTTTGAATCTTAACAGCTCAATGGCATTCCTTATCAAAGCATTGATATCAACCGGGCTTTTGAAGAGCTTTTCATCGCTAAGTGTTGCCACCTCCAGCAGATCTGTTGTCAATGACAATGCGTTGCTGCAAGAGTCTCGCATCAGGTTCAGGTAAGCCAACTGATCTTCAGTGAGGTTATCTTTTTCCATTAGCAGTAAATCTATAAGCGCCATTGCAGAGTTGACGGGGCTGCGCATATCGTGCGATACGGCCTTGAGTATCCTGTCTTTTTCCTTTCCTACTTTGGCAACATCGTCTAATGCTTTTTGAAGGATGCTCTTTTGTTCAACAATCTGATCGTTCAATTCCTGCAGCTTGCGCACATTTTCTTTAGACTCTCTATAGTTTTTATACACGAGGAAACTCACAGATACCGCGGAAACACATACAAAAGCCGCTATGACAAGATAGAGCTTTTTGGTCTCATCTTTCTTTTGCAGGACATTGATCTGATTTTGCTTTTCCAAGCCAGTAACCTTTTCATCGATATCAATAAACCGTAATTTTTTCTCGGCCTCATCAAGAGAATCTGTTAAGGTTTTGTAACGCAAAAGGTAAGTGAAAGCTTTGCTATCATTATGCTGCCGCGCCCAGTATTGCCACATGATATTGTTCCATCTCAGCGCTACTTTCTGACTGTAGTTAGAATCCTGCCATGCTTTTACCTGATCGAGCAATTGCAAGGCTTTCTCAAATTTATTTTCGGTAAGATACAGATCTGCAAGCCTGATACGGGTCAACTGTGCATCTTGATTATCATGATCCTTTTGTATGTTGATAACAATGCTTGCCAGCATTTCTTTTTCAGCAATATCTTTTTTACCCAAGGCAAAATAAGCTGCTCCTTTATTGCCCATAGCGACGGCTTCGGCCATATCAAAAAGCCTGTTTTTTGTCGCAGGGAAACTATCGCGAAACCTATGTGCTATGGAAAGCGCAGAATCATAAAATATAATAGCTGTATCGTAATATCCCTCTTTAGCATAGCAAAGGCCGATATTATCGGTTATCTCCTGCAGCCTGTTTACTGCAGTGATATTCTTCTCGCAATTATTAAACAGAGTATATGCTTCCCTGAAATAAGGTATGGCTTTCCCGTATCGCTCTGCCCTGTAGAGAACAATGCCAATTTTATATACATAGTGACTGAGTGCACAAGAATCGTTGTTTTTCTGCGCAGAAGCCTTGGCCTTGTAATAATATTGATAGGCTTCATTGTAGTGTTTATCCTGCAACAGATAATCCGCTTTCGCAAAATTTGCCATAGCGTATTCATCTGCCATGGTATCTTCTTCGTCCGCACTTTCTATCACATACACCATACTGTCTATATACTTCCTTTCGGGAGCGGAGCGGCCCATGTTACGGTTTACTTCATACAGGTAATGGTAATAGTAAAATTTGTCGCGGATAGTGATATCGTCTTTTGTCGCGAAAGCAGAGTCAAAGTATTTGATAGCCGCATCTCCATTACCGGCCTCATATAGATCTGTGGCATGATCTATTAAAGTATCTACGGGAATAGCGGATTTTTCCCGGGTTTGAAAACCGGAATTGCATGCCGCGATGATAACCATGCAGGCGGCAACAGTATATATAGGTATAGTCAGCTTAATAAAGCAGAAAGTTTGTTGTCCTCTATTTGTGGGTGCTTACCCAAAAATGAGCTGCAAGTTACGATAAATCTATAGGCAAAAACCTCATAAGATAAAATATAAATATAAAAAGAGGTATGCTGATTAGGAAACAATTTCTTAGATTTGCTGCCCCAAAGGCGGCCCTGTAGTTCAATGGATAGAATAGAAGTTTCCTAAACTTTAGATACAAGTTCGATTCTTGTCGGGGCTACAAAAAACGAGGCATCCAATGTGATGCCTTTTTTTATATGATGAGCGATACAGCGCAAATACGATCAAAACATGGATGGGTACATACCTATTGTTTTATATGGTCGCTGATCATAAGGTTGTGTATGTCTTACCTGCCGTTTAAATACTACAGAAGGTTATTAGGCGAGCAACAGAAAAAAGCTATACAGGATGTGACTGATGAACAGTTGCAACAAGCGGAGCGTATAAAAGATATAGTGGAGGAAGTTTGCAAAGGCACGCCCTGGAAGAGCGAGTGTATGGCACAAGCTATCATTTGCAAAAGATTGCTGAAGAAAAAAGGACTGCAAACCACCATCTACCTGGGTGTGGCTAAAGATGACAATAACCATCAGAAATTGAAAGCTCACGCCTGGCTAACACTTGGACAGCATGTATTGACGGGCGCTTACGGATATAAACAATACCAGGTTGCTAATTTCTATAGCTGATCACACCAGGATATTGCCGGCATTATCTATATAACCATACTTTAAGAGAGCGTCATAATTACAATCGATGATCCGCGTGGCCTGATCGGTAGTTATTTCATTTCTCCAGCCCCCTACTTTACCTGACCGGAAAAACTGTTTTACATGAGGGGCCATTCGCAGTGCACTTTTCTGCTCCTGGTTTTGTAGTTTCTGAAACGCTGCATTTGCGATAGCCTGCGCTACTTCAGCATCTGTATGAGGTATATTAATGTATGCAGCAATTCTGGAAAAGGCCTGCTGAGAATTATTAACCAGGTCTTCATATTTTACCAGCAACATATTTTGATGATGCACATTTTCCCAGCTTTGCAGATGCTGGCTCCATGTGCCCATGTGCTGTGACACCTGGCTATTAAGTTTTGTCCGTCTATTTGCCAAAGCATGGTCTGAACTGCAGATATAGTCCAACGCTTGTTCTATCGAAACATTATGATGATTTGCCGTAGAAGCAACCATATCGAAAGGGTTGCGTAATATATATACTGTGCCTCTTGTAATGGCGGGAGTAAATAATACCTTTCCTTTTAAGGTACAGGCATCATGCACTTTACAAAGAATATATTCCTGTTTGTGCGCCCTGGCATAGGCTTCATACATTTGGGTTCTATAAGGCAGATAATCATCGTCCGGAATATCTGATGAACTAAAGCCTAAAGTAGAATCTATGAGTTGCCTGTTTGATATGATCAGATTCGTTTCCAGGTTATTGATATCAGGTTCTTTGCCTGTTAACAAGGCAGAAAGAAATATTCTCACCCAGGTATTACCCGATTTGGGATAAGACGCCAGCCAAATGAATTTTGCGTTGGTATTAAGCATGGCGCATTTTTTCGATAAACAATTCCGCCAATTCTTCTATGCTTTTTGTTTGATCGTTTCCTAACAACACAACATCAACAAGGCTTGCCATATTTAAAACCTGCGAAGCATAATAGCCGGATTTACCCATAGGGCCAAGCATCCAGGGATGAAAAAGATTGTCGCGCAGGTGAGTTGTTTTTTCTAAACCGGATAAAGTTTTAAATAAGCCACAACCTATAGAGCTTGCTAACGCGCAGACTGTATTAACCATTACCGGCTCATGAAAAACGCTATCATTTACAGGATAAAAATATTTCTCCATGTCGGCCCTCAGCTTTTGTCGTTCTTCCGCGTCTAGCTTTAATTTCCGCAGGCTATCTTTCCACAGCATGATCCTCGGGAAGGAAGGAAAAGCTATCACTTTTTTATTTATAACCTTTATATAACTAATATCATCAGAAATAACCGGGCAACCTTTTTGGGAAAGCGCAGCAAGCAGCGCAGATTTGCCCATGGCAGAGATACCAGTAATTAACACACCCCGGCCATCTATCATTACAACACCACCATGCATCATAATATAATTGCGCTGGTAGCCGAGCATTGCAAGTACAGCAGTAAGTGATTGCTTTCTCACATCCTCTAATGCGGCGCCATTTTCCGGCTGAATTGTAATACGATTCCCTCTGTTCACCAAATACCTACCAGCACGTGGAATCTTCAGCAGATAATTTTCTTCATTGGCTTCCACTATAGGAAAATCAGCCCTGTTATTATTAAGAGTTTCCGGAACATCTCCAAAGGCAAGCACAACTTCAGCACCTTCGAGGCTGTTATCTAAAATCAATTCAGGATAATGTATATCAGAAGCGATAGTAATACCACCAACCCGATATTTATATTTAAAGTTTGCCGTAGACAAAGCGGATTAAATTATTGGTTAATCAGTTGTTCAATTTCGATTCGATAAAGTCCAGGCTTTCCCGCATCGTTGCCGTGTTGCGGGGCCTGTAAAAATAATACATCGGGATATGAGCCGCCAGGGCCAAAAACAATTCCCGTCGCGATGTGATAGAATATAGCAGTTTTGCCAGCTTCTTTCTATACAAGTGTTGGGCAACCAGCAATTTATTCTGAAAGCCCGCAATCTGTTCTAACACGAAGTCGCCGTCTTTATATAAAGGAAAAATAATCGTGCTTAACTCGTATCCATCGCCACCAGCAATTTCGCTAATGGGCAGTATATATTTAAGCGTTTCAAAATTAATTTTCTGAAGACCGTTGCCCGATTTGCCAATCAACGCCAATGACGCATCTGAAAGTTTGATACGGGGAACCGAAGGATACGCCAGTATTTTTCCAGGCGCGGCAATCCGGAGAGTAGTTACATCATCAGACAGCACCTGGTAACCTTTTGAATAAAAATGAGCGGTAAGTGTTGATTTACCAACGCCTGACGCACCACAAAACAAAATAGCCTTATTATTTATAATAACGGAAGCAGCATGCAAGCTTATGAAACCAAGCGTGGCCGACATGATCATTGCTATTGTGCCCAGTAATTGTGTTGTAATACCGATTTCATCGAGATGTGATGCCGGGGTGTATTCGATCTTGTTATTATCCCATATGGCAACAAACCCGAATTGTTCTTTTTGTATACAGGTAAGCTTTAAATCGGTGTTTGAATATGATTCTGCGGACAATGCATCGGCTGGTATCTTCGCTGATATGTCCGGCCGTACCAAAAGGGAACATTCCGGATCTTCATTCACTTCGATGAGTTCCCGAATTGGAATATTCGTTTCAAAAGTATAACCAGAAAGCCTATACCTATAATTCATTGCAATGCCGGAATATGAGCTCAGGCCTTTATAGCAATACCTCTTTCGAGAAGCTGTTCAATAAACGGAAGTACATCTTTTTCGCATTGCTCGCGTGTAACATTATACTCAACGGAAAGAGCGTCTACAACGGCGGACAGAGGCTGAGGTTTCTCCAGCATATTCCATATTTGCTTAGCTGTCTCGTTCAAAGATACATACAGACCAGTTGTTATATTCATCATTACTATTTCACCATCCACCTCATTAAAAATATACTGATCTCCTCTCGACAATTGTATGTTCAAATCCATCTTATACTTGGGGTTGTTTTATCTTGTTGTATATATTGTTAAATACAATTAATTTCAAATTCAGCCTGCTACCAGTGCGGCTAAGTTTATTTTCATCAAAATACTGCGTAAATCCGGATTCTAAAGATTCGCGTAGTTTTCTTATTGAAAATTCGTTTCTCTTATAAAATGCTTTGATAAAAGGTGTTGTAGGTACAGTGCTCTTCCTGTTATCCCAAACAGCCTGTGGGATGTAATCTTTAACTGCAAGCCTGTAAAACTCTCTTTGCGAACCAGGCTTTTTTTCTACGTAGGGCGCTATTGCCATTGTAAATTCCATGAGCCGAACATCTAAAAGCGGAAATCTATATTCTATATTGAAGTGCTTACCGACCAGATCATGAGTAAACGCCCGTTTGGCGGTAGCGATGAACCGGATATTTCGAATATATTTATCAGCCAGGCTCGAAGCTGATAACAGATCAACTGCGGCAGGATTAGTATGCAGATTGTATTGTTCAATTACGCTTCTCTGCAAACCGCTATTTTGCGTACCCTGCAGAGTTTTTTTAGCTACTTCTTTAGTAATAGCAGTTACGTTAAACCCGCGAACAATATAATATGCAAACCGGGGAATACTACGCCAGGGGCCAAACTCGCGGTAAAGATTTCTCCAAAGCCTTGAATAATTTTTCGCAATGGCGTTTTGCATATAAAACCCTCTTGCCAAGTTGCTCGCTACATGATCTCCACCATGACCGGAAAGCATCACTCTAACACCTGCAGATCTTGCTGCAGGCAAAAAAGCACCTGTTATTAGTGGCACCTCTGTTGTATCTTCTTCGTCATATACGTTTAACAGTATATCTTCTGCAATAGGCCAGGGATAGTCTGCTTCATTTACAATCTGCAAATAACCGGGTACATCGTATTTATTGCAAAACTCTCTTACAACATGTGTGTCATCACCGTAAACATCGAAGCTATTATTCTGCGGTTTGCCGAAACAGAAGGAATGAAATGGTGTTCCTTTTCCTAATATTTCCATTGCCACAGCGGCAATAGAGGTAGAATCAAGCCCGCCACTGACTTCTGCACCAATGCCTTGCGATGAGCGCAGACGGCATTTTACCGACTCAAACAATAATTCCCTAAACCGATGTAAATATTCATCCTCGCCGCAGGCAACCGAGGGAACATTCTTGCCAAATTCCCAATAGCGGGATATTTTTAAATTTCCGGAATTCCATTGGAGGGAATGGCCGGGTGGTAACATTTGAATATTAGCAAAGGGCGTACTACTGGCAGAGGATTCATGAACGCCGCTAATACTGGAAACAACATACCGATCATCTATTTCGCCCTTAAACCCGGGATGAGCTAATATTCCCTTTATTTCGCTGGCGAATATAAACTGACCATTTATGGTAGTGTGATATAGCGTCTTGATGCCGATATGGTCCCTGGCAGCAAAAAGTATCTTACGGTTCTTATCCCATATAACAAAGGCAAAATCTCCGTATAAATGCTTAACACAATCAGCGCCCCATCTTTTATATGCAAAGGCAATAAAAAAAACATCTGCCACTTCAAGACGAGGTGACAGATCCATTTTTTTAGACAACTCTTCCCGATTATCTATACGACAATCTGCAACAACCACTATATTTTCATATTCAAATGGCTGCCCGGTATATTTTGACTCTGAGGTATTAAATAATTCAAGAAATGCCAAGCTAACATCCTCGTCCTGATATTGCTCTTCCCTATCAGGCTGCCAATGCCTTAGCTTGTTCTGCATTAATACTAATACATCAGCATCGTTTCCTGTAAACCCGGCAATACTACTCATTATACATCAAAAAGGATCAACTCCTTCTACCCTCAATATCTCTAAAATATAACTATTAGGTATGGTAAAAACCATTCTCGATAATGTCAGTAATACCTCCACCTTTTGTTTCAGAAACTGATTCTTCTATTAATGCAGGTGCTATCCATGCCTTTTTTCCTGTGATATTCTCTTTTTCGCTATTGTAGCTTTGTTGTGTGTTGTCCATTATTGAATATTTTTAAAAAATCAATATCTTTTGCATCATAAAACAACCACCACAGATCAGAACGATAGATAATAACATATGCATTAAATCGAACGCATTTCCGTCGGGCTATTAGTTATTACGAATGCCTTACGTATGGTAAAAACCGTTCTCTAATATATCAGTTATACCTCCACCTTTTGTTTCAGAAACTGACTCTTCTATTAATGCAGGTGCTATCCAAGCTTTTTTTTCTGTGATAATATTTTCCTTTGCGCTATTGTAGCTTTGTTGTGTATTGTCCATTATCGAATATTTTAAAGGATGGTCATAAACTATTAAAAATGTAATAATTGGATCAAAAATAGCAAAAAAACAATGCAGCACTATAAATGTGAATAAATAGTCACAGGTATTTTCACCTAATACCTATTTTTGAAGATAGGCAATGAATTATTTACAAGAACTGGAGGCAGAAGCGATATATGTGTTCCGGGAAATAGCTGCCCAGTTTAAAAAACCGGTGTTACTTTTTTCGGGAGGCAAGGACTCTACCCTGCTGATACACCTTGCGGCCAAAGCTTTCTATCCAATGTCTATACCTTTCCCGGTAATGCATGTTGACACCGGGCATAATTTTGAAGAAGCGCTCCGCTTCCGGGATCAGTTGGTGCAACAGAAAGGGCTGAAATTAATCGTCAGAAAGGTAGAAGATTCCATCATAAAATATGGTATCGAAGAACCCGTAGAAAAATTGCCCAGCAGGAATGTGCTGCAATCTATCACCTTGATGGATGCCATCCGGGAATTTGGATTTGATGCCTGTATTGGGAGTGGGCGCCGGGATGAGGAAAAAGCAAGAGCAAAAGAACGCTTCTTTTCTGTAAGGGATAAAGAAGGTAAATGGCAGCCATATAATCAAAAGCCAGAGCTTTGGAATATATACAACGGGTATATTGACGAAGGCGAAAATATGCGGGTATTCCCCATAAGCAACTGGACGGAAATGGATGTATGGCAATATATAAGGCAGGAAAACATTGCCCTGCCATCACTCTATTTTTCGCACGAGCGATCTTGTATTGTTCATAACGGCCGGTTGATAGCAGTATCAGAATACATAAAAATAGATGATGAAGATATACGCCTGACTGAAAATGTGCGATACCGTACCGTAGGCGATATGACCTGTACCGCTGCTATAAAATCGGACGCCAGAACCATTGATGAGGTCATAAGAGAAATAGAAACATCGAATATAAGCGAGCGTGGCGAAACACGCATTGACGATCAGCTATCGGACGCGGCAATGGAAGACAGAAAATTACAGGGATATTTTTAACAGGAGCAATGGAGCTATTGAGATTTACGACAGCGGGCAGTATTGATGACGGGAAAAGCACCTTAACAGGCCGCCTACTATACGACACGGGCAATATTAAAGACGATGTGCTGGAATCTGTAAGCAAAGTTGGGAATACCATAAACCTGGCGCATATTACAGACGGCCTGCGCTCTGAAAGAGCGGGAGGCATCACTATAGATATTGGTTACCGGTATTTTAAAACCAATAACAGAAAATACATCATATCTGACGCCCCGGGCCATTTTCAGTACACGAAAAATATGGTCACCGGTGCATCGAATGTAGATGTAATGATCATATTGGTAGATGCAAGGAATGGCATCACCAGCCAAACAAGATTGCATAGCCTGGTGGCATCCTTCCTTAGAACCCGCTACGTTGTAGTAGCAATCAACAAAATGGATGCGCTGGCGTATGCTGAAGATGTATTTGAATCCACCAGGATCGAATACCGATCTATTGCCGAAAAGCTACAACTGCGTGATGTAATATTCATTCCCATCAGCGCATTACACGGCGATAATGTATCTGCACATTCTGAAAATATGCCCTGGTATAATGGGCCGGACTTGCTGAGCTTTTTAGAGCAATGTGATACACAAAAGACCGCAAACGGCCCCGGCCGGTTATCTATACAGTACACTGCCGAAGATGAATCGACCGGGAGAACCCTTTATTTTGGGAAAGTCCTTAGCGTGGAAATTCATAAAGGTGAACGATTGACCGTGTTTCCTTCCGGAAATGAAGTGCTGATAGAAAAATACATTTCGGGGTACGAAGAATTAGAAACGGCTAAAGCCGGTGAAAATATATGCCTTGAGCTGAATACCAACGATGGAGTGAAGCGTGGTAGTATATTAGCTCCACTAACACATAGCCCCCAATGCACGAAACACCTCACTGCTGATATATGCTGGCTGGATCCTGAAATTGACTGCGATCAGAACAAAGAATTTATCTTACGTATTAACACACAGGAATCTATTTGCCGCTTCAGGGATATAGAATACAGGATAAATCCTTTTAGCTTTGATAAAGAAAGAGTTGCCGGCTTAAAGGTTAATGAAGTTGCAAGCGTTATTATAGAAACCGAAATACCGATTGCGTATGACAACTATGATGTGTGCCCGGAAAACGCCCGGGGCATTATAATAGACCCTGCAACTCATAATACGGTAGCGGCTATCATGATTCACTAAAGAAAAAAAATAATCACCTGGATCTAAAAAAGCGCACGGCATCATTTATCAGGAACCTGGAAAGTATCTGGTCTATCACCTGGCAAACAGACAAGCGACTGGCTGTGACAAATATTGTGCTGCAAATAGTACAATCACTGTTGCCAGTAGTATCGTTATATTATATCAAAGCCCTTATAGAATCGGTTACGGATAGCAACAGCAGCTTTGACCATACACTGCTTTTGATAGTTCTATTTAGCGGCGTACAGCTATTAACGGCAATAGCTGCACAATATTCTGGCTATATCACTAAGATACATCTGCAAAAAGTAACGGATCATTTATCTGAAAAGGTATTGCACAAAGCCACAGAAGTAGATTATGAGTATTATGAAAATCCATCTTATCATGATACGCTACACCTGGCGCAGCAGCAAGCTATTTACAAAGCATCGGCCCTGCTCAACAGTTTTAACTCTATAATACTTAACAGTACATCCCTGCTATTTCTTACAGGTTTTTTCGTGGCGCTCCATTCATCCTTTGCCATACTGTTTCTTTGCATGTCTATACCTCTTGCTGTTGTAAAATGGTACCAGGGGCAATCTATAGCGAGGCAGGAAAGACAACTTGCGCCGATAGAACGCGAGGCAGGCTATATACACAATATGCTCACAGCAACAACAAGCGCCAAGGAGGTGAGGACTTTAGGATTTGGCGAATTCTATATTGAGAAGTTCAGGAAAATACGAGCATATATTTTCGGTGAAAAGAAATCATTAGC
This sequence comes from Bacteroidota bacterium, assembly GCA_018267955.1. Classification (GTDB taxonomy): domain Bacteria; phylum Bacteroidota; class Bacteroidia; order Chitinophagales; family Chitinophagaceae; genus Polluticoccus. Next base: position 760,223 of record JAFDXL010000009.1, read on the forward strand.
AGCTAAACATGCAAGGCATAGCTTGCTGGCAGAAGGTGCGGAAGTGATTGTGATGTCGATACTTATTATTTTACTGGCAAAATCGGCATGGGAAAAGACGATCACACTGGGAACATTTGTAGTGTACCTTCAAGGCTTTCAACGACTGCAGAGTGCATCAAGAAATTTCCTGCAATCGATAGTACAGGTATTGCAACAAAACATCTTTTTGCGCGACCTGTTTGCTTTCCTGAATATACCAACTGCTGCTACCACCGATGCAGAACAGGCATTTCCGGAAACAAACAAGGGTCTGGTTGTGGATAAGGTTTCCTTTACTTATCCCGATGCCAATAAATACGCTTTGAAAGATATATCCATCGCATGCAGGCCAGGTAACATTATTGCTATTGTTGGTGAAAACGGATCGGGAAAATCTACGCTTGTAAAATTGCTGGCACGCCTGTATAACCTGCAAACAGGCAGTATATATATAAATGACACAGCGCTACAATCAATATCTGCCAGTTCCTTTACCGCGAACTGCAATTTTATGTTCCAGGATTTTGAGAAGTATTTCCTTACTGTAGAAGAGAATATAAAATTGGGCAGCAGTGAAAAACAAAAAAACATCGACCAGCTAGAAAATGCGGCGACCTTATCCGGCGCCCACCCTTTTATTAAGCGATTGTCGAAAGAGTATAAAACCAGGCTGGGCAGGTATTTTGAAAGCAGTGAACAACTAAGCGGCGGACAATGGCAAAAGCTGGTACTATCGCGAGTATTTTATAAGGAGGCACAATTGATAGTGATAGATGAACCTACCAGCGCTTTGGACCCGATATCGGAAGCAGAGGTATTTAACAACATAAAAGATATGCTTGCCGATAAAATGGCAATACTCATATCTCACAGATTATATAACTTGAAATTTGCCGATATGATCTATGTGATGCATGAAGGAGAGATCATTGAGCAAGGTAGCTTCGAAGAATTAAAAGCGGTAAACGGTAAGTTTGCAGAGATGTTTGAAGCGCAAAGGCTATAATACTACCGCGGCTTCCCTACTCTTTATTAATCCTGATTTTTCTAATTCTGCGATGATGGTGGCAACGCTTTCCTTTATCGTGCTGTTATTTGCATCAATATGGATACCTGGTTTTATAGGGCGTTCATAAGGGCTATTGATACCGGTAAAATCTTTGATCTTTCCCTGCTCTGCCAGCGCATATAGCCCCTTCTTATCCCGCATCTTACAGGTATCGATGGTGGCATCTACAAATATTTCCATAAAGCTATCGTCACCAATAATGCTACGCGCATTTTGCCTGTCTTCTGCAAACGGCGATATAAAGGCAGCAATAACTATAGTACCGGCATCATTAAATAATTTGCATATCTCTGCAACCCTGCGGATATTCTCTTTCCTGTCTTCTTTTGAAAATGAAAGATCTGTATTGATGCCCAGCCTGGTATTATCACCATCCAGCACATAGCAGCTATACCCATGTTCATGAAGCCAGGCATCCAATTCGGTTGCGATAGATGATTTGCCGGAAGCAGATAACCCTGTAAGCCAAAGTGTAACACTTTTGTGACCATTCCTATCTTCTCTCTGTTGCCTGTTGACCTTGGTCGTTTGTTTGAATAACTGCGGTTCTATTTTCTTCTTGTTCCTTTCCGCTACTTTCTCTTTGCTTTCACCTTTCAGTTTTACTTTGTGCCAAACCCTTTCGTGCAAAAAGTAGAATAAGAACTTGGTGAATAATTCCAGGCCGCCAATCTTCAGACCGGTATTAATTTTGCCCGTAACTAACCACCCAAGCAATGTAGTATCCAAAGAACCAACAATGCGCCAGGTAAGCGATTTAAACAGATGCCTGCGAAGCGAATAATCGTTCCTGATATTTTTAATAAATAAGTCTATCATTAACTAACCGCCATTTTTTTCTTGTCAGTTTTCGCAATAAAAATCCTGGTTAACTTTACAAAGAAATACAAAAAATGTAATCTTTCCGGAAGCCGGTAATACTGGATATCCTCAACGGAGGGTTGAAAGGCATATTTTATCAATTTAAAGGTCAGTTTTACCCTACCTATAATATCGTCAGTGTTCTTAAGAACCGATACTTGTTTTTGCCAGGGGGTTCTTTGCTTTTTCTTGCCTGATAATAATACGTCTATATAAGGTGTTGTATCTATTTGCGCGGCAGGCAACAAGCCGCCTCCAACGTCCAATAGTTCATTGAGTAGCTGAGAGCCTGAAAGAAGTACCTTATTAAACTTGTATTCCCCGGTTATAGCTGTCACAACTTTCATATCCGGCCGGCCATTTTGCAATATCATCGCCAGATCAAGCAGGTATTTCAGTGAATTCCAGTTTTCACGCAGCCCATGATGCAGAAGCATCGTTACAAAATGAAACTCTGTATTCAGGGCTTTAATATCTGTATTCCTGAAGTTCAGCACAGCAGGATGCTGAAACAACTGTTGATTGGATAGTTTCTTATGCAGTTCGAATACCGGGTGGTGTGCCAGCCATTGTATCTCTACGTGAAACTTACGTTGCCCATTCACATACTTATCAAAATAAAACTCGCAAGTGTTCTCAAGAATCACCCTTTTCATCCCAGGCACCAAGTTATACATAGGATGGTAACCCAAAGGAGTAATAATATCTATGATTTTTTGCAGATCCGGAGCGGTTGAGGGATCGATCAGCAGATCAATATCCACAAATTCTCTCAGTGTCTGGTCTTTGTAAAACGCAGAAGCGAATGCGGGCCCCTTGTAAGGAATGGCGTCTATGCCATGCTGTTTTAAAACATCCAGCAGCTTCAATAACTCTTGCTGTTGTTCTGCACAGTTTATCGCCAAAGACAGCCTGTCGTGCTTCAATCGCTGCTTCACATCCCCGGGCATATCTGCTGACTGTAATACATGATAGGCTAACGGGCGTATCCTATTTTTAACAATGACCCTGTACAAACCCCACCAGTCGACTGAATATTCTTTTAAAAAGGCATTTAGCTGTTCCGACGAGGCAGTGCCAACAAATACCCTGCAGATAAGCACAACTGCAGCCTGCTCCACACCGTACTTTTCACTGATTACATTGACAGATAACATTAAAAAAGAAAGATATTCTTAGGGAGCCTTTGACGAACGGCAAAGCTAAAAAATCTTTCCGGTGCTTTTACATTCCGAATGGATAAGTTTCCGGCGTTTGGTGGCCATCGGGCTTGATATGCAATGGATGCAGTGCCCTTGTATGATCCAAATAAATAAAAGCATCGTAGCGAAGTGGTAAAATAGTGGGCACATAATTGCCATATTGCTCATATGCCGAATTATATACAACACCTATGGCCCTGTGCCCTATATGGTGCTCCATAAACTGATCGTCCATAAAATCTTCCATCAGCAGTAGCTTGTTTTCCGGGCCTGCCTTATGTAGTAAATATTCCCAGCTTCCTTTGGCGGCTGAAGGCACTTCCACATCCCTCATCTCTGCACCCCATTGCCTGCCGGCGACAACATTGCCTTTGTAAGAACCAAAACCAACCAGGAATACATCTTCTTTCTTATACTTTATCCTCGCAAGCTCGCCTATATTGTACATACCATCAGCGACCATGTCAGTTGCACGGGCGTCTCCTATATGTGTATTGTGCGCCCAGACAATAGCTTTTGAATCCGGTCCATGAAATTGCAGCAGACGGTCGAGCGTATCCATCATGTGCTGGTCCCTTATATTCCATGAATGCGGCCCACCCTGCACCATTGCCCTGTAATACCGTTCTGCATTCACGGCTACTAAAGCATTTTGTTGCGTACTAAACACATTTTCCGGATCAGAATCGTAACGGGTTATCTTATATTGGATCTCTTTCAGTAGATCTACCACTTCATTTTCGCATAACTCAGGTACCAGCCGGGATGCCATGGCATAATCCCGTCCTTCATGCTTGTAGGGTTCGAAACAGCGGAAGGCTTCCTGTGCAAGTTTTAATGCGGACGGATCATTTTTTTCCAAATAATTCATAATAGCCTCCATCGATTCCCACAGACTGTAAACATCAAGTCCGTAAAACCCGGCATTAGCTTTACTCTCCGTATTGTAATTCCGCATCCACTCCATCAGGGCCACTATTTCCCAGTTTGCCCACATCCATGTAGGCCACCTGTTGAAATCGCCTAACAGGCTTTTGGCACCTTGTCCTTGTACGAGGTTTTTGATATACCTATTCAGTTTGTAACAATCGGGCCAGTCTCCTTCAACCGCAATAAAATTGAACTTCTTCTCTTTAATCAGCCGCCTGCTAATCATACTACGCCAGGTATAGTATTCATGAGTTCCGTGGGATGCTTCTCCAAGCATTACTATCCTTGCATCGCCAATACGTTCGATCAGCTTATCTATATCGCTTTGTTTCCACAATATAGTTGCACGTTCTTGTATGGTTGTGATCGCTTTAGCTTCATCAAGATTCGAGCTTTTTGTGAAATGAGACCGCATAAAAATTTTATTTCAAAATATCTCGTAAAACCAAACATATATCTGATAAACATCATCTATATTCCTGACACTAGTCATTTCAATCCGGCGGCAGCAAGTATAAGTTTACCAAAAATATGTTGCCATGGGTATAGCGTTTCGAAAAGAAATAGAGATTCCTTTACAAGGAATACAACTAAAGGGCGATCTGACAATACCTGAAGACGCGGAAGCTATGGTCGTTTTTTCGCACGGAAGTGGCAGTAGCCGTTTCAGTCCACGCAACAGGCAGGTTGCTACCTATCTTAATCAGCACAAGCTGGGCACCCTGTTAATAGACCTTTTAACAGAAGATGAAGATACCCTGTATGCTAACAGGTTTGACATCAGCCTGCTGACGAAGCGTTTAGCCGGCGCTACAGAATTTTTAAAGGAATTGGTGATTACCCAGGATCTGCACATAGGCTATTTTGGCGCGAGTACGGGGGCGGCTTCAGCATTGCGGGCGGCAGCTATCCTACCCTATATCTGCGCAGTAGTTTCAAGAGGAGGCAGGCCGGACCTGGCGATGGAAGCCTTGCCGAAAGTGAACGCACCGACCCTGTTAATAGTAGGCAGCCTTGATTATACCGTGATAGAGCTAAACAGAGAGGCTTACAAGGTAATGACCTGCACAAAATCGATGGAGATAATAGATGGTGCTTCTCACCTTTTTGAAGAAAAAGGTACGCTGGACAAAGTAGCCGAGGCAGCAACACACTGGTTTCAAAAATATCTCACCACAGCTAAAGTAGCGCACCAATAAACATCATCTTATGTACCAGGACAGATTCGACGCCGGCATGGCATTGGCAGAAAAATTAACGCAATACAAGAACGCTAACGGAATTGTGCTGGCTGTACCCAGAGGAGGTGTGCCGGTAGCTTATGTTGTAGCCAAAGAGCTGGGACTACCGATAGATGTTATTTACTCTAAAAAGATTGGACATCCTAAAAACAAAGAGTACGCCATTGGCGCATCCGGTATTGATGAAAGCTTTGTAGTGCCTCATGAAGATGTATCAGAATCCTATATCGTACAGGAAAAAGCGCGCATCAGAGCAAAGCTCCTGGAAATGAAGAAAATGTACACCGGCGACAAAGAACCCTTACCAATTGCAGGGAAAATAGCTATAGTGATAGATGATGGTGTGGCAACAGGTAACACATTATTAGCTACCATAAACATACTAAAGAAAAGCAAACCTCAAAAAATAGTGCTGGCCGTGCCTGTAGCTTCCAAAACAGCCCTGGAGCGGCTATCTAAAGTTGCCGACGAAGTAATTTGTCCACTGGTGCCAAATATATTCTGGGGCGTGGGAGAATTTTACAAAGAGTTTGAACAAGTAAGTGATGAAGAAGTAATACAATTTCTAAGGCTCCTCAGCAAGGCAAAAGCAGACCAGCACGGATAATGTGTACAACATTTCTGTATGAAGTGCCAGCAATTATTAATTAACAACAAAACATACAACAAAATGAAAACCGATCAACAATTACAACAAGATGTAATGGATGAACTCAAGTGGGATCCATTGCTGGCAGCGTCTGAAATTGGCGTATCTGTAAAGAACGGAGTCGTTACCTTAAGCGGCTATGTGAATAGTTTTTCTAAAAAATATGCTGCAGAAAACGCGGTGAAGCGCGTAAAGGGTGTACAAGCAGTAGCTGAAGACATCCAGGTGCGCCTGGGCTTTGATGGCAAAAGAACGGACAGCGAAATAGCCGAAATGGCCCTGAATGCAATTAAATGGGATACAGAAGTGCCTGATGGCGACCTGAGGCTGAAGGTAGAAAACGGCTGGATCAATTTGGAGGGATCTGTAGAATGGCAGTTTCAAAAAGATGCGGCTGTAAAAGCAGTTAGAAATATTGTTGGCGTTAAAGGAGTTACCAATACCATCAGCGTAAATCCAAAGATCAACAAAGCAGTAGTGGAAACAAAAATTAAAAACGCACTGGAACGCAGCGCCACCGTAGAAGCAGAAGGAATAAAAGTAGAAACTAAGGGGGGCAAAGTAATACTGCGTGGCAAAGTAAGATCCTGGGCGGAAAGACGTGATGCGGAAAGGGCAGCATGGTCTTCGCCCGGAGTGAAAGAAGTCGAAGATGAACTATCCATTATGGCATAAAGTAAAAGAGTAAAGGAGCCACCTTTTTAGGTGGCTATTTTTATGCAGCTAATATCCATTCTCTTTAATGAAAGGCCGGTATTTCTTTTTGCGTTTCCTGCCGATCCATATCAGCGTACCGGTGACAGGGAGACTGGCTGCAATGAGACTGGCAATGAAAGCCAATATCTTGCCGGGTAAGCCGAGAACTGCGCCAACATGTATATCGTAATTCATGCCAACAAGCTTTTCTCCTCTATTCTTCTCTTTATAATTTTGACGAGCGAGCAGCTTACCCGTGTACTGATCAAACTGTAACTGATCATAATTATAATAAGTCTCTTCACCGCGATAACCGTATGCGTAGATAGTCTGCTCCTTGCCCACCGGATAAGATATTCCTATTCGCTTAGCATCAGAAAGGACATTTAGCGATTTTGCAAATGCTATATCTAAGGGAGCAGTAACAGCACCAATATGGGTTTCCTGCGATTTTACAACCGGGTTAGCAGGAGGTGTAATGCTTAATGCAGCAGCCACATATACCAATTGCTGAAACCACTTGAAAGCCCAAACCAAACCCGTCAATGAGATAACAGTTGTAAACAGCAGCGCATAAAAACCGGGGACATTATGCAGGTCATAGTTTAATCGCTTGAACTTGGCGTCCCATTTTATTTTAAAACTCTTTTTATAATTAGCCCGATTCCATTTTTTTGGCCACCATAATATCATACCTGTGATGAGCATGATGACGAATATTAAAGTGGCGACACCAACTATTGGCTGACCATAAGGTGTGTTTAACAGCAAGCTCCAGTGCAACGACTTTACGAGATTAAAGAATTCATATTTATAGTCAATAACACCAGTTACCTTTCCTGTATAGGGATCTACATAAGCCACTTTATAATATGCCAGCGCATCAAAATAACTGATAGCTTTTTCATCACCTGCTTTGTACGCAGAGAACTCCCATGCTTTGCCGGGCTGCTTGTAGCAAACGGAAAAGTTGATTGGCTTGTCGCCACCAAGTGCTGCCTGTGCCTTTTGTTTCAGAACAGACAAGGGCTGAGAGCCGGTATTAGTGGGCGTTACAAACATTATATCCTTGCGGATGTATTCCTTTATTTCTTTTTGAAATACATAGATACAGCCGGTGATGCCTAATATAAACACCACCAGCCCGGACGATAGTCCAAGCCAGAGGTGTATTTTTCCGATAAGTTTTTTTAAAGCCACTATTAAAACCTATAAGAGATACTTAGCCTGTAATTTCTTGGCGCTTCTGCCTGCCAGTAATAGAACTTGCCGTAACCGTAATAAGAACCGGTGTATAAATAAGTATTCAGGATGTTGAATACATTGGCAGTCACTTTTACTTTGTTTTGTTCCCAGGTAAGGCCGCCATCCATCCTGAAATAATCAGGCAGATTTAGTGTACCGTTTGTACCCCATGTCCATGTATCCCTATCGGCCATGTAGCTGCAACCGGCATTGATACCAAAACCACGCAGGAAGCCGGATTTTACTTTATAGCTCAGCCATGCATTAGCATTATGCCGGGCAAAGCCAGGTATCCTGTCCCCTACTTTAATTGCCGTTATACCATCTGCTACTTCCGTTACTTTAGAGTCTGTATAAGCATAGTTTACAACGAGGTTAAGGCCCGATAAGATCTCACCTTTTACATCCAGTTCTACCCCTTGAGCAGTTTTTTGACCAAGTACGATAGAATAAGATTCTGAAGCGGCATTAGAGGGGTCGGCTGTCAATTCATTATTCTTCAGGATGCGGTATATAGAGGCAGTTGTATTCCAGCGGCCATCCATCCAGTCTTTCTTTACACCTACTTCCATATTGTTACCTGTAAGAGGCTTAACGGTGCTGCCGTTACGGATAATGCCCGCTTGCGGTACAAAAGCCTGGTCGTACAATGCGTATACGGAAGTTGACTTATTGATAGAACCGCTGACACCTATACGTGGCGTGATCCTGTCGGCCATCTTTGCAGGAGCACCGTAAGCAGACTGGCTTACAGACGTGTACCTGCCGGCAAGTGTTACGCGCAAAGCATTATCAAAAAAGCCAAGTTCATCTTGTAAATAGATGCCAGAGTAACGCTGATCGATAACACCACCTGTACTATTGGCACGCTCTACCAGGCTTTTGCTTCTATCAAACACCGGGTAACCGTTAACAGGATTTGTATAAGCAGGATGATAGATATTAAATTCGGCACCAGCAGAATCCAGGTCGTGACCCTGGCTCCAATCTGCGAGATAATTTTTAGTTCCCATATCGAGACCTGCAAGTATACGATGATGCACTTTACCTGTATTCAGATCCCCATTGAGGTATGCCTGCCCAAACTTCATAGTGCTGGATGCATCCCAGATAGACACATTACGGATCATATTACCATTAGAATCTACAGAGCTGGGCCACATAGAAGAACCCTGCTGGGAATAACTGAAATAAGCAGCCTGTACGGTAAGCTTCCAGTTCTTATTGATCTTGTGCTGCAGGTTGAAGAATGCACTGTGATCGTTGATAACGGTAGGATCTAAGCCAGGCAATGCAGTTGTAAATTCGGGAGGAGTTTCTGCATAACCTTTTGCAGAGTAAACATAGTAACTACCTACGTTTGACATCTTCGCGTGTTGCAAAGTGTATTCCAGTGTGATGGTAGTAGCATCGTTTACTTTATATGCTAAAACCGGGGCAATGCTAAACCTGTCGTTGTATTCGTAAGCACGGAAAGAATTTCTCGTTTGATCCATCAGGTTGAGCCTATACAGCAATTTGCCATCTTTGCTCAACTTACCATCAAGATCCAGCGTAGCACGATAGAGATCGAAGCTACCGTACGTAAAACCGGCGGAGCCATTGAAAGAATTGCCGGTCGGCTTTTTGGTTACCACATTGTACATGCCACTTGGATCGCCGTTGGACATCATAAAGCCGGCAGGGCCTTTTACAAATTCTATATGATCTACAAAGCTCATATCTTCAGTAAGCGGGCCCCATGCAGAGTTGACCGCATTAACGCCATTCCTGAATGCAGCTATCTGTGATCCACGCATATTGATGCGGGTGTACATATCGCCCCAGTGTTCCAGGCGGGTGGCTCCGCTAACATTGCGGATAACGCCGTCACTCATACTGATAACCTGCTGATCGTTTAGCACAGCAGCCGGAACGACCTGGATATTCTGCGGTATTTCTATCAGAGGCTCGTTCAGGCGAAGGCTGGATGATATTTTATCTACTTTATACCTGTTCTTTGAAGACTGTATCACCACTTCGTTTAGCAGCTGCTTTTCTGATAGTTTCAGTTGCATATCAACTGTTGTTATTTCATCGGCTGCAACATCTATCATTTTTGCTACCGGCGCAGCACCTATAACATGGGCAATAAGCTCATAGTGTCCCGGAGCAATACGATTAAGTGAAAAAGCCCCGTCAGCATCCGTCATGGTAGTCTTCTTCAAAACCTTGATTGTAACGATCACGTTCTCAGCAGGTTTATTATCTGCTGTAGTAATGATTCCTTTAACAGAACCTGTTTTATCGGCCGCCATTGCAGCAAATGATATGAATAGTAAGAGTATGGGCTGGAAAATTCTAAAGAGTTGGTTTCGGTTCATTTGTATGTATTTTTTCGGACGCAAAATTCTGATTTCACACGGCAAGATGTTTTTACAATCAGGAATTAAGATAGTCCTCATCTGTACTTTTAACCGCGGGCAATATTGGCTATCAATCAATACAGCAAAGGATCTCAGCCTATAGAAGCAACTACCCTGTTATACAATCGGGAAAAACTGATCGAACTAATTCCCGAATGACAATGACGTGACGAAGCCACGAGAACAGTCCATCATTTTTGCTTTAAAAGCACTACTCCATGACCTTTGATGAAACACCAGAGATGGAAACCAATTATGAATTTTTCAGAGGCATTTCTATGCCTGATAAGTACTACCTATGCGATTTTCACAAAACGAAATACAAAGACGGGAGTGACGGTTACAGAGTGCTATTGCAGGCAACCGGGCATAAGGACCTGGTAGCAGACCTGCAACTGATCAATAATTCTGAATGGAGGATGATGCACACCAGCGCCCCACTCGATGCAGCGCTACAATGGAAGATCATTACCGCGATATTGGAGCATAACAAAAAATAAAGGATGGTGTAATTACCATCCTTTATCATTATATCGTTTCCAGGAACTTAGCGGTCAACGCTACCGTCTGTTCTATATCAGCATATGAAAGAGCGGTGCTGATAAACCAGGTTTCGAATGCAGATGGTGGCAGGTAAACGCCATTATCGAGCATGAAATGGAAATACTTATTGAACAATGCATTATTGGCAGAAGCCGCGGCAGCAAAATCATTTACAGGCTTATCACTAAAATGTATGCTGATCATAGACCCTAATCTATTGATAACATAAGGAATGCCTTTTGCAGCTAAGGCAGCATCCAGCCCTATATGCAGTAATGCTGTCTTATCTTCTAACTGTGTATAAACCGCAGGTTGCTCCTTGAGAGCCTTCAGCATTGTATGACCAGCTATCATGGCTATCGGGTTACCACTTAAGGTGCCCGCCTGGTAAACATTACCCAGGGGTGCGATATGCTCCATAATAGCACGCTTACCGCCAAATGCACCAACCGGCATTCCACCACCAATCACTTTCCCATAAGTAACAAGATCGGCATTGATGCCAAGGCGTTCCTGCGCACCACCCGCAGCCAGGCGGAAACCAGTCATCACTTCGTCGAATATAAATACGATGCCTTCTTTATCACACAAAGCCCTTAGCCCTTCAAGAAAACCGGGAGCAGGAGGAATACAACCCATATTGCCTGCAACAGGCTCTATGATAATGGCTGCGATCTCGCCTTTATTATCATCCGCAAGCTTTTGCACAGCTGCAAGATCATTGTAAGGAGCAGTAAGGGTATCATTGTAAATACCAGAAGGAACCCCCGGAACTGTTTGAATATTGAATGTGGCTACACCGCTGCCAGCCTTTACCAGGAATGCATCGGCATGGCCATGATAACAACCTTCAAATTTTACGATCTTATTTCTTCCCGTATAACCGCGGGCGAGGCGTATGGCACTCATGCAGGCCTCCGTACCGCTGTTGACCATACGTACAAGATCTACATTAGGTACCATAGACCTGATCAGTTCCGCCATTTCTATTTCCAGCTCAGTCGGAGCACCGAAGGATGTGGAATCTGCCACACGTTGTTGAATAGCCTGTACAACAGGCTCATAAGCATGGCCAAGGATCATTGGCCCCCATGAATTGATATAGTCTATATATTGCTTGCCATCAGCATCATATAAATATGCTCCTTTGGCGCGCTGCATAAATATTGGCGTGCCACCTACACTTTTAAAAGCCCTGACAGGTGAGTTAACACCACCGGGAATGCTTTGTTGTGCACGCTGAAAAAGTTGTTCGTTCTTAGTCATCTAATAATAATTAGCTAATGAGTTTAACCGCATCCTTTGCAAAATAAGTAGCTATCAGGTCTGCACCTGCCCGTTTGATGCTAGTCAGCGATTCTAAAATAGCTTTTTCTTCATTGAGCCAGCCCATCTTAGCCGCTGCCTTGATCATTGCATATTCGCCGCTAACATGATACGCGCTCACAGGTACATCCACATTGTCTTTTACTTCCCTGATGATATCAAGATAAGCCATTGCAGGTTTTACCATTACAATATCTGCACCTTCTTCTATATCCATCAGTACCTCTTTTACAGCTTCTTTCCTGTTTGCATAATCCATCTGGTAAGTCTTCTTATCACCGAAGCCCGGAGCGCTATCCAGGGCATCCCTAAACGGACCATAGAAGCAGGACGCATACTTAGCGCTATAAGCCATGATGCCCGTTTTAGTATATCCTTCTGCTTCCAAAGCCTGGCGGATAGCCAATATCCTTCCGTCCATCATATCGCTGGGAGCAACAAAATCTGCCCCGGCAGCGGCGTGGCTTACGCTCATAGCCGCCAATACTTCTACTGTAGCATCATTAACAATCTCTCCATTTTCAACGATACCATCATGACCATAAGAAGAGAATGGATCTAAGGCCACATCTGTCATTATCAGCATATCAGGACAAGCATTTTTAATAGCCCTGATACTACGCTGCATTAATCCATCAGGGTTTAATGCTTCTGTTCCTTTATTATCCTTCAGCTCATCTTTGCACTTAATGAATAACAATACAGAACGGATTCCCATTTGCCAAAGTTCCTTCACCTCTTTCACCGTCAGATCGATACTCATCCTGTAGTAGTTGAGCATGGAAGGAATTTCTTCCCTTACATTTTCTCCCTCTGTAATAAATAACGGGGCGATGAAATCTGCAGGTGTAATGATCGTCTCCGCAACCATCGCCCTGATAGCGGGCGACTGGCGCAATATCCTGTTTCTTCTAAGCAGCTGCATAGTAATTATATATTAACCCAATCCCTGGGTGTTAAATGATCTAATAATTCTTTTTCTTTTGTTCCTTCGGCCGGTGTGTAATTGTATTGCCAGCGCGCACGCGGAGGCATACTCATTAATATGCTCTCTATGCGGCCATTGGTTTTAAGTCCGAAAAGGGTACCACGATCGTGTATCAGGTTGAACTCTACGTACCTTCCACGGCGTATCTCCTGCCATTCGGTTTCGTGCTCACCGTAAGGTATATCCTTTCTCCTTTCAACAATTGGCAGGTAAGCATTTAAGAACGCGTTGCCATTAGCTTGTTGAAAAGCAAACAAACGTTCTGCATCGGCATCATCTTTGGGACGCAGGTAGTCATAAAACACACCGCCTATACCACGTGCTTCATTGCCACGGTGCTTATTAATAAAGTATTCATCGCACTGCTGTTTGTATTTAGGATACAAATCAGCACCGAAAGCGTCCATTGCATTCTTGAACGTAGTGTGGAAGTGCTTACCGTCTTCTTTAAATAAATAATACGGCGTAAGATCAGCACCACCGCCAAACCAGCTATCTAGTTTATTACTTTCTTTATCGTATAATTGGAAATAACGCCAATTAGCATGTACTGTAGGTACATAAGGGTTAACAGGATGAATGACCAATGATAAACCACAAGCAAAGAAATTGCTTTCCGGAACCTTAAATGCTTCCTGCATAGCGGCAGGCAAAGGACCATGAACAAAAGACGTGTTCACCCCACCCTTTTCAAAAACAGCACCATCACTAATAACACGGGTAATGCCACCGCCACCTTCAGGACGTTCCCAACGATCTTCTATAAAAGTTGCTTTACCATCAATCTGCTCCAGCCCGTTGCAAATAGTATTTTGCAAAGTTTGCAACCAGGCCGAAAATTCCTCCTTAATACTCATTAGTTCTTTGGTTGATATTCTTTTACAGCTTCAACAAAAGCCTTCGCATGATCTACAGGGATATTTGGTAAAATGCCATGACCCAGGTTAGCAATATAGCGAGTAGCACCAAATGCATCGATCATTTCCGTTACCGCTTTTTTGATCTCCGGGATCGGGGCCAATAATTTACAAGGATCAAAATTACCTTGTAAAGTGATACTGTTATTCGTGAATTTTCTTGCCAATGCAGGATCTACACACCAATCAAGTCCAAGGCCTGCTGCACCGGAAGTACTCAGGCTTTCCAATGCATACCAGCTTCCTTTGGGGAATAATATTACCGGTACTTTGGTAACGCCTTTTACGATTTGTAATAAATAAGGTTCTGCAAATAATTTAAAATCTGCCGGGCTCAACATACCACTCCAGCTATCAAATATCTGCACTACATCTGCACCTGCATCTGCCTGCCTGTTTAAATATTGTATTGTTACGTCGGTAATCTTTTGCAACAGGCTATGTGCTAATGCCGGCTGAGAAAAACAAAATTGCTTTGCTTTATCGAACGATTTACTACCCTTGCCCTCTACCATATAGCACAGGATAGTCCACGGTGCACCTGCAAAACCGATCAGCGGTACACGGCCATTCAATTCTTTTTTCGTCAACGTCAATGCATCAAAAACATAAGACAATCGCTCTACTTCATCTGTAATGAGCGCGTCTATATCTTTCTGATCTTTTATCGTGTTGGGCAACAATGGTCCTTTACCTTCTTCCAGCAACACTTCTACACCCATTGCCTGTGGTATCACCAATATATCTGAAAAGATGATAGCTGCATCTACGCCTACCTGGTCAACCGGTTGTAAGGTGATCTCACATGCCAGCTCCGGAGTCTGTACACGTGTAAAGAAATCATACTGTGCACGCAATTTCATATAATCGGGCAAGTAACGTCCCGCCTGGCGCATCATCCACACGGGTGGCCTGTCTAATGTTTCTCCTTTGAGTGCTCGTAATAATAAATGTTCCTGCATATTTTAAATATCAAGCGGGTAATTACCCGTTTTTATAATAACCTATAATTGAATTCACAACAGCTTCCTGCGTGGGCTTTTCTGCAACAATTACATTCTTATAACCAGACAGTGAAGCAGCGGTTGTGTTACCGATAGCAAACAATACTTGTCGATGGTCGAAATTATTAAGCGATAAATAACTTTTCACTGCACTGGGACTAAAAAAAACAATCCCGTCATAAAGCACATCTATTTTCGCCGGGGTGGCGATGGTATTATACACTTCCAATTCTTTCACCTCTATACCATGCTCCTTCAATATTTGTGGCAAATACGGCAGATGCAGATCTCCGCAAAAGAAAGCCAGCTTTTTTACTTTACCATCTGCAATTATCTTATCTGCCAGTGATGCAGCATTATCTGCCGTTGCTACAACAACGCAATCAGGTAATTGTTCGGACACTGCCTGCAAGGTTGCCCCTGCCATACAATATACATTGCCTTTCAACAGATCATTGACATTGGCAACTGCCGTTACAGCGCTGGTACTTGTAAAAATATAAGCATCATACTCTGAAATATTCTGTAGTAATATTTTTATTACATCAGCTGGGGCAGATACTGTATTGACAAAAGGAACAACGGTTATATTGATACCTTGTTCCTTCGCTTTTTCTATCAGATCCTTACCTACAGGCCGGGTAAACAATATGTTGTGTTCCCTATCCTGCATTTCTTATTTGTTCTATAATAGCGTCTCCGCCGTTAGCTAAAATTTCTTTTGCTGCTTCAGCACCGAGATCGCGGGCATCGGTAACAAGCGCTTCCTTATATATCTCCGCTTTTTGTTTTCCATCCTTAGTAAGCATATTACCACGGAATACCAGCATATCGCCTTCTATACTTGCCAGCGCACTGATAGGTGTAGAACAACCACCCAATAAAGTACGCAGGAAAGAACGCTCTATATAAGTGCAAAGTTCCGTATCGGCGTCATTGAAAATCTTGCAAGCATCTAAGCAATAGTTATCGTCCTGTTTGCACACCACCATGATGGCTCCTTGTGCCGGTGCCGGCAGCATCCAATCAAGCTCCACAGCATTTGCCGGGCGCAGATCAATGCGCTCCAGGCCCGCAGCCGCGAATATGGCGCCGTTCCAATCTTCCTCAGCTACTTTTCTTAGCCGGGTATTTACATTGCCCCTAAGAGTAGTAATAGTATGATTTGGATAGCGATCTAACCATTGGGCCATGCGCCTGATACTGCTTGTGGCAATAGTTGCTATTGAAGCTGTATCATCAAGAAAGGTACTGTCTTGTTTAGGAACGAAAATATCTTTGTAGGAGGCACGCTTTAAAACAGCGGCCTGTACAATTCCTTTTGCGGGTTGTACCGGTACATCCTTCATAGAATGCACCGCTATATCAATACGATCACTTAACAGCGCAGCATCCAAAGCACGAGTGAATACGCCCTGAACACCTAATTCGTACAATGGCGTTACCAGGTCAATATCACCTTCACTTTTAATAAGTACCAGTTCCACCGCATTGCCGGCATTTTCCAGCAGGCGCTTTACTTCATTAGCCTGCCACAAAGCCAGCTGGCTTTCACGTGTACCTATGCGTATTTTTCTTTCCATTATTTGGTAGCTATAAACTCATTTATAGCTTCTATGTAATAACAACCACGGTTGTCGTGTGCCTGTAATTTTACAGCAGTAGTGTTCACCACCTTTTGTATGCTCTGCTCATCTACTGTGAAGGTATCCCTGATAGCCTTGAAAAAAGGACACCTGTCTATACCTTCCAATGTTTGTTTTAGGGTTCTCAGCACCCTGGCATGTTTCCTTTTCTCCAGCCATTGTGCAAACTCACAAATATGTTCACCGATGATCCTTTTTGCCTTTGGTACTTCTGCCATACGTTTCTGCAGGTTCTCATCCTTTAGCCTAGAGAGCTCATCCACATTCAACAGGTCAATACCGGGGAGCTCATTTACAGAGCGCTCCACATTGTAAGGAATGGCAAGATCTATAATCAGCTTATTGCTGCAGTTTTGCAATAATTCGCGGGTAATGATAGGCTGCTGCGCATTGGTAGATGTAACAATGATATCTGCCTCCCGGATGCATGCTTCCATATTTTCGACAGGTGCATACTCCAGCCCCATCTCTGATGCCAGTGCAGCCGCTTTTTCAGCAGTACGATTGACCAGGGTAATATTGCGATTATGCAGGTAATCTACGAGGTTCTTACAGGTATTTTTACCAATCTTACCGGTACCCAGCAACAAAATCTTCTTATGCTTATAATCAGCTATGTGTTCACGAATATATTGAACAGCTGCAAAAGATACGGACACCGTACCTCCGCTTAATTCTGTATTATTTTTGATTGCTTTGGACGATTGGATGGCGCTATTGATCCAACGTTCCATATACGGTCCAATAAGCCCCCTGCCCTTAGCAAATTTGGCTGCCTGCTTTACCTGCCCCAATATTTCATAATCCCCCAATACCTGGGAATCGAGACCGGCAGACACATTAAATAAATGCTCAATAGCTTCGACGCCATTCTTCACATATGCTAATTCTTCGAATGCTTCTTTAGTACCGGCTGTTTCTGAGCAAAGAATATCAATGAGCGGAGAAAAATTATTTGATACAGCGTATATCTCGGTACGATTGCAGGTGGAAACAATGAATAACTCCCTGTAACCCAATGCATAAGATTTATCCAGAATATTAGTGTACTGATCGTTACTAATAGCATATTGGCCTCTTATAGTAGCATCGGTCTTCTTGTAGTTAATTCCAGCGATCCAAAAGTCAGAAATGCTTCTTTCCACTATAGTAATTCTAGATTTCCTTAAAATACGTCGCAAAAGTACTTTGGGTTTTTTTTATATCACCTGATTTGTGTCATTGAATTGTCATTTCAAAAACTGATACCTATCATTCTGTAATTGTTGCTTTTCCTTTGCGTATATATTAGAAATGTCAATCGTGAATAGTGACAACGTCACCCGGGGAGTTATCCTCATGAACCTGGGTTCTCCGGAATCTACAGAAGTAAAGGATGTAAGAAGGTACCTGAACGAATTTTTAATGGATAAGCGGGTCATCGATTCGCCTTACATGCTGCGCCTGCTATTGGTACGGGGCATAATCGTTCCGTTCAGGGCACCTAAGTCGGCAGAGGCTTATAAGTCTGTCTGGACAGAGGAAGGCTCTCCATTAATAGTACTGACAGAACAGCTGCAGCAAGCCTTACAACAGCAAACCGATATACCTGTGGCTATTGCCATGCGTTATGGCAAGCCGTCCATCAAGCAAGCTTTTGATGAATTACAAGCGAAGCACCCGGGCTTGAAACACGTAACATTGCTACCACTCTACCCTCATTATGCGATGTCCAGTTACGAAACGGCGGTAGAAGATGCCTGGGCGCAACATAAAAAAGGCAAGTATAGCTTTGGCCTAGAGACTATCAAACCCTATTATAAGGAAGATGATTATATCCAGGCGCTCAGCGAAAGTATTAAGCCTTATTTAGAGCAGGAATATGATCATATCCTGTTCAGCTATCATGGCGTACCGGAAAGGCATATCGCTAAAGGGGATATTACCGGCAGCCATTGCCTCAAAGTAAATGAATGCTGCACTACAGATTCTACTGCTCATAAACAATGCTACAGACACCAATGCTTTGTAACAACCAAATTAGTTGCCGAAAAGCTTAACATCCCTGCCGGTAAGCATAGTTTATCTTTCCAATCGAGGTTGGGGCGGTCTGAATGGCTAAAGCCATATACAGCCGTGCGCCTGGAAGAATTACCCAAACAAGGAATAAAAAAACTGCTTGTGGTATGTCCTGCATTTGTAAGCGACTGCCTGGAAACACTGGAAGAGATAGCAGTAGAAGGTAAAGAAACCTTCATGCATGCGGGTGGTGAGTCCTTCACGGCCATACCTTGTATGAATGTGCATCCTGAATGGATCAAAGCTATCAATACCTGGCTCGGGCAGATAAGCAAAGGAGACAAGACAATGTTGTTACAATAAAATAGAGCATGTATAATTATATAAAAGCATTACACATCATCTTTATTGTAACCTGGTTTAGCGGTTTATTCTACATCGTCAGGCTATTTATATATAACCGGGAAGCACAGGATAAACAGGAACCTGAGAAGAGCATTCTCAGCAATCAGTTCAATATTATGATTAAGCGGCTGTGGTTTGGCATTACATGGCCATCTGCAGTGCTGACGTTGATATTCGGCTCAACCATGTGGTACCTCTTAGGGTCACTACCGGTATGGCTGATGATAAAGCTTTGTTTCGTGATCGGCTTATTTGCCTACCACCTGTCGTTGCACAGTATTTATAAGCAGCAGGCCAAAGGCATCTTCAAACATTCATCGCAGCAATTGCGCATCTGGAACGAAGTGGCTACAATATTCCTGGTTGCAATAGTAATGCTGGTAGTGGTGAAGCAGGCTATGAGCTGGCTATGGGGATTGATCGGCCTGATAGGCTTTGTAGTGATCCTGATGAGCGCAATTAAAATCTATAAGAACATCCGGAAGAAAGCGGAAGCAAAACAGTAACAGTCATTATAAAAAGCCCGCGATCGGGCTTTTTCCTTTTTACGACCTTCTCAACAGCCAATGGCCGGTTTTTAACAGATATACTTCAAAATCTATACAAAATTCAATAATACCTTTGCAGGTTATGAAGGTTTTGGTTGTAGAAGATAATAAGGAACTGGCAGGGAGTATATATGACTACCTGTCAACCGAGCATTATGTATGTGAAATAGCCTATAACGTAGAAGATGCCACAGAAAAACTGGCTTTATTCAGCTATGATTGTGTGGTACTGGATATAATGCTGCCCGATGGAAACGGCCTGGATTTGCTTCGTCACATGCGTAATGAGCATATGGACAATGGCGTATTGATCATATCAGCCAAAGATTCTCTGGATGATAAAATAGCCGGGCTGGAGCAAGGGTCTGATGACTACATCACCAAACCCTTTCACCTACCCGAATTACATGCCCGGCTGAGGGCCATCTTCCGGCGTAAAAAAATGGAGGGCAACAGCCTGATAGTAATAAATGAGATCAGCCTGAACCCCGATACCCTCGTTGCAACAGTAGAAGATACCGTATTAGACATCACACGCAAAGAATTTGATCTGCTGATGTACTTTATTATTAATAAGAACAGGGTATTATCGCGCCAGGCTATAGCCACACATCTTTGGGGCGATTATACAGATAACCTGTCTAATTTTGATTTTGTGTACCAACACGTAAAGAACCTGAGGAAAAAGATCAGCGCCGTAAATGGAAGGGATTATATTGAAACTGTGTATGGATTGGGTTATAAATTTAATACTGCTGCGCAATGAAACTGCTGAATAAAATAATGTTCTGGTTTACAGGCATCGTGTTCCTGGTGACGCCGATCAGCATGTATGTGTCTTATAACAACATTAAGGCCCAGATCGATAAGTCGCACAGTCAAAGGATGGCGTATGAAAACGGCCTTATTGCAAAAGAGTTGTTGAGAGGCACTTCGCCCGATAAGCTCACTAATGGTCATGCCGTTAAAATTGAGAAGATAGCAGGAAGCTTGCCTGAGAAAAGAGAGGTGATAACAGAGCAATCAAGCTATATACCGGCGCTAAAGCGTAAAGAATGCCTATTAACTGTGCATTCTTTCTATAATATTAACGGGCAAAACTATGAGATCGCGTCATCTAATTATGTAACTAAATCAAACCAGATTTTTCATGGAATGATGAATGCAGTGATCTGGAAAATCATACTCATTCTACTCGGCGTATTCATTGCAGCAAGATTCCTTTCGCAACAGATAATAGGCCCCTTCAAAAAGACAATGAAGGCCATTAATCACTTCAACATTAAGAAACGAGAAAAGATAAAGCTGCCGCAAACAAATATTAAAGAATTTAAAGAGCTGAACCAGTTTTTAGAGCGGATGACGGAGCGGGCGGTTGAAGATTATGCCTCTGTTAAGGAGTTTAGTGAAAATGCTTCTCATGAACTGCAAACCCCACTCGCCGTCATTCGTACCAAACTTGAATTGTTATCCAACAGTAATATTGATGCATCGCAGGCCTCGTTGATAACAGATATGCATAACGCGATCGAAAAACTATCGCGCATCAATAGATCGCTGACTATTCTTACAAAACTGGATAATAAAGAATTTGAAACCACGGAAGTAGTAAAATTTGATAAGGTGGCAGCAGAGGTTTTTGACGTTTATTCAGACAGGGCCAGCTTAAAAGATATATGCATTGAAACCCATATCGATAAACAAATAAATGTAAAAATGCACCCCGCGCTAGCAGACATGCTGCTGAACAATCTTGTTGGCAATGCCATAAGGCATAATGTTCATGGCGGTACCATATCAGCAGATATCACTCATAAAAACTTCTCTATCCGCAACACGGGGTTGCCACCGGAGATCCCTACGGAAGACCTTTTCAAGCGATTTAAAAAAAGTAATCAGTGCGCAGAAAGCATTGGCCTGGGCTTGGCTATAGTTAAACAAATATGCGAGGTGAGCAACTTTGACCTTTCCTATGTATATGAAAATGGCTGGCACCATGTACAGGTTAACTTCAATAGCAATTAGAATTTAACTATAGTTTTATAAGCTATTCCGCAGGACTTCAAAATTGCTTCAAAATATAGTTGTCACTTGCACCCGATTTCCATTGGAAAGTGGTTTTGCAAATAACAACCGATGTTTACAAGAACGATTTTACCGGCATTTATTTTACCCTTCCTGCTCTCTACCCCGCTTCATGCACAGGAACGCATTACGCTGAAAAAAGCTGTAGCACTGGGTGTAGATCAATATGGCACGGTAAAGGCCAAACAAGCATACGCTGCAGCTTCTAAAGCAATGACAGCGGAAGCAAGACGAGAATATATACCGAATCTTGGCCTATCTGCCCAGGCAGATTACGGTACCGTTAACGGGCAGTTTGGCCCGCAATACAGCTTTGGCGGTATTTTAGCAACTGCTGCCGGCCCTACCACAGCTACACAAAACTGGACAGCTGCTTTTGGAGGATTGTACCTCGCCAACATTAACTGGGATTTCTTTGCGTTTGGCAGGTCACATGAAAAAATAAAAACAGCAAAGGCAGCGGCAGTCCGCGACTATGATGACTGGCAACAGGAAATATTCAAACAGAAAGTACGTGTGGCAGGTGCTTATCTGAACCTGATAGCAGCACAACAGCTTACCAGGTCTTATGAAAAGAACCTTACACGTGCCGATACATTCCGCCAGATCATCGTTACAAGAGCGAAGAACGGGTTGGTTGCAGGCGTAGATTCATCACAGGCTAATGCGGAATACTCCAGCGCACAGATACAACTTACCAAGGCTATGGACTACCAGCAGGAACAAAATAGCCAGCTGGCGCAGTTGATGGGTGAACCAATGCAGGATTTCCTGCTGGACAGCTTCTTCGTATCCCGCGTACCTGAGATATCAACTGATACAACCATATCTTCGGAACATCCGCTTCTAAAATGGTACCAAAGCCGGATTGATGTAAGCAGGGAGCAAACCAAATATTTTAAGACCTTTTATTATCCAACATTCTCATTTGCCGGCTTTTTGCAAACAAGAGGTTCAGGATTTGGGTATGATTATGCTACCAATCCGTCAAGTTATAATACGGACTATTGGCAAGGCATAACACCTACCCGTACCAATTATCTTTTGGGTATTGGTATTAGCTGGAACCTGACGCAGCCTTACCGTATGTCGCAACAAGTGAAAGCACAAAAGCTCACCAGCAAAGGGTTGCAATATGAATATGAGCTGGCCAATCAACAGATAGAAGCCCAGCTAAAGCTTGCCGATGTGAAGATCAAAAATGCACTGATCAATTATGCACAGGTAAAAGTACAGGTGAAGGCTGCATCTGATGCATATACTCAAAAAGCAGTTTTGTACCAGAACGGTTTGACAACGCTGGTAGACCTGACGCAAGCCTCCTATGCACTGACAAGAGCAGAAACCGATAGAGATATTGCCTACGCTAATGTGTGGCAGGCGTTGCTGTTAAAGGCAGCAGCAGTAGGTGACTTTAGTTTGTTTGAAAATCAATTATAGAATTTTTTAGCGCTTACGCGCATCCTAATATTAAAATATGAATCTGATCCGTTTTGCATTAAGAAAGCCTATTACCATCCTGGTACTGGTAGCAGGTTTATTTTTCTTCGGCATAAAGGCTGTAACCAGCGTTAAGATCGACATCTTCCCAAAACTGGATATGCCGGTTATCTATGTTTCTCACCCGTTTGGCGGATATACACCTACCCAGATGGAAGCATTCTTTGCCAAACAATACATCAACATCTTCCTGTTTGTAAATGGTATCAAAAACATTGAGACCAAAAACATTCAGGGCCTTACACTGATGAAGATCAACTTTTACCCCGGCACCAATATGGCACAGGCTGCTGCCGAGGTAAGTGCGTTCTCCAACCGTATACAGGCAGCTTTCCCTCCCGGCTCTAACCCGCCGTTCATTATACGGTTCGACGCCTCTACCCTTCCCGTTGGCCAACTGGTATTGAGCAGCGAAAAACGTAGCAATAACGAATTGCTGGATATGGCCAATGTATATGTACGTTCGTCTTTTACATCCATACCCGGCCTGGTAGCATCTCCTCCTTTCGGCGGTAACGTGCGTACGGTGGTTATTAAGGCCGATCCTGAATTGATGCGGCAGCACAACCTGACACCGGATCAACTGGTAGAGGCAATGAGGCTGAACAACCAAACAGCACCATCGGGCAACGTACGCATCGGCGATAAAAATTATATCACGCCGGCTAATACTACTATCCGCACAATCAAAGATTTTGAGAACATACCCTTATTTAAAGGTGGTGTTCAAAACCTATACCTGCGTGACGTAGCAACTGTTGAAGACGGTGCAGACATTACATCCGGGTATGCGTTGGTAAATGGCAGAAGATCTGTATACCTGAGTATAGCCAAGAGCGCCGATGCATCTACGTGGGAGGTAGTAAAGAACCTAAAGAAAGCACTACCCAAAATGCAGGCACAGTTGCCCGAAGATGTAAAACTCTCTTATGAGTTTGACCAGAGCACTTATGTGATCAATTCTGTAAAGAGTCTGCTGACCGAAGGCATTATTGGCGCAATACTAACCGGGCTGATGGTATTCCTGTTTCTTAAAGATATCAGGGGTGCGCTTATTGTAATACTCACAATCCCAACGTCCATTATATCGGGTGTATTGTTCCTGAACCTGTTTGGACAAACCATCAATATCATGACGCTTAGCGGCCTTGCACTTGCCATTGGTATATTGGTAGATGAAAGTACGGTAACGATAGAAAACATACACCAGCACCTGGATATGGGCAAACCCAAAGCCGTGGCAATATGGGATGCCTGTAAAGAAATAGCTTTCCCGAAGCTGTTAATATTACTCTGTATCCTGGCTGTGTTTGCGCCGGCATTTACCATGGGTGGTATACCGGGTTCTTTGTTCCTGCCGCTGGCCCTGGCTATTGGCTTCAGTATGATTGTTTCTTATTTCCTCGCTCAAACATTTGTACCGGTGATGGCTAACTGGATCATGAAACATCATGGAACAGAAGCACAAACAGCAAGTACAAATCAGCCGCATGAAAATGCATGGGAACTAAAAGCACATCTTGCAGAAAACGCAGACCTCGATAACAATAAAAAACTAAGCGGATTTGAGCGTCTAAGAAGAAGATATCTTCGGTTTATAGACAGGATGATGCCTTATAAAAAACCTATCGTGGTTGGCTATATAGTTATTGTGGTGGCAATGGTTGGTATACTGCTCTCCTCCATAGGCAGGGATGTATTACCTAAGGTAAATGGCAGCCAGTTTCAGCTTAGGATGCGGTTACCGGATGGTACACGTATAGAAAGGACAGAAGCTGCAACTATACAACTTACACAAGGCATTAAAGATATTGTAGGCAAAGACAATATTTCTATAACATCTGCATATGCCGGTATGCACCCGCAATTATTCTCCATCAGCCCTATCTTCCTCTGGATGGCAGGACCGCATGAAGCTGTATTACAGGTAGCTCTGAAGGAAGGTTATAAAACAGACCTGGACGAATTGAAAGATAAGATCCGGGAAAAGGCAAAGAATATCAATAGTGATATCAAACTGTCTTTCGAACCCATCGAACTTACGGATAAGATATTGAGCCAGGGCTCGCCAACGCCTATTGAAGTTCGTTTCTCGGGCCGCAACAAAAAGATAAATGAAGAGTATGCGAAGAAGCTGATACCAGAGTTACAGAAAATATCTTACCTGCGCGATGTGCAGATCGGGCAGTCCATTCACTACCCTGCAATAGATATAAATATAGACCGCATCAGGGCTGCACAATTGGGCGTTGATATGTCAGATGTATCGCGCTCGTTGATAGCATCTACATCTTCATCCCGCTTCACAGAAAAGAATGTATGGGTAGATGAGAAGGCAGGCTATAGCTATAGCGTACAGGTAGAGATACCGGAAAGTAAAATGAATAGCCAGGCTCAGGTGGGACAAATACCACTATTGAAAAACTCGGCACGCCCGGTATTGAGCGATGTAGCTAGTTTCACTCCGGATGTTACGTATGGCGAAACAGATAACCTGGGTGCCATGCCAATGCTTACTGTTACTGCTAATATCAGCGATAAAGATTTGGCAACAGCAACCAAAGATGTGAATGCAGCGATCAAAAGATTGGGAGAATTTCCACGCGGACTGACCGTAGAACCGATAGGCCTAAGCACTACGCTTACAGATACATTAGATAGCCTGCAAAACGGATTGATCGTTGCGATTGTAGTGATCTTCCTGATGCTGGCGGCCAATTTCCAGTCATTCAAAGTATCGGCAATTGTGTTGGTAACTGTGCCTGCTGTATTGTTTGGCTCTCTGTTATTACTGATGCTGTGCGGTTCTACGCTGAACCTGCAATCTTATATGGGCATCATCATGTCGGTGGGTGTATCTATATCCAATGCGGTATTGTTAATCACCAATGCAGAACAACTGCGCAAGCACAACGCCAACGCTTTATTGTCTGCTAAAGAAGCAGCAGCATTGAGGATGCGCCCTATTGTAATGACCGCATTAGCGATGGTAGTAGGTATGATACCCATGGCGGTAGGCCTTGGTGAAGCAGGTGACCAATCTTCTCCACTCGGACGGGCAGTAATAGGTGGACTGGTAGCATCTACTTTTGCAGCTTTGCTGATACTGCCACTGGCATTTGCATGGGGACAGGAAAAAGCATCTAACCAGAGTGTCTCACTGGATCCTGAAGATGAAGAAAGTAAATTTTATGACCCCAGCTGGCAAGGCAAATAATAAACGATCAATCAAAAAAACATTATAACAACTTCATATTATGATACAATTAAGCCGTTCTATAAAATTTTCTTTAGTTGCTGGTGCACTGGCGATTGCGGTAAGCAGTTGCGGCTCGCACAAAGAAGGCGAAGAAAAGAAACCGGCAGATGCAGCTGCACAAGGTGGTTTAAAAACCTTCAAGCTGAGCAAGGGAACACTCACATCGTCTGTAGAGATACCCGGTGAGCTGGTGGCTTTTCAACAGGTAGATCTCTATGCCAAGGTAAATGGCTTTATTAAAAAGATGTATGCAGATGTAGGATCTAACGTTACAGAAGGCCAGTTGCTTGCAGTAATGGAAGCACCCGAGCTGCAGGCTCAATTGGCCGGTGCGGAATCAAAACTAAATGCACAAAAGGCATTATATCTTGCCAGCAAGGCCACTTACGACCGTCTGTTACGCACATCGCAAACACCGGGTACTGTTTCTCAAAACGACCTGGACGTTGCAGATGCCCGCCAGAAATCTGATCTTGCTCAACTCGAAGCATCTAAAGCCGCTTATCGCGAAGTAGCTGATACACGCAACTACCTGGAGATACGCGCTCCCTTCAGTGGCATCATTACTGCGCGAAATGTAAGCGCAGGTGCGTATGCCGGCCCTTCCGGTAAAGGATCTGAGATGCCCATATTCACGCTACAGGAACAAAAGAAACTGAGGCTGGTGATCAGCATCCCTGATGCTTATATAAACTATACAAATAACACTACCGAAGTGAGCTTTACCGTTAAGTCTCTGCCGGGAGAGAAATTTAAAGCTAAGGTGGTACGCCTTGCCGGCGCGCTGGATAATAAGCTGCGTTCTCAGCGTACGGAAATGGATATTGTAAATACCGATAAGCGTTTATTACCCGGTATGATAGCTAATGTAACCGTTCCCTTACAAGGTACTAATACTACTTACGTTGTGCCTTCGTCTGCATTGCTGCGTTCTACTGAAGGCGATTACGTGATCAAAGTAGATAGCAATAAAACAATCTGGGTGCCCATCACCATAGGAAGCAATAACGGCGATAAAGCAGAGATATACGGACCGATACAGGAAAATGATGTACTGGTGACCACAGCTACTGAAGAGATACGAAACAATGCACCAGTAAAATAGGTGTGACTATTTAGTCACACCTATCTCTTATTCTTTAAAAAGTTACCTAAAGCCTGGATAATATCTGCCAGGATATCATCCCTATGTTCCAGGCCAACCGATATTCTTATCAACCCGTTTGTAATATTTACAGCAAGACGCTCTTGTTCAGAAAGTTTTGCATGTGTGGTACTTGCAGGATGCGAGGCAATGCTGCGGGTATCGCCCAGGTTGGCCGTAAGCGACAACATCTTTAGCCTGTTCATAAATTCCCTGCCCGCTTCCAGGCCACCTTTCAATTCAAAGCATATAATGCCACCACCGTTCTTCATTTGCTTTCTAGCGATCTCATATTGCGGATGGCTCTGCAGGTAAGGGTATTTCAACCACGAGATTGCAGTATGGCTTTCCAATTGCTCTGCTATATATAACGCATTAGATGCATGACGCTCCATCCGCACATCCAGTGTTTCCAGGCTCTTGCTCAGTATCCAGGCATTGAAAGGAGATAATGCCGGTCCGCTACTTCTGCAAAACAGATAAATATCGTGTATAAGATTGGCTTTACCGCCAATTACACCACCTAATACCCTACCTTGTCCATCCAGCCACTTGGTAGCAGAATGTACTACAAGGTCGGCCCCAAAATCAACAGGACGCTGGCATACGGGTGTGGCAAAGCAGTTATCTACGTTGAAGATGAGTTTGTGCTCCCTGGCAAACTTCCCGGCCAGTTCCAGGTCTATCAACTCAAGCCCCGGGTTAGTAGGTGTTTCCAGGTACAACATCTTTGAATTTGGCCGTACGGCGGCTTTCCATTCATCTATATTGCCCGCTTCTACATAAGTATACTCAATACCATATTTGGGCAGGTATTTTGTAATAATGGTATGTGTGCTGCCAAATATGGATTTACAGGCTATGAGGTGATCTCCGGCCTTCAGCAAAGCCATGAAAGATGCGAAAATGGCGCTCATGCCTGATGCCGTTGCATATGCAGCTTCCACTCCTTCAAGTGCACATATCTTATCTGTAAACTCTTTTATATTAGGATTGCTGAACCTGCTGTAAATGTTATCATCAGATTCATCAGCAAAGGCAGCACGCATATCTTCAGCGTTATCAAAGCAAAAACTACTGGTCAGGAACAACGGCGTTGAGTGTTCCATCTCATTGGTGTGCGCTGTCTGTATGCGTATTGCGCTGGTTATCGGGTTTTCTGCCATGTTTTAGTTTGCTTGCTCGTTAAGTTTCAATTCCCAGGTAATAGTAGCACCGGCCCTGCGCAACGTTTCTGCGACAGAACAATACTTTTCTATAGACAAACTAATAGCCTGGTTGGCTTTAGCCTCTTCTATAGTACCATGGAGATAAAATACCACATGCACTTTTTCCCATACGGCGGGCAATTCCTTTTTTTCACGCTCACCGGTTATCACCATTTTATATCCTGTAAGGTCCTGCCTCATTTTTTTCAGTATGCTCACTACATCTATACCACTACAGGTGCCTAATGCCATTAGCATGGATTGCATGGGGCTGACACCGAAGTTCTGCCCGCCATGATCCAGGCTGTTGTCAAAACGTGCTTTGTTACCATGTACATCTACCGCCTCAAATCCATACTCTTTCTGAACCAATTCTATATTAACCGTTACCATAGTTATTTTTGCCCAAAATTATACAATAAATAACGGCAAAGGATGAAACAAACATACCATCATACACAATCATTTAAGACGGAAAGCGGTGTAACCTTGCCGGAGTTAAATATTACCTATCATACTTATGGGAAACTGAACGAAGCGGCTGACAATGTGATATGGGTATGTCATGCCTTAACTGCCAACTCTGACTGTGCGGACTGGTGGCCGGGTATGATAGGGCCCGGTATGCCTTTGGATAGCAATAGATACTACATAGTTTGTGCCAATATATTGGGTAGCTGTTACGGAACTACAGGCCCATCATCCATTAATCCGGCAACAGGCCAGCCATACCTTATAGCGTTTCCTTCCATTACTATAAGGGATATGGTACATGCTCATATGCTACTCAGGGAACACCTTGGAATAAAGAAGATATATCTAATGATAGGCGGATCTATGGGCGGATACCAGGCTATGGAATGGGTTTTAATGGAGCCACAAGTTATTAATAAACTATGCCTGCTGGCAACCTCTCCCTCAGAAAGCGCATGGGGCATTGCCATACATACGGCACAAAGACTGGCAGTAGAAGCTGACCCAACATGGAACCAAAATGTTGTTGATGCAGGATCGGCAGGGTTAAAAGCAGCGCGCGCTATAGGAATGCTCACCTACCGCACTTATCAGCAATATAAGCTTACGCAGTCTGATGCTGATATGGAGAAGACCGATCTTTTCCGTGCGTCTTCTTATATCATCCACCAGGCCAACAAGCTGGTTAACAGGTTCCATACCTACAGCTACTGGCTACTGACCAAGGCGATGGACAGCCATAATATTTGCCGCGGAAGGAATAGCAAGATGGAAGAAGTATTGGGTTCTGTACATTGCCCCGCTCTCATTATCAGTATATCGAGCGATATATTATGCCCGCCGGAAGAACAACGTTTTATGGCCGATCATATGCCTGGTGCCACATACAGTGAAATACATTCTGACTATGGGCATGATGGCTTTTTGATAGAATCAGGGAAGATAGGTGCCTTGCTACGCGACTGGTTATAGCGATAACAACAATAAAGCACGGATATTCAGTCCGTGCTTTATTCATTCAAAATATACATCGCAATAGCGCTTAATGGTGGGGTATAATTGTGGGTAGCAGACAATGATCTAAATTCGTTCTGACCAGATCAATGCAAATTGTTTGCCAAACTTTATTTTAAATTGAAATCTGTTTGCCGTAAAAACCAAACACTAACCGAAAGTTAAAAGAACATTATTTAAATATGCGCTCTACTGCAGATGCCTTCAATCTCATTTCTTCCCATTCTTTTACCGGATCACTATCATAAGTAATGGCACCCCCTGCCTGGTAGCTGAGATACCCGGTTCCTTCATTATAAAACAGGCTGCGGATGATCACATTTAGATCCATATCTCCGGAAGGCGTTATATAGCCTACACAACCTGAAAACAGTTCCCGTCGGGCCTGCTCATACCGGTCTATAAGTTCCATCACTTTTATCTTGGGCGCACCGGTCATACTACCCATCGGAAAGCTATACCTGATAGCATCTGTAAACGTGTTCCCTTCTTTTAACCTGCCTGATACCGTTGATATCATCTGGTGCACCTGCGGGAAACTATAGATGCCAAACAACTCATTCACCTGCACGCTGCCTACATCACAGCTACGGGCAAGATCATTCCGCACCAGGTCTACTATCATTACATTCTCTGCTCTTTCCTTGATGCTGTTATAAAGCGCTTCTTTGTTGGCATTATCGCGGGCTTCCTCTGTATCTCTTGGGGCGGTACCTTTAATAGGCTGAGATAAAACAATATCCTCATTTTTGTATAAGTACCGCTCAGGACTGGCGCACATCAGGTAATTACCATTATTAGCATAATAGGCAGCAAACGGGGCCGGAGATAGCCTGTTCAATGCTTTATAAGCCTGCAATGGGTCTATTTCTACATCTTCTGCATATCCTTCGTTGCAATAATTGATCTCATAGCAATCACCGTCTTCAATATGCTTTCTTAATCTTTGAATGGTATCTATATAGTCTTGCTTGCCAATTCTCTGATTAAATTGAACGGAAGGCAGTTTACCTGTATTATCTGTCGAAGTTGCCAGTATTTCTTCATATACAGATTGTGGTGACTGCACCAATGTTTCGATGCACAACTGTGTTTTAGCTGCATCTATATAACAAACAATTTGCGGACGGAAGAAATAAAACTCATCGTCGCTCCAACCCTTTTGCGTTTCGTGCCTGGATGAAAGGAATGGTTCCAGTTCGTTTTTATAATCATAGCAGATATGGCCGAAAAACCAGTCGCTATGTATTGCATGGAGCTTATGCAGCTGATCGAGGCTATAGCAATCAACGTTAGAACCTACGCCCGCAAGACATTCATAGCGGCTGTAAGCATCTGTATACGCATTGCTATCCAGGAAAACTAAAATGCTGAACCGGTTGGCCCAATTCAGCATTTTAGTTTTTATTTCTCCGTATTGCCCGGAGGCAATCTGATATGTACCTTTTTGTCTTTGCAAACAAAGCACGTTTAATTAAAAATCATCATCGTCGTCATCGAAGCCGGTGTCTTCGCTAAAGAAGCCCAGGTCTTTGAAATCATCATCTACATCAAAGTCATCCCCTTTTGAAGACTTTTTAGCAGTCCCGCCGGTTTTACCCTTTGATTTTGGCAAATCAAATTCTTCAAAGTCCTTGTCCAGATCAAAGTCCTCATCGTCATCGCTATCGAAGTCGTCGTCATCATCATCAAAATCATCATCATCCATATCGTCGTCGTCATCGTCATCATCGTCGTCGTCAGAACGTTTAGCCTTGCCTGTAGTTGCTTTTTTTGCCGCCGTTTTTTTCTTCGGTTGCTCATCAAGCTCCTCTTCCAGTTCATCATCATCGTCATCATCTACCGCCTTTTTTGCAGGCTTAGATGCTTTCTTTGCAGCCGACTTTGCCGGTGCAGATTTCTTAGTCGTACTTTTTTTATTTGAGTCGGATTTCATAGCACTCATACCTTGATGACGTAAAATTTTAATTGTTTAACGAAATTCCCAAATTTTTTTTCAGATACAAAAACATAATTTTTTTTCTTAACCAATTACCAGCAGTTGATCGCGGCCGGTACCATTAGAAACGAAACCAATTTTTGTGCCTAAATATTGTTCTACAAATTTGCAGTAGTCTTTAAATACTTGTGGCGTGTCTTCAAAGCTGGTACAGGCGCTCAGAGGTTTATCCCAACCGGGGAAAGTTTCATAAACAGGTTCTACATCGGTACTGCAAAGATCATAAGGCATTTCCTTAGTTTCCTTGCCGTCTATTTTGTATGCAACAGCTGCCTTGATGGGATTAAACTCATCCAGGACGTCTGTTTTGGTCATAATTAATTTGGTAACACCGCTCAGCATCACCGTATAACGTAATGCCACCAGGTCTATCCAGCCACAACGACGGGAACGGCCTGTAACTGCGCCGAATTCGTTACCTGCTTTACGCAGCGCTTCGCCGGTTTCATCATCCAGTTCTGTTGGGAACGGACCGCTACCTACACGCGTACAGTATGCTTTGGTAATGCCATACACTTCGCCAATGTGTACCGGGGCAACGCCTAAACCTGCGCATACACCTGCAGCAATGGTATTGGACGAGGTAACAAAGGGGTAAGTACCGTAGTCGATATCTAACATACTGCCCTGTGCGCCTTCTGCCAAAATTTGTTTACCACTTTTCAGGTGATCTTCCAGCCAGTATTCTGCGTTCACTATCTGTAATGTACGCAGATATTCCACAGCTTCCATAAATGGCTGCTCCCATTCTTCCCATTCGATCTTCTGATCGTATTGCGCCAGCATCTGCAGATGCTTCTCTTTCAGTTTATTATACCTCTGCTGGAAATCTTTACTTAAAATATCCCCTACCCTCAAACCATTGCGGCCAGTTTTATCCATATATGCAGGGCCGATGCCTTTAAGTGTAGAACCGATCTTATCGCTACCTTTTGCGGCTTCAGAAGCTGCGTCCAATGCACGATGTGTTGGTAATATCAGGTGGGCACGATGTGCTATGAATAACCTGCTTAATACATCAGGCCTGATAGCTAACAGCTGTTCTATTTCTCCTTTTAAAGCTACAGGGTCTATTACCACACCATTACCTATCAGGTTCAGGCAATGATCGTGAAACACACCGGAAGGTATGGTACGCAACACCACCTTTACGCCGTTTACATACAAGGTATGCCCCGCATTAGGGCCGCCCTGGAAACGGGCAATAATATCATACTTATGCGCAAGGTAATCTACTATCTTACCCTTGCCTTCGTCACCCCACTGCAACCCTAACAATACATCTATCATAGAAAAAAATTCGCGCCCAAAATTAGTGGATAGTTTGAAATAACAAATTACTTAAATCAAAACTACTGCTACATTGCCTGTATATGGGCATAACCGGGCAAAAGTACCTAAATCCTATTGGTGTCCGCTATTATTTTTTACAATATTTGATTGCTGGCTGATAGACATCAGTTGCTGCATCGTACGCTGCATATTTTCATTAGACCCGTCGAGGAATATGGTGTTGCCTTTGCCATTCTCCGCAAAATGTTTGATGGCATCTGTCCACATCGAGAAAAGGATAAAAGACGCGTCGAGATTGGCATTTTGCATCTCTTTGGCGGCAACTGCCATGCCGCGCGCCACTTCTTCCCGGAATAAAGCCACACCCTGCCCTCTCAGCTGAGATGCCTGGCGTTCGGCCTCGGCAGATATCTTGATGAAATTACCTTCCGCCTCAGCTGCTTTTGTCTTGGTAATCAGTAAAGCCTGCCCTTCATTCTCCGCAGCAGCTTTCAGGTTATTAGACGCCACCACCTGTGCCATAGAGCGCATGATGGCTTCATCAAACGCGATATCGTTTAGCTGAAGATCGAGCAAATGATAGCCCCAGTCTTCTAATTGCTTATCCAGTTGCTCTTTTACATGGAAAATGATCTCTGTACGCAATTGCAGTATCTCTGATTGCTTTTTAGTGGCCACGTATGCACGAACAGCGCCTTCCACACTGCGTATGAGCGCCTGCATAAAGTTGCGCTCATCCACAAATTTAAAAGCAACGTTTTGTATGGTCTGAGACTCTTCATTCAGCACTGCATACAGTAACATGGCCGAAAAGTTCACATTGGCCTGGTCCTGCGTTATGGCCTGGAACTTGAGCTCTATCGAACGGTTTTGATAGGATATACGCCTGTAAATGGTTTCAATGACAGGGATCCTCATATTTAAGCCGGGGCGCAGAATTCGGCGAAACTTACCGAACGTGGTGATTACGGCCACCGTACCCTGGCGCACGGTTACTAAAGAAAACAACAGGTATAGTATAACGATACCGGCAATAATAAGGGCTGCCATAATGATCTAATTATTTGGAAATATACAAAGATGGGCGAAATTTGATGTGTAATCATAATATTTCATGGCAAAGCAGGTGTTGGATATGGCGGCGATACAGGAACGTGAGTTTTCTGACACTGCCCTCATAGGCATCAGCACCAGCCTCTCTCCTCATAAATTTTGCCACGAGGTTAACAATAAACTGGACATGGATTTTGTCCGCAGGCCGGAAATGGATATCACCATCCATGCAAAAGACCAGCAATATTCTTTCCATTTTTTTGAATACCAGGTACCGTTAAATGGCGGCGTGTACACGATTTACAAATTGAAGAACGGCCCCCAGTTTTTATTGCCTGAATTAAAGCAACTAGACTACCTGTGGAAAGTAGAATGCGCCTGTGCTGAAGATGAAGCCGAAACCATCATACAATATCTCTATCACTTTCCCGATATTCAACTGGCGCAACTGATCCCTACCGACAGGCTAAAGAACCTGAGCCATCTGCTTATATAGCCTCTGTATTGAGTTTGATATAGCAAACCACAAACATATAAATATGTTAATTCCGTTAGGTGTATTAGGCGCATACGTGTATTTTTCTATTTTTGTTGCCTGTCTAAATAATGCTGCATGAATTTTCGCAAAGTCAACAACCTTGTTGGTTGGATCACAGGTGCCATAGCGACACTGGTTTACCTGAAAACTATGGAACCCACAGTAAGCTTTTGGGATTGTGGTGAGTTCCTGTCCTGTGCCTATAAAATAGAAGTAGGCCACTCCCCCGGCGCGCCCCTGTTTATGATGATCCAAAGGATGTTTGGATTGCTGGCGGGTGGAGACCTGGCTAAAGTTGCCTTGTTTATCAACGCATGGTCTGCAATAGCCAGCGGATTAACGATCCTGTTCCTTTTCTGGACGATCACACACTTTGCAAAAAAACTTACAGCGGCCAATGACGAACCTAACAACCTGCAGACTACCCTTATTATGGGTGCCGGTCTGGTTGGTGCGCTTGCTTATACATTCTCTGATACATTCTGGTTCTCTGCAGTAGAGGCCGAGGTATATGCTACATCTTCTTTCTTCACTGCACTTGTATTCTGGGCTATACTGAAGTGGGAACATATTGCTAATACAAAATATGCTGACCGCTGGCTGATATTCATAGCCTATATGATGGGCTTGTCTGTAGGTATCCACTTACTGAACTTGCTTGCCATACCGGCTGTAGCGATGGTCTATTACTTTAAGCGCTACGAGATTACCAAAATGGGCACATTCATTGCCTTCCTGGTAGGTTGTGTGTTTTTAGGTTTTGTACAATTCGGTGTACTGCAAGGCTTGCCAATACTTGCCTCTAAGTTCGACCTGCTGTTTGTAAACAGCTTTGGCCTGCCATTTGACAGTGGTGCGCTGGTATTTATGCTGCTGCTGATTGGCGTTATGGTGTATTTGCTGATCTATGCAAAGAAAAAGCAATGGTACCTGGTGCACACGGGCATTTTATGCGTTATGTTCATCATAATTGGTTTCTCCAGCTACCTGGCGCCATTGATCCGCTCCAGGGCTGATGTGCCTATTGACATGACCAATCCCGACAACGTATTAAGCCTTACATCTTACCTGCAACGGGAGCAATTTGGCCAGCAGCCATTGTTCTTCGGACCGGACTTTGACAAAAGGCCTACCGAATATGCCACCAAGGGCGACCAATATGGTATGACCAAGAAAAATGGCAAAGATTACTATGAAGTGATCGGTAAAAAACTGGAGCCTGTATATGACGCCAGCAGCAAACGTTTCTTCCCTCGTATATGGGATAATAATGAGGCTTCACACATTCAGTATTATCGCGACTTCCTTGGCCTCGGTCCTGATGAATCTCCGACAACAGCCGATAACTTTAATTTCTTCTTCGGTTATCACATGAACTGGATGTACTGGCGGTATTTCCTATGGAACTATAGCGGACGCGAAAATGATCTGCAAGGCATGAACCCGGTAAATCCTAAGAACGGACGCTGGATAACAGGTATACCTTTCATTGATAAAAACGTTCTTGGACTGGGAGACCTGGACAAAATGCAGGATGGTTATAAAAATAACGATGCACGCAACAGCCTGTATATGCTGCCTTTGATATTGGGTATCCTTGGTTTGATATACCAGTTCAACAGGAATAAAGAGGATGGCATCACTACCCTGGTATTGTTCTTCTTTACCGGTATTGCCATTGCCATTTACCTGAACATGCCACCACTGCAACCACGTGAGCGTGACTACGCATTTGCCGGATCGACCTATGCATTTGCTATATGGATAGGGCTTGGCGTGTTGATGGTAAACGACTGGATGCAGAAAGCAGTGAAGGGTGCTGCAGGTGCCTATGCTACCATTGCATTGACATTGCTTGCGGTACCTGTATTGATGGCAAAAGAAGAATGGAACGACCACGATCGTTCTAATAAAACACTGGCGCGCGCTACTGCATATGATGCGCTGATGTCTTTAGAAAAGAATGCCATTATCTTCACCTTTGGTGATAATGATACTTACCCGCTGTGGTATCTCCAGGAAGTAGAACACATAAGACCCGACGTTCGCATTATCAACACCAGCCTGCTGGGTATCGACTGGTATATAGATCAGCTGAACTATAAAATAAATGACGCTGACGCTGTGCCTATGGTATGGAAAAAGCCTGCGTACGAAGGTGATCATCATAACTACGTGCAATACTACGCTAGCCCGGATGTACCCCAGGACAAATACATCAGCCTGGTAGATGTTTGTAAATTCATGACCAGCGATGATCCGCAAGCAAAACTGCAGACACAAACCGGGGAAGCTGAAAACTACTACCCTACCAAGAATTTCTATCTTCCGGGTATCAGCAAAACGCAAATGGTATCTGAAAATATGTTGAGTGCTGCGGACACAAACAACATCAATACCGAGATGAAGTTTACATTCCCTAAAACGATCGCTTACAAAGACGACATTGCGATCATGAACATAGTAGCTGGTATAGCACAGCAGGGCTGGAAACGACCTATCTATTTCAACGGAGGCCTGCCCGGCGATAACTACCAGGGTATGGACGACTACATGCGTATGGAAGGTATTATGTATCGCCTGGTGCCATTTAAACTGAATGACTCGCTGAAAGCAAGGCAGCAGGATATGGGATCTGTGAACCTGGATAAGAGCTACAACCTGTTTACAAAGGTGTACCAATGGGGCAATGCAGACCGCAACGATGTGTACTTTGATGAGAAGAACCGCCTGATGTTTGCAGCATTCCGTATCAACAGCGCACGCATAGCCAGCGAGCTTACGATGAACGGCAGGCAGCAACAAGCCGAAGAAGTACTGGATGCAGTAATGAAGGGAATATCAGAGCACTCTTACTTCTACGACGGTACTGCCTACTATGTAGCACAGGCATACTATTTTGTAGGTACAGAAAGCGCTAAGAAAAAAGGTAAAGCGCTTGCCGAAAAGATGGTTCGCAATTCAGAAGATGATATTAACTATATCTTATCTGTGCCGGAAGGTAAACGCGATGCACTAGCCGGTGATGTGCAGCGTGATGCTACCATCATTAATGTAATGGCCGGGCTCGCTAAAAATGCGGGTGACATGGACACTTACCGTAAGTGGGATGCGAAGCTGAATATGCTTACAAAACGAGCAGCCGAGCACATGAACCTGCAATCGCTGCAAGGTGGCGGTGGCCAGTAAAAAATTATAATCTGCTGACAAATCCCCTTCCCATAACGGAAGGGGATTTTTTAATTTTGCATTATGAATCAATCGATGACAGGAAAATTAATAAAAGTTGTATTCGCTGTGGTTTTAGTCTTTTCTTCCATAAACCTAAAAGCACAGCTGATCAAGAAAAAGCATATTAAGGAGAGTGATGTCCCAAAATTTGTATTGGTGCAACTACCCACAGAAAGCAGGAAAATAAATTGGTTTTCGAAGGGCAGTAATAAAACACTTGTGGCTTCTATAAAAAACGACGCAGCACATGTGCGGGAGGCAATGATCAGTGATTTTAGTGATCATTTTGATGCTGTGCCGGTTTATTATTATATCGATACTAACGCGACTCTTATTAAAGAAGGAAAGTTCAACGGCATATTGCTAGATAAAAATATGAAGGCTGTAACGAATGCATCCAGTATGGTGCAGCCATACCAAATCATTATTTACGGATCGAGGGTACCGACGACAGATGAGTACAATGCATCAGGAAATAACCCCAATGACGGAGCCTATGTTATTGGCACCAAAAAGGATTGCCTGGTTGTTTATGACAAAAACTTCAATAAAGTGGAATCCCCCGCACCAAACGGTGATGACCTGCGCTGGATACCTGCCAGGAAACTGGGCAAGAAATATCCAAAATACCGGTACCTGGGTAGTAAAGAAGATATCAATTACATACCCTATGCCAGTCAGCTGAACCAGGAAATGAATGAATATTATTTTGGCGGATAGATTTAGCAGGCATAAAAAAATAACCCCGGAAATTCCGGGGTTATTTTTTTAGAGGTCGCGAGCGGATTCGAACCGCTGTAGAAGCTTTTGCAGAGCTTTGCCTAGCCACTCGGCTACGCGACCAAGAGGATTGCAAATGTAGTAAAAATTAGTTTCTGAACAAGATAGTTACTCACTTATTTATTTAGCTTAAGTGTCATAAAAACAAAGTATGCTACAGGGTCGATAAATATGCCGCCGGCAGGCGTATCATCAAACACAACTGTTAATGTTGCACTGTATTCTTCAGGCTCACCTTCAGTGTTATATGCGGGCTCCCAGCGTGGCATATTATATATTAGCCTTTTAGCTTCCTGCTCAAACGATGTATAGGTATGTTGTTCAACTGATGCATTAACAACTCTACCGGTTTTATCAAATTTGACATCTAGTGATACCGCACCGGTAATATGATTTTTCCTGAGGTATGGAGGATATTTTAAGTTATGACGAATGTAGTCTTTGTATTTATCCCATCCGCCCGGAAAAACAGGACAGCACTTAGCAGGGAAATAGGTAGTGTCTTTCCCTGTTCTCGTAAAACAGGTTCCCGATTTTAATTTGCTGTTATGCCAAAGCTCTGTTCGTTCCTGCGATCCGTTTTTGTAGTACATAGAACGACCCCAATAACCTTTTTTGTTTACGTCTACTATTGCACTGGGTTTACTATACCCTTTTGTATAATAAATATAGTGGCCTATAGTTTTTCCATTTTTTACATTGCATTCATAATCTTTGCTTCCATTCTCATAATAATAAACACAATTACCATCCTGAATTTCATCGTCTACACTCAGAAAATAGCCATCCATCTGAAGGTTTCCCGTGCTTTTATAGTAATCCTGAATATGATAATGGCCGTCTGCAGAACGGCCCACTATAGGCCTGAAATACACAGCATGTTGTTTATCAGTTTTTTCCCATTCTTTATCAAACCAGGTAGTATCCTGCTGAGCTATGGCAGCAGCGGAGCGGAATAATAGTAATAGTAACAGGTAATGCTTCATATACTAAATATAAAAGAAGCATTTTTAAAATGAAATAGCCCCTGCAAGGCAAGGGCTATCATATTGTTTATAAACTGTCAGCTTACACCTGAAAAACTCCGGTTTTAAACTCCTTCATTTCAGGATTATGATTGGCAGCATTGATACCTTCTGATATTACCCTGCGGGTTTCTGCAGGATCAATGATCTCATCAACCCAAAGACGTGCAGCAGCATAATAAGAACTAGTCTGTGCAGCATATTTATCCGTTATCTGCTTCAACAATTCCTTCTCTTTTTCCGGATCTATGGTCTCACCCTTAGCTTTCAGAGATGCCACCTGTATCTGCAATAGCGTTTTAGCCGCCTGTTCACCGCCCATTACGGCTATCTTGGCATTGGGCCATGCATATATAAAACGAGGATCATAAGCCTTGCCACACATAGCATAGTTGCCCGCGCCGTAAGAATTACCAATGATGATCGTGATCTTAGGTACTACTGAATTAGCTACGGCATTTACCAGCTTAGCTCCGTCTTTGATGATACCGCTATGCTCGCTGCGGCTGCCTACCATAAAACCGGTAACATCCTGCAGAAATACCAGTGGTATTTTCTTTTGATTACAATTTTGAATAAACCTGGCAGCTTTATCTGCACTGTCGTTATAGATAACACCACCCAACTGCATCTCTCCCTTACCACTCTTTACTATTTTGCGTTGATTGGCAACAATACCTACAGCCCAGCCATCGATGCGTGCATAGCCGCATACAATCGTCTTTCCATAATCTTCTTTAAACTGGTCGAACTCAGAATTATCAACCAATCTTTCTATTACTTCCACAACATCATAAGCCTTGCTGTTATCTGCCGACACGATTCCGTAAAGCTCTCCTGGATCTTTTTTCGGCGCAAGAGGCTGGGCACGGTCAAAACCGGCACGTGGCGTCTCTCCCAGTTTATCCATGATACGACGTACCTGGTCCAGGCATTCCTGCTCGGTATCAAATTTATAATCTGCTATCCCGCTGATCTCTGTGTGTGTTTTAGCACCACCCAGAGTTTGTATATCTATATCTTCACCAATAGCAGCTTTTACCAGGTATGGCCCTGCAAGGAATATAGATCCATTCCCTTCTACCATCAATGTTTCATCACTCATAATAGGCAAATACGCCCCGCCTGCGACACAGCTACCCATTACTGCGGCTATCTGGCTGATGCCCATAGCGCTCATCTGCGCATTGTTGCGGAAGATGCGTCCAAAATGTTCTTTATCAGGAAATATCTCATCCTGCATAGGCAGGTACACACCGGCACTATCTACTATGTATATCACAGGCAGGTGGTTTTCCATAGCTATTTCCTGCAGGCGCAGGTTTTTCTTCCCGGTGATGGGAAACCAAGCCCCGGCTTTTACGGTATTGTCATTGGCTACAATCACGCATTGGCGGCCACAAACATAGCCCAGGCCTGCAACTGTGCCTCCTGCTGGGCATCCACCATGTTCTTCATACATCTCCCACCCTGCAAAAGCGCCTATCTCTGTAAAAACACTGTCTTTATCTATCAGATATTGTATTCGTTCGCGCGGCGTCATCTTACCTTTCTCCCTACCCTTCTCTATCGCTTTTTTGCCTCCGCCCAGGCTCACCTGGGCATGCCTTTGTTTCATCTGGCTAACGGCCAGCTTCATTGCATCCTCGTTCTTATTAAAATCCAGATTCATGGGCACAAATATAATTCGGCTGTATGACAATGGATAATATTATATCGCTGCCTTGTTATAACTAATCATAATACTTCGCTCACTATTTACGTTTTTCATCCGAGTGCTGTCTTTTAATTGAAATAGTATTGTAAAAAAGCTGCATTAGTGCAAGCTAATTGTAAACTTATAAGTTACTTTGCATTATATATAAATGAAATTCCTGCATTCATATATAGTCATTTTACTGATATTGCTTTGCGCAGCTAAAGCATCGGCATCTCATATTTTTGGCGGGGATCTTTTATATCAATACGTAGGAAATGATAGGTACAGGGTTGTACTTACTATTTATGGCGATTGTTCGGGACAAAATTTCCCAACATTAAAAGGTGCCTCTCCGAGTATAATCCTTCAAAACAACAGGCAAGCCTTTGCCTTTCTCTCTTTGAAGGCAGAAGACTCCGGAGTAGAGGTAACGCCCGTATGCGTGCAGGATAGCGCTAACACAGCCTGTAAAAAAATAACTAACCCTATTCCGGGCATTACCAGGTATATCTATGCCGATACCGTTACTGTGCCTTTTCCTTCGTCAGACTGGGTATTTGCTTTTTCTGGAGTAATGGGGAATAATTCGATGGCGGGCAGAACGAATGCCATAGGTAATATTAATATAGACCCGACGCTAGGATCTACTATGTACCTCGAGGCTCATTTGAATAACCTGAACGGCCCTAACAATTCACCGCTTTATACCACGATCCCAACCCCTTTTTATTGTGTAAACCTGGCACAGGAATACAACCAGGGGGCTGTGGACCCTGATAAGGATTCACTCAATTTTTTGCTGACACCGGCGCTTGAATCATCGGTACAAACAGTTACCTATATACCGCCATATAGCGCCACTGAGCCGATTGCTACGGCAGCAGGCTCGTTTAGCTTTAACAACATCAACGGGCAAATGAGCTTTACCCCTAATATTGCGCAGATATCGGTGGTAGTAAACAAGGTAGAGGAATATAAAAATGGCGTACTGGTTGGCAGCAGTATGCGCGAAATGACATTTATTGTGCTAAACACCTGCGACAACTCACCACCGGTTGGAAAAATAGACTCGAATGTAGATGGTGGATTAACTGCCCCCGGTAATATTGTGAATGTATGCCAGGGCACGAAACATATAGCGTTCACTATCAGTCCTAAAGATGCTAACGGAGATAATATTACCGTTGACACCAGCGGCGGGGTTTTCGGCGGTGCTTTAACGATAACCGGTAACGGTACCAAGAGTCCTAAAATCAGCTTTTCATGGGATCCTGACGCTAACCAGCCGCTCGGAGCCTACACATTTTTTCTTAAATATAAAGACAATGGCTGCCCGCTATCCAGCGATCAAACAATTGCTTATACTGTCAGGGTGATCCGGCCATTCTCCATAAGCTACGAGGTACTGGCGCCAACCCAATGCGCGCATAA
Organism: Bacteroidota bacterium; assembly: GCA_018267955.1. GTDB lineage: Bacteria > Bacteroidota > Bacteroidia > Chitinophagales > Chitinophagaceae > Polluticoccus. The sequence continues at coordinate 803,650 of JAFDXL010000009.1, forward strand.
TGCTTATGTGCGCATAATAGTGAAAGATGGCGTTAGCCCCAAAGTACTGGAAGTGAACAAAAATGATCGTGTATTAAAATCGTACAGCGACAGCCTGGAAAAAAATGATACTACTTATATCATTGCTGATAGTTTCATGAAAGGGAATTATCACCTGGTAGCATTTTCGCCCTATTTCAAATGTATTTCCGATTTTTATATGACGATTGCAGACAGCGGTGTTTACCCTTTTCCGCCATTCTTTAAAGACAAAGAAGTATGCCTGAACGATTCCGTTGTCTCTATATTATTCAACGTGGACACCACCGTTTTTCATATCAACTGGTATGACAATGAAGCCGGGAAACTTGCAACAGCACCTACGTATGCAACCAATACTACCAAGGTATATACCTGGCAGATAAGCCAGACACACCTTGTCTGCGAATCGGACAAGGTACCCTACCATGTAAATGTGCATGAACTGCCAACGATAGACATCCTTGCAGAATCGCGGAAGGTATGCATCGGCGATAAGATATTTTTACTGGCAAGCGGCGGGGTCTCCTATACCTGGCTGCCAGCAGACAAGATCTATTCAGACGATCGGGTGAACTTCTACACGCGCGTATTGGAACCTACTACTTACAAAGTAGTAGGTACAAGTGAGTATGGCTGTGTCGATACCGCATCCATAACCTACAGTGACATTGAAAACTGCTGTACGTTTTCTTATCCAAACGCCTTTACCCCGAATGGAGACGGTAAAAATGATCGTTTCCATCCTCTTTTATACGGCAATTCGCTTGAATATTCTCTTACTGTTTACAACAGGTGGGGGCAGGAAGTTTTTCATACTACAGACCCTAATGATTCATGGGATGGTAACAACAACGGCAAACCCTGCGAAATGGGAGTTTATTATTACCGCCTGAAAAGTAAATGCTATACAGGGCATGAAGAAACCAGCGCAGGTGATGTGACGCTCATAAGGTAATCTTTCTTTACTCCCATTTAAACATCCGGGAAGCTACGGTGTACACCACTACGCCCCATATCAGTAGCGCAAAGAGATCCCATTTTATTTCCCATACTCCGAGGCCCTCAAAAGCTATTTTTCGCATGGCATCATTTAGGTAAGACAATGGCAGCACCCTGCAAAAAGGCTGCATCCATTTAGGAAAATTATCTATCGGGAAGAATGTACCACCTAAAAGGAATTGCGGCAGTGTAATGATATTGGCAAACGGCGGAATGGTTGCATCACTTTTGGCGATAGAACTCACAATGAAACCAAATCCCATAAAGACCATAATACCTAATGCGCTTAGTAGTATCAATTCTACGATTGTAAAAAATCCATTTACCAGCGTGAAGCCAAACGCAAAATGCCCAACGCAAATAATGATGACAGCACCCAATAGTTGAAATACCATACGTGCAATGCCCTCGGCTACAACTATTACTTCCCGCCTAACCGGTGTCGCGAAAAACCGTTTCAATACGAGCGTTTGCCTCAGGTTAAAGAATACGAAAGCAGTACCAAAAACACTACCGGCCAGCAAGGAGAAACCAAGCTGTCCGGGCAATATAAAATCTATCATTTTATATTCCCTCACCACGCTCTCTTTCACCTCTATACTGGCAATAGCCGATGAACGTCTTGCAATTTCAGGATCCATACTCTGCACCACAGAGTTAATAATACCCTGCAATTGAGGCGCCTTATCCATCTGCGATGAGGAGGCATTGATGATTACGGAATAGCGTGGTTGCGAACTATCGGAGTTAGGAGTAACTGCTATAGTAGCCGCAATAACACCTTCCTGCAGGCTTTTCGATAAAGAAGCCGAGTCTACATCTTTCCATTTTAGCACAGGCACATTTTGTAATGCCATATAAAGCTGATTGGCAGTGTCGCTGCCCGGTGCTTTGGCAACACTGATAGAGTACCTGCCGCTGCCACCACCAAGAAAACCGAATACCAATATAAATATTAACGGGAATGCTATACTGAAAACAATTGCAGACGGGCTCTTCACTATGGCTTGCAGGCTTGCTTTAATAAGCGCCCGCATAGCTCGTGCATTACTATATTGTGGCATAAGCAATAGAAAGCACAAATGTAGCAAAGAACAGTCGGTAAGGTATAGCAATATTATAATTGTTGTTAAAAAAGCATCGCTGCTTCTGACAAGCTGCACGAATAATGTAACTTAGACTACCGCATGAAAAAGACATACGCGTATATAGGAACATTCTTAGCCATTTTAACCTGCCATGCTGCTATTGCATCCAAGTTGTTTATACCCATGGATGCCGATAATCAAACCAACCATCTAAAAGCGTATGGCATTGCCTATGCAGCCCTAAAAGATGGAATGACCATCGACTGGCTGCTAAACTATGAGGGCGGCAGTTTCGGCATGGATCAGAATGAAGGCATCGAACGGATGTGTAAGCTGCGCGGCGTCAGCTATGAGGTGATGAGCGATGCGCAATATCTTGGAGTGATCAATAAGATATCAGACCCTAATTTTAACGGTGATATCATTAAGCTGGAAAAAGCGCCTAAGATATGCGTGTACACCCCGCCCGGCAAACAACCCTGGGATGATGCCGTGACACTGGCCCTTACCTATGCAGAGATACCATTTGATAAAGTTTATGATGATGAAGTATTGGCCAGCAAGCTGCCCGAATACGATTGGCTGCACCTGCACCACGAGGATTTTACCGGGCAATATGGAAAATTCTGGGCCTCATTCCAGAACGCTAACTGGTATCAGGAGGATGTGCGCCTGAGCGATGCCATGGCCGCTAAACATGGGTTTAAAAAAGTATCTCAACTAAAACTTGCAGTAAGTAAAAAGATCAGGGATTTTGTTGCCGGTGGCGGTTATCTGTTTGCGATGTGCTCGGCAACCGATAGCTATGATATTGCATTGGCAGCAGAAAATACGGATATCTGTGATGTACCCTTTGATGGCGACCCGGTGGCGCCTGATGCACAGCAAAAACTGGATTTTTCAAAATGCTTTGCCTTTAAAGATTTCCAGCTGTTTACCAATCCTTATATCTACGAATTCTCCAATATAGATAATACACAGTTCAGAAGGGTTAATAAAGAAGCCGATTATTTTACGCTGTTTACCTTTTCTGCGAAATTCGACCCCGTACCATCCATGCTCTGCCAGGACCATACCACTACTATTAAAGGCTTTATGGGTCAGACAACATCGTTCCGCAAAGAGGTGTTGAAGTCTAATGTTTTGATCATGGGCGATTACAAGCCCGCTAATGAGGCACGCTATATACATGGCGAATATGGCAAGGGCACATGGACCTTCTACGGTGGCCACGATCCTGAAGACTATGAACACGCCATCGGCGATCCGCCAACAGACCTGAACCTGCATCCCAACTCACCGGGATACAGGCTCATTTTAAATAATGTGTTATTCCCCGCAGCAAGGAAAAAACCAAGAAAAACATAGTACCGGCCGGACAGCCGGTTTTTCTATTTTCGATAAGTCAACTATTCAAGTAACTTCGCGCCGTTATGTATCCTGATTTTCAACAACTCTTACAAAGCCTGTTCGGCACACCCATGCCCGAATGGCTAAGCATATTTAAAACCTTCGGCTTAATGGTAGCCATCGCTTTTTTCGGCGCAGCATGGAGCCTTATACAGGAGCTGAGAAGGAAAGAGCAAATGGGGTTGCTGATACCAACATTTACAGAAATAGAAGTGGGTAAGCCTGCTTCCGCAACTGAGTTACTATTATCGGCCCTTGGCGGGTTTGTTCTTGGCTTTAAGGGCGGTGGTATGATAGGCAATGCAGCACAAGTTTCTCCAGACCCGCTTGGATATGTTTTTTCGCTGCAAGGCAGCCTTGTTTTTGGCATACTGGGTGCGTTGGTATTTGGCTACATCAAGTATTCAGAAAAGAAAAAACAACAACTGGACGAACCCCAGACTAAGCGTATTGCCATCTATCCGCACCAGCGCATCAGCGAAATAGTGATGATAGCCGCCATTGGCGGCTTGGTAGGCGCGAAAGTGTTTAATGCCCTGGAAACATGGGACGAGTTTATTAAAAACCCTGCAGAAAGCTTATTGTCTTCATCAGGCCTTACGTTTTATGGTGGCCTTATTGTGGCTACTGTTGCCTTGATGTATTATGCACGTAAGCATCAGATCCCTTTTAAGCATCTTTGTGACGCTGCGGCACCGGGATTAATGCTTGCATATGGCATTGGTCGTTTAGGGTGCCAGTTTGCCGGTGATGGCGACTGGGGCATCTTCAATAGCGCCTATGTCACTGAGCCGAACGGTATCCTAAGGCTTGCCAACCATGGCGAGTTTCAACAAGTAGTACAAACTTATCCGCAGTATTTCATACAAAATTTCGGCACTATCGCCTCTGTTCCCCATATTTATGCGCCTGCACCTTCCTGGCTACCTCAGTGGATGTTTGCGATGAACTACCCACACAATGTAAATAATGAAGGTATTGCCATTATGGGTTGCATGCACAACTATTGTGCTGTATTACCTGCCGGCGTGTTCCCCACCCCGCTTTACGAATCCGTGGTATGCATAGGGTTGTTTTTTGTATTGTGGAGCATGCGTAAACGCCTAAATGCACCACTGCAGATGTTTGGCCTTTACCTCATACTCAATGGCATTGAACGCTTCCTGGTAGAAACAATACGGGTCAATTATAAATACGACTGGGGGTTTATACATCCCACACAGGCCGAAATATTGTCTGTGGTATTCGTTATCATAGGCCTGGTTCTTTTGTTAAGAGTACGTAAGGCTTCTCCTGCGCAGGCCTAAACAGGCACGGTTTTTTGAATGGTTGTGTTATGAAACAAGCAGCACAACCGCTCGACCCATCGCCCATCCGGCTCAACCGCAATACATTGCTGCGTTTGCATACCGACGCGCATAAGACAGCTGCTGCTGTACACCTGGTTTATATAACCGATAAAGAACCCGGCATTACAAGGGTAAGAAAAGGTGACTCCTTCACATACCTGATGGATGGCAAAGCCTTAAAAACCACGGAGCATATTAACCGGATCAAAGCATTAGTCATACCTCCAGCATGGGAAAATGTATGGATCAGCCCCATAGCTAACTCCCATCTACAGGTTACAGGCTATGATGCGCGAGGCAGAAAACAATACAGATACCACCAGTTATGGAGCAGTGTACGTAATCAGACGAAATTCTTTCATATGCATGCATTTGGTCAGGCGCTTCCTGCCATTCGCCGGCAGCTGGAAAAAGACCTTAGCCTAAATGGCTTGCCACAGGAAAAGGTATTGGCAGCTGTGATCTCTATTATGCAGTGCACTTGCATACGCATTGGTAATGATGCTTATGAAAAGCTATATGGATCGTTTGGATTGACCACACTAAAAGACCAACACGTAAAGGTGAATGGCGGTAGTGTACAGTTTAGCTTTAAAGGGAAAAAGGGAGTATATCACAAAGTGGATATGAAAAGCCGCAAGCTGGCGCGCATTGTGCAGCAATGCAGAGATATTCCGGGCAAAGAATTATTTCAATATTATACAGACGATGGTACCAAGAAAGCTATAGATTCCGGTATGGTCAATGCTTACATCCGGCAGATAAGTAATGGTGATTTTACAGCTAAAGACTTCCGTACATGGGCCGGCAGCCTAAAGGCATTAGAGGTATTAAAAGAAATAGAAAAGCCTGCGTCTGAAACGCAGGCTAAGAAAAAAATTGTTGAAGTACTGGATATTGTTGCCGGCCACCTTGGTAATACAAGAACGGTCTGCAAAAAATATTATGTCCATCCCATTTTGTTCGATCATTTCACTAATCATACATTACATAAATTCATCTCAAACCCGAGCTTAACGTGTGAACCGCAGCAAGGTTTAACAGGAGAAGAGCAACTCTTAATGGCTATCCTTGAAAGCAATAAGAGTACTATTATAACCTAAACGGTTGTTACTGCTTCTTCCGTAAGATGTCCTTTATTCAGCTCCGGGTTATTTCTTTCGGCTGCTTCTATAGGTGCAAAATTAGAGAGCGCTTCTCCGCTATTTTTACGTACAGCTACAGTATGTTCGTAGTGTACGGAAGGCTTACCATCAGCTGTAACAACCGTCCACCCATCGGATAGTGTGTATACATCTCTTGTTCCCAGGTTGATCATCGGCTCAATAGCCAATACCATACCTTCCTTCAAGCGTTTACCATCGCCTCTGCGCCCATAGTTTGGCACTTGCGGATCTTCGTGCAGCTTCTTACCAACGCCATGTCCTACCAGTTCACGCACAACACCGTATCCATTCTGCCGTGCAGTATAGTCTTCTACAGCAAACGAGATATCACCTACCCTGTTACCATCTTTGGCCTGTGCAATGCCGCGTGCCAGCGATTCTTTGGTAACGCGCATCAGCTTCAATATTTCAGGCTTCACATCGCCAATAGCAAATGTATACGCATGATCGCCATGGTAGCCATTCATATACACACCACAGTCCACCGATATAATATCGCCATCCTTCAGCACGTAATCGCTTGGAAAGCCATGCACAACTACTTCATTCACCGATATACAAAGCGAATATTTAAAGCCCCCGTAACCTTTAAAAGATGGTACTCCACCATTATCTCTTATAAACTGCTCTGCCATCGTATCGATAGAAAGCGTGGTGATACCGGGCTTTAAAAAGTTTGCCACCTCTGTTAAGGTGGCAGTGACCATTAAAGCGCTTTTGCGTATTAATTCAATTTCGTCTTTACTTCTAATATGTATCATTACTCACTAATTCAAATTATACGGAAGCTCCTGTTGCCGCCTGGCGGCCAGATATACGACCTGTTTTCATCAGGCCATCGTATTGGCGCATCAGCAAGTGGCTTTCTATTTGTTGCAGTGTATCAAGGATTACACCCACACCGATCAACATAGAAGTACCACCGAAGAAAGAGGAGAAACCACTTGTAACGCCCAGCAAAGCAGCAATGCCCGGCAGAACGCCCGCTACAGCAAGGAATACAGCACCAGGTAATGTGATGCGGTCCATAATAGTAGCAATATAATCAGCAGTTGGCTCTCCAGGTTTCACGCCTGGGATGAAGCTGTTATTCCTTTTCAGGTTATCAGCCATTTCAGACGGGTTGAAGATCAACGCTGTATAGAAATAAGTAAATGCAATTACCAGTACCGCATAAACGATGTTATAGATCAGGGATGTATGATCAGACATGGCACGTACAAAACCCTGTGCACCTTCATTGTTGCTAAAGCCAACCAGTGTAGCTGGTATAAACATAATAGCTTGTGCAAAGATGATCGGCATTACACCAGCAGAGTTCACTTTCAGAGGAATGAAATCACGAGAGCCGGATACTTCCTTTGCAGCATTAGTGCTACCAATGATACGACGTGCATAGTTCAGAGGAATTTTACGTGTACCTTGAGTCAACAGGATCAGGCCAACAATAACACCAATGAATATGGCGATCTCAATCAGGAATATCAAAAGGCCGCCACCGCCGCCAAGGTTCTTAGCATCAAACTCCTGGCCTAATGAGTGTGGCAAACGTGCAAGGATACCCACCATGATGATCAGTGAAGTACCGTTACCGATACCCTTATCGGTGATCTTCTCACCCATCCACATTACAAACAGGGTACCTGCAGTCAATACGATTACAGTAGATAACCAGAACAGTACCGGGCTGAAACCTTCTACGATAGCGCCACCTGTTTGCGTACGCAGGTAAGCAACATAAGCACTTGCCTGAAATGCAGTTACCAATACAGTAAGATAACGTGTGTACTGATTGATCTTCTTACGGCCACTTTCCTCGCGTTGCATTTTAGCAATTTGCGGCACAACAATACCGGCAAGCTGCATAAAGATAGAAGCAGAGATATAAGGCATTACACCTAATGCAAAGATAGATGCACGCAAAAATGCACCACCTGCAAACATATTAAACAAGCCCAATAAGCCACCATTCTGGCTGCTTTCAAGTGCAAGTAAGTTCGGGTTGATACCTGGAAGCGTGATGTAGCAGCCTGCACGGTATACCAATACCAGCAATAGCGTAAATAGGATGCGCTTACGGAGTTCATCTATTCCCCAGATATTCTTAAGCGTTTCAATTAATTTCTTCACTTTGGACTGTAGTTAATCAACAAAAAATGGAAATGCGAATAAACGATAAAAGACGCATTTTACCAAATGCGTCTTTTGATTATAGAAATAGATTAAACTAACTCTACAGTGCTGCCCGCAGCTTCTATTGCTTCTTTAGCTTTTGCACTTATTGCATTCACTTTAAAAGCGATTTTAGCTTTGAATTCACCGAAGCCTAATATCTTAACAGCGTCGGTGCGGTTGATCAGGCCATTGATATAAAGATTGTCCAGAGAGAACTCCTGGATATTGTATTTCTCGATCAGGTAATCTAATTGACCAAGGTTGAACACCTTATAATCAATACGGTTGTTATTTTTAAAACCACGCTTAGGCATACGACGCTGGATAGGCATCTGACCACCTTCGTGACCTATTTTGCGTTTGTAACCGGTGTTTGACTGCGCACCTTTGTTACCACGTGTTGCAGTACCACCATGACCGCTACCTTCACCACGGCCTATACGTTTTGTTTTCTTTACGGAACCTTCAGCAGGTTTTAAATTGTGCAGTTGCATAATTTACGATTTTTGGACTTGCGCGGAATGTAAAACCGCTCGCAATTGGTTAAAAAATTAAGCTTTTACTTCTTCTACTTTTACCAGGTGATGAACAGCCTGTACCATACCCAGAATCTGCGGTGTTGCTTCTACTTCTACAGTAGCGTGCATTTTACGCAGACCTAACGCCTGAAGCGTACGCTTTTGGCGCGCCGGACGGTCTATTCCGCTCTTTGTCTGTGTAATTTTAATCTTAGCCATGACGCTATATAAATTCAAAAGTTAAAATTCAATAATTCAATACGTTATGCCAGCCGTGAGGCTATGCTAAACTATTACCCGTTGAATACTTTCTTCAGGCTGATGTTGCGTTCTTTTGCAACAGCTATTGGTTCGCGCAGCATGCTCAAAGCTGTGAAAGTAGCTTTCACCACGTTGTGAGGGTTAGCAGAACCTAAAGATTTAGAAAGCACGTCTGTAACACCTGCAGCTTCTAATACCGCACGCATGCTACCTCCTGCTATCACACCTGTACCGTGAGCAGCTGGTTTGATCAGTACTTTAGCAGCACCGTCTTTTGCCAGTTGTTCGTGAGGAATAGTACCGTTCATCACAGGTACTTTGATCAGGTTTTTCTTAGCATCATCTATACCTTTAGTGATAGCTTCCTGTACTTCTTTGGCTTTACCTAAACCATGTCCTACAACACCTTGACCGTTACCTACAACAACCAGGGCAGAAAAGCTAAACGCACGGCCACCTTTTGTGGTTTTTACCACGCGGTTGATAGCCACTACCTTTTCATGCAGTTCCAGGTCTCCGGCTTTAACGCGATTTAATGTTGACTTCGCCATTATAATTATCTAAAGAAAAATGTTAAACAATGTTTGGATTAGAATTTCAGACCACCTTCACGTGCGCCATCTGCTACAGCCTTAACACGGCCATGATACAGGTAACCACCACGATCGAATATGCAATCTGCCAGGCCAAGAGCCACAGCTTTCTCAGCGATAGCTTTACCAACCATAGCAGCTTTTTCTGATTTAGTGCCTTTTTGTGCAGCTATATCCTTCTGACGAGAGTTGGCAGCCACCAGCGTAGTGCCTGTTGCGTCATCTATCAGCTGTGCATAGATATCTTTGTTACTGCGGAATACAGAAAGGCGTGGTTTTGTAGCTGTGCCACTTACTTTGGCACGGATACGCCAGCGCAATTTCTGACGGCGGAGAACTTTAGGATCTGTTGACATTTTTTATCTGTTTTTTACGGGCTCAGGCTGCATTGAGCAACCTGGCTACCGATGTGTTTACAAAATTTATAAAAACAATTATCACCCGCGGTTGCGGATGATAATCTTTATTACTTACCGGCTGCTTTACCTGCCTTACGACGTACGATCTCACCGGCAAACCTAACACCCTTACCTTTGTAAGGCTCTGGTTTACGCAGGCTACGGATCTTGGCAGCAACCTGACCTAATAATTGTTTATCGTTAGATTCAAGTATGATCTTTGGATTCTGGCCTTTTTCAGCAGTAGCAGAAGCTTTTACTTCTTTAGGCAGTTCCAGGATGATGTTGTGAGAGAAACCTAAAGCCATATCTATCTGCTGGCCTTGAACTGCAGCACGATAACCCACACCCACCAGTTCCAGTTCTTTCTTAAATCCTTCAGTAACACCCACTACCATGTTAGCGATCAGTGAGCGATACAGGCCATGCAGTGCACGGTGACGGATCTGATCTGTAGGACGAGTGATCAACACTTCTCCATCTTTCACTTCTACTGTGATATCGCGATCTATATTCTGCTTCAGTTCGCCTTTAGGGCCTTTAACAGTTACTTCATTTGCAGGGCTTACTGTCAGTGTTACACCAGAAGCAAGCTTAATCGCTTTTTTTCCTATACGAGACATTCTAAAATATATAATTTATGTTATGGAAAAGTTTCTGACCGATCAGCCTGTATAGGTACCGGCTTAATGTATCAGAAACCTGTTAAAATCTACTAGTATATATGGCACATTACTTCGCCACCAACATTCTGAGTGCGGGCTTCCTTATCTGTCATTACACCTTTAGATGTAGAAACGATAGCAATACCGAGGCCACTCATTACACGCTTCAGTTCAGCAGGCTTTGCGTATTGACGCAGACCCGGACGGCTTACACGCTCCAGAGCTTTGATAGCAGGCTCTTTAGTTTCAGGATGATATTTCAACGCTATCTTGATGATGCCTTGTTTGTTATCATCTTCGAATTTGTATTTCAGGATATAACCTTTGTCATAAAGGATCTCTGTAATACGCTTTTTAACGTTAGAAGCAGGGATCTCCACTATACGGTGGCGAGCCATCTGCGCGTTACGAATACGGGTTAAAAAGTCTGCTATAGGATCTGTTACCATTATCTTTTAATAAGTTTTGTAAAGTTTTAAATTGCCCCCGGTTTCAGCATTACACTGACCTTGAAACGTTTATAAATTACCAGCTTGCTTTACGTACACCTGGTATTTTGCCGTCCAATGCCATATCGCGGAACATAACACGACAAATGCCGAACTGGCGCATATATCCTTTAGGACGGCCGGACAGCTGACAGCGGTTCTTTAAACGAACCGGTGATGAATTCTTTGGAAGTTTATCCAAAGCAGCATAATCTCCGGCAGCTTTCAGGGCAGCACGCTTTTCAGCATACTTTGCTACCATTGCTTCGCGTTTGCGTTGGCGGGCTTTTACTGATTCTCTTGCCATTTAATATTAGTTATTGTCTTTTTTAATGTTTTTGAAAGGCATACCCAGTTCTTTCAGCAGTTCGTATGCTTCTTCGTTAGTACGTGCAGTAGTAACGAAAGTGATATCCATACCGCTGATACGGGCAACCTTATCGATGTTGATTTCCGGGAAGATGATCTGTTCTGTAACACCCATTGTGTAGTTACCACGGCCATCAAATGATTTCTCATTGATACCTTTAAAGTCACGTACACGTGGCAGAGTTACAGCAATAAAACGATCCAGGAACTCATACATGTTATTATGACGCAGCGTAACGCGGCAACCGATTGGCATTGCTTTACGCAGCTTGAAGTTCGAGATATCTTTTTTAGACAAAGTAGGCACTGCCTTCTGACCCGAGATGTTAGTCATTTCAGTAACCGCATCATCGATCATTTTTTTGTCTGATACAGAGCCTTTAACACCCTGGTTCAGGCATATCTTTACCAGGCGAGGGCATTGCATAACAGTAGAATATCCAAACTTTTTCATCAAAGCCGGTACTACCTCTTCTTTATACTTTTTCTGTAAACGAGGGCTGTATACTGTTTCCATTATTTAATTTCCTCCCCAGATTTTTTTGATACACGTACAAAACTTGATTCTTTGCGCTCACGTTTGATACGTACAGGAGCTTTAGCCTTAGCATCCCACAACATAACGTTAGAGATGTTGATAGCAGCTTCTTCCTGCACAATACCCCCTTGCGGGTTTTGAGCATTAGGCTTCAGGTGCTTGGTTACTACGTTTACACCCTCAACCAGCACACGGCTTTTCTGAGGATAAACAGCCAACACCTTGCGTGGTTTGCTACGGTCTTTATCATCGCCGGCTATAACTACCACGCTATCGCCTTTCTTAATATTGAACTTAGGTTGAAATCTCTGTTTCACAATCTATTAATTAAGTTATTGGGCCATACAACCCAAAAACGGGCTGCAAAGGTACAATATTTTTTTTACAATACTTCAGGTGCCAATGAAACTATTTTCATATAGCCTTTATCGCGAAGCTCACGGGCCACCGGGCCGAAGATACGGGTACCGCGTGGTTCGTCTGAGTTGTTCAGCAGTACTACTGCATTATCGTCAAAATTGATATAAGACCCATCTTTACGACGCAGCTTCTTTTTAGTACGCACGATAACGGCTTTAGAAACAGTACCCTTTTTTACACCACCACCAGGCAATGCATCCTTTACGGTAACTACTATTTTATCTCCGATACCGGCATAGTCCTGGCCCGAATTACCCAACACACGGATACAAAGTACTTCCTTTGCACCACTATTGTCAGCTACATTGAGCCTTGATTCTTGTTGTATCATCTTTAAATAAGATTACTTAGCTTTTTCAATAATTTCTACCAGGCGCCAGCGCTTAGTTTTGCTCAGCGGGCGAGTTTCCATGATGCGTACTGTATCGCCTATACCAGCAGTCTGGGCGTCATCGTGCGCGTGGAATTTTGTCGTTTTTTTAACGAACTTACCGTATATCGGGTGCTTTACCTTACGTTCTACAGCAACTGTGATGGTTTTATCCATTTTATCGCTGCTAACGATACCAATACGGGTTTTTCTTCTTTTTCTTACAGTCGTCATCGTTGACATTATAAAAAGTTTATTAGAAACCTAATGCTCTTTTGCGTTGTTCAGTTTTCATACGCGCAATAGTGCGGCGCAGTTGGCGAATAGTCAGCGGATTTTCAACCGGGTTTACCGCATGGCTGAATTTCAGCTTTTTCAATCTAGACTCCTCGTCAGCGATATGATTCAGCAGCGCCTGCTCGTCCATTGAACGATAATCACTACCCTGTTTCGCTTTAGATGCTTTTGCCATTGTTATTTATTATTTATAAATATCTAATTCTTGAATCTTATTGACCTTCAACATAGTCAGGGCGAACCACAAACTTTGTTTTGATCGGTAACTTCTGCGCAGCAAGCTCCAGTGCTTCTTTTGCTACCTGCATAGGCACACCATCCAGTTCAAACATGATACGGCCCGGGTGTACTACAGCTGCCCAAAATTCAAGGCTACCTTTACCTTTACCCATACGTACCTCGGCTGGCTTACGGGTAATTGGCTTATCAGGGAATATACGGATCCACACGTTACCTTCACGTTTCATGTGGCGTGTTAATGCCTGACGTGCAGCTTCTATCTGGCGGTTGTTGATCCACTTTGGTTCCATAGCCTTCAGGCCAAAAGACCCCATAGCTAATGTAGCGCCACGTTGTGCATTACCCCTGATCCTGCCTTTGTGGGCCTTACGATGTTTCGTTTTTTTAGGTTGTAACATTGTTACAATATTTTAAAAGTTGCTGTACTATATTATTTACCAATTAGCGACGGCCACCACCCTGGTTGCCACCACCGCGACGGTCACCACCACCGCGACGCTCTCCGCGACCTTCGCCGCCACCGCGACGTTCTCCGCGGCCTTCACCACCACCACGGCGTTCACCACCTTCCGGACGGCCACCACCAGCTGCGTTACCACGGCCATCAGAACCTGCAGAGAAGTTAGGGTTCAGATCACGCTTACCCAGTACTTCACCTTTACATATCCAAACCTTGATACCGATCTTACCATATACTGTCAGTGCGAATACTGATGCGTAATCAATATCCATACGGTAAGTATGCAATGGCGTACGGCCTTGTTTGAATTCTTCAGAGCGGGCAATTTCAGCACCGTTCAAACGGCCGCCTACTTTTATTTTAATACCTTCAGCTCCCATACGCATTGCTGTAGAGATAGCCATTTTGATAGCACGCTTGTAGCTAACACGGCTTTCTATCTGGCGGGCGATGGTTTCGCCTACGATGTTCGCATCCAGTTCAGGACGGCGGATTTCCATAATGTTGATCTGTACATCATCTTTCTTCGTCAGTTTCTTCAGCTCTTCTTTGATGCGATCAACTTCTGCACCACCCTTACCTATGATAATACCAGGCTTAGATGTATGGATAGTAACGATCAGCTTACCCAGCGTACGCTCAATAACGATGCGGGAGATACCGCCTTTATTGATACGCGCGTTCAGGTAAGTACGGATTTTATGGTCTTCAACAAGTTTCTGACCGAAATCCTTTTTTTCGCCAAACCACATGGAGTCCCATCCGCGGATGATGCCCAACCTGTTACCTATAGGATTAGTTTTTTGACCCATTCTAAGTATTATTAGTGTTGAATGTTTAAATTATTATGCGTTTGCTGCTACTGCAGTTTTGCTGTCTACAATAATGGTAACATGGTTACTACGTTTGCGCAACCTGTAAGCACGGCCCTGTGGTGCAGGATTCATGCGTTTCAATGTACGTCCGCCATCTACAAATATGGTTTTTACATACAGGTTTGCGCTAGCTACGTCAACACCTTCATTTTTAACCCTCCAGTTGGCAATAGCGCTCATGAGCAGCTTTTCCAAAGGCACAGAAGGATGCTTAGTGCTAAACTTTAAAGTATTCAGCGCATTTTCTACATCCATACCGCGTATCAGATCAGCCAGCAGGCGCATTTTGCGCGGCGATGTAGGATAGTTACGTAAACGAGCTACAGCTTCCATTTTAATTTTTATTTCTTAGGCGGCACCACCAGAAGATGATGCCAGATTTTTTAATTTAATTATTTAGTACCACTATGGCCTTTAAAGTTGCGGGTAGGTGCAAACTCACCCAGCTTATGACCAACCATGAATTCTGTTACATACACAGGGATAAATTTATTACCATTGTGCACTGCAAAGGTTTGACCTACGAAATCAGGAGTGATGGTAGAACGCCTGCTCCAGGTTTTGATAACACCCTTCTTGGTTTTACCTTCATTCATAGCTGCAACTTTTTTGTCCAGCTTTGCCTCTACGTAAGGTCCTTTTTTAATTGAACGAGCCATTATTCGTTATATTTTAATTCAGGAGGTTCCTGTATTTATTATTATTTAGACTTGCCAGAAAGTTTCTTACCGTCACGACGTTGGATGATCAGTTTGTTACTTCCTTTAGTAAGGCTTCTTGTTTTTTCACCTTTAGCGTATTTACCTGTACGGCTACGTGGGTGACCACCAGAAGACCTACCTTCACCACCACCCATCGGGTGATCTACCGGGTTCATGGCAACACCACGGTTACGCGGTTTAATGCCCTTCCAGCGGTTACGGCCGGCTTTACCCATTGATTGCAGCGCGTGATCACTGTTAGATACAGTACCTACTGTAGCCATACATGTGCTCAATACTTTGCGCAACTCACCGCTAGGCATTTTCAGTACACAATACTTTTCTTCCTTCGCATTCAGCTGTGCATAAGTACCTGCCGAACGAGCCAGGGCACCACCTTTACCAGGCTGTAATTCTATATTATGTACAACAGTACCTAATGGCATATTTTTAAGCGCCAATGCATTACCTACTTCAGGAGCAGCACCTTCACCGCTCATTACAGTAGCACCTACTTCCAGGCCTTGCGGCGCAAGGATGTAGCGTTTTTCACCATCAGCATAGCTAAGCAGTGCGATGAATGCAGAACGGTTAGGATCGTATTCAATAGTTTTAACAGTAGCAGGTATGTTAGCCTTGTTACGTTTAAAATCTATGATACGGTACATGTGTTTGTTACCTCCACCCATGTAGCGCATAGAGCGGCGGCCCTGAGAGTTACGGCCGGCTGTAGATTTCTGATGCTCCAGCAAGCTCTTTTCAGGCACATTAGTAGTAACCTCTGCGTAAGCGTTACCTATTCTCCAACGTGTACCGGCTGTTACCGGTTTGTATTTACGTAATGCCATTTTCTAATACTTTATCAAGTCTTACATTGAGAACAAGTCGATAGAATCGCCCTCGGTAAGTGTTACTGTTGCTTTTTTATATGATGATTTTACACCACTGATAAATCCACTCTTAGTGAAGCGGCTCTTCAGCTTCCCGGGTACTACAGATGTATTCACATCTGCAACCTTTACGCCGTAAAACTCTTCTACTGCTTTCTTTATTTCCAGTTTGTTAGCTTTCTTATCTACTTCGAAAGTGTAGCGGCCTGATTTTTCCATCTGGCTGTTTACCTTTTCTGTGATTACCGGCCTAACTAAAACGTCAGCAAGTTTCATTGTTATTATTATTTCGGTTTACGAAAATCTTTTTTCTTAATTATGCTTCAACAGCAGCTTCAGTGAACATTTTAGCGGCAGTTTCTGTAAGCACAACCACTTGAGCGTTTACCAGGTCATAAGTGTTCATATCACTCAGTACCACTGTTTTGTTCCTTTGCAGGTTACGGCAGCTCAGGTACAGGTTCATGTCATGCTCTGGCATAATGAACAGTGATTTTTGCTCACCTTTCAGTTTACCAAGAACTGTAGCCATTTCTTTTGTCTTAGGAGCTTCCAATTTCACATCTTCCAGAACAACTATTTTGTTAGCACGTGCTTTGTGAGACAGTGCAGACATTTTAGCCAGGTCTTTCACTTTACGATTCAGTTTGAAATCGTACAGGTGAGGAAGAGGACCGTTTACAGTACCACCACCTTTATATAATGGGTTGCGGATATTACCTTTACGGGAACCACCGGTACCTTTTTGACGGTGTAATTTCTTAGAAGCACCGTGCACTTCTGCACGAGTCTTTGTTTTGTGCGTACCCTGGCGCTGAGCGGCAAGATATTGCTTCACTGCAAGATAAATGCAATGATCGTTTGGCTCGATATTGAATATATCGTCCGGCAATTCTACAGAGCGGCCGGTTTTTTCACCTTTAGTATTAAAAACGTCAACTTGCATGGCTAAATTAATTCTGAATTAAAACAATTGCACCGTTATGACCAGGTACAGAACCACTAACTAATATATAATTCTGATCAGGGAACACCTTAACCACACGCAAAGCCTTAACTTTTACGCGGTCGCCACCCATACGGCCGGCCATACGCATTCCTTTGAATACCCTTGACGGATATGAAGATCCACCAACAGAACCCGGAGCACGCTGACGGTCGTGCTGGCCGTGGGATGATTCACCCACACCGCTAAAACCGTGACGTTTAACAACACCCTGGAAACCTTTACCTTTTGTAGTGCCGATAACACTTACTTTTTCACCTTCAGTGAATATTTCGCAGGTAAGTGATTCACCTACTTGCTTATCGATGGAACAATTACGAAGTTCTTTTACTATGGCTTTGGGGGAAGTATTAGCCTTAGCGAAGTGATTGAGAAGCGCTTTAGGAGTATTTTTCTCCTTAGCTTCTCCAAATGCGATCTGGAGCGCATCATAACCGTCGGTATCCACGGTTTTCTTTTGAGTAACCACACAAGGACCAGCTTCGATAATGGTGCAGGCAGTCTGCTTACCATTCGGCTCAAATATGCTGGTCATGCCGATTTTTTTACCTATAATACCTTTCATTTTCTTATAGTTTAGCTTAGCGCCCGGGTGCCTTAATTGTGTGGTCCGGGATAAGCCGTTTTTCTAATATTGTTAAAGAACTAAAGCTATCAAGCTTTTATTTCTACTTCTACACCGCTTGGTAAATCAAGTTTAGAAAGCGCGTCCACTGTACGGGAAGAAGAAGTGTATATATCCAGTAAGCGCTTATGAGTGCAAAGCTGGAACTGCTCACGTGACTTTTTGTTAACGTGCGGTGAGCGCAATACTGTAAAGATCTTCTTCTCTGTTGGCAAAGGAATAGGGCCTGTAACCACTGCTCCTGTATTGCGCACAGTTTTCACTATCTTTTCTGCAGACTTATCAACCAGGCTGTGGTCGTAAGATTTCAGTTTAATTCTGATACGCTGTGACATACTTATAAATATCTTCTATCCCGTAAAATTTGGGACTGCAAAGGTAATGGTTGTTTTCAAACAGACAAAATAATTTAAAAACAATTTTAAAATTTTTCGCCGGGAAGGCAAAAATACAGTAAAATCCGCGCCCCTACTCTATATCGTCAATGTTCCAGCGCATGATATCGGGCGCCACAACGTACTTGCTGGAGTATTTATAGCGCAGGTTGGAGGTAAGCGATAGCTTAAAGGATGGTTCTCCATCTATTTTCCGCGGAAAGTATGTGCCCCGTACTTCTATTGTTCCAAACACAAGGTTTTCGTTACGGGTACGAAACCCGGCACCAATCCCTGAATAAAGGTCTGATTTAAAGAAATGCTGATTGGGCGGGGTAATAACGGAGATATTGATATTGGCAAAGGGTGCAAACTTAAAGCCCTATAGCTTATAGGGCAGAAAAACGGTCGTTTCGAGGTTGGTACCTATACGATCGTACCCATAAATGTATTGGTAGCTGAAGTATTGCAATCCAAAAGGATTATCTATCCTTAATGGCTCATTGGTAACCGTATTGAACAGATGCGTAT
Source organism: Bacteroidota bacterium (assembly GCA_018267955.1). Lineage (GTDB taxonomy): Bacteria > Bacteroidota > Bacteroidia > Chitinophagales > Chitinophagaceae > Polluticoccus. The sequence continues at coordinate 822,477 of JAFDXL010000009.1, forward strand.
AGCTCAGCGATATAAAATTGCGGGCTTTATAGCTGCCATAGTTCATCAGGCGGCTAAACCAGCTACCGCCAACCAATAGCCCTGCATCCTCGAATCCATGATTGTAGAAGGAAGCCAGCCGGAAGAAGTAACGGTAAAAATCTTCATGATCAGATATAGCATAACCTTCTGCTTTGATGCCTGTATATGGGCGATTGAGCTGTAATTGCCGGTACCAGCCTGCCGTCACGGCGATATTGTATCCGTAAGGGATATCCTCGGTGATACCAAACCCATAAACATAGTTAGTTTTATAGAAGTCCTGGCGAAAAAAGGTCATTGAGGCCAATGCCATTTCCACATCGTTAAATTTAAGGTCAATCCTGTTGCCTACCTGTACCGGTACCTGGCTAAAATCGATCCTGGCATAGCGTGCAGCAAGAAAACGCCGGTCGCGCACTTCGCTATGCAGCAGTTTTTTACTGGCCAGGTTATAGCCTCCCCACACATCAAAGGTATAGTCAGCATACTTATAAAAGGCGGTGTCGGGGCGCGCCGAGGGATAACGATTGTAGCTCTCCCCGTAGCTGATCTGAAGCCCTCCTGCCGTCTTACTGTAGGGTGATACCAGCGCTTTATTTAATTGGAGGAAAATATTGTCTTCTTCTTCCCTATCATCATATTTATTCGGGTACATAACTGAATACCCTACCAGGGCATCAATAAAACTGCCTTTTACATTATATTTTTCATAAGTAAACTGGTGGCCAAATTTAGGATATCGCTCCTGGTCCAGCAGCCCGGTAAACTCCAGTTTTTGTCCCATTCCCAGGAAATTTCCGTCGTTAATGGCGGCTTTTATATGGTGTGTACTGCTTGCATCTATTTTACCTCCAACGCTAAAAATGTCCCTGGTGATCACCTCCATGTCTACAGAATCGGGATGCCCTTTGACGGGTATTAAACGGATCAAAGCATCCTGCATAAATGGCAATGTGCGTATATAGCGCTCGTTATCAGCAATTTTGTATGCATCTACCATATCACCTTCGTGGGTAAACAGGTTGTCACGTATTACCCAGTCTTTCGACATAGAATGAAACCTGGTCATCACCCGAGTACCAATATTCCTGCGAACGGTGGTAGTGTCGTTTACCCGCTTTTCAAAACCCAGCTGGTTGTAAGTAATATGCCTGATATAGCGGCCATTATACTTCCTGAAGATATCTTCACTTTTTACGGTAGCTTTTGGCCGGTCGGTTGTATTAGATATCGACTGAATGGTTTGTTTAAGAGCTTTATTAATGAGATTATCTTTATTGCCGATGTGTACACTGTCAAGGTTCAGTGTATCAGTTGCAGGTTGAGCAAAACAGCTCACAGACAGCAATAAGTGAAGTATAAATAAGGGTATCCTACGCAAGCAAGCTCTTTAAAGCTATAATTTACAAAAATCGTACTAACAGTTAGTATAGCATTGATATTGTGGCATATAAACCAGAAAAAACAACAAGACATTATTGTATATATAATACTTGAATATTATTTTTGCGGCGAAACACACCCACTTATGCTTAAACGTATCCTTAAATGGACAGGGATACTCCTGCTCCTCATTGCCATTGGTATTACCATTGCAGTAGCTACAAGACAAAATCTCAAATACGATGCTCCTTATCCTGACATTGCTATTTCTACAGACAGCACTGTATTGAAAAGAGGAGAATACCTGGTTTATGGCCCTGGCCACTGTGCAGATTGCCACGGCAAGGTAGATATGCTTGCTGAGAAAGAACGGGGCGATATCGTGCCGTTGGAAGGTGGTTTTAAATTCAATTTACCCGTTGGTTATGTATATGCTCCAAACATCACACCTGATAAAGAAGCAGGCATAGGAAATATCCCGGTTAAGGCATTGGCGCGTGCATTAAGATATGGCGTAAAACCGGATGGGTCTATTTTATTCGATTTCATGCCTTTTCACAATACCAGCGACGAAGATATGACTGCAATATTTTCTTACCTGAGCACTATGCAGCCTGTAAATCACCCAGTACCCGAATCGCACCTCAATGTGCTGGGCAAAGTAGTAAAAGCCTTCCTGATAAAACCCGCAGGACCTACGGCAGAGGTACCTAAATCTGTAAAAGAAGATACATCGGTTGAATATGGCAAATATCTTGCTAACAGTGTTGCTAACTGCCGTGGCTGCCACACAAACAGAGACCTGAAAACAGGCGCTTTTATTGGTGAAGATTTTGCCGGCGGCTTTCAGATTGAGTCTCCGATAGACCAGGCCCACTTTGCATGTATCACTCCTAACCTTACGCCAGACAAGGAAACGGGAAAACTAGCCGGCTGGACCGAAGATGTGTTCATCAAACGTTTTCGAATGGGTAAGCTGATAAAACACAGTGCAATGCCATGGGGTCCATTCAGGCGCATGAGCGATGATAACCTGAAGGCCATCTACCGCTACCTGCAAACTGTAAAACCGGTAAAAAATAAGATAGAAAAGACCTTGATAGAATTGGAGGCTTAGTAACCATACTTATCCTTCCAGCATTGCCGCAGGTAGTCTCTCAATCTCGACTCTGAAGCATTATTCCCCGGGTCATAAAGCTTGGTACCTGATATTTTTTCGGGCAGGAACTCCTGCTGCACAAAATTGCCTGGATGGTCATGTGCATACTGGTACCCTTTGCCATAGTCCATTTTCTTCATCAGGTTAGTTGGTGCATTGCGTATAGCCAATGGCACAGGCAGATCACCGGTTTGCGATACCAGCGATTGTGCTTTATTAATAGCCATGTAAGATGCATTGCTTTTGGCTGATGAAGCAAGGTAGGTTGCGCATTGCGAAAGTATGATCCTGCATTCAGGGTAGCCTATCAGTTCCACTGCCTGGAAAGTTGTTGTCGCCAGCAATAGCGCATTTGGATTTGCATTGCCTATATCCTCGCTCGCCAATATTACCATGCGGCGGGCAATAAATTTGGGGTCTTCTCCACCCTCTATCATGCGTGCCAGCCAATATACCGCTGCATTGGGATCACTGCCGCGCAATGATTTAATGAACGCCGATATAATATCGTAATGCTGCTCCCCCGTTTTATCATACAATGCCATTTTACGCTGCACTACATCCTGCACTATCTCATTTGTTATCTGCTTCTGATCTTCAGGCATAGATGATACTACCAGTTCCAGCAAATTGAGCAATCTGCGCCCATCGCCACCACTTAGTTGCAGCAATGCATCCCAATCCTGCACTACTACACCCGTCGATTGAAGCCAGGTATCCTTTTCTATAGCCTGCAATACCATTTGTTTCAGTTCATCTTCCGATAGCGGCTGCAGTACATATACCTGGCAACGGCTTAGCAACGCCCCGATTACTTCAAAGGAAGGGTTTTCAGTGGTAGCACCTATCAGCGTAATAATCCCTTTTTCTACTGCGCCCAACAAGCTATCCTGCTGTGCCTTATTAAAACGGTGTATCTCATCTATAAACAAAAGAGCATGCCCGGCCTTGCGTGCCATTTCTATTACATTACGTACTTCTTTTACCCCGCTGTCTATTGCGCTCAGAGTAAAGAAGGGTATATCCATAGCATGTGCTATGATCTGTGCCAGCGTGGTCTTACCAACACCCGGTGGTCCCCAGAACAGGATAGAATATGCTTTACGATGATGGATCATCTGTTCTAATACCTTTCCTTTTCCCACAAGATGTTGCTGGCCTATAAAATCTTCCAGCACCAACGGCCTCATTCTTTCTGCCAACGGTATTTGCGATTTGGCTGTCATATTTTTAGCTATTCTTTTTGATGTAAATCCCTAAATTCGCTCTATGCAACGCAAATTACTAATCATTATCTGCCTTGTAAGCACTGTATTCACAGCTTATGGCCAAAAGAAGAAAAAACAGGAACTAACAGGTGATCCCGTAGGAGCATGGATAAAGAAATACAGTCCTAAAGATACTTCCGTAAAGATCAACTATAAAGAAATTGGCGCGCCTATGCCGCCGTTCATGTTAAAGACTTTACACAATAAAGTATTTACAGATGATTACCTGACACAAAAGGACCTGGATAATGGCGCAAATTTGTTCGTTATGATGTTTAACCCAACATGCGAGCATTGCCAGGATGAAACTGTGCTGCTAACAAAGAACCTGGATCTTTTTAAGAAATCGAAGATCATGCTGATGGCTGCATATGCGATGGAAAGCTATATGGAGTACTTTACCAATGTAACCAATGTAGATAGGTTTCCTGCAATAGCAGTTACCATCGATAATGACCAGACAAAATTTATAGATAAAACATTCATCTATAAATCACTTCCGCAGATTAATATTTATGATAAGGACAGAAAGCTGATAAAGGTCTTCACCAGCGATACTCCTATTGACTCGCTGAAGCCTTATATACAGTAGAAAAAAAAAAAAAAAATATAGACGACGGCAAGAACCAATCGTTAGATATAAAAAATCAAAGCGTAGCTTAAGCTACGCTTTGATTTTTTATGTAGTCGCGTATTTTACGCACATAATCAAAATAGCCTCTCTCCATTCGCAGCCAGAATACTAATAAAATAAGTACCCCGATGGAGCCTAATGTATAGGTATAAGTCAGGTACTCATTCTTTCCAAAATAGAAAGTGGCACCGGATCCTATCAACAAGAACAAACAGAATATTAATATAAGCATCGGACCTCCGGAGTCAATCTTGCGCATTTTAGCGCTGATGACTACCTGTGTTTTGTCTCCCTTTCCTGTAAGTTCTACATGAGTAATCGGCAATGTTTTGATCTCGTTCTCTTCTTCTGCGTGAGGAATGATTCGCAACATGCGATCTTTTTCAGACACCTCGAAGTCCATATTGTGCACTTTTACATGCTTACCAACGAGGCGTCCTTTTATATCATCAGGACGCATTGAAGATTGATACCGGTAAGTTCGTGAGAATATCATAGGCACTTTTTTTGGTTAAGAACTACTTACTTTTTTTATTATATGAAAGTTAAGTACAATAATCAACCGCCGCAATACGGGGCAAATTAAAATTTAACCTTCATTTTTAATATGTTCAAAAAGCGTGCCATTCTTAAAAGACAAAATAATGACAATCAACAACTTACAAAGAAAACAAAAACATCTGCATATTAACAGGATATGCACATCTGATGAAAATCACATTTTGACAATACAGGTGAAATCCCTTATATTATTTACCTACTTTCTGATAATACTGTTGTACCATATCCCGATAATATGGCTTTAATTGAGCAGGAACGGTTTTGTATTGTTCCAGCAGTTGCTGGCGTTGATTGATATATTTCTGCAATTCGGGTGGTACTGGCCTGCTGATCTCTTCCGGGTTCTTTGAAGATCTTTTATCATCCTGCTCCTGTTCACGCAAAGATTTTTCTGCCTGCAGCAATCGCGACATGATCTCTCTTTGCCTTTGCAACAGTTCGTTGCTGAGCCTGCGGTTTACAAGATCAGTTTCGGTACGATCCATTTTGTCCTGTATATCTTTCAACACTTTTGCATTACCTATTCCTTTGCTGTTGAGCAAGCTATTCAATTGCTGCAATTGGCGCCTCAGCGCGGCCTGTTGCTGTGCCAGCATAGCCAGTTGCTGCGGATCTCCATACTCTCCATTACTGCCCTGCTGTTTACCATTACTGGTTTTACCAGCTTGGTCACCTTGCTTGTCGCCTTGTTTATCTCCCTGCTCAGAGCCATTTCTTTGTTGCTGGGCATTCTTCATCTGTTGCATGGCATCGCCAAGTTGCTGTTGTTTGGTGATGATGTCGCTCAATTGCTCACCTGGCCCCGGTTTAGGCGTCATACCGCCGGGTTTATTACAGCTTCCGGCCTTGCCTTGTTTCATTGCCTGTGCCTGCATCTGCATCAGGTTTGCCAAGGTTTCATTCAGCATTAACGCAAGGTTATTGGTATGCATCATGGCACCTTGCTGCCTTACCACCACTTCATCGATACGGCGGTTCTCCAGCCCTGTAACTGATGCTGACATTTCTTTTTCCAGCTCTGTAGTTTCTTTATTGATACTTGCATGGAGTTTGGCAATTTTCTTACTCATCTCAAACAGGCTATCACGTATCATGCGCGAATTAGCATGGAGGCGCTTTTGCTCATCCTGGTTATTTAAATAAGCCTGGCTGGCAACAGGTGTTACACGTACTGTTTTCATTAATCGTTCTTCATCAAAAGAAAGCCGCACCAGGTTTGTAAGTATCTGGCGAACCGCACGTATATCCTTGGTAATAGTTGGCACATCCATCCCACCCGCAGAATTGCGCATGCTCTGCGCCATAGATTGCAGGTTTTGCGCAGCCTGGCTTTGCGATTTGCTGGATGCACCTGCTTTGCCTTCATTCAATTGCTGGCTGCTTTGCTGCATCTCTTTCTTAGCTTCGTCGCCTGTCTTAGCCACATCGTCCAGGTTTTGCGGGCTTTCCTGTTGTTTGTTCAGGTCCTGCGCTTCCTTCATCTCTTTGTTCATTGCATTTTCCAGTTCCTTCTTCAGCGCATCCTGTTCTTTGCCCAGTTGTTCTTTATCTTTCTTCCCTTTATCTGTTTGCGACTTCAGGTCCAGTTGCTTTTCGGCTAGCTTATCCATTTTATTGGCAAGATCTTCCAGGCGCATCTGCATTTCCATCTGCTTCATCAGCTCCTGCATACGCTTCAGATCCATGTTGAAGAGCTTATTTTCCTGCTCCATTTCCTTCATGGCCTGCAGCGCTTTGTCTTTATTCAACTGCTTCATCAGGTCCTGCAGGCGCTTCATCTGTTCTTTCAACTCCTTATTCAGCAGGTTATCCATCTGTTTTTGCAAAGCATCCTGTTTATCCTTCAGGTCTTCGCTATACTCTTTTTGCTTGCTTTGCTCTATCTGATCCTCAAGCCTTTTCTTTACTGCTTCCATCTGCTGTTGCAGTTGTTGCTGCATATTGGCCATCTGCTGCAGGTTCTGCTTTTGCTCAAAATCCAGGTTGTCGCTTTGCAGCATTTTGGTTTGCATCTCTTTGTATTGAGATTGCAATTCCTGTGTATGCTCTGCGCTATTGCTCAATCCGGAATTGATTTGTTGCGAGTTGGCATTCATAGCAGAATCTATCTGCTCTGTAGAAAACATCTTGTAAGACATTTCTGCACTGCGTGTAGCCTTGCTGCCATGTACACCATCATTGTCCCATGCTTCTACATAGTAGGTCAGTTGCTGGTTGGGTTGCAGATTAAATACAGATACATCAAAATAATGCTGGAAGGTGGTAAGGGTACCGGGTGTAGTTTTTAACGGTACTACTTTCTCTGTAATGATCTTCTTATCCGCACCGGTTTGCTTAATATGAAATAATACCCTGCTAATACCATAGTCGTCACCAGCAGTACCATTGATCAATACCTGTTTACCATTCACTGTATCCTTAAACTCTTGTAATTGTAATACAGGGTATTCATCCTGTATCACTTTTACATGATAGGTAAAGCTGTCTATAATACCCGAACCATTATTTTTTAATGAAAGCACATATGAAGTATCATTCATAAAACGGTATTGAGCGCCAAACATACCCATCTGTGATGGCAGCTTCTGTGCGGCACCATCCCCCATCCTGATCCTGGCCTCATCTGTATAAGCCGCTGCAAATGCCCAGCTAACGTAGGTGCCTGCAGGTACAGTCATATCTCCCAGGCTGCTGCGTTCTTCATCTTTGCGCCCGGTGTATTCCGGGTAGTTGATCTTTACCCTGAAGGCTTTGAGCACGGGTTTCTGTGCAACAGACAATGTATATTCCTTTGAATAAAAACCCGAAGCATATAAACGAAAGGTAACAGGCTCGGTCACATTTCTGAATGTGTATTGAAATTCATTTTTACCGCTGGTTTGCATCAGTATCTTATCATTGCCTGTTGCCATATACATTTCGGCAGGAAGGGCATTTCCATCTACTGAAACCTGCAAAACAAAATCTGCATTACGAACAGTTTGCAGCTTATTGTTTTTCACGATAAAACGGAAAGGTGCGGGCCGCTCAAATGTGATAGTCGGCTGTAACAATCTGCGGGAACCATCCTTGAAAACATTCGGGGCAGCCACCAGGATGAAGACGCCAACCAGTAAAAGAGGCAGCAGGTATGGCAGGTATTTCCTGTTCCTCGCCAGGTCTACCGCGCCTGTAAAGGGCACCACGGCTATCTGTGCCGCCTTCTGCCCGATACTAGCTTCTATCAGTTCTTTACTGGCTGTATGATCATGTTGATTTTTAAGCTGTAAGATATTCAGCAGTTTATCCCTTACTTCAGGAAAATGCCTGCCAATGATCGTAGCGGCCTGCTCATGAGAGATCACTTTGCCCATCCTTGCCATTTTGGATAATGGCAGGATCACCAGCCAACCCAAAGCAGCTAAACCTGCAATTAAAAAAACGGAAACAATCGCAATGCGGCTCCAAACCGGCAGGTACAGATAATATTCACCTACCGTGGCTAATAAGATATACGCTATAATACATATTAATATGATAAGGGTGCCACGTAACAACTGGTTTGCATAATATTTGCGTATAAATGCATCCAGGTTCGATATCAGCCGGTCGTAATTAGTCATTGTTTTCTGCTATACGCAATATAACAGAAATAATGTTTCAATAAACTTAAAAATCCACTAATACGTACCTTTGCAAGCCTTAGACAGGAATAGATATGATGCTGATATACCCGGCTCACGCTGCTGAGTCGTTAGAGTTTAATAAGGTTGTTCAATTACTGAAGCAAAAATGCCGGACGGATGCCGCACGCGAACGTGTGGAATCCCTGCGTTTCCATACCCGTATAGAATATGTAGAGCGTGCCCTGCAGCAAACCTATGAGTACACTTCCATAGTGCGTACAGGTAATACCTTCCCGAATGACTTTACTACCAACCTGGAAAGAGAACTGAAATTGCTGGCGGTACCCGGTGCGGTACTTTCGGGGCTCGACCTCCTGTCATTTCAAAAGCTTGCATTAACAATACGTGATATATTAACATGGTTTAAAAATCATGATACCCTCTATCCTCATCTGCGTGAACTGACAGAAAAGATCGTATATGAAAAACAGATCAGCTCTGTCATCGGTGCGGTGATAGACGACATGGGCCATGTGCGCGATAATGCATCCCGCGAACTGATGAGCATCCGTGCCGACCTTTCTGCCAAACGAAACGAGCTCAGGAAATTATTTGAAGGTGTGTTGCGTAAGCTGAATAAGCAGGGCTACTTGGCAGATATTGCCGAGGGATTCCTGAACGGCAGGCGTGTGGTGGCGGTTTTTGCAGAACACAAACGCATAGTAAAAGGTATACTGCATGGCGAAAGCGATTCGCAGCGTACGGTATTCATAGAGCCCGAAGAAACAATCGAGACTAATAACGAAGTTGCTTCGCTTGAAAGAGCGGAAGCCAGGGAGATACAACGTATACTGGCACAAACTACCGCTTCCTTATCAGCCTACCAGCCTTTATTGCTTAGTTACTATGAACTATGCGGCTTATTCGATTTTATACAAGCTAAGGCTTTGCTGGCAGCAGATATGAATGCAGAAATGCCAAGGTTAAGCCCCCACCCTCATATAGAACTGGTAAAGGCATATCATCCGCTGCTGCTATTACACAACAGGAATAATAACAAACCAACCATACCATTAAATATCAAGCTGGATAGAACCCAGCGCATCCTTATCATCAGCGGGCCTAATGCCGGTGGTAAAACAGTTTCTATGAAAACTGTGGGACTGTTGCAGTTGATGACGCAGGCAGGTTTGCTAATACCATGCTCTCCCGATTCGGAGATAGGTATTTTCAAACAGCTAATGATACACATCGGCGATACGCAATCCATAGAACATGAGCTGAGTACTTACAGCGCGCACCTGCGTGATATGAAGTATTTTATGGATTTCGCCAATGGTAAGACTTTATTCTTCATAGACGAACTGGGTAGTGGGTCTGACCCTAACCTTGGTGGCGCATTTGCCGAAGCAATCGTTGAAGAATTAGCGAAACGTCATGCGCTCGGCATCATCACTACTCACTATCTGAACCTGAAAGTGATGGCGGGCAAGGTACAAGGCATTGTAAACGGCGCTATGGCTTTTGATGAAGATAAGCTGGAACCACTGTATCAATTGAATATAGGCAAGCCGGGCAGTTCGTACACTTTTGCCATCGCACAACGTAGCGGGCTATCGCCGGAGGTAATCAATAGGGCAAGGCAACTCACTGAACGTGGCCACTTTAAGCTGGATAAAATGCTGCATCAGACCGAGCAGCAGTCGCAGAAACTGGCCAACAAAGAAAAAGAACTCGACAAACTGCTGAAGAAAAACAAAGACCTGGAAAAAGAGTTTGAAACGCTGATAGATAAAGAAAAGAAGGAACAGCATTTCAATACGCTCAGGCTGCAGAACAAGATCAAGAAAGAGGAACTGGATTACCTCCGCGATATGGAGCGCAAGTTCAAGCAGATCATATTTGACTGGAAGAAATCGGAGAATAAGGGTGAAGTGATCGCGGCTGCAGAGAATGTTTTGTTCAAAAGGAAACAAGTGGCATCTAACGCTGCTATTGCCAAAAAAGCCGATAAAAATTATGATACCGTTGGTGGCGAGGCGAAGGTGGGTGATATGGTACGTAACAAAGACAATCACCAGGTAGGCCGCCTTACAGAGATACGCGGCAAGAAGGCGATCGTACAGATCGGGCAGATGCCATTCAATGTATCGCTGGATGAATGGATCGTGGTGAAAAAGAAAGAGCAGCCTGCAAAGCAGAAAACAAAAAAGAAACAGGCTTAGTAATTAGCCGGGTACGAATCCAGTACCCGGCTAATTATTAAATACAATACAATAGAAGACAGCAACAATTGCCATCCCCACCATAGCGCCGGATTCTTAACTACTGCGTTTATGATACGATTAGCGGCATATACCAGCCCGGCAAATAGCAGCATGATGATATTAAAAAAGCAGATCAGCAGTAGAAACTTTGCATCAAAACTTACAATATCAAGAAATACAATGACCACCAGCATGATCAGCCAGGTGATGCGTAGTGGTGCAAACTTGTAATAAACTTCTTTCATCATCCTCTGTGAAATTCTTAAAATTTCGCCAGATACCCTACTATTGTCGCTTTACACCCTGCACACTTTATTATATACGCCGATCTTTGTAAACTAAACTGTAAGCTATGACCAATAAAACATTCAGCATTACTATCAATGCATCACCTGCAACTGTATGGCAGGTATTATGGAACGATGAGAGTTACCGTGCATGGACATCCGTATTTGCACCGGATTCGCATGCTATCACGGATTGGGAACAAGGCAGCAAGGTTCTTTTTGTGGACAGTAACAACAATGGCATGGTTTCTCATATTAAGGAACTTGTCCCTAATGCAAAAATGACATTCCAACACCTGGGCGAAGTAACCAATGGTACAGAAGACACTATAAGTGAACAGGCCAAACAATGGGCAGGTGCTATTGAAGAATATACATTAAAGCCATCAGGTAATCACACAGAACTATCTGTCAGCATGGATATGGCCGACGAATTTGTGGAAGAATTCTCTATCGCTTTTCCTAAGGGCTTAGAGAAGGTGAAGCAAATGGCTGAAGCGCAAAGCGCCTAACTCACATCCAAACGGATGAAAACCTGTTAAACGCGCGACGCAGTTCGCTCACCACTATTTCCTCCGTTTCAAAACGGTGTGTCAGCAGGTCATATCCCTGCGATACTATGTCGGATGGAGATTGTGAATGGCTATGCTTTAACCCTTCGTGAATAGTGGCAAGCGTCGCATTGATATCGTGCGATAGCTTGTCGATATTCTCTTTATGCAGGGCAAACTGGCTTTCATAATGTTCTACCAGCCGCAGCATATCGTGGCCGGTGTTTTTACTGCCTATTTCAGTAAGCCGGCCTTTAAGAATGCCAAGCTCTGTTTTATAGAATTCCAGGGCGCGGAGCCAATCATTCAATGTATTGGTTATATGTGCGAGACTTGCATTATCCATGTGATATTATTTAGCATTATAAATTTATCACATTAAAACGCTTACTTCTTTTTTCTTTTGGCCTTTTTTTCTGTTTGTTCATTTTGTTCCAGCAACAGTTGCCAGTTATCGTTGGGAATATCTTCAGAGAAGCTGATCGTTTCGCGATAATCGTTCTTATCTATTTTCATCTCAGGGATGGCCTTCTGCATATATTTTTCAATAGCAGCCAGCATAGGTTTTTCTTCTGTACTACAGAAAGATACTGCTTGTCCTTTACGTACACCACGGCCCGTACGCCCTACCCTATGCACATAATTCTCAGGCACATCCGGCAAGTCATAGTTCACCACGTAATCTATACCCGGTATATCTATACCCCTTGCATTTACATCGGTAGTTATCAGTAAATTGATCTTCCCCTGTTTGAATTCTTCCATCACAGACAGCCTGTCATCCTGTTCCTTGCCTCCGTGCATTACCAATGATTCAATGCCTACCCGTTGCATGGCCGCAAATACCCGTTCTGCCCGAACCTTCGTCCGTACAAATACCAATATTTTGGTTGTCGGGAATTCCTTTACTAAACGCTCCAGGAAAAAACGCTTATCATCCATTTCTATATAGGCAACGGAATGGTTTACATTCTTCGATACCGGATCTTTGGGCGATATCTGGATGCGTATAGGGTTCCGCACTATATCATACGCCAGGTCTTTGATCTCTTTATCTATGGTTGCGGAAAAGAATAAGGTCTGGTGCTTCTTCGGCAGATGCCTCAGCACATCACGGATATCTTTTATAAAACCAAGGTCTAGCATAAAGTCTGCCTCGTCCAGGATTAGTATCTCTACCGAAGATAGGTCCAGGTGTTGCTGGTGTACCAGGTCAAACATCCTGCCCGGTGTCGCAATCAGTACATCTACACCTTTCTTTAATTTATTTACCTGTTGCTCCTGTTCTACACCACCATATAATCCAAGAATATCCAGCTTGGTGTATTTACCTATTTGTTTAAATACATCAGCTATCTGTATTGCCAGTTCGCGTGTAGGCACCATTACCAGGCAGCTAACCGTACCGTTTTTATTGCGTCTATCGCGTTGTTGCAGCAAATGCAGTACCGGGATGGCAAATGCTGCTGTCTTACCGGTACCTGTCTGAGCAATGGCTAATACATCATCTCCTTTCAGTATAGAAGGTATCGCCTTGAATTGTATATCTGTGGGGCGTTTAAACCCCAGTTCTTCCAGGCTGCGCTTTATATCGGCGGAAATATGATAGTCTTCAAATTTCATGAGTGGCCAAAGATACTAATAATGCCGCGCGGTTTAAGTATCCGGCATTCAGGTCTGTGGTATCTCGGGTTTGGGTGGTATAGGTGGCATCTCTGGCTTCTGGGGTTGAGGTGTGGTTGCTGGCTCCGGCCCTGGTATCACCGGTTCTTCCGGCTTAGGTGGCTCCAATGGTTGGGGCACATCGGGTATCTCGGTTGGTGTTGTACCCGGCATCTCCGGGTTCGTTGGCATTCCTGTGTTCATGATGTCGTCGATTTGGTGTATTGATATATTCTAAAAAATCGCTCCAGAAAACTTCATTATTTACCTTGAAGATAAACCCTTATTTTGCGGCGCAATTCCCATTATGCTCACACGGCAAATACCATCTTCCGGCGAACACCTACCTGTTATAGGTTTGGGTACCTGGCAGGTATTAGATGTTGCCGATCCCAATGCTTCACCTGCTCTTACTGAAGTCCTTTCAGCCTTTCATGCGGGTGGCGGGCGTCTTATAGATAGCTCACCCATGTATGGCAACAGCGAAAGATCTGTCGGCGTACTTACGCAGCAAAGCGGGCATGCCGACGATTTCTTCTATGCCACCAAAGTATGGACCACAGGCAAGAATGAGGGTATTCGCCAGCTGGAAAACTCTTTCCGACTGATGCAACGCAGTACCATAGACCTGGTGCAGATACATAACCTGGTTGACTGGCAAACGCAACTGAAAACATTGCAGGAGTGGAAAGAAGCCGGGCGCATACGCTACATAGGCATTACGCATTACCTAAGCGATATGCATGATGAGCTGGAAAAAATGATACGCACAGTACCGATGGATTTTGTACAATTTAATTACTCCATAACCGACCGGAATGCAGAACAACGTCTATTACCTGTTGCTGCCGAACATGGTGTAGCCACCATTATTAACCGTCCGCTCGATGTGGGTAAGATATTCAGCAAAGTACATAACACTACCCTGCCCGGCTGGTGCGCAGAATATGGTATTACAACCTGGAGCCAGTTTATGCTGAAGTATATTATATCTCATCCTGCAGTAACCAGTGTAATACCGGCTACCGCTAACCCGGCACATATGAAGGATAATGTTGCAGCCGGGCACAGTATTATTACAGATCAAAAAGTATTGACCAGAATGGTTGAGCTTGTAACCTCTTTATAAAACCAAAACAACACAGACTTATACAACGATATGGCTTTCGCTAAAAAGAACCTGGAAGTAAAAACATCAACACTCCCCAACGCAGGCAAAGGATTATTTACCAAAGTATTTATTGAAAAAGGCACACGGATTACTGAATATGAAGGCCGCTATACCAATTGGGAAGATGTGGCAGAAGATGCCGATAACGGATATATCTTTTACATAGACGACGACAATGTGATAGATGCGGGAAAAATGAAAAACAGCAAAGCCCGCTATGCTAATGACGCCGCAGGATTAACCCGCATTAAAGGCGTACGCAACAACACTAAATATGTAAACGAGAACAACTGCATATTTATTGATGCTATACGTGATATACAAGCCGGTGAAGAAATATTTGTAGGTTACGGCAAAGAATACTGGGAAACCGTACGCAACAATATTCGCCTTGATAAAGAAGAAGCCATGAAGAAGCAGAAGAAGGCTTCTAAGAAGAAATAAGAAAGGCCCTCGTAATGAGGGCTTTTTCTGTTGATATCATCCGGCATGCCTGCATATATCTTTGGACACTTTGCCCTCAAAATCATTAACTTTAATCCTAACATTGACCTCACTATTTATGAAATACTATACCCTTCTATTAGCAGCTTTCTTATTGATTATTTCCTGTCGCAAGAATAATACACCTACAAACTCCCAATACAAAGACATAGAAACATTTTCTTATTTGCCAAACAGGTATATTGATAGTGTGCAGGACTATCATACTAAGGAGTATATCTTAACTAATGCTCCAGGCACTCATAATACTGTTATACAGTACGACCATATTATAGCGACGACGGGCTACGATTATTTAATAGAGTTTGTGGTAGATAGTAATGCTACTTCGTTCGTTTACGCAGACAATGAATTGAAGCAGCACTTAGCGCATTATACTTCTACACCACGTTATAACCCTTCAGAACGCATTAATATGCGCATAACCACCGGTACTGTCAGCGGCAAAAAGGTTGGTGCAGCATGGCAGGTGTCTATTAATGTACAGTTACCGGTAACCGATAATACTACAGGTGTAACAAGGGTCGAAGTATCTCACGATTTTTTGAATGCCAATGCTGATTAATGAATCGCATCCAATAATTTGAAAGCCTGAAAATATAAAAGCCCCTACTCTTTGAGCAGGGGCTTCTTCAATTATTGAATTATTTATTGAAAAGCGTTAATACCTGTTACATCCATACCTGTTATCAGCAGGTGTATATCGTGGGTACCTTCATAGGTAACTACAGATTCCAGGTTCATCATATGGCGCATAATGCTGAATTCTCCGGTGATACCCATACCACCCAGTATCTGGCGGGCTTCGCGTGCTATTTTCAGCGCAGTATCGCAGCTGTTACGCTTTGCCATTGATATTTGTGCGGGCGTAGCACGGTCCTGGTCGCGCAGCACACCGAGGCGCCAGTTCAGTAACTGTCCTTTCGTGATCTCGGTGATCATTTCTGCCAGTTTCTTCTGCGTTAGCTGGAAGCCGGCTATAGGCCTGCCAAACTGTACACGCTGTTTTGCATAGCGCAGTGCAGTGTCGTAGCAATCCATGGCGCAACCCAATGCACCCCATGCTATACCATAGCGTGCGCTGCTAAGGCAGGTCAAAGGCCCTTTTAGTCCTTTAACGCCCGGCAGTATATTTTCTTTAGGCACTTTTACATTATCAAATACCAGTTCGCCGGTTGCAGATGCCCTCAACGACCATTTACCATGCGTTTCCGGCGTGCTGAAACCTTCCATACCGCGCTCTACGATCATACCATGTATTTCCCCTGCCTCGTTTTTAGCCCAAACAACAGCTATATCGGCAAATGGGGCGTTGGAGATCCACATTTTAGAGCCGTTCAGGATCACATGGTCGCCTGCATCTTTGAAATTGGTAAGCATACCCGCAGGGTTAGAACCGTGATCCGGCTCCGTCAGCCCGAAGCAGCCCATCATTTCCCCGCTTGCCAGTTTTGGCAGGTATTTCATTTTTTGCTCTTCGCTGCCAAATTTATAGATCGGGAACATCACCAGCGAGCCCTGTACAGACGCAGTAGAACGTACACCGGAATCTCCGCGCTCCAGTTCCTGCATCATAATACCGTAAGAAATATAGTCGAGGCCTGCACCGCCATATTTTTGTGGTACAAACGGGCCAAAACAACCCAGTTCACCCAGTCCTTTAATTATTTGCGACGGAAAAGCCGCACGCTGCGCATAATCCTCTATAATGGGGGATATTTCTTTTTTTACATAGGCACGTACCGACTCGCGTATTAATTTATGCTCATCTGTCAGTAGCTCGTCCAAAAGATAATAATCCGGCTGTTGATACAAGTCTTTTTGCATAGTATTTGTTAAATAGTGGCGCAAAGGTAGCATTTTTGACAGTTGCGATATAGCTTTGCATAAATAATGGCTAAGACTGCCATTTTCGGTAACCGCCTATTGCCCTATAGCTTAAATTCATAGAGCTGCAAATACAAGTTCAGAACGGCTTCACGTTATTGTTGAGTGATTTTGGTAATATATTATAAAAAATCACGCTAAAACGGAACGAAATTTGCGGTAAATGAAATTAGTTAAAGTGCAGTAGACTAACAAACTTTTTTAGCAGTTCGCTCGTCTATTTTAAACCGGTTCCCGGGCAAACAAACAAATTAGTAATATTTAAACCAGGATAATATATGAGGCAGTTAAAAATTGCCACCCAGATCACCAACCGCGATTCGCAAGCTGTAGAAAAATACCTGCAGGAGATCAGCAAGATCTCGATGATCACTCCGGAGGAAGAAACAACGCTGGCCCAGAAAATTCACATGGGCGATCAGCGCGCTCTGGAGAAATTGGTAAAAGCCAATTTGCGTTTCGTTGTGTCGGTGGCAAAACAATACCAACACCAGGGATTGTCTTTAAGTGATCTGATCAATGAAGGTAATTTGGGCCTTATCAAAGCAGCGCAGCGCTTCGATGAAACCAAGGGTTTTAAATTCATCTCTTACGCCGTATGGTGGATCCGTCAATCTATCCTGCAGGCTTTAGCAGAACAGGGCCGTCTTGTACGCCTGCCACAAAACAAAATTGGTACTTACAACAAGGCCAATAAAGCATTTATAGCATTTGAGCAGGAAAACGAACGCGAACCATCTACTGAAGAACTGGCAGAGATACTGGATATGAGTGAAACAGAGATCACCAACATCTTTACCAGCAACACCCGCCACACTTCTCTGGATGCACCTGTGCACGAGGCAGAAGACGTAGCTATGGGCGACCTGCTTGAAGGCGCCAATGATACAGATGATGATGTAATGAAGGATTCACTCCGTAATGAGATCAAACGTATCCTGAAATCGCTGAGCGTACGAGAGGCTGAGATATTGGGTGCTTACTTTGGCCTGGAAGGCGACGGTGGCCCTACTATCGAAGAGATCGGCGAAAAATACGACCTTACTAAAGAACGTATCCGCCAGATCAAGGAACGCGCTATAAAACGCCTGCAAAAAGCACGTTATAGCAACGCATTAAAAGTGTACCTGGGTTAATCCCGATATTTACTGATAATTTATGTATACACCCCGGCAATGCCGGGGTGTATTGTTATAACTTTTTTATTAGTGGAATTAAAGCTGAAACCAATCTGTTACTAAAGCTTAGTAATGCGTACGATATTATTAATCTTATTATCAGCGGAATATATTTTGATCATATAAAGTCCGGGCAAATCTAACTGTGTATCCAGTACCAACGAATTTGCACCTGCATTTGCATGATATATGGTTCGCTTCAATTCTTTTCCATCGATACCGCAAAGACTAACTTGCACTGCAGCGGCCGTTTTACTGTTGATATTTATAGTCACATTATCGTTACCCTCAGACAACACAGTAGGATATACATTGATCTGTTTGTCGGATGCCATAATCGGTATAGTAGTGGTTTTGTATTCCGGATCCGAGGCGTTACAGCTACTATCGTTATAACTTTCACCACTGTTATACGATATAGGTTTATCACCAAAAACCAAAACCTTTGTTGCGGGTACGAGGGAAGGCTGTAATTTATACGTCCCATGTCCGGGATGTATATTTTCATCTCCACAGGTAACACCTAAAGTATTGGTAGTAAATATTCTCATGTCATTTGCTGTAAGATAGCCTGACGTTTCTATTTGAGCATAATTCTCCATAGATGTAACAGGGTCTACAACATCTGCAATAGCACCGTGATAGGTATCAGTAAGTTTATTATAACGTTTAAAGAACTGAATATTGGCCAGTTTATCTATTTTAAGAATAGTTGTATTGCGGTAATTACTATTACGGTTCATATTCCAGCACGATAACACATAATTATTACCGGCAGCATCCATCATTATACCATTAGTATAATTTTCAGACACCTGTGCTAAAGGGTCATTTTCATAATAATAGTCTGTAGATGCTATTGCAAGCGTTTTAACATCCATTTTTGTTACTGCGATCTCTGATACCACGATTCCACCCGGCAGGTAATTTGCACCCATGGTGTAAGCCAGCACAAACTGCTTGGTAGCTGCATCATATAGGGCACTATGTCCGAATGGATAAGCAGGCACTATATATTCCCTTTTGTTATCAACAATATTCCCGTTAAGATCTATAGTCATATCAAAGCTATAGTCAGCGGTAATATTATAGTCACAAAATCCTGCTATATAATATTTCGTTCCTTTGTCATCAACTCCGGCTACAAGTGCACGCGGGTAAAATTCCCTTGATTGCGTAATGGTGGCGTCGTCATATTTATAGTTCCATATTGTCGCACCAGAAGCATCAATTCTTAAAGCATTGATGGTCTTATCATAAGTAGGAAAGGAAGGCCAATTGTCGCCTGCGAATACGGCTATATAAGATTCGTTGGGGGCATCTGGAGCCAATACAATATTAGCCTGACCAAAAGCTGTTGGCATACTCAGGCCAGAATTATTGCTAAGATATTCCTGGAACCATATACAACTAAACGATGTTCCCGTAGGAGTAAACCTGGCAATAAATGGGTCAGTTAGCGACCTTGTAGTATTAAAATAATACCCAGCAACAAGATAGTCTCCATTAGCTGTTCTTAATAGTTTGCAGGGTCGTACACTGCCATCAACAATTGAAAAGGTTTGAGAAGCAACTACCGATCCTGTAAAGTCCAGTTCCCGGAGTGTAAAATCAGGTGCATCTCCTATATTGCCAGAGAGCGTACATGTATGTCCATTACCTGCGTCTACAACGTCTATACCCGATTCATTAATAAAGCCCGACGTGCTGCTTTGTGTGTTATAAAATGTTTTATTGTATTGTGCGTTAGCACAAAAGGATGCACACATGAAGAGGCCTGTAAGTAACTTTGAGGTGATCTTGTTGTTCATGATTATAAAATTTTAAAGGATAAACTAATTTCAAGAAAGCGCTTAACAGCCACACAAAGGGCAATATTCGATAACCCTCCTTTCGACCGAACTCTCTTATTCCGTTTGTAAATAAAAATAACGTCACCTGACAGGGCATCGTCTGAAAACCTTATAACCGACGTAATTATTATATAAACGATAAAAACAACCGTTAAAACACTTATTTTTTTCGCCTGACCAGTTGGCCTGCTGGGAATAAAGAAAAAAATCCCTTCTATAAATTACCCTTACATCTCCATGACCTTCTCCACCCCAATCTCCTCCACAAACCTGCTATCGTGCGATACCACGATCACGCAACCCTTATATTCATTAATGGCGGCGGTCAGTATCTCTATATTTTGGATATCAAGATTATTCGTTGGCTCATCGAGGATGATCATACCAGGTGCTTTATTACCGATGGTAAGACAGCAGAGCATCAGCCTCATCTTTTCACCACCACTGAGTGTACTGCAAGGTTTATCCCAATACTCTTTGGTAAATAAAAACCTGTTGAGCCTGCTTTTTACTTCATGTTCCTCCAGGTAGCCAAGGTTATATTGCTGCGCCTGGTCGTACACGGTAAGCTCATTATTGATCAGGGAATAATCCTGGTCTACATACAACGCATTAATGTCTGCACGTTGTATAGTTCCCTCAGTAGGTTGCAGTATACCCAGCAATATTTTTATCAGCGTGGTTTTGCCCGATCCATTCAACCCTTTAATAGCCATGCGGTCATTACCCGTTACCACAAAACTTAAAGGTATTCGCCATAATGGCTGCGCACCATAACCAAAGTTGATGTCTCCTGCTGTTATCAATACCTTGCCCTTATGCAATGAAGAATCATCCAGGGCTATCTTCATTTTATCGGCATCCGGCAATTCTTTACGCAATCTCCCAACTTCTTTCGTTATGGCACCTATCTTTTCTGCATGCACATCCTTTGCCTTTGCGGTACTCTTTTCTGCATTATTGCGGAGGGTATTCATGGCAATAGTCGGCACGCCCGCTTTTTCCTGCTTCTTTTTACCCCTTGCATCCAGTTTTTGCTGGCGCTCCATCATCTCACGTTCTGTTTCCTTTGCCTTTCGTAAAGCCTTTTCCCTATCGCGCAGGTTTTCATTCAGCGCATTTTCTTCCACGGCTTTTTGCTCGGCGTAGAAGTCGTAATTGCCACCATATAGGGTCAGCCCTCGTTTGCTAAGTTCAGCTACATTGTTCAGCAGGTTTAGTAATGTCCTGTCGTGGCTTACCACTACCAGGCTGCTATTGGTTGTTTGTATGTAATCATATAGTAATTCCCTACCCTCGGCATCCAAATGATTACTGGGCTCGTCCAGTAAAGTGATCTCAGGCTGATGAATGGTGAGGCCTGCAAGCAATACTTTTGTTTTTTGTCCACCGCTGAGGCTGGCCATTTTCTGTTCCGGATCCAGCCCTTCCAGTTTCCAGTAACTCATAGCTTCTGCACACCGCTCTTCAATAGTCCAGTCGTCATCGAGCAGGGCCATATTATTATCAGTTACGTTTCCCGCTAATATTTCTTTTAATGCATTGAGTTTTGCATCAACTCGCAGGGCCTGCGCTATGGTCAGTTCATTGTATTGGCCAACCAACTGCGGTACATAATATGGTTTACTGCTTGTTGTGATCGTTCCGCCGGATGGTTGCAATATTCCCGCAATGATTTTCAGGAGGGTCGATTTGCCGGAACCATTATTACCTACAAGCGTTATTTTTTCGTGATCGTTTACAGTAAGATTAATACCCGTAAACAGCTGATCTTTATCAGTATGTATATATGATATATCTCTAAGAATAAGCATAATTCTTTCTTTTAAAAATGAATGACTATTGTTTAGCCCCTATTTTGTTGGAAAGAAATTATTCTACATCGTTATATTCTATTCTTAGATTTTAGTGATTTGACTGGTGCAAAGATACAACACAAACGCATATCATTTACGCCCCTCTGCTAACTGCCAATTGTCAAACGAGCTTCGCGAATTCTTCTATATGCGTGGATGCATACTTAACAATATCGTTATTGGTCTTAGAGTTCAGTTCACGGAAGCGTTCATCCAGCGCCTCAAACTCCTTGAATTCATTATATAGCTGTGCAAACTCTTCCACTGTGGTTTTCTTATCCAGCATTTCCCGGTTCAGCACATATACTTTCAGCACATCGTCTATGATCTGGGCCATTTCCATATCGCCCAATGCCTGCAGCCATCCCGGCAGTTGCGGTAATAAACCAATATAGCCGTTCTGTATCAGTTGTATAAAGCCACCCTGCATTACCTGCATCTGCACATAATCGTAGGTAAGCATCAGTTGTTGCCCTTCAGAAAGATCGTCGAGAAAAGTAAAATCCTGCCGGCGGTATAATTCCTCGTGTAATGGCTGCACCAACAGGTCGTACAATTCCCCTTTATCTTCAGATGCCAGCGCGTGTTCAAAAGCTTCAGTTGGTATTTCAGGTAAGTATAAACTCTTCATGCTAAATCGTATCACTAAAATAATATAAAATAACTTTACAGGTACTATGAAGGACGCAAAAGACTTATTCTCCAAACAGGCCGGCAGCTATGCCGCTTATCGCCCAACATACCCTGTGGCGTTATTCGACTTCCTGTTCAGCATAACAAAACAATACCAGCGGGCATGGGATTGTGCTACCGGTAACGGGCAGGTAGCTTCGGTACTTGCAACACGTTTTGACGAGGTACAGGCGTCAGATATCAGCGAGCAGCAAATGGCTCATGCCACAAAAAAGGATAATATCTTTTATAGTAAGCTAAGAGCCGAACATACCAATTTTGCTGATGACAGCTTTGACCTGGTTACTGTAGGCACTGCTATCCACTGGTTTGATTTCGATAACTTCTACAAAGAAGTAAAGCGGGTTGGCAGGCAAGGCGCACCAATTGCAGTATGGTCTTATGGCTTATTCCGCTCCAATAACGAAATAGAAAGTATCATTGACGACTTTGCCTTTGGTACCGTTGGCAAATACTGGCAGCCCGAGCGACATTATATAGAAGAACAATACAAGACCATTCCATTTCCTTTTGAAGAGATAACAGCGCCGCCACTTAGCATCAAGGAAATATGGACTTATGAACGAATGATAGGATATGTAGGCTCCTGGTCGAGCGTGCAGGATTATATTGCACAAAATGGTACCAATCCCCTGCCCATACTCGAAGAAAAAATAAAACATGCCTGGGCACCGGGGGAATCCCGCGAACTGAATATTCCGCTGTTTATGCGGGCGGGTATTATCAAATAGCCGGAGCGTTAATATGTGTGCGCTTAGGGTAAGATTTTATAATTTAGCTGCATGGAAAAAAAAGAGCGCGCCCCGGTATACTACAGCGAATACCTGCAACTGGATAAAATACTGAATGCACAGGATCCTGAAAGCACTAAGGATGGCATCCGAGCAGACGATGAAATGCTCTTTATCATCATCCACCAGGCGTACGAACTTTGGTTTAAGGAAATACTCCACGAACTGAATATCATACGCGATATTTTCCGCCAGGAAGATATTCCTAATAATTCTCCCGATATATATAATTGCGTGCACCGCATCAAGCGGGTAAGCCAGGTATTGAGCCTTGCCGTTACACAAATGGGCATCATAGAAACGATGACCCCGCTCGATTTCCTCGACTTCCGCGATCTGCTTCGCCCGGCTTCGGGTTTCCAGAGCATCCAGTTCAAAATGATAGAAGCTACTCTTGGCCTCACTTACGATCAGCGCCACGGGCAGAACTATTACCTCTCTCAACTGAATGAAAAGGACAGGGAACGTGTGAAAGAAGCAGAAAGCCAGGTATCGCTATTGGTGCTTATCAATCAATGGCTGGAGCGTATGCCTTTCGTTAAAGACAACGCACAGTTCTGGCTCAACTATAGGGCAGCATACGCATCTACCCTGCTGGATGTAGAAATGGGTAACCTGAAGACTTTCGATAAACTATTCGTGAACGAAGCAGAATATGACCCGGCAAGACGTTTCAGCATGGCGGCCAATCGCAGTGCATTATTTATTATGCTCTACCGCGATTATCCGTTATTGCATCTGCCATTCGAACTGGTAAGCAGCCTGCTGGAAATAGATGAGGGCCTTTCTATGTGGCGACACAGGCATATACACATGGTGCAGCGCACCATTGGTAAGCGTGTAGGCACAGGTGGTAGCACGGGTGCCGATTACCTGAAAGGTGCCGCCGACTCTCACATTATCTTCAAGGAAATGGCAGAGCTGACCTCTTTCCTGCTTCCAAGACATGCATTACCTGCATTGCCTAAGGATGTCACAGATCAACTGAGCTTTCAATAAGCATGGCTTTAGCTCTGGATATACAGGGTCTTTATAAAATGTACAAAGGAGGCTGGAGCCCTGCTTTGGACGGGATGGATATTTCTGTACGTGAAAACCAGCTATTAGGTTTATTAGGGCCTAACGGCGCAGGCAAAAGCACTACCATAAACATCCTGTGTGGATTAGTTATGCCTGATAAAGGAACTGCTAAAATATTCGGCAAAGATTGCGTTGCTGATACCGTAACCGTACGTTCTGTAATTGGCGTAGTACCGCAACAGATTGCGCTGTTCGGACAGTTAACTGCATGGGAAAACTTCCGCTATTTCGGAAGGCTTTATGGGCTTAGCAATACACAGATCAGTGAGCGGGCAGGCAACTTGCTGAAACGCCTGGGCCTGGATACACATGCTGATAAGCGTGTAGGCCGCTATAGTGGCGGCATGAAACGAAGGGCTAATATCATTGCTTCTCTACTCCACCACCCACAAATGCTGATACTGGACGAGCCCACTGCAGGCGTAGATGTACAGAGCCGCGCTATGATCCTCGACTTTCTGAAAGAGTACAATGCACAAGGCAAAACTATAGTCTACACATCGCACCTGATGGAAGAAGCAGAGCAGATATGCGACGAGGTAGTAATAATAGATGAGGGCAAATTCATTACCAAAGGTGCTCCTAAGGAGCTGATAGATAACACTCCTGGCTGCAATCGACTGGAAGATGTGTTTCTTCATTACACAGGCCACAGCGTTAGAGATTAAGCATGAGAAAAGTAATCGCTACCATCATAAAAGAATGGATACTGCTGCGTCGCGATGTGGCAGGTTTCATGCTTTTGTTCCTGATGCCGGCGATACTTATTGTGGTAATGGCACTGATACAGGATGCTCCTTTTAAAGACTATCAAAATCTGCGCTTCGATCTGCTATTGGCAGACAACGATCATGGAAGGCTGGCAGCAGAAATAACACGCGGACTAAAACAAAGCGATAATTTCCAGGTCATTGATAGTGTTAATAATCGCCCTCTGTCCGATTCTGCACTAAAGCAGCTATTACAGCAAGGTAATTACAGGGTTGGCATTGTGATCCCGGCAGGTGCAACTGCAGAGATGGTAAATACCGCAAATACTGTTGCTAACCAAATAGCGGAGAAAATAGGTGTGGGTAAATTACCCGCGCGCGAAGCAAGAAGCAATAAGTATGTCCGTATTTACTTCGACCCTGTAAGCAGGCCTACGTTCCGCATGTCAGTAAATTTTGCGCTCGACAAGCTGATAACCGCTTCCTGCAGCAATGTATTGATCGACCGGATGTCAAAGTTATCGGGTGATACTGCTTCCGCACCACCTACAGAAGATTTCAGGAAGATGTTCAGCGGTATTGGCATACGCGAAGAGGCATTAAACGATAAGACTAAGGATACAGCACACATTAACTCTGTGCAGCACAATGTACCTGCATGGGCCATTTTCGGAATGTTCTTTATTGTAATTCCGTTGGCAGGTAATATGATCCGTGAGCGTGATGAACGCAGTGCACTACGTGTACAACTGATACCCAATGCCAATAGTTCGGTAGCACTGGGTAAGATATTCTTCTATACACTTGTGTGCATGGTACAGTTTGCATTAATGCTATGCATCGGCTTGTGGCTACTGCCTGTGTTCGGATTACCTGCTTTGTATCTTGGGCTACATCCGTTTGCATTATTACCTATTGTATTATGCATCGGCCTCTCTGCCACTTCTTACGGTTTCTTCATCGGTACACTATTTAAGACTGCGACGCAGGCTATGCCTTTTGGCGCCATCTCTGTAGTAATATTATCTGCTTTAGGCGGCATCTGGATCCCTACTGATATCATGCCTGCCGCTATGCAGAAACTGGCGATGGCGTCACCATTGTACTGGGGGCTTGATGCGGTGAATGATATTATTTTACGGGATAATAAACTTTCGGGATCATTCCTGGCGTTAAGTGTCTTACTCGTATTCAGTATCCTGTTATGGTTAGTTAGCCTCCGTATCAATAAGGCGAGAACCCATTCCGTTCAGTAATTATCTATATACGATCTCGCGTTTCGTAATCGAGAATGGCCTGCCATTTCTATACTCCGTGCGCTTCAGAAAATTATGATGCTCATCATATACATATTCATAGGTGTACTCATACTCGATCTCACCTTTATCGTTGTAGACGGTTTGTTTAGATGGATTATCAAACATATCATATTCCAGCAACGTGCTGCTTAGAACATTACCACTACTGTCATTGCTATGTATCACCGTTATATGTTCGTGCTTATCATCATAAAAGAAGGAACTAATGGATGTGGTAATAGATAAATGTTTGTATCGTTGTTTTCTTACGGTAGAATCTTTGAAATAAGTATAGCTCACATCTACTATAACATTACCCTGTCTATCCACGCTACTCATGTGCATCAGGTTATCCCCGTCATAAGTGTATTGTATCTGCACCGGTTCTTTGTCCGATCTCATAGCTAACAGGTGCCCTTCATGATCATAACTGTATGCGTATCGAACAGTATCATGATTATAATCCGTAATAAAGGTATCTCTTATGATCTTGTTATCCTCATCCAGCCCATACCAATGTATTCCCATGTTCTCACCGTATACCAGCGTATCATCCACCATCCTTACCATATCACTCTTCCAACGCATAGATTTAGCTAGTCCGCGGAATTTGATATTCGATTTATGAAATACATCGCTTTGCGCATTAGCAGAAGCACATAAACAAGATAATATGATAAGAAACCCAAACCTCATGCATTAGGATTTTCTCAGTACAAATATGAGGTTCGCGGTAAGCTTTGCATTGTCTAATATTTCTACTGACATGTTATGGTTCGCTGCAAATTCCTCAATGAAAGCTTTACTTATATAATGCAGTTCGTTCTGCGTTTTATTGAAGCCAATGATACGTGTACTGAACAACTCCGTAAGTTTGGTTCCTTTAATGCGTTGTTGCATTTCAGATACTCCATCTCTTATTATCAGCGTTCCGCCTGCATTTAGGACATGTGCACATTGTTCCAGCAATGCCGATTGCTGCTCCGGCAATAAATAATGCAGCACATCACTGATAATGATACCATCGCAAGGCAACAGGTCTAGCCCGGTTACATCTCCTTGCTGAAATTGAATGCTATCATCCCGCAGAAAATTACCTTGCGCAGTATCTATTTTTTCCTCATCATAATCTATACCGGTAAATTTTCTGCCCGGTGCTGCCCAATGCAGCATATAGGTCATGAAACCATAACCACAGCCCAGGTCGTATAAGACACCTTCCCGCGGCAGTAGCTTATGGAATGGTTCATAATATTGCTCCAGTTTCACCTTTATTCTGCAATACCATTCCAATACAGGCCCTTTATAGGTATAACTTCGTTGTAGTTGTTCGCGGAAGTAGGTTGGCGTTTCTTTTTCTTCTTTTACTTTCTGCAGTTCTGCCCTCATCCATCTGCCAATATGCTTAGAACGCTCACTATAGGCATTACCATAGCTTTTGTCAGCAATAGTGATCCGTGGATGTATATATACAGAGCTGGTACCATCCTTAAGCAACCAGTCTCCTTTTTGCATTACATAATGTACTCCATGCATTACCACCGGTACTATATCCAGTTGCAAACGTTCCGCTATATAAAATGCACCTTTATGAAAGCGTTTGATCTTATCGTCATAAGAGCGGGTGCCTTCCGGAAAGACCATTATTGAGTACCCCCTGTTCACAAGCTGCTGCAAGGGTTCTATGCTATCTTCTGCACCTTCCGCCACAGGATAATATTCGGCCATACGCACTACAGCACCAAACACCGGGCTCTTCCATACCCATTTATTTGTGAGCAATATCAGCCGTGGGTGCAGCATGGTGGTGATCAGGATATCAAGGAAGGAAGTATGATTTGCGATGTAAACAGCCGGCTTCTTAAAATCCTCTCCACGCAAATTATAAACACGCACTTTTTGATTGAACATGATGTGCATCATGCTCCAGGTAAACCTGCTTACCCATATATGGAACAGGTATTTGCCTCTATCCTTATTAAACGGCCAGAGCTTCGTGAAAATTACACCGAGGATGGTGAGTATCATCGAGCCGGCAAAGAAGTAAGTGAACGCAAATACGGATATAAGAAAACTGCGCAGTGTAAATGGCAGGAGCTTTTTATTTGTCCTGTTTTGAATAAACCAGTTAAAAAGGAACGGCTGCAGTGTTTGCGATATAAACAGGACACAGAGAAGGCCGGTCACTGAAATA
Source organism: Bacteroidota bacterium (assembly GCA_018267955.1). Taxonomy (GTDB): domain Bacteria; phylum Bacteroidota; class Bacteroidia; order Chitinophagales; family Chitinophagaceae; genus Polluticoccus. Next base: position 851,090 of record JAFDXL010000009.1, read on the forward strand.
AAAGCTATAGATCTTAGTGCAGGATGCTTTGCCAACAACAACACACCCAGGCCAATGATCACCGTAAGAACGGAAACGTACACTGCCGAACGCACAGATGCAAGCTTATGACCACCTGTCTTATATTTTTCGATCAGGCCATCCATGGTAAAGATGGCGTAGTCATCACCAAGGCCAAATATCAATGAGGATATGATAATATTTACAATGTTGAATTGTAAACCCAGCAACGACATCAAACCTAGTATCCATATCCATGATATAGCCATGGGCAGGAAAGCTATTATTGCCAGCTCTATACGTCCATAGCCTATTAGCAATGCAAAAAATACAATCAGTGATGAATACAGTGCGATATTGGTGAAGTCACGGTTCAATATACCTACCAATTGTGTTGCGCCTTGCTGCCTGTCTGTAACTGTCACACCGGTAGCATTCTTCAGATAATCAAATACCTGCTGCCTGTGTTGCTGGCTTACTTTTAATGCTGCGATGGCATAGTGATTATTGCTATCTGTAGAGAACCCTCCGGGGAATAGAGACCTTAATATCGCCTTCGATTGCTTATCGAACGGTTGATATTGCTTATTCAGTGTTTCGTTAAAACGGCCAAAGGCATCCGGGTTATAACCATTGGCAATAGCCGCGGTATGTACATAGTTCAACACCTGTGCCTGTTTTTCGGGTGTCCAGTATTTTGTCCACCTGTCAATGCGCCTTTGCTGTTCCGCATCAGATGTAAGCAATATAGTTGGGATGGATGCGCTACGCACCCATCCTTTTGCCATCATAGTATCAATACTCCCGCCGATCCGTTCCAGGTTTTGGAGAGATTGTTCTTCGTTCGGTTGGTTAGCAACTACAAATACCGAGCTAAGCGCAAAAGCATTGGCCTTGCTTATCTCGTCCTGTGCCTTCTGCAATTTGGGCGATAGATAATTCAGGTGCATCAGGTCGCTGTCGAACGACACGCCATTGATACAATAGTACATTACCGGTGTCAGCACAAATATCCCCAGCACCAGCCACTTGTTCTTCTCGGGGTGCCAGTTGCCCAGTTTATCAAAGATCGTTTGCCTTTCGTCGCCATGCTTTATACCCAATGGTAAATGCGGAAGGAATACGAGTGTACATATTGCGGCTCCTGTAAGGCTACCTGCTGCAAACAATCCTAAGTCCTGCAGTATTGGTGTATGCACAAAGCGCAGCGAGAAAAATGCTGCTATTGTAGTGAAGCTTCCAATCGTTAATGGATGTGCCAGCTCATGTACCGTTTCTTTAAGGCTGCCCGTATGTCTCGCGTGTGATAAGAAGTGTATGGAGAAATCTATAGCTATTCCCAATATGATAGCACCGGCTCCCAATGCTATTACAGATATAGTACCCTGCATCAGGTACACGATTGCTAACCCGAATGCCGCACCATAGGCAACTGGCACCAATAACAATAACGGGGTTCGCTTTCTGCGGAAGAAATAAAAGGTGAGTATAATAAGCAATACAATAGTTACGGAAAGAGTAACAATTGTATCTGTACGCATCTGTATAGCATTCCCCGCAGCAACTGCAGGTCCACCGAAATAAGTGATGTGGATATTAGGATGCTTTGCCTCCCATTCATCGGTAATTTTATCCACCTCTTCAAAGAAGGGGCCGTTCTTACCTGTCTGAGATGCTTTATACTTTGGCTTCAGAAAAAAAGTAAGGTTTCGCTGATTGTTGGAGAACAGGTAACCTTCATAGGTTTCATAGCTGGGATCAAATTGTAATGCACGCAATTTGCCCCATACCAATCCGGATATACCGGCTGGATCTTGCGCCACCAGGTTTTTATATACCACACTCGCTGGCGATAATAATATCTTCCTGTTGGCTTGCAGGGTTGCATTAATATGACCAGGTGTTAATAAGGTATCCAGCCTTGCAAAGTCATTTTCGGTAAGCAGCAATGGTAAATTTTGCTGAATGATATTGACCAGCGCTTCTTCATACCCACCACCGATTTGCAGGGAAATGGTATCGATCCATTTTGCACATTTGGCCTGCAATTCCTGTTGGTAATCCGTCGCGGCGGTGATCAGACTATCGGGATCAGTGACGCTTGAATCTTTGAACGACATCATGTACACCACCTGCTCACCTGCCTGTGTATGACTGATAACATCGTTCATTGCCTTCAGCGCCTTGCTGTCAGGCAGCAAACTGGTGATATCCTCTTGCGGTTTGATGCGTGTTGTGAGATAGGTACAGATACCAAAACTCAACAGGAATATGGTCCAGTAAAGGAATTTATTGCGCTGAAAGAAATTGTAGATCGAGACAAATAAAAACTGCATGCTTGCTTTCGTAAGGGGTCACTACTTATTCAAAATCTGCGTATAGCAGGTACTTCTTTCTTATTTTCTTAAATGCTGCCAGGTCTTTTTGCCATGTGGCAACGATCTGGTCTTCTGTCATACCTTGCTCTACCTGCTTTCTCAATTCTTTCGTTCCTGCCAGTTTATCAAAAAAGTCGTTAAAGAACTTGTCTTTATAAGGATACCATTCATAAGCACGGATCAGCCAAAACAGGCGGATGCGATGATTCATCATTTTCAATGCCTCATCGACATTAGCGGCAGCAAGCTGTCCAAAGCAATCCTGGTAGGCATATAGAGGCTCTGTTTTATGCCCCCATACCGGTACCGGGCGAAACGCATAGATCGTTTTACCGCCAAACAGCGGGTGCCCCCATACCTGGAATGGCATGGAAGTACCACGGCCCACACTTACCACCGTGCCTTCAAACAGGCAAATACTGGGGTAACAAAGTATGGCAGCCTGTGACTTTAAATTGGGAGATGGCCTGTCTGGCAACGTGTATAAGGTACTATGATCGTAGTTGGCGCATTTTATGACTTTAATGTTCATCTTCTCGGTACCTTTTACCCATTTCTCGCCTATCAGCATCTTTGCATATTCGCCTACGGTCATACCATATACAATAGGCACCGGTTGCATCCCTACAAAAGACGCTAGCTCCTTTTTCAATACCGGCCCATCTACATAATGCCCATTCGGATTTGGGCGATCCAGTATGATGAACTGCTTCTTATTCTCTGCACAAGCCTCCATAGCATATTGCATGGTAGATATATAGGTATAGAAACGTGCACCGACATCCTGCAGATCATATATCAATACATCTACATCCTTCAATTGATCTGCAGTTGGTTTCTTGTTGTTTCCATAAAGAGAAACGATAGGTAAACCTGTAGCGGAATCTACATTGCTTTCTACAGTGGCACCAGCTTCTTCTGTACCTCTGAAACCATGTTCGGGAACAAACACCTTCACCACTTTTACACCGGACGACAATAACGTATCCAGCAGGCTGGTTTTGCCGATCATGGAAGTCTGGTTGATGAGCAAAGCCACCTTTTTGCCTTTCAGCAAAGGCATATATTCCGGCATTCTCCATGCACCCGGCACTACGCTATCCTCATTTTTTAAAGGTTTATAGGCGGCATCGGCATCATCCGTCGTCAAACAAACAAATCCTAATACCAAAAGAACGATAATATATATATTCCTGCGATACATTAGCCCTATTTTAGCATAAAGATAATCCTGTGTTTCCGATATTATGGCTAACTTGCATCATTATTAGTTTTATTAAATAAATTAACATGCAACAAGTAAAAAGCGGGGACACCGTTAATGTGCACTATCACGGTAAACTGACAGACGGCTCTACATTTGATAGCTCTGAAGGCCGCGAACCTCTACAGTTTACAGTAGGTACAGGCCAGGTGATCAAAGGTTTTGACGATGCCCTGATTGATATGACCATCGGCGAAAAGAAGACAGTGCAGATACCGGTTGACAACGCATACGGACAACGCAATGAAGATATGATCATGGAATATCCTAAAAGCGACTTCCCTGCTGATATGCAACCTGTGGTAGGACTGGAACTGCACATGAGCGATAACGCAGGCAACGTATTCCCAGTAGTGATAGCAGATGTGAAGGAAGATGTAGTGTTGCTGGATGCAAACCACCCGCTTGCAGGCCAGGACCTGATATTCGAGATCGAACTGGTATCTATCGAAGGATAATTCATTCAATAACAAGTTTATAAAGCCATCTGCCACGCAGGTGGCTTTGTTATTTTTAACAAGTTGAAAAAAACTGGAATCACTATATTTGAGCGTATCAAATTCACAACATGACAATTCTGTCCATCTTACTACAGGCTGATACCGCTGCACAGGCTGCCGCCGCTACCGTAGCCAAACAAGAGGAGATATCACTGCTATACCTGCTGAAGGAAGGCGGTATCCTGATGATACCCCTGCTGATATGCTCTGTGATACTGGTCTACGTGTTTGCACAAAGATGGATGGCCATTCGCAAGGTATCTGATGTGGATCCAACCTTTATGCCTCGCATACGCGAACAGGTAACCGAGGGTAATATATCGGCAGCAAAATCGCTGGCAAGGAATACACAAGGGCCCGTAGCCCGCATGATAGAGAAAGGACTGAGCCGCATTGGCAGGCCAATAGACCAGATAGAGAAATCGATGGAGAATACAGGTAAGCTGGAAATATACCAACTGGAAAAGAACCTGTCCATCTTGTCTACTATCGCGGGTATAGCGCCCATGTTTGGCTTCCTCGGTACCATCGCGGGTATGATCATCTTGTTCTTCAACATACAGCATCAGGGCTTCTCCCTCGAGAACATAGCAGGTGGTATCTATACCAAGATGGTTACTTCTGCCGTAGGCCTTATCATTGGCTTGCTGGCATACGTTGCTTACAACTACCTGAACGCACAAATCAATAAGAATGTAAATCGCATGGAAGCTGCCTCTGTGGAGTTTCTGGACATATTGCAGGAACCCGTTAAATAAGCTGCTATGGATCTCAGAAAACGACTCAGGCACAATTCATCGGAGCCGCATACCTCTGCGCTGAACGATATATTGTTCATACTGCTGTTCTTCTTCCTTATCATATCTACGCTGGCTAACCCTAATGTAGTGAAGCTTTCCATACCACATGCGCAAAGTGATACAAAGGCTAAGCAGACAGTGGTGGTATCGATAGATCCGGAACAGCACTTCTTCGTAGGGACAAAAGCAGTGGCTGTTGATTCGCTGCAGCCAGCCATCTCTGCTATAGTAGCTAAATCGCAGGATGCGGAGCCAACCGTTGTGATCAATGCCGACAAGAAAGCCGAAGCCGAGAGCATCGTGGCTGTAATGAAGGCAGCCAAAGCGCTGAACCTCAAAACCGTGCTGGCTGTAGATAAGGAAGGCAAGTAATCAACCTATCCTTGCCATCTTTTGCAGGGAACGGATATCGTGTATCACTATCTTCTTACGATCAATATCGAGAATGCCTTCATTGGCAAACTCATTGATGAGTGTGGTTACCGTTTGCCTGCTGGTGCCCGTTAACCTTGCAATGTCTTCATGCGTCAGGTAATTATCCAGGCTGTAAGATCCCTGCTGCATCTTCTCTCCTTCCGGTAACAAAGTCCAGAAGAAATAAAGCACCCTGCTGCGCGCATCCTTTTGCAGGAGGTTTACCAGGCGGCTTTCTACCTTGCGCAGTTTCTGCCCTACCTTCTTAGCATATTGTATAGACATATCAGGGCGATGCGACAACAATCGCTGGAAGTCTTCTATGGTAAATGCACAAAGGCTTACATCGGTCTTATATGCCTGGGCGTACTCGCCTTCCAGGTTATTCCGCTCGAGGGTAAACTGGCCGAAGATATCACCCGGCTGCAGTATCTCCTTTACTATATCATTCCCCTCCTCATCTATATTACCGATCTTTACATGACCATCTTTTACGAAGTATAATTTGTTGAGTGAAGGTGCATCAAAGTAGATGTACTTACCCTTTTCTGCGATCACGTAATTATGCTCTATATTCAGATTTTCGTAGTCTGCGTCTGACAGCTTTGCAAGAAAATCATTGCGGCGAACCATCAGCAGCGTATTATCCAAACTCATGTGTGTAATTTACAACTAGTTCAGGTCTCGCAGCGTTATTTATATTTGCCAAAATTATCAGCATCAGCAATACAGCCCCCATATTAGATTCACCGGTAGAATACCTGAAAGGCGTTGGACCCCAACGCGGCGAACTGCTGCGTAAAGAACTGGAGATAGCCAGCTTCGGCGACCTGCTGGAACACTACCCTTACCGCTACTTCGATAGGTCGCGGGTGGATAAGGTGGCTGATATAAGCGGCACTACAGAATACGTACAGCTGATAGGCAGCGTTGTGAACATCTACGAAGAAGGCGATGCCCGCAAGAAGCGCCTTACCGCTACCTTCTATGATGATACCGGGCGTATAGACCTGATCTGGTTCCAGAATATACAATGGGTGCGTAAATCGCTGGTGGAAGGCGGGAGGTATATACTCTTCGGTAAGGTGTCGGTATTTAACGGTGCATACAATATAGCACACCCCGAACTGGAACCACTGAGCGCTGATGCCGCGATACCGAGTATGCAACCGGTGTATTCCACTACAGAGAAGCTACGTGCGAAGGGCATCAGCAACCGGTCTTTTGCTAAAATCACGCAGAACCTGTTTGAACGCATACGCCCGGGAGATATACCGGAGACACTGCCGCATCATATACTTACGCAATACAAGCTCTGCAACCGATATCATGCCATCCGCTGGATACACTTCCCGGATAGCGACGAACATTTGCAGGCTGCACGTTATAGATTGAAGTTTGAAGAGCTGTTGGTATCTCAGCTGAAGATAGCGCAACTGCGCCTGCAGCATACGATACAGAGGGGATTCAAATTCGAGAAGGTAGGTGACTACTTCAACGACTTCTTCAATAAGCATCTGCCGTTTGAACTGACAGGTGCGCAGAAGCGTGTGCTGAAGGAGATACGCGTAGATACTGCCACCGGCAAACAAATGAACCGCCTGGTACAAGGTGATGTGGGCAGTGGTAAGACCATCGTTGCGGTGATGTCGATGCTGCTGGCGATGGACAATGGCTTCCAGGCATGTATGATGGCACCAACGGAGATACTGGCTACACAACACTATAATGGCATCAAGTCGCTATTGGCGGAGATGGGTATACCCGTTGCTTTGCTTACAGGCAATGTAAAAGGCAAGGAACGCAAGGCGATACTCCAACAACTAAGCACAGGCGAGCTGCCCATTATAGTAGGTACCCATGCGCTGATAGAAGATGCCGTGCAATTTAAGAACCTGGGGCTAGCCATTATAGACGAGCAGCACCGCTTTGGTGTGGAGCAACGCGCCAAGCTATGGAAGAAGAACGAGCTGCCACCGCATGTGCTGGTGATGACCGCAACACCCATACCGCGTACCCTTGCCATGACCATGTATGGCGACCTGGACATATCAGTGATAGACGAGCTGCCACCGGGCAGGCAGGAGATCAAGACCGTACACCGCAACGAGATGCGCCGTGCCAACGTGATGGAGTTCATCAAGAGCGAGATCAACAAAGGGCGACAGGCATATATTGTGTACCCACTGATAGAGGAGTCTGAGAAGATGGACTATGAAAGCCTGATGGCCGGTTATGAGCAGGTGAAGATCTGGTTCCCGGAGCATAAATATAAGATAGCCATGGTGCATGGTAAGCAGGAAGCTGCACTGAAGGAGCGCAATATGCAACGCTTTGTATCGGGCGAGGCTAATATACTGGTATCTACCACCGTGATAGAAGTGGGCGTAAACGTACCTAATGCCAGCGTGATGCTGATAGAAAGCGCCGAACGCTTCGGGCTATCGCAACTGCACCAGCTACGCGGGCGTGTGGGCCGTGGTGCGGAGCAATCTTACTGCATACTGCTTACCGGCAATAAGCTGGGTAATGACAGCGCCGAGCGGATGAAGATCATGGTAAGCACCAGCAATGGCTTTATCATAGCAGAGAAAGACCTGGCGATGCGCGGGCCGGGCAACCTATCGGGCACACAGCAAAGTGGTGTACTGAAGTTTAAGATAGCGGATATAGTAGCCGACAGTGCTATACTGGAACAGACCCGCATCGCTGCGCAACAGATCATTACCGAAGATCCGGGGCTTACTTCTGCCCAATACTACCCGCTCCGGGCTATGCTTGCAGAGAAGGTACATCAATCTCATTGGGCGAAGATCAGCTAACCTTCCAAAGACGAAAATGTTAGAAAATGCTAGTTTTTGCTAGTCTTTTTGGCGTTTTCTTAATTCGATAATGTGATAATACGATAATGCGGCAATGTTTTACCGGGGTTTACAGGATGTCAAAGAACAGAGAATACAAAGTTCGGGAATATGGGTGAGGTGGCAAAAAGATTGGTGGTAAACCTGTATAGCAATCTACATATCTACTTCTAGTACAACATAGTCAGAGCATATTGAACTTTGGCTATGGTACACACGATGGTTTTTGTATTTTTATTTTATGGCAACAGAACAAAATGACATTCAAATATTTTTGAGTTATACCAAGGCAGATCAAGACAATGTTTTGCATATATACCAATATCTAATTGAAAATGGATATGTAAATACTTGGATTGATTGTAAAAAAATTCTACCTGGCCAAAAATGGGATTTAGAAATTCAAAAAAATCTCCGCAAATCGGATATTATCATAATATTTCTGTCACACAATTCAATATCTAAAAGGGGATATGTTCAACGCGAATTAAAAATCGCATTAAAATACCTAGAAGAAAAATTAGATGACGACATTTATGTAATTCCAATTAAAATTGATAGCGATGTGGATATTCCAGACGGGCTTGACAAAATTCAATATTTGGATTTAAATGAAAGTTCTGCATTCGGGGAATTAATAAAATCACTGGCTGCACAAACTGAAAAACTCGGTAAGGAAACATCAAAAGTAATCGGTGATGACGACAAAATTTTCGTGACTAAAAAGGAAATTAAAGAACGTTGGGAAGGGCTTCCAGGTTATGAAGTTGAGTTTTCAGTTCCTTTGTTTCAATCTTCGAGGTTCAATAATCTATCGGAAGTAACCAAATTAATTGAAGCAAACTTTACTATGATACTTCAATCTTATAGGAGAAATAAAATAGAACAAGCTACTTCTCTATATAGTTGGATGCAAGACACTTATTTACGAACAAATACCTTCTACGCCTACTGTGATAATATTTTTCACCGACATTTCTTCTTGAGCATTTTATATACAGCGCATTGGTATGGTGCTGGTGCCGCTCACCCCAACCACTATTTTAAAACTTTCAATTTTATACTAAATCCACTTATTGAAATAAACAAAATAGAAGAAATCTTTGAGGATAGTCACACATGTTTTGAGGAATTCATTTTACTAGTTAGAACTGAACTCAATAATATTCTTGTCACAGAAAACAACGGTGACGCCGTAAAAGACGAAAAACTTTTGGACATGGACTGGATTAAATCTGGAACTGCTGATTGGAACTGTTTGAATGCATTCACGCTATCGGACCATGGGTTAGGTTTATATTTCCCACCATACCAAGTGGGTCCATACGCTTGCGGTTCTCATCATATAATTCTTAAATTCCAACATATATTTAAATTCTTAAACAGTGATATTAAAAATGCACTATTATTATCTCGTTATATATTCGATGACAACAGCGCCTAGTTGCAACTAAAATAAACTATAACCTGACGCGAATTAATACAACTCATAGCTGTATTTGTTTTAGTGTATCTATTTCTTCTTTACATATACTCAAAATATGTTTTCTTATTCCCTCAAATTCTGAGGAATTTTTAAACTCTCGACGCAAATATATTCGGAGCATACATATCACTACATCAGCATTAATAAATTCTAGATTTATTTCACTCCAATTTATAGTAAATGCATATTTCTTATCATCATTTTTTTGAGCTATGAGGATCGTTTTACTTTCTTTATTGTCTTTAAAAACAAGATTCTCATAGTAATCAGTAGTAGCATTATAATCCTTTTGCGAAACTAATTTTTTATTGATCTGATCTCTAATTTCTTTTACTCTCCTTACACCATCTTCTGCAACATCTTTTTTAAAAGCGACCTTATGTTCAAAAATCCTTTTAAACAATTTCCGTTGAATTAATTCGGTTAGCACACTCTTCTCTTTGTCAGATACACATATATGATTTCTAACAGTGTTGTCTAAAAAATACTCGTCAGTATTTATTTCGTAAAAAGTCTTTAGCTCTTCAATGCCATTCATTGAATCCAATATTTTTTCGGATTTTTCCCTTCTAATATTAGTACAATAAGACAACATTGTATTAGCAGCCCTGTTGGTTTTGTGAAAATAAACTTGATTATAGAGGTGGGATCGAGATTGAATAAACCTTAACATTGAATCTAATCCGCTTTCTTTAAAAGCAAGCTCAATATTATTTTCTCGCTCGATTGCAACAAATGAAGAGAATAATCTATTTGTATCATATACTCCGTATGTAACGCCAGAAAAATAACTATCTCTCAATAAATAATCCATTCTATCGGCATCGATAGGAAATGCAGTCACAATTTTAGAAAAGAAACCAGTATAATTTTTACCAGACCCGTCCAATAATTCACCTAAGCCACCAAATTCCGGTTCCACGATTTTAACAATATTACCTGCATTTATTTTTTTTATTACGGCTTGAGCAGAAGGTGAAAATCTATTTATATTTTCTTCGTTTTTTAGCGTGCTAATTAAATCAAAAATAAATGCACATGAAATTATTTCATGCTCAACTTTACCTTTATTGGATTCAATTAAATTTCTGAAGCTTTCATAGTGAATATCTAAAGCGGATTGCTTAATAATTTTTAAGAATTGACCCGCTGATATTGCAAATTCATCAAACAAATGAGACAAAGGGCCATGCCCTATATCATGTAATAATGCTGCCAATCTTAATTCTTGGTAGAAAACTTCTTCATGCTCCTTTAATCCATTACTCAAATCAAAAAAAGCATTAAGCGTAACTTGATTATATTTCTCCAACTTTTTGGCACTAGTTGCATAATTTTCTTTGCAAGCTTCAAATATTTTACTGGCCAAATGCATTACGCCTATTGAGTGTTCAAATCTTGTGTGATTAGCCGAAGGAAAGACATAATATAGAAATGTGTTTTGCTTAATTCTTCTCAATCTTGAGAATAGCGGTTGAGATATTACCCACTTTTCAATTTCAGATAATTTTATATCTCCATGTAACGGATCTAAAATACTTCCGTAGTAGTTATCGGTATATGACATCCTTTTTTTTGTAAACCTAAATAGATTAATTATTTGAGTCAACGTGAAAAACACCCTTTTCGGAACATATCCTCTCATCAATTCTCTCTATATAGCCTATAGATAAAAACTTAATTAAACGTTTGTTTAAAATCAAACAAGCGTTTAACTTTGCGGCGCAATAACAATAATACTCATGGAGTCTACAGATAAGAAAACGCAAATACTGGAGGTAGCCCAGTTGCTGTTCGCCAAGAATGGCTTCGATGGCACTTCGGTACGTGATATAGCAAAAGAGGCGGATGTGAACATTGCGATGATATCGTATTACTTCGGCTCGAAGGAAAAACTGCTGGAAGCTGTTTTTGAAAAACATTCGAACTATATAAGGCTGCAACTGGAAAGCCTAATAGCGGATGAGAAGATGGAACCAATGCAGAAGATATACCAGCTTATTGATAGCTACCTGCAGAAATACTTCGGCCAGACGAGCTTTCATAAAATAGTGCTGCGCGAGCAAATGGCCAATAAGCTAAGCTGCGCCACCGATATGCTGCTGGAGATGAAGCGCCGCAACCAGGAACTGGTGAAGCAAATAATAAAGGAAGGACAAAAGAAGGGTGTATTTAAAAAGAATATAGATATACCTATGATGATGGCCACGATGCTGGGTACCGCCAACCAGGTAATGACCACCCTGCCCTTTTATAAAGAAGTAAATAACCTGGCAGATATGCCGGAAGAGGAATTTCAAAAACTGATAAAAAAGAAGCTAACACTACATTTAAAATCCATCTTTAAAGCAATACTGACTTATGAAGAACAATAAATATATAGCAGCCTTTGTGGCTGTTGTCTTATCAGTGAGCGCTTATGCACAGGAGACAAGGAACCTGTCTCTCGATGAAGCCATCACCCTGAGCCTGCAAAACAGTAAACAATTGAAACTCAACGGGGCTAAAGTAAGTGAGGCTGCTGCCTCCCTGCGCGAAGCAAGGGAACGCCGCCTGCCCGACCTGAATGTTTCGGGGTCTTATTTGAGGCTGAACCAGCCAAACATTGACCTGAAAGTAAAACTGGGTAGCAGCAGCGGTTCGGGTGGCGAAGGAGGTTCCGGATCAGGTTCCTCGGCCAGCGCGATGCCTACGGTAAACCAGGCAGCCTATGCTATGGCCAACCTTGCCATACCGGTATTTGCAGGTTTCAAGATCCAGAACGGCATCAATGCGGCTAAATACCTGCAAAAAGCTACTACGCTGGATGCAGAGAACGACCGCGAAGAAGTGATCGCCAACACCATTGCCGCCTACAGCAATATGTACAAGGCAAAAGCGGCGCTGGAGATCGTTAAGGAAAACCTGAAACAATCTCACCAACGTGTGCAGGACTTCAGCAATATGGAAAAGAACGGCCTGATGGCGCGTAATGACCTGCTGAAAGTGCAACTGCAGGAATCGAACATCGAATCGGCCCTGCTGGATGCGGAGAACAACTGGAAGATCACTTACATCAGCATGAACCTGATGCTGGGCCTGCCGGAAGAAACCATCCTGATACCGGACTCTGCAGCCTTTGTGCCGGTGAGCGACAGCAAAAACTTTGAAACATGGGAATCTATGGCGCTGCAAAGCCGTAAAGACCTGGATGCGATGAACTGGCGCATTAAAGCAGCCAAAGCCGGCGTAAAAGCAGCACAGGGTGATTACTACCCTAGCCTGGCATTGACAGGTGGTTATATAGCTGCTGATATCCCTAACCTGGTAACGCTGACCAATGTGATCAACGGTGGTGTGGGTGTAAAATACAGTCCATCTTCTCTGTGGAAAACGGGATCTAAAGTAGCGCAGGCCAAAGCAAGACTGCATGAGTCTGAAATAAGTCAGGATATGATGAGCGATAACGTGCGGCTGCAAGTTGCACAGGCATATCAAAACTACCTGTCTGCTACCAAGAAGATAGATGTATATAACACAGCACGCGAACAGGCCAATGAGAACTATCGTATAGTAAAGAACAAATATGATAACAGCCTTGCTACCACTACAGACCTGCTGGATGCAGACGTAGCACAGTTGCAGGCTCAGTTGAACTATGCCTTCTCTAAAGCAGATGCCGTAGTTGCCTATAAAAAATTACTGCTGACAGCAGGTACCCTTGATGCACAAACAACCAATAATCAATAATAAGCACTCATTAATACACATTAATCAAAACTATTAATTACAGAAGATATGTCACAGGATACAACACAAGCTCAACAGCCGAAACCAAAGAACAGACGTTTTGCCATCGTTTTAGGCGCCCTGGTAGTTGTGGGTGCTACGTTTGGCATCACCAAATATGTACACTCTCTGCACCATGAAGATACAGATGATGCACAGGTAGATGCCTACATCAGCCCCGTAATACCACGCGTACCGGGATACGTAAACGAGATACGCGTTACGGATAACCAAATGGTAAAGAAGGGTGATACTCTGCTGATACTGGATGACCGCGACCTGAAAATAAAACTGGAACAGGCAGAAGCTGCACTTGCAGCCGCACAAAGCAGCCTGGGTATAGCAGAAGCTACTACCACCGCATCACAAGCCAGCGTAGCAGGTTCTCAAGCCAATGTATCTGCACTGGATGCACAGATAGAAGCTGCCAAAGTAAATGTATGGCGTGCTACACAAGATTATAACAGGTATGCCAACCTGATAAAAGACCACTCTATCACCCAGCAACAATATGAGCAAGCACAAGCTGCAAAGCAAACTGCAGAACGCCAGTTGCAAGGGCTGACAGAACAAAAGAATGCTGCTGCCCGCCAGGCAAGTGCTGCATCATCGCAAAGCGCAGCTACTTCTCAACAGGTAGGTGTTGCCAATGCTACTATCAAACAAAGGATGTCTGAAGTAGAAAATGCAAAACTGCAGCTTTCTTATACCGTTATCACTGCGCCACAAGACGGCAGGTTATCTAAAATAAACATACAGCCCGGTCAACTGGTACAGGCAGGCCAATCTCTGTTTAACATAGTAGGTACCGGCGGTATATGGGTAACAGCCAACTTTAAAGAAACACAACTGGAAAAAATGAAAGAAGGCCAGAAAGTAATTGTGAGTGTAGACGCATTCCCAGGCCATGACTTTGAAGCCAGGATATCATCATTGTCTCCTGCAACAGGCGCTAAGTTTGCCCTGCTGCCACCGGACAACGCTTCAGGTAACTTCATTAAAGTAGTACAACGCGTGCCTGTTCGCATAGATTTTGTGAACAAGAACGATAAACTGGTAGATCAGCTGCGCCCGGGTATGAATGTGCAGGTTGATGTACACTTAGATTAATCCATTATTACTAATCACGTTTCATAATAAACGTATGACAGATCAAAATTCATTGGTAGAATACGGTGCCCGCAGGGTCATTATCACCATCACAGCTATATTCTGTGCCCTGCTGGAGATCGTAGATACCACCATCGTAAACGTGGCGCTGAATGATATGCGCGGTAACCTGGGTGCCACCCTGAACGAGGTGGGCTGGGTGATCACCGCATATGCCATCGCCAACGTAATAGTGGTGCCGATGACCAGCTGGCTATCGCAGCAGTTTGGCAGGCGCAACTATTTTGCCGCATCCATCATCATATTTACCGTATCATCGTTCTTATGTGGTAATGCCACCAATATATGGGAGCTGGTACTCTTCCGCTTTATACAAGGTTTGGGCGGTGGCGCCCTGCTGGTAACATCACAAACCATCATCACAGAAAGCTACCCTCCTGAAAAAAGAGGCATGGCACAGGCGATCTATGGTTTAGGTGTGATCATTGGCCCTACATTAGGCCCGCCACTGGGTGGTTATATTGTTGACCACTTCTCATGGCCGTATATATTCTATATCAACATTCCGATAGGTGTGATCGCGACCCTGCTTACCCTGCAGTTTGTTCGCAGTCCGAAATATGCAGAAAAGAAAGCAGCAAACGAGATCGACTGGTGGGGCATTGCCTTCCTGGCGGCGGCTGTTGGTTCCCTGCAATATGTGCTGGAGCGTGGACAAGAGGATGACTGGTTTAACGCGACCAGCATTGTAATACTGACCATAGTAGCAGGCCTTGGCTTTTACTTCTTCATCTGGCGCGAACTGGTATATAAGAACCCGATCGTAGAACTAAGAGTATTGAAGAATGGCAACCTGCGTATAGGCACGATTCTGTCCTTTATATTAGGCTTCGGGCTGTATGGTTCTACCTTTGTGATACCATTATATACACAGGCGACACTGGGATGGACGGCTCAACAATCGGGGATGCTAATGATACCGGCAGCACTGACCACGGCCTTTATGATGCCCATAATAGGTAACCTGCTACAGAAAGGTGTGCCACAGCAATACCTGGTAGCAGGTGGTATGTTCCTGTTTGCTGTATTCAGTATATGGGGTTATAAGATACTAACACCAGATACCGGTTCCGATGCGTTCTTCTGGATGCTGATAGTACGTGGTGTGGGTATGGGTATGCTCTTCATACCGATCACTACCCTGTCGCTCTCTACTCTTAAAGGGCAACAGATAGGGCAAGGTGCTGCCTTTACGGGTATGATGCGGCAACTGGGCGGTTCCTTTGGTGTGGCACTGATCACCACTATGATATCGCGCAGGAATATGGCACACCGCAGTGACCTGGTGGTGAACATGACCGCTAACAACCCTATGATGCAGCAAAAGCTGCATGGTATGGAAGGCAATTTCATAGCACATGGCATGACGCCTGAAAATGCTACCCGCAGTGCTTACCAGATGATAGACTTTTCGGTAAACAAGCAAGCAACCGTATTATCGTACATGGATATATTCCTGTATCTCGGTATCCTGTTCCTGATATGTATACCATTTATATTGATGGTGAAAGGCAATAAGAAACAAGGAAAGATAGACATGTCTGAGGCTATGCACTAAGACAATTAAAATGAGGATAGAATAAAGCCCCTGTTGTTGAACAGGGGCTTTTAGTTTTACTTAAATATCTAATCCTAAATCGCTGGAGGTACGCTTATTTGTCGCATCTATCATTTCGTTGAAATAATCTTTCAATGTATAACCAAGACCTTCGAATTCGCTGTCAGGGGTTTTGAATATGATGTTTAGCTCAGGAAAATCATATCTGTTAGTTTGAGTCAGCGCACCTCTAAGTCCCCATAAGTACAATTGGTTAGCAGGATCTAAAGCATGGGCTCTTTGTATCAACCCATGGCCATGTTTTCTATCATCGACATCAAAAACCCATTCTGAGATAGATATCATCCATCCAATATAGAATAGAAATCTAGGATCATCTATAAACAATGAGGAACCTTTTTTATAATAGATCTTAAGCTTTTTCCGCAACAGTTCTACCGGGATATCGTGCTTAAAATCTAAAGATTCGAGGTCCAAAAACCAGCATAAAAATATCAAGTGGATGTAATCATCTACGTTATTATCGGCTATAATTTTCTGTTCTAAGACTGTAATCACCTCAATGTTCCATAGATTTTTAAATTCCAGTTCATATATTAATCGACTAGTCATCATATCATCAATTCCTAATGGCTCTTGCCAGGTCCCTATTTCTATCGTCAGATTTTATGTTTAGCAGGCTTAAATACATATTTAACCAACAGATTCGATGTTATGGAGAACATGGCTAGTGCATATACAACACGGCCAAGTTTATCTAATCCCGAACCCAGGTGATAAATAACGTAACCAAGAAATATAGCATTGATCAAGGGCCAAATGATATTAATGGTGGTTTTCATATTGGGAGGCTTTAGAGAAACAAATTAAAGTATTTTTTCTAGTCAATGGAATAGGTTGGTTGCTCATTAACTATTTAACTCACGATCTTCTGAAGGGAATCGAATAGATAGTATTGTACTGTCGTGCCAGCACATATCCTCAAAATCAGCTTCTGTCCAAATCTCTTTTACCTTCATAGTTATTGGTTAAGGTGATGTAATTTACATGTTAACAACTTGTCAAGGGTACCCCGAATGTACATATAGATATAAAAACCGTAGTATGTTTACACCCACTACTACAATAGAACTGACTGCATGGCGTCGACTACTACCATAGAGAAAAAATCATCGAGCGTATATTTTCCCAGCCTGAACGGAGTACGCTTTGTAGCTGCATTAGGGGTTATTATGCACCACCTGGAGCAGCATAAATATATATTCGGACTAAAAAATGTGTACCGTACCTCTTTTGTAGGTGGTGTATTCGGCAAGCTGGGCATCATTATGTTCTTTGTGCTAAGTGGTTTTCTGATTACCTACCTGTTATTAAAGGAAAAGGAAAAAACGGGCACTATATCAGTAAAGCATTTTTACATCAGGAGGATGCTTCGTATATGGCCGCTGTATTATTTAATAGTACTTACAGGCCTGTTCATACTGCCACATATCCCTTTTCTTTCCGTACCGGGAAGGTCGGAGTTTGTACACGATCATTTTGGCATCAAGGTATTTTTTATGATCTTCTTCATGCCTAATATAATTGATACCATATACAGGCATACGCCTATCCCCTATACAGACCAAACCTGGTCGGTAGGTGTAGAAGAACAGTTTTATTTCATCTGGCCTTGGCTGGTGAAGTATTCCAAGAACCTGATGCGGACGCTTACCTATATTATCTGCTTCTATTTTATTGTAAAATTCACCCTTGAATTCCTGAATTATAAATACCCTGAGAACGCGCTATTTGATAATGAAAATTATTTCTGGACGTTCTTCTGTATAGATGATATAGCACTTGGGGGCATCATGGCCTGTGTACTGTACTACAGGAAGGAAAAAGTGCTGAAGTTCCTGTTTAATAAATATGTTCAGTGGATCACTTATATATCGCTGGCTATTATTACGGTAAAGGGTATCGCTGTACCGCACGTTACCTATGAAGTGTATGCAGTGTTCTTTGCCATTATGATCATTAACCTGGCTGCAAATCCTAAAACGGTTATTTCTTTTGAAAATAAGATACTCAGTTACCTGGGAAAGATAACTTATGGCCTGTACCTGTATCATTATATAGCCATCGTAATAGCCATAAAACTGGGCATGCGCTATGTGGACCCTAACAACCTGCTCCTGAGCAATGTGGTATATTATGTGATCACCTTCGGGTTGTGCATCCTAATGGCTGTGGTTTCATACGAATTCTTTGAAAAACGCTTCCTGCGTGCTAAGGTAAAATACAGCACCATTGTGAGCGGAGATAATGCAAAAGAAGAATTAGAAGCAGCCCAGGCAAATAATACCGGTGACCCTACTGTTGCGCCTGCTACCGTAAAGGCAGTGCTTTAGAGGTACTACTTTATTGATTCACAGGTATATTGGGTTATCATTTTTTGGTTTAGGCCCGATTACGTACCTTTGCGCGGCTAAAACAGGTTCTTTATAATATGATAAGCCGCAGAAACATCCGGGTAAAAGTGATGCAGACATTGTACACACTTACTTCTATGGAGCCCGGATCGATGGAATTGACTAAAAAGACAGGCTCTACCATTCTTGACGACAAACTTAACCGCTCCCTCGACCTATTTATTGTATCCATATTGTACACTTTCCGCACAGCACAACATGCTGAGGTAATTGCTGTACAGCGTTCCGCAAAATTTCTGCCTACAGCGGAAGATCTGAATGTGAGTACCAAGATCGCAGGTAATGAGTTTATGTGGAAAGTTTTGGCCAACGAAACCTTCAAAGAAAAAATAAAGCAGGCGAAACTGGAGCAATACATAGATGAAGAGTGGATCAGGAAACTGTATCTGCAGCTTGCAGAAAAGGAGGAGTACAAAAATTATATAGCCATTAACGAACGTACACCGGCCGGCGAAAAAGCCATTATGCAGTTTATCTGGGAAAACCTGGTATGGGAAAATGAATCTCTGCAAGAGCATTTCACAGACGAATTGCCGGGCTGGGAAGATGATAAGCAAATGGCTAAGATGTTGATGGAAAACTTCTTCAAAAGCAACTCCAAGATCAACTTCCTGAACCTGATATCTACAGAAAAGAAGGAATACGCGCATCAGCTGATGTACACAGTGCTGGATAAGGAGGAATATTGCATGAGCCTGATACAGCCAAAGCTCATCAACTGGGATGCAGAGCGTGTAGCACTGATAGACCTGTTGCTGCTGCGCATGGGCGTATGTGAGTTATTATACTTCCCTACTATACCTACAAAAGTGACCATTAACGAATATATAGAGGTTGCCAAGCTGTATAGCACACCGCAAAGTGGCCAGTTTGTGAACGGTGTACTGGACAATATTTTAAAAGACCTGGAGAAAGAAAACAAGATACGCAAGCAAGATCACAGCCGTAAGTCTTAAATTTGCACCTGTTATGAAAAGGCTTGTATTTATATTATCAGTTTCTGTATTTGCTGCGTGCGGCAATTCAGATGGCAACAAACCTAAGGGTACACTGTCTGCAGACCTCGTAAGTAACCCGGCATCTGCCGATGGGGCTGATACCGCAGCATTGAATGCCATGCCTACGATGGATTTTACAGATACTACACACGACTTTGGGCAATTGCAGGAAGGCGAGGTAGTAACTTATGACTTCAGCTTTAAAAACAACGGCAAAAAACCACTTATCATCAGCAGTGCGGCCGGTTCCTGTGGATGTACGGTACCAGATTATCCGCACAGGCCCATTAACCCGGGCGAAGAAGCCGTTATCAAGGTGAAATATAACTCTGAAGGAAAACAATATCACCAGGAAAAATCAGTGACCATAGCTACCAATTCAAAAAGGGGAACACATATGCTGTATATAAAAGCAGATGTGAACCCAAGAAACGATGGCAGCTAACCAAACGAATAATTATTATATAAAACCAATACAATGTCAGTAATGCTGAATTCAATTTTATTGCAAGCACAGGCACCAAGTGCAGTACCTCAATTACTCATTATGGTGGGTATGTTTATTGTAATGTACTTTTTCCTGCTGCGCCCGCAATCCAAACGCGCGAAAGAACAAAAGAAGTTTACAGAATCTATATCTGCAGGTGAAAAGATAGTTACCACTGCCGGCATCCATGCTGTGATCAACAGGGTAAACGAAGATGGCACCCTGCAAATAGAAGTTAGCCGCGGCACTTTTATGATCATAGACCGTAGCGCTGTTTCTATGGAAATGACCAATGCCTTCCGTAAGAAAACAGAAGGTACTGCTGTAGCAGCAAAATAATTTTACCACCTATGCTTAAAGTAGGTATCACAGGGGGCATTGGCTCCGGAAAGTCAGTAGTATGCCAGGTGTTCCAAACACTTGGCATACCTGTTTTCAATGCAGATGATGCAGCAAGGCACCTGATGGAACATGATGCAGAGCTGATTGCATCTGTGAAGAAACTATTTGGCGACGATATTTACATAAACGGCAAACCCAATCGTGAACGGATCGCATCGCTTGTATTTAGTAAACAGGAATTGCTACAGGAGCTCAATAAACTGATGCATCCTGCTACGATACAGTACGGCAAAGACTGGATGCTACAGCAAACCACACCATATGTAATAAAGGAAGCTGCCATATTCTTTGAAAGCGGCAGCTATAAAGAAATGGACGTGATGGTAGGCGTATATGCTCCAAAGGAGATACGCCTGGAACGCGCACTGAAACGTAGCGGAGTGAGCGAAGCCAAAATACTGGAGCGCATGGCCAACCAGATGAATGAAGAGGAAAAGATGAGCAGGTGCGATTATGTGATCACTAATGACAGCAAAACGGCCATCATTCCCCAGGTGATGGAATTACATCATCAGTTTCTTAGTATCCCTAAGGCTTAATTACTCAAACACTATTTTATAATAATTACGGAAGGTACTTTTAGTGCCTTCATCTGTTTCGTTTTTGATCATTTCTTCAGTAGCCGTTTTCACAGCATCTATCCTCGACTCATAAGTGGCCACATCTGCATTGGTGCGGGCCTTTTTCTTTTTATCCTTGTAACGTACTGCCACCGTTATTAAATAAGTACCAATTGAAGAACGATAAGAATTGATGGGCTCGCTCTTCACCATAGAACGGAAAACATCCAGGCCGCGATCGAAAGACTTACTTGAAGTAACATTAGCTAAATAATCTGCCAGTCCGCTCGCCAGTTGGATCTTCTTATTGCCATAATAATATGGCATCCGGTTTTCAAATAAAGCCACGTCATCATCTTTTGCCCGCTCCCCTATTATATCCCATATCACCGATTCCAACTCTCCTTTCGGTTCATTGGCAAGCATTGCTTTGGATAGCTTATAGGTAGTGTCCTTATCAAATTCGTTCAGCGCACCAAGTGCTGCACCTGCTACCAGGTAAGAACTATCATTCAGTGCAGCATACATCTTATCTTTTGCTTTAGATACCTTCCAATCGCCCAATACCTCCAAAGCTGCAGCTCGTACTTTATTGCTTCCATCATTATCAGCAAGATACTGCACGGTGCTTGTCCACTTATTTTGATACTGGCTTGCGGTGATCTTGTCCAACATAGCTAAAGCAGTTGTTTTGATAGCATAGTCTTTATCCTGTAAGGCAAGATTTATGATGGACTGGTTAGCAGTATCATCGTACTTCTTATTGATGCTATTCAATGCTTTTATCTTATCTATGATATCATCTGTGCTATTTTTGAATGTCGCCAGCCAATCGCCCGAAATCTTGTCTTCACTGATCTCTCCTACCACCCAATGCTGCACATCCGGAATTAAGAGAGGTCGTTTACCATCCTTATAAGGATAGAACAACGTAGTATTCTTATCTGTAATATTCCAATCTACCAATTCCTTATCAGTGCCATAGCAAACAGCCGTTTTCATTGGTAGTCTATAATTACCTCCATCCTGGGTTTGGGCAACTGTTACTGCTAGCTGTTTGATATCATCATCATACCTATATTTAATATCCAGCTTTGGATGGCCACCTTTGTAATACCACTGATTGAAAAACCAGTTCCAATCCTGGCCTGTAACTTCTTCAACCGCAAGGCGCCATTGTGTAGCTTCTGCAGGATGCAAGGCATGCTTTTGCAGGTATAGCTGCATAGATCTTGAGAATGCCTCGTCCCCCATCAGGCTGTGCAGGTAATGCAGAATAGCACCACCTTTTTGATAAGAAACTCTGTCGAACATGTCTTCCCTATCGCGATAATGGAAACGAACCAGCGGCTGATTTATCTGTGCACTGCTCAAGTAAGTGTTCAAATCTTTCCATAGCAGCAGGTCGGCAGACGCGTTTCCGTATTGATGCCTGCGCCATAACTGTTCTCCATAGGTAGCGAAAGACTCATTGAGGGTCAGATTGCTCCAGGATTCTGCAGTTACATAATCGCCAAACCATTGATGAAATAACTCATGTGATACCACATCTTCAAAATCCTCATCTTTATTCTCCCGGTTGTTTTGGTTCAGGAATTCACCAAGCAAAGTTGCCGAGGTATTTTCCATAGCACCGGATACATAGTCGCGCACTACTACCTGGCTATACTTATTCCATGGGTAAGGCACACCTGTAACTTCAGAAAAGTACCCGATCATGTCGGGCGTATGCTTGAACATTGTTTTTGCATAAGGTGCATATGCAGGCTCCACGTAATAATTAACCGGTTTCCCGTTCCAATCCTTATCTGCAACAATAGAAAATTTGCCTATTGCAAACATGATGGCATATACCTGTATTGGTTTATCCATCACCCAAACATCAGTTCGCATTCCGTTGGCAGACTTGAACTGATGCTCGAGGTTACCATTACTCAGGGTAGTGAAGCTATCGGCTACGGTAAGCTCTAATCTTGTTGTAGTTCTTTGGTTCGGTTTATCTATGGTAGGTAGCCAGCGGCTGTTAGATTCTGTTTCGCCCTGCGTCCAAACCTGTACCGGTTTATTAGGAATAGCATTATCTGTATTGATAAAATACAACCCTTTATCCTCCGCTATGGCGCTACTACCACCGGCCTTACCCGAGTAAGACATTGCCGTATATTTAATATATAATTTGATAGTGTCTGACGCTGAGTATTTCTTATGTAACTTTATATAAAGTTGGTCGTCATGGTAAGAATAACTTAAAGTTTTACCTTCGGTAACATCCTCTATATAAACAGAATCAATTTTCATTGTTTTGGCATCAAGCACTATTGAATCTGTAGTATAGAAGTAAGGATGCATAGTTATCCATTCCTTTCCCTGTGCTGTTTTGTCCTTATAATTAAAGCTCAATGCAACATGAGAATTTACCAGCTCCCAGGATCTAGTTGAAGTTTCCCTGTAAATATCCAGCGGATTATTTTTTGCAGAAACGGTTATCGTATCCAGTTGCACCCTTTTCTTTGCTCTCCTGCTCGGTCCGCAGGAAGAGATGACACCGGCGAGCAAAACAAACAATATTACCTGCCCGGCTATAGAATTACCCTTCATCAAATCTTATAAAAATGCTAAAGTAAGCATCCGGTATTGTTATACCATCACCTTATAGAGGGTATATCTTATAAAAGATAACAATGCAGACCTTTAAATGATTATTTTTGTGACCTAATTTACACACGCACATGTTGCAGGCTACAGTAAATAACAAGAAGACCTTTGCTATAACAAACGAAGACGGCCAATGGCAAATAGACGATAAGCCGGCAAACCTGGATATACAAATGCAACCCAATGGACTGATCAGCATTTTGTATAACAACCAAAGCTATACTGCTACAGTTGAAAAGATAGATACCAAAAACAAAGAACTGACTGTAAAAATAGACGGACAGCCATACACACTCGCGATAAAAGAACCTATCGATCAGCTGCTCAGCAGCATGGGTATGGACCTGAAGGCTATGCAAAAAGCAGAACCTGTAAAAGCCCCTATGCCTGGCATGATACTTAAAGTATTGGTAGAGCCCGGCCAACAGATATCAAAAGGGGACGGATTGCTGATACTGGAAGCGATGAAAATGGAGAACGTATTGAAAGCCAGTATAGATGCAACGGTTAAATCAATTAAAGCAATAGAAAGAACGGCGGTAGAAAAAGGAGCCATACTTATAGAATTGGAATAGACCTTGAAACATTTACTGAAACAGATCGTACTGGCAGTATTACTGTCTATACCGTCGCTAAAAGCAGCAGCGGATCAATTTTCCTACATATATATACAGGGCGATAAGCAGACCCCATTCTATGTGAAGTTTGAAGATGAGATGCTACCACGATACGGTAAAAACTACTGCATTATCCCGGAGCTAACACCCGGCCCCATCCATATCCAGATACTATTTCAGCAGAACGCGTATCCTGCACAGAAGTTTACCATATTGGTACCAGAAGGCGGGTCGCGTGGCTTTTTACTGACCAGGAAAGGAGAAAGTTTCTCTTTGTATGATATTGACCAACAGTTCTATTTAAGGGATGGCAATTCAGAGTCAGACGACAGAGTTCCTGAATATAACAATCTACAAACCAATGAAATACAGAACTCAGTTGCAGCAGAAAATCAAGAACAGCTTCAGCCTGAAGCTACCAACTTAGCAGCTAGCACTCCTGCTACAACTACCTCGGTTACTACGAATCAACCAGGAAATGCCAGCCCGGCTTTCATGGATATGGAATTGAATAACACCCGTATACTGGAAAGCGATAATACCCCGAAGAGCGATGAAGATTTTAAGGGCAAAGTAGCTATTGTAAACAGCGACTGCCCGCATGCTGCAGATAATGACCTGTTTGATGCTATATATAAGAAAGCAGAAAGCAAACCCGAATCGGCAAGACTTAAATATCTGCTTGATAAAACATCAGATAACTGCTTCACTACCAATCAAGTAAGAATACTTACTGGAACTTTAGAAAACGATCCTGAACGATATACTTTTTTAAAGAAGGCTTATTCCCGCGTCACGGATCAATCAGTATTTCCGGCTTTGGAAAACTTGCTCCGCAGTCGTGAGTGGAAAGACTATTTCAAACTAATACTACCATAAGAATACATGAAAAAGATAATATTATTTGCATCGCTGGCAGTAGCACTGTACTCATGCAAAGGAGATAAGAAAGATATGATAGCGAGGAAATGGAGAGCAGTGTCTGTTGCCAACCCTTCGCTTGATTCTCTTATTGCAGATCGCCAGGTATTCCTGGATACATTTGGCCGGAATACGGATGCAGAGACCAATGAGAAGATATATGGTTTTCGTAATGTGGACAGCCTTCGTCAGTCGCTGAAAGCAGAATGGAAGGATATGAAAGATATGCAGCACCATGCCGTAGAAAATACCTGGTTCGACTTTAAGAAAGATGGTGTTGTGATCATGAACTTCAGCGGACAGGCAGATTCCAGCAAATGGTCTATTGACAAAGACGGCAGTCTTATTCTTACAGAACCTAAAAGTAAACCTAATGCTGTGAGCATAAAGATGGAGATCGTATCACTGAGCGACACCTCTTTAAAGCTGCGTTATAATGATAATGGCGGCACCAGCACAGTAACCTTTCGTCCTGATAGCAAATAATCCGTTTACTTAGTATCTTTACGCGCCCTTAAAAACAGGGCATTCATATAATAATATGGCAAACATGCGCACAATACCTTTCCGCCAGGCTTTACGCGAAGCATTAGAAGAAGAAATGCGTCGTGATGACAAAGTATTCCTGATGGGAGAAGAGGTAGCACAATATAACGGGGCTTATAAAGTAAGCCAGGGTATGCTTGATGAATTTGGAGCACGCAGGGTGATAGATACCCCGATAGCGGAGCTAGGTTTTGCAGCTATAGGCGTAGGCGCCGCCACCAACGGTACCCGACCGGTGATAGAGTTTATGACCTGGAACTTTGCCGTACTGGCACTGGACCAGATACTGAACCACGCGGCCAAAATGGTATCGATGAGTGCAGGCCAGTTTAGCTGCCCTATCGTATTCCGCGGGCCTAACGGTTCTGCAGGTCAGCTGGGTGCACAACACTCGCAGGCATTTGAAAGCTGGTATGCAAACATACCGGGCCTGAAGGTGATCTCCGTATCCAATCCATATGATGCTAAAGGCTTGCTGAAATCGGCCATCAGGGATAATGACCCTGTAGTATTTATGGAAAGTGAGGTAATGTATGGTGAAATGGGCGAAGTACCCGAAGAAGAGTACCTGATACCTATAGGCAAAGCCGACATCAAACGCGCCGGTAAGGACGTTACCATCGTATCTTATAACAAGATGATGAAAGTGGCATTGGGCGCTGCTGAAGAACTGGCCAAAGAAGGCATTGAAGCAGAAGTAATAGACCTGCGTACCATCCGCCCGCTGGATTCTGATACTATTATAGAATCTGTAAAGAAAACCAACCGCCTGGTGATCGTGGAAGAACAATGGCCATTCAGCTCTGTATCTTCAGAAATCAGCTACAGGGTGCAAAAAGATGCATTCGATTACCTGGATGCACCGATACGCCGTATTACATCTGCCGATGCCAATATGCACTATGCACCCAACCTGGTAGCAGCTTACCTGCCGGATGTACCGCGTACGGTGAAACTGGTAAAGGAAGTGATGTATATGAAAAAGTAATCAGATTGATATTAGAAAGCAGGGCCTCCTTGACGGAGGCCTTTATTTTTATTCGCCAGTCAATTGCTTGAATTCATTGTAATCTACAGATGCAGCTTTAAGCAAGCGGCATTCTGTTACCAATAAAATAAAACTTACTGTTGCCACGCTGGCATTAAAGATAGCATGTGCCTGTATATGAGTATGGCCATTGTTACCGGCAATAATTCCAAACCACATTGGTACATACCATGCGCTTGTTTGCCTTGCCATCTGATAATAGTAATTATGATGTGGCTTATAACGAATCAAGGTATATAACATCCCGCCAAACATCCCCAGCATAACAAGGTCTGAAACATAACTGTTATCGAAGTAATCGAAGTATCCCATAGTAGCATCCCATACAGACATCCTGTAAATGCTCCACCATAGTCCAATGCTCAATAGCAAATATGGTACGGACAAAACCACACTTTTCATACTTTGCCAATATAATTTGCGATAGCGACTGCGAGTGTTCTTCTCGAAATTGGCTTGTATCACATAGAAGCCTAATGTGCCAAAACTACGGTGCGCATTTTGCATGGCAACCTGTAAATCGATACGGGGATCTTTAGCTAACTCCTCCTCTACCTTACATGCAAAGTGATCCAGTATCTCATTTACTACCAGCTCATCCTTAAAGCCACGAGAGTTGATAAATTTCCTCAATTGCTGTAATTGCTCGCTGTTCAATATGATCTTATCCATTGCTCAGTTTGGGGTTTAATATTAGCTGAACGGAATCCAGCGCTTCTTTTAGCGCCTGTATCTTACTGTGAGTTTCTTTCTTTCCCTGTTTGGTGAGTGCATAGTACTTGCGTATCCTGCCATCTACTTTTTCACTGGTAGTGGTAAGCAAACCATCTTCTACCAGTTTATGCAATGCAGGGTACAGCGCTGCTTCTGTAATACTCATCTTGTTTGCGGTACTCTCCCGCACGGCTTTCGTCATTTCATAGCCATACATGCGCCCATTATCTTCCAGTAATTTGAGGATGATGGTGGTAAGACTACCTTTTACTACCGGGTTCGGCTCCATTCTTTTGTTACCTAATTTAGTGAGGTATTTACCTAATAAAATTAGGTATGTTTTTATAAAATACCAAACCATCATACCATAATCCTCCTAAATTTGCCGCACATCGATTATGGCTAAGAGCATAGACACAAAGGTTATCATTATAGGAGCAGGTCCGGCGGGCGCGGGTACATCTATTTATTTAACAAAAGCGGGCATTCCCCATGTGATCATAGATAAAGCAGTATTCCCCCGCGACAAAGTATGCGGTGACGGATGCAGCGGTAAGACTGCATTTGTGCTACGCAAAGCCAATCCCGACTGGTTAAAAGAAATATTCAGCCGCGAGACGGATTTCATGCCGAGCCATGGTATTATTATGGTGGCTCCAAACGGCAGGGCTATTAATATCCCCTACAACCCCAGCAGGCAGCCGGGTGAAACAGCCCCGGGCTTCACTACCCCACGGATGGTATTTGATAATTACCTTTTTGAAAAGCTACCCTCTCCTTACGCTACAATTTACCAGGATGCCAACGTAAAGACTATTGTGCGGAATGCTGATAAAACCGTTACCGTAAGTTTTATGCAGGGCGACGAAGCAATAGAAGTTACCGCGCCGCTGATAGTAGGCGCCGATGGCGATAAGGGCATTACACGCAGAACCATGTTGGGTGAGCACTTTTCGCACAAAGCATATACGGTGGGACTAAGAGGATATTATGAAGGCGTAACCGGACTGCACCAGGAGAATTTTATAGAACTACATTTTTTACCGGAACTGCTACCGGGTTATTTCTGGATATTCCCTATGCCGAATGGCATGGCGAATGTAG
This sequence comes from Bacteroidota bacterium, assembly GCA_018267955.1. Classification (GTDB taxonomy): domain Bacteria; phylum Bacteroidota; class Bacteroidia; order Chitinophagales; family Chitinophagaceae; genus Polluticoccus. Next base: position 879,815 of record JAFDXL010000009.1, read on the forward strand.
GTGTGGGCATACTGTCGGAACGCATCAGGAGTAAAAAGATAAACCTGAGAGAAAAGATGCTGGATGCCATCAAAAACAACCCTAACATTAGTCACCGGTTTGCCAATGCAAAGCTGGTAGATAAAATACAGGGCTGGGGATTGCCTATGGGGGTAGAGTTATTACCGGTATCAGGAGACAACTTCCTGCTGACAGGTGATGCGGCCAGCCTGGTAGATCCTTTCAGCGGAGAAGGAATAGGCAATGCCCTGTATAGCGGCATGCTGGCTGCTTACGCTATAGAGAAGGCTGTACATGAAAACAGATATGATGCAGCGTTCCTGAAAGAGGCATACGATGGACCGCTATATAAGCGCCTTGGCAATGAGCTAAAACTTAGCACCTCGCTGCAACGTCTTTGCAGGTTTCCATGGTTGTTCAACCTGATAGCTAATAAAGCAAACAAAAGCCCGGAACTGAGCAAGACCATCAGTTTTATGTTCACAGACCTGAACTTGCGAGAGCTTTTCAAAAAGCCATCGTTCTATGCTAAAATACTATTCAACCGATAGTATTACAGGTAAACAATTTTGCGCGCATACTTTTTATCGCCTAAAATGATATGCAAGATGTATACACCGCTTGAAAAATGTGGTGTGTTCAACGTAGCCTTGTTATACCCTGCATCAGACTTGATGGTTTGCGTAAACACCTGCCTGCCTATGGAATTGAACATTGCCAATTGCAGATCGGTACCACCAACAGCACTCCACTCTATATTCAGCTTGCCATCCCGTGTAGGGTTAGGACTTATGCCTAGGAGGTTGTCTATTGCCGGCACGGGGATATCATCAAAGACCTCCACATCATCAACAGCCAACCCTTCTTTTTCGCTACCCTGGTCTGAGAAGAAAATATAACGGAAACGTACTGTCTGTAGCCCCTTGGGGAGGTTTACAGAAACACTATGCCAATCGGTTCGTTCGCCTGTCCAGATATTATAGGAAGTATCGGTATACCAGTTAGCACTTTGAGTGGAGTCATTCAGCCGCTGCCAGTTAACGCCATCGGTACTGTACTGTAAAGTCGCGCCGTCGCAAAGGACGATTCCACAATCTTCTATATCGTGTGCTATGGCAAACCTGAATTTTGGATATCTAAGCGAACTAACCTCGAAACATGGTGAATACAAATAAGAAAGCTCCAGCGGATTATAATTACCGCTGAGATTGGTCTTCCATGCTTTAGTGCCGCTCGCAGCCTTATTTATCTTCGGAGACGCAGGCGTACCGTAGGCCCAGGAATCTGAAGTACCTTCTGTGTACCAACTGCCGTCCCCATTTTCAAAGTTTTCATTGTATGGGAATGATGAGATAAGCGGCTGGTTGTGGAAAGAGTAATTTAAAATACTATCATTCCTTGTATAAGTATCGCCTGTGGCAGCAACCCATACGTCCAGAGTATGTCCACCGGTTTTGGAGAGATCTATCAGCGCGTTAAAGCTATAATCGATTGTTTGTTTGCCAGCGAGTGTACTAAGCGTTTCATTGACTACCGGGCCGCCATCAAACCTATAGTAAAGCTGCACATTATTAAGTGCCTGGTTAACACCATTGCGCAACCTGATAACCAATGGTACCTGCCCATTTAAGCCACATTCTATTATACCGGGGGTAACAACAGATAATAATTGAATATCATTTTGCACCACGTATAATTTCACATTATCAATGGTGACACCTGATCCATAATTCCGTTCGCTAATGAGCGATTTATCGTCCTGGAGAAAATCAATTTGCGTACTGGGGGTGAAAGCCTGACCGGAAGCCTGTAAAGCATCAGTTATAGATAAAGAGCCCGAATTGACAGCGTTGCCGGAACCAGCCGTTGAAGTTTTGTATACATATAATTTAGACCAATTCTTTGTATCAGCACCGCGAACCGCAACAGCATTATCCTCAGGCGCCAATGGTGTGCCGTGCAATATATAATCAAACTCAAGACGTACTTCATCATTAGCAGCATTATAATTACTCATATTGAACGTTCCGGTAAATTCATTAGCATGGTTTCGACCTGCATTGTAAATAGCATCAAGGCTGATGGAACGATTACCGGTAATTGTGATCGTGGAGTTTACAAAACTCCTCAAACGGCAGGTATCATTCTCATTGTGATAATCCCAACGGCCATCGGGAGAAATACCTATGCTATCATTCTCCGTTTCCAGGGCATCCCAGGCTTCAAACCCATCGGTGAAAGTACCGGCAAGATTTACAGGTGGGTTATCTAACTGTTTTAGTACCCTCATAATACTATCATTTGCAGTAACCGGATCAGTAGCAGAGAGATTCTGAACAGCGAGGCGTAATTGATATATGCCCAATGCGGAAAGGTCGATGCCGGGAATGGTTGCCAGGCCAACGCTGTTTGCCGCAATCGGTATGGTCATCACCCTGGATTGCCAGGCACCTGCGTTGACGCTATATGATACCCTGTAACTATCCACTTTTACATCGTCGAGATTGCGTACCAATACCGATAAAGTTTCATTAGCAGTTAATTCTGTACTTGTAAGTTTACGCCCGGTTGATGGCTTTGCAAGAGTTTGTATCATCAAATCGCCATCGGAGATATGGCCCGTGCAATTGCCATCCTTAGGTGTGCGGAAAATAGCCGGACTGCGATAACCGCTCATACCATCCACAACAGGCCTGGCAGCAACATAATAGGTGCTGTCTAAAGCGAGCCCGCTGAATGTGTAACTGGTATCGGTAACTGTATCTACCACCACCATTTTAATACCCTTTTTCATCATCACCTCATAGCCGGAGGCAGATGGTACTGAGGTCCATTTTATGTGAATATAGCCGGGACATTGAACGCCATCCAACGCGGCAGCAGGGCGAGGAGTAATAGCAAACAGGCCTGTGGTATATTGCTGGCCGGTGCCATTACGAGTAAGGCGCATTTTACATTTACCGCTACTGATATTGGATGGTACACCCCACCTGAACTGGCGTACAGAATCGCCAATGGTATTGGAAAGAACCGTCCAGTTTACACCACCATCCGTACTATATTCAAGCGTAAAGGAATTGGAATTGTCGGATGCCGTCCAATATAAACGTGCGCTATCGCCAGCCATGATAGCCGTTCCTGTTGTTGGGTAAGCCAGCATGACGCCTACAGGTATACAGTCATAGGCAATAACAAAATCCTGAGAGGCTGAGGGTACATTAAAACCTTTTACCCGGGCAATATACGTGCCTGGGGTAGGATTATTTATTGTAACCTGTTCCACATTATTAAGCCTGTCTACGCCTTCTTTTGCATTATTTTGTACGTTGGCAGGTGAAGGATCTAATACCAGTGGAGTATGAATAGCAGAGGAAGGTCCAGCAACCTGCAGATCGAGGTCATTTACCAAAGCTGTGGACGCAAGCGGGTTAGCAACCGCATCGTGATAATACAACATCACCTTTAACTGAGCTGTATTAGGAGGAACACCAAAGTCTATATCCTGCTGCCCGCCATTTAAAATGGTACGTGTTGCGTATCTGCCGCTATCCAACATCTGCAGGGAACGATACACATCCAAGAAGCCGAAGCCAAAAGTATAATCCGGGCCCGGGTTGCCCATATCCATAGCGCCATTCAGCAATACCGCCTTTAGCAGATCAGCATTGGGATTGGTACCGCCATTTAATTGTTTATACCGCTCTGTAAGCAGGGCAAGTCCACCCGCAACACCGGGCGATGCCATACTGGTACCGCCCGCTTCCAGGTATTCCACAGTATTAGTTGTAGACACTACTCCCCGGCCTACAGCAGTGATCTCCGGCTTCAACCGGCCATCTTTTGCGGGCCCACGGGATGCATCATCAGCATCGACATAATATTTATCGGTGCTGGTAACAACAATATTATCTTTTGCAGGCTGGTATCCACCGGATACATTTCCAAAACCATTGGGGTAAGGCGTACAATTGAGCAAACCATCATTGCCCGCGGCAAAAACATGCAGCACCTTATTATATTGCAGCGACATTCTATCTACCGCCACAGACAAAGCATTGTAGGTGCCGGAATAGCTGCAATCGTTAATAACGGCGGCATAAGAATTGTTGGTAATGGTCATATTGTACTGTGGGAAGAAAGTGCCTGTGCGCTGCCAGATAGCATCAAACAAATGATCGATGAGCCTGGCTTCAGGCGCTACGCCTTCCCCTTTGACATCCATTATACCGGCACCACCTACAATACCGTTTATATGTACACCGTGATTTGTATATGGCTGCGGATTGTAATTAATAATCCTGTCTTTCAGATCTATATGGAAGTTGCCCGATACATTATCGCCAACACCTACGGTAACACCAGCTCCCCTTAAACCATAACCACCGTACATTACCGGTAGTGATGCAATAGCAGCTTTGGAGGCGCAACGGGATTCAAAATTTAAAGGAACCGGTGTATTGTATTTACTTATATACTGTAAGCCATAAAAGCCTGCCAATTGCAATAGCAAACCGGCTTTTATACGTAACTGGTACACATGTACTCCCTGCAATTCATTTGGTATAATGGAAGCACCCAGCCTTTTGATATTAGCTTCGATACTATCGGCAGGGATGTCTGTAAAGAATGAGGCCAATACCTGCATTTCGCTTTGAGGCTTTGCTTTTAAAAGCACATCATCCAGTTTCCAAGCAGGGTTAACATCTGTGAAACCATAAATAATACCTGGCAGGCTACTTGTTTTTTTAGAAACGTCTATAGTAGCGATATAGGTTTTGTCATAAATATAATCCTGCAATTGAATACCCGCAACAGCAAGGAGAGAACGGTCTTGCACACCGGGCAGACGTGTAAGATGCACCAGGGCTTGCACACTACCAGCTGCATAATGCCTGGCAATATCCTGATACCATGCATCTGCGTTGGCAGTAATGGTTATTGTGTTGTTCTTTATACTTATTCTGCTGACGTCAGCAGGCTGCGCAATGGTAATACCGCTTACAGAAAGCAACAAGACCATCCATAACAAGCTTACCCTTAGCTGTACAGATCTTTTATTCATAATAATATCAAATACAATTTACTGTATTAGTTTGATATAGGGTTTGACTTATAAAGAATATGACAAACGCGTGGAAGCTCATTTTTCGCTATATTTATAGATATAAAAATTGACTTGATAACACTTAAAATCCGATTATGAGGGTAAAAACTCTACTAGCTGTTCTATTTCTATCAACCGGGGCAATAGATGCCGGTGCACAGGCCATAAAAATGCAGTTTATCAATAACTGTGCAGACGTTTCACTTAATGGTGTAGATATATACGTCAACGGTATACTTGCAGTAGACAATCTTAATTTTAGGACAGCTACTATATTTACAGATTATTTTACTGTACCTGTAAACAAACTGGAAATAGGCATTGCCCCCGCTACCAGTGCTACGGTTAACGACACCTTTTTTTCCAGGTCTATAACTTTTACTACACCAACGCCGTGTATTGCAGTTATTAACGGTGTGCGCAGTGCATCCGGATATAGCCCCTATAAAAAGATGAGCATCGATATTTTAAATAATGCAGTTTTAAATGCATCTGTAAGCGGGAATACCGATTATGTGTTTATGAACGGGTCGACAGATGCTCCCACTCTTGATGTAAGATCAGGATTGAATATGGTGGGCAATGACCTGGCGTATGGTAATTTTACAGCGGGGTACACATCTACACCTACATCCGATTTTAAGATCAGGCTTACTAATACTACCGGCAGTAAAACCATCAATACCTACAACGCAGATTTTGCTACTAAAAACCTGACAAATGAGGCTTGTATTATCGTAAGCTCCGGCTTTATGGATCCTTCAAGCAATAGCAACGGGGCCGCTTTCGGACTGTGGCTTGCCACACCTAATGGCGGGCAAATGACACAACTGCAAACAACAACACCTGAAGCTTTATCCCGCGCGCAATTCATCAATAACTGCGCGGATACTACCGCAGATACGGTAGATGTGTACTTAGACAATACAAGGATACTGGACAATTTTGCGTTTAGAACTGCAAGCGCTTTTATGGATATGACAGCTAAAACTGCACATGATATTGATATTGCGCCGAAAAACAGCTCTTCAGTAAACGATAAGTTTTACCACTTATCTATAAGTCTGGATTCCGGGAAAAAATACATTTTCCTTGCTGATGGGATACAGAGCTCCAAAGGATATACGCCTGCGTTGCCTTATGTGCTGCATTACACCAAAAATGCTATGGAAGATGCTGCCAGCACAGGCAATACCGACGTTTGTTTTGCGCAGGGAAGTACAGATGCCTCCCTTATAGATCTTAAAGAATCTGGCAATACACTAGTTAGCGGTGCCAGCTATGGCTCATTTGCCGCTTATCAGCCCCTGGGAGCTACCTATCATCGTTTATCCCTTACCCAAGGCTCTAAAACAACAGATTATGATGCTGACCTTGGTAATTTGGGATTGCAGAACCTGGCAGTTGCAATAGTGGCATCCGGATTTGTTACACAAACAGCCAATTCCAATGGTCCTTATTTTGGTTTATGGGTTGCCTTACCGTCAGGAGGAGCTTTGAAAAAGCTACCGATTTCGGAGTCTGTATTTAAACTTGCCAACAATAAAGATTTTAAAATCTGGCCAAACCCCGTACAGAATTCCTTACACATAAGTACATTAGACAATCAAACTATCTTATCGGCAGATGTGCTGGATATAACAGGCAGAACTGTTCTACAAAATCAGAAACTCAGCAATAATGCCTTAAATACTTCTTCATTAGCCCCCGGAAATTATGTTCTGAAATTTGTTTATCAAGGACAAATAGCCGCCCTGCGATTCAGTAAATAAGCCAGTTCAAAATACAAATAAAAAAGACGCTTCATAGAGCGTCTTTTTTATTTGTGCCATTGTTATCAGACATAACAATAAGTGCCCGGCATCGACGAGAAACCAGTCTACTTGGTAACTAAACAACTAATAGTACAGGCATAAAAAAGAAGCCGCACCAAATAGGTGCGGCTTCAATAAAACTATATTGAATCAGCTTATTCGCCTTCGCCTTCAGCTTTCTTCATTTTGTCTTTCAGAGCAGCCAGAGCGCCCAGGTCACCTAAAGTTGGTTTTTCAACCTTGCTTTGGATGTTCTTAACTGCTTTCTTGGTTTTTTCACCTTCAGCAGTGGCTTCTTTCTTAGCAGCTTCTTTTTCGTCTGCCTTACCTTGTTCCCAAACCTTGGTGTGAGAAACCATGATACGTTTGTCATTACGATCAAACTCGATGATCATGAAAGGTAATACAGCTTCTACTTCTACCGCGCTGCCATCTTCTTTCTTCAGGTGGCGTGCAGGAGCGTAAGCTTCCAGGCCATACTGCAGTTGAACAGTAGCACCTTTATCGTCCTTACGGGTAACAGTACCTTCGTGTACGCTACCGATTGGGAATACAGTTTCAAATGTATTCCAAGGATCGTCTTCCAGTTGCTTGTGTCCCAGAGACAGTTTGCGGTTTTCTTTATCGATACCCAGTATTACTACTTCGATCTCGTCACCAACTTTAGTGAATTCGCTTGGGTGGTTGTAACGTTTGATCCAGCTCAGGTCGCTGATGTGGATCATACCGCCGATACCTGTTTCCAGTTCTACGAATACGCCGTAAGGAGTGATATTTTTAACGATGCCTTTGTGGCGGCTATCGATCGGGAATTTATTTTCGATAGTATCCCAAGGATCTTCAGTCAGTTGCTTGATAGACAGGCTCATTTTGCGCTCGTCTTTATCAAGGGTTACAACAACTGCTTCGTATTCATCGCCCATGCGGAAGAATTCTTTCGCATTGATAGGCTGAGAAGACCAAGTGATCTCAGAAACGTGTACCAGGCCTTCTACGCCAGGCATGATTTCCAGGAATGCACCGTAATCTTCGATGTTTACTACTTTACCTTTCACCTTAGCACCTTCCTTAATGTCTTCAGGCAGGCTATCCCAAGGATGAGCAGTCAATTGTTTCAGACCGAGGCTAATGCGTTTCTTCTCGTCATCGAAGTCAAGAACAACCACATTCAGTTTCTGTCCGTTTTCCAGCACTTCGCTAGGATGCGTTACGCGGCCCCAGCTAATGTCTGTGATGTATAACAAGCCGTCAACACCACCCAGGTCGATGAACGCACCGAAGTCGGTAACATTCTTAACAGTACCTTCCAGTACCTGTCCTTTTTCGAGCTGAGAAATGATAACGCTGCGTTGTTGTTCGATATCGCTTTCGATAAGCGCTTTGTGAGATACAACAGCGTTGCGGATAGCTTCGTTGATCTTAACGACTTTGAAATCCATTGTTTTACCTACGTACTGATCGTAATCAGTTACAGGTTTCACATCTATTTGTGAACCAGGTAAGAATGTTTCCAGGCCGTAAACATCCACGATAAGACCGCCTTTAGTTTTGCTGGTAATGGTACCAGTAACCACTTCGCCGGTTTTGTAGAAGTCAACGATCTTCTGCCAAGCACGTGCAGCACGAGCCATTTTGCGGCTCAGGTGCAGGTGGCCATTCCTGTCTTCTTTCTCTACAACCATTACCTCGATATCTTCGCCGATCTTAACATCTGGCATATCGCGGAATTCGTTCAGAGAGATCAGGCCATCTGATTTGAAACCGATGTTAACGATAGCATCTGTTTTTGTAAGGCCTACGATAGTACCTTGCAACAGTTGTGCTTCGTCAATAGTTTTAAAAGTGCTGTCATACACTTTTTCCATTTCAACGCGCTTATCTTTACTGTAAGAAGCTACGTTCCTTTTGTCTACGCTCCAATCGAAATCGTCGTGAGCGCCGCTCTGGCTGTCTGGCAGAGCCGCAGTTTGGTTAATAATTTGGTTTTCTTCCAATGTTTAGTCCCTCCTTTTAAGTGAAATTTTTGGGACGGCAAAGATATTAATAAAATCTATAAAAAGCGCAGGCAGCGAGAGTTTTTAATGTTTTTTGAGTATATTCCATTCATAAGACGAGATTAGAAACCATCAATAAATAAAAATTTATAATGCTTTTATATTACCCGGCACTAATGCCAGAAGAAGATTATGGTTTCGCCGGAGTAAATTAAAGACCTGTTAAAAATATTCCCTCGTCCTTAAAATATTGATATCCATTATCGTCTGAGATGCGCAGGTTTCTGTAACTTTAGATGAAGAGACAATTTTTTGTTATGAAAAAAGCTATATACACGCTAACCCTGTTATCAATGGCAGCGATAGGCGCTATGTTTTCGTCTTGCGAAAAAAGCCCTACCATAACAGCGCCGGCTAATGGCACTGTAAAAATGCAGTTTACTTATGTTTGGGGTAAAAATGAAACACCACTGACGCTGGAACAAAAGGTGGTACAGGAAAAGACCGGCGATACGCTGATATTTACCAATATAAGGTACTATGTATCTAACATTAAACTAAAACGGGCAGACGGAGTATGGTGGTCGATGCCGGATAGCTATTTTCTGCTGGATGCCCAATCTGCAGAAGCCTCTACCATTACCATTCCCGATGTACCATTCATGAATTATACTGCAGTGCAATACACTATGGGGGTAGATAGCCTGCATAATGTATCGGGTGCGCAAACAGGCGCGTTATCCTTACAAAATGGTATGTTCTGGGATTGGAACAGCGGCTACATTATGATGAAGGCTGAAGGAAGATCGCCCAACAGCCCAACAGGTTCATTCGCACTCCACATGGGTGGCTTTAGCGGTCCATATAATGTTGTGACCGTAAATACCGCAGAATTTGGTAAGACTATGCAAATTGGCAATGGCGCTAATCCAACTATAACAATGGTCACCAATCCATCCAAACTATGGGACAACGCACCAAGTGTGAGCGTGAATAGCGTGATACATATGCCCGGCGCCTATGCCGTTGCTATGGCTAAAAGCTTCTATGGTGGTATATACCTTTCTGCCATTAGCAAGTAATTATGCGCAAGCGCATTCTTTATATTATTTTGTGGAGCGGCCTTTTAGCAGCATGTAAAAAGCGGGAAGAAAGCATGACAGCGATGCCGCCTGCCGATGCTCCTGAAAGGCCGGCTTCATTTCCGGCTGCCTATTACAGGCACAGTCCCAATACTTATAGTAATGCAGGGTTTGAACTTGGGCGCAAATTATTCCATGACCCGCTCTTATCGGTAAACAATACCGTATCCTGCGCCAGCTGCCATAAACAGGAATTTGCTTTTTCTGATGGTGGCGTATCTTTTAGTAAAGGCATAAACGGACAGACAGGCAAAAGGAACGCCCCAGCCATCTTTAATATGGCTTGGAATACCAGCTTCATGTGGGATGGCGGCGTCAATAACCTGGAAGTAATGCCACTGGCACCGCTTACCAATCCTGCAGAAATGGGCGAAACCATAAAGCACATCGTTTATAAACTGAACCGCGCACCTGAATACCCTGCCCTATTCAAAAATGTTTTCCATAGAGATAGCATTGACGATCAGCAGATGTTTTGGGCGCTCGCTCAATATATGAGCAACCTGGTATCTGCACATTCCAAATACGACCGTGTAATGGCCGGAGAAGAGAAATTCACGCAGGAAGAGCAAGATGGCTATGCATTATTTAAAACCAATTGCGCATCCTGCCATAAAGAGCCTTTGTTTACAGATTATAGCTTTCAGAATAATGGGATTGATGCTACATTTGCAGATTCGGGCCGCTATCGCGTGACGCAAAACGCAGTCGATATAGGCAAATTTAAAGTACCAGCACTCAGGAATGTGGCGGTCACTTATCCATATATGCACGACGGGAGATTTGCTACACTTAATGAAGTACTAAAGCATTATACTTCAGGAGTTATACCCTCATCTACCTTATCAGATAAATTAATTAAAAACGGCAAGCCGGGATTAGCACTTACTAATGAGGAACAAAGTAAGGTCATAGCCTTCCTTCATACTCTTACTGACAGCACCTTAATTAATAACAGTAATTATAAACAATAACCCTATTGTTTGAAATATGGGTTATTGGTCATTGTGGTATCTGTGAATGTGTTCAGGAAAGCGATCAGTTCTGCCTTTTCTTCTTCTGAAAGGTGCAGCCCGCCATTTAACTTGGCTGGTTTAGTCATTATCGGGTCGATAGAAGGGACATGTATATGAACGCCATGATCATAAAAATTAACTACATCCATCAGTGTTTTAAAGCGGCCATCGTGCATGAACTCGGTGCGTAATGCCACATTCCTGAGGTTAGGAGTTTTGAACTTACCCAGGTCGTATTCGCTATGCGTTACATTGTAATAGCCTTTATCTATATCTTTTGCATAAACGCTGTCAATACCATTATTGTGCATCATATCATCGGTGAGCACTACAGCAGCGTGACAGTGGAAACAATCTCCTTTTTCACTGAAAAAGATATCATATCCTTTCATTTCATAATCAGTTAATCCACCCTCACCTCTTACAAATTTATCGTACTTGCTATTGCTTGATGTTAGTACGCGCATAAACTGCGCAAGTGGCTTGGCCAGGTCTTGTGCTGTTATATTGCTTACACCGTAATACTTACAAAACTTATCGCGATAATCCTGGATGGCATTGATCTTACCAATATCAGTATTGAAACGTTTAGTAACCTCCGCATACATTACATCTTCCAATGTTCCCTGCAGCCTGCCCGTCCACATGAATATATTATACCAGGCAAGGTTTACCAATGGTGGTTTGGAAAGGCCATTATCAAAAGTAGAAACGCTATCGCCTGCAAAACCCATGTTCTGCTTATGGCAGCTATTGCAGGATTCGCCGTTATTTGACAGACGGGCGTCGTAATACAATTGCTTACCTAAGGCAATACGTTCTTCTGTAAACTGATTATCAGACGGGATCGTTGCTAGGGGGAAACGCGAGGGATTAGTCCATACATATGGTTTCATCTCTACAACAGAACAACCGGAATTTCCTCCACCATCGCCGCCGTTGTTAGTATTGGTTTTCTTACAGGATACAACAATACCGATTGTTGCCAATAGTATTAGTAAATAGGACTTTTTGCGAGCACTTTTCATTGTATATAAAGTTAATAAATTAGTTTATACCAAACCTGATTATCATCATTACAGTGTAATTTTTAATGATTTTTTTAGAATGTTGTCCGGATTGTAATCTCCCGTTCGTCATACTATCAAATTCATTATTCATCTAAAATCATTTTGTTTATGAAAGAGTATCTTTTGCTGTTCAGATCGCACAACGGCGCCTATGAGACTTCTACTACTCCCGAAGAGTTGCAGGCCAGTATGGAAGCATGGAGAGGCTGGATGGCCGATATTGCCAAGGAGGGGAAACTGGTAGCAGGCCAACCTCTTGCCACAGATGGCAGGCATATGCCCGCGGCTAACAAGATAACAGACGCACCCTTTGCAGAAGGCAAAGAAGTAGTGAACGGTTACCTGCTTATAAAAGCTGGCGGCTATGATGAAGCCTGCAATATAGCATCTGCCTGCCCTATTTTCGGTGATTCCGGCGGCAGTGTAGAAGTAAGAGAAATCATGGTGATGGACGGTATGTAATTATGCCCCTGCAACAAAAATACAGCCGTGATGGCTGTATTTTTGTTTGTAAACCTGCACAATGGATCCTTTTGATATTTTTGGCGCATCCGGAGAGGAGCTTTTAGCAATCAGTGAATTTTACCGTGCCTACCCGGAAAAGCTTCCTGAAGTTGAAAGAATAGCCCTGCTTTTAACTATCGGTACTATGGACGATACTTATGATGGTATGCAGTTAGCAAAAGCCATGTATGATCGTGAACAGAGCATAGAACCGCTTGTTCTTTATGCGTCTACATTAAAAAGACTGGAATATATTGACGATGTAACATACAAGAACCTTCAAAGTTTCATAAGCGTTACTGAAAACAAAAAAATCAAAGCTGTCCTTTTACTGCTGACAGCGTATCATTATTATAATGGTAAGGAGTCTCCGCAAGAATATTTGAATATTATTAACCAATCTATTGAGCTGGATGAGACGCTTGTAATGGGGTACTGGGAACTACATTGGTACTACAAATCGAATAATGAACCGGAAAAAGCAATACCTCATTTAATTAAAGCCATTTCATTCGTTGAAAAAATATTTGACCCTTCTGACAGGAATAGAATGAGAGTTGAATATCCAGACTTTTTTAGCTTTGAAAGTTTTTATAACAGGAACGTTGCAATGAGGCATCTAGCTAAGCATAACTATCAACACCTGGTTAACAGTCTTAATAAACTGACTTTAAACCTTCAGAATAATTAATCTTCTACTACCGGGCTTGAGCAGCGCTAAATATATAGCCACAGGGGTACAGCAGGCTATCGCCGATATTACCCGCGCAGATGCCGGTAAACTGGTATCTGTGCTCACACGCATTTTCGGCACCCATAACATAGAAACGGCAGAAGACGCTGTACAGGATATATTGATAAAGGCTTTGGAAACATGGCAGGCAAAAGGCATTCCGGATAACCCGGAAGCATGGCTTTTTCGCGCGGTTAAGAATAAGGCCATCGACATCATCCGCAGAAACAGGCGGCAGCAGACCTTTATGCCGGGGATAGACCCACTACTGGAATCAGAATATACGGCTACTGTAGTTATCGACGATTATTTTAAGGATGAAGAGGTATTTGACGACCAGTTGCGTATGATGTTTGCGTGTTGCCACCCGCACGTAAGCCGGGAAGGCCAAATAGCATTGATCCTGAAAACGCTTTGCGGCTTTTCAGTAACGCAAATAGCAAGGGCTTTTATTACCGGCAACGACACTATAGAAAAAAGGCTTTACCGTGCCAGGCAGGTATTCCGTGAAAAGAATATCTCTTTTGAGATCCCCGAAGGTGACGCACTCACCAACAGGCTGGATAATCTGCTCGAAACCATATACCTGGTTTTTAACGAAGCTCACAGCACATCGCACCAGGATACATTAATAAGGCCCGATATGGCCTTTGACACCATACACCTGTGTAAACTACTTATCAACTACCCTGCCACTGCCCTGCCCCAAACATACGCTTTGCTTGCGTTATTATACTTCCATACAAGCAGGATGCCATCGCGCATAGATACCGCCGGGAACCTGGTATTGATGAAAGACCAGGACCGAAGCCTGTGGGACAAAGAAATGATACAGCTAGGCAAATACTATTTGGAAAAGGCAGCAACCGGTGACCGTATTAATAGATACCACCTGGAAGCAGCGATCGCTTATGAACATTGCAAAGCAACGAACTATTCTGAAACGGATTGGAAGACAATACTATCCTATTATGATCTGCTCGGCCAACTTCTTCCTTCGCCCATTGTGTTGCTAAACCGGGCGATAGCGATCAAAGAATTATCGGGGGCTCAAGACGCCCTGGAGGAAATTCAGCGAATTCCACATTTACAATATTTAGAAAACTATTATTTGCTGCACGCTATCCTTGGGGACTTGTATGCGGAAAATCTTGATATCGCTAACTCCAGGACGCATTTTCAAAAAGCGCTAAGACTGGTTCCGTCTGATGCAGAAAGACGATTGATAGAAAGGCGTTTGGATGAAATGCATTAATAGATAAATAAACATACCAAAAACAAAAACAGCCTTCAAATGAAGGCTGTCTTTGTTACAATACAGAACTAAATGATCTATTGAATGATTAAGCGGGCAATTTGTGAAATACCCTCAGCTTGTAATCTAACAAAATACACTCCGCTGCTCGCGTTATCAAGTTTTACATCACTTACCAATACATTATTGACAACATTGATGTTTTGAGAATAAATAACCTGTCCCAGTTCATTCACAATATCCATTTTAACATCATTTGCATTTACATAGCCCCTCAGCAGGAAGCTGCCATTATTAGGATTAGGTGATATACGAATGTTGCAATCGGGCGTTACATTTTTAACTCCAAGCGTTACATTCATTATTATCTTGTCTGTTGCAGAATCGACAGTAGCGCAAGGCAAAGAACTTTTAACAATGGTAGTTATCATATCTCCGTTTACAAAATCAACACCTGCTATGGCAGTGTACGTAGCCGATGTCTGCCCGGCGATCGATACGCCATTTTTAAACCATTTGAAAGACGGATTTGCTCCTGCACTGGATGTATTGGCCGTAAAAACAACAGTTGTACCCTGTGCAACCGTTGTACCAGCAGAACTTGACACAGCAACGGTTGGCGTAGAATCGGCAAAAACGTACAAATCATTCAGATCTGACGTCATAGCCAGTGTTGTAGTTTTTACACGTAGCTTATAAACACCGGGAGCTAAAGATGCAGATACGGTACAAGGAATGGTTACGACATTAGGTGTGCCTACAGAACCAACTGTATAAGTACCGATAACCGTAGGTGAAGCAAAACTGCCGGATGCATCAGATATCTCTGCAGTGAATACGTTGCCGGGCACCTGAACAAAATTTCCGTTAATAAGATTAGCTATAACTGAGAGAGATTTGCCCTGACAAACAGTATCTGGCTTCTGCATGTAGATACGGGTGGCATATTGTTTAATTTCAGAATCGTCGAAAACACGGTTATAGATTCGTACGTCATCAATAAACCCTTTATACCAGTATGGGTACGAACTATTTATCATACCAGCACCAATGCTAATGCCATAGGTAGAGCTACCAATTGAGCCAGCCGCGGGATAGACAGATTTGAGAACCCCATTTATGTAAACTTTAAATGTATCCGTTCCGTTAAACGTGCCAACAACGACATACCAATTATCGCGGACAATTTGCGGTGAATATTGCCAGTTACTAATCGAGCCATTATTTGTAACATTTCCTGTTGCTAAAGCAAAAACATATTTCGTAGAATCATCAGTATAACAATCATTATATGCGTTATCAGTGAACTCCAATTCATAATTGCCTGCAGTATATTCCCAGCCGCGTTCCATAATCATATTACCCTGGCAAAGGCCGGGATAAAAGCCAGTCGGCTTGACTACTGCACACAAGCTGTAACGTGCGATATTTAAATCTGACTGGTAAGGAACCGTAATATAACTACTCGAACCATCAAAATAATAGGCCGTATTAGGTTTTCCTGTTATTCCCGCACCAGAAGAAGTGTTGTATGCAGTACCGGTATGCCCGTTACCAGTTGCATCGTTGGCGTTGCCGTTAAAAGGCCAATGAGCTATAAGACCTGTGTCGGATTGCGCATATCCGGAAGACATGCTTATCAATACCATAGGAATGGCAAGAAATGCTTTTAGTTTCATAATGTTATTTTTGGTTAGGAACACGAAAGTAATAACAATTGAGCAAAATATATCACATCTATACTGTTTTCAGTAATTTTGAGGAATGCCCGAGAATGCAATTGCGCAGGTTGCTATCAAGAAAGTAAATACCGGTAACATTACCGATAAAGAAGATGTATTGGCGGTAGAAGAACCACTTGAAATACGCCTGAACTATGGACCTGCGAATAACAGGATCCAAAAAAGCATATCTGTTACCATGCGCACGCCGGGAAATGATACGGAGCTGGCGATCGGTTTTCTTTACACAGAAGGTATCCTGAAAAACTATGCCCAGGTAAAAGGAGCTTTTACGATACCCGACAATATTGTACAGGTTGTCCTGAAAGAAGACATCCCGCTTGACCTATCCAAACTCGAGCGAAATTTTTATACTACCTCCAGTTGTGGTGTATGCGGTAAGTCTTCTATAGATGCCGTAAAAACAACTTGTGATATCGTTCCTCTTAGCGATACACTACGTTTTGATGCCGGACTGATATACAAACTGCCGGATATATTGCGCCAGCATCAGCAGGTATTTGACAGTACGGGAGGGCTACATGCATCCGCCTTGTTTGACACCAAAGGCAACCTGATGCTCACCCGTGAAGATGTGGGCAGGCACAACGCTTTGGACAAACTGATAGGTGTGGCTTTGGAACGCAATATGTTGCCTTTAGATAACTATTTGTTACTATTGAGCGGGCGTGCCAGCTTTGAGCTGGTGCAGAAAGCAGCTATGGCAGGCATAAAAATAGTTGCCGCAGTTGGCGCTCCATCAAGCCTGGCGGTAAGTACAGCAAAAGAATTCGGGATCAGCTTAATAGGCTTTTTGCGAGATCAAAGATTTAATATCTATACAGGGGCGGAACGTATCGGTTTTTAAAACAGAACAAATGAAACTCAGGATAAAAGGAAATTCAATAAGGCTGCGATTGACCAAATCAGAAATGGAGCGATTTGACAAAGAGGGTTATATTGATGAACGTACGGAATTCAGCACGCAAAACCTGGTATATGCATTGCAACAATATGATGGCGCAAACCTTTCTGCTGATCTTGAAAATGGCGCTTTGACGGTGTACATGCCTGCAGCGCTGGCACATGAATGGGCCAACAGCCAAAAAGTAGGATTTGAGTATGAGCACGAGCTGGCAAACGGTAAAAAATTGTATATTTTGATCGAGAAGGACTTTAAGTGCCTGGATGAAAATATAACAGAGGATCAATCTGACCAATACGACAACCCATTATTAAAACACGAATAATGAGCGAAGAAAAAAAAGACATACAGCCGAATGCAGAGAACCCGGAAACCTTTACCGGCATCAAGTTGGGTAAACCTAAAGATGTGGCTGCAGGTATACCAGCGGTGATATCCAGCGCAAAACACGTTTTCGGGGAAATGGATGTAGCCCGCGGTATGAAAGCTTTGCTGGCATTGAACCAAAAAGATGGTTATGATTGTCCTGGTTGTGCATGGCCTGACCCCGATGGGCATCGCTCTTCTATCGCTGAATATTGCGAAAATGGCGCCAAGGCCATCGCAGAAGAGGCAACCACCAAACGTGTTGATCCGGCTTTCTTTGCAAAATATAGTGTGAAAGAACTGGCGGAGCTTGATGATTACGGCATTGGGAAAAAAGGACGTATCACTGATCCTATGTACCTGCCAAAAGGTGCGACCCACTATCAGCCCATCAGTTGGGAGGATGCCTTTAAGAAAATAGGAAGTCACCTGAACTCGCTTTCCACACCGGATGAAGCAGTGTTCTACACATCAGGACGCACCAGCAATGAAGCTGCATTTTTATACCAACTGTTTGTGCGGGAATATGGCACCAACAATTTACCCGACTGTTCCAACATGTGCCATGAATCGAGTGGTGTGGCATTGAATGAATCTGTAGGTATTGGTAAGGGTTCTGTAACGCTGGAAGATTTCTACGAAGCAGAAGCCATCATTATATTAGGACAAAACCCGGGGACTAACCACCCGCGTATGCTTTCTGCATTACAGAAGGCTAAAGAAAATGGCGCTACGATTATATCTGTAAATCCACTGCCGGAAACCGGCCTGATGGGATTCAACAATCCGCAGAAAGTAAAAGGCGTATTAGGCATCAAATCGAGGTTGACAGATATATTCCTGCAAGTGAAGATCAATGGTGATATGGCTTTGCTGAAAGCTATCATATCATTGTTGGCAAAAGATGATGAGCAAGCGCCCGGTTCTGTTTTCGACCATGAATTTATTAAAGAACACACCAGCGGATACGATAATTATATAGCTAATGTTCATAAATATTCGCTGGACGAACTGTCAGATGCAAGCGGTATCTCCATCCCGCAAATAAAAGAAACCGCTAACGTACTTAAGAATAAGAAGAAGATCATTGCCTGCTGGGCAATGGGACTGACGCAGCATAAAAATGCCGTAGATACCATTAAAGAAGTAGTAAACCTGTTGCTACTTAAAGGCAGTATAGGCAAGCCCGGCGCAGGTACTTGCCCAGTGCGCGGGCACAGCAATGTACAGGGAGATCGTACGATGGGCATTTATGAAAAACCATCTGAAACTTTCCTGAATAAATTGCAGACAACTTATGGCTTTGCCCCGCCCCGCAATCACGGTTTCGATGTTGTGGACTGCATCAAGGCTATGCATGAAGGAATGGCCAAAGTGTTCATTGCCATGGGTGGTAATTTTCTTTCTGCGACACCGGATACTTTGTACACCGCTGAAGCTTTACGTAAATGCAAACTTACGGTTCATATATCTACCAAGCTAAACCGCAGCCACCTGGTACATGGTGAAGAAGCCCTGATACTACCAGTATATGGCCGCAGCGATAAGGACCTATTGAATGGTAAAGAGCAGTTTGTAAGTTGCGAGAATTCGATGGGTGTGATACAAATGTCGAAAGGCAACCTAAAACCAATATCTGCAAACCTGCTGAGCGAACCTGTGATCGTTTGCAGGATGGCTAAGGCTACATTGGGATCGCGAAGCAAAGTAAACTGGGACCTCTACGAAGAAAACTACGACTATATACGTAACGATATAGAATTGGTAATACCGGGATTTGAGAATTACAATGAAAGAGTAAGACACCTTGGTGGTTTTTACCTGCCCAATGGCGCACGCTCAGGCAAGTTCAATACATTCTCAGGTAAAGCCGTTTTCAATTCTGCTGATATCACTACGCAAAAACTGGCACCGGACGAGTATATGATGATGACTATCCGCAGTCATGATCAATTCAATACAACGATTTACGGTTTGGATGATCGCTATCGTGGTGTGTATAATGAACGCAGGGTAATATTTATGAATGAATATGATATGACCAGTGCAGGACTGAAAGCCAATGATGTAGTAGATCTATATAACTACCATGATGGTGTAGAGCGTGTAGCGCATAAATTCCTAGTGATACCGTTCAGCATTCCTGAAAGATGTACAGCTACTTATTTCCCGGAAACCAATGTATTGGTTCCTATCGGTAGTGTGGCAGACAAAAGCAATACACCAACCTCAAAAATGGTGATTTTAAAAATACGTAAATCGTTAACTTAGGTTTTTTACATTTCAATTACATTATAAGCATTATCTTTAGCACTATAGTATTTACTAATAGTCTAAAATAATTCTTATTGTCAGCTATAATATATTACCTGGCACTGCCATTTATTTATCTTATTTCGCTGCTACCCTTCCCTGCGTTGTATGCAGTATCTGATGGCTTATACCTGTTGTTATATCGCGTATTAGGATACCGTAAGGATGTGGTTCTTGCCAACCTGCGCAATTCATTTCCAGATAAAACAGAAGAAGAAATACAACGCATTGCCAGGAACTATTACAAGTATCTGTGCGACCTGTTTCTCGAGACATTCAAAACGCTGACGATCAATAAAAAGACAATGCTGAAGCATTGCTATTTCAATCCGAAAGCAAAAGTATTGTTTGATAAACTGGCCGAAGAAAATAAAAGCATCATATTAGTGCTTGGCCACCTCGGCAACTGGGAATGGGCAGGCAATACAGTAAGCCTGCAATTAAAGCAGCAATTGTACGTTATATATCATCCCATCAGCAATAAGTATTTTGATTGGCTAATGTATAAGATGCGTACACGGTTTGGCACCAAACTCATTGCCATGAAAGATACTTTTAGGGAAATGCTGGAGAACAGGGCCGAACTAAATGCTACAGCATTTATCGCTGACCAGACACCGGCACCTGAAAGCGCCTACTGGACCACCTTCCTGAACCAGGACACACCTGTATTCAAAGGCACCGAACTGATAGCACGTAAGATCAACTATCCGGTAGTATATGCAACTGTGAAAAGGGTAAAACGGGGTGAATATGAGTTGTTTGCGGAGATGCTCTGCGAAGTACCCAAAGCAACTACAGAAGGAGAAATATCTGAACTACACACCCGCAAGCTGGAAAGGGACATTATTGCCCAACCGGAAATATGGCTATGGTCGCACCGCAGGTGGAAACACAAGCGCATCAAACAAACAACAAATACATTAGTGGAACAATGAGAACAGGCAGAGAGCTGATATTAGCTACCAAACCTTTTACGAAAGAAGACAGGTCCCGCAGTTGGCTGTACCTTGTCTCTACCCTATTGCTGCTGGCAACGGCGATAGCGGGAACCATTCTTATACCCTACCTGTTGGCCAAAATAGTATTCAGTGTGCTGGCAGGCCTGCTTATGGTGCGCATGTTTATTATCTATCACGATTTTCAGCACCATGCTATATTGCATAGATCGGTACTGGCAGATGTGATCATGACCCTATACGGCATGTATGTATTGGTTCCTTCAAGTATCTGGAAACGTTCGCACGATTATCATCATAATCATAATTCCAAATTATTCAGCGCCAGTATAGGATCCTACCCTATAGCTACCAAACAAAAATTCTTATCGATGACGCCGGGCGAAAGGAGGATGTATCTTTTTATACGCCATCCGCTCACCATATTAATGGGTTATTTTACCATGTTTATTTTCGGCATGTGTATTAGCTCATTTGTAAGTGCACCGAAAAAACATTACGATTCGCTGATAACTTTAATAGCGCATGGTGTCATCACCTACTTTGCCATTACGTTGTTTGGATGGGAAGTATGGCTGTTCGCCATATTCCTGCCCATATTTATTGCCTGTGCTATGGGAGCATACCTGTTTTATGCGCAGCACAATTTTCCCGCCACTACATTTAGTGATAAAGAGGACTGGAAATATGAAATGGCAGCGATGGAATCGTCGAGCTATATGGTGATGAACCCGTTTATGGAATTCATGACCGGCAATATCGGCTACCACCATATTCATCATCTCAATTGCCGCATCCCATTCTACCGTTTGAAGGAAGCGATGGAAGCGATACCTGAACTGCAGGAGGCCAGGACAACATCATTGCATCCCAAAGAGATAGCTGCCTGCTTTCGCCTGAAAGTATGGGACCCTGAACGGAACAAAATGATAGGTTTCAGAGAATTGAGAGAGGAACCTATCTTTGCCGTATGATCGAGATCAACGATATAACCACTTACCTGCCGGAAGATAGCGCCCTGAATAAGGCAGCTAATGCTGAGATCAAAAAGATCATTGATTACATTTCAGAACAGTTATCTGCACAAGAAACGAGCGAAGAGGACGATTTTTTAGTGAACCTGAATGGTAACCCGGCAGCACTTGTTGAAAAGCACCAGGTAGATATATCATGGGAAACAGATATGGAAGAACTGGATGATAAAATATCGGCCTGGATACAGGAAGCAAATCAATAATAAGATTTAGATAAGCTACTAATAGGTAGCTTTCTTTTTGCCCACATTAATCCGTCGGGGCAATTCATTTATTAGCCGTAATTTTAAGGTATGAGTCGTGCGCATGCAGATTTGCCCCTGCACTATGGCCAGGTACCTGCCTGGTTGTACACGCGGATGGGCAAATTGGGAGAAGCTATTGTGGAAGCCGTTATTATGGAATACGGCAAGAGTGCGTTACTGCAGCGCATGAGTGATCCGTTCTGGTTTCAATCGCTGGGGGCTGTATTGGGAATGGACTGGCACTCATCGGGCATTACCACCTCTGTAATGGGTGCTTTAAAGCATACGGTAAATAAACGTTCCAAAGAACTGGGCATTTATATCTGCGGCGGTAAGGGCAAGCACTCGCGCGAAACCCCTAATGAATTACTGAAGATAGCAGAAACAACAGGCCTGAACGGAGAACTGCTGGTGCGCAGCAGTAAGCTATCTGCGAAAGTGGATAATACCGCTGTGCAGGATGGATACCAGATATACCTGCATTCTTTTATTGTAAGCAATGAAGGAGAATGGGCGGTGATACAACAAGGTATGAATGACGCCAACGGTATGGCCAGAAGGTATCACTGGCATTCGCCGGGTATCAAATCATTTGTTGAAGCGCCTCACACTTCTATATATGGCCATAACCAGGGATTGATCTTAAATCTCACAGATCTGAAAGCAGATACAACTCGTGACGGCGTGCTTCAATTGACAAAGGAAAATCCGGATATGATCCTTAATGAAGCCCGCCAGCTATATATGCCTGCCCACCACGATGTTAAAGCCAAGGATGTAAACCTCAAAAGGTTAGGTAGCGTGCTGGCCGTGGCGCATGAAAAAGAATTGATGGATGTGGAGTCGCTTCTTTTGCTGGAAGGCGTTGGTCCGCGTACCCTGCAATCGTTGGTACTGGTAAGCGAAGTGATACATGGTACACCCAGCAGGTTTGAAGACCCAGCGCGTTATTCTTTTGCTCATGGCGGCAAGGACGGGCACCCCTTCCCGGTGCCAACGAAAGTATATGATGAAGCAATAGAAGTGCTTGATAAAGCGATACGCCTTGCAAAGATGGGCGATAATGATAAGAGTGAAGCCATAAAGGCCCTGCATAAAACCGCTATGCGCGTAGAGGAAACATTTGTACCCAACAATAATTTTGAACAGCTGGTGCAGAAGGAGCGGAACGAATCGTGGAAGTATGGCGGGAGGACTGTATTTGGGAAGGCGAAGCCACCGAAAAATAAGCCGGATAGTAACCAGCTGAGCCTGTTTTAAGCTCTTCAATTAAGTACTATTTATTTCAGGGCAGTTTTACGCACCTTCTCAAGTATTCCACCTGATCTAAAAACAAATTCGTAGAGATTTATAGAAGCTCTATAAACTACATACATGTATATATGATTTCTTGTTGAGCGGCTAATGTTACTTTCAATTTGCCTGTGCAAGTCACCGTACAAGGTTAAAAAGTCGGAGGAATCACATGGAAAGCAAAATGGATGAAATAATGCTGTAGCCTGTTTCAGGAAAACACTGTTATTGTTTAGTACTTTACGATAGAGGCCAGGATCTGTCATCCCTTCCCTCACCTTCTCGACTGTAAACAAATAGAGGTAACACCTATCCAAATTACATAAACCTGAACTGTTTCTAAACTCGCGATTAAATTCTTCAACACTTTTTATGTCTAATTGCAGACCCGTCTTTGAACTAAACACATAAAGTTCATTGGCTGATCCCATATCGTCACCGAATCCATTTTCTGCCCTATAAAGAAAAATTTTAAATTCCTTGAAACAGCCAGGAAACAACTCCTCCACAAAGATGTTAAAAAGTGAATCCTGACTGCGATTAGTTTTGAATCTTTTATTCTCAATTTGTTTTTGAAATAACCCTTTACCTATATTCTTCAATGAATCGTTCGATATCTGTGCTTTTGCAACACTAGCACACAACATTAAAACATATGAAAGGATTAACTTTTTCAAAACATTAGAAAAAACATATTAGACAATTAGCTTCTTTTAATGCTACAGCCAATAGATTTGGTTGTATTAGGATCTACGGGTAATTCTGCCAGCATATTGTCCATTGCCTTTTTCAGGTACATTTCTTTTGAATCTGCAGGGCTGCCTGGGTTATCTTCCATTGCGCCTTTGTATATCAGCTTACCATTGGCATCGAAGAGGAATACTTCGGGAGTATGACTTGCACCAAAAGCATCAGCAAGTTTTGATTTTTCATCCACAACATAAGGAACTGTATAACCCTGCTTCTTCGCATATTTCACCATGGCTTCATAAGAGTCTGCTTCACCACGCTGTGCTTCGTTGGAATTAATAATGACCATACCAATCTCGTGTGCTTTTGCGTACTCCATTACCTCTTTGGTGCGTAGCTGGCTTTTGATCACATACGGACAAGTATTGCAGGAGAACATCACAATAAGTCCATTGTCCGTCTTCGCGTTATTCAATGATACCTGCTTGCCTTCTGTAGATTTCATATTCACATCGCCCATCGGTATAGTGCTACCAATGGCAAGTGTTTCGAATGTGGATTGTGCATACGACTGTACCGCAGTAAGTAGCAAACCTGCGAGTAATATCTTTTTCATGAGTTTTTGTTTCTCTAAAATTAGGGAGAACAGGCATTATAAAAATGCTAAAACTCTTTAACTATTTGGCGGTGGGGTCGAGGCTGATATTCTCGTCGCCGGCCTGGTAAGGTAAGTAGGTGATAATGAATTGAAACATCTCGTCTGTTGCCTTCATACTACCGTTATTGTCCCTTATCAATCGAGGTGGAGTAAACGGATTATTCAGATTTTGCTTTGTATTGTCATATACTCCTTCTGCTACGATGGTACTACCCTTCGGTATTTTTACCATATGCTTAAAGGTGTAGAAATACTGCCAGTTGAAATCCCAACGCGGAATGGATATCAGGCGGATGGTATCCCCATTTGGCTGCAGGGCATAGGCTTTAAAACTTTTGCCCAGCAAATGCATGTGCGGATTTACCGTTAGTACAGAAATATCCTGGGGAACAGTGAATTTACTATAAACGCTCTTCACCGTATTGGGCTGTATCACCAGATCGGGCAAAACGGGAGATATACCTATAGTACCCAGTTGAAATTCTTCAACAGGCCTGTTGGGTGGTGTTTTAGCAAAAAAGATATTGATATAGGAGCTATCAGTAATAGCCTTGTCTTTTGTGAAACCGTAATGCAGATCGTTCAACAGGAAGGCACCTTTGCGCGGCAGCTTAAAGCCACCGATGCCCTCTGGATAACGCTGCCCATATACACCCGGCAGATAGTTTACTACAGATTTTTTCAGCTTAGGATAAGTGCCATCGTCATTTGGTAAGCCCAGTTTCTCAAATGCCTGTTTTATGGTACTGTCGTTGACCATATCTACAATACGGTCACCTTCAAATACATTTTTCTTTTTATCAAAATCATACTCCACCATATCGCCATTCACATGGTGTACGATATTGTTTGAGCCGGGCATAAACTCCACTACACTTGCATAGGTATCGCGCGGCAGCTCAAATGGTACTTTAATAATGAGAAATTTATCCAAACTGTTGGCAGGCAAAGTATATGGCTGCACAGGTATGCGCATATCAGGCTTACCGATAAGCGAACCTGTAGGGAATTCAGGAAGTTTGGGCATCTTATCTGCGGGGCCTTCTGCCATTCCATCGAGCACCCATTTTTCCAGCAGGCGTATTTCATGTTCGCTGATGGTGCGTTGCCCTACAAACTCTGTATAATGCGGGTCGGCAGGCCACGGCGGCATAATACCCTGCCTGCAAACATATGCTAATGCCGACCCTGAATTCTTCGCCTGCTGATAAGTAACCAGGTCGAAATGTGCGGTACCGCCCGGGCGGTGGCAGCTCGTACAGTTGTTATATAGTATCGGCGCAATATGCTCCGTGAATGTTACCCTGTCGGGCATGCGGTTCTCATTCTTACATGCGTGCAGCATCAAGGCTAAGAACAATATGGCAATGATGCTATTTCTTTGTTTTACGTATTGCATTTTCCTCACGAGATATTCTACCCAATAATATACTTACGTTCAGTTCGTACCCTATCAATATGATGAGCGTATTCAGCCACATCCACACCATGAACGCCATCAAAGTACCGATAGAGCCATACACTTTATTATAATTAATGAAGTTGTTTACCAGGAAGAAGAATACCACTGTTGACACAATGCACATAATGGTAGCAAACACAGAGCCGGCCGACACAAAATTTACTTTTTCCTCGAAAGAAGGGCCATAGCGATAGATAACAGAGATAGCGCTGAATATCATTAATACCACTATAATGATACTGGATACTTTGATCCATGCCACATTACCTATCAGGTGCGTAAGTATATCGTTAATATCGTTTCGCTGGATGATGAGCGCGACGATACTCATCAGTATCACCCCTATCAACATCATGGTAAGTTTAATAGCTACCCAGCGGCGCTTGAAGCCAGAGCGTTGCTGGTGCATGGTAAGATGGCTTTTTTCAAAGCTGCGGATCAGCCCCATCATACCGTTGGATGAATAAAACAGGGTGAATAAGATACCGATAGACAATACATCTCCCCGCTGGTGATTCATAAAGTCAACGATCACTCCCTTTACATTCTGGTATATTTTGGCATTGGGGATAATGATCCGCATGGTGTCCAATATCGTCTTTTGTACCCCCTTCAATGGCAAATAAGGTATCAGGGAGAAAAAGAACAGCATGGTAGGCGGTATCGCCATCAGAAAATTGTAGGTAACAGCCGCGCAACGTACGTTCAGCTTGGCATTACGCGTTTCCCGGATGAAGAACCTGCCTATCTCGTAAAGCGACAATCCTGTGCTACCCGGCACGATAACCCTGCGTGTCCAGCCCGTAAGTATACGAATGGGCACCGAGTTAATGATACGCGTTTCCAGTCTTGTCATACCGCAAATTACGGTCAAAGATTGCTGAGAATGAAATCAGTCATTCTGTTATACAAGTGATTACGTGTATTACCACCCGAAATGCCGTGGTTCTTATTAGGATAATATTCGCTATCAAATTCCTTATTCGCCTTGATCATTTCATTGACCATCATCACTGAATTCTGGAAATGCACATTATCATCCGCAGTGCCGTGTATCAGCAGGAATTTACCTTTTAGCTTGCCAACCATTTTCTCAGGTGCATTCTCATCATAGCCCGCCTGGTTTTCTGCCGGGGTGCGCATATAACGCTCTGTATAGATATTATCGTAATACCTCCAGTTAGTAACCGGGGCAACTGCAATCGCCATCTTGAATACATCCGCACCTTTAAATATACAGGTACTGCTCATGAAACCACCGAAGCTCCATCCCCAGATACCTATCCTGTCTTTATCAACGTATGGTAAGGTACCCAGGTAGCGGGCAACATCTATCTGCGATTCACTTTCCAGCTTGCCCAGTTGCAGGTAGGTCTTTTTGCGGAATTCCTCTCCTCTGAAACCGGTACCAATGCCATCTGCGCATACAATGATGTAACCTTTTTCTGCCAGCATCTGGTGCCAGAAGAAATCACGGATCGGGAAACGGTCTGCAACTTCTTGTGAGCCGGGACCACTGTATTGATACATTAATACCGGGTATTTTTTATGTTCATCGAAATCCGGAGGTGTGATCATCCACGCATTATAATATTCCCCCTCGCCTATCTTCATTTTCTTAAACCTGATCTTGCCCAGGTTGTACTCTTCCATTTTGGTACGCAGGGCTTTGTTATCTTCCAGTGTTCTGATAATAGCTCCCTTTGCATCCCTTAAATAATATACGGGCGGTTCATTCAACCTTGAATATTTGTCGAGGAAAAAATGGTTGCCTTCTATCGGCGTAATGCTATGCGTACCATCTTCGGGTGTAATGGTCTCCGTATGCCTGCCATTCCATTTTACGGAATAGAGTTTACGTTCCATTGGGGAATGCGCAGCGGCTGTATAATAAACCAGTTCTTTTTCCTTATCTACCGCCACGAGGTCTGCCACGTCGTAATCAAATGGGGTAAGGTTTGTCAGTTTACGTTTTTCCCAATCCCAGCGATAGAGATTGGTATAGCCCGATCTGTCGCTGCTGAAGATGAAGGATTTTCCATCAGGTAAAAACTCAAGAGTATTATTAATATCAACGAAATACTTATTCTTATCTGTACCTATCACGTCAGACTCCCCATTCCCTGCATTCACCAGCATGAACTCCAGCTTATTCTGCAGCCTGTTGAGCCTATACACGCAAAGCTCTTTAGGATCGAGTGTCCATTTGATGCGGGGAATATACTGGTCGGTTTCCTTGCCCAGGTCAGCATCTACCGTCTTCTGCGATTTTAAATTGTAGATCCTGATGCGGATAATAGAATTAGGTTCTCCTGCTTTAGGATATTTATAGGTATAATTATCGGGATACAAACCTGTATACATCGGGATGGTGTACTCCGGCACTTTGCTTTCATCAAAAAGATAATAGGCTATGCGTTTACTATCAGGGGCCCATTCAAATGCACGGGTAAAAGAGAATTCTTCTTCATACACCCAATCGCAGTTTCCGTTGATGATCTTATTTTTTTCGCCGTCATCGGTAATGGCAATTGTCTTACCACTTTCCAGGTCGCGATAATAGAGGTTATTGTTTTTTACAAACGCTACTTTGCTGCCATCGGGTGAGAATGTAGCATGCAAGACCTTTTCTTCATCGATCGTATATTTTTTACCGTTTGCTATGTCGTACACATATATTTTGTTTAATACCGATCGGCGATAGATATTCTGACTTTCAGACTTCAGCATTATTTTGGTTTCATCCGTACTGAAGCTGTAATCATCTATATGGATAGCCTTGCCGTTTTCCGTAAAGGCCTCGTTGGTAACGATCTCTTTACCGACTTTGCCCGTCTGCAGATCGTAGACCCTGATCGTTTGAACGCCATCCTGTTGATCAATTTTGGTATATCGGCGGCCATCCTTCATTGCATTGAAGCCGGGAACGCTTTTCATGCTGAATGTATTATTGACAAAAAGATCATCGGGAGAAATGTTCTTCTTTGCAGTTTGCGTATAGCCGATAAATGATAGTAATGCTAAAGGCAGTAACAGTAAATACTTCATAATCAAAATTGAGTAGGGTCAAAAATAAGGTCTAAGGACTAGAGTTGGAAGCATAAAGAATTCTTAAATGGGTGATAATATGGGGGAAAGAAACAATATAAAAACCTTATCCTCCGTTGATGATGGAAACCAGCTTATGAAAAAGATAATCCTGCTCTGCTGCATCTTACTGGTTGCAGCAAACAGCTTTGCTGCCGATAAAGTGCAGGCAGCAAAGCTTCCCAATGTGACCTCTATTAAGCCGTATCAATCTACCACAGACGATGTGGAAGCATTGATAGGCAAGCCTACAACAAGCATGACCGCAAATAATACGATGCGCTGGAGCTATGCCATGACTGACTATTCACTGCAAATAGAATGGGACATGAAAGTGAACCGCGTTGCCCGTTACCAGTTTAGTGCCAAACACCTCAACTCAGGCACATGGAATGCCGGGAAAGCGCAATACCTGGAACCGGGCAAAGCTACCGTGGACGAAGTAATCAAGCAACTGGGGATACCACAGAACATGGCCATTGACCTCAATAATCAACAACTGCGCTATACGTTTGACAATGACCTGGTAGAGCTTCAGTTTAAAAACAATGTACTGCAGCGCTACTTAGTAGAGTATAAATCGAAAAAGTAGTGCATTAAAAAAGCGCCCTGTTTCCAGGGCGCTCCTTGTATATATTTCATATTACTAATAATCTATCGTAGCCTGTATGCCCCTGTCAATAAGGGCTTCCGCCATTGGGCGCAGTATATCAAAGCTGCCCTTCTTTACACCGCATTTACCCTTGTGATGTATGATAAGCGCGCATTGTTCTGCCTGCTCCGGATGATGATCGCAGATCTCCATCAAGGATGCGATCACATGATCGAACGTGTTCACATCGTCATTCCATACTATAAGATTATGAAATTCTTCCGTGAGGACAGCGAGTTCTTCTTCCTCCTGGGTTTGCCACTGAATACCATTTTGATATTCCCGAGTGTTCATAAATAGTTGTGATTTTGGCTGCAAATATACGAATAAGCACTATATCATTACAAAATAATGACGCAAAAAATATTGCTTTTGCAGTGCAGGCACTTCTTATTTTTGCCGGCAACTTACAGCGCGATGTATACAAAAAAGACAATGGACGAATTGGGCAGGATAGATGCTGCTGCCGTACAACAGGCAGCTAAAAATCCTGTGTTAGTGATATTAGATGATGTGCGCAGTATGCACAATGTCGGCTCTGCATTTCGTACCTGCGATGCATTCGCTGCTGAGGGTATCTATTTATGCGGTTATACCCCTGCCCCGCCCCATCGCGATATACAGAAAACGGCCCTTGGCGCTACCGAGACCGTTGCATGGAAGCATTTTGCCACCACTATGGAAGCTATAAATGCTGCCAGGGATGCGGGCTACAGGATATATGCCGTAGAGCAGGCCCATAACAGCATTTCTCTCGAACAATTCAACATGAAAGAGGATGAGCGCATTGCTCTTGTGTTTGGCAATGAAGTAACCGGCGTGAACGATGAAGTACTAGCTATTGCCGATGGCTGCATAGAGATACCCCAATGGGGATCGAAACATTCCCTGAATATATCAGTGAGCGTGGGGGTAGTACTTTGGGAACTGGTGAGAAAATAATTGAATACCCGTATCAGCTATAACAATCATGCAGTTACGATAGCATCTTTACTTTCGGGTAAAATTTTCACTACTATGAGTTTAGCGCATACCTATGTACAGCAATTGCAGGCAGTCGCCGCGGGTAATAAAAAGATACTGGAACGTTTACCTGAAGATAAGCTCGAATGGCGCCCGCATGAAAAATCAATGACGCTGGGCAGGCTGGCTATGCACCTGGCAGAATTACCTTTATGGGTGAACAGGCTGCTGGAATCTGATGGTTTTGATTTTGCCAGCATCGTGTACAAACCAAACTTGCCTGAAAATAAGGAACAGATACTGGCAGAATATGACAACAGGCTGGCTGCAGCAGTAGACGCACTAAGCAAAGCTACAGACGAAGAGCTGCAGAAGAACTGGAGCCTTAGAAGGGGCGACCATGTAATATACGACCTGCCACGCACCGCAATACTGCATCGTGAGCAGCAACATATGGTGCACCACAGAGGCCAACTTAGCGTGTACCTGCGCTTGCTGGATGTACCTGTACCCGGTATGTTTGGCCCATCTGCAGATGAACGTTAAAATTTGACAAATTGGATACTGAGCATAAAGCGTTAACCTAATAAAGCCTGATTTACAGTAACTTTGCAGCCTGTAATACTACTACAATGCAGCGTATTTACTTTGATAATGCCGCCACAACATCCCTGGATCCGCAGGTGCTGGAAGCTATGATGCCCTATCTTACTGAAAAATTTGGCAATCCATCTTCCATATATTCTTATGGCCGTGAAACAAAAATGGCCATTGAGAACGCACGCAAAACTGTGGCAAAACTGCTGCATTGCAATCCCGGAGAGATATTCTTCACCTCGGGAGGTACGGAAAGCAGCAATACTGCCATTACCGCTGCGGTGCGCGATCTTGGCTGCGGGCACGTTATCACTTCGCCAATAGAACACCATGCTACCCTGCATACGGCTGAAAATATCGCAAAGTCGGGACAGGCGAGGCTGAGTTTTGTAAACCTTACAGAGAACGGCCAAGTAGACCTTGCGCATTTGGAAAGCTTACTTGCAGGCAGCCCTGAAAAAACATTGGTAACACTGATGCATGCCAATAATGAAATTGGTAACCTGCTGGACGTTGCCGCTGTGGGCGAACTGTGTAAGAAATACAATGCACTCTTCCATTGTGATATGGTGCAAACCATTGGCCATTACCCTATAGACCTGAGCTCGCTGCATATACATTTTGCAAGTTCAGCAGGCCATAAGTTTCACGGGCCTAAAGGTGTGGGCATCCTATTTATCAATGAAGAGATCAAGATACACCCAATGCTGAATGGCGGTGCACAGGAGCGCAATATGCGTGCCGGTACTGAAAACCTGTATGGCATTGTTGGGTATGCGAAGGCCCTGGAACTAGCCATGCAAAAGCAGCAGGAAGATAGTGACTATGTACGCGGGTTGAAAGACTATATGGCGCAAAGGGTGACTGAATCTTTCCCTGCGGCAACTATTAATGGAGAAAACGGAAGTAAGGCTTTATATACTGTCTTAAATATATCCTTCCCCAAGACGGACAAGTCTGAGATGCTGCTCTTTAACCTGGATATGGCAGGTATTTGTGTGAGCGGTGGCAGCGCCTGCAGCAGCGGTGCTAATTCCATCAGCCATGTTATTAAAGCGCTTTATAACGGACGTAGCGAAAATATGGTGCCCATAAGATTCTCCTTCAGCAAGCAAAACACAAAAGAAGAGATAGACACCGTAATAGAAAAACTAAAAGAACTCGTATAAAAATTTGAAGCCTGCGGATGCAGGCTTTTTTATTAGCGTTGTATCTTGGGCATCGATGAGTCAAAACATAAGCATGAGAACTAAAGCATTTGAGGCAACCGATAACGGCGCACTTGTTGTGTTCCGGATATTGTTTGGACTGATGATGTTTGTAGAATGCCTGATGCAAATAGTTGCCGGAGGCGTTAAAGAAGCGTTTGTAGATCCGCCCCTGCTTTTTCCTGCTATTGGTTTCGAATGGCTGCAGGTACTACATGGGCCTATCATGTTTTTATATGTAACGATCATGGCTATTGCTGCGCTGGCCGTGGCAGCAGGTTTGTACTTCCGCATCTCGTCCATAATATTGGCAACGCTATGGACCTTCTTTTACCTGGCTCAACAGATCAATTATAATAATCACTACTACCTGATGGTACTCCTCTGCTGGATGCTGGCATTGACACCGGCAAACAGGCGGTTGTCTTTGGATGTGAAGCAGGGAAGATCTATTGCATCTAACGCCTGCCCGAGATGGTGTACATTCTTATTCCAATTCCAGGTAAGCTGTGTTTTTGTATTTGCGGCAATAGCGAAACTATACCCGGACTGGACGCACGGACTGCCATTGAAATTATGGTTTGCCGAAGAAGCAGGTAACCCATACTTTGGCTTTATTGTAAGGCAATCATGGGCGCCTATCGCATTCTCCTGGCTTGGCATCATCTTCGATCTATTATTAATACCGGCCTTGTGTTTTAAACGCACCCGTAATATCGCCTTTATCGCCGCCTTGTTCTTCAACTTCTTCAACCAGCAGATATTCCAGATAGGCATATTCCCATTTATGGCATTGTCTTCTACCCTGTTTTTCTTCCCTGCATCGTTTTACGATAGTTTTTTGCCCGAAGAAAAAACGGTAGGAGTGCCAGTGCAAGCTTCCGACCAGAAACAGAAAATGATCCTCTCCTTAATATCTGTTTATATGCTCATCCAATTAATACTACCCATCCGACATTTCTTCATAAAAGGCGATGTTACCTGGACGGATGAAGGGCATAAAATGGCCTGGCGGATGATGCTGCGGGATAAAAGAGGCTTTACCTTTTTTGAAATAGTGAATATAAGAACGGGGGAAATGCGCATAGAACAGCCTGCACAAAGATTGCCCGAAAGACAGGCTATTGATATACCCGGTTCGCCGGAACTATGCTGGCAGTACGCGCAGTATCTGAAAAAACTTTACAACGGATTGGGGCAGAAAGTGAAGATTTTTGTTAACAGCGAAGTGAGCTTAAATGGACGAATATCGCAACCTTTAATTGATACTACGGTTGATCTTGCTGCTACACCCTGGCAAGGCATGGTGCATAAACAATGGATACTGACCGGACCGAAACAATAACCGGTTGATAATCAGCAACTATCGTTAACCATTCATTAATCTAATGTTAAGCAAGTATCGAAATTTCTATATTTTCATATTAAGTTGCATCTTTGACCCATCTTTCATAGACAAAAAATAATATTCATGAAATCTATCCTCTTTGCACTTATCATCACAGTAAGCCTGCCATTAGCTGCCTCCGCAACATGGGGCCGCTGGGACAATTACAAACCACCTACCAATAATGCACCTTTGGATGGCGGATTGAGTCTGCTATTAGCCGCCGGCGCAGGGTATGGCATTAAGCGCTATGCTCAATCCAAAAAGAAAAATACTGAAAAATAAGGCATGTCTAAAGCAGCCTCCTTACATAAAGTAATTCCAGACAATGCCCGGCCTTTTATTTTGAAGGGCCTGGCATTGGTTATTGGCTGGAACCTGCTTTACAAATTATGGCTGGGCCCTCTCGGCATTCCGGATGCACAATTGACATCTGCAGTACAATATGGCACAGCAAAGCTGCTGGATCTGTTTATCAAGGCTACGTGGGTAGGAAACAGCGTTTACATAAACGGTGTTGAATCGGTAACCATCGCCCCGCAATGTAACGGCCTGGAGCTGATGGTACTGTATATAGGTTTTATACTGTGTATACCCACCAACTGGCGCAGGATGCTGCTTTTTTCCCTTGCCGGCAGCGTTGTGATATATATACTCAACGTAATCCGCTGCGCGGTACTTGCCGAAATGTTTTATACCCACCATTATCTTACAGATTTTGCCCACCATTATGCATTCAAGCTGGTGATCTACGGAGTGGTATTTTATGGCTGGGTGCTTTATGCTAAAAATGCCTTCCGGAATGCGGCATAAGCTACGTTTCTGGCTGGCTTTTTCCACTATCATATTATTCAGCTGGCTCGATTATCAATATTTTACAGAAGGCCATGCCCAGGATTTCCCCCCGGTAATACGCCAGGCAGGGCATATTATAGTTTTGATACTGATACTGCCTACAGGGTATTGGGGCTGGGCAAAACAAGTTCTTAGCTGGCCAAAACAAATATGGTTATATAGTTATGCTATTGCCATTTTGCTGATCGGAATTATCGGGCTGATACAATGGAAAACGGAACTTTTCGGCGTCGGATTCCTGGATATTATAAGCTCACTCCGTTTGTTTTTCGGCAGTCCGATACCCTATTTTATGATGTATATTTTGTATACCATTACCCTGAACCCCGGCAATAAGAATGGTTCGGATAAAAAAGAAGCCGAAAAAAACCAATATTAAAAGGTTTATTTTTTTGTTGGTTTATCAAAATATATTACCTTTGCAGTCCTTAAAAATTATATTAACGGTATAGATAATGCCTACTATTCAGCAATTAGTTCGTAAAGGTCGTACACAAATACGCGCAAAATCAAAGTCTCGTGCTTTGGATGCTTGTCCTCAACGCCGCGGTGTTTGCACACGTGTGTACACGACTACTCCAAAGAAACCAAACTCTGCCCTGCGTAAAGTTGCCAAAGTGCGTCTTACCAATAAGGTAGAAGTTATCGCATATATCCCTGGTGAAGGCCACAACCTGCAGGAGCACTCTATCGTGCTGATCCGCGGTGGTCGTGTAAAAGACTTACCGGGTGTACGTTACCATATCGTACGTGGTGCGCTGGATACTGCGGGTGTAAAAGACCGTAAACAAAGCCGCTCTAAATACGGTACTAAACGCGAAAAAGCTAAAAAATAATTAATTCATTCAAGTAATTTATAGCCAAACATGAGGAAGGCACAAGCAAAAAAGCTCCCTTTAGCTCCAGATCCTAAATTCAACGATAAACACGTTACACGTTTCGTTAACTGCCTGATGTGGGGTGGTAACAAAACTGTGGTTCTGAGTGCATTCTACGATGCACTGGATAAAGTGAGCCAAATGACAGGTGAAAATGGTTATGAAGTGTGGAAACGCGCTTTGTCTAATGTTACTCCTGCTGTTGAGGTTCGTAGTCGCCGTATCGGTGGTGCTACTTTCCAGATCCCTGCTGAAGTACGTCCTGACCGTAAAATATCCCTGAGCATGAAATGGCTGATCCGTTACAGCCGCGAACGCAATGGTCGTACTATCGCTGATAAACTGGCTAACGAAATCGTCGCTGCATCTAAGGGTGAAGGCGGCGCTTTCAAAAAGAAAGAAGATACGCACCGTATGGCTGAAGCCAACAAGGCGTTCTCTCACTTCAAAGTATAATCTATATCAAAATACTTACTCCCAAAAGCTGTCTACATCTGTGGACGGCTTTTTGGTTTTATACCAACCCCAATGTGAAATTCTATGTCTATTCTGACCTAAACCTCTTATAACTATCCAATGAAAAAATCCTGCATATTTATTCCGCTGACTCTTCTATGTTTTGCATGTACCAAAAGGAAAAACACTAAAAGCGATAATGCTTCAGCTACAATAAATGCTACTCAATATCATTTTTATGTCCAGGCAAAGCATAATTCATCTAACCCCAAAAAGATTGATGTAACGTTGTCAGTCGGCGCAAATGATAATAGTTGGGCCATTGATCTTTATAGGGTAGATCCGAATATATCAGAACAAGAGGTATATGCTACAAAAACAGATACCGGACTGGGTATTTACTCACGTTTATACAACAATGTAGACTCTTGTATGGCAGATATGTATATTTCAAATGGTGATGTAGGTATCGACGACTATATTGTCAAAGATTCAGCTGGTTATAATATTTTAAATATTGAGAGCTTTAATAATGATGTTTTAAAAGGTAGTTTTAATGTAACCCTGTTTAGACAAGATCGAATTTATCTACCAGCAAAAGGATTGGCTGATATTTTATACATAACAAATGGAACATTTGAAGTTGTAGTGAAGTAACTAATCACGCAGAGCATATTAAGCGTTTCTCATTCTCGTTAATTCTATCCTACTGTTACCCGACATAAAATTTTTTTACATCTAGCTATAACTAAATGAATATTCATTTATCTTTGCAGGCGTAAAAGATGAGAACAAGAGATACAGACAAACAGGAACTGGTAAAACAAACTGCTATACAAATGATCGTGGAGCACGGTCTGGAAAGTTTTAGCCTTAACAAACTGGCAAAAGCCTGTAGTATTTCTGTAGCTACCTTGTACATCTATTACAAAGACAGGGATGACCTCATCATCTCTATAGCAGTGGACGAAGCAGAAAAAATGGGAAGCCAGATGCTGCAGGACTTTGATCCTGAGTTGCCTTTTGAAGAAGGATTAAGACAGCAGTGGAAAAACAGGGCAGCCCAGATGCTGAATAACACCGTAAACATTCGCTTTTTTGAACAACTCCGCACATCGTCGTACGAAGAGAAGGTACACGAAACTTTTGGTTCAGTATTTCGCGATGCTATGGGAAGATTCATGACCAATGCTATGGAAAGAGGTGAGATAGATCCCCTACCTATTGAAGTATACTGGTCGGTAGCCTTTGCCCCACTATACAACCTCATCCGCTTTCATGTGGAAGGTCGTAGCTTGGCCGGCAAACCATTTCAACTGACGGACGAGCTCATGTGGCAAACTTTCGACCTGGTACTTAAAGCCCTTAAAAAGTAAAAATCCATTTAAATCAAAAACCAAATGCACCACCAATTATGTCACCAGCCATTCAATACATTCATGTGTTCAAAACAGACATCGATACAGAGGCCGATACACAGATAATAGGCGACCTGCTGAACACACATGAACATGTAATTCAGTGGAGCGTAGATCTTAGTGATGTAGATCGTGTACTACGTGTAGTAACCTCTGAATTACAACAATCTGATATTATCTCATTAATTAACCAACAGGGCTATCAATGCTCTGAACTACAATAGTTGTTTATGGAACAAAAATCCAAAGAGGAACTGATCCCATTTAGCGGGTATCAAAAGTTTCTTATTGTTATACTAGCATTACTACAATTCACGGTGATACTCGATTTTATGGTACTGTCGCCCCTTGGCGATGTGCTGATGAAGACGCTGAACATCACCCCATCTCAATTCGGTTATGTGGTATCCGCTTATGCCTTCAGTGCAGGTATCTCAGGCATATTGGCTGCGGGCTTTGCAGATAAATTCGACCGTAAAAAAATGCTTTTGTTTTTTTACGCAGGTTTCATTGCAGGCACATTCTTCTGCTCTATGGCCAATAACTTTACCACCTTGCTTGCCGCACGTATTATTACCGGCTTGTTTGGCGGGGTAATAGGCTCTATATCTATGGCCATCATCACAGATATGTTTGCTGTGCATCAACGTGGCCGTGTTATGGGCTTTGTGCAAATGGCCTTTGCTGCCAGCCAGATACTAGGCATACCAATAGGCATTGTTATTGCCAATAACTGGGGATGGCATGCCACCTTCCTGATGATCGTTGTATTGGCATTAGCCATCGGGGTTGCCGTTATCCTGCGTATGAAACCGGTAAACAAGCACCTGGAACTGCAATCGGATAAGAGCCCGTTGCTACACCTTTGGCATACATTGCAGCATCCTACTTACAAAGTTGGCTTTACGGCTATAGCTTTATTATCTGTTGGTGGTTTTATGATGATGCCCTTTGGCAGCGCTTTTCTTATTAACAATATCAAGATAACACAGCAAGACCTGCCTAAGATATTTATGATCACAGGGCTTTCATCCGTTGTTATTATGCCTCTAGTAGGTAAGCTCAGCGATAAGATAGATAAGTTCTATTTATTCGCTGCCGGCTCTATCCTGGCTATCGTTATGATATTGATTTATACCAACCTCCCACCTGTTCCGCTATGGGAGATACTCGTTGTCAACGTAATCATGTTTGCAGGTATTATGAGCCGTGTTGTACCCGCAACAACACTTAATACCAGCATACCTGATATGAAAGACCGCGGCGCTTATATGAGCATCACATCATCTCTGCAGCAGATATCCGGCGGCATAGCAGCCGTTATTGCAGGTAAGATCATATCGCAGCAAACCAAGACCAGCCCCCTTGAGCACTATCCCACCCTCGGCATCGTAGTATCCTGTGTGTCTGTACTGAGCATTTATCTTATTTACCGCATCAGTGTAGTGGTAAAAAAGAGAGATGCAGAAAGAGAACTGGAAAAGATCAATGCCGTACTGGCAAGCAAGCAGGCTAATGCTAATGTCCAGGAAATTACTGCGTAAATGCTACTTCCCTATTATATTCCACCAAGCTGCAACCTTATGTTGCAGCTTGTTTGTTTTGGCATGCTTTGTAGTCGTATATTTAATATATGGAAAAGCATCTTGTAAAGATCGTAGACATTATACCCGTAACGCATGATGTACGCTCATACCTGATAGAAAAACCAACGGGCTATCGTTTTATCCCGGGACAGGCTACAGAAGTATCTGTGAACAAAGAAGGCTGGGTAGATGAAAAGCGCCCATTTACATTTACCTCGTTAAATGACTGGAACCATCTACAGTTCACTATTAAATCTTACCCCGATCATGATGGTGTTACTAAACAAATAGGCCTGCTGCAGCCGGGCGATGAACTGTATATCCGCGATGTATGGGGCGCTATTGCATATAAGGGCGAAGGCTACTTCATTGCGGGCGGTGCAGGCATTACACCGTTCATAGCAATATTACGTCAATTACATATCGACGGCGCCATTGGGAACAACCAGCTTTTTTTCTCCAATAAGACCGTTGATGATATCATATTACATAATGAGCTTGATCAAATGCTTGGCACAAATGCACATTATATACTCTCTGCTGAAGAGGCTGCCGGTTATGAGCATGGCCGTATAGATAAAGCATACCTTTTAAATCACATCAAGGATTTCAAAAAACCTTTTTACATCTGCGGGCCGGATAAGATGATTCAGGATATTACTGCAATACTAAAAGATCTGGGTGCAGACCCTGATTCCGTAGTATTCGAGAAATAGTTGAAATTAAAATAATACAAATGTGTATAAATATTTGTACATTTGTTCAATTAATGTCGAAAGATTGTCTATATTTGAAAAAAAATTACTTTAGCAACTAAATAGAAATAAAATGGCAGTAGCAGACGATAAATTAAAGGTTTTAAAACTGGCGATAGACAAGATAGAAAAGGATTATGGCAAGGGATCTGTAATGATGCTGGGCGATAAGCAGCAGGATAAAATAGATGTGATCAGTACGGGCTCCCTGGGATTGGATGTTGCTTTAGGAGTTGGCGGTTTTCCACGTGGCCGTATCATAGAAATATATGGACCGGAATCTTCGGGTAAAACAACCATTGCCATACATACAATAGCGGAAGCGCAAAAGAAAGGTGGTATCTGCGCTATAATAGATGCAGAACATGCTTTTGATGCCAGCTATGCACGCAAGCTGGGAGTAGATGTAGATAACCTGATCATCTCTCAGCCGGATTACGGTGAACAAGCCCTTGAAATTGCCGACAGGCTGATCTCTTCGGGTGCTGTAGATGTAGTAGTAATTGACTCTGTAGCCGCATTGGTACCGAAAGGCGAGCTGGAAGGCGAAATGGGCGATAGTAAAATGGGCCTGCAAGCCCGCCTTATGAGCCAGGCATTGCGTAAGCTTACAGCAACGATCAACCGTACAGGCTGCTGCTGTATCTTCATCAACCAGCTGCGCGAGAAGATTGGTGTTATGTTTGGCAACCCCGAAACTACAACAGGTGGTAACGCCCTTAAGTTCTATGCTTCTGTGCGTTTAGATATCCGTCGTATAAGCCAGATAAAAGATGGGGATGTAGCGAGCGGTAACCGTACCCGTGTAAAGGTGGTTAAAAATAAAGTAGCTCCTCCGTTCCGCCAGGTAGAGTTCGACATTATATTTGGTGAAGGTATCAGCAAGATCGGTGAGATCATTGATATGGGTGTAGAGCTGGGTATCTTACAAAAAAGCGGCTCGTGGTTTAGCTACAATGATAGCAAAATAGGACAAGGGCGTGATTCGGTGAAACAATTCCTGGCAGACAACCCGGAAGTAGCCCAAGACGTAGAAAATAAAATACGCCTGGCATTACAACCAGCCGAGTAGTTAATAACAAAATTTATTTTTGGGTTAGTAAACAAAAAGAACGCCCCGCTTTCGCGGGGCGTTATCCATTTTATGAATGTCCTTAATTAAGACTCAGGATTTAAAATAGCCATGAACTGATTTTTATCCGTAAACATCTGGTTAGTGATGTCTTTGATATCATTTACCGTGATCTTATCGATCATAGCATTATAGTTCAGGAATGTACTTTTCTGCTGTTTATTCCAGAACAGAATTTCCTGCAGGTTTTCAAGCCAATAACCATTTTCTTTTTCCTGCTGACGGATCTGCTCATGCATTTCGGCCTTTACCTTGTTCAAATCCTCGAGCGAAGGGCCATCTTTTTTAATGGCAGCTACTACTTCGTTAGCGGCTTTCACCAGCTTATCTACATTTTCAGGACCGCAAGGCAGTTGCAATTGAACAGTATAGTGAGCGTAAGGATATGGTTCTAATGAAGCGCCATAGCCGCCGCCATAAATTCCACCCAATTTTTCGCGCAATTCTTCCACCACCCTGATGTTCAGGATCTCAGCAAGCATATTTGCTTTTAGGTCGGCCTCTTCAGAATATGGCATATCACCTTCGTAAATACCTAAGATCAGGCTTTTCTTTTCTGTACCTTTTTTGAAATTGAGGGATCCGCCGGTTACAGGGCGTACACCATTATCTTTAAAGGAAGGCGTAGTGTTGTTTGATGGCAAACCACCCAGGTATTTTTCGATCAGGGGGATTGCAGTTTCCTGTTTGATATTACCAACAAGGAAGAATTGATAACCATCTGCGCTGCATACTTCTTTCTTGTATATCTCTACAGCCCTATCCGGATTGATGGCATCAAAATACGCAGCTTTAGGTACTGCGATCGGTGCCAGCGGATTTTTCTGATATAGAACACTATACAATGTATCTACAAAAGCTATCTGCGGATTAGCAGATAAAAACTGCATTTGCATTTTTTGTTTATTCTTGAAAGCATTGAATAAGTCCTTATCCATGCGCGGAGATGTCAGCTTCAGATAAGTCAACTGTAACATTGTTTCAAAATCCTTTACGCTGCTTGTGCCCGCTACCTGGTCCTGTATCTCGCCAATAGAAACACCTGCCTTAGCCGTCTTGCCGGAAAGCGCTTTTTCCAGATCGGTAGGTGTGAAGCTGCCAAAGCCCATAGCACCTACAACAGCAGTAGCATAGTTTGCATTATACTTGTCGGCAACGTCGTAGTTGTTGATGCCACCTTTTCTAATGCCGCGAAACAGTATCTCATCGCTTTTAAACTCAGTAGATTTGATCGTAACCTTTACACCATTACTTAACGTATAAGTAGTAGCGCCAAGCTCCTTATCTTCTTCTTTAGACACTACCTTACCCGGTGTTGGCATCTTATCCAACAGGTTGTCAGCTATTTTCTTCTCTTCAAGCGGTTTTACATCCTGCAGGAAGCCTTTTTGAGTCATCGTCAGCAGTTCTGCATCGGTAGGCAATTTGGAACCTGCCTCAGGACCTGTGATCAATGCAAAGAAATTATTCATATTGCTCAACCAGCTTTTAGCTTCAGCATTAAGATCAGCTACAGTAATGGTTGGCAATAATTCTTTTGAATAATTATATTCATTTTCAATACCTGGAATAGGCTCGTTTTCAAAGAAATTGCCCATGTACTCGTCTACGTATTCAGCGCTTTCTGTTGTGTTGCGCTCATTGTACATTTTTTCATAGGTACTGGCTACATCTCTTTTTGACAGTTCCAGTTCATTTGCTGTAAAACCGAAATTCTTCACTCGTATCAATTCTGCAGTAAGCGCATTAACAGCTTTCTCTGCACCGTCAGCGCCAAAGCCGGCCTGGGCTACCAGGTTTTCGTAGCCACGTCCCCAGTTATCATAACCAACCGCGGCAAAAGTAAACGGAGGATTGCTTCCACGGGAGAGTTCATTGAGCCTGCGCCTCCACATAGATGTGATGAGGTTACGCTCAATATCTTTTTTATAATCTCCTACTGTTGTTTCTATAGGTTTCTTTACAGACGGGAACAGTATCTGCACATTATAGCGTATAGCTTCTTTATCTGTAACTACCATTGCACCGGGTTTTGTCCGGCCCGGTATTTCAAATAAAGTACGTGGGCGTTCTTTTGCAGGATTTTTCAGCGGAGCAAAATACTTATTGAGGTACTTCATAGCTGTAGCCTCATCAATATCGCCCACTATAGCTATTGCCTGCAGATCGGGGCGGTACCAATCTTTATGGAAACGGCGCAGAACATCATATTTAAATGTCTTCAGCGTTTCGTCTTTACCGATAGGCAAGCGGTCTTTGTAACGGGAACCTTCCAGCACTACTGGCAGGTATTTTTTCAACATGCGGTCTTCGGCACCTTTACCAAGGCGGCTTTCCTCCAGTACCACGTTGCGTTCTTCATCAATATCCTTATCAGTGAGCAAAGCGTCATGTGCCCAGCCTTCAGCAATCTGGAAGGCCTTATCCAGGTTTTCAGGTTTGTCTGTAGGAATTGGTAGATAATAGAAGGTTTCATCAAAACCGGTTGTCGCATTAAGGTCTGCACCGAATTGAACACCAATTGATTGGAGGTAGCTTACCATATCATTTTTCTGGAAGCCTTTGATACCATTAAAATTCATGTGCTCCATAAAATGCGCCAAGCCTAGCTGATCGTCGTCCTCTACTATAGAACCGACATTTACCATCAGTCTTATCTCTACCTTTTTTTCAGGTTTAGAGTTAGGACGGATGTAGTAAGTCAATCCATTAGGGAGTTTACCTTTTTTTACT
This sequence comes from Bacteroidota bacterium, assembly GCA_018267955.1. Taxonomy (GTDB): domain Bacteria; phylum Bacteroidota; class Bacteroidia; order Chitinophagales; family Chitinophagaceae; genus Polluticoccus. The sequence continues at coordinate 923,820 of JAFDXL010000009.1, forward strand.
TTTGGATCAACGGGCATTTTAGCGCTCAGATCCTGAGCGAGTGCGACATTGCATACGCCGGCTACAAGTATGGCACCTGCCAGTAACCTGCGCATCAGAGAATTAGTCGAGGGTTGCATAAAATAAATTTGAAGTATTGCAAAGAAACGCAATTTAAGGTTTACCTGATATCACAAATAAGATAAAATACCCCTAAAATAACCTAGATTTTAAAACACCATTAAACAAGGTGGTCAAATATTTAGTCCCCTGACCTTAAAGTGCTTATCTTAGCGGTTTAATAAATCAGCGATAGAATCGTTCTCATGGCACTAATAAAATCGATATCTGGTATTCGCGGCACCATAGGAGGAACACCAGGCAAAGGACTCACGCCGGTGGATATTGTAAAATATACTACTGCCTATGCTGCATGGGTGAAAAATCAAAACAAAGGTAAAAAAGTGATTGTAGGCCGTGATGGCCGTATCTCGGGAGAGCTGGTAAGGAACCTGGTAACAGCTACCTTACAATCCTGCGGTATGGACGTTACCGACCTGGGATTAAGCACCACCCCTACGGTAGAGATGGCAGTGAAAATGGAAGAGGCAGCAGGTGGCATTATCCTTACCGCCAGCCATAACCCCAAAGAATGGAATGCGTTAAAACTGCTGAATAACGAAGGTGAATTTTTGAGCGGAGAGGATGGGCAATGGATACTGGATCACGCGGACAAAACCGAGCTTGTTTACGAGGATATCAATAAGATAGGGAAACTGCAACATGACGATAGCTACATTCAAAAACATATAGATGCCATACTTGCGCATCCCCTTGTAGATGCCAAAGCTATCAAGGAAAAGAACTTTACGATCATAGTTGATCCTGTGAACTCAACAGGTGCGCTGGCCGTACCGCAAGTGCTAAAAGCGCTGGGCGTAGAAAACATTATCGTGATCAACGAAGAGGTTACAGGGAAATTTGCCCATAATCCTGAACCATTGCCTGAAAACCTGCGCGAACTATGCGGGCAGGTATCCAAGAAAAATGCGCACCTGGGTATAGCAGTAGACCCCGATGTGGACAGGCTTTGCTTTGTATGTGAAGATGGAAGCCTTTTTGGGGAGGAATATACGCTTGTAGCGATAGCCGATTATGTATTGTCTCATAAAAAAGGGAATACAGTATCCAATCTTTCATCTACAAGGGCCTTGCGCGATGTAACAGAAAAACATGGCGGTGAATATTTTCCAAGCGCTGTTGGTGAGGTAAATGTGGTAAAGAAAATGAAAGAGGTGAATGCGGTAATTGGCGGTGAAGGTAATGGTGGCATTATTGTACCGGAATTGCACTATGGACGTGATGCTTTGATAGGCATAGGCTTATTCCTGACCCACCTGGCCAAAAGTGGCAAAACAGCAAAAGCACTGCGTGGCACTTACCCGGATTATTTTATTTCTAAAAATAAGATAGAGCTGAATGAAGGGGTGAATGTGAAAAAGATATTTGAACAGATAAAGAAGAAATATAAAAAGCAACCCATTAATACCGAAGATGGATTGCGAATAGATTTTGATACAGACTGGGTGCACCTGAGGACATCCAACACAGAGCCCATCATCCGTATATACGCTGAAAGCACCAGCGAAACCACTTCTGACAATATTGCCAAACGCATTATGAGCGACATCCGCGAGATGATGTTTGCCAATGCAGAATAAAAACACTGAAACCAACCTTTTATATTGCCGCCTGTAAATACATATGATGTTGTAATTACAGGCGGTGGCTTAGGGGGCATGCTCTGTGCAGTATTGCTTGCCAAAGAAGGTATGAAAGTATGTGTACTGGAACGCGACAAACAAATTGGCGGATGCCTGCAAACCTTCTCTGTACACAAAAAAGTATTTGACAGCTGCGTACATTATATAGGCGGCCTTTGCGAAGGCCATACGCTGCATAGCATCTTAAAATACGCCGGGATAGCTGATCAGTTAAAGCTTGCGACATACGATACCAACTGCTTTGATGCCATAGCATTTGGTGAAGCCCCTACCCTATACCCACATGCACAAGGTGAAGAAAACTTCGTAGAACAACTTGTCTCCTTCTTTCCCGAAGAGCGTAAAGCATTGGAAAACTATATAAACACTATAAGCTTTGTTGGCGACCAGTTCCCTTTATACCGCCTGCGAAACGGTAATGCCGAGGAGAAGGCTACTGTATCGTCCTGGGAAGTGAGTAAAACTATAGCCGCGATAACAAAGAATGAGAAACTGCAACATGTGCTGGCAGGCAACAACTTACTATATGCAGGCATAAAAGGCCACACACCATTTTATATACACGCACTGGCAACGGAAAGCTATATTCACAGCAGCCACAAGGTACTACCAGGAAGTTCGCAGATCAGCAAACTATTGTGGAAGCAATTGCAAAGCTACGGCGGGGAGGTTTACAGGGACAATCCTGTAACCCTAATGAAAGAAGAGGATGGGAAAATGCAGTACGCCCAAACAGCAGATGGCAGGCGCTTTTACGGTAAGCAGTTTATTGCTGCTATGCACCCGAAAATACTGCTAGGTATACTGGAGAGTTCGTTGATAAGGCCGGCTTATAAAAAACGCATCCAGGGACTGGAGCAAACAACATCTTGTTTTATGCTGAACCTGGTATTGCAACCGGGAAAAATACCGATGCGGCACCATAATATATACTGGCACGCAAAAGAGGATGCCTGGTCTGCCATACATTATTCACCTGATGCGTGGCCAGCTAATTATGCTGTTTTTTTTACGGAAGATGAGCATCATAAAGGATATGCAGAAAGCATTTCGATATTGAGCTACATGCATTATGACGAGGTAAAACAGTGGGAGCCAACCGTCAACTATACATCGCACGAACAGGAACGTGGAATAGAATATGAAGCTTTTAAGCAACATCGCACAGAACTACTGCTTGAGAAATTGTACAGACAGATACCCGAGCTAAAAGGCAATATAGCAGATCAAAGTGCAGCCACACCACTCACATACAGAGATTACACAGCATCGCCCGAAGGTTCACTGTACGGCATTTTGAAAGATGTAAATAAGCCCAGTGAAACCCAAATAGCCGTTAGGACGAAGATACCTAACCTGCTGCTTACCGGCCAGAATGTAAACCTGCATGGAGTGTTGGGCGTAAGTATCACAGCAGTGGCAACTTGCGCCGAATTAATTGGCATGGATCATATCCTCGCCAGGATCAATTCGATTAAATAATCACAACGCTAAAACCAGCGTACCGGCTATCACTAACAATGCACCAATAGTCTCCTTCAGAGACATATGCTCCCCCAATATAAAATAGGACAAGATAAGAGCTAATGCCACACTCAACTTATCTATAGGCGCTACCTGGGATACCTTACCCAATTGCAGCGCTCTGAAGTAAAACAACCATGACATACCGGTTGCCGCTCCGGATAATACAAGAAACAACCAACTATGACGTGTTATACTACCCATAGTACTATAACTGCCCTTGAAAAATACTATACCCCAGGCAATAAATAAGATAATAACGGTTCGTATAGCCGTGGCAAGGTCGCTATCTACACCTTTAATACCTATTTTGGCAAATATGGCTACAAGCGCGGCAAAGAAAGCAGAAAGTAAAGCGTATGCTACCCACATAAGATATTGATCGGACGATTATAAAATTAACATATAAACGAGCGTTGTGGCAAGAATTTTTTATCCTTAACGGTAACAAAAGCTGAATCTATGAAAGGTACTATCATCATTGCTGCATTATTATTAATAGCATCAACAAATTGTAAAGCCCAGCAGAAAGACACAACAAAACCACCCCCGTTTGTAAAATCTATACCGGGTGACACTGTAAAATATAATACCCCGGTATTAAAAAAGATAGATACGATGAAAAACAATATGCCGGTTGTGAACCCGAAGCAAAAGAATGTAAGACCTAAATAACAAAGCCCCGTACGGGGCTTTGTTATTTTAAGTAAGATTGAAGATTTTTGCCTTGCGGTAAAAACAGGTAATCATTTTGATCCCAGCTTTCAGGGGTCCATTTTTTAATGATAACCTTATCCATTTTTGTGGATTCTATCTTCCCATTATTTATCGAAATGCCATAGACATCGTATTTAATGCTGTGCATCAGGTTTATTAATTTATCTGCCCGCGCCTGCATTTTCGGAATATTCTCATCATTGTGGCTATCAAGGATCTCGCAAACGATAACGGGTTTATGCTTATCAATACTTTGTTGCATTCCTTGTAGCACCTCCAGTTCACCGCCTTCCACATCTATTTTTATGAGCGCTATATTCTTAATCATACCATCCGCATTAAACTCATCGAAGGAAAACAGAGGCACGAAAATAACATTATCAGCATCGTAGAAGCCGGGCCTCAAATCATTCACAGTTGTACCTGCGGAGTCTACATCATTTTTTACATAGAACTTTGCCACCTTGTTCTCGGTAGAAAGGCCTGCAGGGATAATACTTACTTTGGTAAAATCGTTGGCTTTAATTAGCTGGTTTGCATAATAAACACAACTTGCATTAGGTTCAAAACCCCAGTATTGATTTTGAGAACAACTTCTAAATTTCAGTAAGGTTTGCCCAACGTTTACCCCTATATCTACAAAGGATGCATCTGCAGACATCTTAATAGAACGGAGTAACTGGAGAAACCAATCGTCATTTTTAAGTGCCCTATTAAGCAAGCCCATGTTCTTTATGATAGGAACTTTAAATTGCTTGCCATTAAGTGATACGGAAGTTGTAAAATTAAACTTACCGACCAGGTTTTTTGCGGTTTGTTTTATACTCATTTATAGTGAAAGATTAGCCCAGGTTTTTGGCATCTTTTAGAAACTGCTCTAACCCCAAATCGGTCAGCGGATGCTTCAATAATCCTAATATGGAACTTAACGGGCAGGTACAAACATCTGCACCCGCTTCAGCGCAACGCACAATGTGCATAGGTGTACGGATAGATGCTGCAAGGACTTCTGTCATAAAGCCCTGGCTGTTGTATATGCTAACAATCTGTTCGATAAGCTGAACGCCATCCCAGTTGCTATCATCTATACGCCCAATGAATGGCGATACAAAGCTTGCGCCTGCTTTCGCCGCGAGGATTGCTTGTCCTGCAGAAAATACAAGCGTGCAATTAGTACGGATGCCATTGTCTGTAAACCATTTGATTGCTTTAACACCATCCTTAATCATCGGTACTTTTACCACAATGTTCTCGTGCAATGCAGCCAGTTTTTTACCTTCTTCAACTATACCTGCAAAATCAGTGCCCAGTACTTCGGCACTAACAGGGCCATCTACGATATTGCAGATGTCGATATAATGCTGCATGATAGCATCATGTCCTTTTATCCCTTCCTTGGCCATTAATGACGGGTTAGTTGTAACACCATCAAGAATACCCAGATCATGTGCTTCTTTAATTTGCGCAATATTGGCTGTGTCGATAAAAAACTTCATAGTTATCGTTATTTATTATTCTGATTTTTGATTGGTTGATTTCCCATTACAAAGTAAACACATATGGGCATAAAAAAACTGGCAAGTTACTCACATCGCGCCGCTACAACCGCCTACCCTTGCTACATTCCTGTCCTGGGGGATTCAGCAGGAGCTGGCCGTGTAAGACTTGCCAGGGCTGCAAATGTATAGCATTTATCCTGTCTATGCAAAACATTTCCAAAAAAAACGTCCCGAAATTTCGGGACGTCAATACAGTTAGTATTAATCCGTTATGCCTTGGCAAGTTCGCCCTTTAGAAAGTCTATTACTTTCACCTCTGTAGCATCCTGCTTATGCAGGTCGGCCAGGTAAACAGAAACCCAATCCGTAAGATGAATAAAGTAAAATACTTTTTCCCAATAGCTTTTCCCTTTTGAAGTGATCTCTATAATGTTCGGTGTATATTTTTTAATGATCTGCTTGTTCAGATCCATACGCAATTTCACGCGTTCGTAATCATCGTCGTTACGCAATATTACTACCGCTTTGCTTTTGTCTTTGTCGCGCCAGCCCACTAGCTCGTTGTGATTCATTTCGGGTATTACGTGGTGCCAGCAAAGCATTTTACTGTTCTCATTTATTTGCTGGCGAAAACGTACTGCTACACCTTCAAAATCTGCTGCAGCGTAGATGATGGGGAGTTTACCATTCAGTTTGCCGGCTATAGCTTTAGCCTTTTTATGGATATCTTTTACCTCATCCTTTATAAGCTTGATAGATGCTTTCACATCCTTCTCAAAATTATCTTTTACAAGTCCGAAATGCTGCAGCACAAACATTGCCTGCACCATAGAATAGCCCACGCAGGAACGTGGAGGCATACCTGCCGGCACCAGGATACAATCTATTTTTTTCTTCTTTGCAAGCTCTGCCACTTTACCGCCCGATGTGATGCATACCACTGTAGCCCTGGCTTTGATGGCCTGCTGCATAGCTGCTAATGTTTCTTCTGTATTACCTGAATAGGAAGAAACTATTACAAGGGAATTGTTGTTTACAAAGGCAGGTAAAAAGTAATCTTTGTTTACAACAAAAGGTACTTTCAGTTTATCAAAAACATAGTTTTGAATGATAGAACCGCCTATCCCACTGCCACCAAGACCGGTGAGTACAACATTGCTGAAGGATTTTTTTGCTGAAAGGAAACGGTAATTTTGCCCGATGATAAGGGCCTCGTGCAGTTGAATGGGAAAGTCTGTTACTAATTGCTTCATTACAATACTATCTTTTTTTCGATGACCAAACATAAGGAAACTGGCATAAAAGGCGAACAAATCGCCGAAAACTTTTTACTAAGAAAAGGTTATACCATCCTTGAAAGAAATTGGCGCTTCGGTAAAAAAGAGATAGACATCATAGCTGAAACTAATGGATTGCTGATTTTTATAGAGGTGAAAACTAGAGCCACTACCTACTTTGGCTATCCTGAAGATGCAGTTTCTGTGAGCAAACAGGATTTTATGAAACTAAGTGCAGAAGCATATATAGCGGAGCATGTTCAGTTCTCTGAAGTTCGCTTCGATGTGATAAGCATCATTTTTGTTAACGACATTGTGAAGGAAATTCTACATATAGAGGATGCCTTTTACTAGTCAACATATTTATTTTTTATTTCTATAAAATATTTATTCATACATTGCGCAAAAAGCTACGTATGAAAAAGACACTATTTTTTTCTGCAATATGCATTTGGGCACTTGCTGCCTGTAACAATGAACCAAAAACTAAGGAAATAACGGACACTACCCCGCTCTCTACACCTGCTACTGATACTGCTGTTGCTGCACCTGTTACTGAGAAGCCTGCAGAAAAAGTAGATTCTGCAACTGCTATGAAAAGATGGCAAGCATATATGACCCCGGGAGATGCGCAGAAACAATTAGCTGCAGCTACGGGCAAATGGAAGGTAGAAACTACGAGCTGGATGGAGCAGGACAAGACACCGATGACCAGCACAGGCACGGCGGAATATAAGATGATAATGGGCGGCCGCTACCAACAGGCATTTTTCAAGAGCAATATGATGGGGATGCCTTTTGAGGGACAAAGCACAATGGCTTATGACAACGACAAGAAAATGTTCATTAGTACGTGGATAGATAATATGGGCACAGGCTTAACTACTTTTACAGGCACCTGGGATGACGCAGCTAAATCATATAATATGAAAGGCAAAATGTATGACCCGACAACACAGAAAGATTTTGACTGCCGCGAAGTAATAAAAATGGCCGACGATAAAAACATGACTATGGAGATGTACAGCACTATGCCGGGCGGAAAAGAATTTAAAAACATGGAGATCAAATACACTAAGATGTGATCAAATCGCAATTTTCGAAAAAAGGAGCCTACACATACAGGCTCCTTTTTTATATATCCTCGGTAAATATAATCTACCTTTGCGCGTTTATCAGGCATACCATTAAATGAAAGCGCTCTCCGCAATAAAGTCTTTTATTCTTCAGTACAAGGTTTTAGCGATATTATATGTCCTGGTAACAATAATAGGCATTGCACAGATAATAGGCTTCGGACATGTTAATAATTTCGCCATATTCCGCGGATCCAGCCATCACATGCTTCAAAAATTGCCTTTGTATGTGGAATATCCAAAGGAGTATTTCGACCTCTTTTATTACAATCCTACTTTCCCTATGCTATTCCTACCCTTTGCCCTATTGCCGGTGAAGCTGGGAATCATAACGTGGATGAGCTTTACAATGGCCCTTGCCTTTGTTACTTACAAGGCGTTGCCGCTGGACGATCAGCAAAAGAAGATTTTCATACTATTAATGGTATTTGATCTGCTGAATAACATCACCCATACACAAACTAACCCGATATTTCTATCATTCATGCTACTGACATGGGTATTTATGGAAAGAGATAAGCCGGTATGGGCAGCCTTGTTTGCTGTGCTTAGTTTTTTAATAAAAGGTTATGGGGGTATTATAGGCGTTTTGTGTCTTTTTTATAAATCATGGTATAAAGTGGTTCTTTATAGCCTTGCATGGTTAATAGCATTGCATGGTTTATTACTGCTTTTTATATCTCCGCAACTGATGATACAGTATTATACTGATTGGCTACATATTATATCCAGCGACACTATTAAGGAAAGCTGTTCTGTATATGGCGTGGTAACCAATTTGCACCTGGCAATACCGGAACGTTGTATTTTGGCAACTGCAGGTATTATTATGGCGGCCTACCTAGGTATGCAAATTTTCTTAAAACAAAGGAACAGGGGACATATTATTGCGTTTTTACTGATATGGGTAATTGTCTTTAACCGCGCATCCGAACCTGCTACCTATATCATAGCAATTGCAGGTGTAATAATATGGTACCTTGCCCGTCCTAAAACATTGTTTTCTACAACACTGTTTTGGATTACTATTCTAAGTGCTTCTATCATACCTACTGATATATCAGCTTTTTTCGACAAATTGCGTTATGAATACTATTTAAAGAGTATTTTGTGCATGTTTGTGTTGCTTGATATCGTAGTATTTACAGCAAAAAAGCTCACACTCCCCACACCCCCAAAAAACGCAGCGCGGATATGATTTTTGACCTGGTGATACCTTTCTATAACCCATCGGTGGGATGGGAAAAAAAGTTTGCAGATAAATTTGGCAAACTGGTAGATACTTATTTTGACGGCAAACGGGAGCTTATCAACCTGGTTGTGGTGAATGATGGTTCTACAAAAAACTTTACGGAAAAGGAGCTCGCTTATCTTAAAGCTGAGATCCCGCATATTGAAATTGTGAGTTATAGCCAAAACCAGGGAAAAGGATATGCACTACGTGAAGGTGTAAAAAAAGCAGTAACTGATTATTGCATTTATTCCGATTACGATTTCCCGTTTGGCTTGCAGATAGTAAGCGATATGTACAAAGAATTGGTAGCCGGTACAGATATCGTTACAGGGTGCCGCAAAAAAGGAAATTATTTCGATTCCCTGCCATTCAAAAGAAGAATAGTATCTAAAGGGCTTATCATATTTAATAAGCGCTTTCTGCAATTACCGGTTACAGATACACAGGCTGGTATAAAGGGATTTAACAAATACGGTAAAGTGGTATTTCTTCAAACCACTATCAACAGGTTCCTGTTTGATATGGAGTTTATATTACTTGCCAGCAAGGTTACCGATATGCATATCAAATCTCTGAGTGTAAACATTACGCATGAAACTAAGCTTAGCGATTTTGGCATGAAAGTAATGCAGCAGGAGTTAAAGAACCTTTTGCAGGTGGTATTCAAAAAGAAAAATGAAAAGCAGTACAAAAAAGATATTATTCAGTATAGACCTGGAAGAGTTTGATATCCCCGAAGAATACGGGCAAACCCTGCCTTTGAAACAAAAGCTGGAGACCAGCCTGCATGGACTGCAGAAGCTGGAGGTGCTGATGGATAAACACAACGTTGCAGCAACTATATTTACTACTGCGTTTTGGGCTACGCATTATCCGTTGCATGTGCAGAACCTTGCACAAAAACATGAGATCGCTTCTCATACCTATTATCATAATTCCTTTAGGACAGAAGACCTGCGAAAATCGAGAGAAACCCTGCAGGATATTACGAATACGGATGTAATAGGACTACGCATGCCCCGGATGAGCGATGTAAGCCGTACTGATGTCCGTTCTGCAGGTTATTTATACGATTCTTCATTGCATCCAACCTGGTTACCTGGCCGCTATAATCATCTGAACAAACCAAGGACATTGCATCAGAATGATGGTGTGTGGGAGTTGCCTGCCAGCGTTACACCTGTTTTGCGGATCCCTATATTTTGGCTGGCCTTAAAGAATTTTCCTTTAGCATTTTATAAAATCCTATGTAAACGGATTCTCAACCATGATGGATACATTGTTTTTTATGTGCATCCATGGGAATTTGCAGACCTGAGCGGGCACAACCTGCCCAAAATGGTACGCCGTATTGATGGTGACGCACTGGTTAGTCGCCTGGACGATATACTGTCGTATCTAGCCAAATATGGAATATTTGCCACACATCGCAGCCTTATAGAAAGCGCATAAGATTCGTATTTGCTCACAAAACTGTTAATAATATGTGTGTCCGGGTAAAATGTACGTGATTTTAACACCGGACATATTCTATTTGCTGTAATTTTGCGGCAAACCAATAGATGCGCTATACACAAAAAATATTGCTATACATTTTAGCTGTATGCATCTATTTCGTTAGCAACCAATATGCTGACGGCAATTCCCATTCAGACCTTCCTGTTTTCTATAAAAGTGTCAAGGCGCGCCTGAGCACAAGAACCCATAGCATTAACAAATCGCGCGATCTGCGACAGTATGTCAAGATCCGTATCAAACACTGCGAGGGGCAACGAATACCATTACAATTCATAGCAACGCCACAAGTTGTCTTTCCGGAGGGGCGCCTGAAATTCTCATTAAAGGACTGTTTTGTTGATAACTATAGCATATCATCCTTCTTTTTAAGAGGCCCACCTTTATTGGCATAATTATTCTGTCCTGTGTGCAAAGCTTTGCACATGCATATCGGTTCATTACCGATTTATCCATTAATACGCGATAGAAACTACTTTTTTGCAGAATGAGTATTCCTATTGCCGTTGCGCTTGTATATCGCCGCGGGAAATAGGAGCAAAAAGTACGTATGACAAATGATTATTCGTGAAAAATAACTTTGTAGATAATATAAGGCTGCGGGCCAAAAACTTTTTTGACATAATAACGCACGACAGCGTGCGCGAAAACTTGTTGCAGGCACTACCCTTTTGGATAGCATCTCTCATTACAGGTATAGTAGCAGTAGCATATACAAAGCTATTTACCTATGCCGAGGATGCTATGCGGTATATGCTAAGCATACATAAATGGTATATCTTTTTGCTTACCCCCATCTGTTTTCTGCTGGCAAGGCTTGTTGTTCGCTGGGCCCCCGCAGCAAGAGGCAGTGGCATCCCGCAGGTAATGGCCGCAATAGAGATACCCGCACGCTACCAGGAGCAGAATACAAAAAAGTTATTAAGCCTTAAGATCATTGTTGTAAAAATACTATCCAGCCTGCTGATGGTGCTTGGCGGTGGCGCCATAGGCCGGGAGGGTCCAACAATACAGATAGCAGGTTCCATCTTCCGGCTGGTAAACAGGTGGATACCTGCTTCATGGCCAAAGCTATCGCAAAAAAGCTTTATACTTACCGGTGCAGCAGCGGGCCTTGCTGCAGCATTCAATACTCCATTAGGGGGAATTGTTTTTGCCATTGAAGAACTGGCCCGTGTTCATATCAGTTTTTTCAGAACTGCCCTGTTCAGCGCCGTTATCATTTCAGGCCTTGCGGCACAGGGATTCCTGGGGCCTTATCTATACCTCGGTTACCCTGATGTAAAAAGCATTAGCAATATCACTTACATCGGTGTATTTGTCGCCGCGGTTATTGCCGGGCTGTTAGGCGCTATCATGTGCAAGCTTATTCTTAAACTGATGGCATGGAAACGCTCGTTCAATAACACTCAATCCATGGCCTTTATAATCATTGCCGGATTATCGGTTGCCGCAGTAGCCTTCTTTTTTAATGATCATGTTCTGGGTTCCGGTAAAGACCTGATGGTAGGTACACTCTTTACACACGATAAATACATGCCCTGGCATTCAGTACTCTTGCGTGTATTAGGGCCTGTAGTATCGTTTAATACAGGTGCTGCAGGCGGCATCTTCGCACCTTCACTGGCTGCAGGGGCATCAGTTGGCTCATTTTTGTCGGGCTTATTTGGTGCTATAGGCGCCAATGCAAACATCCTGATACTAAGCGGCATGGTGGGATTCCTTACCGGCGTTACACGCACTCCATTTACGTCGGCTATCCTGGTGCTGGAAATGACCGATCGTCACAGCGTCATCTTTCACCTGATGCTGGCGGCAATGGTTGCTAACGTTGCAGCGCTGGTTATCGACAAACACTCGCTCTATGAACAACTAAAAAAACAATATCTCGAAGAAACTTCGACAAATTCCTGATTTTAATTCTAAAAATAAAATGTCAAAAACGTCATCAAATACAACTACTCAAAACGCCATACCCATATCTCCGATCCTTTTATCTGAAATGCAGGCCTTGCACGCAGAAAAAAGTCTGCCTGTAACCAAGCGTGTATTCTATCTTAGCCTGCAGGCGGTAGTGAATGCTATTATTATAGGCGCTATCGCAAAGCTGCTTGTCGCGCTCATCACGCTTATTACCAACTTATCATTTTATGGAAAATTCTCATTCGCAGAATCTTCTCCTGCTGATAATCATTTAGGATTGTTAGTGATACTGATCCCCGTTATCGGTGGGTTGATAGTGGGTGTGATGGCAAAATATGGATCTGCAGCGATACGTGGCCACGGCATACCCGAAGCTATGGAACAGGTATTGACCAACGAGAGTAAAATAAAGCCCATCATTACCTTCCTGAAACCTATATCAGCAGCCATATCTATTGGTACGGGCGGCCCGTTTGGCGCAGAAGGCCCCATCATTGCTACGGGTGGTGCTTTTGGTTCTGTAACAGGGCAGGTAATGCGCATTACAGCAACAGAAAGGAAGATCATGCTGGCTGCGGGTGCCACTGCAGGTATGGCGGCCATCTTTGGTACGCCTGTTGCGGCAGTACTCCTGGCAATAGAATTGCTGTTGTTTGAATTCTCTCCACGCTCTATAATTCCGGTTGCCCTGTCTTGCGCTACAGGCGCTGCGATGCACTTTACCCTCTTTGGTACAGAGCCGGTATTTGCCATGCTGAATATTCCCGAGCCAACGGGTGTAGCGGTATTTACCTATACGATCCTGGGACTTATTATCGGGGTTGTTGCTGCTTTGGTTTCTAAGGGCGTTTATTATGTCGAAGAGCTTTTTGAAAAACTACCGATACACTGGATGTGGTGGCCCGCCATTGGGGCAGTAGCCGTAGGTATTACTGGATATTTTGCTCCACGCACACTGGGTGTCGGATACACTAATATTACCTACCTGCTTTCGGGAAACGCACCGCTCACCATAATGTTATCACTCTTCTTCCTGAAGTTCGTATCCTGGGTGATATCCCTGGGCAGCGGTACTTCCGGTGGTACACTGGCACCACTCCTCACCATTGGCGGTGCATTGGGCGGATTGCTGGGCCTGGTAGTTACTACATACTTTCCTTTAGCGGATGTTAACATTGCAACCTGTGTACTAATTGGCATGGCAGCGATGTTTGCAGGTGCATCACGCGCATTGCTAACATCCATCATCTTTGCACTGGAAGCTACGATGCAGCCTCATGGGATCCTACCTTTGCTGGCTGCGTGCACGGCCGCCTATTTTGTTTCTTTCTTCCTGATGAAAGGAAGCATCATGACGGAAAAGATAGAACGTCGCGGTGTGTTTACACCCCATTCTTACGAACCGGATGCCTTACAGAACCTTGCCGTAAAAGAAGTATTTACAGAAGAGATGACCCTATTAGCTACAGATAATACCCTGAAGCAGGCCCGTGAATGGATCAAGCAAAACAGTTCATCAACATCTGAGCTGTACTATATTGTAACCGATGAGCAACATAATCTTTATGGCATAATAGATAGAGCTGCCATTTTTGATAAGCAGCATGACGATCTGCTCCCGGTTAGTGCGTTGGCAGAAACGCACTGCCCTTACATCTATACAGGCAGCACTGTTAGCACTGCCGTAGAGATGATGCATAAATATAATTTGCCCTTATTGCCGGTACTGGAGGATTCCACATCACAAAAAGTGATAGGTGTAATATCCTACAAAGAAGTATTTACAGCCTATAGCAAACGCAGTGATGCAGAAGATACATTCGTACGTTCCATATCACTAAAACACAGGAGCAAACGGATGATCATCAAAGGCAAGCAGATACTCGATAAGTAAACGGCTATTTCAAATGCAGGTAGGCATCTGTTTCCGTGGGTGCTTTTGAATCGATAGCGATAATGGTATCTGCGTATGCAGTGCCGTACATCGCCCGTATAAAATAGGTGCCTGTGTATAGGCTATCGAAATGCACTTGCGGCTCGTTGCCGGTTCTGATTGCTGAAGTCTTCGCCATATCATAACCATTTGTATCAGACGGGGCGGTATTGCTCGCATATTTTATGAATATGCGGGCAATTACTCCTGTATCGTTTAGTTTCGGGAACACAACTATGCTATAGTTGCCTCCGATACCTCCTCCTAGTGGAACTACAGGCTTTGCATATCTATCACGTTTATCATGACAAGCGGAAAATATAACCAGGGAACTTACTGCTATTAATATCTTTTTCATCGGGTATTGATACATAATGGGTGATGCTGTAAATGTAAGGACTTTAAAAATACCGGGGCAAAAGCCCGTCACTAAAGAAGCTGCGAACAGTATTTAATTCTTTGATTTTCTTAATTTTGGCATCATGAAAGGCAAACCGGAAAATAGGAATTTTTTTGACCTGAAAAAGCAAAATCCATTCAATGCACAAAAATTTGAAACATCCGGCACCACTGTTCTCATTCCTTACAACCGCAGGGATTATTACAAAATATGGCTAACGGTTGGCGACAGCAAGATACACTACGCTGATAAAAGCATTGACATCACCCAACCCGCACTCATACTATCTAACCCGTTGGTCCCCTATTCTTTCGAAAGTGATACCGAAGGTCGATGGGGCTATATGTGCATCTTCACAGAAGAGTTTATGAAAGAAAATGACCGCATCAAAAGCATTCAGCAATCTACTCTCTTCAAACCAGGTAGCGATAAAGTATTCTTTCTTAATGATGAACAACTGAAATCTGTTTGCAATATTTACGAAAACATATTACAGGAACTATCTTCAGACTATACCTACAAGTACGATGCGATACGCAACTACATCAACCTGCTGATACATGAAACCATGAAATTACAACCCACCATATCGGCATCCGCACATCCTAATGCATCTACCCGTATTGCATCATTATTTATAGAATTGCTGGAGCGCCAGTTCCCAATCGATTCGCCCGATAGAGAATTAAAACTAAGAAAGGCCAATGACTATGCAGAAAGCTTGTCGGTACATGTGAACCATCTGAACCATGCGGTAAAAGAAATCACCGGCAAATCGACAAGCATACATATATCAGAAAGGATCATCAACGAAGCAAAGGCCTTACTGAAGCACACCGATTGGAATATTGCGACCATTGCCTATAGTCTTGGTTTTGAGTATCCTACTTACTTCAATAACTTCTTTAAAAAGAATACCGGGGTAACACCGCTTTCTCTGCGACGATAGATTATTTGATTTTTATAATCATTACTTTGAAACCTGTTATTTAGGTATATACCTCCACGGTAATTTTGCTTCATTAAAAGAACAACGAGATGAAGTATAAATTATTAGGCAACACCGGATTGAAGGTTTCAGAATTATGCCTCGGCACCATGACTTTTGGCGGTAAAGGGCGCTTTGCTGCAGTAGGGAATTTAGATCAGCAAACCATTGACCATTTATTGAGGCGCTCTATAGACGCAGGTATCAACTTTATCGACACCGCAAACATCTATTCAGAAGGATTATCAGAAGAACTTACAGGGCAGGCGATACGAAATATTGGCATTAACAGGGATGACCTTGTTATTGCAACAAAGGTACGCGGCACTATGGGCCCGGGCCCTAATGATAAGGGCCTCACGCGCAAACATATTATGCAACAGGTTGATGCGAGCTTGAAAAGACTACAACTGGATTATATAGACCTGTACCAGGTACACAGCTTCGATCCCTTAACACCATTGGAAGAAACACTAAGAACCCTCGATGACCTTGTACGTAGTGGCAAAGTACGCTATATAGGCGCCAGCAATTTTGCCGCATGGCAACTGATGAAGGCGCTGGATTATTCTGCTTATAACCAGGTAGCCAGGTTCGTTTCCCTGCAGGCACATTATACCATTGCTACCCGCGAACTAGAGCGGGAACTAGTACCGCTAATGATGGACCAGAAGCTGGGACTGCTGGTATGGAGCCCGCTGGCCGGTGGATTATTGACCGGTAAATACAAGCGTGGTGTAACACCTGAAGACGGCCGTTTATCGCGTTTTGATTTCGTACAGGTAAACAAAGAAAAGCTGTTTGATATAGTAGAGGTACTGGAACCAATGGCGGCAGCCAAGGGTGCCACAGTAGCACAACTATCACTCGCATGGCTGTTACACCAACCGGTAACAACCAGTGTCATTATAGGTGCCAATAAACCGGAACAATTGGAGGACAACCTAAAAGCCGTGGACATTGTTTTTACCGCTGATGAATTAATACAGTTAGATGAAATAAGCAAGCTAACTAAGGAATACCCAGGATGGATGCTCGAAGTAACTGCTATGGATAGGACTTTGTAAACGAAACATATAAGGCCAGATATATAAACCCGCACTCTAGCGGGTTTTATATTTTATTCAATTCCCTCAATCATTTTTTTGCATGAAGCTTAAAACGGTTTTCCCACCCGGATAAAGCCTGGATTGTATGGGTGTGAATCTTTGTATTTTATCGAGGTCGCCAAAAATGGTCATACCCTCGCTCATAGCTGTTGGATTTATAATAAGATGATACTCGTCAATGAGCCCTTCTTTTATTAGCGATGAGACAAAACCGGCACCACCAAAAACAAGTATGTCTTTGCCGTTTTTCTTTTTCAGGTCCGCAATTTCTTCCGCAATATCTCCTTTCGCCAGGGTCGTATTGTTCCAGGCAGGTTTGTTGAGTGTTTTGGTGAAAACAACCTTGGGTATGTCGGTTATTTTCTGCGCAAATGGATGAGCAGGATTTTGAACCGCCTCTTTTTCCCAATAACCAATAATTCCTTCCGCCGTTTTTCTTCCTAGTAAAAGCGTGCCTGAGGTATCTATCAGCGAGCTAAGGAAGGATATAAATTCTGCATCAGGCTCCCATGTCATCCAGTTGTTTTCGCCGTTTACGCCTCCCACATATCCGTTTATGGTCATTTGCATTTGCAATTTTACCTTTCTCATGATTATCAGTTTTTATTTGCTTGGAACAAATCTCATCAACAAAAACTACATAACTGCTGTGTAAATGCGACAATCTTCATGGTAAAATGCGAAGGAGAGATGTAACTCATTTTGGATACGGTTAAACTCAGTTTGGCAACACTAATGCTCAACCAGTTGCTGACTTTTGCTGTATTAATTTTTTAACTAAATGCAAAAGACAATTTTTATTACCGGAGCTTCTTCGGGACTGGGGAAAGCAACGGCCATACTATTCCAATCAAAAGGATGGCATGTTATTGCTACTATGCGCTATCCTGAAAAAGAAATGGAGTTGAAAAAACTTGATAACATTACGCTACATGAGTTAGATGTAACAAACCCCAAAAACATCAAAGACGTCGTCAATAAGACGATTTCGGAACATTCCGTTGATGTAGTGCTAAATAATGCCGGTTATGGACTAATAGGACCACTGGAAGCCTTCACAGATGAGCAGATTGCCCGGCAAATAGAAACCAATTTAATGGGGCCAATCCGTGTTACAAAATCCTTTATTCCCTATTTCCGTGAAAAGAAAACCGGGATTTTTATAAATATCACTTCAATGTTTGGTATGATAGGCTATCCAACATGCTCTATGTATGCCGCATCCAAATTTGCATTGGACGGTTTTTCTGAGAGCCTGGCTTACGATCTATCGCATTTCGGTGTTAAAGTAAAAATTATCGCTCCCGGGGGTATTCAGACTGATTTCTCCGGGCGCTCGATGGATATAGCAACACATGATGCCTATCAGGGGTTAATAGATAAAGTAAGCGAAGGATACAACGAAGAAAGCATAAAGCGATATTCCACACCGGAAATGGTAGCCAATGCCATTTTCAAAGCGGCGACAGATAATAACAATCAATTACGATATATTGTCGGTTCGGATGCAGAGGCTTTATACAACGAACGATTAAATATCAGTCCTGAGGGACAGTATAAAAAATTACGGGAAATATTCTCCTTCTAATTCATACACAAAATAGCACACAATGAAATGGAGGTCTGTTATTACGTTTGCAGTTATATTAAATTGCTAATATTATTGGTTTGGTAATGTGCAAGAAGAGAAAGAAAGGCGCTCAATAAATTTGTTGTAATGAAAACATCTGAAAATACACCACAGAAATATAATTCCATTTCAGACTTGCATAGGGCATTAGGCTTTCCTAAACCTTTGCATCCGTTGATCAGCCTGGTTAATTATGCCGATATCAAAGTACCTGCTCATGAATTACCGAAAGCCCTATTATTGAATTTTTATAAAATTTCTTATAAACTTCATTTTACAGGAAAAATAAAATACGGACAGCATTATTACGATTTTGATGAAGGCGGCTTATCGTTTGTTTCTCCTAATCAGGTGATAGCCGCAACAGAAAACGAAAAAGACTACTCAGGCAATACGCTGCTAATTCACCCTGATTTCATCCGAAATTATCCATTAGCAACAAAAATAAAACAATACGGTTTCTTTTCTTATTCCGCTAATGAGGCTTTATTTTTGTCAGATAAGGAGAAGCAAATAATTCTTTCCATTTTTGAAAATATAAACAATGAATTACACAACAGCATAGATGATTTCAGCCAGGATGTCATTCTATCGCTTATAGAAGTGCTGCTTAATTATAGTAACCGCTTTTATAAACGACAGTTTATTACACGAAAGGCTGTAAACCATGATTTAATAACTCAAATGGAACATTTGTTGAATGAGTATTTTGACAAACAAGAATCGTTGACTAAAGGACTTCCAACAGTTGAATATCTGGCAAACAATCTTCATCTTTCACCACGGTATTTAAGTGACATGTTGCGTTCCCTTACCGGCTATAACGCGCAACAGCATATTCACGAAAAATTAATAGAGAAAGCAAAAGAATACCTGACCACAACAGAGCTTACAGTGGCAGAAATCGCCTATCAATTGGGTTTTGAACACCCGCAATCATTCAATAAACTTTTCAAGAAAAAGACGGATACAACTCCACTAGAATTTAAACAATCATTCATTTAATATTAGGGAATGGACCTCAAAGATTTCATAACGAATTGGCTTTTAGCAAGCAATTCCTACGATACAAATGCATATTTAAAAATGTATCACGAAGATGCCGAATTGGACGATGCATCCGTCGGACGCATTTTTAAGGGACATTCCGGCATACGCAAATACTTTGAAGATTATTTCATCATATACAAGACACAAACAAGGCTTGTTAAGCTGAATATTATAACCCCAAACAAAGTATTCATTGAAGTTGAATTTAGCGGGGAATTTCCGGAAGGAAGAATTGGCGGTGCCTTTGATTTTACTTTTAAAGGCCATAAGATCAAATCAGTGAAAGCCAGTTTGAGATAAAATAGTAACTCAAAAAAAGAACGGGGCAAGTTATGTTAAACATGACTTGCCCCGTTTTGTGCCCAGGAATGGATTCGAACCATCACACCCTTGCAGGCGCTGCGACCTGAACACAGTGCGTCTACCAATTTCGCCACCTGGGCAGCTACTTTTTTGTGATTCAGGGCTGCAAAGATAATCACGTTTCTAAAACAAACAAATATTTTATGCGGTCATTAAGCTACAACCTCGTAAAGCAGAATGATCCATCCGTCCCAAAACCTCGAAACTGCCATCCCGGCTTAGGTTTCCGATATCTTCAGTAGCTATAAAAGAACAACTGTTAACATTAGCAAGGTCTATTATATTAAGGCAGCCTGCACCAGTATTGCTTACATCCAATGGGTCATTAACATCACGCACCAGCACTTTCATCGTTACAGATGGCATAAAAATGCCGTCCTGTTTCGAATAGGCTTGCGATAAAAGCTCGGTCATACCATATTCAGAATGTATAGATGCTACACCCCATTGCTGTTTTAAGTAAGCATGTACCTGTGCTCTTGTCCATTCTTCCCTTCTGCCCTTCATTCCCCCGGTTTCCATCACAATAGTATGCGCTAATTTTAGCGAATGGCTTTCTGCAAAATCGAGCAGGGCAAACGTAACACCCAGCAACAATACTGGCCGTTTCCTCACCTCCAGGCTCTGTAGTGTGCTTGCAAGCTTGTCCCATTCGTTCAGGTAAAAACCATTATCAGGGTGCGGGCTTTCTTCCATCAACACCTTAGCCATGTGTACCAGGGATGCATTTTTACGTTCCAGGTAAGATGGCAGCAGTGCAATGATCACATGATCTTTGGGATCGCCATAAAACTGCTTAAAACCATGCAGAAGAGAAGCCCTGTAGATAGCTTCATCTGTTACATAATGTTTACTGGTTACTTCGCCGGTAGTGCCGCTACTCTCAAATACCAGGGTTGGCGCATCGCCCCCTGTTATTACCGTATGGCTTTTAAAGAACGAAATAGGTAAGAAGGGGATCGCTTCAAGGTTTTGCACATTACCGGGCTGCCTATGCAACGCATCTGCAAACTGACGGTAAATAGGGTTTTCCCGGTACTGATAGTTAAAGATAGCAAGGGCTATATCCTGAAAGTTTTCAGGACTTATATCATTTATGCAATTAATACCTTGTAAGCCTATTTTGTTTAATACCACTTTTGTATAACTTTGGTAGCTATGAAAGTCAGACTTATTTTATTAGCAGTATTTGCTATAAGCCTGGGAGCCTGTAAAAAACAGAATAGTAATAGTTCAACACCTTTCGTATACTTTGAAAGCCTGACACCTA
This sequence comes from Bacteroidota bacterium, assembly GCA_018267955.1. Classification (GTDB taxonomy): domain Bacteria; phylum Bacteroidota; class Bacteroidia; order Chitinophagales; family Chitinophagaceae; genus Polluticoccus. Next base: position 945,151 of record JAFDXL010000009.1, read on the forward strand.
ATTCTGTTACCGCGTCGTCTCCCAAAGATACTGTTTTTATCTCCTTCAAGGTTGTTGATGGCGATGGTGACCTGGGTAACGACCCTACATCGGGCAATCACGATGTATACCTCATAGATACGCGTGTAAACCAGGCCAACCCTTATTTTTTCCCAAGTATCCCGTCTGACCTTCAAAATGCTAAAGACGGTATTACTGCGCACTGCACTGTAAAAGTGATTGCAGCGCTTTTCCTGCAAAAAAGGAATGATACGGCCCACTTACTGGCAGACACCGTAGTCTACAAAATATATGTAAAAGACCGCGCTGGGCACAATAGCGATACCATTACTGCTCCGCCTATCTATCTTTATTAAACGAAACTCCTTTAAATAAAAGCAATAGCCATTCAATGTGAATGGCTATTGCTTTTTGATACGACGATTGGTTACTTCTTACCTTTATCGAGATGCTCGAACATGCAATGATGTCTGTGGTTCCTGAAATTATCCAGCACCATGTTATAGATCATTCTGTTTGATCCGGATGATATGATCAGTGTACCGTTAGTAAGCTTTGCAGAAAGCAGCATAGTTTCTGATATTCCCGCAGTAATGGTGGAAAGATCGAGTACCGTAACTGCTGTAAATGAGGTATTATCTGTAATGGTTACATTAGTTTGTTCGGTCTGCAATTCCATAAAGTCAGTTATGATCAGCTGTACAGGAAATGTAGTAGTTCCGTTACTATATTGTCCATCCAATTCCATTGCAGGATTTTGTCCATTTTTATCAAGGTCAATTTTCAATTCTATCTTATCATAAGTGCCGCTCGGTATCGTAAAGCCGCCAAAACTTACCGCAACAGGAGACATAAGGTCTATTTGTGCTGTATTGGTTGATTTATACTCTATTTCGGTACCGCCTTTTTGTGCCTCAAATTTCACCACCGATGGATTAGCATATCCGGATGTCCATTGCAGGTTTGCACCCGCTGTCGTCCTCATTTCAGCCGTCGGGTTGGTAGTTGTCAACTGGTAGCTCATATCCGCGCCCGATGTATTCGTGGTTGCAGATGGGTTGACGCTATCATTTTTCTTGCAAGACGAAACTGCAAGTGCTGCTAATGCTGCGCATACTAATAATTTACTTCTCATAATATCCAATTTTAGTTAAACATCAATTCTAAAAATGCAGGATAGTGAACAAAAAGATTATACCGTGCGCCTTCTGCAATATGCCGAAACGGGAATATTTACTGTTGAAATAGACTTAATGGTATCAAAGTACCTTGTAAATAAAAGAAGCCGCTCTGTAAGAGCGGCTTCTTCTAACTATTTTGTCCGTTTTTAGGCAGGTTCCGGAACCGTTCCCGGTTCTCCAGTTCCAATTTCTCTTCCTGCTCCTGCTCTTTGTCATAAGCGCGGATAATCTGTTTCACCAACCTGTGGCGCACTACGTCTGCCTCATCTAGTTGTATCTGGGCGATACCATCAATATCCTTTAATATTTTGGTAGCCTTAAGCAAACCGGATTTTTGGTTCTTTGGCAGATCTACCTGGCTAAGGTCGCCGGTGATGATCGCTTTTGCATGTGCACCAATACGGGTAAGGAACATTTTCAATTGCAGATCGGTAGAGTTCTGTGCCTCATCCAGGATTATAAAAGCATTATCCAACGTACGGCCGCGCATATATGCCAGCGGCGCTATTTCTATTATACGGTTAGCCATATAATAGCTTAGCTTATCGCTTGGTATCATATCGTCAAGGGCATCATACAGCGGACGCAGATATGGATCGATCTTTTCCTTAAGATCCCCAGGCAGGAAACCAAGGCTCTCCCCTGCTTCCACCGCAGGGCGGGTAAGAATGATCTTCCGTACAGATTTATTTTTCAGTGCCCGTACCGCCAGTGCGACTGCTGTATAAGTCTTACCGGTACCGGCAGGTCCTACGGCAAAAATGATGTCGTTTTTCTCAGATACAGAGGCCATTAATTTCTGGTTCTGAGTCTTGGCCCTGATTACCTTTCCATTTGGCCCAAATACGAGAATATCATTATTATTCTCATTTTCCGTTACCTGCGATTCACCGGTTTCATCTTCGCCCAGTATCTCTGCAAAGTAGTTTTCAGAAAGATGGCCGTTACGTTCCAGGTACTTTATCAGCTGGCCGATGCGCCCCTGCGCGTTGGTTACCTCATCTGCCTGCCCTGAGAGCTTTATCTGGGTTCCGCGAGATAGTATCTTTAATAATGGAAATTTGCGTTTTAAAATATCAAACTTACTGTTGTTAACACCAAAAAATTCAATTGGATTAACCGTGTCCAGGTTTATTATGGCTTCTGTCAATGTGCGATCAGTTTATGTATTATCTCAAATAAAAATAGCTATCGGGATGATAATCCCGTGTTAAATCAACATCAAATTTCGTATTCCTGCTGCTTAAATGCTTCTACGCGCTCAGCCACGTTTTTATCGCTGAAGGCAAAGATACGCGCCGCCGTTACAGCCGCGTTTTGAGCACCGGACCTACCTGCCGCCAGGGTACCAACCGGCAGGTTCGCCCGCATCTGCACAATACTGTATAAAGAATCTATGCCACCAGCCAGGTGTACACCTAGTACAGGCAGCGATGTGTATGCCACACAAACACCAGACAATGCAACAGGCGTATGCGTAGCAGCTACAACAGCACCATACCTTTGTGATTGTGCAGTTACCATCGAGCCCATCATGATCATTACTTTCATTACCGTTTTTGACTTGTGCTGTGTGTTTAACGAAAATTATAAAATATTATTCCTACAACCTGTTGAACCACATATATAGTTTTCAACCCTTGTGTATATCTTTTTAGTGTATATACTAATTTGACTACATACCACCCTTTTTCGATATGGCTATACAGCTAACTTTACGGATTCGTTAAAAGAACTTTATGTATTCTCTGCAGAACAAAATAGTTGCAATTACAGGCGCTTCATCAGGAATTGGCCAGGCTCTGGCTATCGAAGCAATGCATCGTGGTGCAAAAATAGCAGTTTGCGCCCGCAATATAGAAAAACTAAAGCAGGCAATCGGAGTTGATGATCCTGAAAAAGTACTTTATATACAGGCAGATGTAAGCAAGGAGGCTGATTGCGAATTATTTATAAATGCGGCCATTAATAAATGGCTACGTATAGATGTGCTGATCAACAATGCGGGGATCAGCATGCGCGCACTTTTTGAGGATGCCGATCTATCAGTTATCCGTGAATTGATGGATATTAATTTCTGGGGTACTGTTTATTGTACCAAATACGCAGTGAAATCGATCAGGGAAAACAAGGGTACCGTTGTAGGTGTGTCCTCTATTGCAGGTTACCGGGGCCTGCCGGCCCGCACGGGGTATTCTGCATCCAAATTTGCCATGCAAGGCTTTATGGAAGCTTTAAGAACGGAATTGTTATCGACAGGCGCTAACGTAATGTGGGTTTCGCCCGGTTTTACAGCCAGCAATATCCGCAATGTAGCGCGAAGTGCAGATGGATCTGCGCAGGCAGAAACCCCACTGGATGAATCGAAACTGATGACTGCAGAAGAATGTGCCAAAATCATCTGCGACAGCATACAAAAAAGAAAACGAACGGTGATAATGACCGGGCAGGGAAAACTTACCGTTTTGATTAATAAACTATTCCCCCGTTTAGCCGATAAGTTGGTTTTTAATCACTTTTTAACGGAACCCAACTCACCTCTGCAAAAGTACAAAGCGTCTTAATTAGAGAATGTTACGTAACTTTAAAATAGGCCTTTTACATATATAAAAATGAAAAAGAAATTACTGTACCTATCCTTATGCCTGCTTGCGGGCAATCACTCATTTGCCCAAATATCAGGCGAAACACTTTACCTCCCTTATGGCAAGCCTCCGTTGGTTTACGATGATAATGGTAAAGAGCTTGCCTATGCGTGGGCGGGAGCGCTCAGAAACCCACAATTCGCTATGGTTGACTTTAATAAAGACGGCATCCAGGATATGGTGATATTTGAACCAGCCAGTGGTGTAAAGGTTTTGATAAATACCAGCAAGGTAGCGGGCCAGCCGCACTATGTATATCATGCAGAATATGCAAATAGTTTTCCTCTGATAAACGGCTATTTGAAATTTGCTGACTATAACCGAGATGGAACACCTGACCTCATATATCGCGGGTATTCTGGCATTACGCCGCTGCGAGGTTTCTACGGCGATGACGGGATATTGCATTTTGACCCTACAACAACATTCCGCGGCTACCGTGGCCTCTATTATTTAACAGGAGGATCTGGTATGGTAAATGCCTATGTAGCACCCAATGACCTGCCGGCAATGGCAGACGTAGATGGCGACGGCGACCTTGACTTTCTATCATACGACTTAAGCGGTATAGGCATTTACTTTTACAGAAATTGCCAGGTAGAAGATAAACTACCAAAAGATAGCATCACTATTTGCCTGAAGGATGTTTGCTGGGGTAAAACATCCCAGTTTAATGAACGTAATATAAGAATGGGCGTTTACTGCGGCACTACTGGTACTACCTGCAAGGGTTGTGATAATTCAAGCGGAGCAAAGACTACACACTCTGGTAATGCGCTGACATTATTGGATATGGATGGCGACGGCGATTATGATATGCTGGACGGCAATGTATCCTTCCCCGATGTGCAATATCTGAAAAATGGTAAAAATGAATTATCGTATGTTCGGGATAGCATGATTTACGAAGATACCATTTGGACATCAAACGGTGTAGGCGTAAACCTGCCATTACAACCCGCCGCCTATTGGGTAGATGTAGATAATGATAGTCATACAGACCTCATATTTTCACCGTTTGTACCAAATGTTGGCGCCAAAAGATGCCTGCAGTATTTCCGCAATATGGGCACTACCCAGCATCCAAATTATGTTTATCAGTCTGATACTGTTTTTACTTCCGACGTTATAGATGCCGGTGCTGGCGCAGCCCCTACACTCTACGATTATAACAAAGATGGCAAACCTGATCTCTTTTTAGGCAGCGAAGGATTTACTGATCAGGCAACTGGCATTACTAAGGCAGCTATTTATTATTTTGAAAATACAAGCACCTCTGCAACTTCCCTTTCTTTTACCATGAGGTCACGGGATTTCCTTAGCCTTGCTAGTGCCAACCTGATAGGTTCGTCTCTTGCCTTCGGCGATCTCGATGGTGATGGTAAAGATGATCTTGTAATAGGCAAAGCGGATGGCACAATGACCTATTTCCATAATACAGCGGCCACTGCCAATACGCAACCTGTGTTTCAAAACCCTACTCCTGTTACAGACCAGTCTGGCACTGCTAAAGTTCGTGGTTATGCCGCGCCATTTATTTACGATCTTAATAAAGACGGAAAAAACGACTTGGTTGTAGGATGCCAGCTAGCCACATTATACTATTATAAAAATACAGGAGGCTCTGGCTCTGTAAACTTCAACCTGATAACAGATACCCTGGGTGGCGTCGTCATCAACGATTATGCTGCAAAGGGCGATATTTATAGCTATGCGGTTCCCTTTATTGGCAAGATTGATAATTCTAACAAAGACTACCTTTTGATAGGAAGCAAAAATGGTACGATCTACCGATATGATAATTTTCAAAGCGGTAATACCAACGTTAAATACATACGTGTAGATTCTGCATACAGCAGTATCTATGTCAGAGATCGTGCGCACCCAACAGTTGCCGATATTGATAACGACGGCAGCTATGAAATGATTGTAGGAAACGAGGTTGGTGGTCTTGCGTTATATAAACAGTATTATAAAACTTATATCAGCGACCAGCAATTAGCCAACGGAAATATAAAAATATTCCCTAACCCCGCTAATAACATGATAAATATCAGCTGGCTGCCAAGTATTGGGAACGGCGAAGTACATATTACGCTCATATCTGTTACCGGACAAAAAATGTATGATGGCTCAATTGAAGCCAGCAGAACCAATGCTCAAATAGACGTATCAGGAATAGCATCCGGCACCTATTACTGTATTGTAAGAACCGCAGAGGCACAGGCATCTTCTCCTGTATGTATTATGCACTAATATCTAAACCACGAATATGAAAAACTGTATTGTTTACCTAAGCCTCGGATTAATTGGGTTTTCTTCTGTTCATGCTCAGTCCGGTTCGGGCCAGCAAATCTATCAACCTTACGCTGATGCCCCTTCTGTAACCGTTGAAAATGGCAGGGTGTTAGCATTTCCATGGGCCGGAGGACTGGACAATCCCCAACTGTCTATGGGCGATATTAATAACGACGGCATCAAGGACCTGGTGATTTTTGATCCCAATGGCGGAGTTAGAACATTTCTTAATAAGAGCCCGACACCCGGCAACCCCCAGTATGTTTATGCACCGGAATATGCAGATAATTTTCCGGATGTAAACGCGTACATGATGCTAAGGGACTTTAACAGGGATGAAATACCGGACCTGGTATTCAGGGGAAATTCGGGAATTACGGTTTACCGTGGCAGATGGCAAAAAGACAATAACAATAAAGATAGAATCTCATTTGACCTGAATACAAAGTTTCATGGATTTGATGGATTACATTATAATGATGCTGTATCCGGCTGGACAAATGTATTTGTTGCAACCAAGGATTATCCCGGTGTTGAGGATATTGATGGAGATGGCGATTTGGACATTGTAACATATGATATTTATGGTGTTTATATGTACTACTTCCGTAATTGCCAGGTAGAAGACGGGCTACCAAAAGATAGCATTACTATATGCCTGAAAGATGGTTGCTGGGGAAAAGTACAACAAGGTATTGAACGTAAATTACTGCTCGGCATCAACTGCGATAATATAACACCTTCCTGTAAAGGTTGTAGCAGTGGCGAAAAAACTACCCACGCCGGTAATACAGTTTGCATGATCGATATGGACAATGACGGCGATTATGATGTATTAAATGGTAACGGTTCCTATGCAGACATTCAATATCTTAAAAATGGCCGGGCAGATTATAGTTATAATAAGGATTCGGTTATTACACAGGATACAAGCTGGCAGGGACGTACTAATCTTGCACCGATGGGCCCGGCTGCTTTTTGGCTTGATATCAACAACGATGGCGTGAAGGATCTTGCCTTTGCACCATTTAATCAGGGTTTCGAGAATTACAAATCTCTGTCTTACTTCAAAAACACCGGCACAACAGCGCACCCAAACTATGTGTTTCAGACGGATACCCTTCTAATGCAGGATATGATAGATGTAGGAAGCAATTCTGCACCTGTATTTTACGATTATAACAAAGATGGTAAGATTGATCTTTTTGTCAACAGCCGCGGATTTTATCAGTTGAGTAACGGTACTATGAGGTCCTCTGTATATTATTATGAAAATACAGGCACCCCTTCAAAGCCGTCTTATACTTTAAAAAACCGCGATTTTATGGGGCTAAGCGGCAATAATGACTATAGAGGCGGAACGCTTGCGTTTGGAGACCTGGATGCCGACGGAAAAGACGATATGATAATAGGATCTTCAAATGGCCAGGTGTTCTATTTTCACAATGCAGCAGCTTCTGCATCGGTACAGCCGGTTTGGACATTCACTAAAATATTAAATGACCAGTACGGCACACTCGATGTCGGCGACTATGCATCCCCCTGCATATACGACCTGGATAAGGATGGTGATAATGACCTGATCATCGGCAGCGATATGGGACGCCTGTTTTATTATAGCAATTCGGGAGGGGCTAATCCATTCTTTAGGCGCGTAACAGATACACTCGGGCATATTTTTATAGTTAAGAGTGATGACGCATATACTTATCTAAGCCCTTTTATAGGTAAAATAGACAATTCAGGTAAAGACTACCTGTTGATAGGTACTAAATACGGAATGCTATATTGCTATGATAATTTCCAGAGTGGAAATGAAAAAGCCACATATACCCTTGTTGATTCCAACTATAGTTACATTAATGCATACAGGTTTGCAAAACCTACCGTTGCCGATATAGATGGTGACGGATTTTACGAAATGGCTGTTGGCGACCAGGTAGGGGGTATTAAAATGTACAAGCAATATTTCAATGTAGGTATCTCAGATCAGCAAATGGCAAATGGTGGTGTTAAAATATACCCTAACCCATCAAATACGATGATCAATATAAGTTGGCTTCCGGGTATAGGAAGCGGCAAACTTGATATTTCATTAATTTCCGTAACAGGCCAAAGGGTATATAATGCAGAAACGGAAGCATCGCGCACCAATGCGCAGATAGACGTATCTGCCCTACCCTCAGGCACCTACTACTGCATTATACGCTGCGGCGATGCTACACAAGTGGCTTCTCCGGTAGCGGTAATACACTAAGGTCGATATTCTTAGAAAGTAAGTACATAATAAAAGCCCCTGCAGTAATTGCAGGGGCTTTATATTTTATATCAGCAAGCTGATTATTTCTTACCTTTTGTTGCTTTAGATTCTTCAGTTTCTGCCTGGCGAAGAGCACGGGTAGTAACAACAGAAGCAACAGGGATACGTGGTGAGTTCATGATCTCCATTTCAGGAGCATTTACGTCTTGCACGCGAATGTTACCATGCAGTTCCAGAGCTTCGATATTCACCTCGATGTTTTCTTTCAGGTGCTTAGGCAGTGTACGAACGCGCAGGTTCTTTACTTTGATCTCTAAACGTCCACCCGCTTTCACACCTGCAGGCTGGCCTACAAATTTCAAAGGCAGGTTCGCGATCACTTTCCTGTCTTCTACCAGTTCCAGGAAATCTACGTGGCTCAATTCATCTGTAAGCACGTCGAATTGCAGATCTTTCAGAATGCAACGATATGTTTTACCATTTACAGTTACTTCTGCAAGCTGGAAGTCCGGAGTGTACACCAGCGGGCGGAATGCCAGCGTAGGTGCGCTAAAGTGAACAGTTTCGTTACCACCGTATATTACAGCAGGAACGTTTCCTTCAGAACGAAGACGGCGTGTAGCTGTTTTACCGTGTTCGCTTCTGCTTTGTCCTTCAATTTTTACACTTTTCATTTTAGTGTTTTTTTGTCTTTCAACACCGGTCGGATACCTGTCAAACATCCGGACGTTGAAATGGTAGTTAATAATTAAGGTTCGTCGTACAGACGGACAGGTTTTTTTGTATAAACAGTCGTTAATATATTCAATAAACAGCCATTCGGCCGCTTATCTATTTTCTATTGCTATGAATAAATAAAGAACTTATTGACTTGTTCTCAAAAGTATTGCGGATGGCTACGGCAAACAGCTCGGCAGTTGACAATACTTTTATCTTATCAATTTGTTGCTTCAGTGGTATGGTATCACAGACTACTAGTTCTTCCAGCTCAGAGTTTGCAATGTTCTCATACGCTTTGCCGCTTAGCACCGGGTGTGTACAAAAAGCGCGAACTGATAATGCACCACGCTCTTTCAATATACTTGCCGATTTGCTCAGCGTTCCTGCCGTATCACATATATCGTCTATCAACACTACATTCTTACCGGCTACATCACCAATTACGGTCATGGCGGCTACTTCATTGGCACGTTTACGCTGCTTATCGCAGATAACCATATCTACCTCAAAATATTTGGCCACTTCACGTACACGATTGGTGCTGCCCACGTCAGGGGACGCAAAGATAAGGTTTTCTATCTTAAGATTTTCAATATATGGAATGAAGATAGCAGAACTATCCAGGTGATCCACCGGAATATCAAAGAAACCCTGTATCTGCGGTGCGTGCAGATCCATGGTCATCACCCTGTTGGCGCCGGCAGTGGTAAGCAGGTTGGCTACCAGCTTAGACGCTATCGCTACGCGTGGCTTGTCCTTACGGTCCTGCCTTGCAAACCCGAAATACGGTATCACCGCAGTGATGTATCCTGCGGATGCACGACGTGCCGCATCAATCATCATCAGCAATTCCATCAGGTTGTCTGACGGAGCAGATGTAGATTGTACCAGGAAAACATAGTCGCCACGAATGGACTCATTGAAAATTGGCTGAAACTCACCATCACTAAATTTCTGAATGGTAAGATCCCCCAGCTTTTTGCCAAAAGATTTAGCAATTTGCTCTGCCAGGTAAGTAGAACTTGTACCTGAGAATATCTTTACAGAAGGCTGCATGAACATTGTATGGGAAAAAATGGACTGCAAAGGTAGGCAAAGCTATCGGTTATCAAAAGCAGATTTTTATGAGAATACTCACCATTAAATTAAAGTTTCAGAAAATTTTGAAAATACAATATCCTATACTATCTTTACACTATGAAACTCAACGAAGCCAAGCAGCAGTTTATACAAAGTTGGGGTGCCATTGGTACACAATGGGGCATTAACCGTACTATGGCACAAATACATGCTTTACTACTGGTAAGCGCGGATCCTCTGAGTGCAGACGACATTATGGAAGAACTGCAAATAAGCAGGGGCAATACTAATATGAACGTTCGCGAACTGATAGACTGGCGGCTGGTAGAAAAAGTGCTAAAGGCCGGTGAGCGTAAGGAATTCTTTATAGCTGAGAAAGACATTTGGAAAGTTGCAATGCGCATCACCTCAGAACGTAAGCGTCGCGAACTGGATCCCATCATTAAAGTGTTGGAAGATATTGGCGAAATAGACGGAGATAAAAAAGATAAAGAAGTAAAAGCCTTTACCGATACCGTCGGCCAGTTACAAAAATTTGCCAGGCAGGCTGATAAAGCGTTCGACAACCTGATAAAAGCTGATGAACATTGGTTTACGGGCACGATCTTAAAACTCTTTAAATAATACAAAATAGCACCGGGTTATTCCCGGTTTTAAAAGGCAATTTAATTTCAATTTTTTCTGAAAATTCTAATAATTAAATCATGCAAAAATCAGCCCACCCTCCCCCGGTTTTATAATCATAATCTACCAATTCCATTCTTCACTTATTAAAATTCATTAGTCATGAACAACATCATAATATTATATAGCTTTTACCTGCTAATAACCATTTGCGTAACAGTTTGGGTGGCACGCACCCTATTCAGAAATGGCAAACTTTTCCTTATTGATATTTTCCATGGCGATAAAGATCTGGCACAGGCTGTAAATAACCTCTTGCTTGTAGGTTTTTATCTCATCAATATCGGCTATGCTGTGTACACACTACGCGTCATTAGCGAAGTAAATACTGCAAGACTGGTTATCGAAGTACTCAGCCTGAAAATAGCCGCTATCATTCTGATACTTGGTTGTATGCATTTTCTGAACATGTTCATCTTCTTCCGCCTGCGCAAACGTGCCTTAATAGAAAAAAGAAACCGCGAACTGGGCTTTGAGTAACCATACCGGGCAGCCTAACGGCTGCCCGTATTTAATATCCAAATAGTATAGTATGAAAACGTTACTTTCTTTTAAACAAATCGATTTCTGGTTGCAGGTAATCATCTTAGGCTGCCAATTAGTTGGTACCAGGGATTTTATAGGCATGTATATAATTACGGGTGCCGTACAGGTTATAAGCTGTTTACTAAATCTCTTTTTGCTGAAACCGGAATATAAACACAATGGCCGTTACTTATATAATATCATATTGCTTTTCATTTTCATTATAGGCCTTTTAGTTTTTCTGCCATTGATATGGCATACAGGTAATGAAGATATTACCTTCATATTTTTATTCAGTATGCTCATTGTTGGTTTTATAATGGCGATATGGTACCTGGTGATCAGTTACAGGGAAATGCAATTCATCAACAAACTGGTGAAACGGCACGAGTTAATAAAATGAGCCTATTCAGGTATAAGATGATTCTGTATGTCTTCCGTGTATTTCATCCTGCCAAAAATATAAAAATATGCATCAGCCGTCATACGCTCCCAATGCAAGATGCCAATAGCCATTTGGTAGCTTTGGAACATATTCAGTGAAATGAAGAATGTACCGCACACAATTGCAACTATCCTTACCCCCAATTTGGCCCTGGTAACAATACGATGCACCAAAGCGGCTAATGGCAGTGCTAAAATAGCATAGGTTTCTATCAAAGGCCTGCAGCTGAAACCTCCACCATACCACCATGCCGCCCACGAAAAAGTGATATAAAAATTTATTAAAAAATAAATAAAGAACACAGGCAATGTTTTATTGCCGTCTTTATATAAATAATAGAACCCCGCAAAGGCTACAAAAGCTAACGGGGTGTAAACAAACCATCCTTTTCTGAAACCAAATAAACCCTCTAATATATGGGGTTCTGCAAAATTAAATCGCTCGCCTATATAAGAATAAAACCACCAATGACCGGTTACATATTTCCAATATCCCAGCTGTACTATTATTACAAATGAAAATACAACCAGAGCCAATAGTATCTGCAATTTTCTGCGCCAGAGTTTAGCAAACCGCTCTTTTAATAAATGTTTGCTGTTCACATCCCAAAATATCGGGATGATGATTACTAGCAGGTTGGTAGGTCGTGTAATAAATATAAAACCCGCTAAAAGCCCCAATACACAGGCATCCCTTAACTTATAATTATCATACCATTTTGCTGTAAAGAACAATAATGCACTGAACAATGCAAAAGAGAATGGATGACTCATTCCCATGTCAAAGAATGTATAATGATACAGGTTGGTACCTAATGCAATACATATCAGCGTTATTAGTACGGTTGTATCGGAGTAATAACGCATTAAGCTGGCACGGATAAACAACAGTCCGACAATAGTCCAGAATATTACTGCGCTAATGACTCCCCACTCGTATGGTTTACTATAACCATCTGCTGCCGGATAGTTAATCCATTTGCACCAGGAATGTGTAAGAATGAAAAAAGGCAATTCCATACAACTTACGCCTACAGGATATTTATTTATCCTTTTATGATTCGGCTGGTCATAAATGCTATACCAAACACGATCACCCGAAGGCTTATATATACTATCTATATTATGGTAGAAACTCAGCTGCCCCAAATCATGATAAATAAATACTGCAGGCAGATATAGATAATAACCAGACTTGTCATAGGTCAAAACTTTACCATGCCAATCTGATTCACGATTAAACATAATGAAGGTATGCAGGACAAGGTAAAGGCAAATAAATACTTTAGTTTTCACTGAACAATAATAAAAATAAATCCTGCGATATTTTTCTTATTGTTTACCGAATATTAATTTCTGCTTCCTATAGTAGCTTTAATAATGGCTATATTTGGCCTCTAAAACAAACCAATTATGAGACGCACTGCAACTGCCGTATGGAACGGCTCCGGAAAAGAAGGTAATGGTACACTTACTACTGCCAGCACTTTGCTCAATAATGCACAGTACTCTTTCAAAACCAGGTTCGAAGATGGTATAGGCACTAACCCGGAAGAGCTGATGGCTGCTGCACACGCCGGCTGCTTCAGTATGAAACTTTCTTTTGTATTAGGCGCGGCAGGTTTCACGCCCGAAGAAATACATACGGACTGTGCTATCACCCTTGATGCTGCTGCAGGTGCTATCACTAAAAGCGAGCTGACCGTTAAAGCAAAAGTACCGGGCATTACTCCTGAAAAATTCCAGGAATGTGCTGCGGATGCCAAGGCAAATTGCCCGGTTTCAAAGGCATATAACATGGAAATCACACTGGATGCTTCGCTGATTTAGATGACATTCATCATCTTTTTACATAAACAAAGCCGGCGAAATGCCGGCTTTGTTATTTTATGAATATTTTTTTCGCCAATTGACACATTTTTATATACATATCTATAAATGCTACAACGACTACTGTTGTAACTACAATATTTTTAAATTTTTTTTCATCAAAATGAGTTAGGTCATAGGTGCAGGCTCTGCCGCATTAGATATTTGTATTGTTAAACGAAACGATACAATTTTCAAATATCAACGGTATGAGCAGTCGCAATTTTGTAAATCTGAATGTGGCAGTTGTTGGAGGTGGAAAAGCCGCAGAAAGGCTGGCCATGATACTGGCCTTTTCTGATCATGATGTATATGTAGGCGTAGCAGATGAAGAATATGAAACCGCCATGGAGCAATTCAGGTTTTACGAAAATATAATGGTGACATCTATCGAAAACGCCGCGGGACTTTCTGAAGTAGTGATCATTGCGGCTCCAAATAATGAGGTAAGAGAAATGGCTTATTTCGTTGATGATGTAAAAAACAAGGTAGTAATAGATTATAGCAGCTTTGCACAGGCAGGTATTGAAGAGGTAGATTCGTTAAACGCCATAAAAGTAATTACTGGCTCTAAGCAAATTGTAAAATGTTATGCAGCAGATGCATACAAGAAGTTTACAAGCCCCATGCTTGGTAAAGAAAATATAGACATCCTGATGGTGGGAGATGACAAGAAAAGCAAAGTGATTGCAAAGATAGTTCTGGAAAATCTTGGCTTTGCGCAGTGTACCGATTTTGGCACAAGCGAAGCTTTAAAATTGTTGGAGACCATAACAACAAAAGACATATTAGCACCTGCTCCTCAAAAAGAGTTGGTACCGGTAGCAGTGGAGAGATAATTGCAGGTGCAGGGCGCTAATGTGTTTAAAACAATACTAAGGCAAATCAGACATATTCAAACAAGCCAAACAAAACAAACAAACTCCTAAAGAAACAAAGCAAACAATTGATTTTTCATGGTGTGTGGTGTATAAGCGTGTCAGTTCTCTGATGCGCTTCTTTCTTTATACATGGTGGCAATCTCTAAAATCACTTATTTTAGTAGCCTAATACACCATACTTATGCGCAAATACGCTACGCTTCTGCTGGCTATCGGAATATTTGCAGGATCCTGCAATAACCAACAAAACAAAAAGGAATCCATGAATAATAGTAATGATGCTGCTTTTGATAGCTATAAAGAACGATTTGTAGAAGCTTTGTGGCAGCAATACCCGGGCTGGGCAAGCAGCGTGGGCTATCACAAATATGATAGCATATTGATAGTACCTGATGCAGCAGCCAGGAATAAGGAGATAGCTTTTTGCAAAGGCCAGCTCGATTCGCTTAAACAGTTTGACGATAATGGCCTGTCAGATAATAATAAGATCGACAAGGCCATGATGCGCAACCAGTTGGAAAGCTCCATCTGGTCTGTAAATGAGGAAAAAAGCTATGAGTGGAATCCTGCGCAATACAATGTATCCGAAGGATTTGCAGACATATTGAACGGCACGTATGATTCGCTCGATAATCGTCTGCGTAATATAGGCAAGCGACTTGCTGCTGTTCCTGCCTTCTATGAAGCGGCCAAGCAAAACATTAAAAACCCAACTGCAGAACACACGCAACTGGCTGTGGAGCAAAATATGGGTGGTGCCTCTGTGTTGGAACAAGACCTTCCTGCTGCATTACAAAAATCGCATTTGCCAGAAGCGGAAAAAACTGCGATCAAAGAAAAAGCTGCACAAGCTGCTACAGCCATGAAAGGTTATGCGGACTGGCTAAAGAACCTGAAAAATGATCAGCCGCGCAGCTTCCGCCTGGGGAAAGACCTATATGCAAAGAAATTTGACTTCGATATCCAGTCTGGCTATACAGTGGATGAGATCTATAAAAAAGCACAGGAGCACAAACAGGAGCTCCATACCAAAATGGCGGCATTGGCAAACCAGCTTTGGAGCAAATATATGGGCAATGCTCAAAAGCCTGCAGATAGCCTGCTGCTCATCAGGCAGGTGATTGATAAAATTTCCCTGCAGCATACTAGTCCTGATTCCTTCCAGGCAGCTATTGAAAAGCAAATTCCTGTGCTGGTTGATTTTATTAAAAAGAAAGACCTCATCTATATAGATCCCGCCAAACCATTAGTGGTACGTAAAGAACCCGCTTATATGGCCGGCGTTGCCGGCGCGTCTATCAATGCGCCTGGCCCTTATGACAAAGGAGGTAATACTTATTATAATGTAGGAAGCCTTAGCGGTTGGGATAAACAAAAGGCAGAAAGCTACCTGAGAGAATACAACAATTATACACTGCAGATATTAAACATACACGAAGCCATTCCCGGCCATTATACCCAGTTGGTATACAGCAACCAATCACCAAGCATCATTAAAGCTATATTGGGCAATGGCGCCATGGTAGAAGGATGGGCCGTTTATACAGAGCGTATGATGCTGGAAGAAGGCTATGGAAATAATGAACCTGAGATGTGGCTGATGTATTATAAATGGAACCTGCGCAGCACCTGTAATACTATACTGGACCATGATGTACATGCGGGAAATATGACGAAAGAACAGGCAATGCATTTACTAATGGACGAAGCCTTTCAGCAGCAATCAGAAGCTGAGGGCAAATGGCGCAGGGTGAACGTAACCCAGGTGCAGCTATGTTCTTATTTTACAGGATACACTGAGATATACGAGCTCCGTGAAGAGCTGAAAAAGAAAATGGGCGATAAATTCAACCTTAAGGCATTCCATGAAAAATTCCTGAGCTATGGCAGCGCACCGGTTAAGTATATAAAGGAAATGATGCTTAAAGATTTTAAGTGATAATAGATTTTAAATATGGCATAATTTTTTCACGTATGGATTTTAGCGGTAACTTAATGTTGCAAACAGCTGTTTTACCCAAATCCACCAAATATGCAGGTACAATCTATTGATCGGGTTGATGATATTTCACCTACGGACTTTCGTGAACGTTATTTGCTACCATCCAAACCCGTTGTAATAAGAAACCTGGCCCATCAATGGAACGCAATTAATAAATGGACCTGGCAGCATTTCAAAGACCTGGTAGGTGAGGTGAATGTACCTGTTTATAACAATACCCGTGCAGGTGCAAAAGTGCCGGTTAATGGTGGTGATGGTTTCATGAAGTTTGGCGAGTATATAGATCTGATAAGTAAAGGTCCATCTGAATGGCGCATATTTCTATTTAACCTGTTCAAGCACGCGCCGCAGCTGAAGAATGATTTTACTTTCCCTGACCAATACATGAAGGGGTTTCTAAAATCATACCCTATGCTATTTGTCGGAGGTGCCGGTTCTATAGCACACATGCACTATGATATAGACCTCGCGCATATCTTTCATACACAGTTCATTGGCCGTAAACGTGTATTGCTGTTAGGAAATAAACAATCCACTCTTATTTATAAGATGCCATCTACCGTGGAGAGCGCCGCAAGCTTTGTCAACTGGCACGAGGGGCTCGATTATGAACACTTCCCCGCCCTTCAGCATGCAAAGGCATATACAACAATATTGGAGCACGGCGATACACTATTTATGCCAAGCGCTTACTGGCATCATATGCAGTATATGGATAGTGGCTTTGCTATGAGCCTGAGAGCAATGCCTGTTAGTGTTTCCGGAAAACTGAATGCTTTGTACCATATATTTGGCATGCGCGGTTTTAATAATATGCTTATTAAAATGGCACCTGGGTGGTGGTACAAATACAAGAGGAAAATAGCGCACAAGAATGCAAATAAAGCAATGAGAAAATTACAGTCAGCAGCATTATAATAAAGAAGCCCGGACCTCCGGGCTTCTTTATTATAAAACATTGTGTTATCTCCAATATCCGCGTATCCATACTTCACCACCGCGGCGGCGTTCCCAATGTCCCGGCACCCATATTGCAGCAGGACGCGGAGGAGCTACCCAATAACCGCCATGCCATACATATCTTCTGCCACGCGGCACCCAATCTTCTTCTACCCACACATGACGCGGAGAAGGTGGTGCAGGCCTTTGTACTACTACAACTCTTGGCCTCGGTGGTCGCACCCTTACTATTATTTGAGCATAGGTTGTATTAGCTGCAAATAGAACTACTAATAACAACATTCCGATTTTCTGTAACTGTTTCATAACGGATCGTTTTGTTTACAAAAGAATTAGATGTAAAAACGATGCCATAGTTTAGTTGCTATTTGCAAAAGAAATCTAAAAACCGTTACCTTATTTTATATCGGAAGCCTCCGTAGAAATTACTACCCATGATCGGCCCCCATACCATAGAGGCATCGAAACCCGGGCCGTACGGGTTAGCCGCGCCTACTATCGGCTGAGCCATCCTGTAGTTGGTCAGGTTTTCACCACCAACATATATGTCAAATGCTTCGCTGATCTTTTTGGTTACCTGTGCGCTCATCTGCCAGTACCAGGGTGAGTAATGTTCGGGAATCGTTTGGCCTATGGCATTATCATACAAAGTAGGTATGCGTTTACTACCTATCAGTTGTACTGTGTAATCAAATTTCCAGTTGTTACGTGTTTTATAGCCTATGTTGGCAAAGGCCCTGTGCGATGGCACCAATATCCGTTCCTTCAGGTTACCATTGAAAGTAGTACGGGTATCATACCAGCGATACGACAACCTGAAATCCAGGTTATGTATCAATTCATAATCCAGTTGTGCCTGCAGGCTGTGGGCAAAGGCGATGCCATTAAGATTATAGAACACAACCTTGTATGGGCTACCCACATCCATCACTATATGGTTTTGGAAAGAAGTGTAATAATAGTCTACACTAAATGCTCCATCCCTGTAATCAATCGTAAACTTCTGCGTAAAATTTAGCCCCATGTTCCAGGCTACTTCAGGTGCAAGTCCGTATGGGTTTCCAAGGTTGGTCGACTGGATAACAAAAGTTCTGTTGCTGGCCATAATGCCCATATTCTCAGCAAATACATTGGCAGTGCGTTGTGCCCTGCCAGCAGATGCCCGGAATACGGTTTTCTTAAACGGTGCATATCGTATATGCAACCTTGGCGTAGCAAAAGCGCCGTAAATATTGTGGTAATCGCCACGCAGGCCTGCTACTACATTCAGCTTATCAGAGAAGTTATGCGTGTATTCCGCAAACACACCGGGAACTAATTCGTTACGTAGATATTTTGTTCCATTATAGGTCTCATCGTATTGCTCTACCATATTGCTGATACCTGTTTTGATAACATGATTAGTATTGCCAATAATGGTTTGATAAATCAAATTTGCATAGAATGTTTTCTGAGTAGCAGCATAATTAGTAGCTCCCAATACAGCATCCTGGTCGTGATATACACCTGATAATTGCAGGCCCATACTGGTGCCTGGTTTATTGAATATCTTACCGATCTTGGCCCAGCCTTCTGCCCGCTGCAGATCCATGTTATATCCCCACGGTCTGCCGGGTATTTGCTCCATGCCTTCTTTGTAATCCCATTGGCCGCCGGTATTATGCAGGTAAGAACCTTTGACACCACCCTGCACTTCCCATTTTTTAGGTGCAAACCAAAACCATCGGTTAGCCACTACCAGTTGCTTATCCAGCGGCTGATCCAGGAATCCATCCTTATTTCCATCCTGCTTTAGCCATTGCGAGCGTGCATTGACAAATAGGTTAGACGATAGTGCTTCGTTAAACTGGTGACGAAATACAATATTTCCCTCAGTACGGCCCTGGGAGTTCTGGTATAAATTAAATAGCGCCTTTTCGTCTGTTTCCTTGAATGGTTTTTTCCATTCTACGTTGATCTGGCCCGCAAGGCTTTCATACCCATTGACCACGCTACCTGTACCCTTGCTTAGTTGCATACCATCTATAAAAGTGCCGGGCGTAAAATTCAACCCTGTAATAGCGGCAAGACCACGTGTGTCGGGAATATTCTCACGTGTTATCAATGTATAAGGACTGGCAAGGCCCAGCATTTGTATCTGCTTATATCCTGATACCGCATCTGTAAACGCCACGTCTACAGACGGTGTTGTTTCAAAACTCTCGCTCAGGTTACAGCAGGCTGCCTTTAAAAGTTCCTGCGAACTGATAAGCTCTTTTTTAATGGGATCCAGCATGCTGATCTGCGTAGAGGAGCCCCTGTTATGTATAACAACCTCTTTCAGCTTTTTTGTACTGTCTTTGGCTGCTTTAGTAGCTTCCTGCCCGTTGGCATAAGCACATACCAGCATCAGGCTACCAACCAGCAGCGGCTTCCTATAATTCCTATCCATTTTTACGAATTACCTGTTTAGTGTGAGCAACTATTGGTTTTGTAATGACAGCACTCCGGCAGTTTATTATAGTCGGCATCAGTTGCTTTTATCTTTTCAGAACTGTGCCCTGCCTTTGCTACACTTTGCAGAATCGTATTCTCATTGGTCTTTGACGGACGGTATATTACAGTAAGCACGTGTGAATCCACATTCCATTCCACGCGTTTTACTCCTTTTACGAACGCAGCTTCTTCGATACGTTTCTTACACATGTCGCAACTGCCGTCTACAGTGTCTTTAATAGTTGCTATATCATTCGACTGGGCGAATCCCCCCAGGGAAGAAAATATAATACCGGAAAATATTATTAAACGTTTCATTATTATATGTTATGGTTATTAAATAAAAATGTATCAGCCATAGAATATGGCATGGAGATTTGATACATTACTTAACCATAGTAAGTGAAACGCGAATGAAGTTTAAATAACGGAATGCCTTGCCATCGCCCCGGTGGCGCATTGGGTCTGCCTGCAGTAGTGGCCGGCTGGCGATAAGATATAAGTTGTTCTGTATAAACTATTACCGGTGTAGCAGGCAAAAGCCATTCCCCTGCGGTCAATTTTAAGTTGCAGAACGAAGCAACATTTTGGTCTGCACCGATCTTAGACACTACTACCTTGTCTTTACAGCACCCCTTCTCAGCATTGCCCTCATCTTTACAAACATCATCTTTGCAGCCTTTCTTGTCTTTTACATACATCTGCCACGATGCCAGCTCTTCGCCGCAATAGTGGGTATGTATAATGATACCTGTAACTGCAAGCAGGTACATGATCATTACCGGTATGACAAGAAATCTCTTCATTCGTTACCTGCAAAGATACTTCAGCACTTGTTAACAAAACAAAAAAAGCTGTATAACTTATTGATGGAGTTTACATTATTTTGTAGGTACATTATGAAAAATCCATTTCAGACCGGAGATATTAAAACTTTCATACACAAGGTAGCAGATGCTGACGTTGCCCGGTTTGAAAGTGGTGAGGTGCATGCTGTCTACTCTACTTTTGCCTTAACACGCGATGCGGAATGGAGTGGCCGGCTTTTTGTTTTAGAGATGAAGGAAGAAGGCGAGGAAGGTATTGGCACAGGTATTACGGTTACACACCACTCCCCTGCCCTTTTAGGACAAGAAGTAGTCTTTACCGCCACACTGGCCGAAGTAAATAAAAACGAGGTTGTGGTGGATTATACCGCCCATGTAGGCGACCGCCTGGTAGGCAGTGGCAAAACCTGGCAAAAAATACTGAAGAAAGAAAAGATCAATAAGCTGTTTGAATCACTTAAGTGATCAGTGTTTCAAAACTTTCACCACTTCAGCCGCCAGCCTTTCCGCCCAGATATGATATTCCTTTCCTGAAGGATGCAGTCCATCTTCTGCCAAATACTCGGGACTAGTACCGTTTTTGCGCGTGCTATCCGTAATATAGATATAATGGCATTTGTGCGCTTCCGTTATCTCTTTTTCGGCGGCGTTATATGCATCTATTTCTTCTGCTATCTTTTGGCGATCCTTACCTTCGGCAAACGGTGTAACGCCCCAGTCTGGTGTAGATAATACAAACACATTTTGTGTATGACCATTCGCAAAGCGTATTGCCTGGTCCAGTAGTTGTGCGTACTCCTGCTTATAGTTTTCCAGGTCGCGCCCGCGGTACTGGTTATTTACACCTATCAGCAGGGTTACAAAAGAAAATGTCTCCCGCAGGTTGCGTTCACGTATTGCAGCGGCCAGTTCATCGGTCGTCCACCCTGTAGTTGCTATTATCACAGGGTCTGCAACCTGCAAACCCTGTTTTTTTAACAATGCTGTTGTTTGAAATGGAAAGTTTTCGTGCAAAGGCACCTGCTCGCCTATTGTATAGGAATCGCCAAGCGCAAGATATGTGTAGGTCATGCTGTGATCGAAGAAGCTTAATTCATAAATACCGTCTTCACATTTACAAACTCACGGATACCAAATATACTCAATTCCCTTCCATAACCACTTTGTTTCACGCCACCAAAGGGCAGGCGCGGATCTGAATGCACAAATGCATTCACAAAGCAATTACCTGCCTGCAATTGAGTCGCCGCGATCTTTTCTGCTTTAGCCCTGTTTTTAGAGAATATTCCCGCGCCCAGGCCATAGATGCTGTCATTAGCCAGACGTACAGCGTCTGCCTCATTCTTAGCTTCTATGATGGCTGCTACTGGGCCAAATAGCTCTTCATCATAAGCAGGCATGCCCTTCTTCACATTAGTCAATACCGTAGGCGGGTAATAAGCACCGTCCCCTTCAGGTATATAACCACCACACAAAAGCTTAGCGCCCATTTCTATACTTTTCTGCACTTGCTGATGTAGTGTATCGCGCAGGTCCCTGCGTGCAAGCGGGCCTATTTTATTGCCACGGTCTGTAGGGTCGCCAAACGTTGCTGCCTTCATTTGTTCGGTGAATTGCGCAATAAACTCTTTTGCTACCGTCTTCTCTACCACAAAACGTTTTGCAGATACACAACTCTGACCACTATTTACCAGCCTGCCGTTTACGCTGGTAGTCACAGCAAGTTTCATATCTGCATCCTGCAATATGATGTAGGCATCGCTGCCACCTAACTCCAGCACTTGTTTTTTGATATGTTTTGCCGCAGTGGCCGCTACCTTACTGCCGGCAACAGTACTACCGGTAAAGGTTACCGCACCGATGGCAGGATGTGCGATCAGTTCTTCCACCCGTGATGAAGGCAATAGCAAGGTTTGGAATAAGCCTTTAGGCGCTCCGGCAGCTTTTAATACTTTTTCGATCGCAAGCGCGCACCCAGTTATATTAGAAGCATGTTTCAGCAGCATTACATTACCCGCCATTATAGCCGGTGCCATAGCACGAAACACCTGCCAGTATGGAAAATTCCACGGCATCACCGCCAACACTATACCTAATGGCTGAAACGATATATAACTCTTACGCGCGTCTGTTTTAACTACTTCGTCTTTAAGAAATTGTGGTCCTTCCTTAGCATAAAATTCCAGGGTAAAAGCGCATTTCTCTACTTCATTCAGGCTTTGTTCTATGGGTTTACCCATTTCTTTGGTTGCCAGTAATGCCAGTTTTTGCTTATCTTTTCTTAGCTGGGCAGCTATATTCTTCATCACCACGCCACGCTCTTTAAAGCCCATCTCCTTCCACCCTGCAAACGCGCCCTGTGCCTGTTTGATGGCATTAGCCACCTTTTTTTCATCATATATCTCGTATGTTCCTAAAACCAATCCTGTAGCGGGATCTATCGAAGTAAGTACCTCTGACATGAAATAAAGTTTAGGACCCAAAATTAAAGAACCTGAATGGTCGAAAGGTTTACTTATTTTTGATGGCGCTATAAATTAACACATCGTTTTTAATATGATAATTGATAAGATAAAATTCGGCACAGATGGCTGGCGTGCGATCATCGCACAAGACTTCACTGTTTACAATGTGGCAAGGGTTACTAAGGGGCTTGCAGACTGGTTGCTGAATGATCATGAAAAACCAACGGTACTGTTAGGGCATGATTGTCGTTTTGGCGGCCCATTGTTTACAGAGACTGTTGCCAAAGTTTTATGTGGCAATGGCATAAACGTAGTGATGGCGAAAGGTTTTGTAAGCACACCTATGATATCTTTTGGTGTATTGCAGGTGCAGGCACAGCAAGGCGTTATCATCACCGCATCACACAACCCACCTACTTATAATGGTTATAAGTTGAAAGGCGCACACGGTGGCCCTTCTAATCCTGCAGATATTGCTGCGGTAGAAGCTTTGATACCGGACACAGTAGATATACCTAAGCAGGGATTGAAATACTGGGAAGATAATGGCATGTTGCGTTATATCAACCTGGAGGATATGTATGTAGCGTACCTCGAAGAGAAATTTGATATCGCTGCATTAAATAAATCTCCCTTCAAGCTGGCTTATGATGCGATGTATGGCGCTGGCCAGAATGTAATACGCAGGCTGTTCCCTTCTGCGGTACTGCTGCATTGCGATGACAACCCTGGCTTCCACGGACAGGCGCCGGAACCACTGGATAAAAACCTGAAAGAGCTGGCTAAAACGGTAGCTACTACTCCGGAGATAAAGATAGGCCTGGCAACAGATGGTGATGCAGACCGTATTGGCTTGTACGATGAAGATGGCAATTTCGTAGATGCGCACCACATCATCCTGCTGCTGATACACTACCTGTATAAATATAAAGGCATGAGAGGCAAGGTGGCGGTTGCATTCTCTGTTACCGACCGTGTAAAACGTATGTGCGAAGCCTATGGATTACCAATAGAAGTAACGCCTATTGGCTTTAAATACATCAGCGAACTGATGACCAAAGAAGATATACTGGTAGGTGGTGAAGAAAGTGGTGGCATAGCTGTAAAGGGGCATATTCCTGAACGTGATGGCATCTACGACGGATTAGCCCTGTATGAATTTATGACCACTACCGGCAAAACGCTGAAAGAACTCTGTGAAGAAGTGTATGATGTAGTTGGCCGCTTCGTTTACGAGCGTAACGACCTGACGCTGGAAAACGAGAAAAAAGAAGCAATTATAGAAAAAGCTGCTGCCAACGGCTATGGTAAATTCGGCAAATACGGCTTCAACCGTATCGAAACCATCGACGGCATCAAATACCACCTCGATAACGGCGGCTGGATCATGCTGCGTGCATCGGGTACGGAACCTTTGCTGCGTGTATACGCCGAGGGCAATGGCAAGGAAGAAACCCTGGATATACTCGAAGATGTAAAAACTACAATACTCGCATAAATGAAAAAGGGCTGAACGATGTTCAGCCCTTTTCTCTTGTTTGGTCCTGCTTTATCGTTGTACAACGATCTTTAAAATTTTGCTGTCAATATTATCCATCATCAGCATATAAGTACCCGAAGGCAGTTCGCCAACATTTACCGTGCATTTGTTTGCTCCTTGTATTGCACTGTATTCATTATTGACAACTACTTTCCCTGTCATATCAACAAGTTTAATAGTAGCATTTACATCAGCACTGCTGTTAAAATTAACATACAGCACATCACGGGCGGGGTTTGGATATACTTCAAACGCGGTTGCAGATACCCTGGTAGCCACACCTCCTTCTTCTCCATCACCACCGTTTGACATCTTGTAGATACTGGAACCATCGTAGATGAAGTTAACTACAGACGGAGCGAGGATATTACTCTTTTGATTGGATTTACTGGCATACGCCATCTTATATGAATAAGTCACAGGCAGCAATTCTTTTGATACCTGCCCGCTGGCATCCGTAACGCCAAACGCATTCCATCCACCTGCATAATAGGTACCTACTCCACCGGAAATTGGATTGCTGGAAGGATCTTTCAGAGTGAGCGTAACCACAACTGTATGGTAACTCACCAATGGATTGGTTGCTACATTCTGATTGGATATCTGCTGGCTTGCGCCTCCGTATCCCAGTTTAAAGGAATAGCTAAGCGGTAATAGCTCCATTGTTTCGGTTCCACTGGTGGTAGCACCCGATCCAAATGTATGCCAGCCTCCGGCATAATACATCAGGCTATTGCCTTCCAGGCTATGTCCGCAGCTAGCATCCTTTAGCTCCATAGTCACTAAGATTGTCTGGAAGGTTACCAGCGGGTTTGTACCTACATTTTGATTGGATATCTGCTGGCTTCCACCACCGTAACCCATCTTGAAGGAATAGCTAAGTGGTAATAGCTCCATTGTTTCTGTTCCGCCGGTAGTAGTGCCGGAACCAAATGTATGCCAGCCGCCGGCATAGTACATCAGGTTATCACCCTCTAAACTATGACCGCCGCTTGCATCTTTCAGTTCCATAGTAACTACAGTTGTCTGGAAGGTTACCAATGGATTTATGCCTATATTCTGGTTAGATATCTGCTGGCTTCCACCACCGTAACCCATCTTGAAAGAATAACTGCCGGGTAATAGTTCCATTGTTTCTGTTCCACCGGTGGTAACCCCCGATCCAAATATATGCCATCCGCCGGCATAGTACATCAGGTTATCGCCCTCTAAACTATGGCCGCCACTTGCATCTTTCAGTTCCATAGTTACAACTTTTGTCTGGAAGGTTACGATCGGATTAACTGAAAAATTAATTCCGTTCATTTGCTGCGAGCCACTGTTATAAGTCATCCTTAAGGAGCTTGGGTTCTTACCTAATACAAGCAGGTTACCGTTTGCACCCGTAGTACCATAGTTAGACCAACCGCCCTGGTAACCATCAACAACGCCGCCGCTTAATGGTGCGTTTGCCGCATTGACCAGCCTTACAATACCAGGTGTCAATGTCAATGAGCAACCGGAGATGGTAATGGCGGTATAGTTATAACCTGCAGGGCCACGGAAATTAAAGTTTACTGTACCGGGTAACAATTCCATACTTGGTTTATTGAAATAACGGCTATCGCCTGAACCACCGTAAGCTATGTCGTATGGCCAGTTAAGGGTTACCTTGGTTGTTTGCCAAATCAGCGTGGTGTCTGCATTAGGTAACACTACGCTCGATTTCACCTGCGTAGTAGAATTGATCCCCATTTCAAAAGAATAAGTGCCGGGGAAAAACTCTGCGGAAGTCTGACCATTAGCATCTGTATTGTTAGGTGCAGGGAAGAAATAGGTGCTATAGCTGCTGCCTGCACCATATCTCGCCGTGCCACCTGCCAAAGGATCGCCACTACAGGTTTGAATTTTAAGCGTTAATCGATTGGTCTTGAAGTTGAACACATTGTTTGCAGTTACATTTTGTGTAAGTACGGAAGTAGTATTGTTGAATTTCATTTCATAAGACATTGTTGCCGGTGCATTGCTGCGCACATCAAATAGTACGCCGTTAACATCTGTAGCGCCGCTTACAAACCAGCCCGAATAGGAAGCTCCATTACCACCGCGTGCAGTACCCCCTTGCAGCGGGTTATTATTATGATCTTTCAATACAAGGATATTCACTGTCAGGTTTTGGCTACACCCGCTTATAGTCAGGTTAGTCTTATAGCCACCGGGGAATGTAAACTCATAAGTGCCTGGAAACAAATAGACGGTGCCATTTGCATAGTATGAATACGGTCCGGATTTGTAGGTTTTGGAGCCTGCATTACCCAGCACAAGAGTTGTTGGTGTAAAGGTTACTAATGAAGTGGCGCCTGCCGTTTGCCCGTCCCCACCAACAACTACACCCGTTTGCGTAGCCTGGGTTCCGGCATAGATGGCGGTAAAATCACAAGTGCCGGGAAACAACTGATCCATAGTTTCTCCCGATGCATTGGTGCTGCCACCTACCCAGTACTGATAGGAAGAAGAAGCAGGCTGATACTTTACAGTGGCACCGCTAATATTGGTACCTGAACAAGAAGCCACTTTTGCGGTTACTGCAGTAGTGTAAAAGCGTAATGTATCGTTACCACTTACGGTTGCTGAGATCATTTTTTCTGTTCCCCGATAGCTTACTTTAAAATTGTAAGTACCATTAGCAATAGCCTGGGTAACATAGCCGCTGGCATCGGTGCTACCCATACTATATCCATATGTTGCGTAATAGGTCGCAGCAACCCCGGAAAGCGGGCTGCCGTCACTTTTCATCACGCAAATCGTTACATTAGCTGCGTGTGACACAGCATAGATAATTAATAGTGCCAGGACTAATACTAGCCGGAGTTTTAGTATAGAGGATTTCATAAAATGGATTTAGCACTAAAAATATGCTCGCACCTTCCCGTTTATCAAACGAGTTATGAACATCCTATCCCGAAAATGTATATATATGAAAAAATTTAATTAAATTTGATCTGGTTGCAAATACTTAATAATACTTCTGTTATACATTGAATATAAATACATTAAATAATAATTAATATTATTTGCGCAGCTATTATGTTTTAGTGTAATACTGAAAAATCAACGAACAAATCACAAATAGATAATTAATAATATGAAAAGAATATTAAATTATTAAATTTAATAAATATAGATGTATTTTATCCACATTTTCGTAATGTATAATAGAATAACATATTTATTGGTTTTAACCATAAGTTTAGTCAACAAAAAACCGGTGCGCTCAAGCGACACCGGTTATTATCCTCTGGGAATGCCTGCCTCGGCTATTTTAATTTATCCTTAAATACCTTTTTGAACTTGTCCATTTTGGGTTTTACCACAAACTGGCAATACCCCTGGTTGGGATTATCGTTATAATAGTTCTGGTGGTAATCTTCCGCCTTATAAAAGGTAGTATAAGGACTGATCTCGGTAACTATCGGGGAATTAAAGGCATGCTCTTCATCCAGTTTACGCTTGTATTCCTCTGCTTTATGCTTTTGCTCTTCATTATGGTAGAAGATGGCGCTGCGATATTGTGTGCCCACATCATTTCCCTGCCTGTTTAGCTGCGTAGGGTCATGAGCTATCCAAAACGCTGCCAGCAACTCGTCATAGCTAATAACCGAAGGATCATAATAAATATTACATGCCTCTGCATGGCCGGTTTCACCGGTGCATACCTGCTTATAGGTAGGGTTAGGTGTATGCCCGCCAATATAGCCCGATTCTACCTTTTCTACCCCTTTCAGCTGCTGGTATTGTGCCTCTACGCACCAGAAACATCCGGCTGCAAAGGTTGCTACCTCTATTTTGTGTCCTTCTTTTGATTGTGCCTGTGTATTATTCATCTCTTTAAATGTTTTCGATTGCTCGTATTTATTGCTGCTTTGTGCGCACGCTGTAAGGTTTGTAAACAGCAATATAGCCAAACTTGTTTTCAACAATTGTACCATGCTTTTGATTTTGATACTGCAAGTACGTATAAAGCGGCTTCAAGGTTTGTATTATAGCCGACAAAGCGCCCTGATTTAACATGGCGTTATAAAATATGTGGGCTGTTTTCGAAAAAGATTTTGAAAATACCGGCGGTTATATAATTTTGCGCCCGGAGAGATGGCAGAGCGGTCGAATGCGGCGGTCTTGAAAACCGTTGACTGTCAAAGGTCCGGGGGTTCGAATCCCTCTCTCTCCGCCAAATAACCTTCAACGGAGATTAAACGCCCACAAATCATTGATTTTTGGGCGTTTTTTTCATTTATAGTCCCTCAAAACTTTCATTTCTTCTCAAATATTCAGTGAGTTATTCAGTGAGTTGATTCGTTTTAAAAATTTACTCACTGGAATCTTTACAACAAATTGAATATCAACATGTTCAACCTTTGAACATCTTGTCTTTAAGTAACTACAATAAGATTTTTGTAACCAAATAAATGTAGTTATATGCTAGAAAAAAGTTTAAGCATTCTGTTTTACTTGAAAAAATCGAAAAATGATAAAAAAGGTAGTTTGCCGGTATACTTGCGAATAACTGTTAATGGGGCAGTGACAGAAATGACCACAAAGTACAATTGCGACCCGGAAAGATGGAATAGCCAGGCGCAACGAGCAAGGGGTACAAATGAGACAAGTAGAACATTGAATATGCTGCTCGATACACTAGAACGCAAGGTCCATGAGACACGTATAAAACTTATAGAAACAGAAAAAGAAATTACCGCGGTCGCTATCAAAAATGCACTTACCGGGCGAGAGGAAAAGAAACTTATGCTTCTGGATTTTTTTAAACAGCATAACGAGCGTATCACAGCCCTGGTAAATAGTGAATTCGCACCTGGAACAATCGAACGTTACAAAACAGCTTTTGATCATACCCGCAATTTCATCATGTGGAAATATGGCAAGGCGGATATTGAACTCAAAAGTTTGTCTTTTGATTTTGTTACAAGCTTTGAATTCTATTTAAAAAGTGAGAGAAAATGCAATCATAACACTACCATTAAGTATATATCAAACTTGCGAAAGATTGTGAATCATTGCGTAAAAAGCGGTTGGCTCCAAAAAGATCCTTTTATAGGTTTTAAGATGACTAAAAAAGAGATCTTAAGAGATTATTTAACAGAAGATGAATTAAAAACCATTGCAACCAAACAATTCAATACTGATCGACTAGACCAAATACGTGATATCTTTCTATTTAGCTGCTACACAGGCCTTGCTTATATAGACGTATTTCAACTTCGTCCCTCTAACATTGGAATTGGAATAGATGGCAACAATTGGCTATTTACAAAACGTCAAAAAACTGACATACCTAGTCGTATACCGCTTTTGCCAATGGCACAAACTATCTTGGAAAAATATAAGGATCATCCTAAATGTCTGTCTGAACGTAAAGTATTGCCAGCAGTAAGCAATCAAAAAATGAACGCCTATTTAAAGGAAATAGGTGATATATGTGGTATTTCAAAGAATCTAACGTTCCATATTGCTCGCCATACATTTGCAACCACTGTAACACTTAGTAATGGTGTACCCATTGAAACAGTGAGTATGATGTTAGGACATAAAAACATTAAAATGACTCAGCATTATGCGAAGATTCTCGACAGGAAGGTTAGTGATGATATGAAAAAACTCCAGAAAAGACTTAATCAATCTAACAGTTCTAATAATGGATTATAGATATGTGACGTAGCACATTTATCATGTAATCTATTTGTTTTATATCACTTTGAGCTCTCTTAGTATGTCATATTTGAATTTGCTAAAGGGCCGCTTTTGAAAATTTTTAGGGTCCAACTCTACACCAAATGCCAGGCGGTACATTTCATTGTCCGTTAGTTTTATACCCGGAAAAGCGTTGCGTAATGTTTTTAAATAATTATCAGAATAGGCTTGTTTTAGTTTAATCAAGTCCAGCAGCTCCGGCTCATGCGCATTATACATTTCTTCAAGGTGAAAATCTTGCAGAGTATTATCTATTCGCTTTTGCAGAGTGGCATCATCATTTAGTGCTGTCAATTCTACCTTAACGGAGTCGATAGACTCCCGGTAGGTAAAGCTGAACAGGATAGAGTCCGTAATATTATCTACATAGGGATGTATATAGTCTGACAGACTGAATTTTTTCCTGCCCTTAACCGAGCTATTGCAAATAGAGCAGCTGGGCACCAGGTTAAAAAAAGACAGTGCCAGTAAGGGGAAATGCTCTTGGGGAAACCAATGGTCAAACTGCGGGCGAAGCAGTTTCCCAATCTTTGCACCATCCTCCGTTTTAAATTGGGTTAAAGTATAAGTCCTGTTGCAGTACACACAGCTACGCAGATTTAAATAAGTAGCCAAGTGATAGGCACTATAATAGCCTGATGGTTTATTGGCATCAAACCAACCTTTGTAATTAAAAATTTTTGTCAGTGCGTCTATCTTGCTTTTTATAACAGGATAAAAAAGCCTTTCATCGTTCTTAAGTTGATCGTGCTTTTTATTTACTATTTCAATGCAAGAATGATACTCTAAACCCGGAAAAATTAACTCCCAGAAATATAAATTGATTGCTGAGATTTCTTCCGGGGTGCCACAGATTAATAGTTCTAATAGAGTGTCATCATTTAGATACTTGTAGATATCGATCGGAATATTAGGGTAAGGATCAATATTGTTTTTAGTACAAATAGGACAACCGGGATCTAAACATTTTTTTATGGCTCCGCCGGCATCTTTGGCATCTAACTTTTTCCATACATAGCAACGAACATATTTGTAATGTTCGTTCAGGGCGAACTGCATATCTGGATGAGTGCTGTCAATAAATAGCATAGCCGTCAATTTTTGAATACCTGATAATTGAGTTCTTCAGCTAACTCTAAAAGTCGCTTCCGCTTTGCTTCTTCTTTGCCAAAAAGATCATGATACATATCCATCAGCTTATGCCTTAGAATAGGCTCCCCGATCACTTCAATTATCTTCCGGTAAGCCTCCTGGTTCATGAAATGCTGCTCCTGTATCAGGTGTTCTATCTCGCTCAGCGAGGGCAGTTGTTTTTGTTCTTGTTTTGCGATGGTTGCTGCCTGTTCCTCTACTGGCGCTTCCTCTGTTTCTTCTATTACCTTCCATAAAACTAATTCTGCAATAAGCTGTATTCTGACTGCATTTTTATCTTTGTCATTTGTACCTTCTTCTATCTTTTTTAAACGTGCCCAAATGCTTTGAATATTGAGGAAGCGTATGGTCTCGTTTATTTTTTTTCGGGCAAACTCACCCATAAATCCATCTTGCAGAAAAAAGTCATTAGCCAACAGGTCGTGTATATTCGCTGCAAAGGTCCGGGATGCTACTGTGTTTAATCTTTCATCACTTAATTTAAGGGTGTAATTATCCGGTATGTCCGATAAAATGTAAGGAGAGTGGGTTACAAAGCAAATGTTTACCGCGCGGATATTGGGGAGCTCAAAGCTGGAAATATGGGTCAATAAATAATTGACATAGCGTTTTTGCCATTCCGGGTGATAATAGAGTTCTATTTCGTCCAAAACGATATTTACGGTATCGTAAGCGATATATTCATCGGTGTAGTGTACAGAATCTAAATTGCTCAAATGGTACAGTAGGGAACTAACTGAATATATGAACTGTTTTTCGCCTGAGCTAAGTTTGCTAAAGCTGCTATTAGGTTGACCCGCGTTCTCCAGCATGATCTCAAAGTCGAATATAGCAGGCGGTATCAATGTAATTAGTTTACCATTTTCTACGGTTGACTTAAAGTTATCTACTCGGTCTCCATCCTTGCCTATATCTATTGTAAAAGTTTTGGTTTTGGGCCATAGCTCATGCTTCCAATAGTTTATGGCCTGCTTAAATTTGTAGGCGCTATGTGTTTCATTGGTTTTGATTTTATCGACCAATAGCCTTACGTTTTCCAGGGAGCTAAATTCTATTTTTTCCCGGTCGAAAAAGCCAGGATAATAATTCAAGGCCATCCGTACCAGTTTACGCACCATATATTGCTTCAGGCGTTTTGTAATCAATGGCGCTGCACCTACAATCTCCGATGGTAAGTTAAAGACTTCTCTTATAATCTTGAAAATCTGGCTTTGGTTTGTTTGCAATTGTTCCAGTTTTACTTTTTTACCCTCTGCTGTTTCAAACAAGACAAATTCCTGTTTCTTTTTAAGGGTCACTTTTATCTCGACAGCTTGCTGCTTATCCGTCAACTGTCGCAGACCTGGATTGTCTTCATCTACAGGAGTCAGGAGGATGGAAATGAGGCGGGAAGTAGTGAGGCTATTTTCTTTATTGATATCAATATTACCATTGGTACGCATAGGGTTGATGACTACGGGCGTCTGGTAACCGTCATTTTTATGGAATAAACCATTAATCCAGGTGCCAATTTCCCTTGCATTTAAAGCATAATGGGAATAGTTGACGGCGATGGTATAGAAAAAACGTTTAAAATGTTCTTTGGTAAATCCTGACTTTTTTATTAAATGATAGGTCTTTTCTCTTAATTCGAACTCTTCAATAGAAATTTCCTGATCCTTTAACTCCAGTTTATACAGATGGCTTTTGTAAACATAGTACAGCTCCGCAAAAAGCCTTGGGACAAATTCCAGGTCATCAGTGCCCAAGTCGTGTCTATGTTGATATGAAACATTGTTGATGATTCGGAAAAGGAGCTCAATCAGGCTGCTTTTGCCAGATCCATTTCTACCTACTATTGCTGTTATATTGAGCCTGAGATGTTCTTCGAGGTGAAAAAGCTGCAGGTCTCTTTCAGGAAAATACTTGATCTCTTTATTGCTGATCTCTATGGTTTTTTCAAAATAATAATAGTCAGATTGATCTCTATGTAGGTTGTTTAAAATACTAGGATCGCAACCAGGCAGGGCACGAATGGCAATTAACCTAAATTGGAAGTCAATTTCCTTTTCAGTCAGTGCACTTACCGGCACAGTATATTTATGTACATAACGGATCAATGCAACTATACCCTCGCTATAAGAATCTACAAGCTTTGGGTCACGGGCTATTCTGTAGGCCCAGAAAGAGAGTTCCCTAAAAATCCCCTGGAATCCGTACCCTATATCTTTATTGCTGTTAAAAGGATCAACTATATGTAGTACCTCAATATAACCGGTATAGCTTTTCTGGACAGATGCGATCAGCTCTATTTTGATCAAAAATTCTTCCACATTAGACTCCAGGGGAAGAAAATGGTCAGAGTCTATATAAAAAAGAAAAGTAGTAAATGATTTAAACTCAATACCGTACCAGCTTTTATAGCGGGAAAAATCTCCTGGAACTAATCCATTTCTACCATTGCTTTTAATGTTAATAAACAGATCCCACACTTCTTCCTGGTGGTGTTCGGCCCTGGCGCTTAAGATTTGGATGATGGCCGGAGCAGGACAGCCTGCAAAGTCGATTTCGTCATCGATGGGTTGGTTCAGCAATAGTTCATAGAGGAGCTTCACCCGCTTTTGCCGGTTGTCAATAGTCATCTTGTTGGGATGAAGCGAGAAAAATACGTGTATAGGATCCAGGCTTTGCACCCCAAACTGCTGACTGAATTTTTCTACCCATTGATTTCGTGCAATAAACCTGGAATCGCCTGTTAGCAATTGATATAATGCCTGTCCCGGTTTTTTCCCATCCCTTATACTATTATTATAAAAAATCACTAAGGCATTTGCCAGTTGCTGATGTACTTCATACCATTTAACCATGATGAGTTCTCGTTTTAATCAATTTACAAACTCAAACTTTGCCACTCCAAGGCCTTGCAAGCGAAACCTTAAGGCTGCTTCTGAAACGCCGTATCGTTTTGTAAGCTCCTCTTTTATTCCTGCCCATACGCTAAATGTATCTTTCTTAACCAGCAGAAAATCTTTGACCTGTGTTTTTCTTGAATTAGCCAGCATTGTTAAGAAAGCTGGTTTTACTTTTTGTTCAGGCATTAAGAAGCAGCTCGCAAAATAGTTCGCTTCCTGCTCTATAGGATCATTCCAACTGCCTTCCTCAACAATCACTTTGTCGGAGCAATAAAAACTGTTTTGTTTCAATTGATGCGACAAAAAATAGTGTCCTAACTCGTGTGCTATAGTAAAGTTTTTGCGGCCGATGTTATCAATAGTGCCATTCACCATGACATACACCTGGCCATTGTTGCCTTTGGTAAGGGCACCGATAAATTCCGTACTGCCGGCGGTCAGTTCCTTAAACTTGATCTTTTCACCTTGCATGACTTCTCCAAAGACTTTATAGCTACCCCCTCTTTTGGCATATTTTGCCAAAACATCTCCGGCTATTTGCTCTATTTCCTTATTTGTCTTCATCATCCATTGCATCAAACATTGCTCTCAAAGTAGTTGCATCTATTTCGCCACGGGCAGCCAGGCCCTGATTTGATAGCCACAAGTTAAACTTTTGGTCTTGCTCTCCCACCTGCTTTAACTGCGTATTTCCCATCTTCTTATATCCACTCTTAGCCTCTGCAGCCATCGCTGCAACCTGCGCTGTATTATATGTTTTACACACATCACCCACCTTTGCCTGACCATTCATCAGCATAGGCAGTAACCAGTCGCGGAGGGCCGAGAGTCGTATGTTTTGCTGCTCATTAATAGCCATCTTTTCGAAGATTGGTCTAATAACAGACGAATATTTATTCTGTATTTTACGTTTAGGCAGCAGTATATTTAATTTGCCAAGATTTTCCCTGCTAAGCTCTGTTTGGCCGGTTGACCCTTCTCCAAGTCCTTCAATTTCTACTTGTTTGTTTAATAGAGAAAATCCTAAAAAATGAGGATTAACAAGTTCACTATCTGGTCTTACAATTGTTACGTGAGAATCCGTTGTTATTTTGGGGTGGCTAAGCCATTTTACAATAGCAGTACGGCCAAGTGTGCCTACACCTGTTGAGTTAACTAGAATATCGCCAATTTGTATTAACCTTTTTACAGGCTTTGCTTCACCATCATGTAATCTACAGAAGGAAAAGTCAACTGTATTGTTTTTAATACACCTTTGGTTAACTACAGGTATGCCTTCTTGTTCAGAATACTTTGGTGAAATCCCCCTCGCCAATTCTGAGTTAATCTCACTTAAAGCATTAACCCTCCACCCCTCCGGCACCTCTCGCTTCAGCACCTCATTATACACCATCTTGCCGCCGGACGATTTATAGGGCATGCCGTTGGCGTCGGGAAAATCGAACTGTACAAACCAATAATCATACAGCGTTTTAGCCATTTGCTCCAGCTCTGTATTGATGCGGTTGTTGAGTTCTATTTTATCATCTAATGCGGATAGTACAGCTGCGATTTTTTCTTGGTGATATTTTTGGCTATGTACTTTAAATCTCAATGTATCAAAATCGGTTTTATTTAGAAGAGGTAGAGCTGTACTGCCAGTTGCTGCATTACGTAACGATTTATAGTTGTTTTTTAGTAGATAATAAATGTAATCATTATCAAAATTTTCTAGATTAGGTATTATTGCATTAATTTGTTGATTAGTAATGGCAATACCTTTATTCATACTTATCTTACCCATTGCTGAACCAATGCAACTAACTAAAATACTATGCGGAGGAAGTACTTTTGACTGCAATTTTATTAACCCTTCTTCCGAAAGACACCTCTCAGTTTGTGAGATATATTTTGAATCAAAATTATCAGATGGCGTTATAAACAAATATTTGTCCCCAAAATCGTTTGGGAATTCCGATGATGGTGTTTTCCCTGTAATGGTTATCCCTAATTCAGAAATAGATATATCTTTATAACTACTCATACCTCACGCCCTTTAGCTGTTTCATAATCTCCTTATCCAGGCGGTTGCTTTCGGCAAATAATTCAGTTAGCTTTTCTTCATAGCCCTGCATCTTGGCGGCAAATTCTTCAGCGGTTATATCTACATAATCAATCTTCACTTCAAAGTATTGCCCGGCAGAGAGGCTATAGTTTTTATCCTGTATCTGTGCTTTAGTCACCACTACACTGAGGTCTTCTACGGCTTCTTTGCTGTTAAACTTGTTGATTATGTCGGCTTCTTCATTGCGTGTCAGTACGGTACGCTGGTTTTTACCCTCTTTTACCGTTTCGCCCAGCTTGCTTGCATCCATCAGCACTATTTGTTCGCTACCCGCTTTTTTATCAATAAACAGTACCGATACATTGGTGCCCGTACTGGCAAAAATATTGCTGGGCATACTCACCACGCCACGTAGCCAGCCCTTATCTACCAGTCGCTCGCGTATCTTCTTTTCTATACCACTCTGTGCGGTGATGAAACCAGTAGGTACTACAACGGCAGCTTTTCCGCTATCATTCAGGCTGTGCATAATGTGCTGGATAAAGAGCAGGTATATAGCCATACTCTCCTTCTTGGCCTTGGGTACATTGGGTATGCCTGCAAAAAACCGTTCTTTAAAGCTGTCTTTCTCCAGGTCTGTCCTGAAATCAGAAAAGTCGAGTTTAAACGGGGGATTCGATACGATGTAGTCAAACTTAAGTTTGTCCAGGTAGTACGGCTGTGCAATGGTGTTTGTTTTTATCACATTGGGTATGCTGTGCGTCAGGTTGTTCAATATCAGGTTCAGCCTCAGCATCGTGCTTGATTTCTGCGATATATCTTCAGAGTAGATGGTGCATTTGTCTTCACCAATTTTATGTGCCAAGGACATGAGTAGCGATCCTGAACCCACACTGGGGTCATAGCACTTTGCAGCCTTTACCTTGCCGGGCACCAGTATACTGGCTATGATGCGCGATACTGCATTGGGGGTGTAGTATTCGGCATATTTTCCACCGCTGTCAGAGTTATAATCTTTAATCAGGTATTCGAAAATGTCTTTAAAGAAATCGTACTTCTCGTCAAAATATTCTTCAAAGCTTTCCTCGAAGCTGAATTCGAACAGCTTGTTGATGAGCGCACGGCAAAAAGCATCGCGCTGAGAGGAGTCTGTGATAAAGTTGCTCAACTCATCAAATAATTTGTCTTTTGCCCCTGAGAATGATTTAATGGAAAATACATCGGCGTTTTCAATACTGATATCGCGCAGGGTATCATCAAATGTCTTGGCAAAGTCGTCGCTGTTCTGGATATTGTGCAGGTGGGCAATGAGTTGGTGTGGTTTCAGTCGTGGTACGTTTTCGTCCAGCAGATCCATCAGCAGCTCACGGTCTTTATTTTTCATTTTCGCCAGCTTGTCACCGAAGTCATTGTCAGATCCAAGTTCGGGTTTCAGCTTTTTTATCTCGTAGCGAAACTTGTCGTTTAAGAACTTGTACAAAAATACCTGTGAGATGATCTTGAACTCGTTACCATCATTCCCCAGGCCATAATTGGCACACACACTCTTCAGGTTGTCTATGAGTTGTTTAGTCTTTGTAGTATAATTTATATCCAGTGTCATTGTCTAATACCTGTTGTGATACAATTGAAAATATTCCTTGGCAATAAGGTTGCTGATATTTTGCCGTGTATCAGTATCTAAGTCCAATTTTTCGTTGACAACAAATTGCTGTGCTACCAGGCGAACCAGGTAGCGGTCAAACAGCGCTTCGTTGCTCAAAAAGTCTTCCTGGCCTTCCAGTTTATTGTCTACTTCATTTTTAACCTGCATCAGTGCGCGGTGCAGTTGCAGTTCTTTAGCATTGAGTGTTCCTTTTTCAGTCAGGCGCTTGTGAATGCGTACATATTTCTCATCGTTGCTGTACTTGGCTTTGAGCAAAGCATTTTTGCGGTTCAGCTCTTTCGCCTCATCGTATATTTTGCGCAGCAAGGGCAGGTTTTCCACCATGTCTGCCTGCGTCGTTTCGGTCAGATTCTTTTTCCTGAAAATGCGTTCCAGCTCTTCCTTCAGACTTACAAAATGCGGATCGCCCTGGTCAAAATTGTTTTGCAAAGCTTCGCGGGTTTTCCGCAACTGCTCTTTTAGCTCATCAGCCAGCTTAAGCTCTTCTTCACCCACTTTGATGAACTGGAAAATGATGTCTTCTAAAGCTGCATTTAATAGGTTTTGCGTAGCCTCCTCGTTGCCGATGTTCTCTATAAAATTGAGATTGTCCAGGCGGTTTTGAGCTTCTATCAGCAGTCGGTTTAGTACTTCAAAATCAACAAGTTCTCCTAAACCATCGAGGCCTTGCAGCGCAATCAGGTTTTTCAGCTCCTTTGCTGTACGTAAAGCTTTAACCAGTTGCAATAGCTCCGCTTTGTTAGTCAATTGTGCGATCTGCTGAGAAAAGAGTTCGCGGTTCTCGGTGTCATAATGGAACAATGCTTCTTTAATGTTTTCAATCTCCGCCCTGATTTCTGCTTCAGATTTGAACAGGTGGGAGTACATTTCCATTTCATCGCCCAGTTCGTCCTGCAGCTCCCGGAAATACAATTGATTTGTACGGTCGAATGCTTTCGATATATCGGCGAAGTCAACTACATAACCGTACTGATTCTTTTTGTACGGACGATTCACGCGGGTTAAGGTCTGCAACAAGTTATGGTCTTGGATAACACGCGCCAGGTAAAGCTTTTTCAAACGTCGGGCATCGAAACCAGTAAGCAGCATATTATAGACAAAAAGCAAATCGATCTTATCGGCTTTATATGCCTTGATGAGTTCCTTGCGTACGTTTTTGTCATTTTCATCATGCAGGATCAATGCCGCGGTTAAAGGCTTTTCAGCATGCATGCCATAAGGAACAAACGGTTCGGCGGCAATCGACAACTGCGCTGCATCGGTTTCCTGCTCACCGTACCGCTCTTCAAATAGCTGGAAAAGCATTTTGGCTTGCTTGGAAGAATCGCAAACGACCATGCCGCCCAGGCTCTGGTCTTGCCAGTAATCCCTGAACTCATTTAAATCTTTTGTGATGTAATTCAATAGGCCCTGTGCAAATTTTCGTTCTGCATACACATCTGAAGCTTTGATGTCGCCTTTCAGAAGCTTGATCTGCTCCATTACATCTTTCATCTCCATTTTAAAGCTGCCTTCGATTTCTTCACGGATCAAACGCAAGGTATAGCCATCGGCAATGGAACGATTGTAATAGTATTTATGGATATAGTTGCCAAACAGCAACTTGGAATCGTATTCTTTAGCGACCTCCTTTAGTAATGGTGTACCAGTTAAAGCGATGATCACCGCATTCTTATCTGAATTGATCAGATTAGCAAGGTAGTTGCCTTTCGGATTATAGCTCCGGTGTGCTTCATCGAGGAAGTAAATCCTTTGGGTATTTATATCATAATCCGGCAACTTTACGATGGTGGCATCTTCGCTGAATTTCTGGATATTGATCACTGTAATTTCAGGCTTCCCGCTGTCATTGTGTAGCGCGCCCGCTATTTGCAGATCATGGATAAACTCCTGGCGGGAATTTACTTGCTTCACTTTCAGACCGCGATTAGAAAATTCTGTCGAAGATTGGATTAGCAGATCCAGCCGGTCTACAATAAAGTAAAACTTTGGGATGACGTTCTGCTTCTGGTAATAATCAATAAGGTGTTGTACGTTATAAAAGGCCAGCGCCGTTTTACCCGAGCCTTGCGTATGCCAGATAATACCTTTACGCTTCCCTTCATCCAGTTTGGCCGCGATAGCCATAGTAGCAAAAATTTGCGGGTAGCGCATGATGTGCTTTTGCAAACCACTTTCTTCTGCTACATAGGCAATCGCATAGCGTAAGATAAAAGCAAGCCGTTCCCTGCTGAATAAAGAAGTAAGGATACGATGTGTAGGTGTATGAGGTTCTTTATTGATTTTGAACTCAGGGCTGTGTTTAATCACCAAAAGATTATTATCCTTCAGTATCTCATTTTCTTCCAGCTCTGAAATCGTTCCTAACTTCTGTTTTACCGGATAATCTTCGTCTTCACGGAAATAATTGAATTGTAAATCTGCATAAGCCGATGTAGCATAAAATGCACCGAATACAGGCTCCACAATGCCATCTTCATACTCCATATTATTGGAAAAGACCATCAGCTGCGTGATGTTAGCAAAACAGCGGAAATACTTGTTTTTAAAGCGCGCATTGATACGGCTTCGTTCAGCCATTACACCTTCTTTGTTATGCGGCTTTTTCACTTCTACAAAAGCCAGTGGCATTCCATTGATCAGTAAGGTGATATCAGGGCGAAATTCTTCATCCCCATTTTTGGCCGTCAATTCGGCGGTAATGTGAAAACTATTGTTGTCGAAATTTTTAAAATCGATCAGTTTAATACCCGAGGTTGCCGTCAGCCGTTCATAAAACTTTCTTCCGAGATCTTCATAATCCAGTTCCAGACTTACTTCATCCAGTACACGCAGAATTTCTTCTGTGGTTACCCCCGGGTTAATACGTGCTAGGCTTTCAACGAAAATGTCCTGGAAAATATTTGTGTCATCCCTGCGATGTTGCTCCCCAATTGGTATATACTGGTATCCCAGCTTCATCAAATGAAGCAACGCAGGAATTTTGACGCGAGAGTTTTCGTTGAATGACATTGTAGCGGTTTAAAATGGTAGTTTATTGTTTGGTTGAGTGCAGTAGCTCCCGGACATCAACATTCAGCACTTTTGCTACACCAATCAATGTCTCTAGAGATGGCTGTTTCTCATTAGTGCACCAATGAGAAATAGTAGTTTCATTCTTACTTAAACTTTCTGCCAACCACTTATTGGTTCTGTCCTGTTCAGCTAGAACTACTTTAATCCTATTAATTGCCTTTTTAGACATGAAATTTGCTTATTAGGCAAATATATTTTATCAATAGTGGAAATCATAACCTTTATACACTTTTATTTAGCTCAATACAACAATATATAGTTGAGCATCCTTATACTATGAACTATTCTATTGATGATCCACCACAATGCCACATCTGATAGCAGTAGACCTTCTACTATGGAATGTTCCAACATTGTTTTATAGCTGCTAAAATTTCGTCGCGGCGATGGTAAAAGTATTTGGATGCATCAGGCGATTGAACGTAGCTGAAAGGTGCATAGGATTGAAACCAATCATTTTCGTTAAGAGTTCTTTGCGCTCTCTTTTTCCTTCTTAACATTTCTGTATGGTAATGATCGATTTCGTTAGACAGTTTCAAATTTCCCTTTGCAAATAATACAATCTTATCAAAGAAGTAGTCAAAATGAATCATTGTAACAGGCTTTATAGAACGAAAGCTATTACGAATATTATTTACCCTTGGTTGGAATGTACCGTCTAAATACTCATTCAGCGCAGGAAAATCAAAATAGATGTTTGTTTGTATTATGATCGGATGGATAACCATGTTTCGCAGTTTAAGCCTTTGCCTAGCTGCCTTTTCATCGATCTGCCAAAATCTATCCTGATTACCGACGAGATAATTAAGGTTATTGGCTATTTGAGAAACTCCTTTGGGCTTTATCCTTGTCCGCCATCCTTCTTCAACTTCAAGCTCCACAAATTTTTCTTTGATGGCT
This sequence comes from Bacteroidota bacterium, assembly GCA_018267955.1. GTDB lineage: Bacteria > Bacteroidota > Bacteroidia > Chitinophagales > Chitinophagaceae > Polluticoccus. Next base: position 987,477 of record JAFDXL010000009.1, read on the forward strand.
TGTTCTATTACCTCATATGAGCCTGATTGAATAACTTCCGCGTTTAACAAATAGTCTTTGAATTCGATTAAAAAGATGTTGTTTCCTGTTCTGTAATAACAGTCTGGATTGAAGGAATTATTATCATCGAAAAATAATAGGCTGTCGTACTTATTAGAAAAGCACGAAATCATCATATTCTTGAATAGAATATTTTCAGAAAATTCTTTTCCGATAGTCCCCTTGAATCTCCCAAAATCCGTAACTGAAGCATTAACACCAGAATCATTATAGAAGGAGAATAAGATCCCTAAGTTTAATGCATTATAAAGGTAATCCCAGTAAGGAACTATAAACTCCCCTTCATCAAACTGAAATAATGGCTTTTCTTTTAATGCACGGTAATCTAGCTGCAGTTCTTCGTTCTCTTGAACAGCTTGTGGATTGATAACTAGAGAATCTAATACCGGCTCCGACTGATCAATCCTAATTCTAAAAAAGTAATCCATCGGATTATCAGATGGAACTCTTTGTAAGTTTGGTACAGCCAAACCCAGCAACCTATGAATATACTCTTGCGGTGAATTGCACCCTAAAGTCGGATAATAGGCTCTTGCAAAATTACCAAAAACAGGGTGGTTCTCAATATATGTCATCAATGCAAGCCCTCGGCAGGTCTCTTTAATGGCATCCGGCCTGTTATTAAACTGATATTGCTTATATAAATGAGGCCACATCAGGCGCAGTAAATGATCGCCGCCTTGGTCAGCAGCATTTCTTATTTCCGGCCCCATATCCTCAATATCTCGAAGGTTCAATAGGTGAATGTTAGCTAGGTACGCTTTGAAGAGGTTATACTCATCTTCTGCAAAATTCTCCTCAATCTGCACGTCATCGCCTTTAAAATGCAACAGCTCCTTGCTGATAAGGTCAACTGTAAATCTGTGTGCAAATAACTTCCGACCTTGAAGTATTAGGGGCTGGGATAACCGCAATATTCGGGCGCGTTCCGCCTCTTGAAAATTCACTGTCAAATGAATTAATAAAAACCACTGAGTATCGGGTGTATCTTTTCTTATATCGAGAGTGTCATTAATAGTCGCTAATATGCCAATGATGAACCTTGAAGGAACATTCGCGAGCAAAGCATTAATGTCAGGTAACTCGTCGTCAAAAAGGTCGCGGTATTCGAAAGAAACTATCATGATCTAGGATTGAGTGTGTTTTGCTCAATATACAAAATACATTATCCTTTTTTATAAAGTTGCTATCTAGTCCAATTCTAAAAATCACCATGAACAATTTTCTTGTTTACAAACAACCTATTGAGATGTGAATTAAGCTTTAAGGGATTATGCTATCGAAAACAATAGCACCTTTACGGCGAAGCAAAAGGAATTTGATGGCGAACTTAAAAGCACGTTGAATGAAACCCTTTAGACTTTAGGAAAGTCATCAAAATACTTGAGGTTATCATCAAGAAACCAATCAACTAAACTTTGCCTTTCGTCTTCATCATCGGTTGCACTTTTTCTTTTACCTATTCGCTTTTGAGCTTAACCTTTCAAAGACTTGCGAATTGATTGTTCGGCAGGCGAAGTTTAAAAAAGTTCTTTTACCATTCTTAAGCAGGTTTATATCCACGAGGGCCAAAAATTGCTAAATTTTTCTCCGTAGCTCATATCTGGCAAATGGGCATGAAATACATTGAATAATAATACTATATTACGGCAAAGCTCCAAGATGAAAAGTGCGGAAATAACAGTGCAATGAAAAGGGTTTCAAACAAAATTGTCTGAAACCCTTTAGTGCTCTGTGGCCCGACTAGGACGTGACCCTATGACCGCCCGATTATTGTGCAAATCGTATCAAAAGCTCATGAGTAGATGTACTATAGATTAATCCATTAAATTCCAGGTTCCTTTTGTGCCCACGATTAATTAACCTCCCTATCCTACCGAAGTCAATCTGATCTGTATGAGAGAACTTGTCAACTACTTCATAATTGTTGATAGGCTCGCATTGGATAAAAACCAGAATCCCATCATGTTTCTTTACTCTTGCTATCGAATTGTCGCGTGATTTGTCTTTGAATATGACGGCAATATCCCGTTTAGTTGTGTGTTGTACAATAATGGCATCAAATGGTCGCCCTTGGTTAGCAGATTCATTTCCGGCATTTACCATACTTTTTTGCATGATTTTTTCTTGCGTCAGATCATTTTCTTTTCCAATGTCATTTTGAAAGGTGAATGAGACATCGTAAGGCTCAACAGGTTCATTTTCATAAAAAATCATCTTGCCATTTATTTTGTTGACCCGAGCCAACGAATAATCTTTCTGCGCAAAAGCAAGCGAAGACATTAATGTCAATAAAATTAATAGTGTAAATCTCATAAGGACTTGTCTGGTTAATTTGCCAGAGGTCCGATGGCAGGCTAAAAAATAAATTGGGGCGTGAACCTCAGAGCTACCATTCCGTCTGAGGGACCGCGAAGCCCGACTACCAAAACGATAGATAAAGCCACACCCCGTATTGGGTGTAGTTATCCATCTTTCTATGGTAGTCATTCAATTCGCGGTTTTCAGACTAGAAAGATAATTCTACGCTATGTCGATTGTTATTCTATTATATTTCTCGAATATTTTAAACAATACAAATATAGAAACAGTAATTAAAATACATTAAGCTAATATTCCGGCTTATTCCGGAATCTTCTTAAACCATCTTAATATTTATTGGATATGTTCCAATTGATGAGCAAAACATTCAATAAATTAGTAACAGGCTAATTCCGGAAAATACCAGAATCTCTTAAATTCTCCACATGCAACAAACAGAAGATGTCACTCAAAAATTCCACAAAGTGTTACGAAAGAAAACTTTCCATAATTTTTTGGAAGAACTTTGTAAACAATTAGAGATAGAACAGATTGATGTCTGTATAGAGAAATCAATATCGTTGAAACAATTCCAAACACTTGGAAAAATTTTGCCAATCGACCAATTAGCTTTTCGTGTAAATATGAACTCGATATTTGCATATGGTCCAGACATCTATCAAAAAAGTAAAGCGCTTATTTTATTGGAGCTGAAAAAAAAGGCTGGACTGCCCAATGTCATTCAAACTTTAGAGGCATTCGAATATAAAATTCAATGGGCAATTCAGCCATATGAGAAATTTAATCCAATCACTTTTTTAAACAAAATCAGTTTTAATGCCATTTATCCCGGTGAAGAAAGGATAGAACGTATTGTATCGTCAAATGCTTTAAATCTTAGAAACAAAGATTTCAATCAAATCCAGAATGAAATTAACTATAGGTATTATTTATTGGACAGTATTTACAGTCTTGTCAAGGAACAATTAAGCAAAGCACGATATGAGGAGAAGAAGGATGCGAAATTTATTTGGAAATCAAAAAATGCAAAGTTCGACTTAACTGAAATAGCATTGGTGATAACCAAAATGACTCAATTCGACCATCCTAAGGAAGCCCCGCCAAATATTTTCATTGAAAGATTTCTAGCGCTTTTTAACGAACCTAGTCACAAAATTTCGCATGATATTGGGGAAATAAAAAAAAGAACAAAACCCAGCAAACTATCTAAGGATTTTTATAAAATCATTTTCGACAATCGCTAATAATAAATTTCTCGGACAAAATTCAGGATTTTAAAATCCTGAATTGGACGTAAAAAACATCCCATTATTGCATGCAATAAATTACGCATGCAAATGACAAAACATTGCAAATACTGCAGCAATCTAATTCCAAGCATAAGAAAATCTTCTGCAACCTATTGCAGCGATGCTTGCTATTACGAGGCTAAAAAGGTGCGTTCTTCTACGCATTATAGTTCCCAACAAGCATTCATTAACCTATTCAATCGGAATAAAGAACTTTTAGAACAGTTTTATCCTCTGCATCAATTAGGGCAAGCCGTCACCTATGCTATGCTTGATGGATTACAATTCAATTGGGGAATATCTGAAGGGGAACTTCAAGATAGTGATTCGAATATCTGGAAGGTAATCGGAAAGTACTGCTATTTATTAAACACTGATAAAACCATAGCCATAGAACTATGCGACAATTCGAACCAGTAACAGAAGACATCAGATTCCAGCAGCTTGGACTTGCACAACATGACGTGGGGATAGAATATCCCAACAATAAATATCAAACGCTTTTAATTATTGTAGGAATGGTAGCAGTATTTGCGGTATGGCTTCATCTCGCACAAACCAGGCGAGCTATGAGGGAAATTGAAACTAAAGAAAACAACAATTGATTATCACACATTAACGGAAGCATATGAATTTCGAAGATCTAGCAACGAAACAGGATCTGCAGGAGCTAAAGGTCATTCTCTTGCAAGCTTTAGAGAAACAGGAAAGCAACGAGAAAAAGGAATGGCTGAGAACAAAGGATGTAAAGAAAATGCTCCATCTCTCGGACGGTTCATTAGCCAATTTGCGTGTAAAGAAACTACTTAACCCTTCTAAAATAGAAGGTGTTTATTACTATAAGCTGAGCGAGATTGAGGCACTGTTAGAAAACAAATGACCCTACAAGCTGACATATTAATACAGTTTGTGCAGAAAGCAAAGGGAGATCCCAACCTCTCACCTACCCATATAAGCTTGTTTTTCGCCCTCTATTGCGACTGGGTACAAAACAGTGGACAACCATTCAACATTACACGTAATAAAATAATGGCAAACTCAAAAATCCGCTCTACCGCCACCTATACACGATGCATTTACGATCTTAAAAAATGGGGGTATATTGAATATGCCCCAAGCTACCACCCTGCTTTCGGCAGTCGTATTGATTTCAAAATTTAAAAGTAACCCTTATCAGTTTGCGAATTATCGAATTGTTTTTTGCGATGTAGTTTCTAACAGAACAAGAAGTGAGATATTCATGAGTGGGGAAAGACGTAAAGAGGCTTTAAAGATGAAAACCAAGATATTGCAAGTCAGGGTTCGAAAGCCTGTATGAAAAACTCAGGCCCTACCCCAAATATAAAAAACTAAATCGACCTGATCCAAATTTTCGAGGCTACGAAGAGTATAGCTTTAGTGACTTACTTGGAAAAGCATAGAAAGTTCGGCGAAGACTCATTAAAGTACTTTGCTAAGTTTTAAGCAAATTCTGTTGTTGAATACCTGACGAACATTTTTAAGATTACAATTCCACATTTATATCGAGACCCTAGTCCAACCTTTTCGACGAATTTGACATTCAAACATATCGCTTATATTCAACGTCGTGTAGTCGAATGTGCCTCCTTTCCGCCATTTTTCAGACCTAGTCTAAGTATATTTAGATTGGCTTTTAGATAATAGATATTCTGGGGCATTGTTTAAATAATCAGAGACGCAGAATTGCTTTTTAGTGTATTACTGATAGTATTTGCTATAAATTAACTATTTGTAAACTGTATTGCCATTAGCAGAGCGATGGCTAATGCGATCATACTGGCGATAATTAATATTAACCCAAATCCCTTTCTTTCCTTCTGTTTCATTTCTGATGAAATTTAATTGATGCTCTAACACTTCTCAACAACTGTGTTTGTTTTGAATGTATAGGCCAAATAATGTACCGAAATTCTGCTGACTGTTTCTATATGGGATTATTGTCATCATGGCGTTATGTTGGCATAATAACACTTAGAAAAGCGTATCAAAATGAGAAATGATAATCTCAGAATGAGAAGTACTGACTGAGATTCTCATGAAAAGAAAATTACAAAAGTTAGATACCTTTGCCTCATAAATGATTCCTGTAGTACTTATTATTGACGACGAAGAGAAACTTAGAAACCTCTTGAAGCGTATTATTTCTCTTGAAGGCTATACCGTTCTGGAAGCAGGTACTATTTTCCAGGCCAGGCAATTACTGGAAACAAAAAATATTGATATTGTTCTTTGCGATGTAAAGCTGCCGGATGGTAACGGTGTTGAGTACACTAAAGAAATAAGAGATAAATATCCTTACATAGAGGTGGTGTTACTTACTGCTTATGGTAATATCCCTGACGGCGTAAAGGCTATCAGAAATGGAGCATTTGATTACCTGGTAAAAGGAGATGATAACGAAAAGATCATCCCTTTGCTAGGCAGCTTATCTGAAAAATTAGCACAACAGAAGAAAATAGTACACCTTGAAAAACAACCCGGTGATCAACAAGGCTTTGATCATATAATTGGTAATAGCGCACAAATAAGAACGGCAATAGAACTGGCGAGGAAGGTCGCTACCACCAATACTACTGTATTATTGACTGGCGAAACCGGAACCGGTAAAGAGGTTTTTGCACATGCCATACATAATAGCAGTAACAGGATAGGAGGCCCCTTCGTAGCGCTGAACTGTAGCGCTTTTAGTAAAGACCTGCTGGAAAGCGAATTGTTTGGTCACAAAGCCGGTGCCTTCACCGGTGCCAGCAAAGACAAAAAAGGTTTGATAGAAGAAGCCCGTGGCGGTACTTTATTTCTCGATGAGATAGGAGAAATGTCGCCGGACCTTCAGCCTAAGCTTTTACGGCTCATTGAAAATGGAACATACATCCGTGTAGGAGACACCAAAGAACAAAAGGCAGACGTCAGGCTTATTGCAGCTACCAACAGGAACCTGAAACAAGAAGTAGAACAAGGACAGTTTAGAGAAGATTTATATTACCGCATTGCTGTATTCAACATCGAACTGCCTGCATTAAGGCAAAGAGCAAATGATATTCCCTTGCTGGTTTCCCATTATTTGAAAATCTACTCTGATAGGATCAACAAAAACATACGGTCAACTGCCAAAGATGTACAGGACATTCTTGTTATTCACGACTGGAAGGGAAATATCAGGGAATTAAAAAATGTTATTGAACGTGCGGTAATTCTTGAAGATTCGGATACGCTTACACTTGATAGCCTGCCATTGGATTTGCAGCAGACACGTGCATCTGCTGAAAAGCAAGGCATGTCGGCCTTTCACCTGGCAAGCGCAGAAAAACTGCATATCCAGAAGGTGCTGAATTATACAAAAGGAAATAAGGCAGAGGCTGCCCGGCTGATGAATATTGGGCTGGCTACGCTGTATAGAAAGATAGACGAATATGGCTTGAAATAGACTAACTCATTTTGGATGTCAACCTTCTCATTTTGAGAAGGTTTTTTTATTCCTGCAACTGGGTGTTAGCGGGCTTAAGCATGCGATATCCTTGTTGATAAAGGATCTGCAGCTATGGTCCCACCCGGAGCAACAACAGGCATAGAATTGGTATATCAGAATGAAAATACTGTTTTACATGATCACATCGTTACTCATCCTGGGAGGTTTGGCTTGTTTCACCCTCCTTTTTAAAACTATCGACTGGTTCGAAAAAATCTAAACATATGATGATATTATTTGTCGCAGCCCTGCTGGTATTTATATACATGTGCTACGTATTGGTTAAACCGGAAAAATTTTAGAATAGATGAATACAGAATTACTGGGTGTTATTGTTATGTTCTTGGGTACATTGTTGCTGGCATTGCCTTTGGGCAAATACATAGCCAAAGTTTACGCCGGCGAACATGTGTGGACGGATTTGATATTCGGTCCTGTAGAAAAAATGTTCTTCAAGGTGTCACATATAGATGTACGAAGGGAAATGACATGGCAACAACATCTTGTTGCGATGCTCACTATCAACCTTATCTGGTTTTTGTGGGCTATGTTTTGCCTGGTGAATCAAAACTGGCTTCCACTAAACCCAGATCATATAGCTGCACAAACACCCGATCAGGCATTTAACACTGCCATATCTTTTTTAGTGAATTGTAACCTGCAGCACTATAGCGGCGAATCCGGTGCCTCCTACTTTACGCAGGTGTACGGGCTAATGTTCCTGCAGTTTGTGTCAGCGGGCACAGGTATGGCTGCTGCAGCGGTTGTATTCAATGCATTGAGAGAACGCACTACGGACAAGCTGGGTAACTTTTACAATTATTTCCTTAAGAGTTGTACACGTATCCTGCTCCCTATATGTATTGTTATAGCTACCGTGCACATTTTTGAGGGTACACCTATGACCTTTAAAGGAATGGATACAATGGTTACGATGCAGGGCGATACCGTTCATGTTAGCCGTGGACCGGTAGCTCCATTCGTAGCTATCAAGCATCTGGGTACCAATGGCGGAGGTTTCTTTGGTGCAAACTCAGCCCACCCGCTCGAAAACCCGAGTTATCTCACCAATATGGTACAGATGATAGCTCAGGTATTAATACCATTTGCAATGGTTTTTGCCATGGGCTTTTATCTGCGCCGCAAAAAGCTGGCATGGGTAATATGGAGCGTTATGACGATAGGCTTTCTTGCATTGGTGATACCAACTATTAACGCAGAGGTACATGGCAATCCCGAAATATCCAAAATGGGTATCAGCCAGCCATTAGGTAATATGGAAGGTAAAGAAGTGCGCTTTGGAGCCAGGGCTTCTGCCTACTGGAGTATTGCCACCACTGTAATATCAACTGGATCTGTCAACTCTATGCACGATAGCTTTATGCCGCTATCTGGTATGAATATGCTCCTTGGTATGATGGTGAACTCCTTCTATGGTGGCGTAGGTGTAGGATTTCTTAACTTTTATGTCTACCTGATACTGGCTGTTTTTATTGGGGGGTTAATGGTAGGCCGCACTCCTGAGTTTTTGGGAAAGAAAGTAGAGGCTAAAGAAATGAAGATAGCTATGATCGTTGCTTTACTGCACCCATTCCTGATACTAGCAGGTACTGCAATAGCCAGCCATCTTGCTGCACATGATACCCCGATGGGTTGGTGGATGATGGGTGCTGATGGTAAGCCTTTGCATGCAACAGCCTGGTTAAATAACCCACGCTATCATGGTTTTAGTGAAATGCTGTATGAGTACACCTCTGCTTCAGCGAACAATGGCAGCGGTTTCGAGGGGCTAGGAGATAATAACCCGTTCTGGAATATAAGTACTGGTATTATACTTATTCTTTCGCGCTTTGTGCCCATTATAGGGCCTGTTGCTATTGCCGGCTTGCTCGCAGGTAAAAAATATATACCTGAAAGTGCCGGTACATTAAAGCCAGACACTGCCACATTTGGATTATTAATACTGGCTGTTAAAATAATTATTGCGGCTTTAGCATTCTTCCCCGCCCTTGCGTTGGGTCCAATAGCTGAATGGCTAAGCCTGTAAAATATTAAAAGATGAAAAAGACTAACGGAAAAAGCTTATTCGAATGGCCGCTGATAAAAGAAGCGGTAGGCCAGTCCTTTATAAAACTAAACCCTGCTGTACAGTTCCGCAACCCAGTGATGTTTACGGTGGAGATTGGTACAATTATTATGCTGATTGTATGTATTTGGGTATTGTCCGGAGAAAATTCGCAGGGCTCATTTATATATAACTTTATTGTTTTCGTGGTGCTGCTGTTCACATTGCTATTTGCAAATTTTGCAGAAGCCCTCGCGGAAGCGAGAGGAAAGGCACAGGCAGCTTCTTTGCGAAAAACAAGAGAAGAGACACCGGCAAAAAAAGTAGAGTTGATGGGTGAGATCTTCATGAACGAAGTTCATATCGTCCCATCTTCATCACTTAAGAAAGGAGATATATTTGTTTGCGATGCAGGAGATATTGTTCCTACTGATGGCGAGATTGTACAAGGCATTGCTACAATTGATGAATCTGCAATTACTGGCGAATCTGCCCCTGTAATACGCGAAGCCGGCGGCGACAAATCTTCCGTTACGGGCGGCACCAAGGTATTGTCGGACCATATCAAAGTGAAAGTGACCACCGACCCCGGCGAAAGTTTCCTCGATAAAATGATCGCATTGGTAGAAGGGGCATCGCGTCAGAAAACGCCTAATGAGATCGCGTTGACCATATTATTGGCAGGCTTTACCCTGGTGTTCGTGATCGTGTGTGTAACGCTGCATCCTTTTGCAGCTTATGCAGGAACACCTATCCCAATAGCTGCGTATATATCATTGTTCGTGTGTTTGATACCTACCACTATCGGGGGCCTGCTTTCTGCCATCGGTATATCCGGCATGGACAGAGCCTTAAGAGCCAATGTTATCGCTAAATCGGGTAAGGCGGTAGAAACAGCCGGCGATCTTGATACGCTGCTGCTTGACAAAACCGGTACTATAACTATTGGTAACCGTAAAGCTACCAACTTCTATCCTGCTCATGGAATAGATCACAAGCACTTTACCCAATGTGTCGTCCTTAGTTCTTTTGCTGATGAAACCCCGGAAGGTAAGTCTATTATTGAGCTCGCAGGTGTTAATCCGCTCAGTTACCAGGTAAGGGATCCGCGCTTTATCAAATTCACAGCAGAAACAAGAAGCAGTGGTATAGATTACGAGGATATCAGGATACGAAAAGGCGCGTATGATGCTATGCGTAACAACGTATTGAAAGCAGGCAATCATTTCCCGGATGATATAAGGCACAAGGTAGATGATATCTCATCTAACGGAGGTACACCATTGGTGGTAACAGAAAATGATGTGGTACTCGGCGTTATAGAATTGCAGGATATCATAAAGACGGGTATACAGGAGCGTTTTGAACGCTTGCGCAAGATGGGCGTTAAAACAGTAATGGTAACAGGTGATAACCCGCTTACTGCTAAATACATTGCGGAGAAGGCCGGTGTAGATGACTATATAGCTGAGGCAAAACCGGAAGATAAGCTGGCATATATACGTAAGGAGCAACAAAAAGGTAAGCTGGTAGCTATGATGGGCGATGGCACCAACGACGCGCCCGCCCTGGCACAAGCTGATGTCGGCGTAGCTATGAATAGTGGTACGTCTGCAGCGAAGGAAGCAGGTAACATGGTAGACCTGGACAACGATCCTACCAAGCTGATAGAAATAGTGGAGATAGGGAAACAGCTGTTGATGACCCGCGGTACCCTCACTACTTTTTCCATTGCCAATGACGTAGCTAAGTATTTTGCTATTGTGCCTGCATTGTTCATAGTGGCGATACCTGCTCTGCAGGGACTAAACATAATGAACCTGCATAGCCCTCAGAGCGCTATATTATCTGCAGTTATTTTTAACGCCATCATTATACCATTATTGATACCACTTGCTTTAAGGGGTGTTGCCTACAAGCCAATTGGTGCTAGTGCATTGCTGAGAAGAAACCTGCTGGTGTATGGTTTAGGCGGAATATTAGTACCATTTATTGGAATAAAACTGATTGACATCATTGTAGCGCTGTTTATGTAGGCCTACTTTTAAAACAAATTTTTATGAGAAAAGAATTTTTGCCTTCTTTATTGCTTACAGTTTTATGCATCTTGTTTTTCTCGGGTTTTTATCCCTTGTTAATGTGGGGTGTGGCACAGCTCGCACCTAATAAAGGGGAAGGATTTGTTGTTTCACAAAATGACAAGGTATATTATAAGAATATAGCACAGAACTTCACAGGAGATAAGTACTTCTGGCCTCGCCCCTCAGCAGTAGCATACAATGCCGCAGGTTCAGGAGGTAGTAACAAGGGGCCTTCAAATCCAGACTATCTTGCTTCTGTAGAAGCGCGGATAGATACCTTCCTGGTACACAACCAGGGCGTAAAACGTTCCGAAATATCTTCTGATATGGTAACAGCCAGCGGCAGCGGATTGGATCCTGATATAAGCGTCGCCTCTGCTATGCTACAGGTGCAACGTGTAGCGCATGCCAGGCAAATATCTGCGGAAGATGTAAAACAAATAGTAAACAAGGTGAAGCAAGGGCCATTACTGTCAATATTCGGACCGGGCAAAGTGAATGTATTAGAGCTGAATATAAAACTGGATCAAATAAAACAATAATGAAAAAGCTCTATATAGACATTGTAAAAGTGTTGGCGATACTAATCTTTGTATTCATGTTCGTTTACCCTTTTATAGTCCATTGTAAAAACGGCGCATTGTCCCTGGATCAGCCAAAATGTAAATCAAGTCAATAAAATAAATAGAAAAACTCAAATACTTATATGAAAAAACAAATTACCCGAATTGCGTTTATTACAATGCTCGGTATTGCAGGTAGTACCCTGTCTTACGCCCAATCAAGCGACGAAGAAACTGATGCAACGAATAAAGAGGGGAAAAACGAAACACTAACCAAGCCAGAGATTGTTGGTTTTGAAAACCAGGATCAGACATGGCAGAATGGTAGCGACAGGCGAAGTGAATCTGTATTGCAAACAAAATATTTCACAGGTTCCTTCATGTTCGACGGTAACTACAACTATTCCTTTAATAACCCTATTGATAATACAGTTGTAGGATCAACAGCTATGGCGCGACATAATGAAATGAATGTAATGTTTGTGGGGCTTGGTGGCGATTTTAACTATAAAAATGCACGTGCACGTGTTATGTTGCAGCTCGGTAACCGTTCAATCGTGATACCACGAAATGACTACAGCCCTTATCGGGGGCAATACCAGTTAAACGATGCCTTGCGTTATATGAGCGAGGCGAATGCCGGTTATCATTTTGTGATTGGCAGGGTTCCGGTAAATGTAGACGCGGGCTTATTTATGTCTTATATCGGCCTTAACTCTTACTACCAGGTAGAGAACTGGGAATACCAGGCATCTTTTACATCTGATAACACACCATGGTTTTTCAATGGTATGCGGATACAGATATTTCCAAGCAGCAAACTTAAGATCGAACCATGGATCATCAATGGCTGGCAGAGTTATGGTAAATTTAATAGTATGCCTGGTGTGGGAGCTAATATTACCTGGTGCCCTAACGAGAACGTAAAATTGCTGACCAACGACTACTATGGCACGGACGCTGCCATGATACCAGACAGGAAACGTTTTCATTCGGATAACAGCTTTCTTGTAAGATATTATCACAACAAGGATGCGAGAGGCATTAGCCAGGCGGCATTCTCGCTAACCGGCGATCTGGGTTTTGAAACAGGCGGTGGTGTAAATGGTTTTTATAACAGCGACTCTGCCAAAGGTCCTGCTCAATACTTCCTCAGCGGAATGATCTATAACAGGATATGGTTCAACAAAAATAGGTTTGCCTGGACCATAGGTGGTGGTGTCATGACCAATCCTGGCCGTTATCTTGTGTTATATCCTACGGGTGATGCAAGCCCGTTGCCAAGTCCTACCGATCCAACAAAAACGGAAGGTACACATCCGTTCAGCGCTAATCCCGGCGATCAGTTTAAGGGGTGGGATTGCTCTACCAATTTCGATTGGATGCCTAATCAAAGCCTGACTGTTAGATTAGAGTACGTTCACCGCCAGGCCAATGTACCCTACTTTGCTGGTCACGGTGGGGTAACATCGCCATCCGGCTACACCACCACACCAATACCAGCCGGCTGGGCTCCGGACCTGGTAAAATCTGAAGACAGGATCATTTTTGCAATACTCTTCAGGTTGTAATACAAACTTTGTTATTTGCAGTATGAGCGATACAAGTCATACACATAATCATACAATAACACGCTTCTCCTGGGGAGGCGTGTTATTGGCTTTAGGCATTGTATTTGGCGATCTGGGGACATCGCCACTATATACATTCAAGGCCATAATAGGAGACCATACGATTTCTGAAACATTGGTATTGGGTGGCGTTTCAGCCGTTTTCTGGACCCTGTTTTTTCAGACTACACTCAAATATGTGTTCATCACCATGAAGGCGGATAACAAAGGCGAAGGAGGAATATTTTCTTTATACGCGTTAATACGCAGGCATGGTAAGTGGGTGCTGTGGCCGGCAATAATAGGCGGCAGCTTCATGATAGCAGATAGCCTGATAACACCACCTATATCTGTAACATCGGCAATGGAAGGCTTGAAGGTACTCAACCCCGATATTGCTATTTTGCCGATAACAATAGGTATCATCGTTGGACTTTTTTTGTTTCAGCAGACAGGAACCAACAGAATCGGGAAGTTTTTCGGGCCTGCAATGGTAGTGTGGTTTGGCATGATAGCAGTCTTAGGTTTCAGAAGCATGTTACATGATTTGTCTGTGTTGCGGGCTATTGATCCGCGATATGCCATCAGGCTGGTGGCAAATTATCCGGGAGGCCTGTGGGTATTAGGTGGCGTATTCTTATGTACTACGGGTGCAGAAGCACTGTATGCAGATATGGGCCATGTTGGCAGAAAGAATATACAGATAGCCTGGATATTTATTAAGATCGCGTTGTTGCTATGCTATTTTGGAGAAGCTGCCTTGCTGCTGAATTACAAAGGGCAGCATTTAACGGCAGTAGATGCTTTTTATGGACTGGTGCCGGACTGGTTTCTTGTACCAAGTATTGTGATCGCTACTTCCGCCACTATTATAGCCAGTCAGGCGCTTATTACGGGCACATTCACGTTATTTAACGAGGCTATCCGTTTAAATGTTTGGCCAAAACTAAGAATTGAATTTCCTACCGATATGCGCGGACAAGTATACGTGCCCGCAGTTAATTGGGTGATGATGACAGGTTGCATTGGAATGGTTCTGCATTTTAAAGAATCATCTAATATGGAAGCAGCTTTTGGCTTGTCAGTTACATTAACCATGCTGATGACCACGGTTTTGCTAAGCGTTTATTTATATACACGCAGGGTCTCAAAAATAGTTGTGGCGCTGGTATTCCTGTCATTTACGTGGATAGAACTTACTTTCCTGGTGGCTAACCTTGCAAAATTTGCACATGGCGGCTGGATAACTTTGTTGATCGGTTTATTGCTGATAAGTACCATGTATATCTGGTATGCCGGTAAAAAACTGAAAAGCAGGTATAAACAGTTTGTTGATATCAATAGTTATTTGCCTGTACTTAAGGAACTCAGCAACGACACCGCCGTAAGCAAGTATGCAACACATCTTGTGTACCTCACAATATCAGGAAACGCAGATAAAATTGAAGAGCGGATAATAGATTCCATTTTATATCAGCAGCCAAAACGTGCCGATCTCTATTGGTTTGTAAATATAGAGGTAGTCGACGAGCCCTATCATGCCTCCTATAGTACAAAGATCGTGGAGCCGGAAGAAGTAGTTTATGTAAAATTCAAACTCGGTTTCAGAGTAGTGCCGCGTATCAATATTCTATTTAAAAAAGTAGTGGCTGAAATGGTGAGAAATAATGAGATCCGTTTTGATAATAAATACTACAACAAGGAAATACCTTATGTATCGGGCGACTTCAGATTCGTAATTATGAAAAGCTTTCTATCTGTCGAAAACAATTTGTCGCTATTAGATAACCTGGTCATGCGCTTGCATTTCATCCTGGATAAGATCAGTCTGTCTGACGATAAAGCATACGGGCTGGATTATAATAATGTTGTGGTTGAGCGGGTGCCGCTTGTATTAGGTAAAACGGAAAATATTACTTTAATCAGGGAAAAACATGGCTGAAGCAGAAGAGAATGCAGAACACTTCCTTGAGCTCATACGGAAATCGAGGCGAGGAAAATTCAAAATATACATTGGTATGGCAGCCGGTGTGGGAAAGACCTACAGAATGTTGCAGGAAGCGCATACACTTTTGCAAAATGGCGTAGATGTGAAGATCGGTTATATAGAACCGCACAACCGCAAAGAGACGTTGGCGCTTGTGGAAGGCTTGCCTGTGATACCGAGGACAAAAGTGTATTACAAAGGTAAAGAGCTGGATGAAATGGACCTGCAGGCGGTATTAAACCTACATCCTGAGGTGGTAATTGTAGATGAACTGGCGCATACCAATATCCCCGGCAGCAAAAACGAAAAACGGTGGCAGGATATTCTGAATATACTAGATGCCGGTATTAACGTGATCAGTGCGATCAATATTCAGCACCTGGAAAGCCTGAATGACCTTGTAAAAGACATCACAGGTATTGAAGTAGCAGAACGCGTACCGGATAGTATCCTGAAGCTGGCAGATGAGATTGTAAACATAGACCTTACAGCAGAAGACCTGATATCGCGACTAAAGGCCGGTAAGATATATGCGCCTGAAAAGGTAGAGCATGCACTCAATAATTTCTTTAAACCTGAGAGTATATTACAACTCCGTGAACTTGCCCTGAAGGAAGTTGCAGGACAAATAGAGCGGAAGGTTCAGACCGAGATACCAAAGAATATAGTGTACCGTCACGAAAAATTCATCGCCTGCATCAGTACAAATGAAAAGACGGCCAGGTTAGTAATTAGAAAAACTGCCCGGCTCGCCAGTTATTACAATGCAGAATGGTGGGCGGTATTCATTGAAACACCCAAAGAAAGTCCGGACAAAATAGCACTGGACAAACAACGCCACCTGATCAATAACTTTAAGCTCGCAACGGAATTGGGAGCAGAGGTTTTGAAAATACAAAGCAATAAAGTAGCTAATGGAATATTAAAAATAGTAGAAGAAAAAGGTGCCACAACAGTATGTATCGGTAAACCACATTTAAACCTTTTGCAGGTGATACTGGCAACCAGTGTATTCAACGACCTTTTGAAAAAATTGTCTCAAAATAAAATAGATCTCATCATACTTTCGTAACATGACACGGACAATAAAATCAAAGATTGCATTGGGAATAGGCGCGTTGTTTGTGCTGTTACTTACCATCAGTACGGTATCATTCGTATTTATTAACCTCTTATCGCACCGTACAGAAAACCTGCTTACTGCGAACTACAAGACCATCCAATATTGCAACCAGATGATGCATGCTATTAATGCTGTATCTCTTGACAGCAATGCTTTATCTGCATTTGAAAAGAACCTGCAGCTACAGGAAAGTAATATTACGGAACCTGGAGAACAGCCAGCCACTCAGAAGCTGCGATTGTATTTCGAACTGATTAAAAAAAATGCAGAGGATAGTACGGTTATTGATTCGATCAACAGGCAGCTATATGATATTGCCCTGCTGAACCAACACGCCTTGGAGAAGAAGAATCAAAAAGCATTAACGACTGCCGGTGCGGCCAAGCTATGGATTTCTTTGCTTACATCGGTACTCGTGCTGATCAGTTTTACCCTGTTAATAAACTTCCCGGGATATATAGCAAGCCCGATAAAATTGCTTACTGAAGGTATTAAAGAGATAGCGCAGAAAAATTATAACAAGCGTATTTACATTAACAATAATGATGAATTCGGCGAGATGGCTAGTGCCTTCAACCAGATGGCTGAAAAGCTGTATGAGTATGAAAACAGCAGTATTAATCAATTAATGTTTGAGAAGCAACGTGTTGAGACGATCATAAACCAAATGACAGATGCTGTTATCGGACTGGATTCTAAAAATAAGATCCTGTTCATTAATAATACTGCACAGCAATTATTAAACCTAAAAGCCGATGAGATTAAGGGGCGGTATGCCCCTGATGTAGCTTTGAGAAATGATCTTTTTCGTTTTATACTACAGAAAAACTCCCGACAGGAGCCTTTGAAAATAGTTGTTGATGGGAAGGAAAACTATTTCTCGATAGATAATAAGACTGTCTACAGCGAAGAGAAAACCATCGGAGAAGTATTTATCCTAAAAAATATAACTCAATTCAAAGAACTCGATATATCGAAGACGAACTTGCTGGCAACAATATCTCATGAATTAAAAACACCTATTTCATCCATAAAGATGAGTGCAAAACTGATTTCTGATGAAAGAACCGGAAGTTTAAATCAGGAGCAGGAAGAATTGGTAAACAATATTAAAGAAGATACAGAAAGGCTCTTAAAGTTGACCGGCGAGCTGCTAAATATGACACAGATCGAAACTGGAAATATTCAATTGAAATTACAAAAAGTATATCCCGGAGAAATTATTGAAACTTCGTTAAGATCAGTACAAACGCAGGCGCAGCAAAAAGAGATCGCGTTGAAAATTACAATGGCTGACAATCTGCCTTATATCATGGCAGATGCTGACAAGACCTCGTGGGTGCTGATAAATATTTTGAGTAATGCCATTAAATACAGTAATCCAGCGAGTCCTGTAACCGTTTCTGTAGACGTATTGGACGATATGGCTCAATTCTCTATAAAAGACAATGGGCCCGGTATTGATGAAAAATATTTGGGTAGAATATTTGAACGTTATTTTAAGGTTCCAGGTAGTGAGCAAACAGGTTCCGGCTTAGGTCTTGCAATATCAAAAGAATTTATCGAAGCGCAGGGTGGGACTATAAATTTCTTAAATAATCCTGAGAAGGGAGCATTAGTGAAATTTAGCCTGCCTTTAGCGGTAGATTGATGCGTTCCATTAGCGAAGCATCTATTCATAGATTTTGTCATAATCTGAATTACAGACGCTTAAAAGGTAGCCACCTAGTTTTGTCTAATGGATCTTGTACGCGAAATATTGATTTTTCAACCGATTCTGCATTCTTAATAGTAGGTTCATATTAGCTCATGACTCGCATCTTCAAGCTCCGAAAGAATCGACAACTCTATGTTATCAAATTATGAACAGCTACAGCACACCATGAAGATGTAATACTTTGGCAGCCGAAAGAAATGTGGGTCACGATCATGTCATTGCGTTGCAACATACTCCTTATATTAATACTATTAGTTGCCAATCATTATGCTTGCTTTGCGCAAGAAGAAGTTTTTCAGGAGCTTAACAAAACAGAGAAACTAAAATTACTGCACCCGGACTCTGCCTACCTGCAATTAAAACAGGTATTAAAACAAGCAACCGAGGAGAAAAATAAGCTGGCTGAGGCCATTGCGATAGAGCAGGTAGGCGACATCTTTTATCACCAGGGCAACTACGGGCAAGCTTTAAATTATTATTCCCAGGCCAATAACCTTTAGGCATATCGCTGGATAGTTTACGCATAGCACGATACCGTTTGAGAAAAAAGCTAAAGCTGGAACAGGAGGAAAACCTGGCCACTTTCATACAGGGATTATAATTGTAGTCGCTGCCAGCGTAACAAACAGACCTTAAAAAGGCGGAGTTAATAATTCGTTAATGGCGTTTTTGTTTCGCCTTAATCAATTGAAATTCAGAAAATTAAACTTCCATTGTTGCTGTTGTTGCCTGTAGATTTACGCTCTTTTTTTTCTGTATACAAATTGTATACGGCACTTTTTTGGACTTAGGTAGCCTGAAGTATAAGATTTGCAAAAAACGATCTGTATGTCTTCCGTTCGCCAACCCCAGGTTATCAGCCTTAAAAACAATATTGCCGTTCAAGAACTTAGCTCTTCAACCGACAAGAGGCCTCTCTTTATAAAACAGGGTGAGTGTTATCACAAAGTATCTGCTGATGCCATACTATACATTGAAAGTGACAATGTATATATCAACGTGTATACTGCCGAAAGAAAGTACTTTGTACGGAGCACCATTGATCAATACCTGGATCTTATACAGCAAAATAATTTCATGCGGTACATAGAAGCTATGCTGTGAACATCAACCATATTGATGCTATACATGCACATGACATAAAAATAGGAGACAGGTTGATACCCGTCTCCCGATCAAATAAAACAGAATTGCTTGGTAAGCTTCGTATAGGATAATTATTTTAGTTGTTTTAGGTAACTGTACATATCATCTTGCCTGCCGACATGATATGCCTGCAATTTTGACAAATAGAAAGCTTTTACATCCTTCCATTTATAATAAGGGAAATTATCGGTAACAACGGGTATCCTTACAGGCTTTTCGTTATACAGGATAGATATCAGCACATCCCTGTTCCCGTCTACCGGACGATATACGTTCCACATAATATTTGCGCTAAATGGTATCACCGCATTTGCATGCCACAGATCATTATACCGGGCAATATCTTCTGTAGCTTCTGAGGCATCCTCTATTTGCTACAAAGCAGCAAAGGGAGAAATAGTTTCTGCATGAGCAAAGCGTAGCACAGCACTATATTCCTGGTGCTCAATAGCAATATCTGTACTATTAATAAAATCTACGAGCAGTGGCACAGCGTTTCTCACCTGTATGCCGTTCGCATCAATACCCGGGCCTTTCACCAAGTAATCTTTTGCAGAATTCATGTAGTCCATCCAGGCCACCTCATCGCATGATAACAGGCCTGCAATGTTCACATCTGAGGGCTGCAAATGAGATTCCCTGATCTCGTAGCCAAGAGCATTGACAATGATAGCTGCGGAATATATAGAGTTTACAAAGTCGTCTTTACTCATTCCGGCGTCGCCGTTCTGCACTTTGTCATTTTTGATCTGATCCCTGTATAAATTTCACGTAAGGATTGCAAATTCCTGTGTTTGATATTCTTAACAATCAATCAATTCAGTTAAAATTAGAATCGCATATCTAGATGAAAATCAAATTCGATTCGGCCTTTTTCATTTGCTAGCTTGTAATTCTAGAGCCGAACTATCACCCCAATACGCCTTTTAGATTAAATAGAATTCGGAAAATAATCCAACTCAGTTTTCGTACAGAATTATTAAAGAAATTCACACATTTACTACGCTAATGAAACTCCTAACTTCTCTATTATTCATTATGATTCTGGCTAACTTTTCTGTAGCACAATCAGTCACCGGTATCATAACAGATTCACTTACTCATGAACCAATTAGCTATGCTACAATCTCAGTTATTGACCCATACCTTAATAAATCAATTAATGGAACTATTAGTGATGAACACGGAGCTTTTGCTATCGACCTTCCCGTTGGCAAATATGCTGTATCTGTCGATTTTATTGGGTATCGTAAAAAGCAATTGCCGAATATCACTATAAATAAGTTACAAGAGACAATCAATTTAGACACAATTACTATTTCACCAATCGGCAATAGACTCTCAGAATTAACAGTTAGCGCTAAAATACCACTTATTGAAAACAAGATTGACAAATTAGTATATAATACTGCCAATGACATTACGGCTCAAGGAGGCGTTGCGACAGACGTTCTAAAAAAAATCCCTCAGGTATCCGTAGATATAGACGGCAACGTAGAGTTGCAAGGCAGTGGTAATGTTCGTTTTTTGATCAATGGAAAACCATCTGCAGTACTAGGCAATAGTTTGCCAGATGTGTTGGCATCAATACCAGCTAGCCAGATTAAAAGTATAGAGGTTTTGTCTAGTCCTGGAGCAAAATATGAGGCACAAGGAACAGCTGGTATTATTAATATCATCCTTATAAACAATAAGTCTTATGGCACTAATGGAAGTATAAGTCTTTCTACTGGGACATTATTGGAAAATGGGAGTGTAAATTTAAATTATAGACATAATAAGTGGGGAATCAGTGCGTTTTTAAGTGGCAATCTGCGTCTTAAAGCGCGTACATTTAGCTCACAAGAAAGGTTATCACGCGACAGTCTCTCAACGACATACAATCATTTATTACAAAACGGCTATTCGGATTTTAAACGTAGTAGTTACCAATCGGGCGTTAATTTTGATTGGAGATTGACTCCGAAAGATGACTTCAGTGCTAGCTTTGGATATAGCATCTATGAAAGCACAAATAATGGTGCTACTAATATTAATGAATTGGTAAAGGATAGTACAACCGGCAATGAAGTTTCAATGGCAGCGGTCAGAAATGCGTATAGTCATTCGCTTGTCAATTCATACGACTGGAGCATCTCCTACAAAAAGGATCTAAATCAAAAAGGACAAGAATTATCTTTTTTATATTCCGGGAGCCAAGGTAGCCCGTTATCTGGTTATCAACAATCTCAGTCATTGATTGGCCAATCCGTTCCATACACAGGTACGCAAAGTGCAAACCCAGGTACGATAGGAGAAACAAATCTCTCATTAGATTATAGTCACCATTGGGAAAAAGGTCTATTGATTGAAACGGGAATTAAAATGGTGCTTGAAAATTTATCAAGTAATACAAGCGTCAAAGGTTTTGATCCAATTACAAACGATTTTGTTTTCAATCCGAACCAGTCTTACAAATTAAATTTCAAACGGCAGATCTATGCCGGATATATTTCTGCATCATATAAACTTTCTCAGCATCTCGATGTGCGTATGGGGACGCGTTTTGAACATACACAAACAAGTCTATCATATGGGCAAAGCACGGTTCCTGTATATAATAATATCGCACCATCTTTAATAATTGCACATAACTTCAAAGACCAAACAATTAAAATAGCTTATACTCGCAGATTGGAAAGACCTGATTATAGAGACATAAATCCATTCTTCAATATGGTAGATCCTTATAATGCCGCAATCGGAAATCCATTATTATTACCTGAAATAGGCGATAACTTCGAAGTGGGATATTTTCTTAACAAGAACGCGGTAAGTCTTAATCTCACCCTTTTTGAACGAATTAACACACAAGACATCAAACCATTCACAATATTTTATCCGTTTTATCAGGTAGGTGATTCAATTTATCAAAATATCTCCGTTGCCACCCGTATCAACATTGGAATAGAACATAACACCGGCATTTCGCTATCGGGCAATATTCCCATAACCTCAAAATTCATAATAAGTGGTGACATTACGGCTGCCAATAGACATATCATTGACAACATCAATCATCAGATTGTAAATAGTTTAGGTTATCGTGTCAACCTTATTGGCAATTATCAGCTACCAAACAATATTGTTGTCGAAGCATTTTGCCAATACCGCTCACCATTTGTCAACATACAAGGCAAAATACCGCAATCTCTAGCTTACACATTTGCTTGTAAAAAGTCATTTGGTAAGAAAAAATGGAGCATTAGTGTTACAACAACTAACCCATTCAATAAATATGTAAGAGAATTAACAACAATTAAAACCAGCAATTACACTGCGGTTAATTTTAGAAAAATTCCTTTTCGATCATTTGGGATCAGTTTATCGTATAAATTCGGAAAATTGGAGTATAAAAAAAAGGAAAACAATACAAGCTCGATTAATAATACACAAGTGCAGAACAGCGAATAATAACAAAGATTAAAAAAATAATCTTTGGTTCCGTCTGCTAACTTTAAGATTAAACAACTTCCCCTTATTAAGGCAATTAGACTATTTATTTGTCACACATTTTATTGCGCTTAAGTTTTCCCAATGTCCTTAACAATAAAAACAACCAAGAATAACCTATACAAAAACCGGCAATAACATCTGAGGCGAAGTGTTTTCTCAGGTAAATTCGACTGACACCAATAAGCATTGATGAAAGAAATAATAAAACGCACCAAACTGCTTTTCTATTGTTCGAAAAATGGGCATTCAAGATCAAATAGATTAGTAGTCCCGAAAAAATAAATGAGGCCGTTGTATGACCACTTGGAAAACTGTAATCTAGATTGAAAAGATTGATTGAATCCCGAGGACGTTCTCTTTTAAAGAAATGTTTCAAGACTGCAATTAATAACGGACTAGTTATGCCGATAATTCCAGCATCTACTGCCGTCGTGGGTCTTTTTCTGACCAGCAACACAGAAATAAGTACCAAATATGCCGGAAATAGAAAGTAAAAAGAACCGAAAAAACTCAGACTCTCCATAAACCAAGTCAAATTAGGATTTGTAAGTTTATTAAACATTTTGAATGCGCTGTCATCAAAACCACTCTCTTGCTCCCACAAAACCTCATGTATAACATCTCCCAAAATAGACAAGAACACCAGTAGCAAGCCTGACCATGCAAAGCTTTGGGACCGCTTGGATTTCAAACGTGCAAACAAATTCATTTTGCGTATATTTATTTAGTTTACTTTCTCGTATGGAAGTTTTGATATTAGCGTAATATTCTTAGAGTTAATTGGCCGGAATCTTTATAATATTATCTATTTATTAAGCCTTGCTAAGTATATATAGTTCCTACAATATCAAGTCGGAATCTAATAATATAATATATAATAATTATATGTATCAGTTATTATCTACCCGAAGAAATTCCTTTAGCTTTTCAACTGCAAGCATGTCATGGTTTCCGACAATGACACAACTATTACTATTTTCAAAACTGGTAAATTTTGCGGCAAATAGGCTACCATTTTTTAGACCATTTTTATCTTCATCTCCAATAAAACATATATATCGTAGTCCATCTTTTAAAATAAACATAAGATGGCCTTTAGTGTGTTTGCCACTATTGAGATAGTAAAGCCCAGGTAAAAACTCGTTATCATCGTTTTTATCAAAATCAAAATTAGTATTCGCCGGAAGTAACAGAATGCAGTGCCTATCAACAGTCAAAGCACGTGGCGCATAACCTTTCCAAAAGCAAAAACTACTTGCGGCATCGTGGTACTCCTTTTGAGACATAACTATCTTACTGGTTGGGAAGCAATCTAAATATCCGATATGGTCAAAATGTGCGTGTGTTAAAAGTATATATTTTACAGATCTTTGATCAATACCTTTTTGTCGAAGTAGAGAGTCGATATCTGTTAAAGCAAACCTATACTTCAATCGTATGAGAGGCCGCATATAGTATGGGAAAAAGGAGCCACTCGAAACATGTTTATTCATACCTGCGTCAATAAGAATTGTATCTGTGCTGGTGCAAATAAGCCAGCTATAAACAGGCTCTGGTTGTGCCCATCCATTTACTCGTCTTGTGCTAATGAACCCGCTACATATGGGTGTGATTTGAAATCGTCCAAAACAAAACGATTGAAGAGAATCAGCATTATCATTAGCATACCTACTAACATGCGCTGTAGTAGATTGTGCAATGGTTATTGATGCTGGAAAAGAAAATACTATTGCCCAAAAAGTTCGAAATAATATTGTCAAATTAAAAGCTTAAAGTAACACCCGCAAAAAGACCATGACGCATAGCATTAACATTATCAAGGTGCGTTAACCGCCAATAATATTCTATCGAAATGCTATGAAAAATATTTTCGATACCTACCCCAGCTTCAGCAAATGGAATATTGCCTGTAAGATAGGTCTGACTATTATTGTTGAACAAAGCGTTCTCGTTAGAAATTCCCCCTAAAAATGAATTAAAGGATAGTCTTTCTCTCCACTGTAGACGTTGAATAAATGGGATATGGTCAAATAATGCTCCTCCTAAGGAAAATCTTGTACGAAGGCTTATATATCTGTCTGAAATAAACTCATAAGGAGTCATAGTGTTAAACCCATATTTAGTGCTAACATAGTATTGATTGCCGTTAGGCACATTTAGTAGTATGTAAGGAAGTACTCCGAATGTCCTTCCCGCGGACAAATGATAGTATAGGGTTGCTTTGGGTGGCAATTTTAAGTTCTGTGAAATTGAAACATTGATTTTGTGATACACAAATTCAGCCTTCATCAGCTCAAAGCCATAGGTATAACTTACTGTGTATATTGGGTGTGTGTTATATAGCTTAATCCGATCATAATTCAACATTTTGTATTCTTGCCCAGGAGAGTACACCAATGTTTCATTAAACTCGGTAACTGGTAAAGTATGAGTAAACCCATTTTGGTGCACATCATCGTTGTCAATATTGCGATATTGAAAGTTGAATACAGGGTCAAATATTTTGTAGCTAATAGTTGTTTGGCTTGTTAAACCATAGATTAAATCCTTCTCTTTCTGTACACGGAACTCATTAATATAAGACCTGTAAGAAGGAATATTTTTGGTTAATATCGAACTGATTATATTATCATTGTCCAATTCATCGTCATAATCAATAATTAGATCGTAGTCGCTACGTAAGTAGAAAGACAGCTTTGACCAATTTGTACTTTTCCCAATGTACTTTAATCCCAAACCTCCTTTAAATCTGCGATCTCTGGTTCCATAAGCAGCATATCCATTAAGATTCCAATGTTCGTTAATACCCGGCATCGACCAGAACCCTACTCTCGATCGAAATCCTTCGATTGGATTAATGCTGAGAAAAGACGAATAAGGGCCAATACGCAGTTTATTGTCAAAATCCCAGAACCCGGTACCTAAGAAAGCGGCAAGCTTAGTTGTTAGTTTAAACCGGGGATTTTTGTTGAGTGTGTCTGCCATATCATAGATGGCCTTTTCATGTTGTGATAAAGTATCAGATCTTAGTGTGCTCCAATAAATTTCATCTTTTCTCTGTATATCCCAAGCTTGTTCACGAATGGTCGCTCCAGAAAAAGACTTAAGAGTATCATCCCCAAAAGAAAATCTATCAAAGGTTTTTTTGGTAGTCAACGTTACGTTAACGAAGCGTTTATTTGTTGAAACAGGAATGCCAATTAAATCAAGACCGGATTGAAACGCGATGACAGACGATGAGTGTATAGGGACAAATCGAAACGTATTCTTAAGAGGAGCAAAATCCTGGGCTAAATTAATATTATGAACAAAATTAAGATTGGCATCTTTTGATAATTGCATATTAAATCCAATTACAGCAAATGTGCTATCCATTATTTTCAAATATCCTCTAAAAGCATTCTCATGACCTTTGGGCACAAATTGCACCGTATATATCTTTTTTTCATTTTCGATCACACTATCGGCAATGTAGAATTTATAAAAGTCGCTCCCTCTATCCGCAACCGGGCTTGCAAAAGTCTTATAAAAGAGTGCAATCCAGTTGTCATAAATATTAATTTCAAAACGAAAATTTTCAAGTTTTCTGAATACCTTGTCTGTTTCGATACCTAAATTCTTTTGTGCAACAATATTTTCTTCGTCGCTTTTTAGGATTGGATTATGGTACTGTTCTAAAACCGTTTCTACGAAGTAAATCGGCAATTCCGTTCTAGTAGCAGTATCTTGGTTCTTCCCAATGTTCAATTTCGCAACCATTGCATTTGTAAATTGGAATCTATTTAAATGCGCTGTCCTAATATTATTTACATCAAGTTCTATCCTTTTGTAAGTTCTATACCTATATGAAGTCGCTTTACTAATATTATTTTGAGGCTTATGCGCTACTACTTTTTGCATTAATCTAGCTCCGGGGTCCTTATCCGCAACAATTAGAAATTCCCGCAATTGGTTTGGCAAAGCCCTCAACGAAATTCTCAGGTCGCGGGCATGTAATGTATCAACCAGCAGATGCAGAGGTGAATATCCTACTGCACTGATAAAAAGACTATCTCCCCATTGCAATACTTCCAGATTAAATTTACCTAGCGTGTCTGTACTTGTACCTATATTACCTCCATGTAAATAAACAGTTGCAAATTCAATAGGAGCATTCGTAGTGTAATCGGTTACTTTACCTGAGATTTTAGATATTTGGCAAAAACAAACTTCCGGAATAAAAACTAATAGAAGGACTGCCAATAAGCAGTTGCCCTTCATTATTACTGAACTATACATCGCAACCCGATTATATCTGATACCAACTACATCAGAAATACAAGTTCGACAGGCATTCTGAATAAATTCTGTACAAGATTATTAATTTGTGGTATCAGTATCAGCTTTTTTATGATTTTTAAATAGCAACATCAAAAATGTTGGCAATACGACAAGCAGTAAGATTAAAGCTGAAAGGAAACCACCAATGACAGCAATGGCCAGGGGTTGATGTAATTGAGCTCCGGTTCCTATCCCCAATGCCAAAGGCATAAGCGCGATGATTGCTCCCAATGCGGTCATTAACTTTGGCCTAAGTCTCGCAGATATCGAAAATATAACCGCATCTTTTACAGAATTTGAGCTGAGCGCATCTCTAAATTGTAGGAAAGTGAATATCGCATTTTCCCCAATGATACCGATAATCATTATGAGACCTGTATAACTACCGACATTCAGCGGTGTATTAGTCAAAAAAAGCGCTACATAGCTTCCTGAAATACCGAGTATTGCTACTAATACAATCAATGCTGCAACAGCAATATTCCTGAATAAAAATAAAATGACAGAAAACACCAATAAAGCAGAAGCAATGAGAATTAATAATAGTTCATGGAATGACTGCTGCTGTTGTGCATAAGAGCCACCATAAACAATGTGGTAACCTTGTGGCAATTGAACAGAACGATCGACACCACGTTTGATTTCCTGAACTGCACTACCCAGATCGCGATTATCTAGTCTCGCAGCAACAACTCCCATGGATTGCAAATTTTCTCGCTGAATCTCAGATTCTCCGGTCGTAATATTAATAGCTGCCAATTCGTCCGCAGGTTTTAGTTGGCCGTTGGGCAAAAAGATGGGTAACTTTTTTATAGAATTAATATCCAATTGCCGTGAATTCGGATAAATCAGTCTAATATTAGTAAGTTGTTCTTTTTCGAGAACATTACCTGAAATTGTTCCTTGAAGCGCCATTTGTATCTGGCTTTGAAAATTAGCGGGGGTAATACCATATTGGGCTAGCCTAGCATATTCAGGCAATACACTAATGGACGGTCCGGCTATAACTACTCCATCAAATACATCTGCAACACCATTAACCTTAGAAGAAATATCTGCAACTTGGGTAGATAATTCTCTTAATTTTTGTTGGTCATCCCCAAATATCTTTATCTCAATCGGTTGAACAGAGGTCATCAGGTCCCCTAACATATCGCCAATTACCTGCCCAAAATCTACCCTTAAAGCTGGTTGCGTAAACTCTATTTGTTTCCTTATATCAGCAATTACATCGTCAGTAGAACGCTTCCTTTGCTTTTTCAATTGTATTAAATAGTCTCCTCGGTTTGGTTCTGTAATAAAAAAGCCCATTTGGGTTCCTGTCCGACGTGAATAAGCTTCTACCTCTGGTACTTTTACTATTATTTTTTCAACTTCCCTTAACATCCGGTCTGTTTCTTCCAATGAAGTGCCTGAAGGAGAATTATAGTCCAATACAATGCTCCCCTCATCCATTTCAGGTAAAAAACCAGTTTGAAGATGTGGTAGTATTAATATGATGCTAGCAATAAAAACCATAACAATCATAAAACTTATAGCGGGACGTGCTATTAGAAACGAGACCCAATTTTGGCTCTTGACAGAATGTGAATGCTCGCTATTAAATTTTGTAGATTTTCTATTAATAAGTAGATAAATAACCGGTAACCCTATCCATGTAACAAAAAAAGAGCATACCAATGTTATCAGCATTGTATTTGTCAATACATTAAAATAGGCCCCGGCAACTCCTGTCATCATTACAAATGGAAAGAAAATAACGATAGTACTAATAGATGACCCGATCATCGCAGGTAATAAGTATTTTATTGCCTTCTGCACAAGTTTATTCGATGGTTCGTCCGGATTTTCTTCATGGGTACGATGGATTTGTTCCATTACTACAATAGCATCATCGATGATAAGTCCTATTGCTGCTGCCAAAGCACCAAGCGTCATTATATTTAGGGAGTACCCAACAAGGTATAGTATAATAAGAGTGAGGCATATTGTAACAGGAATTGTGAGAAGAATTGTGAGACTTGCCTTTGCTGATCGAAGAAAAATAATCGCAACAACAATGGCCAGTGCTAGTCCAACCCACAAACTATCTGTGACACTATTTACAGAGGCTTTCACAAAGTCTGATTGATCATAATAGGACTTTATACTAACTCCCTGTGGCAGTAATTGCTTTAATTGGGCAACCTTGGACTTTATATCGTCCGATACGGCGAGCAAATTAGAGTTAGGCTGTTTGATGACTGCTACTAATACAGCATCTTTCCCGTTCGCATTTATACGTGTATATTCTGTTGCGTCATGAACCCCTACTACACCAATATCGCTCAATAGAACGGCTCGCTTACCGTCATTACGGACAACTAAATTTTTTATTTCTTCCAGATTGCGAACAGTAGCATCTGTAATACTTAAGTAGAGATATCTATAGTCAGAAAGGTATCCGTTTGATTTTACAAACCCTGTTTGATTAAGCGTGTAAGTCAGCATATCAGGCGTTATACCTAAAGCCGACATTTTCTGTTGATTTAACGTAATCCAGTATTCTTTTTGTCTCCCTCCGATAATTCTAATTTCTGCAACTCCTGCTACCTGAGACAAAAATGGCTTAATGGTGTAAGTAGCAAGCATTTTCATTTCAATAGCAGACAAAGACTTACTTTCAAGAGTAAAACCCATTATTGGGAGAATCGAAGGATTCATCTTTTCAACAGTTACTTGGGTTTCAGGGGGTAGCGAACCTTTGATTTCATTAATCCTGGATTCAATTCGTTGTTGAGTGATGTTAATATCAGAATTCCAGTTCATGAAAGCGGATATTTCGCAACTTCCTCTACTGGTAGTACTTCTCAACGTTTGAAGGTCGGGGACTTGCTTAATTGCATTTTCAATCGGCTTGGTCACGGTGACCATCATTTTATCGACGGGCTGCAATCCGGCATCCGCTATTATCTTGATTTTCGGAAAAGTAATTTCAGGAAACAAGGAGGTTTGAAACTTTGTATACGCGAGCGTGCCTGCTAACAGTATAAATGCGAGCAATACTCCGATTGGACTCTTATAATTAACAAAGAAATTCTTCATGAAGTTGCTATTTATTCATCACTTTTACCTTAGCAGAATCGGGCAACCCGAAATTACCACTTACGAGAACTATGTCTGACGGTCTTATGGTGGGTGACTGCACTTCAACGCGATCAGATGTTTCCAGTTGCTTTTTAATAGATACTTTAACAGCAGTATTGCTATCAACGAGTTTCATAATCCAGAAGTTGGTTTGCGTATCATCTGAAAGCACGGCACTCTTAGGGACAGATGTGGCATCTCTTTGCTCATCTCTCAATATTTCCACGCTTGCAACTAGGTTCTCCGGTATAGTTTTGTGATTATCCGTCCGTATTACAAAAGTTTGCGCCTGTGATTGAGAGTCTACCGTTGGGAATGCAGATGCAATAAAACCATTTACAATAGTTTGATCCGGCAACTTAATAGAAACAGATTTACCTAAATTAACATATTGATGCAATTCGTAAGGAACATTCAGTAAAAATGCAAAACTGTTTGTATCTGTTATTGTCGCTAATTGCTCGCCATCTTGAACATAATCACCCAATTGGTGATTAATTTGCGATACATATCCTCCTTTTGTAGCATTAATATCATTAATGCCTGTAAATTTAAATGTGGGATCAAGCTTATTAATTGTATTACCTATGCTTTGTGCTTCTTTAGTTTTTATCCTGAACAGCAGCGTTCCTTTCCCTACATAATCACCCATATGAATATTTACAGACTGAACATATCCTGCAGCATTGGCTTTTACGATATTCTTCTGTAAAAAAACAGCTGTTGCATTTAAATGGATATAAGTTGCCATGGTTATCTGTTTCACTGTATCTACAGTAACTGGTGTCTCAGTAGTAGTAGAATCCTTATCCCCTGTATCTTGGTTGTTATTACACGAGATAAGGCAGAGACTAAGGAGCAAAAACAAGTGATATCTGTTCAAAAGAATCATAACGATATTATCTATTCCAATAGTTAATTTGGTTGATTATCTGCAGTCTGTTAATATTGTTTTGAGTCAATAGATTCTTCGCCGTCAGATAGTTATTAATTGCTATGACTACATCTGATATTTTAGCGTCACCAGTTGTCATAAATCTGCGATTGACTTGTATTAACGTTTCTGCGTACTTTATTTGTGCATCAATGTCTTTGATCAACGCTTCAGTGCTAACAAGCTGTTGTCTTAGCATTGTAATCTGTTGATTATACTGTGCATTGAAGAAGTCCCGATAGTTAATAACGGATTCCTTTTTAAGTGTAATTTTTCTTATTTGGAGTTTACGCTGATTACCATCGTATATAGGCAGGTTTAAATTTAGGCCGACCCCTGCGCCAATATTTTTTTCTGCCTGGTACATCAATGAAGAGTTATAGCCTCCGTTGGCGTAAATTGTAACCCTTGGACGATAATTATATTTTAGAAGAGATAAATTATTTACGAGCGACAGACTGTCAAGTATATATTTTCGATAGAAAATAGAGTTTATTGCATCTCCGTTTACAGCCAACTGAATGGCGGGGTACTCTAAAGCGCTGACAGTAGTATCAAAGATCCCGCATAGATAATTCAGTGTAGAAAGGTCTGTTCGATATTGTATTTGAAGTTGTTTAATTTGCAGTTCCTGTTGTTGTAATGTGACCAAAAAGGTTAAATAATCAGCTTGTCTGTAGACATTGGATTGAGTAAGTTTCCTTAGCACACTATCCTCGCTTGTTAACAGTTCATGCACTTGGTTATAAAATAGCAGGTTTTGCTCATCCCCGTAGGTGACAATATATTGGGAAGTAATTGTTCGTTTAAGATCCCCCTCAGATATCTTTTTTTCATTGCTGAGTGAATCCTTCGTTAATCTGATTCCGTAAAATTGAGTTTGTAAATATTTCTTGCTTGCAAGATTCTGATTAACATTTAACATCGCACTGTAACCTCCTCCATTTGTTACAGTAGGATCGTAACCGAAACCATTTATCACAGGCGCATAGAAATTGTTACTTGTAAAAGACACTTGAGGTTTATAGTTAGCTCTTACAAGCGCACTATCGATTCCATTTGAGATTAATTGATTAGAGAAATCTCTTAAAAGAGGGCTATTTTTAAGCCCTTGATTAAGAAAATAATCAAGCTGGCGTACTTGTGCTACCGTTCGACCTATAAATAAAGTCCATAAAGCTATTGATGTGAAAAGAACTCCTTTCATGTATATGCAAAGTAAAGAGGTAAAACTGTAGAAATTCAGAATGTCAGAATGCTATCCAAAAGAAGTGCATACCTTTAATATAGGTATATGTAATTGTAAAACCTGCGGCCTCACATATGCGCTTTACGATAGCCAAGCCCAAACCGTTGCCCTCTTCTTTTGCCTCGGGAGACCTGAAAAATCTCTGAAACACACGCTCATTCGTCATTGCATTGAGATAAGAAGTATTGCTGACAACAAGTTCGTTCTCATTTAACTGGATATTAATAAATCCCCCTTTTACATTATATCTAATAGCATTATTGAGTAAATTCCCTACTAATATATCAGCTAAATAGACGTGGAAATTTACTGCAACAGGTTGAATTTGCTTTTCTATGGAAATCTCTTTCGCATTGATAAGGTCTTCCAGTTCACTCAATTTATGATTGATTATCTTATCAATTCTAACCTTTTCAGTAAAGGTAAACTGTTCATTTTCAATTTTATTCAGTAATAATAATGATTGATGTAATTTAGTCAGTTTTCTAACAGCTTGTAGTACGCTCGTGATTTGAACTGTGTGATTTCTAAATACAGTTTCATCCTGAAGTAAAAGCTCTAACCTTGCTCGAATTACAGCCAAAGGCGTCTGCATTTCATGAGCTGCATAAGCTGTAAACTGATTTAATGATTCAAAATCGGCTTGCACACGCTGTAACGCGCCTCTAATATCATTATTAAGCTGGTCGAATTCCTCTATGTTAGATTGCTCCAGGGTAAACTTGCTTTTCTGGTCTAATTTAAAGCGCCTTAAAACATCGAGTGCATTATAAAATGGTCTCCACAATCTATTTAGAACTGCTCTATTAATAAAATAAGCAGATCCAAGAATCAAAGCGATCAATAAAACTGTAACAACGATAATTACCTGTAGCAAATCTTCTGTTTCCTCCAGAGGCTTACTTACTGTAACCTTATAATTCATCCCATTTGCAAACACACTAAAAACAATCTGACGCGACCATTCTTTTTCCTTCTCATACTTAACAAAACGGTTGCAGTAATATTCATTGAATGGACGTGAAACCCTATCGTACACCGTATTTTCATCCGGAGTATTAATTACTTCAGGAAGCTTTCCATGTTTTTGTTCGAATGCTAATACCTCCTGTTGTTCAGTTTTCAAAGCTTCATCAAGCTGATGCAGAAAAATATAATGAACCAGTAAATAGAATAAACAACTGCCCAATAAAAAAATAACTATCGTGACAGCGACATTTATACGATTATATTTGGTAAATAACTTCACAAGATGCCGAATTTATATCCCATACCATACACGCTTTGTATATAATCTCCACAACCTGCACTAAGCAATTTTCTACGAAGATTTTTAATGTGTGAGTACATAAAATCAAAACTCTGAACAGCCTCCATATCGTCTCCCCACAAATACTCCGCTATTAAGTTTTTGGAAAGAAGTTTATTTTTATTCACTATAAAATACACCAAGAACTTATATTCCGTTTTTGTGAGCTGTACGGGATTCCCGTTCACTGTAACTTTTTTCTCTTGCAGATCGACGGAGATTTCTTCAAAATCAAGTTGATTGCTCAATAAATGATTTTTACGTCGGACAATTGCTGCAATTCTGAGGCTTAACTCCGCTAAATGAAATGGCTTAGTCATGTAATCATCGGCACCAAGAGCTAATCCTTTCAATTTATCATCCAGTTGATCCCTTGCGGATAGGATTAATATACCTTCTGATTTTCTTTGATCCCTAATTTCTTTAAGCAGTTCCAGGCCACTGGCATCAGGCAACATAACATCAAGGATCACACAATCGTATTCATAAAGGTCAATCTTTTCTAGTGCATCAGCATAATTTGTAACTGATTCACAAGTATAATCAAGTGTTTTAAGATATTCTGAAATACTTATGTTCAACGATTGTTCGTCCTCTACTATTAGTACTTTCATTAGCATCATTATTTTTTGCCAAACAGAATTTTCAACCGAATATGAGAACCGAATGAAATTGCAAGTATTAATATAATTATTGAGTTATTCCTGGCAAAACCCAACAGTGTTTGCTAAAGCGGAATGCTATTAATCATTCCGCTTTAGACTTGATTCTTGCTAATCTTTAACAGCTCTAAGAAACACACCTTCTTTGCTAAAAATAAGATCCTTGCCCTTTACTTCCGCTTCATAATTCATTTCTCCAGACTGCAATATGATCTGTGCTGCTTCTTTTATATTTGCTCCCTTATAGTTCTTTGCAATGTAATTCTTGATACTTTGTGGCAACTCATTGCTCGGAATAGCAGTTTCTTCTTCAATAATTTTACCGGTAGGCTCAATTAAAACTGACTTTTCCTTAGAATTGTCTTTGAAATTTACTTCAAAACTACCTTTCTCAATCTCCCATGAAGGTTCTTTAGCAGCAGGATATTTATGATTAAACGCCCGACTTACTATTCCTGGAACCTTTTCAGTCCCTATCTTTTGTGCTTTTGCAGTTGTTACGCCTAGTATCAAGGCTGCCAGAATCATTTTTTTCATCGCTTTTTATTTTGATTAATAGCAAAGCAATACACCCTTTCTGGATACATTCTGGACAAACAGGATAATTCCCTGTTAATATTTTGATAATTCAAGGTTGCTTAAATCGTGGCACTGACAAAAAAACAAAGTATATCCATAATAATCAGAACTATTATATAATAGTTCTGATTTCTCCGGATCCATTAGGTTAGTAATTAACCACAAAACTAAGAAGGTGCGTAATTAGTGGCATTCCCTTTAAAAATAACTGAAAAACCTTGATGGGAGCGCATCGAACGAACAAGTTCGATTTCATCCAGTTCATTGCGTTCGTTATTCAATTTACAGAATTATTGTTTCCTCGAAATACAAATAGTCCGAGAGCAAATCCTAGCGCCTTATTACTATTATAGAATCACTCTCAATCCCAATGTTAGTATCCTACCCGGCCTATAACTACTGATCTCTTTATCTCCCTTCCGGAATTTTCCATCATTATTATCGTCCAGTCTAAGGATGATGGCACTGTTCAATATATTACTAACACCAAGACTGACAGATAACTTTGAAGAAAAATTTTTGCGCAACAAAATATCCACAACATGACGCTGCATTTCACCAATGCTAGGCCCACTCTGCGTACCCGGGCCATCATTCCCTCCAACTAAGTATATCCGCGGCCCAAGCACATTGTAAAATGCCGTCATTTGTAGTTTATTCGCTTCTTTGGGCGTTTCGAAACTTAAACCCAGATTGGCCATATAGGGTGCCTGCCCTTGCAACTGGTGCCTGGCTACCAATGTGTCATTGCTATTGTTTACAGCACTATTTACCAAAGTTGCATTTATGTTTATTGATAACCGGTTGAACATATTCCATCCTGTAGAATTAGCGAGAAAAGACAACGATCTCTGAGCTTCTAATTCCAACCCTGCACAAAATGCGGATGGCGAATTTCTAAAAGTAATTTCTCGGCTTACCCCTGTTCTATGTTCCCTGTTTTCGATTGTCAACTCAATAGGGTTTTGAAAATACTTATAAAATACCCCAACAGCTACTATACCCTCATCCCTGGGATAAAGCTCATACTTTAGGTCAAAATTTTGAATTGTTGCTGTCTTTAAGGTAAATCCGTGAGGATAGCTAACAGAAGGAGTTAAAGTTCCATGGCTCAAGGCCATCATTTCAAAATCATAGTATTCCATTGGGGACCATTCTCTAAATTCTGGTCGATTCAATGTTTCTGCGTATGCAATGTGGAAATTAGAATTACCTGTCAAAAAATATTTAAGGTTTAGCGATGGCAGATAATATTGCGTGTGTATGCTTTGATTAACTGTGTCCACTCCAACAACAGTATGAATGAACTGAGTATTATCTTCTAAACGCAAACCAACTTTTAAAGATAAATTCTTCTTCCATGAAAATTCTGCAGTGGCAAATCCGGCCAAAAGCATGTTGGTTCCGGTATAGGAATTTGATGGACTTGTATTTTCATTTATCCTAAACCCGGCTGCGATATTTCTGTTTGAATCAATAGCATCAATATTCTGATCGGTAAACATTTGGCCAATAGACTGCTCAATCAAATGCCTTCTTATCAATGATGCTGGAAGTGTATATCCAAGGGTGCGCGTATTAAACTCACGATCCTTAAATTCTACATATGACCCAATGCTTAAAGTGCATTTATAAGATTCTGCAACTATACTATGATGATAGACCTGGGTAAAAGAATACATATACTCATTGAGCTTTCTATATTGTCTTGTTGCGCCATCTGTAGGATCTATTGTACCACTGCCCGGTGCTATATTAGAGCCGAAGACAGTATCGGGAGGCATTTGGTAAAAAACGTTTCGGAGATCAGGGTTCAATCTTTGATTGTAAGAAAATCCAACTATAGCATTATAGTTATCTTCATCCTTAATACCCCTGGTTGAATAAGACAGCTGCGAAGAATATAGCGTGCGTTGCTCATAACCAAAACTGTATTCCCTGATCCTGATATCTTCATCACCACCATTCCTTACGATAGTTTGGTTGATACCCGTCCTGCTAAACAGATTTTTAAATTCTAATTTATTTTTCTCGTTAAAACTGATATGAAAATTTTGTACGCCGCTAAGTAGTACATTTTTAATACTTTGATGATCGGTATAATCTTTTGTAGGGTTATCGGGTATCAGCGTAGCAACCGGGGTTTCATATTCATTTTTATGAACGTCATATATATTGCTGCGTGAATAGTAATTTATAGCCGTAACGCTACCTAAAAATGAACGCCCAATCTTAGTGCCAACGGAATAGGTAGCTCCTATCCTAAGATCAGGAGATGCTGCATGTTGATGAATATCCCAATTGTTCCTGAATAATTTCGTGAGGCCAGCTGACGAGCTTTGGATATAATCAGGTACTCCAGCAGGCATGGCCCGGTATTTTGCACCACTGCCTAGAAAATCAATAGAGGATTTGTCGGTATACTGTACCTGGCGGAACGTAGTATATTCATTGTAGTAACCATTTAGTTCAATAGTTAGCTTTTTACCCATATCAGGTGTTCTGGTAAAAATTTTGATCAACCCGCCCGCAAAATCGCCGGGCATATCTGCACTCGCCGTCTTGTACACAAGTATTTTCTCAATGAGGTTAGCCGGCACAATATCAAAAGAAAAGGATTTCTTATCCGGTTCTGTACTTGGTGCCACAATATCATTGAGCATGGTAGTATTATACCTTTCATTGAGCCCCCTGACTACCGCAAACTTATTTAGGTTCACGCTGACGCCTGATATGCGTCTTATTATTTCAGAAGCGTCTTTATCTGTTGTTCTGTTGATCATTTCTGCTGATATACCATTTAAGACCTGTAAACTTCCTTTTATATCCAGCAACAGTCTGCTGTTACTGCTATTGTCAAGCCGTGCACCAGTGACATTTACTTCATTTAATTGGCGAGAATCCAACGCTAGTACCGCATCAGTTTTAGTATTCCTGTTTGGTTCCACTTTTATATTGTACAGAGTGTCTTTATATCCTTCATAACTTATTAATACTATATATCGGCCCTTCTGAATACCTGTAATTTCATAATCACCATTACCATCTGCAATGGTTTGACTGTTTGTTTCAAGCAACACAACAACAGCCCCCGCAGCAATTCCCGTGGTCCCTGCAATTTTTATATGTCCCGAAATACTACCGGTTTGAGCCCCTACTTGCGCAGATATCAGGAACAAAACTATAAATGCACTTATCTTATTGAGCATCAGCTATATGCAGTTTAAAAAATTGTAGCAAACCTCAATTTCAATTCTGTATGGATTCTGAATTTAACACTGTATCCAGATTATCAAAATATTAACTATGAATTACAGACATTGTCATTTAACTTTTATTCAAAAACAAAAATCATATTTGTTTTATTCATGCTCCGATGCGCAAGTAATAAACTTTACAATTGAGCTGCACCCGCAACTATGCGGGTGTTCTTTTTTAAGCAACACCATCTCGTTAATACGCAGTTAACTGGTTGCTAATCCGGGGTTAAGCTCAAGCTATTCTTTGTTTGCACTGCCCGTTTTACTCCCATATCTATTTGCATCATCAAACGGAAATAAAACAACAAAACAAATAAAACTATTTACCATTGCCGCTGTCATTACTTCAGCCTTCGCGGCTGAGGCCAAGAGTCCTTTTACAGCAACTCAAACAGTTAATCTGAATCTAGCAGACGTCGTCTCTATCTGTTTTGTAAACTCGGGAACAACCGTCCTTACTATGAACCTGAACTTTACTACGGTAAATAACTATGCGAATGGTATGCTGATTCGTCTAAGGGTTGAAACACATCCAGCATAAGTTTGATTTTGTAACCTCTTGTGTAAGTTGGGGTATGGTTTTTGCATAAACTCATTTGAATCAATCAGAAATATAGTGGAATAATTATGATCAAGAGAAAGCTAACTATTTACCTAAAATCCCTCGAATGCCCAAACAACTCTGTTTGAATAGCATTAGCTGCTCGCACTCTTGCATCCTGGTTGTGATAATTATTCAGGTCTTTTTCATCACCTCTTGCCAATGTCTGCACATCCGGCTCTTCGTTGGTTTGCGAAAGCTTTTTGAGTAATGGAGATAAATTATGACAACGCTGTACAATGACGTGTATTACTTCACCTTCTATCTGCAATTTACCCTCTACCATTAGTAGTCGCGATTGTAATATCTCCTTCCGGTATTTATCGAATAGTTTTTGAAACACTACCAGGTTGGCAATGCCGGTTTCATCCTCTATAGTAATAAAACATATTCCACTGGCAGTACCAGGTCTTTGCCTTACTAATACCAGCCCGGCAACTTTTACCGTCATCCCATCTGTAAGCTTTGATAAATCTGTTGTTGGAGTGATGTGAAGGGACGTCAATGCATCCCGTACAAAACTTACAGGGTGTGCTTTAAGAGATAAAGATGTAGCACTATAATCCTGCACTACATGTTCCGGTAAGCTCATCTCCGGTAGTGAAATATCTTTTTCCAATGCGCTTTCTGAAGCCTGTCCTTCATACATACCGGTAGGCGTATCACTTAAGGCAGCAACTTCCCATAAAGCTTTTCGCCTATCCAGCCCTATCGACCTGAAAGCATCGGCATCTGCCAGCTTCTCTAATGTTGCAAGAGAAACGCCTGTCTGGTATAATTGTGGGATATCCTTATACGGCTCAGCTCTTTTGTCAACAAGTAATTGTACATCTTCCTGCTTTAGCCCGCCCACCTGCCGAAAGCCAAGCCTTAATGCACAATAGCTGCCGCATATTTCTTCCAGTTGATTATCCCAATCTGAATAATTGATATCTGCGGGCCTCACCTCTACCCCATGTTTCCTTGCATCTATGACTATCTGCGCAGGCTGATAAAAGCCCATAGGCAAACTATTGAGCAATGCCGCTGCAAACACATCAGGATAAAAGCATTTGATCCATGAGGATACATACACCAATAAGGCAAAGCTGACTGCATGGCTTTCCGGAAAACCATAACTACCAAAACCTTCCAGTTGCCTGAATACCCGCTTAGCAAATTCTTCCTCGTATCCATTGGCTACCATACCATGTATAAGCTTCGTTTCCCAGTCGCTTACTTTGCCCTTAGCTTTGAAGGTTGCCATGCTCCTGCGCAATCCATCAGCTTCAGCGGGTGTAAATCCGGCAGCTACAATAGCTATCTCCATAGCTTGTTCCTGGAATAAAGGCACTCCTAATGTTCTCCCCAGTATCTCCTTTAGTTCTTTTGACGGATATGTTACCGGTTCTTCTCCATTACGCCTGCGAAGGTAGGGATGAACCATATCGCCTTGTATAGGCCCCGGCCTTACGATTGCCACTTCTATTACCAGGTCATAAAATTCTCTGGGACGCAATCGTGGCAGCATAGACATCTGTGCCCTGCTCTCTATCTGGAACACACCTATCGTATCTGCATGGCTGATCATTTCATACACAGCAGGATCATCTTGTGGAATATTAGCCAAAGTAAGATCCCGGTCGTAATGCTTTTTAGCCAGATCAAATGCTTTACGTATGCACGTAAGCATACCAAGCGCTAATACGTCTACTTTCAAAAAGCCTAATGCCTCAATATCATCTTTGTTCCATTCGATGCAGGTACGATCTTCCATCCTTGCATTAAGGATAGGACATAGTTCTGTCAGCTTGCCTCTTGTTATCACAAAGCCTCCTGTATGCTGTCCTAATTGCCGCGGGAAACCAACATACTGCTCTGTAAGCTCCAGCACTTTCATCAAATGAGGGTCTTTTGCATTGAAGCCTTCTGCAGATATACGCCCCCCGGCCATCCATTCATCATTAAATTCCCAGATAGATTTAGATAAGCGGTTAATAGCATCTACAGACATACCCATGGCTTTAGCCACATCTCTTATAGCACCTTTATGATGCACCTGTGTTACCGTTGCCACGATGGCCGCCCTATCGCGGCCATATTTCTCATATATGTATTGTATCACTTCTTCGCGTCGCTCATGTTCAAAATCTACATCTATATCCGGTGGCTCATCTCTTGCATCGGAC
Organism: Bacteroidota bacterium; assembly: GCA_018267955.1. Lineage (GTDB taxonomy): Bacteria > Bacteroidota > Bacteroidia > Chitinophagales > Chitinophagaceae > Polluticoccus. The sequence goes on from JAFDXL010000009.1 coordinate 1,028,630, forward strand.
ATGAAGCGGGCAAACAATAAATTGAATTTGGAAGGGTCTACAGAAGTGATGCCTAAACAATAACAGATTACAGAATTAGCTGCTGATCCCCTGCCCTGGCATAGTATATTTTTACTACGTGCAAAACGCACAAAATCGTATACAGTTAGAAAATAAGCAGCGTAGTTTTTACGCCCCATAAATTCCAGCTCCATGTCAATAGTCGCCTTTACTTTTTGCGGTATTTGTTCGCCAAATTTCTCCTTCGCTCCGATCCATGTAAGGCATTCTAACTCCTCTTGTGGCGTTCTGCCTTCGCTGGTTATTTCTTCGGGATATACATATTCCAGTTCATCCAAAGAGAACTTGCAAGCTTTTACTATCTGTTCCGCATTGGCAATGGACTGTGGATATTGCGCAAACAAACGCAGCATTTCTTTTTCGGGCTTTAGAAATCTTTCTGCATTTTGATGCAATTTGTAACCGGCATTATATATTGTGCATTTTTCGCGCACGCAGGTGAGCACGTCTTGCAATTCTCTTCGTTGGGCTATATGGTAATGTACATCATTGGTAGCTGCCAGGGGAATATCGTATTGTTCTGATAACTGCGCCAATCTGTACAGTCTCTTATTATCTCCTGCCTGGTAAGTGCGCATCATCCCCAGGTACAATTGACTACCAATAGCGTGCTTATATTCCTCAACAGCTTGCCTGAAATCCACATCAAAGTCAAATTGTGCATTTAATTGCAATGGTGGAACAACTAGAAATAACATCCCTGCAGCATGACTAAATACATCTGCTTTATATAGTTCACATTTGCCTTTCTCAGTACGCAGATTACCGAGTGACAGTAAAGAAGATAATCTTGCATAAGCTTCTTTATTTGTAGGATAAGCTAATAAGGATGGCCCATCTATAAGATCCAATCTGCATGCGGGAATGATACGAATATTTTGTTTTCTCGCCGCTGCGTGGGCACGTACTATGCCGGCAAAAGTATTGCGGTCTGTAATGGCTATTCGCTCATATCCTAATTCCGCCGCCTGTGCTACTAACTCTTCCGGGTGAGAAGCACCACGCAAAAAGCTGAAATTGGTGGTTACCTGTAGTTCTGTATATCCCATAGCCCTATGCAAAATATCCGTGGAGAAACCATTTGGGCTCTGCGTGTTCATAATGGCCTGCCCTGAACAGCCAATATCTGCATCCATTATCATCTTCTACACAATAGTAATCTCGATAAAGCCCTTGTTCTATCCACCATTCCTGTTCTATACGTTCCGGGCCATCTGCTTTAGCTACACGATGCAGTACATCCTTATGTTTAAACAATATGGGCGGATAATCCGGTATAGCTACCGTTACTTCTATTTGTTCCGGTTGTGGCAACAAGTGTATAGGCCTTGGCAAGTCTTCTCTCCATGAGGTAGCAGGTTGGTCTTCCAGTGATAAAGCTTGTTTATAAGAACGTTCCGGCCAATAGTGTTCTGAAGGTAAGTAACGATGGATGGCCTTTTCACCAACCTTCACTGCAAGCCTGTCCAATAATTCTGCAAGCTGCATTTCCTTATCATGACTAATATTCCACATAGCCTCCTGGCTGCTGATGAGCGGTTCTACTACGGGTGCTTCCAATACAAATAACTCTATACCGAGGTTGGGTTCTATCTGGCCGGTCTTCAGTTCAAATAATTTATAAAGATGGTTGCTGTTGCGGGATGCTTTGGCTGTATTGATTTGTATTGCTTGTATATTACCATCCAGTCTGTAACATTTAAACACAGCTATACGCAAACCCTTATTTTCATCTGCCAGCCGTTTACATAATTGTTCCAGAAGTTCTTTTAAAGCTATTTCTATACCTGTTGCCGTTTTTATAGGCTCCAGGCAGGGCAATCGTTCCTGATAAGGCTCTATGGGGCATACCGGTACCAATGGCTCTATTTGCTGTCCTAAGGCATAATCTAATTGTTGCAATAAGGATTCACCAAAGCGCCTGCGTAATGCCTTGCGTGGCATGTATATAAAACTGCGTATGTCTTTTAACCCGAGCTTGTGAAGGCGTTCTGCTATATTATTTTCTAGTCGCAAGGCTGCAGGTGGCAATGGCAGCAATGCTTCTATATGTTTACCCGGCTCAATGATTGGATACACACTCCCGTAGCGGGATATTGCCCATGCAGCACCTATCGTATCGGCCATAGCTATACGCACATGGTAACCGAATGCCCTGAGCCTGGTGAGCAGGTCTTTAAGATATGCAAGTTCCCCACTCCATAGATGCGCGCAGCCACTGGCATCCAGTATAATGCCATCCGCTCCGTCAATAGCAGCTATGGGAGTGAAACGGATACACCATTCTGCCAATGCTTGGAGTAACCGGTGATCCCTACCCGGCTCTTCATCAAACACCTGCAGCTCCGGTAATATAGCACGCCCATCGGCAACCACCATTCCGGTATATATACCGCTTGCGTAGGCTATGGGGTTTACAGCTTTAACGATCATCCTGCCGTGGTCAGGTGCAGCTATTACAAAGGGAATCTCTTTCAACTCCGGTTTGCGACGGGTGAACCAATCTGTTAGCAGATGACGAAACCATATTGCTACAAAACGCCTAGCCATTTTATCCGGCTTTCAGCTTTTGAGGAATGGAAATAATATGCTGCCGGGTATCACATTCTTCAAATCCACTGCCATTCCATTGCAATTGCCAGCTGCCGGGTTTTCCGTTACGAACTTTCACAAGATCTGCCTGCCAGTGAGGATAACCTACGCCGGGGAGCCCATCTAATGTAGCGCTATGAATACTTCTGATCTTAAACCGGGAAACACAGGCGGTAATATTTTCTGTCTTTGGTTTATATCTATGAATAAAGCCTGTAACATGGCTTTGCTCTACTGCCAACTGCAACCGACGGGATTCTTTAAAGGATAGTTCAGATAATATGCCCACAACAGCAGACACAGCCTGGCATTTAAGCGCTTCTTCTATTGCCCACAATATATTCTTATTACTTACGTCCAGGAAAATGATATGCTCCGGATCAATTCCAAAAAATTTAAGTGCCGGTGGAAATATAACTCTTGCGGATCCTACCCAAATACTATATCCGGATCTACCTGCCAGGTAGTTTAATATGCCGCTTATAAATCCATTTGTAGCGGCTGCATGTTCCTGCTCATAGCTAATGAATTCATGCACTGCACCTGTAGGAAAACTTTGATTAGGAAAAGCAGTTTCAAAGGGGCCGATAGTATGCGTGGTTGCATCATTTACTTTTTTAAACCGCTGCAAGCTGTATACCTCCTGCCGCAGCTTTGCAATGATCTCCTGCTTTGCTTCAGCTTTATTGAATAATGGTATTTCAGCAACATCAGCCATTAATTATCCCTATTTGCACAAATGTACAAATAAATAAAAATAAATTTGCACAAAAGAACAAGTTATTTGGCTGACATCAGTGATGAAATACAAAACCCAAAAAAATCCCCCAACTGACTAAGGGGGGATTTTTTACTCATCATGCTATTAATGTACCACTACTATCTTCGCTTTATCCTGCAAACCGGTGTCTGTGTTCATTACCACCAGGTACACGCCTGCGGGTATGTCCTTGATACTAACAGGTATCACATCACCTGCTCCCGCTTTCCCGCTCCAGAGTTTTGCTATCACGCTACCTGTAAGGCTTTGCAAATAAATATCTGCATGTTCCTCTTTTGTGAGCGACAATTGTAAATAAGCTTTATTATCTGCTGGGTTCGGATAGACCTTAAACGCAGAACCCAAGGATTGCGTAATAGACACCCCTGTTGGCGGTATAGTTACAGAGGCCTCAGCTATAGCTGCTTTTTGTTCGCTGTTCTCTACCTTATCTATAGCCAGTGAATAGAATCTGTAGGACGAATCAGGCCTTCCCTGCAATATCAAACTATCTTCTACTGATGCCGCTGCCAGTATCCACGGGCCACCGTTGGTAGAGCAATACACATAGTATTTGGCAATTCCAGAACTGGCATCGCTACCGCTAAAACGCAATACAAAAGTGCTGTCGTAGATGAGTGTAGCACTCGATATCTGGCTGGTAGGCGGGGCAAGGTCCATCTTATTACTCCACACATCTGTGGCTATGGCTGCATTCTGGTCAAAAACAATACTCGCCGTGCTGTTTAATACCGTACCATCCACAAGAGACGATAAAGGTTCTACCTCGTAGCTTACACTGGCTTCACCTTCCGGCATATTTACATTCGGTTTCAGGAAGCCATCAAATGCCGGCCGGTTACCACTGGCAGAATCGATGGAGGAAAGCATCCAGGTGATCACACCACTGGCTGTATCCGTTTTACCGGTTATCCTTACAAACATCCCTGGACGGTTAGCAAGGCTCTTCTGCAATGTAAACTCACTACGCCCTTTAGGCACACGGTATATTTGGTTGGCTATTACTATATCTCCCAATGTAACGCTACTGATATCAAAACGGCTTTTATCAATGGTATCACGTATCACTACGTCTTGAGCATCGGCACTGGCAGTATCCGCATTTTCAAAATGGATAACAAACGGTTGCCTTTTTACATTTGCTATATAGCGCGGTGTATCTACCCCTACCGGTCCGTAAATACCATTCGGGTCGAAGGAATTGCGGGTATCTATTATAGATAAGGATGGATCCTGGTGATCTAATTCCTGGTTGAGCAATTTCTTTAACTCGTCTATCTGGTCTTGCAATTCAGGACAATCTTTGGCTAATTGCTCCAGCTTCTTCAGTTTTTCATTAAGGTCATACAGGTTTTTGGTGTCATTAAGAATGTCTGTCAATAATTTCAAACGGTCATAATTAATACCTGTGACACTTTTGCCCAGGTTAGCCATTATCTTTTGCGTAGCCTCAAGCGTAGCGGGGCTCATATTCGCTTTATTCGCCAGCAGCCTGTTGCCAAACTTTATCTGCTCATTGGCACTGGCCGCTCTCGATACTGCCGAATTCAATAAAAGTCCTCCTACTTCCTGTGCTGCCACTTGTATGGCATATTCATTATTGGCGTCTGTTTCTGCGATCCAATCGGCCACATTCGCATTATGGTCTGTTTCGTAACCATCCCACCAGGCCCAGAACTCCTTGCCTATATAAGTAGCTGCAGACTGCATATGGTGTTGTCCTATCTTGGCCGATTTAGTAAAGGCAGTCAGCGCCGGTATCTTAGATTTATCAGCTATCATATCAGCTGCATCCAGCAATTCTGATGAAATATCGTCGCTATAATCTTCATAATTACCGGTAGGACAAGAGCCTAACATGTTGGGCCTGTGTGTATAGGTATAGAACCTGGTTGCAACCGGTAATGCCGCACGCGCTATGAATGGTATCTCTACCGTTGATCCCGGTGGTACGTGCTGCACCTGGAAGAAACGTATGTATCCATCAAACGGCTGTCCTTCAAATGAATCTATTGCGGTAGTAGTGGTCAGGCTATCGTAGATATATTTAAATATACTGTTGGGATAGACATAGGTTTTGCTGTTGGCTAACAGGGTATCATTTTTGCTATAATCAGGTTTGTACACATTTGCTTTCCAGGTTACCTGTACGTTCTTAGGCCATACCATCGCCACCACTACACCGTTTGCAGTTACATTCCCTTTGTTACCTACCAATAAGGTGTAGATGTTATCCACGCCGGTTCTCATCCTGCCCGGGCCTGTTACCTGGCTCCAGGCATATGGATATTTTAATGCTTCTACATAAAAACCCTTTGTGTAAGTGATTGGTGCCTGGTTGGGTACTTGTATCACCACATCATAATAACCGGTATCGGCAAAATGAAGGTCAAAATCAGCACCAAGATGGTTTAGTCTGCTATTAGGATATAGATCTCTCGGTGTCAGAACAGTGCTTCCTTTCACCAGTTTCACTTGTGTAGCAGCGCTAAGATCCCCGCCATATATCTGCATCATTACATCGCCACCCCTACCCGCTTTAGTTGGTGTATAATACTCAACCCCGGCTATGGTAAAGTTTACTTTTGCAGTATCGTGTGTACTGCATCCGCTACTGGATGCCACGAGTTTTACATCATAGTTTCCCGGTACATAGGTAGTCATCGGCGGGTATCTTGATGAGTATTGCTGCCCGTTGCCCATAAGCCACAAATACGTATCAGAGTATCGAGACAGGTTAACAAACCCTAACTCATTACCCATGCGGCTGTAGGTAAGATCAGCCTTGGGGCCGGGTACATATTCATACCGCAGATCATAACTGCTTGATGTTCCCCCATATTGAAAATTGAAATAATTGTACACATCCACATACACCGTATCACTGCTGACACAATCGATGCGCATGGTATCTGTTACACTTTGCCCATATGCAAGGGAGCCATTATTCCGCACACGTAGTGGTCCTCCGCCGGCACCCGTAGCACTCTTTATGTAGAACGGATAATTAGTTTTATCTGTCACTCTTATAGTTGGTGCTCCTGCGATCCCGTTGATATAACCCCATGTATTTCGTCCCGTAACATACAGCACAATAGATCCGCCTGCTGGTTTTACTATCCGGTAATAATCGTCCACATCCGTACCGCCCCCGCCATCTATGTAGGTCACGTGTCCGTGTATGGTATCTGCCGGGGTGATGGGCTGTGCTGTCGCCATAGTTTCATTCGGCCCGGCTTCATTATAGGCGCTGGTATCATCCAGTTGGTACCTTAACGTATAGTGCCCGGCAAATGCCCACCCCTGGCCAAAATGATAGTTCTGAACATGGATATAGAACGTGTCCTTTGCACGCCCGAAAACATGCATAGTATCCATTACCGTACCCATAAATGGTAAAGAAAAAACATTCCCAACTCTAAGCGCCCCCGATTGTGCTCCTGCATTATTTTGGTTCAATATCTGTGATCCGTTCTTGTCCTCTACTATAATATTGGGTGCAGGGTTTGTCTGCTGGTTCCAGGTATTTTGTGCAGAGGTATATAAAGTGATGGTCGCATCTTTGTCTAATACTACGCGATAATAATCGTCTACATCAGGGCCATTTCCTACATAAGAGATGTCACCGTAAATAATTTGCCCCGCTGCCAGGTCATTGGCAGTTGCCCGCGTTTCATTGGGGCCCGGCTCGTTATTATAGGCTGTATCGGTTACTACCCAGTGCATACTATAGGTAGCGGGCCAGCTGCTGCCAAATCCATCAAAAACCACATACATGGTATCTGCGGCGCGGCCATAGATATTCAATGTATCTGCTACTTGCGAGAATGCCGCCTGCGAACCCCAGGCGCCGAGGTTTAGCCATGTAAAACCCGATGGATTATTATTATGATAAATACCAAGGTTTGCATACCCGTTACGGTCGTAGAAATACATTCTTGGCATTACATTATTGTTGGTCGTTAGCATACACCTCGCACTCACATACAATTTGAAAGTACCATCGCGCGGAAAGATGATCTTATACCAGTCATTACCATCTGCACCGGCAGCTGTACCGAAACCTATGTAACCATCCCTGTTTGTATTTAAAGCCAGCACTTCTGCCGTTTGACGGGTGTCATTACTCGCAGACAACTCCGTATTAGGAGCGCCATACAGTATATCGTATTTCACAGTATAATTCTGGGTCTGCCCGGCCCACACATTATCTACCAGTATATACAGGCTATCCGCCTCTATAGCACCTACGATAAAAGTATCAGCGCCTGATGATAGGGCATTGCGATTAACATTGTAGTAATTGATCGTATTTTGATTCTTCCAGTACACGCGGTACTGTACAATACCAAACGCACCGCCTGTGTTGGCTGTAGAGGTAATAAGGCGCACTACCCCCTGGTTGGTCGGCAGCCAGGTCTTATAATAGTGCTGACCAACGGTACTGGAAACCGTGCCCGACTTGGTGACACCGGCACTCATTGTATCTGCAGTCGCAAATGAGTACTGCGCTTGAGTTGTGCCGTAGAACAGCAGGCACAACATAATGGTAAGTATCTGTTTCATACTCCTGGATTTTGAAACAAAAGTATCCGGACGGGCAAGCGGCTACAATAACTAATTTGTATTAGTGATGCCTAACCCATTGCCGGGTTCGCAAAGAAGAGATAGCTTTACTATATCCCCATTTGTATGAAACGTCTCTTTATTCTCATATTGCTTTTATTAAGCACTGCGACAGCAAACGCGCAGACCGAAAGAATAGCATCTTTAAAACAGGCTGTAATATCTGAGTCCGATCCTGTAAAGCGATTTGATAATATACTTCAATTGCTCGACGAGCATGAAAGCATCTACAAGGACAGCCTGCCTGTATATGCACAAGAGGCATTTATCATGGCAAAGGGGCTGCATAGCAAAAAAGCGATAGTAAACGCCGGTATTGCGCGCATCAACAATTTTTATCGGCACGACATGTTGGATAACGCCAACAAGCTTACTGATAGTTTATTGGCCTTCGTAGATAGCAACAACGTGGCCGAGCAGGAAATGTATGTACAACTGGCTCTACAAAAGGTAAATGGCTATGCCGCAGGTACCAACTACGAAGCAGCCACAGGTTTAATATTTAAAGTACTTGCTATTGCAGAACGAATCAAGGATACTGTGGCACAAGCCAAATGCATGAATACCCTTGCCGTATTTGCCTATAACATGAATAAGCTGGACGACGATATTCTATGGTGCAGGCGCGTACAGGCATTATGTCGCGATAAAGAACGTTTTCTGAGAGTGCAAGCTTACAATTATATCAACCTGGCTACCCATTTTGCATGGAAGGAACAATACGACAGTGCTAATCTTTATGTCAATGCAGCGATCACAGCAAGCGAACGACTGCAAAATTTATATTACCTCGCCAATGCATATCTATGGGTATGCAACATTCACAAATGGAGCGGTGACATGCCCGGTGCCGAGCAGGCTATGCTCAAGGCAATGGATTACCGACGTAAAACAGAGGGCAATCTTACCTTCTCTAACGAACAGCTTGCACTTGCCAATCTATATGTATCAGAAAAACAATATCAAAAAGCTATTGATCTTTATACACAGGGCATTAGCTATGCGTACGACTCCATTAAGGCGAGAGGCAATGCGTTTGACTACGATATATTGCAATATTACTATGTAGGGCTTGCCCGGAGTTACCAGGCAACAGGCAATCACGACCTCTATGAAAATGCCCTCGAGCATATTATTACACTTAAAGACACACTCACTCAATTAAACTCTGCTCGTGCTATTGCAGACATGCAAACAAAGTACGAGGTGCAGCTAAAGGACAATACCATCATCCGGCAAAAACTCGACATCACGCAAAAAAATGTTTTATTCTACGGTTCGCTGATCGTACTGGCACTTAGCCTCATTATTGCGTGGCTGCTGTTTCGAAATTATAGCCGCAGGCAAAAAATGCAGTTTTACCTCGCGCGCGAGGAAGAACAACGAAAGGCTGCCTGGGCTGTTAAAGAGGCGCAGGAAAAAGAACGTAAGCGTATTGCGGCAGACCTGCATGATAATATGGGCAGCTATGCGGCCAGCATCAAGGCAAATGTAGAAGAATTGATGTCGCAGGTACAAACTACTGCGCCCGCTATCAACAGCCTCAACGAAAACTCTCAGCAAATGGTAGCATTACTGGGCGATACTATATGGGCATTAAACAAGGAAGAGCTATCATTAAGTGCCATTAGCGACCGTATAAAGGTGTTTTTGCAACGCTTGCGAAAAAACTATCCGCAGATAGAATTTAATGTAGATGAACGAATAACGAACGATATAAAACTACCCCCCGTACAAGCTTACCACCTGTTCATGATAGTGCAGGAAGCGGTCAACAACGCCGTGCGGCATAGCAGGGGTACAGAGATACAGGTAGCAATTGTAAGCGAATACAACTGGAGCATAACAGTGACAGATAATGGTATAGGTATGAGCAACAGCAGCGGCACAACGGATGGTGGCAATGGTAGCCATAACATGCGTACACGAGCCGCAGAAGCTGGCTGGCAGCTATCATGGGAACCAATAACCCCAACAGGAACGAAGGTATTAGTGAGTAATACAAATTAGTTATTGTAACAGGCTCGACGCCGTATAATTTTGTACAGTACGAGCCGAAGTAAACAATTAGAAAAGATGATGGACAGGAAAATACGTATAGGCCTGGCAGAAGATAAAGTGGTGAACCGTAATGCTTTCATCAGCAAGGTAAACCAAATGAACAACTGTGAACTGGTGTTGAATGCGCATAATGGTCGTGACTGCCTGGATCAGTTAAAAGGCCTGCCCGAAAGCCGAAAGCCCGATGTGATCTTTATGGATATAGAGATGCCTTATATGGATGGCATTGAAACAGTCGCTTACGCCAGGCAACTCTACCCATCTATGCACTTCATAATACTCACTGTATTTGACGATGACGATAAAGTTTTTGATGCCATAAAAGCCGGTGCAGAAGGCTATTTGCTAAAGCATGAATCTGCAGCTGTACTGGAAGATGCAATAAATAATGTGCTTACCTACGGAGGCGCGCCCATGAGCCCCGCGATAGCCCGAAAAACATTACAACTATTGCATCATGCAGATAGGCCCACTGTTACACAACCCTTGCAACAAAACAATGAGTTGCCATCTGATATGAGTGAGCGCGAAATGGAAGTATTACAAATGATGGTAAATGGCCTTGATGCTAAAAGCATTGCAACTAAAATAGACTTGAGTGTACATACCGTACGCAAGCACATTGCCAATATATACGATAAGCTGCACATCAACTCCAAAGCACAGGCAATCAGCCTCGCGCACAGGCAAGGATGGTTCAATGGTTAGCTCCTTTCATTTTTTTGAAGATTGCCGCGCCTGTATTATAAATACATCCAACTGCCTTATGATTTGGCATTTATGGTTTAAATCGCATTGAATCGGCAACATGGATAAAGACACATATCTTAATCAATATGGCATATTGAATTTGCTTAAAAATCGTATTTTTATGATGTAGTTCTTAACAGACAAAGAAGAAATGAGTCATTCATGAGTAGGCAAATACAAAACAACCTATACCCATGAAAATCAATATATTGCGAGCTGGGGTTCGAATCCCTCTCTCTCCGTCCAAAAGATAAAAGCCTCACGTTTGTGGGGCTTTTTTATTGAATTTACGGGTTTGAAATGCAAATGAAATGACGATTGAAAGTATTCTCAAGGTTTCGTTCAAGGTTTCAACCAATTTTGCTCAAGGTTTCACTTTTTATGCCTGCAAAGATGCCTGATGTACAAATCAAACTGTTCGATACACTCGAACGAAAAGTGCATGAGGCGCGTATAAAGCTTATAGAAAGAAAGAAATCACCGCGCTAGCAATCAACTACATGAGGATCATCAATTGAGTGTATACAAATAACGCCCTGACCGGCTAAAAAAAGGTAAGAAGTCATTGAATAGTCAATGACTTCTTATAATAAACTATTCACTCGTGAAAAATTAATTTCTTCCGCCACCTGTAGCCCGGTACAGATCTATTGCTGCATACATCTGTTGTTTTTGCATAGAAGCAAGATCCAACTCTGCCTGTAAAGCATTTGATTGTGCCGTTATCACTTCTAAATAACTTGCGAGGCCGCTGTTAAATAACATCTGCGCATCTGACACGGCAGTATGCAATGTTTTAACCCTGCCCGCCAATAATTCTTTTTGCTCTTTTACCCTGTCGATGCTAATTAGTGCGTCAGATACTTCACCAACGGCTTTCAGTACCGATTGCCTGAAGGCTAAGACAGATTCATCGCGCTGGGTTTGCGCAACTTTGTATTGGGTTTTCAACGTCCTATGCTGCAGTAAAGGTTGTGCCAGGCTTCCGGCAGCCATGCCAAATAACGATGCAGGTATACTAAACCAATTACTTGCTTTAAATGAGTTAATACCGCCTGCAGCTGTAATATTAAGGGCAGGATACATTTGCGTCTTTGCTATCCCTACTTTCTTATTTGCCGCAACCAGGCCTAGCTCAGCCGCGCGCACATCCGGCCTGCGATTAACCATTTGTACTGGTATACCGGCAGACAGGTCAGCTTTGATATACTGGTCGTCTAACTCCGTACGTGCAATAACTTCTCCGGGCATAGCGCCTGTTAATATATTCAGTGCATTCTCCTGCAAAGAGATACTTCTATTAATTGCCGGTATTAATGTTGCCGCAACCTGGCGCTGCGCCTCTGCCTGCTCAAGAGCCAACGTAGTAACATTACCTGCGTCACGTTGCAACCTGGTCATTAATACAATACTATCAGCGAGCGCAAGGTTACTTTTTGCTACAGTCAACTGCTTATCCAGCATTTCCAGGTTATAATACCCCTGGGCTATATCAGATATGAGACGGGTTTGCACTGCCTGCCCTACTTCGTAAGTCTGCATGTATTGTGCAACAGCAGCTTGTTTTTGTAATCCAAGTTTGCCCCATATATCAGCTTCCCACGATATAGATATTTGTGCGTTGTAGTTTTCTATATAGGTGGAATGCAAAAAACTCTGAGCAGTGATACCGTTAAGACTATTGTCTGACGGCCTGGTAAGCTGATAATTCGCAAGGAAGTCAGCATCCGGCAGTAATAGTTGTTTAGCTTGTTTTAATTGCTGGTTTGCTGCATCAATATGTTTTAATGCAATCTGCAGATCGTAATTATATTGCAAGCCCTTTTCTATAAGAACTTGCAGTTGAGGATCCGCAAAAAAACTACGCCAGCCAATATTTGCAACGCTTGCTGTATCATCAGTATTATGAGCACCATGAAACTGGTCGGGCAATTGCAGATCGGGCCGTTGATACTGTTTATGTATACCGCAAGATGCCAGCACTATCACGCACCCTATCAGTAGTGAGTATTTATTTCTAATAAATGGCATTTTCTGTTATTCAAAAAGGTTACTAATATTTTTCCATTTCTATTGCTCCGCCATCCACATGCAACACATTACCTTCTAAGGATTCTCTATGGCGACGTTTTCGGCTCAACCGTTCCTGTAAATGCTGAAAGATCACAAACAATACAGGTATTACAAATACACCAAACACCACACCGGTAAGCATACCGCCCACAGCACCGCTACCTATTGATTTATTACCAAGGGCAGATGCTCCGTGAACGCTGAGCAAAGGAAGCAAGCCTGCTATAAATGCAAACGAGGTCATCAATATGGGTCTTAGCCTCAATACAGATGCCTGTATTGCCGCTTGTACCAGCCCCATACCCGCACGTCTCCTTTGCACTGCATATTCCACAATAAGTATCGCATTTTTAGACAGCAATCCTATAAGCATAATAAGGCCTACCTGCACATAGATATTATTTTCGATGCCCATAAGGTTGATGAACAGCATTACACCAAATACACCTAACGGTATAGTCGTGATCACCGCAAGCGGCAGTATATAACTCTCGTACTGAGCTGCCAGAAGGAAGTAAACAAATATCAGGCTAAGTATAAATATGAAAACTATCTGTGAGCCGGATTGTACTTCTTCACGTGTCATACCGGTCCACTCGTACGTATAGCCTCTTGGTAGTGCTTGTGCGGCTGTCTCCTGTACCGCGCGTATAGCATCGCCGGTACTATATCCGGGCTTGGGAACACCATTTATCGTCACAGCATTGAAGAGGTTGTTTCGGGTTACAGTTTCCGGCCCATACACCTTTTTCAGGCTAACGAGCGTGTTGGCAGGTACCATATTACCCTGGTTATTTTTCACATAGATACCATTAATGGAAGAAGGGTCTGTACGATAGGCAATGTCTGCCTGCGCCATCACCCGGTAATATTTGCCAAAACGGTTGAAATCGCCGACGAAACTACTACCAAAATATGTTTGCAATGTCCTCAGCAACTCACTAACAGATACACCCAGTTGTTTGGCTCGCGCATTGTCTATCTGCAATTCATATTGCGGGTTACCGGTTGCAAACGTGGTAAAGGCATATGCGATCTCTTTGCGCGCCATAAGAGCACCGATGAATTTATTAGCGGTCTCGTTCAGCTTGTCGAGCGATCCGCTATTGCGATCCTGCAACATGAATTCAAAACCACTCACATTACCAAACCCTTGTACTGTGGGGAACGTAAAGAAGAAAGCGTTTGCATCTTTTACCTGGCTCACTTTCTGAGAAAGCCTGTTAGATATCTGTTGAAAATCATTTACCTCTCCACGCTGGCCATAAGGCTTCAGCCTGATGAAACCTGCGCCGTATGGCGATGCATTTGCATTAGAGATAAAGTTCATCCCTTCTACAATATATCTTTTATCTGCGGCGGGGTCTGCTTTAACAATGCTGTCTATCCTGGCCATAGCCTTGTGTGTTCTGTCCAGGGAACTTCCCGGAGGTGTTTTCACTGCATAAAGGATAAAGCCCTGGTCTTCGGTTGGTATAAATCCTGTCGGTGTCGTCTTTAGCAGAAACAAGCTGGCCACTGCAATTACCGCAATACCCCCAATAGCTATCCACTTACGTTTCAGCAACAATTGTATACTACGCTTGTACCTTTCTGTTACAGCATTAAATCCCACATTAAACGCTTCAAAGAAACGCCTGCCGAATCCTTTTTTCTCACCACCTTCACCTGCTGCATGATTGTTTTTTAGGAACAATGCACATAATGCAGGACTCAATGTAAGTGCGTTAACAGCTGATATGATGATGGCAATGGCCAGTGTAAACGCGAACTGTCTGTAGAATACCCCGGCCGGCCCCTGCATAAATCCTACCGGGACAAACACCGCAGCCATTACCAAAGTAATGGATATGATGGCACCTGATATCTCGTTCATAGAACTGATGGTTGCCAGCCTTGCCGACTGTTTGGTATGTTCCATCTTGGAGTGTACCGCTTCTACTACTACGATGGCATCATCCACCACTACACCTATCGCCAATACCAGCGCAAAGAGCGTAAGCAAGTTGATCGTAAACCCAAATAGCTGCATAAAAAAGAACGTACCTATGATGGCTACCGGTACCGCGATCGCTGGGATCAATGTAGAACGCAGGTCCTGCAGGAATATAAATACTACAATAAACACCAGTACAAACGCTTCAAGTAATGTTTCTGTAACCTGGTGTATGGAAGCATCAAGGAATTCCTTCGAATTATACATTACGGTAGCATGAACACCCCGTGGCAGGTTGGCAGAAAACTGTTTCAATTGCTTTTGTGCTTCTGTAAGAATAGCATTTGCGTTACTACCTGCAGTCTGGAAAACGGCAACACCTGAGGTGGCATTACCATTAAGCTTACCGTTTGATGAGTAGATATAAGATCCGAATTCTACCCTCGCTACATCTTTCAGCCTTACAAAAGACCCGTCACTATTGGAGCGTACAATGATATTTTCATAGTCTTCGTTCTTATTGAGCTTTCCTTTGTATTTCAGCACATATTCAAAAGCTTCAGTACTACTCTGTCCAAATCGTCCCGGTGCTGCTTCCAGGCTCTGATCCCTCACAGCATCGGTCACATCCTGCGGAGACAGGCCAAGTGCAGCCAGCCTATCAGGCTTTAACCATATACGCATGGAATAATCGCGAGCACCAAATGGCTGTGCTTCGCCTACTCCCGGGATACGCTGCAACTGCGGTACCAGGTTTATTTTAATATAGTTGAGCAGGAAGGTCTCATTATATACGGTGTCAGAACTTGACAAAGCCACGAACATAATGATACTATTCTGCTGCTTCTGTGTAGAGATACCTGCTTGTATTACCTCTTGTGGTATCTGGCTTGTAGCTTTCGATACCCTGTTCTGAACGTTTACTGCAGCTATATCGGGGTTAGTACCCTGTTTGAAGTAAACGCTTAAAGTAAGGCTACCATCGTTGCTGGAATTGGAGGTCATGTATGTCATGTTCTCCACACCATTAATGGCTTCTTCCAACGGGGTTGCCACCGACCTCGCAACTACTTCGGCATTTGCTCCCGGGTAGTTTGCTGTTACCTGCACGCAGGGAGGTGCGATGTCCGGGAACAAGGTAATGGGGAGCGAGAACAGTGAAAGCCCCCCGAGTAAAAGCAATATAATGGATATGACCGTTGATAATACCGGCCGTTCTATAAATTTTCTGAACATGTAGAATGTTTTTTCTGTGGTTATAAACCCAGTTTAGATTGAATGTGTGAATGCATCATTAATTATAGCGGGTTTGCTTTCAGAAGACTGTCTGTCGATATTTCTATTGGCTTTATAGCTGCACCATCCCTCAGGCGGTCCAACCCTGCAAGAACGATTTTATCACCCGACTTTACGCCTTTGTCTACGAGATAGTAGTTACCTGCTTTACCGCTAACGTTGATAGGCTCACTGATTACCTTATTGCTATCAGCCACTCTGAATACAAATATTTTGTCCTGTATCTCGTAAGTAGCTTCTTGCGGCACTACCAGTGCAGCTGACATTTTTTGAGCAACCCGGATCCTGCCTGTATTGCCAGAACGTAGCAGTCCGTTGGTATTCGGGAATACTGCACGGAAGCTAATAGTACCCATAGTCCTGTTAAATTGCCCTTCTGCCAGTTCCACTGTTCCTTTTGATGGATATACGGTGTTATCTGCCAATACAAGCTCTACAGCAGGCATATGTTTAATCTTTTCTTCTATAGTATTGCCATCAAATTGCTCTTTGAACTTTATAAAATCGTTTTCGCTCAAAGAAAAATAAGCGTACATATTTTGTATCTCTGATAATACGGTAAGAGGATCTGGTGATGAGCGGCCAACCAGGCTACCAGGTTTGTACGGTATTCTCCCGATATAGCCATCTACTTCAGCCATAATATTAGTATACCCCAGGTTGATGCGCGCGTTACTTACCACAGCTTCAGCCTGTGCTACGCTTGCTTTTGCCGCATCATATGCAGCTTTTGCACTTTGTACCTGTACATTAGATACAAGATTATGTTCCAGCAAAGGGGTTAATTTATCAAAGTTGATACGAGCATTTTCCATATTGGCTTTTGCGGCCAACAAGCTGGCATTCGCATTACGCAATTGTTCCTGGTAAGGTTTATCATCAATTTTGAATAAAAGCTGCCCTTTGCTTACATGAGCACCTTCTTCAACGTATATCTTCTCCAGGTAACCATCCACCTGCGGGCGCACATCTATGTTTTTAGTACCTTCTATAGAAGCATTAAACTCCCGGTATACAGATGCATCTTGAGTTGTGATTGCTACCACAGGCAACTCCTGTGGCTGGTCTCCACCAGTTGCCGCTGGTGCAGATTTGCAACCATATAGCAATAGAGACACGACGATAGTATATATTACATTTCTCATAAACGGTGTTAGATAACTTAACAGTGTTAAATAATTAAAACCAAATCTTTAATTGCCTGTTAACTCTGTTAACCAAAGGCAACACTAATAACTATTGTAAGAATGAAGGCGGACTATTCAACAATGGTCCTGATAATGCCGGTAATGGCATCTTTTAAGATCTCCTGGTTCAATTCGTCAGTCTGTCCTTTGTTGACGATATTGATACTGATTAGGCCATGTATTACTGACCAGAAAGTGTAATATTTTTTACATGCATTGGTTTGTGGGTTTTTACTGTTATCAATAAGGGTTTGTATTACCTCTGTAAAAATGGCGGATGGCAACTCTTCCTCAGCCAAATAATTTGTTTTACAGTTGCAACAGTTCACTTCTACACCATACATCAATTTGTAATATTCACGCTCATCAAAGGCAAAGTTCCAGTAGGCTAGCCACATAGCTTCTAATTGTTTTGCCGGAAGCCTATGCTTATTTTTTGCTTCGTTGAGCCTGGCAGCAAGATGTAAATATCCCTGTCGGGTAAATTCGGTTAGCAGTGCATCTTTATTATCGAAATATCCGTAAATGATCGGCGCGGTATACTCTATGGCATCAGCAATTCTGCGCATAGATAGTGCCTGCCAACCTTCCTTCTTCACTATATTCCATCCTGCAGTAAGTATGTTTCTCTTTACATCTTCCTTTTTGCGCAGAATTCTTTCTTTACTACCCACGTTTACACGATTAACTAATTTAACACTGTTAAGCAAATGTACACCTTTTATAAAGCAACGATATTTGTTTTACAAATAGCAGCATAAAAATATAGTAACTCTTCTCAGGCTTAACGCGCTAATCTTTTCTTTTTCTACAGTGAGTATCCATTACTTACAAAATTGATACTCACTGTAGAAAATTCAAATGCAGACCAATCTAAACATTTGAAAAATTGTATCTATATTTTGTAGTTTTCAAGACACAAGAAGAAATGAGTTATTCATGAATAGGCAAAATGTAAATAGGCTGTAGTCACGAAAATTGCGAGCTGAGATTCGAATTCCTCCCTCTCCGCCTAAAAGAATAACAAGCCCGAAGAAAGTCCCCCTATGCGTCTTTGGTTACCAGCTTTCTATTATTATATCTATAGACACTAATAACTCCATTATGAAAAAACTATTGATCGTGCTAATTACGGCTGCAAACTTCGCACAAGCACAGGTACCGGTATTCAAAAGCATTGACATTAATAATGGTGTTGGTAACCATTCCGGTGCATTCGGCTTTATAAACTTAAACCGCAAATTTATTATTCGGGGCAACAACGGATACTGCCGGCACGGCACCATGTATAAGCGACGTTATTATCGCCAGCACTAAGCAAATAAAAAAACTAATCCAGGGCCATCGGGTGGACTCACTTCTAACGTTCAATTTTTAGCATGTAATGGAAATGCTTTTTAGCTTCAGATGATGGTGTCCATGGCTGGGAACCCAGGATAACAGATGGCATAGAAGCAGCTACCGACATGATAAAGGATAACCCCGGCTCTTTTCATAGGTAATGACGGAGTAAATGGTGAAGAGCTTTGGATTACTGATGGAACAGCATCAGGAACAAATTTCTAAAGGATATTAAAACCGCATCGCTATCCTCATCAATATCACCACGAAGCGTATGGTAGTTAATAAATATTTTTTTTACCGCAACACGATAATAAACTTCTATACTATTACACAATAAGCCGGAATGAAATTCCGGCTTATTGCTAAGCTTCAAACAGGCCCAAAAAATCTTTCTTCCTTCGCTTGGAAATATCAACAACAGAACCGTCAACCATTGTCACATAACCTCCATCACCTCGGTGATAATGTTTTATAAGCGACAAGTTAATAACATGTGAATGATGAACTCTGAAAAATTGAATCGATGGCAATAACTCTTCGTAATCCTTAATTGGTTTTGAACTTAGTATAGATGTCTTATCAAGACAAAAGATTTGTGTATAACTGCCCTCAGCTTTCATTCTTATAATATTATTCAGCGCAATAAAACGTAAACCATCATTTACTGGAACCGCTATCGTGTCGGTAGTCACTGTTTTCTGTGTTAGTTCATTTACAATTGTTTGTACATTATAGAAGCCTCTTTTCTCCAATATCCGTTCTTCTGCTTTTTGCACAGCCAATTGTAATTCAGATATGTTAATAGGTTTAAGTAGATAATCGATAGCGGAAACCTTGATCGCATTAAGTGAATATTCGCTATATGCTGTAACAAATATCACCTCGAATGATATATTCTTTACATTTTCAAATAACATAAAACCATCTCCTCCTGGCATATTAATATCCAAAAAAACGAGTTCTGGCTTTAGCTGCTGAACAAGCGTTATTCCTTGTTCAACGTTATCTGCATCAGCCTTGATGATTACATTATTACAGTATCTTGATAGTAAAGTGCAGAGCGTATTTCTGCTTTTCAATTCATCATCGATAATTACCGAGCGTATCATGGCAAACAATTTTAATATTGATACGGGTAAACAGTTAAAAATTGACTACTTAATTAATAATAGCTATAGAAATTCTTATACTAATTTACTAAATTAACAATACAGTACGTATATATAGAATATTATTTTAATAAACTTCAAATGTGCTGAAATATTTCCTTTTCATCTGTTTTTTCTATCTAAGCACTCAGTGTGCAGCGCAGTTTTGTAGCGGTAATTATTGCTATGAGGAAATAGATACTAAACAAGGTTTATCTAATAATATCGTATTATCTCTCTTACAGGATAGCGAAGGGTATCTATGGATCGGTACATATAACGGGTTGTGCATGTATAACGGAACCAAGTTTACTAAGATGCAAAACGTTTTAGGTGAAAGTGACCAAAATGTAGTGAATGCAATAGAAACAATTTTCGAAGACAAGAGAAAAAATATATGGATAGGAACACGTTATGGCTTAGTAAGCCGATATACAAAAAAAGAGAAGCGATTCTATATATATCCTAATACTATAAATGCTGCAATTACCGGTTTCTTTCAGGATAAAAAAGGTACTATTTGGGTAACTAATGACAAAGGAATGATCGGGAGTATCACAGGGGATAAAATAAATTTTTATCCAATCACAGTTGACGAGAATATCTTAAGCGTAGCTGAAAAAACTGATGACATGTTAATTATAGTATGTGCTGTTAAAAGTTACGTTTTTTCTAAATTAAATAGGACAGCAGCCATAATACGTTACAATGGAGAAAAAGCTTATAATTATAATAGTGCAATTGCAACCAGAGATGCAGACGTTTTCACCGTAAACCAAAAGGGATGTAACCTAATTAATATCAAAGAGAATACGATAAAAACAATAATACCGACTCCATCCTTTTTCAGAAGCCCTTCTCATCAAAAAATTGCACTAGGTAATAACACAATTTATTACACAGATGGTGTAATAATGGGCGAGTATACACTGCAAGGAAAGCATATCAGCACCTTTAGCATTAATGAATTAGGCCATAAAAATAATACTGAAATAAATACAATGATATCTGATAAATCAGGCATCATATGGTTAGGGACAAATAGTGGCCTCCTTAAGATAGATAAATATAAATACCAGTTCGATAAATACATGTCAAACGGTATAAGTAAGTATATCACACATGATTATGTCAGATCAATATACACAGACAAACAAGGAAATTTATGGATAGGTATGCGCAATGGCGCTGTAAATAAACTTTGCTATAACAGATCGAATAATCAGTACGATTTTTCCGGTTCATACAGGCTTCATTATTGCAATAAAAATTTATCGGAATACACAGTAAACTGCTTTTTACAGTTGCGCAATGGCAAATTACTTGTTGGCGGGCAACAAGGGGTCTCATGCCTTAAACACAATTCTAATATTTTTACAAAATATTTACCGGATAGTATAAACACACGAATTGTTGAAGTATGGAGCCTGTATGAAGATGCGTATGGCAACATTTGGATTGGCTGTAATAATCTAGGCTTATTTATATATAATCCGAGGTTAAAACGAGTTTACCATTACATGAATAATCCATCAGATAAAAATACAATCGCAGGTAATTCTGTATGGAATATTTATGAATCAAAAAACGGACACATATGGCTTGGAACCAGTAATGGCCTGTGTTTTCCTCAACAATTTTGTGGGGTGCAAAACCTGAATTTTAAACAATGCTTACTGAATGATACTAAACCAATTCAGGTGTGGAGTATATCTGAAGATAGAGACAGTAATTTGTGGATAGGTACTACCGGCAATGGTCTTTACTCTGTGTCTCTACGTACAAATAAGATTAATCATTTTAATAACTTAGTAAATAATGTTGTAGCCTCTGTTTTTTTTGATAAAAAAGAGACCATTTGGGTAAGCACTGTAAATGGCCTTTATCATTACGATAAAAAAATAAATCTTCTAAATAGCTTTGGTGAACAAGATGGTCTGCAAAGCTCAGATTTTAATTTCAAAGCATACAGTGTAGCAGCTAACAATAAAGTGTTTTTGGGTACGAAATCCGGTATAGTGAGCTTTTCTCCTGATAGCATAAAGACAAGAAATTACAACCATATCCCTGTTTATATAACGTCATTAAAAATTTCAGGGGTAGATTCATCATGCGCAATTTCCAGGCATAGCATTATTAACCTTAGTTATAAACAAAATTTTATCAATATAGGTTTCGCAATTGTAGATTTTACAAAACCGGAAACACATACATATAGGTACAAACTTGAAGGATTTCAAAAAAAGTGGACTTACACTACAGCCGACCAACCCTACGCTAACTATACCAATATACCGCCGGGTAAATACAAATTTTTACTAGAAGGAAGCGTAAATGGAAATGATTGGAATTCACAAAGCCAATTTTTGTTTATTGATATTCATCCCGCTTTATGGCAAAGACCAATATTCTGGTTAGTGTTATGTATTACAATAGTAACTGCAGTATCCTTATTTGTTTATAAACGAATAAAGCATATAATAAAAAAAGAGCGAGAAAAAAACAAAATACAATTAGAAATTGTAACCCTCGAACTTAACGCTTTGCAAGCGCAAATGAATCCTCATTTTATCTTTAATACCCTTAATGCAATACAACATTACATAATTAATCATGACGATATAGCGGCTAATAATTATTTGTCAAGGTTTGCAAAATTGATGCGTTTATTCCTGGAGTCATCAAAAAATAAATATACCAATTTGCAAGCCGAGATTGAGTTGAATGAACTGTATATATCGTTAGAAAGATTGCGTTTTGAGGATAAGTTTGATTATTCTGTAACTATCGATCACAAGATAAATGTTAACGGAATAAGAATACCATCCATGCTGATACAACCTTTTATAGAAAATGCTATTAAGCACGGGCTAATATACAAACAAACCAAAGGAATATTGAAGCTGTCATTTTTCATTTCTGATGACCAGGAATATATCCTTTGTGAAATAGATGATAATGGTATAGGAAGAGAAAAATCTAAACAATTACACAACAAAAATGAAAAGTATAACGCTCATGCATCACGAGGCATGCAGCTTATAAGAGAACGTGTTGATGCTTATAACTTTATTGAGAAAAGAAAAATCGGGATCGAGGTTATTGATAAACATTATCCTGAAGAAGGAACTCTTATTAAATTGAAAATCCCCGTTAGCTAATTAAGATTAACCCAAACTACGGGCTATGAACTTCGCGCAAAAAGCTTAAACCAATTACAGAAGCGTTACATTGCTGCATCACTTACTCTTGCGGCCCCTCCATAACTTGGGCCCAAGACTCCCTGATTACGAGCCAAGGGCTACACTCTCTTTGTCTTTGATTAAAACGTATCCCATTTAGTTCTTAAGAGACAAAAAAAATGAGTTATTCATGAGTAGGCAAGAGTTTAATAGCCCTTAGACATGAAAATCAAGATATTGCGAGCTGAGATTCGAATTACTCCCTCTCCGCCTAAAAGAATAACAAGCCCGAAGAAAGTCACCCTATGCGCCTTTGGCTACCTGCTTCTTTATCAGTATATTTATAGAACACAAATAACTCCATTATGAAAAAACTATTGATTCTGCTAATTACGGCGGCAAACTTCGCACAAGCACAGGTACCCGTATTCAAAAGCATTGACATTAATAATGGTGTCGGTAACCATTCCGCTGCATTCGGCTTTATAAACTTTAACGGCAAATTTATATTTGGAGCAACAACAGATACTGCCGGCACGGAACCATGGATAAGCGATGGTACTATCGCCGGCACTAAGCAAATAAAAAATACTAATCCGGGAGCATCGGGTGGACTCACTTCTAACGTTCAATTTTTAGCATGTAATGGAAATGTTTTTTTTAGTGCAGACGATGGCGTCCATGGCTGGGAACCCTGGATAACAGATGGCACAGAAGCAGGCACCTACATGATAAAGGATATCAATCCCGGCTCTGCAAGAGGATGCTTGTTCCCATTTGCAACATTAAATGGAAAGGTCTTTTTCATAGGTAATGACGGAGTAAATGGTGAAGAGCTTTGGATTACTGATGGAACAGCATCAGGAACAAATTTGCTGAAGGATATTAAAACTGCATCGCTATCCTCATCAATATCGCAGTTTACGGTTTTTAATTCCAAATTATATTTTGCAGCGTGGGATCTTAGCCATGGACAGGAACTTTGGGTCACAGATGGTACAACTGCCGGTACACAAATGGTAATGGATATTAATCCCGGTACCAACAACTCAAACATCGGTATCCTCTGCGAATATAATGGCAAGCTATATTTTCATGCACAGGACGACACCCACGGACTGGAGCTATGGTCTACAGACGGCACAGCAGGGGGCACACAGATGGTAAAAGATATATGGCCGGGTAGCAACCCCGGGGTACCGGGTCTTTTTAACTATTGCGCTGTTTATAACAGTAAGCTTTATTTTCCCGCTAACGATGGCACCAATGGTGTCGAGTTGTGGTCTTCTGATGGTACTACAGGAGGTACACAAATGGTAAAAGATATAAACTTATCGGGTAACGGCGACCCTACCTACCTGATGGTGTACAAGGGTAAATTATATTTTTCAGCTGCAGATGTAGATCATGGCTATGAATTATTCTCTTCTGATGGTACCGCCGCAGGCACACAAATTGTAAAGGATATCTTTCCGGGAGCAAGTGTATCCAATAGTAGCATGCCCGGCTATCTTTTTGCAGGAAAAAACCGCTTTTATTTCACTGCACAGAGTACAACAAACAATACGCAGTTATGGCAATCTGATGGCACAGACACCGGAACGAAAATGATATCACCTGTGGTAACACCTAATAATAATGCTTTAGTCAATACTCTTGAGTTTTTCTTTTACCCGCAGGATTCCTCATTTTATTTTACTGCCAATTTTAATACCATCGGCAATGAATTGTGGAGCTTGAAAGATACTACAGGTGCAACAACTATCGCTGCACTAACTAATAGCAACGGGATCAGCATCTATCCCAATCCTAATAAAGGAATATTTGAAATAAGTATTAAAGATCATTTTTTGAAAGCAACCACAACTGTCTATGATATGCACGGACGTATGATATACAGCACAGATTTGCACAAGCAGGCAACCAAACTATATTTGAAGGATGTTCCCGCAGGCAATTATGTTGTAAACATCCTGGTAGACAACAACAACTATTCACGGCTATTGCAGATACAATAACAAGAATGATTAAACATTGTATTGGATTTAGCAAAGCACAGCCTGTATAAAAAAAAGACGATCGCTTCAGGCATTTGTAGCTTGTTTGAAATTAAAGCAAAAGATATAGATGCCTTTTTGCGAAGTGACGTACTAAGATTTAAGCAAATAGTGTGTTGGGCAGGGTACTCTGCATCATCTTTAATCTGTACCATAATTGGTAAACCTTCATATCAGGGTATAAGTTTTACGGCAGTTTTACGCTATTTTTATACCAGATATGCATAACGCATGTACATATAGTAGGATCGTATTTTTTTGTTTATTGACCTTATTCACCCGCGCAGCTGTAGCACAGGACACCACAAGTGCCGATGGCTTATTTGAGGCTGCACGTAACCAGGCTTTTAAAAACAAAAACTATACAGAAGCTGTCAGGCTTTCGAAAAAAGCGCTGTTACTCAATGCCGCTTATACAGATGTCATTGTTTTCACAGGGCGTATATATGCATGGAACAAGCAGCCTGACAGTGCCAAGGCATACTTTGAAAAAGCATTGCTGCAAAAACCAACGCCAGAGGATGCATATGCAGGCTATGCTGACCTTGAATTCTGGAATGATAATTCGGAGAAAGCACTATCGCTCTTGCAGCAAGGCTTGTCTGACTATCCTCAATCTGTAGAGTTATTGTTACGAAAAGCCAAAATCCTAAATGCAAAGAAGGATTTTAAACAGGCAATATTAATAGTTGATACAATACTGAAACTGGACAAGAACAATACGGATGCGCGGGCGCTTGCGTCACAAATACGCGATAATATTTCGAAAAACAGGATTGGTATTAAGTATGACTATGTTTCATTCGACAAACAGTTTCCCGACCCATGGCACTTAGCCAGTATTGACTACACCCGACAGACGCAGGCTGGTGCCTTTACGGCGAGGGTGAATTATGCGAATAGGTTTAATATGGATGGCTTGCAATACGAGCTTGAATCTTACCCGCGCTTTTCTAAAACATTCTATGCATACGTCAACACCGGCTATTCCGATAATGTAGGTGTGTTTCCTAAATGGAAGGCCGGAGCATCGTTATATGCAAATCTGCCCAAAGCGTTTGAATCAGAATTAGGCGTTCGCTACCTGTATTTCACATCCAATGCGTTTATCTATACCCTATATCTTGGTAAATATTACAAGAGCTTTCTGTTCGGCGCCAGAACTTACCTTGCTCCTGCAAATAGCAATATATCACAATCTTACAGCGTGATAGCGCGCTACTATTATGGCGGTATTGATGATTATATAGGTTTGCTTGCAGGTGCGGGTCTATCGCCTGACGACAATCGTGTTATTGTGCAGCTTAACAGCACTTACAAACTGCAAACCTATATGGCAGAACTTACGCTGAGGCACGCTATACGAAAACTCAATATCATTACTGCCAACTTCTCTATTCTGAACCAGGAGTATAGAATGGGAATGAAAGGAAACCAACTGCAGGCAGGCATTGGTTATATACGCAGGTTCTAATTTATTTCTTGACAGGCGTAGGCCCGAAACCCTGCCTGGTCATTTCGCCCCAGCTATTCTTCTTGCGTATGATATCTACATACCCTTTTATTGCCGCCCAAACTACGAATGGATGAAAATAAAATGGCTCTGAAAGTGCTGCTATTAGCAGTTTCATCATATCTGTACGTCGGTGATACATATTGTATGTGGTGACTTCCATATAAGCCGCGAAAGCAGAATAGAGATACCCAAATGAAATAATGAACACTAGCAGGGCAATAAAAAGATGCCAGTTAATAAGCCCAAACACGGTTAGCAGCAAAAATATGATCATGCCGAAGAATTCAATCACAGGCGCCAGCATTTCAAAGAAAAACCAATAAGGATAACTCAGCATACCTAACAATCCGTATTTAGGATTGAAGAACATTATTTTATGGAACTTAAGTGTTTCTATTGTGCCACGCGTCCAGCGGTTACGCTGGCGGCCAAGTATCTTTTTTGAGGTTGGGGCCTCTGTCCAGCACAGCGGATCCGGTATGTAGGTTACTTTATACGGCACATTCAACTCCTCCATATACCTGCGCATGCGCACTACCAATTCCATGTCCTCTCCAACAGTCTTATGATTGTACCCTCCTGCACTAATAGCTATCTGTTTATCGAACGCACCGAATGCACCTGATATCAGCAACAGGCCATTAAGCCGTGCCCAGGCCATGCGTCCTAATATAAAGGCACGTATATATTCCAATGATTGCATCTTTGCCCAATAATTATCGGGCAAATGCACTTTTACCAGGCGACCATCCTTTATTTCGCATGAGTTGGCAATACGTACTACCCCACCCGAGGCTATTACCTTTGCATCAGTTTCTTCAAGAAAGGGTTTTATCATCTTTAGAACAGAATCCTGCTCAAGTATGCAATCTACGTCAATGCATACTATGTAATCATTGGCAGAAACGTTGATACCCACATTCAAGGCATCGGCCTTGCCACCATTTACTTTGTCAATAACCATCAGCTTTTTGTAGGCCGGGTTTTTGCTCTTATAGATGCCCCTTACTTCTTTGGTAGCTATTTTGTACTGTACATGATAGTCTATTTTTTCCAGCTGATATGCATCTATAAGCTTCTGCAGGCTATCGTCTTTGCTGCCATCATTA
Organism: Bacteroidota bacterium; assembly: GCA_018267955.1. Classification (GTDB taxonomy): domain Bacteria; phylum Bacteroidota; class Bacteroidia; order Chitinophagales; family Chitinophagaceae; genus Polluticoccus. The sequence continues at coordinate 1,056,348 of JAFDXL010000009.1, forward strand.
ATGATCAGCACTTCAAGGTTACTGTAATAAAGTGAGAGAAGCGAGCGCACATTTTCAATAATAGTTGCCCCCTCATTATATGCAGGGGCGAGTATGCTTACAGATGGTGCGTGTGGCGACGATGCCAGCAAACGGTAATCTGTAAACGAATTCTTATGCATGTACTTTCTCGTATCCCCGATAGAAAACAGTCCTATAGCGATATAGAATAATAGAAGTACTATCGCATAAAGGAATATGCCATAGGTTAACAGATCAGATGCTATTTGCCCTATCAAACTGCGTTCTCGTATTTTACTTGTTTAATAATAGATATCAGTATATCATCCCCCGCACTTGTATGCTCAAGTTCCGAAAAAGCATTATTATCTATGGATGCAATAGCCCTTATCGCCTCCAGTTTCAGGCCGTCATCTTCCTCATCCAGCTTATCATATAAAAACTCAAGTTCAGCTCCTGTGCCATTTACAACAAACTGCTCCAAAATGGCTTTTTTATTTAAAACAGTTTCTTTGTCATAATGTTGCTTAAATATCTCAATTGTATTTTCAGAAGCTATGCTGCCTAGCGTTTTTATAGCCTGGTTGCGTATTTTATCATTTTTACTTTCAAGGCAGGGAACTACATCATCATGCACCTGGAATTGTTGGTATATTTCTGTAAGCTTCAACGCAAAGTGAACAACATAAGAATTGGCAGAACTTAACCATAAAGGCAAATGTGGCATATCTCCGGTATTCACCGCATTTAATTGCTCTAATAGCTTAATCTGCTGCCACTCATATAAAGGATACGTTAACTGATCCAGGAACACAAGTCCATTGAAACCCGAAAAACCTATAATGGCAGTTTGCGCTTCCATACGCACAAACTCATTATTGCTGTTAGTGTATTCAAGTATATCCTGCAGTTCTTCCTTTTGTTGCATCATATACAATTCATATATACCCCTTGCACGCTTATGCCATACTAGTGACTTTAATTTACGGACGGAATCATCTTTCAGCCCGAGCATCTTGTAAAGTACAACAAGGCTTGTAGCCACATCGCCCGTCACATTTTTCCTGATATTTATAAGATTATCCATCAAAAACTGCCGCATAAACGGCTTTTTAAGATAGTGTGATATATCATTAGGTATGGCAATGCGAGGTAATTCATCTTCTGTCAATGCATCACTTATCCATTCATTAAGCTGTGCCCCAACAAGGGCCTTTATCCTGAAACGGCTTTTTTTGACATACAGGAACAAGTATATCATTAGGACAATAATGACTGTAATGATGCCAAATATCGTAGCGCCAAAGTATAGATGTGATGGAGATATAAAACGGAAGAAAGCATCGCTGTTCATTGTTCAGAGGCTTTAGGTTCTGCTCAATTGTTTCTTGATGCGTATAGTAAGTTCTGTAAGACTAAAGGGTTTGGTAATATAATCGTCAGCACCCAATTCAAATGCTTCTTCCACTATTTTCTCCTGTCCCATAGTGGATAAGACAATGGTACGAATATTTTTCTGCGTGATGGCCTTTACGGCGCTCACGATCTCAAGTCCGGATACATATGGGAGCATAACGTCTGTAACCACAAGATCAGGAAGCTCCGTAGCTAATTTTTCTACACCTTCCTTACCATCGCTGCAGCAAGTGACTTCAAAACCTTCTTTTTTGAGTTTCGAACCTACGGTTTTCTGGATCAAAACATCATCCTCTATCAATAAAATTTTGGCCATGTAAATAGCGCTTATCTCTTTAGAATTATTCTCTCTCTGGACGTTAAAAGTACAACGTTTTTGCATATCAACACCTCGTAGCTAAATTGTTCATACCCAAATAAAAACAGATTCGCTACTTTTGCCTTATCCTCTTTCCGTAACGCTGCAGATAGTTAATTTGTAGCTTAATATGTTATATAATCCGCTTAAAAAAAACAGCGTTACCATATTAAATGGCAACGCTGGTAAACAAACAATTGTATTTGCACATGGGTTTGGCACCAACCAGACAGCGTGGCAAAAAGTTGCCCCTGCATTTGCCGATAATTACAGGGTTGTGTTATATGACAACGTAGGTGCGGGAAATTCTGAACCCACAGCTTTCAGTCCCAACAAATATGATACCCTGCGCAGCTACGCAGATGATCTGCTGGATATATGTAACGAGTTACGAATAAAAGATGCTGTAATGGTGGGGCATTCTGCAAGTGGCATGATAAGCTTGCTTGCAGCAATAAAAAACCCAACACATTTCAGTAAAATGGTATTGATAGGTGCATCACCTCGTTATCTCGATGATGTAGGCTATATAGGTGGCTTTACACAACAGGCATTGAACGATTTGTATGATGCAATGGCCAACAACTATTATGCCTGGGTCAGTGGCTTTGCACCGGCTATAATGGCAAATGCCGACCGGCCGCAACTGTCAGCGAGTTTTGCTCAATCGCTATCAGCTATAAGACCAGACATAGCGCAATCTGTAGCGCGGGTTATATTTCAGTCAGATCATCGTAACGATTTACCTAAGCTTCAGATCGATACTTTATTGCTTCAAACGCAACAGGATATAGCAGTACCTATGGAGGTAGCAGAATACCTGAACACCCATATTAAAAACAGCAAATTAAAGGTGGTAAATGCAGAAGGGCACTTTCCGCATATGAGTGCTCCCGATGAGATCATTACAGCAATTAAAGAATATATTTAAAACTTGGAAACACCTGGCAAATATAACTGGCAAAAAGAAGCACTGGATTTCTTTGTCAATCTATATCCTGTTAAACAGGAAAAAGAACTTTCGACTATACGGCACAAATTAACAAATCTGCTTCTACAGCATACGCATGCACTGGCAGCTGCCTCCATAAAACTGGAGGATGACATAACTGCAAGAGTAGTATATGCTACAGACGCTACGATCACGGGATTTGTGAATGCCGAATTTATAGTGGAAACAATTGCCAGGGATGAGATCACTTTCTGCGATGGCGCTGATTTCCTCTATGGCAGCAACACAATTGCTATTTTACTGCCTGTTAATGCCGGTATATACATCGGGGCATTCATATTATACATAGACAAGTCGCTGGATCTGACAGATGATTTCAGACAACTGCTGCAACATGTGTGGATAGGCCTGAAAGGCATTACTATGCTCATGCAGTCTCACTATGCCATTGAAGAGCTGACGATCCGCTTTAATGCGATACTGGGAACGGTAAATGAAGGTATCGTTTTTGTAGACGACACAGGTAAGGATGGCTGGGTAAACGCTGCTGCTTCTGAATTATTAGGTATTTCCAGGGACAGGAACTCGTCTACTGCCATTGCAGCAGCTATGCAAAAACTGCGGGTACTTGCCAACAACAGTGAAGAAATCGCTAAACGTGGAACAGCTCTGTTCAGTTCACCAAACCAGACTATAAAAGATTGGAAATGGATATACGGCAACCCGGTCTCTAAGGTATTGAGCGTGGCATGTACACCAACTGTATCCGACAACATCAAAGGCCGCCTGTGGGTATTTACAGACATTACAGAAACATACTTGCTAAACGAAGAACTGGCAGAAAAGAGAAAATTGGCGGATGAACAAAACCAGGCCAAATCAGACTTCCTGGCCAATATGAGCCATGAGATACGTACACCAATGAACGGTGTAATAGGCATGACTAGCCTATTGGCCAATACGCCTTTGAATGACGAGCAGAAAGACTATTTGGATACCATACGCATCAGCGGCGAATCATTACTTGCCATTATTAATGATATACTCGACTTCTCGAAAATTGAATCCGGCAAGATGGATCTGGAAGCCCATCCATTCAGGATTAGTAGCGTAATTGAAGAAACTTACGACTTGCTAAGTGTAAAAGCTAATGAAAAAGGCCTGGATTTGCTGTACCTGTTAGACCCTGACGTACCTAATGAGATTGTTGGCGACATTACGCGTTTCCGGCAGATATTAATAAACCTGGTATCAAATGCACTAAAGTTTACTGAGAAAGGTGAGATATTTATATCTGCAAAAAATCTCGGTGTAAAAGAAGGTGTGTTTACCTTACAGTTTACAGTTAAGGATACAGGCATTGGCATACCCGAAGACAAATACCATAAATTGTTTGAAAGCTTTTCACAGGTTGATTCATCTACAACCAGGAAGTATGGCGGCACAGGTCTAGGACTTGCCATTTGCCATCGACTGGTGAAATTGATGGGAGGAAATATAAGAGTGGAAAGTGAACAAGGTAAAGGCTCTTCCTTCATTTTCACTATACAGGCATCTGCTAACGCTCAAAAAACACGATACATCGCTAAAGAGAAGACTGATGCCAGCGTCTTAAAAGATAAGTCGGTATTGATACTCGATGACAATATAACCAACCTGAAAATACTAAGTAAGCAATGTGAACTGTGGGGCATGAAGGCGGTCGTGTGTGATAATTATAAGACGGCTATAAAGCAACTTGATAATGACCAGTTCGATGTAGCTATCATTGACATGCTAATGCCTGATGCCAATGGCATTGAGGTAGCTACTCTTATAAAACAGCAAAAGCCTGTCCTGCCAATAATCTTATTCAGTTCTGCAGGTTACTTACCGCCTGGGGATGCACAGATACAAGAGTTGTTTGCCGCAGTGATTAACAAGCCGGTAAAACACAACCAAATGGAAGAGATACTGGTAAATATTTTAGGCAAAAAGCATCTTGACAGGCAAACTGTGGCAAATGTGCCGGCAGACGCCAATGCATTACTGGTAAACATATTAGTTGCCGAAGATGATGAGATAAATCAGAAAATGATACGCAGGGCGCTGGAAAAGCTGGGATATACTTTCGACTTAGTGGGAAATGGTAAACTGGCAGTTGAAGCTGCAAATACGAAACAATACCAGCTGATATTTATGGACGTAATGATGCCGGAGATGGATGGCTTTGAAGCCACAAGAATAATAAGAGAAAAGCACGATGGGCAAAGACCCATTATCATAGCACTAACGGCAAATGCACTGACGGGTGATAAAGAGAAAATGTTGGCGAAAGGAATGGATGATTATATAAGCAAACCCTATAAAATGCAAGACATAAAAGAGATCATACAAAAATGGGAAAAAGCTATTGGATAAGGCATGACAAATAAGAACGACTACAAGTACATCGACCTGGAATACATATACGACATGGCAGATGGTGATAATGATTTTATGGTTGAGATAATTGGTAATTTCCTGGAAGCCATGGGACCAAATATGCAAAAGCTTTATGATGCAATAGCAACTAATGACAGGGAGTCAATCATATTTCTAGCCCATAAGTTAAAAGGCTCTTTCCGGTTTGTTGGCTGCAACAGGGAAGGAGCAATGATGGAACAAATTGAAGAACTGATAGGTTCAGATGTCGATATTAGCGAAATAAAAAAAATAGCAGATATGGTGGGCGATCAGTTCAACAATATTCAAAACGAATTAATACAGTTTCAAAATTCAATTAATGATTAATCGTTGTATGTGTATGGGCAGTATAAACCAAAATGCCCATGCAATCATTTGATATACTTGCTGAATAAGATTTAGGTCAAAACAGATAGCAAACGCTAAACCCCTATAAACATATTGTCTTCTATCTCTATCACCCCCGGAGATGACCATACAGCATTTTCAACATCTCTCCTTTCAGACCATGATCTTACTTTACCTTTCAATATCACCTTATTTCCTTTAATCTCTACTTCTATATTTGACGCTTCAATGGTTGCGCTCCGTTTTAACGCGTTCATAATGTCAGTTTCTATTTTGGCCGCGTTTGCTTTGGGTGTTAAGAATATCAGGTTGCTAACTCCCTTCACGCCGGCCAGGTCCTTTACCGCATCCATTGCTGCATTTTTTTGATATTGCCAGTCAACAGTACCCTCTAATGTTACCCACCCGTTCTCTACCTTCAATTTTAATTTATCGTCAGGTACATTAGAGTGCCATTTCATCGCATCCAGGGCAGCCGCCGCAATGTCGGTGTCCGTACGTTTAGTTCCTTTCCCAAAATGTACTTCTATTTTTTCTGTAACTGCCTGCACGCCTTTAACGCGCTTGGCGGCATTTTCAGCAGCAAACTTTTTGGCATATGCATCTACATAGCCATTAAGGGTAACTACACCGTTCTTAACGGATACTCCGATTGCCGAAGCTGAAAGAGCAGGATCCCATTTAATTTCATCCATTACATCTTCCTGCAGCTCCTTATCAGTTTTCATTTTTTATTATTTTTTTGAGAGTTAACAATATTGTTACTTCATAAATATAATAGAGAATGTATCCCGGGCTATTGATGGAGATCAGACACGTGCATGATATTAAACAGAGCTTTAAGTATACAAGTTCCAAAACTTGATCAAAGGTCTACTCTTAGCAGCTCACTCATTTTTTAAAAGTCGAATTGTAACGATTTGGAGGGAGTATTTTGAAAAGTGGTACGGTTGGGAATCTTTATAATAAACGTTGTTCCTACACCTAACTCACTTGTAAAATTAATTGTACCGTTTAGTAATTCTACGTAACGCTGCACAATATTTAACCCAAGGCCGGTACCTCTAATATTACCTACGTTAGATGCCCTGAAATATTTATTGAATAGTTTTTCATGCTCGTCGTTAGGTATGCCAATGCCGTTATCTGCCACAGCTATGGTTATCCTTTTTTTGTTTACCTCGATATCCAGCTGTATATTTTTATCAGAATATTTTATGGCATTGCTTAACAAATTTGCCAGCATGTTGCGCAGTATTTTTATCTCAGACCTAATTTTCGGGTAACCCTTATAAGAAAAAATAATTTTTTGACCCGCTTTCATAATGCTTTCAAATTCATCTAATGTCTCAGCCGCCAGTTGCTGCAGGTCAAACAGCTCATTTCTCAACTCAATTACACCATCGTCCAGTTTGCCAACAGCCAAAAAATCATTCATAGTGTCTGTTAAATGTTTTACCGCAGCCCTTATCCTGTTCAAATGCGCGTATTCATTTTCCGGTTGATTGAGTTTAATATAGCTTTCTATAAGCCCCACAGATGACAATATGGTACTTAAAGGTGTATGAAATTCATGAGATGCTAATGAAACAAACTGAGATTGGAGCTTGTTATTACGTTTTTCCTGTTCCAGTGCAGCTACCAGTTCCAATGTTCTTTGTTTTACACGTTTTTCCATTTTCTGGTTCATCATTACCTGGTCGTGTATATCTACACAAGTACCCGTATATCCTATAAAATTACCCGGTGGGTCATACATCGGTTGGCCTGTATAAGCAACCCAACGATAGCTTCCATCATGGTGGCGTATTCTGAATTCCCTATGAATGGTTGCTCTTTTTTCAAAAGCCTCGTCAAAGGCTTCCACGAAGCTTTGCCTGTCATCCTCAAACACTGCTACCGCCCTGTTCTTACCTGTCTGTCGTTCAAAGCTAAAACCGGTAAACTGGAGAAATGCAGGGTTCAAATAGTTTGTCCGCTTGTTCGAATCGCAGCTCCACATCATTACAGGTACACAGTCTGCTATGTATTGAAACCATTTCCCCCCATCTGCAATTACTTGTTTGATCTTTTTTTTGTCTGAAATATCGTTGTAATAAATAAATATTCCTGACTGATGTGCATAAGCACGGATTTCCATCCAACTATCCAGCCTCGGTATATAAATTTCAAAATGGGAGTGTGTTCTTTGCTCCATTACCTTTCGGTACTCAGCTTCAGCTTCAGTACCGTCTATTTCAGGAAAGCATTCCCAGAGAGTATTACCAATAAGCTCTTCAGCCTTTTTACCCAGCTTTTCAATTGCTGCATCATTCAGGAACTGGAAGCGCCATTCGCTATCAAGGTAAACAAAAGGCTCATACATACTTTGAAGTATAGCTTCAGGTGTTAGCAAGCGGTTTATATTGGTTGCGGCGTTCATGACCTGGTTAAAATTTGGATGTTACTACTGCGTATCGGTTGTCACTACCGTATTAATTGATTTAACCGATTCTTGTTTAGTATTGTAATATGCCCGTCCTTCATGTCGATGAGTTTTTCCTGCTTAAATTCTGTCAATGTCCTAATGAGCGATTCCGTTGCAGTCCCTGCTATACTGGCAAGGTCGTTGCGTGTCAGGTCTATAGTAAAAGCCTCATCTTCACGGGTGTGAAATTTTTTCTCGAAGCTTGCTAAAGCCTTGGCAACTTTCTTTCTCAATGTATTGTAAGCAAAATCTAATACCTGTTGTTCTTTATCCTGTAATTCGTCGGCCATAAGCCCGATGAATTTTTTCATTACTTCTGTATGCGTATTAGCCACTTCATCAAACCTGCTTTTGGGTATAACTATCAGCTTGCAATCTTCAATAGCTTCTGCGGTCAATAGATGAATATGTCCTTTTATCAGGGGAACATAGCCAATAAAATCTCCTTCTCCATGCAGTCCTACAATAAGATCTTTACCATCTTCATGGCTTTTATAGGTTTTAATTTTCCCTGATTTTATATAATACATATACCTGGCAGGGCTACCTTCCTTGTATATTATTTGCTTTTTATGATATTCGGTCTCATCACAATTATCTGTTAACAGGCTTATGATATCCGATTCTCTGGTGATCTTGCGGAACTCATCAGGCCTGGCAATTACCTGGGTTACCTTTGTCTCGTCTTTAGCTTTATTTGCCTGCCTGAGGCGTTGGTCTATAGCCTTTAAGAGGTCACCCGCCTCAAATGGCTTGGCTATATAGTCATCTGCACCCAAATGCATGGCCTGCCTGTAATAAACAGCTTCTCTTTTAGAACTGAGAAATATAAACGGAATATTCCTGGCTTTGTCTTCCTTTCGTAGAATGTGTAATACACCAAAGCCGTCTATGCAAGGCATGGAGATGTCGCTCAGTATTAGGTCGTACGGCTCTCTGTGTGCTTTTTCAATACCTTCCAGGCCGTTCCTGGCTATACTTACATTGTGGTTGGCTAACGAAAGGATCTCGGCTACATTTGAGCACATATCTTCGTCATCCTCCATTAATAGAATGTTGGCCATATAGAGAATAGAATTGCGTTACAATGCAAAAATAATCGCTATATCACCCATGGCAATGACTTTCGTCATTATATAACCAAATTATTGTCAATTATTTATATAAATTCAAAAAAATATGCGTATAAAGACGGGCAATGTAAAAAAGGGAGCGGAAGCTCCCTTTACTCATCGGGGTTACCCCTTTACAACCTCCTTAACCAATAACTTGTTGAATACCTATTTTCCTTGCTAAGCACCAACGGCTACAGGCCGATCCGTATACTTAGTTAATGCGCCTGACATGATATCCTCTTTGTCTTTTAAAATGTCAAAAAATCATGTTTATTAAAGCAAATGTATATGCCGGTTACTCCTATTGTTATTGACATAGGTTAGGCCAGGACTTGATTCTCGTCAATATAGCGGTTAGTCTATACGCAAGCTTTTTATGCATTTGATTAACATCAGAACAGCGTCTGACAATCATCAGGAAACACTTTAAGGCTTCGCACTACTTTGCAACCTCAAACTCCTGCAAATGACAGTACTTACAACATACTTCAGCCAACACTCATACGGCAAACAACACTTAAATATTTTCAGGAGAATGGCACACACCATCATCAGTGATTATTTAAGAGAGATGAAAGAATACGTAGAAGACAAAGGCTTCCCTCCCTCTTTTGAAGAAATGATGAGTGCAGCTAAAAGACTGGAAAACGATCTTTTACTAAAAGGCGATTGGTTGAAGCTTGCCTATAAGAAGGAGAGAGGAAAAGGATCTCCCAGCTTATCAAAGGGCGTAAAAAGAATTATAAAAGGAGCGCTTAACGACTATATAAACCGCACAAAAGCAATAACGGCAAATAAACCCAAACAAGTGTTATAGTACTTACCGCATATTGATTCCTTAACTATAAAAAGTACAAAAATGAGCACAACAATTAAAGCAGTGGCCGTCAACGAGAGCACCACTAATATTGAAAGGAACGCTATCCGTATCATGTTGCTGAATAATGGAGCGTGTGATCATGTAAAAACTTTCCCGCTTGAAACGCATACTAAGAACACCTCCATATTATTGTCCGTATTAAAAGAAGAACTACCACCCTATAAAAAAAATGCCTACCTGGGTATAGGCTTCGTTTCTTATGAAAATGTCAACCTGATACAGTTCAAGTCTACTTTCAAATCATTCCCTCTAAACCGGGGTGATGAGTTCGTATTCTACTTTGAAGACGGGCAAAAACTGGTTTTCAATATGAATTTTGAGAGCAAAAAAGAAGGCCCGTTTTTTAAAAATGAAAGCCTGATAACAGATGAGGAACTTGATCTTTTAAAAAGAACAGACCTCAAATATTACAAATTGACCAACTGCCAAAAACATATCTCGGTAATCGGTGGCTTTGTGCACCAGGAAAATAATATTCAATATAGCTCCGAGCGCACCGGTAAAAAATTATTCAAGTTAATGGCTAAGCGCATATTGCTGGCAAGGCGAAGAGTAGAGCTGGCCTGCTGTAACAATTATTAATACCTAAACTAAATAATAGAGTTATGAAAAAATTACTCCTCCTTACACTGAGTATAATAACAACGACTGTTGGCATGTGTCAAAAAGCAAATGAAACAGTTGCGATTAATTATGTTGATAGCCTCTTTTCTCCCGGAGAACACAAGTTGGAAATACTGGAAAAAAATATCCCTGCAGATCTGAAAGAAATAATAGTGAATTATCGTAAGGCAATTGCTGATAGCCTACAGTGGTATGATGTGTATTCGCAACAACACAAAAATGAAGTACCCCTACCCTACCATGTAAACTTTGGAATTACCAAAGCTGACTACGACCGTATGAATACGGAATTCCCGACAGTAAAGATGAAAGTGAAAACTGTAAAAGGAATAACGGTTAATAAATTAAACGGCCAATTGGCATTAAAGGGTAAGGGCGACTTTACCATACTCGACGAAATAATATTTGACGTGGCTAATAAAAGCTTAATAATCGGGGATCAGCATATCCCCTATACCGGCGAAATAAATGAAAGTGAAGGATCAGGCATCGGGGCATGGAATGGTTATGACTGGAAACTGGAGGTTGGCAGCATGGCTGATGTAAAAGCATTCAAAAGTGTTGACTACACCATGATAGATTTAAGCATCGGCAAAACGCAGACGGAAAACAAAATCGTTCTGCAATACAAAACCATATACGTAATTGACGGAGATCCCAAAATCAATGGCTCACTTACAGCATTTTTGAAATAACCGTACAACAAAAAACGTATTTTATGTCTGGAATCAGAATTAGAAATATTTCATTATTCGTAGCTATTATTACATGCCTGTCATTTACCGCTCATGCCCAAAAAAGTGCTATTTCTATTGGCCCTGCAACGCTATACTTTACTGTAGACAAAGGACAGACTGCTACACAAACAGTATATATCACCAACAAACTCAGCAAACCATACAGTTTCAGTATTGAGGTTATTGACTGGACGCTTGACTCTAACGGCGATGACCGTTTTTATGAACCCAAAACCGTACAAAACTCCTGCGCCGAATGGATAACGCTGGACAAAACATTCGTTGAGATACCGGCTAACTCCAAGGAAGGTATCAACGTAACATTACATGTGCCAGACTCTGCAGATGCTGTAAAAGAAATCAAATGGACGATGTTGCATATTGGTACTAAAGGAGAGAAAAAGGCTCCCAAAAAAACAGGTGAGCTTGAGTTAGAGCTAACGAAAAGCCTGGCCGTAGGTGTGCGAGTATACCAGGTGCCCCCGGCAAATGTATCGCTTACAAAAAAAATAAAAATGAGATCGTTTACAATGCTGCAGGATAGTGCCACCTATAGGATTGATGGCGAAAATACCGGTGATATGATGCTGCGATGCCAATATTCCATTGAGCTGTCTTCAGAAACCGGTGATAAAATTACTGTTGGCCCTAAACAGGCATTGATGTTGCCGGGCCAAAAAAGATATATCGATCTGCAAATACCCAAAACATTGCCCAAAGGTAAGTACATAGCCACTGCGCTTATTGAACCGGGAGATGATGATGTGCCTTTGGAAGCATCAGAAATGACAATTGAAGTAAAATAAGTATGAAACAAAAAATGCGTCAGCTGTTTTTGGTTGCCTTGATTTTGATCCCGGCTTTGTCGAGGGCACAGGCAGACGCAGATAATAGTTTTCACATAACATTGAATACACCTTTGATTACCAGCTATTCAAATATAGATGAGGTATTGGCGCCCAGGGTGCTTCAAAATGCCATTGAATTAACGCTAACTCAAAAGGGATACACCAGGAATATTATGGCAAGCATTAACTACACGGGCATATCACAAACAGATATTGCGCCGAATTGGATATCCTTAAAACTGAGGAGCGTTAACTCCTCGAATGTTATTATATATCAGCCTCAGGTAAATTTATCGCTGTCACCAATCTTGCTTTCTACCCTGCCAGCTTCCTCCGGCAACGAAAATATCATCCTGGTATATGACCTCGTAATTAACCCGTCAAATATATTCCTGTTCACAGGCAATATCAACTATTCTATTGCATTTTCAATTCAATGATCATGAAGAAGTTTACATTAGTTATGTTGTTGTTCCCTTTATATTCATCGGCACAACCCTTTCCGGGGCATCAAACCACAGTATCAATTCAGGGTACCATACAAATGCCATCGATGGTAAGTATAAATGTAATCTCTGCAATTCAATCCATATCAATAAACAGTTTTGAAGAAATCACTTCAGGAAAAATCTATCCATCTTTTTTTCAGCTTCATGTAAAAAGCAACAAAGCATGGACTGTCAGTGCAATGACCAGTGCACAGCATCTATCTTCCATTACAACTGCCGGCACGCAAAAGATCCCGGCCAATATCCTTAGTTTAAAGGCAGAACCAGGCAATGATTTTGTTCATTTGTCAAATCAACCGGTCGCACTTTTCCATAACGTCAATAATCAAATCGACAATACTTACAAAGTAGATTTAAAAATAGATGGCCTGCTCAATTACTACGGCGGCGAGTATACCTACAATATAATATTTATCGTCTCGGCGCGCTAAGAGCTGCTACAAAAAAAGACTACGCAAAGTCTAACCTGGAATATAACCGGCCATAAATATTACCGGGGCTAAGTAAACAACACTGTTTATTTTGCTCCGTTTTAAATTTTAAGCCCTTCCTGGCAATGTTTTAATTTAAAACAATAGCTTTGTTTTCAAATTGAACACATCTATCAGCCATTTTTTCACCTAAAAATCATATCAATTTAACACCAGGTGAAGGCTATATTGCCATTCACATTTTTCAGGTAAAAGCTACATGCTTTTCGGTGAGCAATTTATTTTGTGGATTTCCTGTTACATCCGGTGCATAACTCCATTGGAATATTTCAATTCATACAAATTTACCCGAATTGGAAATACCATTTATACAAGACACCATTTGAGCGTTTAGTTTCATGCCGCTAAAACATGCTATAGACAATGCTTTCAGCCGACCTAGAAGGACATAAGGAGCTGGGTACCGTAATATTATTAGCCCTGCCAAAAATGGACATACTGATGTTGATAAAGAACGTTCTGCGTTTTGCAAAAGTTCATTAATGCGTGTTTTTAAATCAGGAAAAGCGCCTCTTTTTTATTTAAACATCCTTCGAATAAATCCCCTGAAACCCTATCCCGTATTGTGTCCTATGTAAATAGACATTTCTTATCGGAAGAATAATAAATGAACAGAAGCACCATTCAACGATGTTTCTTTTAATCGTTACTAATTTGTTTATAACTGCAGTAAACTACCGTCTTGTTTTGATGGAAGTTTGTGTCATCAAGGCTTTGAAACACAAATTTTAAACAACATTAAAAAACAAAATTAAAAATTGCCAATTATGAAAAAGCTAACATTAACAGCTGCTATTCTATTTGCAGCTATCAGTATGGTAAAAGCTCAAGCAAATGCTAACAGTGAAGTTCCCGGAACAGTGGATAATACCACATTAGTAGGATCATTGGGTATCACAGATATGATTGACCTCGTACCTGAATACCAGGTTGCAGGTAATAACGCCGACACATGGAGCGAATTCGAAAATGGCCTTAACTTCCTGGAAGCATGGCCAAACACACCGGTAGGTGGTAACGATATCGAGTTCCGTATCTCAGCAACTCGTCACTTCCATGCAAGTGTAAAAGGTGCAACTTTCACAAGAATAGGTGGCGGCGATCCCGGTTTGCCAGCAAGCAGCTTCAAATGGTTAGTGTACAGCTATAGCACAATTCCTGGTGGCGCTGCAGAAAACGGCTTCGGTACAGGCAATGGCGCAGCACTGTCTACTTCTGCCCAAAACTTCCTGCAAGGTGACGGCTGCTACAACAAACTGTTTATTACCCGTCTTTCTTTGAACCCAGGTGCTGCTTATGGCCATCTTGGAGGTACCTATCAAGGCAACATTATGGTTACCGGTACATTAGCTCCATAATACACAACTATAGCTGTAGCTAATAGCTGATGATAATGTTAAACCCTTCCCCGTAAGGAAGGGTTTACTTTTTTAAAAATGTACATTTTTTAGTAATGATATCATTTTTGAAACATATCAAATTCACTACTTCTATTTTGTTTTGCATCTTATTCATAAGTGCAGAAGCAGCCGATGTGGATCATTGTAAATTTTTTGAGGTTCATTATAAAGATTCATTAGTAGCTAAAAATGAGACCAACATCCTTTATAATACTATCAAAATAAACAACCCCAACCGCAAGTTCATCAGGCTGGGAATTACTGTTAAGATTCCGTCGGGCTGGAAACTTTTATCCAAAGATTCTCTTTTATCCGGCAGAGAAATATTCTGCACCCTTCAACCCAACAGCACCAGGAGTATTCCTTTAAATTTATTAAAACTTCCAAAAACACGGGCGTCCTGGGATAGCATTAAAATATCAGTCCGCGTACCAGACGTTACCGACCAGCATGTTTATTATTATCACCTAAAACCAGAAGCTGATCCTAAGTTTACAGCCGAGTATATTACTGAAGACCTTTTATTTAGTGAGCGCCCAGACTCTGTGCAATTAAGCGTTCATTTAAAAAACACGGGCAATATCAATGATACATACACATTGCAATGGCAGAATCAAAATCTGCTCGTAAACGACAAGAATATTATAAAGCTTGATCCGGGCAGGGATACTATTTATAACTGGGCATTGAAATTATCTGCTTCGCAATGGCAAAACATCTGTCATGAAAATATTGCCTTATGCGTTAAGGGCAGTGGTATGAACTCTTACACCCACTTGTATAAATTAAGCAGGCCCAGGCACAATATCAAAGAGAACCCATCGCCTTATTCATTAATACCTCTTACTATAGAAGGCGGAATGATCAATCAAAATAACCGGCTTAACTATTATGGCGCTGCGAGAGGTGATATCCACTTTGGCAATAGAAATGATCTGAGATTTTATTATAAAAGCAAACAATTTGGTACCGAAGTTTACGGCATCCAGCAAAACATGTATCTCGTGGATTATATATACCACGACTGGAAATTCTCCGCAGGTACGATACAACCTATACAACGCTATTTTCTAAGTAACGGACGTGGATTTGGCATTAGCCACAATTTCAATCACAACGTCGAGGTGGCTGTTACAGCAAATCTCAGGGATCGCAATTTCTATTATTCAAGCAATAACTTCTCCACACAGGTAAGGTACCAACTGGGAAAAATAGGATGTACGAATATTATAAGCACCAATTTCGATGACCAAAACCATCTAAATGGCTATGTATTATCTGGTAACGCACAATTATTAAATACCCAAAAAGTAGTCCTGTCTATCCAGGCAGGAACCGGCCTATCTCAAAAAACAAAGGATGTGGAAGGGGTTAAAAAACAAACATGGGGCTTAACCGGTGGTTATAAGTTTTCATTCCGGCAGTATAATAATTGGACGATTAATTCGAGTGTAGAATACTATGACAAGAATTTTCCCGGCATCAATAATGGCATGATGGTTCAGATGCACCAGATAGCTCGCGAATTCAATAAGAAATTCGCGGGCATATTTTATTCTTCAAGTTTTTTAAATACCAGGTACTATACGGATACGCTGTATAACACAGATATGCTGAAGTACAATAGTGAGCGGTTTGGTGTAAACGCAGGTTTAAAAGACACGCGGAACAGTCTTATGATTTCTACAGGTTTGCTAAATGAAGGCGGAATAGGCAGCCAAACAGACCTCAACAATATGGCATTCTTTGACGTGAATTATTCTTACCAGAAGGATAAAAAGATTTCGGTGTTGTTAAATTCTCAGAATGCTTTTAAAAATAACGTCGGTAGTAATCATGCAAGCGTATTTGTTACTAGTACCATGGCTTCAATTAATGTTGGCTGGCCCGGTGTAATGGCAACATATACCCGTAAACCGGTTTTAAGTTATGATGGCCCGGCCCAAAATGTAAAGAGTTATGATGTTACGTTGTGCGGAGGGCCTTTCATGAAATTCAATTTCTTCAAAAGTAGGCTAAGTGGCATGGTGAAGTTCCAGGTTTCCAAATCTGTTTATGATCAGATTGTAAGATCGTCTGTGGTTGGCAGCGTTAATTATTTGAATGATAAAATTGGAACTTCGATACAGCTCTCCGGAAATATTCCCACAAGTAACATCCTGACCAATGGCCACCAATTGCCGATTACAGAAGAGAAATTTCTGACATTATCTATATCCAAACAACTCAACGTACCGGTTATTACCAAGAGAAAATTGTATACGATGACTCTGGTATTGTTTAATGACCATAACAATAACGGCTTGCTGGATGCAAAAGAAGAATTATTGAAAGATGTACAAATATTGGTCAACGGGAATGAAATTCTGCTAACCGATAAAAAAGGGGAAGCCCGGTACATGAATATTACAAAGGGCAATTATGCTATCGAGCTAAATACGATTCAATCCAAAGGACTGGTACCGGTAAATGGAATACTTCAATCTGTTTCCTTACAAAAGAACACTACGATAGCTATACCGTACAAAAAAGGCACCGTTGTTTCAGGTAAAATCAGGATAATCCGGGATTCCTATAGTAAAACCAAGTTTACTGCAGACGGAATAAAAGTGATCGCAGTCGATACGTCCGGAAAGATTTACAGTACAGTAACAGATCTGGCAGGAGACTATTCATTTAGTTTGCCGGCTGGTATTTATACGATCGCATTAAATCCACAGGCTTTTGAAGGCAGTGATTTCATTCCGGATAAGCTGTCTTACAAAATTGATTTATTTAAAAACAATGAAGATAAAACCGGTTTTACGATCACGCAAAAGCCACGTAAAGTAGAATTTCTAAAACGGATTAAATAGCAATTCAGTATTTACAATGATAAAATATAGCAACCAACAAAATTATAAACAATGCAAAAGACCACACTATTCATTGCCATACTGGCCTGCATTATTATAGCAGTGAGCATTTAAACAGCAACACTGTATCTGCAAAATAACGACAACAAAAAAGCAAACATGATGAGATCAATACATCTTGCATCCATTGGCCTGATGCTACGTGCATACTTCGCTGCAGCATTTGTAGTTATATACATAAAACACCTCACCTCTATGTACATTTTATCAGCTTAAGCCTGACTACAAAGTGTCTGTCAACCACCATATTTAAGTAGCTGACAAGAATCAAGTAGCGGTCTAATCTTAGTCATGTGAAGTAACTGTACACACTAATAAGTTTGTATAAAAGCAAACATTATGAGCAACAGCATTATCAAGTTTCGAACAATTAGCCTTACAGCGATAGCCATTGCACTGATGGCATTGATACCATCCTGTAAGAAATCATCTAATGATGACGATAACAATATCACCCCCAGCCAGAATATCTTTTCCGGCATTTACTACGGAACATTTAGCAAGGGTAGTTTTAGCGAGGCAGATACCATTGTAATACCTACGACCACCTCTTCGGATATAGTAATGAATTCACGCACCGAACGTGGATCTGTATACAGCATTAAAGCCACTACCGATGGAAGCAATTTTACAATTCCCTCCCAGTCGGTGACCGTTGCAACATTGGGCGGAACTTACACTGTGACAGGCACCGGTACATTATCCAATTCAAATCTTGTTATCAAATATATCTTTGTAACATCAGCAGGTTCCAGCAGTAACTGGACATTCACTGGCACTAAGCAATAGCAACACATGATAAAGGCAAATTTATACCATAGGTAGTCCTGCCTTTAGCACCGACTACGGTACCGCATTAAGAAAATTTGTAAAAGAATAATTGCCGATATATGGTTACATCTTTACCCCCACCGCCATTTTGTAGGCTAATGCTGCATCAGGTAGTGGCGTCATAGAATCTAATAAATGCTGGTAAGTACCTTGCGATGATAACTCATCCGCTACTTTTTTTATCAGCGCCAGCGTAGCCTTCATCAAACTCGATCCCAGGCTCAGGCGGGCAACACCTAAGTCCTGCAGTTCTTGCACAGATGGTGGCAATCCATCTCCTATGGCAGGGTTGGAAAGAATGTTGATAGGTGCATTGATCTCTTTCACCAATGTGGCAATGATATCCCGTTGCCATACCGGTTGCACAAATATGCAGTCAGCCCCTGCCTCGCGATATTTATTGCCTCGCCTGATCGATTCCTTTAACTTTTCCTGGGGAGAAGCCTGTGATGTATAGAACGAGTCTGTTCTTGCATTGATGACCAAATGAAAACCCAGCGAATCTGATAAGGAGCGGATAGCAGCTATCCTTTCGCAAAACTCATTTTCGTCTATCAGCGCGGGGCTCAGGTTGAGGCTATCCTCTATATTGATCCCTACTATCCCGGTAGCAATGATCTTTCTTATCGATGCTATTACTTCTTCCGTATTGTTTCCATACCCTGCTTCTATATCTACTGTTACAGGGGCCTCAACTGCATTTACTACTTGCGTTATCGCCGCTATCATTTCCTGCAGCTGTATCACCTGGCAGTCGGGGTACCCTAACGATGCCGCTATTCCCATACTGGTGGTGGCAATTGCCTTATACCCACATGCCTCTATTAACTTAGAACTTCCTGCATCCCATGAATTTAGCAATACCAAAATTTCTTCATCCTGATGAAATTTCAGAAACCTTTCAGCCTTTTCTTTTTGAATAGTGGAAACCATGATCTTGTATTTAAGAATAAAATAACTCGTATTCAGGCCTCAGTAATTTAATATATTATATCGTTATCTAAAAACTTAGTATTGTCACCAAAAACTAGCATGTATATAATCCGAATTACTCAACTGTTATACCAAGTTTTTCAAAGTGATCAATTAACAACTTGCGTTCCTTAAAGGAAAGCGTCATCGGAATAGAGGTTATAAAATTACCTTCTTTATCATAAACCTTCATTGATTCCGTGGTCAGTTTTGAAGTCAGGAACAAACTAAAAACTACTTTCGAGATTTTAGATACTTCAATAACAGATTTAGAACTTAACATAGGCAATACACCTTTAACCTTTATATATTCATCATCCACACAGATGACATTAAAAAATACAATAAGATGAAAAAATATTATGCAGACAGTCGACACAATACTTTCCATTAATGTCATGGATCCGGTAATCCAAAAGAACGGACCAAAAAACATATAGACTAATAGACCTCGAACCAAAGATTTATATCCATAGCATATTCTTCGGTCATCTGTATTCTTCATGAAATTGCATTAGTTAATAGAGTTAGCACTAAAAATGTTTCCCCGGTTTATCACATTTTTAAATAACAATGCTTCAAGTTGTTGGTGTACATTCTGTTGTTAAATATATCGTATCGCTGTTAAAAGTTATATTGCTGCATTCGTATGGTGTTATTTCAGTGAATATCAGGCAACTTTCTTCAAACATTACTCAAAGTTGCCGAATTACAACTGCAAGTAGTGAACATACAACTAAGAGTAAAGCTCTTTTTGCTGATTTCGGCTAGCGGCCGAAATAACTTTGCCCTATCGAAAAAATAAAAAAGACGATACTTATGGATACGAAAATCATCGGCAGCAAAATTGTCCAGGCAAGAAAAAAAGCGAATATGTCGCAGGCGCAACTCGCCCAACTTCTTTTTATCAGTCCCCAGGCGGTTGGCAAATGGGAACGTGGTGAATCTGTCCCCGACATCATCACGTTCAACCGCCTGGCAGAAATTCTAAGCGTTGACCTCAACTATTTTTCAGAAAACTTTCCATCAGCAGGTAATGAAACTAACCTGGCAGCGACGGATGATAGCAATAACGCTCCGGAGGAATCCTTACAGGAAAACACCGAGGCTGCAATACCGGGACAGCAATTGTTAACTAACTTCAACGGAAGCAATCTCACAAAGAGTGATTTCGCCGGCGTTACTGCCCATAAAATGAAGTTTAAAGCAAGT
Organism: Bacteroidota bacterium; assembly: GCA_018267955.1. Lineage (GTDB taxonomy): Bacteria > Bacteroidota > Bacteroidia > Chitinophagales > Chitinophagaceae > Polluticoccus. The sequence continues at coordinate 1,076,868 of JAFDXL010000009.1, forward strand.
GCTTTGTTCGGATCTGATTTTTCGGGGGCCGATCTTACAGGCAGTACTTTTGACACCTGCGACGCCCGTGAAGCCAATTTTGATTCTGCAAACCTCGCAGATTGTAACTTTTCTATTACTGACCTTACAGATGCAAGCTTCAGCAAAGCTACCATCCAAGGCACCACGTTTAACACATCAGGACAGGGTGCAAATTTCACAGATCTAAACTTCGCTGATGCAAAGTTCACAAAGACCGACCTTAGAAAAACCATATTTGGCAACTGCAGCTTCAACAATGTAGATTTCAATAATTGCGATCTTCGGGGCGTTTCTTTTGAAGGACAAACGTTCAACAATGTTACGTTTGATATGTCTGCGTTAAATGATGCCAGCTTTATCGATGCCACGCTAAAAAATGTATCCTTCCGTGCCAGCTTTGCCATTACCAATAAATTTTATAAGGCATTAAAGACCATTCATTTCGATGGTGCTAAAATGGATAAACTCACCTACGCTGCGTTAAAGGGATTGGGAGCAGAGCTTGCCGGGGTGACATTAATATAATATGGTCTCATCAAAACCATCAAAGTACTATTGAGATAAGAGCCGGCTATAGCCGGCTCTTTAATTTTCTACTCCGAATACGCTATCGTACTAATCAACGCGTTAGCATCCTGCCGGGAGTCAAGTCTTGTATGTTGTACCACAATCGGCACATCCGACACTATCAGGCTGGAATATTCTTTTGCCGCTGGTATTGGCTGCGGGTTAGTAAGATCATTCAGGCGAATATGTTTGGTTCGCCTTGCATGCACTGTTATTTCGTAAGGGCCAATAGGGTCTCTGTCACTATAGAATATCGTAAGCTTCACATGCGCATCTTCTTCCGATGCGTTCAAGATACAAATGGACTCGTGACTGGTCATCTCCGGGTCTGGTCCATTGCTCCATCCCGGTATATACCCTTCTGCTATCGCCCATACTTTTTTTCCTATATGCATATTTATGTTTTTAGATCAGTTTAATTAATGGCAGGTTCGTTTCGTCATCAAACAAACGTTCTATTTTTTGATTCCCTTCCGTAAGCACTACTTCCAGCGTCGGGTGCACCGTACCTTTCAGAAAATGGCCGCCAATGGTACTGCCATCGGCCTTTCCCAGCAATACGTGCGCATGTACCTTGGGCTTATTCTCATACATAGATATATTGCCGATGATAGACAGCACTTCTACCTGCTCGTTTACTTCTATCTTTTTATAGTCTTTGATGCTAAAGTCAAAATAGCCGATCGTCGCACTGCTAAATGCGCCGATGCCCTGCAAAGAAGCAAAGCCAATACTATTATGCGCGGCAAATAAGCTCAGCTGGTTCAGCACTTCGTCGCCGTCTTCAAAAATCACAAGGCGGGTACGCGGCTCATTATTGATAAGTTTTGTTTTCATTGGTTCGTTTTATTTAATAAGATACGCTTCATGCTTTCCAGGTATTCTCTTTCAGGATATGCTATAGGCGCTGCACTATCTTTTTGCAAACCCATGTGCAATACCTGTGCCAGGTGCAGTGCTTTTCGGTCTGTTTGCTGTTCTATCTGCCCACGGCAGCTAAAGCCATCTGCTACTATAAACGTTTCTTTCGCTGCATTTCTTACTTGCGGCAGTAATACCAATTCTCCTGCTTTTACAGATACATCATAATGCACTCCTTTTTCATATCCGAAGTAACCTGCCATACCACAGCAGCCAGAATCCAGAATTTTATAATCAAGGCCTGTCTTTTGCAGTACCGCAGTATCATCACCCATCTTCATAATAGCTTTATGATGGCAGTGGCCATGCACCAATGCCTCGCCCCTGATTTGCGATGCGAATTGCGGAGCCTTCAGTTGTAGAAATTCTGCCAGCGTATAGGTTTGTGTCTTTAACCGTTGCGCATTATGATCTGCAGGAAACAGGTTGCAAAGTTCATCCCTGAATACTGCTACACAGCTGGGTTCCAATCCTACTACAGGGATGCCTTTTTCTATCTCCGCACTTAAAGTCTCCAGTATATTCTTCAGTAGCTTTTTTGCCTCGCCCAGCATACCAAAATCGTACAAGGGCCTTCCGCAACACAATGCCTGCCTGGGCACTATCACTTCGAAGCCTGCCGCTTCCAGCACTTCCAATCCTGCTATCAATGTTTCGGGTAAAAAATAATTATTGAAGGTATCTGCCCAGAGGATCACTTGCGGTCGCGGCCTCAAGCCAGGCGCTTTTCTTTTACCAAACCATTTTTTAAAAGTAGTATTGGCAAACCTGGGCACTTTTCTTTGCGGCGCAATGCCTCCTATCCATTTAAATACGGGACTCAGAATCTTGCTCTGTGTTACAAAATTGGCTATGCCCGGTATGGCAGATGCGATGCTTGCCCAGCGGTGTATCCATCCAAATGTATAGGCCGTTATTGGGCGCAGCTTACCTTTATAATAGTGCGAAAGAAACTCTGCTTTATAAGTAGCCATATCCACATTCACGGGGCAGTCGCCCTTACATCCTTTGCACGAAAGGCACAGGTCCAGCGAATCTTTTACATGCTCATCTTTCCACCCGTGCGCTACATCGCCCATCAGCATCTCAAATAGCATTCGTGCCCTGCCGCGTGTGCTATGTTTCTCTTCGTTGGTTACCCGGTAGCTGGGGCACATAGTGCCGCCGGCTGCCCTTCTGCACTCCCCTACCCCCACGCAGCGGGTCATGGCAAATGAAAAACTGTTTTGTTCTTCCGGGTATTGAAAATGTGTCTTCGGTTCGTCAGGATGATAATGAACGCCGGTTCGCAGGTTGGTAAGCTGACCGTAGGGCTCTATCATCTTTCCCGGGTTCATCTTCCATTCCGGGTCCCACACACGCTTAAAGTCTTTAAAAGCTTGTAATAATTCTTTACCATACATGATCTCCAGCAGGTCGGCTTTCGATTGCCCGTCACCATGCTCACCAGATATGGAACCGCCATATTTTACAACAAGATGTGCCGCCTCTATGGTAAACTGCTTATATGTTTCCAGCCCTTTCTCTGTAAGCATATCAAATGGTACGCGGCAGTGCACGCAACCTTGTCCGAAGTGCCCATATAAAGAAGGATTCCATCCATATTTATTAAATAACTTTTTCAGGTCAACGAGATACTCGCCTATCTTCTCCGGCGGCACTGCAGAGTCTTCCCAGCCTTCTTCGGTAGTAGGCTCACGCGGCACCCATGCTGTTGCGCCCAGGCCCGATTTACGCACTTCCCATATTTTCCATTCCTGGTGGGCATCATCTACCAGGCTGGTAGTGGGCGCATCGGGCATCTGCTCTATAGCTGCTATTAATTCCCTTCCTTTGTTATCTGCATCTTCCTGCGAATCACCGCCAAACTCCACCAGCAACCATGCTTTTCCTTTTGGTAATAAGGGCAGGTATTCTATGTTCAGATCTTTCTTTTTCATGTACCCTATCAGCAGGTCATCAATGCCTTCCAGCCCTATAGGCTCATGCTTCAGTATATCCATTATATGCTTACCCGAACTATACAGATCAGGATAGCCCAATACCACCAGTGTTCTTGCTTCCGGTTTAGGCATGAGCCTTAACGTAGCTTCCAGTATGGTCACGCAGGTGCTTTCCGTACCTACCAGTGCTGCGGCCATGTTAAATCCGTTTTCGGGCAATAATGCCGGCAGGTTATAGCCTGATACACGGCGTGGTATATTGGGGAATCTACTGCGGATGAGTTCTATATGCTGATCCCTGATTTCCTTCAGGCTGCTGTATATTTCTGCCTTTCGCCCGCCTTCAGCTATTATCTGTACATATTCTTCTTCTGTGGTAAGCCCTACTTCCATTTCAATACCATCATAGGTAATTACGCGCATGGATGTGATATTATCAGACATGCGTGCGCCATATCCGTAGAATGCCGACATCACCGAATGCACCCCGCAGGAATTATTACCCAGCATACCGCCTATCGTACAATGGTTGTGTGTAGATGGATCCGGGCCAAAGGTCAATCCCAGCTTTTCAGTCTCCATTTTCATATGATCGAGCACAATGCCGGGTTGCACACGCACCAGTTTATTAGCAGTATCTATCTCTAATATCTTGTTATAGTATTTCGACATATCCATCACCACTGCTACGTTACAGGTTTGCCCCGCAAGGCTGGTACCGCCTCCGCGGGATAATATAGGCGCACTGTATTTCCTGCATATCGCTATGGTCTTGATGATGTCTTCTTTATGCAGTGGTATTACAACACCAATGGGTATTTGCCTGTAGTTAGAACTGTCGGTGGAATACAGCGCTCTCGAGCCATTGTCAAAGCGTACTTCACCCTCGATTACCTTTTTCAGTTCCTGCTCCAGGGCAGGTACATCAATATCGCGTGTATAGGGCGAGGATAGATAATAGTCTTGCGGCGGTGTGGTATTGCTGTCTCCTTTATTTGCATTTGTCTCGGCTATTTTCAGTTCCACTTCATCAGGCTTACTTTCCATAATTCGTAGTAGATTTATATTATCCTGTATTTTTCGGCGTCGGCTTGTTTTATATCCAGTCCCAATCCGGGCCTTGTCATATCTGGTTGTATGATTCCATCCACAGGTTGCACAACGCCTTTGAAAAACATGTTTTCTATTCGCACATGGTCATAAAAAAATTCTGCTATATAGAATGCCGGCAATGATAATGCTGCATGTAAATGCACGGCCGGCGCACAATGAGAAGAATAGGGCAATTGATAACTTTCGCATAGATGCCCGGCTTTGATAAAACCTGTAATGCCACCGCAGCGTGTAGCATCACCCTGCAATACATCTACAGCACCGGCTTCCAGCATGGCATTAAAATAAGGCAGGTTATATCCATATTCTCCTGCAGCTATCTTCATAGAAAAAGGCGCGTGCTCCCGTAATAGCTTCAGTCCTTTCAGATCGCTACTTGGTACAGGCTCCTCAAACCAGCTGATGTTATAGCGTTCATATTCATTCGCTTTTTGTAATGCTTCTTTCGCGGTGTATGCTCCATTCGCATCAATAAATAATTCGGCGGTTCCTATAGTATCCCTTGCCAGTTTTATTCTCGTAATATCCCTGTCTGGCTCTGCACCTATCTTTATCTTCACATGGTTTATTCCGCTTGCTACCCACCCGGCCAATTGATTCTCCAGTTCCGCATCTATATAAGAGGTAAAGCCACCGCTGCCATATAAAAGCATCCCGTCTTTTACTTTCCCCAATAAAGAAATCAATGGCAACTCAAGCACATGTGCTTTTAGGTCCCAAAGGGCAATATCTACTGCCGATACAGCCATCATTGCAATACCACACTGTCCATCATTACGTATTGCTTTGATCATATCTTCTGTAAAAGCAGGCGCCAGCATTGCATCTTTACCTACTACCAGGTCTTTCAGCGTAGCGTCTATTACTTCAGCAATAGCTTTATGTCCGTAAGTGTAGCCAATGCCTTTTGCATTACCTGCATATACTTCTACCAATATCATCGTGGTGCTGTGCCATTCTATGGTACCATCAGCCTCGGGCATACTGGTAGGTATGCTATAAACAGATACCGTCATTTTTTCAATGATCACGGCATCGCCCGGCGAATATGGAAGATCATAACCGGTCATTGCTATGCTTTAGGAAAATATTCGTCTATTACATCTTTATAGGTTTGTTTGATCATTTCCCATCTGTTCACGTCTCCCTTCACTATCGATTTCAAAAAGTCTTTGGCTTGCTGAAAATTTATATGCGGTGGTAATGGCGGCACATTCGGGTCAGTTACAGCTTCCAGTATCACCGGCCTGTCTGCGCTCATTGCCTGTGCTATGGCATCTGCAACATCATCCGGGTTATCTACGCGAATGCCTTTAAGGCCTAGCATATCTGCATACTGCGCATATTTAAAATCGGGTACATTCTGCGATCCCTCAAATTTTGGCTCACCTGCCATTACACGCTGCTCCCAGCTCACCATATTCAGGTCATGGTTATTAAGTACCAATACTATCAATCTCGGATCCTGCCAGTGCTTCCAATATTTGGCAATGGTGATCATTTCATTGATGCCCATCATTTGCATAGCGCCATCTCCTACCAATGCTATGGAAACTCTTTCGGGATAGGCAAACTTTGCCGCTATTGCATAAGGCACACCAGGGCACATCGTAGCCAGGTTGCCCGATAACGATGCTTTCATTCCTTCTCTTAATTTCAGGTCCCGCGCAAACCAGCTTGCGGTCGATCCGGAATCAGCACTCAATATGCAGTTGTCAGGCAATCGTTTGGATAATTCCCAAAACACTCGTTGCGGGTTCAGCGGATCAGCGGTGTTCATAGCACGGGCTTCCATCAGCTTCCACCATTTAGCTATTTCTTTTTCTATTTGTTCTCGCCAGCTTCTGTCTTCTTTTCTTTTCAGCAACGGTATCAACGCTTGCAGCGTATGTTTACTGTCACCATGCAGGTTTATATCTACCGGGTAGCGTATGCCCAGCATTCGTCCGTCTATATCTATTTGCACCGCTTTCGCAGCTCCTTCCTTTGGCAGGAATTCTGAATAAGGGAAGCTGGTACCTACCATCAGCAATGTATCGCATTCCATCATCAGGTCGTAGCTGGGCTTGGTACCCAGCAGTCCTATAGAACCGGTTACATAAGGTAGTTCATCAGGTAATACGGCCCTTCCCAATAAAGCTTTGGCAACGCCGGCGCCCAGCAGTTCGACCACTTTTTTTACTTCTTCTCTCGCCTCCATTGCACCTGCACCTACCAGTATGGCCACTTTCTTTCCTTCGTTTAATAATTGCGCTGCTCGCAGCAAGTCTTCCTCTGTAGGTATTATTACCGGTTTTGAATATCCCACGCTGGAATGTATGGTACCATGGCTGCGTGCCGGTTCCTGGTAATCAAGTTCCTGCAGGTCATTGGGCAATATCACGCAGGTAACAGTTCTTTCCGCCTTGGCTATCCGGAAGGCACGGTCTATTAAATGCCGCACCTGCGATGGTTCTGTTGCCATTTGCACAAACTCACCGGCTACATCTTTAAACAGGTTCACAAGATCTACTTCCTGCTGGTAGTTACCTCCCAATGCAGCACGCGCCTGTTGTCCTACAATGGCTACTACCGGCTGATGATCCATTTTGGCATCGTACAATCCATTCAATAAGTGTATAGCTCCAGGCCCGGATGTGGCAATACACACTCCTGTTTCCCCGGTAAACTTAGCATGGGCACAAGCCATAAAAGCGGCCATCTCTTCGTGCCGCACTTGTATAAAGTCTATCTTATCTTCTGATTTTCTGAGGGATTCCATTACCCCGTTGATACCATCTCCCGGATAACCAAATACGCGCCTTACTCCCCATTGGTACATCCGGTCAACAATGAAGTCGCTGGTATTTATTGCCATAATACTTGAGATTTACAGGCACGAGGGCAACAAAATCAAGCCATCAAAACATTTTCTTCCGATGCTGCCATTGGATAAATATTTTTTGTAAATAATACCGAAAGGTATAATTTTGTATCGCAGAAGTAAAAATGAAGAAGTCAGAAAGAACGAAACAGTTTATCGTAGAGCAGGTAGCGCCCATATTCAATATCAAGGGATATGCAGGTACTTCCTTGTCCGACATGACTTCTGCTACCGGCCTTACCAAAGGAAGCATTTATGGCAATTTCTCGGGCAAAGACGATGTAGCGCTTGCTGCATTCGACTATAATCTTGCGAAGCTGCAACATATTATTTCCGGCGAAATGAGTAAACAAACCGACACCCGCGATAAACTACTGGTATATGTAACGGCTTATGAAAATTACCTGCGCCTGCCTTTCCCTCAAGGTGGCTGCCCGATACTCAATACAGCGATTGAAGCGGACGATACACACCCCAAACTGAAACAAAGAGCGGCCAAAGCAATAGAAAGCTGGAAGGCAAAGATCGTTGACCTGGTTGAGGCAGGAATAGAGGAAGGAGCATTTAAAAAGACTACGGATGCAGAAGCTACAGCCTTATCTATTATAGCGTTGATAGAGGGCAGCATCATGATCACCAAAGCAACGGGAAAGATCAATTATAAATCAGCGATCATGAAAACGGTGGAAAATATCATTAACGAGCTTTAAATTTTTTTTACTAAACAAAATACCGAACGGTATATTTTAAACACTAACTAAATATCAAAATAATGACTACACAAACTATCCTCATTACAGGAGGAACCGCAGGCATTGGCTTTGCAATGGCAAAATTATTTTCTGAACAGGGCCATAAAGTGATTATCACCGGCCGCAACGAGGAGCGGCTCAACAATGCCACAAGCCAGTTGAAGAATGTTACCGGCATACAATGCGATGTTACCTGCGAAAAAGAAGTAGATGACCTGGTAGCTGTTATCAACAGCCAGTTCCAGGATCTCTCTATGCTGATCAATAATGCCGGTAGTGCGTTCTATTACAAGCTATACCCCGGTGCGCTGGCATTTGACAAAGCAAGCCGCGAGATCATGACCAATTACCTGTCTATTATCAGCCTTACCGAAAAACTATTGCCCTTATTAAATATGCAGCCACAGGCAGCGATCGTCAATGTCAGCTCTATCGCAGCCTTTGCTCCCGGCACCAGGCTGGCTACTTATTCTGCAAGCAAAGCTGCTTTGCATTCCTACACGCAGTCATTGCGCTATACCTTATTATCCACCAATATCCGTGTATACGAATTGATGCCTCCCCTCGTGAATACAGAGTTCTCTAAAGAAATAGGAGGCGAAAACGGCATATCTCCCGCAGCTGTTGCTGAAGCATTACATGAGGCATTAGAAAAGAATACCTACGAGATACATGTGGGCAATACAGCACAGATATATGCTTTGTCCCGCCAATCGCAGGAAGAGGCTTTAAAAGCAATGAATGCAGCCCGTTAATCTTTTTATCCAATAATATACCAATCGGTATATTATTGGATTTTAAAACTCATCTTATGCGCAGAACCATACTTATAATAACGGTTATAGCGGCGGCCGTAATGGAGCTGATAGATACATCCATTGTCAACGTAGCCTTATCGCACATGAGTGGTAACCTCGGCGCTACCATTGAGGATGCATCCTGGGTTATCACGTCTTACGCTATAGCCAATGTGATCATCATCCCGCTTACCAGCTTTTTGTCTGCATTACTGGGCCGGCGTAATTATTACATAGGCTCGGTGATAGCATTTACATTTTTTTCATTCATGTGCGGGCAGGCAAGTAATATATGGATGTTAGTGATCTTCCGGTTCCTGCAGGGCATGGGCGGTGGTGCACTACTCTCCATTTCACAAACGATAGTCTTTGAACAGTACCCGAAAGAAAAACAAAATATAGCTAGTGCGTTGTTTGGGGTTGGTGTATTTGTAGGGCCTACTATAGGGCCTACGCTTGGAGGTTATATTACAGAACATTTCTCCTGGCCATGGATATTCTATATCAATGTTCCTATCGGCATTTTGGTAACAACCGTCTGCCTCATACTCCTTGCTGAGCCAAAGACTAAACCTATAGTTGCTAAGGTCGATTGGATAGGAATTGCTTTGCTGGCGATAGGCGTCAGTTGCTTGCAAACGGTACTGGAGCGCGGTGAAACAGAAGATTGGTTCGCAACTACCTATATCATTTGGCTATCAGTGATCGCCTTCTTTGGCATCTTGTTATTTATCCGGTGGGAGCTTACCACAGATCATCCTGCGGTTAACCTGCGTGTACTCAAAAGCAGGAACCTGAGCATCGCGGCCATCCTTACTTTCGTATCAGGGGTTGGTATTTATAGTTCTGTTTTCCTTACACCGGTATTTGTACAACGCTTGCTGAATTTTACACCTACGCAAACAGGTTTATTACTCTTACCGGGTGCTGTATTAGCCATTGGCGGATTAATGATCTCTGCACGTGTTTTGCAAAAAGGTGTTTCTCCCATTGTTATTATCGTCACGGGGATGGCCGGATTCATATTATTCACCTGGCAAATGTCAAGGCTTAGTGTAGATAGCAATGGCGGTGATATTACTACATCACTTATCTGGCGCGGCGTTGGGCTGGCATTGATAACAGTGCCATTAACTACCCTGGCAGTTTCTTCGCTGGATCCTAAAGATATTCCGCAGGGTGCTGCACTTAATAATATGATGCGGCAATTGGGAGGTTCATTCGGTATTGCTATAGTCAACACCTTCCTTACTTATAGGAATGCCACGCATAGAACTGTACTTGTGTCTCATATTACTACAGACAATCCTTTGGCAGTGGCCAGGCTCAATAGCTATACCCAATATTTTTTAGCAAAAGGCTACAATGCCTATAATGCAAAACACATGGCTTTAGGTGTACTGGACAAAGTGGTAACACAACAATCAAATGTGATGAGTTTCTCAGATGCCTTCCTTTTGCTGACAGTAATATTTATTGCAGCATTACCCTTATTATTCTATTCCGGCAAAATGAAAGCCGGGGTTTCCAAAGTTTCCATATCTGATCATTAAGACTCATATTTCTTTTGCAGGAACACCTGCAGCACAAGTGCATGATTATGTTTCGTATCTTTTGCCGCATACACCAGGGTGATCAATTTTTTATCCTGGTGATTTTCTATAAACTCATCAACGCTTTCGTTTTTTCGAAGCTCTGCCTTGTATTGTTTTTGAAATTCATCCCAGCGCTCCGGGTCGTGACCGAACCATTTCCTTAGTGCGGACGATGGTGCCAGCTCTTTCGCCCATTCATCGATGGCTGCATGTTTCTTATCAACACCTCTTGGCCATAATCTATCCACCAGTACCCGAAAGCCGTCTTTGTCGGAGGCATCTTCGTATGCCCGCTTTTTTATTATCCTGGGTTTCAATGTTTTCTATTTATTTTGATTTAATACCCCCACAAATATATGCCAGCACTTTACGAATTTAATTTGATTTCATTTGTAAACTTAACGCCCGGTTTTAATAAGATTTAACAAAAACAAATATTGCACACTGAACTTTCCGAGTTAATTTGCGACGTTTTTATATTTGTCCTGAACCGTTTCGCCAAAGAATTGCTTTAATGCGTTAATAGTCATGCTATTAAATTTGATGTACTTTTTGCTGGTATTATTTCAGTCCTTCCACACCGGTGGGGCGCAAATAGCGGCACATACATACAAAGAAGCATTATGCGTTTCAGATGTTCAGCAGTTTGCTCATAAAACACATACCGCCAAAACATTTACCACTATTATTGGTATCGAAGAAACAGAAGATACAGACCACGCTTCTGCAGATGCCATTAACCCTGGTATACTTATCTCAGCATCCAACGTCTTTTTAAATACGCCTGCTCCATTAATGAGTATCGGCCATTCAGGTGTGCCGCCATCATCCTTATTGGGCAAACGCCTTTTTGTATTGCATCACAATTTCCGTGTCTGATAATTTTGGTATGTTTTAACAACAACGCATAAACCACAACCATTTTTTTCAGTCAATACAATCTCCAATATTCTCCATTAAGCCAATGCGCTTAGCACTTACAAGATCAGTTTACATTTTGAGCATCCTGCTCATTAGTTTCTATTGCATCTGGGGCAATGATACCCGGGCGCAGGGATTCTTGTATAGCTATACGCAACATTCCGGCTTCACGCGTGGAGAAACACATGCCAATTACCAGGGCCAGACCTTAAAGCTTTTAAAGCGGTCGAAGCTTGCTAAAGTAAGTGTTGTACAAAACAAAAGGGTCTTCAAACCCAAAAAAATAGTACTGCGCAAAGAGAAGGGCACCATTAGCACTTCTGAGAATGAGGATGATGACGATGACCAGGTATCTATCAAAAAATACCATGCTGCGGCCAGCACCCTTACTGCCTTTGGCCTCACTTCATCTACAGCTTCCTTTTCCGCACATATAAAAGAATTCCTGCCATCCTGCAGGCCATTCTTATACCCTTCATCTCTCAGGTACATCCTGCTCCGCGTCATACGCATTTGATATCACATCCTGCCGGCAATATCATGTCGGCATTTGGCATTTACCATGCCCTGTCGCTGCATACCGGCAATGTTCATACACATCCGGAATATTAGCAAGTAAACAAATCAATTAAGGACTCATACAATTTTATGAAAAGAACACTCATGCTTTTGGGCTTGTTTTCGGTATTATACCAGACAAGTTGCAAATCAGACAAGAAAGAAAAAGAAGAAGAATCAAAACTACTTGTCACCAGTCCTATTAAAATGGACACCTCCCTTGTAAACCAATACGTTTGCCAGATCCACTCTATCCGCCACATTGAGCTCAGGGCGCAGGAACGTGGTTACCTGGAAAAGATATATGTAGATGAAGGCCAGTTTGTAAAACAGGGACAGCTCCTATTCCAGATCATGCCGAAGCTATATGAAGCAGAGCTGCAGAAAGCGCAGGCAGAGGCTAAGTTTGCCGGCATCGAATACCAGAATACCAAATCATTGACAGATCGTAATGTAGTATCACCAAACGAACTGGCAATGGCTAAGGCCAAATTAGATAAGGCGAATGCAGAACTTGCGCTCACAAAAGTACACCTCCAGTTCACAGAGATCCGCGCGCCGTTCGATGGTATTATAGACCGCTTCCAGGTAAGGCCGGGTAGCCTTGTGGATGAAGGTGCTTTGCTAACTACTCTTTCTGACAACAGCAAGATGTGGGTGTATTTCAACGTACCGGAAGCAGAATATCTGAACTATAAAGAAGAGGCTAACAATAATAATGGCATGCTGAAGGTACAGCTGCTGATGGCGAACAACCAGGTATTCCCTTACCCGGGTGTTGTAGAAACCATCGAGGCCGACTTCGATAACGAAACTGGTAACATCCCCTTCAGGGCCACTTTCCCTAACCCCAATGGCCTGCTGCGCCATGGCGAAACGGGCAACATCATCGTGCATGTACCTGTAAAAGACGGCGTGCTGATTCCGCAGAAAGCAACCTTCGAGGTGCTGGATAAAAAATACGTGTACGTAGTAGGCAAAGACAATAAAGTGGCCTCAAGAGAGATCACCACAAGCGCCGAAATGGAAGATTTGTTCGTTGTTAAATCCGGACTTCAGCCTACAGATAAGATCCTGCTGGAGGGCCTGCGTAAGGTTAAGGATGGTGATAAGATCGCTTATACGTTTGAGGATCCTAAACAAGTGATCCACAATTTGAAGGTACACGCAGAATAATCAACGATTAAAAGACGATAACATGTTTAATAAATTCATACAAAGGCCGGTACTGGCTATAGTACTATCGCTGGTGATAGTATTTATGGGTGTGCTGGCCATAGAGACCTTACCCGTCTCGCAGTTCCCTTCCATTGCCCCGCCAATGGTTGTGGTAAACATTGCATACCCTGGTGCCAGTGCCGATGTACTGGTAAACTCAGTACTGATCCCGATGGAAAAAGCCATCAACGGTGCCCCGGGCATGAAGTATATGACCTCAGATGCCACCAGTGCGGGTGAGGCTACTATCCAGGTGGTGTTCGACCTGGGTACAGACCCCAACCAGGCGGTGGTGAATGTGAAAAACCGTATCGAGCAGGTGACGAACAGGTTGCCGGAGCTGGTACAGCGCGAGGGCCTGATCGTGAGCTATACATCACCAAACATGCTGATGTATGTGAACCTTTACAGTAAAGACCCCAACGCAGACGAAAAATTCCTGTACAACTTTGCCGGTGTACACATCATACCCGAGATACAGAGGTTGAAAGGTGTGGGTGCTGCCAAAATATTGGGTAGCCGCCAATACGCGATGCGCGTATGGCTGAACCCCGACAGGATGCGCGCCTACAATGTTTCTACAGAAGAGGTGATGAAAGCCTTATCTGAGCAGAGCGTTATCGGTTCTCCCGGCCGTATCGGGCAGGCCACCGGTAAGCGTTCTCAATCGCTTGAATATGTGCTTACTTACCAGGGCCGTTACAATACTCCTGAGCAATACCAGGATATCATTATCCGTGCCAATGCCAATGGTGAGATACTCCACCTGAAAGATGTGGCTGAGGTAGAACTGGGTAGTGAATTCTACGATATCTACTCCAATATGGATGGCCACCCTTCTGCGGCCATCACGCTGAAACAGACGTATGGTAGTAACGCCAGCGATGTAATTAAAGAGGTAAAGGATAAACTCGAAGAGATCAAGAAAAGCTCCTTCCCTCCGGGTATGGACTACCAGATCAGCTACGACGTATCCAGCTTCCTCGATGCCTCTATCGAAAAAGTAATTCACACACTGGCAGAGGCGTTCATCCTCGTGGCCCTGGTGGTTTTCATATTCCTGGGCGACTGGCGCTCTACATTGATCCCTACCCTTGCGGTACCGGTATCATTGATAGGTGCGTTCATGTTCATGCAATTGTTTGGACTTACGATCAACCTGATCACGCTCTTCGCGCTGGTACTGGCGATCGGTATTGTGGTGGATAACGCGATTGTGGTGGTGGAGGCCGTCCATACAAAGATGGCCGAAGAGCATTTATCGCCCTATAAGGCAACGAAAAAGGTATTGAAAGAGATCAGCGGCGCCATCATCGCTATCACGTTGTTGATGACGGCGGTGTTCGTACCGGTAGCATTCATGACCGGCCCTGTGGGTATCTTCTATCGCCAGTTCTCTATTACAATGGCTACGTCTATTGTTATCTCGGGTTTCGTAGCCTTAACGCTTACACCGGTGCTTTGCGCCATGATATTGAAAAATACGCATGGCCAGCCACGCAGGAAAACGCCGATCAACATTGTGATCGATGCGTTCAACCGCTGGTTCGAGCGGCTCACTGGCAGGTACACCAATGTACTTACAAAGATCGTTGATCGCAAGTCGGTTACCTGGGGTTTGCTGCTTGCATTCTGTGCGGGTATATGGATCACATCTAAAACACTTCCTTCGGGCTTCATCCCCAACGAAGACCAGGGTATGATCTATGCCATCATCCAAACGCCTCCCGGTTCTACACTGGAACGTACCAATGCCATTGCAAAGGATCTGCAAAAGATAGCCGAGCATGTAGAAGGTGTGCAGTCTGTATCTGCCCTTGCGGGTTACGAGGTACTTACAGAGGGCCGTGGTTCTAACGCCGGTACTTGTTTGATCAACCTGAAAAACTGGTCTGATCGTAAGCACTCTGCTAAAGAGATCATCGAAGAACTGGAAGAAAAAGCCAAAGTGATACCGGGTGCGACGATAGAATTCTTCGAGCCGCCGGCAGTGCCCGGTTATGGTGCTGCGGGTGGTTTCTCGCTGCGTCTGCTCGATAAGACCAACTCCGGCGATTACAAGGAATTCGGTAAGGTGAATGATGAATTCATGGCCAACCTGAGGAAACGTAAAGAGCTTACAGGTTTGTTCACATTCTTCGCTGCCAACTATCCGCAGTACGAATTGCAGATTGATAACAAAGCTGCCATGCAGAAGGGTGTATCTATCGGTAAGGCGCTCGATCAGTTATCTATCCTCATTGGTAGTACGTACGAGCAGGGCTTCATCAGGTTCGGTATGTTCTACAAAGTGTATGTGCAGGCATTGCCTAGCTTCAGGCAGTTGCCGGAAGATGTGCTGAAATTATACATCAAGAACGATCGGGATGAAATGGTTCCTTATTCTGCTTTCATGAGCATGAAGAAAACGCAGGGGCTGAACGAGATCACGCGTTATAATATGTACACGTCTTCTGCTATCAACGGTGCACCTGCGCCGGGATACAGTAGTGGTGAGGCCATTAAGGCGATACAGGAAGTGGCGGATAAAACATTGCCGCGTGGTTATGGTATCGACTGGCTGGGTCTTTCCAAAGACGAGGTGGGCCGTGGCAACGAATCACTGTATATCTTCCTGATCGTACTGGCGTTCGTGTACATGGTACTTGCTGCGCAGTACGAAAGCTTCCTGATTCCTTTGGCGGTTATCTTATCGCTTCCTGTGGGTGTGTTCGGTGCCTTGTTGCTCATCAAGCTGATGGGGCTTGCCAATGACATCTATGCACAGGTAGGCCTTGTAATGCTCGTAGGTTTGCTTGGTAAGAATGCGGTACTGATCGTGGAGTTCGCGGTGCAGAAACGGCAGCAGGGTGCAACGATACTGGAGGCAGCCATCGAGGGTGCCAAGGTGCGTTTCCGTCCTATCCTGATGACGTCTTTCGCGTTCATCGCGGGTCTGATACCGCTGTTGTTTGCAACCGGCCCGGGTGCTATAGGCAACCGTACCATCGGTTCTTCTTCTGCGGGTGGTATGCTGTTGGGTACCATCTTCGGGGTAATCGTAGTACCGGGCTTGTACTATGTATTTGCTAAGCTGGCAGATGGCCGTAAGCTCATCCGCGACGAAGACGAGGTACCTCTTACAGAAGACTTCATGCAAAACAAGAAGAAAAAGAAGAGAAGGTTCAAGATCTTCCGCATCAGGGAAGTGCATTCAACAATTCATCAAAATGGGCACAATGACGAAAATCAGTAGATATAAATACATCGGCCTTGCATGCTTGTCGCTCACGTATGCAGCCTGCAAAACGCCGGGCGTAGCACAGCGCACGGCCAATAAAAATGTTCCTGCGAGTTATAACAGCTCGCAGGATACTACCAACTCCGCTCAGCTGAAGTGGAGGGAATATTTCACAGATCCTTACCTGGTGGCTTTGATAGATACTGCGCTGCAAAACAACCAGGAGCTCAATATCACGCTGCAGGAGATACAGATCACCCGCAACGAGATCAGGGCTCGCAAGGGCGAATACCTGCCGTTCCTGGGCATCAGGGCCGGCGGCGGTGTCGATAAGGTGGCACGCTATACCAATATCGGTGCTATGGAGGCCAATACCGAGATAGAACCGGGCAAAGAAATGCCGGAGCCGCTGCCTGATTATATGATCGCTGCTACTGCATCCTGGGAAGCTGATATCTGGGGCAAGCTGCATAATGCCAAAAGGGCTGCGGTAAACAGGTATCTCGCGTCTGTAGAGGGCAAGAATTTTGTGATCACCAACCTCATCGCAGAGGTGGCTAATTCTTATTACGAACTGCTGGCTTTAGATAATCAGCTGGCGATCGTTAAAAAGAATATCGAGATCCAGAACAATGCCCTCGAGATCGTAAAATACCAGAAAGATGCCGCGCGTGTTACAGAGCTGGCAGTACGCAGGTTCGAGGCGCAGGTGCTGCACACGAAGAGCCTGCAATATGATATTCAGCAGAATATTATCGAGGTAGAGAACAGGATCAACTTCCTGCTGGCAAGGTACCCGCAGCCTATAGCGCGCAATGCGGATGCATTCGAAACCCTGGTTCCGCAAACGGTACATCCGGGTATGCCTTCGCAATTGCTGGCCAATCGCCCGGATATACGCAGGGCAGAGCAGGAACTGGCTGCTGCAAAGCTGGATATTAAAGTAGCGAAGGCGCAGTTCTACCCTTCCCTGGGTATCTCTGCTTCTATCGGCTACCAGGCGTTCAATCCTTCTTATCTCCTCAAGTCGCCGGAGTCTATGCTCTATTCGCTTGCGGGGGATCTGATGGCGCCATTGGTAAACAGAAATGCCATCAAGGCCACTTACCGCACTGCCACTTCCAAACAGGTACAGGCTGCTTATAATTATGAGCGCACTTTGTTGAATGCTTATGTTGAAGTGGCCAACCAGATAGCCAAGGTGGGCAACCTGCAGCAGAGCTATGATCTGAAATCGCAACAGGTGGATGCACTGACGCAGTCTGTTACCATCTCTAACGATTTGTTCCGCTCTGCGCGTGCCGATTATATGGAGGTATTGCTGACCCAGAAAGATGCGCTGGAGTCGAAATTCGAACTAATAGAAACCAAAAGGCAGCAAATGAACGCGGTGGTAAATATTTACCAGGCGCTCGGCGGCGGCTGGAATTAATGATATAAGATAGCAACGTTATCAAACGAAACAACAGTGCCGGTTCCCCGGTAAGAACACTCTCTCATAAAAGGTAACATGTACGTTACACAGTAGCCCCGGTTCTCCGGGGCTTAATTTTTTTCAGAAAATCTTTAAAAATATTTTGCGCAACCGATTGTTTGCACATATATTTGCAACTGAACGGTTGCGAATCAATCATGAGAAGAGATATTTACCAGGCAATTGCAGACCCCACACGGCGGGCGATACTTGCCCTCATTGCTTTACATGCAATGACGCCCAATGCTATTGCTGAGCATTTCAAGACTACGCGCCAGGCAGTATCCAAACATCTGCAGATACTTACGGAATGCGAACTGGTAAAACAGGTGCAGCAGGGCCGGGAGATCTATTATTCACTGGAGATAGAGAAGATGAAGGAGATCGATAAATGGCTGGAACAATTTCGTAAGATCTGGCAAGACAGGTTCAACGAGATAGATAATATATTATTAGAACTTCAAAATAAGAATAAATGAATCCGAACTTACAGTTTGATTTCCTGGTAGATAAAGGAAACAACACCATCACCGTAAAACGTGAATTTGCAGCGCCTCGCCAACTGGTATGGGATTGCTATACCAAAAGCGAGTACCTCGATCGCTGGTTTGCACCCAAGCCGTTTACCACCAAAACAAAGGAAATGGATTTCCGCGAAGGCGGCCACTGGCTCTACGCCATGGTAGATCCCGGCGGTGCAGAATACTGGGGCCGTATGGATTACCTGAAGATCGATCCTATAGATAACTATAAGGCGCTCGATGGTTTCTGCGATGCTAGTGGCAACCTGAACCCCGATCTGCCCCGTGCCAATTGGGATGCTTCTTTTCATGATCTTGGAGAGAAGTCTGCGGTAGAAACCATCGTTACTTATAATTCACTGTCCGACCTCGAAAAAGTGATCGCTATGGGTCTGCAGCAAGGCCTCACCATGACGCTGGAAAGCCTCGATGATCTCTTACAGCAATTAAACAAATAATAACCACATAAAACCAATAACATGAGCACAACAAAAATCACAGTTCAGGCGCCGATACAGGCAGACGTTCAAAAAGTTTGGGATTACTATACCAAGCCCGAACACATGACCCAGTGGAACTTTGCAGCAGACGACTGGCATTGTCCTAAAGCAGAAAACGACCTGAGGCCGGGAGGTAAACTAAAATCACGCATGGAAGCCAAGGACGGCAGCTTCGGCTTTGATTTCGAAGCCACTTACGACGAAGTGCAGGAACCGAAAAAGATCAGCTACACCATGGGCGATGGCCGCCAGGCTACTACCCTGTTCGAAGGTAACGGCGGCAACACCAACCTAACCATCACCTTCGATGCCGAAAATCAAAACCCTGTAGAAATGCAGCAGCAAGGCTGGCAGGCAATCTGAATAATTTCAAGAAGTACACGGAGAATAATTAAGTACACACAAAAGGAGGCTGTTGCCTCCTTTTTTATTCCTTAAAGCTTAATGATCTTAAAATGTTGATTGCGGTCGTCTTTCTGGATATTTAATAGTAAGTATTATACATTTGTCGTCTAATTTCTTATCCATGAAATACTTATTATTATTTATTATACTCATGCCAATATCATCCTATTGTCAAAGCTTCAAAGCAAATATTAGCAAGAATGAGGGCGGGAGGTACTACCTAGAATACATACATAATGTTTACAATAGAACTGAGGATGTGGTATCTGTGATAGCCAGTGATTTTTTGTCTAAAGAGCTTAGATGCAAGAATGTAGAACATCAAAAGGAAGATAAAACATATTCATCTAGATACTATATCCACTTTAAAGGATATAGGAATGGGTGCATTAAAAATGCTGATATTGATATTAGGGTGACGATATACTATAAGGATAACCGGACTAAGATAGTTTTTGATGACATGAGATTTATTAATGCTGACGCTAAGTGCGGAACAGACGGAACTATGGAATTTCTTTTAGATACATGCAGTTGTGAGGACTCTTTCTTAGTAGGTCAATTCTTGAAATTTAATGCCGATAAAATTGCATCCAATTACAAAGATTACATCAAGAAAAGACAGCGTGATCCAAAGCTATTTTAGGCTTAAAATAAATATTTTTCTATTCTATCATTTTCTCGTATTTTTGCAGTAACGATTCTGTTCTTTGACATACTGTAAACCCTTATCAGAAAAGCTTTTCCGCTTCCTCACCAACAAAAAGGTTAGCAAAGGTTAACAAAAGTTAGCAAACGTTATCAAAGGTTAGCAAAACACTATTTTTATCCGCCAAAATTCGTTCACTAAGGTGAGCATTTGCGTTAGCAACAGGTGAGCAGCACCTTAGCAAAGGTTAGCAATTGTTAGCAAAACAGCCTTTCATTTATTGCTTATTGGTCAGCCCCGATATTTCTTTGATGGCTTCATCCAGTTCCTGCGCGGTGGCCATAATATGCTGCAGCAGCTCATCCTTATCTACATTAGGTTTACCGGCCAGCCCTATCAGCCCCATAATGCGCGCCACCGGGGCACGTGCCACATGAGATTGCTTCCAGCCTATCTCCTGCAATTGCTGGTTCTGCGCTTCTATTTCGCGTATATAGTTTTGCCGTTCTGCTTCTGTTTTTTTGCTTTCGGTAATATCCAGGCAGGCGCCTATCATCTTTATCGGCTTCCCGCTTTCGTCGCGTATCAGCCGCCCCCACGATCTCAGGTTCCTAAGCTCCCCTGTCGGCCTCAGGATGCGCTCTTCAAATACTATATCCCTGCCCGTCTGCAGCACGGTACTGATGTCGTTATACACACGCTGCCTGTCTTCGGGGTGCAATAGTTCCAGGTAGCCCTCAAATGTGGCTTTAAAGCTTTTTTTATCCAATCCGTATATATGGTACAGCACATCAGACCACACCACTATATTGTTCACGATGTCCCATTGCCAGTTGCCCAGGTTGGCCAGTTCCTGCCCCTGCACCATCAGCATAGACATCTCATTCAGCAGCGCAGCATTTTGCCTGTTTTCCAGGATGATCCTGAGTATCTCTACAGAGCGTTCAATAATGGTCAGGTGCATAGGCTCGGGCTCTTTCACTTCCCTGTAATACACGCCCAGTACACCCATGATGGTCCCTTTAGAGTCTATCACCGGCTGAGACCAGCATGCCTTCAGGCTGTGTGCCAGTGCCAGGTCTCTATAATCTATCCACAACGGGTCAGTGGCAATATCACTAACTATTACCTGCTTTTTGCGATACGCGGCTGTGCCGCAGGAACCGATACCCTCCCCTATTTCTATACCGCTAATGCCATTAATATATTCATCTGACATCGATGGAGATGCCCAGTTATACAATCGGTTGTTCTTGATGGTGTGTATAGTGCAAATGAGGCCGGGGAATATAGATTCAATACCTTTGATATACTCTGTTAATACAGATTCAACAGGCATATCCTTCAGCGCATTCAGCTCCAGGATGTGTTTTTCCAGGTGGTCCAGTTCATTCAGGCGATGTGTTTCTGTAATATCCACCATCAGCCCGCGCAGCCATTTAGGCTTGCCATCTTCATCGATCACAGATACAATATCCTTTATCCAGATGATATCGCCGTCTGCTTTTATCATCCGGTAATCGAGGCTGTGGTTCTGGGATTCCCGGGTCTTTACAAGGCAATACTGCACTGCCTGTGCCCTGTCCTCGGGGTGTATATGATTGGCCCAGAAATCCGGGTCGCTATACCACTCCTCGGGGCTGTAACCTAGTATGCTTTTTACCTTGTCGCTTACAAATGAGAACGACAAGGTTTCGGCATCGGCTTCCCACACAATGCCATCAACGGTTTGTATCAGCGACTGGTATTTATCACTCGATTCTATAAATGCCTGTTCTATCCTTTTATGTTCAGTGATGTCCTGGGTGGTGCCATAAATGCGGGGTGTGTTATTGGGCGTAGCATCTGCCATACCGGTAATGCGTATCCAGCGTTCGTTGCCCTTCGCGGTTACTATTTCCAGCTCCAGGTCAAACCTCGAAACATCCCGGATAGCAGCCTCCACTACCTGCACCAGCTTGCTCTGCGATGGCTCCTTGTAAAACTGCATACTCGATTCAAAGGTCGCTACGAAATCATCCGGCACTTCATAGATATCTCTTACCACATCAGACCAGATGATGATGCTTCGCTCCATATCTACTTCCCAGCTGCCTATCAATGCTATCCGCTGAGTTTCGTAGAGGAACCTTTCCTTTTTTACGAGGTCTATTAATATGGATTCTTCTTTCTCCCTGGTGAGGTATTCCTGGGTACAATCGGTTACTATGCTTATAATATGCGTTACCTGCTTCTCTTCATTCAGTACAGGTTTATGTAGCACCGATACATATCTTAATTCCCGCTGCCCGCTGCCGTTTCTGATCGCAAACTTTACAACGGGTGTCTCTACCGGCCTGCCGGTTTCTATGGCGTTGTATAAGGATGATTCCCATTCAGGGTCTTGCGTGAAGGGCGCGATATGGTCCAGCTCAAAAAAACGTTTGCCTGTCATTGCTTCCCTTTGCACCCCGGCAAGCTTCAGGTAAAAACTATTTACCGCTGCAACAGTGAAATCGGGCTTATCCGCCCGTAACACAATTGTGGCGACGGGCAAACTATTAAATATATCAAGATATTCAATATTCTCTCTCATGAGCCTGGTTAAAACTATAGTGCATATGGCAATGGAGTTATGGGTTTTCTCTAAAGTAACTTTTACAAAATAATGAAAAAAAGGGAACCTTTCCCTATGAATGGATTATTATATCATTAAAGAAAGATGCCTGCTAGCTAAGCTCTATGAAGCCTACTTCCACACCTTCTCCAAAGGCTGCTTTTACACGCGCTGCGTGTGTATCTGTCAATATCACCTGCCCAAAGTTGTCTGTGCGTATTATGCGCAGCAGGGCTTCCATCCTGTCCTGGTCCAGCTTTTCGAATACATCGTCCAGCAGCAGTATAGGCTTGTGGTGCAGCAGTTGGCAGAGGTAAGCGTGTTGTGCCAGCTTCAGCGCAAATAGGAAACTCTTCTTCTGCCCCTGTGATCCGTAATTCTTTATCGGTGTATCGTTTAGCGTAAACTCCCAATCGTCCTTATGTATGCCTCTCAGGGTACGCTGCATACGCAGGTCGTTTTGCAACCCGTCTTTCAGCCATTGCGCCAGCGGTTGCCGGTGCATATCAGATTGATATACAACGTTTATATACTCCTTACTGGATGATAATTCATTGTAGAATTTCTGCAATACAGGCAGGAACTCAGTGCTGAAGGCTTTGCGCTTATTATAAATATAGCCGCCATCCGCAGCCAACTGCGCGTTATAAAACTCCAGCTCTGCACTGTGCGTCGATGGGTTGGTGGCCTGCAGCTTCAGCCAGGCATTGCGCTGCAGCAGTACCCTTTGGTACCGCATCAGGCATTCCAGGTAATGGGTATCTGTCTGGCTCAGAATGCCATCCACCCATTTCCTGCGCAGCTCGCTGCCATCGTTGATAAGCTCCATATCATCGGGGGCTATCATCACGGCAGCGTACTTGCCTATATGGTCTGTAGGCTTCTCATACAGGGCTCCATCAGCAAAAATCTCTTTCTTGCCCTGCTTCCATTTGCAGCTGATGATCTCTTTGCGGTCGTTTTTGTAAAAAGTACCCTCCACCCTAAAGCCATCCATGCCTTTTTGCACACTATTTTGCTGGTAGGCGCTGAAATAGCTCTTGGTATAGCACAGGTAGTACACCGCATCCAGCAGGTTGGTCTTTCCACTGCCATTGGGGCCTGTAATACAGGTCACCTGGCGGTCAAAACCGAAGCCGGAGGACGTATAATTACGAAATTGTACTAATGTGATACTCTTTATTGTAGCCAAGCGACAGAAACGAACGAAAGTTTTTATATTTTCGCACAAATTTAGAAAAACCGTGCAGACTCCTTTCGGTAAAGAAACATATTTGTATTGGTACGAGATCATGCTATTGCTCCGCCGCTTCGAAGAAAAAGCCGGCCAGCTATATGGCATGCAAAAGATACGCGGCTTCTGCCACCTGTACATTGGCCAGGAAGCGGTAGCAGCCGGGATGATGACAGCTATCAGGGATGATGACAACTTGATTACCGCTTACCGCGATCATGGACTGGCTATTGCTAAGGGCATCCCTGCCAAAGAGTGTATGGCAGAGCTGTATGGCAAGGCTACAGGTTGCACCAAGGGTAAAGGCGGTAGTATGCACTTCTTCTCTAAAGAAAAACGCTTCTTTGGCGGCCACGGCATTGTGGGTGGCCAGATAGGCCTGGGTGCAGGTATCGCATTTGCAGATCAGTATAACAACAACGACAGGGTAACGATATGTATGTTTGGTGATGGTGCGGCGCGCCAGGGCCTGCTGCACGAGACCTTTAATATGGCTGTATTGTGGAACCTGCCTGTAGTGTTCATTTGCGAGAACAACCATTACGCTATGGGTACATCGGTAGAGCGTACCTCCAAAGCTTTAGACATCTATCGTATGGCTGATGCCTACGATATGCCGGGCGATAGCGTGGATGGTATGAACTGCGAAGAAGTACACAAAGCCATAGAACGCGCCGTAAAACGTGCCCGTGAAAAAGGCGGACCAACTTTCCTCGAAATAAAAACTTACCGCTACCGTGGCCACTCTATGAGCGACCCTGCAAAATACCGCAGCAAGGAAGAAGTAGAGGAATACAAGGAAAAAGATCCGATCAACACTACCCTGCAGATCATTATGGATAATAAATGGGCTACAGAAGCGGAGATCGAGGCCATCAACGAAAAAGTGAAGAGCGAAGTGGAAGAATGCGTACAGTTTGCAGAAGAAAGCCCATGGCCTGATGACAGCGAATTGTACAAGGATATATACGTTGACGAAAACTATCCTTATATTACCGACTAATTTCAACAGAAACGACCATACTAAATCAATTACAAATCATAAGTACTTAAATGGCAAATACAGTAAGAAATAAGCCAGGCATTGAAAATGCAACCCTTATTGAGGACAACAAGACCCTCGACAACATGATGGGAATGTATGAGAAGAATAAGAATCGTATCAATACCATCGTTTTAGTAGTGCTGGTAGTTATCGTAGGTTATTTTGCTTACGACAAATTATACATGGGCCCTCGCGAAACAAAAGCTGCCAACAGCATAGCCTTTGCGCAGCGTTATTTTGAAGCAGATTCTCTGCAAAGGGCTCTTAATGGTGATGGACAACACCTTGGCTTCCTGAAGGTAATGAAGAAATACAGCGGCACTAAAACGGCTAATATGTGCAATTACTACGCCGGTGTTTGTTATCTGCAAATGGGCGATGCTAAAAATGCTATTAAGTACCTGGAAAATTTTGATGCACACGGCAGTTCTCTGGGATACGCCGCTAACGGCGCTCTTGGCGATGCTTACATGGAAACCAACAACACTTCAAAGGCGATGTCAGCTTATGAAAAAGCTGCCGGCAACAAGAACGACGATAAGCTGACACCGATGTACCTGATGCGCCTGGGCCTGGTTTGCGAAAAAGCAAACAAAACGGAAGATGCAAAGAAATATTATCAGCGCATTAAGGATGAATTTCCATTGAGCGAACAGGCACGTGACATTGACAGGTACCTGGGCCATCTTGGCGAACATGATTAATTTTTTATAAACATCATATTACTCCCCTTTTTACCTTTGACGGCGAAAAGGGGTTTTATTTTTATGGCACAATCGGCAAACAGCACCTCGTTACTGGACACATCTGCACTGGCATCGCTGCAAAACGCACGCGTAGCTATTGTTTATACAGAGTGGAACGATAAGATCATTAATGAACTGGTAGCAGGCTGCGAAAGGATATTGCAACAATTCAATGCGGTAGTAACGCACAAACTGCTTGTTCCGGGTGCATTCGAGATACCCTTTGCCTGCAGGCAATTGCACGATAACACTATTGCAAAGGATACCGCTCCTGAAGCTATCATTACATTCGGAACGGTAATACGCGGCGGTACCCCCCATTTTGATTATGTGTGCAAAGCGGTAACAGAGGGAATCACCCAATTAAACGTAACACTTACCATACCGGTTATCTTTGGCGTACTGACCTTAGATAACGAGCAGCAAGCCTGGGAACGCCTCGGTGGCGTGCATGGCCATAAAGGCGAAGAAGCGGCCATCGCCGCGCTCAAGATGATCAAAAACAGCCGTGCCTATAAAGCATAGCCGAAACAACTTACTTTTACAACACAAAACAGCCTCCGTACCAATGACTAAAGTACAACTCTTTATACCTTGCTTTGTAGATCAGCTATACCCCCAAACAGGAATGAACATGGTAAAAGTGTTGGAAAAACTAGGGTGCGAGGTAAGCTATAACGCCAAACAAACCTGCTGCGGGCAACCCGCCTACAATGCAGGCTACGGGCAAGAAGCACATGCTGTAGCCCAGAAATTCCTGCATGATTTTGATGGTGAAGGATACATCGTTGGACCCAGCGGCTCCTGTACCGGCTTTGTACGCAGCTACTACGATAAAATGACGCAGAATACGCCCGAACATTTGCTGAGTAATAAGGTTCGGAGCAATATGTATGAGTTTACAGAATTCCTTACGGAGATCCTTAAGGTAGAAGACCTGGGAGCGACATTTAACGGCAAAGCTACCTATCATGATGCTTGTGGTGCATTACGCGAATGCGGCATCAAACAAGGCCCGCGTAAACTTCTGGAACACGTAAAAGGACTGGAGATGGTGGAAATGAAGGAATGTGAAACCTGTTGCGGCTTCGGAGGTACGTTTGCAGTAAAGTACGAACCGATATCATTGGGTATGGCGCAAACCAAGGTGCAAAGCGCATTGGAAACCGGTGCCAAATACATGATATCTACAGATGTATCCTGCATGATGCATGTGCAGGGATATATAGATAAAAACAACCTGCCCATGCAAACACTGCATATAGCAGATGTATTGGCCAGCGGGTGGTAAACATCTGAACAATGAAGCCTATCCGATCCAACTATTCATTCTGGCTTATTGGCATTGTCGCGTTCTGCTATATATGTGTTCGCACATTTACCGTTGCTATCACCTATGACGAATGCTGGACACTATTTGGATATGCGCGCACACCTGTTTGGGATATAGTAAGCTATAGCTCTCCGGCAGCCAATAACCATATTCTTAATTCCCTGCTTACCAAGTTGTGTATCCAGTTCTCAGAAAGCGAGTTTGCTATCAGGCTTCCCAATTTACTAGCGTCGATCTTATACTTTTATGCCGCATACAAAATATCGCTACTCTACTTTAAAAACCAATGGCAACAACTTGGCCTCTTCACCACGTTGATCGGTAATTTTACACTACTTACCTTCTTCGGGTTGTGCCGGGGCTATGGCCTGGCTATTGCACTGATGCTATTTTCTATATACCAGTTAATATCCTACAGCCAAACCATGCGCAAACGGCAATTGCATCTTAGCCTGCTAACAATAGCGTTAAGTATGTATGCCAATTTCTCGATGATGCCTGCTTTGCTGGCCCTGATGCTAACTGCAACATTCGTTTCCTGGCATCGTTCCGGCAAACTTTTGGATGCCTTAAAACTGCCACTATTGTATAGCCTTGCAATAGCAGCTATATCGGCCTATCCTATTTATAGAATGGTTAGTATGGGAGAGGCTTACTTTGGCGGCGAAAAAGGTTTTATTCAAGATACCGTTTACAGTGTATTGCAAGGCTATTTTGGCTTCTGGGCTATCTTTGAACGCCCCGGCATTACAAGCTACATCATACTTGCCCTTATAATTGCCGGTTGTGTATTTACCTATCGAAACCTAAAAACAAGTTTAACTGACAATATACGCTACACGATACCTGTAACCATCCTCTTAGTAGCTATCCTGCTCATCAATCTTCAATTTTACCTACTGGGTGTAAAGTTGCCTGTCGGCAGAACAGGTTTATACCTATTTCCATTATTGATGTTGTCCCTGTTTACTTTATTTTCTAATTGGAAAAACAAATATCAGACAGCATCTACAGCATTGTGCCTGGCATTTGGCGTGCTAAGCATCTTCAATGTGGTAAAGGAAGCTAACTTCATTTCAACCCGGGATTGGTGGGATGCGACCTACACCAAATCCGCCATACAATACATAGTAGCTCATCTACCCAAAGAAGAAAAGGGCCCGATACACGTAATGGGAATGTTCAGCACCGACAACTCCATGAACTATTATGCTGAGCGATTGGCCCCCGGGCGCATTGCTACTATAGTAAAGATATTTGATGCAGATACCGTAAACTATGAAAACTATGATTATGCTTTTATCAGGAAAGATTACAGATGGCCTGCCGATAACAGCTTCAAAATAGTGCAGGCTTACCAGGACAGTACTTATCTATTATTTGAAAAAAAATAAAGCCTGAACGTAGCAGGCTTTAAAAAGTGCGGCAGAGGAGATTCGAACTCCCACGCCCTTTCAGGCGCTACCACCTCAAAGTAGTGCGTCTACCAGTTTCGCCACCGCCGCATTTTTTTTGAGGTCTGCAAATGTAAACGGAAAACTTAAAAGTCAAAAAAGAAAAACCAAAAAAACGCTTATCTCCGCAGAATTATCCTGAAGTTATAGCCAATAGCAAGCCTACCAGTCCGCACTTTTGCAATAAAAGATCCAGTGCATTGACAGATCAACATAGCTGTCCACACACACATATTGCAAATCTATATGAAGTGGATAGTAATTTCGTAGCTTAGCTGTTGTGAAGCGCTACCCTAGCCTCTATCTCTATATCATAACAGGCCTTGTTGCCTTTGTTTATGTAGGTATACGTACGTTTACCGTTGCAATAACCTGCGACGAAGGCTGGACGCTTTTTCAGTATGTAAAAGCTCCTGTATGGGAGATCTTAACTAATAGTTTTCCCGCGGCCAACAACCATATACTTAATACCTTACTTACAAAAATATGTGCACAGTTTTCCGAAAGCGAGTTTTTGCTAAGGCTGCCTAATCTACTGGCATTTTTGCTATACATATATACATCTTATAAAATATCTGGCATTTACTTCAACAATACCGTTGTACGACTATCTTTTTTCATTGCGTTACTTGGTAACTATTCCATACTTCACTTCTTCGGGCTTTGCCGTGGTTATGGACTTACTATAGCTCTCATGCTGTTTTCCATTTATCAGCTGATGCTATTAATGGAGCAGTATAATAAGAAACATTTGCACCTTTCACTACTGTTTGCAGTATTAGCCATGTACGCAAATTTTTCTACAATGCCCGCCGTACTTTCTATTATGATTGTTGCGTTTGCTATTACCTATATGCATCTGAGAGAGCAAAAATCAATATACAGGCTTTGGGAAGCAATAAAGCTACCATTAATATATGGCGTGGTGTGTATGGCAATTTGCGCATATCCCATATTAAGGCTAATGGAGCATAATGAGCTCTATTACGGCGGTGAAAATAATTTTGTTCGCGACACATTTTTCACCTTATTATTAAACTATTTCGGCTACTGGGATCTCTACAGCAAAAGGATGGAAATGAGTATAGGCCTATTGGTAGTAATGATTATTACGTTTATTATAACCGCTATTAAATGGGGGGATCGTCGTATCAGAATATATACAATAGGGACAGGTATATTTGTATTGAGCGCCATCTGCATCAATGCACAATTCTACCTACTTAGTATTAAGCTACCTATTGGCAGAACTTCTATGTTCTTATATCCTCTCATTATCTTGTCCATATTTTCTTTATTCGCATTTTTGCGACACCAATACCTGATTTTTATTATGCCGATACCTGTCGCAATTGCTGTTATCTGCATTCTCAATATTTCTAAAGAAGCCAATTTCAGAAGTGTGCGCGATTGGTGGGATGATACTTACACCAGGGATGTTATAGAGTATATAATAGCACACGATACCAGCAAAAAAAACATAACAGTTGCAGGATTTTTTGCTACAGGTAACTCACTTAACTATTATGCGGAAAAACTTGGGCGTACGGGCCAGTTTAACTGGATTGACGAGCGTAAAACCAATAGCACCAAACCTGATACAGCCTGTGATTATATTTTTTTAAGAAGAGAAGATCCTGCGCCCGATTCTACCCGTTTTACTATAGTAAAGAGCTGGCAGGAAGATGCCTTCCTATTATATCATAAAAACTAAAAGACCTCTTTTTTAAGACAGCAACCGTCTTATTTTTTGAGATAGGAAAGTGCCACGGAAAACTTTAAAAACAAAAAACGTTTATCTCCGCAGGATTATTCTGAAGGTAGTACCACGCCCTACCTCGGTTTGCTTAACAAACAAGGAACCATGGTGAAACTGTTCAACAATGCGCTTAGCCAACGATAACCCAAGCCCCCAGCCACGTTTCTTAGTAGTAAATCCGGGGGTGAAAATCTTTTTAACCTGGTATTTGGGGATGCCTTTCCCCGTGTCAGATACATCAATTATCACCTGCTGCTTTTGATCCATGAGCCTGATATCAATATTGCCTTTCCCATCCATTGCGTCTAATGCATTACGGATCAAGTTCTCCAATACCCAATCAAAGAGCGGGCCACTCATATTCACCAGTATCTCTTGTGTATCTGTATGCAATGCGATCTTTACTTTGCTAGGTGCACGCTTTTGTATATAAGCCACCATGTTGTTCATGCGCTCCACCAAATTTTCCTCTATCAGCTGCGGAGCGCTACCCACCTTGCTAAACCTGTCAGCTATCAATTTTAGCCTGTCCAGATCTTTCCGCATCTCCTCGACAGCCTCATTTCCCTCATCCTCATCATGTAGTATTTGCAGCCAGCCTTCCATAGAACTCAGCGGTGTGCCTAACTGGTGAGCTGTTTCTTTTGATAACCCGGCCCATACCTGGTTTTGAAGTGAGCGCTGGGCAGAAGTAATGGCAAAAATGACTATCAGCAGGAATATTACGATGATGGTAAGCTGTACGTAAGGATAGTAACGCAATTGTCTCAACAAATAAGACTCTCCGTAGTAAACACGCTGCTTACCCGATATATAAGAAAACTCTACCGGCGGATGTAGTTGTCGGAACTCATCCAACCTCCTGCGAACGTAAGACGTATCTTTTGCAACCTTTATACTATCCAGGTTGTTTTGACTTATTATATTATCCTTCTCGTCTGTCAATATCAGCGGGATAGTACGGTTTTGCTGTAACACCAAATTTGCATACTGAAAAACAACAGGATCATTGGATATAGCCTGTATCTTAATTACGTCTACAAATTGCTTGATATTCTTACGTTCCTCGTTGGCTAATTTGGTTGCCAAAGTATTAGTATAAGACAGCGAAGCCCCAACTATAAATACAGCAATAATTATCAGATATGTCTTCCAGTTGAGATATTGTCGCATAAAGGCGTGTAAAAAACGAAAACAAGGGTAAAAATATTATGATTTTGACCGAATAACTATTATTTTTGTGGCCGGAAAATTTTATCGTTTCGCACATGCAACACAACCAGGAACATTTAATAAATCAGGGAGAAGACTTGCCAAATCCAGCGGATATAGAATTAAGCAAACCTTCGAAATCGCGCTTTTTATTCCTGCTGTTTTTCTTCGGTTATTTCATTTTTGCATGGGCAGGTTGTTATAACCTTTACGAACATAAGTATCAGAAAAACGATAACATCACCGTTCCTGATAATACATTATACGAGCCTAAGTATAAATAATCATTGTTTTTGCAATGATTACCAGCCTGCAAGATACTGCTGTTGTCATTCTCAGCTATAATGGCAAAAAATGGCACCAGCTTTTTTTGCCTCTTATCGTGGCGCAGGCATCTACAGGATATGACGTGGTAGTTGTAGATAATGCATCTACGGATGATACCCTGGAATATGTACAAACAAACTTCCCGACGGTACATACACTGCAAATTGCAGTAAATAAAGGATTTGCCAATGGCTATTATGAAGCGCTCCGGCAAATACACGCGAAGTACTATGTGCTATTGAGTGCGGATTTTGAGGTTACAGAAGGTTGGTTCCCTCCCCTGCTGCATGCTATGCAGCGATACCCCGGCCTGGCAGCGTGCCAGCCTAAGATCAGGTATTGGAAAGAAAAAGAAAAATTTGAGTATGCCGGCGCCGCCGGAGGGTTTATGGATAAATGGGGCTACCTCTTCTGCAGGGGCCGCGTTTTCAATGACCTGGAAACCGATAACGGCCAGTATAATGATGATATTGAAACATTCTGGGCATCGGGCGGATGTTTTATAGTGCGCGCAGATCTTTACCACCAGGTAGGTGGCCTGGATTCTGACCTGTATGCGCACATGGAAGAAGTAGACCTATGCTGGCGATTGCGCAATATGGGCTATAAGATCGGTTACACAGGCCAGTCTACCGTTTATCATGTGGGTGGAAGCGTCATCAGCTACGGCAGTCCGCAGAAATTATACTACAATTTTAGAAATAGCCTGGTATTGCTGCTCAAGAATGAGCGGGGCGCCAAGCTGGCATGGCTATTCCCGCTAAGGCTGATACTGGATGGAATAGCAGGATTACAGATGCTTGCCGGTGGCAATTTTGTGGGCACTTTTACGATCATTAAGGCACATTTTCACTTTTACGGAAGCCTTGGCAAATGGCTTAAAAAAAGAAAGGCAGCCAAGAAAATGGTTACTCACCGCGACACAGGCGGCATCTATAACAAAAGCATTATCTGGCAATATTTTGCACTGCGGAAAAAGACCTTCACAAAACTGAATTGGGCACCCGAAAGGCTGTATTAATCCCTGATGTTCCGGCTACCTGTTTTAAGTCCTATCATTCCCCGACAATAATCGTCCGTTTACCGATTTCCATTAATACTTTACCTAATAGAACTTTCATAAGCTACAGGTAGATAATACTTTTACATCGTTAAATTAATAGACGATGCAACATAATATTCAGGAATGGCAACAAGGCTGGAACAGGCAAGACCCGAACTGGAGACAGCAAAGAAGAGAATGGAACAGGCAAAGGTATAACAGGCGTCAGAAGGGCGATAAAGTATGGTTCGGTGCAATAGTAGCCCTGCTCGGTGTATTTCTTTTGCTCAAGAAACTGGGCATGTTTTATTTTGACTGGGATATATTATGGCCGGTAGCGTTGATTGCTATAGGCTTGCTGATAGGTGTAAAAAAACGTTTTCATAGCCACGCATGGTGGATATTGACACTCATAGGTGTGGCGCAGCTGGTGCCCGAGTTCCGGATATTGAACACCACCTCATCTCACCTGGTATTTCCGCTGGCACTCATAATAGGCGGTTTTATGATAGCCATTAAATCGAAGAAGCATAAGAACTGGCAGGACCATATGCAGGTGGTAACGAATGATGAAAACAGCCTGAATATAGATATTACGTTTGGCGGAAGGAAGGAGATAGTAACCTCTAAAGACTTTAAAGGTGGAAATATTAAAAGCACTTTTGGCGGATGCGAGGTAAACATGATACAGGCAGACAGCACTACGCAACCAATGGTGCTGAATATGCAGGTAACCTTTAGCGGTGTAGAGCTGATCGTTCCATCGCACTGGGAGCTGCAGGTAGAGATAGAGCCGACATTTGGCAGTGTGGAAGACCACAGGGCTATGCGAACCGCAGCGCCAAACAATGAAGATAAAAAGCTATTGATATTACGCGGCAACTGCAGCTTCGGCAGCATTGAAATAAAATCATATTAATCACATCCCGCAAACAGGGTACTAACTTTTACAAAATGAGAGCTTATACTGCACAGATCATCTACCGTATCAAATGCGACGGCATCAGTACGGAACAATATGAAGAACAATGGAGGCTGATACATGGTGTGGATGCCCGTGATGCATTGTTCCAGGCAAGAGTAGTTGCCAAAGAAGAGGAAGCAACCTTTGTTGACAGGCATGGAAGAACGGTGATGTGGGAACTAGTGGCAGTAAAAGACCTGCAGGAAGTAAATATGAAACACGGCGCACTGCTGTTTTCTGAAGTAAAAGAGGTAACCCCAATAGCCTCACCGGTATGGGTTGAACCTGCAACTGTAGCAACACAAACAGCCGATAATTGCCATTAATACAAAAAAATATGCGGTGGCTATTGCCCCTACTGGTAATACTGGTATGGGCAATACACTTTGGGCTATTGTTTTTCTATACGGGAATGCCGCCGGGTATTTCTCTAATGGATAGCCTTATCAGCACATTGACCATGGCGACGTTTGTCTGGCTGATGTTGCTTACTTTAAACTCCTACCCTACCCGTGTTGGCCTAACCCTGTACGCATTGCTTATTGGCAGCTTCTTTTCCCTGGCATCAGGATATACTACCTGGTTCCTGTTTAAGACCATACCTGTAAAAGGATATGAAGGCTATGAGCATTGGCTATATGCCAGTATGCCCATCAGGTATATTGCAAACTGGCTGGTGTTTTGCTGGATCTCTACATTTGCTGCATTACAAAATGAGGCTGAAAAAATAGAAACTAAGTTTTTAAAACAAACAGACCTTACTACCATGCACCGGGAGGCCGAGCTATATAAGCTAAGGCAACAACTGCAACCCCATTTTTTGTACAATAGCCTTAACTCCATCAGCGCATTAACCATGATTGCACCGGAAAAAGCGCAGGAAATGATCAGTAAATTATCTGATTTTCTGAGAAGCTCTGTAAAACGCGAAGCACAAGACCTGATACCGATACAAGAAGAGCTGAGCTATATAGAGGCTTACCTATCTATTGAATCGGTAAGATTTGGGGACAGGCTGAAGGTAATATTCGATAAGGGATATACAGATGATGCTATGATCCCCCCCTTCCTGCTACAGCCAGTACTGGAGAACGCCATTAAATTTGGCCTGTACGGAACTATAGGTGAGGTAACCATTGCGGTGAACATTGCCCTTACAGATGCGATGCTGCAAATAAGCATCAGCAATCCGTACGATTCTGACAGCCAGATACCGAGAGGTACCGGCTTTGGCCTAGAAGGCATAGCGCGAAGGCTGCACTTATTGTACGGACGCGCCGACCTGCTGGAGACCCTAAAAACAACAAACACATTTACTACAAAATTAAAAATACCCCAGGCACATGTATAAGGTTATTATCATAGATGATGAACCATTAGCCAGGCAATTGGTAAGATCCTTCCTGCAATCTTATAACGAGATAGAAGTAGTTGCAGAATGCGGTGACGGATTTGAAGGCTTTAAAACTATACAGGAACTGCAACCCGACCTTATATTCCTGGATGTGCAGATGCCTAAGCTAAATGGGTTTGAAATGCTGGAGCTCCTGGACAATCCACCATCGGTGATCTTTACTACAGCATTTGATGAATATGCCATGAAGGCGTTTGAATCTCATGCGATAGACTATCTCCTTAAGCCAATCAGCAGAGAGCGTTTTGATAAGGCCGTACAAAAATGGATACAGTTGCGTGCCGGATCTCAGACTCCGCAGTTTACCGGCATCAGCCAAAATAATGTGTATGAAGGATACCAGCACAGGATAGTTGTAAAGGACAATGGCCTGATACGCATTATACCTGCGCAGGACATCTATTACGTGGAAGCGAATGATGACTACGTAAAAATTGTTACAAAGGATGGCAGCTTTTTAAAGAAAAGCACACTAGGCCATATTGAGCAAAGCCTCGATCCCCAGTTGTTTATACGTGTACACAGATCTTACCTGATACCCATCAGCCAGCTGGTGCGTATTGAACCGTACGAAAAAGAAAGCCACATTGCATTACTGCAATGTGGCGCTAAAATAACTGTAAGCAAAAGCGGTATGGCTAAGCTGAAGACAACCCTCGGCTGGTAGCTATTCCGCATTACCGGTAGTACCGGGTTTGCGCTCAATGATATACCTTATCAGCAAGGCGCCTCCTATCTCTAATGCATACACTGTAAACACTTTCAGCGGGTTCTGCATTAAAAAGCTTTGTACACTATTGAAATCTACAGGCCCACGATAGGTGCTATAGATAACCATAGAACCTATGAAGATGCCCCCCAGCATTGCCAGCACTGTAAACAAACCCCATCTAGCTGATGGCAAGCCTTTTCGGCGCGCCAGCTTGCTGTTGAAATACGCGAAGGCAATAAAAAAAACTATATCAAGCAAACCTTAGATATTTTTCATGAATTCAGTTACACTTTCCATCACATGGCTGATCTGAGCTTCGTTCAGGCCATGATGGCAAGCCAGCAGCATACCGCCACGCATTACTTTATCTGCCTCTGTATAACCATTGGCTGAAGCTTTGTGCGCATAGTTTTTAAAGCCCGGCTGGCGTAATATATTGCCGGTGAAAACAGTACGTGTCTGGATGTTCCTCTTCTCAAGGAATATCTGCATATCGCGCCTTGTAAACGGTGCAGATTCTTTGATAGTTACTGCAAATGCCAGCCATCCTGTACGTGAGTTTGGCAATTGCTTAGGCAGTATAAAATACTCTTCGTACTGGCTAAAGAATTCGCGCATACGCTTATAGTTATGCGTACGTGTATCGATATTATGAGCCAGGTCGTCTAACTGCACGTTACCAAACGCCGCACCCATTTCTGAAGGTTCGATATTATAACCCGGTTCTTCGAATACAAACTTAGCATCGTATTGTATGCCTTCTATTTCTACATTGAAGCGATTCTCGATCTTCTCAGATTCTACAAACAATGAAGAACTGCGGCCCCAGCTACGCAACAAACGTCCACGATCGTAAAGAGCTTCCGTATTAACGCAAAGCATACCACCGTTGCCTGCGCAATTGATAATGTGTGAACCATAGAAGCTGGTTGTACTCATATCAGTAAAGCGCCCAGACGATGCTCCATCGATCTCTGCACCCAGGGTATCTGCTGAATCTTCCAGTACAAAAAGATTATGCTTGTCTGCTATTTCGCGCAGCCTTTTCCAATCAGGCAAATTCCCTATCAGGTTAGGTATGATCATAGCCTTGGTTTTAGGCGTTATCATTTCCTCCACCTTATTAACATCTATATTATAAGTACCTTCTTCTACATCTACATAAGCAGGTACCCATCCTTTTTTTACTTGTGGCGCTATGGTAGTAGAGAATGTAAGCACCGGTGTAATGATCTCAGAACCCGGTTCGTAATCGAGCAAATCAGCAGCAAGATATAATGCCGATGAACCACTGTTTACCATGATGCCATATTTTTTAGCATAAAGCGCTGCAACGCGTTCTTCCATGCGGCGAACATGCTTACCCATTTGCGTAGTTGTACGCAGCACGCTCATTACAGCTTCTATTTCTTTTTCGCCATATACAGCTTTGCCATAGGGCACTTGTATATAATCTGTTTGTAACATATTTGTGTGAGTTAAGAGTGCTAATGTACAAGTAAAGGCGCAAATTAATGCGTTAATACAATCTGAAAAAAAGGTTAAAACAAAAAAAATGCCCCTGTCAGATGTGACAAGGGCATTATTAGTTGCAAATATTTATTAATTAGTCAATTCGTTGCCATCTTTATCCAGCTCTACAACATCGTATCCCAGTTTTTTGATGCCGTCAAATACTACTGCTTTATCGCCTACCAGCAACACGTTTACATGCTCCATTTCGGGCAGGTTCTTTGAAATAAGGCCTTTAAGCTCACTAAGCGTCATAGCGCTCAAAATAGTATTTTGTTGTTTAGGGTAGTCTGCGCTCAGATCATATTCCATAATACGCGAAAGGAAACCGGCTTTTTGGAATCCTGATTCGTATTTACGCGCATCACTCTGCGCCAAAGAACTTTTAGTGAATGCCAGTTCCTCTTCAGTTGGTCCATTCTTTTCGTACTGCTTCCATATCTTAATGATATCCATCATAGCACTATCTGTAGCCGCCGCCTTGATGCCTGCACTGAATGTATAATCGCCTGTATATTTATCTCCATCAAAAGATGAGCGGGCGCCGTAAGTCCATCCTTTATCTTCGCGCAGGTCGAGATTGAGACGGCTATTAAATGCACCACCGAAAGGATAATTCGCTACCGTCATTTTATAGAAGTCGCCCAGGGCATCATATTTAAGATTGGTTACATCGCCTATCCTGAACTCTGTTTGTGCAGCGTTGGGAACATTTACAAAATAAATACGTGTCTTAGCAGGTTTAGGCATAGGGTTTACCACGGGGGCATAGATCGTTTTATCAGGAAGCTGATCTACAAACTTAAGTTTGGGCAATATTTTATCGTGAGAAACATCGCCTACAACAACTATCCTTGCATTCTGCTTACTGAAATAATTTTTATAATAGTCTTCAATATCAGCAAGTGAGATATTGTTTAATGTAGTTTCCGTACCAGAAGCCGGCCAGCCCAGCACCGTATTGCCGTATGATAATTTATTGTACACAATACTCGCTATATAGTTAGGACGCGCATATGCGTTCTTAATGCTTTCGATAGTCCTTTTCCTGTTTCGGTTAAAGGCTTCTTCAGTAAACTTTGGATTCAGCAAACGCTCCTTCACCAGCTCCATTGTCTTGTCAAGATTTTTAGTCAGTGAACGCACACTTACATCTATGCCATCATAACCTGAATTCACATCTATAGAGCTACCCAGTTTATCCAGTGCAACACTAAACTGTTCTGCAGTATAATTTTTAGTATCCTCTTCCATCATACCGGCAAACATGCTTGCCAGACCAGCTTTCTTTGGGTCATTACCTTCTACCATACGTCCACCCTCAAAGTGCATCAATACAGTTACTACCGGTATTTCATCAGTTTGTGTACCTATTACGTTGATATTTGCCCCTACCCTGTCTTTCCAGAACTCAGGCACCTTAACTATAGGATTAGGGCCATTGCCGGGCATTTTAGAACGGTCGAAATTGTCTTTGGCCTTTACATATTTCAGCTTACTGTAGCCATAGTCCGGTGCATTATAGCCCTGTGTAGATACCGTGTAGTTATCCGCTGCAACCTTGTTATCTTCATTGCCTTTGGGGAGTACACTAACAGTAAGGCTGTGCTTACCCTTAATGTATTTTTCATATACGCGCATTACATCTTCCTTCGTAACGCTTGTATAGCGCTTCAGTTCTTTACCAATACCATTAGGATCGCCGGTAAAAGTATAGAATAATGCAAGCTGGGAAACCTTTCCTGATACAGTTTCGAGCCTATTGACCATACCTGCTTCCGCACTGTTTCGGAACTTTTCTATATCCTCGTCAGTAACCCCGCGTTTCTCAAATTCTGCCAGGCACTCCTTCACCGTATTATCAATATCGGCAAGTTTTTGCCCCGGGTAAGGGATTACAGAAATCGTAAACTCCCCTGCCAGCTCACTTGTTGCATCATAACAAGTAGCATTTACCGCCTTTTGCTTCTTTACAAGGTTTTTGTACATGATGGAAGTTTTACCCTGCCCTAATATCTCTGCCAGGCAATCGAGTGCAGCCTCATCCTTATCAAAAGAAGAAACACCGGGATATATGATCTTCAGTTGTGGCAGTTTGGCGTAGTTATCTACCATGGATACATACCTGTCTTTTTCCAGCGCTACCGCCGGCACCTTAACAGGATCTACTTCAGGACCTCGTGGTATACTGCCAAAATATTTCTCTACCATTTTCAACACATCTTTTGTGTTTACGTCGCCACCAATAGTTAACACGGCATTGTTAGGCCCATACCAGCGAAGGAAGAAATTTTTCAGGTCATTCACATTTACACTATTCAGATCTTCGATATAGCCAATGGTCAGCCATGAATAGGGATGGCCATAAGGATACAGATTTTTTGATGACACCTCGTTTACCAGGCCGTAAGGGACATTATCATAACGTTGTCCACGTTCATTCTTTACGGTAGCACGCTGCACTTCAAATTTTTGCTGTGTTACAGCATCCAGCAAAAAGCCCATACGGTCGGCTTCGAGCCAAAGCATTTTTTCAAGCTGGTTACTTGGTACCGTCTCAAAATAATTGGTGCGATCCTGGTTAGTAGAACCATTTAATGTTCCCCCTGCTTCCGTAATGATCTTAAAATGCTGCTCATCCGCAACATTATCCGACCCCTGGAACATCATGTGCTCAAAAAAGTGCGCAAAACCCGACTTACCGATCTCCTCACGGGCAGAACCCACGTGATATGTAACATCTACATGCACAATAGGATCGGAGTGATCTTCATGTATTACCACGTTCAGGCCGTTGGGCAGTACATAACGTTCGAAAGGGATGACTAATTCATCACCTTTTTTCGTAACTTTTTCTACAAGCTTTGCCTGTGCGATGGCATGCGGGCTATACACCACTGCCAGAGCGCATAAAGAAAGAAATATGCGTTTCATAAATTTAATTGCTGTATTGGAACTGAGTAAATATAAAACCTATTGCTGGGAAAGCGTGAATAATACACCTATATTATAACTACCAGCATTGTAACCAAAACCGGGGTTGATGCTTAGATCTGTATTAAAGCTATTACCAGTAGTATTCTCATCTCCTTTATTGCCGGTTTTTAGCGTCTGTGAGTTAGTAGACATAGTAATGTATGAGGAAGTACCATTTCTCCTGATTTGCAAGACACTTGCCGGCATATTGGCACTGGCACCACTGCTCATAGCCTGGAAATAGGCACTTTGGGCAGAAATATCAATTAGCCAGTTTACATTGCTTTTTACGGCAATGGTAGCAGCATTTGTAATTGTGATACCCGACATATAATCTGAAGCATCATTAAAAGACACAACACCGGTGAGATTAGTAATCGTCAATCCCATACATGCGCTGATATCTATAGTACCGGAAACAGTAGTAGATGATTGCGCCCGCACTTTTCCAAATGTTATCATTAATATCAATATGGCAAACAAATATCTCACGGGCTGGTCATTGTAAACATTAACGTAAAGTTATAGTGCCCGGTAGCAGTGCTGTAACCCGGGGCAGTGCAAATAAGGTCGTAGTAGAAATTAAATATTGTTGTACGTCTGCTTATACTAAACAAACGTTGATCGGAAGTAGATAGAATGAATGGTGATGTAACGAGATTACTTACGCCGGTGGTACTGTTAACAGATTTATAGTCTAATTCCAGGTTCATACTACCGGGAACAAATCCGTATGGTGCGCTATAATAATATATCCTGGCATATACACTAATATTAGAAGATCTAGGCCTTACAGTTACGATAAATGCATTTTGTAGTACGTTATCGTTTTCCAGGCTTGAAGCAGTATTGAAATTAAAATTGAGACCTGTGGTCGTATTAAGCGAAAAAGTATTCTGCGCCAGGGACTTAGAGAATGGCAATAAGATTATTAACAGGGTACAGAATAACCTCATCCGGTAAGTAATTGGTTGATTATTTTGCATTTATCATGTAAAAATACTTTTTTTGCGTATACTTTGCATATATGAGGCGACTTTACTTTCCCATCATGTTCGCGCTCCTTTTTTTATGTTGCGCATTTAATGCAGTAGCACAAAATTTAGGTGCTTTCCCAACGACCCTTGACTTTAAACTTGCTGCCGGGCAGGGCGAGTCGCAAGTAGTTACCGTTTCCAATGGTTCTACCCGAAAGGTTCAATTTAAATTATACCTGAATGACTGGGTTCGCGACAGTATGGGTGGCCATATTTATTATCGCGCCGATACCTTGTCCCGCTCCTGCGCCAAGTGGGTATCGCTGAGCACTACCTTCATTGAGCTGGAACCCGGCCAATCGAAACAAGTAACCGTAAAACTGCAAATGCCTGAAGACCCCAATGCCACTAAAGAAATGAAATGGGCTATGCTCTTCATAGAAACTGTAGAAGAAGCTAACGCATCTGCCAGCAAAACAACTGCGGCCAGCGTGCGGAACCTGCTACGTATAGGTGTGCATATCTACCAGACACCACCTAATGTTACAAAAAAGGAGATCAAGGCTTACGACCTGGTACCCGCTAAAGATGCGGCCAACACATATAACCTTGTATGCCAGAATACAGGGGATGTAATGCTGGAATGTAAAGCACACCTGGAATTGTCTGCAGTTGCAGATGGCAGCAAAACCAAACTCGACCAAATAGAGTTTCCTATGTTTCCGCAACAAAGAAGGCTGGTAACCTTTGAATTGCCTAAAAATCTTGCAAAAGGTAAGTACTCGGCATTGGCTGTACTTGATGGTGGCGAAGACATTTCACTGGAAGCTGTAGAAAGCGAAATAGAAGTAAAATAATCTCTTTATAAATACTGCAAAGCCGGCGAATTATCGCCGGCTTTTTTATTTGATATAGCCTTACGCGGGCATAAAAAATGCCAAGTGTAAATACGTGTATAAAATTTTTATTTTTTTAACACTAACATAAAAAGCTGATTATCAGCAAATAAAAGACACCGTTAACAAATAGATTAGAAATCGTTAACGGAATGTTTGCTTTTGTTAATAGTATGTTATTATCTTTATATAACTGAAGCGGGAAACCGAAGCAAACAATGAGAAAAATTACCCTCATATTACTTTTAACCATTGCATTTGTATATAATACGTATGCAGATGTAAATGCTTCTGCTTCAGCATCTCAAACCATACAATTAGTATTAGCACCTGCTATTGAGATAAATACTACCGGTGTAGTGATAGGATCGGGCAAACAAGGTGCTAATCAATCATTTACAGTAAAATCAAATAACGAATTTACCATATCAGTAAATACTGTGGCTGCAAACCAGCATGTAACTGTGGCACTTGCAGATAATAATACTGACGGACAAGCTGCTAAAGACGGCAAGAACCTGTCTTTGTCTACAACAGCAAGGAACTTATTAAGCCATTGCAGCAGAAGCAATGACCAGACATTTGCAGTAAATTATAAAGCTAAGAGCAATGCTACGGTAGTATATACTGCCACCCAACCTTAAATAAGACATTGTCTCTATCACCCTGGATGCACAGCTACGTACGATCAGTATGTAGCTGTTTCCGTTTTACAGAAAATGAAGGCATTATTATTGCCGTTATAACCTTAAACATAATGAAATGAAATTTTCATCGACAGCTATTATTCTTCTCGTGATCCATGCTATGACAATTACCTCATGCTCCAAGAAAATAACGGAGGCTAATACGGACCCTTGCAAGGGCGTGATGTGCACTATGCTGTTTGCAATGGTTACGACAAATGTTACAGACCAGGCAGGCAATGCTGTTGCGCTGGATAGTTTTTATACGTTACACGCAAAGACGGGCGATAAAATATACCATGACAAGAATACAATGCCCAATGGATATACCGTGCTTGACGACGGATATCAAAAAAAACTAGTCAATAAAAACGACAACTTTTACTTCGTTGGATACTTAAAGGGTAAACAAGTAGTCAACGAGCCTTATGTGATTGGCGCCGACTGCTGCCACATAAAAAAGCAATCGGGGAAGGATACGATACAGATACCCTAATATACCCTGGAAAAAGTTGACGCACAGGTATCATCGACCGTACTGCCGGTAACGCGATAATGAACGATCATGGTATTATCGTCGTAAGTGCCGGCACCACTGAAACTTACACCATTAGTGGTTTGCACAGGTATGTTCAAAGTATTATCAGTAGGATTCATATCGGCACTCACTTTGTTTGACCATACCCCACTCCAGAAACCTTTTATATAGATGCGATTACTAATAGTACTGTCTTTCTCTACTTTACAGGTATCGCCCATGGAGCCAGACTGACTGCACTGGCTCTTTTCTACAAAGAAACCAACCAGGCCATCCGCAGCATTTGCGTAGGGCAGAACAGTGAGCGTTATTTTATAGTCTGTGAATCCTGAACTGGTACTACCGCCTCGTACTGTAATAGGATATACCCCTACAGGAGCATGATTGCAAGTGATGGTAAAAATTGTAGTGAAAGAAGGGCTACCGATGGATATAGGACTAAACTTAGCCGTGGCACCCTTAGGAAGCCCCTGGCAGCTAAGCAGTACATTCTCTAATTTGCCGGAAACATAATTGACGTTGATAGTTTGAGAAACAGAACCATTACGTTCCATTGTCATATCGGAGAGGCCATTAATAGTATACTTAAGATCGCCGTAACCAGTATTATTATCG
The DNA here is from genome assembly GCA_018267955.1 of Bacteroidota bacterium. Classification (GTDB taxonomy): domain Bacteria; phylum Bacteroidota; class Bacteroidia; order Chitinophagales; family Chitinophagaceae; genus Polluticoccus. The sequence continues at coordinate 1,120,944 of JAFDXL010000009.1, forward strand.
GGCGTTGGGTCACTTGGTGTTTTATTACATGCACTGATGGCCACCAGTGAAAGTGTTGTAACGAGTATACATATATGAATGGCTATCCGGCTACGTCTAAACATAGCTACTAAGATAACGCATTGTGTTTAAAATTAAACAGGACTCCCGCGAAGTATTTTTACAACTTTAACTTAATAAGACAGAACGCATGGATATGGAGCCTGCGTCCATTTTATCATTGAAATAGTTGATCTCATCTTTTTTATCCTGCAGGCCCAGTGTGTATAGCAGCGGCAGGTAATGATCGTTGGTAGGTACCGCCAAACGGGCGATACTGCCGAGCTTATCGTACCGGATGATGCTTTCATGATCGCCACTGTCTATAAAACCTTTGATCTTTGCATCAAATTCATAAGCCCATGGGAATTGCTGCTTGTTCTCAAAATCTATCATGCCCAGGTTATGAACTATATTACCACTACCCATGATCAATACCCCTCTTTTTCTTAACTCTTTGAGTTGCTGAGCCAACTGGTAATGATACTGCGGTGACTGGTAATAATCTATACTCAGTTGTAAAACCGGGATATCGGCCTTAGGGAACATAGGAAGCAAAACAGACCAGGTGCCATGATCGAGCCCCCATTGATGATCGTCTTTTACCTCTGTTGATTTTATGAGGGCCATGGTATCTGCAGCCACATCGGGAGCTCCCGGTGCAGGATACTGTGCCTCAAATAATTCGCGGGGGAAGCCTCCGAAATCGTGTATGGTTTTGGGCTTTTCCATAGCTGTAACGTAGGTGCCACGGGTAAGCCAGTGTGCAGATATAGAAAGAATGGCCCGCGGCCTTGGCAACTCAGTACCCAGCTGCGCCCATGTTTTGCTGAATTCATTTTTTAAAATGGCATTCATAGGATTGCCATGCCCTGTAAACATTACAGGCATTATATCTGTGCGGGGTTGCTCATCGGCCCAGCTTTTCAAAGATTGTAGTTTCATTGCTATCGGTGCTAAAAGTACTGCCGTACCTGCCTTCAGGAAATCGCCTCTTTTCATGCAATTACAAAAGTACTGATTATACATTGCAGTAAAACATCAATTAACGCTATGGTAACATTTGTAGCTACATCAATATAGATATTTGAATATAAGATGTAATATAGTATATTGGTTAGCAGCATATAAATGAGTAACACACTAAACATACAGCAAGCGGCAAGAGAATGGCTGGATAGCCACCTCAATGACGAGGCTATAAAAACAGAGCTGATAAAAAGAGGCTTTGAGGAACATAGCCTGCCGGAAATGATGAACGAGATAAAAAAGCTGCGTAATTCCAGGAAAACATCGGGCGGCCTGATCTTGATACTTGCCGGGGCTGTACTATGCCTGCTCAGTTGCATACTGACCTTAACAGGCAGCTACAGTGGCACCAGTTTTCAGCTGGTGCTATATGGCATCACTACATTAGGTATCCTGATAACGTTTGGCGGATTGATCAAAATCTTCAATTAGCTATTTCTTATTGCCGGCTATTACCAGGCCTACACCCGCCAATACCACGATACCGCCTACATAAACAGGCCAGCCAACTGAATGTTTCTTTTCCTTATTAATCTCCAGCGGCCCAATATCAGCCACTTTTTCCTTTGTCTTAAAATTGATGCTGTTAAAGACCAGCATCAATATGCCTACTATCAATAAAATTATCCCGGTAACTTTCATAGAATTATGATTTAGTAATGTAAACTATCAGCGCATCTTAGCGCTATCTTCAGAACTTGCAGTGTTTGCCCTAAGGCCGCTTTCATTGGCTCCCTGGCTACGCGGAGAATCGGGCATGGCAGGATCCTGGGCATCATAGGTTGCAGGCGCTGTACCATTGAGATTCGTAGAATCTATAGGCGTACTGCCCGGTACATTATCTTTAGTGCTATTGCCACAAGAGGCAAAAGCCATCGCCAGGGGGAATAAACAGATAATCGCTGTTTTTTTCATATAACTGATTTAATGGTTAATGATCTGTGTGATACACAGCATTATATGGGAACAAAAAACTATGCCATGCGTTAAACCTAGCCCAAGGGCAGCGTGGAAAATCGGTGAGATTTGTTATTTTTTTTGCGACAAACCTGTATTTTGTAGAAAACTTATACCCAATGGATGCTCAGAAAGTTGACATGTACATTATGTCAAACAGCAAAAACTTTGAAGGCTATCAAATTGTAGCATTGCGAGATATGCTCATTAATGCCGATGATTCCAAATTCTTAACACTGCAATCAGTACCGTTAAAAGACCCAACTATCATGCTGATTGTATCTTTATTAGCAGGTGGTTTAGGTGTGGACCGGTTTATGCTTGGAGAAACCGGGCTAGGTCTAGCGAAATTATTTACCTGCGGAGGCCTTGGCATCTGGACGATCGTGGATTGGTTTCTTGTGATGGGCCGCACGCGGGAATTGAACATGCAAAACGTTCAAATGGCTCTTTTGTAATGTATATGGCATATACTACCAGTATAAAACGATTTTATGGCTGGTGGTTTGTTTTTCTACTTGCCGGGTGGTTGTGGCTAACTGTTTCAGTTATTAATAATGTACAGCATTTAAACGTCTGCATTCTGAAAACTGTTACAGGTGTACCCTGCCCTGCCTGCGGCACTACCAGGTCTGTACAAGCAATTACCAAAGCGAACTGGAAAGAAGCTTTTTTTATCAATCCATTTGGATACCTGGCACTAGCAGCCATGATAATACTACCTATATGGTTGCTTGCTGATGTAGTGACTAAAAAGCGCAGCCTATATAGTTCTATGCATATTGTTGAAAACAAGCTTAAACAAAATAAGATACTGGCAGTCGCACTGGCCATTATCATTATCGCTAACTGGATATGGAATATTTACAAAAACCTGTAAACAATCTATCTTCTTACAGCCCAAGAGAAGATGAAAAGGAAAAAGCATCGAACGGCTACCTGATGTCGGTTATAGCTGTAATGGCAGGTTTACCATTACCTATTATCAACCTGCTGGCATCCATATTATTTTTCCTGCTCAACAGAAAGGCTACATACTATGTAAAATGGCATTGTACGCAGGCATTACTTTCCCAGGTCACTATTTTCTTTATGAATTCAGTTGCATTTGGCTGGACTGTCAAGATAATTACGGGCAATGCTCCACTGACCAACACTTACCTTGGATATTTATTTACAATAATAATTTTCAATGTAACTGAAATCATCCTGAACATTTCTGCTGCAATTGCAGTACGCAAAGGACACCATAAAGAATGGTGGTTTTGGGGAGCCCTTACCAACCGCTTAATAAAACCCGGTAAGCAATGAAAAAATTAGCCATTCAATTTATTGTGTTTGCAGGGAGCTTCTTTCTTATTTGGATGGGACTTGCCCAATTGCCATGGACTAAATGGCTTCATGCCCAAAATTTCTCTGCTAAGCGGCAAAAAGCTATGTCGGACGTATTTATTAAAGCATATGGCTTAAAGAATCGCAGTATATCCGACGAGGAAGTAAAAACAATCATTGACACCATAAAACAAAGAATTTGCATCAGCAATAAAATAGACACTGCTACAATACATATATACATCTACCAAAATCCCGAAATAAATGCGTACTCGCTGCCTGGTGGTAACATAATGGTGAACACTGCCTTGATAGCGCAATGTAACAACCCCGAGATGCTGGCAGGTGTCATTGCCCATGAAATAGGGCATATTGAAAGCGGCCATATCAAAAAAAGGATGGTAAAGGAAATAGCATTATCTGTTGCAATGCTTTTTGGCGGGGATAACCTAGGGATCATCAAAACAGTTTTAAAAGAATTATCCTCAGGAAAATTTGACAGAACGCAGGAAACTGAAGCAGATACGAAGGCAGTACACTATTTGGCGACAGCGGGCGTCAACCCACTGCCAATGGCAGATTTTTTTGACAAACTGCATCGTTTGCGGGGTGATACCCCTGAAATTATGGAATGGATAAGCACCCATCCCAACTCTATTGAACGGGCTAATCTAATACGGAAGCTATCTTCAAAACAATACTATTCTGCCATTATCAGCGATTCATCGTGGCATCGGCTACAGGCAGCCTCGATAAATATAAATCCATAATATACTTTTGGTAAAATAAAATCTTATTTAGTTTTTTGTACTGTGAATTGATTTTTTCCCTACCTTTGCCGTCCAATTCTCATATTGCTCTTATTAAGATCGCATTTGGGAGAGTTGTTTAACGCAATTCGCTAAAACCAAAAAGTTTAAAAATGGCTAAAGAAATCACTGGCTATGTAAAGCTGCAATGTAAAGGCGGCCAAGCCAATCCGGCACCACCAATCGGCCCAGCACTGGGTTCTAAGGGTGTCAACATTATGGAATTCTGCAAGCAATTCAACGCTCGCACACAAGACAAAATGGGTAAAGTACTACCCGTATTACTCACAGTTTATGCTGACAAGTCTTTTGACTTTGTTATCAAAACCCCTCCTGCCGCTGTGCAACTGATGGAGGCTGCTAAGATCCAGAAAGGTTCTAAAGAGTCTAACCGTCAGAAAGTGGGTAAGGTAACCTGGGGCCAGGTAGAAGAGATCGCTAAAGATAAAATGGCTGATCTTAACTGCTTTACACTGGATAGCGCCATGAAAATGGTTGCCGGTACAGCTCGTAGCATGGGCCTGAATGTAGAAGGAACAGCTCCCTGGGCTAATTAATCCATTGGTTCACCTTACTTAAATCATTGCAAACAATGGCAACACTAACTAAAAAAAGGAAAGCGGTAGACGCTAAAGTTGATAAAAACAAACAATATTCACTGGCTGATGCTGCTGCATTGGTAAAAGATATCAACTGCACTAAGTTTGATAGCTCTGTGGATGTGCACATACGCCTGGGTGTAGACCCTAAGAAGGCAGATCAGGCTATACGCGGTACTGTATCGCTGCCACACGGCACCGGTAAAACAAAACGCGTACTGGTACTTTGTACACCTGACAAAGAAAACGAAGCGAAAGCCGCTGGCGCTGACTTCGTAGGCCTGGACGAATTTGTTCAAAAAATTGAAGGTGGCTGGACTGATGTAGATGTAATCATAGCTACACCATCTGTAATGCCTAAAATTGGTAAACTGGGTAAAGTGTTAGGTCCACGTAACCTGATGCCAAACCCTAAAACAGGCACAGTTACTAACGACGTAGCTACTGCTGTAAACGATGTAAAAGGCGGTAAAATAGCTTTTAAGATAGACAAAGCCGGTATCATACATGCTTCCATCGGCCGTGTATCTTTCGATTCTAAAAAGATCGCTGAAAACGCTCAGGAATTGATCAATACCCTGATCCGTATGAAACCTGCTACTGCAAAAGGTACTTACCTGAAAGGCATTAGCATGGCTTCTACAATGAGTCCGGGTGTTGCTATTGACACAAAAAGTGTAGCGTAATTGACGAGAAAGAAACAAGGTCTTTAATCCTTAAAAAAAATTGTAATGACACCAGCTCAAAAACAAGAAGCAATAGAAGTATTGAAAGAGAAGTTCTCTCAGTACAACAACTTTTATATAACAGATACAGAAAGCCTTAACGCAAGCCAAACAAGCGCACTGCGCAGGCATTGCTTTGACAAGCAAGTAGAAATGACCGTGGCTAAGAATACCCTGATCAAAAAAGCACTGGAAAGCCTGGATGCTGAAAAGTACAGTGGTATTTACGAATCACTACACAATGTAACTGCATTGATGTTTAGTGAAAGCCCTAAAGAACCAGCTTTGATCATTAGTTCTTTCCGTAAGGCAAATAACAATGAAAGGCCGGTATTGAAGGCTGCCTTCATCAACGGTGATATTTTTGTGGGCAACGATCAGCTGAAAGCTCTGACGCAGATCAAAACGAAAAACGAGCTTATTGGCGAAGTTATCGGTTTGCTGCAATCTCCTGCAAAACGCGTTATCGCAGCATTGCTGCATAATGCAGAAAAAGGTGGTGAAGCAACTGCTACAGCTCCTGAAGCATCTGCACCTGAAGCTCCGGCTGCTGACGCACCTGCTACAGATGCACCTGCAGCTGAATAATTACCTTGCCGGGTATAAAACGGCAAACTAACATTGGCTTCCAAGTCGTACTATAAAAAACAATTTTAAAAACAATTTAAAAAGATAATAAAATGGCAGACGTAAAATCTTTAGCCGAACAATTAGTAAACCTGACAGTTAAAGAAGTACAAGAACTTGCTGATGTACTGAAAGCTGATTACGGTATTGAACCAGCAGCTGCTGCAGTAGTAGTTAGCGGTGGCGACGGTGGTGGCGCAGCTGCTGCTGAAGAAAAAACATCTTTCAACGTAGTTCTGAAAGCTGCAGGTCCTAACAAACTGAACGTTGTTAAAGCTGTGAAAGAACTGACAGGCCTTGGTCTGAAAGAAGCAAAAGAACTGGTTGACGGTGCACCTAAGAATGTAAAAGAAGGTGTAAGCAAAGGTGAAGCTGAAGACCTGAAAGCTAAACTGACTGAAGCTGGTGCTGAAGTTGAAATAGCTTAATTTCAAATATTGAATTTGCGAAAGCAGCCCGGAATTATCCGGGCTGCTTTTTTATATCCCGATGTTGACAATAGTGTGATACTAAAAATTTTACAATTGCGTTATCGTAGCATGTATTAAGGATTAATAATAATGGGTATCTTGCCGCCCCATAACAGGCTATCATTCGTACCGGCAAAGCGCTTTTGATGTATAAAAGATATATTACAGCCATAACCATCCTACTTTCCACACACCTGGGGATAGCACAGCAATTTATAGGGATGCCTAATACCGAATACACGGGTATCCAGCAAGTGCCTTATAACCCGGCTTTTATTAATAATTCGCGCAGTGGCGTAGAGGTAAACGTATTTGGCGCCAGCATTTTTGCCGCCAATAATGCTTATGGCGTTAATAGCCGAATGTTGTTTAACCCTGCAGCTGACACTAATGCCGTGGAGGGTAAAGATTATTTCAGGCTACGGAACAGTCAATACAAGAAAGCCTGGGTAAATGCTGATATATTAGGACCCGCAGTAAGTTTTACCTACAAGAAAAAATATCAATTCGGGATTTATACAAGGTTTCGTACGATAGTGAACGCAGGCAAGGTTAAGGACACCTTGTTTGATGTGCTGACAAACGAAAAGAACCCCTACTATTATTTCTACACCGCGCAGTTTGACAAGACAGGCGCATCTGCCCATATGTTTGGTGAAATAGGCATTACAGCAGGGCAAATGCTGCATGACGATGAATATTATAAACTGAGCGCAGGGGTAACGGTAAAATACCTGATGGGCTTCGCTGCGATGAGCGTATATACAAAATCGCTGGGGTACAAACGCGATAATGATTCTATAGGGTATATCAAGGGGGATCTAACAGCCTTGTACACTTATAACACAAATCCAAGTTCGATATCGGACCTGACACAACGTGCCGGCAAAGGTAGCCTGGGGCTGGACCTGGGTATGCATTATGAGTTTTATGATGACCAGGACCCCAATAAAAAAACAAACTATCGGTTTGCACTTTCCGCTGCCATCACCGATATAGGAAGTGTGAGCTATGTAGCAGATAAAGGCAGCGCCTTGTATGATGTTAAAACAGGAGCTACAGAAGTACATGATATCTCTCTGGAAGATCAGGATAAAGATGAGTTCACTCTGTTTACGGCAAGAAAGATCGCTGATGCCAGCCTGACCGTGAAAAAGAAATACGAGAAATTCAATATTGGCCTGCCTACCGCCTTCAGGGCTAGTGCCGACTATAATTTTGGCGAACATGTATTTTTACAGGCCAATACTTTAATAAACCTGAGGGGTAACAATGGTAAGGTGTATCATCCCGGCTATGCCAGCTATATCAATATCACGCCAAGGTATGATCACGGAAGTGTAAAGATCGGCATGCCTATTACCTTTATTCGCTTTCGCACATTTGCCTTGGGTACGGTTTTTAACTTAGGCCCATTCTATCTTGGGTCTACAACTTCACTATCGTCTATACTGCTGGGTTCCAACATTTCCAATATAGATGTTTATACAGGGCTTACGTTGAAGATATCTAATGCAGAAAAGAAGGCCAGAGAATTCACTTACGATTATCGTGGTTATGATGACCCAAATCGCGGGCTTAGAAAGCTAATACCGGGATTTCTAAAAAGGAGAAATTACCGATACTAACAATAGAAAATCAGTAAAAGAAAGCCCCGGAATTTTTCCGGGGCTTCATTATTATTACTATTATTTCTTTTCAAGATAAAAATTCATGTGATCAATGAATACAGAATCTGAAGGATCAGATGGTGGCGGATCTTCGCGGATCAATTTGCCGTTTAACTGGCCCCAAATTTTATCATCACCTTCCTTGTATATTTTCACGCTATCAGATGCCGCTACATTTGTACTCATAAATACCTTGTTACGCTTCAGCATAGTATCGTATGCCGAATAGGTGATAGAGATAACCGGATCACGAAGTACTTCGTTGGTTTTGCCTTTAAAGACATCATTGTTACCAACTATCATAATGGTTCTGAAAAACACCGAATCATTAATTACCCGGGCCCAAATAGTCCGCATATTATTTTCATCGACGGTATAATATCCTTTCAGATCATAAGTTTTGCCATCAATTTTGCCTTCCATTGTTCCAATCAGCACATTATTGGCGATTGTATTATCGAAAGGATTCATTGTAGAGGTCTGATCCTTTTTAGGATTAGCCGTATATGCACCATTATCGCAAGAGCTAATAGCTATAGCTGAAACCGCTGCGAACAATGTGGTTGTGATGATTCTTCTCATAGAATAAACTTACTGAGTATAAAGATAATATTCTGGTTAGAATTTCAAAATCGTTACCCTATTTTCTGCTCTAAAGACAGTTCATCCAGCTGTTTTTTATCCACAGCAGACGGCGCATCGAGCATTACATCCCTGCCAGCATTGTTTTTAGGGAAGGCAATGAAGTCGCGGATGGTTTCCTGGCCACCTAAAAGGGCACAAAGCCTGTCGAAACCAAAGGCTATACCACCGTGTGGCGGTGCACCATATTCAAAAGCCCCCAGCAAAAAGCCAAACTTCTCCTGAGCTTCTTCTTTATCCATACCCAGGGCTGCAAACATCTTTTCCTGCAGATCGCGCTGGTATATACGGATGGAACCACCACCAATCTCAGTACCATTCAATACAATATCGTAAGCATTAGCCTTGATCTCGGCATACCTGCTTAGGTCGTTCATCAATGCAATATGCTCCGGCTTTGGAGAGGTAAAAGGATGGTGACGGGCTACCCACCTATTCTCTTCTTCATCATGCTCAAACAGGGGGAAATCTATTACCCACAGTGGCTTATATACTGATGGATCGCGGAAACCGAGCCTGTTACCCATTTCCAGCCTCAATTCGCTCATTGCTTTACGGGTGCGAGTTTCCTTACCGGCCAGTATTAATATAAGATCTCCGGTAGTGGCATTACAGAAGGATGCCAGGCTTTTCAGCTGATCTTCATTAAAGAATTTATCTACGCTGCTTTTATAAGTACCATCTGCATTACACTTTACATTCACTACCCCACTCATGCCTATTTGCGGACGTTTTACCCATTCGGTAAGTTCGTCTAACTGCTTACGTGTATATTCCGATGCACCTGGTATACAAATGGCCAGTATTGTTTCGGCTTCAGCAAACACCTTGAAATCAACCTGATTTAATACCTCTGCATGTACCTTACCCTCTGCCTTGAGGTTCTGCAATTTCATTTCGAAACGGATATCCGGTTTGTCATTACCGTAGTTCCACATAGCATCATCCCATGTCATACGCGGGAATTGCTCCTTCATTTCCACACCCTTCACATCATAGAATACATGCTTGAAGAGGCCCTCAAAGGTTTGCAGAATATCTTCCTGCTCCACAAAGCTCATCTCGCAATCGACCTGCGTAAATTCAGGCTGCCTGTCGGCACGAAGGTCTTCATCGCGGAAGCATTTTACGATCTGGTAGTATTTATCATAACCACTTACCATCAGCAATTGCTTAAAGGTTTGCGGGCTTTGCGGAAGTGCATAAAACTGGCCTTCGTTCATGCGTGAAGGAACGATGAAGTCACGCGCACCTTCTGGTGTAGATTTTATCAGGAAAGGCGTTTCAATATCCCAGAAACCTTGTGTATCGAGGTAATTGCGTACAGCACGATTTACCTTGTAACGTAATTCGAGATTACGTTTTAATGTAGGGCGGCGCAGATCGAGATAGCGATATTTCATGCGCAGCTCATCACCGCCATCGGTATCTTCTTCTATAGTAAACGGAGGCACACTGGCGATGTTCATAATGGCAAAATCCATTACTTCGATCTCAATATCGCCGGTAGGTATTTTTGCATTCTTATTGCTACGCTCGATCACTGTACCCTTTACCTGTATCACATATTCCCTGCCAAGTGGTGTTTCGTCGAGCCTTGCATTCAGGGATTCATTGAACAACAGTTGGGTAATACCATAGCGGTCCCGCAGATCTACAAAGGTGATACTGCCAAATTTGCGAACAGTCTGAACCCAGCCGGCAAGCGTTACTTCCTTGCCCTTATCTTCTATCCTTAATGCCCCACAGGTATGTGTACGATACATTTTAAAATTAAAAATTCAAAAGTCAAAAATCGAAAACTATAATAATGTTGCAAGATAAGCTGAATTGTTGAGTGCTTAACAGGCGGGAACCTGCAAAAACTAAAAAAGGGATGAGTTTGAACCCATCCCTTTAGCAATATTAAGATCAAGCTATTACTTGCCGTATTTCAGGCCCATATTGTAGAGCATAAATGCCCATTTATCGGCCTGCTCATCAATAAGCATAGATGTAGGCTTGCCGGCCCCATGGCCCGCTTTGGTTTCTATACGTATTAATATAGGCTCGTTACACGCACTTGGCTCTGCTTTTTGTAATGCGGCTGCGAATTTGAAAGAGTGAGCCGGCACTACCCTATCATCGTGATCGCCAGTCATGATCATAGTTGCGGGATAACATACGCCAGCCTTAACGTTATGAACAGGTGAATAGCCCAACAAGTATTCAAACATCTCCTTACTATCATCCGCCGTACCATAGTCATAAGCCCAACCTGCACCTGCTGTAAATTTGTGATAGCGGAGCATATCCAGCACACCTACTGCCGGGAAGCATACTTTAAACATTTCGGGATGCTGCGTCATGCAGGCGCCGATCAACAGGCCACCATTAGAACCACCTGAAATAGCTAGGTAATCTCTTGAAGTGTATTTATTATCTACCAGGTATTCTGCCGCAGCAACGAAGTCGTCAAATACATTCTGTTTGTTCATTTTAATACCTGCATTGTGCCAATTATCGCCATATTCTCCGCCCCCGCGAATATTGGCAACTGCATAGATGCCGCCATTTTCCATAAACACAAGGTTACTGACACTGAAAGAAGGTGTAAGGCTGATATTAAATCCGCCATAGCCATAGAGCATTAAAGGATTTTTACCATCCAACTTAGTACCCACTTTATATGTAATGATCATTGGCACGCGGGTACCATCTTTAGAGATGTAGAATACTTCCTTGCTTTCATACATGGAAGGATCAAACTTTACTTCTGAAGATTTATAAACTATAGATTCGCCGGTTGCTGTATCGTATTTATAAATAACCGCCGGATTGGTGTAAGATGTGAAACTATAATAGATGTCCTTATCAATACGCTTACCTGCAAAGCCACTGGCAGTGCCCAGGCCGGCAAGCTTCACCTCACGTTCTTTTTTACCTTCCAAGTTATATTGATACACTTTAGATACCGCATCTTCGGTGTATTGGGCAAACAATTTGCCACCGCAAGAGGTAACCGTTAAAGGGAAATTAGTTTGCGGTATCAGTTTTGTCCAGTTATCGGTTGTTGGATTTTGAATATCAGCAGCTACCAGCCTGCGATTGGGGGCATCCAGATTAGTGACAATATAGAGGAAATGATCGTCTGAAAACACTACTTCATGCTCGTTATCAAAACCCGTAACAATCGGGCGTATCGGGGCATCCGGAGTAGCCAGGTCTTTGATATACAGCTCATTACCGTAAGTGGCGTTTGCAGCAGATATGATCAGGTATTTTCCATCTTCGGTAACGCTGCCACCAACGTACCTGCGTGGTTGTTCACTGCCGCCGAATATTAGCTTATCGGCATTTTGCTTTGTACCCAGCTTGTGGTAATACAATTTGTGATTTTGCGTCATAGCCGAAAGCTGGCTGCCTTTGGGCTTGTCGTAGCTGCTATAAAAGAAACCATCATTACCGGCCCATGAAAGTCCGCTGAATTTGACATCCTGCAGGGTATCACCTATTTTTTCTTTAGTCGCCGTATTAAGGACAATCACTTTACGCCAGTCGCTTCCGCCTTCTGATATTTGATAAGCGCATAAAGAGCCATCTTTTGTGAAGTCAATACCTGCAAGCGAAGTAGTGCCGTCAGCAGAGAACTTATTAGGATCCAGAAAAACTTCAGGCGCACCACCCTCTTTTTCCCGGTACAAAACATATTGATTTTGCAGGCCATTGTTTTTATAGAAATAGGTATATGCGCCCTCTTTGAAAGGAGCCGTATATTTTTCATAGTTCCATAGCTCTGTAAGCCTGGTTTTTATTTTATCTCTGAAAGGGATATTCTTCAGATATGCAAAAGTTACTTCGTTTTGCTTTTTCACCCAATCTTTGGTTTCGGCAGACATATCGTTTTCGAGCCATCGATAAGGATCTGCAACTTTTTGCCCAAAAAATGTAGTGCTGCTGTCTGCTGTTTTTGTTACCGGGTATTTTATTGTCTTCACCGAAGCTTTGTTACCTGCAGGGCCTTTTGCCACTACTGCCTGGATATTGCCGGAAATAGGAGCCTGCGCCATTGCCAGCATAGATGTGCCTGCCATTGCAGTTGTTAATAATAAAAATTTCATGATATACCGTTAATGAGAGCCCGAAAATAAGCCCCTTTTCACAAAAGAACGCTATCAAAAAAGAAGTATTGCGTGCAGGATACTATACATTAAAACTTATATCTAATTGTTTAACAAATATATACCCTGCCTTGTGGGTTGTAAATATTATTTTTGTGAGATAAGAAGCAACGGCTGAAAAGGCTCCTGAAAATATTAAGAAATACCCTGCTGGTATTGATCGGGTTGGTAATAACACTCGTGATACTGATCAATTTCACGTCGGTACAGACCTTTGTTGCCCAAAAAGCGGCTTCTATACTGGCCGACAAGCTAAAAACCAGGGTATCGATACAAGCCGTAAGGATAGACCTGCTGAATCATGCCCATATACAAGGCGTATATATAGAAGACCATCAGCACGATACCCTGCTATATGCGGGGGACATCACGGTACGCATTACAGACTGGTTTTTCATAAAAAAGCAGGTACCGCTTCTTAAATACATTGGCCTGGAAAACGCGTACGCACATTTGTACCGCCCTAAAACATCTGCCGACTGGAACTACCAGTTTGTGATAGATGCCTTTGATACCGGAAAGCCTAAAAAGAAAACTTCCAGCGGAAATAACTTTGAAATAGACCTGGAGAAAGTGAAACTTGCCAACGTGCGGTTCCATATGGATGATGCATGGGTAGGCAGTGATATGGATTTTGATGTGGGGAATGTGCTGGTGGATGCCAACGAGGTAAACTTTAAAAAGAAACTGATAGACCTTGATAAAATTGAATTAGATAAGGTTGCCATACAACTGCGTGACTATGAAGGTGGCAGGCCACCACGTGCAAAAAAACCGGCGCCCCCAATTGACACCACAGCTTTTAATCCTGATAAATGGCTGGTGAAACTATCAAGCCTGCAACTGGAAGATTGTTATTTTGGCTTGGAATCGGATACAGATAAACCTAAACCAGGACTATTTGATGCCACACACATGCGCATCAGCGGTATTAATATAGATGCGAAAAATATTGCCATCGTTGGCGACACGCTCACCGCAAAACTGAATAATCTGTCTGCACAGGATCGTTGCGGGCTTATAGTGAAGAAATTCAAGGCGGACGTTACTGTATCCCCTAATGCATCTATATGTAATAACCTGTTGCTGCAAACCAGCCGAAGCAAACTGCAGCGTTACTATGCCATGCACTACACCCGGTTCCCAGATTTTACCGACTATATTAATAAAGTAGTGATGGTGGGTGATATCACTAACTCTACAGTGGATAGCAGAGACGTGGCTTGTTTTGCCCCTGCATTAAAAGAATACCCTACCATACTGAAGATATCAGGTAAAGTAAAAGGAACGGTAAGTAATATAGCCGGCAAACAGCTTGCGATAACAGATGGCGCATCTGTTGTAAAAGGCAACCTGAAAATGAAAGGCCTGCCTGATATTAACACAACTTATATAGAATACGAGAACGGTGAACTGGTGACTACCGGACAGGGAATATTAAAGTACGCCCCTTCTCTTAAAAACAATCCTAACATAGCGATAGAAAAGCTGACGCAGATCTACTTTAAAGGAAATTTCATTGGCTACATCAATAATTTTGCTACCAACAGCATATTAGCAACGAACCTTGGTACCGTTAAGTCTGATATAAAGCTAAAGATGCCGGGGGGTAAAACAACAAATTCTGTTTATTCCGGCACCATCCATACAGACAATTTTGCCTTGGGTACACTCCTGCGCCAGGAAGACCTGGGAACCGTTTCCCTAAATGCAAAGGTATCGGGAGCATCATTTGACCCTAAGTTTGCCCAGGTACAACTCAACGGAACGGTTGACCATATTGAGTACAAGGGATACAATTACCAAAACATAAACCTGGAAGGTTCCATTGAAAAGAATAAATACAATGGTAACCTCTTAATTAACGATCCAAACCTGGCACTGGCTTTTTATGGTAGTATAGATTTCAGCCAAAAGGAGATCAGCGTGAATGCAACCGCCAACTTATTGAAAAGCGATTTTGCGGCGCTGAAACTTACCAAAGATTCACTATCTGCAAGTGCAGACTTTGACCTGAACTGCGTTGGCAGCAGCATTGATAATTTTATTGGGTATGCAAAACTGTATAACATCAACCTGCTGCGTAATCACCACAGGCTGGATATTGACAGTGTGTACGTGACATCTAAATTTGAGGATGGTAAAACAAGGATAAATATCGCCAGCAATGTATTGCAGGGAGAGCTTGCAGGTAATTTCACACTGAGCAAACTAGGCAACTCTGTTCAATACTACCTGTCCGGATATTTGCCGGCATATATTAAAAAGCCGTCTAAAGAAGCACCTGCACAAGACCTTACCTTTAATGTGCAAACAAGTGAAACGGACAGCCTGCTGGCTGTATTAACACCCAATATAGAAGGTTTCAGTAAATCGAGCATTAGTGGAAGCCTGAATACAAGTTCACAGGCATTGCAGCTGAATGTGTCCATTCCTTATGGCAAGGTGGGTACCATTGTGATGCAAAATGTAGATCTGAAAAGTACAGGCGATTTTAATACGCTAAAAATAAATGCCAAGGCCGATAATGTGATGGTTGGCAAAGACATTGTACATGGATCGCTGGATGTGAACACCACCATTGGTAACAATGCCATGAGCTTCAAGATCGCTACGGCATCTAATAGTGAATATGGCACTGCCACGCTCAATGGCACAGCAACAGGCCATGGGGATACTTTGAGCGTAAATCTATTGCCATCAGAGTTTTACCTGAACGATACAAAATGGGATATCGTGAACGGCAAGGCAGATATAAGTGCTGGCTATCTTTTTGTAGAGGATCTGCACATCAATTCTGGGTTGCAAACATTGCGTGCATACTCCAAAATGGATAACTACAACGGAGAATCGACCCCTACCCTTTTTACAGAACTGAACAATATAGACATTGCTCAACTGGGAAATCTTGTGGGCCTTGCAGACTATAAGCCGGACGGCCGTATCAATGGTAAAGTGCAATTCGACAATATCTATAAAGACATTGTAATAGCAGGCAATATTAAAGCAACCGATGTAAAACTGGGTGATGATACGGTGGGCAATGTCAATTTATCCGGAAGCTACAACGCAGCAAAAAACATTATAACGCTAGATAACCAGAGCGGCATTTACCGGGGCGATGGCTCACTGACCGCATCAGGCAACCTGTCTTTTGACAGCACCAGCAACCAACATATTGTTGGTAATATACAGTTTAACAATACGCCGGTAGCATGGGTAGCGCCTTTCACAACAGGCCTGATGAGCCAACTGGGGGGCAAACTGGATGGCAATGTAAAAATATCAGGCATTGCATCGGCACCGCACATAGATGGAAAGGTCCATTTGTCTGACGCTAGTGTACGATTTGATTTCCTTGGGCCCGTGTACACAATACCTGAAGCGGATGTAACACTTACTGACGAAAGGATAGACCTTGGTACCGTTACGCTATATGATGCCAATAAGAACCCCGGTACACTTACGGGATATATCTCTCACAAGGCTTTCCAGGATTTTTACTTTAACCTGAATATGAACTCGCCTAAGATAGAGGTGATACGACTGGATGAAAGTGAGAACGAACTTTTTTATGGCAACCTTACCGGCAGCGTAAAGAACCTGAGTATAAGGGATAAATTAACGGACCTGAAAATAAGAATAGGTAATGTAAGCCCTGTTGAGAAATCGCATCTATACCTGCCAATACAATCCAGTTCGGGCTTGAGCACTTATAGCTATATCAGTTTCAAAACCTACGGAAAGGAGCAGGAAGAAAAAAAGAAAACCAGGAATAAGTTATCGTTGAGTATAGAAGCCGGGATGAATGAGCTTGGTGAAATAACATTGGTACTGGATCCGAGCACGGGCGATGCTATCAATGCAAAGGGCACAGGTACCATACGTATAGAAATGCCTGCAGGCAATGATATGCGTATGACAGGCAGGTTCCTGATAACTGATGGTGATTACACATTTACATTGAAGCAACTTGCCTTCAAACGAAACTTTAAACTGAATAAGGGAAGTGAGATCAACTTTAACGGGTTGCTGGGGCAAACGCAAATGAATGTGGAGGGCCTTTACACTGCCAGAACAAGCTTATATTATTTATTAAATACAACGGAAAGAAACATTGTAGATGCTGATAAAACAGATCGTGAATATACAGAAACCAGGATGCTGCAAGATGTAAACATCCTGCTGTTTATGAAAGGTACTTTAGCAAACCCTAACCTAACCTTTAAACTAGACCTGCCAAATAAAAGCGGCGTAGGAACCATTGCTTATACCAAATTACAGGCCGCAAACCAAAATGACCAGGGCTTGTTTAAGGAGGTTGCCTCTCTTCTGCTTATCAATACATTTGTACCGTTGGACGGCAGCTTTGACGCCGGAAGTAGCAGCGGCGATGTTGTTTCCGGAGGCATTAGTAACGTAAGCCAGATACTATCCAGCACGGCATCTAACCAGCTTACTAACATCATAGCCAAGCTAACCGGTGATGAAAGCCTGAGCGTAGATCTGCGTTATAAAAACTACAACTATGCAGACCAGAGCAATGCGAACAACAGAAATGAATTTTCTTTCGGCCTGAAAAAAAGCTTATTTAACGAAAGGCTCTCTGTGCAGGTAGGTAGCTCTTACGACTGGGGCAAGCCGGTATCATCCAATACCAGTTCCAGCAACTTCAACCCTGTGGGTGACTTCAAACTGCAATACCTGTTCCGCGAAGGCGGCAGCCTGAGTGGTTATATCTTCCGCACAAAAAACTATGACGCGTTGGTAGATCAGCCCATATCAAGAGGTGGTATAGGCCTTAACTGGTCGAGGACCTTCAATAACTTCCAGGAGTTCATATACGGCAAATCATACCTGCGCCGTAAAGCAGCACAAGCAACAGAACCTGCTAATAATGTTGATACTACTAATGACAACCGTGATAACGGTACCTGGTAAGATCAGCGCATTACCGATTGAAGGTAATACTCTAATTGTTGTGTAATGATATCCCAACTGAAGCGGGATCGGATCACCTCCATACCTTTTTGCCCCACGCTTTTTCTTTGGGCTTCGCTATCCAGCAGTGAAATAACCGACTTTGCAAAAGCTTCCTTATCTACCTGCATGATAGCACCTTCGCCACTCTCTATACCAAGGCCTTTGAAACCTATATTAGAGCAGACTACAGGCACACCCATCGCCATTGCTTCCAATACTTTATTTTGTGTACCGGCACCGAATCTTAAAGGTGCTACAACCACACTGGCATCGTTATAGGTATTTGCAAGGTCTTTAATAAAGCCGGTCACTATAACATGATCGCTCGCTAATTCCAATACACTTTTTACAGGGCGTTGTCCGCCAATAATAAACTTAACCTGCGGATGCTTTTGATGAATGATAGGTAATATCTCTTTTACAAAGTATCCTACCGCATCTACATTGGGCGCATAATCCATATTGCCGGTAAAAAGGAGTGTATGGTTGTGGCTATAATCGTGTACGGATGCTTTGAAGGTATCGAGGTCTACACCGTTGGGTAAGACCTTGATAGTATGAATATCATGAACCCGTTCCAGGTAGTTCTTATCTTCTGCGGAACATACCAGTGAAAGCGGATATTTGCGCATGACCTGTTCGTACTTCAATACCCTTTTCTGCTCCAGCGTTTCAAATGCTTTGAGGAACGGATTTTTTTGAGCCTTCATTCGACGCTCCCAGTACAGAGAAAAAGCATCGGGCATATCTAATATCCTTGCCAAATCGGTACGCTCAGCGAGATAAGGCGACATGCGCAAATGCTGTACATGTATCGCATCAAATTTATCGGCCTCGAGTACCTCATCCAGCTTCCTCTTCATTTCTGAAGATTTGAAATACAATACCTGGAATGGTGTGCTATCAAAAATCCCGACTAAACAATTTAGTGCAGAGCGCCACTTCGGCAGGTATACGAAATGTACTTTGGTAAAAATCTTTTCAAGCTCCGCCTTGTATTGCAGATCTTCCTGTGTTTGGGCAAAAGTGAGCAAATGCACTTCATCCCTTTTAGCCATACGACGGGCAAGGTTATAAATCTTTAACTTATCGCCCCGGTAAGGAGGATAAGGCACACGATTGGCTAAAAAGAGAAACTTCAAACAGGTAAACTTTTCTGCAAGATATTATTTTAAAATATCGTGTCCCAGTTTATCGCGTTTGGTCTGCAGGTAAAACTCATTGTGCGGATTAGGAACTATTTCTATAGGTACATTGTCCACTATCTCTAACCCATAACCAAGTAAGCCGGCACGCTTGCGAGGATTATTACTCATCAGCTTGATCTTGGAGACGCCGAGGTAACGCAATATTTGAGCACCAACACCATAATCCCGCTGGTCGTTTTTAAAGCCTAATGCAAGGTTAGCTTCTACTGTATCCTTACCCTCTTCCTGCAGTTTATAGGCCTTTAACTTGTTTAGCAAGCCAA
Source organism: Bacteroidota bacterium (assembly GCA_018267955.1). Classification (GTDB taxonomy): domain Bacteria; phylum Bacteroidota; class Bacteroidia; order Chitinophagales; family Chitinophagaceae; genus Polluticoccus. Next base: position 1,140,457 of record JAFDXL010000009.1, read on the forward strand.
TGCCCCTACCCTCCTGGTTCATATACAATACGAGGCCTTTACCTTCCTGCTCTACCATTTCCATTGCTTTCTGCAATTGCTCGCCACAATCGCAACGCAGGGAATGCAGAATATCGCCGGTGAAGCAGGAACTATGAACACGTACCAATACAGGCTCGTCTTTTTCCCAATCTCCTTTCTTTAGCGCAAGATGGTGTTCGCCGGTGTTTGTTTGCCTGAAAGCTATTAGTTCAAAGTTGCCATGCTTTGTAGGCATTTGTACCCTTACCTCTTCCTCTATCAGGCTTTCTGTACGCAGGCGGTATTCAATGAGATCTTTTATAGAAATGATCTTCAGATCAAATTTCTTAGCTATTTCCAGCAGTTCAGGCAGGCGTGCCATTGTGCCGTCATCATTCATGATCTCTACGAGTACACCAGCGGGCTCAAAACCGGCAAGACGAGCAAGATCAACAGTAGCTTCTGTATGGCCTGAACGACGTAATACGCCGCCTGTTTTAGCACGAAGCGGGAAGATATGACCGGGGCGGCCAAGATCTTCAGGAACTGTATTAGGGTCTATCAATGCCTGGACAGTCTTAGAGCGGTCTTGTGCTGATATACCTGTAGTACATCCATGCCCTTTAAGATCCACAGAAACGGTAAACTGGGTCTGATGCAAAACGGTGTTGTTTTCCACCATTAGGTTCAGCTTCAGTTCTTCGCATCGCTGCTCGGTAAGTGGAGCGCAAATAAGCCCCCTACCGTGTTTGGACATGAAATTGATTATCTCGGGAGTAACGTTGCGGGCTGCTGTAACAAAATCACCTTCATTTTCACGATCCTCATCATCTACCACTATCAAAAGTTTTCCTTGCCTCAGATCTTCCAGTGCTGCTTCAATGCTATCTAACATATAGTTATCTTCTTAGAAGCACAAAGTTACAATCTCTTGGAGGTAAATACGATATAATACTATTGATAAAGCCAATAAAGGCAGATGAAGCGGTAAATTATGGGTTTGAACTATCTAACAGCCTATCTATATTAATTAAATTCACTATAGCTCAAAGCATTGCTAGCAGCCTTTTAGATAGTTTAGCACCAAGGCTTGCAGCATTATAGTTGGTCTTTACTAATGCTGATGCATTATGAGCTATTGCTTGGGCTTCAGGCTTATGTCCCAACGCCCATGCAATAGCATCTGCAAAGCCCTGTTCTGTATCTGCCTGCAGAAAGTGGACACCAGGTACTACGTCAATGCCCTGTATGGCAATACTTGTACAAATAACCAGCTTTTCCGCAGCCATCGCTTCTAATATCTTCACCCGTATGCCGCCGCCCGACCTTAAAGGAACGATGAGTATTTTTTTATCAGCAATAAAACCCGCAGCATCCGCTACTTCCCCTACGCAAACCACACCCTCACCCTGTAACATTTTCATATCAACGGGCATATTGCGGCCGGCGTACTCAAACAAAAAATGCGGAGTACGTTTATGTACCAATGGCCAGATATCTTTTATAAACCATTGCATGGCTTCCTTATTCGGCAACCAATCCATCGCGCCAATGTGATATCCTATCCAGTCGGGGTTGCTATTATTGTTAGCAACCAGCTCTCCTACTTCGATGCCTACAGGTATGGTAATAACATTAGCTGTTGGAATATGCTTTTTAACTTCAACAGCGTCGGTGCTTGTAATACCAATAAGCAAATCATAATTTTTCCATGCTGCTATCTCATATTTACGGATCCGCTCCGCCAGGTTCCTGAGGTAGATCTTTTTAAAACGATTTGCAGTTTCTGCCGCTAACCTCGCCCATATCTGCCCTTCCACATTGTGCATGCGCAAGGCGAGCTTTGCATTGCTATTTTTTCGGATCAAGGCAGTGTAAGATGAAAGGAATACACTTTCCATCTGCACCACATCGGGCGCAAATTGCAGCAATATCTCCACTAGCCTGTCTGCAAAGACCGGCACAAAAAACCTTTGTACATGGTTCGGCTTGGTACTAAACAGGTAATTGGCAACTATGCCTTTCGTATTTATACTGTTATCAACAGGTATTGCTTCAAAAGCATATATATCGGTATATATATTTTTGAGCGTTTCATCTGCAATTGGATGGCGTGTGGTATTCATAGCCAGGACATATACCTGCCAGCCTTCGCGTTTATAACCTTCTATCATAGCATTTACAGCTATGTTACCTCCGTCGTTGAGGGGGTAAGGGATACGATTATATAATATTAATATCCGGCGTGATGGCATCTGTTCTGCTGCAAAAATAAAACACAAGTATAAAACGTTTATTTTTACAAATTATTCAAAAGCCTGTCTTTAATTACAGGCACCGTATAGCGGTTGTTCATGAGCAAAGCCACCAGGATAGTTTTTACTGTAACCAACGACCTGAATTATGACCAGCGTATGATACGCATCTGCACTACTTTGGCAGATGCCGGTTACGATGTTACGCTTGTGGGCTTTAAGCGAAAAGATAGCAAACCACTAATAGATCGTCCTTTTAAACAAAAACGCCTGCCAATCATAGCAGAACAGGGCAAATTGCTCTATGTTGATTTCTGGACGAAACTATTTTGCTATCTCCTTTTTTGCAAGGCTGACATTATGTGCTGCATAGACCTGGACACTATTTTACCGGTTTATTTTGCTTCCGTCATCAGGGGAAAAAAACGCGTGCATGATGCCCATGAGCTGTTTGTAGAACTGAAGGAAGTAATATCCCGCCCGGGCATAGCACGTATGTGGAATGCCATTGCCAATTTTGCTGTACCCCGCTTTCCTAATGGATACACGGTAGGGGCAGGCATCGTTACCGAACTTCATAAAAGGTATGGTGTAAACTACGGACTGGTAAGGAATATCACGGTTTTAAAACCAATAACCATTCCTGAGAAAAAAGAGAAATATATACTGTACCAGGGCGCTGTAAACGTGGGAAGAAGGTTTGAACAACTGATACCCGCCTTTCAGTACATCGATGCCCCATTAATTATTTGCGGCAGTGGCAATTTCTTTGAAGAAGCGGTGGCGCTGGTGAAGCAATACGGACTGGAAGACAAGATTATCTTCAAAGGGTATATACCACCTGAAGAGTTGCGCAATTATACATTGTATGCATGGGTAGGGATCACATTATTTGAAGAAACCAGCCTTAGCAACAGGCTATCTCTTGCAAACAGGTTTTTTGATTATATGCATAATGGTGTACCGCAGCTATGCATTAAATACGAGGAATATGAAATAGTGAACCGGGAATTTGAAGTAGCGTCATTAATCGCAGACCCGACACCTAAGAGCATTGCAGCCGCCATTAACAAGTTGCTGCACGATGAAGCATACCATCAACGCCTGCAGGATAATTGCCTAAAGGCGCGCGAAAAATATTGCTGGCAGCACGAAGCACAAACTTTATTACAGATATATGACCGCATTGCACGATCGTAGATTACACATAGTATCTTTTGATGTGCCCTACCCACCTGATTATGGCGGCGCCATAGATGTGTTTTATAAGATCAAAGCATTAAAGGAAGCCGGAGCGCAAATCTATCTGCATTGTTTTGCATATGGCAGGCAAGCCAATCGCGAACTGGAGGCACTTTGCAGAGAAGTATTTTATTATCCGCGCATTACGGGCTTACGAGGGCTGTCACTTACCGAACCATACATAGTACACTCCCGCAGAAACAAACTGCTGCTGAAGCGGCTTATGGAGATCGAAGCACCTATTTTATTTGAAGGTGTACATACCACCTACTACCTATCCGATCCGGGCTTAAAAAAAAGGATCAAAGCGGTGAGAACTCACAATATAGAATCTGACTACTATGAGCAACTAGCCGCTAAAGAGCCCGCATTTACAAAAAGGCTCTACTATAAAATGGAATCATCCCTATTGGGAAAATATGAGCATGGCCTTGAAGATGCAGATTGCTTTTTCTCGTTATCAGCGGAGGATAACAGGTATTTTAAAAACTTATACCCGAACAAAACAACTGCCTTTATTGCCCCTTTTCACCCATACAACAAGGTAATGTCCTTTACCGGCATGGGCGAATATTGTCTCTATCATGGCAACCTATCTCACCCCGAGAATAAAGAAGCTGTACTGTATTTGCTAAATGAGGTTTTCGGACAAATAGATATGGAAGTTATCATTGCAGGACGGGAACCCGGGAAAGAGATATTTGATGCGTGCAGGCAACTCAGTAATTGCAGGCTTATAGCCAACCCGTCTGCACACGAAATGGAACAGCTGATACAGGATGCGCATATTCATGTATTGCCTACCTTCCAGGCCAGCGGCATGAAGCTGAAATTACTTTACGCACTGTTTTGCGGCAGGCATGTTATTGCTAACGCCAACATGCTGCATGGCACAGGGCTTGATAATGCATGTATTGCAGCGAACACAACTGCACAAATTGCGGATGCCATAAATAACACCCGGGGAATACCCTTTACGGCAAACCATGTGGCACAAAGGACAGCAATACTTGCAGAAAGCTATGATAACAGCAACAATGCAAACCGTATACTTACATACCTGCAGGTGTGATCTCTTTGATACCACTTTGCTCAATACGCACTACACGGGCAGGAAACTTCTGGATGATACCATAATCGTGCGTGGCCATAACAAACGCTGTGTGGTAATCTCTGCAAATATTAAAGAGTAAGTGCATGATCTCATCGGTAGTATCAGGGTCTAGGTTACCGGTAGGTTCGTCTGCAATTATCAGCTTAGGATTATTTAACAACGCACGAGCTATATCCACCCGCTGCTGTTCGCCGCCAGACATTTCATATGGCATCTTAAAGCCTTTATCGCGCAAGCCTACTTTTTGCAATACATTTTCTATCTTTTCTTTCATCAGCACTTTATCCTTCCAGCCAGTGGCAGTAAGTACAAACTCGAGATTTTCATAAACATTCCTATCAGTAAGCAGCCTGAAGTCCTGGAAAACAACACCAAGATTCCTGCGCAGCAACGGTACAGTCTTCCAGGTCAGGGTCTTCAGATCAAAGCCGGCAACTTTTCCGGTACCTTCTTTCAAATACAGGTCTCCATACAAGGTTTTCAACAGGCTTGATTTTCCGCTGCCTGTTTTACCAATCATATACACAAATTCGCCTTTCCCAACTTCAAAATTTACATTCTGAAGTATCAGGGTCTTCCCCTGAAAGATGTTGGCGTTGTGCAGAGAAACTATATTTGAATCACTCATGCTTATTGTTTGTAACAAAAATAATCGGTTAACTCCACTCTGTATGTATAAATTTTAATAAAAAATGCCCCCGGGACTTCCGGGGGCATTTTTTATTTTATTGCTAAGATCTTAATTAGTAAGATATCAGTTTATCAGTATAGTTCTGATTGCCTGCAGCAACCTGTACCAGGTACATACCTTTAACTGCGATAGCATTAGCAGGAATTTCTACACGGCTAAGTTTATCATTCAATACCTGACTGGTACGGTACACAACCTTACCGGTAATATCAGTTACAACGATATTAGCTGTTTGCCCCTGTTCTCCGTTGATAACAACATATGCATTACCATTAGTAGGATTTGGAGCAAGCGCAATATTCTTGTCTTTACCAACCAAGGTGTTAACACCCAGCGGGAACGGACTAATGTTGATACGATCTATATAGAAGTTATTGCTGATACCCATCTCGTTACGGCTTGCGTCAGAGTTTGGCTTGTAACGGAAGCGGAAATAAACCTGTTCTGTACGAGCTGTAGCAGGGATCTTAACAGACTGCAACGCCCAGTCGCCCAGCCATAAAGGAGCGTAAGGATCTGTATATTGACCTTTATTGAAGATCTGATCTTTGGTCAGATACGCAAATGTTGTGAAAGAGGTACCGCAAGTTGTTGAATAAGCGATTTCCAGAGTATCTACTAATATAGAAGGATCTGCAGAAATAGAAGCTCCCGAATACATGTAGTTAAGATTGCATTCACCATCCTTCATATTGCTTAAATTGAAGCCGGTGGTAAAGAAATCGTCATAATCTTTTGATAACAAAGCACCTGAAGCTGGTTCATGTACAGCCGGAGCACCTGTCAGACTTGCAGGATATACACGTTTATCATACCCGCGATACACAATACAAGATTTGTCATAGAAACCATTGTTATCAAGCAGTTCCCATTTGAAATCGTTGTTGTAATAGTTGAAGATAGGCCAATTTGCTACGTCACCATCAGCATTGAACTCCTGGTAGTATCCATTCATTGGATCTTTCAGGTTGTTAGGATCTGCTGCATATACAGCTGCTTTCCTTGTAATTGTAGTATCGCCGCTGTGGTTACCAGTAACGGTAAGAGTAACATCTACCCAACCCGGAGCAGTAACAGCGCTGGAAATTGAAGTGTTAGTGCCTGTGTTTCCGTTAGCTATAGACCAGCTGGTAGCTGTAATCGTATCTCTCCATGACTGGCTCTTGAATACGAAAGGCTTGTCTGCTGAAGCACAAAGGAAGTAAGAACGTTCTGTAGCGTTACCGCTTTTTTCAACTGAAAAATCTGGTACTGGTTTCAGATCAGCTCTTTTAACAGGCTTCCAGGCTGCTGTGTCTAAAATGCCCGTAACCACCATATTTTCAGGTGTAATCAATTTCATACGATTACCTACAGTGCTTTTTAATGTTGAACGCATCCTGTCAACCTGTTGCAGTGTAAACATCTTAGGACAGTCAGAATAATCCATGATATTCTGCGTATTCGCTATATCCGGGTAGTCAGCGGTATCTTGTCCACCACTAGCGTTGGTAAATGTTTTAAAATATCCATCGTTACCATCCATTAATGCGATGTCATCTACATCAAGATAGTTACCACTTGCCCAGTTAGCATTGTTATCGCTACCTGCGGAAAGGATAATAGTTGCACTATCAGGGTTGTCTCCTGTTGTATAACTAACAGGTATTACAAAACGTGCCCAGTTAGCCTGACTACCAGAAAGTGTATATGTTGTAGAAGTAACAGTATTACGAACATGGTTTACAGAATCGTACCTGGTCATCAATAATTTAATGTAGCCGTGATTGTTACCTACATTATTATATTTCCAGTAACCAGTAAGTGTGGCAGGGCGATGCTGGAACGGGAAAGGACCGTTTTGAGCAGCTGCGGATACTAAACCGTTTAATACCGCTGCAGAATCGGTGCGTACTTCGATTGCTTTTCCTCCATGTGTATTGATATGTCCGAATACAGAACGTACAATACCAGGTGCGAGGTTCCTATCCATTACTACTACATCATGGTTAGATGTACCCAGGTTCTTCCAGTAAGGACTGGAAGCATAAGTGTATCGAAGTGTATCGCCAGGTGAGTAAACGATTGAGTCCTTAACATCGGCAAGTGTTTCGAAATTAGGATCAGGTATGCCAGGGCCCTTGTAATGGATACAAGCAGTATCATAATCATATATAACATTGTCCAGGTTACAGTTACCTGCGCCATTGGGGTGTAATGCCGCAGCCGGTGCTGTACTACCAAAGTGACCTGTTGTTGGCGGTGTATCATCTACTTCGTCGTCTCCGCAGTCTACGCCGGCACCCTGGTTACTATTATTCCATGGGTGATACAGGTTTAGATAGTGGCCTATTTCGTGCTCGTAAGTTCTTGGTGCACCACTGTTTTGGCTAATAAACGCTGCACCACCGATCACACCATCAGTATAAGGTACAGCAGCTGCTGTAGATGGAAAAACAGAATACGCAGCAACAACACCACTAGTAGCACCACGACCAATTTTGTTGATCAACCAAATATTCAGGTAACGGTCAGGTGCCCATAAATCTTGTTTGGCCTGATCGTCACCACCACGTGAGAGATAAGAGAACCTACGTGTGATACCGGTAGTAGGATTACCAAAAGGATCTTTATTTGCCAAAACAAACTGAATCCTTGCGTTACCGATGTATGGTTTAAATTCACCTACTACGTCAGCAGTATCTGAATTCTTATTAATATAGGTAACATTCATTCTATCTACCCAATTGTAGATATCGTCATCCTTCACGTATTCAGCACCATATTCGTGAACAATATGCACCACAATAGGTACATATACCAGTGCATAATCTGAATCTTTAGTAGGTGTGTACGGAGACACGATTTTTGCTGCTGCCGTTGATGAAAAACGTACTTTCATTAGCGCCTGCTGAAACTCCTGCTCCATCTGCGCCTTATATTTTGCAATTTCAGGATGCTTTTGGAGATACTCCCTGTTTACATCATCAGTAGCACAACTCTGAGCCGAAGCCATCTGACCTAAACCTGCTGCTAACGATAGCAATAGAATAGACTTTTTTATCATCTGTGTATTATTAATAATATAAGAATCTGTGGTTTCAAAGATAGATATTCCTGTTAAAGAAAAGCAAAGTTTTTTGTCATAGAAGTATGATATTTCATATATTCAAGGCCTCTACAGCTCTGATTTGACACTTACATGATTTTTAAATATTTAGAAAAATAATCTTATCAGGATAAATTAAGTGCATCGTACATCTTGTCTATTTCGATAGGTTTTTTCAGAAAACCCGAGAATAGCGAAATATAGTCTTCTTGCTGATCTGCTGTAATATCAGCGGTAAGTGCAAATATGAGGGTTGCATTATTGGGGTTCTCCATCTGCCTGATTGCCTTAGTAGCGTCAAAACCATTCATCTCAGGCATATGCAGGTCCATTAGAATAAAATCATATCTATCCGCAAGCGACATCTCTACCACTTCTAGTCCGTTCTTTGCATGTTGGGGAATCATGCCCCAGTTTTTTAGTAGTTTGACTGCCACCATCGCGTTTACAAGGTTGTCTTCTGCTAAAAGCACTGTCTTTCCTTTCAGCTGGTCCAGGTTGCGCGTTTCGGCCTTGCCCGGCACCTCAGTTCTTTTTAACTTAAGGTCAAAATAGAATTCAGACCCCACGCCCATCTGGCTGGTAACAAACACCTCGCTGCCATGCAATTGAACCAGTTTCTTAACGATAGCTAACCCGAGGCCAGAACCACCCTGCTTACGGGTATTGGTATATTGCTCCTGCGAAAAACTATCAAATATCTGCGGCAGATACGATTCTGAAATACCGGGGCCTGTATCTATAACACGAAAACTAACCAGGTCATAATCCTCATCTCTCATTATCTTATTTACCAAAACATCTACCTTACCAGTATCTGTATATTTGATCGCATTACTAATAATGTTTCCCAGTATCTGCGATATCTTAGTTTCATCTACTTCATAAGCAGCAGCAAGTCCGTCTGTTACCAGGTTTAATTCAAGGCCTTTTTCTTTTGCCAGGCTATCATAGGTATTCCTGATATTTTCTAACAGGCCGGTGAATTTACAAGGCCTTAATTCTAAAACTGCCTTACCGGAATCGAGCTTGGTAAAATCAAGGATATCATTAATGATAAGTAACAGGTTGTTTGCAGCAAATTTTAACGAGGTCAATAATTGCTGCTCTTCCGGATCGGACTTATCCTTTAGCAAAGAGCTGATCATAATCACCGCATTTAATGGAGTCCTTATCTCATGGCTCATGGTCGACAGAAACTCCTGTCTTACCTTAAATGCCTGTTCTACGCGGTTCTTTTTCTCCAGTATCTCAGCTTTTTCACGCTGCAGTTGGTTTTCTTTCTCAATAGCTTCCACCTGCGCTATCAGTTCATAATTTTCTATCACCTGCAGGGTCTGGGTGGTAATCACGCTTTCTTTGTATTTAATATACTCTTCCAGGTAGCTTAGCGCCAGTTCGTTATTACCTTCGTTTTTGTGCAGCTGATATAAATGATAATATGTTTTGAATCTTATGATAGCGATGTTATATTCTTTGCTGATTGCGAGCGCCTGCTCGAACGCTTCTTTTGCTTTCTCACGTTCTCCCATCTCTGCATACAAGGCGCCAAGCTTACGATAAGTCATACCGGTGCCCAGCCGCTCGCCAGATTCGAGGTGTATCTTCAGCGCATTTTTAAAATCGGCTTCTGCCTCCGCGTACTTAAGCGCATGTGTATACACTTTTGCCCGGCCATATAAGGCAAACGCCAAACCCCGCCTGTCTCCCGAGCTTTCTTTAAGGCTTATGGCCCGTTCAATAATATGAAGCGCTTCTTCTACCCTGCCCTGTTTGAGGAATATGCCCGACAAGGGGTTATACCCGTTGGATTCAAGATTAACATCACCGGCTTTCATGGCAGCATCTATAGATTGCTGGTAAGATTTTACGGCATTCTTAAAATCACCAAAATACTCGTAAATGGTACCCAGCGATTTATGAACCCTTGCCTGGTTATGATAATCATTGAAATGCCTGTATGTACTCAGGCAATCTAATAAATGCGTGAGCCCCAGGTGGTAATTATCTGTTTTATAGTAGACGCCCGCCAGGTTGTATTTTACATCTGCTATGCCCTTTTCATCTTTTAATTCGTTGAAATACCGAAGGGCCTCTTCAGCACATTCTGTGGCTTTTTTATACTCACCCTGGATCATATAAAAAAGAGAAAGGTAATTGAGGCTCTGAGCAATGAGGGGAATATTTTCTAGATCACGGCTTAGTGAAAGTGCTTCCTCTGCCAGATCAATGCTTTGCTTCAAATTATTAACACGGATCTTGTATGCAGCACTCAGTAACTGAGCAATTTTTTCGCTCTCAATTGTAACAGTTTGGTTCATATGTCGATGGTAGTGGATACCGGGGATACACCCACCTGGCATAGAACTAAATTAAACATTGATTGTCAATTAACAAAATGTTATGTATTAACGATATACCATTTTCAGGCTCCGTGGCACAACTTATTTTGCTGTTATATAAACCAATTTTTATGCAGACACCAGAACAGAAAAGACAAGAAATAGCAGACCATGGATATGCTACCCCCGACCAGAAACCTGAACAAAAAATGAGCGATAACGAGGAGAGTAACCAATCGCTGCAGACGGAAGATGACGAAGAAGAAACTGCTGCGGACCTTGGTGATGGTAGCGACGGTGGCGCCGCATCTGACGGAGAAGATTAGTAGAAGCCGTGAAATTTCACGGCTTCATTAACTTTCAACTATACCGTTAAAACACCCTTTTCTTTAATATTAGGATGTCGTACCTTGTAAGCAATTAGTTATCAGGAACAACCACCTTAAACATTATTGCCATGGTTACAGTTAGTCCTAATAAGATCATTCGCATTGCTATTGCGGATGACATACCTATTCTGCGAAAAGGATTGATATTGCTGCTCAATTCTTACAAACCTTGCGGCGTAGATATTGAAGCCAACAACGGGCAAGAGCTGATCAACAAAATAAAATTAGCCGAAAACAAACCTGACATCTGCATCCTGGATATTAGTATGCCGGTGATGGATGGATATGAAACATTATCTGTAATAAAACAGTGCTGGCCCAATATAAAAGTGGTCATCTTATCTGTACATTATAATGAATACACCATCATACGCACCGTGCGTGAAGGCGCCAGCTGCTGCCTGCCCAAGGAAGTGGATACAGATGAGTTATTCACGGCGATAAAACAAGTACACAATAAAGGGTATTATCATACAGAATTGGTAAAGCATTATTTGACCAACTCTATGTATGAAGACGTGCGCAAGCTGAAACTGAACAAAAATGAGCAGGAATTTCTTAGGTTATGCTGCAGTGATATGAGCTATAAGCAAATAGCCCTGCAAATGGAACTAAGCCCCCGCACTATAGATGGCTATCGTGATGACTTGTTTCTAAAACTGAATATCAAAAGCCGTAGTGCGCTGGTGATGTTTGCATTGCAAACGGGCCTGGTAACCTCCCCATCTGAAAAGGCATAATAGCAAACTAATTGCCCAGTGTGGCCTGCCAAATGAAATATATATTTACCAGCACATAAGCAGCCAAAAGCAACTGGGCAGTAATCATATCAAAACGCCTGGCGGCTGTTTCCTTACCATCCTTTACAAGTTTTAGCGAGTAGGCAGTGCAAACAATGACCACCAATATGCAAAATAGGGTAATGCCATGCAGCATATCTACGAGGGTAAAGGAACTCGACTCCGGCAGCGCGGAATCTATAATGTACTTATTACCCACTACAGCAAACAGTGCGCCAACACTAAGGCCAAAGCGGGAGTCAATGCTATCGGCATGGATGTAGAAACACATGTAGGCTATCAGGAATGCTACGTACATACCCAGGAACATCTTCCAGAAAAGCCCCATAGCGCTGCGGTCTATTAATATGGTTACTTTAAAATTACCATAAGTGCTTTTAGGTTGTTTTATAGATGTATCACCAAATGTTGTTTCATAAATTTTAGTGCCGGCTTTTACGGTCAGGCTGTCGATATCCCATCCCCTTAATGTGAAACGTGGATCGAAGTGTTTGCCAAAAGTATCAGGGGCAAATACAAGGGCCTTGGAATCGAATTGAGAATTCTCTATTGAGAGGTGAAGCTTTTGCTTATCGAAAGGAAAATTATTGATCTTCCAGGAATCCTTCATTACACACTGCATCTTCATAAGTACATACACTAACGCGCCGCTGCTATCAATAGTTGCGAAAGACCTGCTCATTGTTTTAGCGCCCGGTATCTCTAAATTATTGAGGAAGTCAAACTTCCTGTTTGCATATTTCAGCCAGAGCCAGAATGTAATGGCGTACTCTTTTTCTTTGAAATCTATGTTGTGGATGCTGGTGATATAGATACCTGTCTTTACAGTATCGGGCCCTTTTGAAGCGGAATCTGCAACTGTTGTTTGTGCAGATGTAACGCAAGTACTAACCAGCAATGCTAATAGGATACCAATCGAAAAGAATGCTTTCCTGGGGAAGAAGTTTTGCATCGTGCAACAGATATACAGGAAAAGTACAAAAAAAGCCGATTCAAATAGATTGGCTTTGACGGCCCTAACTGACAAAATTTCGAACTTTTACCTTTAGGATGTCCCTTTCGGCGAAATTCGATTGTTATTGAAGTGTAGTTCAAATATTCAATAACTATTAAAATCAATACAATGAAAGAGTACATTCTTCTATTTAGACACGAAAACGTAAACGGGAAAGTATCGCCGGAACAAATCCAGCATTGGATGAAACAACAAATGGACTGGGTAAGCAGTATTGCCGCAAAAAACAAATTTGTTAGCGGTACGGGACTGCTTTTTGATGATGCAAAGGTTGTTGATCACAAAAAATTTGTTACGAATGGCCCCTTTGGAGACATTAAAGAAACCCTTGGTGGGTATATTATTGTTATGGCAGAATCGGCAGATGAAGCAGCAGAATTCGCAAAAGGAGCGCCTATTTTACAGGGTGAAGGCAATACTGTAGAAGTGAGACAAATTTTACAGCATAGCTAACCCAAGAAGAGGCAGCCTTTGCATGGCTGCCTCTTCTTTAACTTATTTATAAGTTTAAATTGTGACAACTGGGATTAAGATAACGGATTGATAAATGAAAAAGATCGTGAAAAAGATTGGATATGCTATTTTAATACTTCTGGTAACAGGCTTTGTAACTTTCTTTATCTGGGCTTTTTCTGGTTACAATGCGGACAAAGATGTCCTCGCGGCTGCCTTAAAAAATGATAAAATTTTGGTAGAGAATGTAAAAGAATATTTATTGATAACACCTCTTAATTATAAGGGAGAGAAGGGATATATCTTTTATGGTGGGGCCAAAGTTCAACCGGAAGCCTATATCTCAAAACTATCTGCGATTGCTAATGCTAATAACATACTAATTATCATTCCGAAAATATTTAAAAACCTGGCGTTCTTTGGTATTAATAAAGCAGCAGAAGTTCGAAAATTATTCCCGAAGATAACCCATTGGTACATAGGAGGACACTCACTTGGCGGATCAATGGCTTGCCTCTATGCCAGCAAAAATAGTAATAGTATAGATGGGATATTGATCTTCGGAACGTATAGTGGCACTGATCTTTCAAAAGATTCGATAAAATTCGTGAGTATTAATGGTGAGGAGGACGGAGTATTTTCACCGCAGAAGATCAAGGAGCACAAAGTAGAACTGCCTAAAGGTGCACAAATCATTTTTATCAAGGGCATGAACCATTCTGATATCGGCAATTATGGTTTGCAACCAGGAGATAACCCCTCCAAATTAATGAATGATTCTGCCTTAGTGCAACTTGTTAAAGCAACAAAAAGCTTTTTTAACTAGCAATGGAACACGATAAAAACGAACTGATTCCGCATTTATTTAAAATAGAGTACAGCAAAATAGTATCTGTGCTTGTCAAATCTTTTGGTCTTAAACACATTGAAATAGCGGAAGACATTGTAAGTGAAACGTTTTTGTCGGCACTTGATATATGGCCGTATAAAGGAACTCCTGAAAATCCAACGGCCTGGCTTTACACCGTTGCAAAAAACAAACTAAAGAATCACCTTACCAGAAATAGTAGTTTCTCCAAATTTGTTACAGAGCATTCAAATGACCAAAGTGAATCGATTGAAACAACGATCGATTTTTCTGATAAAAACATTTCTGATAGTCAACTTCAAATGCTCTTCGCGGTGTGCCATCCTTCCATTTCAAAAGAAGCGCAAATTTGCCTGGCATTACGAATTCTATGTGGATTAGGTTTAGATGAAATTGCAAATGCATTTTTATCTAACAAAGAAACCATTCATAAACGCTTGCAGCGAGCAAAGAGGAAACTCTACTCAGAAAAAATCAAGATGGAATTGCCGTCCATCAAAGAAATCAATGAACGTTTAAATACTGTAATCCAAACAATATATCTATTATTTAGCGAAGGATACTATTCAGAAAGTAATAATTCTATTGTGAGGAAAGAGCTTTGTGCTGAAGCATTAAACTTAGCTTATTTACTTCTGGACAATCCATTAACAAATAACCACGCTACAAACGCATTAATGTCGTTAATGTGCTTTCATTCTTCGCGATTAGATGCAAGACAATTAATAGATGGTGGTATTATATTGCTTAATGACCAGGATAAAACTCTTTGGGATAGTGAATTTATTGAAAAAGGGTTCTATTATTTACAACAAGCGTCCAAATGGGAAATTACTTCAACATATTACATTGAAGCAAGCATTGCCTATTGGCATACTGTAGACGACAGTAATTCTGACAAATGGCCAAGTATTTTGAAATTATATGACGTATTGTTGTTGGTTAATCATTCGCCGGTAATTGCTTTAAACAGAATTTGGGCATTCTCAAAAGTTCACGGAAATCTTGTAGCCATAACTGAAGCTGAAATTCTAGGGTTAAACACAAGTCATTTTTATTTTATCCTTTTAGCAGAGCTATACAAAGAAATTAATATTAGCAAAACAATCGAATGCCTAATCGAGGCACTTCAGCTTTGCAAGACAAATACAGAAAAGGAAATGATACAAAAACAAATCAATTGGTTACGTAAAAATCCGGCTAGTTAACCCTTTTGTTTAATCGCTGAATAGCAAACCTGCAACTTTATACTCTAAACAAGGAAAAAATGCAGAGAACAGCCTGCTGAGCTTAATTGCCCAGAAGTGAAAATCTACCCTCAAAGAGAAACATGCAGTAGCTTTTGTAAAAAATAATCCATTCAAAGGGAGAAACAGAAAGAGAGAAGGAAAAAAGAGAAAGAGAGCAACAAGCGTGTGCTCTCTTTCTCTTAATAGTGCCCCAGACGGGAATCGAACCCGTACTCGCATTGCTGCAAACAGGATTTTAAGTCCTGCGCGTCTACCAGTTCCGCCACCAGGGCATCCTTGTACGCAATAGTACAAATAAAAAATTCCAAACCGTGTGGTTTGGAATCTCTTAGAGCGGAAGACGAGACTCGAACCCGCGACCCTCACCTTGGCAAGGTGATGCTCTACCAACTGAGCTACTTCCGCATATGCTTTAAGAACTTTGGGAGTGCAAAGATACAGGACGTTTGTAAATATCCAAACTCCTTTTCAAAAAAATTTTTCTACTATTTATTATTGTTCTTAATACTACGCGTCTTTACTGGCTTCTTCCCCAACGCAACATTATACATTACCTTTGCCGCCATGTTATCGCAACTCACTGCACTGGTAAAAAAAGACTTGTTGATAGAATGGCGGCAGAAGCATACGCTGTTTGGCGTATTGCTGTACGTAGGCGCTACAGTATTTGCCGTGTATATGATGGCCGGGCAGCCGGAAGCTAAAATATGGAACGCCCTGTTTTGGATCACACAACTCTTTGTGGCCGTTAACTCGGTGGCCAAAAGCTTTCTGCAGGAACACCCTAACAGGTTCAGGTATTATTTTACTATTGTAAAGCCATCTACATTTTTGCTGGCAAAGATGATTTATAGTGTTGTGCTATTGCTATTAATGAGCCTGGTAAGCTTTTTCCTGTTTACCGTACTACTTGGCAATCACCTTACACAAACAGCATTATTTGTTGCAGTAACTGCTGCCGGCAGCGTAAGTCTTTCCGTGGTATTTACTTTTCTATCGGCTATAGCAGCACGTGCACAGCAAAATGCCGCCCTGATGGCGATATTAGGCTTCCCGCTGGTAATACCTGTATTGATGATATTGAGCAATCTGTCATTAAAAGCAATCGCTCCCGTATACCAGCCCGGATGGTGGGTATTAGCAGCAGTCCTGATCACTTTGAGCATATTGGTAGTTGTGCTCGGATTGATCCTGTTTCCTTTTCTGTGGCAGGAATAATTTGCAAACTGCGTTCATCTATCCAAAGCACAGTGCAAAACACATCACCAATAAACTACATATAAGTCTTTTCGTGTAAATAAGAACCAGGCGACTGTTTTATAAAAACAAACTTTGATATTGGCAATTCTCTTACATTTGCCAAAATTTTAGAATAGCCTATGCGTAGCTTGTGGTGGAAAGTACTCTGCGTCATAATGCTGGCTTATACCATAATTGGGGGTTTATTACTACCGGTGCCTGCACGTTTCATACTCAACGAAACCATACGCAACCTGTACTTCCACGTACCTATGTGGTTTACCATGATCCTGCTATTCGGTTTTTCCTTTTATTTCTCTTTATCGTATCTGCGCAAAGGCAACCTGGAACTTGATATACGAGCTGTAGGCTTTGCCAAAATCGGTATCCTGTTTAGCATCTTCGGCATGCTTACCGGTATGGAATGGGCTAAATACACCTGGGGCCAGCCATGGAGCAATGACCCTAAACAATTAGCTACTGCCATTTGTATGCTCAGCTATTTTGCATACCTGATTTTACGTGGTGGCATAAAAGATGAAGAAAAGAGGGCTAAGATATCTGCCGTGTATAATGTCTTTGCGTTCGCATTGATGATACCATTGCTATTTGTACTGCCAAGGATGGTAGATTCGCTGCACCCAGGCAATGGCGGCAATCCTGCATTTAGCAATTACGACCTGGATAACAGGATGAGGATGGTCTTCTACCCTGCCGTTATAGGCTGGTTCCTGCTAGGTTACTGGATCAGCACATTACATATACGCATCAACTTATTCAGGTTCAAAACAGAAAATACTTTCTAGCAAAAATCTCAACTCATGCGTAAAATATCGC
Organism: Bacteroidota bacterium; assembly: GCA_018267955.1. Taxonomy (GTDB): domain Bacteria; phylum Bacteroidota; class Bacteroidia; order Chitinophagales; family Chitinophagaceae; genus Polluticoccus. Next base: position 1,158,040 of record JAFDXL010000009.1, read on the forward strand.
TGCTAATATTGATGCTGCTAACCGTTGCAGCAAAGGCCCAGGAAGCCCAGCCAGAGATGGCGGATACCTTCCGTTCGCAGGGCAAAATTTACGTTGTGGTTTTGGTATTAGCCACTATCTTTGCCGGGATTATTTTGTACCTGGTAAGGCTGGACCGTAAAATCAGTAAACTGGAAAAAGGTAATTAGTGATCATTAATTTATAAACATAACAATATAGTATGTCAGAAACAGCAACAGCCCAAACCCAAAAACATTATAGTTTTTTCCAGGGTGTTGAGCGCAACTTCGACAAAGCAGCTGCCTATACAAGGTTTGAAAAAGGTATCCTTGAGCAGATAAAAGCTTGTAACTCTATATATCAAATGAAATTCCCGGTGCGCATTGGGGATAAAATAGAGGTTATTGAAGCTTACCGTGTACAGCACTCTCATCACAAACTGCCGTGTAAAGGTGGTATTCGCTACAGCATGGATGTAAACCAGGATGAAGTGATGGCGCTTGCTGCACTTATGACTTACAAATGCGCTATTGTAAATGTACCGTTTGGTGGTGGTAAAGGTGGTATCAGGATCAATCCTAAGAACTACACTACGTTTGAACTGGAAAAGATCACACGCCGTTATGCATCTGAACTGGTAAAGAAAAACTTCATTGGCCCCGGCATCGACGTACCTGCTCCTGACTATGGTACCGGTGCACGCGAAATGAGCTGGATCGTAGATACTTACGCTTCCCTGAAACCGGGTGAAGTAGATGCAATGGGCTGTGTTACAGGTAAACCAATTGCACAAGGTGGTGTACGTGGCCGTACAGAAGCTACAGGCCTTGGCGTATTCTACGGTGTACGCGAGCTGTGCAAAATGGAAGATGACATGAAACGCATCGGGCTGACACCGGGCGTTAAAGGCAAGAAAGTAATTGTACAAGGTTTAGGTAACGTAGGTTACCACGCTGCTAAATTCTTTGAAAAAGGCGGTGCTATAATAGTAGGCCTTGCTGAATATGAAGGTGGCGTTTACAACGCGAACGGCCTGGACCTGGAAGCAGTAGTTGCCCACCGTAAAGCTACCGGCTCTATCCTTGGCTTTGCAGGTGCTACTGATTTCAAAAATGGTTTTGACGTTATCGAACAGGAATGTGATATCCTGATACCTGCAGCGTTAGAAAACGTGATCAATGCAGATAATGCAGACCGTATTAAAGCTAAAATAATTGGTGAAGGAGCTAACGGACCTTTAACTCCGGAGGCTGATGAAATACTGCTGGCTAAAGGTGCTATCATCATACCTGATATGTACCTGAACGCAGGTGGTGTTACCGTATCTTACTTCGAATGGCTGAAAAACCTGAGCCACGTACGTTTTGGCCGTATGGACAAACGTTTTAGCGAAAACCAGAATGGCTCTATCCTGGAAACAGTAGAAAGCCTGACAGGTAAAAAAGTATCTGACATGGAACGTCAGCACATCATGCACGGACCTGATGAAGTAGACCTGGTTTACTCAGGCCTTGAAGATACTATGATCGGTTCTTTCCACGAGATCCGCGAAGCAATGCGCGAACATAATATCAACGATATGCGTACAGCCGCATTCATAGTTGCTATTAATAAAGTAGGTGTTGCTTACGAAGAACTAGGTATCTTCCCATAGTAGGCATCAAACTATCTGATCATAAAAAATGGCTGCAATTGCAGCCTTTTTGTTTTAAAGGGAATGATATTAATAGTTAGGAACTTTTGATTTATCTACCTTCCTGATATAGTCATTAAAAGTTACCATGTTAGATAAAGTCTTGCAGAAATATTCTCTAAACTCCTGCCTGGCCCTTGTAGTATTGGCACGTATCAACACCCTGTTTGCCTCGCTCCTGAGCGAAACATAATTCTTCAGTGAGGGATCCGTATCTGCCAGCATATCACGAAGTACAACTTCCCAAACATAGCCGCTGAATTTAAGGCCATACTTATCGAAGTAAGGCTTATACCTGTTGATCACCTTTTGATTATCAAGCGGTATGATGTAGTCAAATACATTGTATTGGCGATCCCTGATTAACGGGAAACAGAGTGTGGTTGATTGATGGGTATGTGCTTTTTGCTGCGCGTATGAAACGCAGGGTAAAAAGGCCAGTGCCACTGCAAGAAATAACTTGTGTTTCATATATTTTGTTATGCAAATATACGCCCAACAAGCCATAGCGCCAGTTTTACCGGTAAAACACCGATATGTTTAACCGTAAATATGAAACGCAACTGCAAATACTCTGCTAAAAGCAGTGAATTATATATGTTTTCATTTTCAATTTTCTTTGGTTTTCGGTAACTTCGCGACGTCTTTTTAAAGTTTAAACCATTTAAATTTCCCGAATAATGGCATTTGATCTTGATCTTATCCAGAAAGTATATAGCGAGCTTCCCGGAAAAATTGCAATAGCCCGCCAGCTTATTGGCCGTCCGCTAACATTTGCTGAAAAAATATTGTACGCGCATACATTTCAGCCAACTACTGAACCGTATGTACGTGGTAAAGATTATGTAAACTTTGCACCTGACCGTGTAGCGATGCAAGATGCAACAGCGCAAATGGCATTGCTGCAATTCATGACCTGCGGTCGCGATAAGGTAGCCGTACCCAGCTCAGTACACTGCGATCACCTGATACAAGCTAAAGTAGGCGCTAAAGAAGACCTGGCAACTGCTAATGATGTGAACAAAGAAGTGTATGATTTCCTCGCTTCTATATCTAACAAATACGGCATCGGTTTCTGGAAACCGGGTGCAGGTATCATTCACCAGGTAGTGCTTGAGAACTATGCATTCCCCGGTGGTATGATGATAGGTACCGATAGCCACACACCTAATGCCGGTGGCCTTGGTATGATAGCTATTGGCGTTGGTGGTGCTGATGCAGTGGACGTAATGGCCGGCCTGCCATGGGAACTGAAAATGCCTAAACTGATAGGCGTGAAGCTGACAGGTAAACTGAATGGCTGGGCTTCTGCAAAAGATATTATCCTGAAAGTAGCAGGTATCCTTACCGTAAAAGGCGGTACCGGCGCTATTGTTGAATACTTTGGTGAAGGCGCCGATAGCTTCAGCGCTACCGGTAAAGCTACTATCTGTAACATGGGTGCTGAAATAGGCGCTACATGCTCGCTGTTTGCTTATGATGAGAAGATGGCAGATTACCTGCGTGGTACCAGCCGTGCAGATATCGCCGCTCTTGCTGATAAAGTAAAAGAGCATCTGCGCCCGGATGCGGAAGTATATGCAGATCCTGCTAAATACTACGATCAACTGATTGAAATAAACCTGGATGAACTGGAACCATATGTAAACGGCCCATTCACTCCGGACCTGGCTACACCGATCAGCCAAATGGCAGAAGCTGTAAAAGCTAACGGATGGCCTGACGCGGTAGAAGTAGCCCTGATAGGTTCTTGTACCAACTCATCTTACGAAGACATTTCCCGCTCCGCATCTATCGCAACAGATGCTATGAGCAAAGGGCTGAAAGCTAAGAGTGAATTTACCATCACTCCGGGTTCTGAAATGGTTCGCTTTACTATTGACCGTGATGGCTTCCTGAAGACATTCGATCAAATGGGCGGTATTGTACTGGCTAACGCCTGCGGTCCTTGTATCGGCCAATGGGCGCGTCACATAGATGATCCTAACCGTAAGAATACCATCGTTACTTCTTTCAACCGCAACTTTGCTAAGCGTAACGACGGCCTTGCATCTACACACGCATTCGTTGCTTCTCCTGAAATAGTTACCGCATTTGCTATAGCAGGCAGCCTGTCCTTCAACCCGCTGAAAGATAAGCTGGTGAATGAAAAAGGCGAAGAAGTGATGCTGGCAGAACCTAAAGGTTTTGAATTGCCTGCAAAAGGATTTGCAGTAGATGATGCCGGTTACCAGGCACCAGCTGCTGATGGCAGCAAAGTTGAGGTGATCGTAAACCCAACAAGCAGCCGCCTGCAATTGCTGGAGCCATTTACCCCATGGGAAGGCACATCACTGCATGGCCTGAAACTGCTAATCAAAGCATTTGGCAAATGTACTACTGACCACATCTCCATGGCAGGCCCATGGTTGAAATACCGCGGCCACCTGGATAATATATCTAACAACATGCTGATAGGCGCAGTAAATGCCTTCAACATGGAGACTAATAAAGTGAAGAACCTGCTTACCGGCGAATACGGTGAAGTACCTGCAACTGCACGTGCCTACAAAGCAGCCGGTATCGGCAGCGTAGTAGTAGGCGACGAAAACTACGGAGAAGGTAGCTCCCGCGAACACGCAGCAATGGAGCCACGCCACCTGGGCGTTCGTGCTATCGTAGTGAAGAGCTTTGCTCGTATACACGAAACCAACCTGAAAAAGCAAGGTATGCTGGCGCTAACTTTTGCAGATAAGGAAGACTATAACAAAGTACAGGAAGACGATACCATGGATATCATTGGCCTGACAACATTTGCTGAAGGTAAACCATTGACGATGGTACTGCATCATGCAAATGGCACTACCGATGAAATAACATTGAACCATACTTATAACGAGCAACAGATCGAATGGTTCAAAGCAGGTGGCGCGCTGAATGTAATACGCGCTGAGTTTTCTACTAAATAGATCATAATACATACAATAGTAAAAGGCCACCCCAACGGTGGCCTTTGCTTTTATATTGCGATCAATAATTAATCTTCCATCAGATCGCGTATAGCCACAGAAGCTACGCATGCGCCGAATGTTGCCGGCAGGTAAGATATGGTCCCGTAGGCCGACTTCTTGAAATTGCTGCCATCCGTCAGCATCAACGATTCCTTGATGGGTTCTTCGGGCGAGAATACCACTTTAATGCCTTTGTATATTTTGTCTTCCTTCAGCTTCTTGCGCACTTGCTGTGCGAAGGGGCAATTGTAGGTCTTGGATATATCTACCACCTGCAATTGTGTAGGATCCAACTTGGCGCCTGCGCCCATGGAACTGACCATGCGGAAACCCTTTGCCTTCGCCGCTTTGATAAATGTAAGCTTAGGTGTGATGCTATCTATCGCATCTATCACATAGTCGAACTGTGCAGAGGATAAAACCTCTTCTACCTTTTCAGGGGTAATGAATTCTTTGATGCTATGCAGTTTCAGTTCGGGGTTAATAGCCAATAACCGCTCTGCCATGATATCCGCTTTGTACTGGCCATGCGTTGTAGCCAAGGCAGGTAATTGCCTGTTACGATTGCTGGGATCTACCACATCTCCGTCTACAATGGTCATCTCTCCAATACCAGAGCGACATATAAACTCGGCAGCGAACGATCCTACCCCACCCATGCCCACTACCAGCACATGTGCGTTATGCAGCTTTTGTAATTTTTCCTTACCTATTAATAACTCGGTACGCGATAACCAGGCTGTGTCTTTCATCTCTTAAATACAGTTGCAAAATTTTTTCGAAGCTGCAAAATAAGCGCATCCGGCGGAGTTTTCCTTATCGAAGCGGCCGCATTGTATATATCTATAATACTTGCGTCCCTATCGTCTGTTTCCAGGAAAAACTTATCGGCCGGCACTTTATTAAATACATCTTTCGCTCCTGCATCTTCTTTCAATATCGCCGCACCGAACGATAGATAATACCCCTGTTTTAGGATTTGTTCTGCGAGCTGCCATTTTTTATTGAACCCATGAAAGATCACCGGCACGTTCACAGCACTATCTTTGAGCATACCAAGCACTTCTTCATACGCCCTTACACAGTGTATCACCAGGGGCTTACGCAGGCGGTTTGCAAGGTTTACTTGTTTGCTAAAGGCCCGTACTTGCAGGTCCCAATCCGTATCGCATACTTTATCTAGTCCGCACTCGCCTACTGCCATGACATTATCTCCTTTTGCAGCCTGCTCCAATTCCCGAAATTTCGCGTCAAAAGTATCGTTATTGATATACCAGGGATGCAATCCAACCGAATATTGTCCGTCGTTTCCTACCTGCTCAAAGTTTTGGTACAAGCTCTGAACAGATAGTACCGAAGGCATAGTTTTAGTATGATGAGTATGGATATCTATGTAAATGATGTCCTGCATGCGTTAGTAAAACTATAAAGTTTACAAACACCTAACGAATGGAGGCCATACAAAACTGTTTTTTTAGTATTTTTACTACACATGAAACCGCTGTATAGCATAAAGAACTTTATCGAATGGAAGGCCTTCGGCGTTTGTACCGCGATAGGCGAAAAAATAGGCGTAGCAACAAGTCGCATACGCCTATGGTTCATTTATATTTCTTTTCTTACGCTCGGTTCACCACTGATCGTTTATATGGTGCTCGCCTTCTGGATCAATATGAAGGAATATATCCTGATGCGCAGGAGAAACCCTGTTAAATGGCTGTAACGCCCTTAACCTAATCTTCATAATCATCTTCTGCAGCTTCCCTGCGGGCTTTTCTTTCCGCCTTACGTTTTTCACGTTCTTCTTCTTTGTGTTTCTTTTCTGCAAGGCGTTCGCGTTCCATTTCTTCCTGCTCCCTACGCTCGGCAGCTTCTTCGCGGGCTATGCGTTCTTCCTCACGCTTACGTGCTTTTTCCCGGTCCTTATCAGCCTGCTCCTGGCGTAGCCTCATAGCAGCTTCCTCTTTGACTACCTTTTCTTCGCGTGCTTTTTCAGCAGCAGCTTGTTTCTTTTCTTCTTCGGCCTGGCGTGCTTCTTCTTCACGCTGCATTTTCAGCCTCTCCGCTTTCTCTTTTTTACGCTCTGCAATACGGGCCTTCTCTTCCTGTTCATCTTTCAGGCGTTGTGCTTCCTCTTCTTTTGCTATACGATCAGCTTCTGCTTTTTCTTCGGCGGCTCTTTTAGCGGCAAGTTGCTGTTCGCGCTGGCGTTTTGCTTCTATCTCTGCCTGGCGCTGCTCTTCACGGGCTTTTTCTTCGGCTATCTTTTGCTTTTCTTTTTCTTCTTTAGCCAGCCTTTTTGCTTCTTCGTCTTTTTCCTTCTGTGCCAATCGTGCTTTCTCAGCAGCTGCTTCCTGCTTAGCCGCTTCTTCACGCTCCCTTTCCTTCTCCATCTGTTTCTGCGCTTTCTCTGCTGCCTCCTGTTTTTCCTTACTTATCTTGTCCAGCAGGTATTTTTTCTGTTCTTTATTGTTATCATCATAAAAACCTATGCGGGTAACAAAAGCATTTTTAGGCGCAGTAGCTACCAATACCGGTTTAAATGTATAATTCAGTTTATTATTGTTCGACATCATCACAGGATAGACACGAAAGTCTTTCTCATCTACTATCTCCATCCGTTTAAAATTGAGATAGGTCTCCATCCTTGTTTCCGGAGATGCGATCACAAAAACGTATTGGGTATTAAAATCAGGCCTTTTAGGATGTGCACCTTCCGCAATACCAACAAGGCTATCAAAATCAGCGGGCTCGTCTATATACCAGTAGCTAAGACCTTTACCTACTTCCACATTTGGCCTGATCGCGTAGCCATCCAGCGTTTTGAATTCAACCCTTTTTGACTGGGCATTTGCTTCTGTGTTATAAGACAAGGCCAGTATAGCCAGTACCAATACTTTCTTCATATACTATGATTAGCGAGTTTTAAAAGTAATAAAATATAGCAGAACGTAAAAGCTATTTGACCGGTACAGATGCCAACAGGCGCATTTTCCAGTTATTGTAGAAGTTGACCTTCGTTACAGATGGGTACCGGGGGATGATACAAACCTTTAACGGGTATGTTTTATAGGTGAGCTGATGCCGGCCTTCATCCAGGTCGCAATAAACTTCTATAAAGCCACCTGCTTTCATACAAACCTTATTCATGTTTACCGAAGCGTTCCACTTCGTCTGTTTCATAATGATCGCCAGCATTATTTCCTTACTGAAATCCGGTGTATCGGGGCGATGGGTAACACCGAAAAGTTTTTTAAATTCCTTTCTGTTGGCAATAACAAAATAGTTCACGTCCGATTTCAGATCCATCCCATTGCCCAGGTAGTAATAGTCTTGCAAAAACCGGGCTTCCACTTGCTGTGGCTGGGCATTCGCAAACAGGCAAAACATGACAAAAATCAGTGTAAATAATGGTTTCACAGTATGAAAATACAGTTTGATCTTACAAATTATCTTAAATTTGCAATCATTTTTTAATAACCTCAAAAAAGAAAAGGAAGGTACACCATGCCAGTGCTACACAACCGCATCTCGAACGAGGAACTGAAACAGCGTATGCTCGCGGAAACAGAACCGCGCAAAACAGTTTCCTTCTACAAGTATTTCAACATTGCTGAACCACAGCAGTTTCGTGACGATCTCTACATTGCTTTTGAAAAGCTGAAAGTATTTGGCCGTATTTACATTGCCGCCGAGGGCATCAATGGCCAGGTAAGTGTACCCGAAAGTAATTACGAAGCATTCAGGGACGCACTTTATCAATCAGCACCGGAGCTGAACGGCATACGAATGAACATTGCCGTGGACGACGATGGTAAATCTTTTTGGGTATTGCGCATGAAGGTCCGCCCCAAAATAGTAGCAGATGGTATTGACGATCCTAACTTTGACCCCGCAAAAACAGGTACTTACCTAAAAGCTGCAGAATATAACGAGCTATCAAAAAAACCGGACACCATCATAGTGGATATGCGTAACCACTATGAATATGAGGTGGGCCATTTTAAGAATGCAATAGAAGTACCTTCCGATACCTTCCGCGATCAACTGCCGATGGCAGCAGATATGCTGAAGGAGCATAAGGATAAGAACATCATCATGTATTGCACAGGTGGCATCCGCTGCGAAAAAGCCAGCGCCTACATGCTGCACAATGGTTTTAAAAATGTGTTCCATGTAGAGGGCGGCATCATAGAATATACACGAAAAGCAAAAGAACAAGGATTGCCGGTTGAATTCATCGGTAAGAATTTCGTGTTTGATGAACGCCTTGGTGAACGTATCACCGACGATATTATAGCACAATGCCATACCTGCGGGAAGCCCTGCGATGCGCATACTAACTGCAAGAACGATGGTTGTCACCTGCTCTTCATTCAATGTGAAGAATGCAGCGCTGCGCTGGAAGGTTGCTGCAGTGAAGGTTGTAAAGAGGAGAAGAACCTGCCTGAAGAAGAGCAAAGGGCACGACGCGCCGGCAGGGAAAACGGGCCTATGATATTTAACAAATCGAAGGACCATCCCCTGCGAAAACACAGAGATGAATGGAAACAGGAACGAACTGAAAATACAAGCACCCTTTAAGGGTGCTTTTTTATTGACAATACAATTACAATGCCTCTTATGTAATATTTGGCATCCTGCATCTTATTAATAAACCGATTCTTATGGATGCACAAACAATTTCTCAGACCAATTACCTGGACATTATCTACCAGAACCGTAACAAAGCTTATGGCAGCTATGAATTGCGGACACATTATGAAAGGCGGGCTATACAATCGTTAATGATCGTTTTTAGCGGAATAGGATTGTTATCGCTGTATGTTGCCTTAACCGGTAAAGCCCCTGTCCCGCTAACACAGGATGTACGTTATGTAGAGCATCAATTGACAGATGTCCATATCGATCAACCGAAAATAAAAATAGAACTTCCCAAATCAGTACCTCCGCCTGCTGCCAAACCAACCATTGCCAACCCGGTACCTAAAATAGTAGAAGATACTAAAGTAACGGAGACACCGAAAACTGTGGCTGAATTAAGTAATGCAGAATCCGGTCTTAAAACGACAACAGGTAATATTAATGGCACAGCTAGTACCGCCTTGCCAGGCAATAGCACAACTGCCGTTGCTACCGAACCCGAAAAACCATTGACATGGAGTGAAATACCACCAGAGTTTAATGGTAACCTGCTGGACTACCTCTCCAGATACTTGCAATACCCTACAGGCGCGCGGGACATGGGTATTGAGGGTAAAGTTATTGTACAATTTGTAGTAAATGAAGATGGCAGCGTTAGCAATGCGCATGTTGTAAAAGGAATAGGTGGCGGATGTGATGAAGAAGCTTTACGCGTAGTAAACGGCATGCAACGATGGAAACCGGGTAAGCAGAATGGCCATGCTGTGAAAGTATTCTACACTTTACCCATCCGGTTTGTGCTTCAATAGCTCCCTTTGTCATATATTCATTTCCGCCAGATGAAATGGATTTATTAAGCCGATTTTTGTACGTTTGCACCCTAATTTTTAAAGACATGCAACCTTCGGTTTTTGATCTGGTTCAACAAATGGGGCACGAACAGGTAGTTTTTTGCCACGACCCTTATTCAGGACTTAATGCCATTATAGCAATTCATGACACAACATTAGGCCCTGCATTGGGTGGTACCCGCCTGTGGAACTATGACAGTCACCAGGATGCTGTTGTAGATGCCCTGCGCCTGAGCCGCGGTATGACCTACAAAGCTGCCATCAGCGGACTGAACCTGGGTGGTGGTAAGGCAGTGATCATAGGTGATGCGGCGAACATTAAATCAGAAGGTTTGTGGCGTCGTTATGGCAAATTCGTGAACAGCCTGAACGGTAAATACATCACTGCGGAAGACGTAAATACTTCTGCACGCGATATGGAATACATTTCACTGGAAACAGATTTTGTTACCGGTGTACCTGAATACATGGGTGGCAGCGGAGATCCTTCTCCATTTACGGCTTATGGTGTATTTACAGGTATGAAGGCATCGGCCAAAAAAGTATGGGGTAACGACAGCCTTGCAGGTAAGAAAGTATTGGTACAAGGCGTAGGCCATGTAGGTCAATACCTGGTTGGCCACCTGATAGAAGAAGGTGCCAAAGTGTATATCTCTGATATCAACAATGCTAAAATAAAAGAGACAGTAGATAAGTTCCGCAGTGTAGAAGTAATAGAAGGCGATAAAATATTTGACCTGGAAATGGACATCTATGCTCCATGTGCACTGGGTGCAACTGTGAATACAGAGAGCATTAATAAAATGAAATGCCCTATCATAGCAGGTGCTGCTAATAACCAGCTTGCCGATGAGAACGTACACGGCCCTATGCTGGTAGAAAAAGGCATTGTGTATGCGCCTGACTTCCTGATAAATGCCGGTGGCCTGATAAACGTAGCTGCAGAACTGGATGGTTACAACCGTGAACGTGTTATGGGTAATGTAGAAAAGATCTATGATCGTACATTAGAGATCTACAAACTGTCTGACACAGAAAAAGTACATGCGCAGGCTGCCGCGATTAAACTTGCAGAAAAGCGTATCGCCGATATCGCCAGCGTAAAATCAAGATTGTAATAGTTATCTACAGTATTATTATAAATAAACCCCGCTTGATGCGGGGTTTATTATGTAGCATACACTCGTCATATTATTAATACCTGCTATTCTGGTAATCTGCTATACCATTTAAGATATTCCTGCACAGTATATCAAGCTCCTCATCATTTTGTATTATCTCCAGGTGTTTATTATTATCTATATAACCGCACTCAATTGCCATAGCCGGCATCGTAGTACCTTTTAAAACGGCAAGATGAGTTTGTCGTAACTGGGTACTAATATGCTGCCGTGACAAACGTGCTGATATCGCAGCCGCTAAAACCCTGCTCTCATCATATTTGGGGTTTCGCTCATCTAATACCATTTCGTATTGGCTATTATCCTGTCCGGGCTCAGCAGTCTTATTTACGTGAATAGAAACAAAATAATTTGCGGCAGCCTCATTAGCCATTTCTGCGCGCTCTGGCAATGGAATGTAAGCGTCAGACATCCGGATCGGTACCACCTGTATATTATATTCTCCCGCAATCTCGGTGAGCCTGTTGGCAATCCGCAAACTAAGGTCTTTTTCCATGATACCTCCGGCACCTAGCGCTCCTTTATCCTGCCCACCGTGCGCAGCATCTACCGCAACTATCACCTTACTGTGACAACGATTAATGGCAGTATTACTAACCTTGAAAGAAAATAAAATTATGGAGCCCACAAGTACAGGAACTACCAGAAGCTTCCGCAGGTTATTATATTTTGATTTTTTCTTTTGATGTAGCATAAGTAATCTTCTTTTAATTGGTGAGTAAAAAAACGGATGGGTTACATCCCTGAAAGTATTGCCATAATGCGTCTGCAGCAGCATAAGGGCGAATGCTTCCGTATCGTTGTCATTTATAGCTGCTTCATCGGCTATAAACTCATGTATTTGTGATAGTTCTTTCTGAATGAGCCAGAAACACGGATTGAGCCAGAAAATGGAAGTAACCAGCTGCATACCTATTTTATCAAGACTATGCATCTGGCGTATATGTGCCAGCTCATGTTTCAATATTTGCTGTCCTTCTTTACTTTCCATCGCTATATCATTTCTCCAAAAAAGATCGCGCATAAAAGAGAAAGGTGCATTACTTAGGTCTGTTGATACCAGGTTGAACCCATCCATCCTGCTGGTTTTGTATCTAAGCTTTGCTTTATACAGGCGGGTTATATGTACCAGCATTATGGCAAGCAATACCATGCTAACCACTAAATACAGTCCTATTATCCATTGATCTTTAGAGAATGTAGCAGCACTACCGCCTGTTACTTCCTGCTCATTAAATTTCCCAGCTGTTACCTCCATCAGTTTCAACGCTGGTTGCAAAGGGTTTGCTACCGTATGAAATTCGAAATGGAGTAAGGGAATAACAAGACTAAATGCTGTAGCCGATAAGAGAAATATCCTGTTATACTGATTTAATTTCCTGTTTCGCAGGAAGAACCAATAATATCCGAGGAATAAGGCACTGCATAGCGCAGACTTTAGCAGGAAGGTAATAGCGGCAGATAACATCATTTCTTTTTAAATTGTTTCAGTAGTAATTCCAGGTCCTGCACAGAAAGTTTCTTTTCATCTACCAGGAATGATACCACATTACTAAAAGAGCCATCGAAGTACGATTTGGCAACACCCGTCAATGTATTTTTAGAATACGCCTCTTTACTTACAGCCGGGTGATACCTGTGAATGCGGCCCAGGCTTTCTACTCTTACAAATTCTTTCTCCGCCAATATTTTCAGGATCGTAGCCACTGTGTTTTTATGTGGTTGTGGTTCGGGCATCGCTTCCACTATTTCCATCAATAAACCACTGCCCAATTTCCACAATACCATCATTACCTGTTCCTCTGCTTTTGTAAGTGTCTTCACTGAACTAATTATTTAGTTCAAATGTAGAACTAAAAATTTAGTTTGCAAATTTTATTGAACTATTTTTTTAGTTTCTTGTTATCCACACATCATGGCATTAAAAATGGTGGTTTAAACTTCTGGTAATATCTTTGCACTCCATTCGCTCTGCATAAAAATAGAAAAACCAGATATATGTCAACATTACAGTTAAAGAATCAGACTAATTTTTACAAGGGAAAGGTACGCGATGTGTACACCATTGCTGACAAATACCTTGTAATGCAGGTAAGCGACCGCATTTCTGCCTTTGACGTAGTGTTACCCCGTCCTATACCTTATAAAGGACAAGTATTGAATCAAATAGCTGCCCAGTTCCTGGAAGCAACAAAAGATATAGTACCCAACTGGGTAATAAATGTACCGCTGCCAAACGTAACGATCGGACATAAATGCGAAACATACCCGGTAGAAATGATCGTTCGCGGCAATATTGCGGGCAGTGCATGGCGTGCATACAAAGCAGGTAAGCGTGAGATTTGCGGTGTTGCATTACCCGAAGGCCTTAAAGAAAATGATTTCCTCCCTGCTCCTATCCTTACACCTACTACCAAAGCAATGGAAGGACATGATGAGGACATCAGCCGTGAAGAAATAATTGCACAAGGCATCATCCCTGAAAAAGAATACGAGCAAATAGAAAAATACGCGCTAGCAGTCTTCAAGCGCGGTTGCGAGATAGCTAACGAGCACGGACTGATACTGGTAGATACCAAGTATGAATTTGGGAAAAAGGACGGCCAAATATACCTGATCGACGAAATACACACACCTGACTCATCGCGCTATTTCTACAAAGAAGGCTTTGAAGAGCGCCAGGCAGCAGGTGAGCCACAAAAACAACTGTCAAAAGAATTTGTGCGCGAATGGCTGATGGAAAATGGTTTCCAGGGCAAAGATGGCCAGCAGGTTCCGGAAATGACAGATGAAGTTGTGGACAAGATATCAGAACGTTATATAGAGTTGTACGAACACGTTACCGGCAAGAAATTCGTTAAAGAAGACGTTAGCGAAGCAGATATGGTAGCACGCATCGAAGACGAGATAGCAAAGCTGGGATAAGCCCCCTATCCCCCTTTCTATTTTTTTGAATTTTGGTTTTTTGAATTTACAATCATGAGTACCATACATAAAAACATACACGCGCCAAGAGGCAATCAGCTTAATTGTAAGAACTGGGTTAGCGAAGCTGCGTACCGGATGATACAAAACAACCTGGACCCGGAAGTGGCTGAACGCCCGGAAGACCTTGTTGTTTACGGCGGTATCGGCAAAGCTGCTCGTAACTGGGAAAGCTATGATAAGATACTGGAATTGCTCAAAGGATTGAATGAGGATGAAACACTCCTTGTACAGTCGGGCAAACCGGTAGGTGTATTGCGTTCGCACAAGAACGCGCCACGTGTTATCATCGCTAACTCTAACCTCGTTGGTCGCTGGGCTACGTGGGAGCATTTCCGCGAGCTGGAAGCAAAAGGCCTGATGATGTATGGACAAATGACTGCAGGCAGCTGGATATACATAGGCTCTCAGGGCATTGTACAAGGTACTTACGAAACATACCTCTCACTGGCCAGCCAGCATTACAATGGCACCTTAAAAGGTACCCTGAATGTAACAGCCGGACTTGGCGGCATGGGTGGCGCTCAGCCGTTAGCCATTACCATGAATGAAGGTGTATGCCTTGCTGCAGAAATGGAAGAATGGCGTATGCAGAAGCGTATTGAAACACGCTACCTGGATAAATACACCAAAGACATTGATGAGGCTATTGACTGGGCGTTAAAAGCCAAAGAAAATAAAGAAGCCATCTCTATTGGGGTACATTGTAATGCAGTAGATCTGTTGCAACGCCTTATTGATCGTAATATCACTCCTGATACACTTACCGACCAGACATCTGCACATGATGAGCTGGTAGGCTACTTCCCTGAAGGAATGAGTGTTGAGGAAGCGAACACACTTCGGGAAGCAAACCCGCAGGAATACATCCGCCGCTCGCTGGATACCATGGCAAGACATGTACGCCAGATGCTGGAACTGCAGAAACGTGGCGCTATTACTTTTGACTACGGTAACAACCTCCGTGGACAGGCGCATGACAAACGTGGTGTAGCAAATGCATTCGATTTCCCTGGTTTTGTACCGGCATATATCCGTCCATTATTCTGTGAAGGTAAGGGCCCTTTCCGATGGGTAGCGCTGAGTGGCGACCCGGAAGATATCTATACAACAGATAAAGCGTTGATGGAATTATTCCCTGATAATAAAGGACTGCATCGCTGGCTGCACATGGCCAAAGACCGTATTGCATTCCAGGGCTTACCGGCACGCATCTGCTGGCTGGGCATGGGCGAACGTGAAAAAGCAGGCTTACTGTTTAACGAGTTGGTACGCACCGGTAAAGTAAAAGCACCGATCGTTATTGGCCGCGACCACCTAGATTGTGGCTCTGTAGCATCGCCTAACCGCGAAACAGAAGCCATGAAAGATGGCAGTGATGCAGTTGCCGACTGGCCTATACTCAATGCTTTGATTAATACTGCAGGTGGTGCCAGCTGGGTATCCTTCCACCATGGCGGTGGCGTAGGTATGGGCTACTCGCTACACGCAGGCATGGTAATCGTAGCAGATGGCACACAGGATGCAGAAGAACGCCTGCGCCGTGTACTATTCAACGATCCTGCAATGGGTGTGCTCCGTCATACAGATGCAGGCTACGAACTGGCTGAAGAAACCGGCAAGAAGTTTGGGTTGAATATCTGGTAGATTGCAAATAACATTACTATTATATAAAATAGCACTTTGAGGAAAAGTGCTATTTTTATGTATAAATATAGAGATATGACTATCGAGGCTGCTAAGGAAAAATTACATGAAATTATTGAACATGCGGGGGAACAGGAAATACTGACATTATTATCTCTTGCAGAAGGAATTGAAAACATTAACTATAAATACGATGATGCTACTCTATCCATGCTAAAAGAAAGAAGTGAAGCATATCTGTCAGGTAAAACTCAAACGCTTAGTATAGAAGAATCATTGGAAAGAATAAAGGCACATAGAAAACGTAATGGCTTATAAGCTAAGGATCAGCATACAAGCAGAAAAAGATGTATTGGATGCTATCGATTATTATGACCAGATAAATCCATTTTTAGGTTTCCGCTTTCTGTCAGAACTCTTTGACATTTATCAAAAGATAACTCATAATCCAGAACAATATTCCTATATTTCATCTGATAAACGATATCAGTTCCGCGATGTAAAATTGAGGTCTTTCCCTTATGTAGTTATTTACGAAGTAATAGACCAAAATATTTACATAACCGCCGTACTAAATACTTATAAAAAACCTTTTATAACTTGATTCATGTTTAGAATAGGACAAGGAATAGATTTTCACCAGATGGCAGAGGGCCGCGAACTATGGCTCGGCGGGGTGAAGATACCACATACCAAAGGAGCTGTCGGCCATTCAGATGCCGATGTATTGCTGCACGCTATCTGTGATGCCATGCTGGGCGCATTATGCCTGGGCGATATAGGCAAGCACTTTCCCGATACCGATGTTGCGTATAAAGGCATAGATAGTAAAGTGCTGCTGCGCAGAAGCTATAATATGGTACGCGAGAAGGGCTTCTGGCTGGTAAATATTGATAGCACCCTGTTGCTGCAGGCGCCCAAGATAAGCCCTTATGTACCGCAGATGCAAAGCACTATAGCCAATCTGCTGCATGTATCTATCGATGATGTCTCAATTAAAGCTACTACTACAGAACACCTGAGCTTTATAGGCAGGGAAGAAGGTGTTGTAGCTACAGCGAATGTACTGCTGCAGAAATACTAGTTCTGATAATCTAATTATATAAGTAAAGCCTGCAATCCGCAGGCTTTACTAGTCTTAAAATGAATACGCTTTAATTATCGTTTGCGCTGTAAGATAGCTCCTGTGCTTCATCGAGCAGGTTTACGATCTTACGTTTTACGTCGTCGCTAAGTCCGTCGATATGTTTTTCCAGGTAGCTTTTCAGGTCCTCCAGGCTGCCATTGGCTTTGCCTATGAGCTTACCCAGTTTGTTTTTCCACTTTTCAGCAGATTCTGCCAGTTCATCGCGCAGATCTTCTCCTTTTTCGGGCGCCAGTAGCAGGCCTACTGCTACGCCAAGTGCTGCACCGAACAGGGACTTGCTTGTACCATTCATAAATTTTGATTTTTAGAAGTTATAATTGAGTAAATAATTACTTACCACCACCAAACAATTTGGCGATCACGAAAAATATAAGGCCTACCACCACCACTACCAGCAAGATGCCCGACCATACACCCGCTTTGAATATATCTCCTATTAGTCGGCAACTGCTTAAGGATGCTATTAACAACAACAGTATGCCCAAATTTATCTTCTTCATAATGTGCGCTTTAATGGTTTTAAATAATGTGATGCGTTTAAAACTGATATTTATAAAACCATGCCACGCAGTAGAAAGGAAGTTGGTGTGTAGGGATAGGATAAATCTATAAATCGCAAATACTTACGTACCTTTGCCGTTCGTTTATGAGTATGCAAAATATTAGGAATTTCTGTATTATAGCCCATATTGACCATGGTAAGAGTACCCTGGCAGATCGTTTGCTGGAGCACACCAAGACCATTTCTGAAAGGGAGATGCAGGCACAGGTGCTGGATGATATGGACCTGGAGCGTGAAAAAGGCATTACTATCAAAAGCCACGCTATACAGATGGATTATGTGTATAAGGGGCAGAAATATAAATTGAACCTGATAGATACACCCGGCCACGTAGATTTCTCTTATGAAGTTTCGCGCGCGCTGGCAGCCTGCGAGGGCGCTTTGCTGCTTGTAGATGCATCGCAGGGTATACAGGCGCAAACTATATCAAACCTGTACCTGGCGTTGGATAACGACCTGGAGATCATCCCGGTAATCAACAAGATAGATATGGAGGGCGCTATGATACCGGAAGTTACCGACCAGATTGTAGACCTGATAGGCTGCAAGCCGGAGGAGATCATATTGGCCAGTGGTAAAAGCGGTATTGGTATCGAGGATATAATGGCCGCTATTGTAGAACGCATCCCGGCACCTAAAGGCAACCCGGAAGCACCTTTACAGGCATTAATATTTGACAGTGTATTCAACTCGTTCCGTGGTATTATAGCTTACTATCGTATCGTTAACGGTACTATTAAGAAGGGCGACCGCGTAAAATTTTATCATACCGGCGGAGAGTATTTTGCTGATGAGGTTGGTGTGTTAAAGCTGGGCCTATCGCCACAGGCATCTGTATCTGCAGGCGATGTGGGATACATCATTACCGGTATCAAAACGGCCAAAGATGTAAAGGTGGGTGATACTATCACATTGGTAAATAACCCTACGCAGGAAGTGGTAAAAGGATTTGAGGAAGTGAAGCCAATGGTATTTGCCGGTATATTCCCTGTAGAAACTGACGACTTTGAGGAGCTGAGGGATTGCATGGAAAAACTACAACTGAACGATGCATCGCTCACTTTTGAACCGGAAACATCACAGGCGCTTGGTTTCGGTTTCCGTTGCGGCTTCCTGGGTATGCTACATATGGAGATCATCCAGGAAAGGCTGGAACGAGAGTTCAACCAAACGGTGATCACTACCGTACCGAACGTTAGCTTCAAAGCATATCTTACTAAAGACAAAGACGTTGCCATTACGGTTAATAACCCGACGGAGATGCCGGATCCAAGCCGGACAGACCGTATTGAGGAGCCATTCATACGCGCACAGATCATTACCCTGCCCGATTATATCGGCAATATCATGAGCTTGTGTCTTGGTAAACGTGGCCTGCTGATAAATCAACACTACCTGACCCCTACCCGTGTAGAGCTGATATTTGAATTGCCGCTGGCAGAGATCGTCTTTGACTTCTACGATAAGCTGAAATCATCTACCCGCGGGTATGCCTCTTTCGACTATCACCCGCTTGACTACAGGGAAAGTGATATCGCCAAAATGGACATCCTGCTGAATGGCGATAAAGTGGATGCCCTTAGCGCATTGATACATCGCAGCCGCGCCAACGATTTTGGCCGTAAGCTGTGCGCCAAACTGAAAGAGTTGCTGCCACGCCAGCAGTTTATGATAGCCATACAGGCGGCATTAGGAGCGAAGATAGTAGCGCGTGAAACGATCTCTGCCATGCGTAAAGACGTTACTGCTAAATGTTATGGTGGTGATATCAGCCGTAAACGTAAGCTGTTGGAAAAACAGAAAGAAGGTAAGAAACGGATGCGCCAGATAGGTAGCGTAGATATACCGCAGGAAGCATTCCTTGCAGTGCTGAAACTGGATGAATAGATATTAAAGGACCGTTTGCACGGTCCTTTTCTTTTGATGCCATATTTATTGGCATGAATTTTACATTTGGCAATAATAAAGTACACACATGAAAAATATATTACTCATTGTATTTGCATTGCTTATGGGCACGGCGGGGATTCATGCCCAAAGCTGCTGTGTAAAAGATGCTGATTTTAAACTGCTGGCAGTAAATGCCGACTTTAAAGCATCTCACCAGGCACCCGAGCCTTTTGAATATACCCCCAAATCGGGCTCTATGATCACTTTTAAGACTAAGGATGCCGCCAAAGACGGGCAGGCATTTTATGTGCCGTCTGACGAGCCAACTGATAAGGTTTTAATAATCATACATGAGTGGTGGGGATTGAACGACTACATAAAAAGAGAAGCAGAAAGGTGGCAGGAAAAGCTGGGCAATGTTGATGTGTATGCTGTGGATCTTTATGATGGGCAAGTAGCGGCCACACCGGAAGATGCAAGTAAGCTAAGCAGCAACCTCGATAATAAACGTGCTGAAACAATACTTAGCGGCGTGATAAGCAAGATTGGTAATAACAAACTTATTACCACACTTGGATGGTGCATGGGCGGCACATGGTCATTTACCGCAACCCTGCTGGCGCAGGAACAGGCCGCCGGCTGCATTATGTATTATGGTTTCCCCGAAAAGGATGCTAAAAAGATAAAAGGACTGCGCACAGATGTATTATACATCCGCGCTAATCAAGACAATTATATATCGCAGGATAAAGTAAACCAGTTTGGCAAAGAGGTAACGGCCACGGGCCACAAATTTGAACTGCATAGCTATGATGCAGTACATGCCTTTGCAAACCCTAGCAATCCTAAATATGATAGATTGGCAGCTGCACAAGCGGAAGATATTAGCATCAAATTCCTGAAAAAGAAACTACAGCTAGACTAATCATTTTCATAGGTTCTTGAGCTGCCGGCTTTACAGCCGGCAGTTGTTTTATATACTAGCATCTCAGCGATAAATTATTTATGTTTAGTATTAAATAACCCTTATTATGCATAAGGCATTCATCGTTATCTTACTATTGTTTACCCCGCTCCTGGTAATAGCACAGCGTACACAGAGCATTACAGGCAGTGTAGTTGATAAAGAGTCGAAGTCGCCATTAATAGGTGTCCACGTATCAATAACAGATGTAAGCCCTGCAACCGGCACAGTTACAGACGAACGAGGCAACTTTATCATCAATAATATTCCTGTTGGCAAGCATACTATTTCATTTACCTACATTGGTTACCGGCCCTATGTGCAATCAAACATACTGGTAACATCCGGCAAAGAAGTGGTTTTGCCTATAGAGCTGGAGGAGTCTTCCAATAAAATGGAAGAGGTAGTTGTGCGGCAAAAAAAGGAACATATCAATGAGATGGCATTGGTAAGCGCTAAAACATTTGATGTACAGGAAACAGAGCGATATGCAGGCAGCCGTGCCGATCCTGCACGTATGGCATCAAACTTTGCCGGTGTGCAGGGAGCAGATGATTCCCGTAACGATATTATTATACGAGGCAACTCACCGCAAGGACTATTATGGAGATTAGAAGATGTAGACATCCCCAGCCCCAACCACTTTGCCATACCCGGCACTTCGGGCGGCCCTGTGAGTATGCTTAATAACAAAACGCTTGGTAACAGCGATTTTTTCACCGGTGCATTTCCTGCAGAATATGGCAACACTACGGCAGGGGTATTTGATCTGAAAATGCGCAATGGTAACAATCAAAAATATGAGTACACCGCGCAGTTGGGATTTCTGGGCACAGAGATAGCAGCAGAAGGGCCTATATCAAGGAAGAAAGGCTCTTCATTTCTGTTCACATACAGGTACTCCACTTTGCAGTTATTCGAAAGCCTGAATATTAAGATCGGCACGAGCTCTATACCTCAATACCAGGATGCATCCTTCAAGCTCAATTTCCCGATCGGTAAACGTTCCAATCTTTCATTTTTTGGTTTAGGCGGGCTCAGTAAAATAGACCTCATCGTTAGCACATTGAAGCAGCCATCAGAGGAGTTGTATGGCGAATCAGACCGCGATCAATATTTTCGTTCTAATACCGGAGTTATCGGTACTTCGTTTAGCCATACCATTAATAGCAGTACCTATACAAAATTGATTATCTGCCAAACGGGAAATGAAATAGGCGCGCATCATGATAAAGTGTTTCGTGATGCCAACTTTGTGCTTGATTCATTAAAAAGTATCCTCGATTACACTTTTGATGTGAACAGCACGGTAGCGCACTGGTTCATCAACAAAAAAATATCCGCAAAGCATATTATAAAAGCCGGCATCATCAATAATTACTATGCAGTGAATTTCCTGGACAGCAGCAGGCAATACCCACCTACCCGGCAAGACTGGGAGCATAGGTTAGATTATAAAGGCGGTACAGATCTGCTGCAGGCTTATATTCAGTATAAATACAAGCCTACAGATGCACTTTCCATTACTGCCGGCTTGCATGCGCAGTATCTTACACACAACCACTCAAAATCCCTGGAGCCGCGTGCGGGATTAAGATGGAGAGCCGGCTCATCTGATGTACTATCATTTGGATATGGGCTACACAGCCAAATGCAGCCTTTATACCAATATTTTGCTCACCTGCCGCAAAACCCGGCAATAGCAATGCATAACTATGATATGGGCTTTACCCGTAGCCACCATTTTGTTGGCGGTTACGAACATCAGTTTAGCAATGTGCTCCGGGTACGCACAGAGGCATATTATCAATACTTATACAACATCCCTATCGAGATACGTCCCGGCTCTTCTTTTTCCGGGCTTGACTATGGCTCCAGCTTTAGCCGATATTTTCCTGATACATTAAAGAATACTGGAACTGGCTATAATTACGGTTTCGAACTAACGATTGAAAAAACATTCAGTCATGGTTTTTATGTACTGGCTACGGGATCTGTGTTCGATTCCAAAGCAAAAGGCAATGACGGTGTTTTTAGGAATACGGATTATAACAGCCATTTTGCTACTAACCTGCTGGGCGGATACGAAAAGAAGCTTGGTAAAAACAGCACATTGATCACAGGCATAAAAATTACTTACGCGGGGGGCAAACTATACTCACCACCGGACGTTGCCGCATCTAATGCCATAGGTGATTATATTGTTGTAGACTCCCTAAGAAATACACTTAAGTTTCCCAATTACTTTCGTACAGATCTGAAGTTGGGAGTTCGCATTAACGGTAAGGCTGTAACGCATGAGATCGCTATAGACCTGGTAAATATTTTCGGAACAAAAAATCTTCTATCGCTTACATATAGTTCCGATCTTGCAGCGCAGGGTGTATATCCGTTTTATAAACAGTACCAATTGGGCTTTTTACCGTTATTTTACTACCGCATAGATTTTGGATCGGATAAACGCCAGTAATATTGAATGAAGAAACAGCAGATCAATGCATTAACAGCTACAAGAGGATTTGCCGCTTTGCTCATCGTGATATTTCACTTTGGGCTGGAACGGTTCCCTATTAATGCAATGCAGCCATTTTTTACAAAAGGCAATATAGCAGTCAGTTATTTCTTTGTGCTGTCCGGCTTTATTATGTGCTGGACCTATCAAGACCGCCTTACTTCATACAGCGATTACATAAAACGCAGGGTAGCCCGTATTGTGCCGCTATACTGGTTTGCATTGGCTGCATACGTTTCTTTTTTTATCTGGCAGCATTTTCATCATGCGTTAGTATTAGATGCAGATTTCAGGATCGCTGCTCTTTTAAATATCGTATTTCTCCAGTCATACTTCCCGCATTATGCACTCCTGGTAAATGGCCCCGGGTGGTCGTTGTCTGTAGAAATGCTGTTCTACCTTACATTTCCTTTCTTTTTAGCGATATATAATAAGCACCTGCGATGGTTTTATGTAATAACAATAACTGTCTTCGCGTTATCCCAGGTGGCGCATATATACTTTGTACTGCATGATAATGGCAGCAATGACAACTGGCATAATTTCATCTACTATCATCCGCTATGGCACATCAATGAATTTCTGTTTGGCATGATGGGTTGCCATTGGTTTGATGTATTGAAGCAACGCCATCAGTGGCTATTCCCTTTTTTACTGTTTGCTTTAATCACTGTTATAATAATGTACGCACCGCCGGTATTCCATAATGGCTTGATGGCGCCTCTTGTACTACTATTTATAATTGCAGTAGCAGTAAAACAACCGCGCATATTGGGCTGGAAGCCATTGGTGTTTCTGGGGGAGATCAGCTACGGAATTTATATACTCCAGTTTCCTGTATATGCATATTGGGAAAAGCTGAGTGATAAACTGTTTGGCGATCTAAATACGAATACTTTCTTCTACTCTTATGTTATCGTATTGATCGCCGTCAGCGCTATCTGTTATTCGGTTATTGAGCAGCCATTAAGAAGGAAGATCAACGCACTGGGCAAAAAATAAATTTGCTGCGTATGTAATAATCTCCTTAATATTGCACCCGTGAAATCAATGTCAAAACATAATAAGTGTAACTGGTACCATGGGTATTGGAAGGGTTTTGCATTAACTTAAACAAAGTATAACAGATTAAGATAACACAAGCCCTTCGGACAACCGAAGGGCTTTTTTAATGTTTAACAAAGTATGAAACTGATCAACAAGAAGATTTGCATGGGTAAGGATATTGGTATCCATGGCAACATGTTTGGCGGCATTTTAATGGCATGGATAGATGAGGCTGCTGCAGCCTTTGCTACAGAATACTGTCATACGCCGAATATGATCACGTTAAAGGTGGGTGAACTGCTGTTTAAGAAACCAATAAAAACCGGGAACCACATACGCTTGTATGGAGAGGTAGCTCATTTGGGCAATACCTCCATTACATTAAACATAGAAGTTAGGAAATACAATGTTTATAGCGGGGAGGAAATGGTCGTTTGTACTACATCCATCACTTTTGTGAGGATAGACGACGATGGTAACCCTACCGGCATTGGCGAGTCTATAAGGGCCAAACACGAACGCCTTGTAAGCGCTGGAGACGAAGCGATCAATTAAATAATAAAGCCGCCCTTGTACGGGGCGGCCTTACCGATATATTGAGGTGTTGTTTTTACCATCCGTCACCATCCATCAGGTTGCCCAGGCCACCAAGGATGCTGCCTTCTTCTTTACGTTTATATGTTCCATATTGCAGGATGCGTGATGCAAGCCTGCTGATAGGCAATGTTTGTATCCATACAGTGCCCGGTCCACGAAGTGTGGCAAAGAAAACGCCTTCGCCACCAAAGAGTGTATTCTTAATACCACCTACGAACTGGATGTCATAGTTGACTGTTTGAGTAAAAGCTACCAGGCAGCCGGTATCTATTTTCAATACCTCTCCGGGTTGCAAGTCGCGACTCATTACATGGCCACCGGCATGCACAAATGCCATACCATCACCTTCCAGTTTCTCCATAATGAAACCTTCGCCACCAAACAGGCCGGTACCTAACTTTCTTTGAAATTCTATACCTACCGATACACCTTTTGCCGCGCAAAGGAAAGCATCCTTCTGGCATATTACGCGATTGCCAAGCTGTTGCAGATCCAGGGGAATGATCTTACCGGGATATGGCGATGCGAAAGAAACTCTTTTCTTGCCCTGCCCTACGTTGGTGTATGTAGTCATAAACAAGCTTTCGCCTACCAGCAGGCGTTTGCCCGCAGAAAACAATTTGCTCATCAATCCAGACCCAACAGATTGGCTGCCATCGCCAAAGATTGTTTCCATTTGTATGCCATCATCCATCATCATAAAGGCGCCGGCCTCTGCAACTGCGGTTTCCTGCGGATCCAGTTCTATCTCCACATACTGCATTTCTTCGCCTATGATACGGTAGTCAATTTCGTGGTTATAACGCATAAGTTATTATTTAGTATATCAAAGCTACGGGGTATTATGATACAGTTTATTCAAATTCGGCAAACTATATTTATATGTCGGTGAGCTGCGTTTTAATGTCGGTATCTAATTGCTTCGTGCCATACAACATGTATCCCCTCCCTGATTGTTAGCCGGCATAAACATGCTATAGTTTGTTAAATTGAAGATAACCAATGCATCATACCGTATATACCTTATATTTTTTGTGTAAATTGTAGTCTCAAATTATTTTATGGAAGATAGGAACACACCGCTCAATTATTCTGACTATACAGTAGTACAGGATGATACCCGGGTAGTAGCCAAAAAATTTATGGCGAATGTATTTTTATGGATGTCGGCAGCTTTAATGCTTTCTGCCTTTACTGCTTACTTTTTTGCCGGCAACCCGCAACTATTACAATATTTAGTGAATGCAAATGGCAGGGGCCTCAACCTGTTGGGATATGCAGTTATGCTGGCACCTATAGGTTTTGTACTCACTATGTCTCTCGCATTTAACAGGCTTTCGTATGGTGCAATATTAGGATTGTTCCTTTTGTACTCTGCAATCAATGGTATCAGCTTCAGCTTTATATTATTGGCTTATACAGCGGGATCCATTGTTACTTGTTTTGCATCTGCCGCGGGTATGTTTGGTGTAATGGCAATTATGGGTTATACTACAAATAAGGACCTTACAGGTTTTGGGAGTATTATGATCATGGGATTGTTTGGCATTGTTATAGCGTCACTGATCAACTGGTTTATTGGCAGCGAACAACTGAATTATATCATCAGTATCATCGGTGTATGTGTATTTACCGGTCTTACAGCTTACGATGTTCAAAAACTCAAAAGGATCGGTACCAATGCAGACTATGTAGGGGGAGCCGCCGCAACTACCGGCAAATTGGCTGTAATGGGCGCACTTAGCCTTTATCTCGATTTCATCAACCTCTTCCTTATGCTGCTACGTCTATTTGGCAAAAGGAAGTAGTATTACAGATACTTTAAAAAATCAGGGTGTACTTAAAGTACACCCTTTATTATTTATGAAATATTATTTCCTAGTGCATCTCCAGGATGTGGTGCGTACCGTGGGCATGTAATATGTCCTTAGCTTTTTGTACCTCGTCTTCACTGCCTTGGGCAACTAATAAATATTTACCACCTTCTAATTCTGTATGATATTTTTTAGCTGCCTGTTCGTTTACACCTGTGTTCATCAGTACCGATGCTATTCCTCCTCCTATTAAACCGAAGTCAAAACCTGCTATAGCGCCAACCAGTGCACCTGCGCCGTATAAAAAACCTATTCCGGGGATGGCAAATAAGCCAACACCGGTCAAAATTCCTAAAGTAGTACCCAGAGCTGTAGTGGCGGCAGCGCCTCCCAACTTCAGCGGATAATGTTCTGTGGGGTTACCCTGCTCATCCACACCTTCTGTTTCTGCTTTTCCAATGATGGATAAATGCTTTACCGGGTAGCCTCCGTCCTTTAATTCTTTGGCTGCTGCCAGCGCCTTTTCGTGATTTTCATAGACACCTATTGTTACTTTCATATAGATATGCGTTTTTGATTCTATATAAAATTACCAAAATGATGCCTATAAGCGAAGAGTTTTGTTAAGGTTGTAAAATGCTAGCCTTTGGCTCCTGATGCCATCTCGATAGCTTTTAAATTAATGGCAGAATCAATAGAAATATTTAGCCTGGACGCTTTTTTCTGAATCTCCTCCATCATATCTGCATCCTGGTGAATAGTCTTTTTAGCCATCTTTATTGGACGTTCCTTCTTTACTCGTGCATAATATGCGCCCGGATTAGTGTACATCTGGTATGCATCATCTATAAAGCCATCGCCGAAATGGTCGAGGTTATTGCTACAATACATAATAATGATCGCTTTATAAGATTCAAGTTGTGATTTCAGATCATACTCCCAAACCTCTTTTTTATCAGGTGTTTCAGGGACTACACTATTGTTATAATACCAGTATTCGCTTTTATCAAATGGAACTTCCATAAGCCCCAGGTAGGCATATCCCCTGTAGTAGCTGTCGCCAATGCCCAGTACCTTTATTGGAGTGGCCGCAGGGGAGCCGGTGTACCCGATATTTGGATATGCTAACGGTTTCCTCTCCGGGCCAACATGTTCCAGTGCACTTTTGCCTATCGCATCCCCATCTCTCACCTTAGGTACGTCAGAAAGGGTAACATCCTTCCAAGATAACATTGGCAATTCTATACCCTTCAGATGCTCAATATACCTTAGCATGGTATCAGCGGCAATACACTCTGTATAGTAGCTCCAGTGAGTACCGTGTTGTGTAAATAATGGGTAAGGCGCTGTGTTTTTTATCGAGTTGAGATAGCTGTAATAATCAATAAAGTTTAGCCCTAATGCTTTACTCTTGTTTACAAATTTTTCATAGTTATTTACCTGCTTGGGGAATTTCAGATACTTAGTCGGCACAACAGTTTCCGGCATAAAGTATTCTTTTGTAGGAACGTAAGCCAGTATCAGATCTATACCTTTAGCCTTCAAAGTATCTGCAATTACTTTTGCCTTTGTTAATTGATCATTAACCGTACTATCAGGCAATGCATTCTTGCCTAGGTAGGTGTTAACTGCATCTGTACAAATAAAATAGTCGTCCTTACCAACTACATAAGCGTACAGGCTTAGCTTTTTATACAATTCATAATCCAGCTGGTTTTTGACAGGCAATAATTTTTTGCCCAGGCGTGAATCATTTTTCAGGTATGCTTCCGTTTTGTCCTGGTAGTAACCATCCAGCCAATTAGAAAGGTCAAAATCAGGTGCACTGGCTACCGTTTCAGCCGTTTCATCATCGCTTTCACTCCCGGTCATCTTATTATAAGCCGCCAGCCATATCAATAGCCCGAGAATAGCATACCAGGCAATTTTTAAAGACAATTCAGAACCGCCCTGCTCTACCTTAACCTCTGACGTTTTCACTTGCTCTTTTTTCTTTGTCATGGATTAAAATTTAAAGTAGATGAACGGATTGTAAGCAGAACCGGAAACATACATAAGACAAACAAAATATAAGGCACATGCTACTACAGAGAATCCTATAAGCTGCGCCTTGTTATAATTTGCATAGAATATCTTATCGTGTACGAGGCCCGATTTGGGTATTAACATGAAGAACGAAAAAAACGCAGCAACATACACCAGGTAATCAAAATCGTTATTGGTTGCAATGCTGCCGTGAGGATCAAAGTCGAAAGCAAACATTTTGTGCAAGTACAAGCCGAGCTTATGAATATCTTCTATACGGAAGATCACCCATCCTACAATCACGATAAAGAATGTAATAATAACAGAAGGTACCCTGCCTATCTTATCCAGCACCTTAAGCAGGAACATGCGATCTAAGATCAGGAACAAGCCATGAAAGGCACCCCAGATAACAAAATTCCACGAGGCGCCATGCCATAAACCGGACGCAAGAAATACTATGGCAAGGTTTAAATAAAGCCGGCTTGCAGATACCCTGTTGCCACCCAACGGGATGTATAAATAATTCTTCATCCACGCGCCTAACGTCATGTGCCAGCGCCGCCAAAACTCAGTAATGCTACCGGATACATAAGGGTTATTGAAATTTTCCGGTAAAAAGAAACCCATCATCTTCCCTAAACCTATTGCCATATCCGAATAGCCTGAAAAATCGAAATAAATCTGGAATGTATAGGCTATAGCTCCTATCCAGGTAGCTGCGGTGTTTAGCTGCGCCGGATCCATATTCATAATAGCATCAGCCTGGCTGCCCATAACATTTGCAATCAGTACTTTCTTTGATAAGCCAACACAAAATTGCGTGAAACCCTGTAGCTTATTGTTTACAGTTTCGTGCTCTATGTGATTCTGTATCTGGTCTGATATATGATGGTATCGTACTATGGGCCCTGCGATCAACTTTGGGAAGTAGATAATGTACAGCTGATATTCCCAGAAGTTTTTCAGTGGTGCGTGCACTCCCCTGTACACATCTACCGCATAGGTAATGCTTTCAAAGGTGTAGAACGAAATACCGATTGGTAATAATATTTTACCGACCATAATGGTATTTGCTCCGAAAATTGACGTTACCGCATTCAGGTTGTCAATAAAGAAGTTGAAATATTTAAAGTAAAACAGTAAGCCAAGGTTCAGCGCCAGGGACATACACAGGAACACCAGTTTTTGCTTTTTGTTATCCCTATGCTTATATACCTGCCCCACCAATATAAAATCAAGCAAGGTAACCCCAAGTATTACAAAGATGAATTTTGGCCCGCCCCAGCTATAGAAAAGTATACTGGAAAGAAGAATGAAAATATTCTTCAGGTTGAGCACCTTAGGCAATAGGTTATATATAACCAGGAACAATGGCAGGAACACTACCAGGAATATCGAACTGCTGAAAACCATATTATATATGCAGATTACTCCCTATCGCGGGAGTAAACAAAAAAACGAAATTGCCGTGAGAAATAAAAACCGGGAAAAACAACGAAGGCTACCCATAAGGTAGCCTCCTGCATTGTACTTACAAACTATCTTAAATATGTATGGCTTCGCCCAAAGCTACTTCGATAGCGTCTTTCACAGCTTCGCTCATTGTTGGGTGCGGGAAGATGGTATCCAGCTGTTCCTGCCATGTAGTTTCCAGCTTACGGGCAGATACTGTTTGCGCTATGATCTCGGTTACATTGGCGCCGATCATGTGCGTACCCAGCCATTCGCCATATTTAGCATCAAATATTACTTTGATAAAGCCTTCATTTGCACCTGCAGCACTTGCCTTACCTGATGCAGAGAATGGGAACTTACCTACTTTAATTTCGTAACCCGCTTCCTTAGCTTGTTTTTCTGTCATACCAACAGATGCGATTTCAGGAGAGCAGTAAGTACATCCGGGTACATTGCCGTAATCCAGTGGTTCAGGTACATGGTGATACTTACCTTCTTTTTGTGCGATGGCTTCTACGCAGATCACAGCTTCCTTCATCGCTACGTGCGCCAATGCCTGGCCCGGAACTATATCACCAATAGCATAAATACCAGCTACGTTAGTATTATAATATTTGTCAACGATCACTTTATCTTTCTCTACTTTAACACCCAGACCTTCCAGGCCGATGTTCTCGAGGTTTGAAGATACACCCACAGCACTCAATACAACATCTGCTTCCAGGCTTATGTTACCTTCAGCAGTTTTCACTGTAGCAACAACGCCATCACCTTTCGCATCTACTTTCTCAACAGATGCATTGGTCATAACTGTGATGCCTTTCTTCTTGTATATCTTCTCCAGTTCTTTAGAGATATCTTCATCTTCAACCGGTACAATACGTGGCATAAACTCTACAATAGTAACCTTAGTGCCCATGCTGTTGTAGAAATAAGCAAACTCAACACCTATTGCTCCAGAACCTACTATGATCATAGATTTTGGCTGGCTTGGCATATTCATTGCCTCACGATAGCCAATGATCTTTTTGCCGTCGATAGGCAGGTTAGGCAACTGGCGGGAGCGGCCACCTGTGGCCAGGATGGTGTGCTTGCTTTGGTAGGTAGTAACTTTGCCATCAGCTCCTGTTACTTCCACTTCTTTTTTATTATTCAGCTTACCCATTCCTGCAAGTACATCTATCTTGTTTTTCCTCATCAGGAACTGGATACCCTTACTCATTTTATCTGCTACGCCGCGGCTGCGTTTAATTACGGCTGCAAAATCTGCTTTTGATTCGCCTGCAACAATACCATAATCCTGCGCGTGACTAATATATTCGAGTACTTGTGCAGACTTCAATAAAGCTTTGGTTGGGATACATCCCCAGTTAAGGCAAATACCACCCAGGCTCTCGCGTTCTACAATAGCTGTTTTGAAACCTAATTGTGCAGCTCTGATAGCCGCCACATATCCGCCCGGTCCACTACCTATTACGATTACGTCGTATGCCATAAAAATAGATTATTTTATTTTTTAATGCTTGGTGCAAAATAACGGTCAAATGTAGGCAATAAATCAGACAGATGAAATAGAGCTTTATTTGCATCCGATCAATAGCAGTAATAACAACCCGGGACGCTATAATAGCGTCCCGTATAATTATTAACTGTAATAAATCTGGTTTTAAGCAGTAGCAGGATTATTATTGCCACCGGCCTTTTTGTTTTTCTTTTTGCTAACCTTGTAGATTCCCTTTTCCAGGTTCATGTCACCTTCCTCTGCGTTATTTCCTCCATGTTTATCTGTAGCCTTTCGGTACACACGCAGTGCCGGGTAATAAAGTACTCCTGCTGCTAAAGCCATTAAGCCGATATTTCTCCATGCTTTATTCATAAACAAGATTTTTGAGTGATGGAATAATGATCATAGCGAAAAAACCGAGCCAGAATTTGCCAACAAAATGAAAAAAAAGAGCCTGCATAAGCAGGCTCTTTTCACTATTATTAATCAGATCATATAGTTACGGTTGCAGTTGTGGCACCTAAACGTGTGGATCTAAAAAAGATGATCGCGTGCAACACAGCAAATATTATAGAGAAATAAAACAAACCATTGTCGTCAGCCTCAGGCGAATTATGGTGCAACAGGGCAACAATTACCAAAATAGCGGTCATTCCTAAACCTGTATAGGAAACTGTGCGGTAGCTTTTATTGGTAAAGACCCCTTTATTCAGCAAGCTGTTTTTCATTCCGTAGAATAAGTAGACATCAAAACCAACTATCATCCATACTACAAGCCGGATCCATGTATCTAAGGGAAGAAATACCATCATAAATAAGCATGTGGCAACCCCAAGTATTGGAACCAATGGAACTAACGGTGTCCGGAAAGCACGCGGTGCATCCGGCATTTTTTTGCGCATTACTATTACGCCAATACACACCAGTATGAAGGCAAATAAAGTACCAATGCTGGTCATCTCTCCTACCACCCTTGCAGGTACAAAAGCGGCAAAGAGGCTCACGAATAACATAAACAGGAAATTATTGCGGGCAGGCGTATGAAACTTACTGTGCAGATCAGAAAACACTTTAGGGATCAGGCCATCCTTACTCATAGAAAAGAACACACGCGATTGCCCCATCAGCATTACCATAATTACAGAAGAATATCCTGCAAGGATAGCAATGATGATCGCTTTGTTAAGCCATGGATAATCAGGGACAATAACACCATCGGCGCCTGCTTTACCCATATGATCGATAGCTACAGCAACAGGAGCAATACCATCCTTACCGGCAAAAGATGTATAACTTGTTACACCCGTCATTACATGCGCAAAGAAGATATACAATATAGTACATATAAAAAGGGAGAGAAGTATACCTATAGGCATATCCCGTTTAGGATTTTTCGTTTCCTGTGCAGCAGTTGATACCGCATCAAAACCTATGTAAGCAAAGAACACAATTGCCGCAGAACGTATAATACCACTAAAACCGAATTCGCCAAACGTACCTGTATTAGCAGGTATATATGGAGTATAATTTTCGGGACGGATGTACTGCCAGCCTAATGCAATGAATATGAGAACGACTGCCACTTTTAAGGTTACAATGATACCATTTACAAAAGCTGATTCCTTCGTTCCTTTCATTAGCAGCAGTGACATAAGTATGATAATTACTACGGCAGGAATATTGATAATCCCCCCGTCAAACGGTGAGGAGGTAAACTCGGGTCCGAGATTGATATCAAAGTACTGGAGAAACTTTACCAGGTAACGCGACCAGCTGATGGCAACTGTTGCAGCACCCACTGCATATTCCAATACAAGGTCCCAACCTATGATCCATGCAATAAACTCGCCCATTGTAGCAAAACTATAGGTATAGGCACTACCCGCAACCGGTATCATAGATGCAAACTCTGCATAACATAGCCCGGCAAATGCGCAGCCTATCGCTGCCACAATAAAAGAAATAGTAATAGCAGGACCCGCGTTATTAGCGGCTGCCCCTCCTGTGATAGAAAAAAGACCGGCGCCAATGATGGCACCAATACCCAGTGCAACCAATGATGGTGCGGTTAATGTCTTTTTTAGCCCCTTCTCCGTATCCGAAGCTTCCGCTAATAATATATTCAGCGGCTTTCTGACAAATAGACCCATGTTGTGTTTATATACGTTCAAACCTAAAGATAAAATGTGGTTTGTACAAACCAGCCTTAGTCTCAGGTGAAAAACAAGGTTATATGTTAGGGAAAATAAAATCTTACATAGATGAATACGCTACAATAAAATTTTGCCGTAGGTTTGGCGCATGTTTAGGGTTGCTACACTTCGCAGTATAGTTTTTTTAAGTTTTATATTCTCCGGCATTTACACTTACGCACAACCAACATTGCCTGAAATAACAGGTGCAATGGATAAAGGAGTGAACGTGCTAAGCTGGGTTTGCCAATATGATGGCATCAAATCTATTGCCGTGCAGCGCTCTTCAGATAGTGTTTTCAATTATGCTACTGTAGGATATGTTAAGGACACTAAAAAAGGTGTACAAGCTTTTATCGATGGGCACCCGGCACCCGGCAAAAACTGGTATCGCCTGTATATTGTATTCAATTCAGATCTTACCTGGCAAAGTAACCGTTTTAAAATAGAAGTTGATAGCGCGGCAATTATGAATGCAAGAGTGCTGCCGCCTAATGATTCATTACAGAAGCTGGCAAGCAGTGTAAAAATTGAAGTAAAACCAGCCACTACAACTAATCCGGCAACAAATAGCGGCACACCT
This sequence comes from Bacteroidota bacterium, assembly GCA_018267955.1. Lineage (GTDB taxonomy): Bacteria > Bacteroidota > Bacteroidia > Chitinophagales > Chitinophagaceae > Polluticoccus. The sequence goes on from JAFDXL010000009.1 coordinate 1,192,326, forward strand.
GCACCAGGAACAGTAGTGGAAGCAGCCCCCGCTGCACCCAGAATTGTTTTGGAAATACCGGATGCTGCTGCCGATGAAAATGGATTTGCTTATGTCAAATCACAGTATGTTTTTACCAATCCTTTTACGGGGCATGTGAATGTAGCCTTACCAGAATATCGCCGTTATCAGTACTCTATAGATTTCTATGACAAACGCAACCGAAAGGTATTAGAAGTAGGCCGCGTTACAGAGCCCGAAATGATCATAGATAAAAGAAACTTCCAGAGAAAAGGTATCTACAAATTTGAACTAAAACAAAACAGGAAGGTTATGGAAACAGGTTATATAACGATATACTAACCTTCTTCCTCGTTATTGTACCACGATTCCTGTACCATGCGTTTCCATTCCGGGCCTAGCCGCAGGTTGTGGCCCGCAAATAGTTTCATAACGCGTATCATTTCTTCCGCATCCCAGGAGTATAATCCGCGAGCAAAACGGGTTGGGAAACCAGCGTAGTTGAAATATAGATTGCCTTCGTGATGCAGGTTTTGGATCAGCTGCTCCTGAGTTTCAAAGCCAAAGTAATCGTAACATTCACCTTTAAGCGGGTGAGCGGTTTTTGTGGGTGAACCAACATAGTGTAATGGCCCTACTGATGGCCAGTCATATCTTTTTATGGTCCGTCGGAAGGGAGTGCTGTTTACAATCGTCAGGTATTCTTCGTCCAGCCATAGTTCTTCTACAAAAAACATACGGCTGATAAAACGGTAAGAAGCCAGCAGGTATAATACAGATGCACCTATATAGCTCAAAACGCGGAGCAGATCAGCTTGTATATAGAACGATTCTAAAAGAAATATGGTAGCCATACCGGTGGTTACCACAAACTCTGCCCAAAAAAGTGCACGTATCCGGGGCATCAGGCGTTTGCCCAACTTTATCTGCAGGTGATCGTTGCCCCAGTAATATGTGATCTTATCAGACATGAAGTTGCAAAAGGACAACTAATTTACGTTTTATTTATACCTATTGCGTTATTAAATCATTAACTACCTCTGTTTCAAACACCTCACTAAACGCCTTTTTTAATAACTGCTTTACTTCTTCTTCATCCACGCGTTTCCCCAGCTCATTTTCTATGGATGTCACTTTTTTATCCTTGATGCCGCACGGAACTATGTTATCAAAATAGCTCATATCGGTATTCACATTAAGCGCAAATCCATGTATCGTTATCCATCGGCTGCTCCGTACCCCCATAGCACATATCTTCCTGGCTTTCATTGGGTCGTCCGGATCTAACCATACGCCCGTTGCACCAGGTAAACGGTCCCCCACTATATCATAATACGAAAGAGCACGTATTATGGTTTCCTCCAGGTTGCGCATATACCTTCCAAGATCAGTAAAAAACTGTTCCAGGTCCAGTACCGGGTAGCCAACTATTTGTCCCGGGCCATGATATGTAATATCACCACCACGGTTTGTATTATAAAAACCTACGTTCAGCTCTTTTAATCTGTCATTGGCAAGTAACAGGTTTTCAAGATGCCCGCTTTTGCCAAGTGTATATACATGTGGATGCTGGCAAAACAGCAGGTAGTTTTTAATGCCCATATCCACAGGTTTCGGCGCATCGGGTACATTAAACCACGATGATTTTATATCCAATCCCTGTTTCATCATTTCTTCCTGCATCTTCCACGCATCGCCATATTCTATCTCGCCAAGATCCCTGAAATATATTTTTCTCATACACATAAATCTGAATGCAAGTTACGCATTATCTAACCCTCAAATACCCCTATTAGCATGGTTTTGATTAGCGTTTTATTAACAGCAAAACAGTTACATTTGTTTATTAGGTTAATTAATCATAAGAATATGTTGAGATTCATGAAGAATAAGATATTAATACCCGTATTAATTCTATCAGCCCTTGCTGCCTTCTTCTCGTTTGCAAATGGAAATGACGGTTCTACCAGTGATCAGCGTAAGGAGTTGATATTGCAGACAGTAATGAAGGCGATCCAACAAAACCACTTGCAACCCAGGGAGTTAAATGATTCTTTCTCATCTACTATATTCAATAAAACGCTGACCAGCCTCGATTATGAAAAACACTTCTTTACACAGGAAGATGTAGATCAGCTAAAAAAATACCAATACAAGCTGGATGAAGGAGACGGTACGGAAATGGTGCATTTCTTTGATGACATGAACGCCGCTTTCAACAAGCGTATCGACCAGGTGGAAGGGTTTTACAAGGCTATTTTAGACAAACCATTTTCTTTTAACGGCAATGATGCTATAGTGGTAGATGAGGACAAAGAAGCCTTTGCTGCTAACGATGCCGCTTTAAAAGATCGCTGGGTAAAATACTTGAAATACAGGACACTAGTAAAATATGTAGATCTGAAAGATGCACAAAAGAAACGCCAGGAAGCAAAGGACACTACATTAAAAGAAATAAAAACCGATACGCAACTGGAAGCAGATGCAAGACAGGCTATCAGGAAAAGTATAGAATACTATTTCAAACGCTGGCATAAGCTGGGTGAGGATGATCGCTTTACAATATTCGTAAATGATATTACTAATTCAGAAGACCCGCATACTGATTATTTTCCACCTGACGACAAAAAGCGTTTTGACGAGCAAATGTCCGGTACCTTCTTTGGTATAGGAGCACAGCTTAAAGATGATGACGGAAAAATAAAGATCGTAGCGATACTGCCGGGCACCCCATGCTGGAAACAGGGCGACCTGAAAGCAGGGGATGAAATATTGAAAATTGCCCAGGGGCCTGCAGAGCCTGTAGATATACAGGGATATGACATTAATGATGTGATCAAAATGATCAAAGGCCCTGAAGGAACCGAAGTAAGGCTTACAGTAAGGCATGTTACGGGTGTAACCCAGGTAATACCTATTGTACGCGGTAAGGTGGAACAGGAAGAAATATTCGCTAAATCTGCGATCATCAATACAAAAAGTGGCTCCGTAGGTTACATCTACCTGCCTGAGTTTTACTCTGACTTCCAGAATATCAATGGCCGTCGCTGTGCCGAAGACGTTGCTTTGGAGGTGATGAAACTTAAAAAATCCGGCGTCAATGGCATTATACTTGACCTGAGGAATAATACCGGTGGCTCATTGAATGATGTGGTTAAAATGTCGGGACTGTTTATTGACCAGGGACCTATCGTACAGGTTAAAAGTGCGGATGCTGCAGCAATACCGCTGAACGATCAGCAGGCAGGAACCTTATATGATGGACCGATGGCTATAATGGTAAATTATGGCAGCGCATCTGCATCAGAGATAATGGCTGCAGCGATGCAGGATTATAAACGTGCAGTAATCGTTGGCGCTACTACTTACGGAAAAGGCACTGTGCAAAAAGTAATGTCTCTTGACGAATACCGTGGATGGCTGGCTAGCCTGATGGGCAAAACAGTAAACTATGACACCATAGGTTCATTGAAGCTTACGATACAGAAATTCTATCGGGTGAATGGCGGTTCTACACAATTGAAGGGTGTAACCCCGGATGTGATACTGCCTGACCCATACGCGGAAATAGAAATTGGTGAACGTAAGGATAAAGCAGCACTTAAATGGGATGAGATCGCGCCTGCCAACTATCGTGTAGTGCCTAACCCGGTACATAGCCAGGAACTGGCAGCGCTCAGCAAAAAAAGGGTAGATGCGAATCCTGCATTTAACCTGGTAAAAGAAAATGCTTCACGCATCAAAGCGGCAGAAGACAAATCGAGCTATTCCCTGAATGAGGCTGTATATCATAAGGAACTGGATGAGGCAACTGCCATTGGCAAGAAGATGGAAGAGATCGAGAAAAAAGCCCCCCCTCTTGATGTTGTAAATATTAAAGATGACCTGGCAAAAATCAATATAGACAGTCTTAGCATCCGCAAAAACAACGACTGGCTGAAAAACCTTAAAAAGGATTTTTACCTGGCAGAAACAGTCAACATCGTAAATGATATGATGAAGTATAATATGAAGGTGGATGCCCGCACGGGAATGAAATAAACTTCCTTAAAATAAGAATAAAGAGCCCCGCGTGGGCTCTTTTTCATACCTATTCGTTCTATTATATTAACTTTGGCAGCTAATAAAGATCAATAATTTGCTACGTCGCGCAGGCTCCGGCATCCATATCTTCCTGGTACTTCTGTTTTCCTTGACTGCTTTGTTTGCTGATGCGCAGACCATTGATTCTGCTTCAATCCCTGTACAGGATGCAGTAGTAGCAGATACTACTGTAAGTAGCGCCTCATTAGCACCACCAATAAAAGACACAGTACGGAAGAAAAAAGCTGCTTTTCAGCCCAAACCCAAAAAGGCAGGCATGTATTCGGCTATCCTGCCGGGCCTTGGCCAAGCATACAACAGGCAATATTGGAAACTGCCTATCATATATGCGGGTGCGGCAGCTGCAGGGTATTTCTTCAGCTACAACCTGGATAAATATCATCACTATCGTAAAGAATACCTAGACCGCCTGGCCGACCCAAACGCTCCCATAGCTCCCGGAGAACCATATACCGGCTACCAGGAATTAAAAACGCTGCAGGATCAGTATCGTAAATTCCTGGACATGACTGCTTTATTTTCTGCGTTAGGCTATACGCTTCAGGTTATAGATGCAGTTGCTGCTGCCCACCTTAAAAACTTTGATATATCCCGCGATATATCGATGAACTTAACACCTGTTGCTACCCCTTATTATGTAGGCGTGGGTGTAATTGTTACCTTTAAATAGCGTCTTAGACAATCTCCGCAATTCTGCAACTTTTATTTCATCAAAGGCTGGTGTAACTTTGTAACATGCTGCACAGCAAGCCCAGAGAAGACAATTACCTGCATAAAGGATTACGCAAACAACTCGTACAAACATTAAGAGAGAAGGGAATAAAAGATGAACGTGTATTAAGTGCTATAGAAGCTATTCCACGACATTTTTTCCTGGATCCCGCATTTGAACGGATTGCTTATGAAGACCGGGCATTCCCTATCACAGCCAATCAAACCATTTCTCAACCTTATACAGTCGCTTACCAAACGCAGCTACTGGAAATTAAAAAATTTGATAAGGTTTTGGAAATAGGTACCGGTAGTGCATACCAGGCTTGTGTGCTTGCAGAAATGGGCGCTACAGTATATTCAATAGAAAGACAAAGAGCTTTATATGATTTTGTAGGGCAATTCTTCTTCATTAAGAATTACCCAAACATCAAACGCTTTTACGGAGATGGATATCTTGGGCTGCCTACTTATGCCCCGTTTGATAAAGTAATAGTTACTGCTGCAGCACCTTATGTGCCACCAAAGCTAATAGAGCAATTGAAACCCGGCGGTATAGCAGTGATACCCGTGGGCGATGATAACGGCCAAAAGATGCTGCGCATTACCAAAGATGCAGCAGGAAATATAAAGGAAGAGGAGCTGGGCGATTTTATGTTTGTACCTATGCTACAGGGAAAGAACAAATAACTACTGAATCTTTATTGCTTTCAGGTTTCTTTGTATGCCTGTCCACTTAGTACGCTTCAGCGGTGAATCTTTGAATACTTTCCGGAATTGATCCTCACTCATCTGCTCCCATTCTGCAACAGAGAGGTTCAGCACTTCAGGCATTGGTGTAAAATGAGGCTCCTGATTAGGCTTCGAAAATCTATTCCATGGACATACATCCTGGCATATATCGCAGCCAAACATCCAGTCTTCCATCTTGCCATGGAACTCATCTGGTAGCAATGCATCCTTTAGTTCTATAGTTAGATAGGAAATACATTTGCTGCCATTTATTATTGCTGGGGATACTATAGCATCTGTAGGGCAGGCATCCATACATTTAGTACAGGTACCGCAGTAATCTGCAGAAAATGGCGCGTCCGCAGTAAGTTCAAGATCGGTGATCAATGTAGCAATAAAGAAAAAGGAGCCGGAATGTTTGGTAAGCAGGTTACCATTCTTACCCACCCAACCAAGCCCGCTATGTACAGCCCAGCTACGTTCTAATACCGGTGCACTATCTACAAAGCCCCTACCCTGCACTTCACCAATTGTCTCCTTGATGTATTGCAAAAGCAGATTCAGCTTCTCACGTATCACATAATGATAATCGGTACCGTAAGCATACTTGGCAATATGCGGCGTACCGGGAGATTGCTTTTGCTGAGGATAATAGTTTAGTAATAAGGTGATCACCGATTTTGCACCGGGTACGAGCTTCCGGGGGTCTGTCCGCAGGTCGAAATGGTTTTCCATATACTGCATCTTACCATGAAAACCATTTTGCAGCCAGCTTTCCAGTCTGCGCGCGTCATCATCCAAACGCGTGGCCTTTGCCATTCCGCAAGCATCAAAGCCCAATCTGTAAGCTTCCTGTTTTATAAGTTGAGATCGCTGTTCCGGTTGCAAACTATACCTGCTTTTTCTTTACTGTAACCCCTCTAATTTCCGAAAGCTTTTCGATATATGCATCTGCATGAAGCCTCGGAATTCCTGCCTCTATCATACAAAACAATTGCAGTTCCTGCTTATACACAGTAGCCTCTGATTGCCTTAACAGGTACATTACTTCTCCCATTACAGGGTAATCAAACTGTATCTCTACCCTCTGCTCTATCCATTTTTCAGTTACAACGGCTTGTTTTAATGCGTCGGCAGTTGCAGTTTTATAGGCGTTGATAAGGCCGGGCACTCCTAATAAAGTTCCCCCAAAATATCTTACCACAACGACCAATACATTTTTCAATTCCGCGCTGTCTATTTGCCCCAATATTGGCTTACCGGCACTACCCGATGGTTCACCATCATCATTAGCACGAAAACTGACGCCATCTGTACCAATCCGGTAGGCATAGCAGTGATGCACTGCTTTAGGGTGTTCTTTCTTTAGCAATTGCAATTTACCCTTCACCTCATCAGTTGTGCTGATAGGATAGGCATAGGCGATAAACTTACTCCCCCTGTCCTTGAACTCTGCAGTGGTTATGCCTGTAATGGCTTTGTACTTATAGACCTCCGCCATTAATTCAATGATATTAATATTATTGCAATTACCGATAAAGCCAGCCCCGCCATTCGTGTTTTCGTTGATGGTTCTTTGAATAAAAGGATCGCTGCAAAAGCGCAGCATAATACAATACCAATATTATTTACCGGTATAGACGCAGAGCTTTTCATGAAATCGCTATTTAACAGGCGGATGTAATAGTAGATAGAAAAATAGTTGGGCACCCCTAATATCATTCCTGCCACAACATTCTTTATAGCAGGTTTACTTTTCTTTTGCAGTACCAATATTGTAACAACGGTAATACCAATTAATGCAGCCACGGCAAATACATGTACCGGGAAAACAGCTTGTACAGATTTGCTTTGCAGATAAGTATGTTCTGTATACTTCATAAAAGTATCCAGGGCCCCGCACGAAATGAATAACAGTGCAGGGATAAGCAGATTGCCCACCTTGCCTGATTCGCCCTCTACTCTTGCGCTTAGATATACCGCAGGAAACGCAATCAACAAACCTGCAATATTTAAAGCCGTTAAATGTTCATTATATAATAGTACAGAAAACACAACCGGTATTACTATAGAAAGCTTATTTGCAATAGTAGATATTGTCATGCCGTATTTGCGCGTACAATAAGCGATAAAATTGAATATGCTTATGAACAATAAACCGAGGAACAGAGCCCAGCCAAACCAGGGTTGCTGCGTACTTGCTTTACTAATGGGAAAATATCCGAGAAAGATACTACCGGTGACCACACAGGTAATGTAGTTAACTACAATAGCCTGCAATGCATCTATACCAAACCTGGGGAACAGCTTGAAGAGAATAAACAAAAAAGTATTCAGCAGTATCGTTAGCAGCAGGTATATCATACACTCTACAATTCCATCCCCTCCACATAAGGATATGTGCTTTCGTTATTTACATACAAGCTTAGCATATCTGTGTCCAGTTGCATGTCACAAGCCTTATTACCCCTTATCAATAAAGGCGCTGCGATGCCATGTGGCAATGTTGTGCCTGCGGTAATTACCCTCGCTTCATCCCAAAGACCTTTTTCTATAAATGAATTCAATAATGTAGCGCCGCCTTCAATGATCACAGATTGGATATTAGCTTTATACAATTCGGTAAGAATGGCAGCAGGCAGATTATCAAAATTCACTTTTACGTAACGCACATTAGCTACCTCATCATATTTTACATCATTGAACACCCAGGTTTTCGCATCGTTATTAAATACCTTTAGCGAGCCCGGCAGCACCAGCGACCTATCTATAACAAGCCTCAAGGGTTGCTTACCACTCCAAAGCCTGGCTGTTAACTGCGGGTCATCTGCTAGGGCAGTGTTGGTACCCACCATTATTGCAGCCTCTTCCGTACGCCATTTATGTACCAGCCTTGCGCTAAGCTCGTTACTCAATTGATACCGTTTATTACCATACGGGGCAAAATAGCCGTTTGTTGTTTGGGCCCATTTCAATATTACATAAGGTCTTTGCTGCTTATGAAAACAAAAGAATCGCCTGTTCAGCCATAGCCCTTTTTCTTTCAGCAGCCCGGTGATTGTTTCTATCCCGGCCGCCTGCAATATCTGCAGTCCCCTGCCGTCTACTTTTTCAAAAGGATCATCGTTACATATCACTACTTTCTTCACCCGCTCCTCTACGAGCCTCACTGCGCATGGTGGCGTTTTACCATAGTGGGCACAGGGCTCCAGGCTCACGTACATGGTACTTTCCGGTACTAAGTGCTTGTTGCCCTCCGAAACGCTTTCCAGGCAATTTACTTCGGCGTGTGCTTCCCCATATACCCGATGCCAGCCTTCACCAATGACGCGCCCGTTGTACACCAATACCGCACCTACCATCGGGTTGGGTGACACACTGCCTTTACCCAGTTGAGCAAGGTCAAGGCATCGTTGCATATAAGCAGCATCAGGAAGCATGGCGCAAATGTAAAACAAAGCCTTAAGGCCACCTAACACCAGCCCGCCGGCTGTTTTTAGAGTATCTTTGCGGGATGCTTACTTACAGCCAGGCGTACTACGACCTGAAAAATGCCATCCTCCCACTTTACGACGAAGGTGAATCTTCTGCTATTGCACACGAAATACTTAATTTCCTTACAGGCCTGGGCCGGCTGCAACGTCTGAGTGAAAAGGATACCCCGTTTACCCAGGAGCAGCAATTGAGATATAACAGCATTAAGAAAAAACTGCTAAACGCTACCCCGCCGCAATACATCATTGGTAAAACATGGTTCCTCGGCAGAGAATTTAATGTTAATGAACAAGTGTTAATACCAAGGCCTGAAACGGAAGAACTGGTTCAATGGATCATTGATGATGCTAAACAAAGTAATCTTAATACACCTGCGATATTAGATATTGGTACCGGCAGCGGTTGTATACCCATATCGCTGAAACTGGCTATTCCGGGTGCCAATGTCACAGCCTGCGATATTAGCGCGGGGGCGCTCTTAGTAGCGCGCAGCAATGCCGATTTGCACCAGGTGCAGATCAATATTCAACCTCTCGACTTTCTTGATGAGACCGCGCGGGAGCAATTGGGTAATTTCGATATTATTGCCTCCAATCCACCTTACATACCTTTTACGCAAAAGGACACCCTGCACCGCAATGTAGTAGATCATGAACCACACGTAGCCTTGTTTGTGCCTGGCGAAGAACCATTATTATTTTATGTGGCTATTGCAGATTTTGGCATCCGGCATTTAAATAAAAATGGCTGCATCTATTGTGAACTGGATGCAGATCATGCCACAGAAGCAAGGCAACTTTTCGAGTCGAAAGGATATGTTGATGTAGAAATACGAAAGGATCTTTCGGGTAAAACAAGGATGATAAAAGCTGTGCTAAAAAAATAGTCCCGCCTTTAAAAGCGGGACCAGGTTCACACTACAACTAATATTTTACTTAAGCTTTCTTTGTCTTGCGGGCAGCTTTTTCTTCGCTGTTGTCTTCCGTATTTTCTATTTCCAGCATTTTTTCCAGCTGGCGAACTTGCTTTTTCAGATCGTAGATGGTTTTATAGATCTCGTCCATTTCGCTACGGGTAGCTACCGGCAAACCAACCATGTATTTTTCCATCTGTCCTTCTACATCTTTGCGCAGACGCAGTTGCATAGCACTTACTTCTGCCATCAGTTTGCTGTATTCTTCAGTTTCGAAAAGAGAAACATACACTTTATCGCTGATGTTCAGCCATTCCTGGTACAGAGCAACCATGTTATTGATCTCACCACCATTCTGCAATTTGGCAGCAACGTTCTCAGCCAGGCTATCCATTACTTTCGTTCCCTGGTTGTAGATCATATATTGCAGCTCTGCATTTTTGATGTTGTACACCATAATGCGGTTAGAGATATCATTCCACTCCGTCATAGTTTTAGTAAACTGGTTTGGAGTCATCATCTTTGTAAGTGGCGCGGCAGCATTGCTCATCATGTTATACCATGCATTGTAACCGTTCATCATATTGGCAAACATGTCGTTTGCTGAAGGCATCATGCTGGTCATTGCAGAGCGCATTTGCTGATAGTTGTTCATACCTGCCTGGCTAGCCTGGCCAAAGCCTTTCTGCATCATGTCTGTCATTTGCTGCATATACTGGCGGCTGTTATCCGGCATAAAGCCAAAATACTTATCCATCAGTTCTTTGTACAAAGCGGGGTTCATATATTGTTTGTACAGATCATTATTGAAGGTCTTTTCCTGGATAGATTTCCAGAAAGGAGCCCAGAATTCAGCAAAACGGGTAAATCCTTCAGAAACATTGATCATGTTGCGATATGCTTCCTGGGTAGTACCATTCTGCATGTTCTTTTGCATTTCTGCGAAACCATTCTTCAGCATATCATAATACTGGTTGAAAATACCGGTATAGTTTTCAGAAGCTTTCTTCCAGCTATCCATGTTCATTGGGTTCATATTCTGGAAGTTGTTTGCCCAGTTCATCCAGTTGTTGAACTGTTGCATATTGTTTGTCCAGTTATTCCAGTTTGTAGAAGCATTATTCCACATAGAAGTCCATTGCTCCATGGGATTGGAACTTGTAGGTTGTTGTGGAATATTTGTTTTCATGAAATTCATGTTCATTTCCCACATCTGTTTTGCCCAATCCATTTGTGTATTGAACCAATTCTGATAGAATTCGTTCATCTTATTTGCATTGTCCTGGGCATTAGTACCCATGTTGGTAGCTTTTTCAGAAGCGTTAGAGAAGAAACCTTTTTGGTTATCCAGCCAGTTCTTATACCATTCGCTGCCTTTAGCCAATGTATCATTTACGAGTGCATTACCATTGCTCAGTTTTTTGGTATTTTCTACCATACTGTCAACAGCCTGCTTTTGCGCATCTACTACACTTTCTACAAAGTTTTTACTGTCTTGGTTAGCCATAATATTGGATTTTATTTTTTTTAAATTAACCTGGTTTATCAGGGTCAAAAGAAGCACTTTTATATTAGCAATAAGTTTCCGGGCTGTTAAATCATCCGCACCTGCTTTCAATAAGTTCCTTTTGGCGGCGCAAAGGTAGGCGTTTCTTATTAAAAATAATCAAATCTTCAGGAAATAAATTAAAAAAAATGCGGATACCTTCTCATAGCTGCCACAGTAAAGGTTATCCGCATATCATTTTTTTATAAAATAATTGTAACACCGGTAGCAGAACCAGATTTTTACTGCTATCTTAAGGTGGTATTAAACTTATACCAGATGCTAAAAGTAGGAGACGAATTCCGCCACAAATTCAGCTATACGCAAGACGATGTAGATACATTTGCCCGCGTTAGCGGAGACACCAACCCCCTGCATATAGACCCGGCAGCAGGTAAGGCCAGCATGTTTGGCCGTAATATCATTCATGGATTTTTGGGCGCCAGTGTATTTACCAAAATATTCGGTGCACTCTGGTATGCCGATGGCCATGTTTATATGAGCCAGACTATGAAGTGGATGAAACCTATGTTTGTAGATACGGAATATGAAGCTGTGATCACTGTAAAAGAAATATATCCTGAAAAGAACCGTATTCTTTACGACTGTGCCGTATACGAAGTGAGCACAGGCGATAAGACTATTGCAGGAGAAGCGTTGCTGCTGAATAAAAAACAATACGTGTGGTAATACACAGAGCTATAAAAGTAAAAACCCCGATAAACGGGGTTTTTACTTTTATATAATAACTGCTCTAAACTACTTAGCTATTTCCCCTACCATTTCTTCTGGCTTCACCCATTCATCAAACTGTTCTGCAGTTACATATCCAAGGTCGATGGCTGTTTGTTTCAGCGTCTTACCTTGTTTGTGTGCAGTTTGTGCTATCTCTGCTGCTTTATAGTAGCCGATCTTGGTATTTAACGAGGTTACAAGCATCAATGAATTGTGCAGATGTTGGTCTATATTTTCCCTGATCGGCTCAATACCTTCTGCACACTTATCGTTGAATGATACACAACCATCACCTATCAGCCTTGCACTATGCAGGAAGTTGTAGATCATTACCGGTTTGAATACATTCAATTCAAAGTGACCGGTTGCACCACCGATATTTATAGCTACATCATTACCCATTACCTGCGCAGCGATCATAGTCAATGCTTCACACTGAGTAGGATTCACTTTACCCGGCATAATAGAAGAACCAGGCTCGTTATCAGGAATGAATATTTCGCCGATACCGCAGCGTGGGCCTGAGCTCAGCATACGTATATCGTTAGCGATCTTCATCAGGCTTACAGCAACAGTCTTCAATGCGCCATGTGCTTCTACTATTGCATCGTGTGCTGCCAGGCTTTCAAATTTATTCTCTGCAGTAACGAAAGGTAATCCTGTAAGTTCTGCAATTTTACCTGCTACATGTACAGCATAGCCCTTTGGGGTATTAATACCGGTACCAACAGCGGTACCACCTAAGGCCAGTTCGCTCAGGTGTGCGAGTGTATGATTGATAGCACGCAGTCCGTGGTCCAGTTGAGAAACATAACCGCTGATCTCTTGTCCCAGGGTAAGTGGCGTTGCATCCATAAAGTGGGTACGGCCTATCTTCACCACACCCATAAATTCTTTCGACTTCTTGTCAAGAGTATCGCGGAGTTTTTTGATGCCCGGTATCGTTACATCTACCAGCATTTTATATGCCGCAATGTGCATCGCGGTTGGGAAGGTATCATTAGATGATTGCGATTTATTCACATCATCGTTAGGATGCACAAATTTATCTTTATCTGTAAGTTGTCCGCCATTGATCACATGCGCACGGTATGCCACCACTTCGTTCACATTCATATTAGACTGCGTACCCGAACCGGTTTGCCACACCACCAAAGGAAACTCGTTATCCAGTTTGCCTTCCAGTATTTCATCACATACCTGCCCTATCAGTTTTGATTTTTCTGCGGGCAATACGCCAAGGTCTGTATTGGTAAGCGCAGCAGCCTTTTTCAGGTAAGCAAATGCACGGATGATCTCCTTAGGCATTTTATTGATATCCTGGGCTATTTTGAAGTTGTCGATAGAACGCTGTGTTTGTGCACCATAATATGCGTTCACAGGTACTTTCACTTCGCCCATCGTGTCTTTTTCAATACGGTATTCCATTGTTATATCTTATTATGATTTTGAAATAGATAATTGACGGCGCAAAGGTATTAAATGCGACATTATACGAAAGTGTATATTATTATTTTTAATTTTGCGACGTGAAAAAAGGATTGATCATTTCTGCCTGCATGCTTGGGGTAATATTAGGATTTACTTTCAGCAAGACACCTCCAAAGGTTACCAAGGTATCTTTAGGTAAGATGCTATTCTTTGATCCGATCCTTTCTGAGGATAGTACAATAAGCTGTTCATCCTGCCATAAACCGGAATTTGCCTTTGCCGATACTTCTGCTTTTAGCAAGGGTGTACATGGCCGCCTCGGCACCAGGAACGCCCCTTCTGCCATGAACATGAGCAGCAGGGAAGCTTTCTTTTGGGATGGCAGGGCCGCGACTTTAGAACAGCAGGCACTGGGGCCAATAGAAAACCCGGTAGAAATGAACCTGCCTATTGAAACTGCTTTAAAACGGCTGAATCGCAATAAGCGTTATCGTTCCCTATTCTTTACTGTATTCAAAACCTATCCCAATAAACAAAATCTTACTGCAGCAATTGCAGCATTTGAGCGCACACTGGAAACTTCTGCCACTCCTAACGATCGCTGGCTGAATGATGAACCCGGTGGACTGACGGATCAACAGGTTCGCGGCCGGGATATATTCAGGGTAAAGGGGAAATGTTTTGAATGCCATTTCACTCCGGATTTCACTGCAGACGAGTTTCGTAACATAGGGTTGTTTAATGGTAAAAACCATAACGACTCAGGGCGCTATCTCATTACACATAACCCTGCTGATATAGGCAAAATGAAAGTGCCCGGCCTGCGCAATGTAGCAATAACTGCACCTTATATGCACGATGGAAGCTTCAAAACACTGCGGCAGGTAATTGACTATTACGATAACCCTCATGCCACTATGCCAGACGGTATCAATCGCGATAGCATATTGAGCCAACCGCTGCATCTCACAGAACAAGACAAACAAGACCTGGAAGCATTCCTCAACTCCTTGACGGATGACAGGTTTGTGAAGAAATAGTGACCAGTCATTATAATAATAGGCCTTTCTTTCGTAAATATGTGGCCAATTCTACACTATAACTGATTATGAAAAACTTTTTGAGCCTGGCGCTCCTACTGATTCTTGCATGCAATACCTCTTTTGCACAAAACACGAATATCCAATACAGCACTTCTTTCGATGAGCCCGAAGACGGATGGAATAAAGTAATGCAACTAAAGAATGGCAACACTTTCTTCTTACATTTCACTAAAGCCGGCATCGAAGTCACCGTATATGATAAGGCAAGACATGTAATATCCACCAAAGAGCTTGGAAGTGACCTTTGGGAAGCACGAAAAATGAAGGCATCTACTATAGAAGGTTTTTACGAGATAGCTGGCCAACCGGTTATTTTCCTGCAACAACTCTTAGACCGCACTCCTATGCTGTTTCGCATTGTTCTGGATGCCAATACCGGTGCTATAGTTAATGAAGCTAAAATAGGTGAATTGCAACGGTATGGCTTTGGCGCCGGCTATGCAATGGCATTTGGAGGTGTTGATCCGGCTGATTTTTATGTTGAAAAAGATCCTGCATCTGATTGCTATGCAGTCATCAACTTTAACTCGTTTGCACATGAAAGCGATGGACGTATCGAGGTAGTTCATTACGATGGCAATCATAAAGAAATCAACAGGGCACAATATGATGCGCAGGGATTCAAATATCTGCGCTTTATTGGTATGACGGTGGACGCAGACAAGCATGTTTATGTTTGTGTATATGGCTTTAATACCGTAGCCTATGGTAAAGATTCCAGGGTAATCGTGTCAAAACTGAATACAGGGGAAAAAACTTTTGTCAACAAACAACTGGAGTATACGGACGACTTCAAAAACACAACTGCCGTTATGCAGTACAACCAGGGAACTGGTTTAATCCAGCTATTAACCCTGACGCAACGCAACAGCAGCAGTAAAATATTTTCAGGGAGAACAACCAACTATTACCTGATACTGATGCAAAACATAGACCCTGAAACACTTACAGTCGTTTCTTCAAAACCTTTAACAGCAGAAAAAGCGGATGCTTATGCTAAAGACAAATTAAAAAACACTAAAGGCTTTTGGGGGTTACCACAGCAAATGGTCATTAACAATGGCAATTCTACTACGGTATTGATGGAGGAAATGACCCAGGAAGAAATACGTGGATCCAGAGGAGCAGTATCACATCGTACTTACCTAAATAATATAGGAGTTACTGAACTGGATACAAAGGGAGCAGAAACAGATGGATATGCCATTAATAAAGTACAAATGGCTAATGGAATTATCGACCCGCTTTATATTTCTAAAAAAAGCAAAGGTTTATGGTCTTTTCGCGGAGGGATGGCGCAGGGCTGGGCTATAGGCGTCGTTAATAATAATGCTTTTTTATCTTACGACTATATAAACGCCCATGATAAAAAATATATTATCTATAACGACTATCCTGAAAACTTCGAAAAAGAAGACACCCGGAAATACAAAACTGTTGTTGCCATTAGCGATGCCAGCACTGTTTGCTATGAGCTAAGTAACGGCAAGATGGAAAAGTTCTATTTATTTGGCAAACCTAAAGATGATGATGAGTCTAATTTTTGTTATATCGAATCATCTCATTTTTTGAAAGAAACCAATACTTATGCTACGCTGATGATAGAAAAAAGAGGCAGAAAGAAAGAAGCTAAAATTGCCTGGATCCAGCTGTAGTCAACAAAATTTAATTAAAGCCCTGCATACTGCGGGGCTTTATTATGCATTCGATACCACTTTCAACCCTACAATACTAGCTATCAAAGTAAAAATGAAGAACAGCCGCCAAAAATCTGCCGGCTCTTTGAAGAATACAATTCCCATAATCACAGTGCCTACAGCACCAATGCCGGTCCATACTGCGTAGGCAGTACCCATTGGCAAGGTTTGGGTAGCCTTATATAACAGCAGCATACTTACAGCAAGCGATATAAAGAACCCTGCGATCCACAACGCAGCCTGCGCTCCCTGTGCTTGCCTTGCATTGCTGAGGCAGGTTGTGAACCCCACTTCAAATAACCCTGCTATAATCAATATTATCCAATTCATACCGTTAGTTGGGGGCAAAAAGTGCAAATATATAGCAGTTGCAAAATATACTATTGGTTGCAATTGCACGTTCTCATGGTATGTATAAATTAGCTAGTCTGTTTAAAGCGCTGAGTTATCATCCCAATATAAAATACCGCACAGCTATTACTATTGTCTTTACTGGCATTGAGCTTTATGTAAACTACTTCCGGTTACAGGTCTTTTGCCAGCCTGTCCTATGGGCTTCCTTATACATGGGTATTTTTTTAACGGTGCTAATAATCTTTCCATTTGTAAAGAATATGTTTCTAAAGAAGGGCTTATATTTCATTTTAGGAGCAGGCGCATTGTGTTGCATCTATTGTATCATCTTTCTTGCCGATCCCTGGGAGCATTTTACCGGTTACATTTATTTCGCGCTGCTTATTTTGTTATTCGGTGCCGGTCTGCTGACTTTTCTTCCTGTCTATTATTTATGGCATGTACTGAATTACATGCAAGAAGGTAGCACCACGGATAAGCGTATATTTATTTGTGGGATCCTGATGCCGTTGATGCCTTTATTTATATATCTCAACGAATTCAGCAAACATTATAAGGTTATCAATTCTGCTATCAAATCAAACAACATAACATTAATTCCGGCCGATAGAATAAGCGAACGTATTCTGGGTATCGGCTTTAAATACCATACCAAAATTGAATACCTGTACGACGGTTGGCGCCCACCTATACATGACCCGTTCCTTAATATTGGCTTATGGATATTTGGCGATAGCTATTACCCTTTCCATGCTATCGGATATTATAAACAGGTATTCCCGGAATTACCGTTACAGGCTGATTGTGTTTGTACTTATACAAAAGACGGAATGAGTTATTTAAAAGACAGTGCCTATTTCAAACAAATTTACATACCCGGCAACAAGTCCAGAAAATAAAATCCTGTATTCCATTTATCGTTATCATTCTTTGCAGGCGTATAGGCTTTATACACTACTTCTCCTTTGTTTACAGGAATTGGGGAAGAGAAATACGGAGCATTATACACAAAGGTGTGAAACTCTCCGTTCTCGCCACACGGGTCTACATTATTCGGCAGATCATTTAAAAAGGATGCATCTATCTTTCTACCAAGAAATTCCTTCGGTAAAAACTTTTCATTCAGGCATACGATCATCGCTTCAATACCCGTTTCTTCTAACAGATGCACCAGTTGCCTGGTATCCTTCTTCCATAACGGGAAAACAGCATCGAAGCCAACAGAACCTAACTGTTGTATGCGATATTCTTTCAGATCCTCTAGAAATATATCTCCAAAAGCAGCTGTATGTATTCCTTCCTGTTTAAGTTTTGTAAGCGCCTTACTCATAGCCTGTTTATAGGTATCATCATCAGGAGAAGCAGGCAATTTTATTTTTTCAATAGGTACATTCATTGCCCGGGCTTGTGCATCCAGTAATTCTTCCCGCACGCCATGCATCACGATGCGATCATGCTCATTATTTACTGTAGTCAGCAAACGGACTACTTCATACGCTCCACCCATCGACAATAAATGGTAGGCAAACGCTGCGTCTTTGCCACTACTCCAGTTTAGTACCGTTTTTACTTTCTCCATTTGTGTGCAAATGAACGTATTTTACGCTCAATTATTGAAATATGCCATACGCAATTATTACAGGTGCTACGCAGGGTATCGGCAAAGCTATCGCAGAAACTTTTCTGAAGAACGGAATCGATATTGCTATCTGTGCCCGTAACGCTGCAGATATACAACGTGTACATGCAGAATGGACAACGCAATACCCCGAACGGAATATTATTGCCTTGCAGGCAGATCTTTCACAAAAAGATCAGGCAGTAAGTTTTGCAGATAAGGTTTTGGAAATCTTTCCTACAATTGATATTCTCGTTAATAATGCCGGCCTTTACTTCCCCGGTAATCTTGCTGATGAACCAGAAGGTCAGTTAGAATTTATGATGGGCGTAAACCTGTACAGCGCTTATCATATTACCCGTCATGTGTTACCGGTGATGCGCAAGAAAAAAAGCGGGCATATATTTAATATGTGCTCAGTTGCCAGCCTTAAGGCCTACCCTAACGGCGGGGCTTACAGCATTACCAAATATGCGTTGCTCGGTTTTTCTGACAACCTGCGCTATGAGCTAAAGGATGAAAATATCAAGGTCACCGCCATCAGTTCCGGTGCGGTATATAGCCGCTCCTGGGAGGGAAGTGGTATAGATCCGCAACGCATCATGGAGGTATCTGATATCGCCACCATGGTTTGGGCCACCTATAGCCTGTCGCAACGTGCGAACGTAGAAAATATTATAATACGTCCCCAAAAAGGTGATTTATAGGCTCATTTTAACAATGCCTTCACTTTTCTGCAACATCTATAAAACAGTGTTTCGTCTATTTTTGTGATGTACCCAAATGAAACGCATTTATAATATGTGGCGCTATTGTATTGTATGCTTACTTGCCTTGTTAGGCTGTGAAAGTATATGGGCGCAAAATGTTGTCTTCACTGCGCAGGCTGTCAATAAAGCAGGCATTCAGGATCAGTTGCAGCTTGTTTATACCATACAGGATGTAAATGACCTGCAAAGCCTCAACCCTCCCGAAAACCTCAAACATGATTTCCAGATCATCCAGGGCCCTTTTACAAGCAGGCAAACCAATATGTCTGTTATTAATGGTAAAATGACCCAAAGCCAAAGCCTTAGTCTTACCTATATTATACAGCCTCGTCGCATGGGTAATATCACCCTGCCCCCGGCAGTTGCCAAAGATGCTTCCGGACATACTTACCAATCAAATTCATTGACCATACAGGTAGTTAAAGGCAGCCTTGCCGCTCAATACCAACAGCAGCAACGCGGCTATGATCCTTTTGACGATGACCCATTTGAAGCTATGCGCCAGCAGCGTATGCAGCAAATGCAGGCAATGAGGCAACAGCAGCAGGCACAGCAAGCTCCCGCTAATGTCAACCTCGATAAAGACCTTTTTATACGTGTAACGGTAGATAAAAATAAGGTGCATGTGGGTGAGCAGATAACCGCTACCTACAAATTATATTCCCGTGTTCCTATGCAGGTAAGCATATCTAAGCTACCTTCTCTCAATGGCTTCTGGACACAGGATTTTGAAATGCCAAAGGCTAACATAAAGCCAACTGAAGAAATTATAGATGGCAAAAAATACCAGGTATTTATTCTTAAGAAATCAGCTCTATTCCCGCAACAAACCGGCAACCTGGAGCTGGACCCTGCAGAAGCGGAAGGTATTGCACGTATCGTGCAGCAGGTGCGCAGAAATAATCCTTATGCTAATTTCTTCGATGATCCAGCATTGCAAAATGCGTTTGGTAGCCTTATGATGAACGATCCGTTCTTTAATGACGATTTTTTCAGTTCTATGGCGTATCGCGATGTAAAAGTGCATCTGAAAAGTACCCCTGTTAAGATCAATGTTACAGCATTGCCCGATGAAGGCAAGCCGGAAGATTATACAAATGCGGTTGGTAATTTCACTATCACCAGCAGCTTAGATAAAAAGGAACTTACCACTGATGATGTCGCTAACCTGAAAGTAACTATCAGCGGTAGCGGCAACCTGAAATTGATTGAAGCGCCTAAGCTTAAGCTACCAAATGGGTTGGGATATCTCGACCCTGTAGTTATTGATACAATTACAGGCCGCACTACAACTATCAGCGGTTCCAAGATCATTACTTACCCGCTTACCCCAAATAATGCAGGCGACTACAATATACCTGCTGTGTCGTTTACTTACTTCAATCCACAAAGTGGCAAATACGTAACGCTTACTACCCAGCCTGAAAAACTTCATGTAACGCAAGGAAAGGGTGTACATCACGATAACAAGTCGCTGGCGTTAACAGATATACATCCTATCAACAAAAAGCCGCTAAACGACCTTAGTTTTAATAACAAACCAATGTTCTTTAAAGCGGGATATTGGTCTATGTACGCGTTACCACTATTCGCATTTATCGGCATCGTAGTATGGAAGCGCAGGGATGAAGAAATGTCTAAAGACATTGTAGGCACAAAGATGAAGCGTGCTAATAAGATAGCATTAAAACGCCTGCAAACGGCTCAGAAATTGCTGCAACAGGGCAATCAAAAGCTGTTTTACGACGAGGTTTCCAAAGCTATATGGCTTTACCTGAGTGATAAACTGAATATTCCTTTATCATCACTATCGCATGAACAGGCAACTGGAGCACTTACCTCAAGGAAGGTGCCATCACAATTGCAGGACAAGGTAAAAAGCGTTATTAATGAATGTGAGACTGCTTTATATGCCGGCTACTCAGGTTCGCAACAAATGAACCAGGTTTATAATAATGCTGTAACCGTAATCAGTGAACTGGAGGAGGTATTTAACTCATGAAACAGCTACTGACATTTATCTTGCTCTTTGCCGGTACGCAACTGTTTGCTGCCGGTACTTATACCGATTGGTGGCAGCAGGCAAATAAGTTGTACGATCAGAAGGAATATGACAGCGCTCGTTCTCTTTACGAGAAGATAGCAGCCATGAATCCATCCGAGGCTTCTGTCTATTTTAATCTCGGCAATACGTACTATCGCCTGAATGACGTAGGCCATGCTGTACTCAATTACGAAAAAGCCCTGAGACTGGATCCCGATAATAAAGAAATAGAAGACAACCTGGCGCTTACTCAAAGCCGTATCAACAATCGTATTGCTGCATCCGGCGATATATTCTTTGTAAAATGGTGGAAGAATATCACAGCAGCCACCACTGCGGGCGCATGGGCTGTACTTAGTGTGATTACATTTTTGCTGATCATTGGCATTGCTATATTAAAGAAGCTAAACATCATCAACCTAAACATACTACCACAGGTTACCGGCATTGCCTGGGGAATTTTCGTAGTTTTTATGGTCCTCGGGTTTATATCTGCACAGAATAAAAACGGCCATTACAAAGGGGTTGTTATGGAAAATGATAGTCCGTTTTACGCCAATCCGCAACAGGCAAAGGCGCAGGCTTACATACCGGAGGGAACCACCGTAACACTAGGCGAACAAAACGGCGCCTGGACAGAAGTGACCCTCCCTGATGGCCGTACCGGCTGGATGCAATTGCTGGTACTGTCAAAAGTGTGATATTTGCATCATGGCTTATATTGTCAAAACGCCATGGTGGCTCAGAAAGCTTTATGGGAATTTTATATGGAAGATGCCGCCGGGCGATGAGCCTGCCGTGTACCTGACTTTTGATGATGGGCCCCACCCTACCGCTACACCATTTGTATTAGACCAACTGAAAAAGTACAATGCAACTGCAACATTCTTCTGTATTGGCAAAAACGTGGTTCAGCATCCGGACATATATAAAAGGACAATGAACGAAGGCCACACAACCGGTAACCATACCTACAATCATGTTAATGGCTGGCATACCAAGACGGCGGGCTATTATAAGAATGTACGTAAGGCGGCAGCACATATCAAAAGCAATCTTTTCCGTCCGCCTTATGGCAGGATAAAGCGCAGCCAGGCCAATATCCTTTTTCGCAGTAATCCTGATCTCCATATATACATGTGGGATGTGCTTAGCGGCGATTTTGATACAGAATTATCGGCAGAGGCTTGCCTTGATAATGTTTTAAACAATTTAGAACCAGGATCTATAGTAGTTTTTCACGATAGTGATAAAGCATGGCCAAGAATGAGCTATGCCTTGCCTAAAGTGCTGGAATACTGTGCCGGTAAAAACTGGGCCGTTCGTGCCCTGCCCCAATAATAATGATGTTTACAGATACGCATACGCATCTATACGACGAGCAACTTACAGCCGAAGAAGATATATTAATACAAAGGGCACTGGATGCAGGTGTTACCAAAATGTATATGCCCAATTGCGATAGTGCGACTATTGCTGAAATGATGCGCATCACAAAGAAATTTCCCGACAACTGCTACCCGATGATGGGCCTGCATCCATGCTATGTAAAGGAGAATTATGTACAGGAGCTGGCTATTGTAGAAGATTGGCTAAAAAAGGAGAAATTCTATGGAGTCGGAGAAATTGGGCTCGACTATTATTGGGATATTACACATGTACCGCAACAGGTTATGGCATTTGAGCAGCAGATAGACTGGGCCTTACAATATGACTTACCAATTATCATCCATAGCAGGGAATCTACCAAAGACTGCATCAATATCGTTTCCCAAAAGCAAAATGGTAACCTGCGCGGTATATTCCACTGCTTTAGCGGTACGTTGGAAGAAGCAAAGCAAATAATAGATCTTGGTTTTTATCTCGGTATCGGCGGAGTAGTAACTTTTAAGAAAAGCAGCCTGCCCGATATCATTCAGAACATTGACATCAGCAACCTGGTGCTGGAAACGGACGCCCCCTACCTGGCACCCGTACCTTACCGCGGCAAACGCAATGAAAGCAGCTATATACCGCTTATTGCAGATAAAATATCAGATATCCTGGCGCTACCTGTGGCAGAGGTGGCCCGTATCACAAATGAAAACGCACAAAAAGTTTTCCGTAACTAAAGATATTGCTTAGATTTGCAACCCCTCGATACGGAGAGATGCTCGAGTGGTTGAAGAGGCACGCCTGGAAAGTGTGTATATCTGTCAAAGGGTATCCAGGGTTCGAATCCCTGTCTCTCCGCCAAACAAAAGTTTCAAAGTCCTTAAAGTATCTTAAAGGCGCATAAAACCTGCAAATTTTGTGATTTGCAGGTTTTTTATTTGTACCTGTACCTTCAAAATTTGCAAAAACGCTCAAAGTTTCTGTGGCAATTTCGTGGCAATCTTAAAGTTTGAAAAAAATTGCCACAAATAATGATTTAATCAATTGATTATCAACAAGTAAAGCACATTAACGACTTGATTTAAAGACTCTATAATTCGACATTTAATCATCTTAAAAGTTGAATTATGTTGGAGAGTAGTTTTGGACTTACATTCTTCCTTAAGAGTCCGCAGAAAAAAATAACCACACACAGGAAGACAGACATAAGATATGTCTACATGAGAATTACAGTTGATGGTATTCCTAAAGAAACATCTACCAAACGCAAATGGGATGCTAACCGCTGGGATCAAAAGACAGAAAGAGCAATCGGAAATAAAGAAGATGCACGCGTCTTGAATTTCTTCTTGGATTCAATGGTAATGAAAGTGCATCAATGCAAAAGTGACCTTATATACAACGAGCAGACGATCACAACTCAAAAGATCATGGATTATGTTTTGGGCAGAATTGCACCAAAAGCAAAAGTTCTCGAGGAGTTTCAATTGCACAATGATGAAATGTTAGCATTGGTGCCAAAAGAGTATGCGAAAGGTACACATGAACGATTTGTGACTGCGCGTTCACATGTTGGGGAGTTTATCAAATTCAAGTATCACGTTGATGATATGGAATTCAGGGAACTGAATTATGAGTTTATCAAAGACTACGAGTTTTATTTGAAAACTGTCAGGAAATGCAGCAACAATACCACCTTAAAGTACATATCTAATTTTAAGAAAATCATTCTCAGGGCAATTGATAAAGAGATCATCGTTGCCGATCCGTTCAAAAGGTTCAAGGGCAAGAAAACAAAGCTTATGAAAAAACCCCTGAGCATGCAGCAGTTAACTATTCTTGAAAATCATCAATTCTCAACCCCGCGTTTGGCAACAGTCAGAGATATTTTCATATTTCAATGTTATACAGGCCTTGCTTATATTGATGCATTTAATTTAAAGAAATCGGATATAAAAACAGGTATTGACGGAGAGCAATGGATCATTTCGGCAAGACAAAAAACAGGCAGTCCAATTAATATACCTCTGTTGCCAAAAGCAGTGGAAATCATGGAAAAATATAGGCATCATCCTATATGTCTAAAACGAGGTTCGGTACTGCCAGTGAGTTCCAATCAAAAAATGAATGAATACCTGAAAGAAATTGCGGACTTGTGTCAACTGGATTGTACACTTAATACGCACAAAGCAAGACGTACATTTGGCAGTACTGTAACATTAAATAACCATGTACCTATCCATGTTGTAAAAGAAATGCTCGGCCATCATTCTGTTAAGCAAACAGAAGAATATGCACTCACAGAAGAACAGGCTATAGGCCGGGAAATGCAGGAATTGAAGAACAGGCTGAACAAAAAGGAAATAAACAATCCTGATCTTTCATCGGATACAATTTTAAGACTTGAAGCGGAGATACAGGAATTAAAAAAGCAGCTTGCCAAGCAAAATAGCGACCGATCTTCATTTCCTAATCAATACACAAGTGTTGCATAAAGAGAAAATATTAAGACCATAATGATACACACTATGGTCTTATACTAAAATTTCAATTTCACTTTTGTAACCCGGATGATATGACGGTGTATATTTTATATACCCCATTTGTTGTAAGTCTTTGAAATATTTGTGATAGGTTGGCAAAGTAGCTATGTGTGACAGTGACATGATCTTACTTCTGCTTACCTTAATTGTTTTTCTCTGACCTTGCCGGTAACCTAAATACAGGATGGCAGTTAATATAGCGAAGTGCCAAACCGTCAACCTCTGGTCTTTTTCAAACAAGGATAGATATATCGATAATTCTGCCAGGCTCATTGCTTATCAGTTACTCATTGAACAAAGCCTGCAAGTCGCTTTTGTTATAGTAATAAGAACCAAGAATCTTCTTGTAACGAACCTTTCCTGTTATCCTTAAATTCTGCAACGAGCCTGCAGACATATCCATTAGCTTTCGCACAGCTTTGCTCTTTAACCATTCAGGATGTATGTCCTGGTTTTCGCAAGTAATCTTTTCAAGCAATTTTTGTATGTCATTCATCAAAAGCATACCGAACTGCCGTAAATCGTCTTTTGTTACTGCATCTTCCATTTCTATCTCACTTTAGTTGATTCATTGTTAATCCAATTCAATCGACAGGAAAATAAATCCTGCTTGCCTGGTTACGTTTAAAGGAAGGTATATAATGGATGTATCCATACGCACTTAGTTCCTTGATGCATTTATGATAGGTTATAGGAGCTGATATTTTTGCGATCCTCATGATCTCATGGCCAAATACCTGGATGGGATTTGCGAAGTCACAGTCAATCCTGTATTGCAGCAAAGCAGCGTAAATGCCGATATGTGTAATACTGATGCGGCCATCATCGCGGATAGCCGAAAAGAAATCGCTTAACATCTTTAACTGATCCATTATTATTACATTGATCAAGGCATACTATACGTAATGAGGTCATAGGCATAAGCGCTGCAATCAGCAGCATATGCTACATTATTGCCACTCACAATTGCCCCACCGATATCACTTGTCGTTGCGGCAATCCATCTCACGATATGTTTAATGCTAAAGGCCGTTCCTTGAAGGGGCTCTTTGAAAACATCCATCCAGTAATAAATGGAGAACCTCGCAATAGACGTTATCCTGAGAATGGCTTCACTATCTTCTAAAGGCAATAAATTATCCTGTATTACTCCGTTTTCAAAATCACCAATGGCATTTTTAATAGCAGGATAGCTTGTGTTGCCATTTGAAAGTTTATTGATCATTTGCATCAATGAATCCAGCTTTAATTTCACCATCTCATCGTAAGAACTGCCGGCGATAACATCCTGTATATCTGTATTGCTTTCATTTACGGCGCTGCTAACAGTTGCAAATACGGATGCAGGCAAATCCACGCCATATAATTGTTTATAAAATTGCATTACATATTGTGTTGAAGTATTTGCATCAGGGGCCGTATTGCCTTTACAACCTAATACATAAGCGACGATGCGATTATGCAGGCACCCTACACTATCGTAAGGATTAAGCAGGTTTTCAGGCGCTGACATGATTGTAATTGAGTTTGCATTACCAACGTTAACGCTCTGTGATATTGCGACATTCATATTATCTTCTTTTTTACATGAAACGAAAACCGAGATCATCATGGTCATTATTATTATTTGTTTGTTCATTTTGTTTGCTTTCAGTCGTGAGTGGGTTTGTATAAAATTCCGTCGCTCGATAATAAGCAACGGGCAGATCAGCTTTTAGCTGATCTTTTGCCTGTTCCTTTTTTTCTTAGATGCTGAAGGAACCTCCGGGCCATCATCTTCTGCAGGCGATTGCTTTTCTTTTTTATTGTCCTGTTTAACAGATTTCGATTCGCCTTCAGACTGCTGTTCGCTTTTCGCCTGGCGGGTATCGATCCTTTGCATATTGCCGTCATAAATATTGATGGTCTTGAACTGGGGATTGGCTTCGATATATTGTTTCTGGTTGGTGCCGTTGATCTGAAACGTGGCCGATTGCAGGTTGCCTTTCTTCAACGAATCCATCAGGCTTTCTTTAAACTCAGCATTTGTCAGTTCCCGGATAGGATGTTTGGACAATACCGCTTCCAGGTCATATCCATAATTCTGGTGATAGTGCTTCAGTTTAAAATTGCCGTTATCATCACTCTGCTTGAAGTCCATTTGTATCCATGCATTATATACTTGCCCCTCCTTACCGGTCAGGTCTTTGTTCACAGACCGTCCTTCCATCAGGTTATAGGCTTCTTTCAGCGTGATATTGTTTCCTTTGTTGATATAAAAGGTTTGTTCCATTTTTTCAGCAGCGCCTTCTTTTTGCAAGGCTACCTGGTAAGAATTTAAAAAGTACATATCACTTTGTTTGGACTGGCTGAAATTCAATGTAGCTGTTACCGTATCGTCACCGTATTTGGTTTGATGCTGCAATTTGAATTCCGGTTTGCCTTCTTCTATTTTCTGCTTCAGTTCGTTTTCCAAACCTTCACCAAAGCCGGTATATTTTACCTGTTCTTTCAGGTATTCAAAATTTTTCTGGTTCATGATCTTTTTGTTTTTGAATGTTATTTAAATGGATGATCGTTGTTTATGGAGACAGGCGCTTAGTTTATTGAAATGACTTTTAGCAGGTCCCTGTTCTTTATATGCAGTTCCATATGCCTGCCACCATTTTTCTCCATGAGTTGGATAGCGAGGTACTTTTTATCGGGAATAGTAAACTTCGGTACTGCAAAGACGATGGTTTGATCTGTGGCCCTTGTGACTTTGTTTGTATTATTGGACACATGGACAGGCTGTATCTCTATTTCCTGTGTAGCGGTGCGTTTCGCCTTTTTCTGATCGCGGATATAAAAGCGCAACTGGTCTATATCATAGTCTACATTGGTTTCGTTGGTAATGCGGAAGCGCAGGTACATAATTTCATCATGGATAAACAGCCCGTCCATCCGGAACCGGATACCATAACTGTGATCTTTGACTCCTCTCAGCCTTGCTTTCGATATGGCGGCTATGCCTGCATACTGCTCCATTTCTTTTGTATTGATATTCCCTGCAAGGACAGCTACTGCGCTTTTAGGTGCTGCGTCCGCCAATGAAAGGCTTAACCCGGATGGTTGACTGGCATAGTCAACCATGAAGGATGTTAACTTGCCGTCAGCCGTAATAACTGAAAGGTTCGTTTCCGGGAAACTATCCCTCGCTGCTTTTAGCTGGAGTATATTTTCTACTCCTTTTGCTTTTTGCGCCAATACATCCCTGCTGCCACGGTCTACGCTGATGATCGCATAAGGAAAGATAATATTGGTGGTCATGGTATAAGAAATAGCCACATGATAAGGCGTTATCACCGTCAATTGTTGTTCATGGAGATATTGGGCCTGCGCATTTACAATGCCGCATATCAGAAATCCCGTTAGCATTACTACACTGATCTTTTTCATCTCTGGAATTTTTAAATGATTAATATTTAGTTGGATGTCTCTTGTTTTTGCTTTTCGTCGCGCAACAATACCTGGTAACCTGCCTTCACGGTCACTTTTATAAGCTTTACCTTTTTTGAGAACAATGTCTTGGCAGCTTCGATGCCCGCACCTGCAGCCTGGGCCTGCCAGGATGGGTCAAGGCTGGTTAAGCCAATGGTTTGCATGGAACGGTCTGCGGATTGTTTGGCGACATCTCTTGTGATAGCGCCGGGTATATATATCCCATTCAGTCCATCCATATCATATACCGATAATTCAACGGGGAACAGGGAATTATGATAACGTACGCTATTGATCTTAACATTCAACCGTTCGCCGTTCAGCGAAGCGGTGCCGAACAGGAAATTACCTTTCGGGATAAGTACTCCGTTAATGAAGACATCGTTCATTAACCTTAATTTTACGGTAGAGCCGTCTACGATGGTTTGAGTTTCATGTACCACGGCTTGAATAGCATTCGGTGCGTCTGCTGCTGTGTTCGTATCATCAAGCGCATAAAACCCATTGCGCTCACCACCTGGTATAGCATCATTATGAAGCAGGGAGATATTATCATCATTTGGCTTTGCCATAACTGCCAGTACTTGTCCTTTTCTTTTTTGAGAGGCCTGCTTTAATTGTTCTTCTATACGTTCCGGGTGCTGCACATCAAGTATTTTATCTAACATACCATCCAGTTGCTGCATTTCGGGATCATTTGTTACAGGCTGGTTCATCGTATGCATCATTTGTTCCAGCCGGTCTATATCGGACGAATTCATCGCTCCGCTATTGTTATCACCCGGCATGCTTTCGGGAACTGTACCATTATTGCTGTAATCGTTTGGCGGCGTAAGCGGCTTATTGATCTCACTATTCAGATCAGAGAGCTTCTGATAAATTCTGTCTACCTTAGGATCTGTATCATGCCTTCCATACAGGGATGTGTTCAGCCCTTTTGTGTACGTGGGTTCCGGCAGCAGGTCGTTTTGTTCCAATAAAATACTGTCCGTATCCGCTGCGTTCATATCCCGGTAGTTCGGATCATTTTTCCTGAGCTCTTCGAACTTTGCCGAGTCTTCCTGTGCCAGGTCATAATAGCTCATCTTGTCCATCGGTTTGTCATCCTTTATATGGGCATCGGGCAGGTCAATATTGATGCCTTTCTGTTCTCTTGTTTGTGCCGCTACAGCCTGCGCATTTCCTCCGCCCAGCGCCCAGAAGATCACCGTGATGAACGGCAATACAAGCAAGGGCAACACCAGCAGGAATTTGCGCTGCCGGATCATCTTTGGGGTCATTTCCTTCTTCTTCATATTTATTTTCGTTTTAGCTGTTGATAATAATTTTCAATACTCTGCACACTGTCCGATAAACCAGGACGATGCATCATAATGCTGTCATAAACAGGCTTACCCGAATGGCTTCTTGCGAGGCTATCCATATATGCCCTGAAGTTTTTAATGCGGCTATAGCCGGTGTCAGTTATTGGGGAAGCTGCTGCAGCCACGTCACCGGTTTCGTTGATATGGGCGGGTGTTCTTATGGGAGTAACTGCGATGCTTTTGCTACCTTTTGATATGAATGCATCTATTGCCAGGTAAATGCTATATCCACCTGCCGTGAGGACGAACAATGCCAACAGCAGCTTCCATGTTTTGCGTGAAAATCTTTGCGTACGCTTTGTCATCCATTTTGCCCATTTTGTTTGCAAATGCGCAAATGCCGCCTGCGTTATACCGGGAATCAGGCCGGGATGCACCTTTTTCGCTTTCTTTCTTTTCAATAAAAATTTCATAGCCTATGTTTTATGGATGCCTGCTTACTGTTTTTAGATCGCGGTTATCAACAGTATTCCATCTTTCTATCAGGAAACCGTGCGGGTTGTTATCGCTTCGTGACACATTGCGCAAAGCCCCTTCCGTTACCAGGCTACGTGTAGTGATGCTGGTCGGGCGTATAATACTTTGGGTAGCATAACATCGGAACCTGTAAGGGTATTCATTAATATCAACGAATACGCTGTCCACTGCAATGGTCTGGTTGACATTGCCGGATATCAGCCCCGCATAATAGCCGTTCTCTTTGAGGTCATCGTAGATGCGCTTGGCGCTGCCGTCAGCGAGGTACAAGGCTTTGGTAATATTAGCCTGTATAGCCTTTTCATCAGGGTCAAGCGTGAAGAATAATTCATGGAAGGTCTTTACATGGTCTCTTGCTTCCACGGGTATATTATCCTTTCGTTCGGACGCATAAGCTTCTAATGCTTTGCCGTTGGCAAGGATATATATCTTGCCCTGCATCATGGATACCAGGCGGAAGCTTTTATAGAGCGCAAAACAGCAGATAAGTGCGCAGCCCGCAATTACGAGCATGGTAAAGCTCCTGACATGCCGGAAGGCCGTATCTATATTTTTCATTTTTTTGAACATGGTGTTATTTTTATTACTGTTACTTATTAGGTATTTCCAGCCATTTTTAATCGTTCCTGCCCTTAGAATTGCCTGATAATTTATCTGCCATATAAGCTCCTGTATATCCTATGGCTCTGCCAATTGCGCCTGAAACACCGTGGGCGTTTACCCTTCCGCTGTATCCTTCATAAAAATATCCTGGCGAACCGGCCATACTTTCGACAGTATTTTTCGCCCGTCCTGTAGCCGTTGATGTGGCACTGCTCATCATGCTGGTTATTTTATGGCCTAATCCGCCGCCACCACCTGCATGCACGATATAGTTGGCTACGGAAGGAACCGTGAAGTAGCCCACGATACCAATGATCATAAAGACGATGTATGCCGTATCATTCCTGCTGAAAAAGGTATCACCCGCCTGGTGTATCTGCGCCAGGTCAAGCTTCAGCATCTGTTCCTGTATCTTGCCGATAATGCTGCCGAAAATATTAGCTACGGGAAGCCATAAGAAAATATTGATATAGCGTGCCAGCCAGGCGGTAAGTGTATGGTGGAAACCGTCAAATACGGCTAAGCCGAATACCAGCGGCCCGAGGATAGCAAGGACGATCAACTGGAACGTTCGAAGCGTGTCAATACATAAGGATGCAGCCTGGAACAACACCTGCAATACTTCACTCATCCATTCTTTAATAGAATTCCGGAAATTATAAGAAGCTTTGGCCATCGCGAATTTGATGTCATTGCCGATGCCATCGAATACGCCTTCACCGGAAGGGTCCGCATTATCATGTGTGTATTTATACCAGCGATCACGGTCTCCATTGCCACTTTCTCCAACATACATTTGCCAGGTGTCCGATTGCTTAATGGCATCTTCTTTCTGTCGCAGTAAAGTGGCAATAGCCTTGTCTGAATTTTCCACCATAGCGGCTGTGGCCGTTACGGTGGGTTTCATCACCCCGTTAATGATGCCTAAAACGGACGGAAAGATCAATACGCAAAAGCCAATAACGAAGGGCCGGAAAAGCGGGTAAAAATCTATCGGCTCCGCATTGGCGAGGTGCCGCCATACTCTTGCTGCGATATACCACATGGCGGCAAAACCTGCTAATCCCTGTCCTACGCCTACCAACTGGCTGCATAGCGGCATCATCTCGTCATATAATTGTTCCAGCACGCCATGCATTCCTTTCATCTCATCGGCGATACCCTGCGCATGGCTCATAAAGGGCAATACCATTCCCACTGCCGCTATCCATGCGGCTTTTCTGCACGTTGCCATATTTTATTTGTTTAATGTCCTAATCCATATAGTTGTTGAACAGCCTTTGCATCGTTCTTTTCTTTAGCCCTTTGCACTGCCAGTATGGTGGTGTTATTATTGAAATGCCTTAAAAACATCAGTTTGTCTTCCATGTCGGCATAGATACGGTCAATGGCCTGCAGCCTTTCGTCATCGCTCATACGCGCTTTGCCTGCCGTGATCACAGTAAGCAATTCATCCAGGTTACGCAGGCTTTCTTTAAAAAGATGATCGTACACACTTCCCAGATAAGCTATCTCGTCCACACTGAAGTTATTATCCTGCTTAAAGCGCCCGTAGGCATTCTTATATTCTTTTACAAGCGTAAGCTGTCCGTTGATAATATCAGCAACCCTGTAGTAATTGCGAACAGTCGGGCTAACTTCCAGAAGACCATCCAGAAAAGCTTTGTGCAGGCTGAAATTGCCTTTCGAAATATCCTTCACGGTATTATACCCCCCTTCCAGTATCTGGTACCCGGCTTTCATATCGCTGAGTATTTGTTTGAACTGGGAAAGTTTTTCAATATCCAATGCGAGTTG
This sequence comes from Bacteroidota bacterium, assembly GCA_018267955.1. Taxonomy (GTDB): domain Bacteria; phylum Bacteroidota; class Bacteroidia; order Chitinophagales; family Chitinophagaceae; genus Polluticoccus. Next base: position 1,225,196 of record JAFDXL010000009.1, read on the forward strand.
GGCCAGCTCATCTGTCTGTGCGGATGCATGGAAACAACGAAATGTTGCTATGAGAGAAAGTGCTGCAATAATGATTATTCTGTTCATGATTATTTATTTTTGAATACCCAGCCATGCACGGCCGGTTTGAATATCTGCCTGTTCCCGTAGCCTGGATGCAGCAACCATTTTAGCATCATTTGAAAAGCTTTGTGAGAAGCTGTATTTATCCTGCATATCCGCATAAAGCTGATCTATGCGTTTTAAGCGTTCATCATCCTTCATTTCTTTTTTACCGTCCGTAGTAACCGTTATTAACGCATCCAGTGTTTGCGCACAATCATCCAGCAGCCTTGCAAATACTTCATCGATATAAGCGAGTTCGTCGCCGGATAAAGCATTCGCGCCACATAGCTGCTTATAGTTACTATGATAGTCCTGAACGATCTTCACCTGCAGGGTTATAATGTCAGCTACCCTTATATAGCGTTTTATGGAGGGATTGACCATTTTTAATGAATTGAAATAACCCGTATGCAGGTTCAATTCTCCTTTTGTGAAGCCGCTGATAGTATTCAACCCGTTTTTAGCGATCTTGTATCCTTTCTGTAAATAGCCCATATATACCTGCAAGGCAGCGATTTGCTGTAAGAGATATTTCTTCTGTGTTTCCTTTTGCCTGAACCATTCATCGAAGGTCTGTGCATGGACATTAGAGCGAAACGCAAGAAGCGCGAATAATATGATAGCACAATTTTTCATGTATTTATTTTTATTCCTGTTTGGTCACATCCTGAATTTGTGTTTCTGATTTTTCTTTTTTGCAGGCCTCACGCTTGCATTCGCCTGCTGCCTGGTTGGAATATCATCCGGGGATGTAACCTTTATCAGCTTAAGGTTACGTGCATCTCCGTTCTGTTTCAGATGAAGTATCTCCATATCAGTGATATGCAGCATATTTTCTTTATCCGGCGCCAATCTGAACGAACAGCGGATATGGCTGTTTCCTGGTTCCTCGTGGCTGGTAATCGTAGATATTGTCAAAGGAAAAACTGAATTTGCATCTCCAAAGATCAGATCAGGCCACAGGTGTTCTTTAAGCATGGATATTAGTACACCCGTGAATCTACCGTTGACTTGGAAAAAATCGTTGTATCCTTTTTCCTCCAACATCCGTGACAGGCCGGAAATCTGGTCAACTATCCTGGCAGCTTTATTATATTCTTCCTCGTTTTTCATATCCCATTATTTTATTCCGTACAGTTTTTTGATCGCGTTCATATCATTCTCATCTTTTGCCCTTTGCAGGCTGAGCAGCATGTTCTGATTATTGAAACGGGACAGGTCATCGTAATTCCTGTCCACGCGGTCAGCCGCATCGTTAACCAGTTCCAGCCTTTTGGCATCACTCATCGTTGTAGCAAAGGATTTGATGACCATGCTGATCTGGTCTATGTTTTTCATGCTCTCATCCAGTATGCCCGAATAGACATTTCCCATATAGGCGATCTCGCCGGCAGAAAAATGCCCATCCTGCCGGATCAGCGACCAGGCCCGGTTATACTCATCCACGATATGCGCCTGCTTTTTGGTGATATCCCGGATGCGCTGGTAATAAGCAATGATCTCTTTTACCTTTGCCAGTTCTTCATAATACTGCCTGTATTGTTCTTTCTGCCTTTCTGCCCAGTCCGATATTTCATCCAGCTTCAATTTGGAAAGCGTGTTTTCCAATGCCTTCTGCGCATTTTGCAGCCAGATCGTTTTATTCTGCAGGCGCTGCACCTGCAGGTCCATAGCCTTGATCACTTTCTTGATGGCCGCTTTCACTACCACCCAGACAATGGCATGGCTTTGCTTGGTAGGCGCTACCGTCAATAAGGCCGTAGATAAGAGGGTAGCCAACCATATCTTTTTCATATCCTATAGTGTTTTAATGAATAATTCAACGGCTATGGTTCCTTCATCTGTCAATGTTTCCAGGTATATGGATTGGGAGACTGTTTCCATAAAACAGCACCGCCAGCCACCGATCTCCATAAGATGCCCGCCCCGGCTATAGATAGCCAACCAGTTTTGTTCATCAGTTACCTGGTCACCTGCATATTCTGTCTTGGTTACCCGGTACAGGCTTCCCACTGATTGTATGGAAAGTGTTGTTTCCACACCGGCAACCCGTAATGCTTCCTGCGGCAACTGCCTGTTATATACTCCCGGCAGCATGGTAAGTGCAGCATGGTGCTGCCAGCCAAAATGCAAGGCAACTTTTACTACTGCATATATATCCTGAAACACATTTGTCCGTTTCATCACTGTTTGTTTTAATGTTTGCTTCTTATATCATCCGCCATTGCGGCAATGCCTTTCTTTATATCTCCACCAAACCTGGCGGCGTATTCCATCAGCTTCACTTTTTCCGACTGTTCGGTCGTGTATGCCAGGTATTCTTCCAGGCTTACTTCCGTACGATATACTTTGCTGAGCATGCCACCTAAGCTGATGAATACTTCCTTGTATTTTTTAGCTGGATCATTGGCTTTATTGACGGAAAGGATGAGTGCTTTCTCTTTTTCCGTTAGTCCCAGCAGTTCCTGTATCTGGTCAAACTTGTTCTGGTACTTGCTTTGATCCAACAATATCTTGCAGTCGCTGTTGTTGATGATGGCCTGCTTTACCACGGGAGAGGAGATGATATCCTCTACTTCCTGTGTTACTACTATCGCTTCGCCAAAGAATTTGCGAACTGTTTTGAACAGGTACTTAATGTATTCCGCAAAGCCTTCTTTCATCAGCGCTTTCCAGGCTTCTTCTATGAGTATCATTTTGCGGATGCCTTTCATCTTGCGCATCTTGTTGATGAAGACTTCCATGATAATGATGGTCACCACGGGAAATAAGATCGGGTGGTCTTTGATATTGTCGAGTTCGAATACGATAAACCTTTCCTGTAACAGGTTGAGGTTCCCGGTGGCGTTCAGCAGGTAATCAAATTCTCCACCCTCGTAATAAGGACGGAGCACATACAGGAAGTTGTCTATGTCAAAATCCTTTTCTTTCACCCGGTCGCCTTTTAATACCTGTATATACTGGTCCCGCAGGAATGCGTAAAAGCTGTTGAAGCAGGGAAATGCCTCCGGGTGCTTTTCCAGGTATGTATAATATCCACTGATGGAATTGGACAACGCTACATATTCACTTCTCTTAAATGCTTCATCATCTTTTTTCCAGAGTGCTAACAGCAAAGTCTTGATGCTTTCTTTTTTTTCCGTATCGAGGCTGTCGCCTTTACCAATGTAAAATGGGTTGAAGCGGATGGGATTGTCTTCGCTATAGGTGAAGTAATAGCCTTTTACCATATCACATAACCCTTTATAGCTATGACCTACGTCCACGAGCACGATATGCGTTCCCTGCTCATAATAGCTGCGCACCATGTGGTTGGTAAAAAAGGATTTTCCGCTGCCGGATGGCCCGAGTATGAATTTGTTCCTGTTGGTACAGATACCCATCTTCATGGGCTCATCGCTGATGTCCACATGCACGGGCTTGCCGGTAAGCCGGTCGCCCATACGGATACCAACCGGGCTTAAAGAAGAACGATAGCCTGTTTCGAGGTTGAGAAAACAGGCCGCCTGTTCGGCGAATGTATCGAAGGTGTCGTTCATCGGGAAGTCAGCTGCATTGCCCGGAATGCCTGCCCAGAATATCTGCGGTGCACCGACAGTTTCCTGTTTGGCCACGGCATCCATTTGCGCTAATGCAGAGGATACCATATTCTTCAGGTCTTTCAGTTCTTCCTTTCGATCTGTCCATACCAGTACATTGAAATGCGCTTTTACAGGCAGCCTTTGCTGGCCGATGGCTTCATTTAAAAAATCATTGGTCGCATCCCTTGCGATCATATTCTCGCGGCTATAGGCGGAAAGGGATTGAAGGCGCAGCCTTTTGGACTCCAATTTCTGAATGGTCTTTTGCGCGTCTTCAATAAAGATGTACTGGTTATAAATATGGTTACAGGGTAGCAATTGCCCTAATGTGGAAGCAAAACCGACACTGAATTTTGTTTTGTCGGTACTGTATTTATCATAATTGATCCGGCTGCCGCATAAGGCAGGAAGATCGGCGGCATCGCCTAATGTATAAAGCTGGCAATGTTTGTTGCCTACCTGCAGGCCTTCATCGAAGACGATATCGGAGATAATGAATTCATCATTCTTTTCAGACAGGTAACAGTATTGCTCAATTAATCCCATCCTGCGGCTCTGGCTGCGCAGTTCTTTTTCTTTTAACCTTGTTAGCTTTACAAATCCACTGTCTTCCATAATGCGCCGGAACTGCCCTGCACTATCCAAAAAATCCTGTAATAACTGCGGCTTCAGCGTTTCTTCAGGTACGATGGACCTGCGCAGCAGTCCGGAGAACATAGATGTTGCCGTCTTTCTCCCTTCCGGCTTTTTAGTAAGCAGGATATAACAGCTATGGTCAAGATAGGGACGTTCGTTAAAGAACCGTTCACTGGCGCGGCTGAGAAAACTGGTATCTTCTTTTGTAAAATTAGGCTGGTATTTAGCTTCAAGGAACCAGTCCTGTTTATGAAATACGGTGTATTTAGGCAATAGTTTAATGGCCTTGATCCATGCCTGGTGAAAAGCTTCATATTCCTGGTCTGATAAGGTAAACAGTTCCGGCAGCTCTGCCTTATAAACAACCGTAACATCGCCCTGCCTGCTTACTATGCAGTCATGCTCCACATCCATAATTGGTAATATATCGTCCAGCACTTTTTCCATCTCACTTGTTTTACCTGTTTATTTACCTCTTAAAGCTTTGGCCCTCTGTGTTGCCTTTTGCCTGCCTGATGTTTATCATTATCCGGCTTATGCTGCTGTCCCTGCTTTTTAATATTCTCTTGTATCGTTCGTTCTATACCGGTTTCCTTCCAGTCTATCACTTTTGCATCGAAATGTGATTTGACATTTACCTCTTTCAGCCCAGTTGTTTCATGCCAGCCGTTTTTCCTGTTGCAACCAATAGGATCTAACAGGCTTTCATGTGGAATAGAAACAAGAATAATATCCTTAGGTATGGATATTATGTTATTATAATCCGGCTCATCAAATTCATGGGTTTTGCAGTTATATGGTATCACATAGGATGCATCATCATAGTGAAAGTAATCTCCTATGCGGCTAAATACGATTCCATCGGAAAGGAAATCATCTTTGGGCCGCAGCATGTCCATGCGTATGTCCACATAAAAGGTCTGGCCTGCTATATCTATGGTTGGCAGTACACCTGCAAGCCTTTGCCGGAGCGCCTCCTGGTCAACCATCAGGTCTATGTCTTTTTTGCCCTCTATTTCGTTTACGGAGATACCATATTTTTCAGCCATTCCAACCGGATCGAGGTGTACCAGCTCCGGGATCTTTACCTTTTTCACATTTTCATCATCCGGCAGTTCCGGTAAATTTTTAGTCTTAGGGCTATAACTCAATATATACCCATCCTCTGCATCTTCAGTATGGAACACTGAGATCTTATTTTCAGGATTCGCTTTCTCGTATAGCTGTACATTGGCTACATCCACGACAAAATCAGTCCCTTCGATAGTATAGACCGGTAACGCTCTTTTCATCATCACTTTTGTTTAGCTGTTAGAAAAATCTTCCTGCTTCCTGACTTGATAACTTTCGGTACTTGTTTTCGCGCTAAAGCTTTCATCAATCCATGCTCCCCGTATTGACGGCTCATGCGATATATTTTCACCACAAGAAAAGTCCCTGACCCGAGGATAATCCCTATGCACAGGTAGATAGGCAGGCCGATAATATAGATCACGGCAAATACGATAAGGAGCCCTACTACACCACCTCCCAGGTACCAGATATATTGTGCTTTCAAGCCTTTGAACTCTATACTCTGGTTAATGCCTTTATTAATTTGATATACGCTGTTTGCCATATAATATCTGCTTTACTTTTTTTACAATCTCATCCTGCTTCGTGGCCGTTCATTTAAGGTTGGCGGCGCTAGTGCCATTTCCTTTGCCGCCGCATGTTCCTTGTTTATATTTTCCGCTAGTTCAATAACAGGAGCCTCTGTAATATCTTCCTGTTCGTTCATTGCTTCCTGTTGCTGCTTCAGTTGATTCTCCTGTATCTTAATAGCGATCTCTCTTTCAAGGCTTGCCAGTTCCGTTTTCATTTGCTGCAATTCAGGTTCCTGCAAAAATGGTTTCACAGTTAGCTGTTCCAGCTTCGGTATGGTGTTATCCAAATCTGCCAGAATGCGCTCGTACTTTTCCCGCAGGCTTTCCACGCGGTCTATGGCATTTAAAAAATGTCTTGCCGCCAGCTTAGGATTGTCTGTGTTCGGAAGTCCATTATTATAGGTGTACTTAATACCATCCTCCCCGCGCTGTGCATAGAAGCTGTTGGAATACCTGTATTCAAACAGGCCGTTTTCCTCATAAGCATCCTGCTGCCTGCGGATATAGAGGTCGAAGCCATACAATTTTCCTACCTGCTCTTTCTGTTCACCCGCAACGGCAGGCTTCCAGTCCCGGTATAGCTGGATGATATATTTGCCGATGGCTTCGCTGTCATTCGTGCTGATACCCGTTAATTGTATAGGGTTGATCTTAATTCCGTCCTTATCTGTCTGCAGCTTTGATTTATATTCCCGTTCATCTGCCCTCAGCTTATCAAGCGTCTTTAAGGTATTCACCCTTTCATTCTGTTTATCTTCCAGTTGGTATTTATTACGGGCCACTTCCCTGAAATGGGATACTTTCAGGCTTTCCATCACGGCGATCTTCTTTTCCAGCTTTGATTTCTCCAGTAGAGAAGTGTCACCTGATAGTATTGCGATGTATTCAGAAAAATTCATCCCGCTCTTTTCATCGATAGCCCCTTCATCAATGGTGCGCACATTCAGTTCGCAGTTCTTCATCTGGGAGATGAAGGTTTGCTTGTTCTTCAGCAGGTTGAACTTGTAATTATCCAGCGATTGCTCTACGGCATATACATAGTTCTGCACTTTATTATCGTAATACTGTTTGGCTATGAGGTTGCCCTGGCGTGCGCCACGGCCATTGCGTTGTTCCAGCTCGGATGGTTTCCAGGGAATATCCAAATGGTGCATGGCAACAACCCGTTCCTGTACATTTAACCCGGTGCCTGCTTTATCGGTGCTGCCTAAGAGAATGCGTATCTCGCCGCGGTTCATTTTTTTGAACAGCTCGGGCTTCTTTTTGTCCGTCCAGTCATGTATAAATGTGATCTCCCTTGCCGGGATACCGAGGTCGCGGGTCAGCTTTTGTTTTAGCGCATCATAAATATTGAATGCTTCCGCCTTAGGTGTTCCTATATCACAGAAGACAATTTGGGTTCCTCTATGCGCTTCCGTTTCTTTATGTATCTCCGCGATCTTACGCGCACAGGTATTCACTTTATTATCCGGATGGTCGCTGTAAACAGCGTCATTGATCAGCCGCATATCGGCTGCCATCTTTTTGGCATAGTTGGTAGCGATCAGCATCCTGCCCTTATCTTCTTCGGGTGTCAGCCTGCGGCGCCCGATCAGCTCCCCATTACCGGTCTTGGCAAATTGCATCAGCCTTTTGATGAACTCCGTTTGTTCCGGCGTTGGCTTGATATTGACCAGTGTTTCGTTCAGCTCCGGCTTATCCAGGTTGATATGTTTAGCGGTTTTATAGTCCGTGATCTCGTTGTAGAACAATGCCAGTTCCGGCACTTTAATGAAATGGCGGAAGCGTTCTTTCGCAATGATCTCGTTGGTAACGGAGAATTCGAAATCGGTGGTCTTCTTTGCGAATACCGCTGCCCAGCCATCAAAATTTTCAATATGCTGCCGCTCCATTTCTTTAGGCCGCAGGTATTTGAACAGCAGGTACATTTCTGTAAGGCTGTTGGATATAGGTGTGCCGGAAAGGAAGGTAACGCAGAGGTCTGCATTAAAGCGATGCTGCAGTTCACGCACGGCAAAGAGCATATTCAGCGCCTTCTGGCTGCCTTCCGTATTGCCTAATCCTGCTACGCGGTTATGCCTGGTGGTAAAGGTGAGGTTCTTGAACTTATGGGATTCATCTACAAATAAATGGTCGACGCCCATTTCCCGGAAGTTGATACCGGTATCTTTCTTTTCTTCTATATCTTTCAATACAGCCTTCAGCTTGCCTTCCAGGTTGTTTTTCCTGATCTCCAACCCCTTGAGCATTTTCTTGGATAGCTCGCCTCCCAGTTGCTTTATTGTTTCAAGGTCACGTTCTACGTTATCCAGTTCATCCTGAAATATCTCTTTTTGTATCTCCGGCGATTGCGGGATCTTGCCAAACTGGTCATGGGTAAGGATGATGCAGTCCCAGTTATTGTTTTTTATTTCATGGAATATGCGCAGCCGTTGTGCCGGCGTAAAATCGTCTTGTCCCGGGAACAGGATGCGGGCTTTAGGATAGGCTTTTCTATAGGTTTCCGCGATCTGGTTGACGTTCGCCTTTAATGCAACGATCATGGGTTTATGAACGATGTTCAGGCGTTTCATTTCCTGTGCGGCAACGATCATGGTCAGGGTCTTGCCTAAGCCTACCTCATGATCCACCAGTGCACCACGGTTCTGCAGGATGCGCCAGGCTGCGTTTTTTTGAGAAGTGTACAAATCTTCAATGCCCAGGGCTTTTTTGTCCAGCCCAGGGAACTTCAAATGGCTCCCGTCAAACTCCCGAAGCACATAACAATTGAACGTATCATTGTAAAGGCTTTCAATATATTTTTTCTCTTCGCCCGGCAGTTCATTCAGCCAGCTCACAAAACCGTTGCGTATCTGTTCTATCTTCTGGTGTGCCAGTTGTATGGCTTCATTATCCGGCAGGCGGATCGTTTTGCCGTCTCCAACCGATACTTCATAGGTGAAGAAAGGGGTCGTATTTTCCAGTGCATGCTCCAGCAAGGTATATCCGTAGGTGGTCCTGCCGCTTTTAGGTGTTACGGCAAATTCCCTCGACACTTTGATATTCATACCGGTGCTTACCTTGAATGCATCCAGCGAAGGGAAATAGTTGATGGTGGTATCCTGTTCGAATAACGCGGTGGCAAAACGTTCATAATAAGAGGTGGGTATCCACCTTTCACCAAGATTGAAATCAAGCAGTTCAAACGGGATGCGTTCCGGCTGCACTTTTGTGATCGCCTCTAAACTTCTTTTGTATTGCAGGTTGTCGGGGAATTGTCCGGCTATGCGTTCCGCTTCCCTTAGCTTCTCTACCACATTACCGCTTAAATACTGATCGGCTGTTTCCCATTCGTTACCGGCAGGGTTTAGATAAATATGATTGCCCAGGCACCGGATCACTTCTGCTTCCTCCAGTTCCATAGCCGCACTGATAAATCCCATGTCCACTTTCCCGGTATCATTCAGGCTATGGGCAAGCGCTTCTATAGGGTCATCGGTGATAAACCGCTCCTTTACCTGGTGAAGGGAATGGGTGAGGATATCCGCTTGCACAAAGTGTTCGCCTTCCCTGCGTTCCAAAGACGATAAGGCGATAATGCCAAATGCGGTATCTTCTAAAATACGCCGGCGGTTGTCCGGTGTATTTAATAATCCATATTGAGCAATAAAGGTTTCATATTGCTCATGGAGCTGTTCCCGGTCGGCTTCGCTGATGGCTGTTCCCTTGACCTCTTGTGCGGATAATTCCAGGTAGGTATCCCGCAATGAAATGTATTGTTGGTAGAAATGAATATTTCCCTGCAGGCCAAGCGGCTGAAATATCGCCTGCTTAAATTCCTGGTCAGGATTGCCTATAGTTCCAGCCTGCCCGTTATGTACCACTAATGTGCCTTCCTGGTAATAGGGCTTTAGCCCGATAAAGGGCAATATCGTACTTTGCTCAAAACGAAAAATACCTTCCAGTGTCCGGTCGCCTTCATATTTAAAGCTATGGTCAAACTGCTGCAGGTAATTGGAGATGCCGGTCAGTTCATGGCCCAGCAGGCGGGCATCCATCCACCTGCCAGAGATTTGGTCTGCTTCCTTAATGTTAGCGTACAGTTTATAAACAAAGCGGTTGCTCTTAAATTCCCTGGCTGTAAGCAATACAATACTTTCATGTCCGGGATTATCTGATGTACGTATCGTGCCGATGATACGCGCCGTACTCTTTTGTATTGCCGCTTCATCCCGTTCACTGATATAGGCATTCGCACGATTGATGCTTTCCGTTGGTGCGGTATCAAATAATCCTAATTGCGCAGAGGATATGCCTGCCTTGTTTTCCGGCATGGGCAGGTAGGTCAGCTTCTTGCCTTCATTACTGCTTTTTGATATGGATATGGCTTGAGCATTTTGATACAGCTCTTTACGGAAGCGTTTTTTAAACTGTTGCGATAGTTCAGCTTCCAGCTTACCGGCAATCAGGCCAATAGCTCCTTCCTGCCATACAGTTTCATGTGCCTGTCCGTATTGGTTTTTGCCGGGTTCTGTCTTGTCGCCGATGATCGCTTCTTTATGATTATACAGGTACAGGTTCTGGTGGTAACTGCCGAATTGATTCTTCAGCTCCGTGGTATCCAGCAGCAATTGTTCGCTATCAGAAAACTGTTCTTTGTTATGATGCTTCTGTACGATCAGCAGGTGGCTGGGCGCTTCGGTATTGCCGGTATCTTTCATCAGGTTATCGGGCATTACAGCCAGTGCAACGAGATCAGCATGTTCAAAAAGATATCGCCTTGCCGTGTGATTGGAGGGGTTATTCAGGAAGGCATCCGTTGTTATATAGGCCATCAGGCCGCCATCCGACAGTTTATCTAATCCTTTTGCAAAAAAGTAGTTATGTATCTTACCGGAAAGTTCTTTATCAGGATATGCTTCATCATAAACGGAGAAATTACCAAAGGGTATATTGCTGACGACCAGGTCATAGCTGCCGTTATCACTTACCGGCGCTTCTTCCAGCCCGGTGATATGGGTGGTTGCTTTGACCGGGAGCGTACTGTTGATGGCAGATAATACCAATCCTGTGAGCCGATCTTTTTCTACTGCAGTAATTTGTTCCAGGCCCGGAAATATGGTGGCCGCTTCGCTGATGAACACGCCGCTTCCGGCAGATGGCTCATACATTCTTTTAGGAAGTATGCCTTGTTCTATGAGAACCTTATAGAGCGTCTGCGGCACAACCTCGGGCGTATAAAATGCCGTAAGCACGCTGTTCCGCAAGGATGCAATTGTTTCTTTATATGCGGCATCAGGAAAATTTTCCTTCAGCAGGTCATGCAATTGTATGATTTGCGCATGATGCCGCAGGTCTTCTTTGGTGGCGCCGTTTGCCTGCCAGTCCTCCAATGTTCCGTAAGGATACAGTATGGCCTTAATGCCGCCAAAGCCCGCATATCTTTTCAGGCTCTCAACATCGTCCGCAGCAAGCGGCTTACCATTCGCATGGCCCAGCGCTATGCGTACCGCACGTATATTATCCTGTAATTTTTGGGAAACATAGTAAGCCATAACACGCTTTTTCTTTCTTCACTTTTCTTCCGGCTCAGGAGAGGTAATTGTGCACTTCCCCGATAATGGCATATTTCAAATGCCTGTTGTCTTCATTTTCTATGTTGAAATCAAAATCGCTGAAGATGCCCCGGCAGGCTTCTATGAGATTGACGACCTCGTAGGTAAGCGTTCCGCTTTCCTTCAACCGCGCATAGTCCTGCGGAAATTCTTCTTCCAGCAACGCAAGCAGGTATTGATAACGCGATGGCTTTAGATCGGCAGTTAATGTATCAAGGCATAGCTCTTCAATAATATATTGTGGCCGTCCTTCTTCCAGCAATTGATCAGCCATTGGCATTACCGACGCTACTTTGGTTTCGAGATATTGCGTAACACCTTGCTGTTCCTGCAGGCGAAGCATCAGTTCAGGATTGTGCTGAATAATGTACGACCACAGTTTTTCTTTAAGCCTGGTTTGCATACGTCCTGTTTTATACGCCAAAGAATGATTTGATAACGGTAGCCACCACCACCAAAAAAATGCAGCTCCCGAACCAGGCGGCCGCTACTTTGCCGGTGTCCTGGTCGCCTGAATTCCACTTCTGGTACACTTTCACCGCCCCTATCAAACCGAGCAGTGCGCCTACGGCGTACATCAGGTTGGTACCTGCATCAAAATAGCTCCGTACTTTACTGTTGGCTTCGTTGATGCCTTCGATACCGTCCTGTGCGTGCGCACTGAAATGAATGGCGGTGAGCACTAAACTTATACCTGCCGCCATTACCTTCCTGCGGATCATGTAGCTTACTTTCCTGTTACACATTTTCATAACACGTCTATTAAAATTTTCAGATCAGTTTTTTAAAAAAACGGAGAGGCTTCGCCATCACCAGCCCGCTATTCCTGTCACACTTTGCCCTTACGCACCGGGACGGACGGGGAAGCACAGCTCCGTTAACAGGCCGTTACACTGCCTCTTTCCACAGCAATTCCGCTTCTTCCTCTCTTAGTGTAACAGCGCCGTATTTTTGGCATTCACTTATGATCAGTTCGTTTATGGACGAGCGCAAAGGGGAATATTTTACAGAGGGGTATTCTTTTAATACCATGCTGAGGTACTGCTTAAACTCCTGCGCGATCAGCTTCCTGCGGGAAGCATCCGCGATAGCTGTTTTTAAACGTCCGATCAAATGCTCTACCTCTGCGAACTCATTATCTTTTGCCTGTTCAAACGCGCCGTGCGTTTCCTGTTCTTCTATTATTTTCGGCTCCCCGTTTTCACCGGGCACAGCCAGCGCTGTCCTGAAGGACAGTTTTCTTTTGCCCCCAAGCAGGTCTTTGATATCACCCTGGAAATAGCGCACTGCTACATACAGGTAATAAAGGATTAATATCACAGCAACCGCCGTCAAATATTCTGTCCATGAAATGCTCTGTAACATATTTTCCTGTTTTAATGAATGAGGTAATTCGTTCAATTGATATTGCAAAAATGAAAGGATGGAAAGGCTGTTTTTCACAATCTATACCGTACTCTGAAAAATATTTTTTCAGGTGTTTTTAGGGTTGTATCACAGGCAGAACCGCTTTAAAAGGGCAGCAAATGCGGTTTGGGTGCAGTCCATAATATATTTCAGCCAATAAAAAACAGAGTCTGTACCGTACTCTGTAAAAATTTTAAACTCATAAAAGAAGTAATTGCTAAAGCTTATGTACAATCTGACCAGAACTGTGCGCTGGCAAGATCCCTGCATTTCAGTTTAGGATATCCCGCTCCAGGAAGACACAACAATTTGTATCTTCGAAAAATTGTTTTTCAAGAGAAATATCCAGTTAATTGAAAATACAAGCTGACAGAATTGGAACGATTGGGTTATTCATTACAGCGATAACCTCCCCTTGCTGTTTCCCGTTATTTGGAGTGGCTTTCGCCTCATTAGGCTTTGGCAGTTTTGAATTATTTGGAGGCTGGACCATGTGGGTTTTTCAAAGTTTAGTACTGCTGTCTCTGGCAGGTACATTTGTATCGTACAGGCAGCATAGGTGTTTATATCCTTTGCTAATTGCATTACCAAGTGCTTTGCTGATTTTTATTGGTTATCATTTTATCAATAATGATTACTGGGTTTATTATTTATATGCCGGCATGTTCGGGTTGCTGATCGCTGCAGGCGTTAACTATTACAGGACTAAATTGCATAACCGTATGAAAATAGAATTAATTTCTGTGGTCACCTGCCCATTCTGTGGCCATCAAAAGTCTGAACAAATGCCAATAAATGCATGTACCTATTTTTATGAGTGTACATCCTGTAGAACCCGGTTAAAGCCCAAACCTGGAGATTGCTGTATATTCTGCAGCTATGGAACGGTTAAATGCCCACCGGTGCAGCAGGGGAACGATTGTTGCTCCTGAATGTTATATGGTCACCAAAAATGAATGCAGGAGAAGAAGTTAATGCATTGGATATTCACTCACAAATAACACACGGCAGCGAATCTATCGACCGTTTCAAATGCTTTCAAGAAGTGCCGGTAACCAGGGAAGATTATCAAAATGAAACTTTGAACTTTAACCCAAATGATGCTTAGCCCGGCTTTACGTTATATAGGGAAATTACGTTTATATCTGTAAGATCAATCATCCGCTTGTCTTTAGTTTTCTGAAATTCAGCAATGTCGAAACTCCTGACAAAATCGTAGATATAAGGACCTTCTTCCGCCTTTGGCGAGAAAAAACCATAATCTATATCCCCATTTTTGAATACCACTTTCGACGCATGGATATGGCCATGTTGATCAACAAACTCTTTTATTTCCGAAAGTCTCATAGGCTGTCAATAATTAAAACTAATGAATAGAAATCATTATTCTATTCTGTCATGCAGGTAGTGCACATAATCTCTTATTTTGAGAAATAATTCTTTTCTTCTGCCAGAGAGGTGTGAATCTGATACCCATTCTTTTCCCTCGAACCGGATTCTAAATGGTTTTATGGATGGGTCGTTTAAAATGGTTACGATAAATTCTTCTTTCAGTTGATCAGAGTTGAACTTCACGGCTATATATTCGCCATGCATCTCGAATAAATACAGGAAAGTATACGCACAATTTTCAACCACCATCCTCATCTTTTTAGGGAAAATAAAGGTACAGCAATTGGATAAATAAAATTAATCAAGTGTTTTTTTTAGCAACGGCTGCTATGATCATAAAGTATTTAAAACCAGCATATAAGACGAATAATTCAATCTGTACTAACGAAAAAATATTTTATAAATAACATTGAGCTCCTCATATATCCTGTTACTATGTATCTATTGTGTCAGAGCTTTTTCGTATTATCGTATCTCTAAACGATACGGTCATGAACAAGTCAGAATTAATTGATCAGGTTGCCAAAGATGCAGGCATTACAAAGAAGCAAGCTAGTGATGCCCTCGATTCTTTCACCAATAGTGTTGTGTCCACCTTGAAAAAGGGCGATACTGTTACGCTTGTTGGATTTGGTACTTTTTCAGTTGCACAGAGATCGGCGCGGAACGGCCGTAACCCGCAAACAGGCACCATCGTAAAAATCAAAGCGGCCAAAGTTCCTAAGTTTAAACCAGGTAAAGGCTTTAAGGATATAGTCGCCAGCAGCAAAGCGAAAAAATAAAGATCATTTTACAAACATACAAACAATGGGCAGTGCGAAAGCATTGCCTTTAATTTATACCCCGGATGAAATAGGACTCTCGCAAACACATTCACTAAAAATATTCATCCGCTTCATCCATCCTTTTAATCAGCATCTCTTTCATCCGGTCAAGAAACGGTGTGCGGCCTTTCTTGCGGATGCGTATTTCCTGGAATGCCCGTGAATAATTGCCGAGGTCTATTTTGAATGCCGCTTCAAACAGCCTGGCTATTTGTTTTAATTCCGCTTTGGCATGGTTCAGGCAGCCCATACTTTGAATGCCGTATAGTATCTCAATAAGCCCTGATTTCTTATCTGTCCATGGCAACGTAAGTTCTGATACACCAGTTTCTGCCGGAGCCTCCAGTAACCGAAGCTGATAGTTGATGCGGTCATTGAGCCGTTCTAATGCCTGTATCTTGGATAGCTTAAAGCTATATGGGTTGGAGAACTTCCTGTCCATGTCCAGTAAATACTCAGTCAATAAATTTTCTTGCGGATTGCTGTCGGTAAAATATTGTTCATCCCTGTCTGTCTTGCCGGTTTTATAATAGATGTAGAAGCGGTGGTTGCGTTCAAAGAAAACAGCAATACGCCGGATTGCCTGCCGGTAATACGCACAGATATTACTTGTATCACCCGGCGGGGTATTGGCTTCCAGGTAAAAGGCTTCCTTGAAATAGATGAGTTCCTTCAGGAATTTAGGTTTCACTTCTTTAAAGAAACTGATCTCTTCCTGGCTGTCTTCAAAACCATAGGCCTGAATAAATGACTTAAGCCGCTGTAAATATTCCTGTACCGTATTGTAAGAGCGTTCCGCAAGCTGTAGATAGCTTTCGCTTGTGTCTTCGATCTGCTGCAACTCCCGGTGCATGGCAGCCAGTTCTTCTGCTGTAAATCTCTTCATGGTAAGTCCCTCCTTGTGTAACAAGGGTTATATAGGTTGCGCTAAGCTAAATGCAGTTGGGGCGCAATAGCAAATGCAGGGTATTTGGATTTTACGAAGCAGTAGTATTTGCAGATGAAATATTATATCGAGCCAATGAAATATTTCATTTTTAAAGGCACAGGACAGCTAATATACGCATTGAAAACGAAATGTTTTTCCTGCTTGTAATACTGCAGGGGGTAAATCTACAGCATCGCTCTTTATAGCACGGCTATGAAGGTGTTTGTGTAAATTATTTTTTGAGCAGCAGGTCCGGGTTTATTTTTTCGTATCAACTGCAGCCTTTATGAACCAGGAATATTCCATGTCCCAATATCATTTTCATCCCTTATTGCTGCTCAGGACGCCAGCCTGCAATTTTTCTTCTTATGATGGTAGCTATTGGGAGGATGGCCTGGACGATCCTTTGTTCCGGCTGGCTATCAGAATTGCCAGCCAGTCCCTTTACCAGGAACTGGGAAAACAGGAAACAGGTAGCTGGAATAATAAAAAATTTCAGCATAGCCTCTGGAAATACCTGAACCGTATGAAGTTCCGGCCAACGCCATTCGGTTTATTTGCCGGTTTTACAGTTGTCGATTGGGCAAACAAAAGCGGGATCATTTTAGAAGACCATGGCATCATGCATATTCAGCCTGATTTCTCAACGGTGGTCAGGGAAAGCGAGGCCTTGTTTTCAAACAATGCAGCGTATTACAAGCTTAACCCAACAATATACCCGGTAATGAATACTTACAGGTACCTGCGCTATCACAATATATCTTCATCAGGTAAACGAACCTGCGAAGTTGCTACGGTAGAAAAGGATGAATACATAGCATGCCTGCTGGAATATTGCACACAGCCACTTTTATGCGAACAGATAGCTGTCTGGATAAGCCAGCGGTTTGAGTTTAATATCAAAGATTGTACAGAGTATATTTCAGCGCTTATTTCAGCGCAGATTCTTATGCGGGAAGGCGAGGTCAATATTTGTGGAGCTGATCGCCTGCAGCATTTACCGGAACAACAAAATAAAGGTTTCGCTAAACAGAGTGTTTGGATAATGCTGACAAAAAGAAAAGGAAATATTTCGGAGCTGCCATTAGAGCAAATGTATATCAACCTGGAGCGCCCGGTTCTGTCAGGCACTTTGGATAATCTTTACCAGGAGCCGATTGTAAACGGCATGCATTGCCTGCAACATCTCTTACCACATTTGCAGCCGGCAGGCCTCGAACAATTCAAAACCGCTTTTACAAAAAAATATGACCGGCAGCATAAGCTGCTTATTGAAGTGCTCGACCCGGAGATCGGTATCGGTTATCACGGCTTGGGTAATGCCCAACGGGCTCCGGCTTTACTTAGAGATGTTGAAGTGGCATTATCAATAGATGGCAAAAGGCCATTGGAATGGACACCCGTGCATGCATTGCTGCTGGATAAATGGAATACATCGGCTCCTTACGCTATCCTGCAATTGGAGGAAAAGGACATCAGCAAATTGGATAGCCCCAAAGCCGCTTTGCCTAACAGTTGCCCTGTTGTATTTCGCGTTACCAAAGAAGGTTTGGTCATCGAACAGGCAGGCGGTGCTACTGCGACGGCTTTGCTAGGCCGCTTCACACCATTAAACACTTCTGTTGAAATGCAGGCAAAGCAAATTGCAAAGGATGAAGAAGCTGCTAACAGTAATGTTGCCTTTGCCGAAATATCCTATATATCAGACCTGCATACTGCTAATATAGACCGCAGGGAATCGCTCTATACGTATGAGATACCTGTGCTATGCGGCTCCCTGTTACCGGAAGAACAACAAATACAATTGAATGATCTGTGGGTGGCCGTGGAGCACAATGAGATCATGCTTTGGTCTAAACGATTAGGGCGCAGAATTATTCCGCGCCTCAGTTCGGCTTTCAATTATCTCCGCAGTGATTTACCTGTTTTTCGTTTCCTCTGCGACCTGCAACACCAGGGGCTGCGCGGAAATTTTTCATTCGACATGGAACATTTCTTCCCAGGACTATCTTTTTATCCCCGCATTTGTTATAAAGACACCATCCTGCACCTGGCAAAATGGATTATCACAGAAAAAATATTGCGCCCTGTTCTGTCATTGCCCGTTGCAAAGCAGGTGCCTGCCTTGCGATTGTTACTGGAGGACTTAAACCTGCCTTACTACATTTCGTTAGATGACTATGATAACCAATTGGTATTTAATCTGCAGAACGATACAGACATGGAAAACCTGCTGGTTTTAATCAAAGCAAAAGATACAATGGTTATCAGAGAATACATTTTTCACGAAGAAAAGAATATAGTGACCGATACAACAGGCGCCAGCTTCATACACCAGTTTATTGCAGTATTACAACATGATCGCCTGGTATATCAAGGTGTGCCTTTCCCCGGCGCTGTCAGGCAAAGAGATTGCCAACGCATATTGGTGCCTGGTTCAGAGTGGTTGTATTATAAACTCTATATACATGCCATTCGCAGCAATGAATTATTGAAAGAATATATCCTGCCCTGCATCCATGGCCTCAGGGTACAGGGATTGATTAAAAAATGGTTCTTTATACGGTATGCAGACCCTGAGCATCATTTAAGGATACGGCTTTATGTTCACCCGAAGCAAGCAGGGTTTGCGTTGCAGCGTTTTGAGAAGGTGATGGGTGAGCTTGCTTCGTCGGGCATGATACAATCCTACCATATCAGCACGTATGAAAGAGAGCTGGAGCGTTATACACCGGAACTGATAGAAGACTGCGAAGATTGGTTTTGTGCCGGCACGTCTCTTACCAGTGAATGGATACGCCTGATACCTGATGATACATCACTCGCCTATTATACTGCCGTGCTGCCCGCCGTGGACGAGATGCTGAAGGCCTTTGGATATGACTATGAAACAGCTATTTTTCTTTTTGACCGTTCCTTTCGCGGGATGTACCAGCAAAGCCCGATAGATAAAAAGCAGGTACAGGATAAAAGCAGGGAACTCAACCGGCATGTATTTATGCTTGAGCAGGAACGGGCCGTACCGTTAAAGAAAGCTTTCAAAAAGTTTTGTGTGCAAACATCTGCCTTAGCAAGGAAGGCAAACGCTGCACTGAGCGGTGCAAGAAAGGAAATATTTTTTATGGACCTGTTACACATGCACCTGAACCGGCTGCTGGTAACAGACAGCTTTCACCAGGAGATGATTCTTTACTATGCCTTATGGAAATACTATCAATCCCGGTTATATTTTGCCACCAAGGCATCATAAAAGCCGCTTGCTTTTCAGCAGCATGGGCCGGATGACATCCTGGAGTTCTTTTCGATAGCTCTGTCCCAGCGCAACAGCACTGCCATCTGAAAGATGAAGCATTCCCGCTTCGATACTGGTGATCTTATCCAGGTTAACGATATAGGATTTATGTACCCGTTTGAATTTGTGCACAGGCAACGTTGCTTCCATTTCTGTCATAGTGAAATAAGTAAGGTATATATGATCAGGCAGGTGAATACGGATATAATTCTGGGCGCTTTCTATGTAGGCTATTTCCTGATGATTGATACGAATAAGCTTCCCTTTTCCTTCGCTTTGAATAAAGAAGTGATCCCGTTCGGTTTTTACACCAATGGAATTGGGCGTTATTTTTTCTTTAGCCCTGCTAACTGCTTTCAGGAAGCGCTGGTAAGATACAGGCTTCAGCAAATAATCTATGGCATCCTTATCAAAGGCATTCACTGCATACTCACCAAAGGCAGTAGTAAATACAATGCGTGTATATGGCTGTATCAGTTCTGCCAGCTCTATACCGGAGAGTTGAGGCATATCAATATCAAGGAAAGTAATATCGGTTACTATCTCTCCGTTCGTGATCTTGTTGAGCGCCTGCAGAGGGTTCAGTTCCGCGCCTGCCAGTTCCAGTTCCGGTGTTTTTAGTATATACTTCCTGATCACATCCAATGCATGTTCTTCATTATCTATAATACAACATCTCATTTTCATAAGCTGATGGTTAGTTCCACTATAAATTTAACACCATCGTCAATGATTTGCAAATGATGCGCTCCAGGGTAACGTGCCTGAAGCCGGGTCCTTATGTTGCTGATGCCGATATGCAACCTTGCTTCCGGCGGTTGGTTAGACCTTTTCAGATTAGCGGTCGTAAAGTAAAGTTCACTTCCATGCAGTTTGACTGTTATCATTGCAGGTGCATGAGGATCTGAAAGATTACCATGTTTGAACATATTCTCAATGAAGGTAAGCAGTAGCAGTGGCGCTATCCGTTCTTCACTTCCGGAGACTGAATCGCTAATGCAAACATTTATAAACAGCTTATTATTGAATCGAAGCTGGTTCAACGAAACATAATTCGTTATTTGCTCGACCTCTTTATGCAGGGCTGTTTTGCCATCGGATTCTATCGGGGTCATGGCATAGCGCATTACATCTGCAAGCAGCAGGATGCCTTCTGATGCTTTAGGCGAAACGCTTTCTATAGAGTTATAAATAAAGTTCAGCGAATTAAATAGCAAATGAGGATTGATCTGTGCCCTGAGTTGTGCCAGCTCCAGTACCGCCTGCCTTTGCTCGCTTTCCAGTTTTTCTATCCGTAACTCGTCTGCTTTACGGGCATTTATAAAACTACGCAAGGTAAACCAATAGGCAATGCTAATACCAAGCATATAAATACCGCGCCACAGAGCGCGTATATAATCTTCTTCGGTAGCACCTATAAAAGGGCGGTTTGTTTCCACACGCTCAATAAAAATATCAATACCTATCGTAAAGAGTACGAAAAGGCACATCTCCAGTATTACACTGGTCATCAGTACCAACAACGTGTGACGAGCGCGGGTGGCTTCCGTAAACGCTTGTGCATTCACGTAGAACAGCAAGATATCAAGAATATAGAAACCAGCAAACCGCAGCACACTGCCACCACCACCCATTGCAAATACCATGGACACTTCATAAGCAATGAAGATGATCCAGCAAAATATATGCATCAGCAATTTCCGCGATACGGTACGGAACATAAAACAACGGTAATGGGCCTTACGAAATATACGAAAAAACCCTTTGTATCTATAGAATCACTCGTTACATGTAATAAATTTTTCAGGGGTTTTTACTTGTTCTAATTTTTCAATTCATCATTAAAAATTTATAATATGAAAACAACAAAACATCCGCTGAAACTGAACGCCACACCGCTTTTCCAGTTTGAGAAGAAAAGCACATCACTGTTCAACACTACCCATCCCACCACCATTACCATCACTACCAGCAGTACCGGCATCATGCACCAGGATGCCATAAAACAGAACGGATAAGCAAACAATTATAAGCCCTGTCCTATGAGAACTTTTTCTTCAATGCGTAAACCTAAACTTAGCAAACTCGACATTGCAGTTTTAAAAGATGTTAGGCATTACATTGATAATAATCTTGACATAGACCTTTCTGTAAAAAGCATTGCAACAAAGTTTACAATGAGTGATATTACTTTAAGCAGGCATTTCAGGATATATTACAAGATCCCACTTTACACTTTTGTATTGCAAAAACGAATGCAAAAAGCGTTACACGAGATACTTTTTGAAAACGAGGTTTCCTTGAAAGAAATCGCAAGAAACATAGGTTATAAGCAATACACCAGCTTTATACATGCCTTTTCCAGGCACTATGGTTTTTCACCTTCAGACGTTCCGAGATCTTCAACGAATAATTGTTAATGATAGAATTGAGCAACTCGTACACGCTAATTTTGCAATATAGAATAACAGGATAATAGAAAGGCTACTTCGACGATACATTGAAATGAAGATTGGATAAGGATTTCAGGTAATTCTAAACCTCTTAAAAAAGTATCCATGAGAAAGCTAACTGTTGATGTTATCTCGGCACTCTTTGTACTGTTGTGGGTTTACGCAGCCCTATCCAAAATAACAGACTTTGATAAATTCAAAGTACAATTAGGACAATCTCCTTTGCTCACCGCTTTTGCAACATGGGTGGCATGGATAATACCTACAGTCGAAATTTTGTTAGCAGTACTGCTTGCTATACCGCGTACACGTTTGCCGGCACTCTATGCTTCCTTTAGCTTAATGGTAATGTTCACAGCTTATATAGTTGCCATAACACAGTTCAGTGAATACATCCCTTGTTCCTGTGGCGGCATACTGCAGCACATGTCATGGAATGCACACCTGGTATTTAACCTGCTATTCGTAGGGCTTGCATTAACAGCCATAATATTGTTTTTAAATCCGGGCATTAAACATAACACTGCAACAATTAAAACATAAACATTCTTTTTATTGCAATAAAAACAGGGGAAGCTGAAAACCTGTATAACAGAGTAAGCACCATTTTCAACTAAATCTAAAGATCATGAAAAGAACAAATTTTCTTTTCGCATCAGCTTTCGCCTTAGCTATTGGTGGCGCAGCTTTAACACATGCCAGTTCCATTAAGGCTGGTAATGCTGGCTTCCAGAATCCAAACTGCCAATCTGTGGTTACCGATTGTGCCACTTCGGGAATGCATGATTGTGACATCACGGTCTACAGCGATGCTGCTTGCAAAAACCAGCTGACAAGAAAACCGTAAAACAAATGAGAGTGATAGTTTGCTATCACTCTCATTAAATTTTATCTTACCAATAAGTATCTGATGACACAAAGAAAGTTGATTATTATATCAGCATGTGCATTGATAAGTGTACTAATGGTTTTGGGATTGTATGCATATACGTCAAGGCAAAATCATTATGGAAACGGTTTTATACGTTTATATCCACCACATGTTTTGTCGGGAACAAAGGAATTGAATTTAGGATCTGATTCTCATTATATCTGTGGGCTGAATAAATCCAATATATACTTAGGCAATTTTGATAATCCTAAAGAATTCATTGTTGTAGATAAGAATTTAACAACTTTTAAGTCCCAAACGTTAGCAATACCTGGTGGTATGTTCATTCAGAAAAGTTCAGCAATTCTAAAAGCAGATTCCCCTAATCTCTATCTAATTGATGGAATAAATGACAATTTATTAAGATGGCAGTTAAACTCATTACAGTTGTTGGAAGTTCATAAACTAATATCAAATACCCTGGCTCTTCCTATTTCATCAGGTTCTATTGTAATGAGGCTTTATAATAATCAGGCTCGTCAAAGCTATTTAATAAAGTATAGCTATGACTCACTTGCACCAACGGCTAAACTCCAACTTCAAAAGCAGGTAGATGGTTTCTTTTGCAGTGATGGTGAACTTCATTATTCAAAACCTCTGAGCAGTTTGGTCTATGTTTATTTCTTCCGTAATCAATTTATTTGCATGGATACTAACCTGAATATACAATCCTATGGAAAAACTATTGATACAAATACCAAAGCCAAAATAAAAGTAGCCGCTATCCGAAATAACACGTATACTTTGAGTTCTCCTCCTATGTATGTCAATAATACAGCCTGTGTTGATGGTGAGTTATTGTTTATTAATTCCAGGCTAAAAGCTACAAATGAATCCAAAGAACAATTCAATCAAGCATCTGTTATTGATATCTATTCATTAAAAGCAGGTCTATATAAATATAGCCTATATGTACCGGACTTTAATGGCAAAAAGATCACAAATTTCAAAGTCGACGACAGGCATCTATTTGTTGTACAAGGTAAATATGTATCGGTCTTCCAATTGAATCTTCCCTAGCCTTATTCCATTTTATTCGTGTCTTTAATAACAAGAATATTCACTTCTCTATCTTCAATTTTTAAATACATTTTATATTTACTCAAAGCCTTTTGGACTGATTTCAAATCATCGTTTAAGAAATTTTGGTAACTATCGCTAAGTTGGGATAATAATAATATAATATATCAAAAGCCACATCTAAATGAAGTGGCTTTTATTTTTTTAATTTCCCGCTATCACTGTTGCGAGCTATAGATTCTTTAGTCTTTTTGTTAGCACCTGCAGCAAATATTTTCAATGTTTGCTCAAAGGAAGTATTTATAGCTACCTTTTCGGCATACTTATCCGGCCTTGGCTTAGGATGCTTCTCTTTCTTAGGCATATTATAAAGTTACAACTTTAATACCGTTAAATTACCCTTTCTTATTTCACTGGACAGAAGTACTTTTGGCTTCAATACATATACTTATAGCCTCTTTTAGGGGGCTTTATATACTTGTATTACAACATAGCAATTGCTACTTCAGAATCGCCAAGTTCTAAACTTACAAAGCAATGCAATGGATGTAGTACGCGATAAGGCGTAACTGTGTCTTTTTGCTTTGTAAGGGCTTTGGCGAGCCTTGAGGTGGCAGAATTGATTAACGGTTACGCTGTTTTTTTAACCTCAAAATACGCCATATGAAATACGCTACAGTAGCCAACAGGATATATGCCAGGTTATTGGACATTCTTATCTACTATTCTGTTCTATTGCTTTTTTATTGGATAATAATATCCAAGCACAATAACCTTAACAATAACATGCTTTTAATGTACATGCTATTTTATGGAATGGTGTTTCGCTGGCTAGTATACTATCCATTAATGGAAGCATCCGGCGGCATAATAGGGAAAAGAATATTAGGTATGGATACGGTTTCCCGAGAAACTGGATTGCCCATTACAATAGCTCAGTCATATAAGCGCACATGGTATGTTATAAAAGGCATCCTATTTGGATATATACCTGTAATTGGAGCGCAGGTCTTAATGAGCAATGGAGGTAATGCCTCTGGGTCACAAATGCTTGTGTATCTCTCTATAGCATGTTGGATGCTATGGTTAATACGTACCTATTTTTTAAAAGAATTTGGATTTCCAAGACACGATTATGCTTCATTAGTAGTAGTTAAGGAGAAAAATAAAATGGTAGATAAATTGATAAAACAATTAGAAAGAGAAAACCCGGAGTTAACTATTGGAAAACCAAAAATCCACATCAAAATAAAGATTCCTGCTATGCCTAAAATAAATATAGGAAAAGGGCTCGCATTGTATGCTATACTTCTTGTATTTACTCACGCGATGTTTCATTTTAACAGAACTTATACAGTTGGCAGTATTGGAACTTTTAGCGCGGATCAGTACGATAAATACACAAAAGGAAGCGGAGCATTAGCTAGGAGAGTCGTAGAGATCACTACGGTTAAATACTTCAATACTTTCCCGGAATGGTCAATTAATATTATTTATGCAGGCTACTTATTATTGGCAGTTGGCTTATTTTTATTTTACAATAATAAGAAGCAAAAACAACCATTGTCTTTATATCAGAAAAGAATAATTGGGATGAATGCACTATTAAAAAGGATGAACGAAAATAAAAAGTAGCTATTGTTTGATAGGTATATTGACATTTAGCTCTATTATGGCACCTTCGATTCCTCCATCTAGACTGGATTTAGATAAATCAAAAGTGCCTGTCTCTTTGTCGTAAATGATGTGTCCCAATGAAATATTACCCATCGTAAGCATTCCTGCAAATACCTTCCCTTTCATATAAGGTATAGTGAATGATTGGTCGTCTTTATTGGCCCGATACTGTATAGGAATTGAATCTCCATTACATAGGACCTGCATAGAATTATTAGGCTTAGATGATATCTCAACTCTTATTGAGCAGATAACAGTATTGTTTGAAAAGTTAGTAGTGTAGTTGTAGTTAACAATTGTTAAGTTACCCGATTTGTCTCTACCGAGAGATAGATTTTTATCTTTTAGTGCCTTGTCAATTTCCCTTAAAGCAATATTTGATCTGTTGATAGAATCTTGGAGATTCGATATAGTTAAATTCTTTTCAGCCTCTATAGCTGTAGTGGCTTTTTCTCCATCATTAGCGATAGATATATTTAGGATGAATTGAGCTATAATTAATAGTCCTATAGCCCCAACAAACCATCCTATTCTAGATATGCGTTTGTACCATTTGTTCTGATTTTCAACAAAAATTGCCTCGTAAAAAGGAATTACGAAGGAGGCCACAGCAATAGTCAATGTTAATATATCAACGATTATTTTTTTCACCTTTTCTGTCGAAATGAGCAGCGGCTATTATGCCACCTATAGCCATTCCAAAGAAAAAGAAATAAATAGAAGATTGCAATATTGGAGACATGCTTTAATGTTTGACGAAATGAAAACAAATAAATACCTTCGCTATGCCTTGGGGACAAAAGTCAGATGATATGCTTATTGGGTAATTGCAGTTACACCAATAAGCATTACGAGAAGAGATATAAAGTTAGCAATTAGAGGTCAAAATATCATACTTCAGCCTCACACCGCTACATTTCAATACAGTATCTTCAAAGCGTATAGTCCCGTCTTTCTTACGAGTGTTATAACGATATGCACTTTCATTGCAATAAGCCTGTAAGTGCTTTCTTGATATATTATGGTATATACCAACAACCATCCTATCAAACAAGCTAAATGCACCCTCTATGGTATTTGTATGGTAAATACCATCCCTTGAATACTCATTGATAGAATGGTCTACTACGCCATGATGCGCAAAGTCTTTGCCTATTGTTTGATAGGTAGATGCGCTATCGGTCATTAATACAGAAGTTGGATCAACATGCTTTTTAAGTAATTCCTTTTCATTCTCATGCGGATCTATTACTTCAAAGCGTATTTTATTAGAACGTTCTATATAACCTGCAACAACTGTTTTGTTATCTGTTTTACCACGCTTGCGGTCTTTTATTTCTTTACGCTTTTTATTGCTCATGTTCTTAACCTTGCCGCCCACTACCGTTGTATCGGTTTCTACAATAACGCCATCGCCGCCTAATGCTTCGGGAGCCAATTCTTTCAATGTTTCGCGTATGCGATGCAAGAGGAACCAGGCACTTTTTTGATGTATGCCCAAATCGCGAGATAATTGTAAAGATGATATGCCCTTTTTATGATTGCAGCATAGATAGATAGCCGCAAACCATGTACGCAATGGCAATTTACTATTCTCGAATATAGAGCCGGTAAGCGCACTAAATTTCTTTTGGCATTCTATATTCCTGCACTTATAGCCTCGATTGGTTATGTATGGATTTTCGGCACCACAATGAGTGCATGTAATACTATCTACCCACCTAATGCTTGTCCAGTAAGCCATACAAGTTTCTTCATCCTTGAAATAGTCGAATAACTGCGGAAGGGTTTTGAATTGAGCAAACATAAATTAGTGATTTTGTGGGATAAAGATAATATAATATTTGTTCAAAAGCATCAAACGACACATAAATATTTATTCACATCCCAACTTAGCGATAGTTACCGAAATTTTCTAATGTAAAATCCATATTTCCTTTCATGCCCAATTCATCAACGAAAGGATAAGGATAATCAGAAAAAAGCCTTGAAAAATCATACCTGAAACTGGAATCAGAGACATCTCGCACAACTATCGTATGAGCTGCCGGATTAACTCTGTACCACCAACCACCGCCTTTCGAAGCAATTAATGTAGTATCTTCTGAACTTAACACCAGACATTTTACTTTCCGTTTTTCTAATCTTCCCGTCATACCAAAATACAGTTTCAGATCGTCTTGCATCAATTTCTTTAAGTCCTCATGCGACATTTTAGGAACGATCCGTTGATAACAATAAAGATTTTGCCATAAAATGGCACCAGTTTTATCCTCCCAAATATAGTTAGCAGAATCTGGTACTTTTAATATGGTTCGGTTAGCCGGGATGCTGTATTGGCCATACTTATCGTAAACATCGGCGTATGCAATTTGAAAAAGTTCCTTAACTGGATAATTAATCGCTGAAATTGATGACAAGCTGTCGTGGTTGATGTCATCAATTGAATGCTCAGATGGAAGATTTTTAGCGTATCCAGATAACACAGAATATCTTAGTATTTCAGTGTTCTTTCCTCCATTACCATTAATAAATATGGGGGCATTTAAATTTACGTCAATAGCTCTGTCATCTTTAAGCTCCATTTGCACTGGCTGGTTATTCAAGACCGCTGTAACATTTTCCTTAGTTACAGACCAGCTATAAGTAATGTATTTTACAATCCCATTTTTATCTATCCAAACATAATGCGGAAATGAAGGCGGGTCAAACAATGTTTTAAGAAGTGTATCGCCACAAGCTATCGGAAGCGTTATTTCCAGCCCCGAAAGTTCTTTCCCTTTTTGCAAAAACCTTTGGATGGTATTGAGCGGTTGGTAAGCAACAAGGAGTACATTCATCTTATCTGAAAATTCGCTTTGCAGTTTGGTTACTTTTGGGAAAGCCTCGATACACGCTGAACAGTTAGTACTCCAGAAATCCAGTATGAGTAGTCCCTTTTTATAAAAACTGGACAATTTTTCTTTTTGCCTTTGGTGATTAATGAAGTTTGTAATTGTTATATCCGGTATTTTATCTCCGATTTGCAATTGTTTTGGAACTGGATGGTTATCCTTTGTAGTTTTTTGACCAAAGCTGACTAATGAACAAGATATTAGTGTGAAGAATATGAAATACTTCATAGATTAATTTTTATTATTTAATTTTTTGTACTAAAGGGTCTGTGTTCCAATTAATACCCTTCATTTTGATTAAGATGTGTATCGCTTAAAATTTCGGATTGCGGCAATGGATATAATGTATCCGTTGCTTTCCAATTTGGTTTAATGCCTGACAAGACATTATCAGCAAGCCCGTCACGTTTTAGGTCAAGCCATCTGTGTCCCCATTCCGTGAATAATTCTACACGTCGTTCATGAATGATTGCGGCAATAAGAGAAGATTGATCATTAGCTGTAGTATTACCAAGACCTGCTCTATTCCGAATAATATTTAAATCTTCCTGGGCACCCGAGATATTATCCTGTTGTGCTCTTGCCTCAGCACGGAGAAGGTACTGTTCTGCTAAGCGCAGTACCATGGAATATTCGGTAACAATGTCATTAATTTTGATCTTGTATTTATCAGCATAATAATAAGTATTGTCTGGAGCACTAATGCTATCTACCCAGTGTGCCTTTCGGAGATCTCCTTCTTCAAAAACATTTATTAATGCAGGAGAAAGCGATACAAATTGTGGAATATCATTTAAGATGAACAGATTTCCTTCATAAGTATTATAACCGGGACTAACAGGTTGCAGTTGCCATATAGCTTCTGTTGAATTAGCAAGGAAAACATTGTCCAGTTCTTTCAAACTAAATAACGTTGTATTATTAATAACTGAACTGGAGAGGCTTTCGGCATTTGCCCAATCACCTTTATAAAGATATACACGTGCTAATAAGGCCATTGCGGCCCATTTTGTAGGACGTACTCTTTCATTGCCGGCAAATGAATAATTATCAGGCAAGAGGCTTTGTGTTTCTTTAAGATCGCTGATTATTTGTTCGTACACTTCATTTACCGAATTGCGTGAAGCAACCTGATTGATATGATAATCCGTTGATGTGATCAAAGGAACATCGCCAAATAAATTGACAAGGTAAAAGAAGCTGAAAGCTCTTATGAATTTCGCTTCCTCAGTTAATTGTTCACGTAGAGAAGCTGTAACAGAATTTGACTTAGATAAACCTTCTATTATTGCATTAGCGCGATAAATATAGCTATAAAGCTCCCCCCATATTGCAAGTATAGCACTATTGGAAGAGTTCACACTATTTTCATAGAACTGCTGTATATCAGTAGAAAAATTATAACTTACTAAGTCATCCGCGGAAAGACTTGCTAATACGGTAACGCTCTGTTGTCCACCACTGGCAAATCCTGATGCAGATTGCATCATACTACTGTAAATACCTGTTATCGAAGCAATAGCTGTTTTATCATCTGTAAAAACGGTACTGCTTTCCAATTGCGTTGCCGGAGGATCCACCTCAACGAACTTTTTGCATGAAAAAGTAAAAGGTATACACAGTATGAGCATGAGCAGTGGGACTTTAATATGGGAAGGGAAAACGTTGTATTTAGAAGATAAGATTAACATAGATAGATTTTTATAGCGTTATTTTAAAACCGCCGGAAATGATACGCAATGGCGGCAAAGAGGAGCTGAAACCTGTTTCCGGATCAAAACCTTTATAGTCGGTAATCGTTAACAGATTTTGCGCTTGAATGTAAAGGGAAAAGTTTTGGACAAAAATCTTTTTTAACATGTGCTCAGGAAGATCAAAGGAGAGTGAAACATTTCTAAGCCTTACGTAAGAGCCATCAGTTATTATTTGATCGCTGGAAATATATTTAAAATATGCAAAGCCGGCATCATTATAGGATTGGGTAAATTGCTGCACTTTTGTTTCATCTCCGGGCTTTTGCCATCTGCCGAGTACATCCACTAACTGGTTACCCATCATACCTGGAATCCCCAAAAAGGGGGTAATATCTCTTGTTCGTTGTTTTACAAACTGGAACGTAAAATCGAGGCTCCAGTTCTTATAACGGATTGCATTTTGTAACC
Organism: Bacteroidota bacterium; assembly: GCA_018267955.1. Lineage (GTDB taxonomy): Bacteria > Bacteroidota > Bacteroidia > Chitinophagales > Chitinophagaceae > Polluticoccus. The sequence goes on from JAFDXL010000009.1 coordinate 1,255,738, forward strand.
CTCCATAGAAATCTATGCCCACTTTTACAGGTACTAAATCAGCAGGATAACCTACAAAGCCATCCTTATTAATATCTTGGAACTGGTATACACCTGCTTGTTTGTCAACACCTGTGTATTGATACCGATACAGAATATTTAAAGGCTGGCCAACAGCATAGGTATATGCATAGCTGGACTTAGCTAAGTCAGGATAGGCGATTAGTTTATTTCTTGGGATACTTATATTAAAGGAAGATGTCCATTTTATTGTTTGAGTTTTAATATTAATGGAATGGATATCCAATTCAAATCCACTGTTTTGAACGATAGCCGGAAAATTACTTTGTATAGATGAAAATCCTGTTATCAGCGGTAAAGAGTAGCCAACCAGTTGGTTGGAGGATCTGTTTCGATACCAATCAGCTACGAAGTAAACACGATCTTTAAAAAATCCAAGTTCCAATCCAATGTCCAGCTTTTTATTCACTTCCCAACTATACGATGAATTAAACAACCGTGTAGGATAAAGGCCATTCCCGCCCTGATATGCGTATCTTGTCGGTGAATAGGTATCCAGGTATTGATAATCACCTATCTGGTCATTTCCTGTTGTTCCATAACTGGCTCTTAGTTTTCCGAAGCTCCACCATGACGCTGCATGCTTCATAAACGGCTCGCTTGAAAATATCCACGCTGTCCCAACTGAACTAAAATTTGCGAACTGCTTTCCCGGGCCAAACCGGCTGGACCCATCCCTGCGGCCATTAAGGTTTAGCTCAATATTGTCATTCAACGAATATTTGATCCTGCCGAAGAAAGCATTGTAACGATATTGAGAGAATACGGCATTAATAGTACGTACCTGCGAGGCTGCATTTAAGTTCGCCAGCAAAGCATCACTTGCGAAATCCGTACCTTCTATTGTCTGTCCTGTTCTTCTGTCTTGCTCGAAAGTCGTCCCTAACAGGATATTGAATTTGCTACGGCCGATCTGTTTTTGATACTCTGCCTGGGGTTCTATAATCCATGTCTTGAACGTATTGTCAGAGAAGTCCGAATAGCCTGAAGTATAACCCCAGGAAGGATTAAAGGAGTTTAATGGATAAAGATTGCTTTCATGCATATTTGTTTGGGTATAGCCAAGACTTGTTCTCAGTTGAAATCCTTTAAAAAACTGGTAGCTTAGTACAGCATTACTAATTAGATTATCGGTTTTATTATTGTATGTGGCTACCAAATAGCTGAAAGGATTATTAAATCCATCCTGCCAATTCAGTTTTCCCATGGTGTCATAAATTGATGGTGCATTGGGAGGAAGAAGATAACCATAAGAACTTATGTCTTCAAAAGGCAAATTGCTGTTGTTAAATGTAAATGCTGCTGACAGCAAAATCTTCAGTTTGGCATCTGGAGAGGAATGGCTCAAATTGAAATGTACGGAACCTTTTTTCGCTGCATAATCTCCCGGAAAAACAGTTGTCTCCCGTCGATAGCCACCACCAAGAATGAATTGTGTATTTATATTGCCTCCCGACACCGATGCCTGCACATCAGCGATATGAGCTGTTTTGCCAATTGCTTCTTTTTGCCAATCAGTATATCTTGTTGTGTCCCAACTGAGAATATCATAATCTGAGACCTGGGGTGTAGCACCATCATTTGCGAATGCTTCGTGGCGCATTTGTAGATACTGCTGTGTGTTTAAAAGTTTTAGCATGTGGCCAACAGATGCAATGGCAGAATACGCATTTATGTCAACCCTGGTTTTACCTGCTTGACCTTTTTTGGTTGTGATCAATACGACACCATTCGCTCCACGGCTTCCATATATGGAGGTGGCGTCAGCATCTTTCAGCACTTCAATGCTTTCAATAGAGCTGGGATCGATATTATCAAGCGGATTACCTCCGCCTGTTATGTATGCCGACAAGTATTGATCGCTTAAAGAAGAACTTGTATAGGGAACGCCGTCAACTATATACAATGGATTGTTACCACTGCTTATGCTGTTTTGTCCCCTGATCTGTATGCTAAATGAGCCTCCAGGAACACCTGTTCCCTGTGTAATAAAAACGCCGGGCATTAATCCTTCCATAGCAGACAACGGATTAGGCACAGGTTGTTTTGCAATATCATCCGCATTAATCTTTGATATACTTCCCGTATTCAATCTTTTCGTTGTTTGCCCGTAAGCGATCATGACCACATTATCTAATTCGGAAGTTGATTGTTCTAATTCTATATTCAGTTCCGTTCTGCCATCAAAAGGCATTTCAAGGGTTTTATAGCCTGTATATGCAACCACCAAAACAAACCCCGTGCGGTTCACAGCTAATAGAAACAAGCCTTCACCATTGGTAGAAGTGCCTGTCTGCGAGTTCTTCACATACACGCTTGCCCCTTCCAGGGGTTTGCCCGTAGATTTATCCGTTATCTTGCCGGTAAGCTTTATTACCGGTGTGGAATCAGCTTTTTTTTCTTCTTCTTTTAACCGTACTACTACCGTTTTATCCACGATGCTGTAAGTGAGCGGCTGGCCTTTAAAGCAATAATCCAGTACCTGCGCTATGGTGCCGTTAGAGATGCTTACATCTACTTTCTTTGCCTGCTTCAGCCATTCATCGCGGTACACGAACAGGTAGCCACTCTGCCGCTTTACTTCCTTAAATACATTTTCCAATGATAGATTTTTACCCGTAAGGGTAATGGTTTGAGAGAACCCCTTTGCACTAACCTGTAAGCAGGCTGCCAGCATGATGATGATCGTTAACTTCATAACCAGCCATGTTCTGTGATGAAAAAGGCGTTGCTGTTTTCTTACGGTACGAAAACGCCCTTTGCAATAATGCTTCAATTGCATAGTTTTGATTGTTGGGTTATACAATAAATGTTTACGACACTCCCGCAAAACGGGAGATGATATTTGTTGGGTTAACCCACATCCGCCGTTCCGATCGCCATCGGGACGGTTTTTGTTTTTCCGGGCTAACCTCGTTACATACTGTTCAGGAAACGTAGACACGTTTCCTCTTTGTCTAACATGAGAAAAATTACAGAGCCGTTGCTATTCTTTAACCGTTCAGCGACAGATCAAACGCCTGTGTAGCAGGGGGCAGACATTCACTGTCTGTGCATACCTGGAATTTGATCGTGCCTTTTATATTCGTCTTTACCTTATGCTTCATTGTTACCTTCTGCACAAAATCCACCTTGTTGCTGTATTGCCATGCTTCAATACCGATGGATTCATCCTTTACTTTTTTCAATACGCCCAGTTCTGTAGTTTTTCCATCTAAAATCAACAGGGGGTTCTTTAGAAATTTTATGGCCGTAGGTATGGCGATCGCATCTTCCGGCTGCTGCTGTGCATACAGATGCCATCCTTTGTCTATTTGTGCTGTTAAATGGATCTCATAAGAGTTGGCATCTAACTGTTTCACACTGTATGACCAGGTAACAGGGCCGCCTGCAAAAACGGAACCCGTAATAAAAGCTGTAACCAATAAAGTGATCATTTTCTTCATATTCCTTGTTTATGGAGCTACATAAATTTTTTTGTTGTCTATCCTACAATGCACACCGCTCAGTTCCAGCACCTTCAATACTTTGGATAGGTTCATATTGCGGGAGATGTCGCCTGATATGCTTCCGCCCGGTATCGCGCCTTCATACACGATCTCCACATCGTACCAGCGTGCTATCTGCCGCATGATCTCCGGTATATCCGTCTGGTCAAGCTTGAACAAGCCATCCTTCCAGCCAACGGCTTTGTCCGTATCCACATTTGGTAACAGCTTAATGGAGCCGTTCTTGTTTACATTCGCCTGTTGTCCCGGCTGGAGTAAAATCGTATTGGATGCGCTGGTAACTTTTACAGAGCCTTCCAGCAAGGTGGTCTTGATAAGATTTTCATCGCCATAAGCCATAATATTAAAATGCGTACCTAATACTTCCACCTGCGTACTGCCGGTAATTACATGGAATGGTTTTGCAGGGTTATGCACTACTTCAAAATATCCCTCACCGGTTAAGGTTACATCCCGTTCATTTCTGGTAAATGCTGTAGGGAAACGAAGCGAGGAAGCCGCATTTAACCATACCTTACTTCCATCAGGCAACCGTACCTGGTACTGCCCGCCACGCGGTGTGGTAATTGTATTATAAAGCACTTCAGATGTATTTGCATTACCGGCATTGTAAGCCAGCATACCACTATCCAGCTTAATGACCTTTGTATTGCCTTGTTGAGCGAGGTCGCCATTTGCCGTAGTGTCCAGCACGATCACCGAGCCATCCGCCAGTGTAAGGGTAGCCTTATTACCACCCGGCAGGGCATCATGCTTCATTTCTTTAGACGCTACCGCCGGTGTGTTTATTTGTTGTTTGCCGCTAAAGAAGAAATAACCTGCTGTACCTGCCGCGATAATGATAATAGCGGCTGCCACATAACGCCACGGCCCGCCTTTTCTTTTTGCCCGCATCGGTATCACTTTACCTTTTTCTTCCTGCGCCTCAGCCATCTTTTGCTTCAGCGCCTCCAGGCTTCTTGCCGCCGAGCGGTCTATTTTCTCTTTATCGCCTGCATAGAACTTTATGTCGTGAGCATCAAAACTTTCATACCACTGTTCCACCAATGCTTTCTCTACTGAAGTGCAGGTGCCGTCCAGGTATTTTTCTATGAGTTCCGTCAATCGTTGCTCGTCCATACAAACCCGTTTCTATAGCAGGAATTGCAGCAGCGAAGGTTTACCGCCATGTCGGGGGAAGATTTTTTTATTTCTTTCAATTATCCACAAACTCAAATAACTCTATACCTGCAGACGGAAATTTCCACGACAGTATTTTCAGCACCTCTATCATGCAATGTTCTGTGGCCTTTACACGAAGTATTATTTCATGTTTATCCCTTTGTTCCCAGTTCGAAAGAACGGTGCAGCAATATTGCCTTTCTACAACACCCTGGTAACAGAGTATATCCTGCATTGTCTTATCCTTCGAGCTGATAATGAGTATGAAATTATTTTCCATGCCATGAGGATTATTGAAGACCGGTATCACATACACAAATCCGTTCTATAGGAGAAAAGTCCAGGAAGTCTAGCTTCGGGGTAATGTAACTTTCCTTTATTCTTTCTTCTTTCATAAGATCGGTGCTTAGGTATTTCTTGTTGCTGTCGGGTATTACGGTTACTACGTTACAATCAGGTGGCAGCATGCCCTGCACCAGGATAGCACCGATCACATTGGCGCCGGAAGAAATGCCTACTGCCAGTCCCAATTGCCTGGACAGCTTTTGCGCCATAAGAATGGCATCGCCATCGGATACTTTGATAACCCCGTTTAACTTAGACAGGTTAACGATAGGTGGGATAAATTCATCGGATATACCCTGGATACGGTGGCTGCCTGTCTTATACCCTGTGGTAAGTGTGGGCGATTCAGCTGGCTCTATCGCGAAAACCTGAACATCTTTAAAAGCTGCCCGCAGATGATAACCTACGCCCATCACAGTCCCGCCCGTGCCTACACCTGCGACAAAGGCATGCGTTCTCAACCCTTTTCTTTGCAACTGCCTGGTAATCTCGGGGCCGGTAGTTCTTTCATGCGCTTCCGCGTTATACCGGTTTTCGAACTGGCGGGGAAGGAAAACAGAATGATCTTTAGCTGCATACACTTCGGATAGTTTAATGGAGCCAAAAAAACCACCTTGTTCTTTAGATACGGGTATGATCTCCGCCCCGAAACTTTTGATAATGTCGGTTCTTTCCCTGCTTAGCCAGTCCGGCATAATGATGGTTACAGGATGGCCTAATGCTCTACCCAGGGCACTAAAAGATATGCCTGTATTTCCACTGGTCGCTTCAATGATCCGGCTGCCGGGGTGAAGCGCCTCCTGCTCATACGCTTTCTGCAGTATGTATAAAGCCATCCGGTCTTTGATGCTGCCTGTAAGGTTATAATGTTCGCATTTGACATATATCTTTCTTTTCTGTCCCTTATATGCATATATCAGTTCCAGCATCGGCGTATTGCCTATAAGCTTCCAAAGCCTGTTTAGTTTTAAGGCAGGATAATCCTTTCTGTTCTTTGTATGTTGCGTTGTTATCATAAGTAAAATAGTTTATCAAAAATCCGGGGTGTGGAAACACGCCCGGCAGTCAGACTAAATAAGACCTCTTAGTCTATGCAACAAGCTACCGGCTGCTTGCATTTTCATACACATCTAACCCGCACTGCAGCCATTCCTTATATTCTTTTTCGTCCGGTGTATAACCTACCGGATGATTGATCAGTTTCTCTTCCGGTGTAAGCAATGCGTACAAGGGCTGGGAAACTTGTTTAAAGTTCTCTGCCTCGAACGTTGCCCATTTATCGCCTGTAGTTTCTATAGCTACTGTATTGCCTTCCGTATTGGTATAATGAAATGTTTGCCCTGATGGTAACGGAGCCTTGTCATCCACGCATAAGGAAAGCACGATACAATGCTCATTGATCATTTCTTTTATTCCGGGTTCGGACAGCACATTTTCTTCCATCTTGCGGCAATTGACACAAGCCCAGCCTGTAAAATCTATCAGTACCGGCCTTTGCAATGTTTTGGAGAGCTGCAGGGCTTTATTATAATCGTTTACTACTAAATACTGTGCATCGTTTTGTTGCGAATTTTTATTGTTATAAATACTGTAGCTTACCGGTGGCGGGAAACCACTGAGTAATAACAGGCTGCTTGTATTGATTAGCCCTGCGAACATATAGGCGACAAAAAGGAGCGTACTGCACCCTGCTATTATTCTTGCTGCCGGCAGCTTTGTTTTATCCTTGCCGAAAATGCGGAACAGGTAAAGGGCAAGGCCGCCAAAAATCACTATCCAGATAATCAGGAACACTTCTCTTTTCAATATGCCCCAATGTGCTACCAGGTCGGCATTGGAAAGGAATTTGAATGCAAGTGCCAGTTCAATAAATGCCAGTGCTTTTTTAACGGTATCCAGCCAACTGCCGCTTTTAGGCAGTCGTGCCAGCCTCTGCGGGAAGATGGCAAACAGCGCAAAGGGTAACGCCAGTGCTAAGCCAAAACCCGCAAGCCCACAGGTCAGCGGCCAGGCGCCACCGCCAAGGGAACCTACCAGCAGGCTGCCTAATATCGGCCCTGTACAGGAAAACGAAACGATGGCCAGCGTGAGCGCCATAAAGAAGATGCCGCTGATACTGGTGATATTGCTCTTTGCATCGGCTTTGGAGGCGATGCTGCCGGGGATCGTAATGTTGAACAAACCGAAAAAAGAAAGGGAGAAACCAATAAAGATGATGAAAAAAGCCAGGTTCAGCCACACATTGGTAGCAATTGCATTGAGTACTTCGGGACTTAGCCGGAACAAGTGAAAAGGAATACTGATGGTTATGTAAATAAGAAAGATAAATACGCCATACAGTAATGCATTATGAATCGCCTGCTTCCTGTTCACGGAACGTTTGGCGAAAAAGGAAACGGTAAGGGGTATCATGGGAAACACGCAGGGGGTTAGCAATGCAAGCAATCCGCCGCCCATCCCCAGAAAGAAGATAAGAATCATACCTAAACTACCGCGTTGTTCAGCGCCACAATCAGATAACGGCTGATGTATGTTAATAGAAGGCAGTTTAATTTCTGCAGCAAGATTATTTTGATAGCTGCTGTCTAATATAATTTGCTGGTCGTATGCAATGGGAGTGAACTCCTTTCCGTTAGCAGTATATGCATTTAAAGTAAGTTGCAGGGAAGATACGTTGCTGCCCACATTTATTTCCTGTATAAAAGATGCCTCTTCCTGAAATACGGATTCTTTACTGCTTGCAAATATCTCATCGGAAATAATCATTGGCGTTGTTGATGGTTGCAGCGTCCCTTTCATCTTTACATGTGCATTCCGTATGCTTATGGCCGGGCCTTCCAATCCATTCGTTGTATCTGTAATTGCGTACAGGTACCAGCCATTATTTATAGTTGCGTTTACGCGAATGAGATAAGTATTACTGTCTTTCTTTTCAGCAGTGACCTTCCATTGCACAGGAGATTGAGCAGATGTAATGATGATGATGAATGCAAACAATACTGTCAACAGAAATTTCATTCGCCCGGTTTAAGCGTGAACAGGAATTTTTATGGTAGATGATTCCTTTTACTTATTGCAGGAAAACGGTGTTACCGCCATGAATGAAATATTTTTATCTTAATCAGTTATTTAGTGACTATTTATATGCAGCAGTTTTGCACATCACCTGTCGTATATAAAGGAATTATTAATTTTACATTCATTCAAAACAGATCATAACTAACAACACACCATATAGCGACGGAGAGTTACTGCTATTGATAGTGCAGCAAAACGAGGACGCTTTTACAACGTTCTATTATCGTTATTATGACCTGATGTGTAGGAAGGCTTACAGACGTATTCCTGAAGAAGCAATAGTGGAAGAGATCGTGCAGGATGTTTTTCTTACTTTCTGGAATAAGGCAGCTACATTAGATGCGGGTGGCAATATTTCGGCCTGGTTATATGCAACGCTTCGTAATAAAGTACTTCATCATTTACGTACCGAACAGACAAGACAGGTTTACATCAGGAAGCTGGAACAGTTGCAGAAAGATGTTTCTATAGATGCGCAGGATAAGCTTGCCCTGAAACAAACCGAAGAAGAGATACATACGATCATCCAGGCTTTACCGGCACAATGCAGGGAAGCGTTCGTATTAAGCAGGTATGAAAACCTTTCCTACAGGGAAATTGCAGAACGGATGGACATATCTGTTAATACTGTTGAGAAACATATAGGAAAGGCACTAACAATATTAAGAAAGGGGTTACGTGATCACCCGGTAGAGTTATGGCTATTATTTTTGGCAGGGTTTGAACTGGCAGAAAAATTCATTAAATAGACCAGCTTCGTTTATCATAATAAAAAATATTCCGTGTGTCAATTGCCTTGACGTTTGTCTTTTCATGGGACTGGCCATATTACATGCGATATGTCAACTCATTAACTCCGTCCATTTTTTTTATTTCATCGATGGCTAATAAAATACTACTTTGATGGGACCTGTTGTTAAAAGTTACTTTTACCTGATCCAAATGATCCTTATTATTGGAATGGGCAAGCATCTCGGTGGCCACCAGGTCATGTGCTCTGAATACATTTTCAATTTGAGCAAGACCAATACGTTCTGGATCAAACTGTACAATAATGCGCCTTCCATACACCTTACGGAATACCGTCCGTTCCAATGGTTTGATAAGTGCCAGGACAACCAGTATGATAGTTGTTGCCATTATTGCCGCAAAATACAAACCGCCACCGACGGCAAGACCAACTGCAGCGACACTCCATAATCCCGCAGCTGTAGTTAACCCCCGGATAATCTGAGGACGCAAAAACAATATTGTTCCAGCACCAAGAAATCCTATACCGCTAATAACCTGGGCTGCAATTCTTGATGGATCCAATACGATACCGGGGCTGCCCGATACATCCTGAAATCCAAAAGCTGATACGATCATAGCCAGGGAGGCACCGACACAAACAAGCATATGTGTCCGTAGCCCGGCAGCACCATCTTTTCGTTCTCTTTCCCAGCCCACTGCTCCACCTAATACAGCGGCAGCGAGCAACCGGACTGTCACCTCTCCGGTAGAAATCATAAATCTGTCCATCATTAAGCTTTCTGTAAATTTACAAAACACTAAAAATTTTAGCACTTTAAATACTTCCATTCGAAAATCCCATCTATAGCTGGTTTGACTTTAATCTACTGGTTACATAGAGTTGTGGTTATCTAAATATTCAATTACCTGTAAAGTTTGCATTAGAAAAATAATCGACCATTTTAGTTTGATTATTCAGTCTGACAATGTGGTCTTCGCATAGATATTTGATGTTACAGTTTAATTTTGAGCAATGCGTATATTATTTTGAACCAATATTCACACAAATAGTTCAGGTTAGAATTTCCCGCTGCGCATTATTTCTATCGAAAGTTCTAAAAGAAGATGGGATGAGATATCCTCAGATTGGTTTACGATTTCCCAGTTCCGCGTTTCTGATAGTTTCATATCCACCCATATCGAATGACCGGATGCCTGCAATATTACATGTGCCGCGGTATCGCCATTCTTGTACTCAAGCTTATAAAAATCACACAGGTATGATTTATTATCCGCAGATATTACCTTAAAAAAAATATAGCTTTTTTCAGGTTGCTCATTGCCTGGTTTATCCATTGTCATCTTATGCTTATGAGTATGTGTGACACAACTTCTGTAAGGCAAACTCTTATAAAGAACCCCATAATATTACGGGCTCATTGGCAAATGAATACTTCATGCGTATGCTTATAAAAGTAATGACTTGATGTAAAATAGTAAATCTTCAAAAAAGAAGCAATTCCCCTGGTAGAAAAAGAACAGCGGTCAGGGTAATACAGGTTGCGTAAACGGCAACATGCTTGTATGTCATCTCAAACTCAAAGTAAAATACCACATAGGCTTCTTATTAAACGTTCCCGGCCAGGCGACATCTAACCTTAATGGATAACCCGCAAGGCTTGACCGCAATGATGCACCATAAGACCAAAGCCAATTATTATTGTTGGGATTAGTGGATTTGTCTGCCCAGGTTTCCCCGGCTTTACCAATATCTGCAAATAGACCAGGTTGTAATTGATTTATAAATGACAGTGATGTCTCGATGGGTATTAATGTCTGGAACAGAGGAAAATAAACATCGTTGTTCCAAACTCCGTAATAGTTCCCGTAAACATCATTTTGCAGGTATCCTCTGAATGGAGTTATTAATGTTTGGAATGCATAGGGAGCATTTTGTGCTGCGTGCGCATTGCTGTCCACTTTTACGGTGACATTATTGTCCAGCCCTGCCAGGTTGTACTGTATATGGCTGCGACCAAAGCTTCTGCCTACCTGCAGTTGCGTAACCCAGGTAATGTACTTATAGACCGGAAGGTCGTATCTCAGTTGCATGGTACTTCCTAACATTGGCCCTGCTGATTCATCTAATGGCTGGAAAACATCCAGCAGAAGTTTGACTTTATAACCTTTATGCAAATGAGGGAGCGTAGTTTGCAATTTGTTATAGTTCATGGACAGTGTTGTGATCGACCAAAGGCTATGAAGGTCCTCAAACTTCAGGCTGTATCTATCAGTAGCGAGGAAGACCGTCCGATCATATCTTATGGCTTCTGTGACATCTGCCGACAGGTAATAGGTTATCGGATGATGCAGGCTTAACTCTCCGTAATGAGTTTTTACTTTGGCTACATTAGGATAAGGTTTTCCGGATTCGTCCGTCCAGTTCCTCAATGGATCAGGATTCAGGCTTTCTACATTTCGATAATACGCTATACTCCAGTCTGTTTTTCCCGCAGTATTTTCATATCGCATGAAAAACATACTGCCTTCTGTTGCCGCCGGTAACCGAAAAGCAATATTCACATGGTGATCTTCTAACAGGTCGGTAAATCCACCTTGCACCATACCTCCCAATTCAGGGAACTTAAATTGTCCCTGGTAGTTCTTATAGGGCTGGTACCGGTTGATGAAATAATCGTTATTGACTTTAGCGGTGAAATAAGCACAGTGCAATTGCAGGATATACGGTTTTACTTTCTTCGGATCGTAGGATAGTGACCTGGCAATACTGTCATTTCGCTTTGCCGATCTTTCCTGCGCGTCTTTAGGTGTTAATAGCTCGTCTATAAAGGTGGCAGGCTGATCCCTGGCTGCCTGCAAAAGGCTATCTTCTTTTGCCTTTCTCTCTGCATCCTTTCGATAATCTTCCAACCAGGGGCTAGTTGTATCTTTGTTTCTATTGGTTTCTATCCATTGGTTAAGTGGTTGCCTGGTTATGCTGATACTATCTGGGTCATTGCTCCAGGTGAATATTTCTGAGCTTGATTCATGGAATTGTATTGGCTGATAATTACCGAGCGTTTGATAACCCGTTTGATTTTTATTCACGATGGCAAAACGCTCTGTGCCATAGAATGTATGTGTTGCAAGCAAGCTGTTGGGATCAAGTTCTGTCAATTTATCCCATTTACCATATGGGATACTGTCTATGTACAGGGGGCTTATTTCTTTTCCCTTTAATTGATAAATGCCTTGCTTCCATTTGCTGGTATCTCTAAAGCTTATGCTTCTTTTTTGATCTGCTGTAGGTTCTTCAGGCTTTCGGTTGGATATGAAGAATATTTCATCTGGACTACTCATTTGTGCAGGGTAACTATCGTCGTAACGATCATTTGTATGGACGGTATAGGTTTCTCTATCCAGGTTATAGCTTACGATATCGGATTGCCCTTTCCTATAAGCGGATAGTAGATAATCTTCTGTTCCTTGCTGGTATATGCTCCCCACTCCATCTGCGTTCTTAATGGCATTTTGCTGCATCAGGCCGCCGGCGTAGATAAAGCTTAATAAGCTGATCTTTCCTTTCACAGGCTTTACAATACTTAATTCATTACCATCTTTGTTCCATTGCAGTATTGGGTAAGGGTCTTCGCTATAATCATTGATCCAGGGCGGTAGTTTATAACTGGTAAGCTTATCTGTTTTGCCTGAAAGTACATGATAGAGGTAAACAATCCTAGCCTTGTTGCTGTAAACTGTATATGCTATCTCACTGCCGGTAGCATTTACTTGTACATCCCTTATTATGCCTTTTTTATGTGGTATGGTTGTGGTGTTTATTTTAGGATCTATAGACCTGGAAATTGTACTTCCGTTATTTTCAATGAACCTGTTTGCATAAAATCTATGGCACTGTACCATCACCGTGTCTAGCGAATGCTTGGTGATCAACCTTATTGCTCTTGTTAACGTCCTTCTTTTTTTCAACTGAGAATACAGCTGCATGGCTGCAAGCGGATAGTATTGTTGTGTAAGGAAATAGCAGAATGCCTGTCCGCTAAGTTTGGGTTGATGCGCTATGCTTTGTTCCCAGTTTTGAAAACGTTGGTGTTGCCATGATCGTCTCAGTTCATCTTCTGCGCCGATTGGCCATTGCTCAGCAAAAAAAAGGATGGCGCCTTCTTTATACCAATGTGGGATGTCTTCGTTACTAGCCTGCCCCTGGGCTTGTGCTGCCAGGCCTTCTTTCAGTTGTGATTCCCATATTTCTCTTGCGATGCCTTCATATAATTGCTTTCGTAGCACTGTATAGTTGCCATGATAGAAGAGTACAAGTCGGGTGCCTTTTACTATGAATGTGGGCAGTGTATGGCCTTCCGTTTCATACAAACCAATGTTGGATTCATAGAGTTGGTCAACAGATGGATAGATCACAATATTGGGTATTCGCAACAGGTTTGTTCCCATATTATGCTTCACCCGCTTTATAGTCTCAGGCAGTTGTTCGGCAACATAAGCACATAGGCTGTCATTACCTTGTGGAAAGTAGATATGAAACGCAGGGGTATGGGAGGCTTTCCATTGATACTTGTGATATTGGAACCTGTTATAGTTGCGTTCCTGTTGGGCAAGCACACACGGATGCGAAGCAAAAAGCAACCAAAAAGAAAGTAATGCTATAAGACAACAACGCATGATGTTTTACGGGAAAGGAATTGTGATAGTAAGATACTGTAAATACCGGTTATTTGAAAGCGCATTTATGCTTATTCGAAACAAGAAATAACTAACAAATTACCGCTCACCAGCCTCATGTAAATAGAAAAGCGCCTATAAAAATACAGGCGCCCAAAACATACAGTTTAATGTATATGCGTTATACTCCTTTTCAAGATACAAAATATATTATAAAAGCCGTACCAGGAATGGAACAGCTTGTTGAACTTACTCTATTTATCGCAGGATTAAAAAATAAGCCGGCACGAATACCGGCTTATCTTATGCCACTTGTACCCTTAGCGTATATTTACCCTTGATGTATATACCTCTGGTTTAAATTTAAATTAAGTTTTCCTATTATATAAATATGATATTTATCCAAGTAAAAAGAGATGATTATCAAATTCCTTCTAGTGTCATGCGCAACGCTCTGTAAAAGGACAAGCACCACAAAAATGAGCTATAGGTTCAACCTGCGTTAATGATAAGTAAGGGTGTTAATGATAAAAGATTGTATTGGCTTTCTCTGGTTAATAATCGTGAATTGATCATTAGTAAAACAGCCTTATTTGTTGTATATTTTCAGTTCGTTGATCTGTTTCTTTAAGATGTCCTGTCTGTTTAAAAAATGTTCGCCATTTTTATTATTTGGTTGCATGTTATCAATGCAAAGCCTGGCGCAACAGGACATCTGGAAAAACGAAATTGCACGCACTAGAAAGCAAACAACATCCAGGCAAAAAACATCCCGATTTCAACAGCTTCATGATCACATAAAGAATTGGGGGTTATCTTATGATTATGACAAGGAATTATTAATAGGCGGTAGACTCAATAGCAATGGATGGAGTGCGGGCATTTATTATTTTACTCGCCATAGTGCCGGCAGTTACAATTTATGGCAACTGCATTTTTCAGAGATTAAGCAGGAAAAGCAGATCAAACAGCAGCCGGGGAAGAACAGCCATCCTGAATTAGGGCTCGCTACCCCTTATGTATTCGGCAAGATCAATAATCTCTACACTTTACAATTAGGCTTCGGACAGGAGCAGTTCCTGTTACCAGGTGTAATAGAAGATAACTTATCTGTCAGCTTTAGATATAATGCAGGGTTTAGTTTGGCGATGTTAAAGCCTTACTATCTGCAGCTTGTTAAGACCGATTATACGCAGTCTGAGCCTGTATCTCACATAGAGGATGTAAAGTATTCAGACAGCAATGCAGACGATTTTTTGAACAATGCAGACATACACGGTGCATCTAAATGGAGTATGGGCTTGAATGAAACTCAGCTCGTGCCTGGGGCTTATGTGGAAGCTGCTTTTGTAATAACACCTAAAGCGCAGAAATGGCTTGTAGAAACAATTACCTTAGGTGTTAATGCTTCTGCTTATATAAAATCCCTTCCCGTTATGGCGGAACTGCCTGCCAGGCCGTATCAGGTTAGTTTATTTGCAGGATTAGCAATTGGCAAAAGATGGAAATGATGAGAAAGGTTGGTTTGATTTGTACAACAATTCTATTGATGGCCTTAAAGGCATTAGCGGTTGACGATGCAAAAACAGATCGCATCCTTATCATATTGGATGTTTCATCTTTCATGCAATACCAATGGAAGGACAGCCTTACAAAGTATCAGTCTGCAACAAAATTTATCCTGCAATTAATGGACAGCGTATATGCCCGGAACAATACTGTTGAATTTGGCTTAAGGGCATACGGAGAGCGATCCTTTGATTTTTCAAATGATTGTTATGCGTCTAAACAAGAAGTTATGTTTAGCGGTAATAACTATACGCAAATGAGCTTAAGGTTGGCGAGCCTAGCAAGTGGCAACACCGCTCCATTAAGATTTGCGATCAGTGAAGCTTTGAAGTACGAACTACCCCAAGGGCAATACAATTACCATTTGGTGATTCTAACAAGTGGTACGCTTACATGCGATTCTAGTTTATGTGATCTTACACCTCTGTTTAAAACAAGTGAAGCTACCTCTATCTGTCTGTTGAATTTTTCAAACGAGAAGTCAAGTATTCTGGATTGTATCGGAGCACCTCAGCAGCTTCCTCAGAATTCACAGTATGGAAAATTTATTAATGACATGCTTAATGGATGTTGCCCTATAAACCAACAAATGAAAACAAGTAATTTGCAAACAAGTATTACACCACATAACAAAGAAGATCATACATTTCCTAGAATATTAAAGAAGCAAGGTGAATCCGGGCTAACACAGGTTAAATCAAAAACAACCTTAACAGTCCAAAAAATGCCTGATCCATTACCAGTGATCCAATTACCGGCACAACCGGCTGACAATGGATTCGGCTATCTTAAAATCAAAGAGCTATCAGATATTGTAAGGATAAAGCTATACTATTTTGAAAACGGCCAGTTTATCCTGTTAGATAGAATAGCTGTAGACAATCTTTACAAAGAACAATCCGTAAAACTGCAAGCCGGCAAATACAAGATCCGCTATGACGTCAAGCTTACGGCACCCTTGACAAGAGAAAAGAATGAAACTTTTACCATAGTAAAAGGCATGATAACGGATATCAGGTTAAATTAATATCGGATTCGTTGTCCATTGACTTTATAACACCCAATTAGTATTTTGGTAAAAACTACTTATGAAAGCTCTTTTACCACTCATCGTTTTGCTATTTGCAGGTGACTTACTCTATGCCCAAAACTGGCAATCTGTTTATGAAAGTAATACAGACTATTACGGCTTGGCATCTACCACAAACGGCGATGTTTTTGCATACAAACCAGATACCCTTTTGAGATCATCCAGTAATGGAGATTCCGCTACCTGGATATTTTTCCCAACACCGGATCTGACGGAAGGATACCTATACGCATTTAATAATACAATATTCATATTGGGACAGCCTTTAGGGTTATTACGCTCAGATGACTTCGGCGCTAGTTGGCAATCCTGCAATAAGGGCTTAGGCGTGGATAGTAGTCAACCTTTTAGGCTTTCCTATTTAGGAGATAGCAATTACATTCTTGTAACCAAAAATCGCGGTAATTATTACAGTATCAACAATGCCCATACATGGCAGAAATCAATAGGCATAAGCGGTTCTGCATACTGTTCTGCAAGAGCAGGAAAAAATACGATTGCGGCATCTTATAATGCAATTAACCTTTCAACAAACGATGGCGCTACTTTTAAAAAACTGAGTCCATACAGTGAAAACAATGCCCTGAGTCAAATGTATTCTCTTAATGACTCCTCAGTTGTATTATATAGTCCAATCCCTTTAGGAGGTGTGTATTTCATTACTGATACTACGTTACGAAGGAGTGCTGCTATGAATGGCATAGACTCCGGAAAAAGCTATGGACAATTTGCCAGATCTCCTGTTCAAAATATTTATTACATGGCTACTGGAGGTGCGTTTGGCCTTGGCGGAAATCTATATTACTCAACCGATGATGGCGATAACTGGACAAAATGTGACACAGGCTTGCCCGTACTACCAGTTATTCCAATTTATAGACCTAACACGATCTTGGTCACTGCAAATAACTATGTATACGTTTCATTGAACAATGGCAATATATATCGAAGCAATATTCACACAACCGGAATTAAGAATATTAAGAAATATGGAGCGGTATCAGTTTATCCCAATCCTGCCAATGAATATATTGATATAGTGACACCCAATGATCAAAAGAATGTAAGTATCGCAATATTAGACATGACAGGATCCATTGTAATTAAACAAATCGCTCAGACATCTACATCACGTATCAATATATCATCCATACCTACGGGATGCTACATTGTGCATGTTAGCAATTCTGAAGGTTCAGCCACTACCCGTTTTATCAAATACTAATATTATTACTCATTTTATTACACCACGTTTTATAGCTTCCTGCCGAAACCATGGATCAAGTTTAGCTCTATTTTGCTTTATATACTTAATGACTTCAGGCTGAAGTGGTTTCACTTCTCTTGACGGACAATTTTTAACATTAGGACACGTGGATATCGAATATCTAATATGACTTTTAATTGAAAAAAGTACTATGTCATTTGATTTGCCGCAATAAACTGCGCCCCAATATTGGGGGAAACCGGCGACATCTCTCCAATCAAGCTTTTTACCATTAAACTTAAAAAGCATATTAATTTCTACAGTATCTCCCCTCAAATTAACTTGGTCAAGTTCTAATGGTAGGCATCCAAATGTCGTATACTGATCAACCAAAGATTTTCCTTTAAAAAACTTGACTCCCTATCACACATCAAACAATATAAATACCACTCTGCTTTATCGTATTTTTTTGTAAGGCCATATTCTACCATTTCAGCAGGATACTCTCGCGCTAAACAACTAAACGGAAGTAGTAATAACAAACCAATTATTAATTTACTCATTTTATTACACCACGTTTTATTGCTTCTTGTCTGAACAACGGATCAAGCTTGTAGATCATTTATTTTTTCGCATACATATCTTCTATCTCTTTATTGTCTTTAAGACGCTTATAAAAATAATCGCATGCAACAGCTTCTTCAGTAAAAGTTTTTAGGACTCTTTTTTCCCCACGTTCTTTAAAATATATTTCATATTCCAAAGAATACGTTCCTTTTTTTACAACCAATGCTAATTTATCTTCATCATTCAAAGACCCGTATAATCCATGTAAATAATATCTATCGTCCAGTATCCCTAAATCTTTCAATTTATAATACAATTCTGTTATCGTCATAAATTGCATACCCTTAAATGAGAGGGTTTTGATTTTTTAATAACACGACGATTTTATTTAAGGTCTTTCTGTAATTCTCTTTATTAAGAAGATTCTCAATTAATCTATAATCTTCTTTCAAAAAGCTATTATATTCATTTATTCTATCACGATTTTTTTGATTCACCGACTTCTGTGGACCATGTATTAATTCTCGTAAAATGGATAAGCTGTATCTATCAGAAGGTGCGTACTTACTTGCAATATCGACAGTTAAGAATCCACGATCATTAATGTACATAACTAAAAACGCTCCTGATAATAGAACATAAAAATCACCAAAGAACTCAGGTGTATATCGTTCATCTATTTTCTTGAATCCAAAATCATCTATCAAAAATTGATATAGTTGATCTCTATTTTCAAATTTCAAAATATCTTCCATATTGTTGAATTTACTTCCTTAAAATCATACCGTCCGGACTTGGTCGGTACCCTTTTTTATACAAATATTGAATCTCTTTCCAAAAAGACGTTCCTTTTTGAGCTTTAAACGCAGGTTTTGACAAAATAAAAATATCTCCTCTTGCAATAGCTCTATCTAAAAACCTTTTGTTTGCTGCCCATTGTTCTTCCTCAGACATTTGGTACCATATATCGCTGGGTATGCTAAAAACATGTGCTTCAAGTTCTTTAGCCAAAGTGAGGTATTCAGGATAACTACCCAATACTGTAATGCCTTTATAGAGTGATCTAAAATCTCCCCACAATGAACTAAATCCTAATGCCGGTGGTTCGCCGGCTATAACATGCTTAACTCCACGTCGCCTTGCCAAATCTAAATTTTCGTGAAACCTTCTTTGCAAAGAAGATCTTACTTGTTTTGGTGTCATCGCCGGTCGGTTAAAGGAGTTCGCAGCAATTTGTTGTATGGCTCCCCATCCATAACCTCTGCTGCTTCCCGCATAATGGCTTGCCTGTCCTTCCTTATACTTATTCATACGCTCTGCTACATCTTCTTGGATATGGCGTCGTGCAAAATCTGTCGATGGTGCAAAGCCTCCGCCTCTCGACCCTCCGCCTACTGCGGCAGAGGTACTACCACCTCCTGATCCGCCGTCACTACCGCCTCCACCTCCGCTGCCTGTGCTTGCTGGAGCTGCAGGGCCTGCGTCCGCTTCGCCACCGCCACCACCGTCTGTACCTGAAGACTCATCTCCACCGCCGAATAAGCTTCCAAAAAAGTCGCCGATTGCAGCCCATATATCAGTTCCATCCGAACCATCTCCACCCCGTGGAGATACAACATTTGGTCTATCATCGCAATGTTGCTGCCTGAGCGCTCTCTTTTCTTTTTTATTATGACCTAACCCCAAAGGATCCGTATAATTCGCAGGGTCATTGCCCACAAAATGATACGGTGAGAACATTTCCTGTCCCATCTGGTCTGCCAATGGGTCTACACTGGTAAACCTACCTATCTGCTGGTCGTATTGTCTATAATTGAAGTCTGATAATTGCAGGTTCAGGTGCGGCTGCAATTCATTGCCTTCAAACAGGTAATTACTTTTCAAAGCACCTGTGGCAAGCCCGGCATCCAGCACCAGCCCATGAGGGTAGTAATGCTGTTCCTGCTGCAATTGCCCATAGTGTATGGTAAAGGTGGTATTATCTATAAATGTAACCACATCACTTTCATTGCTTACATAAGCAAGTACATAGCCGTTCTTCCTGCAGAAATACCCCGGCTGTGTCAGCATGTTCCATACATGATCGGGCCCTTTCATTTGAGTAATGCTGCATTCTTCAGGCAGTATATTGAACGATTCGTCGAAGGATAGATAATTCAGGTACACCCTCGGGTAATTCCGGTCTGTAATGCTGTCTTTCATCGCATCGTAGATCGCATAATTCTCGGCCCCTAGCAGGTTTGATACGGTGGTGCTGCTGATAGTGCCCCCTTCGCCGCCTGTCAGCGTTCCCGTAGTAAGGGTGCTTAGTAATGCCCCTGCCATTGTAGAGGCAGTAGCATAGGTATTAAAGGCATTGGTGTCTCCGGTTTCATAATAGCCATAGCTCTGCAGGTCCAGCTGATCTCCTGCCATTACATGTACCAATATAGCGGTGCCGACCTGGTTGGTGGTTCCATCCAGCTGGCCGCTCATCAGGTCTTCGGGTGTGCCCGAAGGATTATTATCCCGTATCGTTTGGATACCGGAAAACATAGCCTCTTCTATATTTGCCGCCACCATCTCAAAACCGGCATGGAAGGCAATAGCTGTTCTGGTCTCCGCAGTTTGCACCGTCCGCACATTGCCCTGGTGATCACGGGCAAACACGTCTGTTTTAAAATAAAGGCTGTCCTTCAGCCAGCGGTAGCGGCCTTCGGGGTGCATTACATATTGCAGGCTGTCATTGTTAAGAACCAACGGTCCCCAGTAGCGATACACGGTGCTATCACCACCCTCGCGTATGCGTTTTTGCAGTATTACACCACCG
This sequence comes from Bacteroidota bacterium, assembly GCA_018267955.1. Lineage (GTDB taxonomy): Bacteria > Bacteroidota > Bacteroidia > Chitinophagales > Chitinophagaceae > Polluticoccus. Next base: position 1,276,560 of record JAFDXL010000009.1, read on the forward strand.
GCATCATATATATTCTCAATAGAGTCTGTTCCTGCCTTCACTTTGGTAGGCAAGTCCAGGTCATCATACTGCAGGGCTATCGCCTTATTGGCATCAGTTATCAGGTTGCCGTTATGATCATAGGTATAATCGTTACCCGTACCGGAAGAACCGTTGTCAAAATCACTTACCGGGCTTTTAACCCCTCCGTCCGTTACTTTTTGCAGCCTGTTACCATTGTCATAGGTATAACCCAGCAGGTCTATGTTAGCCGGCTGTAGCAAAGTATCATATCCTCTCTGATTCATGGTCAGGATATTACCATTGAGATCGTAGGTAAGATTTGATACGGTAAAGTCCCTGTTCGCATTATTCCAGTTAGGAGCCCCTGGGCCAACGGCGCTGGAGTCCCTGTAGGTAGCATCCGTCAGCCTGCCTGCTGCGTCATATAAATAACCATATGCACGTACTTCACTGCTGGACGACCGCCATTTATAACCGGATAACGAACCGTCATATCGCGGGTGGTCAAAACCTGTCTCATAATTCAATTCCGACAGGTAGGTCATATGATCTGGTAAAATGGCATCACGGAGGTCGGCGGCATTAATGCCCATCAGCTGCCCCCGTACATTGTAGGTAAAGTTCTGGTCTTCGGTCTCGCACAGGGTTTGCTTGGTCACCCTGCCGAAATTATCATAGGTATAGCTGGCCACATAATACCAGGCAAAGGTGTCTATCTTCTGGCGTACATCAAGCAACCTTGTCGTAATAAGATCATAGTTATAACCGGTAACTATCCTCGTGTTTGGCTTATTAGCCCCGTTCCATAGGTGGTAGCTGGCTATTTTGCGCACCAGCTGGTTTGCAAAATTATACTGCAAGGTAACGGTATCCCATTTGCTCCACGGATTTTGTGTCTGCTGCTGTATTAGCCTTCCCTTTTCATCATAGAAATACAGGTTGGTCATCCAGGTATTTGTGAAATTATTGGTCGCCCCGCGATCCAGTATTTTAACCTTTGATGCTACAAGCTTACCCTGCACATTTAGCAATGGCGTTGGTGTTTCCGCGTAATATGCTGCTGTTTGGTAAAGAGCAGAATAACCTGAATTAAAAGAAGAACTTACCGGCGAATTGCTATAATCATCATAATAATTGTAAGAATAAATATCACAGCCGTATAAGCTTGTAGGATAGGTATAGCCCGAAAAACAATTCGTGATCCAGTATTCCAGGGTGCCGGTTGCCGTTACGGGGTTGCCGCTTACATAATGGGTAACCGGCGTTGTGGTGCCTGCCGCTACGCCTCTCCAATAACTTATGGTCTCACTGCCTGTATATACGCCCGTCATTATCGTGCGGCCACGTTTATCATAGATCACGAACCTTAGCTTGCCGCTATCTCTTAATCCCGGTGTCTGGAACAATACAGGCTGGAAATATTTATTGTAGATAACAATATCGGTATCGCTCCTTCCCGGCACACGCTTGTTCACCACATTGCCGTAAGTGTCATAGGCGTACTGGAAACAAAGATCATTGACATTCGACAAACAGGTATTGCTCGTAAATTGATCAGTAGCCTTCGGCGGTACGATGCATACCAGTTGATCGAGGTCGTTATACACATAGTAGGTGGTGAGCCAGGTACTGCCGCCTGCAAACACTTTTCGGCAGATCAGCTTACCATCCATATCGGTATATGTTTTTACGGACTGGCTATGCTGGCCATCGCTCTCCGCAACCACCAATTTGTTGGCAGCATAATAGCCGGATTTGCAAACCGTGCCGCTACTATAGGTTACGATATATATTTCGTTGGCTGCATTGAAACCGGAAGTACTGGTAGCACCTCTTGGCTCACCAACCATTGCCCTGCCGGGCAAAAAGGATTTTGTCGTGGGTACGCCGCTTACGCTGGCAAAGCTGCCGGCAGAATAGGCATTGTCATGTTCCGCCGGGAACTGGGCACTGTAAAAGTTCTTTTGCAGTGTGAAGGGATTATTGATAAAATCTCCCGTAGAATAGGTGTAGAAAGGCAGATAATTAACGGAGGTATCCCATTCTCTGTGGTCGAATGGTTGTACAATAGCCTGGCCCGTACCATTGTTATTGATAGACATCAGTGCATTGCCCCAGCCATCCAAATAAGTCGTATTATAGATCATATTGCCTGTGAACAGGTTGGATGGCAGCGAGGTCATGGGCCGCTGCGGGTAAACCGTACGCAAATAGGTGTGCCCCGATGGCGTGACGTTTGGTGACTGGTTGTAATCGTAAGGATAAGCTATTTGTCCCGATCCGCCGCCGGAAGGCAGGCCCGCAGTGCTTGGAAGATTTTGTGCTTCAGCACCACCACAAACAAACATCCCCGATAACAGGAAAACTATATGGAATATCTTTTTCATAAGGAGTCTTTAAGGATGTTTGGTTATTGATTAGGATTACAGTTATCGCATTGTACAGGACCGTTATCATAGCTGGTATTCCAGGGGCTACTGCAACTGGCCGTTACGGCTTTAACGATGTTCCCTCGCAAGTCCCGGACTATAGTCGGTCGCCCCATCGCATCATATTCGTAATAGTTGATATACCCGCTATTATTCGCGCTGCTGGTCATCCCTATATTGGGAGCATACGTATAGGTAGACATCGACGCTTCCAAGGGGCAAAGTCTGAGTTCATCAATATATGTTTCCGGGGAAGGAGGTATCGTGCTTGCCCCCTGGCCGGTAATCGTAAGATGTTCTCCTCGTCCCGGGCTAATAATCGCTGTATAATATTCCCATCCGTTGACAGTATTTTGTAACGTCATCGTTACAGGAGTGTATCCATGACCGCCTATTAGACTTACAACCGGTATTGCTGACATGGTATATTTTGTCCAGAAGGATAGTACGTACTTTACGCCGTCATGCAATGTTTTGCTGTCAATCTCATCACCACTCAGATAATAAGCTTTGGTTCCTGTGATTGAACCTGATGCATCCGTTCCTGTATTCCAGAATATCCAGTTGCCGTTGCTTTCTGCAGTAGTATGAAAATCATCAGACTCGAAGCTGCTATAAGCGATATCATCGTACATGGCATTGACTGCCTTTGCCAGCAACCAACCGTTCAGGCTATCATATATATTGGCTATGTATTGATCCTGGTTATTCAGCTTGATCTCAACGGGGTTATTAGTAGCATCATACCGGGTCACTTCAGATACCTTCATAAAATTGGTTCCGTAATCGTTGCGGTAATTATAATTGAATGCTGCTTTATCATTGATCTTTGTTGTATCCAGGTAATTTGCATAGCTTAAGGGGCTAGTCTGTATGGTTGAAAATTTGGCGGGAAACCTGATAAACCCATTTACTGAATCAGTAACAACGAGCGTTCTGCCTAAAAGCTGGTTGCCCGCGGCGCTAACCTTCCAACTGATGGTTGACAAGGGATTAGCCGCATTTTGTGGGAAGGTGCGGGAATACCCATAATTACCTGCGTATTTTATCTCGGTAGCGAAAGTATCTCCTTTACTGTCTGTCCAGGTATCTGATGTCAGGTTGAATGCCCCATCATAGGTATAGGTATGCACCTCCGGCATCTTATTGCCCCCGATGTAGGTGGTGTCATTGACCTTGTAAGGTATTAACCATTCATTATCGAAGCCACGATAATTAAAATGGAAATAAGTGAATAAGGTATTGAACTCTTTAACACCGGTTATCGGATCCCCATCCGTATAATAGTTATAGCTTGTCTCCTCTCTCGAGGTAAGTACCCCGGACTTATCATAGGTTTCCGTCTTTATTGGCTGGCCTAATCTGTACTTTAGCAAACTAGGCGGCATGGTATGGAATTGCTCTCCTGTTATGGCAGTCATGCAGGAGGTATCATTATTCGACGCATCCTTGAACATCAGGTTCGTGAACCAAGTGGTTATTTTAGATTGCTGCTGACCTAAATAACCTTTCGTAGTAACAGTCACCTTTCCAAATCCGTGGTTGGAATTATGGAAATATTCGTGTGAGTTCAGGAAGTAGTTGCAAACAACAAGGCAGTTATTGGGGTCATTGTCACCCAGGCTGTAAGTTGCAGTATCCGTATACCACATATAGCCACCCCTGTTAAATCTTTGGCCATCCTCATAGGTATATTCTGTAGTGATCGTATTCTGATAACTATAGCCATCCCGGCTAATGATCTTTCCGATACACAACCCGTCATTACAGGTATCGCCCTGTAATGCGGTATCAATATCACTGCATCCTTTATAAACCGGTGGCACTACCAGGTGATCGATCTTTCCATTTGCATAGGTAAATGACCTGCTATAGGAACAGAATGGATTGGTAAGATGATAATCCTGGTATACCAGCGAATCTCTGCCGCCAGAGCAATTACGGATGGTTTGCAGGGAGAATGCCTGCGCTTTGTTAAAATCGTATGATCTGTCCTGCCCCCAATCATGAATAGACGTATCGGTATATGCGGTAAATACATAACCCGGGCCTCCAACCTGATGATGATAGGGAATGGATAAATAAAAAGTGTCAACTACGCCTGGGTGAAATAAATGCCGGACATACATATAGCTCGCTTTATTGTTGTAGTACCCGTAAAAATCCTGTTTAGACGTAAACCGGTCAGGCAAGGGAGTTGCGTTGTAAGTAAAGGTGAAATAGTTCTCATAAGTAGAACCGTCAGGCCCCACTTTATCTATGCTTTTTAGTTTTAATCTTGTTCCCCTGTCCAGGTGGGCCGACCTCATGGAATCTGCATTGTATCCGGTCGTTACCATGCTGCTGACTAAAGTGGAGCAAGCGGAAGGAACAGCATATTCAATCGAATTCAGCCCCCGGTCCATGGTATTGAAATAGGCCTGGTTCAGCCTGAACGTAATAGGATTGACATCATTGGTTTTGATAATGATGTTCTTCACCCGGTAATCCGTCCGGTTATCACAACGCCCGTTGATACTGCTGTCTAGGTCAAAATCTGCCGTTACCCCATGCGGGTAGGTGATACGTTTGATATGTGTCTTTATCCCCGTGTAATAATGGCTTTTGATTTCAACCGGGTCAGGATCTGCGGTCTCGTCAACTTGCAATCTTGGATACACGGTTTCGGTTACATTCTCTAAGTAGTTTGCCCATTTTTTATAATAATCATACTGGATCGTAAATCCGGTATAGGTAACTATTTGTGTCAGGTTCCAGGTTTCGATCGGATAGTATATACCGGTATCGGGATAGATAACAGTACTATCCGGGAAACCAAAGGTTTTGCGCCTGTAATCTCCCCTATGAAATGTAAACGTGTTACCGAGTTCATCAACTATAGTAAACCCAAGGAGGTCGTGCAGGGAGTCTAAGCCGCATTTCGCCCCAAACCCGCTGCGAACATTAGTATACCCCGAACCACTAACATCTTCTGTCACCGGGTATATATGAATGGAACTATGCGGCCTGGTCTGGCATTCAACTACCGTCCCCAAATAATTCTTTACAAAACTAAACTCAACACTACGGCCACCGAAGTTTGCTGTAAATACATCCGGATCTGCGTCATCCATCAACGGGTCGCCTTCCGTTCTGTTTGCACCCGGCACCAGCCTTCCCTGCAGAGAATCGCTGGTGCTGGCAAATTTTGTCGGCAAAGTAACTTCATCCTCCAATCCTGCTACCTGCCGTGTAATGGTTCCTCCATAGTTCAGCTCCCATCCAAGGCCTACAGAAGAGCTAAGCTGATTTACCTTAATGCCCTTTGCCAGGTAATCGAGCGTAATTCCAAGATCCAGTCCTGCTACAGCGTTGGAATAAATTGGTATACTGACGGACGCTGTACCAGTATACAGGTCAACATCTACCGTATTTGTACCAGCTCCGTTCTTTAATGCATTTGGTTTATGGATGGCATCGATCGTGTTCGCACCTTTCAGGTTTTGCGCAAACAAGAGATTTGTGCTTCCCAGTAGCAGGGCTGTGATCAGGATAATATGTCTGGCCATAGTATGGTTATTTTTTTATAGATGCAAATCGTAAAACAATGGGGCTTCTGAGGCCTTTTCCCTTCCACCACGCGTCATACAATATTTGTATGCTGCCGTTCCATTTGCTGTTGATGTTATAAGCTTTGGTCAGGCCCGCTAATATGGATTCGTTATATGATCTTGTATTATGTGCAGTGGGAATTAATTCATTGGATGCTTGTTTTGTGTCCAGGAATGCAGCCTGCTTATACATGCGCTCGTATCCAGCGTAAAGCCCCACTCCATATACCAATTGCCAGTTTACATAGGTCCTCAGCCCTAAGCCCTGGAAGCTTAATCTCAGGTTATTCCAGTTCTGTCCCAATCCTATGGAGGTAGCGATGCCAATGCCATAACTGAGCTTCGGTGTATGTTTAAAGCCTGCCATAACGGATGCCTGTAACATCGCTGGCTTACCGTCCAAAGTCGACCGACTTGTTTGCCAGTTGAATTGTTTTTCTATGCGCTGGGCAAATGGCAAGCCCCGCATTGGGTTGATTTTAAACTCCGGCTTCTTCGGTTTCCTTAATGCAGAAAGGGATGTCTTTGTTTGCCGAACTGCATTTCTTGCTGTTTGCAGTTTTTTCATCTCGGACATATAATCCTGCATCTGGCTGCCCATTTTTTGCTGCATTCCACCCAGGCTATTCCCGAATTTCTGTTGCAGGCTTGCCGTTAATTGCCGTTTCGTTGGGTAACCCATTTTCTCCAGGTCGGAAACGCTTGCTCCTTTGGCTGCCAAGGATGCCATACTATTGGAGTTATTAGGGTGCAGGCATTGCTCAAATCCTAGTTCCCCGTGTAAGGTCTCCAGTGCGAAGTCCTCCGCTTTGGAAGGCCCGTTACTGATGTCTTTGAAGACTTTCATTTTTTCACGGGCATAGAACAATTGCTTGTTCATGCCCGTGACTTGGCGGCCTGCTTTAGCGGTATTCTTCAGATTGTTTGCCCTTTGTTCTATAAGGCCCCAGATATAATGATTTTGGTTTGCTTGAGCTGCGGCGGATTGTAATTGTTCGTTATATTCCGACGCATTGATTTTCCCTGCTACGCTTGATTTGCTCTGTAAGAAAGCTGCAATACGCTGAAGGCTATCGATCGAGGAATTAGAGAAACCATTTCGCTTCGTACCAGTTCCGTTCTTTGAAAGTGTCCGGATGGAATCGTAGCTTGATCCATGTTGCTGAAGGTTAGCATACGCAACGGAATCTTTCCGTTTCAACTGCTGCAGGTAACGGTGCTCCTTCCTCGCCAACTTATTCAGCAAGCGCTGTTGGAGCTTTTGATCGCGCACATTCAGTTTATTGATCGAACGGATATTTAAATCCAGGTACCGCTTCCCTTGATACAACAACTCACCTTCTTCCTGTGCCTGAGCAGTGGAAGTAATAAGAAACAGTATCAAAAATAATCGCATCATGGGTTTTATTTAACCTATGGGCATGCAATAGCTGATAACCAAGCATACTATTGCTTACCGTAGTCCTGTCGATAGGGTTTACAGGAATAAAACACTATATACTTATAATGAAAGCCTTAACTGATAGGAGGGAATTAAGACTGATAAAGATTTGATGGGGTAAACGTAAATTCTATTTCTTTTAAAACAAATATTGACTTCTTTATTTTTTTTATTATTTACTAAACGCGTAAGGCTTCCGGTTTTGTGTCCACTGTCGCCAAGGCATCTTCCAAACGATCTGATCTTAGCAGGTACCGGTCTATACCCTTTTTCATCGCTTCCTCTATGGTTGGTGCATTTTCATTAGAACTGTATGCTATCATCTTTATTCCTGGGTATTGCAGCCTTAGTTTCTGAAATATATCTTCTTCTTTAAGCAGGCAGGCGATATTGACGATACAGGTATCAGGCAGGTTATCTCCAAAAGATAATTGTTCTGCCAGCTCTAAAAGCTTATTTGCCTTGATCACCACATTACATCCATATCGTTCCAGCAGCAATGCAAGGCCTTCCAGGTAGATGTCCCAGTCCTCAACGATGGCAACACGGTTCTGTTTCATTGGTGTATCGGATGTAGGGTTCAAAGAAAATGATAATCATAATAGATTGTATCTTTTTGCATGTTGTATTTTACGCTTAAACTGTTGTATTTTACAACACAGATATTATAACTTACAATCATGTCAACACAAGGCTTGAGAAAAATCCATATAGGCAGAAACATAGAAAGAATTAGAGAGTTGAAAGGCATAAAGCAAGAGACACTTGCCGGAGCTTTGGGAATCAGCCAGCAAGCCATTAGCAAAATGGAACAAAGTGAATTTGTGGATGATGAGAGATTAAAACAAATTGCGAATGCTTTGGGAGTAAGTATCGACTCTATAAAAAATTATAATGAAGAGGCCGTAATTTTTCACATTCAGAACATGCATGATAATTCCTCGGCAAACTATCAATACCATTTCAATCCTATGGATAAAGTTGTTGAATTATACGAACGGCTATTAAAAGAAAAAGATGAAATAATTAAACAAAAAGAAAACGAGATTCAGCTATATAAAAAACAGCAAAAAGCGTCTTAGCCTCGACTTACAAAATTTTATTCCTAGGGACGTCACGGGTCCATCAATTAGGAAGCGATGCTCACCAGGGCATCGCATTTTTTATTTTTAAAGACTCCTTATTCTACTTCTATTATTTTACGATGACTGGTATTCGATCTCAAAGGTAAGTGTACCATCCACGGTGATGCCGGTAGCGCTAGTAGTGGCGACCAGGTCATTCGGTGTTCGTATGAGCTTGCTTGCTGCTATGGGCCCAATGATCGTTAAGATAACTGGCCTTCGGTATTGTACCGCAAGACCTGTTAAGGCTCCCGAAAAACTGATCCATTCCGCGTCAATACCATCCAGGTAAGTGATTTGTGTTGCATCCAGAATAAAATTCTCTTTTGTCCATTGCCGGAGATCTGCACGGATCACGTCGGCCTGGTCTGTTAACTGGTTGTCCGGGAGAGCATACAGCTCCGTTTGTTTAGCTTGAACCCCAGCAGGAGTAAACGGTTGTTTTGCCATAACAAATGTTTATTTCAATAATACTTACTTTTAAAAATAATTTGGTTTATACGTAGTTAACTATAAATCCAATGGATACTATAGAAAAGCCCGTAACCCGGAAAGATGGTTATCATGACTTCTATTTCCGGGTCATCATTGCCCTGCTTGCAGCCCATCTGATCATCGCTTTCGGGGAAAAGGAAAGCTTCTTCCAGTTGCTGGTCATGCCAGCATATTACTGGTCGTTGCTGCCTAGTTTTGTGATCGCCTTCCTGCTGGTCAATTTCGTCAACTTTATTACAGTGAAGCTCGATAAAAAGCATGACTGGATGCGACAACCCTTATTGAGGGCCGGGTTACAATTGACACTGGCTTTATTGCTGCCTGCCGTCCTGGCCTTCCTGTTGGCCTCAGTTTATTTTTGGACATTCGGTTACAATATCTTTAAGACTCTTTACCTGAAATATGATTTCCCGGTAATTGTATTATTACTGGTTTTGCTCAATGCTTATTACCTGTCCTTTTATTTTTATAAGAGGTCAAGGATCGCAGAAAAGACACTATCACACCCGGTTGCGGCAAAGGACGAAAACAGTCCGGGAGAAACGGCTGCCAAAGAAATATTTCTCGTTCAACGGGGCGCTCAAACACTACCCTTATCTGTCTTTTCAATAGCCTATTTTTATCGCGAAGGAGATTATAATTTTCTGAAGGCCTTTGATGGAGAAAGCTATCTGGTAGCACAAACTTTAGATGAGATAGAACAGCAGTTGGACAGCCGTGTATTTTTTCGGGCGAACCGGCAGGTGATCGTTCAGCGAAAAGCCTGCACGCGTTATTCTAATCTTGAGTATGGAAAGCTGGAATTATTTGCACAGCCTTCTTTTAAACATCCGGTGATTATCAGCCAGCGAAGGTCTAAACAGTTTAGGGAATGGATACAGGGTTGATGAAGAATAGCACAATAAAAACCGCCCGGAGAAACGATATCTTCCAGGCGGCCAAACTATTACATTTATTTACTGCTGAGTGCCTTTAGTTTTTCACTCAGCTCTGTTAACCCTGCCTTGTTAAGGTAATCATCTGCGATGCCTTGTAATTCCTGCAAAGCTTCCTGAGGGATGCCGACCAGCAATCCCTGCGCTGCGTCATCGCCCTTAACAGACAAACCTCGCTGGATCACGCTGTGCAACAACAACACGTTCTTGCGCGAGATCTTCATGTCCATCTTCACAGTCTCATTCATGCCGGGGATACTCAATATCGTATCATACACCCGCGCCACATCATTCGTCGTCAACATAACTACTCCTTTTAATTGTTTTAAAAAATTATTGTAACACAAAACTAAACGATACGACGTCCGGCATCCTCATCAAAATATGATGAGGATAGGTAATCCTGTATTACCTATATAATTTCGTATCGGGAAACTGAAATGTGTGTTTGAAAATGTGTGGTTATGGTATTCAGAAGCAAACGGCTTTGCATCAGCGAAGCCAGAGAAATAGATATGGTTCATTACTTGTCGGACTTAGGTTATGAGCCTTTAAAAATTTACAATAACGATTATTGGTATCACTCGCCGTTACGAGATGAAAAATCACCTTCATTTAAAATCAACCGCAGGCTAAACCGGTGGTACGATCATGGCCTCGGCAAAGGTGGCAACCTGGTTGATTTTGCCATAATGTATCATAATTGTACGGTTGGTGAATTACTTGAAAAACTAAGCACTTCTCTTTCTTTTCAAAAGCGGGGTTACAGGCAAACCTTAATTACAACAGCATCAGATAACAAGCTGAAAATAGTAAGGAATGCAGCATTGTCTTCCTATGCTTTACTACGTTATCTGGAACAACGCCGCATACCTGTTCAGGTAGCAGACCATTATTGCCGGGAAGTAGTTTATGAGCTGAACGAAAAAAGATACTATGGTATCGGTTTCAAACACGATCTCGGCGGTTTCGAAATCCGTAATCCTTACTTCAAGGCAAGCAGTGCTCCAAAGGGTATCACCACCTTTGATAATGGCGCCGATGAGGTCATCGTTTTTGAAGGCTTCATGGACTTTCTTTCCTTCATGGCCGTCCATGAAAATGAACCTGAAGACTGCTTTGATTTTGCAGTACTGAATTTCTTATCCTTTTTTGAAACAGCACGTCCTTTTATGGAAAAACATCAGGCCATCCGGCTCTATCTCGACAATGATGCTGCCGGACAAAATTGCAGCCGCAATGCGCTGTCATTGAGCAATAAATACAAAGACGAAAGTAGCCTTTATCGCAACCGTAAAGACTTTAATGACTGGATAATGCATTTTGGAAAGCCATATAAATGATCAAAAGCAAAATATTATTATGAAATGATGCAGGAAAATATATGGACCATTTTAAGCTTCTTAAATGCGCCGATTAATTACAACGTCCGAAAAACTTGCAGGTGGCTGCAAGAAATGCTGAAAGCCGGAAGATTGCAACTTTTCAGCAATCGGCCAGATGAACGGTTGTCGTACAACCGGATCTGGCCGCCCCACACTCGGAACTCGTGGGCGGTGTATTATCAATGAATTTTTGATTTTTAAATGTAAAAATGATAATGTGATGAAAGAGAAAAAAGCAAACAGGAGCAAAAGGATCATCTGCAGGTTAACACCAGAGGAGCTTGCAAAGCTGGAAAAGAAATGGAAGGCATCCGCCTGCCGGAAATTAAGTGATTATATACGCCACAGCCTCTTTGATAAGCCCATTATTACGACTTATCGTAACAGCTCACAGGATGACCTAATGGCAGAACTCACCAGGCTTCGCAACGAGTTAAATAACGTTGGGAATAATTTCAACCAGGTAGTAAAAAAGATGCATACGCTGCATCAGGTCCCGGAATTCAGAAGCTGGCTGATCGCTTATGAGATCGAAAAAAACATCCTTGCCAATAAGGTGGACGATATCAGGAATACCGTAAAAAAATTGCTCGGAACATGGTTGCAGTGATCAAACCCGGCCATTCCATGCACCGTATTTTCAACTATAACGAGAACAAGGTAAAGGAAGGCATAGCGGAGTGTATAGGGGCTGAGAATTTCCCCTTAAATGCAGAAGATATGACCCTGAAAATTAAGTTGGGGTACCTGTTGCAAAGGTTAGCATTGCGCAGAGATGTTGCATATAAAACAGTACATGTTTCGCTCAATTTTGATCCTTCAGAGATACACCTGGGCAAAGAAAAGCTGGTAGAAATTGCCAACACTTATATGCAGAAATTAGGTTTTGGTGAGCAGCCTTATCTGATCTACCAACATCACGATGCGGGCCATCCGCATATCCATATTGTCAGCACTAATATCCAATCCAATGGGAATCTCATTAACCTGCATCACCTGGGCATCCGTAAGTCAGAACCGGCACGCAAAGAGATCGAACAAATGTTTGGGTTGGTAGTAGCGGATGCCCATGCACGACGGGAAGCGTTCCGGTTAAAACCGGTTGATGCCAGGAAGGTACAGTACGGCCGTACAGAAACCAAAAGGGCCATCACCAATGTGCTGGATGCAGTAGTAGATAAATATAGATATACCAGCCTGCCGGAGCTGAATGCGATACTGAAGCAATATAATGTAATGGCTGATCGCGGCAGCGAAAAATCCAATATCTTCCAGGGCGGCGGATTGGTTTACCGCATACTGGATGAAGACGGAAAACCTGTAGGTGTACCGATAAAAGCCAGTGATTTTTACAACAAGCCCACTTTGAAATTGCTCGAAACCAAATATGCTGTCAATGACACTAATCGGCAGCCTTTTAAAGCCCGTGTAAAAAATGAAATAGACAGGGCTTTGCTCAGCAAAAAGATTTCATTGGATGAACTGGTAAAGCAACTGGAAAGAAAAGGTATCCATGTTGCGATTCGTAAAAATGATACAGGATTAATATATGGTATCACCTATGTGGACCATCAAACCAAATGTGTTTTTAATGGAAGCGACCTGGGCAAACAATATAGTGCGAAAGCCATGCAGGAAAGATGCCTGCGGGAAGGTAGCACGGTGCAGGATCAGCTATCGCATTCAGCCCCTAAACAGGATACTGGGTTACAGCCGCAAGCGGGTGCTGCGGCAGAAACCAAAGCTTATCCCGACGGCTTTCAGCCTGATGATACTTCCAGAGACACGGGCAATATAATAGACGCTTTGATGCATCCTGAACAGGTATTTGATTACATACCCGGACAGCTAAAACGAAAGAACAAAAAGAAGAAGAAAAGAAAGAATATTTCCGATAACAAATAAAACATATAATTATGGCTGCACAGACAGGAGAGAACGAACAGGCGTTAAGAAAGATACTGGATATGACCAGGCTGATCAGCATTGTTATTTTAGCGATACACTGTTATTATTATTGCTATGCCGCATTTCAGCATTGGGGTCTTGTGAGTCCTTTTAGCGACCGCATCTTAGGTAATATCTATCGTACAGGTTTGTTTAAAAATTTCGTCAAGGGCAAGCTGGTCGCCTTGCTCTTTTTGATCATTTCTTTACTAGGCGCCAAAGGCCGAAAGGACGAAAAACTAAGCTATAAAGCTGCTTTTGCTTATATCATTACGGGCTTGCTGTTATATTTTGCAAGCTATCTTTCCCTGCTGCTTTCCCTTGCGCCGGAAACAAAGGCGATCATCTATATAAGTATCACCGGCACAGGTTTTATGCTGGTATTATCCGGCGGCACTTTGCTTTCCCGCATCATCAAAAGCAGGTTCAACAACAAGGATATTTTCAACAAAGAAAATGAAACGTTTCCGCAGGAAGAGCGATTGCTGGAAAATGAATATTCCATCAACCTGCCGGCACGTTATCGGTTAAAGAATAAGGTGCACAGCAGTTGGATCAATATCATTAACCCGTTCCGTGCAGTAATGGTTTTAGGCACGCCCGGTGCCGGTAAATCCTATTTTGTCATCCGGCATATTATCACCCAGCACATCCGCAAAGGGTTCACCATGTTCGTATATGATTTTAAGTTTGATGACCTTTCCAAAATTGCTTATAATTCCTGGCTGAAGCATAAACACCAGTATGCTAAGACGCCGAAGTTTTATGTGATCAATTTTGACGATTTAACACGCAGCCATCGTTGCAATCCTTTGGAGCCATCTGCCATGACGGACATCACGGATGCGGCAGAATCGGCACGTACCATTTTAATGGGGTTGAACCGTGAGTGGATCAAGCGCCAGGGTGATTTTTTCGTAGAATCTCCGATCAACTTTTTATCCGCTGTGATATGGTATTTACGTAAGTATAAAGACGGAGAGTTCTGCACCCTGCCCCATGTGATCGAACTGATGCAGGTGGATTATGACAGCATGTTTACCTTGCTGCGTACAGAAAAGGAAATTGAGGTATTGATCAATCCTTTTGTGAATGCTTATCTGAATGATGTCATGGAGCAACTGGAAGGACAGATCGCTTCCGCTAAGGTAGCTATGGCAAGGCTTTCTTCCCCTCAATTATATTATGTGTTATCGGGTAATGATTTTAACCTGGACATCAATAACCCGGATGATCCGAAGATCGTTTGCATGGGTAATAACCCGCAGAAGATACAGATATACGGTGCAGTATTGTCGCTGTATGTAACGCGTCTTGTAAAACAGGTAAATAAAAAAGGGAAACTGAAAAGTAGCCTGGTGTTTGATGAATTTCCTACTATTTATTTAAATAATATGGATAGCCTGATCGCGACGGCACGCAGCAATAAAGTATCCACTTGTTTGGGTATCCAGGACTTCAGCCAGCTTCGCAAAGATTATGGCAGGGAGCAGGCGGATGTGATTATGAATATTACCGGTAATATCATTGCCGGACAGGTAACGGGTGATACGGCTAAACAGCTTTCTGAACGTTTTGGGAAGATCATGCAGGATAGGGAAAGTTATTCCATTAATAGCGGGGATACATCTATCAGCCGCTCCAAGCAACTGGAAACGGCTATACCACCTTCCAAAATATCTGCTTTGAGTTCAGGTGAATTTGTGGGCATGGTAGCCGATGATCCAGGTAATAAAATTGAACTGAAGTCATTTCATTGTGAGATCATCAATGACCATGAAGCGTTGAAAAAGGAGGAAGACGGTTATAAAAATATCGAGGTTGTACGCAAGCTGGATAACGGCATGGTACAGCGCAATTATCTCCAGGTAAAGCAGGATATACAGGATATTATTCACTCGGAAATGGAACGGCTGTTAAACAATCCGGGATTAAGCCACCTTGTGGTAAAGAAGGGTTAAGATGTAATTTATTTAATGAAGTTATTTATAATGTCTTCTGTTTTATCTTTTACCAGTTTCTCATACTCTTCAACACTCATATTATTGGCTAATAATTTATTCTTTTCCTTTTCAAATTTCAAAAGCTTACTCACAAGAATTTTCTGATCTGGCAAAGGTGGTAGAGGAATTTTGAAATTTCTGATATCAGTTGTGTTTATTTCTTTATACTTTGTTCCAGGAGGAATTATCGATTCAATTTCTTTTTTATAGTGTACCAATATATAATAAAGATATTCGAAGTCAACCTTTTTAGGATCACACACAAAATTTTTATACCCTTGATTGGTACATGTTGGCACTTTGTTTATTGTTACTTCGCCTATAGTAGCTCGACTTGAAAAGATAACAGTATTAATTGGCAATATAAGAGCATTACTATTCTTTAATCCCAACTGAGTGATTTTTTTCTTAGTATTTGTTAGATACTTATGCTTAGTATCAACTAAAGTTGCCCAACAAATAGTCCCATTATTCCAATATGCTGGATTATTTGTATCAGGAGTTCCACCATTTTTTATTTCCGTTATATCCCCAAGCCTTTCAAGTTTCCATTTAGTATCAATTATTATCTTGTTTTTCTGAACTAAATTGATAGCCTTATTAAAATCAACATTCATGAAATCAATCATTTCAGTTAATTCAAGTTTGCTGACAAATTTGGATAGCTCTGAGGGGATTTCAAATGATTCATTTCTGAAATTCCTTTCAATGAGATAATTTACTTTTTTTTCATTGTATCTGTTGTTAGGGTCATACAGAGGAGTTGATATGTTATTGAGGTTGAAAATATTGCTTAAAACCCGCTTGTCATCTTCCTCCAGGTCAACGATTTCTTCGTCTTGCTCTTCTGATGGTATTTGTACATCTTCGTAAGATATTCCTCCCAAATATTTAATTCCTTCTTTGCCTTTTGCCGAGCTCCATTCATACCCAAGAAAATCCTTCATGTCTATATTTTTGGATGGACTTCTAACTACTAAAACCTTTTGTGGGTTAAGGCTCGCTAAAATGAAATAATATAGTTTTTCTTTCTCGACAGACTTGACGTAATCATAAAACATTTTGTTTAATTCCTTTTCCTGCTGTTTTTTACTAAGAGCCTTGAAACTTCGCATCTTTCTTTTGTTCTTTACTTCTGCCCACTTTTCGAACTCAACACTATAAGACCGAAAAAGGTCGCCATTTAAAAGAGACTTATTCGGCTCACCATTTATGAAAGTTATATAATCGGAAAATTCCACACCAATTCTATCACAATACTGTTCGATAAAATATTGATCTTTAAAGATGTTATCTTTTTTCTTATCTCCCTTAAACCAGCTATTAACCCTATTTAGATAGTGATCAGCAGGTGCAGGGTTTTCTTTGCGTCTTCGAAGAAATAAGGTGACTGTACTTGTTCCTGTCTTTCCAAATGTACCGCTACCGAATTCAGCGATAGCAATTATGTCAAAATATTTTAGAAGGATTTCTCTAGCTGCTACATATATATTTTTAGACTTGGATGTGCTTTTAGCTTTTCCTCGACTAAGTATAGATGGTGGAACAATAATTCCAGCGATTCCATCAGGCTTCAGCAATTGTTTTGCCCGTTCAATAAAAAAGGTTTCAATGCTATTGTTATTAGGGTAACTTTTTTGCTCAATTGTATCAATAAGCTGATACCTTAAGAGATCTTCATCACTAAGCGTCTCTAAAAAGCCCTTTACGCTATATGGGGGATTTGCTACCAGAACCGAATAATCATTGTCTTTAATTTCGGTATTAATTGCGAGTGCATCGGCATATACAATCTTAATATCATCTTGCCCGTACATAAAAGCCGAAACCTTAGAAACTTTAGACAATCGATATTCCTTCTCTATACCTATAATATTGGAGAAATATTTAGAAGGTTCCTTGTCTTTCCTTTTTTCAATTATTGGTTTTAATTCGTTGGCATATTCAGTCAGAAAATGCCCAGCTCCGCATGCAAAATCAATCATTCGAGGTATCTGATCTGCTGAATTGACTACATGCTCTAAAGGCAGCGATTTGAGAATGAATTTGACAATAGGCATTGGGGTGAAAAATTGTCCTTCAGATTGCTTAACGCCTTGATCTAAGAAACCCTCAAACATATCCCCTAAAAACTGATTTTGATTTTCGGTTTTAAGCCTAATGTCCTGCAGCATCTGAACGATTTTTAATAAAACTGCAGAGTTCTGATAAAATAATTTTTCATTGTGAACATCAATAAAGCCAAAGTCATTGTTATTGTAAAACTTTAATTCCTTGAATAGTCGTTTTATCGTTTCTTTAGTAGAGTCAGGGTCCTTTTTGAAAAATTTGAATGCTTCGTCAATTTGTGTTGTGCTTATGTACACAACATCTTCTCCTAAAAAACGATCCATACCCACTTGATATAATCGTTGCAGCCTGTCAACCAAATCGAAATAACTGTCATAAGCTATCCCTTTCCAATAAAATCTTAATTCTTCTGGATTGTTTGTTTCGTCAACTATTTTGCAGAGGAAAAGATTAACCAATTTATCGAATGCGTTTTCACGACCAGACACATTGTGCTGCCTTAAGATGGTTGCAAATTGATGATATTTACCCTGAATATCGTTACTGCTTATAGTTGCAAGATCATTTATTGTATACTTTGTTTTGCCTATCTTGTAGGAAGGGATATCTTCCTCAAAAATCCCCTTTGTTGCAAAATCTTGGGCATATGTTTCTTTCCAACATGTATAAATATCCTCTTTATCCAACAGTTTTGCCTTCTCATATGATAAGGGGTCTTTTTCTGATAGTTCTTCTAGTAACTTTAAATTATCCTTTAAGACAATAACGTAGTTACTAAATTTCAGTTTGCCATCTATTATGTCCGAACTATATAGACAGACAAATTGTGTACTGCCAGCCTGCTTTGAGTATGAAAGCAACTGCCCACCATTAATAAGCGTTCGTTTCCAGGCATCGTCATACTCTCTTCCGGCAGTTTTACATTCAATAATTAAAAGTGATTTACCAGAATTATCTTTTACCATAATATCCGCTCGGCCACCACTCGCTCCATGACCTACTTGCCAGCGAGGTTCTAATTCAATATGATTCGGTTTATACTTTTTCTCAAGAAGTCGATGGACACATTCAAACACAACAAAGTTTTCCTTTTGAGAAAAATTACAAGTCTGACGCTCATTTACAATTAATCCTTTATCCTCTGGGTAAATTAGTTGTTGGGATTTAAAATCTACCTTTAGTGTCGCATCAATATCTGCAAAATCTTTATAAAAAACACCATTATCACTCTCGGCAAAATCAAGTAAATGTAATAGCTCTTTAAAATTATCTTTATCTATCATGCTTAAACATTGATGGATCTACAGCTTATCATTAATTCTAAATTGGGTAATATATTTAATGTGCTTCAACGCATTCAACCAGGCATGGCTATATTGTAATATAGTCCAAATGTTGTAATGTTTTATGCATACTCAACTCAACTTTTTAGTTGTTGCGATATAAGTAATCCTGGACTTTTTATTCTCCCTTTTAGGAAAGATTAAAACGAACCCATTATAAGTTGTATTAAAAAAATGATATTCAAACTCTTCTTCTCCTGTTTCCGTAGTTAGCGTAAGGATTCCATCGGTCTTCATTCTTCGCCCGTGAAAATAGTCTTTCACGAATTCCCACGAATACCCAAGTTGATCAGGCCATACTATCGCACCAAAGGATGAGGTAAACTTTTCTGACTGAAAATAATCACGGGCTTTATATAAAGCAGTGTTACCAGCCAGCTCATGTTTTTCCAATACTAATAAAGCGCATCGCTTTGCTGATGCTTCTACAAATTTCCTCATCGTAGCATGATTTGATGCGCCAAAAGTCTTTGCCAGAGATATTGTAGCGCCAATACTTAAGTCAAGCTTGCTCATCTGAGCCTGAAACCTGTCATGTTGAAATAAAACCGTGGAAGCAAAGTAATTAGCCTCCTCCTCAAATTGCTCATGTACATCGTGCGATAATGTTTGATCATTATCAACGCAATCAAAAACAGCCTTTTGCCAGGGTAATAAATGGTGTCCTGCTTCGTGCAATTTAACGAAGTTTTTCCTCGTTGGAGGCTGACTTAAATCCAGGTAAATCGTCTTCTCCTTTCGATCCAAAATACCTCTAACCTTTGATAATATTTTTGAAACATCCAGAGTCAGCTTCTTAAAAAATGACGTTTCAATTTTCGAAAGATCAACGCCGGTTGCAACTAACAAATCAGCATGCGCAACAATATCATCAACGGGCGTTGGAAATTTATCTAACGCATTACTGGACTTTAAGAGCTCATAAGCTATTTTCTCAATTTGCTGTTTGGTATAACTGTCTATCAAGCATTCTTCTTTTTATGGCGTAAAAACTTAATATACTCAAGGACCTGATCTTTTTCTTCGTTACTTAAGTTTTCTGCGTAGAACGCAATGTTGCTTAATGCCTGATCTTCTTTCGATATTTCGGAAACATTTGCAGAGCCTTCAATAATCCCGGCCGCAGCAAGCAATGAGTTTAAATTTATTTTATATAGCGTTGATAACTTATATAAAATATTAGCGGAAGGCTTCTGGATCTTATTATTTTCCAGTTGGCTTAAATAAGCATTGGATATACCAGTTGCATCTTCCACCTGTCTTAAAGTCATCGGCAAATGCTCACGGGCATCCTTTAATTTTTCACCTAATGACATAACAATAATTTCTGCAAAGTTAGGGATCAATGCTAAAACAGGCAAATTTTGCTAAATAATTGCTTGATAAAAATAAACTTTGCTAAAATTTTGCTTGATAAATTTAGATTTGCTATCTTTGCATGAGTTCGATAACATCAAAAACATCAAATATGTCCAACTATCATGTTTCTAAAGACCATTCAAGTGGCAAATGGAAAGTGCAAAAAGAAGGCGGCAGAAAAGCAAGCGGTTTTACCGACACACAAAAAGAGGCTGAAAAAATGGCTAAACAGTTCTCCGGTAATTCAGGTGGGGGTGAGGTACGCATACATGGCCTTGATGGCAAGATCCGCGACAGTGATACTGTAAAGCCGGGGAACGATCCCTATCCCCCAAAAGATACAACACATTAAACAATAAATACATGAATCAGACAGTACAACAAGGTCATGGTAATGACAAAGACAAAAAAGAAATAACAATTATTGTTAACGGGTCACCCGAACAGGTTAAAAAGGAGGAAATGACGTATGAGGAGATCGTCACACTTGCCTTTCCTGATTTTCCTCAGCATCCGGAACGGAATTATTCAGTAAAATATACCAGGGGGCATGGCAACAAACCTGAAGGCATTTTATCACCTGGTGGAAAAGTAAAAGTTAAAGATGGAATGGAATTTACAGTTACGCCGACTGGTCAGTCATAATGATGACTTAAAAAAGCTGGTAGATAAAGGCTATGCTGTTGCATTAGACAGCAATCATTTAGTGATACGTGATATTCCTTATTTGGATCAGGACGGGGCGCTGAAAACAGGCGCCATCGTCTCCAAATTGAATATTATTGACGAATACCACGTTTCCCAGGTCGATCATCAGATATTTTTCTGCGGATCCCATCCACATGAATTGAACGGCAAAAAAATAGCAAATCTCGGAGGCGGTGCAATGACCATAAAATTGCTTTCCCCGGATTTATTGGTCGAACGTTCTTTTTCTAATAAACCAACTGCAACAGGTGCTTATACAGATCACTTTGAAAAAATTGAAAACTATGTGGCATTATTTTCCGGGCCGGCAATAGAGAAGTACCCGGATGTAACGCCCTATACTTTCAAGGAATATGATAGCATTAATGATTCGGTTTTCAAATTCAGTGATACGCTGACGAGCCGGGCAGAAATCGGTGATCTCGCCTCAAAATTCAAGGATGATATTATAGCCATCATTGGCTTGGGGGGCACAGGTTCTTACATCTTAGATTTTCTTGTCAAAACACCTGTGAAAGAGATCCGCGGATTCGATTATGACTCGTATCATGTTCATAATGCGTTTCGATCGCCGGGAACATTGAATGCAGATGACCTTGGAAAACGTAAAGCCGAAGTGTACCAATCCAGATATGAAGGCTTCCGGTCCGGGCTTAAAATGGAACCTGAATTTATTATGTCAGATTCTGAAGAGGATTTAAAAGATGTAACCTTCGCTTTTGTCTGTGTGGACAAGGGCGCCTCCAGAGCCGCTATAACCGAGCTACTCATAAAAATGAGTATTCCATTCATAGATGTTGGCATGGGACTTCAACGCGATAACGGGTCTATCGGAGGTATGATCAGGACAACTTATTATCCGGTAGCTGAAGCACAGAAAATAGCTGATAAGAAACTGGCACCAATGGCGGATTATCCTGACGACGAGTATCGAACCAATATCCAGATTTCAGAATTAAACGCCTTAAACGCCAGCATGGCTGTTCTGAAGTATAAACAGGTTCGTGGCTTTTATAGCGACAAGGACAGCTACTATAATATGCTGTTCGACATAAATGATTGCAAGAACATTGGCGAGAATGAATATTAATATTGAACTCCAACGGGTAGAATTTATACCAAAGACATTAGAAGAGGGAATATTATATCTATCCGAACGGTTCAAAGTTGCGGCACACCTGTGTCCATGCGGATGCAGCTCTAAAATTGTTACCCCTCTTGGCCCATGCGAATGGTCTATTACCATAAAAAAGAAAAAACCGACACTATATCCGTCAATTGGTAACTGGCAAATACCTTGTCGATCGCATTACTGGATCAAGAAAGGCCGGATTCAATGGTCTTATTCATGGACTGATGAGCAAATACAAGCTGGCCGTAATAAAGAGCAGGCCAAGCGTGAATTATTTTATCAGAAAAAAACTGATCTTACGAAGGGGTCGCTTTGGAAACGGATCAGGAATTGGATTCTAAGCTAACTATAATACTAGCGAAGATCATCGTACAATACGAGGCTTCTTTATGCAGTGCTTAAGCAGGGTTTCATACCAGCATACTTTCCAATTCATCCTTCCACTTTACAAAGCCATCCGCTAAATCGGAATAATCATGACGAATGCGATCAAAAGAGGAGCCATCTGTTGACTTTACATAAACAGACTTGCCATGAATCCTGATAGCATTTATTACATCTTCGATCTTTTTCAACGCGTTTTTTAGTGCAGGAATATCCTTTTCAACATGCCAGGTATAGGTAGCCTCTTCGGTGTCGAGTGTTTCCCACACCAGGTGATAGTTCTTTTCACCTTCATAAAGAAAGATAAAAGAAAATGGCTTGTGTATAAATCGCAGCTTTAGTATCTCATGCTTATGCTTGCTCGAAAGAAACCTGAGATGCCTGTAATGTTTTGTATATGTTATCTTTAATAAGTCTTCGAAAAAATCTTTTTCATTGTTATAAAGAGTACTTGCCTTAAGGTTTTCTTCGCCGAATACATCGAAGTATTCATCCATTGTAAAAACCGTTTTGTCTACCTCTCGTATCCTGCTTTTGATTGCCTTAGCATACTCAAATTTCACGTCATCAATTAAGCGTTCATCTATTCTATCAATTTCTGATGACTGGGCACTAACGGATTTGATTTCATCATTTTCCATCTCGATAGTGGCAGTTACCTGGATTTTTTTGGTATTAAGGACATTAGCGAAATAATTTTTCACAGCATCAAATTCCTCTTTTATATATGAGTTATCGATGCGTATATCCACGGATCTATGCCACGCTTTGAACATCTTCTCAAACATAACATAGCCAGGCTTAAAATGAATGTTTTTGAATGGCATTGAAAAGGTTTCACCTATCGTTTTCTTTATTGGAGCCCAGGCATCATTTTGAGCATATCGAGGCCTATCCGGGGTATCTACCGATGCCTCTCTTTCAGGACGAATACAAATTGGCGAATTTAAATGAAGCGTATTCAGAAGACCGCTTGTATCAATATGCCTAAAAGTAACAGACCTGATTGCTTTGAGTTTGTCAGCAATAGACTGCTGATTAAATGGAAAATCAGTTTCTCCAACATGATAAGATAAAATTTCGCAGAATAACCTTTGCTCAGTTTCTATATAATTCAGAACACGAATTGTCCAGAAAGCGGAAGATTTGAAAGGAGGAGTGTGCTCTGAAAGCCCCGCTTGTATCAATGTCAGTGGATTATCCGGCGTGAGATATGCCCTATCTTGTTTAAAAAGTATTTTGAATTCCTGTCCTTTCATTTATTACCGGTATCATGTATTAAACGATGAGAAAGTTTTATGCAATAAAATAACAGCATTTCACTTAAACCCTGCATTAATCCTGCTACCATTTGATTTCAGGAAAATCAGCAAACTCGAGATCTGCCACTGCACAACCTTGTTCTTTTGCAGATTGTTGAAATGATGTAACCAACTCTTTGTAGCCTTGCTGCCATTCAGAGAAATGTGCAGCAATGAGTATAGGTATCTTTCTGAATCTTGCTTTACCAGCCCTGGCTGTAACGTATTTGATATGTAGCGCCTGGTAAATAATAAATGCATACTCATTGCTAATATTAATTCTCTGTCCTATAAAATCCTTGATAGCATTGGCTCCTTCGGAATCATATTCAAATAATGCCTGCTCAATAATATGCTCAAGCAAGTATAAGGTAGCCTGCTGTAATTTATCGCTTTGAGAATAACCTGCATTGTGTCGCAGCACACTGATAAAAATCAGGATATCTGTCCATACAAGCCGGAAACCATACAATACGTGCTGGATATTATCCGCATCGTATGTAAACGTTTCTTTCAGCCGCTGGCCGGATGATGCCTTCCTGACTTCGTAAGCAAAGTTCATTAGCAACTGGAATTGGGCGCCTTGTGCCCCGTTATGCTGATCAAGGGAATTTGCGACGTGGTGAATGGTGTCATAAAGTGAATTTAATTCACCGTAGTTACCATAAATGGAAACACCAGTCCCATTTTTGGTTGGGTAAGCTTGTAGCATGGTATTGAATTGGATTTGACAAGTAGTAATGGTATCCTACGTTTCCCTTTCTACCTGCCGGCCTTTATCTTGGTTTAAAAATATAGTTCATTTTTTCCAGTTATCCGTTGTATCATAGGTAAATACTATTTATCCCCTTTAAGATAACTGATGAGCTTGTTGAAGCTAAATCCGATACCTGCAATGTTCGGTTCCAGGATCACAGAATTCACCAATGCTCCGCCAATCCCTTTTTTTCTTTCCTTGATAACCGAAAATTCATCAAGGTCCTGGCCTTGCTTAATTTTTGAGAATATTTTTTGGATCAACTCTACTACTTCCGTTGTGTTCTTGCAATGCTTGCGCAATGGAAACAAAACAAGCTTAAAATTTTGTCCTGCTGCCCGCTCCGGCATTTCCATATTCCTGCGGCGAAAAGCTGCCGGATGTTTGTTGGTAACTAAAATAGCCGGGAGTAACTCTTCCCGCTCAGCATTCTCGCCATTAATGCTATGCCACGATAAAACCTCATCGCTAAAATGAATCCCCTCATCTGTACGCATAATGACTACAGCATTCTTTTTTTCGGATGCAAGCGTTGCCATCCTGCCAAAATTATCCCTCAATGCCTGGCTTAAAGGTTCATGCCAGCCATAATCCAGTAGATAGATAAAATAATCCCTGTGGTGCCCATCAGGAATTCCCTCCAGGCTATGAACCATAAGTCCCATTGTCATTAATATTTTTAAGGTATTATGAAAAGCTTGAAATACGCAGCATTGAATTTAACTGGTTACGTACAAATTGTTTGTTTTGGGTTTTATTCATTCATGGTAAAGAGTTAATTCAAATCCTTCCTTCCCAACAATCAAATATCTTCTTTTTACATGAAAATAGCAGGAATATTTTTCTCGTTATCGTATGTTAGTTTAGTCCATAATGCATGGTCGCTTATGCTAGAAACCCTGAATCAGGCACCACCTTCATACAGCATAATCACTCCCAGGTAGATGAGATATATGGGACAGTTGGATCGTCAAACCAAACGACTGTTCCTGATAACAGGCTTGTTATAAATAAATAATAATAACTGAGCATCTCTTATTTTTTGAATAGGCTATCAAGCACATCTATGATCATTTGCATTAAGCCGGAGCTGACAACCTTGCCTTTCATAATTTCTTTATACAATGCTATGTACCGCCGTTCCTCGTCTCTTTATTAAAAATAAGTTCTTGTCCATACCCGGAATCTATTCGTTCGCCTGAAGGTTTTAGCAATCATCAGGGCATGCCCCTGCGGGCCGGGTGATTCCAGGGTACGCTTCGCTTCCGTCCCTCTTGCATCGTGACCGGCTCGTTCCTTCGCCGCCTTACATCCCCCTCATGCTTTATTGCTTTTAGCATTAGCCGAACTCCAGGAGCAGATGTAAAACTGGTCTGACCTTTCATTTTCCAAATAAAGGGGCAAAAGGCAGCTAAATTAGTTCCGCCTCCGTTGCTCCGAGCGCATAATGCTGCGCTATCGCTTGCACCCTGCGGGACTTATAGCTCTCCACATCTACGGCTCCACTGTTACGCTGCTTTCTTTTTCCCCTTTTTCTTTTGGAAAAATGCTCTTTCGGGCAGGCAGGTAAAAAGAGAAACAAACAAAATGGTTTAACAGTTAAAACTTAAACGTCATGAACATCATTGGCAGATTAACGGGGGACGCAAAAATCAACACAACCCCCAACGACAAACAGGTAGTGAACTTTTCAGTAGCCGTCAACGACAGCTATAAGAACAAGCAGGGCGAAAAGGTAGAACGCACCGAATATTTCGATTGTGCTTACTGGCTATCCGCAAATGTGGCTAAGGTACTCACCAAAGGCACACTGGTAGAACTTACGGGCAGGGTAAGCGCAAGGGCATGGATAGGCATGGATGGCAATGCCCGTGCAGCACTCAATTTTCATACTTCACAAATCAAACTGTACGGAGGTGGCAGGAAAACGGGAACTGTGGCAGGTAGTAGTAGAGATAGTTCTATTGCACCTGCAATCAATAGCGAAAACAACGGGGCTGTAAAAGACGACCTGCCATTCTAACCAACCCATCATTCATTTTTCATTTATCACATTAAAAAATCATAATCATGGCTCATAATCTTAATTATAATGAACGTACAGGCAGGTATAGCTTTTTCAGCGTACAGCAGAAAGCATGGCACAACCTCGGGCAAATAGTGGAACAATACCCTACCAGTAAAGAAGCTATCCAATATGCAGGGCTGGATTTTGAAGTAATCAAAGCACCACTCTATACGAGAGGTACGGGTATCAGCATTGATGACAGCGGGGAAATCAATGAAGGCGGTAACATCATAGTACCCGACCAGTATGCTACCCTGCGCACCGATACCAATGCGGTATTTGGTGTAGTGGGCAAGGACTACCAAATCGTGCAGAACGCGGATGCCTTTGCATTCTTTGATGCTATCGTAGGTGGCGGGGATGGTATCCTCTACGAAACGGCAGGTGCATTAGGCAGCGGGGAACGCATATTCATTACCGCCAAACTGCCCGGTTATATACGTGTAGGTAATGGGGATGACGTAACAGAGAAATACATCTTCCTGACCACTTCGCACGATGGTACAGGCAGTATTACCGCAGCCTTTACGCCCATCAGGATAGTATGTCAGAACACCCTCAATGCTGCATTGCACAAAATGTCTAACGTAATACGCATACGCCACACTTCGGGTGCAAAACAACGTTTGGAGGAAGCGCACAGGGTCATGGGACTGGCAAACACTTTAAGCGCACAACTGGAAAACATATTCAACCAGTGGACAAAGGTGCGTATCACGGACAGCGAAGTAAAGAGACTCATTCAACTGGCACTCTGCCCTAACAGGGAAACATGGGATGCACTTAAACAAGGTGCGGAAGATGAACTTTCTACTGTATTCAAAAACACGGTGGACGATGCTTTTGGTTATGCGATGATAGCGGAAACCCAACAGATGGAAACCACTAAGGGTACGCTGTTCGGTGCATACAATGCGGTAACAGGCTATTATCAGAATGTACGCAGCTACAAGGATGATGAAACCAAACTGCAATCCATCGTGATGGGCGGCACGGCACAGAACAGGGCGCAGAAAGCCTTTGAACTATGCAGCGCATTTGTGCAGGATGGCGCAGCTTCTTTATTCCTCAATTGAAAACAGGATTGGGCAGCTTGCCTGCCCTTTCCTTCTCTTAACCAAAAAAAATAAAGCGATGAAACCTTTAGAACAATTAATAAACGTAGAGAAAGCAAGGTTGCTGCATGAACTGTTCCCACAGGAGATACCTGCATTACTGGAATACATATCCAATATATGTAGGACAATACAGGAAGAAGAACAGCTATTGCGCAACAGGTGGGATAACGGCCTGTTCACCTTCGATGCATGGTTATCCTTTGTTCGGGAAGTAAACAATAAGATAGGCAGGTACGGTAAACGGCTGCATACGCAAAGCGGCCTGTTTGCTGACCAGTTGTTTGATGGTTATCTCTCCCTGTACATGGTGCATTGCCTGAACTTATATACCGGTGTGCGCAAGCACGGTAACAGAAAATTTGTACAGGCTGTTGAGCTATTATTTAACGCTTAAAAATGCAAGGTCATGGGAACGATCATCAGTTTACTGCATCACGCATCCTACTCCACATTATTTTTTATCGGTTTAGCTATCAGGCTATATATAGGTATGCGCCAATTCAACCGCAGGGGCGTAGGCGGCTTGCAGCATTTTAATAACTATTTCGTGGGGCTGATAACCCTGTTCATGGAATGGATATTGAAATGGGCTGCTACCATTATGATGTTATGGGGTTTGGTGGGATGGCTTCTGAAATAAATTGGTACAACTACCAAACAATACAGGATTATAAAAAATCACTTAGCTAAAAATCAAACGATCATGAGCAATCTCGCAGACAAAACGGAATACAGGGCGTTGAGCATAATAGCTCAAATATTAAGGCAATTTGAACGGTTACATTATTTGGATATGACAAAGACCGATGATTGGGATACCTGCCAGGCACGAAACCTGTTGGAAGGCATTATCCAATCTAACGGCTACCGAATCAATGACGATAAAAACATTCACAAACCACTTTTAAAAATATAAAACGATGAACGCAAATTTTTTCAGGCAAATTACCGACCTCAACGTTACAGGCAATTTGCAGCTTACTATCTCAAAGGGAACAGAAAACAGCCTCGTTGTTTCTGTCATGCTGCAAAACGAACAATGCGGGGATGAAGCACGCAAACTCATACCGCCGTTCAATTTACGCGGCACAGCAGAAGAACTGGACAACGGCTTTTTTGAACAGGTAACCACACCGATACAAACAGCTTCGGGTTTAATGGTGAACATGGAAGCCTATATGAAGCAACTGGAAGAAGCCAGGAAACAATCTGCAATGGAGAAAGAGAAAGCCGACAAGGAGAAAAAAGAAAAAGAAGCTAAGGAGAAGAAGTACAGGGAAGCCATGCAGAAGGTAGAGGAACTGGAAAAGGATGGCAAGTACAGGGACGCATGGATGAAAGTACCCGAACCATCGGAATACCCTGAACAGGCGGAAGCCCTGCGTAAACGCAAATCATCCTTGACGGCTCAGTTCGCTCCCGACCTGTTCGGCGCAGACGCGACGCCTGCAGTAACACAGGTGCAACAAAAAGAATTGCAGGAAGGCTTTGAAGATGAAGAAAACGAAACGGACAACTAAATATTAATGAACAAAAACGAATAGCCATGTTATTAGCAACACAATTGGAAAGAATATTCCTGCTTCAGGACAAAGGACAGGAAATCAGGCTAACAGACCCTGAACCTAAATGGAGCGTACAGGCAGTATTGAATTTTTATTCCAATATCTACCCCATACTGGCCACTGCAAAGGTATCCGCTCCCGTTATCAGGGTAGATACGGTGCAATACCGTTTTGAAAGTGTGATGGGAACAAAAGGTTAATCTAAAACAGTAAAACAATGACCAATGCAGGAACATATCATATCGGGTGTGATACGCACACCCCAAAAGCCGAGGCAGAGACAGTTGCAGCAACAGCTAAGCGGGTTTATCAACTGGATGCAGCGAACAAAGGACGCAGCAGAGGTGCAAAAAGACAAACGGCAGTCCGTGCCGATAGCCATGCTGCCAATGGTTTTCTGAAAACTACTTTTCTGCCTAAACTGGAAGAAACGAAAACGGGACAAACTGGTAGGGAATCCACAAGAATGGAGCGGGATTTTTACCAGTCCCTTTCCCAACTCGCCGGACATTACCATATCCAACCGATGCAGACGCAATCTTATGGTTATCCCTACAATATTGCACTGGCTTTATGGGATATGGAGAAATTGCTGAAGAAGGAGGTAAGGGACTGGCAGGAATGCAAACTGGTAGAAGATGGCAGGAAAATCTTCCTTACGAGCGAAGAAAGATATAGTACAGGCTCCATGCTGTATTATATCTCCGTTGTGCCATTATACCGAATGCTTAAAAATCCTAAGCGAAAACATGCTGCGCAGCTATTGTTATCGGTTTGTTCTTACCTGTATTTTATAGCAGGTGTTCCCTGCTACAGGCAGGAGGATAGTTTTCTCTATGGGGAATACGAGATGCTTAAAGAATGGGTACTAACGGATGATTATACAGATGAAACAAGCACGTACCTGAGTGAAATAGAACAGGCGGAATGGATAGGCGACCGCATGGAACAAAAGATATGCAACCGTGCGAATTTAACCGTATTCAAAAAGCGGTTAATGCAGTTTGAAAGCAGGAATACTTTAGACCATGATTGCTGGCAACTGGCTTGTGAAGCCTTTGACCTTTATGAACAATATCCCAATGATAACATATTCCAAAATGCCTATGTGGATGCGATGACAGGTGGAAATGAGGAGGATTGCGATGAAGACGAAGTGGAAAATGTAATAACGATGGACAGGTATATTTCCTTTTGTGCAGGCGGCAAAGGATGGTTACATGAAAACCTTGTGCAATGCGTGAATACCGAATGGCAGGAATACGGGCAGGCACAGGAACCTGTTATCATCAAACGCTTTGACGGAAACGATATTACAAGTAAGGACCTCGACTTTGAAAACCGCCTGTTTGCCCTCATGGATGAACTGGTATATATACTGAACCATCTTTAAATTAAAGAACGATGAACGATATAACAGGGAATTTCGGGCGGTTGTATCATCCGCAGGCAGCACTTGTATTCTACCAGACCGAAGGACAGCGTACAGATACCTATGTAGAATATTTTGACATGGATGAAAACGGCAAACCGATCAATGCCCATCCCTTGACCGTAAAGGAAGCGAACGCATTGGCAAAGGCACTGAAAACGGCAAAGCAGGATAAAGAGCCTTGCTTAAAATCAGGTGGCATCATCGGCAGCCATATTTTAGGCATAGAATCCGATAAGGGTAAAGTAGTATGGTTTACCAAAGCCATGCAAAGGGATTTATACTTTACCGAAGGTCTTGGCATCCCGAATGGCAAAGCACATGTGCCACCGATGTTATGGATGGCGGACAGGGACAACCTGTATGTATTTGCTTTGCGCAGTAACAGCAGACCGACAGAACGAACCAAACTATACAATGCGCCTTTCTTCAATGTATATGCAAACGGTAATGTATGTATGGGAACGGTGGACGTACACATAAAAAGAACCGCATCACTGGAAGCATTCACTGCTGCATGGGAAAACTATTTCTTCAACAGCTATTTCAGCCACCTGATGCGTGATTATAATCCCATCAAAGGGAATTGCGTCTGTCTTTGGGAAAGGATTATTACCACAGGGGAAGCGTTTCCTAAAGAAATATTGGAAAAAAGCAGGATAACCTTAAAAGATGTATTGCAATATGAACACGGAGAAAATTAAAGTCCATTTTACGGACAAAGAATTAATAAACGCCACCAATCCTGTAACTGTAAACCTTATTGGCGCAGGCGGCACAGGCTCGAAGGTATTGACCGCCTTGCTGGAAATGAACCACAGCCTGGTAGCTTTAGGACATGCAGGATTGCAGGTGCGTTTATGGGATGATGATATAGTGACGGAAGCCAATTTAGGCAGGCAGCGTTTTGCCGAATGTGAAGCAGGGCTTTATAAATCCGTTGCGTTGATAAACCGTGCTAACAGATGGTCAGGCACGAACTGGAAAGCGGAAACGCAAAAGTTTGAAAGGGATAGCTTTGGCAGGTTGCCCGAACAGGCAAGGGCAAGCATATTTATTAGCTGCGTGGACAGCGTAAAGGCAAGGTTTGAAATTGCTGCGATATTGAAAGCATTAGATAACAGCCATCATTATGGGAACTGTCCGCGTTACTGGCTGGACTTCGGGAACAGTCAAAGTACAGGGCAGGTCGTATTATCTACCATCGGTACTATACGGCAGCCTCGTTCCGAAAAATACGAACCTGTTGCCAGCCTGCCGTTCATTACGGAAGAATTTGGCGAACTGCTGAAACAGTCGGAACAGGCAGATGATACGCCAAGCTGTTCACTGGCGGAGGCTTTGGAAAAACAGGATTTATATATCAATGCTTCCTTAGCTCAAATGGGCTGTTCCCTGTTATGGAGTTTATTCCGTAATGGCTTAATCGAAAACAGGGGATTCTTTCTCAATCTTGACAGCTTTGTCAGCCAGCCGTTAAAGGTGGCTTAAGACCGCCCCTCCCGGGCGGCGCATCGGCGATCCTTTCCCCGTAGGCGGAACACCGCTGCGCAAGAGAAGCGGTGCAGCCACTTGCACCGAACCTCAATTACGTTTCACAATTTCACTTCGTTTCGTTTTCGGCACAACAGGCTGCGGTATATCGTGATGTTTATGGCGGTGGCTTGCTGGCATTTCCTATTGTTCAATCATATTACACAAAAAATTTGGCAGAAGCTATAGTATTGACCAATTTTATCCGAGACCTTACAAAATATTACCCCGAAATTTATCCTAGTTTTTATGTTATAATGAATCAAACTTAACCTCATTAAAAATGAGCCACTACTTCGATACCCTTAAAGAAGATTACGAAAATGCTGAAATTTCCTGTCTTGTTTTACATAACCGTAAAACTGATGAATGGTGTAATCTCCTCACTATTATTGAACTGATCCCTGCGGAACAGCAAGCTTCACCAATAATTGGTACAGCAGCGTCAAACTATTGTGACAGAGAAAGTATAGATAGTAACTACACAGTTTATATAGCAAGGAGAATTGTATGTCCGATTCCTGAAGCGATAGGTTTTTTTCAATCCCCCGAGAAAGGAATTTTATTACAACATGATTCAACATTAAACTGTCTTGTAACGCTTTTCAACGAATCACATCTGGAGGCAGAGCCATCTTCCGACTATCCACTGTTAGTTAACTGGGATACCAACGATACTATTAGTAAGATTTTGCCAAAACGCCATACTTCTTTTAGGGTTTGGATGAAAATTGATCGACGCAAAAAATGGCTCTCAGGTTTGACAGAAAAGCAAATTGGAAAATTATTGGCGAAGGCAGGACTTTTAAGTCAAAAACACCTCGGATTTAATTTTTCCAATCGCCAAGAGCACATGGGTAATCTTTATTTATGTGGTTGTAATCCATACCTACGTGGCTTTAATAAGACGCTGCTTGATTTAAATAAGGACATGGTAATTAGGTTTAGGGAGCGGGTTGGCAGGTCTATAATCGGGAAAAAAATTGTGTTGGAAGATAATAGGGCAGGGAACATTTCTTTTTCTATCGAACAGACTATTGGTAAAAGACTTGAGAGAATCGAGATGCCTCATTTTCCGGATCAGTTGTGCACCAAAATTTACGATCATCGTGGGCATCTTATCGAAAATCATACAGGAACCTGGGTTAATATGAATATTCAAATGAATGTACAAACCGCAGAATTACATCTTACCGTCAAACAAGGTGCAAATAGTAAGAAAGTAAAAGTCCCAAAATATTCAAGTGAACGGCCGATAAACATCGGTACTTATGACCATTCCCTTGCCCGCTTTTTAAAAGAGAAGCAGCAAGATCGGCAACTTGCAGAATTGGAACGAAACGGACAGTTTATTTTTTTCCCAGGGGGTGATGAAGATAGGGAACGAGCAAGGCAAGCTATTCAAGAATTATTGAATAAGGCATCTAAGGTCTGTATGTTGCTTGACCCATATTTTGGAGCACCAGACCTTTATTACGCTTACATAATACAGAATACTTCAATACCTATACAGATATTATCTTCTGCAGCATTCTTGAAGTCTAAAACAGAAATGCAGTCAGGCAGGAAAATGAAACAGGGGTTTCTATTTAAACGGGCACTTCAGAAGTACAAACGAACATTCCCACATCAATCCATACAAGTTAAAGTGTTATTGGGAGGGAAAAGTCCCCTTCATGATAGATACATCGTAATTGATGATAAAGTCTATTTGCTGGGAAGCTCCCTTAATGAATTTGGTTCACGAGCTACCACCTTAATCAAAATTCCCCACCCCCAACCGATGATCGGGCAAGCTTTAGCATGGTGGAATGACTCAATAAAAACAAAAGATTTAAGTACCTATTTAGAAAGTTTAAAACCCGGAAAATGAAAGCGAAGTTCATAAGTGGCCTGGAAAAGAAAATTTATCATGAATTCAGTAAAGATGTTCATTTGCTTCTTGAAGCCAATTGCTATCCGGACATTTCGAAGATAGCTGCCTGGCTGTTGAGTATTTTTAAATCAAGATTGACGGGCAAGGAAACTTTTACATCCTTTGACAAGGCTACTTCTGAGAGTATCATTACGTTACTATCTGATGGTGACATCTTTTATTTTGAACTTTTTAGAAGCGGCTCATATATTAATGAAAGAACTAAAGAAAGAGAATCTAAACAGCCTTTTACAGATGTCGTACAGGCTATATATGAGTCGCTATTTTTAGATGATCGTATTAATGATGATAAGCTGATAATTTATTCAGAGTTGAGAACATTCGTTGAAGAGGTACTGGGCAGAGAGCTTGCTTATGATGTGTCCTTACAAACTTATGAAGAGTGGTTAAACATCGATAAACATCTCGAAATTGAATATAAAATAAAGGAAGCATGGCTCAATAGTATTTCGATTACCAAAATTCGTTCTGAACAAACGAAATTTCTTAAACCAAGAACGCGGACTTCGCTCACAGCAATAGTCAGTCTCATATTCTCTCATCGAAACCAGGATAAAGCTGCGAAGGATTACATCGCTAAGTTGAAAAAACTATCGAAAGATTCCGTTTTTAATTACGTAGAAGCAGCAACAAAAGATGCCGACATGGTACATTTTACCAGGGAGATCAACCTTCAGAGGGAATTGTCGCAAAAATTAGGAACTTCTGCTTTTCTCATGTTTATTGATTACCTGAAATACCCTATTGCCCAGGACCATGCAGTATTGCTTATTAATAATTTGGATGATTATATAGACATTATCCGGGAAATTTGTTCTCGAAAGCCTCGTAAAACATCTAAAGAATACCTGCTTCTTTTTGCACTTAAGAATTACTTCGATTTTATCATGAGATCATTGTCTGATCTAAAAAGATTAGCTGAATATAAGCCCTATGGACAAATCAATGACTCAACTTTGACAGAAGAAGCTAAAAAAGAAGCGCAACACATTTTAGATGATTGGGAACAAAACAGGATACAAAACTCATTTAATGATATCCTGAATATAATTTTTCCCAAACCCTCCATGTCTTCGTCAAAATATTTCCTTCCATTTATTGATTGGCTAAACAGTCATAGCAAGCTTTACCTTACTCATCCGGGCGTTGCATTTAAGAGGAAGATTATTGACGTGCTTAATGACTCTTTTCAGGAACGCCTGAATATGGATAGCAAGGCTTATCATTACATGATTGATCAGGTTAATGGCGAAGTCAATCATGAAGGATTGAGAAAAATGGTTAGTACTCTGATAATAAATCCCAGTGATATCTCTTTTAGGGACAAACTTTATGAATGCTATATAAAACATTTGGAGTCAAAAAAATTTTACTGGTCCGCAATTGGTGATATTGATAATATAGAAGCAATCAATCAGGCTTATTTTTTTAGCCAAGTGCTCGCCAGCTACGAAAACAGCTTTGAGAGATGGCAAGACTTATTCAGCAAGCATAAAAATACACATGAAGGCTGGTTATCTTCATCCAGTGATTCAACAAATCGTCAACGGGAACCTTATCTTTTAACAGCTGGCGTAGGTATGGCATATTTCAATTATGAACATGAGGCGACAACAGAAGCATCAATCATTATTTTTAACGTTGTTAACATTGCTCTAAGCCAGCTCAGAAGTACCTATAACCGTTCAGTTCTTGATTATGAAACACCGCTTTGGTTTTCCGGCGTTACAGTCGCGAAATTTGCCGTAGGGGAAAGGGATAGATTTATCGATTTGATTGCGCAAAGAATTGATTCCATTAAGCTCTTCATTCGTATTGTTTATGAGTTTCTTCTTAATGCTAATGTTGTTGATTTATCACCTTCTATGAGATCATGCATTAAAGAAAGAATACAAAACGAATTTTATATAATTGAAAGCAGTAAGGTTGATGTTGATTTAAGAAAAGATTTCGAATATTATGAAAAAATGAAGCAGACCATTTTTGAAAAATTGGCTACTCCTGCCAATCCTAATCATCTTTTAGCTGATCAATTTTCATAGCTCAATTTTTTGATCGCTTCGACAGCATGCCTACCATATCTGGAATGGTTGGACAAAGGCTTAAGTAAATCGACATCTATAATGCTGCCATTGTTTTCCAAAAGCCAAATCGCATGCGTATTAATTTCTTCATGGTCTTTTGGAAAGCCGAAAATAGATAATTGCCATTCTAAATTTTCTAAAACCTTTCTGCAGAATGCAGTAACATGATCTGGAAATGCCGATTCTATTGTGGTGATATTTTTGAGGTCAAGCACATACTGTAAACTTGATTGATGTAGTGCGTGGCAAAACTGCCAGATTGATTCAATACAATACCGGTTATTGCGGTCAAACAACACTTTACTTGCAGCTACAGCCTTTTCTTTATTTTCAACTGAAAAGTCCGATCTGTTAAGCCAATAGTATACCTCTGCAGCCGAAAATAAAGATCTGTTTTTGGGGTCAGCTTCACTTGCATAGCGGCTAATAATCGGATAATTGGCTTTTGCTAAGAAAAGGTGCGCAATTAAAAACGTTTTTAATGAGTCCTGCGGAGAACTAGGTTCGAGGATTGGATGTTCAACCCATCGTACTAAGTAAGGAGCGATATCAGCACTTAATTGCTTCCATGCGTCAATCATTAATGCTGTAGTAAATAGTGAACTATTATACCCCTGAAGTGCCATCTTATAAAAAGTTGTCTTTTCATGGATTGCTAGTTGTTGAATGGCATTCTGATAGGCTGTATCATAAGGATGATCAAACTGGGCGTAATATATACCGGCTGCGCTGTCCCACGCTTCCTTATCATCTGGAGGACGATTAAGAACCTGCATAATTTCGGCTTGCACGGTAGGCTCGTAATCTGTGGCAGCTTCGTTCAAAGCACCAAGTTGACCTAATGCGTCAAATATGGAGGTTGATAGCCACACGTTTTGAGTTTCTGAATGAATGGTATTCAATGCTTGAATTAAATCATTTCGCTGTTCGTCCGTGTTATAACAATAACCAATCTGATGCAAGACTTCGTTTAGAAGATAGTAAGGCGCACTGCGCCAATTTTTAAGCAGAGTTATTACATAGGGATAACACAACCGTAATTTTCCCTCGTAACGAAGCAACAAGAGCAATAAATAAAACTGGCCAGGCTTTAAAATTCGATTTTTGATAACCTCCTGGATAGACAATTCTGTAATTGTAGATTTAGCACGAAAGGTCACGAAACCGGATTGCAAACTGGAGAATATTTTCGTTATCGCTGCATCTCTACCATTTAAACCGATGTAGGTGGTGGCGAAAATTGCTGACCTTACGCTTATGTTCTTCTGTTTTGCAGCTTTCCACAATTTTCTGATTGCCTGTTCACAGCGATCATCCATGAGTCCAACGAGGTCGAATACTTCCGGTATTAAATTGTTCTTCACCAGTATATATGGTATTGTAGAAATCAAAGCCAGTTCCTGGTCCGTCCATCGGTTATAACTCTCCTCTGTAAATTGAATCCCATTTAGCGCATTTTCTCCAAATTCAAAATCAAGTGTGCCAATTTCATCGCATATTTTTACTAATACCATCTTTAACTGTCGCTCCATCCAAAGCTTACCATAATGGCCACCTTCACCAGCATAAAGTGTTACCAACAGGTCCACATCAGCCAAACTCTGTAATACTTTATTAAGCAAGTCTATATCGGCAATAGAACCGATAATGAGTAATTTCTTATCGTGATTTTTTGGTGCATTCACCCCATTTATAATATCATCGACGGTTATTGCAAAACGAACGACACTATCGGCTACAAAGAAATTAAAGAACATTTCATGTACGAAACTTACTTTATATCCTTTATTCTCTATCAATCCGGCCGAAATACATTTTCGATAAATCCCGTCAGGCATATCTATGGATTGCAGTAGATTTTCTATTTGTCGTTCTGATAAACTAAAAGCGACTTTGTTAGATAAAAACCGGGCAATGTGTGATAACAATGTTATCCCGTCAGCGTGCCAATCATTGAGCTTTTTTTTGATGAAGGTTTCAAAGATGGTAAACTTGCTAATCTTCTCGATTGATGACGAACCGATCTCACCGATCATTTTGGCTTCCAGGCCGCTTGAAACTACAGCTAAAATGGTGTCCAATTTTTCGCTATTTTTTTTATTGCTATACTTGGTTGCTATTGCTTTTTTAATGGCCAGATCCGGATGACTGATACTGACAGCAGTAAGATTCAGTGCCTGGACGCTATCCTCCAAAATTTGCGAAGTAATAAGCAGCAGCAGTCTATGGGTCTTAAAAACATATTCCAATTCAAGTAAAAGCTTTGCTTTCATTGTAGCTTTACATTCATTGAATCCGTCAACAATGAGCAAAATCTTAAGTTCGTTTCGATTACAGCTGATTAAAAGGTCGTTTCCATCATCAAACCCAAAGGCTTTTGCCTCTTTGTCAAAGAGCATATTAAAATCCCCATCATAATATTTTGCTTCGACTAAAACAGGTAGGCCACTACTAAGAAAAGTCACCGCCATTAGTCTCGCTAAAATAGATTTTCCACAACCGGAAGGACCGGTAATGATAATGCCTTTACTTGCCAACAACCTTTCCGGCAGGTTTTTGGTAAGGATTTCTTCTTCTCCCATTTTACAAGCAAAATCTACGAACCTGTTCGTGTCGGGTTGGTAATTGGCAGAAAAGAGGCGTTTATAAAATTTCAGTTTTTCAGTAGAAGATGTCAATTTGGTAATAGATAATGGGCTACGATGCTGCCCAAACTCAGCCGCTAAGAAATTCCTGATAGCTGTAAATCGCTCGGTATCAGAATAGTAAAGATTTTCGATGTCCTGTATCAGTTGCGCAGGATAATAAAGATCTTTTTTAATATTGAAAATCGGTTTGTATTTGTTCAGTGCCTTGACGTTGATGCGAGGCATTTTATTATCACTGATAATGAAAAACCGAATACCTTTCGGAAAGTCTTTCGTATAACCTTGGGCGATAAAAGTTTCTAGCGTATCAGTAATCTTTTTCGCATCTGTCCGGGAAGTGACTTGAAAAGCCAATCCCAATGTACGGTTGCCAAGATCTATTCCTGGGAAGTTCTTTTTTTCATCATTCAAGTCCAGCAGATCATATCCATATATTAATTGCAGCAATCGTTGAACTGTGCCCTCTGATATTTTGTTGATGTCAAAAAAGCTTAGGGCATTGTCAATTTTTATTTTGGTAATCCACGACACAAAATAGTCCCTAATCTCATTAATTTCTATTACAGCTTTTTGCATGGTAATTTTTTGCACCTACGAATCTACCGAAATTGCTACCTTAATTAAATACCGGCAAGCTTATAAAAATATTGCTATGGTGGTATTCCATAAAATATAAAAGTAATCATATTGTTACTAAAAATTCTATTTAGGTAATTATATTATTACCTTCACAAAAAAAACACTTACAAATGAACTGGCATGAAAGATTTAAACAAATGAAAGGTGGTCTCGGATATACCAATGCGGATATTGCAGAGATAACTGGAAATACTACTGACAGTATTAAATCCGCTACCCAACCCAATAATGAAATTCCCAGATGGCTTAAACTTGCTATTGTAGTTTATGAAAGTACATTAAGTAAAAATGAGACGGCAGATATGCTAAAGAAGCAGTCCAAGGAGGATGTTTTTAACTTTATTCGCAACCGATTAGCCTTCGATGAAAATTTATTGACCCAATTGCGACACATTGATAAAAACGATATGCTAAAAGAGCATAGACGATTTGAAATGTCCGGGTATGAGGATAAAAAAGGTGAATGCACCTTATTTAATCTGGGTATTGTAAATGAATTTGCAAATTTGGGGATATACGACTATACAGATTATCTATTTTTAGATTTTTACAAGGGGCATGGCACCCTCTATTTACAATATTTCCAATCAAAAGAACAGGAGGAAATAGAATTAGGTGGATATGGAACTGTAGAAATTATTTATGAAATATTTGAACGGACGATCTTTTCTAACAAGCCTACGCGCCGTAGGATATAATTTTGCCTTAAGAAATCTACTCTAAATTGTTCACGACTCGGCAATGGTTTAAGTAAGCTTTTACATGTAGCCAGGAAATGTAAGACGCAAAAACATTAAAAAATAAGCCTATAAAAATGCAAAAGCATGATTAAGTCCATTGAAAACGGAAGAAAAGAAGATGGAAATAGGTCCATTGCTGATAAGATCATTAAGCGACTCCATGATTTAGAAAAAACGGTTCAAAATAATCATGGTCGCTGGGCTTGGGAGCTGTTGCAAAATGCAAAGGACAGCGTAGCTGAAACTAATAGGAAGGTCTCTGTTAGGATAAAGTATAGTCATGACAAGATAGAGTTTTCCCACAACGGCAGCCACTTTACAGAAAAAGATATTCGGGGATTAATCAATCAGATTTCCTCAAAAGAGGTAGAGGAAGGTGAAATAAGTAAACGCACTGGCAGGTTCGGTACAGGGTTTCTCACCACTCATTTGCTGTCAAAAGAAGTGTATATAGAAGGCATAGTTGAAACCGACGACGAAGCCTTGTATAAATTTGGTTTTCCTTTGAATCGGAACGGTAAAACCACGGGCTTGCTAATACCTAAGATCGAATCCGCCTGGAGTGCTTTTCACGAATCGACAGAAGACGGGGAAATTGATGAGTACGATGAAGAAGAATTTAATACTTCTTTTACCTATTCGCTGGAAACAAAAGAGCAACAGGATATAGCACAAATTGGCGTTGATGAGTTCGCCAACCTAATACCATACGTCCTTTCGTTTATTCCGGAAATACATTCAGTAGAGATCATAGACAAAGTAAAAAAGAACAAAGTTGAATACACCAACAATCCGAAGGTTGTAGATGGGTTCAAGAAAATAACTAAAACTCAAGGTGGAAGCTCAACAGTAGTCCGGATGCTGTTTGCGACAAACGGAACAGTTTCTATAGCAGCACGGGCCATAAAAAAGTCCGATACTTTTGAACTGCAATCCCTCGAAAAAATCCCGAAACTCTTTTGTGATTTCCCGTTGATCGGTACTGAAGATTTTCACTTCCCGATTGTTGTAAATAGCTTTTTTTTCAACCCGCAAACAGAAAGAGATGGGGTTTGGCTTATGGGAGATAACGACCCGGAAGTAAAAGAAAATAAGAAAACACTGGAACAAGCATTGAGCCTTTACAAAGACTTGGTGGAAAATATCAGGTGTGATTCTTACAAAAATATCTTTCATATTGCCAATTCAAAAATACCTTCTACTGATGAAAGCTATTTTGATAAAGAGTGGTACATCAAGAATATTCAGAAGCCTTTGAGGGAGTTTTTGCTAAAACGAGAAATTGTAGAAGCGGAAGATGGCACTGGCAGAAAATTAGAGGAATCCTGGTTTCCATTAAGGTCATATAAAAAAGAAGTAAGGGAAAGTTTATGGCAATATACATTTGATATGTTTCCGGCTTCAGTATGCAAAAAAAATGACCTCCACAATTGGATTGAGGTCATTTGGGATGACATTCACAAAATAACATTCGCAGAAATAACCAGCGACATTGCCAAAATGGAGACAATTACCAAGCTGGCAGAATGCCTGCAAAAAACCCAGGCGGATACTTTTGAATGGCTTAATGAAATTGGACAGTTCATTATGGATGATGAGGTGAACCTGCCCTTGTTTGAAAAATATGCTATTATCCCAAACCAGAATTGTAAGTTCCTGGTAAAGAGCAAACTTTACCTTGATGAAATAAATGATCCTGATCTGATAGAGATTCTGCAATTGTTAGGCGAAGACTGGAACAATATCCTGCTCCATGAAGAAATCAACTTTGGAAAATTTGTTGCCAAGAAGAAGAGCGAAATCGCACTAAAAATAAATGAGAAACTAAAAAGCCCAAAGGCTAAAGATCAGGATTTTAATAAAGCTATCAGCTTATTGTCCGAATGGTTTGACAATAATCCCGAAGAGGGAAAAGGTTTTTTTTCAGAGACTTATAGAAGAAGGGCCGAACTGTTTATGAATACCATTGAGGACAAAGAAAGCCTCTACAGGGTAATGCGCAGCAAAACTGACCTATCGAAAGTAGCCGAGGCTATCGAATCTAATCCCCGCTTATTCGAGACGATTGAAAAGGCGGAGGAACTGTATTCGTTACTTAAACGATATAATGTTAAGAGCTTGGAACAACTACGTGAAGTATTGGAAAATAAATCGACAGCTTCACTTGGCAATAATATGCTTTTACCGGTAACGCAGGAGATACTTGCAAACATGGGTATTACTTCCCTAAAAGAATGGCAAGAGGCAATAAAGGATAAGGATTTATCTGCGCTTTATTCGCATAAATCCACACCTACAACAGATATGTTCGTGTATGTACAAAGCCTGATTAAAAGGGCCAAGAAAAACATCATAGCTCATTTGAAGACTTTGGACAATTACAATTTAGACAACCTGGATGACACTACTGCGCCTACCATCCTCGCCGGAATACTAAAGGACGAAAAAGAAATAAGCATTGTTGCCAGGCCAGCATATAATAAAGAGGTTATTATTTACTATGGTTCAGAACGAGACATTCTGGATTATGAGCCTTCCGAACTTTGGGTGGATGATGGTGATCAACCCAAAATGATCTCTTTGGGTCATCTGCTGAAGAAAGCCAAAATAGTCAAATTCCCTATTTAATGATGAGCAATATTAAAAATATCGCAAAAATAATCGGAAGCCCGGAAAGCGAGCTATTAGAATACAAAGCCGTTCTGCCCCCTGCCAGAAGTCTTGCACAACTGATCGCGGCATTTGCAAATTCAGAAGGCGGGCTTATTATATTAGGTGTGAATGATGCCAATGGGGAGGTAAAGATTACAGGGTTAAGTGAAGACTTTCAGGCTAATGGGG
This sequence comes from Bacteroidota bacterium, assembly GCA_018267955.1. GTDB lineage: Bacteria > Bacteroidota > Bacteroidia > Chitinophagales > Chitinophagaceae > Polluticoccus. The sequence goes on from JAFDXL010000009.1 coordinate 1,319,570, forward strand.
TAACCCATAAGGCTATCGATCTATTAAGTCCCAAGCCGGAAGTACATTATGAGTATATAACACAAGAAGGGAAGCGTTTATATGTTATTCAGGTCGAAAAATCCAAATCAGCAATTGCCGTTGAAAATAAAATCTATACTAGGAAAGGGAATCAAAATATTCTTTCCAATCCGGAGGTAAGGCGGACATCTACAAACCAACTTCCCGAAATTTCAAAATTGGCAAATGATTTAATTAATTTTCGTACTGGTAACACGGGGGCGAAATCTAAGTTTATTGATCATTATTCTGGTGTCTTAAATATTATAGATGATCTGAGGAACTTGTTGTATCCTGTTTCGGCAACTATACCCACAACAAATCAGGAAGGAAAAATTTTAATGCGGATATTATTATCTTCCTGTGCTGATAATTTTGAGATTTATCTTTCAGATTTGCTTTATGAAATATATTTAGCAAATCCATCTACGCTGAAATCCAATCAACAGGTAGCTATTAAGGAGGTTTTAGATTGCGCTGATATGCAAGAGTTCGTTTTATATTGGGCTAAAAAGAAACTTGGAAAATTACAAAGGGGCAGCGTAAAAGGATTCATATCAGACAACCATCAAATTAAAGATTTAAACATATTGGATGAGACGGAACAAGATAAGATTGAAAAAATACTCCAAATAAGACACTTATATGCCCATCGAAATGGTGTAGTTGATGAAAAATTCCTTCAATTCTATCCAGGGCAATTTAATCTCAACGATGAGCATCAGCTGTCAACCATTGAAATATTATCCCATTTTTCTTATTTGGCGGACATTGTTGATGCAATTGATCATGCCGCAATACGGAAATATCAATTAGCAACCATCTGATATTTTTGACGGAATCAATTACTTAATTCCGTCAAGAAATGTTAGTAGCGGTATTAGGTGTTTGACTATAACCCCTTTCAGCCCAGTGAAAGGGATTATACAATTTTTATATTATTTGGAAAATAAAGCCACCAAACGCCTCAAATCTTCCAATAAAGAGTTCGAGTTTTGTACCAGCGGGTTCCTCTCTTGGGTTAAACCCAAATGAAAAGAATCCTGTCCATTTTTCTTGTATGTCTAATCTTTATTTCTCTGATGAACAAGCATTACTGCTTAGCTTAATGTTTGAGTTCGATGTTATGGTGCGCCGCTTGTGTAAGCTTCCCCAAAAACAGTAC